>CAVOTS010000005.1:0-192265 GCA_963699425.1 uncultured Solirubrobacteraceae bacterium | reverse complement strand
ACATCGGCCTGCTCGGTCACGGCACGGTCGGAGCGGCCTATGCCGAGCTGATCGAGCAGCGTGCGGGGAACGTCGCGGATCTGACGGGCCGCCGGCCGCGGATCGAGGCGGTGCTGACGCGCTCGCGCGGGGACTTCGCCGCGATCCTCGAGAACTGCGAGCTGGTCGTCGAGCTGATCGGCGGCGTCGACCCCGCGCGCGAGTACGTGCTCGCGGCGCTCGCCGCGGGCCGCCCGGTGGTCAGCGCGAACAAGCTGCTGCTCAGCCAGCACGGCGACGAGCTGTTCGCGGCCGCGCAGCGCGCTGGCGTCCAGCTGCGCTTCGAGGCCGCCGTCGCGGGCGTCGTGCCCGTGATCCGGGTGCTCGAAGAGTCGCTCGCCGGCACCCACGTCGACAGGGTCCACGGCATCGTCAACGGGACCACGAACTTCGTGCTCTCCGAGATGGAGCGCGGGCTCTCCTACCGGGAGGCGCTCGCCGAAGCCCAGCGCAAGGGTTTCGCCGAGGCCGACCCGACCGACGACGTGACCGGACGCGACGCCGCGGCGAAGATGGCGATCCTTGCGCGCCTGGCGTTCGGTGCCGCGGTGCGGCTCGACCAGGTGCCCTACGAAGGGATCGAACACCTCCAGAGCGACGACCTCGAGTACGCCCGCGAGTTCGGCCTGAGCCTGAAGCTGATCGGGACCGCGGAGCGGATCGGCGACGGGATCTCGGTGCGCGTGCACCCCGCGTTCCTCTATCCGGGGCACCCGCTGGCGTCGGTCTCCGGGCCCTTCAACGCCGTCACGGTGGAGTCCGACGCGATCACCGAGGTCACGATGTCCGGGCCCGGGGCCGGCGGCCTGCAGACCGCCAGCGCGGTGCTCGGCGACACCGTCGGCGTGATGCTCGGCGGCGCGTGGCGGCCGCGCCCTGCGACGCCGTGCGAGCTGCTCAGCGACGTCAAGAGCTCCTTCTACATCCACATGGAGGTCGCCGACCGGCCGGGCGTGCTGGCCTCCGTGACCCAGGTCCTCGGCGACAGCGACGTCTCGATCAAGTCGGTCGTCCAGCGGGGGATGGGTGAAAGTGCGCGCCTGGTGATGGTCACCCACCCGGTCGCCGAGTCGCAGCTGCGCAGGGCCATCGAGAGCGCCGCGGACTTCGAGTTCCTGCGCCATCCGCCGCGCACGATCAGGGTCATCGAAGAGGAGTTCGTGTGACCCACACGCCGCTGATCGAGCGATGGCGCGCGCACCTGCCGTTCGCGGAGGGGGACCGCATCGTCTCCTTGCAGGAGGGCTCCACGCCGCTGCTGCGCGCGCCCCTGATCTCCGAGCTCGTCGGCGCGGAAGTGCGCCTCAAGCTCGAGGGCGCGAATCCGACCGGCTCGTTCAAGGACCGCGGCATGACCTGCGCGGTCACGGCGGCGCTGCGCGACGACGCCAAGGCCGTGATGTGCGCCTCGACCGGGAACACGGCGGCGAGCTCCGCCGCCTACGCGGCGCGCGCCGGGATCACCTGCGCGGTGATCGTGCCGGAGGGCAAGATCGCCCAGGGCAAGCTCGCCCAGACACTGATCCACGGTGCGCGGGTGATATCGCTCGCCGGCAACTTCGACCGCGCGCTCGAGCTCGTCCGCGAGCTCACCTCGACGCATCCGATCGTGCTCGTCAACTCCGTCAACGAGTACCGCATCGAAGGGCAGAAGACCGCGGCGCTGGAGATCCACGAGGACCTCGCCGGTGAGCTCGAGGCGCTGTGCGTGCCGGTCGGCAACGCCGGCAACATCACCGCCTACTGGCGTGGATTCAAGGAAGTCGGCGCCGCACCGCAGCTCTTCGGATTCCAGGCCGAGGGCGCCGCCCCGCTCGTGCTCGGGCACCCGGTCGAGCACCCGGAAACCGTCGCCAGCGCGATCCGGATCGGAAAGCCGGTGCGCTGGGAGGATGCGATGAACGCGGTCACCGAGTCGCGCGGAGCGATCCGCGCCGTCAGCGACAGCGAGATCCTCGCCGCCTACCGGCTGCTCGCCTCGCGCGAAGGGATCTTCTGCGAGCCGGCCTCCGCCGCCTCGGTGGCGGGCCTGCTCAAGTACGGCGCCGACGGCGCGAAGGTGATTGCCTGCGTCCTGACCGGACGGGGCCTGAAGGACCCCGAGACGGCGATCGCCAACAACGACGGGCGGATCATCCACTGCGAGCCGCGGATGGCCGCGATCGAGGAGGCGGTACTGGGTGAGCCGTAGGTGGCTGGTGACCGTGCCGGCCTCCTCCGCGAACCTGGGCCCCGGCTTCGACTGCATGGCCGCGGCGCTCGCGCCGCGGCTCGAACTCGAGGTCGCCGAGGCCGACCGCTTCTCGCTCGCGACCGATCTGGACGTCGCGCCGGGGCGCCGCAACCTGGCGGTGCGGGCCTTCGAGCGCGTGCACCCCGCCGACGGGCTGGCATTCGAGATGCGCTCGCAGATCCCGCTCTCGGGTGGACTCGGGTCATCGGCAGCGGCGATCGTCGCGGGCCTGGCCGCCGCGAACGCCGTCGGCGCCCATGACGCCGACGTGCTCGCGCTGGCGGCAGAGCTCGAGGGGCACGCCGACAACGCCGCGGCGGCGCTGGGCGGCGGTTTTGTGATCTGCAGCGGCGGGCGGTTCGAGCGCATCGCGGTGCCCGACGGCCTGTCGGCCTGCGTCGTCGTGCCCCACGCAGCGCTCGACACGCGAACGGCCCGCGGCGCGCTCTCCGAGCGTGTCCCGCTGGCCGACGCGGTCTTCAACGCCGCCCACGCGGCGTTGCTGGCGCTGGCGCTCGAGCGCGGCGACCTCGAGCTCCTCGCGCGCGCCCTCGCGGACCGGCTGCACGAAGCGCCGCGAGCCGCCCTCTACCCGCGTTCGGCCGCCCTGGCCGCCCGCGCGGGCGAGTTCGGCGCACTCGCGGCGACGATCTCCGGCGCGGGCCCGACGGTTCTCTTCTGGGTCGCTGCCGACGCCGCCGAGGCCCTCCTGGAGCGGCTGGCCGGCGAGGCGCAGGGCTGGGCGCAGGTCCTGCGCACGCCGTTCTCGCCCGACGGGCTCAGCGTCCGCGAGCTCTAGAGCGCGGCGAGCGCGCGGCGCGTCGCCGGGCTGGCGCCGATCCGCGTGAGCAGTTCGTCGGCAACCGCCACGTAGTCGGCGCCGAGATCGGGCCGGTGATCGATGATCGAGCGGGCACGCTCGGCCGATTCCGCGTACGCGATCGACGAGCGAATGACGCTGTCGAACACGAGGTCGCCGAAGCGCTCGCGCAGCGAGGCGAGCGCCTCGCGCGAATGAACAGTGCGCATATCGGTCAGGTTCAGCAGGATCCCGACCACCTCCAGCGAGGGGTTCAGGCTGTCGCGTGCGATCTCGATCAGCTCCATCGCCTGCTCGACACCCTGCAGGGCGAAGTACTGCGCCTCGGCGGTGATCAGCGCCCTGTCCGCGGCGACGAGGCCGTTGACGGTCAGCAGCCCCAGCGACGGCGGGCAGTCGACAAGGATCAGGTCGTACTCGTCCTGCAGCGGGGCCAGGGCACGGCGCAGCGTCAGCTCGCGGCCCATCTTGCCGCCGAGCATCAGCTCCGTCTCGGCGAGCGCAAGGTTCGCCGGCACGATGTCCGAGTGGATCGCCTGGTCGGCCGGGGCGCGGCCCGCGAGCACGTCGGCGATCGTCGGCTCGACATCCGGAGGCAGGTCGAAGTAGTCCGACAGGTTGCCCTGCGGGTCCAGGTCGACGGCGAGCACGCGTAGCGAGCAGCGCCGCAGCACGTCCGTCAACGTGCGCACAGTCGTCGTCTTGCCGGTGCCCCCCTTCTGCGAGAGGACAGTGATCGTCTCGCCCATCGCGGCGATGTTATGCGAGTGCGGCGATCAGGCGGCGCCGGCCGTCGGCGGGGCGGTCTCGTGCTCCTCGCCGGCAACCCCGCGGACCGACACCAGCAGCAGCCGGTAGCGGCCGATCAGCAGCTCGTCGCCATCGTGCAGCGGGGCCGAGTCGATCCGCTCGCCGTTCAGGAACAGGCCGTTCATCGAACGGTCGTCGAGGGCCCGGATCGTGTCGCCCTCGCGCACGATCATCGCGTGGCGCCGCGAAACCGTCTGATCCTCAAGGTGGATGTCGGCGGAGAGGCTGCGGCCGATCCGCGTCCAGGCACCCGCCAGCGGCACGACGCGCATCTCGCCCTGCTCCTCGTAACAGAGGTAGTCGCCCGGCGTTTCCAGCGCCGAGCGCACGCTCGTGACGCGGCGCATCCGTTCGGTCTCGCTGCCGGCACTGGCCTGCGCGCCGGCGGCCTCGATGCTGGTCGTGAAGAGCGATGAACGTTCAAACTGCGTTCCGCCACACGACGGGCACGCCCCGAGCGGGCCGGCCGAGTCGAGCGTCAGCACGTAATCGCAGTGGGTGCAGCGGAACGAACCGGCATCGACGATCGTTCCCGAGCTCTCTGGCGTCATTTCGCGCACCTCCCTTGATGTCGCACAAGACGCTCCGCCGGCGGCGGCCGCGACAACCTCGATGATACTTGGCGACGGTAGCGGGGTGTGGAGCAGGATGGACGCACAGAGCGTCGAAATGGGCTTACCGATGGGCCGCGAACCGTTCGGAATACGCCAGTTCGAGGAGCACCTGCTGCACTCCAGCCTCGACGCGCTGAGCCGCGAACGGTGTGCCTGCGACGATTGCGGGCGCACTCCGCTGGCGGGCGAGACGGTCCACGTCTACGAGCACCGCCGCGGCGAGCGGGTGCTCTGCGAACTGTGCGCGGCGCGCAGCAGGCGTCAACCGAGTGAGCGGCGCAAGATCGCGCCGAGCACGGCCCGCGGCGTCCTGCGCCTGCCCCGCGCCGCCTGAGCTGCGGCCCCGGCGGGCCGCTCACTAGACTTCGCGGCGCAGTGGATCCTGTTTCAGTCTCGGTCATCGTCTCGGCGCCGCGGGAGCGCGTCTTCGCCTACCTCGAGGACGTCGCCAACCGACCGCAGTTCACGGGCCACTACCTCACCGAATGGCACCTGCTCCGCGCCGATTCTGTCGGGCGCGGCGCGGGCGCTCGCTTCCGCTCGAAAAGCCCGAAGATCGGACGCTTCAAATGGGGCGACCTGACGCTCGCCGAGGTTGAGGCCCCGGCGCGGATCGTCGAGACCGGGCGCACCGGCAAGGACAACCGGATCCGGACGCTCTCGACCTGGCGCCTGGATCCCGCCGCGCACGGTTCCACACGCGTGACGCTGACGCTGCAGACCGCTCCCAAGACGCTCGGCGACAAGCTGCTCGAGGGATTCGGGGCACGCCGCTCCGCGAAGCGCAACGGGGAGCGCGCGATGAAGCGCATGCGCGACATCCTCGAGGGTGGCCGGGCGGGCGGGGAGCGAATCACGGTCGCCGGTGGATAGAGTGCCCGCTGCGATGAACAGTCGGAGGATCAAGAGCCTCGTCGCGGCCCTGTGCGCGCTCGTCGCGGCAGTCGCAGTGTCGGCCTGCGGGAACACGTCCTCACAGACGACGACCGGCACCTACGCGGGCGAATCGGGCAAAAACGCGCCCTACCTGCACGTCGGCCCGCTCGTCTACGAGGTCCAGCTCTCGCGCGAGCTGAATCCCGCCAACAACGAAGACGCCGCATACCTGAAGGGCCTCACGCCGGCCCAGGCGCTGCTCAAACCGGGCGAAGAGTGGTTCGCGGTCTTCATGCAGGTCCGCAACCCGACGAACCTGCCGCGGCCGGCGACGCCGAACATCACGATCGAAGACACGCAGAACAACCGCTACCTACCGATAATCCCCGGGCCGACCAACGAATTCGCCTACCGCGCGGAACTCGTGCCGGCGAACAGCCTGATCCCCGTGCCCGGCACGCCAGCCTCGCGCGGCGGAACGAACGGCCAGCTGCTGCTCTACAAGATCAAAACGACCTCGCTGAACAACCGGCCGATCGAAGTGCGGATCATCGACCCGGTGACGGGCAAGGAAGCAAAGGCGATTCTCGACGTCTGAGGTGGCCCGCGCCTCGCTCAGAGGCCGGCCGACAGCGCAGCTTCCATCACCTGCCGCGCCGCGGGAGCGGCAGTTTCACCGCCGAAACCGTCCTTGACAAGCAGCACGCCGATCGCGACCCGCGGTCGCGCCGCGGGGGCGAAGGCGGCGAACCAGGCGTCGGTGCTCGCGCTCGCCGGTTCTTTGCAGGAGGGCGTTTCCGCACCGCCTTCGCTGGTCTTGCACGGTTCGCCGATTTCGGCGGTGCCAGTCTTGCCGGCGACGACGACTCCGGGAATCGCGGCGGCCGTGCCGGTACCGCCGGTCACGACCGCGATCATCATCGTGCGCATCTCGCTCGCGACCCGCGGCGTCACCGCGGCGGCCGCCGGAGGCTGGTCGCTGAGCGTGAAGGTCGGCCGTGGCCGCTTGCCGCGCTCGCCGATCGTTGCCGCCGCGATCCCCATCGCCAGTGGCGTGGCCTGCACTTCGCCCTGCCCGATCGCGGTCGACCCGAGCGCGAGTTCGCCCTGGATCTTCCCGGCGGCGGGAATCGTGCTTTCCGCGGCGCCCGGCAGTTCGGGCGAATGGTTGAAGCCGAACTTTTCGGCCATCGCGACGAGCGCCGTCGCGCCGACCTTCACGCCCAGCGGCGCAAAGACCGAGTTGCACGATTTGGCGAACGATTCGATCAGTGTTCCCCCGCAGACCTCGCCGTGTGCGTTTTCGAGCTTGACGCCGTCGAGCGTGGCGTACGATTCGGCCGGGTAGCTCGTCGTCAGGCTTGTGACACCCTGTTCGAGGGCCGCGGATGCGGTGATGATCTTGAACGTCGACCCGGGCGGCTGGAGGCCTTCGAGCCCGATCCCCGACACGCCTAGGACCTGGCCGTTGCGCGGGTCGAGCGCGACGATCCCGCCGTACACGCCTCCGAGCGCTTCGACGGCGGCGCTCTGCACCTGCGGCGAGATCGACGTGCGCACCGGGGCGGCCGCGTGCGGCTCTGCTGTCGCGAGCACCCGGCTGCCCGCGTAGAGCGTCCCGCCAGGCGTGCCGCGCAGCCGTGCGTCGAGAATCTTTTCCAGTCCACTGACGCCGACCAGGGCGCTTGCGGGGACGCCCTGGGACTCGAGCGCCGCACGTTCGGCCGCGGGGATCGGCCCGACGCCCCCGACGACCGCTTCGGCGCCGGCGCCGAGCGGGGAGGTGCGCGCCGTTTCGGCGGTGGCCTTGCTCGCCGGCTCGGTAGCGGGGCCTTCGGAGAGCACGCTCCCGTCGCGCGCCAGCAGCGGCGCGCGCGGCGGCAGCTCGGTCTTGCGCGTCAGGGCCTCGCCGGGGCGCACGCCGGGAAAGGTCAGGTAGGGGCGCCAGAGCACCACCGTGCTGCCGCCTTCTTCACCCGTCGGCAGCGCTGCGGGGAGGTGCAGGGTGCCGAAGATCCTGGTCTTTACTCGCGTCGGAAGCGAAACGGTCGATTCCGTTTCGCTCGTTGAGCCGCTGACGTGCAGTTCCGTCGCGGTCGCCGTCACCTGCGCCGAGCGGTAGGCAGCTTCGAAGGCCGGCAGCGGGAAGCGCCGGCGGGCCCCTGCGTCGATCTGGTGCCACATCGCGGCCCATTCGTGGCGCGACCACTCGCCGACGTACCGTTCGGCGAGCGAGGTCGCCGACGAGGACCCTGCTCCGGCACCGATGATCGCACCGATCACGAACGCGACGGCTGCTGCGCCCAGCGCAACGCGCAGGCGAATGTTCACTTCGTGCCGGTATTCACTCATCTGGTGGGTACAACGTCTGTATGACCCAGCTGGACTGGATCATCGTCGCATTCGCGGCTGTATTCGCGCTGCTCGGTTACCGGCAGGGCCTCATCGTCGGCGCGCTGTCGCTGATCGGCTTCGTCGCGGGCGCCTACGCCGGCGTGCGCCTGGCGCCGCTGCTGCTCTCGGGCGGCCGCGCCTCGCCGTACGCCGCGCTGCTCGAGTTGATTGGCGGTGTCGGCGGCGGGGCGCTTCTGGCAAGCATCTTCGAGCGGCTGGCCCGCGGTCTGCGCACGAGCCTTCCGGTCCCGGGGCTGGGGGTCGTCGACGGCGCCCTCGGCGCGCTGTTCGGCGCGCTTCTGGCGCTCGGCGTGGCGTGGATCATCGCCGCCGCGGCGCTTCAGCTGCGCAGCGGGCCGAGCCTGCGCAACGCCGTCGACCGCTCGGTGATCCTCAGCGACCTCGACGAAGTCCTGCCATCCACGGGCGGCGTGCTCAGCGCCCTCGCGCGCCTGGATCCGCTGCCGGCGATCAACGGTCCGGGGCCCGCGGTCCCCGCCCCCGATGGCCGGCTCACCGGCACACCGGCGATCCAGCGCGACCTGCCGAGCGTGGTGCGCGTCGTCGGGTCGGCCTGCGGCGTCGGGATCGAGGGTTCCGGCTGGGTGGCGGCGCCCGATGTCGTGGTCACCAACGCACACGTCGTCGCCGGCGAGCAGGACACCACGGTCCAGGCCCCGGGACGGACGTTCGGTCTGCCCGCCCAGGTGATCGAATTCGACCCGCACGACGACATCGCCGTCCTGCGGGTCCCCGGGCTGGCCCTCGCGCCAATCGCGTTGGCGCGCAGCTCGCCGTCCGGGCGCGAAGGCGAGATCGCCGGGTTCCCCGAAGGCGGGCCGCTGGCTGTCGACGCGGCCCGCATCGGCCCGACGCAGGTCGTGCAGACCAACGACGCGTACGGCCACGGGCCGGTCGAACGGTCCGTCACGCCCGTTCGCGGCCTGATCCGCTCGGGCAACTCCGGGGGGCCGGTCCTGGACGCCGAAGGTGACGTCCTGACGATGGTCTTCGCGAAGGCACTCGGCTCGGGGCCGCCGTCGGGCTACGGCGTAGCCGACGGCTCGATCCTCGCGGCGCTCGACCGCGCGCTCGAAGGACGCGGCAATCCGGGGTCCGGAGCCTGCGCCGGCGGATAGCCCGCTGGCGCTGCTCGCTACGCTGCTCCGCATGTCCAAGACGCTGCTCGTCGCCGAGAAGCCCTCCGTCGGCAAAGACCTCCAGCGGGCGCTGCCCGGCCCGTTCGAGAAACACGAGGGCTATAGCGAGGGGCCCGAGCACGTGATCACGTGGGCGATCGGCCACCTGCTGACGCTCGCCGCTCCGGAGGCCTACGGCAAGCAGTTCAAGAGCTGGAAGATGGAGACGCTGCCGATAGTCCCCGACGAGTTCAAGCTCGAACTGCGCCAGGACAAACGCTCCAAGGACCAGATGAAGATCGTCGCCGCGCAGCTGCGCCGTGACGACATCGATCTCGTCGTAAACGCCTGCGACGCCGGCCGCGAGGGCGAGCTGATCTTCGCCTACACCTACGAGTACGCGGGCGCCGAAAAGCCCGTCCAGCGACTGTGGCTCAGCTCGATGACCAACGCCGCGATCAAGAACGCGCTCGAGTCGCTGCGCCCCGGAAGCGAGTTCGCGCGGCTGGAGCAGGCCGCCCGCTCACGTTCGGAGGCCGACTGGATCGTCGGCATGAATGCGACTCGCGCCGCGACGATCCGCTTGCGCAGCTCGTTCGACGGCGCCGTGTCGCTCGGCCGCGTGCAGACCCCGACGCTGGCGATCGTGACCCGCCGCGAGGAGGAGATCAAAGCCTTCACGCCCGAGCCGTACTGGCTCGTCGACGCCCGCTTCAGCGCCGTCGACGGAGACCTCCCGCGGGCCTACGTCGGCCACTACCAGGCCCCGGTCGGTAATACCGCGCTGCGCAAGGGTGAAAGTCGCCAGCGGCTCTTCGACGAGCGCGTCGCCGATGCCGTCGTCGCGGCCTGCAACGGACAGGCCGGGACGGTCACCAAGCTCGAGAAGAAGGAGCGCCGCGAGGCCCCGAAACCGCTGTACGACCTGACCTCGCTGCAGCGCGAGGCGAACAGTCGCTACGGCTTCTCGGCGAAGCGCACACTTGGTGCCGCGCAACGGCTCTACGAGGAGCACAAGGCGCTCACCTACCCGCGCACCAACTCCAAGTTCCTGACCAGCGACATGGTCGAGGACATCCGCCCGACCGTCGAGCTGCTCGGCGCGAACGCCGAGTTCGCGTCCGGCGCGGAGTACGTGCTCGGGCTCGCGCAGCTGCCGCTCGAGCGGGTCGTCGACGACGAGAAGGTCGGCGACCACCACGCGATCATCCCTACGCGTGCCGAGCACAACATCGAGAAAATCGCCAAGAAGAGCACCGACGACCTGCGGATCTACGAAATGGTCGTGCGCCGCTTCCTCGCGGTGTTTCACCCCGACGCCGTCTTCGAGGACACGAAAATCGAGACTACGGTGCAGGCCTCCGGCGAGGCGCACCTCTTCAAAGCGAGCGGAAAAGTCCTGATCGAGCCGGGCTGGCGCGCCGTCTACGACCAGCAGTCCGAACGCGACGAGGACGAGACCGAGGATGCCGACCAGCATCTGCCCAGGCTCACCGAGGGCGAGCGCGTGAGCGCCGAAGAGGTGACCGCGACGCGCAAGGAGACCAAACCCCCGCGGCGCTATACCGACGCGTCGCTGCTGGGCGCCATGGAGGGCGCCGGCAAGGAGCTCACCGAGGAGGTGCTGCGCGAAGCGATGGGCGACCAGGGCATCGGGACGCCCGCGACCCGCGCGGCGATCATCGAGCGCCTGATCGACGTCGGCTACATCGAGCGCGACGGTCGCGCGCTCGTCGCGACCGAGAAGGGCCTGAACGTGATCAAACTGCTCAAAGAACACGCGCTGACCTCGCCAAAGCTGACGGGCGAGTGGGAGCAGCGCCTGGCGAGCATCGAGCGCGGCGACGAGCAGCGCAGCGCCTTCATGACCGACATCGCGCAGTTCGCGGGCGAGACGGTCCACCAGCTCGACGAGACGCTCAAAGACGTGCGGATCCCGCGCGCCCGGCTCGGCCCGTGCCCGGTCTGCGGCCGGGAGATCGTCGAAAACCGCAAGGGCTACTCGTGCTGGTCGCGTGACGACGCGGGCTGCGGCTTCGTGATCTGGAAGGACAAAGCCGGCAAGACGCTGCCCGTGCAGATCGCCCGCGAACTGATCCGCCAGGGCTACACCGAGCGCGCGGTGACCGGCTTCCGCAGCCGCGCGGGCCGCAGCTTCCGCGCACATCTCGCGCTCAGCCAGACCGACGAGGGCCGCTGGCGCGTCGAGTTCGACGAGGTCTGGGCCCGCGAGGGCGTCAAGCCGCCCGACGCCGCCGAGTCCGAGGCCGCCGCAGCCAGCAGCGCCGCAGCCTGAGCGCTGTCAGGTAAAGCGGTCAGGATCGACCTTATGGGCATGAGGTTGATCACCGGACCCGCGAACAGCGGGAAGGCCGAGTTCGCGCTGGATGCGGTGCGCGAGCACCTCAAACGCCGCCGCGACCCGCTGCTGATAGTGCCGCGCGCCGCCGACCGGGCGGTGTATGTGCGTGAGCTCGCCGGCAGCGGCGCGACGCTCGGCCTGCGCGTCGAGCGTTTCACGGGCCTGTTCCGGCTGGTCGCCGCTCGCGCCGGGATCACGGACGTGCCACTTGACCTGACCGCGCGCGATGCGCTGCTCGCCAACTGCCTGTCAGCGGCCGGGGCGCGGGCGGCGACCCGCGGAATGGTGCAGCTCGCGGGCGAATTCGTCGCCGAGCTTCGCCGCCACAGGATCACCTCCGGCCGGCTCGGCGCCGCGGTACGCGACGCCGACTGGCCGGCGCTGGAACTCGATGTCGTGCGGATGTACCGCGAGTACTGCGGCGGGCTCGAGGCGCTCGGCGCGCTCGACCGTGAGGAGTGGAGCCTCTCCGTGATGGATGCCCTCAAGCGCAGGCCTGACCTGTGGGGCACGACACCTGTGGTGATCTACGGCTTCGACGACTTCACCGCCGACCAGCTCGACGCGATCCGCACGCTCGCCTGCGACGTCGGCGCGGACCTGACCGTGACGCTGACCTACGAGCCCGGCCGGGTCGCCCTCGCCGGACGCGTCGCGGCGTTCGCCGAGCTCGCGCCGCTCGCCGGCGAGCACGTCGCCCTCGGTCCGCGCGACGACTACTACAGCGAGGCCGCGCGGGCTCCGCTCGGCCATCTCGAGCGGTCGCTGTTCGAGGACGGCGCAGCCCGCGTTCCGAGCGCCGGTGCGCTCGAGCTGATCGAGGGCGGCGGCCAGCGCGCCGAACTCGAACTCGTCGCCGAGCGGGCGAGGGCGCTGATCAGCGAGGGGACCCCGGCCGAGGAGATCGCGATCGTCGTGCGCCGCGTCGGGCCGGTGGCCGAGATCGCGCGCGAGGTGCTGGAAGCCAACGGGGTGCCGTACGCCCTCGAGCGCCGCGTTCCGCTGCGCGCGACGGCGATCGGCCGCGCCGTGCTCGGACTGCTCGGCTGCGCGGCCGGCGGCGCGCCTCTCGAGGACCTGCTCGCCTGGCTGCGCTGCCCCGGCCTGATCCGTGTGCGTGGCCTGCTCGACGAGTTCGAAGCAGCGGCCCGCCGCGCCGGGATCACGGACGCGGAAAGCGCCATCGTCGAGTGGGAGGCACGCCATTGGCCGCTCGACGCGGTGCGCGACGTCGCAGCAGCCGCACGCCGCGGTCCCGGGCCGCTCGCCGCCGCGGTACGCAAGCAGAGCGAGTCCCTGTTCGGCAAACCGCTGCACGGCGTCGGACGGATCCTCGACGAGCGCGAGATGCTCGACGTCCGCGCCGCCGGCGTAATCCGCGCGACGCTCGCCGCCTGCGGCGATCTGGCAGCACGCGAGGCCCGGCTCGCGCCATCCGGCCCGGCCGAGCTCGCGGCCCTGCTCGAGGAGCGCGAGGTCTTCGACGGCGTCGAGCCGGGCCCCGGCCTGGTGACTGTCGCCGAGCCCGGGGAGCTGCGGGCGCGGCGGGTGCGGGCACTGTTCCTGACGGGGCTGCAGGAAGGCGAGTTCCCGGAGCCCGACGGAACGACGCGGCTGCTCTCAGCCGAGCGTCTGGCGGCACTTGCCGAGGCCGGGATCCCGCCGCTGTTCGTGCGCGGCGAGCAGCTCGACGCCGAGCGCTACCTGATGTATGCGGCGCTCTCGCGGCCGACCGACCTGCTCGTGCTCTGCTGGCGATCGGCGGACGACGACGGCGAAGCCGCGTATCGCTCGCTGTTCGTCGATGACGTACTCGACGGCTTCTCCGACTCGCCGCCGGTCAGCCGCCGTCCGCTTGGCTGGATCGCGGGCGAGGGAGCGGAGCGCCGCACGCCGCGCTTCGGACCCGAGCCGCTTCGCTCCGAGGAGCACCTCGCCGCGCTAGCCGCGCGCAGCTGGTCGCCGAGCTCGCTCGAAGGTTTCCTTGCCTGCCCCGCCCGCTGGTTCATCGAGCGGATGCTCAAGCCTCAGGAAATGGATCCCGAGCCGGACATGCGGGCCACCGGAACAGTCGTGCACGAGGTACTTCAGGAGACGCTCGAAAGGCTCGGCGACGAGACGGGCGACCCGCGCCCGCGCCCGGCCGAGACCGGGCGCGTCGTCGAGCTTGCGCGCGCGGCGCTCAACGCGCGCGCCGACCGGCTCGCCGCCGATCCGATCGCCGCGCGGGTCGCGCTGCGCGAGCTTGAAGGGCATCTGGCCAACTACCTGATCGGGGCGTGCGAACAGGACGTCGCGCTGAGCCCCCGCTGGCTCGAGCTGCGGTTCGGCGGCCCGGAGGACGAGCTCTCGGAGGTCGACATCGGTCACGGCATCCGGCTGACCGGCCGCATCGACCGGATCGACGCCGACGAGCGCGGCCAAGCGCTGATCGTCGACTACAAGACGTCGCGATCGGTCAAAAAACCGACCGAGTGGGAGGCCAACGGCGTCGTGCAGCCGGCGCTCTACGCGCGCGCCGCCGAGCAGCTGCTGTCCGTCCAGGTAATCGGCGTGCTGCTCCAGCCGCTGCGCGCGAAATCCGACTACCGGCCGCGGGGACTCGTTCAGGAGCCCGCGCCGGCGGGGCTCAACCTGGTCTCCAGAGACGTGCGCTCGCCCGAGGCCGTCCAGGAGCTGCTCGACGAAATGGTCGACTTGGCAGTCGACGCCGCGCAGCGGGCCCGCGCGGGCCTGCTCGAGGCGACTCCCGAAAGCTGCGGCTACCGCGACAGCGGCTGCGCTTATCCCTCGATCTGCCGTTGCGGCACATGAGCGCCGCGTTCACCGAGGCCCAGCGGCAGGCGATCGCGCGGCGCACGGGGCCCCTCGTGATCTCCGCCGCGGCCGGCTCGGGGAAGACCAGCGTGCTCGTCGAGCGCTTCGCGGGGGCGGTACTCGAGGACGGGATCGCACCTTCGCGGGTGCTCGCGATCACCTTCACGCGTCGCGCCGCCGGCGAGCTGCGCAGGCGCATTCGCGAGCGCCTGCTCGCGGCCGGAGAGCGGCGCGCGGCGGTCGAACTCGAGTCGGCCTACATCGGGACCGTGCACAGCTTCTGCGGCCGGATCGCGCGCAGCCACGCGCTCGAGGTCGGCATCGACCCGCGCTTCACGGTGATCGAAGACGCGCTCGCCGACGCGATGCGTGACGAGGCCTACGCCGCGGCGCTAGCCGCCCGCGTCGATGCCGACGAAGAACTGCTCGACGTGCTCGCGGTGATCGGGATCGCCAACGCCAAGCAGATGGTTCTCGGCTCCTACGACCGGCTTCGCAGCATCGGCGAGAGCGCACCGCGCCTGCCCGTGCCCGGCGACGTTGCGGACCCCGACGACCTGGCCGCCGCCCGCGCCGTGGGGACGCTCGACGGCCTGCTCGCGGCCTTCTGCGACCGCTACGAGCAGGTCAAGCGCGGGCGGGCGGTGCTCGACTTCGACGATCTCGAGCTCTATGCCCGGCGACTGCTCGAAGACGAGCGGATCCGCCGCGGCTGGTCGGGGCGCTTTGACCTCGTGATGATCGACGAGTTCCAGGACATCAACCGGCGACAGCTTGCGATCCTCGAAGCGATCGACGCCGGCAACCTCTGCGCCGTCGGCGACGAGATGCAGTCGATCTACGGCTTCCGCCACGCGGATGTCGAGATCTTCCGCGAGCGTCGCCGGGCGCTCAGCATCACGGGCGAGCACATCGCCCTCGAGGGGAACTTCCGCTGCGCGCCGGCAATCTTGAAGGTCGTCGAACGCGTGCTCGGCGGCCGCGAGCGCAACGAGCTGCCGCGCCAGGTTGCGATGCGCGAGAGCGGGGGCCCGGCGGCGCGCGTCGAGCTGCTCGCGACCGTCAAGGGCAAGAGCGAGCAGTGGCAGGAGTCCGCCGCCTGGGCGGCCGGACTGCCGAAGGCCGCGATGTGGCGCCGCGCCGAGGCCACGCTGCTGGCCCAGCGCCTCGCGCAGCTCGTGGCCGAAGGACACTGCCGCCCCGGCGACATTGCGGTGCTGATGCGCGTCGGGACTACGAGCCGCGTCTACGAGGTCGCGCTGCAGCGGGCCGGCCTGAACACGGTCGCGGCGACAGGTGACTTCTGGAGCCACGAACAGGTGCTCGACCTGCTGAACGTCCTGCGCGTCATCGCGAACGCCGACGACGACGAAGCGCTCTACGGGGTGCTGGCCTCGCCACTGGTCGAGCTCGACAGCGACGGGCTGCTGACCGTTGCCCACGCCGCCCGCGGCTCGAGCGTCTGGCGTGCGATCTCGCAGGAGGACGTCCGGTCCTCGCTCGGCGAGCGCCAGTCCGAGGACGTCGCCGCGCTCGTGCGCCACGTCGAGGTACTGCGGGCCCTCGGCTCGAGCTGCTCGATCGGCGAGCTGATCGAGCGCACCGCTCTGTCGGAGGGCTACCGGCGACACGTCCTCGGTCTGGAAGGCGGCGCGCGGCGGCTGGCCAACCTGCACAAGCTGATGCGGATCGCCGAGCGCTGGGAGAGCACCGAGGGGCGTGACCTGCGCCGCTTCCTGGACACCGCCGCCACGCTCGCCGAGAAGCCCGAGCGACACGCCGTCGTCGGCGGCGAGGAACCGGACGCCGTGCGACTGATGACGATTCACGCCGCGAAGGGACTCGAGTTCCCGGTCGTCGCGCTGGCCGACCTCGGCCACAAGCTGATCAAGAACCCGCCGGAGCTGCTGTTCGACGGCGACCGCGTCGGGCTGCGCTGGCCCGCCGGCGACGGCTCGTCCAAGCCACGACTGGAGCACGCCGAGCTCGCGCGGGAAGCCGCCGAACGCGAAGCGGCCGAGGAGGACCGCCTGCTCTATGTCGCAATGACGCGCGCCAAGGAGCGCCTGATCCTCTCGGGCGCCGCCGCCAAGTGGGGGTCCGGCGAGGCCAACGACGGCGCGATGGGCTGGCTCGGCAGCACGATCCTCGCGGACGTCGCCGCAGCCCCCACGCAAACGGTCATCGACGTCGACGGCGTGCCGGTGGCGGTGCGCGTGCTCACGCCGGAGAACGCCGAGCGCGAGCTCGCCGCCGAGCAGCCGCGCGATCATGACGAGGCCCAGGCCCGCGAGGCGATCCTGACGGTCGCCGAGCCACGCGAACGTCCGCACCAGCCCGTACCGGAGCACCTTTCCTACAGCTCGCTCGGTGACCTTGAGCGTTGCGGTTACCGCTACTACCTCACGCGCGTGCTCGCGCTGCCAGAGCGCGAGGAACCCGCCGGGCAGGGCCTGGCGGGCCGAGACCGCGGCACGCTGGTCCACGACCTGCTCGAGCGCTACGGACCGGCTGGCGCCGCGAAGCTCTCTGCCGACGAGGTCATCGAGCACGCCGCGGGGCTCGGGATGCACATCGCGTCGCCCGCGGCTGCGCAGGTCGCGGACCTGCTCGCCGGCGCCGCCGCGAGCGACTTCGCGGCGCGGCTCGCCGCGACCAGTGGCCGGCGCGAGGTGCCGTTCACGTTCGCCCTGGACGACTCGCTGCCGCTGATCGACGGCTTCATCGACCTGCTCGCGGGCGAGCCGGGCCAAGCGGCCCTCGTCGTCGACTACAAGAGCGACAGGGTCACCGCGGACGCCGATCTCGGTGTGCTGACCGACGAGCGCTACGGACTTCAGCGGCTGGTCTACGGTCTCGCGGCACTGCGCGCGGGAGCCCAGGCGGTCGAGGTCGTGCACTGGTATCTGGCGCGCCCGGAGCAGCCGGCGGCGACGCTCTACCGGGCCGAGCAGCTCGCGCAGCTCGAAGACGAGCTCGCGCGGCGCGTGCGCGGCGCGCTGGCGCGCGGCTATCCGGTCGCCGAGCGACCGCACCGCTTCCTGTGCCAGGGCTGTCCGGGGCTCGGTGGGCTGTGCCCCGTGGACCCCGACGAGGTGCTCGCCGCCTAGCCCTAAAACCTTCGCGCGGGCGGTCCTTGGCGCCAACGCACTGATAGGCTTTCCCGACAGCCTCACGTGCCCGCCTGCCGCAGCGGCGGTGGGTTCGACCTCGATGCGCCGCGGCGCAGGGGGCCCCCACCAGCACACAATGAGAACGCGTCAATTGCAGCCGTCGGCCGTAGGCCTTTACGACCCCCAGCTCGAGCACGACGCGTGCGGAGTCGGGATGGTCGCCAAGCTCGACAACGTGCCGACGCACGCCGTCGTCGAGATGGCCATCGACGCGCTCGAGAACCTCGAGCACCGCGGCGCCGAGGGCGCCGACCCGACGACCGGCGACGGCGCCGGGATCCTGTTCCAGATGCCCGACGCGCTGCTGCGCGAGGCGGTCCAGTTCGAGCTGCCGGCGCCCGGCGCCTACGGCGTGCTGATGTGCTTCATGCCGCAGGAGCAGGCCGCCCGCGAGGACGTTCACCGGCTGCTCGAGCACACCGTCGTGGAGCAGGGCCAGGAACTGCTCGGCTGGCGCACAGTCCCCATCGACCCGGAGCACTGCGGCCACGACGCCAACCTCGTGCGCCCGTACATCGAGCAGCTGTTCGTCGCGGCCGGAGGGCAGGAGCGCGGCGACCGCGACGCCTTCGAGCGGCGCCTGTTCGTGATCCGGCGGATCTGCGAGCTCTCCGAACACGGCCACCACGTCTACATCGCCTCGAGCTCCTCGCGCACGATCGTCTACAAGGGGATGCTCACCAGCGGGCAGCTCGCGCGCTTCTACCCGGACCTCGCCGACGAGCGCTGCGCGACCGCGATGGCGCTCGTCCATTCGCGCTTCTCCACCAACACCTTCCCGAGCTGGCCGCTCGCACACCCCTATCGCGTGATCAGCCACAACGGGGAGATCAACACCGTGCGCGGCAACACGAACTGGATGCGCGCACGCGAGAGCTCGCTCGCGAGCGACCTGTTCGGCGAGAACCTCGAGCGGATCCTGCCCGTCGTCACGGAAGGCAACTCCGATTCGGCGACGTTCGACAACGTGCTCGAGCTGCTGATGCTCGCGGGCCGCAGCCTGCCGCACGCGGCAATGATGATGATCCCCGAGGCCTGGCGCGACCGGGACGACCTGCCCGACTACCTGACCGGGTTCTACGCCTTCCATTCGTGCCTGATGGAGCCGTGGGACGGGCCGGCGGCCGTTGCCTTCACCGACGGGCGAGTGATCGGCGCGACGCTCGACCGCAACGGGCTGCGCCCGGGCCGCTGGGTCGAAACCCGCGACGGGTACGTCGTGCTCGGCTCCGAGACCGGGATCATCGACGTGCCGCCCGCGAACGTGGCCCGCTTCGGGCGCCTGCAGCCCGGCAAGCTCTTCCTTGTCGACCTCGAGCGCGGCCGCGTGGTCGAGGACGAGGAGGTCAAGCGCGAGGTCGCCTGCGCCGAGCCCTACGGCGAGTGGTACGAGCGCAACGTCGTCAACTTCGCCGAACTGCCCCCGTCCTCGGAAGTGACGCTTTCGGGCTCGCCGATGCACCTGCGCCAGCAGGCCTTCGGCTACAGCCAGGAGGACCTGCGCGTGATCCTCGAGCCGATGGCGATCGACGGCGCGGAGCCGATCGGCTCGATGGGCAACGACACCGCCCTCGCCGTGCTCTCGGACATGGCGCCGCCGCTGTTCAGCTACTTCAAGCAGCTCTTCGCCCAGGTCACGAACCCGCCGATCGACCCGATCCGCGAGGAAATCGTGATGAGTCTCTCGACGAGCCTGGGGACCGAGCGCAACCTCTTCGAGGAGAGCCCCGAGCACGCCCACAAGCTCGTGCTCAAACAGCCGATCCTGCTCAACCGCGAGCTCGAGACGCTGCGCCACGTCGACCACGACGTCTACTCGGCGCTGACGATCGACACCACCTGGCCGGTGATCGAGGCCGCGCACGGGATGCAGGCCGCGCTGACGCGGATCTGCCGCCAGGCGAGCGAAGCGATCGAGGCCGGCAACAACATCCTGATCCTCTCCGACCGCCTGCTCGGGCCGCGCCGCGCCGCGATCCCCTCGCTGCTGGCCGCCGCGGCGGTCCACCACCACCTCGTCCGTGAGGGCACGCGGCTGCGGATCGGACTGATCGTCGAGTCCGGGGAGCCGCGCGAGGTGCACCACTTCGCGACGCTGATCGGCTACGGCGCGAGCGCCGTGAACCCTTACCTGCTGCTCGAGACGCTCGACCAGCTCGTGATCGAAGGGCGGATCGCCAAGGAGCACCCGGACGGCACCCGGGAGGTCGTCAGCGCCGAGCAGGCAGCCCAGAACGTCGTGAAAGCGATCGGCAAAGGCCTGCTCAAGACGATCTCCAAGATGGGAATCTCGACGATCCAGTCCTACCGCGGCGCGCAGATCTTCGAGGCCGTCGGCCTCGAGCCCGAGCTGATCGACGCGCACTTCACCGGCACCGCCTCGCGGATCGGCGGCGTCGGGATGGCGGTGCTCGCGCGCGAGGCACTCGAGCGCCACGCGCGGGCATTCCCCGGCGGCGAGGGCCTGCTGCCGGTCGGCGGGGTTTACGCCTGGCGGCGTGGCGGCGAGCGGCACATGTGGAATCCGGAGACGATCTCGCTCGTCCAGCAGGCCGTGCGGGCACCGCTCGGCGAGCTCGGGCCGGCGCTCGCGGGGGACGCCCAGGCGCTGGCCACGGTGCGCGAGAGCCCGGCATTCGAGCAGTACCGCAGGTACGCGGCGGAGGCGAACGAGCACGCCACCCGCGGCGCGACGCTGCGCGGGCTGCTGCGCTTCGCCGGGGGCCGCGAGCCCGTACCGCTCGAGGCGGTCGAGCCGGCCAGCGCGATCGTGCGCCGCTTCTGCACGGGCGCGATGAGCCTGGGTTCGATCTCGCGCGAGGCCCACGAGACGCTCGCGATCGCGATGAACCGGCTCGGTGGCCGCTCGAACACCGGCGAGGGCGGTGAGGACCCGGTCCGCTTCACCCCTGACGAGAACGGCGACCGCCGCCGCTCGGCGATCAAGCAGGTGGCGTCGGGCCGCTTCGGCGTGACGATCAACTACCTGACCAACGCCGACGAGCTGCAGATCAAGATGGCACAGGGCGCCAAGCCCGGCGAGGGCGGCCAGCTTCCCGGCCACAAGGTCGACGCCTACATCGGCTCGATTCGCCACACGACACCGGGCGTCGGCCTGATCTCGCCGCCGCCGCACCACGACATCTATTCGATCGAGGACCTCAAGCAGCTGATCTACGACCTGCGCTGCGCGAACCCCGCGGCCGAGGTCTCGGTCAAGCTCGTCTCCGAGGTCGGCGTCGGGACCGTCGCCGCCGGCGTTTCGAAGGCCAACGCCGACCGTGTGCTGATCGCGGGCCACGACGGCGGGACCGGCGCGTCGCCGCTCTCCTCGATCCAGGGCGCCGGCGTGCCGTGGGAGATCGGGCTCGCCGAGACCCAGCAGACGCTGCTGCTCAACGACCTGCGCTCGCGGATCGTGGTGCAGACCGACGGCCAGCTGAAGACGGGCCGCGACGTCGTGGTCGCCGCAATGCTCGGCGCCGACGAGATGGGCTTCTCGACGGCGCCGCTGATCGCGACCGGCTGCGTGATGATGCGCGCCTGCCACCTGAACACCTGTCCGGTCGGCATCGCCACCCAGGATCCGGAGCTGCGCCGGCGCTTCACCGGCAAGCCCGAGCACGTGGTGAACTTTTTCTTCTTCGTCGCCGAGGAAGTGCGCGAGATCCTCGCGTCGCTGGGGCTGCGCAGTCTCGACGAAGCGATCGGGCGTGTCGACCTGCTCGCGGCGCAAGAGGCGATCGACCACTACAAGGCCGCCGGCGTCGACCTGACCCACCTGCTGACCGAGATCGAGCTCGAGGACGGCGAGCCGCGCCGGCGCGTGACCGGGCCGCCGCCGGTGCTCGCGGATGCGCTGGACTGGCAGCTCGTCGAGCTCTGCCGGCCGGCGATCGAGGAAGGCCTGTCGGTCAGCGAGCGCCTTCCGATCCGCAACCGCAACCGCTGCGTCGGAGGAATCCTCTCGCACCACGTCACGCGCATGCACGGCGCCGACGGGCTCGCGGTCGGGACGATCGAGATCGAGCTCGACGGCTCGGCGGGCCAGAGCTTCGGCGGCTGGCTGGCACCCGGCATCACGCTGACCCTCAGGGGCGACGCCAACGACTACGCCGGCAAGGGGCTCTCCGGCGGGACGATCGCGATCGGTCCGCGCGAGGGCCACGTGGCCGACTTCCGCGCCGAGCAGAACGTGGTGGTCGGAAACACGGTGCTCTACGGGGCGACCAGCGGCAAGGCGTTCTTCCGAGGCCTGGCCGGCGAGCGCTTCGCGGTACGCAACTCCGGCGCCTGGACCGTCGTCGAGGGAGTCGGCGACCACTGCTGCGAGTACATGACCGGCGGCCGCGTCGTCGTGCTGGGCCCGACGGGACGCAACTTCGCCGCCGGGATGAGCGGCGGCATCGCATACGTCCTCGACGAGCACCGCCGTCTCGCCGCGAACTGCAACATGGGGATGGTCGGCTTTGAAACGCCGTCCGAGTCGGACCGGATCGAGTTGCGGGCGATGATCGAAGAGCACCGCGAGCGCACCGCCTCGCCGGTCGCCGCGGACGTCCTCGCGCGCTGGGAGGAGCTGATCGCCGCCAACGCCTTCGTGAAGGTGATGCCGCACGACTACAAGCGCGTCGTCGCCGAGCTCGCCGCGGCCGAGCGCGCCGCCGGGCCGACGCTCGACCCGGTCAAGGAGCAGGCCTGATGGGCAAGACAGGGGGCTTCCTGCAGATCGAGCGGGTCGCGGTCCCGTATCGCGACCCGGCGCAGCGGATCGCCGACCACGACGAGTTCCAGATCGTGCGCAGCCCGGACGAGCTCAGCGCGCAGGGAGCGCGCTGCATGGAATGCGGCGTCCCGTTCTGCCACAGCGGCTGCCCGCTCGGGAACCTGATCCCGGACTGGAACGACCTCGTCTACCGCTACCGCTATCGCGAGGCGATCGACCAGCTGCACGCGACGAACAACTTCCCGGAGTTCACCGGCCGGCTGTGCCCCGCGCCGTGCGAGCCGGCCTGCGTGCTCGAGATCCGCGAGGGCGAGGCGGTGACGATCAAACAGATCGAGAACGCGATCATCGAGCGCGCGTGGGCCGAGGGCTGGGTGCGCCCGCAGCCGCCGCGCACCGAGACCGGACACTCGGTGGCGGTGATCGGCGCGGGACCCTCCGGAATGGCGGCTGCGCAGCAGCTGCGCCGCGCCGGGCACCGCGTGACGCTCTACGAGCGCGACGAGGCGGCCGGCGGCCTCGTGCGCTTCGGCGTCCCGGACTTCAAGATCGACAAGACAGTTGTGCAGCGGCGCGTCGAGCAGCTCGTCGCAGAGGGGGTCGAGCTGCGCTGCGGCATCGACGTCGGCGTCGACATCTCGGTGCAGGAGCTGCGCGCGCGCCATCGCGCGATCGTCGTCGCAACAGGTTCGCGCGTGCCGCGTGACCTGCAGGTCCCGGGGCGCGAGAGCTCCGGCGTTCACTTCGCGATGGAATTCCTCTACCGCTGCAACCGCGCGGTCGCGCGCGCGGACGGCCCGGCCCCCGAGGCGCCTCAGCCCCGCGAGCCGTTCCCGATCAGCGCCGAGGGCCGCGACGTCGTCGTGATCGGCGGCGGCGACACAGGCGCCGACTGCGTCGGCAGCTCGATCCGCCAAGGAGCGCGTTCGGTCGTTCAGCTCGAGCTGCTGCCACAGCCGCCGGCCAAGCGCCCCGACGAGCGCACGCCGTGGCCGCTCTGGCCGGCGAAGTACCGCCTCTCGTACGCGATGGAGGAGGCGCGCGCGGTCGGCCGCGGCGAGCAGGACTACTCCGTGACGACCAACCGTGTGCTCACCGACGAGCACGGGCACGTGCGCGCGCTGGAGATTGCGCAGGCCCAGGCGGCGCCGCCGTTCGGGCCCGTCGAGGGCACCGAGCGGGAGCTGCCCGCCCAGCTGGTGCTGCTCGCGATGGGCTTCACGGCACCCGAGCCCGAACTGCTCGATCGGCTCGGGGTGCAGCGCGACGCGCGCGGGAACGTCGCCTGCGGCGAGCCGTACACGGCCAGCGTCGAGGGCGTCTTCGCCGCCGGCGACGCGCGCCGCGGACAGTCGCTGATCGTCTGGGCGATCAACGAGGGGCGCCAGTGCGCCGCCGCGGTCGACCGCTACCTGCAGGACCTCGGCGCCTAGCGCCGGTTAGGCTGAACGCCGTGGCCACCGAGTCGAGAACCCCGCTGCGCGCCTGCATCGTCGGTGCGGGCTCTTCGGGGATCGCCGCCGCGAAGGGCCTGCTGGAGCGGGGCATCGCGTTCGACTGCTTCGAGAAGTCCGACCGCGTCGGGGGCAACTGGGTGTTCGGCAACGTCAACGGGATGTCGGCCGCCTACCGGGAACTGTTCATCAACACCTCGCGCCCGCGGATGGAGTACTCCGACTACCCGATGCCCTCCGATTACCCGGACTTCCCGCATCACACGCAGATCGCTGCCTACTTCGAGAAATACGTCGACCGCTTCGCGCTGCGCGAGCACATCACGTTCAACACCGGTGTCGAGCACTGCCGGCCGCTCGAGGACGGGCGCTGGGAGGTCCAGCTCGAGGGCGGCGAGACGCGCACCTACGACGTGCTGCTCGTCGCCAACGGCCACCACTGGGACCCACGCTGGCCCGAACCGGCCTTTCCGGGCTCCGAGAGCTTCAGCGGGGTCCAGATCCATGCGCACGAATACGCCGACAACACGCTGTTCGCGGGCAAGCGCGTCGTCGTGCTCGGCATGGGCAACTCGGCGATGGACCTCGCGGTCGAGTCCTCCTACGTCGCGGACGAGACCTATCTCGCTGCGCGCAGCGGGGTCTGGATCGTCCCGAAGTACATCTTCGGAAAACCTGTCGACCAGCTCAGCAACGACCCGCGGATCCCGTTCCCTGTGCGGCGCTGGTTCTTCCAGAACCTGATCCGCCTTAACTCAGGCACGCCGGACCGCCACGGCCTGCCGATGCCGACCCACCGTTTCGGCGAGGCGCATCCGACGATCTCCGGCCGGATCCTCGACCGCCTGCAGCACGGTGCGATCACGCCCAAGCCGAACATCGACTCGCTCGACGGCGACACGGTGCGTTTCGTCGACGGCACGTCGGTCCAGGCCGACGTCGTCGTCTACTGCACGGGCTACAAGATCACGTTCCCGTTCTTCGACGAGGACCTCCTCGCCGCGCCCGAGAACCACATCGAGCTCTACCGGCGGGTCTTTCACCCCGAGATCCCGAACGTGTTCTTCGTCGGGCTGCTGCAGCCGCTTGGCGCCGTGATGCCGCTCGCCGAGGCCCAGGGCGCGTGGGTCGGCGACTATCTGCTCGGTGACTATGCGCTGCCCGCGAAGGCCCAGATGCAGGCAGACATCGCCGACGACCAGGCCGCGATGGCCGAGCGTTACGTGTCATCCAAGCGCCACACGATCCAGGTCGACTTCGACGACTACCTGCACGACCTCGCGAAGGAGCGCCGCGCCGGCGCGATCCGCGCGCGGCAGCAGGGCTTCCAGCCGCCCGTCCTGGCGCACCCGGCGGCGACGCCCGCGTAGGTCCGGCGTGTCCGCCCCGGGCTGGCGCTCGCCGCTGCTGCCGGGCGTGCGTGAGGAAGCGCTCGCCCGCCGGCTCGCCGACGAGGTCGCGATCGCCGAGGGCCTGCTGTTGACGCTCACGGTCGCGCCGGGGGAGTACTGGCGGCTCGCGTCCGAGCGCGCGGACCGTGACGAGGCCTGCCGCGCCGTCTTCGTCGGCGCCTGGCTGGTCGGCGACGCCGGCGACCCCGATCCTTTCGCGGCGGCGCGCGCGGCGCAGACGGGGGTTCGCGCCGCCGTGCGCCGCGGCGCGCTCGCCGCCGAGCCGGGCGCCGAGCAGGCGGACATCAGTTTCGAGCGGTTCGCACAGCGCGGCGGAGGACCGCATGCAGCGCTGATCGGCGACCCCGCCTGGCGCGCGGCGCGGCGCTTTGAGCGCGTCGCCGAGCGGCTCTCGCTGCCGGGGCTCTCCCGCGCGCTGCGTTTCAGGGTGCTCGTCCTGCTCGGCCGCCTCGGCGTGATCGAAGCTCGCGCCCCGGCGCTGCTGCTCGCCGACGCCAACCGCTGGGACCGCACGCTCGCGGGCGCGGTGCGCGTCTTCGCCAACGACGAACCAGCGGAGCTGGAGCGCCGCGCGGGCCTGCTCGCCGACGCGGCGCAGCTCCCGTTCGACGTCCTGGACCTGGCGCTGTGGAACCTCGCCGACGCACCGCGTGCGACGCTCGGCGAAGCGCCCGGGGAGGCAGTCGGGCCGGCCCGCGAGCGCACACTCGCGGCGCTCGCACTGCGTCCCTGAATGGGCCGCGCTTTGCCGTCCACGCCCGCGCGTACAGTCCTGCCTGTCTGCCGAAGTTCTAGAGAGGAGAGCGCGAAAGCGATGTCACTGTGCTTCATCGAGCCCCAGGACGCGATCAGGGTGATCGCCGATTCCGTGGGGCGCGAGGCCCGCCGCCAGCTGGTCGGCGAGGTCGTGCGCGCATGGGTTGACGACATCCCCGACCAGGAGCTCACCGTGCACTACGCGAAGGCGGTCGCCGACCTCGACGAGGAGGACCTGCACCTGCTCGCCGCCTGGCACGCCTCGCTCGAGGTGGGCCAGCCGATCCCGAACACGGAGTTCCTCGTCGGCGTGTTCCCGTCGCTCGGCGAGAATCGACGCGAGGCCCTCAAGATCGCCGCCGGATTCCGCGGCGAGGTGGCCTTCAACGGCGGCGTCGCCGAGGACCAAGCGCTCGACACGGTGCTGCCGCGCCTTTCGACCGAGCGCGCGGAAGAGCTTGCCCACGAGTGCATCCAGCTGTACATGTGGGACCGGCTCGGCTGCGACAACTGACGCGCGGCTAGACTGGCCCGTGTGGGCGCCGAACCGCTGAAGGTCACCGAGGAGGACGTGATGGACGCCCTCTCGAACGTGATCGACCCCGAGCTGGGGCTCGACTTCGTCGAGCTCGGCCTGATCTACGGCGTGGAGGTCGAAGGCGCCAACGTCCGCGTCACGTTCACGCTGACGACACCGGGCTGCCCGATCGGGCCGCAGGTCTCCGAGCAGATCACTGAATTCGTCGGTGATCTCGAGGGCGTCGGCTCGGTCGAGAGCGAGATGGTCTTCCTGCCGCCGTGGTCGCCGGACATGATGAGCGAGGACGCCAAGTTCGCGCTCGGCTACTGAGCGCGGGCGCCGCGGCTCAGGCGGCCTGTCTGGCGCGCGTCTCGTGCGCCAGCTCGACGAGCAGTGCGAGTTCCTGGGCGATGAACGAGCCGAACTCGTCGAGGTCGCTCATCGCGTCGTAGTCACCGAGCAGGCCGAAGTTCATCTGGCCGTTGTAGGACATGATCGCGATCGCGAGCGCCTGGTTCTCCGGCAGGAACGCGACAGGAACGACGCTGACCATCTGGCGGCCCAGAACGTAGAGCGGGAACTGCGGCCCCGGCACGTTCGTGATCAGCATGTTGAACAGGCGCGTCGAGAAGTTCAGGCGCGAGGCCTGCGCGAGGATCGTCGGCGGCGCGAAGTTCTGCACGTTGGTGATCACCTCGGCGCCGAGGGCCTGCTTGGACTCCTTGAGACCCGACATAGCCGAGCGCACGAAGTCCAGGCGCTGCAGCGGGTCGGCTATGTAGACGGGCAGCGGGCCGCGCATCACCACCACGCGGTTGCCAACCTGCCCGCGCTGGTCTTCGCTGCGAACCGAGACGGGAACCATCGCCCGCATCTCGAGGCCTTCGGTGCGGACGCCCCGCCGTTCCATGAAGCTGCGCAGCGCACCCGTGACGACCGTCAGCACGACATCGTTGACGGTGCCGCCGAACGTGTCCTTCACGAAGCGGAAGTCGGTCAGCTGGTTGCCGACTGCGGTGAAGCGCCGGTGCGGACCGATCGGCACGTTGAGCGGCGTTTCGGGCGCCGGGTTCAGGCCTGCCCAGACGATCTCGCCGACGCCCTCGAGCGCGTCCCGGGCGGCCTTGAGCGCGCGCTCGGGGTGGCCGATCACCTCGACGACGCCCTCGGCGACCTGGGCCCCGGCTTTTACCGCGCCCAGCAGACCGGCGGCGATCAGCGACGCGGCCCCCGGTTCGGGCTGCGGCTTCCAGGGCCGGCGTGAGCGCGAGGGGATCGGCGGTTCGGGCGAGATGTCGAACAGCACGGTCGCGAGATCGACGCCCGCGATCCCGTCGATCAGTGCGTGGTGCGTCTTGGTGATCAGCGCGAAACGGTCGTCTTCGAGGCCCTCGACGAGCCAGATCTCCCACAGCGGCTTGGAGCGATCGAGCTGCTGGGAATAGATCCGCGCGGTCATCTCCTCGAGCTGGTGCCACTCGCCGGGCGCGGGCAGCGCCGTGTGGCGGATGTGGAACTCGAGGTTGAAGTTCGGGTCGTCGATCCAGACCGGGCGGCCGCTGTCGATCGCCGTGTGTGCGAGCTTCTGGCGGTAGCGCGGGACGAGGTGCAGGCGCAGGCGAATCGCTTCGAGGAACTCGTTGCGCGTCGGCGGCGGACCCTCGACGACGACCAGTGCGCCGATGTGCATGTGCGAGACGCCGCTCTCCTGGTGCAGGAAGGAGGCGTCGACGGATGTCAGGCGATCAAGGTGACCCTGCGGCATGGACGGCCTAGCGTACCGTGCCGGCGCCTACAATTGCATCTGTGCAGAACACGGTAGAAAAACTCCTGCTCGCGGCGCCGCGCGGCTACTGCGCCGGCGTCGACCGCGCGGTGCAGACCGTCGAAAAGTCGCTCGAGATCTACGGCGCACCGGTTTACGTGCGCAAGGAGATCGTGCACAACAAATTCGTCGTCGAGCAGCTGCGCGCACGGGGCGTGATCTTCGTCGAGGACACGCGCGAAGTCCCCGAGGGGGCGGTCTGCGTCTTCTCCGCGCACGGCGTCGCGCCGAGCGTGCGCGCGGCCGCCGACGAACGCGCCCTGAACACGATCGACGCGACCTGCCCGCTGGTCACGAAGGTCCACCGCGAGGCGCTGAAGTTCGCGCAGGACGGCTACACGATCGTGCTCGTCGGCCACCAGGGCCACGAGGAGGTCGAAGGGACGATGGGCGAGGCACCGGAGCGGATGGTCCTCGTCCAGGACGTCGCCGACGTGGACGAGCTCGAGGTCGAGGATCCCGAGCGCGTGGCCTACGTCACGCAGACGACACTCGCGGTCGACGAAACGAGCGCGATCCTCGCGCGCCTGCGCGAGCGCTTCCCGAAGGCCGTGGGGCCGCGCACGGAGGACATCTGCTTCGCGACAACCAACCGCCAGGCGGCGGTCAAGGCGCTCGCGCCGGAGTGCGACCTGATGCTCGTGATCGGCTCACGCAACTCCTCGAACTCGCTGCGCCTGGTCGAGGTCGCGCGCGGCCTGGGCACCGACGCCTACCTGATAGACAACGCGACCGAGGTCCGCGACGAGTGGCTGACCGGCCGCCGCGTCGTCGGTATCTCCTCCGGCGCGAGCGCGCCCGAGGTGCTCGTCGACGAGCTGATCGGGTTCTTCCGCGCCCGCGGGGTGGACGACATCGAAGAGTTCGACGTCGTCAGCGAGGACGTGCGCTTCATGCTCCCCAAGCCGGTCCGCGGCTCGCTGGCCGGCGCCGCGTAGCCCGCCCGTCCGGGGCGGCATCCCGCGCCGTGCGCACGCTGCTCATCTCCGACCTGCACCTCGGCAGCTCCTTCGGGGCCGACGTGCTGCGTTCGCCGGTTGTCCGCGAACGTCTCTTCGACGCGCTCGACGGCGTCGAGCGCGTCGTGCTGCTCGGCGACGTGCTCGAGCTGCGCCACGGGCCACCGCGCGACGCGCTGAAAGCCGCCGAGCCGTTCTTTCGCGAGCTCGGCGACGCGCTCGCCGGCCGCGAACTCGTGCTCGTCGCCGGCAACCACGACCATGCGCTCGTCGAACCATGGCTCGCGGAGCGCGCACAGCTGTCGCCGCCCGAGACGCTGGGCCTCGAAACGCTCCTCGAGCCCGGACGCGCGTCGGGCGCATACGGGCGGCTCGCACAGTGGGCAGCGGGCGCGCAGGTCGTCGTCGCCTACCCCGGACTGCGCGTGCGCGAGGACGTCTACGCGACGCACGGGCACTACCTCGACCTGCACATGACCGTCCCGACGATCGAGCGGCTGGGGATGGGGGTGATGGGACGCCTCACGGGCCTCGCGCAGCACGAGCTCGCCAGCGTCGAGGACTATGAGGCGGTCGCCGGTCCGGTCTACGCATGGCGCGACAGCGTCGCGCGCTCGCGGCCGACGAGCGAGGCGCTGAGCGGGATCACGACGGTCAAGGCGTGGCGCGCGCTGGGCGGCCACAGCGCCGGGGGCCTGCAGGCGCTCGGCGCGCTCGCCCTTCGCGCCGGTTTCCCGGCCGCCGTCGGTGCGTTGAACCGGGCGGGGCTCGGCCCGCTCAGCGCGGACCTCTCGGTGGGCGAGCTGCGCGCCGCGGGGCTGCGCGCGATGGGCGTCGCCGCTGCCAACCTCGGCGTGCGCGAGGGCTATCTGGTCTTCGGGCACACGCACCGACCCGGGCCGCTCCCCGACGATGCGGTGATCGAGTGGCTGGGGGCCGGGGACCTGCGGCTGGTCAACACCGGGAGCTGGTGCTACTCGGCGATCTTTCTCACCAGCCGGCCGGGCGAGTCGCCGTACTGGCCCGGCAGTGCCGTGCTCGTCGACGAGCAGGGCGCGCCGCAGGTGCTGCGTCTGCTCCAGGACGTCGGGCACGACCGGCTGGTCGGCGCCGCGCCCTGAGCGGCCGCATCAAGCGGTCGGCTGCGCGAGGCCCGGCGCGAAACAGGTCGCTATACACAGCACGCCCGCACCGGCGACGAGGTCGAGCGTGGCGGCGGTGTCGTTCTCGTGGCGCACCAGCTCGTAGGCGCCCGGGCCGGGGATCGAGACCTCGCGGCCATTCACACGCACCGTGCCCACCCCGTCGAGGATCGCCCAGACCCCGCCGGCCCGGTAGGGGCCGCTGTAGGCGCCCTCGCGCATCTCGCTCGGCGCCGCGAGCAGGGCATCGGGCGCGTCCTGCGGGCGCAGCGGCCCGAGCGGCTCGCGCGCGATGCCGAGCAGCTCCTGGATCGCCTGCTCGGTCTCGGCGTAGCCCCCCTCGCCGTAGTGGTACTCGAAAAGGCGGCCGTGGCCGTCGAACAGGTAGCGCACCGGCCAGCCCTCGTTCTCGTACTCGTTCCACAGCGCGAGGTCGTGGTCGAGCATCACCGGGTGGCTGATCCCGAGACGCTCGACCGCGGCGGCCACGGGCGCCTCGTGCGCGGGCAGCGCGCCGCCGGGGCTGTGCACCGAGACAACCCGCAGGCCCGCCTCGCCGTAGCGCTCGTGCCAGGCGACCATGTACGGCAGCGTGCGCATCGAGTTCGGCAGTGCGTAGTCGAAGAACTCGAGCAGCATCGGGCGTCCCCGCGAGATCGGCGACTGGGCGGGGCCGTTCAGCCAGGTGGCGCCGCTCGGGAACAGCGGCGCGATGATCGTGTCAGTCGGTGCGCGCACCGTCGTAGTGCCCCGGCCAGTCGGCGTTGGCGATCCGCGTGATTTCGCGCACCTCGCCGATCGTGCTCCACTCGTCCGCGCCGAGCCGCGCGAGCGGACGCAGCGCACCGATTGCCGGCAGCCCGTTATCGCCGATCGCATCTTCGTCGACGGCCGCCAGGAGCACGCGCCCGAAGACGACGAACGAGTCGCCGAACGAAATCGTGTCCTGCAGCCGGCACTCGAAAACCGCCGGCGACTGGGCCACGCGCGGCGGCGCGACGCGCCGGGAGGCCTCGGCGTCGAGCCCGACGGCGGCGAACTCGTCGACGTTCTGCGGGAAGTCGGTAGCCGTCGCGTTGACCTCCTCGAAGAGCCGTTCAGGCGTCACGGAGACCGTGAACTCACCCGTCGCTTCGATATTCCGCAGCGAGTCCTTGCGTCCGACCGACGTGAACTGGATGACCGGCGGAACGACGCACGCGACGGTGAAGAACGAGTGCGGGGCGAGGTTCGCCACGCCGCCGGCCGAGAGCGTCGCAACCCACGCGATCGGCCGCGGCACGATCAGCGAGGTCAGGAGCGGATAGAAGGCGTAGGGCGACCCGCTGTCGGGGTCGAACTCGACGCGCACGGGCAGGGAAGGTGGCCGGCTCAGCCGATCGAGCCGACCATCTCGAGCTGGATCAGGCGATTGAGCTCGACGGCGTACTCCATCGGCAGCTCCTTCGTGACCGGCTCGATGAAGCCGTTGACGATCATCGCGGCGGCCTCGTCCTCGCTGAAGCCGCGCGAGCCCATGTAGAAGAGCTGCTCGTCGCTGATGCGCCCGACCGTTGCCTCGTGGGCAACCGTCACGTTCGGGCTCTGAATCTGGATGTCGGGCCAGGTGTCCGACCGCGATTCGCCGTCCATCATCAGGCCGTCGCACTGGACGCGCGATTTCGAGCCGGCGGCGTTGTGGCCCATCTTGACCAGGCCGCGGTAGCCCATGATCCCGCCGTCCTTGGAGATCGACTTGGCGAGGATGTTGCTCGTCGTGTTCGGCGCCATGTGCACCACCTTGGCGCCCGTGTCCTTGTGCACGCCCTTGCCGGCGACGCCGACGTTGAGGTGGTCGGCACGCGCGCCCTCGCCGAGCAGGAACGAGGCGGGGTAGAGCATCACGTACTTGGCGCCCATCGAGCCGCCGACCCATTCCACCGTGCCGCCGGCCTTTACGACGGCGCGCTTGGTGTTCAGGTTGTAGACGTCCTTGGACCAGTTCTGGACCGTCGTGTAGCGGGCCTTGGCGCCCTCTTCGACGAAGATCTCCACGACCGCGGAGTGCATCGAGTTCGTCGAGTAGGTCTGTGCCGTGCAGCCCTCGATGTAGTTCACTTTCGAGCCCTCGTCGGCGATGATCAGCGTGTGCTCGAAGGTGCCCTCGCCGGCGCCCTCCATGCGGAAGTAGGCCTGCAGCGGGAGGTCGACGTCGACGCCCTTGGGGACGTAGACGAACGAGCCGCCCGACCAGACAGCACCGTGCAGCGCCGAGAACTTGTTGTCCTGGGCCGGCACGCACTTGTTCATGAAGTATTTCTGGACTAGCTCGGGGTACTGGGTGACCGCGGTGTCCATCGAGCAGAAGAGGATCCCTTTCTTGGCGTACTCCTCCTTCAGGCCCTCGTAGACCGGCTCCTGGCGCCAGACGCCTACTACGCCGGCAAGGTGCTCGCGCTCGGCCTGCGGGATTCCGAGGTCCTCATATGTCTGCTTCATCTCGGCGGGGACGTCGTCCCAGCTGTTGAAGCGGCCCGCCGTGGGCGGCGAGTAGAGCACCAGCTCATCGAGGTCCAGCCCCGAGAGGTCAACACCCCAGGTCGGGATCGCCTGGCGCTCGAAGATCTCCAGCGCGCGCAGCCGTTTCTCGGCCATCCAGTCCGGCTCGCCCTTGATCTTCGACAGCTCGGCGACGACCTCGCGCGAGATGCCCGAGCGGGCGCGCAGCTGCCCCTGCTCGTCCTCGACGATAGGGCTCTGCTTGGCGACTTTCGTGCGGTCGACTGTGGCCATCTCGGTGTCTCCTACTGCTCGCGGGGGAATCCAGTGCTGGGTGGTAGGAATTGTAACCGCTCGGAGCTAGACCGGCCATCCGTCGCCGCCGGCGGCGGTGCGCACGACCTTCAGACCCAGCAGCGCGCACTTGCGGCGCGTCGCCGAGACGTCGATCCCGAGCAGGTCGATGATCCAGTCGGCGGGAAGCGAGGCCGCTTCCTCGAGCGGCAGCCCGATCAGCTCCTCGGACGCGATCGACGCCGCGGCCTGGGAGATCGCACAGCCGTGGCCGTGGAAGCGAAGGTCCTCGATCTTGCCGTCCTTGAGGCGGATCTGGACGCCGAGTTCATCACCGCAGAGGGGGTTGTGCTCGAGCGCTTCGACGTCGTGCGGCTCGAGGTCGCCGAAGTTGCGCGGATGCTTGTAGTGGTCGAGGATGTAGTCGCGGTAGAGGTCGTCCATCGTGATCACAGCCCGAAGACGCCGCGGGCGCGTTCGAGTCCGTCGACCAGCGCGTCGACGTCGGACACGTCGTTGTAGAGGCCTAGTGAGGCGCGTGCGCTGGCCCCGATCCCGAGGCAGCTCATCAGCGGCTGCGCGCAGTGGTGGCCGGCGCGAATGCAGATCTCGTCACGGCCGAGCAGCTCGGCGATGTCGTGCGGGTGGATCCCGTCGATCGTGAACGACGCGAGGGCGCCGCGCCCGTCGGCGCCCGCGGGCCCGTGGATCGTGAGCCCCGGAACGCTCGCGAGCCCGGCGAGCAGCCGGCTCGTCAGCGCGAGCTCGTGGGCGCGCAGGTTCTCCATCCCGACGCCGGCCAGATAGTCGACCGCGGCACCGAGCGCGACGGCCTCGGCGATCGGCGGCGTGCCGGCCTCGAACTTGAACGGCAGCTCGTTCCATGTCGACTCGGCGAGCGTGACCATCGCGATCATGTCCCCGCCGGTCAGGAACGGGGGCATCTGCTCGAGCAGCGCGGTGCGCCCGTGCAGTACGCCGATGCCGGTCGGCCCGACCGCCTTGTGTCCGGTCCAGGCGTAGAAGTCGGCGCCGATCGCGGCGACGTCGACGGGCAGCTGCGGCACGGCCTGTGCGCCGTCGATCACGCTGACGGCGCCGGCGGCGCGGACCCGCCGGCAGATCTCGGTCACCGGGTTGATCGTGCCGAGCACGTTGGAGACGTGTGCGAAGGCGACGACGCGGACGTCGCCGCGCGCGAGCTCGCGGTCGAGCTCGTCGAGCGACAGCTCGCCGGCAGCGTCAACCGAAAGGTGTCGCAGCGTCGCGCCCGTCGCCGCGCAGGCCTGCTGCCACGGGACGATGTTCGCGTGGTGCTCGAGCTCGGTTATCAGGACGGCGTCGCCGGGCCGGAGGTTCGTGCGCCCGTACGCGTAGGCGACGAGGTTCAACGCCTCGGTCGCGTTCTTCGTGAAGATCGTGCCGCGCACTTCGGCGCCGGTGAAGGCGGCGATCCGCTCGCGCGCCGCTTCGTATGCGCGGTCGGCTTCCTGGGCTAGCGGGTAGACACCGCGGTGGACGTTCGCGTTGCGACGGGCGAGCTGCTCCTCCAGTGCAAGCAGCACGCTGCGCGGCTTCTGGGCCGTAGCGGCCGAGTCGAGATAGACGAGTGGCCGCCCCGCGCGCTCGAAGATCGGGAAGTCGGCGCGCAGATCGAGAGCGCTGTCAGCGAGTTGCTGCATACGTCTCGATGTCCTGCCGTGCCCCGGCCAGCTTCTCGGCGAGGCGGCCGCGCACGAGCGCTTCGAGGCCCTCGTTCTCGAGCTGCGTCACGAGCGGCTCGAAGAAGCCCTCGACGATCACTTTGACGGCCGCCGGGCGGTCCATGCCGCGGGACTGCATGTAGAAGATCAGGTCCTCGTCGAGCTCGCCGACCGTGCCGCCGTGCGAGGCCGACACGTCGTCCGCGGACACGAGCACCGACGGGATCGCGTCGAAGCGGGCGCGCGGCGAGAGGAGCATCGAGTGGACCTGCAGGTAGGTATGGGTCTGCTGCGCCCCGGGGTTGATTTTGATCAGTCCCTCGAAGCTCGCGCGGCTCTCACCGGCGATCGCTCCGCGCCAGTGCACGTCGCCGCCGGACGGTCCGGTCTCGTGCAGGTCGACGGCGAAGATGTCCAGGTGCTCCTCGCGGTCGCTGAAGAAGATGCCGCGGAAGGCCATGTCGCCGCCGGTCTCGGTGACCGCGAGCTCGAGGTGCTGGCGCACGAGGTGGCCGCCGAGAAGCGCAGGCAGCCAGTGGCAGTAACCGTCACGGCCGACGCTCACCAGTCGAGTCGAAACGTCGTAGACCTCGCCGGCGCCCCAGTCCTGGTATTGGGCGAGGTGGCAGCGGGCGCCGTCCTGCAGGTAGAGCTCGAACGCGCCGGCGTGCAGCGACTGTCCGACGAAATCCTCGCCGAGCTCGTACTCGTGGACCCGGAACTCCGATCCGGTCCCGCCGACGACCAGTGTCCTCCCGTATTGCGCGACGCCCGGTGCGTCGATCGCGTAGACGAGCTCGAACGGGTCGTTGATCTGGACGTTTGGCGGCACGTAAAGGAAGATCCCGTCGGTCCAGAAGGCCGCGTTGGCGGCCTCGAGCTTGTTGCGATCGATCGGCAGTCGCTTGGCGAACCACGGCGCGGCGAGCTCGGCGTGGCGGCTCAGCGCCTGCTCGAGCGGCAGCAGAATCACGCCCTGCTCGGCCAGGCCAGGGGCGAGTTCGACGTGGACCGTCGAGCCTGCGCTCTGGACGATGCGTCCGGCCCGCGGGCCATTGGGCAGCGTGCGCTCCACGACGGCCGGCACCCCGGTCGCCGAGGCGGCGTCGAGAGCGTCGAGGTCGAGCGACTCGAGACTCGTGGTCCAGAACCCCGAACGCCGCCAGACGGGAAGCTCCTGCTCGTCGAACGCTCGCCGCGCGGCTGCGCGCAGCTCCTGGACGCTGCGGCCGTCTCCGGCGCCGGCGCCGTCGAGCGCCGTGTAAAGGATGGCCTCCCGGCGGTGGCCGGCCTTGGCGTCAGTCATTGGCGTCACCTGCGGCGGCGCCGACCTCCTGGCGGATCTCGTCGTAGCCCTCGCGCTCAAGGCGTTCGACGAGCTCCACGCCACCCTCTAGCACGATCTTGCCGTCCATCAGAACATGGACGAACTCCGGCTTGATGTAGTGGAGGATCCGCTGGTAGTGGGTGATGATCAGGGCACCCAGGCCCTGCTCTTCGTGCAGCTTCTGGACGCCCTCGGCGACGGTCCGCAGCGCGTCGATGTCCAGGCCGGAGTCGGTCTCGTCGAGGATCGCGATATCCGGTTTGAGCATCGCCATCTGCAGGATCTCGGCGCGCTTCTTCTCGCCGCCGGAGAACCCGTCGTTGAGGCTGCGCGAGGTGAACGAGCGGTCGACGTCGAGCAGCTCGACGGCGTGTGCGAGCTGGTTGCGGAACTCCTTGACCTGGATCGGCTCCTCGCGGCGCGCGTTGATCGCCATCCGCAGGAAGTTCGCGACCGACACGCCGGGGATCGCAACCGGGTACTGGAACGCGAGGAACAGGCCGGCCGTGGCGCGCTCGTGCGGCTCGGCCTCCGTGATGTCCTCGCCCTTGAACACGATCGAGCCCTCGGTGACCTCGTATCCGGGGTGGCCGAGCATCGTGTTCGCGAGCGTCGACTTCCCCGAGCCGTTGGGGCCCATCAGCGCGTGGACCTCGCCGCGGTCGATCGACAGGTCGACGCCGCGCAGGATCTCGCGGTCGTCGGTACGCACGTGAAGGTTGCGGATCTCTAGCTCAGCCATTTCGTCCTATCGGGCTCCGGTTGTCAGGGGTTCGCTGTCGGGCACTGTCGGCAGGTCGCCGATCGTCGGCGTCTCGAGCAGATCCGCGAGCGTGGTCTCACGCAGGGTCCGCACGATCGACCCGCGCACGCGGGTCCAGAGCAGCTTTGTCGGGCATGCCGCGTTCGGGTCGCTCTCGCGCGAGCAGATGATCGAGCCGTCGGCGGTCTCGGTGATGCACTCGATCGGTGCGATGTCGCCCTCGAGCGCCAGCACCACTTCGGCCATCGAGATTTCCCGCGGCTCCCGTGCGAGCAGGTAGCCGCCCCGGGCGCCGCGCCGCGAAGTGACCAGTTCGCCCTTGCGCAGGCGCGCAACGACATGCTCGAGGTACGCGAGCGGCAGGCCCTCGGCGGCGGCGATCTCGGCGAGCGCGGTCGGTTCGTCGCCGTCGCGACGCGCAAGCGCCACGAGGACGCGTACGCCGTACTCGGCCTTTGTGGAGAACATCATCGATCTATTTCCTACCTTGCGGCTAGGGTATCAGCCGCCCAGCCGCCGGATGTCCGTGGCGAGCGCTTCGGGAGTCAACTCGGCCGCCTCGAAGATCGCGCGCTCGCGGCCGGCGCGGTCGATCACGAGGACGAACGCGTATTCGTCGAACCGGGCCGCGCCGGCGATTTCGGGCGGGTGGACGTGGTAGGCCTCGTAAAGCGTTCTCAGCTGCTGCGGCGAACCTGTGAGGTAGAGGACGCGCCCTGCCAGGTCGTTGCGCTCGAGGAACGCCTTGACCGACGCAGGCGTGTCGGCGTGCGGTTCGGCGCTGACGATCACGACCTTCACGGCACCGCCGCCGGCTTCGTCAAGGGCGCCGCGGATCTGTTGGGCGATCACGTCGCAGGTCGAGCCGCACTTGCTGCCGAGGAAGCTCAGAACGACGACGTTGCCCTGCAGCGAGGACAGCGACACGCGATTGCCGTGCTGGTCGTGCAGCGCGATTTCCGGCGCCGGCGTGGGCGGGATCGGGGCACCCTGAAGCGCCGGTGTCGGCGGGCCCGTTCCGGCGCCTCCGCAGGCCGCGAAGGCGAGCATGCAGGCCGGCGCGGCGAGCCACATTCCTATCCTCGGTGGTGTCACTGGCAGAACAGGGTACGGCGCCATGGCGGATGCGGTCCGGTGCCGCTACACTAAGTGAAGTACCCGAATCCCGAGCGTATTTAGGAGATTTAGAGATGAGCACCTCCGGCGCAGAGCTGCTCCGCAAGGTCAAGAGCCAGATCCACGAGGTGGATCCAGGCGAGGTCGGCGAGCTGCTCCACGAGGGCGCCGTCGTGGTCGACGTCCGCGGTAGCGAAGAGTTCGCGACCGGCCACCTTCCGGGAGCCCTCGAGCATTCCCCGCGGCCACCTCGAGCAGCGGATCGAGACGCACGTGCCCGACCGCGACGCTCCGGTGATCCTCTACTGCCAGTCCGGTATCCGCTCGGCCTACGCGGCGCGCACGCTGCAGGACGACCTCGGCTACGCGAACGTCCGCTCGATGATCGGCGGGATCACGCTGTGGAAGGACCGCGGCTACGACGTAGAGATCCCCAAGACACTGACTGCCGAGCAGCGCGACCGCTACTCGCGCCACGTACTGATCCCCGAGATCGGCCTCGAGGGGCAGCAGAAGCTGCTCGAGTCCAAGGTCCTGCTGCTCGGGGCCGGCGGGCTCGGCTCCCCGACCGCGCTGTACCTCGCCGCGGCGGGCGTCGGCACGCTCGGGATCGTCGACGACGACGAGGTCGATCTGTCGAACCTGCAGCGTCAGGTGATCCACAACTCCGAGCGGATCGGGATGGCGAAGGTCGAGTCGGCGGCTGAGACGATCGCCGCACTGAACCCCGACGTCAACGTGATCGGCTACCGCACCAGGATCGACGCCTCGAACATCATGGAGATCATCGAGGGCTACGACGTGATCGTCGACGGCGTGGACAACTTCCCGACGCGCTACCTGCTCAACGACGCGTCTGTACGCCTGCAGATCCCGGTCGTCTCGGCTTCGATCCTCGGCTTCGACGGCCAGCTGTCGGTCTTCAAGCCCTACGACGGTCCGTGCTACCGCTGCCTGTTCCGCGAGCCGCCACCGGCCGAGCTCGCGCCGTCCTGCGGCGCCAATGGCGTGCTGGGCGTGCTGCCGGGAACGATGGGCCTGCTGCAGGCGACCGAGGTCGTCAAGCTCCTGCTGGGGATCGGCGACCCGGCGATCGGGCGACTGCTGCTCTACGACGCGCTCGCTGCGACGCTGACCGAGGTCAAGGTCCACCGTGACCCGGAGTGCCCGATCTGCTCCCGTGACCCCGAGGACATCGCCGACGAGGAGATGGGGGTCTTCCCCGACTACGAGGCGTTCTGCGCCGCAGCCGGATAACCTGCGGCCCCGATGGCGAACGTGAAGATTCCACCCGTCCTGCGGGCCTCGGTCGGCGGCGAGCGGGAAGTCCAGGCCGACGGCGCCAACATCGGCGAGGTCCTGCGCGCCCTGACCGCTGCCCATCCGGCGACCGAGGCGCAGATCTTCTCCGGCGAGGGACAGCTGAACCGCTACGTGAACGTCTACCTCAACGACGAGGACGTACGCGTACTGGACGGGCTCGACACTGCGGTCGCCGAGGGTGACACGCTCGTGATTCTGCCGGCGATGGCCGGCGGCGCGCTCTAGCGCGCGGGCCCGGCAGTCGGGCACCGGTCAGGCCAGGCAGCGCGCGGAGACCGGCACTTCGAGCTTCGCCCCCGGCTCTGGCGGGAGATCCTCCTTGCACCATGTCAGCGTCAGCGAACTCTCGCCGTAGACGGCGACGAACGGGTACGAGATCCCTCCGCTGGTCACCGCGCAGCGGTAGGGACGGCGTCCCGCGCGCGTCGCGCCGGCCGCCACGCAGTGAACAGACCGCAGCGGCCCGGTCAGTTCGCCCTGTGCGATCCGGCGCTCGACGTCCGCGGTGATCGCGCTTTCCAGGCCGGCGAGGACGATCGTGCCGCGCGTCAGTCGCGCGACGTGCGGCGCCTGGTCGGCGGCCATCACGGCCAGGCCGTCGCGGTCGGCTTCGGCATTGGCTTCGCCTTCGGACTGGGCGCCTCCCCGTGCGGCGCTGCCACGCTCGACGACCACTGCGACGATTGCGACCGCGACGAGCGCGGCCAGCGCCCAGCGGGCCCAGAGCGGAAAGCGCGTCGTGCGTTGCTGCTCGTCACCCATTTCGACTGCTCCTCCGCGTCGAGCCGCGGGTGCCCGCGGCTACCCCGGCTGAGGCTAGCGTGCGCGCGCTGCCCGCCGATTGCCTGGACGCGGCGAGGCTCCGTCGGCGCGTGCCCCACGAGTGCCGGCGGTACGATCTTGCAGGTATGGGCTCCGAGGTGCTGATCGGGCAGGAATGGGTGCGGGTCGAGGAGGGCACCATGGAGATCATGGACGCCCTTGAACAGCTCGAACACCGTCAGACGTCCAATCGCCTGCGAGACCGCTGGGTACCCCTGACGATGTCGGCGGACAAGCGCCCGATGAAGGTCGCGCCGCAGGTCATCCACGGCGTCCGCGAGCTCGCCGCCTAACCGGTCAGTTCGCCGGCGGCGCTTCGGAGACCGGCGACGCGCTGCGGGTCGCCTGGGTCGAGCCGAGCACCACGCACACCGCGCACGGCCGCCACTCGGGTACGCCCTGAGGGTGCCTGACGACGACCCAGCCGCGCCCGCCGCAACGGCCGCACGCGCCATCCGTGCGGCGCTGTCCGTCCATCGGCTCGTATCCGTGACCGTCCGTCATCAAGGAGGCGAACATTACGCCTCTCACGGCGCCGGAAGCCCCCGGCGCGTTACCACTGGACACATCGACAGTCCCGCTCCTGCCGACGGCGCGATGCGACGGCCGCATGTCGGCGCGACCCTTCCCTGCAGGCAGCTATATTCACTGAAGTAATGGCTGTCGACCGGCTCCTAAACCGGCCCTGCGGTGGCCGCTACGCGGACATCGTCGACTCGATCGGCCACACCCCGCTCATCGAGTTGCCGACGTTGTCGCCGAAGCGTGGCGTGCACATCTGGGCCAAGCTTGAGTCCCGCAACCCGACCGGCTCGGTCAAGGATCGGGTCGCCAAGTCGCTGATCGAGGACGCCGAGATGAAGGGCGCCCTGGGCCGCGGGATGACGATTCTCGAACCGACCTCCGGCAACACCGGCATCGCGCTGGCGATGATCTGCAGCCGCAAGGGCTACAACCTCAAGGTCGTGATGCCCGACAACGTCACGCCGGAGCGCACGGAGCTGCTGCGGATGTACGGGGCGCAGATCGTCTACTCGGACGGCTCTCAGGGCTCCAACGGCGCCGTCGCCAAGGCCCTCGAGATGGCCGCCTCCGACGCCTCGTATTACATGCCCTATCAGTACGGGAACCCCGCCAACCCGGCGGCCCACTACAACGGCACCGCGGTCGAGATCCTCGAAGAGCTCGACGAGGTCACCGCTTTCGTCGCCGGCCTCGGCACCGGAGGCACGTTGATGGGCAACGGGCGGCGCTTGAAGGAGACCTTCGGTGACGCGGTCAAGATCGTCGCCGCCGAGCCGATGCAGGGCGAGCCGGTTCAGGGCCTGCGCTCGCTCGACGATGGCTTCATCCCGCCGATCATCGACCTCTCGCTGCTGGACCGCAAGATCTTCGTAACAAACCGCGACGCGATCGTCTGGACGCGTCGGCTGCTCGACCGGGAGGGCCTCTTTGCGGGCGTCTCGACGGGCGCGATCGCCTCGATCGCGGTGCGCATCGCCGGCGAGATCGACGAGGGCAACATCGTTTTCATCGTCTGCGACGACGGCTGGAAATATCTGTCAAGCGGCATCTACACGCTGCCGGTCGACGAGGTCGAGAACCTCGAATCGACTGTCTGGTGGTAGTCCGCCGCCGATGAAGATCTCCCCCGGGCTGCTCGCGGAGATCGTCGACCACGCGCTTGAGCGCCCCGACGAGGAGGTCTGCGGCGTCGTCGCGGTCCGCGGCACGGGCGAGGACGCCGAGGCGGTCGTCGTGCACCGCGCGCGCAACGTCCACGAATCCGCGCTGCGCTTCGAGATCGACCCGCGGGAGCTGCTCGCGCTCTACAGCGATATCGAGGGCCAGGGCTACGAACTCGGGGCGATCTACCACTCGCACGTGCGCAGCGCCCCCTACCCGTCCCAGACCGACATCAACTTCGCGGCCGGCTGGCCGGGGGTCGAGTGGATCATCGTCGGACTCGCAAGCGGCGAGAGCCCCGACGTGCGCAGCTACCTGATCGACGACGCGGCGGTCAGCGAACAGGACCTCATTCCGGCCGCCACATGAGTCCGGAGCCGGCCCTGCGGTGCCCTGGGTGCGGCGCAGAGCACCCGGCGAGTGAGCGCTTCTGCGAGCACTGTTCGATGCCGTTGGTACCGGCCGGGGAGCCCGAGAAGCCGGGAAGGGCGGCGCTGCGCGCGCGCAGGATCCGGCCGCAGTTTGCCGAGGGGCCGCCTGTGCGCATCGCCCGGGCACAGAACCAGCCGGAGGCCGAAATGATCGAGCAGCTGCTGCTCGACGCCGGCATTCCCTGCCTGATCCGCCGTGCCCCAGGCGCCGACGTGCCCGACTTCCTTGCCGCCGGCGCACGGGACGTGCTCGTCCCGAGCTCCGGCGCGCAGGCCGCGCGCGAAGCGCTCGCGCCGCCCGCGGCCTAGACGAGAACCGCGCGCTCGTCCTGAGCGGCGATCGAGCGGATCTCTTCCGCGGCGCGCTCGAACTCACCATCGGAAAGCACGGGCGTGCCTTCGAACGGCAGGTCGCGCTGCAGCTCGATCCACGGCGCGGGACCGAGGTACTCGTCGCGTACCGCGCACGGTCACGGGTCGCGGAATGCGGTGGGTGCGCAGGACGAGGACGTCGAGCGGCTGGTGCGAACGCCAGCCGAAGCGCTTGGCGACGTAGTCCGGTGTCAGCACCGAATAGGGGGAGAGAGCCTCGACGCAGCGGCGGTCGTAGACCGTGAAGGCGTCGGTCACTTCGGCCCAGGCGCGGATCCGCACTCGGTCGGGCTGCGCGATCGGGGCGCCGGTGATGAACGACTGGATCGCGGGCTCGCCGTCGGTCCAGACGCCCTCTTCGAGTGCGCGGCGAAGCTCAGGCTGGTGCGATGCGCGCACGAGGTCACCGGGCTGGCGGTCGAAAGTGGGGTAGAGGAAGAAACGCTCGAACGGCAGCTGCAGCGGGCGCTCACCGCGCGCCGGGTTCGCACGCCGGACGGTCAGGAGCTGCTCGCCTTCGGCTAGCGCGCGGACCGTGACGGCCCATTCTCTGAAGGCAGTAGGCATGAAGTGAGACTCGCGATCTAGGTTCTTGAAGTTGCGCCGCGGACCTTCTCGGGAGGAGCTGCCCCGATCACCGGGCCCTCAGCGGGCTTAAACATACGCTTCGCGGTCCAAATGGCCAAATTGCCTCGCTTTGCAGGACTTTTCTACCCTTGAACGGGGGTTCGGCTGGCCCGCCAGCCAGCACCCGAGCAGGGTTAGCGGGCGCGCTTGGCCGCGGGTTCGACGATCGCTGCGAAGTCCGCCTCGCCCAGGCCGGCGCCGGCGGCCGCTTCGAGCAGCTCCAGCGCGTGTTCGGCGGCCGGGAACGGGACCTCGGCGCGAGCTGCCTCCTGCAGGCAGAGCCGTACGTCCTTGACCATGTGGTCGGTCTTGAAGAGCGTCGTGAAGTCGCGCTCGAGCATCGGACGCGCCTTCAGTGAAAGCATCGTCGAGGCACCGGAGCCGGCGCCGAGCACCGCGAGCAGCGCCGTCGGTGTCGAGCTGCTCGGCCTGAGCCAGCACGAGTGCCTCGGCGAGCGCCGCCGCGTTGGCCGCGGCGAGCGCGTTGTTGATCAGCTTCACGGCCTGGCCCTTGCCGAGCGGGCCGACGTGGACGATCACCTCGCCCATCACTTCAAACAGCGCGAGCGCGCGCTCGAAGTCGCCTTGCTCGCCGCCCGCCATGATCGTCAGCGAACCGTCCGCGGCGCGCGGCGAAGAGCCCGTGACCGGAGCGTCGATCATGGCGAGCGAGCGCTCCGCGAGCCGCGCGCCGATCTCCAGCACGTCGGCGGGGGCGATCGTCGACATGTCGATGCAGAGGGTGCCTGGCGCCGCGCCCCGCGCTGCACCCTCGTCACCGAGCAGCAGCTCGCGCACCTGTGCGCCGTCGACGACCATCGTCACGATGAAATCGCTCCGCGCGCCAAGGTCGGCGGGGCTGGATGCGACTTGCGCGCCGTGCTCGCAGGCCCACTGCTCGGCCTTGCCGGGCGTGTGTGTCCAGACGGTGAGCTCGTAACCGGCGCGCGCGAGGTTGGCGGCCATCCGTGAGCCCATGATCCCCAGCCCCATGAACCCCACGCGCACGTCTGCCACACCCGCATCCTTGCCGAAATCGGCACAGGATGCGGACTGGCGCACTCAGGCGGCGAGGGCGCCGCGGTGCTCGGTGTCGGCGAGGTGCTGGTGAGACGGGCAGTAGCCGTTGCGCGGCAGCGGCGTGCGCATGCACGGCGTGCCCTTGCGGGTCGTCGCGCGGCAGCTCGGCGGCGCGTCGGTGAGCAGCGCGTAGGCTTCTTCGGGGTGTGTCTCGAGGTAGCGTGCGGCGACGGCTACGTAGCGCTCGACGATCATCAGCACGCGCGGCTGCGCGGCCATCGAGAAGTACGTCCGGATGTCGCAGAAGAGCGACTTCGCGGGGCGCGCAAAGTGGAGGCTGTCGGTCGCCATCCGAGTGATCGTCCGCTCGCAGGCTCGCAGCACGGCGAGCTGGTAGGCGTCCTGTTCGACGCCCACGGGGGGCTCCCTCAGGATCGGTGCGAGTTCTCGGTAGATGGCCCTGCTGAATTGGTACATGGATTCGTCCTTTGGGCGTGCGATGAGCCCTTTGCCACTCGCCGGCCACACGGCCGGCCTTCGCGCACGTCTGCAACCTCCACGAACGTGAACACACGCGCGCAGGAAAAGGAGCGGTCCCGCGCTCAGCGCCAGGTCTGAACTTCGCTCGCGCCGTCGCCGGCGACGACGACGTGGCGCTCGTCGAAGCGCGCCTCGAGTGTCGGAAAGTCGCTGCGCAGGTGCGCGCCCCGGCTCTCCTGGCGTTCAAGCCCGCAGCGGGCGATCAACCGCGCGAGCGGGTGCTCGCAGTCGAGCAGCGCGCGCAGCGACTCGCCGTCACGCACGATCCCCGCATCGCGCCACAGTGACTCGCGCGTCTCACGCGTGGCCAGTGGCAGCGGCGGCGGGGCCGGCGGCCGGCTCTGCGGGCGCGCGGGGCGCTCGGCGGCCAATGCGTCGGCGACGGCCCGGGCTGCGAAGACGAAGCACTCCGACAACGAATTCGACGCGAGCCGGTTTGCCCCGTGCAGGCCGGTACACGATGTCTCGCCGACCGCGTACAGGCCCGGGATGCTCGAGCGCGAGTGCAGATCGACGACGACCCCGCCCATCATGTAATGCGCCGCCGGCGCGACCGGAATGCGCTCCCGCGTCGGATCGAGCCCCGAGGCCAGCAGGGCCTCGACGACGTTCGGGAAGCGCGCCGCGTCGACCATCGTCATGTCGAGCTCCACGGCCGGCGCACCGCTCGCCGCTAGCCGCTCGGCGATCGCGCGCGAGACCTCGTCCCGGGGTGCGAGCTCGTCGACGAAGCGCTCACCGTCGGGGTCGTGCAGCGTCGCGCCCTCGCCGCGCACCGCCTCCGTGATCAGGAAGCCCTCGCGCCCCGCGATTCCCGTCGCAGCCGTCGGGTGGAACTGCATCAGCTCGAGGTCCGCGAGCTGCGCCCCGGCGAGGTGGGCGAGCAACATGCCGGTGCCCTGCGACCCTGGCGGATTCGTCGTTCGCGACCAGAGCGCCGCCGCGCCGCCCGTCGCGAGGACCACCGCCCCGGCGCCGATCGTCCGGCCGTCCTCGGTGACCACGCCGACGCAGCGCCCCTCCGCGGTCCAGACCGAGGCGACGCGGGTGCCCTCGAGGACGGTGATCCGCTGCTCCTCGACGGCCAGGGCGGAGAGCTGGCGGACCACGCGTCGACCGGTCGCGCTGCCGCCCGCGTGGACGATGCGCCGAATCGAGTGGCCGCCCTCGAGTCCGAGCGCCAGCCGGCCGTAACGGTCCGCATCGAATGCCACGCCGAGCTGCTCGAGCTCCGCGACGCGGGCGGGGGCCTCGTCGACCAGCACCTCGGCCGCCGAACGGCGCACGAGCCCGCGACCGGCCCGTTCGGTGTCGGCGAGATGCAGCGCGGGGCTGTCCTCCTCGGCCAGGGCGGCCGCCAGTCCGCCCTGCGCCCAATAGGAAGCCGTCTGGGCGAGAGGGGTCGCGGAGATCAGTGCGACCCGCGCGCCGGCGTGCGCGCCGCGGAGCGCGGCGAAGAGTCCCGCAGCGCCCGCGCCGACGACGGCGATGTCGAAGTCGCTGTCGGCCGCGCTCACGCGAAGCTCATCTCTGCCGCCCCTCGCGGGCCACCGGGCGCGTCACCCGGATGATGCTATTCGCCACCGGCCTTGCCGAGCGCCGCGCGCCAGGCGTCCAGCACGCGCCTCGCCATCGCGCGCGAGCCGTAGCGCTCGGCGGCGCCGCGGCCCCCTGCCACACGCGGCTCGCGCGCAAGGAGATCGCGCGCCGCCGCGCTCCACCTCGCCGCGCCGAACTCGGCGCAGAGCACGTCCGGCAGGCCGGCGAGCGCGTCGGCGTGCTCGCCGACGGGCGTCGCCAGCACCGGGATTTCGCATGCCAGCGCCTCGAGCACCGCGAGACCGAAACCCTCGCGTTCGGAGGGCACGAGCACCGCCGACGCGGCGTTGATCCACAACCCCACCTCGGCCGGGGTGGCCGCCCCGAGGGTCACCAGTTCGGCGCCGGATTCCCGCGCCACGGTGCGGGCACGCTCGACGCGCTTCTCGGGACGTGCGGGGTCCGCGGGGAACAGCAGGAACGGTGCGGCGGGGTCACGGCCGAGGCGTACGCGCGCCGCGGCGCGCTCAAGCGGTGCGAACCGTTCAGTGTCGACCCCGCACGGGAGCACCAGCGCCCGGCGCCGCCCAGCGGTCGTCGGGATCCTCGCGGCGAGCTCCGCGGACGCTGCCGCGAGCACGTCGATCCGCGGCAGCACCGCCGCCGTCAGCAGCCGCGTGCGCGGGTGGTTGACGTCGGTGCCGTGCACCGTCAGCGCCCGCACCCGGGCGCGCGCGGCCAGGCACGGCAACGCCGTCAGCCCGTAATGCGCGTGCACAACGTCAAAGCGGCCGGCGCGGCGCAGCGGACCGGCGGCCGCGGCGAGCGCCCGCGGGCCGGGCGCAAACTCGACCAGCTCGACTTCTGCCTCGCCGATCGCCTGCAGCGCGCGGACCTGATCGCGCACGAACGAGCCGCGGCCCGGATGGGCGTCGTCGGGCTGCATGTTCGAGACGACCAGCGCGCGCAAGGCAGCCCCGACCGTAGCGCTCTGGAATGATGCCCCCGTGGCCGACGGGCAGACAACGAACGCAGGGCGCAGCTACGGCCGCGGTCCGGACGCGCTGCGTCCCGTCGAGATCGAGCCCGGTTTCGTGCGCACAGCGACAGGATCTGCGCTGTTTTCCGCGGGCGAGACGCGTGTGATCTGCACGGCCTCGGTGCAGGAGAGCGTTCCACGCTGGATGTCCGGCAAGGGCAGTGGCTGGGTCACCGCCGAGTATTCGATGTTGCCCGCCTCGACCGGAGAACGCAAGCAGCGCGACGTCTCGCGCGGGCGTCCCGACGGACGCACCGTCGAGATCCAGCGGCTGATCGGCCGCTCGATACGCGGCGTCGTCGACTTCGAGGCGCTCGGCGAACGCACCGTCTACCTCGACTGCGACGTGCTGCAGGCCGACGGCGGCACGCGCTGCGCGTCGATCACCGGCGCCTACGTCGCACTTGCGCTGGCGTGCGCGCGCCTGGAGGCCGAGGGCCGGCTCGAGCGCTCACCGCTCAGCGGTAACGTCGCGGCCGTCTCGTGCGGCATCGTCGACGACGGAGCGCTGCTCGACCTCGACTACAGCGAGGACTCGCGCGCGCAGGTCGACGCGAACGTCGTGATGACCGGCGACGGGGCGCTCGTCGAGGTCCAGGCGACGGCGGAGCGCACGCCGCTCTCGCGCGCCAGCCTGGACGAGCTGCTCGCGCTCGCGGCGAAGGGCATCGCCGAGCTGCAGGACAGTCAGCGGCGCGCGATCGAGGCCGGCAGCTGAAGCTCGTCCTGGCAACCCGCAATGCGCACAAGCTGCGCGAGTTCAGCCGCCTGCTCGGCACTGACTTCGACCTCGTCCCCCTGCCCGACGCGGTCGAGCTGCCACCGGAGGACGGCGAGACCTTCACCGAGAACGCGCTCGGCAAGGCGCGGGCGGCCGCGACGGCGACCGGGCAGCAGGCGATCGCCGACGACTCGGGTATCGAGGCCGCGGCGCTCGGTGGCGCGCCAGGCGTGCGCTCGGCCCGCTACGCGGGAGAGGGCGCCAGCGACGGCGAGAACCTCGCGAAGCTGATCGAACACGCACCCGCCGGCAGTGCCCTGCGCTACGTCTGCGTGATCGCGTTCGTCGACCCGGCGAGCGGCGAGGAGCTGACCTTCGAAGGGACGCTGGCAGGAACAATGGCCGCCGCACCCGCCGGCTCGGGCGGCTTCGGCTACGACCCGGTGTTCCTGCCCGAGGGCGGCGACGGGCAGACCACCGTCGCCGAACTGGACGACGCCGAGAAGGATGCGATCAGCCACCGCGGGCGCGCGGCCCGCCTGCTGGCTGCTCGGCTCGTGACCTAGAGCAGGTTGATCGCCGCTGACGCCGCGACCGCGACGCCGAGCCACGCATAGCCCTCATAGCCCGAGATCCCGAGCAGCGCCGCCGCCAGCAGCGTGCCGAGCGCAGTCACAAGCCAGGCGATTCGGTTCGCACCCACGGGGCGATTGTTGCGCAGACGCCTGTCCGAATGGCTTGTTAGCTTCGCCGCCCGTTCACCTACACGGAGGGCCACAGTGAACAAGACAGAGCTGACCGAACACGTAGCGACGCGTACCGACCTCACGCGCGTCGAGGCAGCACATGCAGTCGACGCGGTCTGGGCGGTGATCGCGGAGACCCTCGGACGCGGCGGCGAGGTCAGCATCGCCGGCTTCGGGCGCTTCCACGTCGGCGAGCGCTCTGCGCGCGCGGGCGTCAATCCGCGCACCGGCGAGCGGATCGCGATCGCGGCCTCACGCGTACCGCGCTTTACCGCCGGCAGCACGCTGCGCGGCGCGGTCCGCAACCGCTGACGGCCCGCCGCGCGCCCTAGACTCGCCGCGATGGCCGCGTCCGGCGAGCAGGACATGAAGATCGCGTTCGGCGACGAACTCACCCGCCGCGTCGAACGGCGGGCGTCGCAGCTCGTGCTCGGCCTGGACCCGGACCCCGAGCACCTGTGGTCCTCGCTTCCCGAGCCGGCCGACGCGCTGCGCGAGCACTGCGAGCGGGTGATCGCGGCGGCCGGGCCCGCCTGCGTGGCGGTCAAGCCGCAGCTCGCGCGCTTTGAGCTCTTCGGCGCCGCCGGGCGCCTCGCCCTCGGCGAGGCCGTCGACGCCGCGCACGCCGCAGGTCTGCTCGTCATCGCCGACGGCAAGCGTGGCGACATTGACGTCACTGCGCGGGCCTACGGCCAGTCGCTTTTCGGCGGCGCCGGGCCGGCGCTGGCCGGGCTGGGCGCCGACCTTGCGACCGTCAACCCACTGATGGGCCCTGACGCCGTCGAGCCGTTCGTGAGCGAGGCACGCGCCGCCGGCGCGGGGGTACTCGTCCTCGTACGCACATCGAATCCTGGCGCCGCGCTGATCCAGGACGCGCAGCTCGCCGACGGCGGCACCGTCTGGGAAGCCCTCGCAGGACTCGTCGACGAACTCGGCCGCGGCAGCGCTGGCGAGTGCGGGCTGGACGACGTCGGCGCGGTCGTCGGGGCGACGGTGCCGGCGCACCTTGAGCGCGCCAGGGCGCTGATGCCCCGCGCGGCCTTCCTGCTCCCGGGAATCGGTGTCCAGGGCGGGCGCATCGAGGATCTCGCGCCCGCCTTCAGGCCCGGCCGCGCGGGTGGCCTCGTCAGCGCCTCGCGGTCGATCGTCAACGCCCACCGCGACGGCGGCGGCGCCCCCGAGCAGGCCGCGCGGGCAGCCGCGGAAACCCTGCGCGAAAGCGCATGGGAGCTCTCCTCCGCGGTCCTCGGGGCAAGCTGAGCGGCCCCCGGAACCGCGCAGGGGTCCGCTAGCCTAATTGGCGGCCGCTAGGCGGCCAGGGGAGAACACTTTGATCATCACCGTCACGCTCAACGCGGCGATCGACAAGACGCTTACCGTCCCGAGCTTCACGCTCGGGCGCCGCCACCGGACAGTTGACCAGCGGACAGCCGCCGGCGGTAAGGGCGTCAACATCGCCCGCACGCTCAAGGCGCTGGGTCTGCCGGTCATCGCAACGGGCTTCGCCGGCGGGGCCACGGGCACGCAGATAGTCGAGCAGCTGACAGAGGAGTCGATCCTCAACGACTTCGTGCGCATCCGCGAGGAGTCGCGGACGAACACCAGCGTGATCGACCCGACGACCGGCGTGCAGACGGAGATCAACGAACGGGGCCCGCGCGTGACCCCGCAGGAGATCGAGCTGTTTCGCGACAAGCTCAAATACCTCGCCCGCGGCGCGGCGATCGTCGTCTTCGCCGGCTCGCTGCCGCGCGGCGCCGACGCCGACATCTACGCGACGTTGATCCGCGACCTCAAGCGCTCGGAGGTGCTCACCGTCGTGGACGCCGACGGCGAGGCCCTGCGCCACGCGGTGCGCGCCGAGCCGGACGTCGTCTCGCCCAACGTGCTCGAGGCCGAGGAACTGATCGGCCATGAGTTCTCGGCCGACGCGGAGAGCGGCGAGGCGGTCTCCGAGGTGGCGGCGCTCGGGCCGCACGAGGCGATCATCACGCTCCACGACGGCTGCGTCGCCGAGCTGCTCGTCGATGGCACGCAGGTTGTCAAACGGGCCCGCATCGTCCCGCGCGACGCGCCCTCGACGCGGGGTTCGGGCGATGCGTTCCTGGCGGGGTTCGTCGCCGCCCGCTACGAAGGACGCTCGCCTGACCAGTGCCTGCGTTTCGGAGTGGCCTGCGGAGCAGAGTCGACCGGCCACCAGGCCACCGGGCTGATCGACGCCCGCGAGACACGGCGGCTGATGGGCGACGTGGAGATCGAGTCGATCGACGCGCCCGCCCAGGTCAGCTGAGCTAGCCCCCGGCGACGTCGCGGCGCAGGAACACGAGGTAGGCGGCGAACAGCGCCGGGACCGCGTAAAGGCCGCAGACCCACAGCGAGTGGATGATCGGTGCCCAGTCGGTAGGTGTGCGCAGCAGTCCCTGCCAAGCCTCGTACTGCTTGGTCAGCAGGTAGGGGCCGAGACCTTCCAGGCCTGGTATTGCGCCGACGATCGCCAGTATGAGCGTGATCCCGACGGTGCCGACGACCGCGCCAGCGCTGTTGCGTGCGACGGTTGAGAGCAGGATCCCGATCGCGACGACCGCGAACAGGGGGATCAGGTAGACGGTATTCGCGACGTAGACCAGCAGCAGCGCCTTCGGCGCCGCCACGACCGTCCCCGAGAAGCTCGTGACGCTCTTGAAGCCCCAGCTCGCGACCCCGGCGACGACGGCGACCGTGGCCGTCAGGTAGACGGCCAGGACCGCATATGTGCAGGCAGCCAGGACCTTCGCCGCGAAGACCTGGCCGCGGTCCACGGAACGTGTGAGGATCGTCTTCAGCGTGCCGTTGCCATCCTCCGCCGCGACGATGTCGCCGGCCACGAGGGCCGCGATCAGGGGCAGCAGAAACAGCGACATCCAGAGCAGCAGCAGCACCGGGGTGGCAAGGCCCGACTGCGTGATCTGAGACTCGAACACGCTGCCCTGGCCGCCGCCGCCGTGGTGCCCGCGGACGTTCTGGCTGATCACGAAGATCAGTGGCATCAGCGCGCCGAGCGCAAGCCCGAGGTAGGTTCGCTTCTGCAGGCGCAGCTTGCGCAGCTCCCAGCGGTAGACAGCGAATGTCGACGGTCGCGCGGCGCGCGCCGTGCTCTGGACCCGCGCTGCGGTGGCCGCTGCGCTCATGCGGCGCCAGCCGTTGCGAGCTCGTTCTCCGGCGCACCGCCTGCCGGTTCGCCGGTCAGCCGGAAGAACAGCTCCTCGAGCGTCGCGAGCTCGGGCGTCAGGGCGAGGATCGCGATTCCCGCGCGGCCCAGTGCGAGCGAGAGCTCCCCGACGTGCTCCTCGTCGGCCTGCAGCGCGACGCCGCCGTCGGTGATCCGCGCGTGGCGGACCCCCGCGATCGTGCTGGCGATCTCGAGCGCCGCAGTGTCGTCGTCGGTTCGCAGGCGGTAGCCGCTGCCGCCGCGGCGGCGCAGCTCGGTCAGCGCCCCCTCGTAGACGACCTTGCCGGAGCTGACGATCGCGACCCGGTCGCAGAGTTCCTGGACCTCCGGCAGCTGGTGGCTCGAGAGCAGGACCGTGATCCCGTCCTGGGCCAGGCGGCGGATCAGGTCGCGCATGTCGCGCATCCCGGCGGGGTCGAGCCCGGTGGCAGGCTCGTCGAGGATCAGCAGTTGCGGCCGGCGCAGCAGCGAGGCGGCGATCCCGAGCCGCTGGCGCATCCCGTGCGAGTAGCCGCCCACCTTGTGCTTCGCGCGCCCGGCGAGCTCGACGACATCAAGCACCTCGTCGATCCGCCCGCGTGCGCCGTCGCCGTCGAGGTCGGCGAGCAGTTCAAGGTTCCGGCGTCCCGTCATGTAGGGGTAGAAGCGCGGCGCCTCGACGAACCCCGCGACGCCGTCCAGCGCGCGCGCTCCGACGCGCATCGGGTCGCGCCCGAACAGCTCGGCGTGGCCGCCGGTTGGCGTGATCAGGCCGAGGATCATCCGCAGCGTCGTTGTCTTGCCGGCGCCGTTCGGGCCCAGGAACCCGTAGACGTCACCCGCATTGACCGTCAGGTCGACGGCGTCGACCGCGAGCACGTCGTCGTAGCGCTTGGACAACGCGAACGCCCTGACGGGCGGCGCGGTCGCCTCAGCGTTCACGCGCGGCTGCCTCGACGGCGGCCGGTTCCACGGCGCCGGCGAGCAGGTAGCGCACGCCGTCCTGCTCGAAAGTCAGGATCGTGCCGAGCGCCGTTTTCAGCTCTCGGGCCTTTGCCTGGCCGATCGAGACGGACGGCAGGCGCGAAAGGCTGCCTTCGCTGCCACCGCCCTTGGACTTCAGCTGTATTTCGCCGACCGCGGTGATCCCGTGGCCGTGGACCGCCGTGGTAGGTGCGTCGGCGGCGCCGCGCGGCCGGGCGGGACGCGTGGCGGGCTTGACCACCTCGATCTTGGTTCCGGCGGGCGGCTTGAATTCGAATATCGACGCTTCGGGCGATTCGTAGGCGATTCCTTCGGCCGCGAGTTCCATCACCGGCTCCGAGCTGGACGTCGAGTAGATCGCGGCGCGCAGCGGGACCGCATTTTCGGCGTCGAAGCTGAGCTCGGCGCCCGCGATCAGGCTGCCCTTTTCGCGCGGGCTCACGCGGACCGTGTACGCCGCCCGGCCCCCGACATCGGTCGGCTGGGCGCCGGAGACTTCGGCGTGCTTTTCGAGCTTCGCGATGGCTTCTTCGATCTGCGCCACCGACGGCGGGGTCTTGCTGGCGTGCGCCGGGTGCGGGCCGCCGTGCGCGGGTGGCGTGTAGGTGTAGGCGGTGTGGGACGCGACGTCGTAGACGGTCAGCGTGCCGTCCTTCCAATAGATCTCCGTGTCGCCGCTTTCCGATTGCAGTTCGAGGCGCACCTCGCCGCTCGGGGAAATCCAGAGGCGGCCGTGACCACCGGCGACCAGCGGACTGGAGGTCACCGATTCACCGCCTTCACCGGCGACGATTCCCGCTCCTTCGAGCAGCCGGTTCGTGAACTGGACGCTTGCCGTCACACCGGTGGGCTTGGGGCCGGCCATCGCGTCGTGGACCGCCTGGGCGAGCGGCTTCCCCGGGGGCGTCGGGCCGCCGGAAACCGCGGATGCGATCGCGGTCAGCACGACCCCGGCGACCAGCACCGCGGCAATCGTCGCGAGCAGTCGCTTGAGTGGCATTCGGCGTAGCGTCATCGCATGGTTGGAGGCTCTGAATCGCCCTCCACGACACAGGGTAGAAGCTCGAGGACCACGCGCGGGCCTTACGGCGTGGCCTCCGGCGTCAGGACTCGATATCGTCACGCGCCGTGAGCAAAGCAATCGTCTACGTGCTTTTCATCGTCGCGCTGGCGGCGGCAATCGCGGTGCCCACGCTCGTCACCGTCGAAAACAAATCGAGCGCCGCGACGCTCGGCCTCGGCGGCAAGGAATTGACGGCTGAGGCGGCGAAGGGCCGCCAGCTGTTCGCCGAACGCTGCGTCGTCTGCCACGCGCTCAAGGCCGCGGGCTCAGTCGGCGCGATCGGGCCGAACCTCGACGTCCACGTCGGCCTGCAGACGAAAAGCTACGCCGAAAAACGCGAACTCGTACTGTCGGCGATCTCCGAAGGTCGCGACGAAGCCGAAGGCACGATGCCGGCCGACCTGTACGTAGGCAAAGAAGCCGAAGAGGTCGCGGCGTTCGTCTCACAGGCCGCCTCCCCGAAGGTCGGCAAAGAAGTCGAAGCCCTCGCCACCAAGAAGTAGGCGGCAGCCCCGCGGCTGCGCGCGATGAACGACTCGCCAACGACAGCCGAGGCGGTCAAGGAGTTCGTGCGCGAGCACGAGATCCGTTTCATCCGCTTCTGGTTCACCGACATCCTCGGGCAGCTCAAGAGCTTCTCGATCAACGCCGCCGAGCTAGACGACGCCTTCGAAGCCGGGATGGGCTTCGACGGCTCGTCGATCACCGGTTTCAACGCGATCGAGGAGTCGGACATGATCGCGATGCCCGACCCCGCGACCTTCTCGGTGCTGCCGTGGCGGCCCGGGGAGCAGGGCGTCGCGCGGATGTTCTGCGACATCGTCACACCCGAGCGCACGCCCTACGAGGGTGACCCGCGCAACATCCTGCGCCGCGCGGTGGAGCGCGCCTCGGCGATGGGGTTCGACACCTTCAACGTCGGCCCGGAGCTCGAGTACTACCTGTTCCGTGACGCGCGCTCGACGGAGGTCCTTGATGAAGGCGGCTACTTCGACCTGACGACGCTCGACGCCGGCTCGGACGTGCGCCGCGAGACCGTTCTGGCCCTCGAGCAGCTCGGAATCCACGTCGAGTACACCCACCACGAGGTCGGCCCCTCGCAGCACGAGATCGACATGCGCTACGCCGACGCGCTGAAGATGGCCGACGACTGCATGACGTACAGGATCACGGTCAAGGAGTACGCGATGAAGTACGGCTGGCATGCGACGTTCATGCCCAAGCCGCTGTTCGGCGAGAACGGTTCCGGGATGCACACCCACATGTCGCTGTTCAGCGGCGGGCGCAACGTGTTCTTCGATGCCGACGACCAGTTCTTCCTCTCGGATGTCGGCAAGGCGTTCATTGCCGGCCAGCTGAGGCACGCGCGCGAGATCTGCTCGATCTTCGCCCAGTGGGTCAACTCCTACAAGCGCCTCGTGCCCGGCTTCGAGGCACCGACCTACGTCGCCTGGTCGCGCCGCAACCGCTCGGCGCTGGTGCGCGTGCCCCTCTACCACCCGGGGCGCGAGCTCGCGACGCGCATGGAGCTGCGCTGCCCCGACCCGGCCTGCAACCCCTACCTGACGTTCGCCGCGCTGTTGCAAGCCGGCCTCGAGGGCATCGAGAAGGGTTACGAGCTGCCCGAGCCGATGGAGCAGAACCTCTATCACCTCTCGGGCGAGGAGCGCCGGCGCCTGGGCATTGAGCAGCTGCCTGAGAACCTCGGCGAGGCGATCGAGCTGACCGCAGAATCGGAGCTGGCTTTGCGCACGCTCGGCGAGTACACGTTCAACCGTTACGTTGAGATCAAGCGCCAGGAGTGGGAGGACTACCGCGTGCAGGTCACGCAGTGGGAGCTGGACCGCTACCTGTCGATCCTCTAGGCGGCACCGGGCAGCTGATCGGCTTCGCCGGTGCGAGGTAGGTGTGCTGTGCCAGCAGCACATAGCCGAACGAGGTGGGGTACTCCGACGCGATCTGGGCGAGCGGGCCGAGCGTGCCCAGTGCGAGCTGCTCGTATTCGCTCTCGCCTGTGAGCTGGGCGAGCCTGATGAGCCCGGCGGCGGCCGCCGACTGCCCCGACGGGATCGGGCTGTCGTCGATCTCCTTGCGCCGCGCGATCAGCACTTCGGCGTCGGAGCCGGTTGCAAAGAACCCGCCCTGCTCGCGGTCGGCGAAGAGCGCGACCATTTCGGCGGCGAGCTCGTTGGCGCGCTGGAACCAGCGCTCCTCGCAGCTCGCTTCGAAGAGCACCAGCAGCGCCTCGAGTAGCAGCGCATAGTCCTCGAGGAACGCCGGGACTGTTCCGGCTCTCCCGGTGCTCCAGACCCGCAGCAGTCGACCGTCGCTGCGGCGCAGCTCGCGTTCGACGAACTCGGCGCAGGCGTTCGCGGCGGCGCTGTAGCGCGGCTCGGCGAGCGCCGCGCCGGCATCGGCGAGCACCGCGATCATCAGCGCGTTCCAGCCCGTCAGGCACTTCTCGTCCCGCGCCGGGCGCGTGCGCCGCGCGCGCGCGGCGAGCAGCGCGCCGCGGATCCGCGCGAGCGTCGCGGCGTCCGGTCGCGGGCCTGTGCCCTGGAGGACATTCAGCCCCGGCTCGGGGTGGTGCGGGTCCGCAAAGTTGCCCGCGTCGCTCGCCGCGAACCATGCGATCGCAGCCTGGGCGTCGGCGCCGAGGAGCTCGTGCAGTTCGGCGGTCGTCCAGACGTAGTAGCGGCCCTCGACGCCCTCGGAGTCGGCGTCGAGTGAGCTGTAGAAGCCGCCGGCCGCGTCGTGCATCTCGGCGAGCGCCCAGTCGAGCGCGCCCCGGCAGCCCTCGAGCAGGAGCTCCTCGCCGCTGGCCTGCCAGCCGTGCAGCATCGCGCGGGCGACGAGGGCATTGTCGTAGATCATCTTCTCGAAGTGCGGGACCTGCCAGGCGGCATCGACGCTGTAGCGCGCGAAGCCACCGGCGAGCTGGTCGTGGATGCCGCCGCGCGCGATCGCGCGCAGCGTCGCCAGCGCGATCTCGCGCTCGCCGCTGGCGAGCAGGAACTCGACGACCGGGGCCTGGGGGAACTTGGGCGCGCCGCCGAAGCCTCCGTGGCGCGGATCGAATTGCCCGGAGAGCTTCGCCACGGCGCCGTCGAGTGCCTGCTGCGTCGGGGCCTGCGAGCCGGCGTCCAGCAGCGCGCCTCCCGCGAGTCGCCGGCGCAGCAGCTCGCCGCCGCTCAGCAGCTCGTCGCGGCGCTCGCGCCAGGTCTCGGCGATCGCCGCGAGCACCTGGCTCCAGGACGGCATTCCTGGCCGCGGCTCGGGCGGGAAATAGGTGCCGCCGTAGACCGGTAGCTGGTCGGGCGTGACGAACACGTTCAGCGGCCAGCCGCCGGTGCCGGTCATCGCCTGCACGGCGTCCATGTAGATCGCGTCGACGTCGGGCCGTTCCTCCCGGTCGACCTTCACGCAGACGTAGTTCTCGTTCATCAGCCGTGCCGTCTGAGGGTCGGCGAACGACTCGCGCTCCATCACGTGGCACCAGTGGCACGCCGAGTAGCCGATCGAGACGAGCACCGGCACGTCGCGCGCGCGGGCCGCGGCGAACGCGTCGGGGCCCCAGGGCAGCCAGTCGACCGGATTCTCGGCGTGCTGGCGCAGGTAGGGCGAGCGCTCGAGCGCAAGCGCGTTGGTCACGCGCTCACCCTAGCCCGCCGGCGCTCAGGGCAGAACGGGGCCCGGCAGGCGCGTCGGTAGTTGCGCCTCGGAACCGAGGGCTGTGAGGAACGCGCGGCTGCCCGGCAGCGCGATGCGTACGCGGCGGCCGGCGAGCGTGCCGTAGATCCGCGTGTTCGTGACGTGCAACGAGCCGTGGGCTCCGCTGCGCCCGCGGATGCGCAGCACGCCGCCGCGTCCGGAGCGCAGGTTCCCGGTCAGCGTGACTCCCGGCACATCGCTGTAGGAATGGAGCGCGGTGATCGCGCCGTATTCGGCGTAGCCGCCGCGGATGCCGCCGAAGCGCGCGCCGATCCCGAGCGAGCCGGAGAGCGAGGACCCGGCGATGTCGTAACGCAAGGCCGTGAGCGTCGAGGCCACGGCCGCGAGCGTTTTGGCGGCGCGGGTGCGCCCGCGCAAGGCGCGCAGGGAATTGGGGGCGGCGGCCGGCGGGACGATTCGCCGCGTGCTCGTGCAGCGCCCGACGCGATAGCCGTGGAAGAACTCCGCGACGGCGCGGCTCGCGCAACCGGAGAGGTCCGCGCCGAGCACCGAGTGGCCGACGTAGGGCACGACGAGCAGCTGCGCGCCCTGGATCCTTGCGGCGACCGCGCGCGCATCGACGGTCGGGGTCCGCAGGTCCTGCCCGCCCGAGAGAATCAGCGTCGGGATCGAGAGCTGCACCGGGGGGCCGGTCGGGGCGCTACCGGCGCTCGGCCAGGCGGCGCAGTCGGGAATGATCCCGGTGGCCAGCGCGGCGCCGGCGCTGAACGGGTAGAACGCCGCGCCCGGTGCTGCGAACATCGCGGCTGCCGCTTCTTCAAAGCGGCCGCGGTAGCTCGCGGCCGGATTCCACGGGAACGTGCTGTCTTCACAGAGCGTCGTCAGGAACAGCACGGTGTTGATGCCCTCACCTTCGCCGCCGCCGGCGCCGCTCGGGATCAGGCCGTTGGCGAGCGCCCAGAGATGCAGGATCGGTGCGCTGTCGCCGTGCAGCGCCGCGTGGATCGCCCCGGGGACCATTGCCCGCAGCACGGGGTTCAGGTCGCCGGCGGCGAGCAGTGACCACAAGCCCGTCTCGCTGATCGAGATGGCGTGGTGGCGGCCGCGACCGTCGACGTAGGTCCCGCTGAGCGGACGGTTCGCCCAGCGCAGGTTGAAGGCCGCCATTTCGCTGACCGGGTGGGGCGCGAAGCGGCAGCTCCCGCGGCACAGTTCGTCGAGCATCCCGCGCACCGCCGAGAACGAGTGCACGTGCAGCGCTTCCTCGCCTTCCGGCGGCACGACCGAGTCCAGGAGCATCGATTCGACGTGTTCGGGGTGCGCTTCGGCGTAGTTGAGCGCGACCTTCGTCCCATACGAGGTTCCGTACAGCACAAGCTTGGAGTAGCCGGTCGCCTGGCGCAGCGCTTCGATGTCTTCAACCGATTCCGCGGTCGTGAACGAGCCCTGTTCGTGGCTTTCGCGCGCGCACTGTTCGTACTGTTCGAGTTCGTCGCCGCTGCCGCGGCCTTCGGCGGCGCGGCAGTGCAGCGGGGCCGAACTGCCGGTGCCGCGCTGGTCGATTACCAGCAGGTCACGGCCCTGCAGCGCCGGTTCGATCAGCTGGCGAAAACCGCTCACGTACGGCAGAGCGGCCTGCCCGGGGCCTCCGGCGAGCGCGAGTACGGCGGTCGGCGACTGTGGTGCGCCAAGCACCGACTTGCGTCGCTCAACGCTGATCGCGATCGTCGGCGAGGGTGACGGGCGGTGTGCCGGCACCGTGAGCTGCGCGCATTCGAGCCCCGCGCCACAGCTCCTGAACGTCAGCCCGGCCGCCGCGCTCGCGGGAAGGATCGCGAACAGGCCAACGGACGCGAGCGTCGTTGCGAAGATCTTGGACGCCCGCATACATCAACCATAGAGAGCGGCGAAGTCGCCGGTCGAACATCGGTGTAGGCTGGCGCTCGTGGCCCAGCCCCGCGAGACGATCGACGCGCCCGACGCGCCTGCTGCGATCGGCCCGTACTCGCATGCGGTGCGGGCCGGGGACATGCTGTTCTGCTCGGGCCAGATTCCGCTGGACCCCGAGAGCGGAGAGCTCGTCGCCGGTGGCGCCGCCGATCAGGCTCGCCGCTGCATGCAGAACCTCGAGGCGGTCTGCGCGGCGGCCGGCGGGACGCTCGCGCGCGCCGTGCGGCTGACGATCTACATGACCGACCTTGGCGAGTTTGCCGCGGTCAACGAGGTCTACGGCGAGTTCTTCGGCGACGATCCGCCGGCCCGCGCCGCCGTGCAGGTCGCCGCGCTGCCGCGCGGCTCGCAGGTCGAGATCGACGCGATCGTCGCGCTCTAGCCGCCGCGCAGCTGGGCGCGGCGGATCTTGCCGCTCGCCGTCTTCGGCAGCTCGTCGACGAACTCGATGATCCGCGGGTACTTGTAGGGCGCGGTCTCGCGTCGCGCGTGCTCCTGCAGTTCGCGGACGAGCGCCTCGGAAGGCTCCGGTGCGCCGGGAGCGAGCACGACGACCGCTCGGACCACCTCGCCTCGCTCGGCGTCCGGCGCACCGACCGCCGCCGCCTCGGCGACTGCGGGGTGCGCGACGAGTGCCGACTCGACCTCGAACGGGCCGATCCGGTAACCCGAGGAGATGATCACGTCATCGCCGCGGCCGACGAAGTGCAGCCAGCCGTCGTGGTCCTGCTCGACCAGGTCCCCGGTGCGCCACGGCCCCTGGCCGCGGCGGTCCGCAACCTGCCAGTCGCCGGCGCCGTCGCGTGCGACGTGCTCGTCGAGGTAGCCGAGAAAGAAGGTCTCCGTGCTGCGCGGATCGAGCACCAGTTCGCCGGCCTCGACCGTCACCCTCACGCCAGGCAGCACCGGGCCCATCGAACCGGGGCGCGGCGCCACGCCCTCCGGAACCCCGGTCACCGCCCCGGTCTCGGTCTGGCCGTAGCCGTCACGGATGTGTACACCGGTCGCGCGGTGCCATTCCGCGAGGATCTCGGGGTTCAGGGCCTCGCCCGCGGCGACCATCGAGCGCAGCGACGGCAGCGCCCTGAGAGTCGCCCGCGCGGCGATCACGCGGTACTCGGTCGGCGCCATGCAGAGCACCGCGACACCCTCGCGCTCGATCAGCTCGAGCCGCTCGTCGGCGTCAAAGCGCCCGTCATGGATCAGCGCCGCCGCGCCCGTCAGCCAGGGGGCCATGAAGACGTTGCGCGTCGACTTCGACCAGCCGCTCGACGCGGTGCACCAGGCGAGCTCGCCGGGACGGGCGGCGAACCAGCCCTCCGCCTGCGTGAGCTGCCCGCTGATGTAGCGCACGCCGTGCACGACCGCCTTCGGCTCCGACGCGGTCCCGCTGGTGAACAGGATCAACGCCGGATCGCCATTCGCGCCGCGCACCGGGGGCGGTGCCGCGCGGCCCGTGAACAGCGCCTGGTCAGGCACGTAAAGCACCTCGGGCCGCGCACGGCACTGCCCGAGGGCTAGCGCCAGCTCGTCGCGGTTGCGCTCGTCGGCGACGAGCACCTTCGGGCGCGCCACGTCGATTCGCAGCGCGAGGTCCTTCGCGCGCAGCTGCTCGGTGCACGGCAGGACCACGGCGCCCAGGCGGATGCAGGCAAGCAGCGCGAAGACCCACTCGGGGCGATTGCCGATCAGCGTCATCACGACGTCGCCGGCCCCGACCCCGTGCTGCGCGAGCGTCCCGGCGAAGGCGCCGTGGGCCTGCTGGACCTCGCCGAAGCGCCACTCCCGCCGCGAGCCGTCGCGAGCGAGCTCGACGAGGGCGAGCCGCTCGGGGGCGGCGCGGTCGACGACGTCGGCCGCGAAGTTCATCGGGGCCGCGCTGCGCGGCTCTGCGGCAGGCACATCCATGCGGCGACGGCGGAGGCTAGCAGCAGCCTACGGGTATCCTTGCCCCGAGACTTCAAGCCTGCGCAAGCGACACGGAGCGAGACAAGACGATGGCCGTAGCCCCTCAGTACACAGAGAAGACCGACGAGCAGCAGGCGATCACCGAAATGGTGCGCCAGTTCGTCGACGAGCAGATCATCCCCAACGCCGAGCACTACGACCACGAGGACAGCTTCCCCGAGCCGATCGTCGAACAGATGAAGGAGCTCGGGCTCTTCGGCGTGACGATCCCCGAGGAGTACGGCGGGATGGGGCTCGACCTGACGACCTACACGATGATCGTGGAAGAGCTCTCGCGTGGCTGGATCTCGATCTCCGGGATCATCAACACGCACTTCATCGGCACCTACCTGCTGATGAAGTTCGGCACCGACGAGCAGCGCGCGCAGTACCTGCCGAAGATGGCGACCGGCGAGATGCGCGCCGCGTTCTCGCTCTCCGAGCCCGAGCTCGGCTCGGACGTGCAGGCGATCAAAACCGCCGCCACCAAGGTCGACGACGAGACCTGGGAGATCAACGGCCAGAAGATGTGGGTCACCAACGGGCTGCGCTCGACGCTGGTCTTCGTGCTCGTCAAGACCGACCCTGACGCCGACCCGCGCCACAAGTCGTTCACCTGCTTCATCGCCGAAAAGGAGCCGGGTGTGCACGAGAACGGCGGCGAGTTCGCCGGCCTGAACGTGCCGCCGCAGATCAAGAAGATGGGCTACAAGGGCGTCGAGTCGACCGAGCTCGTCTTCGACGGTTACCGCTGCCCGGCGCAGAACATCCTCGGCGGCGAGGAGGCCGGTCGCGGCAACGGCTTCGCGCAGATGATGGACGCGCTCGAGGTCGGCCGCGTGAACGTCGCCGCTCGCGGCGTCGGCATCGCCCAGCGCGCGCTGGAACTCGCGCTGCGCTACAGCCAGGAGCGCAAGACGTTCGGCCGTCCGATCGCCCAGCACCAGGCGATCCAGTTCAAGCTCGCCGACATGGCGACTCAGGTCGACGCGGCCCGGCTGATGACGCTGCGCGCCGCGCGGATGAAGGACGCCGGTGAGCGTTCGGACCTCGAGGCCGGGATGGCCAAGCTGTTCGCCTCCGAGACCGGCCGCTTCTGCGTCGAGGAGTCCTTCCGGATCCACGGCGGATACGGCTACTCAAAGGAGTACGAGATCGAGCGCCTCTACCGTGACGCGCCGCTGCTGCTGATCGGCGAGGGAACCTCGGAGATCCAGCGGATGGTGATCGGCCGCAAGCTGCTCGAACGGAACAAGATCTAGAGGCCGTGGAGAGGCGATGACCGACGACGCGGTAGTGCTGATCGAGGGCGCCGCCAAGCGCTTCCTCGAAGAAGTTCCGGCGCTCGAGCAGCTGAAGATGGTCGTCTCCGTCGAGCTGCGCGGCCGCGGAGACATCCAGCAGTTCCGGCTCGAGCTGCCGCAGCTCGACGTGACCCGCGGTACCGCGAGCGACGCGAAGGTCCGCGTTGAAATGCCCCGCGCCTTCTTCAACGTGATGGCCGCTGAGGGCAAGGTGCCCGACTGGGTCGAGGCGTTCACGTACGGGCAGGCGAAGGCATCAGGGCCCGAGCAATACCTGCGGCTGATCGTCAAAGTCGTTCAGTCACAGCAGGAACGCGAACAGCTCAAGCGGGCGACGAAACACCACTAGCAATGCCCCGGGTCACTCCCTTTCTCTGGTTCGACAGCGAAGCGCTCGAGGCGGCCGAACATTACGTCGCGATCTTCCCGAACAGCGAGATCGGCGACATCTCGCGCTACACCGACGCCGGACCCGGCGAGGCCGGCAAGCCGATGGTCGTCGCTTTCTCGCTGGACGGCAAGGCGATGATGGCCCTGAACGGGGGGCCGCTGTTCAAGTTCAGCGAGGCGGTCTCGTTCACCGTCACGTGTGCGGACCAGGACGAGATCGACTACTACTGGGAGCGGCTCGGCGAGGGGGGCCAGTACAGCCAGTGCGGCTGGCTGAAAGACAAGTTTGGCCTCTCCTGGCAGGTCGTGCCCGACGGCATGGGGGAGCTGATGGCCGGCCCCGATCCCGACGCCGCCAAGCGCGGGATGGCTGCCGTGCTGAAGATGACGAAGCTGGAAATCGACGTCATCCGCGCCGCTGCCCGCGGCGAGAGCTAGCGACCGAGCAGCCAGCCTGCGGCGCCCGGCGCCGCATGGGCCTCGATGGTCGAGGCGCTTTCTTGAGCGGGGGCAGTCTGCTGGCTCGACCTGGCGTGGCGGGGCGCAGGGGCGAGTTCGCCCAGCCCGCGCTCGTCTGCGATCCCAAGGACCTCGACCCGGTTGTTGACGGCGCCGACAGAGGCATGGACCGCGTAGCGCCGGCCTTCGAAATGCTGGCGCACGCTGCGTTCGCACTGGACCATGCGGAAGGTGACCACGGGCGGCAGGACAATCTGGAATGTCGACCGGCGGCAAGGCAGCAGGTGTTGACGCCACAGGCTTCGCGCGCGCTCTCCGCCATGGACGCCGAGATAGCCCCAGTGACCGACCGCGAAGATCGCGACCGCGGCGCGCGGCGTCGCAGTACTGGACCTCGCAGCGAAGATGACGTTCCAGAGCGTGTTGTTCTTGAACCAGACGTCGAGCTGTGCGGCCAGCCGTCGGTTGCAGGTGTTGCCGCAGTCGAAGCTGATGCCGCTCGGCCGGCCCAGCGCGCCGATCACTTCGCGGCGCGGCTCGTAGAGGCGCACGTATCCGGTCGGCGTCCCGGGCGCCTGGACGGTTGTCCACGGCGAGCTGTTCCACCAGCCGACCGGGAAGTGCTCGGGGGCGGTGGAGGCTGCCCCGGCTCCACCGGTCCAGACGACGAACAACGCCAAGGCGATGCCGCACAGAAGCGTGGCCCGACGCGTCATTGGCCGACCCTATCGGAAGGGCAGCTAACCGGATTGCCGGATCGGCGTGGGATGCCGACCGCGACGAGCGGCCGCGCGCCGCAGGCCGGTCTCAGTGGTAGGCCAGCAGCTGCTGCGCGAGGAACGCGAGCGAGGCCAGCAGGAACAGCACCATCACGATGAGTGAGAAGTTTTCATTCACCTGCACCGCACGATACCGGTGCGGGCGGGACGGTGCTAGAGCTCAGCGCCGTCGTCGTAGAGCTTGATGACCTGGACGACGTCGCCCACGGCATCGAGGCACAGCCGGCAGAGCACGCACTCGTCGAGGTTCTGCTCGACGAGCTCGACCCGGCCGCCGGCGTCACCGAAGATGTCGACCGGACAGACCTCGGCGAGCTTCGCGGCGGTCGCGGCGTCGTCCACGACGCCGTCGTCGACGGCGACGGCGATGAAAAGGCCATCGGCTCTCATGCGCGCTCCTCGATCTTGGCGGCGATCATCCCGGGGATGTCCTCGATCCGCTCGGCGACGGTGATCCCGGCGTCGGCGAGCCGGGCGATCTTCTCGCCGGCCGTGTCCTCCTTGCCTTCGACGATCGTCCCGGCGTGGCCGAAACTCATCCCGGGCATCTCGTCCATGAAGCGGCCGGCCATGAACGCGACGATCGGCAGGCGCGAGTTGTTCTCGGTCACCCAGCGCGCGAGCTCGGCCTCCATGCGTCCTCCGGGCTCCGTGTAGATCACGATCCCCTTGGTCTGCTCGTCGGCCTCGAAGAGGGGCATCAGCTCGGCGTAGCTCGAGCCGATGATCGCGTCGCCGCCGATCGAGACGGCTGTCGATTGGCCCAGTCCCGCGGCGCTCAACGTCGAGGACATCTCGGTCGTCATGCCGCCCGAGCGGGAGATCACGCCGATCTGGCCCGGTTTGTAGGCCTGCGCAGCGTTCTTCGCGGGGCCCCCGATGCCGCCCATCTTGATCACGTCAGGGACGATCACGCCAAGGCAGTTGGGGCCGATGATCCGCGCGCCGCGCAGCGTCGCGAGCTCGACCATCTCGGCGACGTCGCGGCGGGGGATGCGCTCCGTGACGATCACGATCAGTTCGACGCCGTTTTCGATCGCCTCGAAGACGGCGTCCTTGGTGAACGCGGGCGGCACCGTGACGACCGAGCCGTTGATCGGCTGGCCGTGATTCTCGACGGCCTGCTGGACCGTGTCGAAGACGGGCACGCCGTGCACTTCGCGGCCGAGCCGGCCGGGGGTCACGCCGCCGACGACCTTCGCGCCGAGCCCGTAGTCCAGGCACTCGCGCGTCAGGTTGACGGCCTCGCGGCCGGTGATCCCCTGGACGATGAATGTCGTGTCGCCGTCGATCAGGATCGACATCAGGCGGCCCCCCCGATCTTCTCGACGGCGCGTCGCGCCGCCTCGTTGAGCGAGACCGAGCGGTCGGCGTACTCGACCCCATAACGCTCGAGGATCTTGAAGCCCTCTTCCTCCCACGCGCCGGGGATGCGGAAGATCGCGATCTTCTCCGCCGGGTCGTAGCCGAGCTCGACGCAGGCTTTGATCACGCCGCGAGCGACGATGTCGACGCGGGTGTTGGAGACGATCGACATCATCACGGCGATCTTGTCGACGCCGGGCTTCTGCAGCACCAGCTTCGCCAGGCCGCAGGCCTTGTTGACCGACGGGTTGCCGCCGATCTCGCAGTAGTTGGCCGGTTTGCCACCGTGCGCGCGCACTGCGTCGAACAGTGTCAGCGAACCGCCTCCGGCGCCGATCACGAGTCCGAGGTTGCCGTCGAACTCGGTTACGTTCCCGGCGACGCCGCGGTGGTCGCGCGAGTCGACCTCCTCGCCGGCGAGCTCGAACGGCGTCGCCTCGCGTGCCTGGCGGGTCTCCTCGTCGCCGACGCCGAGGTCGGTGAGCAGTTTCTTGTGGCGTCCGCGGGCCTCGTTCTCGATGTCCATGTGCGCGTCGAGCGCCACGAACGAGCCGTCCGCGAGCCGCCCTAGCGGGTTGATCTCCGCGAGCACCATGTCGTTGCCGACGAACAGCTTCGCGAGGCGCGTCAGGATCGGCACGAGCTTGTTCAGCGCCGGTCCGGTGACCCCGGTCGAGGCGATCGCCTCCTTGGCCATGAAGTCCGAGAACGGGAGGATCGTCGAGAAGTGCCGCCGCGCGACCTTGTCCGGCTGCTCCTCGGCGACCTGCTCGATGTCAATGCCGCCGACGGGGGAGAAGATCATCACCGGCTGCTTGCGGATGCCGTCCCAGACAACACCGGCGTAGTACTCCTGCTCGACCTCGGCCTTCGGGTCGACGAGCACGCCGCGTGGCATGTGGCCGTTGATTTCGAGCGCGAGGATGTCCCGGGCGTGGGCCTCGGCCTCCTGCGGGGTGTCGGCGAACTTCACGCCGCCGGCCTTCATCCGGCCCCCGGTGAGCACCTGGGACTTGATCACGACCGGGCCGCCGATCCGCTCGGCGATCGTTTTCGCCTCTGCGGGGTCGGTGGTGAACCCGTAATCGGTGACCGGAATTCCGGCCCGGCGCACGATCTCGCGCGCCTCGAACTCGAAGAACCTCATGCGGCGCGGAAGCCTAGCGCAGCTGCGCGGCCCGCTCACAGGCCGTACTCCGTACGCCTCTGCGAGCTCGGGATCCTTGCGCGCGAGCATCTCGGCAAGTTCGACCATCACCTTGCACTGCTTCCACGTCGCGTCGTCCTGCATCTTGCCGTCGATCATGTGCACGCCGCGCCCGTCGGGGATCGCCTCGATCACGCGTTTGGCGAACGCCACCTCGTCCGGGTCGGGCGAGTAGACCTTCTTCGCGATCGCAATCTGCGCCGGGTGAAGCGACCAGGCGCCGACGCAACCGAGCAGGAACGAGGCGCGGAACTGGGTCTCGCAGCCCTCGAGGTCACGGATGTCGCCGTAGGGCCCGTAGAAGGGCAGTGCGCCGACCGACGTGCAGGCGTCGACCATGCGCGCGATCGAGTAGTGCCAGGGGTCCTGCTGGTAGCTCGCGCGCGGCGCGTCGGGGTCCGCGGCGTCGGGGTCGGCGATCGTGCGGTAGCCGGGGTGGCCGCCGCCGACGCGCGTGGTCTTCATCCGCCGCGAGGCCGCGAGGTCCGCAGGGCCGAAGCTCATGCCCTGGATGCGCGGCGAGGCGCAGGCGATCTCCTCGAGGTTCGCGACGCCCTGCGCCGTCTCGAGGATCGCGTGGATCAGGATCGGCCGCTGGAGCTTCGCTCGGGCCTCGAGCTGGGCCAGCAGCCGGTCGACGTAATGGATGTCCCAGGCGCCCTCGACCTTCGGGACCATCACGACTTCGAGGCGCTCTCCGATCTCGGTGACGATCTCGGTGAGGTCGTCGAGCACCCACGGCGAGGAGAGGTCGTTCACCCGCGTCCACAGCTGCGTGTCGCCGAGGTCGACCTCGCGGCCGACTTTGATCAGCCCCTCGCGTGCGGCGATCTTGCGGTCGACGGGCACGGCGTCCTCGAGGTTGCCGAGCAGGATGTCGACCGTCGGCGCGATGTCGGGCACCTTGGCGACCATCTTCTCGTTCGAGAAGTCCAGGAAATGGATCATCCGCGACGGGCGGAAGGGGATCTCGCGCACCGGCTCCGGTGCACCGATCGCAAGGGGCTTGAAGAAGTCTCGGGGGCTACGCAACTGGCTCTCCTGTGTCGTCTTGGGAGACCGAACGCTATCGACCGCAGCCGCATCGCGACGGCCGAGGTCATACAGTGGCCGGGCGCAGGGCGCGCGAGCAGACCCCCCACAAGGAGTGACATGAGCGAGATCAGCACCACCGCCGTCGAGACCGATCAGGCCGCCCGTGAGGCCTCCGGAGCCCACCCCTACGGGCGCTACCTCGAGGAGTTCGAGGTCGGCGACGTCTACAAGCACTGGCCTGCGAAGACCGTCACAGAGTCGGACGACCACCTGTTCTGCCTGCTGACGATGAACCACCACCCGCTGCACATCAACGACGTCTACGCGGCGCAGTCGCAGCAGGGCCGCAACGTCGTCGTCGGCCCGCTCGTCTACTCGCTCGCACTTGGCATGTCCGTCAGCGACGTATCTGGAAAGGCGATCGCCAACCTCGCGACCGAAGAACTCAGCCACCCGGCTCCGGTCTTCCACGGCGACACGCTGTTCTGCGAGTCCGAGGTCCTCGAGAAGCGCGAGTCGCGTTCCAAGGGTGACCGCGGAACCGTCAAGGTGCACACCCGCGTCTACAACCAGGACGGGGTGCTCGTCGCGGAGTTCAAGCGCCTGGTGCTGGTGCCGCGCCGCGACCCCGCGCCCGCCGCCGAGTAGCCGCCGGACCCGCCGCGAATTGGGCGGTGCGATACCCTTAGCGAGACGCCCCGCACGGGGCGTCTTGCCGGTTTATGGCCCGTTGCGGCCGTCCCGCAACCGGCATCCGGGAAAGCTACCGAGGAGCTCGCCACCTGATGAATACGACCGCGTCCGCCCCCACCAAGAACGAGCGACTCCTCGCGTGGGTCCAGGAGATGGCCGACCTCACCAAGCCTGACGACATCCACTGGTGCGACGGCTCGGCGGAGGAGTACAACCAACTTTGCCAGCGCCTCGTCGACGCAGGCACCTTCGAGAAGCTCTCGGACGCCAAGCGGCCGAACTCCTACCTCGCGCTGTCAGACCCGCGCGACGTCGCGCGGGTCGAGGACCGCACGTTCATCTGCTCCGAGCGCGAGGAGGACGCCGGCCCGACGAACAACTGGGCCGACCCCTCGGAGATGCGCGCGACGCTGACGGATCTCTTCGACGGCTCGATGCGCGGTCGCACGATGTACGTCGTGCCCTTCTCGATGGGCCCGCTCGGCTCGGACAAGAGCTACATCGGCGTCCAGCTGACCGACTCCACGTACGTCGCGGTGAGCATGCGGATCATGACCCGGATGGGCGCCGGTGCCCTCGAGGTACTCGGCGACGACGGTGACTTCGTGCCTTGTCTGCACTCGGTCGGGATGCCGCTCGAAGACGGCGCACAGGACGTGACCTGGCCGTGCAACGAGGAGAACAAGTACATCGTCCACTTCCCCGAGTCGCGTCAGATCTGGTCCTACGGTTCCGGCTACGGCGGGAACGCGCTGCTCGGCAAGAAGTGCTTCGCGCTGCGAATCGCCTCGGTGATGGCGCGCGACGAGGGCTGGATGGCCGAGCACATGCTGATCCTCAAGCTGACCTCGCCTGAGGGCGAGGTCAAGCACATCACCGCCGCCTTCCCCTCGGCGTGCGGCAAGACGAACCTCGCGATGCTGATCCCCACGCTTCCGGGCTGGAAGGCCGAAACGGTGGGCGACGACATCGCATGGATGAAGTTCGGCTCCGACGGACAGCTCTACGCGATCAACCCCGAGGCCGGCTTTTTCGGCGTCGCACCGGGAACCGGCCATCACACCAATCCCAACGCGATGGCGACGATCGAGTCGAACACGATCTTCACCAACTGCGCCAAAACCGACGACGGCGACGTCTGGTGGGAGGGGATGACCGAAGACACTCCAGCGCACCTGACCGACTGGCACGGCAACGACTGGACCCCCGACTCTGAGACTCCCTCGGCGCACCCGAACGCCCGCTTCACCGCGCCCGCGGCGCAGGATCCGGCAATTTCCCCCGAGTGGGACGATCCGGTCGGCGTGCCGATCGACGCGATGCTCTTCGGCGGCCGCCGCGCCGGCGTCGTGCCGCTGGTGACCGAGGCGTTCGACTGGGAGCACGGCGTGTTCATGGGCTCGACGATGGCTTCCGAGAAGACCGCCGCGGCGGCCGGAACGGTCGGCGAGCTGCGCTTCGACCCGTTCGCAATGCTCCCCTTCTGCGGCTACAACATGGCCGACTACTTCGCCCACTGGCTCGACATCGGCAAGCGCGAGGGCGCGAAGCTGCCGAAGATCTACTACGTCAACTGGTTCCGCAAGGGCGAGGACGGCCGCTTCCTGTGGCCCGGTTACGGCGACAACTCGCGTGTCCTTGCCTGGGTCTTCGCCCGCTGCGCCGGACATGGCGCCGGTGAGGAGACCCCGATCGGCGTGATCCCGCCGGTCGGCAAGGACGGCATCGACACCACCGGCGTCGACGTCCCGGACGCGGACATGGCCGAGCTGCTCGCCGTCGATCGTGACGCCTGGCGTGAACAGCTGCCGCAGGTCCGCGCACACTTCGCGCAGTTCGACAACCTGCCCGCGGCGCCTGACCGAGCAGCTCGACGCGCTCGAGCAGCGCCTCGCAGACTGACGCTCGCGGCTATTCGTGCCCGTGGATCTCGCCCGTCGCAGCAGGCGGGCGAGACTCCTCGGCGAGTGAGGTGATCGTCAGCACGCCGCGCGCGGCGTTCTCGAGCACCTCGGTCGCCTCCTCGAGCGAGCGGGCGTAAAGCTCGACGAGCAGGTGGACGGTGATGCGGTTTTCCTCATCGTGCTTGTGGAAGCGCACGTGGGTGAAGAACTCGCGTACGCCTTCGTCGCCGAACGCGGCGTAGGAGAGCGACTCGCCGGCCTCGGGCCCCGAGCAGCTCTCGACGTCGTCGGCGTCGACCGTCACGGTGCAGGAGGCGACCCACGGGGTGCCGGCGATCATCCGTTCCCAGCGGTCCTCGATCGGTTCGACGCGGCCGTTCGCGAAGCCGAGGTGGGGCTGGTCGTGCATGCAATCGAGGCACTGCACGACGGCCTCCTGCAGCTCGTCGACGACTTCGGCGCGCTCGCCGGTCAGCGGGTCGATCTTGTGAATCCCCTCGTAGTGGACCTGGACCTCCAGGTCCTGCGACCAGCAGCGGTAGCAACGAAGCCAGCTGCGTGCCTGCCCGTCTGCCGCACCCCGCTCCATAGGGGCATTCTAGGCGCCTGCGCGTCGCGGGTCACCGCGGTCCGCGCGCCGTGCCCGGCTCAACGGCGGGTTCACTGCAGGCGACGATCCGTCCGCTGCCCGGGGGATCGCTCGTCCTTGCGTTCGCGGCCGCCGATCATCCGGGGGCGTGATCGTGCCCGAGCTTGTGCGCGCCGTAGTGGCGTGCGATAGCCTGCGACGATTTGCCAAGCCACGAGAGGAGCAGCAATGCGTAATCGGAGCCTGATGTCGCGCGTCGCGCGGCACGCAATGTTGACCGCCGCGCTGCTCGCTCCAGCCGGGCTCTACATGGCCGCCGGCGCAGCGCCAGCGAACGCGGAAAACCTCTCGACGCTCGAGGCGAGCCCGGAATCTCCGGCCACCGTTGTCACCGAACCCGGTGAAAACGCCTACACCACCTGGGAGCGCAAGCCGCCCGCTGGAGAACCCGCAACGTTCTTCTGCCGTATCCCGGCCGGGCAGCGCTCATGCACGCATCCGATCCAGTTGCCGGCACCGAGCAAAGCGGACGTCGTCCAGCAGCCGTTCGTCGTGATCGGTGCGGAAAACGAAGTCACGGTCGTCGGGACGCGCTACGTCACCAACACCACCGAGCTTTGGTCCTCGACCAACAACGGTGAAACCTTCTCCGCGCCGCGCGAAGTCGCGAACGTTGAATCCGAACACACCTCCAACCCGGCGGACATCGACTCGCCCGAAGATGTCCTGCTCGACCCGCAGATCGAACGCAATGAAGCGCTCGAAGAAGGCATCTACATCTCCACGGACAAGGTCGGCTTCGCGAGCACCGGCACGACTGAATCCACTGCGGAAACGCTCAACTTCAAAGGGCTGCCGTTCTACACCAACCAGCCGTCGCTCGGGTTCACGACCGAAGGCCAAGCCCCGGTCCTCGCGTATTGGGCAGACGAAAAGCCCTACGAAGTGGGCATCGAGTACCTCACCTCGCCTTTCCTGAGCACCGGGCTCCAGAGCCACTGGACGCACAAGAAGGTCACCGACGGCTACGTGCCGCGCCTGGCCAGCGGTCCGCACGGCCTCTACATGCTGAGCGTCGACAACACTGCGGCAGACGGCGCCGAAGGCGCCGAGCCGACGCAGTTGGACGTGCGCAAGTGGGACGAAGCGAAACACGAATTCGGTTCGCCGACGCTGATCGCGACAGTGCCTGCGACGGTCGGGGATCTCTTCACCTACGGCGGGTTCGCGGAGAACCCGTTGAACGGGACGCTCTACGCGACGTACCCCGAAGTGACCAGCAGGGGTGAAGAACTGATCCGGCTGTGGGAACTCGAAGAACCGAAAGCCGGCGAAATTCTGGCCGTGCGCAGCCGCGTCGTCGCCTCATTCGACTACCCGCTCGATTCGGGCGTGCCCGAGCGAATCGCGGTCGGTCCCGGCGGCGCAGGCTGGCTGACGTTCAAAGACGGCAGCGGCGACCAGCTCGCGAGCCTGAAGGGCGTCCCGACGCTGCACACGACGCTCTCCGGCGGCGGCGTCAGCGCCAGCCCGCTCGCGGTCACCACCGGGACGCCGGTCCACGACAGCGCAACGCTCTCGGGCGGCGGGTCGGAATACTCGGGCGGGACGTTGACCTACAGCGTGTACTCCTCGAGTTCCTGCAGCGTGCCGTCGCTGGTGCACCGCGCGACGCTCGTAGCAAATGGCGACACGGTCGGATCGAGCCCCTCGTATGTGCTCAAGAGCGGCGTCTACTACTGGAAAGCGGACTACAGCGGCAACTACTACGCGGCGGCTGTCTACGGCGGCTGCCACAGCGAGGTCCTGACGGTCGGCAAGCGAAGCGTGATGGGGCTCGCGGCGCCGCGGGCATGCGCGAAAACAGGGCACTGCCGGCTCAGGCTTCACGATCCGCGCGGGGTGCGCCTGACCAAACTGGAGGTCTTCGTCAACGGCCGGCTCGTCAGAACGCTGCGGATCGGAACCCACGGCGTGAAATACGAGCTCTCGCGGCTGCGGCGCGGTACGGACTACGTGACGCTGCTCGGGATCGGCAAGAACCACAGGTTCTACGCGCAGAGCGAGACGCTGCGCCGCGTGCGCTGAAGCGCTAGCCGAACGTGAAGTCCCAGGCCGAGAGGCCTTCCTGGACGCGCACCGCGAGGCGGTGGCGCTGGTCGGTGGGCAGCGCGACGAGGTGGTAGAGGCGCTCGCCGCGCACCGTCACGACCCCATCGTGCACGTCGCTGCCCGCGTAGCGGGCCGGGATCGGACGACCGTCGAGGAACACCGTGACGCGCATCGGCCGTTCGCCGGGTGAGCTCAGAACGAGGTAGACGTTCTTCGCGGAGAACTCGCCTTCGATGCCCGCACCGGGGCCGGCCAGCGCCTGCTGTTCGCCGATCGTCCACGTGCCGGTGTAGGCAAAGTGGCTCAGCGGCAGCGCTTCGGGGTGGCCGACACCGTATTCGTGGCGGCCGGGGTAGGGGCCGAACGCGAAGCGTTCGGCGCGCGAGGTGCCGAGATAGGTCTCCGGCGTCGCGAGCTGGGAGGGCGTGACGACATCGCGCGGCACGGCGTGGGCCCCGACGTGCGCGCCCGCCTGGGCGAGCAACGCGCGGATCGCCGTTTCCGTCTTGCCGTAGTCGCCCTCGCCAAAGGCCGTGTAGCGGACCTGGCCGTTGGCATCGATCAGATAGTCGGCGGGCCAGTACTCGTTGCCGTAGGCGTTCCAGGTGCCCATTTCGTTGTCCTGCACCACCGGATAGCGGATCCCGAACGATTCGATCGCGTGCTTGACGTTCGCGGCTTCCTTCTCGAACGGGAACTCGGGCGTCTCGACTCCCACGACCTCCAGGCCGTCGTGGTGGTAGGCGGCGTACCACGCCTTCAGGTAGGGCAGTGTGCGAATGCAGTTGATGCACGTGTAGGTCCAGAAGTCGACGAGCACGACCTTGCCGCGCAGGTCGCCGAGGTGCAGGGCCGCGCCGCCGGGCGTGTTGAACCACTGCTCTGTCTGTGTGAATTCCGGCGCCGCGCCGAGCGGCTGCAGCTGCCGCGCGTCGGCGAGCAGCGCGCCCTGGGAGGCGCCGACCGAAGCGACGCGGATCGCCGAGGAGCCGCCTTCGCAGCTCGCCGAACCGTTCGCCGGGCGGAACTTCGCGCGCCGGCCGGTCAGCTGGTCGAGGCGTTCGGTCACGCCGTGCGAGCACTCAAGGCTCGCGGTGATGTTCACGTTCGGGATGTGCTGGGCGACGAACTGGTCGAAGTTGACGTCCAGGCCGATCGCGATCGCGAGCCCCGTGACGACCATGATCGCGCCGAGGCCGCGCTGGATCGCCGGGCCGCGGCCGGCGCGGCGCGCGCGGTCCATCAGCGAACGACCGCCCAGCGCAAGCGCGAACAAGACGATTGCCGACCCGGCCGCGTAGGCGACCGCGAGGATCACCGAGCGGCCGCTGGCGGCACCGACCGAGATCACCGCCGCGAGCACCGGGCTGGCGCAGGGCGTGTAGACAAAGCCGAGCGCTCCCCCGACGACGAGCCCTGAGCGGAAGCCGTCGCCGACGCTCTTGGGGCCGAAGCGCGCCAGGCGCGAGAGCGGCGCCTCGATCCGCGCCGCGACATCGGGAACCATCATCGCGACGCCGAAGGCGATCAGCACGAAGACCGCGATCCAGCGCAGCGGATCGGCTCCGAGCCCGACGCCGCCGACGACGCTGGCGACGCCGACGATCGTGACCGTGAAGGTCACCGCGAGCCCGATCACCACGCCGAGCGGACGGCGGCGGCCGCCGACGCTGCCCGCCGAGAGCAATGCGGGCAGAACCGGCAGCACGCAGGGTGAGAGCGCGGTGCCGGCCCCGGCAAGGAGCGCGAAGATAATTAGGACAAGCATCGTCAGCGGGCCTCAGGGGTCCAACGTGTGGTCCCGCGAGCCCCCCAAAGCGTTACACGACGCGCCACGGACCCTCGCCGACCGCGCGTCAGGGTCGGCGCAGCATGATGTAGACCACGGTCGCGGCGAGCGCGATCTGGCCGAAGGCAAGTGCGGTCCCAAGGTTGATCGCTCCGAGCAGCTCGGCGAGCAGCGTTGCGACGACGAAGGCGCCGATGATCATTGCCAGCTCGACCCACGGCGAGCCGCGGTTGTCCGGCGTGTTCACGAGAGCTGCTCCTCGAGCAGGCCTACGAGCTGGCGCTCGTCGAGCTCGTCCTCGGCGGCCTCGAGCCGCGCGCTCGCAGCGCGCCGCCCGCCGAGCGCGCGCAAGGCGGCCTCACCATGCTCGAGCGTGAAGGAGCGCAAGGCGGCCTCGCGCCGTCCGGCGGCGCGGCGCGCGGTGACGTCGATCCGCGCGCGGTGGCGTTCGAGCGCCGCCAGCAGCTCGGCGACGCCCTGCGCCGGAGGCAGCGAGCTGACCGCGACGACCTCGGTCTCGCTCGCGCCAAGCGAGCGCAGCGCCGCAGAGAGGTCGCGCCGGGCCTTCATCGCGACCTGTCCGAGGTCGGACTTGGTCACGACGAGCACGTCGGGGACTTCCATGATCCCGGCCTTGATGAACTGCAGCGCATCGCCGCTGCCGGGCTGCACGACGACCGCGACGGTGTCGGCGAGGTCCGCGACGTCGGTCTCGGCCTGCCCGACGCCGACGGTCTCGACGATCACGACGTCGAAACACGCAGCCAGCGCGAGCGCGGCCGCGCGCGTCGGCGCTGCGATACCGCCGAGTCGCTGTCCGGCGGCGGTCGAGCGGATCAGGAGCCCGCGATCTGCAGGGTCGTGTTCGATCCGCGCGCGGTCGCCGAGCAGCGAGCCCCCGGAGCGTCGCGAACTTGGATCGACGGCGAGAATCGCGACGGTCCGCTCGCGCTCGCGCAGCTCGCGTGCGAGTGCGGAGAGCAATGTCGACTTGCCCGCGCCGGGCGGCCCCGTGAGGCCAATCAGATGGCCGGCCGGCTCACCCCCGAGCGCCTGCGGAGAGAGCTCGTCAAGCAGCAGGCGGGCCTGCTGGAGGTCGGCCGGCGCACTGCTCTCGAGCAGGTTCAGCGCGGCCGGCGCCGCTGCGAGGTCGCGCTCGCGCAATCGAATTCCGAGCGACCGGCCGTCGGCGCTCACGCGGCGCCGGACGGCGCCGGAGCGCCTTGGCCGGCGCTCTCCGCGACGAGCCGCACGATGTCCCGCATGATGCCGGTGATGTCGAAGTCCTTTGGCGTGTAGACCGCCGCGACCCCTGCGGCACGCAGCTCCGCGACGTCTTGCTCGGGAATGATCCCGCCGACGATGACCGGTGCCTGGACGCCCTCGGCTCGCAGCCGCTCGACGACGTCGGGGATCAGCGCGCGGTGCGACCCGGAGAGAATCGACAGGCCGACGACGTGCACGCCCTCCTGCAGCGCGGAGGCCGCGATCTGGGCCGGCGTCAGCCGGATCCCCTCGTAGACGACGTCCATCCCGGCATCGCGGGCGCGCACCGCGATCTGCTCGGCGCCGTTCGAGTGCCCGTCGAGTCCCGGCTTGCCGATCAGGATCTTCGGCCGGCGGCCGAGCACATCGATCAGCGCCTCGACCTCGCCGCGCAGCTCGTCGAGGTCGGCGTCGGCGACCGCGGCGCTCGCCTCGCCGACGCCGGTCGGCGCCCGGTAGCTGCCGAACACGTCGCGCAGCGTTGCGGCCCACTCGCCGGTCGTCGCGCCGGCCCGCGCCGCGGCGATCGTCGGGACCATCAGGTTGGTCTCTCCGGCATCGCCCCTGGCGACCGTTGCGAGCTCGTCGAGCGCACGCCGCACGGCCTGCTCGTCGCGCTCCGCGCGCCAGGCGGCGATGTTCTCGATCTGCTGCTGTTCGACGGCGGGGTCGACGACGAGGATCCCGCCCTCGGCGTCGGCCGTGAGCGGCGATTCCTCTGTCTCGGTGAAGCGGTTCATCCCAACCACGACCTGCTCGCCGGACTCGATCGCGCGCAGCCGCTCGCGGTGCGAATCGACGAGCGCGGCCTTCATGTAGGGCACGGCTTCGACAGCGCCGCCGTGCTCGGCGACGACGGCCATCTCGGCGCGGGCACCGTCGAGCAGCTCCGCGACGAGCCCGTCCATCACCTTGGAGCCCTCGAAGATGTCGTCGTATTCGAGCAGGTCCGTCTCGTAGGCCATCACCTGCTGAATCCGCAGCGACCACTGCTGGTCCCATGGCCTGGGCAGCCCGAGCGCCTCGTTCCAGGCCGGTAGCTGGATCGCCCGCGCGCGGGCGTTGCGGCCGAGTGTCACGGCGAGCATCTCGAGCACGATCCGCTGGACGTTGTTCTCCGGCTGGGCCTCGGTCAGGCCTAGCGAGTTGACCTGCACGCCGTAGCGCAGGCGCAGCAGCGACGGGTCACTGACGCCGTAGCGCTCGCGTCCGAGCTGCTCCCAGAGAATCCCCATCGCGCGGAGCTTCGCGTGCTCCTCGACGAAGCGCACACCGGCGTTGACGAAGAAAGAGATGCGCCCGAAGACCTTGGCCATGACCTCAGACGGGACGCGTTCGCGCGCGGCGTCGAGCACCGCGATCGCGTTGCTCATCGAGTAGGCGATCTCCTGGACCGGCGTCGCGCCGGCCTCCTGGAGGTGGTACGAGCAGATGTTGATCGGATTCCACTTCGGCACGTGCTCGACGGTGTAGGCGATCATGTCCGCGATCAGACGCATCGACGGGCCCGGCGGGAACGCGTAGGTGCCGCGCGCGAGGAACTCCTTGATGATGTCGTTCTGGGTCGTGCCCTGGAGCACGGACTCCTCGACGCCCTCGCTCTCGGCGGCGACGATGTAGAGCGCGAGCAGCCAGGCGGCGGTCGCGTTGATCGTCATCGAGGTGTTCATCTCCGCGAGCGGGATGCCGGCCATCAGCGCTTCCATGTCGCCGCGGTGGGCGATCGGCACCCCGACCTTGCCGACCTCGCCGCGCGCGAGCTCGTCACCGGCGTCGTAGCCGGTCTGAGTAGGCAGATCGAACGCGACCGACAGTCCCGTCTGGCCCTTTTCGAGGTTGCGGCGGTAGAGCTCGTTCGAGGCCTTCGCGGTCGAGTGGCCGGCGTACGTGCGCATCATCCAGGGACGGTCGGGCTTCTCGCGGCGCGGGCTGGCGGGGGAGTCCATGCCGGCATTGTACGGTTGCCCGTCCGGCTTTATCCTCTTCGCGCAATGTCATCCGCAATCGAGAGTCCGGTCCAGCAGGGGCCCGGTGCGGGCCTCGGCGGCAGTTGGCGCGTGATCGTCCGCAACGACAACCACAACACGTTCGACCACGTCGCGCGCGTCTTGGCCCGCCACATTCCGGGCGTCACGCTCGACCGCGGCCACCAGTTCGCGAACGAGATCCACAACAGTGGCCTGGCGGTCGTCTTCAGCGGCCACCGCGAGCTCGCCGAGCACTACTGGGAGCTGCTCAAGAGCTCCGGGCTGACGATGGCCCCGCTCGAGCAGGGCTGAAAGCGCAGCTGCGCGCTAGCGCTGCTCGGCAGCCTGCGCGCCGGACACGTCGAGTACCTCGCCGTGCGCCGTGCGGTCCCAGCCGCCGTACTGGATGGGGACCTGGTACCAGCCGCCCGCGCGCGCCCGGAAGTGGACCATCTCCGGGCTTTCCCAGTAGCGCTCCCAGTCGATGTAGTTGTCGAAGTCGGCGAGCTGCTGGAATTTGTAGCGGTCCTCTCGCGAGCGGTAGACGGCGAAGGAGTTGGCCCCGTAACGCATCGCGACCGACGCGGCCTCGCCCAGCGCCTCCTCGAATGCGTCTCCGCGAAACCCTGTCGCGTACCACTGAACGATCATCGTTGAGGCCATCAGGCACCTACCTCCGCGTGGATCGCACCGGGACCGTCGGCGGTCTTGCCTTCGCCCTCGGCCGGCGCGCCGACGAGGATCGAGATCTTGCCCAGGTGCTTGTTTTCGAGCATCAGCTGATGTGCTTCGGCGACACCGTCGAAGCCTAAGGTACGCCACAGGACCGGTCGGATCTGGCCACTGTCGATCAGCTCGTTCGCCTTCATGCACTCGTACGCGTTGGCGAAGTGCGAGCCGATGATCTCCTTCTGCTTCATCCAGAGGTAACGCACGTCGAAATCGAGGTTGAAGCCGGTCGTGCCGGCGCAGATCACGACCTTGCCGAACGGCTTGACGGTGAACACCGAGGTCGGGAAGGTCGCCTTCCCGACGTGCTCGAAGACGATGTCGGGCGAATCGCCGAGGATCGACTTGACCCGCTTGGCGAACTCCCGCGAGACGCCGAAGCGTTGCCTTCTCCTGCTCGGGCGTCTCGTCGCCGGTGCGCATCATGCCCCTGAACTCGTCGCGGTTTATGTAGTCGACGGCGCCGAGGCGCTTGACGAGCTCGCCCTTCTCCTCGGATGAGACGACGCCGACGCACTGGGCTCCAGCGGCGGCGCAGAGCTGCGTCGCGAACACGCCGAGCCCGCCGGCGGCGCCCCAGATCAGCACCCGGTCGCCGGCCTGCAGGTTGCAACGCGTGATCAGCATCCGGTAGGCCGTGAAGTACACGAGGCCGTAGGAGGCGGCCTCCTCCCAGGTCAGCGCACGCGGCTTGGGCAGCAGCTGCTGGGCCTGGACCTTCGTGAACTGCGCGAACGAGCCCCAGGTCGTCTCGTAGCCCCAGATCCTCTGCGACGGTGCGGCCATCGGGTCCAGGCCGTGGACCTCGGGGTCCTCATAGGAAGCCTGGTTGCAGTGGACCACGACCTCGTCACCGGGCTTCCAGCGCGTCACGCCGGCGCCAACCTTCCAGACCACGCCCGAGGCGTCCGAGCCGCCGATGTGGTGGCCGTACTCCGGGTGGTCGCCGTAGCGCCAGACACCGACGGGTTCGCCAAGTGCCGCCCAGACGTTGTTGTAGTTGACGCCCGCGGCCATCACGCGCACGATCACCTCGAAAGCGCCCGGCTCCGGGACCTCGACCTCCTCCAGCTGGAATGCGTCGCGCGGCTGGCCCTGACGCTCCTCGCGGATCACCCAGGCCGCCATCGTCTCCGGCAGCTCGCCCGGCTGCACGCTGATGTTCGTCACGTTCTCGAGGTCGGTCGCCATATCGTCTTCCCTGGTCGTCTGTCGCGGACGCCGGAATCCTACCTATGGGGCGCCTCGGGCCCCGTGAAGGGCAGTTCGACGACTGTCGCCCGGGCTCCCGGCGAGAGCTCCACGGTCGTCCCGGGCGCGGCCTCCTTGCGCAGGAGCGCGAGCGCGATCGGACCGATCTCCGGCGAGACCGCGGCGCTCGTGACCGTGCCGAGCTCGCGGCCCTCGAGCGAGACTGTCGCCCCGAGTGTGAGCGGCTCGCTCGCGCGCAAACCCCGCAGGTGGCGTTTCGGCGTGCCCTTGTAGAACAGCCGCGCGACTGTCTCTTGGCCGACGTAGCAGCCCTTCGTGAAACTCACGGCGCGATCGTTCAGGCCGGCCTCCTGCGGGATCGTGCCGACCGGGATGTCAACGCCGAATATCGGGCGCCCGAGTTCGATCCGCGCCAGCTCGGCCGCCTGCTCCTCGCCGCCGCGGGCGCCGGCCGCCTCGAGCGCGGCGATCAGCGGCTCGCCCCCGGCCTGCTCGCAGTAGAGGTCGATCCCCAGCGCGGTGCGGATCGCCAGCACGGGCACGCCGGCGACCTGCGCCGGGGTGCAGTCGAGCTCGTCCCGTCCGGGCACGGCGTCCAGCAGCGCGTCGGCGTGCTCGCCGACGAGCCCGACGATCGCCCGCTCCAGTGTGCGCTTGTGCAGCTCCACGTCGAAGCCGACCTTGAACTCGCGGATCATGTCGAAGAGGGCCTGCAGGGCGCTGCGCTCGGTGTCGAGCAGTAGCAGCGGGCCGAGTTCTGGGGCCCCGGGGTCGACGGCGTGCAGGATCCGCACGTCGCCGAGCATGCCGCCCTTGTGGTTCAGGAAGGCGGCGTAGCGCCCGTTGCCGACCGGCAGGCCGACGAGCTCGTTTGTGACCTGGCCGTTGAGGAACTCGATCGCCCCGTCGCCGGACAGCGCGAGCTTGCCGCGCTCGGAGCGGTCGACGACCAGCGGCGCGTCGCCACGCAGCGGCGAATCGGGGCGGGTTTCGGCTGCCGTGTCCATCGCGCTCGCCTCCGAGCTTAGCCCCGCTAGGCTTGCCCCTGATGGGCCTCGCCGACGACTTCCAAGCGATCCTCGACGCGCAGCCGGATGACTGGACCGACCTGCAGATCGACCTGCGGATCGCGGACGAGTCCCGCTACATCGAAGCGGCGCTCTACCTGACGACCTGCTTCGCACACCCGTACTCCAAATACGACTGGCACTGGCGGCTCAACGTCGCACACCGTTTTGGGCACGGCGCCGCCCCGCAGGCCGTCCTGTCGGCGCTCAAACTCTTCGACGAAGGCGGGATCGACGGCGAGATGGTCTTGCGCGAGTCGCGCGCCGGGCGCGTCGAGACGACGGAGTGGTGGGGCCGGCCGAAGTCCGAGCGCGACACGTTCGAGCAGGTCCGCGCCCAGTAGTGGGCCGCGTCCTGCTGCTCAGCCGCGACCTGATGTTCCCGTCGAGCCTGGCGGGTCAGCTGGAGGCCGCGGGCATCGAGACGCAGATCGCAGCCGACCCGGCGGCGGCCGGCGAGCTAGTTGCCGGAGACCTGATCGTCGTTGACCTGACCGCGGGCGACTACGAGCCGGCGAGCGTCGTGGCCCAGCTCGCGCCGGGCGTGCGCTCGGCCGCCTTCTTCGCCCACGTCGAGCCGCAGGTTCGCGACAGCGCCCTCGCGGCGGGTGTCGAGCACGTGTATCCGCGTTCGCGGGTCGCGCGCGAAGGCGCCGCGCTCGCGGCGACGCTGCTCGGCTAGCTCGGCGGCGCCACGCCCGACGGCCCGAGCTCGCGCGAGGATGCGTCGAACGGGATCAGCGCCCCGTTCTCGGGGCGCCCGTAGACCTCAGGGCGCCCGTAGCGGCCGTGAATCGCGGCACGGATCACCATCCCGTGGCAGACGACGAGCGCCGGGGTCGGGCCGCGTTCGATCTCTGCCAGTGCGGCAAGCACACGCTGCTCCTGTTGGGCGAAGGACTCGCCGCCGGGGAACGCGAACGCCGGATCGCCGGCGACGAATGCGTCGAACAGCTCCGGCGTCTGGGCGCGCACCTCGCTGAAGGGCCGGTCGGTCCAGTCGCCGGCGTCGGTCTCGACGAGCCGCGGCTCATCGATCGGCTCCAGTCCAAGCCGCGCGCCGACGATCTGGGCGGTCTGCTGGGCACGCAGCAGCGTGCTCGCGTAGAGCGCCACGAAATCGTGTCCGGTCGCCCGCTCGGCCAGCTCGTGCGCCTGGCGCACGCCGGTCTCGTCGAGCGGCACCGGCAGGAGTCCCTGGAAGCGGCCCTCGTGGTTGTAGGCCGTGCGTCCGTGGCGCGCGAGGTAGACGCCGGTCTGCGATTTGCGGTCTTCCACGGCAGGCGAGCATAATGGTCGTCAGCCGCCGGACCCGGCGGCGTCGACGAGATGGCCGAGCCAGACCGCTACGAACCGCAGCCCGACGGGAGGACCGCCTGATGCGACGCCGCGTCACCTTCTCGCGCAACCTGACGCTCTCGCTCTCGCGGACGTGCCAGTGCTACTGCAAGTACTGCTCTTTCGCCACCCGCAAGGCCCACCTGCACGAGCCGGACGAGGTGGTCGCGATCCTCGACCGCGCTGCGCGCACACAGGTCAAGGAGCTGCTGGTGCTGACCGGCGAGCGACCGGAGGTCAACCCGCAGGTCGCGGCGCGGCTCGGCGAGCTCGGCCACGCCGATTTCACGGCCTACGTCTCGTGGGTCTGCGAGCGCGCGCTCGAGCGAGGCCTGCTGCCGCACACCAACCTCGGCGTGCTCGACGCGTCCGACCTCGCGCGGCTGCGCGAGGTCACGGCCTCGCAGGGGCTGATGCTCGAGTCGGTCTCAGAGCGGTTGATGCAGACGGTGCACGCCGGCTCGCCGACCAAGCACCCGGCGCGTCGGATCGCGACGATTGCTGCCGCCGGTGAGCTGCGGATCCCCTTCACGACAGGGATCCTCGTCGGCCTGGGGGAGACGCGCGACGAGCGCGTCGGCTCGCTGCAAGCGATCGCCGAACTGCACGAGCGTCACGGCCACATCCAGGAGGTGATCCTCCAGAACTACGTGCCGCACGAGCGCTACTACGGGCGCGAGGTCGCCGACATCGCGGCCGGCGCGGCGCGCGACTACTGGCGCACGGGCGTCGCCGACGGCCGCCCCGACGTGCCGCTGCCCGCGTGGGCGCTCGAAGGCGCCGGACCCGTAAGCCTCGCCGATATGCGCGAGCTGATCGCGCTGGCACACGAGATGATGCCGGGCGTCGGGATCCAGGTTCCGCCGAACCTCTCGGACTTCTGGCCCGAACTCGTCGAGGCGGGTGCCTCCGACCTCGGCGGCCTGTCGGCCAACGGCGACCACATCTCTCCCGAGCACCCGTTTCCGTCGCCGCACAAGGTGCGCCGGCGGCTGCAGCAGGACGGCGTGGCGCTGACGGAGCGGCTTTGCGTGTATCCGCAGTACATCGACGGCGAGTGGCTGGCGCCCGGCGTGCTGGACACGATCCGCGCCCGTTACTGGTCGTTCATCCCGCGCAGCGGATCCGGTCGCACCGAGCCGCCGGCGCCGATTGCCCGTGAGCTCGTCGGCCCGGCGATCGAAAAGGCCCTCGACGGACGCCCGCTCGACGAGCGCGAGCTGACGGCGATGTTCGCCGAGACCCGGCCGGAGGCGATCGAGGCGCTGCGCGCGGCGGCCGACGAGCTGCGTGCGCGCGTCGCCGGCGACGAGGTCACGTTCGTGGTGAACCGGAACATCAACATCTCGAACGTCTGCACTGTCGGCTGTGCGTTCTGCGGATTCGGCCAGAGCAGACGCTCACCGGAGGCCTACCAGCACAGCGAGGAGGAGTTCGTCCGCCGCGTGCACGAGGCCGTCGATTACGGGGCGAGCGAGCTCTGCATCCAGTCCGGGATCCACCCCGACTGGAAGCTCGAGGATTACGAGGGCTGGCTGCGGCTCGCCAAGCGCACCGCGCCGGAGCTGCACCTGCACGCCTACAGCCCGATGGAGATCAGTCACATGTGTGACATTTCGGGCCTGCCGCCAGCCGAGGTCTTCGCGCGGCTACGCGACGCCGGGCTCGGCTCGACGCCCGGCACGGCCGCCGAGGTGCTCCACGACGGCGTGCGCGAACGGATCTCGCCGAACAAGCTGCCGGCTGCACGCTGGGTCGAGATCGTCGCAGCGAGCCACGAAGCGGGGATCCGCTCGACCTCGACGGTGATGTTCGGGCATATCGAGGAGCCATGGGAGCTCGCCGAGCACATGCGCGTGATCCGCGAGCTCCAAGAACGTACCGGCGGGATCACGGAGTTCGTGCCGCTGTCGTTCATCCCGTTCCAGACGCTGCTCGGGCGCACGCACGGCGTGGAAGAGATCTCCCGCGAGGAGAACCTCAAGCACACCGCGGTCTTCCGGCTCGCACTCGGGGAGACGGTCACGAACCTCCAGGCGAGTTGGGTGAAGATGGGCCTCGAGGCGGCCACCGAGTCGCTCCGCTGGGGAGTTAACGACCTCGGCGGCACGCTGATGGAGGAGTCGATCAGCCGCCTGGCGGGCAGCTACCACGGCACGCGCCTGGACCCTCCGCAGCTGATCGCCGCAGCGCACCGCGCCGGGCGACCAGCGGCGGAGCGCACCACGCTCTACGGCGTGCGCCAGCGCCATCCGCTGCCCGACGGCGCGCTCGCCGGCGCCTAGCGGAACAGGTCTTCCCCGCGGCCGCGCAGCAGGGCCTGAGCGCCGGGACCGTCTTCGGCCGTGAGGTGGCGCGAGAGGCCTTCGATCAGGACCACCGGCTCGCCGGAGTCCTTGGCGCGCGCCAGGTCGGCGGCCGCCGCCGCGGCGTCCGCGATCGCCAGCCAGGTCGCGTTCAGCACGCGCCCTTCGCTGTCGCGCCGGCCGCGCCAGTCGTCGAGTGCGGGCATTCCGGCGAGGCCGATCGCGACGTCTAGCTGGCCGTGGCGCCACGCCCGGCCGAAGCTGTCGGTCACCAGCACCGCCGCGCTTTCCCCGGTCAGCTCGCTCAAGCGGGCGCGGATCGCGCGGGCCGAAGCGTCGGCGTCTCGCGGCAGCAGCACGGCGCGCTCGTCGGCCCCGGCATTTGAAAGGTCGACGCCCGCGTTCGCGCAGATGAACCCCTGATGGGTCTGGCAGACCAGGACCTGACCGGCGTCGCGCACGATCTCGCTGCTCTCGTCGAGGATCACCTGCACGAGCCGCGGGTCGCGGGCCTGGCGCTCGGCGATCTCGCGTGCTCGCTCGCCGACGACGACGTCCGCGAGCTCGCGAACCGCACCCTCGGCCTTCGAGACCACCGTGTGCGCGATCGCGACGAGCGTTCCGGCCAGCGGACCGGAGCGCGCGGCAATCAGCGCGCCAAGATCGTCGCCGGCCTGGATCCGCTCGGGCAGCGCGAGCGCGCGCAGCGACAGCGTCTCGCTCAAGGCGGTCCCTCGCCGGCGAGCACGCGGCGCGTGTTGGCCGCGAGCGCTGCGCTCGCGGCGAGCCGCGCGCGCAGCTCGGCCAGGTCCGCGCCGGTGTCGATGTCGAGCGTCAATGACGGCGGCTGCGCGATCTGCCAGCTGCGCCCTGCCTGATCGGCGAGCGAACTGTGGCGCGCGCGGCTGTCCGGGCCGAAGGCCGGCGCGATCGCGGCGGGCGGCGTGAGCAGGAGGCCATTTGTGCCGGTGCCGTGACGGTCGGGGACGATCACGACCTCGGCCTCGGCCTCGGCCAACAGCGCCGACAGCTCGGCCGGATCGAGCGCCGGCGTGTCGCCAGGCACGCAGAGGACCCGCTCGGCGCCCTCGCTTTCGGCACGCGCGATCCCGAGCGCGACCGCGTGCGACTGGCCCGGCTCGCCGCCGCCGTCATCGACGACCACGGCTCCCGCTGCCGCGGCGATCTTCGCGGCCGCGGGCTCCGAACTGACGAGCACGATCAGTTCGATCGCCGGGCACGCTGCGAGCGCCGCGACGACGTCGCCGGCCATCGCGAGTGCCAGCTCGCGCCGGTCGTCGGCGCCGAGCGTCCCGCCCAGACGGCTCTTGGCGAGCGGCAGGCGCTTGACTGGAAGGACGGCGGCGGTCCGCACGCGCCCGGACGATAGTGCGCCGCGCTCCGACGGTCAGCCGCGAAGCGAGCCCGCGAAGCCGATCGTCTCGCGGGCGAGGGACGCGCGGCCGTCCGCATCGGCCATCAGCACCTCGCAGACGTGCGTCGCAAGGCCGTCGACCGGGCGATCGGACACGAGCCCGTCGAGCAGCGCTCCGTAATGCTCCGCTACGCCGGCGCTCGTCGCGGGCTGGCCGGCCCAGGCCATGAACGTCGCGGTCGGCCCCTTGAGGACCTCGCCACCGACGATAGGGCTGACGGCGACGACCGGAGCGCTCGCGTCCGCCAGCGCCTCGCGCATCCCCGGCACCGCGAGGATCGGGCCGATCGACGCGATCGGGTTCGAGGGACCGACGATGATCGCGTCGGCCGCCGCGATCGCCTCGCCCACCAGATTCGAGAGCCGTGCGTGCTCGGCGCCCTCGAAGGCGACGTCCTCGACGGTGCCGGCGGCCCGCTCGCGAATCATGAACTCCTGGAAGGGCAGCCAGCCGAGGCCGGCGATCTTGACCTGCGTGCGGACCGGCTCGTCGCACATCGGCAGGACGCTGCTGCGGATCCCGATCGATGCAGTGAGCCGCGCCAGTGCCGCGGTCGGTGTCTGGCCTGCGGCGATCATCCGCGCCCGCTCGATGCACCACGCGAGGTCGCGGTCGCCGAGGTTGAACCACACATCGACTCCGAGCTCACGCAGCTCGTCCATCACGGCGAAGGTGTCCTCGCGAATCCCCCATCCGCGCTCGTCGATCCGTTCGGCGAGCCAGAACGCGACGAGATCAGGGTCCGGGGAGACGTGGGCGCCGTAAATCTCGATGTCGTCGCCGGTGTTGACCAGCGCGGTCAGTGCCCGGGGGTCGATGGCCCGCGCGATTCCGGCGGCGAGCTTCGCGCCGCCGGTGCCGCCGGTCAGCAGCACGACGCGCGGGCCGTCGCTCACTTCCAGAGCTCGTCCGGCAGACCCGAGAGTCGGATCCCGGCGTGCGCCTTGTAGCGAACGTTGACGCCGATCAGCATCGCCGTGAGCGACTCGGTTACGCGTGCCATCTCGAGCTTGCCGCAGTCCACGCAGCGCAGGCCGTCGATCTGCTCGATCACCTCGGCCGCGCGCAGCTTGTCCTCGCGCGAGTCGCCGCAGATCAGCACGTCCTGCTCGAGTGGGTGCTCGAGGTCGGCGAGCGAGGCGGCGCTGACAGTGTGCAGCGCCGAGACCACGCTGGCGCTGCCCGCGAGCGTCTCGGCCGCCTGCTGGCCTGCCGAGCCCTGCCAGACGCCGAGCATCCGCGTCGCGCGGCCGCCCGTCGCCGCCGCGAGCGGGACCGTGGCGTCGATCACCAGGGCGCCCTCGCGCAGGCTGTCCTTGATCGACTTGAGCGTCGAGACCTGGCTCGCGAACGGCACTGAGAGCACGACGATCGAGCAGGCTGCCGCAGCCGACGGGTTGTCCATCCCGCTGAACTCTCCGCCGCCCAGCGTCGCGCGCGCCCGCTCAGCGGTTTCCTGTGCGCGGTCGGCGTCGCGCGAGCCGATCACGACCGGTGCGCCGGCGCGCGCCAGGCGCAGGGCCAGGCCGAACCCCAGCGCCCCCGAGGCGCCGATGACCGCTATCGGTTGAGGCTGTCCGTCGGGCATGGCGCACGAGTATAGGCTTCCCCCAGATGCCCGCATCGCCGCCGGATCCCAAGCTTCCCGCAGCGGTGCTGATCCGCGAGGTCGGGCCGCGCGACGGCTTCCAGAACGAGCCTGAGGTGATCCCGACAGCCGCGAAGATCGAGCTGATCGAATCGCTCGCGGCGACCGGCCTGCGACGCATCGAGCTGACGAGCCTGGTGCGGCCCGACGTGATTCCCCAGCTCGCCGACGCGGCCGAGGTGATCGCCGCTGTCGAATTGCCGGATGGGGTTGCGGCGACGGTGCTGGTCCCCAACCGGCGCGGGCTCGAGCGCGCACTCGCGCTGCGCGCCGAGCACCCCGTGTTCAACGAAGTCACGGTCTTCATGTCGGCGTCCGAGACCCACAATCGCCACAACGTCGGCCGCTCGGTCGCCGATTCCCTTGCCGACCTGCGCGCTGTCATCGCCGACGCCGTCGCGGGCGGGCTGCGCGCGGTGGCCGTGATCTCGACCTCGTTCGGCTGCCCCTACGAGGGCGACGTGCCGCGCGAGCGGGTGCTCGCGATCGCCGGCGAGCTCGCGGGGGCCGGCGCCAGCGAGGTCGGTTTCGGCGACACGACGGGGATGGCCAACCCGCTCCAGGTCGCGGCGTTCTTCCCCGCAGCTCGCGCCGCGCTGGCCGACGTCGAGTTGACGGCGCACTTTCACAACACACGTGGCCAGGGACTGGCCAACGCGCTCGCGGCGCTGCTCGCGGGGGTCACGAGCTTCGAGTCGAGCTTCGGTGAGCTCGGCGGCTGTCCGGTGCCGGCCGGCGCGACGGGGAACATCGCGACCGAGGACCTCGTCTCGATGTTCGAGACGATGGGGGTTGCATCAGGCGTGGATCTTGCAAAGCTGATCGCCTGCGCGCGGCGTGTGGAACGGTTGCTCGGGCGACCGCTCGGCAGCCACGTGCTCAAGGCCGGGCCCGTCGGCGAACTCGTCGGCGAGCCGGGCGAGGGGTAGGGGAGAAAGGGCAGGGCAGATGACCGAGCTACCGCACCATCACCACAGGCTGCTTGAAGACGCCGAGGAGGAGGATGTCGTCGACGAGCTCGCGGGGCTTCTCGACGTCGAGTCCTTCCCGCCCCCGGAGCATTTCCGCGCGAAGGCCGAGCTCTCGGACCCCGCGGTCTACGCTCAGGCCGACGAGGACTGGAAGGGCTGGTGGGAGCAGCAGGCTCGAACGCTCGACTGGTTCGAGCCCTGGCAGACGACGCTCGACGACACGGACCCGCCGTTCTACAAGTGGTTCGTCGGCGGCAAGCTCAACGTCTCCTTCAACTGCCTGGACCGTCACGTTGCCGCGGGCCGCGGCGACCGCGTCGCATATCACTGGCGCGGCGAGGAGGGCGCCGAGCGCGACGTCACTTACGCCGAGCTGCTCGCCGACACCCAGCGGATGGCCAACGCGCTCAAGGGCCTCGGCGTGCGCAAGGGCGATGTCGTCGGGATCTACCTGCCGATGATCCCCGAGGTCGCGGTGGCGATGCTGGCCTGCGCGCGGATCGGCGCGGTTCACAACGTGGTCTTCGGGGGCTTCGCCGCCGACGCGGTGCGTGAGCGCATGGAATTCTCCGGGGCCAAGACGCTGATCACGGTCGACGGCGCGGCGCGCAAGGGCAAGACGGCCGAGGTCAAGAGCCGTGTCGACGAGGCGATGGGCGACCTCGCGGGCCTCGAGAACATCGTCGTCGTGCGCAACACGCACGGCGCGTGCCCGATGACGCCAGGGCGCGACGTCTACTACGACGAGATTCTCGCCGCCGCGGAGCCCGAGTGCGAGCCGGAGCCGATGGACGCCGAGGACCCGCTTTTCGTGCTCTACACGTCGGGGTCGACCGCGAAGCCGAAGGGCATCCTGCACACCACGGGCGGCTACCTGACTGGCGTCGCCTCGACGCACCGGATCGTCTTCGACCTCAAGCCCGACGAGGACGTCTTCTGGTGTTCGGCCGACGTCGGCTGGATCACCGGGCACTCATACATCGTCTACGGGCCCCTCGCGAACGGTGCGACGTCGGTGATGTTCGAGGGTGCGCCCGACTACCCGAGCAAGGGCATCTGGTGGGAACTGATCGCCCGCTACGGCGTGACCATCTTCTACACGGCGCCGACCGCGATCCGGGCCTGCATCAAGTGGGGCGTGCACTGGCCCGAGGCGCACGACCTCTCGTCGCTACGGCTGCTCGGCTCGGTCGGCGAGCCGATCAACCCGAAGGCCTGGCTCTGGTACCACGAGGTGATCGGCGGCGAGCGTTGCCCGATCGTCGACACCTGGTGGCAGACCGAGACCGGCGCGGCGATGATCACGCCGCTGCCGGGTATCTCCACCGCCAAGCCGGGATCGGCGATGCACGCGCTGCCAGGGATCAAGGCCGAGGTCGTCGACGAGACGACGGGCGAGACGATCGAGCAGGGGCAGGGCATCCTCGTGCTGCGCCGGCCGTGGCCGTCGATGCTGCGCACGCTGTTCCGCGACGACGAGCGCTATGTCGAGACGTACTTCGGCCGTTTCGGGCGCGAGACCTATGTCGTCGGCGATGCCGCGCGGATCGACGAGGACGGCTGCATCTGGGTGATCGGCCGCATTGACGACGTCGTCAACGTCTCCGGCCACCGCCTCTCGACGGCCGAGGTCGAGTCCGCGATCGTCGCGCACGAGGACGTCGCGGAGGCCGCGGTGATCGGGCAGCACGACGAACAGAGTGGACAGGCGATCTGTGCGTTCGTCACGCTGCGCGGCGGCGGCGACGGTGACGAGCAGACCGAAATCGGGATCCGCGAAGTCGTTGCCGAGCGGATCGGCAAGTTCGCGCGACCGAAGCGGATCATCTGGGCCGAGGACCTGCCGAAGACCCGCTCGGGGAAGATCATGCGCCGGCTCCTGCGTGACGTCGCGGAGGGCCGCACGCTCGGTGACGTCACGACCCTGCGCGACCCGACCGTGCTCGCCGCGTTGCAGGAGCACATCACCGCCGCGCAGGACGAGGACTAGCCGGCCGCGGCCGCCGCGGCCGCCGCCTGCACCAGGAACTCCTGGGTCGCGATCTCCAGGTCCAGTGACTGGGTGATCGTCGGCCGCGCGACGGCGTCGACGACGTGCTTCGCGCGGCCGACCGCGAGGTGCGAGCCGGCGAGCAGTTCCTGGACCAGTGCATCGGTCGCGCCGTCGAGCTCCGCGGCCGGCGCCACGCGGCTGACGAGCCCGATTCGCTCGGCCTCGGTGCCGTCGATCGTGCGCGCGGTCATGATCAGGTCCTTGGCACGGCCGAGGCCGACGAGCGCCGGCAGGCGCGTCGAGCCGCCGACGTCGGGAATGATTCCGAAGCGCACCTCGGGCAGCCCGAGCTTTGCGTCGGGCGTTGCGATGCGCAGGTCGCAGCCGAGCGCGACCTCGAGCGCGCCCCCGAAACAGGCGCCGTGGATCTGGCAGACCACCGGCTTGGTGACCTGTTCGCAGAGGTTGGCGCAGCGCAGAAAGACATCGCGGAAGCTGCGCAGCATTGCGATGTTCTGCACCGACTGCGCCAGCTCGGTCAGGTCGACGCCAGCCGAGAACACGGGGCCCTCGCCGCGCAGCACGACAACGTGGACCGAGGGATCGCCGCCGGCGTCCGCGAGCGCCTCGCCGAGCTCGCTGAGCAGCTCGCCGTTCATCGCATTGCGCTTCTCCGGACGCGCGAGCACCACATGCCGCACCACGCCATCGTCCTGTGTTGTCACGTTCGCCATTGGATCCCCTCGGTTGTCGTAAGGCCGCGGCGCAGCGTACCGCCGGTCGCCGCCCGCGCGCCGCCCGCTAGGCTCCGCCGCGTGGCTGATCCGGTCCACTCAAGTGTCGCCGAGCGGCTCGCGCAGGCGCAGGCCCGTGCGCTCGCCGGGGGCCCCGAGCGCCACCGCGAGCGCGCCGCCGAGCAGGGCAAGCTGCCGGTCCGTCGGCGCATCGAGCTGCTGATCGACGCCGGCTCGTTCAGCGAGGACGCGCTACTCGCGAACTGGGAGCAGGACGGCCTGGGCGCCGACGGCGTCGTGACCGGCGTCGGGCGGATCGACGGCCGTGTCGTCGCGCTGATGGCCAACGACCCCACGGTCAAGGCGGGCTCGTGGGGCCCGAAGACGGTCGAGAAGATCCTGCGCATCCAGGAGCGTGCCGAGCAGCTGGCCTGCCCGCTGGTCTATCTCGTCGACTCGGCGGGCGCGCGGATCACCGACCAGGTTCAGATGTTCCCGGGCCGGCGCGGAGCGGGGCGGATCTTCCACAACCAGGTACGCATGTCGGGCGTCGTGCCACAGGTCTGCGTGCTGTTCGGTCCGAGCGCCGCCGGCGGCGCCTACATTCCGGCCTTCTGCGACCTGGTCGTGATGCGCGACGGCAACGCCTCGATGTACCTCGGTTCCCCTCGAATGGCGCAGATGGTGATCGGCGAGCACGTCACGCTCGAGGAGATGGGCGGTGCGCGAATGCACACCTCCGTCTCCGGCTGCGGCCACCAGCTCGCCAAGACAGACGAGCAGGCGATCGAACAGGCGCGGCGCTTCCTGTCCTATCTGCCGTCCAGCTGGCGCGCTCAGCCGCCCGCGGCGCCCGCGGCCCCGCCGGCGCGCGCCCCGGGCGGGCTCGCCGATGTGATCCCGGCCGACGAGAACCGCCCGTTCGACATGGTCGAGCTGATCGACGGGCTCGTCGACGAGGGCTCGCTGATGGAGATCCACCCCCGCTGGGCTCGCGAGCTGATCGTCGCACTCGCACGAATCGACGGGCGCAGCGTGGGGATCGTCGCCTCCCAGCCCAAGCACAAGGGTGGCGTTCTGTTCACCGACTCCTCCGACAAGGCGGCCCGCTTCATCTCGCTGTGCAACGCGTTCAACGTGCCGCTGCTGTTCCTCGCCGACGTCCCGGGTTTCATGATCGGTACGCAGGTCGAGCGCCAGGGGATCATCCGCCACGGCGCGAAGATGATCAGCGCGGTGAGCGCCGCGACGGTGCCGAAGATCTCGGTAATCGTGCGCAAGGCCTACGGCGCCGGCCTGTACGCGATGGCCGGACCGGCCTTCGAGCCCGACTGCTGCCTGGCGCTTCCCGGTGCCTCGATCGCGGTGATGGGCCCGCAGGCCGCGATCAACGCGGTCCACTTCAACCGCCTGCAGGCGATCGAGGACGAGGCCGAGCGCGAGCGCGTGACCACCGAGCTGCGCGACGAGTACGCCCGGGACATCGACATCCTGCACCTTGCGTCCGAGCTTGTGATCGACGCGATCGTCGATCCGGCCGAACTGCGCGCGGAACTCATCCGGCGCTTCGAACAGGCGCAGGGGCGCCGCCGCGACTGGCCGGCGCGCAACGCTCCCGTCACGCCCGTCTGACGGCGGTGCTGCGCGTGTATTAGGCTCCGCGCCCTGATGGACGCGACCGATCTGGCATTCGCCGGCATCTCCGAGCAGGCGCGGCTGATCGCCGACGGGACGATCTCCTCGCGAGAGCTCACGACGCTCTACCTCGACCGCATCGAGCGCCACAACACGACGCTCAACGCCTTCCGCGTCGTGTTCACCCAGGAGGCGCTGGCCGAGGCCGACGCCGCCGACCAGCGTCGCGCGTCAGGCGAGAGCGCGCCGCTGCTCGGCGTACCGATCGCCGTCAAGGACGACCAGGACGTCGCCGGCGTCGTGACCGCCTACGGCTCCAACGCCCAGGAGGCGCCGGCCGCCGAGGACTCGGAGATCGTGCGCCGCCTGCGCCTGGCGGGCGCGGTGATCATCGGCAAGACCAACGTCCCGGAGCTGACCCAGTGGCCGTTCACGGAGACCGCGACGTTCGGAGTGACGCGCAACCCGTGGGACCTGCAGCGCACCCCCGGGGGATCGAGCGGCGGCTCGGGTGCGGCGGTCGCGGCCGGGCTTGTGGGCGCCGCGACAGCATCCGACGGGGCCGGGTCGATCAGGATCCCGGCCGCCTGGTGCGGCCTGTTCGGGATGAAGCCCCAGCGCGGCCGCGTTTCGCTGTATCCGCGCCGGCGCCCGTGGTTCGGCATGGCGGGGTACGGCTGCCTGACGCGCGGCGTACGCGACAGCGCCCTCTTCCTCGACGTCGTCGCGGGCGCGCGAGCCGGTGACGTCGATGCTGCGCCGGACCCGGTGCGCCCGTTCCTCGCGTCCGCCGAGGGCGAGCCCGGCACCCTGCGCATCGCCTACAGCGAGAAGCTCCCGCCCGGAGTCCTGGCCTCCGTCGACCCGTCGGCGAGCTTCGCCCTGGCCGACACGGTGCAGATCCTTCGCGAACTCGGGCACGAGGTCACCGAGCGCGAGGTCGACTACGGCGCCCAGGGGATCCCGAACGTCGTTGCGCGCTATCTGCGCGGGGTCCACGAGGAGGCGGCCGGCGTCGCGCACCCCGAGCGCCTCGAACGGCGTACGCGCGCGATGGCCCGGCTCGGCGGGCTGGTGCCGCGCTCGCAGATCGAGAAGGGCGAAGCCGCCGAGGCCGAGTACGCCGCCCGCGTCGGCGCGCTGTTCGGCGAGTTCGACGTCCTGCTTACACCCGGCCCGACGTTGCCCGCGCCGCCGATCGGCAAGCTGCAGGGCCGCGGCGCGCTGTACACGCTCAACGCCGTCGCCGGCTGGGTGCCGTTCTACGGGATCTGGAACTACACCGGCCACCCGGCCGCCGCGGTCCCCGCGGGCCTCAGTGGACAAGGATTGCCGCGTTCGGTGCAGCTCGTCGGACGACCCGCCGACGAGGCGACGCTCTACGCGCTTGCGGCGCAGCTCGAGCGCGCCCGCCCGTGGGTCGACGAGCGTCCGCCAGACTTTTCGTGAGCGACCCCGACGAGCTGCTCGCGCTCGCCGTGCGAGCCGCCCGGGCAGCCGGTGACGTCCTGCTCGAGTACGCCGGGCATACGCTGCGCACCAGCGCGAAGAGCACGCCGACGGATCTCGTCAGCGAGGCGGACCTGGCGTCCGAAAAGCTGATCCGTGGACTGCTCGCCCAGGCGCGCCCGGACGACGGCTACATCGGCGAGGAGCAGGCAGCCACGACGGGAACGAGCGGACTGGACTGGATCGTCGACCCGCTTGACGGCACGATCAACTACCTGTATGGGATTCCGCAGTGGTCGGTCTCGATCGCCGTGCGCGACGCTCACGGAACTCTCGCGGGCGCGGTGCTCGACCCCGCGCGAGACGAGCTCTTCACGGCGACGCGTGACGGCGAGGCGCTGCTCGCGCGGGGCGCGCAAACGATTCACCTGCACGGCGGTCCGGCGCGCGAGCTCAGCGATGCTCTCGTCGCGTCGGGGCTTGCCTACGACGCGACGGTCCGCGCCGCCCAGGGGCCGATCCTCGCGCGGCTCGGCGCGACGGTCCGCGACATCCGCCGGTTCGGAAGCGCCGCGCTCGATCTGTGCTGGACCGCCGCCGGGCGCTACGACGCCTACTTCGAGCGGACTGTTCGGCCCTGGGACATCGCCGCAGGCGTCCTGGTCTGCGAACGCGCCGGGCTCGACGTCCACGAGCTGACGGTCCACCAGAACCTGCCCTACGGCATCCTGGCCGCCGACCAGTCGCTGGCCGCGCAGCTGCTGGCGCTCGTCGACTGAGCACCAGTGCGGAGGGTGGGAGTCGAACCCACACGCCCTTTCGGACAGGGCCTTTTGAGGGCCCCGCGTCTACCGTTCCGCCACCCCCGCGAGTGCGCGGCCAACGATAGAGCGCGAGTCAGGCGCCTTCGGCGGCTGGGCGCCGGCGGGGAGGACATCTCGCTCGACCTCGACGTTCCAGCCCTGTTTGAAGCCGCGCATCGCGAACACGATCAACGCGAGCTGCAGCGGCACGAGAATCAACGAGAGGATCCCCAGCATGTTCGAGTTGACGGCCGGCTGCGCGTAGCCGGCGTCGCTGTGTGTGAACCACGACGGCGCGGCGGCCGCCGAGAAGATCAGCACGAAGACCGCGAGCGTCGAGGCGACCGGCAGCACGCCCCGGTTCCAGCGCAGCGCGTAGTAGGCGAGGGCCGCGTAGATCAGGATCATCGCGACATCGACGGGGATCATCCCTTCGAGCTGGCTCCAGCCGCCGACCGTGATGATCAGCATCAGCAGCGCGCTGACCACGAGCAGCAGCACCACGACGGCGCGCGTCGAGCGCACGACCGCTTCGTGGCGGTGCGGGTGGGTAATCACGACATCGCGACGCTCGTCAGTGTGCGCGTCCATCAGCGAGACGATAACGGTCGAGCGCGGGCACGCAAGCTCCGCAGGCGGCTACTGTTCCGATGCGCGCGAGCGTGGTGGAACTGGTAGACACGCCGGCCTTAGGAGCCGGTGGGCGAAAGCCCTTGGAGGTTCGAGTCCTCTCGCTCGCATTCGTTGTCGAATCACGGCGATCCCGCTGCGAAACGGGAATCTTCTGATGGCGCGTCTCTCGACTGCGATGCGCGTCGGCGTCGCGTCACAGCCTCCCGTCCCACGAGGCGCGAAGGTCGAGACCTGCGGCGGCTCCTCCTCGAGGTCAAAGCACGAGCCGACCCAGCGGTCAGCGAGACGCCTGCTTGTCGTCCTGGGCGGTCGTCTGCTCGGGTCCGGTGTCGACGCTCGCTCCGCTTCGCAAAGCGGTGGTCATGACCAGACGGTCGGCGGCGGACATGATGCTGCGCGTGTCGATGGTCCTTTCAGTGGCCATTGCAAGGTCGTCTGGTGTTGGGATTGGGCGGTTCTCAGGCTGCGGCGTTTGTTTCGTCTCGCAAGAGCTCGGGTCCGACGACCTGCTCCATAAGGCCGGTCTCGACGTCGTAGACGAGGCCTGAGACGAGGAACTCGGAGGGCAGGAACGGGTTCGCTTTCAGCAGCGCCACGTCGGCTCGCACCGACGCCCACGGGTCGGTGATGTGCTTGCCGGCAAGATCAGGAGCGTCAACCCCGAAGTGCTCGGCGAGCAAATCTGGGTACTGCGTCAGGTGGTTGATCCCGCAGTCGGTGTGGTGTAGGACGATCAGGTTCCAGCCAGCTCCGGGAGGTCCCCCCGGCTCTGCGGAGGCGACCAGCCGCAGCATCGCCATCGTCTGCAACGTCGCCGGCGTAATCCGGCCGCCGACGTTGCGAATGACCGCAGCGTCGCCAAGCTCCAGGCCCAGCACGTTGGCCGGGTCCACGCGCGGGTCCGCGCAGCCGATGACCATCGCCCTCAGGCGGGGAGCCATCGCCAGTCCGCCCTTGAACTCGCCGGCGGCGAACCGCCTATTGCGCTCATGAAGCGTTTCGATCGTGTCCACGACTGATGCTCCTTTCGACCATTATCTTGTAGCTGCAAGATAACACGCAACTGAGGAGACTTGTAGCTACAATCTTCACGTGAGCAGGCGCCCCACCGCGACCGGACCGCGAGGCACCGATATGGCGGAGCAGTGCCTTGCCGTTCGTGTCCGCCTGCTCAGCCGACGGCTCAGCCGCCTATACGACGGTGCGCTGCGTCCCCTGGGGCTCACGGTCGCCCAGCTGAACCTGCTGTCCGTGATCGAGGTCACCGAACCCGCGCCCGCGGGTAGAGCGGCGGACCTTCTCGCGATGGAGATCTCGACGCTGAGCCGAAACGCGCACATCATGGAGAACGAAGGCTGGATCACCATCGAGCGCGCCGAGCGCGGCAACGGGCGAGTACTCTGCCTGACGAGCGACGGGCGTCAGAAGCTCCGCGAGGCAAAGCCGGCGTGGGACGCCGCACAGGCCGAGGCCCGCGTCCTACTCGGCAATGAGGGAGCCATCGAGCTCAAGCGCCTCGGCGACGGCGTCTGGGACCACCAGGTCAGTAGCGGGTGACGAGGACACTGGTCAACCGGGACTTCGGGCTACGGCTCCGTAAGTCGACGCTCGAGAAACCGTCGATCGATGTCCGATCGGGCTAGCGCCAGAGCCTGCTCGAAAGCACGCCGGGATTCATCGTGGCGTCCTAGCCAGGAAAGCAGCTCCCCCCGGGTCGAGTGCAGATACGCATAGCTGTCCAGTTCGAGGCGGTCGACCAGCTCGAGCGCCCGCGCGGGGTCCCCGGCCTGCGCGATGGCCACGGCGCGATTGAGCTCCACAACCTCGGAGCCGGTGATCTCCATCAGCCGCCCGTATAGCTCTGCGATTTGGAGGGGACACACCCTCACACCACGCCCGCGCTGGAAGCGGCCGCTTACGTTTCGTCGCCGGGGATTCCACCGTGAGGTTGATTCGTCGTCGTTGGTCCGCGAGTGCTTCCGAGGATGCGCTCGACTGCCGGTAGGGCGTCTTGCGGTGTTCGGACGAGAATGATCTTGGCGTCCGGCGCGTGGCCGTGGATGAGGTTCAGGACGCGGTTAAACCAGTGCGTTGTTTGTTCGGTTGGCGGGATCTCGGGGTCCTGGCCGTTGATGAAGCCGCCGATCGCAACCGCGTCGTAAGTGACCGCGGTGAGTTCGCGGATCAGCTGATCGTCGCCGTCTTGGTCGTCGGTGAGCGCGAAGTTGCGGGCACGTAGACCAGCGTTTCGGAGGCGCTCCTGAATTGCGGCTGCGTTCTCGGGGTGCTTGCCGAAGCCGAGCACTCGCCATCCGTGCGGTTGGTCCTGTTCGGACGGTGTCATGTTGGTCTCCTGCTCTTTTGGGTTGGTGTATTTCTGGCTTAGCTGGCGTTATCCGCAAGAGTGCGTTCCAACGGGTGAGCTCTGGGCGCCGAACGTGGCGCTCACGCGAGAACTAGGCCGGCGGCGATGAGTGCCGCGGCTGTTACGCCGTGGATGCCCAGCGCGGTGGAGCGCTTGCCGCCGTTGGTGAGAACGATCGTGGCGTCTCCGAGGGGCGTGATTGCCGCGGCGATGAGTGCCCAGCCCAGCGCGGTCCGGCCGACGGCGGCCCAGACCACGAGCAGCACCACCCCGGAGGTGATGTCGCGCACGCCCTTGATCTCCGTCAGGGCGCGGAGGTTGTCTGCGGCGATACCGAAGTCGAGGGTCGCCTGGCGGGGGGAAAGGAGGAAACGCAGGCCGATTGCGATGATGGCGGCACACGCGGCGAGCGCGACGATGAGCGCGGCGACATGCATGGTGGTTGTCCTTTCGCTTCTGTCGATTGGGAGAAGGTCAGCGCGGTTGGGCGGCCGGAGCACGCGATCGTTTGCGGCGCGACTCCTGCCTCGATGACGTCGTCCCAGCGGTCGTCCGGTACACGACGTCCGCAGTCGTAGCCCCGGGCGTGACCGCTAGCATCGCCGGCCCTTTCGCGACTGCTCCTCCGGCGGGGTCGCCGCGCTGCGAGGTCGTAGGTGGCGCTGAGGTTGGACATGGATCGTTCCGTGGGGCTAAGCGCTGTGTACGGTGTACACCCACGGTGTACGTTGTACACAATAAGCCCTGGCCTGTCAAGGGGCTTCGTGTACGCTGTACGCATGGAGACGCCCCGCACGGGTACTCGCAGCGCCATCCTGCGGGCGGCCGACGACATCAGCAGCGAAAGCGGCTGGAGGGCCGTCACGATGCGCGCAATCGCAAAGCGCGCCGGGTGCAGCACGATGGCCGCCTACCGTCACTTTCCGTCCCGCGACGCGCTCCTCGATGAGCTTGCCGAGCAGTACTTCGCCGAGCTCGCCGGGCGCATGAACCGGGCCATCGCTCGCTCGCGAGCGAAGCGAGCGACGGCCGCGGCGGCTCGCGCCTATGTCCGCTTCGCGCTCGAGCAGCCCGCCGCCTACACGCTGCTCTACGGCTCATCCCCGGAGCAGCCTCACCCAACCGAGCCGCGGCCCGGCGGCACCGCGATCGGCGCCGCCACCGCAGCAGCGATCACACGCGACGCCAACCGCGAGTGCAGCCCGATGGACGACCGGGTAATCGTGCTCTGGGCGGGCATACACGGGCTCCTGGCGCTCGCCGCCGGGCCACAGCTACCACTCCCGCAGCGCGAGATCCTCCGCCTAGCCGAACAAATGGTCGACCTGGCGATCTAACGGCCCAAGGTGATTGCGGCTTGGAGCTCGTCGAGCGATCGGCTCATCAGTTCCGCGAAGTCGCCTTCCGGGTCGTCGATCCACTCGTCGTAGGCCGCGTTGAAGACGGTGATCGCGGCCTCGGCGGTGAACCGCGCCCTCCTGGGTGCTGTGCCCCGCGCGATGAGCCCGTCCTGGAGAGAGGAGGACGGCCCTACTTCTGTCCTGCGGCACTCAGGTACGCGGTGATCGCCTGCGCGAACGCGCGCGCGGCGAGCCGCTGGAAGGACGGGCGTACCAGCAGTGAGGCGTCGGTCGCGTTGCGCATGTTGCCGCACTCGACGAGCACCTTGGGCACCGTCGTGAGATTCAGCCCCGCGAGATTGTTGCGGCGGGAGATTCCGTCGGTCCCGTCGTAGTCGCTCACCGGCATGCCCGTGACGCTGTGAAAGCGAGCCCGGACCAGGCGGCCGAACGCCCTGGAGGCGCCGATCACACGATCGTTCGGGCCGTCGGCGACGGGCTCCAGGACCGCGAAGCCACGGCCACCGGGCGGTCCGCCGTCGGCGTGGATATCGATCGCGACGTTCGCGTGCGCACGGTTGAGGATCTCCGAGCGCCGGTTCACGCACGGCCCCACCCCGCTGTTGCTGTGGCGCGTGAGGACGACCTTGGCGCCCTCGGCGCGCAGATCGTTGGCCAGGTAGCCGGCGACGTTGAAGTTGAATTGCGCCTCGGTGTATCCGCCGTCGGTCTCGGTGCCGGTCGTGTCACACGTCTCCTCTTCACGCCCGTTCCAAATCAGGTGGTTGATGTAGGCGGGGTCCGAGAAGTTGCGCCCGTTGTGGCCGGGGTCGATTCCGACGACCTTGCCCGCGAGCGGGAGCGAAGCGCGACCCGCGAGCGGGCCGGCGCTCGCCGGGGCACCGGCCCAGGTGAGAGCCGCGATCGCCGCGACGACCAGCGCGGGGGCGACCGGGAGGATGGTGCGAAGGCGCATCTGCGTTCATCCTTCCACACAGGACGAAGCCCGAGGCCCGCACCCCGGCGCAGGCCGCGTCGGCTTGCCCGTCGGCGCGAGAAGTCCCGCTACTGCACGTAGTCGGGCCAGGGCAGCGGAAAGACCTCGCGGTACTCGCGCCCCTCGTCGATCACGCGTGCGACCGACGGCCGCGCCACGAGATCGACGAAGTAGCGCCTGAGGTTACTCATGGCGCGTGAGCGTCATCCGGCCCGGCTGTCCCCGACGCCGCTCACCCCTTCTTCGGTGCGTACTTGCTGAGCCGCTCGAGCTCACGTCCGAACGCGGCCTCGACCTCTTGGGACATCGTCAGCTGGTAGGCGGCCAGGAGCGCCGACGAGGAAACTGGCCTGAGGCGATCGATCGACTCAGTGACCTGCGGCCATTGATCCTCGGGGTAGCCCGCCTCTGCAAATGGCTTCCAGACGTCAGCGACGAAGAGCTTGACGAACTCCCGCGCGACGCCCTTGCACTGCTCGCGGACCTTGCCGATCACGGTCAGCGCGTGTTTGAGCGATACGCCACGCGAGACGACCTCCTCGGCGGCGTCGAGGAGCGACGGCATAGGCGCCTCGTAGCGCCCGTCGCCGAGCGCCGTGAGCAGGCCCAGCTCCTCGGCCCGGGCCAGCGACTTGGCATCGGCCTGCTCGCCGAAGCGCTCCTGCAGCTCAGCGGCGGTGAACACCCGCGGCTCCTCGCTCTCGAATGGGGCGCTGATCGCGTCCTTGAGGTTGAGCAGTTGCTCTGGCCGGCCGTGCGCCGCATCGAGCAGTCGTTCGATGGCGCGCAGGTTGAATCCCTCGGCCTGCATGCGCGCGATCAGCTGCAGGCGGGCGAGATGCTCGGGACCGTAGTAGCCGATGCGCTCCCGGACCTCGGGGGCGGGCAGTAGTCCGCGCGCCCGGTGCGCACGAATGTTGCGCACGGTCATGCCGCTCTTTGACGCGAGCTCTTCGATCGTGAGGACGTTTTGGTCGGCCACCACGGGGAAGCTTACGTCAAAGAGCGGCACACAATATGGCGTGACATCAAATCATGTAACATCGATCGGTGTGACGGACGATCGTTCAGCTTCTCGGCGGGAGGCCACGTGCCAGACGGTCTCTCGGCGCCGCAGGATGGCGCGGCGCGTGCTGCATTCACGGGTCGTGGGTGCCTTGACCTACCCGCACGGCATCGACCGATATGTCGAGATCGTCAGCCCGCTGCTGCTCGAGCGTGACGTGACCGCGCGCATCACGGCGGTCCGTTGCCAGACCCCGCGGAGCGTCACGATCACGCTGCGCCCGAACGAGAACTGGCGCGGCATCCGCGCCGGCCAGTTCGTCGCGGTCGGGGTGCAGGTCAACGGCGTGCTCCTGACGCGGCCCTACTCACCGGCCGGCAGCGAGCGGCGCGCTGCTTCCGAGCTTGAGCTGACGGTCTCGACGCACCCCGACGGGCGCCTCTCGCGTCATCTGCGCGAGCACGCCAGGGCCGGTGGGACGGTGCGCCTCTCCCAGGCGCAAGGCGAGTTCGTGATGCCCGATCGCCGGCCGGAACGCGTCCTGCTGATCAGCGGCGGGAGCGGGATCACGCCGGTGATGGCAATGCTGCGGACCCTCTGCGAGGAGGGCCATCGGGGGCCGGTCGGCTTCCTGAACTACGCCCGCTCTGCCGACCTCGCGCTGTACGGGCCAGAGCTCGATCGTCTGGCGCAGGCGAACCCCGCTCTGCGCGTGCGCCGCGGCTACACGCGAGGGCCATCGGCGCTCTCCGGCCGGTTCTGCCGCGAGCACCTTGACGCGGTCTGCGGCGCCGGCTGGGAAGGCGAAACCTTCGTATGCGGGCCGCCCTCGCTGGTCGGGGCCGTCACGGCCGTCTTGGCAGAAGGCTGCCTGCCGCCGCCGGTGGTCGAGACCTTCACGTCCCCGCCTCGGGCTCCGGCGGTCGACCCGCAGGGCGCGACCGGGAAAATTCGCTTCGCCCGCAGCGACCGCGCGGCGCCAAACAGCGGGCTGGTGCTGCTCGAGCAGGCCGAGGACGCCGGCCTGCAGCCGGATCACGGGTGTCGCATGGGCATCTGCAACACCTGCAGCTCTCGCAAGGTCAGCGGCACGGTGCGAAACCTGCTGACCGGCGAGTGCTCGAGCAGCCCGGATCAGGACATCCGCCTCTGCGTCTCTGTGCCCGTCGGCGACGTCGTCCTTGACCTCTAACTCCCGCGACACGAAGGAGACAGCCATGCCGCCTCACACTTTCGCCCTGTCACCCGCCCAGCTTGAGCGCTTCGGCGAGGAGCTCGACGCGATCCGCGCGCAGGTCGTCGCCGATCTCGGCCAAGAGGACGTCGACTACATCAACCGTGTCATCGCGGTGCAGCGCGGCCTGGAGGTCGCCGGCCGCGGCCTGCTGTTCTTCGGCTTCCTCGCCCCTGCCTGGGTCGGCGGTACGGCAGCACTGTCGTTGTCGAAGATCCTCGACAACATGGAGATCGGGCACAACGTGATGCATGGCCAGTACGACTGGACTGGTGACAAGCGCCTCAGCGGCAAGGAGTTCGAGTGGGACACCGCCTGTCCGGCGGACCAATGGCGTCATTCCCACAACTACATGCATCACACGTACACGAACATCGTCGGCAAGGACCGCGACATCGGCTATGGGGTGCTGCGGATGTCCGAGGACGAGCCATGGCGCCCCTACTACCTCGGCAACCTCGCGTGGGCCGCACTGCTGGCGCTGTTCTTTCAGTACGGCGTTGCGCTGCACGATCTCGAGAGCGAGCGGATCGTCGCGGGCGAAGTCGCGATCCGGGAACGGCGCGGAATGCTCGGCCAGATCTGGGGCAAGGTCAAAGCGCAGCTGCTGAAGGACTACATCCTGTTCCCGGTCCTGTCGGGGCCGTCGTTCCCGTTCGTGCTCGCCGGGAATGTCGCGGCGAACCTCACCCGGAACCTGTGGGCCTTCACGATCATCTTCTGCGGACACTTCCCTGACGGCACCGAGCAGTTCACCGAGCAGGAGACGCAGGACGAGACGCGCGGCGAGTGGTACTACCGCCAGCTGCTCGGGTCGGCGAACCTGACCGGCGGCCCGCTGTTCCACATCCTGGCCGGGAACCTGAGCTTTCAGATCGAGCACCACCTCTTCCCGGACCTTCCCGCCCATCGCTACGCGCAGATCGCGCGCCAGGTCCAGGAGATCACCGAGCGATACGGATTGGCGTACAACACGGGCCCGCTGCACAGGCAGTTCGGCAGCGTGGTGCGCAAGATCGCGAGGCTCTCGCTGCCCGCGACGCGAGGGCCCGCGACCCCGGAGCAGGCCGCGCTCGCGCCCCGCTCCGCTGGACGGGCCGCGGCCTAACGCTCCGCCCTTCGGGTCCCCGCGCCCGCGTCGTCGCTGGACGGCGCCGGATCGCTGGCGGCCCGCGCCGGGGAGCGCCGGGCGAGCGTTGCGAGCCACGAGCCGGCGAGGATCAGCACAAGCCCGCTCGCCGCTCCGGGGGTGAGGCGCTCGTCGAGGAACAGCACCCCGAGGAGCACGGCGACCAGGGGGTTGACGTAGGTGACGATGGTCGAACGGGTCGGTCCGGCCTCGAAGACGAGCAGTGCCATCAGGACGAACGCCACGGCGGTGCAGAGGACCCCGAGGACCGCGACTGCGGCGAGCGCGCCCGCCGACGGCGTCCGTGGCGGCAGGTCGAGGAGCGCCAGCGGGGCGAGCAGGACCCCCGCGACGGCGAGGCTCGCGCCCATCGTCGCCGTCGCATCCTGGCCGCGCAGGCGGCGGCTGATGACGATCGGGCCGATCGCGTAGCCGCATGAGGCCAGCAGGAACAGGCCGCAGGCGGCGAGCGTCGCGCCGCCCGAGGCCGCTTCGAGGCCGACAAGCGCGACCACGCCGGCGAACCCGACGAGCATCCCGGCGAAGCGCAGCGCGCCGACCTGCTCCTCGCCGGCTAGCTGCAGCGTGAGCACCGCGGTGATCAGCGGCACCGTCGCGATCACGATCGCCGCCAGCGACGAGGGCGCCCGGCTCTCGCCGGCGGCGATCAGCAGGAACGGGGCGGCAATCTCCACGAGTCCGAAGAGCGCGATCCAAGCCAGCCGGCCGCGCAGCGCGGGCAGCGTGCCGCGTCGGGCGGCGACGGCCAGCAGGAGGGCGGCCGCGAGCACGATGCGCCCCTCGGCGAGGGTCGCCGGGGTCATGCCGCCGTTCAGCGCGAGCTTGATCAGCAGGTACGGGATGCCCCAGATCAGCGAGACGGCGATGAACAGGCTCCATCCCCGGGCGCTCACCCGGGCACGGTAGCAACGGCCCGGCGGGCGCCGACGCGCCTGAGCTGCGGGCTAGCCGCAGCCGGTGTTGCAGGGCGAGATCGTCTCGCGCTGGACGTACCAGGCAGCCTGAATCGGGTTCAGGAAGTGCGGCGGCTCCTGGGCCTGCAGCCGGTAGTCGTATTTCGCGTTGTAGCCGTAGCCGGAGATCAACGACGAGCCCGAGAAGACACCCGTCAATCCGTTGGTGAACGTCGACGCGATCGCGCCGTAGAACGTCAGGCTGCCGAGCGTCGGGGAGCCGCAGTCGAAGTTGTCGACGAGCACAGCGTGTTTGAGGGCCAGCATCGCCGCATCGATCGTCGGCGTGTTCAGATCCGACGCGGCGTTCGAGGAGTTGCCGCATTCACGGTAGTTGGCGCCTCGCGTCCCGTTCAGCGGGTGGTAGATGCGGACGAAGTTGTTGGCGATCAGCCCGAGCATCTGGTCGCCCGTCGGGAAGCCTTCCGAGTTGCGGGACGTCGAGAGGATGTTGCCGTTGATGACCACGTCATTCTGCGCGCCGATCGTCAGGGACGATGAGTATTCGCCTTTTACGTAGACGTTGCCGCAGCCGGTGTCGCCGGTGTAGGAGGGTTTCGGCCCGAACGGCGAGTACGCGGTCGAGCAGCCGCCCGAGACGTAGACGACGCCGTTTTCGGGGAACGCGAGACCCGAGGTCGTTTTTTCCTTGCCCGCTTCGCCGACGTGTTCGCGGACCTTCATCGAGCTGCCTTCGAGGGTGATTTCGGTCTTGCCATAGAAGTGGTAGGCCGATTCGACGATGTGTTCGAGTTCTTCATCGCCCGGCGGCGGCTTGATCGACGGAACTTCGTTCGGCGGCACGTGGCTGCCGACGAAGTTGGGGGTCGCGCTGCCGCCGTTTTCCTCGCCCGAGTAGCCGTTGTCGCCCTGGTAGCTGTGGCCGAATTCGATCCGGTCGCTCGGGTAGCGGCCGAAGGTCGGGCTGCCGCTGATCCCGGCGTGGTCTTCGGTGTGCATCGGCCCGAGCACCTGTTCGCCGGAGATGAAGTAGTTGTTGAAGCCCCCGCACACGTTCGCGGGCCGAATCCCGTAGAAGGCCGCGCAGCGGTTGTATTCGGCGGGATTCTTTTCGAACGCTTCGCCGTAGAGGCTCGGGTCGGCTGTTTCGTAGACGTCGTACCAGACGTAGCTCACGAAGTTAGCGTTGCGGAACGTCGCGACGATCGCGCGCTTCTCGTTGCCCGAGTAGCCGATGACCTTGATGCGGAACGTGCCGGCGGCTTTGCCGCTGGCTTCGATCATTGTTCCCGCGACGTTGTTGGGATCGCATTTCTTGTCGGTCGCCGGCGCCGATGCGGCCGGGATCAGGGTTGTCGCGTATTCCTCTTCGGTCGTGCCGGGGACTTTGACGCGGTTTTTCGACCCTTCCGATTCCTGGTTGAGGGCCGGGTTGGCCGGGCTCGGCGAGGTGCAGTAGGTCAGGTAGTTGCTGTCCTGCGCGAGATGCGAGGCGTATTCCGAGACGCCGGCCTGCGCCGCGTAGTAGGCGCGCTTGGACTGCACGTCGGTCGACGTCAGGCGCACCTCGCCGATACCCGCCGTGTACGCCGCGACGATCAGGATCGAGGTGACTGTCAGGACGCCGAGCATCACGATCATGCTCACGCCGCGCTCGCTGCGGATGTTCAGCCGGCGCTTCATACCTGGTTCTCGCACGGGAGGTTGGACACGGACGCCGAGGAGGAGGACGGCGCGACGCGCAGGATCGCGGAGTCTTCGAAGGTGATCGCGCGGTCCTTGGCCATCTGGCCGCTGATCCCGGCGCCGTCGCCGGCTTCGGGCGAGAGCGTGAACGAGACGCTCACGCGGGCGACCTGGCGGGCTTCGGCTTCGTTCAGTTCGCCGACGATCGGGTTCGGGTTCAGTTCGCCGAACACCGCGTTCGCGTCACCTTCGCGGTAATAGCGGTAGTAGCGGAAGATCGGGATCAGTTCGCCTTTGCCTTCTTTTGAGGTTTCGGCCTGAGAGATGCCTTTCAGCAGGATCGTCGTGTTCGGCGTTTCGACTTCGTTGAAGATGTAGTTCGGCGGCTGGCTCGCTTCGGTGCTTTTCCAGGACTTTTCGACGAGCGTGCCTTCCGTGGAGCCCGAGGCCGGGGTGTAGGTGATCTTGTGCAGCGTCGCCTGTCCGACGGAGGCGGCTTCGCTCGCTTCGCTGATGAAGCGCAGCACGGTCGGGCTGCTCTGCGAGAGGACCGGTGTCACGAGAGCCGCGACGCACGCCGAGTGCAGGTGCTCCATCAGCCGTTCGAGAGCGATGCGCCCGTCTTGGGCGACGTGGACGCGCGAGGTCTGCCGGCTGATGTCTTCAGTCGTGAACTCCAGGATCGTGTAGGCGCCGAAGCAGACGATCAGCGCCATTGCGGTGCCGACGAGCAGCTCGATCAGCGTGAACCCGCTGGCGTCGCTACGCAGCCGCTTGAGCACGGTCAGCATGACCCGCTGGTCACCCCCGTGGGAGATCCACTGGGATTCGTCCCGAGGTAGATCTGCGCGACGCCGCTGGCATTCACGCCGCCGTTGGGCACCGTCGTCCAGGTCGCGCCTTCAGTGCTCTTGTTTTCGAAGGTGCCCGACCATTTCTTGTTGGCGTTCGAGACGCAGAAGCTGAATTTGCCGAACGGCAGGCCCCGGTTTCCAACGCCGCCCGAGGCCGTCGAGTATTCGCGCGTGACCGAGCAGCCGGTGTCGACGATCTTGATTTTCGCGCCGTTGAGTTTTTCGCCGGCGGCTTTTTCGCTGGTCCCGCTCTGCACGTTGACGCGGACCGGCACGACGGGCACCGTCACTTCGCCGCCGGATTCTTCGACCTTGAGTTCGGGGTTCGATTCCTGCGCGTTGGCGGTCGGCAGGTCCGACGGGCAGTTGCCGGCGTAGACCGCGTAAGCCGAGTTGAACGGGAAGATCGTCTGCGGCGTTGCCAGTTCCTGGCCATAGGTGCCGAGCGTCCCGAACGTCCGGGGTTCGGACATCCCGGGGTTGAAGATCGTTGCCTGGTCGCCTTCCGCGCCGCTGAAGCGGATCTTCAGTTTCGCCGCCGGCGCGAGCGCGTAGCCGACGCGGATCGTCGTGCCGGCCGTCAGGTAGTCCAGGCGGATCGTTGCGTTGTCTTCGTTCGTGTTCGTGTACCCGTTCGGGTCCACGTAGCCCGCCTTCGTGGCATTGATCGCGTATTCGCCGGGCGTGATGTTCATCAACGCGCAGCCGTCGGTGGATGTCGTGTTGCTGGCGGATGTCGGCCCGGTGGCCGTGACCGCGGCGCCGGCGACCTTCGCGACCGGGTCCGAGACCTGGACGATCAGCAGCGTCCCCGGGGGCGGGCTGATCAAGCTCGACTCGACGATCGGCTTGGCGGCGCCCATCGTCGGCCAGCTGACTTCCGAGAGCGTCTTGATCTCGTCGGCTTCGCTCGTCGAGGAGTTGCAGCTCGAGGTCGCCTTGGCGTCGTTGATGTATTCGGAGGTGGTCTTGATCGTGAACGTGGTGCCGTTGAGCGTCACGCTGCGCGACCTGTTCAGTTCTGCGAGTTTCGTCACCGGTTCGCTGCGCAGCACCTCCTGTTCCTGCTGGGCCAGCGCGTCGGCCTGCGAGCGGTCGCGGCTGAGCGACGTCGAGCGGTTCAGCGCATCGAGTCCCGCCAGCGTGCCGAGCACGATCACCGCGAGAATCAGCGAACTGACAAGGACCTCGACCAGCGTGTCTCCCCGCGCGCCGCGCAGGCGCGGGGAGGCCCGTCCGGGTGCGCCCGGCGGGCCGGTGCGGTCGATACGCCCGGGTCCTCGCATACAGGAGATGTTTCGGGCGAATCAGCCGCGATCTTTAGCGTTTGCCGTGCACGGCGACCACCGTTCGGCGAGCTTGCGGCTCCTAGGGTCCTAGAATCGGCTCGCGCCGGGGGGACTGGTGTATCGGTAACACGGTGGTCTCCAAAACCGCAACGCCAGGTTCGATTCCTGGGTCCCCCGCTTGGCAGGCCGGCTCGGCGCGCTTTGCGTAGCGCTGCGCAGCTATGCGCCGTCGTCTGCGGCGGCGGGGGCCGTCGACGGGGCGGGCGCCGGGACGTCTCCCCGCAGGAACCGCCAGACCGAGAGGATCGCCATGATCGTCAGGATCGTCGCGCTGGAGACGCACCACTGGCAGATCGCGTGGATCGTGAAGATCTCGCGGTAGGTGAGGTACATGCTGAAGCCCCATCCGACGAGCACCAGGAGCATCGTCAGGAGCCGCGAGTTCTCGCTTTCAGCGAGCAGCAGCGAACCCATGATCGCGATGTAGCCGATCAATCCGAGCAGGGCGACGGGGATGCCGACGAGCTTCGCGTAGGCCGAGGACTGGACCTGCTCGCAGCCGCCGGTCGTACAGATCGGCTTGATATCGGCGTAGTGGATGTAAGTCAGATACGCCGCGACGGCAATGCCGATAGCGGCGAGAACAATGAGCGTGCGACGCAGCGATGTCGCGCTCACCGCGCTAGGCCTTGAGCAGCTGTTCGATCTTCTGGTCGAACGGGCCCGATTCGCTCAGCGAGGACGGTTCGAACTTTTCCAGCGTCCCGCCAGACTTGCCGACCAGGAAGGAGGGCGTGCCGGTGAAGCCGGCGTTTGACGCGACAGTGGCGTCTTCTTCGATCTGCTTCGCGAACGCGGGGTTGCCTTTCTCGTTCTGCCACGCGGTCATGTCGAGGCCATCGACCTGTTTCGCGATGTTTTCGATGAACGATTCGGTGACGTAGCCGCTGTCCTCTTCGCCCTGCTCGCGGTAGAAGGTCTCGATGTAGTTCCACATCTTGTTCTGCTTGCCAGCGGCGAGCGCGGCTGACTGCTGGGTCTTGAACGTCCCGCTCGGCTCGGCGCCGCTGGATTCCGCGTTGCCCGTGGCCGTCGAGAGCGAGCGGTATTCGACCTTGACCTTGCCGGCGGCCACCCAGCGCTGGATGATCTCGGGCAGCGCGCCGAGCGTGAAGTCACGGCAGATCGGGCACTCGAGGTCGCCGAAGTACTGAATCGTGACCGGTGCGTTGGGATCGCCGAGCACATTCGCGTTCTGTGTAGTGCCCTTGAGCAGTTCGTTGACTTCGCCCTGGACCTTGGAGGTTTCTTTGGCGCTCGTCGGCGTGTGCGATTCGTTTTTGTTCGTGAAGATCACGATCGCGACGACGGCGATCACGACGACCGCGATGATTACGCCGACGATCGTCAGCCGCCGGCGCCGCGCGTCGGCGGCGGCATGAGCTTCCTCGACGGCTTTGCGTTCGGTGCGCGCCGCCTCGCGGCGCTGCTTGCGGGTCAGATCCTGGGGCTCCTCGGGTGTGCTCATAGTTGGGGTACTTCTAGACGCGGACGCTGAAGCCTACCTAAGGGGAACGTGAGTGCTCCGGTGTGGTTGGTCCCGACGTCGTGCGACCATGCACTTGAGCCCCCGTAGCTCAGCTGGACAGAGCATCGGACTTCTAATCCGGCGGTCGCAGGTTCGAATCCTGCCGGGGGCATCAGCGCCGGACCGCCGGTTCACCTCCCGATGGCCTGCGGCGAGTTTCGGCGGTGTGTTAGCGGTACGTGTCGCCTATCGCGTTCTGCGCCGAAGGGTCAAAGCGCCGAATCCGAGCGCGGCGACAGTGAAAGCGAGAACCGCCGCGACGTCGCCGGCCATCGCGCGGGGCAGTTCTGCCGGGTTGGTCGCGTGCGCCAGTGCTTCGTAGGCGTAGGTCAGCGGCATCAGCCAGGAGATCGTGTGCAGCCACGCCGCCATCTGGTCGCGCGCGACGAACAGGCCGCAGAGCAGCATCTGCGGAAAAACGAATGCGGGCATGAATTGCACGGCTTGGAACTCGGTCTGCGCGAACGCGCTCGCGAACAGTCCGAGCGCCATGCCGAGGATCGCGTTCGCGACCGCCAGCAGCGCGACGAGCCAGGCACCGTGTGGTGCGTCCAGGCCCAGCACCGCGAAGCCGACCGTGCACACGACGGCGGCCTGGATCGCCGCGAGCACGCCGAATGCGGCGCCGTAGCCGACGAGGATGTCGGCCTTTGCGATCGGCAGCGTCATCAGCCGCTCCAACGTGCCCGTGGTGCGCTCCCGGAGCATTGCGATCGAGGTCACGAGGAACATCACGATGAACGGGAACAGCCCGCACAACGGGGCACCGATTCTCTGGAAGACCTGCGGCTCGCCTTCGAAGAGGAAATACAGCAGCACCAGAAGGGCGGTCGGCACGACGAGCATCAGCGCGATAGTGCGCGGGTCGCGGCGGATCTGCCAGAGCACGCGCCCGGCGGTCGCGAAGGTCGCGCGGGCGCTCAAGAGGAGCCTTCGGCCGCGCGGATCACGGCGAGAAAGGCCCGGCCGAGGTCCTCTTGGCCCGTCTTCGCCCGCAGCTCGGCGGGCGTGAGGTGCTCCAGCAGCCGGCCCTCGCGCATCAGCAGCAAGGTGTCGCACTCGCCGGCCTCGTCCATCACGTGGCTGGAGACCAGCAGCGTCGTGCCGGCGCGTGCCAGCTCGTGAAAGGTCGCCCACAGTTCGCTGCGCAAGACCGGATCCAGGCCGACTGTCGGCTCGTCCAGCACGAGCAGCCGCGGACGAGCGAGCAGCGCCGTTGCGAGCGAAACGCGCGAGCGCTCGCCGCCGGACAGCGATCCGACGACCTGGCGGACGTGGCCGGTCAGTCCGACGGTGGCCACCGCCTCGTCGATCCCGGCCCGCTCGGCACCGACCAGCCGTGCGAAGTAGCGCAGGTTCTCCTCGACCGTCAAGTCCCCGTAGACGGACGGCGCCTGGGTCACGTAACCGACCTCGCTGCGCAGCTCGACGCGAACCGCCGGGTCGCCCGAGGACGGTGACCGTGCCGGCGCCGAGGACCTGAACGCCGACGATCGAGCGCATCAGCGTCGTCTTGCCGCAGCCGCTCGGCCCGAGCAGGCCGGTGACGCTCCCGGATGCGACTTCGAGGGTCAGCCCGTGGATGACCTCGCGTCCGCCGCGCGCAACGTGCAGATTCTCGACATGGATCGCGGGCGCGCCGGCCACGCGGCGAGTCTATGGCCGCAAACCGGCGTCAGCGGCGCCCGCGTCTGCGAATATTTCCCGCTGGGTGGATGAGTTGAGGGAATTGAGGAGCCGGATCGAGCGGCTCGCCGATCTGGGGCAGGTGGCCGCGCTGCTCGAATGGGACCAGCTCGTGATGATGCCCGTGCGGGCCGCTGAGCCGCGCGCCGCGCAGGTCGGGACGCTCGCGCGGATCCGCCACGAAATGGCGACAGGAGAGGAGCTCGGCCGCCTGCTCGACGAGCTCTCGGATGCCGAACTGGACCCCGTCGACGCGGACATCGCGCGCCTCGCGCGGCGTGATTACGACCGCGCGGTGCGCGTACCGGCCGAGCTCGCGGCCGAGCTCGCGAGCGGCGCGGCCGCGGGCCAGAAGACGTGGGAACGAGCGCGCGCGGCTGACGACTTCACGGAGTTCCTGCCGGCCCTGGAGCGCAACATCGAGCTCGCTCGCGATTATGCGGGCCACGTCGCCGATCCCGGGCAGTCGCGCTACGACGCGCTGCTCGCCGACTATGACTTCGGCCTGACGAGCGAGACGATCGCGGCGCTGTTCGCGCGCCTCGGCGAGGTCCTCCCGGGGCTGGTGGCCGAAGCCCCCGCAAGCGACGCCGCGCTCGAGGTGCCGCTTGAGGGGCAGAAGCAGGCCGTTGGCGCGATCCTCGCACGGCTCGGCGTGGAGCCTTCGAGCTGGCGCGTCGATGTCTCGGCGCACCCGTTCTCGACCGGCACGGCTCGCCTGGACCAGCGGATCACGACGCGCTACAGCGATGGGGGCGTAGAGGCGATCGGCGCCGCGATCCACGAGTTCGGCCACGCGCTCTATGAGCGCCAGATCGACCCGGCCCTCGATCGCACGAACCTCGCGACCGGGACGTCGATGTCGGTCCACGAGTCGCAGAGCAAATTCTGGGAGAACCACATCGGCCGCAGCCGGGCGTTCGCCGAGGTGATCGCCGGTGAGCTGCGCTCGGCCGGCACCGAGGTCAGCGCGGACGACTACTTTGCGGCCGCCAACCGGGTCGCGGCGACGCCGATCCGCGTCTCGTCCGACCCCGTGAGCTACTCGTTGCACATCGTGCTGCGCTTCGAACTGGAGCGCGCGATGATCGAGGGCGAGCTCGCGGCCGCCGACCTGCCCGGGGAGTGGCGCAGCGGGATGAAGCGGCTGCTGGGGATCGACGTCAAATCCGATGCCGAAGGCTGCATGCAGGACGTCCACTGGAGCGGGGGCTCGTTCGGCTACTTCCCGAGCTATGCGCTCGGCGGCCTGATCGCCGCGCAGGTCTGGGAGGCGATCGTCGCTGCGCTTGGGCCGCTCGACGGGCGGCTGCGGGCAGGCGAAACCGACGAGATCAAGGGCTGGCTCGCCGAGAACATTCACCGCTTCGGACGTCGTCTGGACACCGTGCCGGTAATCGAACACGCCACCGGGCGGGGCCTGGATCCCGAGCCGTTCCTGCGCTACGCCGAGTCGGTCGCCGCCGGTTGAGCGCGACCTGGCGCCTGTCAGCCGATCCACGAGAGTTCGCCGCGCAGGCGGGACGCTTCATCGCCGCCGAGAGAGAGCGCAACGTGATCGCGACAGTTGCCGGCGACGCCCTCGCAGGCGCCTATCGGCAGACACACTTTGCCTGGGCCGGCACGCCGGCCGGCGAGATCGTGGCAGCGGGGCTGCGCACCGCGCCGTGGCCGCTACTGGTCGCCGGACTGGACGATCAACTTGCCGCGTCACTCGTCGCCGCGTGGCTCGAGCGCGACCCGGAGCTTCCCGGCGTAGGCGGCCCCGCGGAGAGTTCACGGGCCCTCGCCGGCGCCTGGCGCGAGGCGACCGGCGGCACGACGCTTCTGCTGATGCGCGAGGCGATGCACGCGCTGAGCCGGGTCACGCCGCCGGGGCGCCCGGCGAGCGGTGAGCTGCGCCTGGCGACACTCGCCGACCTCGAGCTGCTTGTGGCCTGGGAGGTGGCGTTCCGGCTCGAGGCCAGGGTCGCGACCTCCGGCGAAGAGGAGCGGGCAGTGCGAAGGCGGATCGAAAAACGCGCCCAGTACGTCTGGCAGGACGGCGCTGCGGTGAGCACGCTCGGCCGGTCGGCGGCCGTCGCGCGTGTCACGCGGATCGGTCCGGTCTATACGCCGCCCGAGTGGCGGGGGCGGGGCTACGCGAGCGCCGCTGTGGCCGCGGCCTCGCAGCTCGCGCTCGAAAGCGACGCTGACACCTGCATGCTTCTCACGGACCTCGCAAATCCGACGTCGAACCGGATTTACGCAGCGCTGGGCTACCGGCGTTTCGCCGAATGGGAGGACCACAGCTTCTCGCTCGCGTAGCGAGGGCGGTCAACCCGCGGATGCACGGTTCGAAGGCCCACCGCCGGGCGCCGCACGCGTCCGGCTTCGGCTACGGTTCGACCGGCGTGAGTAACGGAGACCAGATTCGCGAGCGCGTCGAGGCAGACATGCCGCGACTGCGCACGGAGCTCGAAGATCTCGTCCGGATCCCGTCCGTCTCCGGGCCCGACCAGGACGATGCGCAGATCCGCCGGGCGTACGAGATGCTCGTCGAGCTTTTCGCCGGCGCCGGACTGCAGTCGATCCGCTCTCTCGATCTGCCGGCCAGCAACCCGATCCTGCTCGGTGAGATCCCGGCGCCGGATGGCGCGCCGACGGTGCTGCTCTACAGCCACTACGACGTCGTCGCGGCGGGTGACGAGTCAAAGTGGGACTCGCCGCCGTTCGAGCCGACCGAGCGCGGCGGAGCGCTGTTCGGCCGCGGCACGGCCGACACCAAGTCCAACGTGATGGTCCACGTGGGCGCGCTGCGCGCCTTCGCCGGCCGGCCGCCGGTCGGCATCAAGGTGGTGATCGAGGGCTCTGAGGAGAGCGGCGGCGACTTCGTCGACTACCCGCCGACGGACCCCGAGCTGTTCGCCTGCGACGCGATCGTGATCGCCGACGCCGGCGCAGTGCGCCCCGGGGTGCCGACGCTGACCGTGGCGCTACGCGGGACCACGAAGATCGTGATCGAAGCCGAAACGCTCGACTCGCCCAAACACAGCGGGCAGTTCGGCGGCGCCGCGCCGGACGCGCTGCTCGCCGTGATCCACGCGATCGCGAGCCTGCACGACAGCAATGGCGACGTCGCGGTCCCCGGCCTGCGGCGCGAGCCGTGGTCCGGCGAGTCCTACACCGAGCAGGAGCTCCGCGAACTGGCCGGCGTCGACGCCGGCCAGCCGCTGGTCGGAACGGGCGACATCGGCTCGCGCGTATGGTCGGGGCCGGCGATCACCGTCACCGGAATGGATGTGGTCCCGGTCCGCGACGCCGTCAACGCGATCCCGGCCCGCGCGCGGGCCTCGCTCGACGTGCGCTTCCACCCCGAGCAGGACGCGCAGGAAGCGCAGCGGCTGGTGATCGACTTCCTCGCCGCGCAGCGGCCGTTCGGGATCAAGCTCGAGGCGAGCGCGGGGATGGTCGGTACTGGTTTTGCGGCGCAGACCGGCGGGCCGGCTTACGCTGCCGCGAGCGAGGCGTGGGAGTCGGCATATGGGACGCCGCCGGTATTCGCAGCCACCGGTGGGTCGATCCCGCTCGTCAACGCTCTCGCGGCCGCGGCTCCCGAAGCCGAGGTCCTGCTGATCGGCGCCTGCGACGACTACGCGAACATCCACGGCCCCAATGAGCGGCTGCTGCTCGACGAATTCGAACGGACCGTGATCGCGGAGGCCGAGTTCTTCGCGCGCCTCGCCGCGCGCGGACGCTAGTCGGCGGCGGGAAACCGCTCCCAGGCGGCGCGGGGAAGCTGGCGCCACGCGGTTGGCGCTGGTGCAGCCGCTCGCCGGGCCCTACGATCAGTCGTGATGGCGATGCTGGCCCGGAGGGTACTCCTGATGGCCGTGCTCGCGCTTGGGGCTTGCCTTGCTGCGGTGCCGGCGAGCGCGGCGGCGCTGACCGTCGAGCCGGAATACCCGGTCGGCGTCACGACGGTCACCTTCGTCGAGCCGGGCCGCTACGTCGAGCTGCCCGGACACCGCTTCGTGCCGCGGATCCTGAAGACCGTCGTGCGCTATCCGGCGCTCGCCCCGGAAGGCGCCGTCGGCGTGCGCAACGCGGAACCGTTCGAAGGCCAATATCCGCTCGTCGTCTTCGCCCACGGTTTCGGGGTCACCCCCGAAACCTACGCGGCGCTGCTCAACTTCTGGGCCCAATCGGGGTTCGTCGTGGCGGCGCCCTATTTCCCGCGGACCAGCGCCGGCGCGCCCGGCGGCCTTGACGCGGAAGACGTGGTCAACCAGCCGCGCGACGTCTCGACGGTGATCACGGGCATGGAGGGGCTGTCGGCAAGTTCGGGCAACCTGCTGTCCGGGACACTGCTTCCGGGGGAGATCGCCGTTGCGGGCCACAGCGACGGCGCCGAGACAGCGCTCGCCGCGGGCTACGCGCGCCGTTTGCGCGATCGCCGGATCCGCGCGGACCTCGTCTTCTCCGGGGCCGAGATCGGCGGCACGGGGGGCTACTACTTCGGCCGCGGCACGCCCGCGCTGTTCGCGGCGCAGGGAACCGCCGACCACTACAACGAACCGCGTTACACCTACGCCTACTTCGCCCGTGCCCACCGCCCGAAGTTCCTGCTGCGACTGCTGGGCGCCGGCCACCTGCCGCCGTTCCAGTACCAGCAGCCCCAGCTCGGGCTCGTCGAGCAGGCGAGCACCGCGTTCCTGGATCGCTACCTGCTCGGCAGCGTGACGAGCGGCGAACTCGTCGCCGACGCCTGGCTTCCGCGCTTCGCGGCCTTCACAGCGCTGCCCTAGCGCTCGACTGCCGGCAGCTGCTGCGTGATGCAGTGGATGTTGCCGCCGCCGAGCAGGATCTCGCGCGAGGGGATGCCGACCACCTCGCGTTGCGGGAACAGGCCGGCGAGGATCTCGCGTGCCTGCTCATCGGTGCTCTCGTCGAGCAGCGGAAAGACGACGCGCGAGTTGCCGATGAAGAAGTTCACGTATGAGGCGGCCATCCTGTCGCCCGCGCGCCGCGGGTGTGTGCCGAGCACTTCATAGACGCCGCGCGCCTCGGCGTCGCTGATCGTCATCGGCGGCGGGCAGGGGACCCGCACGACCTCGAGCTTGCGGCCCTGCGCATCGCGCGCGGCCAGCAGCCGGCGCTCGGCGTCGGCGGCGACCTCGTGCTGCGGGTCGTTCTCGTCCTCGCACCAGTTGAGTGCGACCACACCGGGCGACGCGAAGCAGGCGAGGTTGTCGATATGGCCGTCGGTCTCGTCGTTCACGACGCCCTCGCCGAGCCAGATCACGAGCTCGGCGCCGGTGTATTCGCGCAGCAGCTGCTCGATCTCCTGCTGTGAGAGCGACGGGTTGCGGTTCTCGTTGAGCAGGCACTGTTCGGTCGTCAGCAACGTGCCCTCACCATCGACGTGGATCGAGCCGCCCTCGAGCACCAGCGGCGCGCGGTAGCGGTCGGCGTCGCACAGCTCGAGGACCTTCCTGGCGACCCGTTCGTCGCGGTCATACGGCGAGTAGAGGCCGCCCCAGGCGTTGAAGCGCCAGTCGATGCCCCGTCGTCCGCCGCGCCCGTCGGTCACGAACGTCGGCCCGACGTCCCGCATCCACGCGTCGTCGGAGGTCATCTCGACGATTCGCACGTCAGATGCGAGGACCCCCCGCGCGTTGTCGAACTGGCCGTCGGCGAGACACACGGTCACCGGCTCGCTGACGGCGATCGCGGCGGCGACCTCGGCAAAGGCGCTCTGCGCCGGGCGACCGTTGCGCCGCCAGTTGTCCGGCCGTTCGGGCCAGCCGACGAGGCAGCCCTCGTGAGGCTCGAACTCGGCGGGCATCCGGTAGCCGTCCGCGGCTGGAGTGGAGTTGATCGTGCGGGTCATCTCGGGAGCACGTGGGCCCGCGGCCGTGCCGTCGAGCCCCGTCGGCGCATCATAGGGTTGCGGCGGTTGGCTTCGGCGTTAGATTTCGGGTGATGCCCGCAGGGGACCTGATCATCGCCGAGCGGCTTGCCTCGCCGGCGCGCAAGCGTGACCCGGAGCGTGACTTCATCCGGGTCGCAGCGGTCCAGCAGCGCTGGCACCCCGACGCCGGCGAGCACGAGGCCGCGCTCGCGGAGAGCGTCGCCGTCGCTGCACAGGCCGGCGCCGAACTGATCTGCACGCAGGAGCTGACGCTGAGCCGCTACTTCGCGGTCGACCCCGGTGGCCCGGCGGCGACCGGGGCGCTGCCCGAGGCGCTGCCGGGAGGGCCGACATTCGAGCTGTTCGCCCGCCTGGCCCGCGAGCACGGGGTTTACGTCCATGCCTCGCTCTACGAGGAGGCGCCGGGCGAGGACGGGCTCGGCTACAACACGGCGATCCTCGTCGGCCCCGACGGCGAGCTCGCCGGGCGCACGCGCAAGCTCCACATCCCGATCACCGCGGGCTACCACGAGGACATGTACTTCCGGCCCGGGCCGGCGGACGACGAGGCGGTTCCCGTCTACCACGTCGGCCACGCCCCGATCGGCCTGCCGACCTGCTGGGACCAGTGGTTCCCCGAGCTCGCCCGCGCCTACGGGCTCGCCGGCGCCGAGGTGCTGATCTACCCGACGGCGATCGGCTCCGAGCCCGAGCATCCGGAGTTCGACACGCAGCCGCTCTGGCAGAAGGTGATGGTCGGCCACGCGATCGCGAACGGGTTGTTCATCATCGCCGTCAACCGCTTCGGCCACGAGGGTGAGCTGACGTTCTACGGCTCGTCCTTCATCTGCGACCCGTACGGGCGGATCCTGGTGCAGGCACCGCGCGATGAACCGGCGGTGCTCGTCGCGGATCTCGATCTCGACCAGCGGCGCGACTGGCTGGACCTGTTCCCGTTCCACACGACGCGCCGGCCCGACGCGTACGCGAAGCTGACGCATCCTCACTAGGCGTCCATCGCCGCCGGTCCGTACGCTCACCGGCGTGCCGGACGCCGACCAAATCATCCTTGGGGAGTGCCTCGAGGTGCTGCCGACACTGCCCGACGGTGCGTTCCAGCTGATCTACCTCGACCCGCCGTTCAACACCGGCCACAGCCAGCAGCGCCGACGGCTGCGCGTCGTCGCCGACGAGCAGGGCGCGCGCACCGGCTTCGGCGGCCGCCGCTACGCGGCCAGCTCCGAAGAGTCGCCCGCCTACGCCGACAGCTTCGACGACTACCTCGCGTTCCTCGCGCCGCGGCTGCAGCAGGCGCGGCGCCTGCTGCACGAGACCGGGACGCTCTACTTCCACATCGACTACCGCGAGGCCCACTACTGCAAGCTGCTGCTCGACGAGATCTTCGGCCGCGACTGTTTTCTGAACGAGCTGATCTGGGCCTACGACTACGGCGCCAAGAGCCGTCGGCGCTGGCCCGCCAAGCACGACACGATCCTCGTCTACGTGCGTGACCCGCAGCGCTACCACTTCGACAGCGACGCCGTCGACCGCGAGCCCTACATGGCGCCCGGCCTCGTCAGCGCCGAGAAGGCGGCGCGCGGCAAGCTGCCGACGGACGTCTGGTGGCACACGATCGTCCCGACCACCGGCGCCGAGAAGACGGGCTACCCGACCCAGAAGCCCGCGGGGATCGTGCGCCGGATGGTGCTCGCCTCGACCCGGCCGGGCGACTGGTGCCTGGACTTCTTCGCCGGCAGCGGCACGCTCGGAGCCGTCGCCGAGCAGGAGGGGCGCCGCTACCTGCTGATCGACGAGAGCCCCGCGGCGGTCGACGTGATGGCCGCGCGCCTACCCGGCGCGCGCGTCGCGGGCCTGCGGCGGCCCGCAAGCTGACAGTCTTACGGCATGTACCACTTCGAGCTCAAGGACTTCCCGAACGTCTACACCCAGTTCAACGTCGACGAACGCGAGATGGCGCTCTTCCTGATGGAGTGGATCAAGGGGGGAAAGGTCGAGATCGGCGAACGGCGCTGGGACCCCGCCGAGACCGAGCTGACGGTGCTCGAAGGAGTCGAGCTCGAACTCGGTCAGCTTTCGATGGGGCGTGGCTGGTCGGTCGCGGTCAGCCAGGGCACCGACGTCACGCAGCGCGTGCTCGACGCCGTGCGCAGCCCCGCCCCGCCGGCCGCCGCCGAGCCCGCGAGCGTCGAACCGGCGGCGGTGGGTGCGTTGCTCGGCGCGGACGGTGAGCGCCTGCTCGAGCGCTGGCGCGAGGTCGCGGGCCGCTCGCCGGAGCTCAAGCCCAGTGAAGCGCTCGCGCTGGCCGAACACGCGCTGCGCACCGACCCGCGCTAGCGGCCGGTTAGCGCCGCTAGACTCCCCCCTCAGCGTGGCGGGCGTAGCTCAGTTGGTAGAGCTCCTGGTTGTGGTCCAGGCGGTCGCGGGTTCGAGTCCCGTCGCTCGCCCCTCGTAAGTCCCCGCAAGTACGCCGTTCCACAGGCGGCTCGTGCGCCGGCAGACTCAGCTTCGCCGTGAGGTGCGGCTAGGCGCCAATGCCGATGATGGTCGCCCACGTCGCGCGGTGCGTGCGCGGGTTGAGCGTGACCGCTATCGAGAACGCTTCTTGGCCGTTCTCTTTCCCGCTGCAGACCATCCGTGTCTCAGACTTCGGGCGGCAAGTCACGCCCGATATGTCGGCGCCCTGGCCACGGAAATCCTTGGTGATCTCCCTGGCGAGATTCCTCTGCACCGCCGCCGAGTACGCATTGAACGGCGCCGGGCGCGTCGCCGTCGGCGTCGACGAGCCGCACCCGGCGAGAGCCGCGCCTACGGCAACGACCAAGGAAGTTCTCCGTCCTATGTCAAGCAGTATCGGCGCCCGGCGCCTCGGGTCAAACGTCGCGTTGGCGAAGCAGTACGGCGCCGATCGCCAGCGCAACCACGGCGTATGCGCAGAACACCGCAAAGCCGGCCCACGGCGAAAGCGTGTGGGCCGCCGGGCTGATCGTCCAGACGGCACCGCCGGCGTTCAGCGGGAGGTAGCCGCTGATCGCGTTGTACGCGCTTTCCGGCAAGCGCGAGCTCGAGGATCGGCGGAATCACGAACACCATCGCCACCAGGGCGGAGATCCCGCCGGCCGTCGTGCGGATGATCGCGCCGAGGCCGAGCCCCAGGAGTCCCATCACCGCGAGGAAGAGCGCGGCGCCGATCAGCGAGCGCAGCACGCCCGGGTGCGAGATCGACACGTCGATGTGCTTGCCGGAGAGGATCGACTGTCCGACGAAGAACGCGATCAGGATCGAAGGCAGGCTGATCACGAAGGTCACGACCGCGAAGACGAGCGCCTTGGCCCACAGCACCGGCAACCGCTTCGGGACGGCGCAGAAAGATGAGCGAATCATGCCCGTGGAGTACTCGGCGGTGATCGTGAGCACGCCGAGCACGCCGACGGCGAACTGGGCGAGGTTCACGCCGACAAGGCTCGACTCGAGCGGGTGGACGGCGCGGTGGATGTCGGGGTAGCGCGACTCTGTGATCAGGCAGACGAGGATCCCGATCGCGATCACGAACAGCGCCGTCAGGAACAGGCACCAGCGGCGTCGAGCGCACCGAGCGCAGCTTCGTCCACTCCGAGTTCGTGATGCCCGAGAAGCTGACCCCCGCGGGCGCGCCGGCGTTTGTCGCGCTCACGCCTGCGTCCCCTCGACGGCGCCCAAGTCCGCGGCGGGGTCCTCGACGCTGTGGAACTGGGACGCGTCCTGCGTGACCTCCATGAATGCCTCCTCCAGCGATGCCTGCACGGGCGTCAGCTCGTGCAGCGTGATGCCGCGAGCCGCGGCGGCGTCGCCGATCTGCTCGGCGCTCGCCCGGCGACCTCCGCCGACGAGGGCTCGAGCGCGGTGATCGTCACGGTCGGTCCGGCGAGTGCCTCGGTCAGCCTCGCGAGCTCGGGGGAGCGCACGCGGACAACCTTCTTCGAAGCGCCCGCGACGAACTGCTCGACGCTCGGTGTCGGCAATCAGCCTGCCCGCGCCCGATGACGATCAGGTGCTCGGCGGTCAGGCGCCATCTCGCTCATCAGGTGCGAGGAGACGAAGACGGTGCGGCCCTCGGCGGCCAGGCCCTGCAGGAGGTTGCGGACCCATTGGATGCCCTCCGGGTCCAGGCCGTTGACCGGCTCGTCGAGCATCACCGTGCTCGGGTCGCCGAGCAGCGCCGCGGCGATCCCGAGGCGCTGGCCCATCCCGAGCGAGAAGCCGCCCACGCGTTTGCCGGCCACGTCGTGCAGGCCGACCATGTCGATCAGTTCGTCGACCCGCGCACGCGGGATCCGATGCGTCTGCGCGAGCGCCAGCAGGTGGTCGCGGCCGAGCGGCCGGTGTGGACCGAGCGCGCCTCAAGCAGGGCGCCGACCTCACGCAGGGGCGCCGCGTGCTCGCGGTAGGGCTTGCCGTTGACGATCGCGCTTCCTGAATCGGCGGCGTCGAGGCCGAGGATCAGGCGCATGGTCGTCGACTTCCCGGCGCCGTTGGGTCCGAGGAAGCCGGTCACCATGCCTGGCTGGACGGTGAAGCTCAGGTCGTCGACGGCGACGGTCTCTCCGTAGCGCTTGGTGATGTTGGTGACTTCGATCATGCGCTCAGGAAAGCGTGCCGTGTGGACTGTGGCGGCTCACTTGTGAAAGAGCCTTGCAGAAGGAGCGGCGTGGCGAGGCAGGCTTTATCGGTCGAGTGGTGCGCATTGTCACGGCAGACAGATGTTCTATAGCCCGGCGCCGTCTTGCACGTGAGAATGTGCTTGCGGAACTACGCGCCCATAATGGGGTTGCGCAGGTACGCGCCATTGATCCATGCGTCGCCGCGCCGGCTCTCACGCGCGGGACCAGAGAGGAGCACCCCCAACATGTGCACGTCGTTCACGATCGGCTCTGCCGATTCCGGATTCATCTACGGCCGGACGATGGAGTTCACGCTCGATCTCAAATCGCAGGTGATGGTCGTTCCCAAGGGCACATCGATGACCGCGACCGGCAAGGATGGCGAGGTCGGCAAGGGCGGCCTGACGTGGGAGTCCAGCCACGGCTGGGTGGGGACCAATGCGCTCGGCCTCGACGATGACGATCGACGGCATGAACGAGCGCGGCCTCGTCTTCGGCGCCGCTCAACTTCCCGGCCTCGGCGAAGTTACCTGCAGGTCTCCGACGACGACCAGCCGCGATCGATCGCCTCATTTGGAGTCGGCGCCTTCTGCTGCCATGTGCGCCACGGTCGCGGAGGTCCGGCAGGCCCTGCAGCGAGGTCCCGTCCAGGGCGTGAAGTTGGCCGCCTACGGCGGCCATGTGCCCCCGCTTCACTACGCGTCCACGACGCAGACGGCGGGCGCTCGTGATCGAGTACACCGGCAGCAGGCTCGACATCTACGATAACCCGACGACCGTGATGACGAACGAGCCGCCGTTCCCGGTTCACCTCAGAACCTGGCCACTACCAGACGTGACCAACCACGCACCCGACGCCGATCAACGCCGGTGGACTCGCGCTGGCAGCGCCAACAGCTCCGGGGACGGGTCAACGGGCCTTCCGGCCGGATTCATCGCCTCCGCCGCTTCGTGCGGGCTTTCTGGTTCCGCCAGTTCGCAGTCCATTCACATGCGCCGCAGCAGGGCGTGCAGATCGCCACGCACATCCTCAACCAGTTCGACATCCCGCCGGGAACCGTGATGACGGAGGCCGGCGGCACGGTCGAGGGCGGCGGGGTCGCCGGTCGCGGAGATCACGCAGTGGCATGACCGTGGTCGACCTCAGAACGCGTGATTACGCTCGCAGCTACGACCACCCGAACCTCTTCGAAGATCGACATCGCGAAGGCCGCGGCGAAGGCGAACGGGCATCGTGTTCATCCCGCTGCCGGCCATGCGACGCATCCCCGAGCTGCTCCCGCCGCGTACGCGCGTGGATACAAGCCGCAGTGCCCAGTTGCCGCACCCCGGTCGACGCCGGCGCGGCGCCGAAGCCCGCGCTTTCGCGATCCCGCTGATCGGGCTGTTCGCCGGCATCCAGGCTGCTGACCCGATCATCAACACCAACGCCCTCGTCAGAGCCTCGCGCGGCTGTCGATGAGCACCGGCGTCGACCCGCTCGCCGCGAGATCTCGACGCTCGCGCTCGCCGCGACCGTGATCGCACCGGTCTGCTCGCGGATCGCCTCGGCCGCCGGCGACTCCTGGCGCCTCGCTCGTCGTGGCCATCGCCGGCGACCTGCTCGTGGCGGCCTCGCTCCGGGCCCGCATCTTCTCCTCGGCCGCGCCGTGTCCCGGGTGGGGCTCGGTGCGCCGTCTTCGCGGCCGCCTTCGCGTACCTCGTGCCGGTCACTCGCCCGCCACGCTCGCCCGGGCCGTCGGAATCCTCCGCGGTGGGGTGCGTCACGATGATCGTGCTCAGCTTCCTCGGCGGGCATCCTTGCGGCCGCGACTGGCGCTCGCGTTCCTGCTGGTCCCCGCGGTCTGCGCGCTGACGATCCCCGCGACGCTGCGAATCCTCCCGGTGGAGGAGCGCATCCAGCCCGAGGGCCGCGACCTCGCCGGCCAGGCGCTGCTGGCCCTCGGCGTGATCCTCTTCCTGGTCGGCGCCAGCCACGCCGTCAGGGGCTTCACCCGCCCGGAGACCCTCATCGGCCTGCTCGGCGGCGCTCGCGCTGCTCGCGGCCTTCGTGATCGTCGAGCAGCGGCGCGCAGGCGCGTTCTTCCCTATCGGGATCTTCCGCTCGCCGCTTTTCCTCGGCGCCGTCGGCGCGGGCTTCATCTACAACTTCGGCATGAGCTCGACAGTGCTCCAGATGGCGGACGTCTGGCAGTACGTCAACCACTTCAAGGACTCCGCGGTCTCGCTCGGGCGAGTTCCCGCTTCTTCTTCGCCGGCATCGCCTCGGCCCTGTTCTTCGGGCATCGCCTCAGCGCTGGTGCCAGGCCCCGCACGGTGATCCTCATCTCGTCGATCCTCGCGACGGCGCCGGGTTCTTCACGCTGATCGGGCACGAGAGCCTCCTCGCCTACCTGAGCTACGTGCCGGCCCTGCTGCTGATCGGCTCGGCTGACCGCTGCGAGCGTCCCGTACGGCTCGCTGGTCATCCAGTCGATCGGAGTGCGCTTCAGCGGCTACTTCGGCCCCGTCACGTCCTCGCGCACGACGATCGGCCAGTTCGCCTATGCGCTGGGGCTCGCGTTCTCGACGCTGATGATCGACCGCCTGACCGACGGCGGCGTCGTCGCATGCTCGAAAGGGCAGGCGTCCCGCCGAGCCAGACCGGCCAGGGCCTTGACCAGCTGGGCCTCTACGTCCACGCCGGCAAGAACCCGGCCACCGCGCTCGGGCAGCGAACCCTCGCGGACGCGCTGCCCTCCTACAGCCACGCCTTCGTCGTGACGATGTGCGCGACCGGTGCGCTGATGGTGATCGCGGGCGTCGCGGGCTGGAAGGTGCTGGGTACCAAGCACGCGGCCGTGCAGATGCAGGAAGACGCTCCGAGCGTCTAGGGCGCGGCGGGCACCACGGCGCGCGGGCCGTCGGCGAGCGCGGCGGTGTCGAACGCCGGCGCCGTGAGCATGTCCACCTCGGCGAACTGCGCAAGGAACTCGTCGGCCGGTTCGAGGAAGCCGATGCGCTCCGTGCGGTAGTGCATCGGGACCGCCCACTTCGCGCCCAGTTCGCGCGCCAGCGCTGCCGCTTGGGCGCCGCCGATCGTCGGTCCGCCGCCGACCGGCACGAACAGCATGTCGACCTCGCCGATCGCCTCCCGCTGGGCGGCCCGCAGCTCGGCTTGGCCGAAGTCGCCGAAGTGCGCGACGCGCAGGCCGTCGAGCTCGAAGACGTAGATCGAGTTCGGCCCCCGTTCGGTGCCGGCGACCGGGTCGTGCTCCGACGCGACTCCCGTGACCTGGCCGATCGGTGAATCCGGTCGCCCGGCCGTCGAGCGGATCAGCGCCGGCTCGCCGTCGACCGCCTCGACGGCGTTGTGGTCGCGGTGCTCGTGAGTGACCAGCAGCAGGTCGGCCGCGACACCCTCGATCGCCGGGTACTCCCAGGCGACCCCGCGCCCGGCGAGCGCAGACATGTCGCCGAAGGGGTCGATGAAGACCGTCGTGCCGTCGTCGGCCCGAAGGCGGAACGCCGACTGTCCGTACCACTCAACCTGCATGCGCCGCCTCCTTTTGCGTCTTTTCCAGTGCTGCCAGTTCCTTTTCGGCCTTGCGCGCCTGCTGCGCGGGACTCGCGCCGCGCAGCGCGGATGCCACCGCGGCGATCAGGCAGGCGACGATCGCGAAGGCGAACGTCGCGTGCAGGCCGCTGCGGAACGGCTCTTCGATCAGGTGCGGGAAGAACGCGCGGCCGGTGAGCAGTTCGCGGCTCGCGGCCGGCAGTGCGTGCAGCGCGTGCGCGCCGACGATGTGTTCGATCGGGTTGTAGCCCAGGAAGGCGGCGAAGAGGATCGACACCGGGGGCAGCGCCGCGGCCCGCGCGGCCGAGGCGGGGTCGACGCCGTGCGCGATCAGGCCGGCGCTCATCGTGTGCGGCAGCGTCGCTGCGAGGCCGAGGATCATCAGCGTGAAGAAGATCCCGATCGACAGGACCTGCGCCGAGTTCTGGAAGGTCTGGTTCATCCCGCCGCCCGCGCCGCGGTGTGCGGCGGGCAGGCTGTTCATCACGCCGGCGCGGTTCGGCGAGGCGAAGAGACCCATCGAGACGCCGTTCAGGAACAGGATCGCCGCGAACAGCGAAAACGGGAAGTTGGTCGGCAGCATGCTGAGCAGCACGAACGACAGCGCCGCTCCGAGCATCCCGGCGGTTGCGAATAGCCGCTGCCCATAGCGGTCCGAGAAGTAGCCCGAGGCCGGTCCTGCGAGCAGCATCCCGAAGGTCAAGGGCAGCATGTAGAGCCCTGCGATCAGCGGTGTTTCCTGGAAGCTGAAGCCGTGCAACGGGAGCCAGATCCCCTGCAGCCAGATGATCAGCATGAACATCAGACCGCCGCGCGCGACGGCGGCAAGGAAGGTCGACATCGTCCCGAACGTGAAGGCCCTGATTTTGAACAGCGGCAGGCGGAACATCGGGTCGCTGACGCGTCGCTCGATGAACACGAATGCGACCAGGCAGATCGCGGCGCCGATCAGCAGCGAGATGGTCAGCGGGTTCGTCCAGCCCGTCGGGTGCGAGCCGTAGGGGCGGATTCCGTAGGTGACGGAGACCATCAGCAGGACAAGCCCGACGGCGAACGTGACGTTTCCCGCCCAGTCGATCCGCGCCGGCCGCGGGTCCGAGAGCTCACGCAGCTTCAGGTACGCCCAGACCGTTCCGAACAGGCCGACCGGTACGGAGATCAGGAAGACCAGGCGCCAGTCGATCGGCGCGAGCAGCCCACCGAGCACGAGGCCGACGAACATCCCGCTGACGCCGACGATGTTGTTCAGCCCGAGCGCCATCCCGCGCTGGTTCGCGGGGAACGCGTCGGTGATGATCGCCGCCGAGTTGGCCAGCAGGAACGCGGCGCCGATCCCCTGCACGATCCGGAAGACGATCAGGTACATCGCCCCTGAACGACCGGTCATCCAGTCGATCGTCAGCAGCAGCGAAGCGATCGTGTAGATGACGAAACCGAGGTTGTACATCCGCACGCGCCCGTACATGTCGCCGAGTCGTCCCAGGCTGACGATCAGCACGCTGGAGACGACCAGGAAGCCGAGGATCATCCACAGCAGGTAGAAGCTGTTTCCCGGCAGCAAAGGGTCGAGGTGGATGCCGCGGAAGATCGCCGGCATCGCGATCAGTGTGATCGAGGCGTCGAGCGTCGCGAGCAGCACGCCGAGCGTGACGTTCGAGAGGGCGATCCACTTGTAAGACTCGGGGACCCCCGCGCGGCCCGCTTGAGGACTTGCGTTGGGGGCCGGCGCGGTCGTGCTCACGGCTGAAATTATACAGGCAAACTGAGCAGTTAGCCTGCAGGTCCGATAATCTATCTGTGATGCCCACCGACGTCGACGCTCCGGCCATCGCCAGCGACCTGCGGCTCGTGATCGGGTCCCTTACGCGCCGGCTGCGGGTTGAAAGCGAGATCCCGCTGACGCACATGGCCGTGCTCGGGCGGCTCTACCGTGACGGCGCCGCGAGCGCCAGCGAACTCGCCGCCGCCGAGTGCGTCCGGCCGCAGTCGATGGCGACGATCGTCGCCGAGCTTGCACACGAGGAGATGATCACCCGTGAGCGCGACCCGCGGGACGGGCGCCGCATCCAGCTGGAGCTAACGGGCGCGGGGCGCAAGGCCGTCGAGGACAGCCGCCGCCAGCGCGACAGCTGGCTCAGCGAAGCGATCGGGGAACAGCTCTCGGGCGCCGAGCGGCGCGCGCTCGAGGCAGCGATCCCGCTGCTGCAGCGGCTCGCGGAACGCTGAGGATGGGCAGCGAGGCGAGCGCCGGCCGCGCCACCGCACAGCCGAACGTGCCGGGCCGCGGGATCGTTGCGGGCTTCGGCTGGCGCTTCTGGCTGATCGTCGTCGGACTCGGCGTCGTGACCGGGATCGGCAGCGGCCTGCTGCTGAAGGGCCTCGACCTGCTCGAGCGCGCGCTGTGGGGAAACTGGCACCTGACGCTCGTCCAGGCGATCGAACGCACCTCGTCGATCCACCGCGTGCTGGTACTTCTGGCGGGCGGGCTGCTCGCCGGTGCCGGGGCGCTCTTCTTGCGTCGGATCAAGGCCGGCACCGAGGTCTCCGAAGCCCTCTGGCTCGCCGACGGGCGACTGCCGCTGCTGCCATCGATCGCGCGGGCCCTTGACTCGATCATCGCCGTCGGCTTCGGAGCTTCTCTCGGCCTCGAGGCCGGTCCGCAGCAGATCGGCGCAAGCTTCGCCAGCGCCGTCAGCGACTGGGCCAAGCTCCCCTCCTGGCAGCGGCGGCTGCTTGTCGCGTGCGGCGCAGGGTCGGGCATCGCGGCGGTCTACAACATGCCGCTCGGCGGCGCGCTGTTCGCACTCGAGGTGCTGCTCGGCGCGCTTGCGCTGCCGCTCGTCTTGCCGGCGATCGTGATGACGGTCTCCGCGAGCGCGGCGGCCTGGCTCGTGATCGGCAACCACCCGACGTACATCACACCGCGCTTTGACGTACACCCGAGCCAGATCGTCTGGGCGCTCATCGCAGGGCCGATCGCGGGGCTGCTCGGCGTGCTCTGGATCCGCACGATCGCGGCCGCCCACAAGGCGCGGCCGAGCGGGCCGATGCTCCAGTTCCTGCTGCCCGTCGCGATGTTCGCGGTGCTCGGCGTCGTCGCGATCGGCTACCCGCAGGTACTCGGCAACGGCAAGGCGATGGTCCAGCTCGGTGTTCTGGGCCGCTTCTCGCTCGGGCTGTTCGCGATCCTGCTGATCCTCAAGCCGCTGATGACCGGCGGCACGCTCTCGAGCGGTGTGCCCGGCGGGCTGTTCACGCCGACCCTCGCGATCGGCACGATGTTCGGCGGCCTGGCGGGCGGCCTGTGGCTGCACCTCTGGCCCGGCGGCGACGTCGGCGCATACGCGTTGATCGGCGGCGCCGCGATGCTCGGCGCGGCGATGCAGGGGCCGCTGAGCGCGATCGTGATGGTCCTCGAGCTGATGCCGCGCGCCGCAGGGTTGACGGTCCCGATCCTGATTGCTGTCGCCACGGCGACGGTCGTCGCTCGCATCGCGGGTGCCCACTCGCTCTACTCGGTGCGTCTCGCGCAGCGCTGGACCGACGAAGGGCGCCCGGAACCGCCGCGCAAAGCGATCCCGGGTTGAGCCGCGGCTGCAGCCGGGGCTGCAAGGCATCCGGCGCAGTGCCTACCTTGGCGCTCCGATGCAAGCCGACAGCGAGCACGACCGCGCCTGGCTCGAGGCGCTCAACGACGAACAGCGCGCGGCCGCGACGGCGCCGGACCCGACGCTGCTGATCCTTGCCGGTGCGGGCACCGGCAAGACGACGACGCTCAGCGCCCGGGTCGCCGTGGCTGTCGACCGAGGGCGCGAGCGCAGAGCGGATCCTGCTCCTGACCTTCACGCGCCGCGCGGCGCGCGAGATGCTCCGCGCGCCGAGGCGCTGGTCGAGCGGTCGCGGCCGCGTGGCGGGCAGGCGATCGGCGGGACGTTCCACTCCGTCGCCTACCGGATGGTCCGGAGGCACGCCGCCTCGCTCGGGCTCGGCGACAACTTCGACGTGCTCGACGCCGCCGACGTCGCCGACCTGCTCGACATGCTGCGCGAGGAGCACGGTGCTCGCAGACCGCGCGGCGCTTCCCGCGCGCGGCAACGCTCGCCGACATCTACTCGCGGACGGTCAACCTGCAGCAGCCGCTCGACGAGGTGCTCGCCGGCCACTTCCCGTGGTGTCGCCGACACCGCGAGGTCTTGGCGGCGCTCTTCCGCGACTACGCGCGCGCAAGCGCAGCTCGGCGTGATCGACTACGACGACCTGCTGCTCTACTGGCAGGCGCCGATGCTCGACGAGGTGCTCGCGCCGCACATCGCCGCCGGCTTCGACCACGTCCTCGTCGACGAGTACCAGGACGTCAACGCGCTTCAGGTGGACATCGTCGCGGGCGCTGCGCGCGCACGGTGCCGACGTTGACCGCGGTCGGCGACGACATGCAGGCGATCTACGGCTTCCGCGCGGCCAGTCCGCGGGCACATCCTCGGCTTTCGCGAGCGCTTTCCCGGCGCGGCCGAGCTCTCGCTCGAGCGCAACTACCGCTCGAGCCAGCCGATTCTCGACCTCGCGAACCAGGTCGCCAGGCAGGAGCATCGCGTGCGCCCGCGCTCGCCTCTGGACCGCCGTGACGGCGGCCCGCGACCCGAGCTCGTCGCGCCGCGCGACGAAGCGGCGAGGCGCACGCCGTCGTGCGATCGCGTGCTCGCGGCGCACGAGGACGGCGTCGCTGCTCCGGGAGCAGGCGGTGCTGATGCGCGCCGGCCACCACTGCCGACTGCTCGAGCTCGAGCTCACGCGGCGCAACATCCCCTTTGTCAAGTACGGCGGCATCCGGTTCCTCGAGGCGGCGCACGTCAAGGACTTCCTCGCGCTGCTGCGCGTCGCGGTCAACCCGCGCGACGAGGTGTGCTGGTTCCGGGTGTTGCAGCTCTTCGACGGCGTCGGGCCGGTCGCGGCCCGCCGGCTCCTCGACGCGCTGTCCGCGAGAGCCGCGCGCAGGCGCTGGCCGCGCGTCCCCGAGCGCTGCCGCGCGAACAGGCCGGCTCGATCTTCGCGGCGCTCGGCGAGGTCGATCCACACGGGTGCGGCCGGCGCCTGCGTCGAGCAGCTGGTTGCCGCGCTCGCCCCGGCGGTCGCGCCTGCGCTACCCAGACGGCGCCGCGCGCGCCGAAGATCTCGAGCCGCTCGTCGGTGCCGCGAGCGGCGCGGCGGACCTGCAGACCTTCGTCTACGAGCTCGTGCTCGACCAGCCGCAGCACGAGCGACGTCGCCGTGCCGCCGCTCCGGGATGAGGACTTCCTCGTGCTCTCGACGATCCACTCGGCGAAGGGGCTCGAGTGGGATGCCGTGCATCTGTCTGCGCCCACGACGGCAACTTCCCGGCCGACATGGCACCTCCGACGAGGAGGGGGTCGAGGAGGAGCGCCGGCTCTTCTACGTCGCGCTCACGCGCGCGCGCCGGCAGCTTCACCTCTACGCGCCCGAGCGCTTCCACCACCGTGCGCGCGGCCGCGACGACGCGCACGGCCTCGGCCAGGCCTCCCGGTTCATCACGCCCGAGGTCCGCGGACTGATGGACGAGACGCAGAGCGTCGATCCGACCTGGGGCGGCCCGCTGGGCAGCGCCGTGCGTGCCCGCCGGATCGACGTGACGGTCGATTCGCTCTTCGCCTAGCCTCGGTCACGATGGCCACCTGGCTCGGCGTCGACGTCGGCGGCGCCCGCAAGCAGTTCGACGCGGCGTTGATCGACGAGCGCTCGCTGCTCTGGCGGGGTGCACGCCTCTCGCAGCAGGAGGTCCTCGCCGTCGCCTTCGAGCACCGCGTGAACGTCGTCGCAGTCGACGCGCCCTGCGCGTGCGCGGCGCCCGGCGAGCGCTCGCGCCGCGCCGAGCGGGAATTGGCAGCCGCGGTCTGCCATATCCGGTACACCCCCGATGAGCGTGAAGTTCGCGCCAACGAATTTCACGATTGGGTCGTGCGCGGCCTGGCGCTGCACCGGGCGCTCGAGGCCGCGGGACTGAGGGCCGTCGAGGTATTCCCGACCGCTTCCTTCACGCGCTGGGTCGGCCCGCGCGCCGGGGAGCGCCGCTCCGCCTGGAGCGCGCGGGCCCTGGCGACGCTCGGGCTGGAAGGCACCACAGGCCGGATGTCCCAGGATGCACGGGATGCGATCGCGGCGGCCGCGACGGCGCGGCAGCTGGACCGGGGGGAATGCGAACTGTTCGGCGGCGAGTTGGCGGTGCCGCGCCAGCGGCGCTAGTGTCGCCGGAAAGCGAAACAGGGAGATGGCGATGGAGCTGGATGCGCGCGACGAGCAGTTGTGCACGACTTCGCAGTGGGACTTCTCGGACCTTTCTGCGCTCGTCATCAACGGGACGCTGAAGCACTCCCCGGAGGCCTCGAACACCGAGGCGCTGGCGGACCACGCGATCGAGATCATGCGCCGCAATGGCGTGACCGTCGATGTCGTGCGGGCCGTCGACCACGTGATCGCGGAGGGCGTGCAGCCCGACATGACGCAGTACGGTGCGCAGCGCGACGACTGGCCAGAGATCCAGCGCAAGGTGATGGACGCCGAGATCCTGCTGCTGCTCACGCCGATCTGGCTCGGCGAGAAATCGTCGGTCTGCACGCGCGTCATCGAGCGCCTCTACGCGAGCAGCCACCTGCTCAACGAGGCGGGCCAGTACGCCTATTACGGGCGCGTCGGCGGTTGCATCATCACCGGCAACGAGGACGGCGCGAAGCACTGCGCGATGAACATCCTCTACTCGCTTCAGCACCTCGGCTACACGATCCCGCCCCAGGCCGACTCGTGCTGGCTCGGCGAGGCCGGGCCGGGGCCGAGCTATCTCGATCCGGGGTCGGGCGGTCCCGAGAACGACTTCACGAACCGCAACACAACGTTCCTGGCGTGGAACCTGATGCACCTCGCGCGGATGATCAAGGACGCGGGCGGGATCCCCGCGCACGGAAACCAGCGAGCGGGCTGGGATGCCGGCTGCCGCTACGACTTCGCGAACCCGGAGTACCGATGAGCGAGACACCACTGGAGCGCGGCGATTCGGGGCTCGTGCCGGCCGGCGACGGCTGGTTCGTGCTGAACGTCGCTGACGCCGACTGGAAGACGGGCGTGTTCGGTTCGTACACGACATTCGAGCGCAAGAGCGAGGACGGTCCGCGGACGTTCGAGCAGATGGGGATGAACGTCTCGCACCTCGCGCCCGGGCAGCCGCTCTGCCGTTACCACGGCGAGGAGAACCAGGAGGCGTTCCTGGTGCTCAAAGGCGAGGCGGTGCTGATCGTCGAGGAGCAGGAGCGGCAGCTGCGGGCGTGGGATCTCGTCCACACGCCGCCGTGGGCCGACCACGTGATCGTCGGCGCGGGGGAGGAGGGCTGCACGTTGTTCGCCTTCGGCACTCGCTCGAAGACAGATGCGCTGCGTTACCCGCGCAGCGAGCTTGCGCTCTCGCACGGCGCGGGTGTCGAGCAGGCGACGCCCGACGCCGACGTCGCCTACGCCGATGTGCCGCCCGACGTTCCGGTGCAGTTCTCGCCCGGCTGGCTTCCCGGGCAGTAGCGCCGCGCGATCGGCTAGCGGTCGGCCGGCGTGACGCCTATGCCGAGCGCTTCGGCGACGAGGTCGCGGAGCCTGCCGACCGCGCCGATCGTCGCGTCGGCATCCGCCTCGTCGGCGGCCGCGGCGATCTGCCGGTGGAGCTTGACCGCGACCTGCGGTTCGAGGCGCCCATACGCGGGACCGAGGTACGCATCCAGCTTGTTCCAGAGCGACTCGATCAGCCCGGCGGCGTGGCGGGTGGTGGGCCCGGCAATGTAGGTCCCGGCTGGCATCGACGAGCTCCGCGAGCGCGCCCGCGGCCGAAGCCGACTCGAAGGCGGCGACACTGTCCCAGTTCTGCGGACGCGGCTCCTGCGCCAGCGCCAGCGTGCGGGCGACAGCTGGGGGCTCAAGGCGGGCGCGAAGCAGAAAGATCTCGTCGAGGTCCGCCGGCGCGAGCTCGGCGACCCAGTATCCGCGCTGCGGGCGGTAGGTGACCTGGCCCTGGATCGCGAGCACTCGCAGCGCCTCGCGAACCGGCGGCACGCTGATGCCCAGATGCGCCGCCAGCGTCTCCTGGCGCAGCTTCGTGCCGGGCGGAAGGGAACCCGCGATGATCTCCTGCCGCAGCCCGCGCAGCGCGTGGTCGGTCGAGGTCCGGGGCGTCGCGAAGCCCCCGAAGGCGGTGCGTTCGACTGGCCTGCTTTCGAATCCGGAATCGATGGCTCGGTCCTCAGCTTCTGATAATCGAAACATATCGCGATTGCGCTGGCTTGGATGTCAACGCCTTGCGAACGCGGCAGATTGGCCGCACGGACCGGGGTGGAGGCGAAAGCTAGCGCCGTAGCGGGTCCCGCGGACCGCTCGCAGACGCATCTAATAGATGCGCAAATCGCCCGAAAATCGAGAATCTCGCGACTGCGCCAGGCGCGGCGCGGGATCGGCGGAGAACGCCGCCCGACCGCGAGCCGGCGTTACGATCGGCGTGAGTGTCGACGCAGACCGGGAGCCGGGGCAAAGGCCGAACGAGGGCGTCCCGGCGGGACGTTTTTTCGGCGCTGCGGGTCCGCAACTACCGGCTGTTCATGTTCGGGCAGGCGATCTCGCTGCCGGGGACCTGGATGCAGTCGGCGGCGCTCTCATGGCTCGTGCTGACGCTCAGCCACTCGGCGACGATGATCGGCCTGGTGCTCAGCGCCCAGTTCACGCCGGTGCTGCTCTTCGGCGCCTACGGCGGCGTGGTCGCCGACCGGCTCGCCAAGCGGCGGCTGCTCGTCGCGACGCAGACGGTCTACGGCCTGCTCGCATGCACGATCGGAATCCTCGTGGCCGAGGGCTGGATCGAACTCTGGATGGTCTTCGTCGTCGCGGTCGGGCTCGGACTCGCAACCGCAGTCGACAATCCCGCCCGCCAGTCCTTCGTGATGGAGATGGTCGGCGGCGAGCTCGTCACCAACGCCGTCGCCCTGAACAGCATCCTCGTCAACGGCGCCCGGGTGATCGGCCCGGCCTTCGGCGGTGCGCTGATCGCGACCGTCGGCATCAGCCTCTGCTTCTTCCTGAACGCGATCAGCTTCGTCCCGGTGGTCTTCGCGTTGCTGATGATGCGCACCAAGGACCTGGAAAGCGTCCCCCCGAAAGCGCGCGCTCCCGGGCAGCTTCGCTCAGGACTGCGTTACGTGCGAAGCCGCCCGGCGCTCTACACGCCTTTGCTGATGATGGCGCTGATCGGAACCTTCACCTTCGAGTTCCCGGTGATCCTGCCGCTGCTCGCGCACCGGACGCTGCACGCCGGGCCCGAGACATTCGGTGCGCTGACGGCAGCGATGGGGTTCGGGGCGATCTGCGGTGGCCTGGCGCTCGCGGGACTGCGCCCGCGCGGGGTGCACGCCGCGACGCTTGCCGCGGCGGCGTTCGGCGTCGCGACGCTGCTCGTCGCGTTCACGGGTTCCTTCGCCTGGGCCCTGGTCTCGATCGCCCTGACGGGCGCCGCGAGCATCGCGTTCATGACGATCGGCAACAGCAGCCTGCAGCTCGCGTCCGACCCCTCGTACCGGGGCCGCGTGATGGCCCTGTGGACCGTGGCGTTCCTCGGCAGCACGCCGATCGGTGCGCCGATCATCGGACTCGTCGCAGACCGCTGGGGGCCGCCGGCGGCGCTCGTCCTTGGCGCGTGCGCCTGCGGGCTCGCGGTGCTGGTCGGCGTCCGGGCGCTCAGGGCCGGCGCGCCCGGGCTGCAGTAAGGCTGAGTGTCCCCGCCGTCGCGCGCGCGACCTGCGCTAGGCGTTCGGCTGGATCAACTGCATCGACCACGGCGTCCCGGCGCCCGCGACGCTCCACGCGTGCAGGGCCCCGCCGAGCTCGAATGGCTCCTCGACCCGCCCACGTCCGTCGGGGCCCGCGAACCGCGTGCCGGCCGCGGCCATCGCGGCCATCCGGGCGCGGATGTCATCGACGATGAGCGCTGCGTGGTCGAGCACCAGCGCGCGGCCTGCGAGCCGCGCATCGAGCAGCGCGCTGTCGGTGAAGGTGAAGATCTCGACGTTGCCCGAGCCCGCTCCGAGAAAGACGGCGGTGAGGGAGAACTGGGGCAGCTCGAGCGTGCGCGCGACGGTCAGGCCCAGCGCGGACTGCAGGTCCTGGACGGCCGCGTCGAGGTCGGCGGCGAGGTAGCCGACGTGTGCCAGTTCCGCTTCTTGCACGCGCTAGTCGAGTGGCGTCGTGTAGGCGCCCGAGAGGCCGCCGTCGACCAGGAACGTCGAGGCCGTCACGAAGCTCGACTCGTCGCTCGCGAGGAACAGCGCGCCGGCCGCGATCTCCTCGGCGAGGGCGAAGCGGCCGATCGGCACGTGGACCAGCCGCCGCGCGGCCTTCTCGGGGTCCTTCGCGAACAGCTCTTTGAGCAGCGGGGTGTCGACGGGGCCCGGGCACAGCGCGTTGACTCGCACGCCGCGGCGCGCGAACTCGACGCCGAGCTCGCGCGACATCGCGAGCACGCCGCCCTTGGAGGCGGTGTAGGAGATCTGTGAGGTCGCGGCGCCCATCACGGCGACGAACGACGCGGTGTTGATGACCGAGCCGCGCAGTGGACCCTCGTTCTCAAGCAGGTGGGGGATGCCGTGCTTGCAGCACAGGAAGACCGAGCGCAGGTTGACGTTCTGCACGCGGTCCCACGCGTCAAGGCCGGTCTCGAGGATCTGGCCGTCGTCGCTGGGCGCGATGCCCGCGTTGTTGAACAGCACGTCGATCCGGCCGAACTTCGCACGGACCTGCTCATAGAGCTCGACCACCGACTGCTCGTCGGTGACGTCGGCCTGCAGCGCAAGGTCGCCGGGCGCGCCCTCCAGCAGGTCGACGCCGACGACGGTCGCGCCCTCGCGCCTGAACGCCTGCACGGAGGCGGCGCCGATCCCGCCGCTCGCGCCGGTCACCACGCAGATCTTGTCCTGCAGCCGTCCAGCCATCATCCCTCCGTCGCGTAGAAGATCGTCTTTACCTCGGTGTATGCGTCGGTCGCGTGCGGGCCGAGCTCGCGCCCATAGCCGGACTGCTTGAAGCCGCCGAACGGCGTCGTCACGCGGACCGACGTGTTCGCGTTGATTGACAGGACGCCGGTCTCGATGGCGCGCGCGACGCGCAGCGCGCGGGCTCCGTCGCGCGTCCAGATGGAGCCCGAAAGGCCGTAGATCGTGTCGTTCGCCAGGCGGATCGCTTCCGCTTCACCGTCGAACGGGATCACCGCGGCGATCGGCCCGAAGACCTCCTCGCGCATCACGCGCGCATCGGCGCTGCGCGGCAGAACAACGGTCGGCGCGAACCAGAAGCCCGGGCCCTCGGGGGCACTGCCGCGAAAGGCGATCTCAAGGTCATCGGCCAGGAACGAGCCGACGGCCTCGCGCTGTGCAGCCGAGATCAGCGGCCCCATCTGCGTCGCCTCATCGAGCGGGTCGCCGACCTTCAGCGACTTGACGGGCTGCTCGAGCAGGCCCAGGAACTCGTCCATCGCGCTGCGCTCGACGAGGATTCGCGAACGGGCGCAGCAGTCCTGGCCCGCGTTGCCGAAGACCGCGAGCGGCGCTGCCGCTGCGGCCGCCTCGAGATCCGCATCGGCGAAAACGATGTTCGCCGACTTTCCGCCGAGCTCGAGCGTCACCCGCTTGATCGTGCCGGCGGCGCCCGCGGCGATCGAGCTGCCGACCTCGGTCGAGCCGGTGAACGCGATCTTCGCCACGTCCGGGTGTTCGACGAGGCGCTGACCGCAGGTGCGGCCCGGCCCGACGAGCACGTTGACGACGCCCTCCGGGAAGCCGGCCTCGAGCGTCAGCTCCGCAAAGCGCAGTGCCGTCAGCGGGGTCAGCTCGGCCGGCTTGAGCACGATCGTGTTGCCGGCCGCCAGGGCTGGAGCGAGCTTCCAGCTGGCGATCGTCAGGGGGAAGTTCCAGGGTGTGATCAGGCCGACGACGCCGAGCGGCTCGCGGACCGTGAACGCCTGGCCGCCGGCGACGGGGATCGTGTCGCCGAGCAGGCGCTCGGGTGCCCCGGCGTAGTAGCGGAAGGTTTCGATCGACCATCCCGATCTCGCCGCGGGCGTCGCCGATCGCCTTGCCCGCGTTGCGCGCCTCGAGCAGCGCGAGCTCCTCGTGGCGGGCCTCGATCGTGTCGGCGAGCGAGCGCATCAGCGCGGCGCGATCGCCCGGCGAGACGGCCTTCCAGCCGGGCAGGGCGGCCTTGCGCAGCGGCCACCGCGGCGTCGGTGCTCGCGACGTCGGCGCGCTCGACGGTCGCCATAACGCGCTCGGTCGCCGGTTCGATTACCTCAAGTGTCGAGCTCATAGCGCGCACCGTAGCGGCGCCGCCGGGGACTCCCCGACGGCGCCGTGAGCCACGGTCGTCCTGTTACGGCGCCTCTGAAACTGCGGGCAGCGAGACTTCGGCGTCGAGTTCGTCGATCGTTCGGATCGGGCCCTTGAACGTTTTTTTCGCCGAGGTCGCGTACCAGATCGTCACCGCGAGAATCGTGAGGATCGTGACGATCGGCGCGTAGTTCACCGACGACCAGCTGAACCCGGTTTCGCCCGGCACGCCTTCGGGCGAGAACGGCAGGCAGAAGATGATCACGCAGAGCGCGACCCAGATGACCGCGATCGGGTTGATCCATTTGTACTTCTTGCCGAGCGTCCAGGTTCCCGGGACGAATTTGTCGCCCTGGCGCCAGCGCAGGTAGACCGGGATCGTGTAGGCGATGTACAGGCCGATCACCGAGATCGACGTGACCGCGAGGAACGCGACCGGGGTGCCGAGGTGGTTCGGGAAGTAAGCCGGGATCGTCACGATCACGCCGAACACGACGACGAACAGCACCGCCCAGGTCGGCGTCTTGTTTTTCCCGAGCCGCCGCCAGAGGTTGTGGCCGGGTACCGCACCGTCGCGCGAGAAGGCGAACGTCATTCGCGAGGCGCTTGTCACGCAGGCCAGGATGCAGAACAGCTGCCCGCCGGTCGCGATCAGCACCACGGCCTTGGCGCCAGCCGATGTGAGCGCCGCGCTGAAGATCGTCAGCGCGGGGTAGGCCGCTTTGTAGATTTCGGCTTCGTGGCCCTTCGGAATCGCGAAGGTGATCGCGAGCAGCACGATCCAGCCGAAGATCGCCGAGTAGACGACCGAGCGCCAGATTCCCTGCGCGGCCGACTTTTCGGCGCCCTTGGTCTCCTCGGAGATGTGGGCCGACGCGTCATACCCGGTGATCGTGTACATCGTCAGCAGGAACCCGAGTGGAAGTATGTAGAGCCAGAATTTCAGGCCGCTGGTGGCGCCGCCCGAGAAGCCTGATTCGTTGGCGCGGTGCGTGAACACGTACGAGATGCTCGCGTGGTGGGAGGGAACGAGAATCAGGATCACGACGATCGCCAGCACACCGACGATGTTCCACCACGCCGAGAAGTTCAGGACGCTCGAGACGAGATGGCTCGAGAAGACGTTCACAAGGCCGGCGATGGCCACCAGGAAGAGGAACATCCAGAAGTTGACGTGGGCGCTGTAGTGGATGTCGGGGTTGGCTACGAGCCCTGCAGCCTTCGTGAAGTTGAAGACGAAGTCGACGTTGTAGAGGCCGAGCAGGTAGATCAGGAACGTCGCCGCGACATAGGCCACCGAGGCCACCACGGCGACAAGGCCGATCAGGTTGAACCAGCCGGTGAACCAGCCCCAGCCGGCGCCGCCGAGCTTGGAGGCCCAGTAGTAGATACCGCCGGCCGTCGGCATCGACGAGGCGAGCTCGGACATCGAGACCGCGACGGTGAGGATCAGGATGCAGATCAGCGGCCAGGCGATCGAGATCGCGATCGGCCCGCCGTTCTTCAGGGCCTGGCCGTAGGTGGTGAAGCACCCGGCGAGGATGCAGATGATCGAGAACGAGATCGCGAAGTTCGAGAACCCGCTCCAGCCGCGGTTCAGCTCCTGCTTGTAGCCGAGCTCGGCAAGTCTTTGCTCGTCGGCTCCCAGTGACTCAGTGCTCATTTACTCCCCCCCGGGTGTATTTGAAACCAAAGGTGTGGTCTTCCGCCCTTCAAACGTCACAATACGCTCGAACGCGGATGCGATGGGTGAGAAATTTGTCCATTTTGCGGGTTCTCCTGCCTCTGCATCGCGGGGAGCATCCCGGCGAGGACGTGCTCGGTGCCCCTCACGTGGTCGGTCATCTCGAGCATCGCCCGGCGACCGTCGCGCTCGCGCAGCGCTTCGACGAGGCGGCGGTGCTGCGCGTTGGACGAGGCGAGCACCGGCGCGGGGTGGGCGATCAGCGCGATCAGGTCGCCCATCCGGCTCTGCGCTTCGGTCATCGCCCGGACCAGCGGCGCCGAGTGGGTCGCTTCGGCGAGCGCGATATGCAGGCGCACGTCTGCGCGGCGATACGCCGGAAAGTCCGCGGTCACGCTGTCCAGTTCGCGCACGAGCGCCTCGAGGTGCTCGAGCTCGTCGCCGCCGGCGCGCTCGGCGGCGAGCAGCGCTGACGGGAGCTCGGCGGCGAGGCGGCTGTCGCACGACTCGCGCCATGACTCGAGCGCCGCGGCGCTCGGGGGCGGCGCCGGCGGCGGATGCTCGCTGACAAACGTCCCGCCGCCACGCCCGCGCGTAGCGTGGACGTAGCCGCTCTCGGCGAGCGCGGCGAGCGCCTGACGCAGCGTCGAGCGCGCGATCCCCAGCCGGCTGCACAGTTCGCGCTCGGCGGGCAGTCGCTCGCCGGGCACGAGCAGTCCGAGCTTGATCGCCGTTCCCAGCCGGCCGACCGTCTCCTCGAGCGCAGTGTGCGGGTGGACCTGGCCGAAGATGATTTCGGCGGCCGTCCCCGGACCCTTCTCGCGCTCGATCAGCGCCATCGCTAGGTGGGCGTCACAGCCGCTCGAACCCCCGCACGCGCTCCCAGTCGGTGACCGTCGACTCGAAGGCGCGCAGCTCGACATCCGCGGCGTTCAGGTAGTGATCGACGACCGCCGGGCCGAAGGCCTCGCGCGCCACCGCGCTACCGGCGAACAGCTCGCGCGCCCTGGCCAGCGTCGCGGGCACACGGGGATGGTCGCTGTCGGCGTAGGCGTTGCCCGCGAGCGCGGGCGGCAGCTCAAGACCCGCATCGATGCCGTGAAGCCCCGAGGCGATCAGCGCGCTGAGCGCCAGATATGGGTTCAGGTCGGCGCCGCCGACGCGGTTCTCGAAACGCAGCGACGCGCCATGGCCGACGATGCGCAGTGCGCAGGTGCGGTTGTCCTGCCCCCAGGCGATGGTCGTCGGCGCGAAGCTCCCAACCGCGTAGCGCTTGTAGGAGTTGACGTTCGGTGCGAGGAGCAGCGTCAGCTCCTCGAGGCAGGCCAGCTGGCCTGCAAGGAACGAGTCGAACAGCTGGCGCTCGCGCGCGAACAGCGGGCCGTCGGCGTCGGCGAGCGAGAAGTGGATGTGGCAGGAGTTGCCCTCGCGCTGGTCGTACTTGGCCATGAAGGTGATCGCCATGCCCTCCTCGGCCGCGATCTCCTTGGCGCCGTTCTTGAAAATTGCGTGCTCGTCGGCGGTCCGCAGCGCGTCGGCGTAGCGGAAGTTGATCTCGTGCTGGCCGAAGTTGCACTCGCCCTTTGAGTCCTCGACGACCATCCCGGCGCCGGCCATCGAGTTGCGGATCCGTCGCAGCAGCGGCTCGACCCGCGCGGTGCCGAGCAGGGAGTAGTCGACGTTGTACTGGTTCGCGGGGTGCAGGTCGCGGTAGCCCTGCTCGAAGGCCTGCTCGTAGGTGTCGCGGAAGACGATGAACTCCAGCTCGGTTCCCGCGTTCGCGCTCCAGCCGCGCTCGCTCAGGCGCGCGAGCTGGCGGCGCAGGATCTGGCGCGGCGACGCCGCGACTTCGCTGCCGTCGTGCCACTCGACGTCGGCGAGGCAGATCACGGTGGCCTGCTGCCACGGGACGGGCCGCAGGGTCGCGAGGTCGGGCCGCAGGACCATGTCGCCGTAGCCCGTCTCCCAGGAGGACATCGCGTAGCCGTCGACGGTTGCCATGTCGACGTCGACCGCCAGCAGGTAGTTGCAGCTCTCGGCGCCGTGCTCGGCGATCTCCGCGAGGAAGTGTGTCGCCGTCAGGCGCTTGCCCTGCAGTCGTCCCTGCATGTCCGTCAGTGCGAGCACGACGGTGTCAATCTCGCCGCGCTCGACCGCACCGGCAAGCTCCTCGATCGTCATCGCTCCCTCCCCCGAAGCTGCTGCCATCGCTCGCGCACTCTACAGGCGCGCGGAACTTCGACGGTGGCTAGGCGAGCTTGACCGGCAGCGAGCGCAACTGGTTGATGAAGAACGAGTCGGTGCGTTCGGGTGCCCCGGCGAGCTCGATGTTCGGATAGCGGGCGAGCGTTTCCTCGATCAGGATCCGCAACTCCAGGCGTGCCAACGCCGTGCCGAGGCAGAAGTGCCGGCCGCCGGCGCCGAATGCCTGGTGCTCGGGGTTGCGTTCGACGTCAAAGCGGTCCGGGTCCTCGTACCGGGACTCGTCGCGCCCGCTCGAGACGTACCACATGACAACCTTCTCGCCGGCCTTGATCTCCTGGCCATGCAGCACCGTGTCCCTTGTTGCGGTGCGCCGGAAGTGTGCGAACGCCGGGAACATCCGCAGCGCCTCCTCGACGGCCGACGGGATCAGGTCCGGGTCGTCGATCAGCTTCTGCTTCTGGTCGGGGTTTTCCATCAGCGCGCGCATCGCAGCCGAGTAGGTCGAGCGCGTCGAGTCGTTACCAGCGGCCATCAGCAGGGCGAAGCCCATCACGATCTCGTGCTCGGCCAGTTTTTCGCCGTCGATTTCGGCGTGTACGAGCACGCTCATCAGGTCGTCGGTCGGGTGCTCGCGCCGAGCTTCGATCAGGCTCTGTGTCCGTTCGAAGATGAGTTTCAGCGAATTCTGCAGCGCCTCGTCGATGCCCTCCGGGTTCAGCGTTTCGTCACTCGCCGCCAGGAAGCGGTTCATGATCTCCGCCCACGCGGCGTCTTCGGACTCGTCGATTCCCATGAAGCTGCCGATCACGCGCGAGACGACCGGCTGCGCCACGTCGTCGACGAGGTCGGCCCGCTCTCGGCCCTCAAGGCGATCGAAGACGCGCTTGGTGATCGCACGGACCTCGTCCTCGTGTTCGGCGATGCGCCGCGGCGTGAAGCCGCGCTGGAAGAGTGCCTTGACGCGGTCGTGCTTCGGCGGGTCCATGCCGATGAACATCGCAGTCGCAAGCTCCAGCGGGAACGAGGCGCTGGCTGCGACGATGCCGCCCAATTCGGAGGAGTACGTCTCCCAGTCACGGCTGACGGTCAAGATGTCGTCGGCGGTCGTCGCCGACCAGAAGCCGGCCTCCTCGGGCAGGTCCTGGATGTCCGGCGTCCAATGGACCGGACACTTGCCGCGCATCTCCCTGAACGCCTCGTAGGGGACGCCGTGCTCCCACGTCTCCCGCTTCGCGAGACTCACCTCGCGGATGTCGCGACCGGTCGTTGCCATTGCGTTCTCCCCTCCCGTTGAATAAGCCGTGGCGAGCGAATCCTAGCTGGCCAGCCAACCACTTTCTATCGAGGTTCCCGCGCGCGCCGCGGGCGACCTAGAGTCCCGTCCGTGATCGACGAAAGCGTACGCCTCGACATCGACGAGCTCGCGGCGATCGAGCGCGGCTCGACGGGACCCGGCGAGCACCGTGCGGCGGCGCGGATCGTCGAGATGCTCGGCGCCCGCGGCGTTCGCGCGCACGTCGAGCACGAGCCCGCGGTCGGTGACTACTGGCGCGCGACCGGAATCGCGACGGCGCTCGCGGCGCTCGCCGGGCTGCGCGAACGCTCACGACTGGCAACGGCCGTCGTCGCGGGCGCCGCGGCGGCCCTGATCGCCGACGACGTCGACGGCGGCCGCCACATCCTGCGCGGCGTGCTGCCGCGGCGCAGCGCCGCGAACGTCGTCGCCTGGACCGGGGACCCCGCCGGCGAGCGGACCGTCGTGCTCGTCGCCCACCACGACTCCGCGCGGACCGGCCTCCTCTTTCACCCCGGCCTGATCCCGGCAGTCAGCCGGATCGCGCCGCGGGCCTACGAGCGCCAGCGCACCTCGACGCAGACGGGGCGCCTGATGGTCGCGGGGCCGGCGCTCGTGGCCGTCGGTGCGCTGCTCGGGCGGCGTTCGCTGCGCCGCGCGGGTGTGCTCTGGAGCGCGGTGACGGCGGCACTGATGCTCGACGTTGAGCGCTCGGCCGTCGTGCCCGGCGCGAACGACAACCTGAGCGCCGTCGCGGTGCTGCTGGCGCTGGCCGGCGAGCTCGCCGATGACCCGCCGCCCGGCGTGCGCGTGCTGCTCGTTTCGACGGGCAGCGAGGAGTCGTTCATGGAGGGGATGCGCGGCTTCGTCGCGCGCCACCGCGGCGCGCTGGACCCCGCGACGACGAACGTCGTCGCGATCGAGTGCGTCGGCTCGCCGCACCTGGCGATCGTCGAGGGCGAGGGGATGCTGCGCATCCGTGAGTACGACCGCGAGCTGCGTGACGGGCTGCAGGCGGCCGCCGACCGGCGGGGGATCCCTGTCTGGCGCGGGCTGCGGCTCGGCGCCGGGGCGACCGATGCGCTGCCCGCGCTGCTCGCCGGCTACCCGGCGGCGTGTCTGGCCGCGGTCACCGACCTCAAGACGCCGTCCAACTACCACTGGCCCAGTGACGTGCCCGAGAACCTCGACTGGGGCACGATCGATCAGGCCGCGCAGGTGCTGCGCGGCCTGATCCGCGACCGCTAGGCCGTCAGGGCCTGGGCCATCTCGTCGAACGCGCGCACGTAGTCGTCGACCGACTCGTCGGTGTGAGTCACCGAGAGCGTCCACTCCTCCTCGCGGCCCGGCGTCATGTAGATGCCGCGGTTCATGTTCCAGAGCCACGCGAGGTCGGTGACGGCGGCATCCTGGTTGGCCTTGAAGGACTCGTAATCGACGATCTTCGCGGGCGAGAACGTCACGCAGCCCTTCGAGCCGACGCCGACCGAGTAGCCGGGCAGGTTGTAGCGCTCGATGACCGCTTCGCAGCCGGCGAGGATCCGGTCGTTGAGCGCATCGAGGTGGGCGTAGGCCTCGGGCGTGAGCACCTTTTCGAGGCTCGCGCGGGCCGCCGCCATGACCAGCGGGTTGCCGTTGTACGTCCCGACCTGGTAGACGGAGCCGTCGCCGACGACGCTCATCACCTCCTCGCTGCCCCCGATCGCGCCGGCCGGCAGTCCGCCGCCGAGCGTCTTTGCGAGCGTCACCATGTCGGGCTCGACGCCGAAGCGCTCGGTCGCGCCGCCGGCGGCGATCGCGAGACCCGTCTTGACCTCGTCGAAGATCAGCACGATGCCGTGGCGGCGGGTGATCTCGCGGACGGCCTCGAGGTAGCCGGGCTCGGGCAGGACGACCCCGAGGTTCATCATCGCGGCCTCCATGATCACGCAGGCCGGCAGACGGTCTTCGGCCTTCAGCTTCTCGATGCGGCGCTCCATTGCACCGGCGTCGTTGAAGGGCACCGCGATCGTCATGTCGCTGACGACCTTCGGGATGCCGGCGCCGTAGGGGAGCGAGTCGTATTCCTCGCGGTCGCCGATCTGGTCGTAGGGGACGCCGATCGAGACCATCACGGCGTCGTGGTGGCCGTGGTATGAGCCGAAGATCTTCATCACCGTGTCGCGGCCTGTCAGGCCGCGCGCGATCCTGATCGCGTCCATCGTCGCCTCCGAGCCGGAGTTGACGATCCGCCAGAGCGGCAGCCCGAAGCGCTCGGCGAGCAACTCGGCGACGACGATCGTGTCCTCGGTGACCGCCGCGAAGTGGGTGCCGAGCCGGGCGCGGTGTGCGACGGCCTCGGCGATCGCCTCGTTGCCGTGTCCCTGGACCATCGAGCCGAAACCGTTGTGAAAGTCCCAGTACGTGTTGCCGTCGACGTCGGTGACGCGCGGCCCGTCGCCGTCGACAAGGTAGATCGGCCACGGATCGCGTTCCTGATAGGAGGAGGCGACGCCCCCGCTGAGGCTGCGCCGTGCGCGCTCGTAGGTCTGCTCGGAGAGGGCCGTGCGCGCGTTCAGGCGCTCGAGTTCGACCCGCGTGAGCTCGGCGACTCGCTCGCCGTCAATCTTGATTGGACTGTCGACTGCCATATCTCCTCCGTCAAGGGCTTTCTCCAGCAGGGTACCCCACCAAAAGGTCACTGAATTAGTGATATTAGGTATACAGTAATACTTATTTGTGTTAGCTTGCGTTTTGGTTATGGCCGCTAACCGCATCGAAGCAGCACCCGGACCACCTCTTATGGGGGGTGTGCTCACGATCGAGCCGCCGGCCGGCGAACTGCGCGAGCTGCTGCTCGACGGCTGGGAACTCGATCGCGCGGGGCCAGAACCGGCATACGCCCAGATCGAACGACGCCTTGCAGATCTGATCCGTGGCGGGATCGTCGCCGTCGGCGACCGCGTACCCTCTGAGCGCGACCTGGCGGCCTGGGTCGGCGTGTCCCGCCCGACGGCTCGCGCCGCGCTCAGCAGCCTCGCCCGCGCTGGGATGCTCGAACGCGGCGCGGGCCGTCAGGGCACGACCGTCGCGCGGACCGCGATCGTCCGCGAGCTCGGTTCGTTCGCCGGCTTCTCGGACATCGCGCGCAGCCAGGGGATCACCGTCCGCACGACAGTGCTCGCGACACATCGCCGGAGCGCCGAAGGTGTCGTCGCGGACGAGCTGCGCGTCGAGCCCGGCTCGCCCGTCTGGTACGTGAGCCGCCTGCGCGCGATCGACGGCGAGGCGGCGGCGATCGAGGAGACCTTCCTGCCGATCGCTCGTTTCCCTGACCTGCCGAACCACGACCTTGCCGGCTCGCTGTACAAGCTGCTCGACGAGCACTATGACGGCGCGCCGACGTCGGCGACCGAGCAGCTGCACCCGGTCGTCGCCCGCGGCTCGGTCTGCGAGCTGCTTGGGGTCGAGCCCGGCAGGGCGCTGATGCTCGTCGAGCGCACCGGCTACTCGCGGTTCGGCGAGCCGGTCGAGTTCGCTCGCGACCTTCACCGCGCCGATCGCACGCGCTTCGTCGTCGACATCAACCTTCCGGCGATCTGATCTCATACCCCGCCGTGCGGGCGGTGCTGTTCGACTTCAACGGGACGCTTTCCGACGACGAGGAGCTGCTGCGCGAGCTCTTCGGCGAGCTGCTCTCCGAGCGCGGGCTGGAGCTCGGCGCCGACACCTACTACGCGGAGCTCGCGGGGCTGCCGGACCCCGAGATCGTGGAGCGCATCTTCGCGTTGCTGATCCCCGACGGCGACGCCGCGGAGCGCCGCGCGTTCCTCGCCGAGAAGGTCGCGCGCTACAAGCGCCGGATCGAAACGCGGCCCTGCATCGGGCCCGGCGAGATCGCCGCCGTCGAAGCGGCAGCCGAGAGGTGCGTTCTCGGGGTCGTCACCGGTGCCGTGCGCGAGGAGGTCGAGCATGCACTCGAGCTCGCCGGAATTCGCGAGCGCTTCGCGGTGCTCGTCGCGATCGATGACGGCCATCGCGGCAAGCCCGCCCCGGACGGCTTTCTCGCCGCGCTGGCTCAGCTCAATGCGGCGCTTCCGGCGGGCCAACAGATCGCGGCCGCCGAGGTCTTGGTGTTCGAGGATTCGCGGTCCGGTGTCGAGGCCGCGAAGGCGGCGGGGATGCGCTGCGCGGTGATTGATGGCCCGGCGTACGCCGGCGCCGCCGCAGAGGCCGACGTCGTGCTCGAGCGCCTCGACGGGGGCGCGGTAGCGAGCCTGATCTAAAGCGCCGATCGGTGCGGTGATCCGACCTTCACCGAACCCGGTCCCGTCGCCTGGCAGGAGAGCGCGGATCCGACCCTTGCGGGCGACGGCACGCTACTTCGCCCGCTCGCGGCGCCGGACGCCTGGCTCGAGCAGGTACTCGCGCGCTAGGCGCGAATCCGTTCCCCCTGCGGGTCAAACAGCGGCTCCTTGGCGACCTCGCCGGCGACCCACCGGCCGAAGATGTCGACCTCCACGCCGGCGCCGACCGGGACGTCCGGGGGCAGGTACGCGTAGGCGATCGAGCGCTCGACGCTGTAGCCGTAGCCGCCGCTGGTGACGCGGCCGACGACCTCGCCGTCGATCCGCACGGGCTCGTTGCCGAGCGCGACCGAACGGGGATCCTCGAGCACCAGGCAGCGCAGCCGCCGCTCGGGGCCCTGCTCCTTGAGCTCGGCGAGCCGCTCGGAGCCGATGAAGCCGCCCTCCTTGTCGAGCTTGACGCAGAAGCCGAGCCCCGCCTCGTAGGGGTTCTCGTCGGGCGTGATGTCGGCGGCCCAGACGCGGTAGCCCTTCTCGAGGCGCATCGTGTCGATCGCGCGGTAGCCGCAGGCGGCGAGGCCGTGCGGCTGCCCGGCCTCCCAGAGTGTCCGCCAGAGGTTCGCGCCGTACTCGGTCGGGCAGTAGAGCTCCCAGCCGAGCTCACCGACGAACGTCACCCGCAGGGCCCTGACCGGCACGTCGCCGACCGAGATCTGCGCGTGCGGCGAGTACGGGAACTCTCGTCGGAGACGTCGTCCGGCGTCAGCGGCGCGAGGATCTCGCGCGCCCGCGGACCCCACAGCGCGAAGCACGCGAAGCGCGCCGTGACGTCGGCGACGCGGACCGAGCCGTCGTCGGGCATGTGCGAGCGGATCCAGGCCGTGTCGTGGTTGCCGAACGCCGTGCCGGTGACGATCGAGAAGAGGTCCTCCTCGAGCCGCGTGACGGTGAAGTCGCATTCGATCCCGCCGCGCGAGTTGAGCATCTGCGTGTAGGTGATCTCGCCCACGCCGCGCGCCACGCGGTTGTCGCAGAGCCGTTCGAGCGAACGCCGCCGCGCCCGGGCCCGGCGATCTCGAGCTTGGCGAACGAGGACTCGTCGAACAGGCCGGCGCGCTCGCGCGTCGCCGCGGTGCTCGGCGCCGATCGCCGGTGACCAGTGCATCCCGGCCCAGCCGCGCGGGCGCAGCGATTCGTCGCCGGCCGGCCGCGTTGCGCTCGTACCAGTTCACGCGCTCCCAGCCGGACTTCTCGCCGAAGGAGGCGTCGTGCTCGCGGTGCCAGCCGTACGCGCTGGAGACGCGCAGCGGCCGCCCGGCGAGTCGCTCGTGGCCCGGGTAGCGGATGTCGTAGTAGGTCTCGTAGACCTCTTTGGCGCGCTTGAGCGTGTAGCCGGGCGAGCGGTACTGGGGGCCGAAGCGGCGGATGTCCATCTCCCAGAGATCCTCGGTCGGCTCGCCCGCGACGATCCACTCGGCCATCACCTTGCCGATCCCGCCGGCGCCGGCGAGGCCGTGCGCGCAGAAGCCAGCGGCGACGAAGAAGCCGCGACCGGCGTCTCGCCGAGGCAGAACTCGTTGTCCGGCGTGAACGCCTCGGGACCGTTGATCAGCTTCGTGATCGTCACCTCGTCCATCACCGGCACCCGGCGCTTGGAGTTGTCGGCGATCTCCTCCGAAGCGCTCCCAGTCCTCTTCGAGCAGCTGCCCGTTGAAGTTCGCCGGGATCCGTGTCGACCAGGTGGGCGTCGAGTGACCACGGGGCGCTGTGGCGCTCGTACCCGCCCATCACCAGCCCGCCGCCCTCCTCGCGGAAGTAGATGAGGTTGTCGGGGTCGCGCAGCGTCGGCAGGTGCTCGCCGCCACGCTCGCGGAACGGCTGCGTGACGAGGTACTCGTGGGCGAACGGGACGATCGGCATCCGCACGCCGGCGAGCCGGCCGATCTCGCGCCGCGAACATGCCACCGGCGTTGACTACGACCTCGGCCTCGATGTCGCCCCACTCGGTTCTCACGCCGCGCACGCGCCCGCCGCGGACGTCGATCCCGGTCACCCGGGTGTGCGTGAAGATCTGGACGCCGCCTCTGCGCGCGCCGTCGGCGAGCGCGTAGGTCAGCTGCGAAGGGTCCAGGTAGCCGTCGGTCGGCAGATAGGACGCCGCGCGCACCCCGTCGGTGACCATCAGCGGGAACAGCTCCTGTGCCTCGTCGGCGGAGATCCGCTCCAGCGGCAAGCCGAACGTGCGCGCCCACGCGACCTGGCGCTCGAGCTCTTCCTCCCGCTCGGGCGTGCACGCCAGACGGATGCCGCCGCACTCGACCCAGCCCGGATCGGTGTCGGTCTCGGCTGCGAGGCGGCGATAGAGATCGACCGAGTACATCATCATCCGCGTCAGCGGCAGCGAGCCGCGCAGCTGGCCGACGAGCCCGGCCGAGTGGAACGTCGAGCCGCTCGTCAGCTCGTTGCGGTCGACGAGGACGACATCGCGCTCGCCGAGCTGCGGCGAGGTGGTAGGCGATCGAGGTGCCGCCGACGCCGCCGCCGATGATCACGATGCGGGCGCGGTCGGGAACCTCGCGGGGACGGGCCATCTCTCTCCTCCGTGGATGACGGGCTTCTCCTGTCGAGCGGGCGCTGATCGTATGAGACGGCGTATGGCGCCGCTTTCACCTCGACGGTTACCGGGCGATCAGGCCGCGGACGGCCCTCTAGACTGCGCGCGGTGGGCTCGAGCGTCGCGAACAGCCGCAACGACCGCCGCCCGTGAGCGCCGCCGCGCGCGACTTCCGGCGGCGCCGCCTGGCGCCGAAAACGCCCGTCCGGCTCCGGGTCTTTGGTGGGTCGCCAAGCGCTTCCTGCCGGCGGCTCTGGGGATCGTGATGGTCAGCGCCATCGCGACCGTCCTGATCGCGCGCAACGAGGTCGCCGGCGTCGTTGAAGCGTTCGGGACGCGGACCGTGAAGGTCGCCCCCGGGCTGCTCGCGTCGACCTCGCGAGGGCAGCCCGAGACGCTCCTGCTCGTCGGCAACGACGAACGTCCGCCCCCCGCGGACAACCCGTCAGGCGCCGTGCTGCCCCACTCCAACGAGATGCTGCTCGTGCGCATCGACCCGAGCAAGCCGACGATCTCGATGCTCTCGATTCCGCGCGAGTGGTGGGTGCCGATCCACCGTCCCAACGGTGCGATCGAAGAAAACCGAATCAACTCCGCCTACACCTTCGGCTATGTCGAAGGCGGTCCCTCGGCCGGCCTGCGGCTGATGCTCGAAACGATCAAGCAGCAGACGGGCCTGTCGGTCAACCGCGTATTCATCACGAACTTCCACCACTTCCGCGATGCGGTCGACGAAATGGGCTGTGTCTACGCGATGGTCGACAAGCGCTACTACCACCGCAACGAACCCGGCGGAGAACAGTATTTCGAAATCAACCTGCAGCCCGGGTACCAGCGTCTTTGCGGCCAGGAAGCGCTCGAATTCGTCGCCAACCGTCACGAAAGCACGTCGCTGATCCGCGACTCCCGCGACCAGCGCTTCCTGCTCGAAGTCAAGTCGCAGTACGGCCCGAAACTCTTTGAAGACCGCGAAAAGTTCGAGCGGATCTTCGGCCACGCCGTCCAGACGGCGAACCTGCACGGCGAAGAACAGGTTCTGCAGCTGCTCGACCTGCTCGTCGAATCGGCCGGCAAGCCGGTGCGCCAGGTCCACTTCCCGATCACGCTGCACAGCGACTACGACACCGCGAGCCCCGAACAGGTCCACGAAGCAGTCGCAACTTCCTCACTGGCACGGCGGCGATCGCGCATCGCGCGACCCGCGGCACGCGCGCCGCGCGCCCGCGAGCAAACCGCGGCGGTCGCGAACGCCGGGATCACGGCACCCCGGCCGCGTCGATGGTGCCGACAAGCGCCGAAGATCTCGCCGCGGCCCGTGCGAAGACGCCGTACCTGCCGTTTCCCGCTGGAGTACCCGCGCGTGCGGGAAGCATTCGGCGGCGCCGAACCGGACATCTTCACCTCTACAAGATGCGGGACCTCAGCGGCAGCGCCACGAGGCCTACGTGATCGTCGATCGATCAGCGGCGAACTCGGCCAGTTCTACGACGTTCAGGGAACGCACCTGGACCGATCCTCCGCTGCTCGCCAACCCTGAGCAGACCGTGCCGATCGGCGCCCGCAACTACGAACTGTTCTACGCCGGAGAACGCTCAAGACGTCGCCTGGCGCGAACACGGCGCGGTCTACTGGATCGAAAACACGCTGACCAACGACGTGCCTCCGGCATCGATGCTGACGATCGCGGAGAACACCCGGCCGGTACTCGCGCCGACACCGGCGCGGATCGCGCGCCCGACGCGCGCGCAGGCGCGCTCGGTCGCGTACGGCAGCAAAGAAGCCGTGCGTTCGACAGCCGTGAAGATTTGGGCCCTGTGCGGCGTACTCGCGCTCGCACTGATCGGATTCATCTCACTGATGCTCGTCGCGCGCCAGCGCGACATCCGGGCGCTGGCGACCCACCGGCAGGTAGCCGACCAGCGCCAGGCGCGAGTGGCCTCGCTGTTCGCGATCGCCGGGCCCGCCACACCGCCTGCACAGGCGCCGCCCCCGCCGCAGCCGCCGCCCCCGGCCGGCTAGCGGTTACTCGCGCGGCGCGGCCGCGCGGCGCAGCCGGTCCGCGACCGCGCGACCGAGCCCGCCCGGCGGCGGCGCGACGGCGATCACGACCTCGGCGCCTGCGGCATCGGCGGCGCGCAGCATTGCGTACAGGCCATGCGCGTAGGCCGCGGGATCCTGCGGCTCGCCGAGGACCAGCGCGCCGGGGGGCAGGGGCGGCATCGGCGCGGGGCAGATCACCGCGGTGCGGCGACCAGCGGCGATCGAGAGCGAAGCCAGGCGCGTGACGTCCTCGCGGGCGCCGAGCTCGATTGCGGCGTTCGGGGCGTAGTGCGAGCGAAGCGTCCCCGGCGCGCGGACGCCGGGGCCGGCGAGCGCGAGCGGCGCGCGCAGGACCCGCTCGACGTCCTCGACCGCGAGGCCGCCAGGCCGGACGAGCAGCGCCCGCTCACCGCTCAAGTCGATGATCGTCGACTCGACCCCGACGCGGCAGGGGCCCCCGTCGAGGACCATCGCGACCTCGTCCGCGAGTCCCTCGCGGACGGCCTGTGCGCTTGTCGGGCTGACCGCGCCGAAGCGGTTCGCGGAAGGAGCGGCGAGCCCGCGGTCGACCGCTGCGAGCAGTGCCAGCGCCGTCGGGTGCGCCGGCACGCGCAGCCCGACGGTCGGCTGGCCACCGGTGATCCGGTCGGACACGCCGTCGGCGCGCCGCAGGATCAGTGTCAGCGGCCCGGGCCAGAAGGCCTCGGCGAGCCGCTTGGCCGCCTCCGGCACGCTGCTGGCCCAATCGATGACCTGGCCAGCATCCGCGAGGTGGACGATCACCGGGTGCGCGGCCGGCCGACCCTTCACGGCGTACAAGCGGGCGAGTGCGCGGTCGTTACCCGCGTCGGCACCGAGACCGTAGACCGTCTCGGTCGGAAAGGCGACGAGCTCCCCGGCGCGCAGCAGCCGCGCGGCACGCCCGATCTCTGCTGCGGGGGGTTCCTGCGGTTCTTGCAGATCGTCGCCTGGCACCAAAAGCGGGCCGCACTGGCCGCCGCGTGAGTCTAGGGGCGCCGGACCGTTGGCGTGAGCCTAGGACTGCAGCGCGGGGACACCGACCTCTCCCTGGCGCTCGTGGCCGGCGCCGTTCTCGTTCACGCCGAACCGCTCGTGGAGCCTGTGCAGCGCCGCGGGCGACCACCAGTTCCACCGGCCGAGCAGGCCCATCAGCGCTGGCACGAGCAGCGAGCGGATGATGAACGCATCTATCAGCACGGCAGCAACCGCGCCGACACCGATCTCCTTGAGGAACACCACCTGGGAGGTCGCGAAAGCGCCGATCGCCACAGCCAGCAGGATCGCGGCGGCCGTGACGATCCCGCCTGTCCGCTGCAGCCCGATCGCGATTGACTCTTCGTTGGTCTCGCCGGCGTCGTGGGCCTCCTTGATCCGCGTCAGCAGGAAGACGCCGTAGTCGGTCGACAGCGCGAACGCGATCGCCGCGAGGACGAGATAGTCGCTCTGCTCGATCCCCTTCTGGGTCACGTAGTCCAGCAGCCCGGTAAATCTCCCGTCCTGGAAGATCAGCACGAGGATGCCCGTCGCGGCGCCGACCGTCAGGGCGTTCATCGCCAACGCCTTGACCGGCAGCACGACCGAGTCGGTCATCAGCCAGAGCACGAACAACGTGCCGATCGCGAGGATCGCCAGCGCGAGGGGCAGGTTGCTCGCGATCGCCGTACGCTGGTCGTGGAATTCGGCCGCAAAGCCACCGACCTCGCGCTCGAACGGCGCGGCGACGGAGCGCTCGGCTTCGACTATCCGCTGCGCGGCCGGCGAGATCGCCTCGTCGCGCGTGACGGTCGTGATCTGCCACGTCGAGTCGCCGACGTAGCGAGCGGGGGAGACCGTCGTCGCGCCGATCCCGGCCAGCCGGGCCGCGTAGGCCGCAACCGCGGGGCCCTGGTCCGCGCCGGCGCGCACTGCGATGAAGCCCGGCGAGGCCGCGGTCGAGGGATAGTGGCGCTCGAGTTCGCTTTCGACAACGTGGGCGCTCGCCGAAGCGGGCAGCACGCGCGCGTCGACGCCGCTCCAGTGGGTCTTCAGAGCCGGCAGGGCCATCACGATCAGTGCGCTCGCGGTCACGGCGGCCACGAGGCCGGGCCTGCGCAGCACCGCGTGCGCGAGGCGGTACCAGCGCCCGTCGTTGGCCGGGCCGGGCGTGGCCCGCCCGAGTCGGCGGCCGAACAGCATGAACGCGGCAGGCAGCAGCGTCAGGGCGGCGCCCGCGGCTGAGAGCGCCGTGACCATGCCGCCGATACCCATCGACTGCAGGAAACGCAGCGGGAAGACAGTCAGCGAGCTCATCGCCACGGCCACGGTCACGGCACTGAACGCCACCGTGCGCCCGGCGGTGCGCATCGTGACGGTGACCGCTTCAGCCACATCTCGCCCTGCGGCGACCTCCTCGCGAAAGCGCGAGACCATGAACAGGCTGTAGTCGACGGCCAGCCCGAGCCCGATGCCGATCACCAGGTTCAGTGCGAACACCGATACGTGGAAGCCGGTGTTGACCGCCACCAGCAGCGCGAAGGACGTGAAGACGCTGACGGCGCCGACCGCGAGCGGCAGCAGCGCCGCCGTGCCACGGAAGATCAGGAACGCGAGCAGCGCAAGCAGCGGAAAGGCGAGCGCCTCGGCGAGCCCCAGGTCACTCGCGGCCTGGTTGCCGACCTCGGGGCCGGCGATCGCCGCGCCGCCCAGGACGACCTGCGGGTCGTGGGCGAACCGCGACTTCAGGCCTTCATAGAGGACCTTTTCTTCGGTCCCGGCTCGCGCCGTCGCGGCGAGCAGAGTCGTGCGGCCGTTCGCCGCAGGTGTTGCCGGCGCGACCCGCGCGATCCCGGGGTCGGCGGCGAGCAGCGCGGCCGCCCGGCGCACCGCGGGGCCGCCCGGCCGTTCGCGCACGAGCGCGAGAACGCCGGGTGCGGGCGCGGCGCCGGTCGCGTGTTCGATCGTCGTGCGCGCCGCGGCGGACTGGGCGCCGGGGTCGACAAAGTCGTTGCGCGCGGTGAGCACGCTGCTCGCGCCCGAGCCGATCGCGAGGGCGATTACGAAGAAGATGCCGACGGCGGCCGCGAGACGGCGGGGGTGGCTGACGGCCAGGCGGGTGATTGAAGTGAGCACGGCGGGGGGCCTCCTCGGGACGGATACGACTTTACGGCCGTAAATATACGCACGTAGATCAACGGTTGTCAACCCAGGTTGTTACGATCTTCGACATGAGCGCCACGACGCGCCCACGCAAACGCAACCCCCGCGGAGAGGGAGAGCGGCTGCGCGCAGCCCTGATCGATGCCTGCGGCGAGCTGCTGCTCGAGCGGGGCACCTCGGAGGGGCTCTCGATCCGGGCGGTCACCTCGCGCGCCGGCGTGTCGCCGACCGCCCTGTACCTGCACTTCGCCGACCTCGACGAGCTTCTCGCCGCGGTCTGCGACGAGGCGTTCGAAGAACTCGTCGCCTACCTGGTCGGCGCCGCCGCGGGCAGCGACGGGGACCCGCGCGACGAGCTGCGCGCAATGGGACGCGCCTACGTCGACTTCGCCGAGCAGCGTCCCGGCCTCTACAGGATCCTGTTCGCCACCCCCGCGCGCGGTGTGACCTCGCCGCAGGAGGGCAGCGACCCCGGGATGGATGCGTTCGCGGCGCTCGTCGTTGCGACCGAACGATGCGTCGGCAAGGGAGCGCACGCCGAGGAGATCGCGGTCCAGCTGTGGACCGCGCTGCACGGCTTCGTGACGCTGCGAACCGTCCTGCCGGCCGACAAGCCGGGGCTCACCGCCTGGCCGACCGCCGACGAGTTCCTCGATCGCCTGTTCGCGGCGTACGTCGCCCCGCCCGCCCGGCGCGGCAAATCCGTCTGAGCGCCGGGTCCCTCGCAGGTGTCCCCGGCGGCTGTTTCGCCGCCGCGGATCGCGGGTAACCGCGCTTGGGGTCGTCTGACCGAGGGGGAGAAACGGATGCAAAACAGATTTCTGAGCGGCGCCAGGATGCGTCGCTGCACTTCGCTGACGGTCGCGCTGCTGCTGGTCTGTGCCGCAGGCGCGTCGGCGAAAACCACACCCAACCCGGAATACCTGCCGTTCAAGGAATGCCCCGCGCACACCAAGGGCGTGATCTTCTGCCTGGTCGCCACGACCACCGGCGGTGAAGTCAAGCTCGGCAGCAAGGCCGTCCCGATCGAGCATCCGATCGTGCTCCAGGGAGGGGTCGCGAACAAGTCCGAAAATCTCGTGCCCGCAACCGGCCAGACGTTCATCTCGCCGCCCCAGACGGTCCCCGGCGGCCTGGTCGGGATCGAAGGTCTCGGCGGAGAAGTCACGGCGCGCACCGAACTCGCCGCGCCGGCGACAGCCGTCGTGGTCAACGAGGCCAACACCGTCGATGAAAGCGGCATCGCCGTGCGACTGCCGCTCAAGGTCCACCTGGAAAACCCGGCGCTCGGCTCCTCGTGTTACGTCGGGTCGGAAGCCGACCCGATCGTGCTGCAGCTGACGACGGGTACGACCAAACCGCCCGCGCCGAATACTCCGATCAAAGGCTCAAAAGGGAACCTGACCTTCCGCGAAGGGGGGAACATCATCGCGCTGACCGACGTCTCACTCGTCGACAACGCGTTCGCCGCCCCTGAAGCGACGGGCTGCGGCGGACTGCTGTCGCTGGTCCTCAACCCGCTGGTCAATGCGATCATCGGCCTCCCGTCGGCGGCCGGCAACAACACGGCGATCCTCGACGGCTCGATCGAGCTCGCGACCGCAAAGGCCGTGCGCGCGGCGCACGTCCTGCCGAAGACCTGAGGAGGAAGGCAGCTGGCGCCCGCCCCGTCCGCGGGGCGGGCGCCAGCCGGCGTTCGGCGGTCGTCCGCCTCAGCGCGCGACCGCGGCGCGCGTCTGCGCACGCGCCTTGGCCGCCGCGACCGCGGCGCTCAGCGTCGCGAGGTCGTAGACGCCGTAGTGCCGGCGGCCATTGATGAAGAAGGTCGGCGTTCCCGAGACGCCACTCTCGTCGGCGCTGGCGACATCGGCGCGGATGCGACCTGCGTACTCCCGCCTGCGAAGGGCCTCGGCGAAGCGGCGCGTATCGAGTCCCAGCTCTCCGGCGTAGCGCTCGAGGTCGGCGGAGGTCAGCGCGCCCTGGTGGGAGATCAGCACGTCGTACATCTCCCAGAAGCGGCCCTGTGCAGCGGCCGCCTCGGCGGCTTCCGAGGCGAGTTGCGCGTACGGGTGCACGTCGGCGAGGGGCAGGTGCCGCCAGACGTACCGGACCTCGCTGCCCGAGGCGGCGAGCAGTTCCCGCAGCATCCCCTCGGCCTGGCCGCAGTAGACGCACTCGAAGTCGCCGTACTCGAGTAGCGTCACCGGCGCGTCCTGTGGCCCGCGGATGTGGTCGCGCTCGGGGTCGACGTCGTCGGCGAGGTCCGCAAGATCCTCCGCGGTGCCGGCGATCTGGCGCTTGCGGACACGATCGGGCAACCGGCGGACCACCTGCAGGGCGGCGGCGGTGAGGACCGGCGCGAGCACGATCGTCGCGAGCGCGGCGAGCTTCGCCTCGGCCAGGGCGGTTCCGCTGAACGACAGCGACGCGATCAGCAGCGTGACCGTGAAGCCGATCCCGGCGCAGGTTCCCGCAACTACGAGTATCGGTCCGCTGACGAGCGGCCGCGCACCATGCAGGCTGGGCCGCGCTGCGAGCCAGGCTCCCGCGACCGTGCCGAGCGGCTTGCCCACGAGGTAGGCGATCACGATTCCGAGGAAGATCGGCGACCCGAGCGCCGCCGAGAGCGTCGCGCCGGTGATCAGCACGCCGGCGTTGGCGAGCGCGAAGAGCGGGAGCACCGCGTAGCTGACGAGCGGATGGAGTTGGTATTGCAAGCGCTCGTTCGCGGAGATCACCGAGCCGACGTCGCGCTGGAGCGAGCGCGCGAGGTCTGCCGTGGGCTGTTCGCGGAACGCCAGCGAAGCGCGGCTCGCTCGCTCAAGGTCCTCGCGGGAGGGCGGGTAGGCGCCGGTCACCAGGCCGATCAGCAGTCCGGTCACGACGGGGTCGATGCCCGACTCGTAAGTAGCGACCCACAATCCGATGGCGATCACGACCGAGGGCGCAGTGCGGGCGACAGGCAGCCAGCGCAGAGCCAGCAGCGCCGCGAACAGCACCACGGCGATGAAGAGCGCCGCAACAGAGATCTTCCCGGCATAGACGGTCGCGATCACCACCAGGGCGCCGAGGTCGTCGAACACGGAGACGGTCAGCAGGTATACGCGCACACGCGTTGCCGAGCGAGGGGTCAGCAGCGCGAGCGCGCCCAGCGCAAAGGCCGTATCGGTGGACATCGCCGCGCCCCAGCCGTGCCCCGCAGGCGTGCCGGCGTTGAACGCCAGGAAGATCGCGACCGGCAGCGCGAGTCCGCCGATTGCCGCGAGCAGCGGCGCGACGACGCGCCGGCGCTCGCGCAGCTCGCCCATGTCGAGCTCGCGCTTGGCCTCGAGGCCGACGACCAGGAAGAACAGGGTCATCAGGCCCTTGTTGACCCAGTGCTGCAGGTCCATCGCGATCGCGCTGCTGCCGACCCGCACCGACAACTCGGTCGACCAGAACTGGCCGTAGCTGTGGAACGCGACGTTCGCCCACAGGAGTGCGAGCACCGTCGCGGCGAGCATCGCCGCCGCCCCGCCGGTCTCGGTGCTCAAGAAGCTGCGTACCGGCGCCGCGAGGTTGCGGCCCCAAGCCGTATGTCCTGCGCCGACCGGTTGTGCTGCGGCGTTCACCGTCGCCGCTGCGCGAAACCTCGCTGGCAGCCCCCCATCGAGCGAACGTTAAAGCCCGATCGCCCGGAAATCGTCCTGGACTTTCTCACGTTGGCATGGTCAGATGCCCAGATGCCAGATCCCTCACGCGCAATCCTGGTCACCGGCTGCTCGACCGGCATCGGCCACGCCACGGCCGCGCGGCTCGCGCGCAGCGGACACACCGTCTATGCAACCGCGCGTCGTCCCGAGGCGATCAGCGACCTCGCTGACGTGGGCTGCAGGACGCTGGCCCTCGACGTCCTCGACGAGGCCTCGATGCAGGCCGCCGTCGACACCGTCGTCGCCGAGCACGGCGCGGTCGGTGCACTGGTAAACAACGCCGGTTACTCGCAGTCGGGTGCGATCGAGACGCTGCCGATGGATTCGGTGCGCCGCCAGTTCGAGACCAACGTCTTCGGGCTGATCAGGATGTGTCAGCTGGTTCTGCCGGGAATGCGTGCGCAGCACTGGGGCCGGATCATCAACATCAGCTCGATGGGAGCCAACTTCACGATCCCCGGCGGCGGCGTCTACCACGCCACGAAGTACGCGGTCGAGGCGATCAGCGACGCGCTGCGCTTCGAGGTCGCAGGCTTCGGTGTCGAGGTCACGGTCCTGCAGCCGGGCCTGATCCGCACCGAGTTCGGCTCGACTGCCGCGGCGAGCGTCGAGGAGGACGCCGACGGGCCCTACGCGCAGTTCAATGCCGCCGTCGCCAGCGCGACGACAGAGGCCTACGAACGGGGGCCGCTCGCAAGGCTCGGCGGTGACAGCGATGACGTCGCATCCGCGATCGAAAGCGCGATCGACGCGCGGCATGCGCCGATCCGCAAGCGCATCACGCCTTCGGCGCACCTGCTCGTCGCCCAGCGGCGACTGACCCCCACAAAGCTCTGGGACCGATTCATGGCCACCCAGTTACCCCGACCCGGCAGCTAGGGCGCCGGCGCGTCGGCGCGGCGAACGAGCTGCACGGCGGCGCGTCGTTCGACGCCGCTGGCAAGGAGCAGGTCGGTGGCGATCAGGCGCACCTGGTTGACCGCCGCGCCGACCCCGAGCCCGGGGCTCACGGCGAGTGCGAGCGTCGCCTCACGGGCGGCCTGCAGCGCCGGCACTTCGACGTGCTCCAGGGACTCATCGCCCGCGAGCTGACGCCCGGCCGCGGATGTCGCGGAGGCAATCAGAGCGATGCCCTCGGTGAGCTTCTCGGGGGCGTGTTCGCCGCGTTCAATCGCGCTCACTGAAGCGCGCGTCAGGACGCGGGTGTTGAGCAGCGCATGTTCGATGTGCGGCACGGCGTGGGCGATGCGCTCGAGTTGACCGCTCGCGCGTCGCCGTCCGGGGGTCACGGCGACGGTCTCTCGCGCCGCCGCCGCGATCTGGATGAACGGCTCAGGGTCGAGATCCCGAGCGCGCTCGAGTGCCGCCTGTGCTTCGCCGAGATCGTTGTCGTGCAGCGCCGCGGCTGTCATTTCCAGGGACGACGAGAGTCCGCTCGTCAGCGGCGTGAGCTCGGACTCGATGATTCGCAGCGGGTCGTTCGGGACCAGCGAGCGCGCGAGGACCGCAACGGCGCCGCCGATCAGCGCGTCGATCAGCCGCCCGTCGCTGATCGTGCCGCTGGGCGGTTGCACGACGACGATGAAGATCGCGGTGATCGCCGCCTGGTTGATCAGCAGCGTGCCGCCTGCGATCAGGACCGCAGCCGACATCGTCAGGAACAGGACGACGACCAGCTGCCAGCCGCCGGCGCCGAGCAACAGCACGAGCCCGTCGGCGATCACGATCCCGAGCGCCACGCCGAGCGAGACCTCGACGGCACGGCGGACCTGGTGGCCGATCGAAAGCCCCAGCGCGAGCACTGCGGCGACGGGAGCAAAGAAGGGGTGCGCTTCGCCGCCGACTTCGCGTGCGATGACCCACGCGACGCCCGCGGCGATGCTCGCCAGTGCGATCGCCCCGACGCGTGCCTGGAGAACCGAAAGGCGCTCGGCCGCGATCCGCTGCAGCTTGGCGGCGTTCGGCCGGCGGGCTCCGCCAACCCTCACCGCGGCACGCTCTGCGCTTCGCCCGCTATCGCGCCCGCGTGCCTGGTCGCGCGCTTCGTGACCGCCAGCAGGCGCAGCGCCACCAGCAGCTCCGTCGCGCGCGGTCCGACCGGGCCGCCGATGCGCTGTTCGACTACGCCGACGCGGTTTGTGACGGTGTTTTCGTGGACCCCCAGGCGCCGCGCTGTGCGCCGCGGGCTCATGCCCTCTTCGAGGTATGCGCGTAGCGTCCCGGCAAGCCGGCGCGAGGTGTCGTCCTCGCCGGCGAGCGCGCCCAGCGAGGCATCGACGAAATCCCTGGCGCGCTCGATATCTACGCTGGCGAGCGCCGTGACGGCCACCGACGCGTAGCTCACGATCGAGCCGGGCGCGCGAGCGGAGAGGCGCGCGACCCGGCGGGCGTCCATGGCCTCCCGGTGACTGCGGCGAAAGCCAGCGAGACCGTCGCCACTCGATCCGATTGCGGCGCTGGCGCCGTCGGGCAGCCGGACCGCGGCGAGACCCGAGTCCTCGCCGCCGTCAACCCAGCCGGCGTAAAGGTTCCCCTGCAACGGCAGAATCAGCCGCTGCCGCCCGCGCAGCGCGTCGGCAATCGATGACGCTGCCCGGTCGAGCCCGCCGGGCCGCGCGTCCGGTTGCCCGTCGGGTCGCCAGACGACGAAGGCCGTGTGCCGGTGCGCAAGCTCGTAGCCGAGGAGCTCGCTGACCGCGGACTCGTCGGCCCCTTCGCCGGCAAGCAGCGAGCGCACGGCGTCGGCCTGGACGGCGGCCGACGAGCGGACCCAGCGCTCGCGTTCCTCGGTCCAGCGACGCACCAGCCCGCTGTCCAGCGCGCGCACGAAGGCAAATGTCAGCCCCGCGACCTCCTGGATCGCCTGCGCCACATCCGCCGGGTCATCGAGCACCGCGCGCACGTCGGTGGACCAGCGCTCGAAGAACGCGGCCTGGCCGATGTGGTACGAACGCAGCAGGCGGTCCAGCGGCTGGCCGCGCTGCACGAGATCTCGTGCGAAGACAATCGCCGCCTCGGGGGGCTCGACGCTCGTGACCGGCTCCCCGCGCCGGATGCGATCGACGAACAGCTCGATGACGCTCACCGTGCTTTCAAGCGTCTCGCGCGCGAGGTCCTCGTCGGCGGCGAGTTCCGGCAGCTCACGGTGGATGGCGGCCGTCAGCTCGGCCGCCATCGACTCGGTCCACTGTCCGTCGGCGGCGAAGCGCAACAGCAGGTCAGGAACGCTCACGGCCATCGCGAGATCATCGCCGAAATGTGGAGATTCCACAACTTCAGGCGGTCAACGTCGGTAAATCGGCCCTATGCGGACGGGTTCGGTAGCCATACGCTCGACCTCGACCGTCGAGGAGGTGGAGGAAACGATGCAGCGCACACCGCGGGTTCTGGCAATCGACGCCGGGGGGACGATGACCGACACGTTCATTGTCGACGAGACCGGCGAGTTCGTCGTCGGCAAGGCCCAGACGACGCCCGACGACGAGTCCGTCGGGTTCATGGCCTCCGCGGACGACGCACTGGCCCAGTGGGACAGTTCACCGGACGAGGCGTTCGCAGAGATCGCGTCGGGGATCTTCAGCGGCACCGCGATGCTCAACAGGCTGCTTTCGCGCACCGGCCTGAGGATCGGGGCGATCGTCAGCGCCGGGCAGGAGGACTACCTGCGGATCGAGCGGGCGATCCAGACGTATCTCGGCTTCTCCTACTCGGACAAGCTCCACCTGGCGACTCACTACCACAACGCTCCACTGGTCCCGCGTGAGCTGATGAAGGGGGTTCGCGGGCGCGTCGACGTCCTTGGCCGCGAAATTCTGCCGCTGCGCGAACAGGACGCGCGCGACGCCGCGGCCGACCTCGTCGAGGCCGGCGTCGAGGGGGTCGTCGTGTGCCTGCTGTTCTCGTACCGCAATCCGGCCCACGAGCAGCGGGTCGCCGAGATTCTCGCCGAGGAGATCTCCGCCCGCGGCGCCGAGATCCCCGTGTTTCTCTCCAGCGAGCTGTACCCGATGCGCCGCGACCTGCCGCGACTGAACTCGACGCTGATCGAGGCCTATGCCGCAGAGCCCAGCCGCACGACGCTGCAGGCGGTGCGTTCGAAGACCAAGGACGCGGGGGCCAACTTCGAGCTTCGCGTGATGGCCGCGCACGGCGGCACGATCTCGATCGAGGCGCGCGAGCTCGCCCGGACGCTCGTCTCGGGCCCGATCGGTGGCGTCGTCGGAGGCGCCGAGCTCGCACGGCGCACCGGCGAGCGAAACGTCCTGTGCACCGACATCGGCGGCACCTCATTCGACATCGCGCTGATCACCGACGGGCGCTACGACATCACGCCAACGCCGGCGATGGCGCGCTTCATGCTCAACATGCCGCTGGTCCAGATCGACTCGATCGGCGCTGGGACCGGTTCGTTCGTGCGCGTGAACCCCAACTCCAACCGACCCGAGCTCGGCCCCGACTCGGCCGGCGCGCGGATCGGGGTCTGCTGGCCCGAGGGCGCGCTGGACACGGTTTCGGTGACCGACCTGAACGTCGTGCTCGGGCGGGTCAACCCCGACTACTTCCTCGGCGGCGACGTCGAGCTGGATCCCGAGCTCGCCGAGCGCGAGGTTCGTCGCCAGATCGCCGAACCGCTCGGGATGGAGACCGCCGCCGCAGCGGCCGGGGTGATCGAGCTCTTCGAGCAGACACTGCGCCACGAGGCGGTCGGCAGGATCCTCGGCAAGGGGTACTCGCCCGCCGACTACACGCTGCTCTGTTACGGCGGCGGCGGGCCGCTGCACGTCGCGGGCTACACGGCCGGTGTGACCTACCGCGATGTGCTCGTCCCGGCCTGGGCGGCGGGATTCTCGGCCTACGGGTGTGCCTGCGCGGACTTCGAGTACCGCTACGACCAGACCGTCGACATGCCGCTGCTGCCGTCCTTCGACGCGGCCGCCAAGGCCGGGATCGGGGGGCTGATCAGCAGCGCCTGGCGCGCACTCGAGGAGCGCGTCGCCGACGAGTTCGCGAAGTCCGGGATCGCCCGCGAGGCGATCAGCTTCACGCAGATCACGCGGATGCAGTACTACGGCCAGCTCAATGACATCGAGATCGTCTCGCCGCACGCTTCGCTCGACAGCGAGGCGGCAGTTGACGAGCTGATCGCCGAGTTCGAGGAGGCCTACGGCAAGGTCTACGCGAGCTCGGCGCGCTCGCCCGAGCTCGGCTACCTGGTCACGCAGGCCGTTGTGCTCGGCCGCGCGGAGGTCGAGAAGCCGGTGCTGCCGGACCGGGCCGAGAGCGCCGGCACGCCGCCGCTGAAGGCGACGCGCCCCGTCCACTTCGATGCCGGCTTCGTGGCGACCGACATCTACGAGCTGAGCGACGTGGCACCCGGCAACGAAATCGTCGGCCCGGCGATCGTCGAGTCGGTCGCCACGACGCTGGCGCTGCCGCCGGGCAGACGCGCGCGACTGGACCGGCACGAAATCTTCCACCTGAGCTCCGAGGAGGCCTGAGATGGCGACCGCAGACGTAACACGCGAGACAGCACGCGCCGCACAGGCGCCGATCGGCTGGGAAGGCAAGACGCTGCGCGAGATGCTCGAGGAGTCCGAGCAGCTGATGGGCTCGACCGGGGCCTATTACGGGCTGACCGGGGAGCTCGCGATGAAGGAATCGGACCCGATCGGTTACGAGAAGCTCTTCGCGCGGCTGCGCGGCGGGCTGGTCTCCGCACGCGAGACGGCGCTGAACATCTCCGCCTCGCCCATCGTGCGCGAGCTCGGCGAGCTGTGCTTCGCGCTGTACACGCCCGAGGGCGACTCGATGGCCCTCTCGACCGGGATCATCGTCCACGTCCACACCATGTCCGACGCGATCAAGTTCATGGTCCGCGGCGGCTGGGAGCAGAACCCGAAGATCCGCCCGGGAGACATCTTCGCGAACGACGATCCGGTGATCGGCGACGTGCACAACGCCGACGTACAGACCTTCGTGCCGATCTTCGACCCGGACGGCTCGGGCGAGCTGATCGCCTGGGCGGGCGGCGTCACACACGTGCTCGACATCGGAGCCTCGACGCCGGGCGGCGTCCCGGTCGGGCCGACCAGCCGGCTCGACGACGGCATCGACCTGCCGTGCATGAAGATCGGCGAAGAAGACGAGCTCGCCCAGTGGCACCTGTTGCGCTGCAGCAAGCGCTCGCGCGCGCCGATGTACTACCTGCTCGACGAGCGCACGCGGCTCGCCGGCTGCCACATGGTTCGCGCGGCCGTCGAGCGGATCGTCCGCGAGGAGGGACTCGAGCGCTTCAAGCAGTTCTCGCGCGAGGTGATCGAGGAGGGGCGGCGCTCGTTCAAGTCGCGAATCCGCGAGATGACGGTTCCCGGTCGCTACCGCGCCGCATCGCTGATGGACATCGAGTTCGCCGACAAGGTCCAGCTGCCCGCTCGCGCACGCCGCGACTATGTGATGCACGGGCCGTTCGAAGTGCGCATCGGCGGGGACGGCGACTACGCGCTGGACCTCGACGGGACCTCGGCCTGGGGCTGGCACTCGATGAACTGCACGCCGTCGGGAATGCAAGGCGCGATCTGGGTGCAGTTCACGCAGACGCTGATCTGCAACGACAAGGTCAACGACGGCGCTTACCTCGCGCTCGAAACGAACTTCCCGGAGGGCACGATCGCCAACCTCGGCGACGCCGACGGTTCGACCGGGATCGCCTGGGCGTTCCTGCAGCCGGCGTTCACCGGCTTCCCGCGCACGCTCTCGCGCGCGCTGCAGTCGCGCGGCTTCATCGAGGAGGTGATGGGCTCCTATTCGGTTTCCGGCAACGTCGTCCAGGGCGGTGGCATCGACCAGTACGGCAACTCGTCGGCGATCATGAACTTCGAGATCGCCGCGCAGGGGGTGGGGGCCCTTTACGTGCTCGACGGCACGGACACCGCGGCCGCGATGTTCAACCCCGAGGGCGACGCCGGCGACGTCGAGATGTGGGAGCTGATCTGCCCGATGATCTACCTCTCGAGGCGGATCAAGCCGAACACGGCAGGCCCGGGACGCCACCGCGGCGGCGCGAGCTTCGAGTCGCTGCAGATGGTGTCCGGCACCTCCTTCTGGGAGCTGCAGAACCTCGGCACCGGGAAGATGTTCAGCTCCCCCGGGATCTTCGGTGGCTATCCCGGCTCGTGCGCCTACGTGCACAACATCAAGCAGAACGACCTGCGCGAGCGCGCCGCACGCGGCGAGGCCTATCCGCTCTGTGACGGCGACTTCGACGACCCGGCGCTGATGGGGATCGAGGGCCTGCGTACTTACAAGCAGGACAGCTTCACGCTGCTCGAACCGTTCGACGACGGTGACCTCTATCTCTCGGTCATGAAGGGTGCAGCGGGTCTCGGCGACCCGCTGTTCCGCAAGCCGTCGGCCGTTGCCCAGGACGTCGCCGCCGGGATTGTGATGGCGCGCTTCGCCGACTCGATCTACGGCGTGGCGCTCGACGCCGACGGGGCGAGCGACGAAGCGGCGTCCGCGGCACGGCGCGAGGCGCTGCGCGTCGCCCGGCTGGCCGCAGCTCGCCCGGCGCGCGACTGGTGGGCCGCCGAGCGTGAACAGGTGCTCGCCGCGGCGATCATCGAGCCGGTCCGCGTCGCGTACGCCGAGTCGATGAAGCTCTCGCCGAAATGGGCCGCGGAGTACCGCGGCTTCTGGGACCTGCCCGAGGACTTCGAATTCCAGGCGCCGACGCCGACCGTGACGGTCCCGGCCGCGGCGCCGGGCAGGATCACGCCGGAGGAATCGGCCGACCGCTTCCTGGCCGAATCGAGCGTCGCGAAAGTCGCGCCGCCCCGCGGCGGTCACGCCCTCGAGCAGGAGACACTCGAAGCACTGCTCGACGAGCGTCTTGCGCGCAGCGAGGTCCGCGCGCTGCAGTCCGGCTACAAGGACGCGAACCGCTTCGACGTCTGGCTCGCGGTGCTCCAGAGCCGCGTTCGGTACGAGGACTCGATCGTGCTGCCGGTCGGCGAAGCGCTGAACATCGTCCGTCGCCGCGCCGACGACGCGCTGGTGATCCGTTGCGACTGCGGCCACGACTTCTGTGCCCACGACCGCAACTGGAAGATGGACTCGGTAGTGCGCGTCCGCGACGACGAGGATGCGATGCGCGAGATCTACCCGCGCTTCGCGCACTCGGACCCCGATTGGATGCAGCTTCGGGAGTTCTTCTGCCCCTCGTGCGCGCGGCTGCTGGAGGTCGAAGCGGTGCCGCCGGGCTACCCGGTGATCCACGACTTCCTGCCGGACGTCGAGGGTTTCTACACCGGTTGGCTCGGGCGCGAGCTGCCCTGAGCGCGCTGCGCGGTGAAGCGTTAGGGTCGACGCCGCGCGGTCGCCCTCGCGTGGTGAGCGCGCGGGCACGCGCGGTGCGCATTCGGCCGCGGTGCGTGCGGCGCTATAAAGTTCACTGACTTTATGAGATTCGACCCCAAGGAGCACTTGTGAGCGAGCACCCCCGGCCCGAGACTCTCGCCCTGCACGCCGGCCAGGAGCCCGACAGCGCCACCAACGCGCGTGCCGTCCCGATCTACCAGACGACGTCGTACGTCTTCAACGACACCAAGCACGCCGCGGACCTGTTCGCGCTCGCCGAGCCGGGCAACATCTACACGCGGATCATGAACCCGACCTGGGATGTCCTCGAGCAGCGTCTCGCGGCGCTCGAGGGCGGGATCGCGGCGCTCGTCACCGCGTCCGGCCAGGCAGCCGTCACCTACTCGGTGCTCAACGTCGCGCGTGCCGGCGACAACATCATCTCCACGTCGCAGCTCTACGGGGGCACGTACAACCTGTTCGCGCACACGCTGCCGCAGTACGGGATCGAGGTCCGCTGGGCCGACGCCGACGACCCGGGCGCCGTCGCACGCCTTGCCGACGAGCGCACACGCCTGGTGTTCGGCGAGACGATCGGCAACCCGCGCCTGAACGTGCTCGACGTCCCGGCCTGGGCTCAGGCCGCGCACGCCGCCGGCCTGCCGCTCGTGCTCGACAACACCGTCCCGACACCAGTCGGTGCACGCATCTTCGAGCAGGGCGCCGACATCGCCGTGCACTCGCTGACCAAGTTCATCGGCGGCCACGGCACGTCAATCGGCGGGGTGATCGTCGACAGCGGCAACTTCGACTGGCCCGCGCACGCCGAGCGGTTCCCCGGGCTCACGCAGCCCGACCCGTCCTACCACGGAGTCGTGTGGGCCGACGCGCTCGGCCCGGCGGCCTACATCGGACGCGCGCGAACCGTGCTGCTGCGCAACCTCGGCGCCGCGCTCTCGCCATTCAACGCGTTCCTGATCCTGCAGGGCGTCGAGACCCTGCCGCTGCGGATGGAGCGCCACAACGCCAATGCGCTCGCCGTCGCGCGGCACCTCGAAGGGCACCCGGATGTCGCGTGGGTCTACTACCCGGGGCTCGAGTCGAGCCCCTACCACGCTGTCGCCGACAACGTGCTGCAGGGGGGCTACGGAGCACTCGTGACGTTCGGCGTGCGCGGCGGCGCACAGGCGGGCAAAACCTTCATCGAGAGCCTGGAGCTGTTCAGCCATCTGGCGAACATCGGTGACGCCAAGTCGCTCGCGATCCACAACGCCTCGACGACCCACTCACAGCTCAACGAGGATGAGCTCGAGGCCGCCGGCGTTACACAGGAGACCGTGCGCCTGTCGATCGGCATCGAGCACATCGACGACATCATCGGCGACCTCGACCAGGCGCTCGCAGCCACGCGCACCGTCGCGCAGGTCTGAGCCGGGCGCTGCTTCAACGGGTGGCGTCCGACGGCCTCGGACTGGTGCAGACACAGCGGGCGGTCCTCTTCGACGAGGACAGCCCGCTGGTCATGCACTCCGGCGCGACGCTCGCGCCCGTCACGGTCGCCTACGAGACATACGGCGAGCTCGACGCCGACGGCTCCAATGCCGTTTTCGTCTGCCACGCGCTGTCCGGTGACGCGCACGCCGCCGGACACCACGGCGACCCCGCCCGGCGCGGCTGGTGGGACAACATCATCGGCCCGGGCCGGCCGCTCGACACCGACCGGTTCTTCGTAATCTCGCCAAACATCCTCGGTGGCTGCGGCGGCACAAGCGGCCCGTCGAGTATCGATCCGCGCAGCGGGCTGCCCTACGGGCTGCGCTTTCCACTGATCACCGTCCGCGACCTCGTGGCCGTCCACCGCGCGCTGCTCGCGCAGCTCGGCATCTCGCGCCTGCACGCGGCGATCGGTGGATCACTCGGCGGCATGCAGTCGCTGCAATGGGCGCTCGACTACCCGGACGAGGTGGCACGGGTCGTGATGATCTGCGCCAGCGCGCGGCTGACCACGCAGAACATTGCGCTGTCCGCAGTCGCCCGCGCGGCAATCACCGAGGATCCCGACTTTCAGGGGGGCGACTACCTGCAGGGCCCTCGCCGCCCCGAACGGGGGCTGTCGCTCGCGCGACGCATCGGACACATCACGTACCTCTCGGAAGAGTCGATGCGGCGCAAGTTCGGTCACGCCCGCCGCGGTGGCGACGGCGCTCCGATGACGATGTCCAGCGACTTCGAGGTCGAGCACTACCTCGACTATCAGGGAGAGAGTTTCGTCAAGCGCTTCGACGCACTCAGCTACCTCTACCTCACACGGATCATGGACTACTTCGACCCGTTCGCCGATCCGGACCTCGACCTCGCACGCGTCGCCAAAGCCCGCGGCGGCGACGGTGTCGACTTCCTCGCGATCTCATTCGACACCGACTGGCGCTTCGGTAGCGAACACTCACGCAACATCGTCGCCCGGCTGGCCGCCGGCGGCGCACGAGCCCGCCACGAGGAGGTCACATCGCCCTGGGGGCACGACTCCTTCCTGCTCGAGCTCGAGCCCTACCACCAGCTCGTGGCCGACGCACTCGCCGGCCCGGTTTCGGCGAAGCCTCCCGGCGCCTGAGCGCCGGAACGCTCCCCGCAGACCCGCAGCTACTTGAGCGACGTGTAGCTGTAGTCCCAGGTGCCGGCGTTCCAAAGCTGCCCGACGCCCTGCACTGTCGACCCCGCGACCAGCGCCGGCTTGGACCATTCGAACGGAATCGCCATCGCGTGTTCGATCACCTGGTCATCGAGTTTCGCCCAGTATTCGGCGCGCTGCTGGTTGCCGAGGATTTCTTCGCCCTTGGTCATCTCCGAGTTCAGCCACGGGTAGTTCGTCAGGCTGAAATTGACCGAGCCTTCGGGTTTGATGAACTTGCCGTTGAAGGTCACGTTGAGGATCGTCTGGGGGTCGGCGAAGTCGGCTCCCCATTCGACCGACGGGCAGATCGTGATCTTTTCTTTCGGGACGCCGCAGTATTTGGAGTACATCGCGGGTTTTTCGACCTCGCTCAGCTTCGTCTGGAAGCCGAGCGAGTTCAGTGTCTGATTGACGATTTCGGCCTGGCCGCGCTGCGAGGGTGTCGTCGAAGCGACGATCGTCACGGTTCCGCCCCCGGTGTACTTGCCCGATGGATAGCCGGCCTTCTTGATGTATTCGGCGGCGAGCTGCGGGTCGCCTTCGAAATGCTGGTTGAAGTCGAACTGCGAGCCCTGCGGGCCCTTGTAGCCCCCGGCCTGTTCGAAGCCGGGGATCGTCGGGTAGATCATGTGCGTCGCGTTGGAGGCCACGAGCGACCCCCCGGCGAGCTTGTTGAGCGCGTTGCGGTCGAGCGCCACGTAGAGCGCCTTGCGCAGGTCTTCATTCTGGAACGGGCCCGACGAGTTGTTCACGCCGATGTAGTGCTCGATGCCGGCCGGCGCGATCTCGAGCTGGTTGCGATGGTGTTCATAGGCCTGGCGCAGCACCGACGACGGTGTCGCTTCCTGGAAGACGATGTTCTTGCCCGCAACGGTCTGTTCTGCCAGCACCGTCGCGTCGCCGCCGATCTTGATCTGGATTTCGTTCAGGCACGCGGGGCGGAAGTCGGTCTTCGGGTTCCAGTTCGGGTTGCGCACCAGGGTCGCCGACTGGCCGACGATGTAGCCGATCCCCAGCACTTTGCCTTCCGCGTTGTTCTTGAACATGTACGGCCCGGTCGCGACCATGTAGTCGGAGTACTTCGACGGTTTCTGTTCGTCGTACTTGAGCGCGTATTCCTTGGGCACCGGTGCCGTCACGGGCAGCACAAGCGCATCGGCGACCAGCTGCCCCAGTGGCCGCGTCAGTTTGAAGACGATCGTGTACGGGTTCGGTGTCCTGATCCCCGGAATCGGCCCGCCCGTAGCCTGCGGTGCGCCTTCGATCGCGCTGAAGTAAGCCTCGAAGTACGGCGTCGCCACGTTCGGGTTGGCGCCGCGATCCATCGCGTATGCGACGTCGGCGGAGGTCACTTCGCGGTTCACGGGCGGGCTGAAATGGATCCCGTGGCGAATGTGTACCGTCACGAGCTTGCCGCCTTCCGAGATCACCGGCATCGATTCGGCGAGGTCCGGCGTCGGTTCGACGCTGTTGGGCTTGTTCGAGTAGAGCGGGCGCTGCGTGGCGAACACCGACGCGTATTCCAGCGAGGCGTACGCGATCCCGGGGTCGAGGTGTTCGAAGTCGGTTTCCTGGAGGGAGACGAGCGTGCCGCCGCGGGTGGCGCACGTCTGTGGCTGGCTGGAAGGCGAGCTGACGCCGTTCGAAGAAAGCGTCGCGGTGCTCGAGCCGCAGGCGGAGACCCCGACCGCTAGACAAACCATCGCTGCAACACCGATGAACCTCATGCGCCCTCTTCCTCTCTCTGCGCCCCTGACAGTGGCGATGCTACCCGCCGTGAGACTGTTGAGCGCAGACGAGAATTGACGCGCGTGGCGGGCCCGGCTACGTTTTTCGTGCCGGAATCGGCTGGGGTGAACTACGGAGGGGGAACCGGAGTGGTCGGGGGGCTTGTCGGCGCAGTGGAGAAGCACCGGTGTTGATCGGCGGCCGAGCCTCTGCATTGTTTGCGCTGTGCCTGCTGGCGACCCTCGGTTCGGCGTCCGCGGCGTCGGCGTCGACCACGATCGGACCCGAAACGATCACCGTTCAGGGGCCCGAAGCGAGTGCGACGATCACGCGCTCTCCGTTCGCGATCGCATTCCGCGACGCGGCGGGTCACACCGTTCTGTCCGAGGCGCCGGCGCCCGCGTCGAGCGAGTTCACGCTGCCCGTCACGCCCGCGCGCCTGGCTGCTGAACCGCCCGGACCCGCTCTGTACGCACCGCTTTCGTTCCTTGTCGGGAGCGACCGGCCCGCGACCCTCACCGGCGGCTCGGACGCCGGCGACCTCGCATCGGTGGAAGAAAACGGCACCGAGTACTTTGCGCGGGAAGTGCTCGCCGCGGAACCCGAAGGCGAAGGAGTCCGGCTGCTGCTCGCAACCAGCGACCCCACGGGCCGCACGCTGAGGGTGACCGTGACGCCGCAGGGCGCGGCCGCGATCCGGGTCGAAGCGGCGCCGAGCGAAGCGAGCGGCGTCGCGGCGATGGCCGATTCATTTGCGTCCGGCAGCGGCGAGGCGTTCCACGGCTTCGGCGGCCGGCACAACGCCCTCAACCAGAGCGGCCAGACCTTCTACAACTGGGTTGACCAGGAGAACGTCGGCAGCGGATCCGGGACGGACCTCTCGCCGGACGGACCCCAGGCGGGCTACTACGTCCAGTCCCAGTTCGTCTCCAACGACGGTTATGGCTTCCTTGTCCCGCGGCCAGAGCTGACGACTTGGCGAATGGATTCGGAAGACCCGACGGCGTGGCAGGCACAGGTTTCCGCAACAACGCTCGCGTACGTGGTGGCGCCGGGCGCGATGAGCAAGGCGATCGCGACGCTCACCTCGATAACCGGACGCCAGCGCGCAGCTCCGAACTGGGCCATCGGGCCGACGTTCGATCGCCTGGTCGCCTACGACGAGGGCGCCGCGGAATACGAAGCGCAGCTCGCCTCAGATCTCAAGGAAATCAAGGCACACGCGCTCCCGGTCTCCGCATACCGCGTCGAGGGGTGGCGATTCCTGAGCCCGGAAAAACTCGAGAGCGAGTTCGCCGCACTCAAAGGGCTGGGCATCAAGCCGCTCGTCTACTTCCGCGCCTTCCTTGGCGATGAAGTCAGCGGTGAAACAAGTAAAGAAGACTTCGAAACAGCGGTCCACAACGGCTACTTCGCCGACAACGCAAGCGGTGAACCGTTCCTGTTCGACGACAACTTCGGGCGGCCCGCGGGACTGATCGACTTCACCAACCCCGCGGCGGCGCAGTGGTGGCGCGAACGGATCGAGGCCGCTTTGGAACTGGGCGCCGAAGGCTTCATGCTCGACTTCGGCGAGCAGGTCCAGCCCGGAATGCACTTCCACGACGGAACGACCGCCGAAGCGATGCACAACGCCTACCCGGTGCTCTACGAGCGCGTCACGCGCGAAGCGGTCGAAGCATTCGAAGCCGTTCACCCCGGCAGGCAGATCGCCTTTTACACGCGCGCCGGCTACAGCGGCGAACCGGGGTCGGCGGCGTACGAGAGCTTCAACTTCCCCGGCGACGAGACGACCGATTGGAGCCAGTCCGTCGGGTCTCGCCTCGCTTACTCGCGACATGCTGAACCGGGCGATCGGCGGGGCCTACGGGTATTCGACGGACATCGGGGGCTATTTCGACCTGGCGTCGCCACCGACCACGCACGAACTCTTCGTGCGCTGGGCCGAGTGGGCAGCGCTCTCGCCGCTGTTCCGCCTGCACGGAGCACTGACACAGGAGCACACGCCGTGGGCGCGTTCGATCCGCGCGGTGGCTGTCTACCGCAAGCTCTCGGAGCTGCACCTGAGCGCCGCGCCGCTGATCGAAGCCCTCTGGCACCAGGCCGACGAAACAGGCATGCCGATCACCCGTCCCTTGTACCTGCAGTACCCGCAGGATCCGCGTGCCGCCGAACAGGACCAAGAGTGGCTTCTTGGCCCCGACGTGCTCGTGGCGCCGGTCGTCGAAGAAGGTGCGCGCGCGCGAAGCGTCTACTTCCCCGCGGGCTGTTGGCGGGACCCCGAAACCGGCTTGGAAGAGACCGGTCCGGCGTCGGCGACGGTTCCGGCGCAGCTCAACCAGCTGCCATTCTTCTTCGCGTGCGGATCCAGGCCGTTCACGCCATCGGGGAAGTTCGGCAAGAAGCTCAAGTAACCCCGCGCGTCGCCACGGGTGTGACAGGTGGCCTGTTCCGGGACAGCCGGTTGCGCCAGCCGTCCAAACGCCCCGGTTGCTGATCGACGGATAATGCTCGGGTGAGCACCGACGTCGAGACCAGGCCGGGCGGCGGCTATCTGCCGCGCACACCGTTTCTCGACGAGCTGGTCGGGGACGACGGGACGCCGCGGCCAGTCGCGCGCGCGCTGATGGCAGAGCTCGCACGGCTCGGCCCCGAGTGGCTCGCGGAGGCCGGGCGCCGGCGCGATGCGATCTTCATGCAGCGCGGCATCACGTTCGAGACGATCGGCACCGGCAGCATGTCGACCGAGCGCCCGTTCCCGCTGGACCTCGTCCCGCGGATCCTCGACAGCGCCGAATGGACCCAGATCAAGCGCGGGCTGGCCCAGCGGATCCGGGCGCTGAACCACTTCGTCGACGACGTCTACCACGGCCGCGAGATCGTGCGCGAGCGGATCGTGCCATGGCGGCTCGTAGCCTCAAGCCCGCACTTCGCGCGCGCCGTTCACGGCATCCGGCCGCCCGGCGGCGTCTACACCCACGTCGCGGGCTGTGACCTCGTGCGCCACAGCGACGGGAGCTGGCGCGTGATCGAGGACAACGTCCGCGTGCCCTCGGGGATCTCGTACGTGCTCGAGAACCGTGCCGCGATGGCGCGCGTCGCGCCGGAGCTTTTCGCCTCCTATCGCGTGCGGCCCGTCGACCACTACCCGCAGCTGCTCCTGCGCGCGCTGCGTTCGGTTGCCCCGTCGGCCGAGAGCGAGGCGACGGTCGTCGTCTGGACGCCGGGCCCTGCGAACCCCGCCTACTTCGAGCACGCGTTCCTCGCGCGGCAGATGGGCGTCGAGCTCGTCGAGGCCTCCGATCTGGTGGTCCGCGACGACGTGCTGTACCTGCGGACGACCCGCGGGCTCGAGCGCGCCCACGCGGTCTACCGCCGGCTCGACGACGACTTCGTCGACCCGCTCGAGTTCCGTGGCGATTCGATGCTCGGCGTGCCGGGGCTGGTGCGCGCATATCGCTCCGGCAGCGTCGCGATCGCCAACGCGCTAGGCACCGGCGTCGCCGACGACAAGGCGATCTACTGCTTCGTCCCGGAGATGATCCGCTTCTACCTCGGCGAGGAGCCGATCCTCGAGAACGTCCCGACCTACCTGTTGACCGACCCGGAAGTGCGCCAGGACGTCCTCGCGAGGCTCGAGCGGCTCGTCGTCAAGCCGACCGACGGCTCCGGCGGAAAAGGGGTTGTCGTCGGCTCCCACGCCAGCGCGGAGGAACTCGCGCGCGTCCGCACGCAGATCGAAGCCGACCCCGAACGCTGGATCGCCCAGGACATCGTCAACCTCTCGACGATGCCGACCGTGGGCCCCGACGGCCGGCTTGTCCCGCGCCACGTCGACCTGCGTCCGTTCGCGGTCTTCGGCGAGCGGATCGACATCGTCCCCGGGGGCCTGACGCGGGTCGCGCTGGAAGAGGGCTCATTGATCGTCAACTCCTCGCGCGGCGGCGGATCGAAGGACACCTGGATCCTCGAAGACGGGCAGGACGCCGATCACGCCGGGCCGCCGATCGCCGACACGCAGCCGCCGGTCCTGCCGGACCTCAACTACGGGACATGGTCGGGCCAGCAGCAACAGCAACAGCAGGGAGGTCGCTGATGCTCGCCCGGATCGCCCACGAGCTCTACTGGCTGGGGCGCAACCTCGCCCGTGCCGAGTTCACCGCCCGCGCGGTCGAAGCCGTCTACCACGCCGAGTTGCAGGGCGCCGCCGACGTCGGCGCCGGGGGCATCAGCTTCGGCGCCGGGGGGCTGCTGGCGATGCTCGGCGCAGCTCAGGAGGGCCAGGAGCGCGGCGGCCCGCTGATGCAGCTCGCGCTGGACCCCGAGCACCCGGGTTCGATGGTCGCGAGCGTCGAACGGGCCCGCGCCGGGGCGCGCACGGTGCGCGACGTGATCAGCGCAGAGATGTGGGAGGCGATCAACACAACGACGCTGCAGCTGCGCCGCCGCGGTCGCACCGGCAGCTGGGATGCCGCCTCGGGGCCCTACCTCTCCGCGCAGTACGTCAAGGAACGAAGCGCGCTGATCTGGGGGATCGCCTCACGCTCGATGCTCCGCGACGAAGCGCGCTGCTTCCTGGACGCCGGCGGCCAGATCGAGGTCGCCGACATGGTCTTGCGGATGCTGCGCGTCTCCCTGCCGAGCGCGCAGGGCGGATCGGCAGACGGCCAGGCGCTGATCCTGCTTCACGCCGTCGGCGGCTTTCACGCCTACCTGCGCGCGGTCACGGCGCCGCCCAACGCGCATCCCGTGGCGCGATTCCTGCTGTTCGAGCGGACCTATCCCGACAGCGTCGCGGCCTGCGTCGACGAACTGCAGATCGTGCTCTCGAGCGCCGACGCCGGGCCGCGCAACTCCAAGCCGGTGCTGCGCATCGGCCGGCTCGCGGCGGACCTCGACTTCCAGCGCCGCGCGCTGCCCGAGCGCGCCGAGCTCGGCGGCATCTGCGAAGACGTGCAGCAGGAGCTCGCGCGGATCGACGGCGACATCGCCGAGCGGTACTTCGCCGGGGCGCCGCCGATGGCGGGGGTGCGCTGAGCGATGCAGTTCGCGATCCGCTACACGACCGAGTACCACTACGACGCGCCGGTCACCGACAACCTCAACGCGCTTCGCGTCAGGCCGGCGACGACGCCCAGCCAGCACTGCGACGAGTTCCACACGCTGATCCTCCCCGAGGCGCGTGTCAGCCGCTACCTGGACTACTTCGGCACCGAGGTGCTCGAGTTCGGCGTGCCGATGGCCCACCAGGAGCTCACGATCGATGTTCGGGCCCGGGTCGCCACGAGCGCACCCGCGGATCCCCCGCACGGTCCCTGGGAGGCGCTCGCCGACGAGCGCTACGTAGACGTCGCCGGTGAGTTCGCGCTGCCCTGGCAGGACCATCCGCCCGTCGAGGGGATCGCGGACCTCGCGCAGGAGATTCGCGGCGATAGTCCACGCGCGACGGTCGAACGCCTCTGCGAAGTCGTTCCGCGGCAGTTCGAATACCGCCCGGGCGTGACGTACGTCGGGTCCGCGATCAGCGACCTCCTGGATGCGGGGGCAGGCGTGTGCCAGGACTTTGCGCACCTCTCGCTGGTCTTGCTGCGCCGCCACGGGATCGCCGCCCGCTACGTCTCCGGCTACCTCTGGGCCGCCTCACCCGAGTCCGGCGCCGAGTCGCTCGAGGTCGAGACCCACGCCTGGATCGAGGCATTGCTGCCCGCCTCCGACGGCGAGGAGCCGGTCTGGGTCAGCGCCGACCCGACGAACGGCAGCCTCGCCGACGAATCCCACGTGAAGATCGGCCACGGGCGCTTCTATGCGGACATCGCCCCGATCAAGGGGCTCTACTACGGTGATGCCACCTCGCGGCTGCTGGCGTCGGTGACGATGTCGCGCCTGGACGGCTGACGGGGGCCTCAGCGGGCCCGCCGCGGACGGCCGCGGCGCGCGGCGGTCAGCGTCGGATCGAAGCCACGAGCGCCTCCCAGTTGCCGTGGGCGATCCGCTCCTGGTCGGCGCGGTCGAGCCCCGAGGCGGCGAGGAACGCCGCGACGCCGCCCTCCGGGCCAGGCCGGTACGGGTAGTCCGTCGCGAAGAGGAGGCGCTCGATGCCTGCGACCTCGGTCGCCCAGCGCATGTAGCGCTGGCTGTAGAGCCCGCCCGCCGTGACGTAGACGTTGCGACGCACATACTCGGAGAAGCTCAGCGGCAGGTTCGCCTGGGCCGCCAAGCCGTCGGCGCGGTCGAGGTAGAACAGCGCGACCTCTCCCCAGTGGCCGAGGATCACCTGCAGGTCCGGGAAGCGATCGAAGACGCCGCCGAGCGCGAGCCGCAGGAACTGCACCCCCGACTCGTAGTGCCAGCCGATGCCGTAGGTCGCGAAGCCCCGGTCGATCACGTCGCCGAAGCCGCTGTAGATCGCGGCGCGAACGGGTGCCTGCGGAGGCTGGGGGTGGATGTAGAGCGGTGCCCTCAGCGCCTCGGCGGCCTCGAAGATCGGCCAGTTCTCGGCATCGTCGAGGTTGCGCTCGCCGGTCCGCCCGAACAGCAGCGCACCGTTCAGTCCAAGCGATCGGACCGCGCGCTCGAGCTCCTGCGCGGCCGCGGCGGGTGCAGGCATCGCCAGCGTCGCAAAGCCCTGCAGACGGTCGGGGCTCTCCGCGACGAGCGCGGCGATCTGATCGTTCGTCGTGACCTGCAGGTCCTTGGCCGCATCGGCGGAAAGGTCGTGCAGTCCCGGCGAGGTCAGCGAAATCACCTGCACGTCCAGTCCGGCTTCGTCCATCGCCGCGAATCGTCTCGCGCCGACCTCGCCGAGGCGCTCGCCCATCTCGCCCGGCGGGACGCTGCCGCGCTGGTCGGCTCCGGCGACATTCCAGGCTGCGAGCACCTCGTCGGTGATGAAGTGCTCCTCGGTGCCGATTGTCTTCATTGGGCTACCTCGCTCTCGTCGCGGGCGCCGCGGCGCGGCGCATGTGCTGAACGCTAGCCGCGCCGCGTGCCCGGCGCCCGAACCCGCCGAGCCCGGCCGTGCAGGCTCGCGCTCGCCCGTTATCGTCAAGACGAGGACGCCGCGCCTGCGGCGCGGCAACTGAAAGGACAGGCCGATGCAGGTCGATGTCTGGTCGGATATTGCGTGCCCATGGTGCTACGTCGGAAAACGGCGCCTGGAAGCCGCGATCGCGGCATACGAAGGCGCCGATCCGGTGAACGTGACCTGGCACAGCTTCGAGCTCGACCCGTCGGCGCCGGCTGCGTATGACACCGACGCCGCTGCGCACCTCGCGCTCAAGTACGGCCGCACACAGGAGCAGGCCGCCGCGATGCTCGAGCAGTTGACCGAGCTCGCATCCGGCGACGGACTCGACCTGCGCTTCGACCTCTCGCGCGGCGGCAACACGTTCGACGGGCACCGGGTCGTCCAGCTTGCACTGCGACACGGCAAGCAAGGGGAGATGAAGGAGCGGCTGATGCGCGCCTACTTCACCGACGGCGAACTCGTGTCCGACCACGCCACGCTGCGCCGGCTCGCGCTCGAGGTTGGCCTGCCCGCCACGGAGGTCGACGAGCTGCTCGCCGGCGACGAGCTCGCCGAGGACGTGCGCACCGACGAGTACACGGCTGCGCAGCTCGGCATCGACGCTGTGCCGTTCTTCGTCGTCGACCGCCGCTACGCCGCCAAGGGCGCGCAACCCGCGGAGTACCTGGCAGAGGTCCTCCAGCGGGCGGCGGCCGACGCCGCGTGAGAGCGAGCGAGCCACGCACCGCGACACGGGTGCAGCGCGCGTGCGATCTCGGAAAGCGATGGCAAGCCGGAATGCCTAGACTCCCGGCCCGTGCCAATCGACGACGCCGTACGCGGGGACCTCACGGAGGTCGACATCAACACCCTCGACCCCGAGCGGCTGCGCAGCGTGCTCACCGCCGACACGGTCTCCGGCTTCGAACACACCCTCACGCGCGGACATCAGCTGCTCGACGGACGGGTCTTCTGGAACGTCAACTCGACCGCCCAGGGCGGGGGCGTCGCGGAGATGCTGCGCTCGCTGATCGGCTACGCACGCGGTGGGGGCATCGACGCGCGCTGGGTGGTGATCGAGGGCAACCAGGAGTTCTTCAAGATCACGAAGCGGATTCACAACCGCCTGCACGGCCACGACGGTGACGGCGGAGAGCTCGGCGAGCACGAGCTGGCCGCCTACGCCGCCTGCACGCAGGCGAATGCCGAGCGCTTCGCGTCCCAGGTGAGCGAGCGGGACGTCGTGCTGCTCCATGACCCGCAGACCGCGGGCATGATCCCGATCATCCTGCAGACCGGCGCACGGGTCGTCTGGCGCGCGCATGTCGGCATCGACCCGCCGAACGACGTCGCCCGCTCGGCCTGGGATTTCCTGCGCCCCTACGTCGAGCAGGCGCACGCGTACGTCTTCTCCGAGGCCGACTACGTCTGGGACGGGCTCGATCCCGCGAAGCTCAAGGTCATCCCGCCGTCGATCGACGCGTTCTCGCCAAAGAACCACGCGATGTCCTTCACCGGGGTCTCCGCTGTGCTGCGGGCGTCGGGTCTGACGACCAATGGCGCCGCCGAGCACTCCAGGGCGGTTTTCGAGCGGCTCGACGGCAGCGTGGGCCGCGTCGAGTCGCAGGTCACCCTCGTCGAGGAGGAGCGGCTGGCGCTGGACGCGCCGCTGGTGCTGCAGGTGTCGCGCTGGGATCGCCTCAAGGACCCCGTCGGGATCGTGGCGTCGTTCGCCGAGTACATCCACGCGCAGGAGGACAAGCCGCACCTGATGCTCGCCGGGCCCGACGTGACCGCGGTCGCCGACGACCCCGAGGGCAAGGAGGTGCTCGAAGAAGTCGAAGCGCTCTGGTCGACGTTGCCGGCCGAGGTCCGCCGGCGGGTCCATCTGGCGCTGCTGCCGATGCAGGACGCGGACGAGAATGCGGTGATCGTCAACGCCCTCCAGCGCCGTGCGGACGTCGTCGTGCAGAAGAGTCTGGCGGAGGGGTTCGGGCTAACCGTTGCCGAGGCAATGTGGAAGGGGCGTCCCGTTGTCGCGTCCGGGATCGGCGGGATACGTGAGCAGATCGCCGACGGACGCACCGGGCTGCTCGTCGCGCCGACGGACCTTCGCGGCTTCGGCGAGCGGGTCGTCCAGCTCCTGAACGACCCTCACGCCGCCGAGCGGATGGGCGAAGCCGCCCAGACGCGAGTGCGTGAGATGTTCCTCGGCCCGCGGCATCTCGGCCAGTACGTCGAACTGCTCGAAACCGTCCTGCGCAACCCCTGAGGCGCGCCGGAAGGCGGCGCGGCTCAGGCGCTCTCGGTCAGGCTCGGCGCCGTCTCGGCGCCGTCAACCCCGGTCGGCGCGCGTGTCGGCTCGGCGTCCGCGTGGACGCCGTTCGCAGCGGCCTCTGCAGTCAACGGCCCCTCGGCGCCGAGGGCCATGTCGGCCGTCAACTCGGGCTCCGGCGGTGCGTTCCTGCGTGCATCCTTCTTGGCCTGTTTCATCTGGCGGCGTTCGCGCAGCCGGCTCTCTCGCGCCAGCTTCGCCATCGTCGTCTTCTTCTTTCCGCTTGACGCCATCCGTCATCCGATCTGTTGGTTGTTTATTGCCTGCCGCGGCTGCCGACTCGCCGGTCGCTCGGGCCGGGCGAGGCGTGACTCAAGGGTCACGCATGCTCGGCCGCCTCGCGACTACTCGAAGTCGGTGACCGAGTAGACGTCCGACTGGCGAAGCACCACGGGCTCCTGCCGGGGCTCATTCAGGCACGACTGGTGGATCGTGAAGACGTCGCGGCCGAGCTGGAATATCGCCTCGACGACCGTGCCGCTCGCCACGCCGGGCTCGCCGACGCACATCCTGCGGTCGGCGCCCTGGTAGCGGCATTCGATCTCACGGATCCGGCGGTCGCGAACCAGTCCTCCTGTACAGGCCTCGGCCTGCTCGCGCATCTCCTGGCTGGGCTCGCCCGGTGCGGGCGGCGGCTGAACGGCCATGCCCCTAAGGGCGTCGCTTGCTGCGCTGCGGGCCGCGCTCGCCGGGCGTGTAGCGTGCCCGCTCCTCGGGTGTCATCTTCCTGATCACGAGCTTTCCCTGCGCGACCTGCTCGCGGATGTCCTGCAACTTCTGCTCGTGCCGTTCCTGCTGGCGCAGCTGGTGGGGTCCTGGCCCTGCCATCAGCTCACTACTCCTGTCTCGCGGCCGGGTGCTCACGGGGCACACGGAGCAAGGTGGCGGACCGTGGGCGGCGAGAGTATGAACTCTCATCGTACCGCGCCGGGGCCTCACTTCCCGGGTCCCGGGCCGCCTTCGCGGTCCGCGCGCGCCCGCGAAAGCGCTACGCTCGCCACACCACTCGGCATGGGGGACAGGCGTTTGGCCCGCCCCAGCCGTCAATAGAGAGGGGCGTCCATGGACCCCGTCGCGAGGCCGCCGCAGCCGGCCGCCGCAGAAACGCAGGACGCCGCGACCACGCGCGCGCCGCAACAATTCGACGTCAGCGGCTGGCGCGAGGTGCTCGCCCCGTACACCGAGCCGCGGCTGGGGCGCGCGGTCTTCGACATCGTGACCTCCGTCGTCGCCTACCTGGCGATCTCGGTGGCGATGTACTACGCGCTCTCGGTCTCGCTGGCGCTCGCCCTCGCGCTCGCAATCCCAGCCGCAGCTCTGCTGGTGCGCACGTTCATCGTCTTTCACGACTGCTCGCACGGTTCGTTCCTGGCCTCGCGCCGCGCAAACCTGTGGCTCGGTACCGCGCTGGGCCTGCTTTTGTACTCGCCCTTCCTGCGCTGGCGGCACGACCATGCCGTGCACCACGCGACGTCCGGCGATCTGACCCGGCGCGGCACCGGCGACGTGAAGATGCTGACGGTCAGCGAATACCACGCCCTGTCGCGGCGCGGGCGCCTTGGCTACCGACTGCTGCGCAACCCGCTCGTGATGTTCGGCATCGGGCCGGTGGTGGCGCTGATCATCGGCCCGCGGATCGTCGCGAAGGAAGCCCGGCCGCGGATGCGCCGCAGCGTGCTGCTGACAAACCTCGCGCTGGCGATCTTCGTGGGCGGCCTTTGCCTGCTGATCGGCTGGCGCGACTACCTGATCATCGTGCTGCCGCCGGCTCTGCTGGCGGGCTCGGCGGGAATCTGGCTGTTCTACGTGCAGCACCAGTTCGAGGACTCCTACTGGGAGGATCGCGAGCACTGGACTTACGCCGACGCGGCGCTGCGCGGAAGTTCGTTCCTGAGGCTGCCGCGGGTGCTCCAGTTCTTCTCCGGCAACATCGGCTACCACCACATCCACCACCTCAGCGCGCGGATCCCGAACTACAACCTGCAGCGCGCCCACGACGAGAACGCCGTCTTCCACGACGTGCCGACGCTCTCGTTCTGGGACGGGATCAGGGCGGTCAGGCTCAAGCTGTGGGACGAGGACAGCCAGCGCCTCGTGAGCTTCGGCGAAGGCCGCCACAAGGTGTCCGGAGGGCATCCGGGGGCCGCGAGCTGAGCGGGCGCCCCGCGCCGCCCCTGCTACGTTGGCCAGCAGCGGTCGACTCCGTCGGCCGCGAGGCAGCTCGCTTGTGTACCGCTCCGAATCTGGTTTGGGTCTTCGGGTCAGCATCAGCCTCCGAACCGATTGCGGCCGCTTGGCCGCCCAAAGGAGCTTCACCCATGCAGTCCTTCGCCGAACTGGGCGTCTCGCCCAACGTCGCCCGTGCCTTGGCGCGCCGCGGCATAACTGAACCCTTCGCCATCCAGCGCCTCGCCATCGGCGACGTGATGGCCGGCCACGACGTCCTGGTCAAGTCACCCACCGGCTCTGGCAAGACCCTGGCCTTCGGAATTCCGCTGGTCGAGCGCATCGCCGCCAACGGGCCTACACCGTCGGCCCTTGTGCTCGCCCCGACGCGCGAGCTCGCAAGCCAGATCACCAAGGAGCTCGAGGAGATCGCCCGCGCGCGTTCCCTGCGGGTTTGCGCCGTCTACGGCGGCGTGGGGATCGGCGCCCAGGCGCGGGCGGCCGGCCGGGCCCACATCGTGGTCGCCACGCCGGGCCGCCTCGAGGACCTGCTCGAGCGGCGCTCGATCTCGCTCGGCGCGGTGCGCCTACTCGTGCTCGACGAGGCCGATCGCATGCTCGACATGGGCTTTCGGCCGGCGGTCGACCGCATCGTGAAGGCCTGCCCCACAGACCGTCAGACGATGTTCTTCTCCGCGACGCTCGACGGCCTCGCCGGCCAGGTCGCCTCGCGCTACACGACCGACGCGGTGGTGCACGAGCACACTCCGGCGGTCACGACATCGGTCGCCAAGGTCGAGCACCGGTTCGTTCCGGTCACGGCGGACGACCGCATGGACGCCCTGATGGGCGAGCTGCGGGGCGAGCGGGATCTCGCCCTCGTCTTCGTGCGCACGAAGCGGGGAGCCGACCGGCTCGCCAAAAAGCTCCACGGCGAGGGTGTCAAGGTCGCGGCGATCCACGGCGACAAGTCCCAGCGCCAGCGCGAGGTCGCACTTTCGCGCTTCCAGTCGGGCTCCGTCGACACGCTCGTGGCCACCGACGTCGCGGCGCGTGGAATCGACGTCGCGAGCGTCTCACACGTGATCAACTTTGACGTGCCGGACGGGCACGACACCTACGTCCACCGGGTCGGCCGCACCGGGCGTGCAGGTCGCGGCGGCGTGGGCGTCACGCTCGTCGCCGACGCCGACGCGCATGAGATGCGCCGGATCGCCAACCGGCTCGGGATCAAGCACAATCTGGGCGGCGAGCGCCGCGCGCACGAGCGCCCCCAGCCGCGCGGCAACGCAAGCCGGCGCCGCCGGCGCCCGCGTGCCGGCACGGCGAACGGCAGGTAAGAGCAGGGCCGGCCTGGCGGCGCAACCGCGCTGCCAGGGGCCCGCCGCGGCCGACCGGGCGGGTACGGCCGGCCGCTACGCTCAAGCGATGCGCCTGCGCCGACGCAGCGGCGTCGCCAAGGATGCCCCGGTAGCGATCGGCGACCCGCGCCTTGAAGACTGGGAGACCGTCGCCACGTTCGAGGACCAGACCACGGCCCTGGCTTGGCGCGATCAGCTCCGGAACCTCGGGCTCGACGCGGCCTGCGCCGCCGATCACCCGCTCGACCGGTACGGCCGCGGCGATATCTACCTCGTCGTCGCGCCCGGCCAATGGTCGCGGGCGAACGAGATCATCGAAAAACTCGACTGAGCCGACGCGCGTCCTGTGAACGGACGACACGCGGCCCGAGGGGCCCTGTTCACAGACCCGACGAAGTGCGCCGCTGCTGATACCGTTGCTGTACACGGTCGGGCATTGGCCCGGCAAACCAGTGCCCGCGCTCGTAGTTCTTGCTCGTCAATCTCCGCGTTCGCAGCACTATCCACGCTGGAGGTAAACAGCAATGACTACAGGAACCGTCAAGTGGTTCAGCGACGAGAAGGGCTTCGGCTTCATCACGCCTGACGATCAGTCCAAGGACGTTTTCGTGCACCACAGCGCGATCGTCGGGGACGGATACCGCTCCCTCGCCGAGGGCGCCAAGGTGTCGTATGACGCAGAGCCCGGCGACAAGGGCCCCAAGGCCGCGAACGTCAAAGTCGTCTAGCGCCGCACTGGCCCTGCCGGTCACGACCGGCAGGGCCTGAAGTTCTTCGCAGTTCTCAAGCAGGCACGCCGCGCGGAGCCCAAGAAAACAGCCCCGCCCCCGCGCAACGTTGACCAGCGCGCGCTCGCGCGCCGAAGCCGACTCAGTCCCCAGCGCCCTGGCGCCGTGCCACATACGGTGGCGCCGCGTGTACGATCGCCGCGTCCAAGATCCGGATCGCGATGCACGGGGGTGCACTGATGCTCGGTGGTTCCAAGAAGAAGCTGCTCACAGAAGGTGCGCAGGCCATCGCGGCTGTCACGAAAGTCGACTACGCGACGACGCTGGGGATGAACGTCGCGCGTAATTACAACTACAAGCTCGACCTGACGATGCTCGTCCGCCCCGAGGACGCCGCACCGTTCGAAGTGCACGTCAAGGACTACTTCTCGCAGTTCTCCCAGCCGAGCGTCGGCGACCAGTTCTGGGTCCGCTACGACCCCGCTGACACGAGCCGTGTCGAGATCGACCAGGCACGCATCAACGCCGATAACGCCGCGGCCGAGGCGAGCGTTGCCGCTGCCGCGGCGAGCGCCGTGCCCGCCGATCTGGCCGCCTCCGGGATTCCAGGCCGCGGGAGCCTTGTGGACATCCAGAAGCAGCCCGCCGGCCAGCTCGTGGACTGCGCGATGACCGTCGGGGTACGCCTGACCGACGGAAGCGCTCCCTACCGCGCCAACTGTCGCGTGCCGCTGGACGCCGCCACGGCGGAGTTTCTGATCCCGGGGCAGACGATTTTCACGGTGCGCGCCGACCCGAACGACCACTCGCGCATCGCCGCCTCGCTGCAGGAGCCGACGCCCGTGATCACGATCAACGATCCGGCAGTGCTCGAACCCCCCGCCCGCGCACTTCGCGAAGGCGTCCCGGACAAGGTGACCGTGCTCCAGCACGCTCCGCAGTGGCTTGCCACGCCAGAGGGTGAAGAGTTCTTCGCCGTCAAGGTCAAGCTGGCGTCCAACGGCTCCGAATTCCAGGTGAACCTGCCGGTTCCGGACGCGGCGGTCGACCTGCTCGAGGACGGCGCCGAACTGCCCGCCAAGCGTCTGGCCGCCGACGCCTCGGTGCTGGCTGTCGACTGGGCAGCGGCTCAGGCCGCCGCGTAGCTGGACGGCGCTTGCTCGGCGAGCGCCTGAGCGCACAACTGCTCGCCGGCGATCCGGCGCGCGACCCGGTCGCCGTCGCCGGACGTCTGCTCGCGGTGCAGGCGCAAGATCCACGTGGGGTACGGCTCGCGATCCGAGCGCGGACGGCGGGCCTGAGCGCCGCCGACGTCGACCGGGCGCTCAGCGAGCAGCGTTCGCTCGTGATCACCTGGCTTAACCGCGGCACCCTGCACCTCGTACGCCGCGAGGACTACGCCTGGCTTCACGCGCTCACGACGCCCGGTCAAGGGACCGCGACCGCCCGCAGACTGGCGCAGGAGGGCGTCTCGCCGGACGCGGCCGCGCGGGCGATGGAGGTCATCGAGCATTCACTCGCAGACGAGGGCCCGCTGACCCGTCAGCAGCTCGGCGAGCGGATCGGCGCGCGGGGCGTCCGGACCGAGGGCCAGGCGCTCGTGCACCTGCTCATCCTCGCCTCGCGTCGCGGAATCACCGTGCGCGGGCCGATCGTCGGCGGACAGCAGGCCTTCGTGCTCGTGCGTGACTGGCTCGGCGCGACCCCTGCGATCGATCGCGACCTCGCCCTCGCAGAACTCGCGCGCCGCTATCTGCTCGGGCATGGCCCAGCCGACGAGCGCGACCTCGCGAAATGGTCCGGCCTGCCGCTACGCGACGTCCGGGTCGGCCTGCACGCAATCGCGTCCGAGCTCACCGAGCGCGACGATGGACTGCTGGACATCACCGGGCGCGAGGCGCCCGCCCCGCTGCCGCCGCCGCGGCTGCTGGGGGCTTTCGACCCGGTGCTGCTCGGCTGGCGCTCGCGCGAGGCGATCCTCGGGAAGGCTCGCGACGTCGTGACCGTCAACGGCATCTTTCGGCCGATCGCGCTTGTCCGCGGCCGCGCCGTAGCCACCTGGACGATGCCCCGCGGGGAGGTGGTGCTCGCCCCGTTTGGCGAAGTCGCCGACGGCGAGGCCTCCGCGCTCGCCGCGGACGCCACGGATGTCGTGCGCTACCTCGCCGGCGGCTAGCGCCGGAGAGTAGCTCGGCGCGGCACGAAGCTGACCGATGCGTTGATGGTGGATGGCGGAGGCGTCGGCGCGATCGCGTGGATCACCGGGCTGGTGGCAGGCATTAGCGGCGCCCAGATGAAGGCCCGCCGGATCCATGTCCATGTTCTGGCCCATTGACCGCGGGTATCAATGCCCCCATGCCAGCCGATGGGTTACGTTACCGTGCACGTTTTGCGGTGCCCGACCGTTCGGTGCGGACAAATCAACGTTCGACTGGACGACCCCGGACCCCTCGCCTCCACGGCGATGCGGCCCCGGCGTCCCTGTTGAGAGAGTGAGGAAAAAATGGGTGATTACGCAGTCATCAATCCTGCGACCGGTGAGACGGTCAAGACCTACCCGACGATCACCGACGCGGACCTGAAGGACGCGATCGCGCTCGCGGACGAGACGCACCGCACGTGGTCGGCATCCTCGACCGTCGCGGAGCGCGCCGCACTCGTGCGCCGCGTCGGTGAGCTCCACGCCGAGCGAGCCCAGGAACTCGGCGAGATCATCGTCCGCGAGATGGGCAAGCCGATCGCGCAGGCCGTCGGCGAGGTCGAATTCTGCGCCGCGATCTACGAGTTCTACGCCGATAACGCCGAGTCGTTGATGGCGGACGAGCCGATCGAGCTGCTCGCCGGCGAGGGTCCGCGCTCGTGCGCCGCAGTTCGCTTGGCGTGCTGCTCGGGATCATGCCGTGGAACTACCCCGACTATCAGGTCGCGCGGTTCGCGGGACCGAACCTCGTGATCGGCAACACGATCCTGCTCAAGCACGCCCCGCAGTGCCCCGAAACGGCCGAGGCCCTGCAGCAGATCTTCCTCGACGCCGGCTTCCCGGCCGGTGCCTACACGAACATCTTCGCGACGATCAGCCAGATCGAGGGAGTCATCGCCGACCCCCGCGTCCAGGGCGTCTCGCTGACCGGCTCCGAGCGGGCCGGTGCCGCGGTCGCCGAAATCGCCGGGCGCAACCTCAAGAAGGTCGTACTAGAGCTCGGCGGTTCGGACCCGTTCCTCGTGCTCGGCACCGACGACCTCGACGCTGTCGTCGAGTCGGCGGTCGCCGCCCGCCTGGAGAACACGGGACAGGCCTGCAACGCGGCCAAGCGCTTCATCGTCATCGACGACCTCTACGAGCCGTTCCTCGAGAAGTTCACGGCCGCGATGACGTCCGTGAAGCCCGAGGACCCGACGTCGGAGGATGCGACGCTCGGGCCGCTGTCCTCGGCGCTAGCGGCCGACCAGCTCGACGAGCAGGTCCAGCGCGCGGTCGCCGCCGGCGCAACGAAGGTTGCCAGCGCAGAGCGCAACGGGACGTACTATCCGCCGACCGTATTGACCGACGTCACGCCCGAGAACCCCGCGTACCGCGAGGAGCTGTTCGGTCCGGTCGCGGCTGTCTACCGGGCCGCCTCCGAGGAGGAGGCGATCAAGCTCGCGAACGACACCCCGTTCGGCCTCGGGTCCTATGTGATGACGAACGACCCGGAGCAGGCCCTGCGGGTCGCGAACGGCCTCGACACGGGCATGGTCTTCGTCAACGTCGTCGGCGCCGATGGGGCCGAGCTCCCGTTCGGCGGCGTCAAGCGCTCGGGATTCGGCCGCGAGCTCGGCCGTTTCGGCGCCGACGAGTTCGTCAACAAGAAGCTGATCCGCATCGGCGGCTGAGGCCACGGGCCAAGCCGGACCCGGGAAATGCGAGGGCCCGCCTCGAACGGCGGGCCCCGTAGCGGGCTTGTCAGGGAAGCCGGCGGGCGTTATTGGACGAGGTCCGCGAAGAGCGCGTCGAGTGTCGCCTGCGGGTCGTCGGTGAGCCCGGTGTGGGTCGGGGAGGGCTGGATGATCGTGCTTGAGGGCGCGACCAGCCAGCCGAAACGCTCGGACTGCGGGAGGTTTGCGAGCGGTCCCGCCGTGGGGTCACCCGCGGCGACCCGCACCAACGCGTCGAGCTGTGACCTGACCGTCTCGGGCGGGACATCCGGACCGAGCAGGGCAAGCCGCGCGGGGTCGAGTCCGATTCGCGCGCCCAGGAAATTCATCCTGCGACAGAAGAGGACCACGCCGGCGTTGAAACTCTCACCGCGATCGACGTGGGGAACGACACGCACAATCGCGTAGGAGAATGCCTCAGCCATTGCGTCGCGCGTCTTCCGCTTCGGCAACGAAACCGCGTGGCATCGCAAGCCGCCGCGCCAGGTATTCAACGTAAACCTCGCCGTTGATCCAGCCGTCGGGCACCAGTCCGACGACTTCCTCGAGCAGCGCGCGGTCGATGCGGTCGGCAAGGCGCTCATCGGCGGCGGAGATCGAGCCCGCGCATGGCAGAAGGACGTGCTCGCGGATGTGTGCGAAGGGCTGGTCGGCGTGCTGCTCGGGTACCAGTCCGGCGTGTTGAAGGTAGAGGGCGGCGCCGTGGTCGATCAGCCAGAGGCCGTCGTGCCAGACCAGCAGGTTGGGGTTCCGCGGCGTGCGATCGACGTTCGTGACGAACGCGTCGAACCAGACGACGTCGGCCGCCAGCTCCGGGCCGGGAGCCCACTTGCCGCCCGGGGCGTACGTCGCAGCGCCCGGAAGAAAGTCGATGCCGACATTGGGGCCCGGGCTTGAGGCGATCAGCTCCCGGATCTCGCTGTCGGGCTCAGCCGCCCCGAGCCGCGGGTCGACCTCGACGATGACCTGCTCGGGCACCGGCAGGTCCAGGGCCCGCGCGAGCTCGCCGGCGATGATCTCAGCGGCGAGCGCTTGAGTCCCTTGGCCCGCGCCGCGGAACTTGACGACGTAGAGACCGTCGTCGTCGGCCTCGATCAGTCCAGGGAGGGAGCCACCCTCGCGCAGCGCCGTGACGTAGCGCACCGCCGAGACTGTTCGCATCGAGAGTTTCACGGGCATCTCGCGACCCTACTCACTCGCTTGGCGTCGGCGCCGCGTCTGTTCCGCGTGACCGGAATCCAGGACCGACGCGCGCACTGGTGGTATCCCGCTGCACCGGCTACTCACTCGCCTCCGACGACACAATCCGGACAGCGACGTCGGGGTGCTCATTAGGCGGTCACGCGCCGAATTACAGGCTCACATCTTGCGAGGGATTGGAGAACCAGGACGTTGCCAGAGCACTGCAACGACTGCATCTTGATGCGGTGATGCCGCCGCGCTATGATGCCCGCCAGATGTCCAAAGTACGCACCACGCTCACGATCGACGAGTCCGTGATGAAGGCAGTGAAGATGAGAGCGGCACGAACTGGGCGCGGCGACAGCCAGGTGATCGAGGAATCGCTTCGCCGCGACATGGGGCTGGATCTGCTCGAGCGTCTGTGGGAGAAGAACAACTTTGCCGAGCGTGATGCCGAAGCGCTCGCCGTCGAGGCGCAGCACAAGACGCGCTCTCGCCGGCGCTGACGGTGCGGGTCGTTCTTGATCCCAACATCGTCATCTCCGGCGTCCTGTCCTCACAGGGCGCGCCGGCCAATGTGCTCCGAGCGCTCGCGGCCGGAGAGTTTGAGCTCATCGTCTCTTCGGCGCTGCTGGACGAGCTCGAGCGTGCGCTCGGATATCCCAAGTTGCGGCGACAGATTGACGATGCCGCGCCCGCCGCGCTCGTCCGCTGGCTCGCCGACAGCGCCACCCACGCAGCTGATCCCGCTACCGAGCCGCCGATGCACTCGCGTGATCCCGACGACGACTATCTGGTCGCGCTCGCGGCAGCGCACCGCGCCGCCCTCGTGTCGGGGGACAAGCACCTTCTCGCGCTCGACGACGAGATACCTGTCTTCTCACCGCGTGCGTTCGTAGACCTGCTCGCAAAAAATCCCTGACAGACACGTCTGGAGCCGCTCTCGCCACTCGGCCTGCCCGCGAGGAGAGCGGCCCACTGCATGCGCTC
>CAVOTS010000004.1:0-148881 GCA_963699425.1 uncultured Solirubrobacteraceae bacterium | reverse complement strand
CCAGAACGCCGGGGCATCCCGAGCGCTCGCACACGCCCGGAGTCGAGATAACGACAGGTCCGCTCGGGCAGGGCATCTCGAACGCCGTCGGCATGGCAATGGCCGAGCGCTACCTCGCCGAGCGCTACAACCGGCCCGGCAGCCGGCCAGTCGACCACCACACGTACGCGATCTGCTCCGACGGGGACATGATGGAGGGGATCAGCCAGGAAGCTTTGACGATCGCCGGGCACATGCGGCTCGGCAAGCTGATCGCGATCTACGACGACAACAGGATCACGATCGACGGCTCGACCGCGTTGTCCTTCGACGGCGAGGATCACGCTGCCCGGCTGCGGGCCTGCGGCTGGCACGTCCGGCACGTCGACAACTCCGAGGATGTCGACGCGATCGCCGAGGCGCTCGCCGCTGGGCGCGAAGAGCGCGACCGCCCGACGATGATCATCCTGCGCTCCCGGATCGCCTATCCCGCGCCGCACGCCGTCGACACGGCGGCGGCCCACGGCGCGCCGCTCGGCGAGGAGGAAGTGCGGGCCACCAAGATCGAGATGGACATGGATCCCGACGCGCACTTCGCGGTCGACCCGGATGTCTACGAGCACATGTCGATCACCGCCAAGGGCGCCGAGCTGCACGCCGCGTGGACCGAGCGCTTCGATGCCTGGCGCGCCGCCGAGCCCGACCTCGCCGCCGAGTGGGACCGGGCGGCCAGCGGGCGGCCCGCCGACGGCTGGCGCGAGGCGATCCCGACCTTCGAGCCCGGGGAAAAGCTCGCCGGCCGTGCGGCCTCGCGCAAGGTGATGGACGCCATCGCGCCGTACCTGCCGACGATGATCGGCGGAGCGGCCGACCTCGTCGAGTCGACGAAGACGGCGTTCACCGGCGGCGGTGAGTTCTCGCCGGTCCACAGCGGCCGCAACATCCCGTTCGGGATCCGCGAGCACGGCATGGGCGCGATCGTCAACGGGCTGGCCGCGCACGGCGGCATCGTCAAGCCGTACGGCTCGACCTTCCTGATCTTCTCGGACTACATGCGCGGCGCGGTGCGCCTCTCGGCGCTGATGCGCCTGCCGGTGTTGTGGATCTGGACCCACGACTCGATCGCCGTCGGTGAGGACGGCCCGACCCACCAGCCGATCGAGCACTACGCCTCACTGCGGGCGATACCGAACCTCTGGGTGATGCGCCCGGGCGATCCGAACGAGGTCGCCGCCTGCTGGCGTGCCGCGATCGAACGCGCCGACGGGCCGGTCGCGCTTCTGCTCTCACGCCAGAACATGCCGGTCCTCGACCGCAGCGACCTCGCCGACGCCGCCGAGGCCGAGCGCGGCGCCTACGTCCTGTGGGAGTCGGGCGCGCCGCTCGAGCTCGTCTTGCTCGCGACCGGCGCCGAGCTCGCCCCGACGCTTGAGGCGGGCCGTGCGCTGGCGCAGGACGGCGTCGGTGTGCGTGTGGTCTCGGTCCCCTGCATGGACCAGCTCGAGGCGATGAGCCCGGCCGAACGCGAGGCGATCATTGCGCCGAGCGTCGCTGCGCGGCTCGCCGTGGAGCCCGGGGCGAGCGTCAGCTGGTGGCGCTGGGTCGGCGACCACGGCGACGTGCTCGGCGTCGACCGCTTCGGCTCCTCGGCGCCCGGCGCGACGGTCCTCGACGAGTACGGCTTCTCGGCGGCAAACATCCAGGCCCGGGCGCGCGCGCTGCTCGCGCGGCGCGGACAGGAGGAGGCATGACCGACCGGCTCGCAGAGCTCAGCGCGCTCGGCCAGAGCGTCTGGGTCGACTTCGTCTCACGCGAGTCGATCAAGGACGGCTCGCTCGCGAAACTGATCGCCGAGCGTTCGGTCGTCGGCGTGACGTCGAACCCGACGATCTTCCAGCAGGCGATGAGCGAGGGCGACGCCTACGACGCGCAGCTCGCGGAACTCTCGGGCGAGGCCGACGGCGACGTGTTCTGGACGATGGCCAAGCAGGACATCACCGACGCGCTCGAACTCTTCCGCCCGGTCTACGACCGCACCGAAGGGCGCGACGGGTTCGTCTCGCTCGAGGTCGACCCGCACCTGGCCTACGAGACGATGCCGACCTACCACGCAGCGATGGGCCTGCACGAAGCGGTCGACCGGCCGAACCTGATGGTCAAGATTCCAGCGACGCTCCCAGGCCTCGCGGCCGTCGAGGACGTGATCGCCACGGGCCACTCGATCAACGTCACGCTGATCTTCTCGCTGCAGCGCTATGCGGCGGTCGCCGAGTCCTACATCCGCGGCCTCGAGCGCTTCGCTGCCAAGGGTGGAGACCTGTCGAAGGTTGCCTCGGTCGCTTCGTTCTTCGTCTCGCGGATCGACACCGAGGCCGACCGCCGGATCAGCGAGCGCGGCGCTCCAGCAGAGCTCGCCGGCAAGCTCGCGATCGCCAACGCCCGTCTCGCCTACGAGTACTTCCTCTGGACGTTCACCGGTCCGCGCTGGGAGGCGCTCGAGGCGCGCGGCGCACACCCGCAGCGCCTGCTCTGGGCTTCAACGTCGACGAAGAACCCCGATTTCCGCGACGTCCTGTACGTCGAGGAGCTGATCGGGCCGGAAACCGTCAACACCATGCCGCTCGCGACGATCGAGGCGTTCGCCGACCATGGCGTCGTCGCGCCGCGCCTGACCGACGACCTCGACGAGGCCCACGCGCTGCTCGACGAGCTCGCACAGGCGGGCATCGACTACGACGACGTAACAGCCACGCTCGAGCGCGAGGGCGTCGAAAAATTCGCCGGCTCGTTCGACGAGCTGCTCGACTCACTCGCCAAGAAGCGCGCCGGTTCGCCGGCCTGATCCGCCACACACAAGACGCGGGCATTGACACCCGCGCTGAGGCAGGCGAGCATGGCCCCAGAAAAACGATCGGAGGGGTCATCATGCAAAGGATTCGGGGCGTCCTTCTGACGCTCGCCGCCGCGGTTGCCGTATCTGCCGCGCTCACCGCGAGCGCGCAGGGGGCAACGCCGCTGACCTTCTACGCAGGCGGCTCGCCGCTCGCCAAAGGGGCCTTCATCACGCTGAGCTCCAGCAACCTGACGCTGGCCTCGCCGACGGACACCGTCGAATGCGTGAGCAGCGAACTTCGCGGCGAACTCGGCTCGAACGGGCTGACGAGCGATCTCGACGCGGTCTATGCGTTCAGCGCCTACGGCAACATCGCAGCGCCGAGCGAAGGCCCTTGCGGCGGCACGCAAAAGCTGGGGTTCAGGCTCAACAACAACTACGGCATCACCGGGACCTTCAAGTCGAGCGGCAAAGCAACTTTCACTCCCTCACGCGAAGAGGGCGAATACATTTTCGAAGTGACCGGCTGGCCGCCCGACGACAAGGTCTGCGTCTACACGGCCAAAAAACTTGCCGGGACCTTCCCAGCCGGCAAAGGACGCACGGCGACTGTCGTTACGTTCAAGAAACAGAAACTCGCCCAGCACAAGTTCGTCGGCGAAGCCGAAGGCTGCCCGAAAAAGTACGAACTCGGTGGCGAATACTCGATGACGGCCGAAAAAGTGACCGTCGAAGACGAAGCGTAGGCTCGCTTCGGGGCGGCGGCTGAGCCGCCGCCCCGAGCACTGCTCAGGCCGCCTGCTCGATCAGTGAGCCCGCGACCCTGTCGGTCGCGAGGTTCGTGCCGCCGACGAGCCGTCGCGTGAGCTGCGCGCGGCGGAAGTACAGCGGCGCGTCGTGCTCCCACGTCGCGCCGATCCCGCCGTGCACGGAGATCATCGTCCGTGCGGCGGTGTCGAGCGCCCGACCGGCCATCGAGCGGGCCGCGTTCGCGGCGAGCGGGAACTCCTCCGGGTTGCCCTCGCGGGCCCAGCCCGCGTAGTACAGCAGCGAGCGGCTGAGCTCGAGCTGACGCAGCACCTCGGTCAGGCTGTGCTTGACGGCCTGGTAGGAGCCGATCGCGCGCCCGAACGTGTGGCGCTCCTTCGCGTACTCGACAGAGACGTCGAGGGCCGTTTCCACGGTCCCGACGGACTCGGCTGCGATCAGCGCCTGCGTGAGGTGCCAGGCACCCGCGAGCGCCGCCGCGTCTGCCGACAGGCGCGTCGCCTTGGCTCCCGCGAGCGAGACGTGGCCGAGCCGGCGTGTCGCGTCGTAGCCGGGCACCGCGGTGACCGTGACCTGCGCGGCCTCGACCGCGAAGCCGACGGCCTCGCCGTCGAGGTCGGCGACGCCGACGTACAGGTCGGCCCCGGGCGCATCGGGCACGAAGTGCAGCCGCCCGCTGATCTCCAGGCCGTCCCCGGCGGGTGCGGCCGACGGTGCGGGCGAGCGGCCCGCGCCGCTCTCGGGGTCGACGGTCCAGCTTGCGTCCAGGTCGCTCGGCGGACAGGCCGGCAGGTAGCAGGCCCGCTTCTCGCCGGCCGCCAGCTCCGCCAGGTACGGCGCATCGTCCGACGATGCGAGCAGCGCCGTCGCGGGCAGGTGCCCGAGCAGCGGCACGCCGGCGAGCACGCGGCCGCACTCGGCGAGCACCAGCATCGCGTCGAACGCCTCGAGCTCGGCGCCGCCGTGCTCCTCGTCGATCAGCAGGCCGGTCCAGCCGGCCTCCTGGGCGACCGACCACAGGTCGGGCAGCGCGTCCGGGCCCTGCTCGAGGGCCTCACGGGCGGCTTCGACCGTCGCAAAACGCGAGAGCGCGCCGCGGGCGGCCTCACGCAGGAACTCCTGCTCGTCTGAGAGTGCGAGGTTCATGCTCCGGCTCCTTCCTTGGTGCGCAGCTCGGAGAACGGGATGCCCTTGTCCAGGCGCGGCGCGGGCGGCAGCCCGAGCACCCGCTCGCCGACCGTGTTGCGCAGGATCTCTTCGGTCCCGCCGGCCGACTTCAGGCCTGGCAGGAACGAGATCATGTAGGCCCACTCGCTGCCGGCCTCGAGTGCCTCGGGGCCGAGCACGTCGGCGATCAGGTCGCCGGCGCGGATCGCGCAGCTGACGATCGTGACCTTCGCCAGACCCGCCTCGGGCCCGGGGATCTGCCCGCGTTGGAGCTCCGTGAGCGTGCGGTAGCCCGTGAAGCGCACGCCGAGAAGCTCGGCCGACAGCTCGCCGAGCACATGGCGCACCTCGTGGTCCTCGCGCGCCACCGGATCGGCGGCGATCACCTCACGGAAGCGGTCGGCGCTGTAGCCGAAGCCCTCGCCGCCGAGGCCGATCGTCACGCGCTCGTACATCAGCGTCGTCAGGGCGGTGCCCCAGCCATTGCCGACGCCGCCGACGACCGCGTCGGCCGGCAGCTTGACGTCGTCGAAGAAGACCTCGTTGAACTCGGCCTCGCCGGAGATCTGGCGCAGCCCGCGGATCGTCACGCCCTCGGCGTCCATCGGGACGATGAACATCGTCAGGCCCTTGTGCTTGGGCACATCGGCGTCGGTCCGGGCGAGCAGCAGCCCGTAGGAGGAGAACTGGGCGTTCGTCGTCCAGACCTTCTGGCCCGTCAGACGCCAGCTGCCGTCGTCCTGTTGGACGCGCGCGGGTCTGGACCGCAGCGAGGTCCGAGCCGGCTGCCGGCTCGGAGAAGAGCTGGCACCAGACCTCGTCGCCGTGCAGCAGCGGCGCGAGGTATTTCGACTTCTGCTCGTCGGAGCCGTGGGCGATGATCGTCGGCCCGAGCATCCCGACGCCGATCGCGTCGAGGATCCCGGGAATCCCGGCCTCGGCGATCTCCTGGGTCACGATCACCTGCTCGATCGGGCCGAGGCCCTGTCCGCCGAACTCCTTCGGCCAGGTGGCGCCTGCGAGGCCCGCTTCGGCCAGCCGGCCCTGCCACGCGCGGCGGGCGGTGACGATCTCATCCTCGTCGGTGAGCGCGTTCTCGCCGCGCAGCACGGGTGCCTCGTCGCGGTGCTCTTCGATCCAGCTGCGTACCTTGGCGCGGTAGGCGGCCTGCTCGGGTGTGTCGTCGAGATCCACTGGGTGTGCTCCTTTCTCGACTCTGGGGGCTGTTCAGCGCCGCGAACGCTAACCATTCGCGGGCGCCGGCGTCGGGCGCTAGAAGCCCGGCGGCGCCGGTGGCGCAGGGACGGGCCGCTGGCGGTAGACCTGCGTGTAGGCCCAGTCAAACAGCTTGCGGGCCTGTTCGCCGATCGCCGGCGAATGCAGCAGCACCACGCCGAGCGTCACGCCGTGGCGCCGCACCGCGGCGACCAGGCAGATGCCGGCTTCTTCCGTGTAGCCGGTCTTGACGCCGATTGTCCCCGGATAGCGGTAGACGAGCAGCGGGTTGTTGTTCACGAGTTCAATCGTGTGCTCCGGCGGGGGAAAGCGCAGCGTGATCCGCGGCCGTGCGCACGATTCGCGCCAGTCGGGGAGTGTGCAGGATGCGCACGGCGAGCAGCGCGAGGTCGTGCGGGCACGAATAGTTGCCCTGGTTGAAGAAGCCCGACGGCGCCGCATAGCGGGTGCACTCCAGACCCCAGCGTTGCGCGCGTTCGTTCATCAGCGCGACGAACGCCGGGATCGAGCCGGCGACGTGGACGGCGAGCTCGTTTGCGGCGTCGTTGGCCGACGGCAGCAGCATCGCGTAGAGCAGCGTGCGCACCGGCAGCGTGCGGCCGACGGGCAGGAAGCCCAGCCGCGACCCGCCGACGTGCAGCGCCGACGCGACGATCGGCACCGCTTCCCTTTCGGTGGTGCGTTCGGCGACGATCAGCGCGGTCATCATCTTCGTCAGGCTTGCGATCCTCAGGTGCCGCAGTGGATCGTGTTCCCAGAGCACCGCCCCGCTGCGCACGTCGAACAGCAGTCCGGCGCGCGGCAGGCGTGCGAGCGGTACCGCCGGCGCCGGCCGGGCGGCGGGCGTGAGCGTGTAGGCGGCGGCGCGGCGTGATTTCAGGATTGCGCCGTGACCGCCTTCGGAGCGGCCCGCAGGCAGTGCGAGGGCGATGAGGAGGGCGATCAGTACGGCGCCCGCGGCGACGATCGGTGCTGCGCGGCGCGCGCTCACTGCGGCGGCGTCGCGGCGGCCCCGATCACACCGATGGCAGGAACAGCACGACGGCGATCCCGACGATCCCGGCAAGCGAGAGGCCTTCGCGGGCGATCGTGATCACAGTCAGGGCCGCGAGTGCGGCGATGAACACGGCGAGCACCACGAGCACCGGGCCGCCGCGCTTCATCGGTAGCCGACCGCGCGGCCGCGGCGCAGCGAGCGCGTCGCGCAGCAGACGACCACCGCGGCCAGTGCGCCCCCGGCCAGCGCCGTCAGGCCCGCAGGCCACGCGAGCGCCGTGGCGGCGAACCAGATCGCGGCCCACACCGCGGCCGGCACGGCGACGAGCGTGAAATAGAACGGCACGAGCGCAAGCGAGAGGATCCGCGCCCGGGGGAACAGCACGAGGTGCCCGGCGACGAGCGCGCCGCAGGCGGCGCCGAGTGCGGTGCGCGGGTCGCCCGAGAGCGCGCCGAAAGCGCCGGGCACGAGGATCAGCACCGCCGCGAGCGCCGGCAGGTTCCCGACGAGCGCCGGGCCGAACAAGGCCGCGCCGATCGCGAGCAGCGCGAGCGCGAGCGGCGAGGCCGGCCCGAGTCCCGCGAGGCCCAGGCCCACCGCCGCGGTCGCCAGCAGCGCGGCGAGCGCAGCCGCGTAGGCGGTCGGGATGTCGTCCTTGACCGGGAACACGCTCAGGCCGCGGCGCGCGGCCCGTCGCCGGCCAGCTGCTGGGGCACGTGCAGGTCGGCGTGGTAGGAGGAGCGCACCAGCGGGCCAGAGGCGACATGGGCGAATCCGAGTGCATAGGCGGCACGCTCGAGCTCGGCGAACTCATCGGGATGCCAGTAGCGCACGACCGGCAGATGCCGCTCGGAGGGACGCAGGTACTGGCCGACGGTGAGCACCGAGACACCCGCCTCACGCAGCAGGCCGAACGTGTCGACCAGCTCCTCGTGGGTCTCGCCGAGCCCGACCATCAGACCCGACTTGGTGATCACCTCGCCTTCTCCGAGCTCACGGGCGAGCCGTAGCACGCGCCTGGAGCGCTCAAAGCGCGAACCGCGCCGCGCCACCGGGTAGAGCCGGGGCACGACCTCGACGTTGTGGTTGAAGACGTCGGGGCGCTCGGCGATGACCTTGGCGAGCGGCATCTCCTGTCCCTGGAAGTCGGGCGTCAGGATCTCGATCTGGCAACCGGGGGCCTGGATGCGCACCTGGCGGATCACGCCGACGAACGCGGAGGCGCCCTTGTCGGGCAGGTCGTCGCGGTCGACGGACGTGATCACCGCGTGGCGCAGGCCCATCTTTGCGATCGATCGCGCGACGCGGGCCGGCTCCAGTGGATCGTTCCAGGTCGGCTTGCCGGTGCGCACGTTGCAGAAACCGCAGCGCCGGGTGCAGGTGTCGCCGAGGATCATGAACGTCGCTGTGCCGCGCTCCCAGCACTCGCCGATGTTCGGGCACGCGGCCTCCTCGCAGACGGTGTGCAGCTTTTCGTCGCGGATCATCCCGTTGAGCCGCCGGTAGCGCTCGCCGCCGGGAGCGGGAACTTTGAACCACGGGGGCTTGCGCTCGCGCAGCGGGCGAACGTTCGGGCCGAGCACGGTCAGGACGTCCATGCCTCCCGGATTCGAACGTGAGCGTGTGGAGCTCATCAGGCGACCAGCGCCTCTCGCGTGGCGAGCTGCCGGATTCGCGCCGCCGCGACGATCCGCTGCCGTGCGCCGCGCTGCTCGCAGAGCAGACGAGCTATCCGGCGGCCGATGCAGGTCGTTCCCCGCTCGCACGCGGCGGGCGCCTCCTGCGCGAGCGAGGTCATCTGGACGCCCGCCAGGCCGCACGGGTTGAACGCCTCGAACGGCGCGAGGTCGTTGACGACATTGACCGCGAAGCCGTGGGTCGCCACGCCGCGCCTGACGTGCACGCCGATCGATGCGATCTTGCGCTCCCCGACCCAGACGCCGGTGTAGTCCGGGCCGTCCTCGACCCGCGCGCGGGCGCGCACGCCGACCTCCGCGAGCGCGTCGACGATCGCCTCCTCGATCATGCGCACATGGCCCACGACGTCGGGGGCCGCGACCACCGGGTAGCCGACGAGCTGACCGGGGCCGTGCCAGGTCGCGCGGCCACCGCGGTCGACGTCGACGATCGGCATGCCGCCCGGCAGCGATTCGCCCAGGCCGCGCCGGCCGCGGGTGATCACCGCCGGGTGTTCGAGCAGCAGCAGCGTGTCGGGGATCGCGGCGTCGATCCGCTGCTCGCGCAGGCGCTCCTGCAACTCGAGGGCCTGCTGATAGTCGACGAGCCCGAGCTCGGCGACCCACATCTCGGTCGTGACTTGCTGCACCTGAACACCCAAGAGGCTAGCGCCGCTCAGAGCGTGAGCGCCGCGGGCTGCTCGAGCAGTTCGCGGATCCTGCCGAGCAGCAGCGCCGCGTCGGCTCCGTAGAGGACCCGGTGGTCGCAGGCGAGCGTGAGCGTCATCCGGTCGCCGGCGACGATCTCCTCGCCCTGGACCACCGGGCGCCGCTCGACGGCGCCCACGGCGAGGATCGCGGTCTGCGGCGGGTTGATGATCGCGGTGAAGGCATGCACGCCGAACATGCCGAGGTTGGAGACCGTGAAGGTCCCGCCCCCGACTTCCGGCGGCGCGATCGTGCCGTCGCGCACCTTCCCGGCGAGCGTCCGCGTCTCGCGCGCGATCTCCCCGAGCGACTTCTGGTCGGCGTCGAAGACCGTCGGCACGACGAGCGTGCCCTCGCCGGCGACGGCGACGCCGAGGTTCACGCGCTCGTGGATCGTCAGGCGCCCGTCGCGATAACTGCTGTTCGCGCGCGGCTGATCGCGCAGCGCCAGCGCGACCGCCTTGACGACCATGTCGTTGTATGTCGGCGGATGCTCAGCGACCGATCGCAGCTGGGCGCGCAGCGCGACGCAGGCCTCCATCGCCACGTCGATCTGCGTCGTGAAGTCCGGGATCGTGGCGCGAGACTCGGCCATCCGCCGCGCGATCGTCTGCTGCACGCGCGTCAGCTCAAGCTCCTCGCGGGCGCCCTTCGCCGTCTCGGGGGCGCCTGGCGGCGCCGCGGCCGGGGTCGCGCCCTCGACGTCGCGGCGCACGATGCGCCCGCCGGGTCCGCTGCCCGCGAGTGCCGATAGCTCGACGCCGGACTCGCGGGCCACGCGCCGGGCGACCGGCGAGGCCTTCACGCGCCCGCCGGCGGCCGGCGCGCTGCGCCCGTTCGGGGTCGCGGGCTCGGCCGGAACGCTCACGGGTGCTCCGGCGTTCGGCGGGGGCGAGGCCGGAGTCTGCGGCGCGGCGGGGCTCGCCGGCAGCTCGCCGGGCGCGCCGACGTGGGCGATCACGGCGCCGACGGGATGCGTCGTGCCCTCGGCGGCGACGATCGCGAGCGTCCCGTCCTGGTCTGATTCGTAGATCAGCGCCGCCTTGTCGGTCTCGATCTCGACAAGCTGCTCGCCGCGCGTGACGTGCTCCCCGTCGGCCTTGAGCCAGCGCAGGATCGTCCCCTCTTCCATCGTGTCCGAAAGGCGCGGCATCACGATCTCGGCCATCAGCCCACCTCCGCGGCGAGGCCCATTGTCGCCAGCGCGCCGGCAACGACGTGCTGTGCGTGGGGGTAGGCGATGTCCTCGAGCGCCTTCGAGTAGGGCATCGGGGTGTCCGCGCCGCTGATCCGCCGGATCGGGGCGTCGAGGTCGTCGAAGGCCTGTTCGGAGACGAGCGCGGCAAGATTCGCGGCGACCCCGCCGTGTGGCCAGCCCTCCTCGACGATCACGCAGCGGTTGGTCTTGGCGACCGAGGTGAGGATCGTGTCGAGGTCGAGCGGGCGCAGCGTGCGCGGGTCGATCACTTCGGCCGAGATGCCGTGCTCGCTCTCGAGCGCCTGCGCAGCGGTCTCGGCGGTGCGGGCCATCCGCGAGACCCCGACGATCGTCACGTCCGAGCCCTCGCGCACGGTGCGGGCCTTGCCGAAGGGCACGAGCTCGTCGCCGTCGGGAACCTCGCCGCGCACCCCGTAGAGCGACTCGTGCTCGATGAAGATCACCGGGTTCTCGTCGCGGATCGCCGTCTTGAGCAGCCCCTTGGCGTCGGCGGGCGTCGCAGGCGTCGCGACGAGCAGGCCCGGCACGTGCAGGTAGATCGCCTCAAAGCTGTGCGAGTGCGTCGGGCCGAGCTGATGTCCGGCGCCCTGCGGCATTCTGACGACCATCGGAACGCGCGCCTGACCGCCGAACATGTAGTGGATGTGGGCCGCGTGGTTGACGATCTGGTCGTATGCCAGCAGCGAGAAGTTGATCGTCATCAGCTCGACGACGGGCCGCAGCCCGGCCATTGCCGCGCCGACACCGACGCCGACGATCGAGTTCTCGCTGATCGGCGTGTCGCGCACCCGCTTCTCGCCGAAGCGCTCGAGCAGGCCGTCGGTGACCTTGAACGCGCCGCCGAAGACGCCGATGTCCTCGCCCATCAAAAAGACGCGTTCGTCGCGGTCCATCTCCTCGGCGAGCGCGTCGCGCAGCGCCTCCCGATAACGCAGCTCACTCACCGTTCGAAGACCTCCGGCGGCGCCTCGCGCTCCTCGGCAAGGTCGCGCGGCGCCCAGCTCGCGCTTTGTGCGCCGCTCCCGGCGAGCCTGCGAGTCCTCGGCGGAGTACCAGCCGCCCGGGGTCTCGGGCAGCACGTAGACGTTGTCGTAGAGCGTCTCGGGGGCCGGGAACGGTGACTCTTCGGCGAACCGCGTCGCATCGTCGACGGCGAGCGCGGCGTCGGCCTCGAGCCGCTCGATGTCCTCGGCGTTCAGCACACCGTGGGCGATCAGCTTGTCCGCGAACGACGAGATCGGGTCGCGCGCTCGCCACTGCTCGACCTCCTCGCGCGTGCGGTACTCCTCCGGGTCGGCCATCGAGTGGCCGCGGAAGCGGTATGTGACGGCCTCGAGGAGGATCGGCCGCCGCTCGCTGCGTACCAGCTCGACAGCCTCGCTGACGACGCGGTAGGTGTCCAGGACGTCCATGCCGTCGCAGGCCAGACCCGCGACGCCGAGGCTCTCGCCCTTGCTTTTGAGGTCCGTCACGGCCGAGTGGCGTTGCAGCGAGGTGCCCATCCCGAACTGGTTGTTGGTGACGACGAACAGCACTGGAAGTTTCCACAGCGCCGCGATGTTCAGCGTCTCGCCGAACGTGCCCTGGTTCGAGGCGCCGTCGCCGAACATGCAGAGCGTCACCTCGTCGCGGCCCTCGTAGTCGCCGGCCAGCGCGAGCCCGGCCGCGATCGGCAGGTTCCCGCCGACGATCCCGTAACCGCCCATGAAGCGCCGCTCGAGGTCGAACATGTGCATCGAGCCGCCACGGCCGCGCGAGACCCCCGTCTCGCGCCCGAAGAGCTCGGCCATCACGTTGCGGGCCGGCGTGCCGCGCACCAGCGCGTGGCCGTGCGAGCGGTAGGTCGAGATCAGGTAGTCGCTGTCACGCAGCGCGCGGGCGCTGCCGACGATCGTCGCCTCCTCACCGATCGACAGGTGCAGGAAGCCGCCGATCAGGGCCCGCGCGTACATCTCGCCGGCGCGTTCCTCGAAGCGGCGAATCAACATCATCGACTCCAGCCACTCGCGTGCGACGTCGGGGGCTGGAAGCATCTCCTCGGTCATCGCCGTCATCGTTCAACGGTAGTCCAGCGAGCGATGAAATCGGGCGAGTCGAGCCGCCGCAGGTCGGCGCGCAATTCCCGTGCCAGGCGCCGCGCATCGGTCGGGCTGCACTTCCAGAACAGCGCCGTTTCGCCTGTCGCGACCTCGACGAGCTCGACGTGGTCGACGCGGCGGCTGTCGGCGAGCAGCGCCGGCGTGAGACCGCCGCGCCGCACCACCAGCCGGTAGTCGCGGCCCGCGCTCATCCCGCGGCCATACGGGCCGCCGCGCGCTCGAGCGCGGCGGGGCCTTCGTAGACCTGATCGGCGACGCGGACCGCCGGCACGGTCTCCACGCCGGCTTCGCGCGCCGCCGCGGTCGCGGACTCCAGTTCGGTGGCGACGCGGGCCGAGCTCGAGCGCCGCCACGACGGCCCGTGGGTGCATCTCGCAGGCCGCGGCGGAGATCAGCACGTAGTCCTCGTCGGCGAGCGAGTGCCCGCCGGCGTACGCCTGGCGGAACGCCGCCTGCGCGAAGGCGACGGCGCGCCCGATCGACTTCGCGTAGGTAGCGGCGCGCATCGCGAGCCCCGAGTCGAACGGGAACGGCGCGGGCATCCGCAGCGGCTGCAGGCCGAGATCCTCGGCCAATCGAGCGAGCAGCGCCAGGTCGGGTTCTTCGTGTGCTGCGCCGGCAAGCTGCGCCGCGAGCACGGGCTGCCATTCGGCGGGGCCGGGGAGCAGGTGCAGCACGCGCTCGGCGGCGAGGTACGCCTGCGGGCTCGCGAGGTCGAAGTAGAACGCCGCGTGCGTCCGGCGCGGAGCCCCTGCCTCGACCTGGAGCGAGGCGTGCGCCCCGTCCCGCTCAGCCGGTGACGCCATGCGCTGGGCTCGGCGCCGCCGCGGGGATGACCCTGACCCGCGCGCGCGCCCGCTGTTCGGCAAAGTTCGCGCCGCTCAGAAGCGCGTGGTTGGTGCTCACGCCGTGGTCCGTCGAATCGAATCTGAGCGTCACGTGGAAGCTGTGGCTCGCCCCGCGGGCGAGGCTCGGCAGACGCCAGCAGAGCTCGCGGTGTGAGAGCGTACCCCCGCCGAGGCCGGTGACCGACGTGTGCGGCGGGATCGCGTCGCACAGCACGAGCGAGAACGCCGTTCCCGGGCCGCTGTTGCGCGCGACCAGCGTGTAGCCGAGCTTTCCGCCGGCGCGGACGGTCGGGTGAGCAGCTCGCTTGGTCAGCGAAACATGTGGTCGGGGCGTGACGTGCGTCGTCGCGCTGCTCGTGTTGCCCGCGGTTTCGGTGTCCTGCTCGCGCGACTGCAGGCTGGCTTTGTTGGTCACCGAGCCGGGTCCACCGGTCACGAGCGCGGTGATCGTTGCGGTGAAACCTTCACCCGGAGCAAGGGATCCCAGTTCGCAGGCCACCGTCGGCGCGGTGTAGCTGCAGCTCCCCTTGGAGATCGTGTAGCTGATGTAGCTCACGCCCGAGGGCAGCGGATCGTCGAGCTTCACGTCCGTCGCCGTCGACGGTCCGCGGTTTTCGCCGGTCAGCGTCCAGGTGATGGTTTCGCCGGGCGAGACCGACGCCGCGGCGGTCTTCTGCAGCGCGAGGTCGACTTTCAGTTCGACTTCGGTGTGGACCGTGGACTGGTTGTTTTCCGGTTCGGGGTCTGGCGTTTCGCTGGTCACGCTCGCGGTGTTTGCGATCGTGCCTTCGAAGGTCGGTTCGATCCGCACCGTGATCGTCAGTTCGACAGCGTGGCCGACTTCGATGTCGCCCGGTTTGCAGCTGACCGTCCGTGCGCTCAGCGCGCAGCCGGCGGACGAGGAGACGTAGCTGACGTGTTCGGGGAGCAGGTCGGTGACAGTTGCGTTGACTGCCGTCGACGGTCCCGCGTTTGCGACGAGCAGCGTGTAAGCGAGCTCTTCTCCGGCCCCGGCGCTCGCCGGCGCGCGCTTGACGATGCTCAGGTCGGCGGCCGCGCCAACGGGTGTCTGGACGCGTGATTCGTTGTTGCCGGGTTCGGGGTCGGGCGTTTCGCTCGCGACCGTCGCGGTGTTGTCGATCGGTGCCGTGCGACCCGGATCGACACGCACGAGGATTTCAAAGCTCGCCCGCGCACCGACCGCCAGCACCGGTGCTTCGCAGGTGATGGTGCCGGAGCTTTCGCTGCAGCCTTGGCTTGCGGAGAGGTATTCGACGCCGGCGGGGAGTTTGTCGGTGACCTTCACGGCGTTGGCCTGTGAGGGCCCGGCGTTGTGGACCTTGAGCGTGTAGGTCAGCGGTTCGCCGGCGGTCGCGGGGTCCGGTGCGGCGCTCTTTTCGATCGAGAGGTCGGCGCTGCCCTTGATTGCGGTTTCGGCTGTGGAGTGGTTGTTTTCGGGTTCGGGGTCGGGCGTTTCGCTTGCGACTTTGGCGGTGTTGCTGATCGTCCCGAGCTGGTCTGGCTGGATGCGAACCCTGATTTCCCAGGTGGCGTTCCCGGCGACCGGGAGGTGTCCCGCTTCGCAGGTGATGGTGCCGGAGCTTTCGCTGCAGCCTTGGCTTGCGGAGAGGTATTCGACGCCGGCGGGGAGTTTGTCGGTGACCTTCACGGCGTTGGCCTGTGAGGGCCCGGCGTTGTGGACCTTGAGCGTGTAGGTCAGCGGTTCGCCGGCGGTCGCGGGGTCCGGTGCGGCGCTCTTTTCGATCGAGAGGTCGGCGCTGCCCTTGATTTCGGTTTCGGCTGTGGAGTGGTTGTTTTCGGGTTCGGGGTCGGGCGTTTCGCTTGCGACTTTGGCGGTGTTGCTGATCGTCCCGAGCTGGTCTGGCTGGATGCGAACCCTGATTTCCCAGCTGGCGTTCCCGGCGACAGGGAGGTGTCCCGTTTCGCAGGTGATGGTGCCGGAGCTTTCGCTGCAGCCTTGGCTTGCGGAGAGGTATTCGACGCCGGCGGGGAGTTTGTCGGTGACCTTCACGGCGTTGGCCTGTGAGGGCCCGGCGTTGTGGACCTTGAGCGTGTAGGTCAGCGGTTCGCCGGCGGTCGCGGGGTCCGGTGCGGCGCTCTTTTCGATCGAGAGGTCGGCGCTCGTGGTGACCTTTACAGTCCCGGCCGCTTCGGCGGGCGTCGGCGCCTCTTCTGAGTGGGCCGCGACACGGTTCGTGAGTTCACTGCCGGGCGGGGTGGCGGCGTCCACATTGACCGGCACCGTGATCGTCACCGTCGCGCCGGACCTCAGCAGAGCGATCTTCCAGGTCGCGGAGGCTTCGGTCGCGTGGATCTCGCTGAAGCCTTCCGCGGGTTGCGCTTTCGCCTGTCCCGCTTCGTAGGTCATCCCAGCCGGCAGCGTGTCTTCGACGAGCACTTCGTGCGCGGGCGCCGCGCTGGCGTCCTTGATCGTGATCGAGTAGCTGTCGGCTTCGCCGGCCGCGACGCTCGACCGCGCCGGCACCTTGGTGACTTCGAGCAGCGGCAGTTCGACGGTCCCCTGGACTTCGGCCTGGGGACCGGTGTACTCGCGGTACTGGATCGCTTCGCCCTTGTGGTTGGTCTGCCCTTCGCCGCGAACAGCTTCGGATGTTCCCCAATAGTTGGTCACCGCCGCGGTATTCGTGACGTGTTCGCCCTGCTGCGGTTTCGCGGCCAGCGCGAGCACGCCGCCGTATTCGAGCGTGAGCGTCGCTTTCGGCGCCAGCGGCGCGCCGTCTTCGAGCTGCCATTCGATCTCGGGGTGCCCGGAGCTCCATTCCTTGAGCACCTTCACGCCCGCCGTTTCCTTGGCTTTGACTTCGGTCAGCTGTCCCGGGACGGTGTCGCTGATCGTCGCGTCGTAGGCGGGCGAGGTCCCGTTGTTGGTGACCTTCACGCGGTAGCTGACGGCCTGCCCGACCTGGACCTTGAAAGGCGCCGTGGAGTACGGCCCGCCTTCGACTGAGGCTTCCTTGGTGATCGCGAGGCTGGGCTCGACCACGGAGGTTTTCGCTTCCGCCGGCGGCGACGTGTTCGTGAAGTGCGACGGGATCGATTCGCTTTCAAACTGCTTTTCTTCGGTCCTGTCGAAGTTGGCCGTGACGGAGTTGGTGATCGTTTCGCCGGCTTTGACTTTCGTTGAGCCGCCGAGCAGCGTGTTGCGCACCGCGGCCACGAACTGCAGCTTGAGCTTGCGCACTTCGGTGCTCGCCGCGAGCGATCCGAGCCACCACGCGATCTTCGTGCTGGCGGCTTCGTACTTCGGGGCGTAGGTTTTTGCTTCCAGCGGGCAGCCGGCGGTGCATTTGATTTCGCCGTAGGAGACGAAGTCGAGCGCCGCCGGAAGCGGGTCGATCACCGTCGTGTCGTAGCTCACGACGTTCGCCGGGATCGTGACTTCAACCGTGTACGTCACGGGCGTGCCGATCGTCCCCTGCGCCGGGCTGGCGCTCTTCGTGACGGTCGCTCCAGCGACCTTGAGTTCACCGCTGGAGGCAGCTTCGTAGCGGGTTTTGTTGACCGTTGCGTTGCTCGCGGTCCGCGGCTGTTCTTCGGCGGCCGGCAGGCTCGCGGTGGTTGCCTTCGCGCTGTCCTTCAGTTCGTTGCCCGAGACCGGCTGTTCGTCGACCTTCGCGAAGTAGGCGAGTGCTTCGCTTTTGCCGCCGCGCAGTTCCGCGACGGCCCAGGTGATCGTGCGCAGCGTTTCGTTCCAGGTCCCTCCGCTCGCCGTCGGTTCGCCTTCTTTGAGCGGTTTGCCGCCGGAGTCGGTCGGCGTCACGCCGGCCGCGACTTTGGCGACGAGTGAGGTTGCGAACGCGGTGCTCTGCCCCGTGGCGTTGCCGAGCGCGAGTTTGTATTCCACGATCTGCCCGCCGTGAACAGGTTCGCCTTTGGTCGAGTTGCTCTCGCTGAGCGTCAGCTGCGGCTCGACGACAGGCGTCGCGTTTTCGCTCGAGGAAAGTTCGCGCGGGGTTTTTTCGAGCGGGTCTTCCCACTTGAGATGCGCGACGTTCGGGATGCTCGCGGCGGCCTTGTTTTCGGCGGTGTTGGTGACCCGCGCGCGGAAGGTCAATGTCACGGTCGTCCCGCCGGCGGGGGCCCGGTAGTCCAGGGGGAGGTGCGCGTCGGGTGCGTTGCCTTTCGCGAGCGTTTCTTCGCCGGCCGTGAACCCGCGTTCTTCGGCTTCGAGGGCCGTGAGTTCCTTTCCGCCTTCGACGACCTTCACTTCTGTGCTTGCGCCGACGAGTGCGAAGCGCCCGGTTTCGCCGATCAGCGGGTCAGTGATCTTGGCCGTGCCGCCGAGCGTGACGGCCGCCGGGACGTGCACGGGGACTTTGAAGGTCACGAGCTCGCCGATCGTGGCTTCCCTTTCGCCGTTCCCCGGTTCGACGCGGGCGGTCGTGTGGGTCTTTTCGATCGCGGCGTTTTCGGTTCTGACGAGCGCTTTCGCGGGCACTACTTCCGGCGCGTTGGCTTCGCCTTCGACAGTTGGATCGATGTTCTTGGTCGGCGTGTATTCGTAAAGCGTGTGGAGGTTCGTTTCGGAGCTGAACCGGCGCACGCCGGCGGTGTCGGCGAATTCGTTCGCGGGACCGGCGTTCGCCGGGATCTCCACGGTGGTTTCGAGGCTCGTCTGGGCGTGGGCCGCGACGGTGACAGGTTGCTGGATGCCTTCGCCCCAGTGCACGAAGTCCGCCCCGGCGCTCGCGCATTCGCCCCCGGCCGTCGCGGAGACGAACTGCGCACACGTCAGCTGCGCGGGAAGCAGGTCGCGGACCTCGACGTCCTTGGCTTCTACGTCGCTCGCGTTGCTGACCGTCACGCGATAGGTGACTTCACTTCCCGGCTGGACCGTACGTTCGCCGGTCGGGCCCACCGCTTTGCCGTCGACCGCGACAATCGACTTGGCGATCGTGAGTTCCGGGTATTCCAGCTTGAAGGCGGAGCTTGCCCGCAGCGAGAAGACGTCGCCCGCTGTGTTTTCCGTGCTGAACGTGACGAGATTGCCCTGCAGTTCGCCGGGCTTGCTCGAGCTCTGGATCGTCGCTTCGGTTGCGATCTGCCGTTGGAAGACGGCCTTGGCGGGCTGATAGCCGGATTCCGAGAGTTCCCAGCTGACGCGCCCGCCCGGCTTGGGGTGTTCCGATTCGGTGCCTTCGCTGAGGTTGGTGAACTTCGTGTTCGGCAGCGTGTCGTTTGCCGTCGCGGCTTCGCCCTTTCCGCCGTTCAGCGATTCGTCGAAGATGCCGTGCGTCGGGATGAAGTCCGTCAGCGTCGATCCCTTGGTTTCGACGCGCGATGGAAATTCGAGCGTGATCTGCCAGCAGACGCGGTCGCCCGGGTGGTAGACGGGTTCTTCGCTCAGGCTGTAGGTGGCGCCGGCGCATTGCGATCCTTCGAGTGCGACTTCCTTGCGCAGGACGGGCGCTTCACTCGCCTGGCCGGCCGCCGAGTGGTCGCTGACGGGCGCGCTCGTGGATTCGCCTTCATGGTCGATCCGCGCTTCCCCGGCTTCGGGGCAGTCGGTCGGTCCCGACTGCTTCGAGCTGCAGATGACGTTCGCCGTCGAATGGACCGAGGCTGTGTTTTCGATCGCGTCGTTGGCGAGGATCGGCCCGCCGGCTTCGTGCGAGGGCGGTCCCAGCTGGTAATGGGTGCGTGTCCTGCTCGCGAAGGTGACCGTCGTCGTCTGGTCGTGCCCTAGTTCGGCGATGTTCCATGCCAGCAGCCACGCGCCGCCGGGCTCTTCGGTGTGTGATGCATAGCCCGGGCTCGGCAGGTGTTCGGCGGACGGCTGGCATTCCGGCGAGTCGCCGAAGCTCAGGTTTTCTTCGGCGATCGGGCAGAGGCCGCTCGGCAGCGTGTCGGTGACTTCGAGTTTCGTGTTGTAGCGGTACTCGGACGAGTGCAGCGTCAATGTCCACTCGGTGATCGCGCCCGGTTCGAGCTTGGAGCTGCTGGCGTGCTTTTCGACGATCACGTCCTTGGCGGTACGCGGCAGGTCGCTCGTGCTGCGCGACGGGACGTGGCCTTCGTAGCTGCCGGCGGCGACCGCGTAGGTCGTGAGCGCCTCGCCGTCGCGCGTTTCCGGCCCGGAGTTGTTGTTGAGGTTCGCCCCCTGTTCGAGGCTCGCGGGGCTCGGTTCCCCGGACTGGCCTTTTTTCGGTTCCGGCCAGTTGAGGGTGTTTTCACGCAGCGGGACCGCAGCCCTGAAGTTGAACGTACGTTCGGCGCCCGCCGCGAGCGTTTCCAGGTGCCAGACGAGGTGCGTGTAGACCGCCTTGGGCAGCGGGCCTTCACCGTCGGGATCGGTTTCGACGGTCGCGACTTCGGCCGGTTCGGTGCATTCGCTGACCGGTTCGACGTGGATCAGCCCGGAGCCGGGGTACTCTTCGCGGCTTCCCGGGTTCGTCGGCGCCTGCGTCGTGTGGTCGCTGTTGGAGGCGCAGCCGAGGTACTCCAGGCCCGCGGGCAGCCACTCTTCCGCCACGGTGCCGGTCGTCGGCCCGGTGCTGTTGTTGCGCACATGGACGGTGTAGACGACCTGGTTGTTGTGCAGCCCGCGCAGGATCTTGCCTTCCGGAGAGGGCTCTGACTGCGTGACTTCGATCGCCGCGATCTGGGTCGTCGAGGACTTTTCGGCCTCGCCCGTGAACGATTCTTCGGACGGCCCGACGGGTTCGCCGTTCGCCGAGAATTTGGGCACGACGCGGATCGCCTTCGACACGTATACCCCGGTCTGGATCGCGAACGAGGAGCCCACGGCAAACGTCGTGCTGCAGCCCGGTCCGGTGGCGTAGCAGGGCGCGACCTGGAAGCTCAGGCTGGATTTGGCCTTCGCCGGAAGGTCGCTGACGTTGGACCAGATGAGGGTCGTCTCGCCTTTCACCGGCGCGTTTTCGATCACCTGCGGAGCGAGCGGGAGGCCTTCGGCTTCCGCGTGGCCCGTGAAGCGCACGCCGGCCGGCAGCACCGCCCGGAAGCTCGCGTTGTAGCCCTCCGGCTGGCCGTCCGGGTTCGTGGCCGTCAGCGCCACGGTCGCCTTGTCACCGCTGAGGATCTGTGACGGCGCCGACTGGCTGAGTTCAACCGCCGGTGTTCCCGCGGCGTCGGCGACGGCGGGGCAGAGCGCGAGCAGCGCGCCGGCGATCGCGAGCAGCGCGAGGGCGGCTACGCGCCCGCGGGCTGCGAGGGTGGCTTGGGCGTCACGCGGGACGCGCAGACAGCGACTTTGCATCGATCGGCCTCCGGGCATTTGCGGGCGGCCCCGTGCTGGGACGCCGGACTCTCTCAGCGCGGTGTGCGCCATATGTCATTCGCTCACGGGAGCGTGCGACCTTCGAAGGCGTACGCGTCGGCGAGAGTCGACCGTGCGGGCTCGGCGTGCGGGAGGCCGACTAGCCGTGGATCAGCCACCCGTCGGCGGCGCGCGCCGCCTCCATCACGGCCTCCGACAGCGTCGGATGGCCGTGCACGATTCGGGCGACCTCCGGATAGCCGCCCTCGAGCTCCTTGACGTCGACGAGCTGCTGGATCATCTCCGTCGAGCGCGAGCCGACCATGTGCGCGCCGAGCAGCTCGCCGTAGCGCTTGTCGCCGACGATCTTGATCATCCCCGTGCGGTCGCCGTAGACCGTCCCGCCGCCGACCGCGCCGAACGGCACCTTGCCGACGGCGACGTCGTAGCCGGCCTCGCGGGCCTGCTCCTCGGTGAGCCCGAACGAGCCGACGTTCGGCGTGCAGAACGTCGCGCGGGGGATGTCGATGTAGTCCAGCGGGTGCGTCTCCAGGCCCGCGATGTCCTCGGCGGCGATGATCCCCTCGTCGGATGCCTTGTGGGCGAGCGCAGGGCCGTGCACGAGGTCGCCGATCGCCCAGACGCCGGCCTTGCTGGTGCGCTGCGCGCCGTCGATCCGGACCAGCCCGGTCTCGTCGGTCTCGATGCCGGCGCGGTCGAGGCCGAGCGACGCAGTGTCGGCGCCGCGGCCCGCGGCGATCACCAGGAAGTCGACTTCGGCCTGCTCCTCACCGAGTTTGAAGGTCACCGTCGCGTCGGTCTGGGCCACGTCCGTGGCGAACGTCGCGGTGTGGACTTTGATCCCCTGCGCCTTCAGGCCCCGCTCGACGAGCCGCGAGATGTCACGGTCCTCGGTCGGCAGCACACGGTCGAGGGCCTCGACCAGGAAGACCTCGCTGCCCAGGCGCGCGTAGGCCGAGGCGATCTCCGCACCGGACGCCCCGGCTCCGACAACTGCCAGGCGGCCCGGAAGCTCGGGCAGGCGCCAGGCCTGCTCGGTCGAGATCACGCGGCCCCCGAAGTCGACGCCCGGTATCGAGCGCGGCACCGAGCCGGTCGCGAGGATCACGGCGGCGGCCGCCAGCGGGCTGCCGTTGACCTGCAGGCCGCCGTCCTGGCCGAACGAGGCCTCGCCCTCGATCAGCTCGACACCGTTTTTCTTGAGCAGCGCACCGACGCCGCCGGTCAGCGTCCCGACGACCTTCTCGCGGCGCTCCTGGATCGCGGCGTAGTCAACCTCGACGGAGGCGACGCGCAGGCCGAACTCCCCGGCGTCGCGAACCTCGCTGAGCAGGTCGGCCGAGCGCAGCACGGCCTTCGCGGGGATGCACGCGTAGTTCAGGCAGCGCCCGCCGACCTTGTCGCGCTCGACGACCGCGGTGCGCTTGCCGAGCTGCGCGGCCCGGATCGCGGCGACATAACCACCCGGGCCGGAGCCGACGACGACGCAGTCGAACTGTTCGCTTGCCACGGGACGGCAGCCTATCGATCCGGCGAGCCGCCGGCCGCAAGAGCATCGGTCACCTGGATCCGGCCCATCACGCGGATCAGCTTGTAGAACAGCCAGCCGCCGAACAGGATCATCACCAGGCAGACCGCGGCCGCGAGGATCGTCGCGGCGACGACGAGGGCCAGCGAGCTGACGATCACCTGGAAGGCGATCAGCGCCTCGAACCCGAGCACCGCCCAGTAGCGCTTGGCGTACATCCCGCGGGCGAGCAGCAGGAAGACGCCCGTGAGGAAGATCGCCGCCGGCAGCGACCCGCCGCGGGCATGCAGGTTGGGCACGGTCAGGGCGCCGACGAGCACCGCGGCGGCGAGCACGACGGCGACGACGATCGCGACGATCAGCGCCGCGGGGCGCTCATCGGCGGCGAGCGGCGCAAGCGCGGCGCGGGCAGCCGCGTCGCGCTCCGCGGCGCCCGGGCGCCGCGTCTGCTGCGGTTCGTTCACGCGCCCAGTCTCGCAGGCCCCGCGCGGCGCCTAGACTTGGCTGCCTGATGACGCCGCGCCACTTCCTGACCGGAACCGAGCTCTCGCCGCAGGAGCTCGACGGGCTGCTCGGCCGTGCTGTCGCGCTGGCCAACGAACCGCTCGCGAGCCGTGCCCTCGAGGGCCGCTCGGTCGCGCTCGTGTTCGCCAAGCCCTCGACGCGCACCCGCGTCTCGTTCGAGGTCGGGATCTTCGAGCTCGGCGGCCACGCCGTCGTCCTGCGGCCCGGCGAAATGCAGCTCTCGCGTGGCGAGGCGCTGCGCGACACGGCGCAGGTCCTCTCGCGGCACGTCGCCGCGATCGCCGTGCGCACCGCCTCGGACGCCGACCTCGCCGAGCTCGCCGAGTACAGCCGGGTGCCGGTGATCAACATGCTCACCGACCGCCACCACCCCTGTCAGGCGCTCGCCGACCTGCTGACGCTGCACGAGGCCTTCGGCCGGCTGCGGGGCATCAAGCTGGCCTACGTCGGCGACGGGAACAACGTCGCGCGCTCGCTCGCGCTGCTCGGCTCGCTCGCCGGGCTCGACGTCGTCGTCGCGGCACCGGACGGCTACCAGCTCGAAGCGGACATCGTGCCGCCGCCGGGCGCCTCCGGCACGATCACGTTGACCGACGACGTGCGCGAGGCGGTCGCCGGCGCGAACGTCCTCTACACCGACGTCTGGGTCAGCATGGGCGACGAGGAGGACGCCGAGCGCCGGCTCGCCGACCTCGCGGACTACCGCGTCGATGACGCGCTGCTCGACCTCGCAGCCGAGGGCGCCTACGCGATGCACGACCTGCCGGCGCACCCCGGGCAGGAGATCACGGCCGAGGTGCTCTACGGGGAGCGCCAGCTGATCTGGCTCCAGGCCGAGAACCGACGGCACGCCCAGAAGGCGCTGCTCGAGCTGCTCGTCACGGGGCAGGAGTGACCGAGACCCAGGCCGCGTCGCGGCCGCAGCGCGGCGACGAACTCGAGCTGCGCGTCGAGTCGCTCGCCTTCGGCGGCGAGGGAGTCGCACGGCTCAGTGACCACGGCTACGTCGTCTTCGTCGCCGGGGCCGTCCCCGGCGACCTCGTGCGCGCCGTCGTGCACAAGTCCAAGCGCGCCTACGCCCACGCCCGCGCGACCGAGATCCTCGAGCCGTCTGCCGAGCGGATCGAGCCGCGCGCCGACCACCCCGGTGTGCCCTGGCAGGTGCTGCCCTACGCGCGCCAGCTGGAGATCAAGCAGGCCCAGGTCGACGAGGCGCTGCAGCGGCTCGGAGGGCTCTCGGGCTACCAGCTGGAGCCGATCGTCCCCGCGCTCGAACAGTGGCGCTACCGCAACAAGCTCGAGTACTCGTTCGGGCAGTCCGGCGGCGAGCTCGTCTGCGGCTTCCACGCACCCGCCGGCGGCCGCGCGGTCGTGTCGATCGCGGACTGTCTGCTGGCCTCCGAGCTCGGCAACCGGGCGCGCGAGCTGGTGCTCGCGTGGGCCCGCGGCCAGGGCCTGGAGGCCTGGGAGCGCGACGGCGGCGGCGAGGACCGCGAGCTGCGCGCCGGGGCCGCCGCCGACGGGCGGGTGCGGCTGCGCAACCTCGTCGTGCGCGAGGGGCGGCGCACCGGGCGCCTGCAGCTGCGGCTCGTGACCTCGCCCGGCGAGCTCGACGCCGACGATCTGGCCGCGACGCTCAACGCCGAGCTCGGCGAGGCGCTCTCGGGACTGCTCTGGACGCGCACCGAGCGGCTCGCCGAGACGACCCAGGGCGGTGTCACCGAGCTCGTCTGGGGCGACGAAGACCTGCCCGAGCAGCTCGGCGAGCTCGACCTGCGGATCTCCGCCGAAGCGTTCTTCCAGACCAACACCGAGATGGCCGAGGTGCTCTACGGGATCGCCGCCGAACGCGCGGCGCTGGGCGGCTTCGAGCGGGTCTTCGATCTCTACAGCGGGATCGGCACGATCGCGATGTGGCTCGCGGCGCGCGCCGGCGAGGTCTGGGGGATCGAGATCGTCGAGCCGGCGGTCGCCGACGCGATCGCCTCGGCGCGGCGCAACCAGGTACGCAACGTGCACTTCTTCGCCGGTGACGCCCGACTGGCCCTGCCGCAGCTCGTGCAGGAGGCCGGGCGGCCCGACGTCGTGGTTCTGGACCCGCCGCGTGCCGGGCTGTCCAAGAAAGTCGTCCAGCGGGTGATCGATGCCGCCCCGCGGCGGATCGTCTACGTCTCGTGCAATCCGACGACGCTCGCACCGAACGCCGCGGAATTCGCGGCCTCCGGCTACAGGCTGGTCTCGGTCACCCCGGTCGACATGTTTCCGCAGACGCACCACATCGAGTGCGTCGCGCTGCTCGAACGCGACTCCGGCTAGCCTTCTCGCCGTGCGGGCGGCCACGATCATCGACGGCAAGGTCGAGCTGCGCGAGCACCCCGACCCCGTCCCCGGCGTCGGCGAGGTCCTCGTGCGCGTCGGTGGCGCGGGCATGAACGGCGCCGACATGATGCAGCTGCGCGGTCGCTATCCGGCGCCGCCCGGCTCGCCGGCCGACATCCCGGGGCTCGAGTTCGCCGGCGACGTCGCGGCGCTCGGCCCGGGCGCGGAACGTTTCGCGGTCGGCGACCGCGTGATGGCGATCCTCGGTGGCGGCGGCCAGGCAGAGCTGGCGATCGTCCACGAGCGGCAGCTGATGCCGATCCCCGAGCGCCTTGACACGCTCGAGGCCGGCGGCTTTCCCGAGGTCTTCACGACAGCGCACGACGCGCTGTTCACCCAGGGCGAGCTCAGCAGCGGCGACCGCCTGCTGATCCACGGCGGCGCCGGCGGCGTCGGGACGGCGGCGATCCAGCTCGGCCGGATCGCCGGGGCGCAGGTCACCGCGACGGTCCGCTCGCCCGAGCGGCGCGAGCCGGTCGCCGCGCTCGGCGCAACGGCAATCGACCCCGGCGACTTCACGCAGCAGGGGCCGTTCGACCTGATCCTCGAGCTGGTCGGCGCGCCGAACATGGCCGGCAACCTCGATGTCCTGGCGACCGGCGGCCGGGTCTGCGTGATCGGCGTCTCGGCCGGCGCCAAGAGTGAGCTGAACCTGCTTGCGCTGATGGGCAAGCGCGCCCGGATCTACGGCTCGACGTTGCGCGCCCGGCCGCTCGAGGAGAAGGCGTTGTGTGCGCGCGCCGTCGAACGTGAGGTGCTGCCGCACTTCGCGGCCGGCGCGCTCTACGTGCCGCTCGCCGAGGTCGTCCCGCTGCACGAAGTCGCGCGCGCCTACGAGCTGTTCGCCGCCGGCGGCAAGCTCGGCAAGATCGTGATCGACTGCTCCGCCGTCGGCTAGTAAGGCGGCTGCGCGGCGTACCACTCGCCGAGCGCCCGGAAGGCCTGCCAGAAATCGCGCTTGGCGTCCTGCTCGTCGAGCGAGTCGTCGATGTTCGGCGTGTAGATCACCTCGATCGTCGGCGTCAGCCGCTGCACGATCCCGGGCTCGGCGACCAGTTCGCGGGCCAGCGGCACGTGCATCTCGCCGAGCGCCGCGAGCGCGTCGTCGCCCATCGTGACGATCACCCGCGGCTGGACGATCGCGATCTCGTCCAGCACGCGCGAGACGCACGCCCAGTCGGCCAGCGAGCTGTCGGGGACCGGGCACTTGGCGCAGAGCGTTCCGTAGACGGCGAGCGGGTCGATCGAGAGGCGCTTGAGCGACTTCATCAGCGCGGCGCCCGAGCGCCCGTAGAACGCGACGCCCTCCTCGACCTCCGAAGGCTGCGGCGAGTACTTGAGCAGCATGATGTCGGCCTGCGGGTGGCCGGAGCCGAGGACCGGCATCAGGTTTCCCCGCGGGCAGTGGGTGCAGCCCTGCAGGTCGCGCGTCAGCGAGTTGAGCTCGCGGATCGCGCGCTCCAGATACTTCTCGCGGATCTGGTCGTCGGTTACGGGCATCGGCTCGGTCCTCTTTGACGGCCCGGCGCTCGTTCCTTGACTGTGCAGCGCGCGTTGCGTGTGCGCGTCGTCGGTCATCGGACCCTCAGCGGCCGTGGCGCCGGCCCAGGCGCCGCAGCTTGCGGGCCTTGACGGCGCGGCGCGCCGCCGGGGGACGGGCGCGGGTCTGCAGGAACTTCAGCGCCTGGACGTAGAGCAGCGAGCCTGATCGGGTCAGGATGTCGGCTTCGCTGAGCGACTGCAAGAACTCCTGCGGCCCGTCGAAGTCACGCATCCGGATGCGCACGGTGCCCAGACCCTGCGCGACGTGCGAATCGGAGCCGGCGCCCGCGGTCACGCGGTACTTGGCCGCGAAACGCGCCGCCTCGTCGTTGAACGAGCTGATCGCGACGCGCGGGTTGAAGACCTCGATCGCGTCGACGTCGTCGAGCACCGGCACGAGGTGCTCGTAGTCGGGGACCGAGTGCATCCTGTCGAACGGGTGCGGGACGTAGACCACGCCGCCCTGCGCGCGGATCCGGGCGATCGTCTCCGGGAGCGAGAGGCCGCGCGGAATCAGCTGGTCGATGAACAGCCCGATCACCTCCCCCTGGCCGTCGGTCTTGACCTCCTCGCCGACGATCACCTTGACGCCGAAGCGGTCCGCGAGCGCGGCGGCCTCGAGGGCGCCGGAGATCGCGTTGTGGTCGGTGACCGCGATCGCGCCGAGTCCCTGTTCGTGCGCCGTCGCGAGCAACACCTCGACCGGTGTTTCACAGTCGCCCGAGTGGTCGGTGTGCATGTGCAGGTCGACGTCGATCAGCGGCCGTGCGGCAAGCCGCGCCGCGATCTCCGGGTCGCCGGGCGGCGTATGGCGCCGGCCCGCGAGCTCGGCGTAGATCTCTTCATAGAGCGGCGCCCCGGACTGGCCGGGAACGAGCGTGTAGCTGCCCGGATAGGCCCGTCGCAACGCCTCGCCGCTTGCGGGGTCGGTCACGGCGCGCGCATCGAGGCGGCCGAAAAGGTTGTCCTGCAGGCGCCGGCCGACGAGCGAGGCGAACGCGCGCTCGCCGGCGCCGTGGAAGGTCGCGACGTTCAGCGAACGCGAGAAGCGCAGCGCGGCGTTCGGCAGGCTCGGGGCGAAGGGGTCGTGGACGTGGACGATGTCGAGCGGGACCTCGCCGAGCAGTTCCTCGACGGTCCGCGTGACGTCCAGCGCGAGCGCGCTGCGCCGGCTCGAGAGCACCTCGACGAGCTCGCCGACGGCGAGTGCCCGCGGTAGCCCCGTATCGGTGCCTTCGAGCAGCGCCTCGCCACGGCCGCGCAGCTCCCGCAGGGCGCGGCGCGTTTCGCGCACGTCGGCCGCCGAACGCGAGGGTGCCAGCACCAGCACGCGGTGCCCGCGCCGCGAGAGCTCCCCGGCGACCGCGCGGACGTGCTGCGCGAGCGGCGTCTCGGCGTCCCACGGCAGCGGGCTGACGTGGGCGATCGAAAGGCGCTCGCTCACGCGTGGGCGGCTGTCAGGCCGTCGTCTTCTTGGCGGCTCGCGGCTTGCGGGCCGCCGTTTTCGGCTTCGCCGCGGGCCGGCCGGCGTAGCGCGCGATGAACTTCTCGGTGTCGCGCCGGGCCTGATCGTCGGGTCGCTGGTTCTGCGGCGACTTCATCAGGTAGGACGACGGCCCGTCGATCTGGCCGCCGACGCCATGGTTGAGCGCGAGCTTGCAGCAGCGCACAGCGTCGATCACGATCCCCGCCGAGTTCGGTGAGTCCCAGACCTCGAGCTTGAGCTCGAGGTTCAGCGGCACGTCGCCGAAGGCCTGGCCCTCGACACGGATGTGCGCCCACTTGCGGTCGGTCAGCCACGGCACGTAGTCCGACGGGCCGATGTAGATGTCGTCCGCGGGCAGTTTCTCGTCCATGATCGAGGTCACCGCGTTGGTCTTGGAGATCTTCTTGGACTCCAGGCGCTCGCGCTCGAGCATGTTGTAGAAGTCCATGTTGCCGCCGACGTTCAGCTGCGAGGTGCGCAGCATCCGCACGCCGCGGTCGTCGAACAGGCGGGCGAGCGTGCGGTGCACGATCGTCGCGCCGACCTGCGACTTGATGTCGTCGCCGACGACCGGCAGGCCGGCCTTCTTGAAGCGCTTGTCCCAGTAGGGCTCGCGGGCGATGAACACCGGGATGCAGTTCACGAAGCCGCAGCCGGCCTCGAGGATCTGCTCGACGTACCACTTGGTGGCCTGCTCGGAGCCGACCGGCAGGTAGGAGACGACGACGTCGGTGTGCGTCTCGCGCAGGATTTTGACGATGTCGGCCGTCTCGCCCGGGGCCTTGCGGATCTTCTCTTTGAGGTACTTGCCGAGGCCGTCGTGGGTCATCCCGCGGTAGACCGGGACGCCGAGCTTCTTGGGCACCTTCGCGAAACGCATCGTGTTGTTCTGGCCGGCCCAGATCGCTTCGCCGAGGTCCTTGCCGACCTTCGTAGCGTCGATGTCGAAGGCGGCCGTGAATTCGATGTCGCTGACGTGGTAGCCGCCGAGGTCGACGTGCATCAGGCCGGGGACTTTCTCGTTGGGGTCGGCGTCGCGGTAGTACTGCACGCCCTGCACGAACGCCGAGGCGCAGTTGCCGACGCCGATGATCGCCACACGCACCTTGTCCTGCTGGTAGCGAGCCACGCCGTTGGATGCCGCGGTGGGGTTCTTTGCGGCGCCGGCCGGGCGGGCGCCGTTGGAGCTGTCCTTTGTCACCAAAATTTCCTTTGCCAGGGGCGCGGGGGCCCGTTGGGGTCTCGCGGTCGACGCTCCTCGAGGAGCGCCGCTTTGCGCGCGTTGGGGCGAAGCGGCCCCGACGCAGGTTACCCCGCCCGCGCTCTCAGGTCACACCGACAACGCGCGGCGCACGTGGTTGATGCGTTGCCCGACCGTGAAGACACTCAGTACGGCGAGCACGTAGATCGCCGGTGCGAGCAGTTCGAAAGAGCCGAGTGAGGCGCCCTTCGCGAACAGCAGGCCGACCGCGATGATCACCACTCGGACCGGACGCGTCGCGACGCCGACCTTGCATTCGACGCCGAGCGCCTCGGCGCGCGCCCGCGTGTAGCTGACCATCAGCGAGGCGAGCACCGCGACCACCACGGCGACGACGGGGATTCGTTCGGCCTGCAGCGCGAAATAGCCGGCGACGGCGGCGAGCACGATGCCCTCCTCGATCCGGTCGAGCGTCGAGTCCAGGAACGCGCCGAAGGGTGTTCCCTTGCCTGACATCCGCGAGTAGCGCCCGTCGAGCGTGTCCATCACCGAGCCGAGGATGAACGCGATGCCGCCGAGGAAGAAGTAGCGCTCCCACACCAGGCCGGCCGCGATCAGGTTGCCGACCAGGCCCGTCATCGAGATCGCATTCGGCGTCAGGCGCGACTCGATCAGCCGGTTGCGGACGATCTCGCGCCGCTCGCCGCTGCCGATCGGCGCGCGCTGGCGGCCCTCGCGCCGCGAAGGTTCGGGGCTAGAGGCCACTGGTCACCCGCACGGCGCCAATCTACCGGTCAGCCTGCACCGAGGAACCCGGTGATGCGCTCGACGAGTTCCGGGTCGTCGAGCCACGGCCAGTGCCCGGCGTCCGGCAGGATCTCCAGCTCGGCGTGCAGGGCGTTCGCGTAGGCGTACGCGAATTCCAGCCCGATGAACGGGTCGCGGGCACCCCAGGCGACGAGCGCCGGCGCATCAATCGTTGCCAGCCTGCGCCCGGCGGCGGCCAGCACGTCCGCCGGCGAGGAGCGGTACAGGCGCAGGATCGCGCGCTTGGTGCCCTCGTCGAGCGTCGCGAGGGTCTCGTCGATCCAGGCGTCCGGCAGCGGGCCCGCCGTGACGTTCGCCGGTCTGGTCAGCAGGCGCGCAGTCGACCGCGTGGTCAGCGCCATCATCGCCTCGCCGACGAGCGGCGTGCGCCAGAGTTTCGCGATCGGATGCCAGCTGTAGCGCGGCAGCAGCGGCACCGCGTTGATCACCACAAGTCGGCCGATCCGCTCCGGCCGGCGCTGGGCGAAGGCGAGCGCCGCGGCGCCCCAGTCGTGCACGACGAGGTTCACGCGCTCGAGTGCGAGCGCGTCCAGGAAGCGCTCGAGGAACAGGTCGTACTCGGCGATCACGTAGGCGCGGCCGGCAGGCTTGGCGCTGCGCCCGAAACCCGGCAGGTCGACCGCGATCCCGCCGGCCGCCGCCAGGAACGGCACGAAGTCGCTGGAGCTCGTCGGCACCCCGTGGACGTACAGCGTCGGCGTCCCGCTCCACTCGTCGCTGCGCCAGAAGACGTCGAGTTCTTCGACGCGGCTGACGTGCGTTTCGAGGGCCGGCACGAGGAGCGAGCCTACAGCGCTAGGGTCGCCACTCGATGGCCGCAGCAACGCGAGCGCAATGGACGCCGCCGAGCGCCGCGCGGGTGCGGCGGATCCGCCTGCGCCTGCGCGAGCTCTACGGCACGCCGGCGCTCGAGCCGCACGGCGATGCGCTCGGCGAGCTGATCCTGACGGTCCTCTCGCAGTCGACCAACGACCGCAACCGCGACGCCGCCTATCTGCGCCTGCGCGATCGCCTGCCGACGTGGGAGGCGGTCCGCGACGCGCCGCTCGCGCTCGTCGAGGAGGCGATCCGCCCGGGCGGAATCTCAAAGGTCAAGTCGGCCCGGATCCAGGCGATCCTGCGCGCCGTCGCGCCGACGGGGCCGCTGTCACTGGACTTCCTGCGCGAGCTCGACGTGGGCGAGGCGCGCGACTACCTGTGCGCGCTGCCGGGGGTCGGGCGCAAGACGGCGGCCTGCGTGCTGCTGTTCAGCTTCGGCGCCGCCGACGTCCCGGTCGACACGCACGTCGCGCGGGTCGGGCAGCGCCTGCGACTGCTGCGTCCCGGCGCGCCGTTCGAGGAGCTCCACGACGAGATGCTCGCGCTGACGCCGCCCGGCGCCGAGCTCGAGCTGCACGTCAACCTGCTGCGCCACGGCCGGCGCATCTGCCACGCGCGCCGCCCGGAGTGCGAGGCCTGCGCGCTCGCGCGGATGTGCCCGTCGCGTCAGGCCTTCGGGACGACGATGAACGCGATCACCGCGTAGTGCACGGCGGCCGCGGCGATCACCAGCACGTGAAAGATCTCGTGGTAGCCGAAGACCCGCGGTGAGGGGTTCGGCCGGCCGGTCGCGTAGATCACGGCGCCGACGACGTAGAACAGGCCGCCGAGCGCGATCCCCGCGGCGCCGAGCCAGCCGATCGCGGCCGGAAGCTCCCCGCCGACGGCGCCGGCGACCAGCCCCAGCGCGACGTAGACGACGGCGAAGACCCACTTCGGCGCATCGATCCAGAACAGCTTGAAGATGATTCCGGCGAGCGCGCCGGCCCAGACGACGATCAGGATCGTGGTCGCGAGCGTGCCGTGCAGGGCGAGCAGCGCGATCGGCGTGTAGGTGCCGGCGATCAGGACGAAGATCATCGAGTGGTCAAGGCGCCGCATCCAGCGCCGGGCCGGCGGGCGCCAGGTCACGCGGTGGTAGAGCGCGCTGGTTCCGAGCAGCCCCGAGACGGCGCAGGCATAGATTGCGGCGGCCGCCTTGCCCTTGCCGCCGGACGCGGCGAGGATCAGCGCGACACCGGCCGCGAGCGAGCCAAAGAAGGCGTATGTGTGGCTGACCCCACGGAGCCGCGGCTTCACAGGGCTTGCTGCGGCGTCACCGCATTGGTTGAACGGTAGCGCCTGGAGATGGCGGGGCGCAATGCCGGTGTGACGAATTGCGACACTGCGCGGGCGGCGGGACCCCTTGAAGGAGGCGATCACAATCTGCGATAATGTGGCTTAGATTTTTCGCGAATCTGCTAATCAACTTAAGGTTTCTAAGGAGCATAACAAGGTATGGCAAAGACAATCGGAATCGACCTCGGCACGACCAACTCGTGCATGGCGGTGCTCGAGGGTGGCGAGCCGACGGTGATCGAGAACGCCGAGGGCGGTCGCACCACGCCGTCGGTCGTCGCGATAGCGCCGTCCGGCGAGCGGCTCGTGGGCACCGTCGCCAAGCGCCAGGCCGTCACCAACCCCCAGAACACGATCTTCTCGATCAAGCGCTTCATGGGCCGCAAGGAGGCCGAAGTGCACGACGAGGAGGCAATCGTCCCCTACAAGGTCGTCGCCGGCCCCAACGGCGACGCGCGCGTCGAAGTCTCCGACGGCCAGCACTCGCCGCCGGAGATCTCCGCGATGATCCTGCAGAAGCTCAAGGCCGACGCCGAAGCCTACCTGGGCGACACCGTCGACTCGGCGGTGATCACCGTCCCCGCGTACTTCAACGACGACCAGCGCCAGGCGACCAAGGACGCCGGCAAGATCGCCGGGCTCGACGTCAAGCGGATCATCAACGAGCCGACCGCGGCCTCGCTGGCCTACGGCCTGGACAAGGAGACCGACCAGACGATCCTCGTCTTCGACCTCGGCGGCGGCACGTTCGACGTCTCGGTGCTCGAGATCGGCGACGGCGTCTTCGAGGTCAAGTCGACCGCCGGTGACAACCACCTCGGCGGCGACAACTTCGACAAGGCGATCGTCGACTGGCTCGTCGCCGAGTTCAAGCGCTCGCAGGGCATCGACCTCGCGGCCGACCCGATGGCGCTGCAGCGCCTCTACGAGGCCGCCGAGAAGGCCAAGATCGAGCTCTCCACGACGCAGGAGACGCAGATCAACCTGCCGTTCATCACCGCCGACGCCTCCGGGCCCAAGCACCTCGACACGCGGCTGACCCGCGCCAAGCTCTCCGAACTGACGGCCGACCTGCTCGACCGCGTCGTCGCGCCCGTGCGCCAGGCGCTCGACGACGCGAAAGCCAAGGGCGTCAAGGAGATCGACCACGTAGTGCTCGTCGGCGGCATGACCCGCATGCCCGCCGTCCAGGAGAAGGTCAAAGACCTCACCGGCAAGGAGCCGCACCGCGGCGTCAACCCCGACGAGGTCGTCGCCGTCGGCGCAGCGATCCAGGCCGGCGTGCTCGCCGGCGACGTCAAGGACGTGCTGCTGCTCGACGTCACCCCGCTGACCCTGGGGATCGAGACCAAGGGCGGCGTGATGACCAAGCTGATCGAGCGCAACACGACGATCCCGACCCGCAAGGGCGAGGTCTTCTCGACGGCCGAGGACAACCAGCCGTCGGTCGAGATCCACGTCCTGCAGGGCGAGCGCGAGATGGCGCAGTACAACAAGTCGCTCGGCAAGTTCCAGCTGACCGGCATCCCGCCCGCGCCGCGCGGGATCCCGCAGATCGAGGTCGCATTCGACATCGACGCGAACGGGATCCTCAACGTCTCGGCGAAGGACCTCGGGACCGGCAAGGAGCAGAAGATCGAGATCCGCGCCGGCTCGGGCCTCTCGGATGAGGAGATCAAGCAGATGGTCGGCGACGCGGAGTCGCACGCCGAGGAGGACCGGCGCGCCCGCGAGCTCGCCGAGGCGCGCAACAACGCGGAGAACGCGGCCTACCAGGCCGAGCGCCAGCTGACCGAGCTCGGCGACACCGTCGACGCGGACTCCAAGGTTCGCATCGAGCAGGCGATCAAGGACGTTCGCGAGGTGCTCGAGGCCGAGCGACGCCGCGGAGATCAACGCGAAGTCCGAGGCGCTGCAGAGCGCCTTCCACCAGGTCTCCGAGGCCATCTACCAGAAAGCCCAGGAAGAACAGGCCGCGCAGTCGCAGGGCGACGGCACCGGCGGCCAGGACAGCTCGGGCGACGACGAGGATGTCGTCGACGCCGAGGTTGTCGACGAGGGCAACTGACGATGAGTGACGCGACGCAGCCCGCAGAGGGCCAGGAGCGCGGGGCCGGCCCAGCCGGCCCGCCCCAGAGGAAAACCCGACGCCGAACGCCGGCGGGGACGCCCGACGGCGCCCGAGCGCGACCCGCGCGGCCCGGCGACGAGGCGCAGCGCTACCTCGAGCTCGCGCAGCGCACCCAGGCCGACTTCGAGAACTACAAGCGGCGCTCCTCGCGCGAGATCAGCGAGGCCGCGCCGGCGCGGCGCCGGCGAGCTCGCCCGCGAGCTGCTGCCCGCGCTCGACAACCTCGAGCGCGCGATCGACCACGCCGACAAGGACGACCCGCTGCTGCAGGGCGTCGCGATCGTCCGTGAGGAAATCGTCGGCGCGCTGGCCCGCGCCGGGATCGAGAGCTACACGCCCGGTCGGCGAGCAGTTCGACCCGACGCTGCACGAGGCCGTCGCGACGGCGCCCTCGCCCGACGGCGAGCCCGCGACCGGAATGGTGATCGAGGTCTACCAGGCCGGATACCGGCTCGGCGAGAGCGTGATCCGGCCGGCGCGCGTCGTCGTGGCGGCATAGAAGGGAAGCCCCTTGGCAGCGGACTACTACAAGACGCTCGGCGTCGACAAGAAGGCGACCGCAGGACGAGGTCAAGAAGGCCTACCGCAAACTGGCCCGCGAGTACCACCCGGACCGCAACGCCGGCGACAAGGACGCCGAGGCGAAGTTCAAGGAGATCGGACAGGCGTACGACGTGATCGGCGACCCCGAGAAGCGCCGCCAGTACGACGCCGGCAGCGGACCGTTCGCGACCCCAGGCCAGGGCGGCGGCTTCGGCGGCTTCCAGAACTTCGACTTCGACTCCCAGTCGATGGGCGACATCCTTTCGAACCTGTTCGGCGGCGGCGCCGCACCGGGCGGGGGCCGTCGCGCGCGCTCCTCGGCGCCCCGCCAGACACGCGGCGGTGACGTCGAAGCCCAGGTCACGATCGGCTTCGACCAGTCGATCAAGGGCGGTCAGATCTCACTGCAGGTGCCGATGAACCAGACCTGCGGCACCTGCCACGGCACCGGCGCGGCGCCCGGCACCGCGCCGACCGTCTGCCCGCGCTGCGAGGGCCGCGGGATCGAGAGCCAGGGCCAGGGAATGTTCTCGATCTCCCAGCCATGCTCGCGCTGCGGCGGCTCGGGCACGATCATCGAGCATCCCTGCCCGACCTGTTCGGGCAGCGGCATCGTGCGCTCGGTCAAGAAACTGCGCGTCAACGTGCCGGCCGGCGTCAAGGAGGGCAGCCGCGTGCGGATCGCCGGCAAGGGCGAACCGGGGCACGGCGGCGGCCCGCCAGGAGACCTGTACCTCGTGACCCACGTGACACCCTCGCCGGTCTTCAAGCGCAAGGGCGAGAACCTCGAGGTCGAGGTCCCGTTGACGATCGCCGAGGCCGTCGGCGGTGCGGACGTCAAGGTCCCGACACTCGACGGCACCAAGACGCTGCGCGTCAAGCCCGGAACCCAGCACGGCACCTTGCAGCGACTGCGCGGCGAGGGCCCGCCGAAACTCGGCAGCCCCGGCAAGCGCGGCGACATCCACTACCGCTTCACGATCAACGTCCCGAAGGACCTCAGCGACGAGCAGCGCCAGATGCTCGAGGACCTCTCCGGCGGCGGCGACGTGCGTGCGGGCCTGTTCGAGTCGGCCGGCCGGAGCGCCGAGGCATGAGCCCGGGCCCCGAACGACGCGTCAGGCGCCGGCCACCCACGGTGACCCGGGTCGAGGTCGAGACCGACCGCGGCGTGTTCATGATCTCCGTCGCGGCGCAGCTCGCCGAGATGCACCCCCAGACCCTGCGGATGTACGAGGCGCGCGGCCTGATCGAGCCACAGCGCTCGCCGAAGGGCACCCGCCTGTACTCCCAGCAGGACGTCGAGCGCCTGCGGCGGATCCAGTCGATGACCGCCGAGCTCGGCCTGAACCTCGCCGGCGTCGAGCGTGTGCTCGAGCTCGAGTCACAGATCGAAGAGATGAACACGCGCATCGAGGAGCTCGAGCTCAAGGCGCTCCACAGCGAGGTCGAGCTCGCCCAGGAGCTCGAGCGCGTGCGCCGCTCGTTCCGCGCCGAGCTCGTGCCCTACCGGACAAGCAACGCGATCGTGCGCGCCGCAGACGCGCGCTCACCCTTCCCGACCGATTGATTCAGGAGATTCAGATGGCAGCTAACCCGACCCCTCAGCAGGGCGCCGAGGAGCAGCAGACGCCGCTCGAGCGCTTCGGCCGCGATCTGACCGAGATCGCCGAGCAGGGCAAGCTCGACCCGGTCATCGGCCGCGACGACGAGATCCGCCGCGTCGATGCAGGTTCTCTCGCGCAGGACCAAGAACAACCCTGTGCTGATCGGCGAGCCGGGCGTCGGCAAGACGGCGATCGTCGAGGGCCTGGCCCAGCGGATCATCGACGGCGACGTGCCCGACTCGCTGCGCGACCGCCGCGTGATCGCGCTCGACATGGGCGCGCTGGTCGCCGGCGCCGCATACCGCGGCGAGTTCGAGGAGCGCCTGAAGGGCGTGCTCGAAGGAAGTCTCCGACGGCCGAGGGGCGGATCATCCTGTTCCTCGACGAGCTGCACACGATCGTCGGCGCCGGCGCCGCCCAGGGCTCGGTCGACGCCGCGCAACCTGCTCAAGCCGATGCTTGCGCGCGGCCAGCTGCGCTGCGTCGGAGCGACGACGCTCGACGAGTACCGCAAGTACATCGAGAAGGACGCGGCGCTCGAGCGCCGCTTCCAGCCGGTGATGGTCGGCGAGCCCTCCGTGGAAGACACGATCGCGATCCTGCGCGGCCTCAAGGAGCGCTACGAGGTCCACCACGGCGTGCGCATCCAGGACGGCGCGCTGATCGCCGCCGCGACGCTCTCGGACCGCTACATCGCCGACCGCTTCCTGCCCGACAAGGCGATCGACCTCGTCGACGAGGCGGCGTCGAAGATCCGCATCGAGATCGACTCGCTGCCGACCGGAGATCGACGAGGTCGACCGGCGGATCATGCAGCTGCAGATCGAGCTCACCTGCCTGGGCAAGGAGAAGGACGAGGCCTCGCAGGAGCGCCGCGAGGCGATCGAGTCCGAGCTCGCGGAGCTGCGCGAGCAGTCCGCCGACGATGAAGACCCAGTGGCGCGCCGAGAAGGAGGCGATCAAGGGCGTCGTCGAGCTCAAGGAGCAGCTCGAGCAGCTCGAAGGTCGAGGCCGAACGCGCCGAGCGCGAAGCGAACCTGCAGCGCGCCGCGGAACTGCGCTACGGCGACATCCCGGAGATCGAACGGCGCCTCGCGGAGCGCGAACGCAGCGAGCGCGAGAGCGAGGCGACGACGGCCGCAGGCGCCGCCGGTGTTCCTGAAAGAGGAGGTCGACGCCGACGACGTCGCCGAAGTCGTCGCCCGCTGGACCGGGATCCCCGTCAACCGGATGCTCGAGGGCGAGAGCGAGAAGCTCGTCCACATGGAGGAGCGCCTGCACGAGCGGGTGATCGGCCAGGACGAGGCGATCGAGGCCGTCGCCACGGCGCTGCGCCGTTCGCGGGCCGGCCTGCAGGATCCCGAACCGCCCGATCGGCTCTTCCTGTTCCTCGGCCCGACCGGCGTCGGCAAGACCGAGCTCGCCCGCGCGCTGGCGGAGTTCATGTTCGACTCGCAGGACGCGATGGTCCGGATCGACATGTCGGAGTACATGGAGAAGCACTGCCGTCTCGCGCCTGGTCGGCGCGCCGCCCGGCTACGTCGGCTACGAAGAGGGCGGCCAGCTCACCGAGGCCGTGCGCCGCCGCCCCTACTCGGTCGTGCTGCTCGACGAGATCGAGAAGGCGCACCCGGACGTCTTCAACACGCTGCTGCAGGTGATGGACGACGGGCGCCTGACCGACGGCCAGGGCCGCACCGTCGACTTCAAGAACACGGTGCTGATCATGACCACGCAACATCCCGGTCGACCTCGAGGCGCTCCCGACGCCCGGCTGCGCAGCGAACTGGCCGGCCACTTCAAACCCGAGTTCATCAACCGCCTCGACGACGTCGTCCCGTTCCAGCCGCTCAGCCGCGAGCAGCTCGAGGAGATCGTCGAGGTCCAGGTTGCGCGGCGTCGATCGACCGCGTCGCGCGAGCGCGGCGTCGAGGTCGAGCTCACCGACGACGCGAGAGCTCCTCGGGCAACCTCGGATACGACCCCGCCTATGGCGCGCGGCCGCTGCGCCGGGCGATCCAGAAGCAGCTGTCGACCGGCTCGCGCTCGCGCTCCTGAAGGGCGAGATCCAGACCGGCGACGCAGGTCACCGTCGACGCCGAGAACGGCGAGCTGGTGCTCGACGCACGCGCCGTCTGATCGCGCTTGCGCTGCGGCCAGGCGCGCGCGGAGGTCCGTCTTCGGTAGGACCGGCGGCCCGCCGCCCGGCTGGTACGCCCACCGCGCGCTGTACCGTGAGCCGATTTGTTGCCCACACGGGGTAGCAGGGAAATGGAGGCATAAATGGTTTCTCCCACCGGGGCCGCACGGAAACGGCTCCTCGGCGTCGCGCTCTGCGCGCTGCTGGCACTCACCGTGTCTGCGGTGCCCGCGTCGGCCGCTCAACGCGAGAGCGTGTGCGCAGGGGCCCACGGCAAGCTGCACCTGCGGTCGGCGTGCCGCTTCAATGAGCGTCGACTGCCGTTCGTGCGCGCCCGCAGCGCGGGCTCGTCAAAGACGATTGCTACGTGCGAGAACAAGAAGGGCGCGCTGCGCGTTATCAAGAGCAGCGGTAAATGCCACCACGGCGAAAAGAAGCTCGTCTGGAGCGTCCAGGGCGTAGCCGGACCCGCCGGACCCGCCGGGACGGTCGAAGAGGTGTCGCTGACCTCGACCGGCGTCTATATCAGCGGCGCGTCAGGCGGCGTGCTGCTCTCGAGTCTGACCCACGAATTCGGCGCCGGCTCATGGGCCGGCACGGTAGCCATCACGGTCGAAGGCTACGCCGAAAACGGCAGCGAGGACTCCTGGGTCGGCTGCGAAGTCTTTGCCGGCCCGACCGAGATCGGCAAAAGCGGGCTTACGTTGGAGACTGAACTCGGAAGCGGCCAGTACATCGGCGAAGGGGACATCGTGATTCCGGTTGCTTTCACGGCGAGCGCCCCGACGAAGCTGACTGTCAAGTGCATCGAACGCTACCACGAAGGCGGCGCATCGAGTTACGAAGTGCAGGTCAGCGGCCGGATGGTGCTCGTGCAGGGCGCCAGACTCACGACCTGAGCCAGCGCCCCCGGTCGTCGCGCAGTTGCGGTGACCGGGGCACTGTCCCTCCCCGGCCGCGCGCCGGGCCGGGCCGCTACGCGCGTCGGCCTCTGACAAACCTCACACGTTCCGCTGAGCCTGCGCCGATGCGCGGCGTCGACACTTGATGGCGTCAGGTCCCTCTCGCCCCCAGGAGCAGCGAATGTCCCCCAAGGCCCCCCAGCCACGACCCCGTCCCCGCACCGACCCCGCCGCGGGCAAGGCGCTTGCCCGCGAGCGCATCGCCGCGATGCGGGCCCGCACACGCAAGATCCGGATCCGCGTCGCGAGCGGCGCGAGCGCCCTGTTCGTGGCCGCGTTCGGCGGAATCTATGTCCAGATGGCGACCGGCCACGACCCGGCGCTGTCGGCGCACCGCGTCGTCAAGCGCCTCGTGGAGACGGCCGCGACGACTGGCAAAGGCACAGGCGCCTCGAGCGCGGGGAGTACCGCGAGCACCGAGGCCTCCAGCTCAAGCGAAGCCGCCACAAGCGGCTCGACGGAAGGCACGACGACAAGCACCGAAGCCGCCAAATCGACTGAAGGCACGTCGAGCGCCAGCGAATCCACGTCCAGCAGCGGCGCATCGTCCGTGACGACGTCGCAGTCCTAAAGGAGCCGAAATGATCGAGGCCCGCGAGACGTTCGAGTGCTTTGGCTCCCAGTGCGTCGTGATCGTCAGCGGCGAGGACTCTCGCAGCGGCGCGTCGGCCGAGCGGGCGGCGCTGCTCGCGCGCGAGCAGCTGCTCGCCTGGCACGACCAGTTCTCCAGGTTCATTGCGTCGAGCGAGCTCTCGCGCCTGAACGCCAACACCGAGTGGACGGTCGCGGTCAGCCCGATGATGGGCCGGCTGCTCGCCGCCGTCGCCGCGGCGGGCGCACTTACGAACGGGCTCGTCGACGCGACCCAGACCGGCGAGCTCGAGCGCGCCGGCTACCGCCACTCGCTGCAGGGCGGTGTGCCGCTCCCGATGGCGCTCGACCTCGCGCCCGCCCGACGCCCCGCCAAGGCCGCGGCCTGGCCTCGCTGGGCCGAGCTGATGGTCGACACCGCAGCGGGCACCGTGATCCGGCCGCCCGGCGTCCGCGTTGACAGCGGCGGCCTCGCGAAGGGCCTGTTCGCCGACGAGCTCGCCGCGCGGCTCGGCCGCCACAGCGCGTTCGTGGTCGGCTGCGGCGGGGATCTCGCGCTCGGCGGCGAGGCCGGGGTGCGACGCGCGGTCAACGTCGAGAGCCCCTTCGACGGTTCGACGCTGCAGACCTTCGCCTACGCGCGCGGCGCGGTCGCCACGAGCGGCATCGGCCGCCGCAGCTGGCTGGATGAGAACGGCGCCCCGGCCCACCACCTCCTCGACCCGTCAACCGGAAGGCCCGCCTACACAGGCATCGTCCAGGCCACCGCGCTCGCCCCGACGGCGCTGCTCGCCGAGGCCCGCGCGAAGGCCGCGCTGCTCGCCGGGCCGCGCAAGGCCGAGCAGTGGCTGCCCGACGGCGGGGTCGTGGTCTACGACGACGGCGCGCACGACGTATTCGGCGCGACGGTCCGCGGCGCGGACGAGCGCATCCCGGCCCGTGTGTGACGACCGTATTCTGGTAGGCGCCTTGGCGCCGGACCCGAAACGAACGCCGCCGCACTCCAGCCGCAACTGAATGGGCTCGCTACGCGCGCGCATCATCGCCGGCGTCCTGCCGCTCGTCGCGATCGGGCTGCTCGTGCTCGCCGCGATCACCTACGCCGAACAGCGCTCGTTCCTGCTCGGCCAGGTCGACCAGCAGCTGCGTTCGAGCATCAACGAGATCTCCCAGTTCCTGGACCAGCGCGGCTACGAGGTGCTCGGCGACGGCAAGGCATACGTTCGCAAGGAAGGCGAAGTCCAGCCCGGCAGCGGCGGCGGCGGCCCGGGGTCGGAGGGGCGGGAAGACAACGATGACGGGACGGGGGCCGGCCGCGGACCGCTGCCGGCACTCGGCGCGCGCGGTGCGCGGCTCACGCCCGCGGGGGCGCTCGTCGGCGAAGAACTCGTGATCGGCACCTCGCACAGCCGGCCCGCGATCCCGAAGGACATCCCGCTCGGCGAAGCGTTCACCGTCGGCGCCGTCACCGGCAGCGGCCAATACCGCGTCTACGCGCAGCACGACCCCGAGGACCCTGGGATCACGTACGTCGCGATTCCGCTCACTGGCGTCACCGACACGCTGCACCGCCTGCTCGTCGTCGAGGCGATCGTGATCGGTGCGGTACTGCTCGTGATCGCGGCGCTGCTCTACGCGGTGATCGGCGTCGGCCTGCGACCGCTACGACGCTTCGAGGACACCGCCGAGGAGGTCGCCGGCGGCCGGATGTCCGAGCGCGTCAGTCCCGCCGACGAACGCAGCGAGGTCGGGCGCCTGGGCCTCGCGCTCAACGCGATGCTCGACCGGCTCGAGGCCGCCTTCGACGAGCGCGACGCCAGCGAGGAACGCCTGCGCCAGTTCCTCGCCGATGCCTCGCACGAGCTGCGCACGCCGATCGCCGCGATCCGCGGCTATGCCGAGCTCTACCGGATCGGCGCGGCGAGCGATCCGGAGAACACCGGCCTCGCGATGCGCCGCATCGAGCAGGAGGCCAGCCGGATGGGCGTCCTCGTCGAGGACCTGCTGGTGCTCGCGCGGCTCGATGAGGAGCCCGAGCGCGAACCCGTGGACGTCGATCTCGCGCCGCTGGTGCGCGACGCCGCGAGTGACGCCCACGCAATGGCGCCCGACCGCTCCGTCAGCGCCGACGCCGACGGACCGATCCTCGTGCGCGGCAATCCGATGCACCTGCACCAGGTGCTCGCGAACCTGATTCGCAACGCGATCGTCCACACGCCCGAGGGCTCACCGATCGAGCTCGGCGCCCGCGCGGATGGCCGCGAGGCGGTGATCACCGTGCGCGACCACGGCCCCGGCGTCCCGCCCGAGAACCGCGAGCAGCTGTTCGACCGCTTCTGGCGGGCCGAGAAGGGCCGCGAGCGCGGCCGCGCGGGGGCGGGCCTCGGCCTGGCGATCGTCGCCGCGATCGTCGATGACGCCGGCGGCAGCGTGGCCGTCGGCGACGCCCCGGGCGGCGGCGCCATCTTCTCGGTCCGCCTGCCGCTCGCCCAGGAGGCCGCGGCGCCGGTCTCCTCTCAGGAATCTCACAGCGTGCGCTGAGCGCCGTCGCACATGCCCGCGCCAAGCTTGATCCATGACAGCGACCGCCACGGCCATCGGGCCGCACCTGTTCTGGATCATCAGCCGCGCCGCCGGCTCGGCCGCGCTGGTGCTCGCCAGCCTCTCGGTCTGCGTCGGGCTGACGATGGGCGCGAAGCTCGTCAAGGGACGCGGGCCGGACCTGCGCGTGACGCACGAGGCGATGTCGATCGCGACGCTCGCCGCGATCGCCATCCACGGACTCGCGCTCCTTGGCGACGGCTATCTGCATCCGACGCTCGGAGCAATCGCCGTGCCGTTCCTGGGCTCCTACAAGACGCTGCTCACCTCCGCCGGCATCGTCGCCTTCTGGCTGATGGCGCTGCTCGGACTGTCGTACTACGTCCGCGGCCGGATCGGCATCCAGCGCTGGCGCCGGCTACACCGCTTCGCGGCGCTCGCATGGGCGCTCGGCCTCGTGCACTCCCTCGGCGAGGGCACCGACTCGGGCCAGGCCTGGTTCCTGGCGATGACCGCGGTCGTCGTCGTGCCGGCGCTCGCGCTGCTCGCGTGGCGCCACCTGCGCCCGTCCGCCGCGGCGCCGGCGCCGCGCGCCGCCGCACGCTAGGACCGCCCCCGCCGCCCGTATGCTCGCCCTCGATGGGGCGGGCACGATGAGCTCAGGCGACCAGCCGCTGCAGCGCATTCTCGTCGTCGACGACGAACCGAACCTCGTCGAGGTGATCTCGATGGGGCTGCGCTTCAACGGCTTCGAGGTCGAGACCGCGGGCACGGGTCGTGAGGCGCTCGCCGCCGTCGCCAAGACGCAGCCGCACCTGATCGTCCTCGACGTGATGCTCCCCGACATGGAGGGCTTCGAGGTCGCCGAGCGCCTCGGCGCGGTCCGTCTCAGACCCCGGTGATCTTCCTCACGGCGCGCGACTCGGCCGAGGACAAGCTGCGCGGCCTGTCCGGCGGCGGCGACGACTACATGACAAAGCCGTTCAGCGTCGAGGAGCTCGTCGCTCGGATCCGCAACATCCTGCGCCGCTCCGGCCAGGGGGAGACGGATCCGAGCGGCTCGTCTTCGACGACGTGGAGCTCGACGACGCAACGCATCTTGTGACCCGCGCCGGCAATCCGATCGAGCTGACGGCGACCGAGTTCAAGCTGCTGCGCTACCTGATGCTCAACCCGCGCCGCGTGCTGACGCGCGCCGAGCTGCTCGACCATGTCTGGGAATACGACTTCGGCGGCGAGGGCCGCGTCCTGGAGACCTACATCAGCTACCTGCGCAAGAAGCTCGACGCCCACGGGCCGCCGATCATCCGCACGGTGCGGGGAGTCGGCTACGGGCTGCAGAGCCCGGCGCGCGGGTCAGGGTAGCTGTCGGGCGGCGCCCCGCCGCCGGCGGCGCAGCGGGTTAAAGAGCGGCGCCGCGGCCGGAAGGGGGATCCGGCCGCGGCGCGATGGGGAGGTTCTCGGGAGGCGCCGGGGCGCCGGGGACTAGGCGGCGATCGTGGCGCGCTGCGGGGTGCTGCGGGCCTCGAGGTCCAGTACGTGGGCCTCGACCTGCTCGAGTTCCGCGTGCTCCTTGCGCAGGTGGCGGGCGCTGGTCATCAGCCAGGCCCACGTGCCGACGAGGGCAACTGCAAAGGCGATGTTCATCAGGATGGCGGTGGTGGAAGTCATGGGTCTGGGGTCTCCTTGTGTCGTTCGCGATGGGGGTTCGCTGCTGCACAAGTAGGTTCGGTGATGCGCGTTTGGAACGCCTCAAGTCTGTATGTGAGGTTTCTGAGAGCGCGCAGCCGTCCGTGGCCGGGCCGCCGCGCTCGAATGTGGGACGATTGCGCCCTGAGGCCAGACGACCGGGGAGGTTCCAGATGCCGACATACGTAATGCTCGCGACGCTCACGCCAGAGGGCGTGCAGACCGTGAAGAACAACCCTTCGCGGATCCGCGAGGTCAACGACGAGGTCGCGCAGCTCGGCGCGAAGGTCGTCGCGCAGTGGGCGACACTCGGCCACGTCGACTTCATCAGCGTCGTGGAGGCTCCCGACGACGGCACGATGGCCCGGGTCTCGCTGGAGCTCGGTTCGCGCGGGACCGGCCGGTACGAGACGCTCCCGGCGATTCCGGTCGACGAGTTCATTGCCTCGCTCTGACGCGTGACCGAAGAGGTCGCGGCCGCGGTACCCGCGGCACAGGTTGAAGAGGAACTCGCGGGGATCGAAGTCGACAGCCCGCTCGTCGGGATCGTGATGGCTTCCAGCGCCGACATGGCGAAGATGGACGGCGCGATCGCCGAGCTCGCCGAGCGCGGGATCATGCACGAGGTGCGGGTGATGAGTGCCCACCGCGAAGCCGACCAGGTCGCGCAATACGCCGGCAACGCCCGGATGCGCGGCCTGAAGGTGATCATCGCGGGCGCGAGCATGTCGGCCGCGCTGCCGGGCGCGATCGCCGCGCACACCGACCTGCCGGTGATCGGCGTGCCCCTCTCGGGCCGGCTCAGCGCGGCGGGCGGGCTGGACGCGATCCTCTCGGTGCTGCAGATGCCGCCCGGGGTTCCCGTGGCCTGCGTCGGGCTGGACGGGGCCCGCAACGCGGCCGTCTTGGCGGCGCAGATTCTGGGCGTTTGAACGGGTCGGCGATAATGGGGGCCAAGTGATTGCCCGCTACTCACGGCCGGAGCTCGCCGCGATCTGGACCGACGAGGGCCGGATGGAGACCTGGCGCCGGGTCGAGGTCGCGGCCTGCGAGGAGCTGTCCTGGCTGCTCGGCGATTCCGGCCCGTCGGCCGCGGAGCTCGACGCCGCGAGGCAGGCCGGCTTCACGGTCGAGGCCGTCAATGAGCGCGAGAAGGTCACCGACCACGACGTCGCGGCGTTCGTCGACGTGCTCTCGGCCTCGGCGGGCCCCGCCGGGCGCTGGCTGCACTTCGGCCTTACATCCTCGGACGTCCTGGACACCGCGCTTGCCCTGCAGCTCAACGCGGCGGCCGGCCCGATCCTCGAGGGCGCCGCGGGGCTCGTGGCGGTGCTCGCCGCGCGGGCCCGGGAACACGCCGGGACGCTGACCGCCGGACGCACGCACGGGATCCACGCCGAGCCGACGACCTTCGGCGTCAAGCTCGCCGGCTTCGGCATTCGAGGCGAACCGCAACCTCGAACGACTGCGCGGCGCGTTCGAGGGCGTACGCGTCGGCGCGCTCTCCGGCACCGTGGGGACCTACTCGGCGACGGCCCCCGAGTATCGAGCGCCGCGTGCTCGCGACGGCTCGGGCTGCGCCCGGAGCACGTCTCGACGCAGGTCGTCGCCGCGCGACCGCCACGCCGAGCTGCTCCAGGCGATCGCGCTCGCCGGCGCGGGCCTCGAGCGCTTCGCGACCGAGATCCGCCACCTGCAGCGCACCGAGGTGCGCGAGGTCGACGAGCCGTTCCGCGCCGGGGAGAAGGGCTCCTCCGCGATGCCGCACAAGCGCAACCCGAAAGTCGCGAGCGGATCTGCGGGCTTGCGCGCGTGCTGCGCGCCGACGCGCTGGCGGGCTCGAGAACGTCGCCCTCTGGCACGAGCGCGACATCTCGCACTCCTCCGCCGAGCGGGTCGATCCTGCCGGACACCAGTTCCTGCTCGACTACCTGCTCCACCGCATGATCGCCCTGGTGCGCGACATGCCGTCGACAGCGAGCGGATGCGCGCAACCTCGAGCTGACGTGCGGCCCGTGTTCTCGCAGCGCCTGCTGCTCGCGCTCGTCGAGCGCCGGCCTGCCGCGCGACGAGGCCTACCGGATCGTCCAGGAGATCGCGATGCGCGCCTGGGACGAGCAGATCCCGCTGCGCAGCGCTGCTCGAAGGCGACGAGCGCGCGCAGGGGATCGACCTCGATGCGCTGCTCGACTACGCGCCGTTCGTTCGCCACGCGAGCGAGATTCTCGCGCGCCTGGAACAGATCGCCTGAACACGGCCCCCGACCGCGCTGCTAGCATCGCCTCACGTGAGCACCGTCAAGCGTCGACCTGCCCCTGATCGCCAGCGGCAAGGTCCGCGAGCTCTACGCCCTCGGTGACAGGACGGCAGCGCCGGCTGCTGCTCGTCGCCAGCGACCGGATCTCGACCTTCGACGTCGTCCACCCGACCGAGATCCCCGACAAGGGGCGCGTCCTGACCGGCCTGTCGGCGTTCTGGTTCGCGCAGACGGCGCGGATCGTCCCGAACCACTGCTCTCCGCTCCGACGGCGTGCCGACGGCGGTGCGCGGCCGAGCGCTGGCCGTGCGCGCGCTGCGAGATGCTGCCGGTCGAGTGCGTCGTGCGCGGCTATCTCGCCGGCTCGGGCTGGAAGCGACTACCAGGCGAGCGGGAGGTCTGCGGGCATCGCGCTGCCCGCGGGGCTGCGCGAGTCCGAGCAGCTGCCCGAGCCGATCTTCACGCCCGCGACGAAGGCCGTCGAGGGGCACGACGAGACGATCGACATCGAGCGTGCCGCCGAGCTGGTCGGAGACGAGAGCCTGATGCGCCAGGTCGCGCAGGTCTCGCTCGCGCTCTACAGCTATGCGGCCCGAGCACGCGCTCGAACGCGGCATCATCCTCGCCGACACGAAGTTCGAGTTCGGGATCGACGAGACCGACGCCGCGCGCCCGCTCGTCCTCGCCGACGAGGCGTTCACGCCCGACTCCTCGCGCTTCTGGCCGCTCGACGACTACGAGCCCGGCAGGCCGCAGCCAGTTTCGACAAGCAGTACGTGCGCGACTGGGCGACGCTCGACCGGCTGGGACCGCCTCCCACCCGCGCCGGCGATCCCCGACGAGGTCGTGCAGGCCGCGCGCGGCGCTACCTCGAGGCCTACGAGATGATCACCGGCGATCCGCTGACGCGTGGCTGGAAAGGGCCGGTGCGCAATGAGGGCGCGCGTGCTCGTTCGGCCGAAGGCCGGGATCCTCGACCCGCAGGGACAGGCCGTCGAGCGTGCGCTGCCCGCGCTCGGGCTTCGCGGCGTCGCGAACGTCCACGTCGGCCGGCTGATCGAGCTCGACGTCGAGGACCCGACGCGGCTGGCGGAGATGTGCGAGCAGCTGCTCGCCAACCCGCTCATCGAGGGCTACGAGATCGAGCTGCTCGGCGAGTCCTAGCCAGTTGCCGCTTCGGGATCATCCTGTTCCCCGGCTCCTACGACGAGCGTGACACGCTCGCGCGCGGCGGCTCGCGTCGGCGATGCGCACGCTGATCTGGCACCAGCGACCGCGACCTCGGCGGCGCCGACGCGATCGTGCTGCCCGGCGGCTTCTCCTACGGCGACTATCTGCGCGCCGGGGCGATCGCGCGCTTCGCGCCCGCCATGGAGTCGGTCGCCGCGTTCGCCGCCGACGGCGGGCTGGTGCTCGGGATCTGCAACGGCTTCCAGATCCTGTGCGAGGCGCACCTGCTCCCCGGCGCGCTGCTGCCGAACGCCAATCGTCGTTTCACCAGCCGCCAGGTCGAGCTCGAGGTGCTGCTCGCCGGCGGCGCGTTCACGCGCACGCTTGCGCTCGGCGAGCGGCTTGTCGATCCCCGCCAAGCACGCATGGGGCCGCTGGTATGCCGACCCCGACACGCTCGCGCGGATGGACGCCGGCGGGCAGTTCGTGCTGCGCTACGCGCCGGGCGAGAACCCCAACGGATCGGTCCACGATGTCGCCGGCGTCTTTAACGAGAACGGCAACGTGTTCGGGCTGATGCCGCACCCCGAGCACGCGGTCGACGCGCTCGTCGGCGGCTCGGCCGACGGCCTGCGGCTGTTCGAGTCGATCCGCGCGACTGTCGAGGCCGGCGGTGCCTGAGGACCTGCCGACGCTCGCGGACGCGCTCGCGCTCGGCCTCACCGAGGACGAGTACGCGCTGGTCTGCGAGAAGCAGGGCGGCCCGCCGAACCGCGTCGAGCTCGCGATGTATTCGCTGCTCTGGAGCGAGCACTGCGCCTACAAGCACTCCAAGCTGCTGCTGCGCACGCTGCCGACCGAGGGCGAGCACGTGGTGATGGGCCCCGGCGAGAACGCCGGCGCGGTCGACGTCGGCGGCGGCCTGGTGTGCGCCTTCAAGGTCGAGTCGCACAACCACCCGAGCGCGGTCGAACCGTTCCAGGGGGCCGCGACCGGTGTCGGCGGGATCCTGCGCGACATCTTCGCGATCGGCGCGCGGCCGATCGCGGTGCTCGACTCGCTGCGCTTCGGTGAAGCGAGCTCGGAGCGCAGCCGCTACCTGCTCGAGCGCGCCGTCGCGGGCATCGGCCACTACGGCAACTCGATCGGCGTGCCGACGATCGGCGGCGAGGTCTACTTCGAGGGGCCCTACGAGCACAACTGCCTGGTCAACGCGATGGCCCTCGGGCTCGCGCCGCGAGAGCAGCTGGTGCGCAGCGCCGCCGCCGGCGTCGGCAATGCGCTGATCCTGTTCGGTGCCTCGACCGGCCGTGACGGGATCGGCGGAGCGTCAGTGCTCGCCTCCGCCGAGCTCGGTGACGCCGACGAGAGCAAGCGCCCGACAGTCCAGGTCGGAGACCCGTTCGAGGAGAGCCGGCTGCTGGAGTGCTCGCTCGAGCTGCTCGAGGCCGGGCTGCTGGTCGCGCTGCAGGATCTCGGCGCCGCGGGCCTGACCTCCTCCGCCGCCGAGATGGCCTCCAAAGGCGAGCTCGGGATCGACATCGACGTTGCTCGCGTGCCGCTGCGCGAGGCCGACATGGAGCCCTTCGAGATCATGGTCAGCGAGTCCCAGGAGCGGATGCTCTGCGTCGTCGAGCCGGCGCGCGAAGCCGCGGTGCTCGCGCTATGCGAGCGCTGGGAACTGGCCGCCGCGCGGATCGGCACGGTCACCGACAGCGGCCGCGTCCGCGTGCTGCGCGGCCAGGAGCTGCTCGGCGACATGCCGGTCGTTGCGCTCGTCGACGACTGCCCGCTCTACGAGCTGGCGCCCGAGCGCCCGTCCGAGCCGCTCTACCCGGCGCCTGCGGCGACGCTCGACGCCGGCGCATCGACGCGCGATTCGCTCCTCGCGCTGCTCGCGAGCCCCAACCTGGCTTCGCGACGCCGCTGTTCGAACGCTACGACTCGATCGTGCAGTCGCGCACCGTGCGCCGGCCCGCCGAGGCCGACGCCGCCGTGCTGCTGCTCGCCGACGGTTCTGCGCTCGCCGTCTCGATCGACTGCAACGGCCGGCGCGTCGCCGCCGACCCTTACCGCGGCGCAATCGAGGCCGTGCTCGAGTGCGCGGCGAACCTCGCCTGCACGGGCGCCGAGCCGCTCGGCACGACCAACAACCTGAACTTCGGCAATCCCGAGAAGCCGCACGTCGCCTGGCAGCTCACAGAGGCCGTGCGGGGCCTCGGCGAGGCGTGCCGCGAGTTGCGCGCGCCGATCGTCGGCGGCAACGTCTCCCTCTACAACGAGGGATCCGCCGGGCCGATCTACCCGACGCCCGTGATCGGCATGGTCGGCAGAATGCCCGACGCCGCTCGCGCCGGCCGGCTCGCCTTCGCCGGCGAGGACCGCGCGATCGCGCTCGTCGGAAGCCCCCGCCCGGCGCTTGCCGCAGGCGAGCTCGAGCGCCTGCGGGGCACGGCGCTGCCGGACGAGCTGCCGCCGATCGACCTCGCCGGCGGCAGCGCCGCCCAGCACGCGGTGCGCGAGGCGGTCCGCGAGGGGCTCGTCGACTGCGCGCATGACATCGCCGAGGGAGGGCTGGCCGTGGCCCTCGCCGAATGCTGTATCGCCGGGCAGATCGGTGCCAGGGTGCGCGTCGAGGATTCGCTGAGCTCGCTGTTCGGCGAGGCCCCCGGCGGCTTCATCGTCAGCGGCGCGCCCGAGCAGCTGGCGCGGATCAGCGGGGCGCCGGTCGAGCTGATCGGCCAGACCGGCGGCACGGCGCTCGAGATCGAGGCCGGCGAGTGTGGTCTGACGGCCTCGCTCGACGAGCTCACCGAGGCCCACAGCGCGCTCGCGGAGCTGTTCGCGTGAGCGTCGCGCCCCTGTTACGGTTGAAGAGGTGCAGGACGTAATGCGAGACGGCCCCCGCGACGAATGCGGCGTGTTCGGCCTCTACGCACCCGGGCACGAGGTCTCACGGCTCTCCTACTTCGCGCTCTACGCGCTGCAGCACCGTGGCCAGGAGTCGGCCGGGATCGCGGCCGCCGACCGCGGCGGTCAGATCATCACGCGCCGTGAGCTCGGGCTCGTCAGCCAGGTCTTCGACGAGAACGACCTGCGCACGCTCGCCGGCGAGCTGGCGATCGGGCATGTGCGCTACTCGACGACCGGCTCGAACGCCTGGGAGAACAGCCAGCCCGTGCACCGCTCGCAGGGCGCCGACGGCTCCGGCCGCGAGCTCGCGCTCGGCCCACAACGGCAACCTCGTCAACGCGATGGAGCTCCACGACCGGCTCGTGGCAGCCGGAGTCGCGTTCAGCTCCACCTCGGACTCGGAGATCATCGCGGCGCTGATCGCGTCGACTGACTCGGAGACGGTCGAGGACGCGATCGCCGCGGCGATGCCGCAGATGCACGGCGCCTACTCCGCGGTCGCGATGACGCGCGAAAAGGTTGTCGCGTTCCGCGATCCGCTCGGCCTGCGCCCGCTCGTGCTCGGCCGCCTGCGGGTTCCCGGCGGCGAGGACCGCTGGTGCGTGGCGAGCGAGTCGTGTGCGTTCGACATCATCGGCGCCGAACTCGTGCGCGACGTGCAGCCGGGCGAGATCGTCACGCTCGGCCGCCGACGGTCTCACGTCCCGGATGGTCGAGCCGCGCCAGCGGCGCGGCGTTCTGCGTCTTCGAGTACATCTACTTCGCGCGGCCGGACTCGCGGATGAACGGCCAGGTGCTGCAGGTCGTGCGCGGGCGGATGGGCGAGATCCTCTGGCGCGAGGCGCCCGTCGACGCCGACGTCGTGATCGCCGTCCCGGACTCGGGCAACGCCGCCGCACGCGGGCTCGCGCGCGCCTCCGGGCTGCCGCAGGACGACGGCTTCGTCAAGAACCGCTACGTCGCCCGCACGTTCATCCAGCCCGGCCAGGAACTGCGCCGCCACGGCCTGCGGCTCAAGTTCAACCCGCTGCCCGAGGTCGTCGCGGGGCAAGCGGCTGGTTGTCGTCGACGACTCGATCGTGCGCGGCAATACGACACGGCAGATCGTCGCGATGCTCCGTGAGGCCGGCGCCGCGGAGATCCACCTGCGGATCTCGGCGCCGCCGATCAAGCACCCCTGCTTCTACGGGATCGACATGTCGGCGACCGAGCGAGATGATCGCGCACGACAAATCGGTCGACGAGATCATCGCCGAGCTCGGCGCCGACTCGCTGCACTACCTTTCGCTCGACGGCGTCTACGAGGCTGTGCAGGGAGAGCCGGGCTCGCACTGCGACGCCTGCTTCACGGGCCGCTACCCGATTGTGCGCAGCGACAGCGGTGACGGCAAGCTTGGCCTCGAGCAGCAGGCCGACGGCTCGCTCGTCGGCGCCTGAGCATTGGCCGCGCCGCTGCCGATCGCGGTGCTCGTCTCGGGCGCCGGCACAAATCTGCAGGCGCTGATCGACACGGTCCACGGCCGTGAGGCGCGGATCGTCGCCGTCGCCGCGAGCCGCGCCGACGCCTACGGCCTCGAGCGCGCCGCGTCCGCGGGGATCGAGACCGCCGTCTTCGCGCGCGCGGACTTCGCGAGCCGCGCCGAGCGTGACGCGGCGCTCGGCGACTGGCTCCTCGCGCGCGGCGTGCGGCTGGTCGTCCTCGCCGGCTACATGGAGCTGCTCGGCGGCGACCTGCTCGCCCGCTTCCCGGAGGGTGTGATCAACGTGCACCCGTCGCTGCTCCCGGCGTTCCCGGGCCTTGACGCCGTCGGCCAGGCGCTGGCCTACGGCGTGAAGGTGTTTGGCGTGACCGTCCACTACGTCGACGCGGGAATCGACACCGGCGCGGTGGTCCTGCAAGCGGCGGTGACGCTCGCCGCGCCCCGTTCGGTCGACGAGGTGATGGAGCACCTGCGGCCGCTCGAGCACGAGCTGCTGCCGCGTGCCGTGCGGCTCGCCGCCGAAGGCCGGCTGCGCAGCGACGCGGCGAACCCGCGCGTGGTCCGCGTCGTCGAGGCGGCGGGATAGGCTCCGGCGCGCGGTGGCCACCAGCGAGACATTTCCGGCAGCAGCGCCCGGCGAGGTCCGCGTGCAGCGCGCGCTGCTGAGCGTCAGTGACAAGTCGGGGATCGAGGCGTTCGCCGGCAGGCTCGCCGGCCTCGGCGTCGAGCTCGTCTCGACGGGCGGCACCGCCGCCACGCTCGCGGCCGCGGGCCTGCAGGTGCGTGCGATCGAGGACTTCACGGGCTTCCCCGAGATGATGGACGGCCGCGTCAAGACGCTGCACCCGCGCCTCTACGCGGGTCTGCTCGCGCTGCGCGACGACGATGCGCACCTGGCCGCCGCGCGGGAGCACGGGATCGAGCCGGTGGATCTCGTGTGCGTGAACCTCTATCCGTTCGAGCAGACCGTCGCGCGCGGCGACGCCAGCGTCGGCGAGATCATCGAGAACATCGACATCGGCGGCCCGACGATGATTCGCGCGGCGGCGAAGAACGCCCAGTTCGCGGCGGTGCTCGTCGACCCCGCGGATTACGCAGGCCGTCGCCGACGAGCTCGAGCGCAGCGGCGGCCTGCTCTCGCTCCAGACGCGCGAGCGCCTCCAGGCCAAGGCGTTCGCGACGACCGCCCGCTACGACGCGGCGATCGCCAACTGGATGGCCGCCCGCAGCGGTTCGACAGCGCCGCGCGCGGTTCGACGCCTACGAGCTGGTGACCGAGCTGCGTTACGGCGAGAACCCGCATCAGAGCGGGCGCCTACTACGCACGGGCCGGCGCGCAGGTCCACCTGCTCGGCGGCGTGCGCCAGCTGCACGGCAAGGAGCTCTCCTACAACAACCTGCTCGACCTCGCCGCCGCACGCGAGCTCGTCGAGGAGTTCGCCGAGCCGGCCTGCGTGATCGTCAAGCACAACAACCCGTGCGGCTGTGCGGTCGCCGAGAGCCCCGCCGCCGCCTACGCCGCGGCGCTTCGCCTGCGACCCGCAGAGCGCCTTCGGCGGCGTGATCGCGATCAACAGGCCAATCGATCCGGCAACCGGCGCGGCGCTCGCAGAGCAGTTCGTCGAGGTGCTCCTCGCGCCGGGCTTCGAGCCGGCGGCGCTCGAGTCGCTGACCGTCGAAGAAGAACGTTCGCCTGCTCGAGCTCGCCGACTGGCCACGTCCAGTCGAGCAGCTGGAGATCCGGCCGGTGCCCGGCGGCGCGCTGGTCCAGAGCCGCGACCGCGTGAGCGAGGGGCGCGCGGAGATGCAGGTTGCCAGCGCGCGAGAGCCGACAGACGAGCGAGTGGCGGGACATGCTGTTCGCCTGGCGCGTCTGTCGTCACGTGCGCTCGAATGCGATCGTGATCGCCCGCGGCGGCGCGACGATCGGCATCGGCGCCGGCCAGATGAGCCGTGTCGACGCGGTGCGGATCGCCGTCGAGAAGGCGCGCGCGTTCCGCCCCGACCAGCTGCCGGGAGCGAGCCTCGCCTCCGACGCCTACTTCCCGTTCGCCGACGGCCCGCAGCTCGCGCTCGACGCCGGCGTCAGCGCCGTGATCCAGCCCGGGGGATCGGTGCGTGATTCAGAGACCGTCGCCGCCATCGATGGCGCCGACGCTGCGATGGTCTTCACCGGTGTGCGCCACTTCAGGCACTGAGCCCTCATCCGCGTAGGCGGTGTGTCCGAGCGCGGCGAGCCAGCGGCGCAGCTGGTGGTGCACGTGCTTCGGCGCCGACGACGTCGTCGGGAAGCGCGAGATCCTGCGGGTGCAGCACGAAGGGGAGCGACTGGGTGCCGCCCATCCCGCCGTGCGAGCCGACAGAGCTCCTCGAACGCCGCGACCTCGTCCGCCTGGCCGTCCAGTAGGTGCTGTTGATCGACGATGTCCGGGCAGTGCTGGAAGGAGTCGGTGCGGGCGACGTGCTCGGCGGCGCGCTCGCCGAACGGAAGCAGCGGGTCGAGCCCCTCGACCGTCCCCGTGTCGAGCTCAGTGCACACCGTCTGCGCCGATCGCGAGCGCGCCGCGTGTCTGCGAGCGCACGAGCACGAAGCCGATCCCGGGGTGCTCGACGAGTGTCGACGACGAGTCCGGGGTGGAGCTCTTCGATCCGCTCGAGGGTCAGGCGCCCGGGCTGCGCGGGGAGGAGCTCAGGCCCAGGCAGCCCGAGGCGAGCACGACGACCTCGGGCAGCCTCCTCGCCGGACTGCGGGACTGTCGACGCCGAGGTGCACCTCGCCGTCGCTGCTGCGCCCGCGCGTCGCGCGACGCACCACCGTCGCGCCGGCGGAGTCGCCGGCCGCGACCTCGCTCGAGCGTCGCGGCGATGTACTCGAGCGCCTCGCTCGGGTCGCCTTCTTCGGCCGGCGACCGTGCCGCTGACGCAGCTCGCGCACGAGTTCCTCGAGCGTCTTGCCGTAGCGCTCGCAGGAACGTCGCGCCCTGCGACTGGCCGTGGTCGGAGAGCACCACGAACTGGTAGGGGCGCGGGGCGTCGCTCGGCCGCGCGCGATCAGCCGGTCGATGTGGCGGTCGACGTCGCGCAGCACTTCCAGCGTCTCCGGCCGCTCGATGCCTGAATGGTGGGCGACCTCGTCGTAGCCGAGGAACGTCGTGTAGGCCACCGGGCGCCCGGCGTAGATGTCGGCGATCAGCGCGTACATCTGCAGGTCGCGCTGGATCACGGTCGCCCAGGCGCGGACCATCGCGTAGGTGCGGTTGCGTTCGATCCGCGGCTGCAGGTCGATGCGGCGCTGCGTTGACGGCGCTGCGCCGCTCGCCGGACGACGTCGCGGATCGACGAGCACGAACGTGCGCATCACGTTGTAGGGGCTCGCGAAGTAGGCGAAGTAATCGCGGCCGAGCCGGCCCTGGCGCGAGCGGTTCAGGACCGTTGCTCATCGTCAGCAGGCTGTAGGGGGCGTCGCCGGAGACGATGTTCGCGCGGCTCGCACCGTCGTCGAAGAGCAGCCCGTGGCCGTTGGAGTGGCGGCGCTCGATCTCCTGTGCGTCGCGCGGATGGTTGGTCACGATCGCCTTGCCGCGATCCTTCTCCCACCAGCGGAAGGCCGGCATGTCCTCGTTGCTGCCGTGCAGGATGCCGGCCTGGCAGGCACCGGTCTGCGCTCGACCAGTCGGTCTCCCAGCGTGTCAGCTCGTGTGAGCCCTCGCGGACGAGTTTCGCGAGGTGCGGCGCATTGCCGTCGCGCATCGCGCGCACGAGCATGTCGTGTGCGAGTCCGTCGATCTCCAGGAAGAAGAGCCCCGGCACGTCGGTGTCCGCGGCCGGCGCGGCGCGGCGCTGGTAGCGCCCGACGACGTAGCGAAACCAGAAGCCGTCGTCGTCGATCGCGAGCAGCGACGCGACGACGGTGTTGACAATCGTGACCAGCGAGCGCCGCGGCGAGGCCGGCCCAGAAGCCATCGACGTGAAAGCCGGGCGTGAACTGCGAGACGAGCAGCAGCACTATGCCGTTGACCGCGACGACGATCAGCCCGAGTGTCAGGACGGTCAGCGGCAACGCGAAATACAGCACGATCGGCCAGACCAGAGCGTCGATCAGGCTGATCACGACGGCTGCCCAGAGCGCAGTCGAGAGCGTGGTGATCGTCAGCAGCCCGGGGATCAGGCTGACGAGCACCAGGGCGATCGCCGTGCTCAGCCAGAGCACGAGCGTGCGCATGATCGCGCGGCCGCGCAGGCGACTCATCGGCGCGGCTCCACGACGGTCCGCTCACCAGGATCGAGAACGCGCACCTCGACCTGTGGCGCGCGCTCGGCGACCAGCCGGGCGAATGTCTCGGCGGGCTCGCGTGGCGGGCGCCTGCGGTTGGGCAGTCCGAGCGTTCCCCAGTGGATCGGGATCGCGATCCGCGGCTCGATCATCTGCGCGGCGGTCGCGGCGCGCTCGGGGTCCAGGTGCCCGGGCCCGAGTGTCGGCCCCCATCCTGCCACCGGCAACAGTGCGACGTCCAGGCCTGCGAGCTCATGCATTCCCTCGAACAGGTCGGTATCTCCCGCGAAGTAGCACGACCCTGTACCTGTGGCCAGGTAGCCGACGCTTCCCGCGACGTGGCCGTAGCGCCAGCGCTGGCCGTCGTGGGCGGCCTCGGTCGCCCGTATCGAGAGCGCACCCACCCGGGTCGACTCGCCGGGCTCCAGCTCGACGGCGTTCGCGAGTCCCTTGCGTGCCAGCCAGGCCCCGGCACCCGCCGGGGCGATGATCGGCGTGCTCTTCGCGACCGAGCGCAGCGAGCGCACGTCGGCATGGTCGGCGTGCAGGTGCGAGAGCAGCACCGCGTCGAGACCCTCCGGGATCGCCGGCATCGCTGCGTAGCGCAGCAGCGGCCCCACGTTGCGCCCCAGCACCGGGTCGGTGAGCAGACGCCCTCCGTCGATCTCGATCAGTGCGGTTGAGTGCCCGAGCCAGGTGACCACCAGGCCTGCGCCCCTGACACCCACTGCCGGGCTTCGCCCGGCTGCCACCTTTGCATCTGGCATCCGAACCCATCCTTGCAAGCCGCACGCGATTCAGCCCGGACGGCGTTGCCGCGGGGGCGCAACGTCCATCCTTGGTTCGCCGACGACGGATCGCAGGCCAGGGCGCTCGAGCGCTATTTCGACGGCGTTCTCAGCGAGGAATAAGAACAGTGGCGTCAACGCGCTACGGCCCTGCCCTCGACGGCCGTCGCGACTAACCCTGCTGGTAAGGGTCGCCGGCCAGGCGGGCGTGCAGGTGCATGTCGTGCCACCCGTCGGCGTGAAGGAGTCCGTCGCGCTTGGTGCCCTCGAGGATGAAGCCCGCGCTCTGCGCCACAGCGCAGGAAGCGCGGTTCTCGACGGCATGTTCGATCTCGAGGCGGTGCAGCCCCCTGGCAAACAGCCACTCCGAGAGCGCCGCGACTGCACGCCGGGCGACGGCCCGGCCGCGGCACTCCGGCAGGACCCAATAGCCGAGTTCCGCACTGCCGTCAGCGAGGTCGAGGTGACGCATCGACACCCGCCCAGCGACCGAACCGGCCTCGACGACGGCCCAGTCGCCGCCGGTCTCGTCAGTCCACGCACGGGAGCGTTCGGCGATCCGTTCTTCGGCCTCGTGCCCGGTGAGCGTGAGAGCGTGCCAGCGCACGATGGCCTCGTCGCTGTACGCCCGCACCAGCACTGCGCTGTCGGCGGGCTGCCACGGCCGCAGTTCGAGCCCGTCGGCCGCGATCGTCGGCTGCGCGGCGGCGGCGAAGCTTCCCGCTGCGAGGACGGGCGTGCGGGTCGATGGCACGTATCGAAGTATCGCGGGCGCGCGGTGCACCACCGGTGCGTCTCCGGCGCAAGCCGGTGAGCGGACGGTGCGCTACGGGCTTGGGCTGATCGGCAGCCCTGCGCGCGCTGCTTAGCGTGATGCGCGCCGACTAGCGCGCTCATCCTGCCGGAGCATTCACCGGCGTGCGAGGTTGCGCGCCAGGGCATCGTTGCGCGCAGGTACCATCGCCCGGTACGAGATGCGTCGATCATCTGCGCCACGAGCGGGCCGCGCGCTCAATGTTCCCCGGTGCGGTGCCGAGACAGGCCGCATGAGAATCCGCGCGGTCATCGGCGCAGCGGCGTTGGTTGCCGCGCTCGCCGCACCCGGCGCACAGGCTTCGGCTGACCGGGGCCGCTCGATCGGTACCCCCGAACAGATCGCGTGGGTGCGCCACGCGGCCGAGCGCTTCATCGGTGCCGAGCTCACGCGCGACGGCGGCGAAGCCTGCGCGGTGCTGAACGCGCCGATGCGGGCGGTCGTGCGCGGGACGAACTGCGAACAGCGCTGGAACGTACGGATCCGCCGCTTGCTGCGCCGGCGCGGGGAGCGTGCCGCCCTGCGCGCGCGAGCTTCGTGCAGCCCCGCACGCTCGCGTGGTCGTGCGCGGCTCGACGGCGACGATCTCGCTGCCTGAAGCGCTGATCCGCGGCCAGAACAGGTTCCGCTGGAGCGAAAACTGCTGGATGCTCGAGTCCTGAGACGCCGGGGTCGGATCGCGGTGGCGACGGTAGTGGCCGCAGCCGTGACAGGAGACACCTGCCCTCGTGAGGAAAACGACTCATCCGTTCGGGGAGTGTCGGTGGTGCGCCTGCGAAGCTTGCGGTGGGTGATTCAGGTTGCGTTGGCTCGCGCGCGACTCGGGGGCGAGACGCGCACCACCGATCTACCCCAGAGCCCGTCGCGGACTCAGCCAGCAAGCAGACTGGGCAGCGCGTCCCGCAACGCTTCCAGGTGCCCGGTGCTATGTGACGTGCGGTCCAGCAGCAGTGCGCCCTCGATTGCGCTAAGCAGCACCTTCGCTTGCGCGGCGGCGGTCTCGCTGTCACGCGTGTGAGCGAGCGCGGTCTCGAAGACGTCCGACCAGCGAGCGAATGCCGATGCGGCGGCCAGTCGAAGCGGCTCGCTCATGCCGGCTGCGTCCAGGGCTGTCGGCGCTACCGGGCATCCGTCGCGCGGGTCGGCTTCAAGCGCGGCAATCATCGCGTCGACTGATCGCTGGGCGGCCAACACCACGTCGTCGCCGGCGTCGAACGCGCTTGAGAGCGCGGCCTCGACCTGCCCGGCTGCCGCCTCGATCGCCGCGCTCGCGAGTTCCTCCTTGCCGCCCGGGAAATGGTGGTAGAGGGAGCCATTCGCAGCGCCCGCGGCATCGAGAAACTCGCTCACCGTGGTGCCCGCGTAACCGCGCCGGCGAAGCAACTGCGCTGTGGCGGCGACGAGCATGGCGCGATGGCGATCGGGGCGGGGCACGGGACCATCGTAGTAGAGCACTTGCTCTGATACGCTCTGGAGCAGCCGCTCCACAATGACGACGGGAGAACAGCCATGCCCATGATCGACGTCTATTCAGCCCCCGGCACGTTCAGTGACAAGCACGCCCTGGCCCAGGATCTCGCGAATGCTGTGATGCGCTGGGAGCAGGTCCCGCCGCTCGCCTTGTTCTCGACGAACACCGCAGCGTTCATCCACGAGATGCCCGCCGACGCGATCTCCAACGCCTCGGGCGACAGCAACTACGTTCGCGTGCAGGTACTCACACCCGTGGGCGTCTTGGACCGTGACAAGCAGCTCGGTGTGGTCAAAGAGCTGACCGAGATTGTCGCGGGTGCCGCCGGAGACCCGACGCTCGCCGAGCGCACCTGGGTATTGATCACAGAGTCGCCGGAAGGCGGATGGGGAATCGCTGGGCACGCCAACACAGCCGCGGACATCGTCGCGCAGGCGCGGGCCGCGGCGACGGCCGGCTGAGTCGGCGCGGCCACCACGCGCAGAACACGGCACGGAATGGCTCCTCTATTCGGCTCGTCCGCGCAGGCCGTGCACTTTCCTCGGGCAGATGCAGCTGTGTTTGGCCCGATCGGGCGCAGGTCTGCGTTCGGTCGCCTCTATGCGACGCGCGAGAGAGCCTTTCTTCGACGATCAGTTTCCTGAGATATGCCCCGTGCGGGACTCGAACCCGCCCCACCGGATTAAAAGTCCGGCGCTCTACCAGATGAGCTAACGGGGCACGCGGCGGACAGTTTGGCAGACAGCCTGCGGACTTCCGTCGACAGGCGTTACGGCTTTTCGGCGGCCGCGGCGCGGACGAGCTCCTCGATCCGCGTGAGCTTCACGCGCGGGCGCCCCTGGGCCTCGCCGAGCGAACGCTCATGACGATCGATCGCCTCCCAGCCGGCGTAGGTCACGAGGTCCGGGCGCCGCGTCACAAGCAATCGTTCGGCGCCCGCGGGCGAAGGATCGGCCGGTGTGTGCGGCGGGGTGTCTGCGAAGTCCGCGAGCAGCAGGTCGACCGTCTCCTGGGCATCCTTCTTGTTCGTGCCAATCACTCCGGACGGGCCGCGCTTGATCCAGCCGACGACGTACTCGCCGACGGCCTGGCTTCCGTCGTCGCGGACGACGCGTCCGTGCTCATTTGCGATCACGGCGCGCTGCTCGTCGAACGGGACTCCCGGCAGCGGCTTGCCCCGGTAGCCGACCGCCCGGAACAGAAGGCCGGCCGCGATCCTCTCCTGCTCGCCGGTGGGTTTCGCGCGCAACTGCTCGCCGTCGGCGACCAGTTCGTTGCGCGCGAACTCCGACTGCCGCGAGGCGGCCATCGTCCCCGGGCTTGAGCTCCAGCGGTGAACGCAGGAAGCGCAGCACGACGCGCGTCTCCCTGCCCGCCGGTGCACGCCCGGCGTAGTCGCGAAGAATCTCGACGTTGCGACGCGGCGTGACCGGAAGCTGCGCGACATCGACGCCCGCCAGGGCGCGCTCGAGTTCATCGGCATCGACGACGACGTCGGCGTGCTCGAGCTCGCCGAGCTCGAGCAGCTCCGGGTTCGTGAACGCCGCCTGGGCCGGCCCGCGGCGGCCGACCAGCCAGACCTCGCGCACCGTGCTGCGCGCGAGCACCGCGAGCGCATGGTCCGCGGTGTCGGTCGGCGCGAGTTCGTCGGGGCTCAGCACCAGCATTCGCGCGACGTCGATCGCGACGTTGCCGTTGCCGATCACGACCGCACGCTCGGCGTGCTCGAGGTCGAACTCGAGGTGCGTGTGGTCGGGGTGGCCGTTGTACCAGCCGACGAAGTCGGTCGCGGCATGCGAGCCGGGCAGATCTTCGCCCGGGACGCCGAGCGTGCGATCGGCCGGCGAGCCGATCGCGTAGACGATCGCGTGATAGTGCTGCAGCAGCTCCTCGCGCGTCACGTCGATCCCGAACTCGACGTTTCCGAAGAAGCGGAAGCGCGGGTGTTTGGCGGTCCGTTCGTAGATCCGGGTCACCGACTTGATCTTCGGGTGGTCCGGGGCGACCCCGGAGCGCACAAGGCCCCACGGCGTGGGCAGGCGCTCGATCACGTCGACCTCGAAGCGCTCCTCCGCGTCACCGAGCAGGTGACCGGCGGCATACATCCCGGCCGGTCCCGAGCCGACTACTGCAATGCGGATGCGGTTCTCTGGTGGCACGTGGCGATGATGGGCGCGGCCCGACTCGAACGGGCGACCGCCTCGGTGTAAACGAGGTGCTCTAGCCAACTGAGCTACACGCCCCGGCGCCGGAAGCCTAGCGACCGTGGGCGCCGGGCCACGGCCGCTAACGTGCCCTCATGGTCACGCGAACCGCGCTGGGACAGGGCGGGCCCGAGGTCTCCGCCGTGGGTCTGGGCTGCATGGGAATGTCGGACGTCTACGGCCCGGCCGACGAGGCCGAGAGCGAAGCGACGATCCGCGCTGCGCTGGACGCCGGGATCACCCTGCTCGACACCGGTGACTTCTACGGGATGGGGCACAACGAGATGCTGCTCTCGCGGGCCTTGGGCGGGGATCGGGACCGCGCATTCATCCAGGTCAAGTTCGGCGCGCGGCGCGGCCCGGACGGGACGTTCCTCGGGTTCAGCTCCGCGCCCGCGGAGACCAAGACGGCGCTCGCGTACACGCTGCGGCGACTGCGGACCGACCATGTCGATCTCTACCAGCCCGCGCGCCTTGACCCGTCGGTACCGATCGAGGAGACGGTCGGCGGGCTCTCCGAACTGGTGCAGGCCGGGTACGTGCGTCACATCGGCCTATCGGAGGTTTCCGCCGCAACGTTGCGCCGTGCCCACGCGGTCCACGAGATCAGCGAGCTGCAGATCGAGTACTCGCTGATCGCCCGCACGCCGGAGGGCGAGATCCTCGACACCTGCCGCGAGCTCGGGATCTCGGTGACCGCTTACGGCGTGTTCTCGCGGGGGCTCCTCAGCGACTCCTCCCGGGTCGGCACACCCGAGGACCGGCGCGTCCGCTTCCCGCGCTTCGAGCCGGGCAACCTCGAGGCGAACCGCGCGAGCATTGCGCCGCTGCGCTCGCTGGCCGCCGAACATGGCCTGACGCTCGCCCAGCTCGCACTCCTGTGGGTCGCGAGCCGCGGTCCGGACATCGTCCCGCTCGTCGGCGCACGCACGCGGGTGCAGCTCGCGGAGTCGCTCGCCGCGCTCGAGCTCGACGTCGACGCGGCAGTGCTCGAGCGTGCCGGCCAGCTCGGCGCCGAGGCTCAGATCGCCGGTGGGCGCTACGACGAGCACGCGATGCACTCGCTCGACAGCGAGCAGGGCTAACCCCGCCCACTGCGCGGGGCCTGCCATACTTACGCGGCGTCTTCGGCCGGCGAAGTTGGCCGAAGGTCCCTCGCGGGGGTGTAGCTCAGCCGGTTAGAGCGCTGCCCTGTCACGGCAGAGGTCGCGGGTTCGAGTCCCGTCACTCCCGCTTGAAGCACGGACCGCGCTCAGCTGTCGAGTTCCTCGACCAGCTGGGCGGTCCGCTCGTCAATTGCTTCACGAATCTCCCGGACCGCTTCCAAGTCGACTCCGCGCGGGTCCTGCAGGTCCCAGTCGACGTAGCGCTTGCCGGGGATATACGGGCAACTGTCGCCGCAGCCCATCGTGACGACGACGTCGGCCCATTCTGCGAGCTCGGGCGTCAGGCGCCTTTGGACGGCGGCCTGCGAGGTCGATCGCGATCTCTCGCATCGCGACCAGCACCTCCGGATGAATCCGGTCGCCGGGCGTCGTCCCGGCCGAGTCGGCCTCGTGGCGTCCGTGCGCGTGTCTTTCGAACAGCGCGCGGCTCATCTGGGAGCGTCCGGCGTTGTGCAGGCAGACGAAGAGCGCGCGCGCCATCAGTTCTCGCCTGCGGCCTCACGCGAGACACGGATCAGCTGGTAGGCACCCGCGCCGCCGGCGGCGCCGACGAGCGGTCCGAGCACGTAGATCCAGAACGAGTGCCATTCGCCGCTGACCAGTGCCGGCCCGAATGAGCGCGCCGGATTCATCGACGCGCCCGTGATCGGCCCGGCGAAGATCGCGTCAAGGGCAACCGCGCCGCCGATCGCGAGCGCCGCCGCCTGGCCGACCGCTCGGGTGTCGGTGGCTACCGCGATGATCACGAACATCAGGATCGCGGTCAGCAGGGCCTCGTAGAGCAGCGCGGTCCCGCTCGCGACGCTCGGGAGCGTCGCGCCGAGATGCGCCGGCTTGGCCGGCCAGGCGGCCGCGAGAACCAGCGCGGCGGCGCTCGCGCCCGCAAGCTGGGCCGCGATGTAAGCGACGGCGTCGCGCGGCGGGAAATGCCTCGTGAGCGTGAACGCGACGGTGACGGCCGGGTTGATGTGGGCCCCCGAGAGATGGCCGGTCGCATAGATCATCGCCATGATCACCAGCCCGAACACGACGCCGATCCCGACTGTGCCGAGCGTCCCGCCCCGCGTCGCGTTGGTGACGATCGCCCCGCAGCCCGCGAACACGAGCGCGAACGCCGCGAGTCCCTCCGCGGCTGAGCGTCGGGCGAGCGTCGGGCGAGCCGGTCCGCTCACAACGTCGAGAGCGGCACGCCGATGATCTCCGCTCGCCGGGTGAGCGCGTCGAGGGCGAAGTCGCGAATCGCCTCGCTGCTCGCGCCGAGGGCCGCGAAGTCGTGGCTCGTGCCGGCGTCCGGCGGGGCCAGCGACTCGGCCACGGAGGGAAGGATCTCGCGCAGCGTTCGCCGCACGACCTCCGCAGCTGCGCGATCGCCGGCGACCGCTTCGCGCAGGAACCAGACGCCGTAGCCGATGTGCCGCGTCTCGTCACGATGGATCAGCGAGTACCCCGCGACAAAACCGGGCAACAGTGCCTCGCGCGTCAAGTGGTCGGTCGTGAACTTGAAGGTCGTCAGTCCCAGCGTGCTCTCAAGGATCAGGTGGTAGATCGTCACGAACCGAACCTTTGCCGCCCGGTCCTCGGGCGCAGCGACGAGCCTGCGGTGCGCATCGACGAGTTCCTCGTCGAAGATCTTGCGGAAGGCGTCCGAGACTTGTGCGCGCGCACGATCCACGTGCGCGGCGATCAGCGCCGGCTCGGCGACGACCTCGTCCTGGAAGCGCGCATAGAACTGCATGTGGCGGGCCTCGTCGACCTGCTGGGTCGCGAGGAACGTCGCCTCCTCCTCGGTCTCATACGCGCCGACAAGACCTGAGAACTTGGTGGTGATGCGCTCCTCGGCGACCATCAACGACGACAGCACATAGAAGACGAGGTCGCGATCGGCGCCCGACATCGTCTGCCACTGGGCCCGGTCGCCTGCCAGGTCGATCGCGAACGGCGACCACTGCGAATCCTCCCAGTGGCGATAAAGGACTTGCGGGTCGTTGATCCGGAGCGTGTCAGTCACGGCGCGTGGCAGTCACAGGCGCCCTTGGGCCGCCGCCGCGAGTCTTCCGGAACCCCGCAGCAGGCCTTCTTCTTGCTCGGCTCGCAGCACGCGCTCGCCTGCTCGGGCGTGCAGCACGGCTCGTCCTCGGCGGGCCGCGGGCCGCTCAGCTCAGCCATGAGTTGACCTGCTGGACCGCGCCTGTCTCGATGAAGTAGTAGGTCCAGACGCCGCGGCGCTCGCGTCCGACGATCCCGGCATCGCCCAGCACCTTCATGTGCCGCGCCAGTGCCTGCTGGCTGATGTCGAACAGTGGCGTGAGCTCGCACTGGCAGATCGCCTGCGGGGCCGCCTTGCGCAGCGCGCTGATGATCTGCAGCCTCGTCGGGTCGCCGAGCGCCTTGAACTTCGCGGCGAGCACGGTCGCCTCGTCGGTCGTGAGGTCCGGGTTGACGCGGGCCTCGCAGCAACCGCCGGGGATCCGCCGACGAGGTGCGAGCACGGCTGAGGCGTTTGCAGGCACACGCCGAGATTACACAACAAAAAGGTTGTGCGTCGAGCGGCTAGGTCAGCTCCGGCAGGGAATCCAGCACCGGCGTCAGGAAGCGGCTGACGAGCTTGTCGGCGGGTTCGAGCTCACCGGCCGGTACCGGCTCCGGGGCGGCGCCGTCGCCGCCCGTGATCCGGGCCGCAAGTCGGAGCGGTTCGCCGCCGGTGAACATCACGCCGGCGAGCACCGGCCGGAAGGGCTGCGGCTCGAGCGCCGCGCCCGACTGCGCGGCGATTGCTTCCGCGACGGCGTCGGCCTGCTGCGCCGAGATTCCGCCCTGCTTGACGCCGAATGTCGTCGCATCTCCGGCCGCCCAGACGTGCTCTGCGTCCTCGACGCGGCCATGGATGTCGGTCTTCAGGAAGCCGTGTTCGCTGCGCGGGACACCGGGGACGCCCGGGCCGAACAGCTCCGGCAGCGCGACGGCGCGCGAAACGTGCAGCACACGACCACCGGGGCTGAGGATCACCTCGCCGGTACGCGGGATCTCCGCGTAGGAGGAGAGGAACACATCGATGCCTTGCTCGTCGAGCAGCCCGGCGACGGTCGCGCTCGTCTGTGCGCCGAAGATCGCGAGGGGAGCATCCTCGGGCGTCACGATCGTGACCGCGAGCTTGACGTCCATCTCACGGGCGCGGGTCGCGGTCATCAGTGCGAGCTCGTAGAGCGGCAGCGGCCAAGCCGGCCGCGGCGGGGACACGAACGCCACGCTCTCGACATAGCCTTCCTCGACGTCGCGCACGAGGCCGCCGAGCGTCGCCTCCATCGAGTGGTCGTCGACCGTTGCGGCGTGCGCGTAGCGGGGGACCGCGTCGGCACCCGTCGCGAGGATCAGCTCGTCGTAGTCGAGCTGTGCCCCGGACTCCAGCGTGACCGTCCTCGCGGCGATGTCGACGCTGTCGAGCCGGCTGTCGATGTGGGCGGCCCCGGCGAGCGCGAGAATGTCCGCGAGCGTCCAGCGGCGCGCCGCCGGGGCGGCGAACGGCTCGTTGACCGACAGCGCGCGCAGCACGAACGCGTCGTTCGGCGAGATCACCGTGCGCTCGGTGCTGTCGGGCGCCAGCGCGCCGAGCGCGAGCGCGGCCTCCAACGCGGCCACCCCACCCCCGACGATGACAGTCTTCAGCCTCCCCGTTTCTGGCATTGCCACATGTTGGCGTGCCGGGCGGTCCTCTCGCCACTGTGCTTACTACGGAGCCTGCCCCGTACTCTGCACTCAATGGCCGCGATCAGCGAACAGGGCTGGCTCGAGCGCCTGATGTTCGTGGGGCGCTCGCTCGTCACCGAGCTCGACGTCGATGCGGTGCTGCAGCGCGTGCTCGACACGGCCCGCGACCTCACCGACGCGCGCTATGCGGCGCTCGGCGTCCTCGACGGGAGCGGCACCCAGCTCGAGCGGTTCATGGTCGCCGGCGTCGACAACCGCGTACGCGAGCTCGTCGGCGACCCCCCGGTCGGAAGGGGAATCCTCGGGGCGCTGATCGACGATCCCCGCCCGCTGCGACTCGCCGACCTCGGCGCCGACCCGCGCAGCGTGGGCATTCCGGCCGGCCATCCGCCGATGGCGACCTTCCTTGGCGTGCCGATCGCGATCCACGGCCACGTTTGGGGCAACCTCTACCTCACGGAGAAGGCGGCGGGCGAGTTCACCGCGATCGACGAGCAGGCGGCCGTGATTCTCGCCGAGTGGGCCGCCGTCGCGATCGAGAACGCGCGGCTGTTCGATGTCGGCGAGAACCGTCGCCGCGAGCTCGAACGTGCCGCGCGGGCCGTGCGCGCCGTGAACGACATCTCCCTGGCCGCCGCCGGCGTGACCGATGCCGGCGAGGCATCGCGACTCGTCGCCGAGCGCGCGCGGAGCCTGCTCGCCGGGGCGGCGATCGTCGTCCTGATCCGCGAGGACCGCGTTCCTGTCGTGCGTGCGGCTCTCGGAGCGGATATCGCAGTCGGCACCGCTGTGACCCTCGACGAGGCGGAGATCGGGGGCGGGGTGCTTCTGGAGGGCGAGCGGGCGGCTGAGCTCGCACGCGAGCTCGGCGCCCAGGGCGAGTCGGCGATCGTGGTTCCGCTGCGCTTCCGCGGCCGCCTGCTCGCGGCGATCATCGCGCTGCCGTCCGAGGGTCGTTTCGAGAGTGATGACCTCGAGCTGATGCGCGTCTTCGCGGCGAGCGCAGCGAATCTGCTCGCGCTGGCCCGCAGCGTCCGCGATGAGCGCCTGCGCACGGCGCAGTCCGCCGCCGAGGCCGAGCGCGCGCGCTGGGCGCGCGAGCTCCACGACGAGACGCTGCAGGGTCTCGCAGCGCTGCGCCTGATGCTTTCCCGCGCCGGCGACGATCCGCAGAGCGTCGTCGAAGAGTCGGTCGGGCGCCTGGACCTCGAAATCGAAAACCTCCGCGCGATCATCACCGACCTGCGGCCGGCCGCACTCGACGAGTTCGGGCTGCGTGCCGCGTTGCAGGCGCTGATCGACCGCGTGCGTGGGCAGACCGGGATCGCGATCGATGACCGGATCGAACTCGGCGATCTTCCGTTGCGACGCGAGCTGGAGCTCGGCGCCTATCGGATCGTCCAGGAGGCGGTCACGAACATCGTCCGCCACGCCGGCGCGACCCACGCCAGCGTAAGCGTCACGCGCGCCGCCAGTTCGATTGAGCTGCGCATCGCCGACGACGGCGAGGGCTTCGACCCCGCCGAACGCGTGCAGGGATTCGGGCTCGAAGGGATGCGCGAGCGCGCCGAACTCGCCGGCGGATCGCTGGAGGTCGACAGCTCGTCGGCCGGCACAGCACTCTTCGCACGCCTGCCGATCGACCGCTGAAATCGGCGCGGCATAGCATCCGGGTATACGGCACAGTACGTTCAGCACGTCGGGCACGGATCCGCAGCGCTAAACGCAAGCCCCAGGAAGCGAAACAGGAGGGCATTGATGTTCAAGAAGATCTTGGTCGGGGTTGACGGCAGCGATCGCTCGCTCGACGGAGCGGTACTCGCCGGCGACCTCGTCGCGGACGGGGGTTCGATCACCTTCGCGCATGTGCACCCCGGCCGGCTCCACCCGCTTCACGCGATCCAGCCGGACGTCGTCGCCAAAGAGCAGGAGCAATCGGACGCTCTGCTTCGCAAGGCGCGCGAGGACAGCGGCGTGGACGGCGAGCTGGTCTCGATCATCGCCGAGACGGCGCCGGAAGGCCTGCACGGCGAGGCCGAGGAGAACGGATATGACCTGATCGTCGTCGGCTCGTGCGGGCGCGGCGCGTTTGGCCGCGTGATGGTCGGCGACCACGCCCGTGGGGCGCTCAACGGCGCGCCCTGCGCGGTCGCGGTCGCGAACCACGGCTACGTGCACCACGCGGAGCCCGGCAAGGCCAAGAACCGCATCGGCGTTGCCTACAACGAGTCACCGGAGGCCGAAGACGCACTCGCTCTCGGGCGGGAACTCGCGGCCGCGCGCGGTGCCGAGCTGAAGGCGCTCGAGGTCGTTGCGATTCCGACCTACGCCTACACCGAGCTCGCCGCGACCGACACCGGCGTCGGCCTGGAAGCGCTGCTCAAGGAGGCCAACGACCGCGTCGGCAAGCTCGAGGGCGTCGAGGCCCGCGCCGAATACGGCCTCGCCGGCGAGCAGCTCGCCGCGTTCGGCGACGAACTCGACCTGCTGATCGTCGGCTCGCGCAGCTACGGGCCGGTAAAGCGCCTCGTGCTCGGCAGCACCTCCGACTATCTCGAGCGGCACGGTCGCTGCTCGCTGCTTGTGCTGCCGCGGCGCACGACCGAGGCGGCCTAAGCCGGAGATGGCCGACGCGGTGCAGCACGCCTACGAGCGCGAGGACGGCAAGGTCACGATCGTGCTCGCCGATGACCATGCGGTCGTGCGCAGTGGCCTGAAGATGGTGCTCGGCCAGGAGGCCGACCTCGAGGTCGTCGCCGAGGCGGGCGACATCGACGGTGCCCGTCGAGCGGTCCGTGGACACCATCCGGCAGTGCTCGTGCTCGACCTCAACATGCCCGGTGGCTCGGGCCTGGACGCGATCGCGAAAATTCGCGCTGAGTCGCCGGAGACGCAGATCGTCGTGCTCACGATGCAGCAGGAGCCGGCCTTCGCGCGTCAGGCGCTCTCGTCCGGGGCGCTCGGCTATGTCCTGAAGGAGGCCGCCGCCGATGACCTGGTAGTCGCGGTCCGCCGGGCAGCCAACGGCGAGTCCTACCTCACGCCGCGCCTCGGGGCGCGGATCGCCTCCGAGCCGCCCGATGGCCCGCCCGGCGACCTCTCCGAACGCGAGCTCGACGTGCTCAAGCTGATCGCGCTCGGCCATACGAACGCCGAGATCGCCAGCCAGCTGTTCCTCTCGGTGCGCACGGTCGAGACGCACCGCGCGCACATCCAGGCGAAGCTTCGCCTCTCAACCCGCGCCGAGCTCGTGGCCTACGCGCTCGACAACGGCCTGATCGGACCTGGTAACTAGCTTCCTGAAACGACGGCGCGCCGAGGCCCGAGGGTGAGGGGCTCGCCAGGGCCCCGGCGGCCGTCTTCTCTTCAGCTGCTTCCCGAGGAGGAAGTTGCCGAAGCCTTGTTCTCGGCGGAGCGCTCGCGCCAGATCACGTCGGGCGATGCCAGCGATGATGTCCGCGCCGTCCAGGCGCTCGGACGGCTCGAAACGGTGCTCGGCTGGCTCAGGTTCTGTACGGCAAAAGCGGGTGACAGGGACCCGCTCACCACGCACACTCTGGGTTTCCGTAGCCCCTCACTAGCGCCGAACACGCTAGTTTCGGACGCACCCTGAAACTTCGGTATTAACCCGCACGATTGGGGCGCGGGAAAACCCTCCCCGCGGGCTAGGGTTCGGTTATGACCCGGCTGCCGACTGCGCCCATCGCGTCCGCCACCTTCGTGGTCTCATGGGGCGTCGTGGAAGCGACCGGCTCGCGGGCCGCGGGCGGCGTCGTGCTCGCGGCCGGCGCGGCGTGGTGCATTCGCGAGTGGTATCGGCGCCGCGGCCCCGCGACCGCGGCCGGACTCGGCCTCGTAGGAGCGGCGGCGTTCGTCGCGAGCCACGTCCTCGGCCACGCGATCGGTGCGTGGCCTGCAGTGATCGTCGTCGCCGGCGTCGGCGGAGCGATCGTTTGGTCCGTTGCGGATTCTCCGCAGCGGACGGTCCGCGCTTTTCACTGAGACTTTCGTGGCATCCCGCAGGGCGGATGTGTATCTTGCCCGCATGGCGCAGGCCGCGATTCCCCAGACGGCACCCGCCGGGACCCCCCACGCAGGCGGGCCGCCGCCCGGGGCGCCGTCGATTCCCGATTTCGAAATCGTCCCCCGCAAAGGCCTGCCGTTCGTCGCAGTCGCGATCGTCGTGCTCGTCGTCGGGATCGCCCTGAACGAACTCTGGGGGCTGATCTTCCTGCATGTCGCGGCCGGTGCGGCCTGGACGATCATCGACCTCTTCCTGGGCTTCGTGATCGGGCCGATCCTCGGCAGACTCTCGATCCCCGCGCGGATCGAGTTGACCACCCGGCTGATGCCGAAGATGGTCCTGATCATGCCGACCGTCGTCGACGGTCACGCTCGCCGCCGGCTGGCAGCTCGCGACCAAGCTCGGCACCAACCTGACCGAGCTACCCGCTCGCACGGCTGGATCGTGGCCAGCTTCATCGTCGTCGCGGTCGATGGCGGTGATCGCGCTCGGGCTGCTCGAGCCGGCGAACATCGCGGTGCTCACCGAGCTGAAGAAGCCGCGGCCCAACCCGGCGGTCATCGAGAAACTGATGAAGCGCTTCATCTACACCGTCCGGGGCCACCGGGCCTGATGCAGATCGCGACGCTGTGATCATGACCAAGCTCGCTCGATCCCGATGAGCGAGCGACGCGCTGCCGCCGGTCACGGCAGATGGGGATGCTCTCGCTGGCGCTGATCGTCGCCGGCCGGATCTACCTCTCCGCCCACCTTCCCGAAGCACGTCTCGCTGGGCCCCGCGATCGCGCTGCTCGGCGCCTCGGCGCTGGCTGCTGGTCAGCGACGTCCTCGCTCTGCTGCGCGTGTCGAGGGCTTCGCCTGGGAGCGGCTTCTTCGAGGTCGCGCCGCTGGGCGCTGCTCGCCTACGCGGTCGATCGCCGGGCCTGATCGAGTACGTCTTCCTGCGCAACGACACCAGCGGCGGCCCGCTGCTGGACTGCTGATCGCTGTCCTGGCGCTGTTCGCGCTCGACGTCCCGCTGCTGATCGGCTTCACGGTCGCGCGCTACGCCGAATGAACGCAGGCAACGCCGACACGAGCGATCTGCGCGCCTTGAGGGCCGTCCAGATAACCGCAGGAGACCGGCCCCGAGAGCGCGCTCGCGCTCGTCGAGATCCCGGCGCCCGAGGCCAGCCACCCGCTGACAGCCGGGCAGCGGCGTGCTGGTCGATGTGCACTGCGCCGGGGTCTCCTTCCCCGAGCTGCTGCAGACGCGCGGCCAGTACCAGTTCAAACCGGCGCTCCCGTTCGTGCCCGGAAGCGAGGTCGCCGGAACCGTCATCGCAGGCGCCCACCGGCTCGGTCTTCGCACGCGGGCGACCGCGTCGCCGCATTCTGCGCGCTCGGAGCGGCTTCGCCGAGACGGCCGTCGCGCCCGACTACTTCACGGTCCCCGCTGCCCGACGAGCTCGACTATCGCCCAGGGCGCCGCGCTGATGCTCAACTACCACACCGCCTACTTCTCGCTGGTCATGCGCGGCCGGCTGCAGCGCGGCGAGATCGGTGCTCGTTCACGGCGCGGCCGGGGCGTCGGGACCGCGACGCTGCAGGTCGCCGACGGCCTCGGTGCCCGCACCGTCGCGCTCGTCTCCAGCGACGCGAAGGCCGAGGTCGCGCGCGCAGGCCGGCGCCGACGAGGTCGTGCTCGGCCGCGAGGGCTGGCGCGACCAGGTCAAGGAGCTCTCCGGCGGCGGCGTCGACGTCGTGCTCGACCCCGTCGGCGGCGACCGCTTCACCGACAGCCTGCGGTCGCCTGCGCGAGGACGGGTCGCGCTGGTCGTCGTCGGTTTCACCGGCGGCTCGATCCCCGAGGTCAAGGTCAACCGCCTGCTGCTCGGCAACACCGAGGTGATCGGCGCGGGCTGGGGCGCCTACGCGATGGCCAAGCCCGATCTCATGTGCGCGAGGTGTCGGCGCGGCACTGCTCGGGCTGATCGAGTCCGGCGCAGTCCGCCCGGTGGTCGGCGAACGCTTCCCGCTCGAGCGGGCGGCCGAGGCGCTCAAGGCGCTGGACGAGCCGCCGCGCGACCGGCAAGGTCGTGCTCGACATGCGGACGCCCTAGGCCGCCTTCGCGCAGCCTGCGGCTCTCGTCTGCGATCTGCCCGCATCTCACCGGCGCCATGCGGCTGTTGCGACGGCTGCCCGGAACTGAACGGAAGGAGGACCTGCGAATGAAGGTCATCGGCGCCGGTCTGCCGCGGTCGGCGACGACCACGCAGATGTTCGCGCTCGAAACGCTTGGGTTCGGAGCCCTGCTACCACATGCGCGACCTGCTCGCGGACCTGGAGAAAGAGCTCCCGCTGTGGGAACGGCGCGGCAGAAGGCGATCGCCGACTGGGAGCGCATCTTCGGCGGCGACACTCGGCCGTCGACTGGCCCGCGGCGCGCTACTACGAGAGCTCGCCGACGTACTACCCCGACGCGAAGGTCGTCCGCTCAGCGTCCGCGACGGCGTCGACTGGGCGAACAGCATGCGCACACCGTGTGGGCGGTCTACTTCGGCGACTCCGTGCTGCACCACGTCTGCGAGGCGCGCGCCGCATCGACCCGCTGTGGGAGCCGCTACATCGACCTGATGACCCACATGACCTGGGACCCGACAGACCGGGGCCCTTGCGGGCGACACGAACACCGACGACGGCCTGGTCGCCGCGATGGAGCGCTGGCAACGGCACGGTCAAGTCGGACCGTGCCCGTCCGAGCGGCTGCTCGTCTGGAACCCGCGTGAGGGCTACGAGCCGCTGTGCGACTTCCTCGACGTGCGCGGTGCCCGCCGAACCGCTGCCGCGGCTGAACGACACGCGCGTCTTCCGCGAGGGGATCATCGGCGGCGCGCTCTCCGTGCTCAACGAGTGGTGGGCAACGCGCGAGCGGCCGACCGAAGGCCTGCACGGCGCAAGTCTCGAGACCGGCAGCTAGCGGCTAGAAGACGGGTGTCTCGGTGTAGTCGCCGAAGACCTGCTGCAGCGACTCGACGATCTCGCCCTCGCTGGCGTGCGCGCGTGCGCACTCGAGCAGCGGGTCCATCAGGTTCCGCTCCTCGTTGCGCGGCGTCCTCGCGCAGCTGCGCGAGCGCGCGCTCGACCGCGGCGCCGTCGCGCCGTGCGCGCGCGGCCTGCAGGCGGCCGATCTGCTTGCGCTCGAGCGTCCGGGTCGACGCGCAGCGTCGGGATCGGCTCCTCGTCGCTCGGCGACGAAGCTGTTGACGCCCACGACGATCCGCTCGCCGGCGTCGATCTCCTGCTGCAGCGCGAAGGCGGCGTCGGCGATCTCGCGCTGCGGGTAGTTCGCCTTGACCGCCTGCGACCATCCCGCCGAGCTCGTCGATCTTCGCGAAGTACTCGTACGCCGCGGCGCTCCATCTCGTCGGTCAGGGCCTCGACGAAGTAGGAGCCGCCGAGCGGGTCGACGGTGTTCGGTGACGCCCGTCTCGTGGGCGATCATCTGCTGGGTGCGCAGCGCGATCGTGACGGCCTCCTCGGTCGGCAGCGCGAGCGCCTCGTCGTAGGAGTTGGTGTGCAGCGACTGGGTGCCGCCGAGCACGCCGGCGAGCGCCTCGATCGCGGTGCGGACGATGTTGTTCAGCGGCTGCTGGGCGGTCAGGCTGACGCCCGGCCGTCTGGGTGTGGAAGCGCATCTGCCAGGAGCGCGGGCTCCTGCGCGCCGAACGTCTCGCGCATCTCCCGCGCCCAGATGCGCCGCGCCGCGCGGTACTTCGCGATCTCCTCGAAGAAGTCGATCTGGGCGTTGAAGAAGAACGACAGCCGCGGCGCGAACTCGTCGACGTCGAGGCCGCGCTGCGACCGCCTGCTCGACGTAGGTCAGGCCGTCCTTGAGCGTGAACGCGAGCTCCTGCTGGGCGGTCGAGCCGGCCTCGCGGATGTGGTAGCCGGAGATCGAGATCGGGTGCCAGCGCGGCATGCGCTGCGTGCACCACTCGATCATGTCCCCGCACAGGCGCATCGCCGGGTCGATCGGGAAGCACCACTCCTTCTGGGCGATGTACTCCTTCAGGATGTCCGCCTGGATCGTCCCCGACAGGCGCTCCGGGCGGCGTCGGGTGCGACCGGGTCCGCTCGGCCGCGGCGACGTAGAACGCGAGCATGATCGCCGCGGGCGCGTTGATCGTCATCGACACCGACACCTCGCCGAGGTCGATGCCCGAGAACAGCGTCTGCATGTCATCGAGCGTGTCGACCGCGACGCCCTCGCGGCCGACCTCGCCGAGCGAGCGCGCGTGGTCGGAGTCGTGGCCCATCAGCGAGGGCATGTCGAACGCCGTCGAGAGCCCCGTCTGGCCGTGCTCGAGCAGGTAGTGGAAGCGCTCGTTGGTCTCCTCGCTGGTGCCGAAGCCCGCGAACTGGCGCATCGTCCACAGGCGGCCGCGGTACATCGAGCTGTGGATCCCGCGCGTGAACGGGTACTCGCCGGGTCGGCCGATCGGGTCCTCGCGCCGTGCCGACGCCGGCCGGCAGGTCCGCGCGGCGTGTACAGCTCGCGCACCGGCTCGCCGGAGAGCGTGCGGAAGCTCGGCTCGTCGCCGCGCTGCGCGGGGGGCTTCGGCGTCGACGGCCATGACTGGCCGCATGCTACCCGGAGCGCTAGCCTCGCCGGGTGATGCGCAGCGAGCTCGGCCGGCTCGTCGGCCCCGAGCACGTGCTCGAGGCGCCGCCAGGCTCGCCCTACAACCGCGACGCGACGCGGCGCCGCGGGCTCGGCGGCGAGCGCCGAGGCGGTCGTGCTGCCGGGCAGCGCCGAGGAGGTCGCGGCGGTGCTGGCGCTGGTGCTACGAGCACGACGTGCCGCTCGTCCCGCGCGGCGGCGGCACGGGCCTCACGGGCGGAGCGGTGCCGACCGAGGGCGGCGTCGTGTGCTCGCTCGAGCGCCTGCGCGCGGTGCGCGAGCTCGAGCCCGGCGCTGTGGCGGATGCGCCCGAGGCGGGCGTCAGCACGCGCGACGTGCAGCGCCTGGCGCGCGAGAACGGGCTGTTGTTCGCCCCCGACCCCGGGGCCTCCGAGCAGTCGCAGATCGGCGGCAACGTCGCGACGAACGCCGGCGGCCCGCACGCCCTGAAGTACGGCGTGACCGGGCCGCTGGGTCGCGGGCCTCGAGGTGGTGCTGGCGCCCGGCGAGCTCGTCGCAGATCGGCGGCTGGGCGCGAAGGACGTGGCCGGCTATGACCTGAAGAGCCTGCTGGTCGGCTCGGAGGGGACGCTCGGCGTGATCACCGCGGTGCCGCTGCGGCTGCTGCCGGCGCCCGAGGCGACCTCGCCGCTCGTCGCTCTTCCTGCCCGCCCGCGGCCGCCGGCTGCGAGGCGATCCTCGCAGCTGGCCGCCGCCGGGCATGCGCCCCTCGGTGCTCGACTTCCTCGACGAGGCTGACGCTCCGAGATGGCGGCGCCGGCGCCTACCCCGGCGAGCGTGCCCGCCGGTCGGCCGCGCTTCGCGCTGATCGTCGAGGTCGACGGCAGCCGCGAGGAGGTCGCCGCCGCCGCAGCGGGAGCTGCGCGAACTGCTCGCGGCCGCCGGCGCGGGCGATCGACGCGCCCGCCGCGGCGCGCCGCTGTGGCGCTGGCGCGACGGCATCAACGGCGCCGTCGACGGCGTGCCGCGGCGCGAAGGTCACCGAGGACGTCGTGTTCCCCGCTCGAGCGCCTCGAGGCGGGCCTCGAGCCGTTCGAGGAGATCGCCGCCAGGCACGGCCTGCGCTCCTGCGCGTGGGGGCACGGCGGCGACGGGAACGTCCACGCGAACCGTGCTCGTCGACCCCGACAACGCCGCCGAGCTGACGCCGCAGCCGAGCGGCCGGCGAGGAGCTGTTCGCCTGACGTCGTCGCGCTCGGCGGCTCGATCGCCGGCGAGCACGGCGTCGGCTGGCTCAAGCGCGGGCGCTGCGCGAGCTCTGGCCCGAAGGCGCAGTCGAGCTGCACGAGCAGATCAAGCAGCAGTTCGACCCCAAGGACCTGTTGAACCCAGGCAAGAAGCTGGCTCTCTAAGACTGCCGCCGGACGTCCCCGCTCAGACAAACCATCGAAAGGAAGACCCAAGATGAACAAGACACAGCTGATCGACGCTGTCGCCTAGGAGGCAGCGGTCTCGCGAAAGCAGACTCGTCGCGCGTCGCTCGAGTCCTGATCGACACGGTCACGAAGTCGCTGAAAAAAGGCGACGAGGTCGCGATCACCGGCTTCGGCAAGTTCTCGCGTCGTGAAAAGGGCCGCCCGCCAGGGCGTCAACCCGCGCACCGGCGAGAAGGTCAAAATCAAAGCCTCCAAGGCGCCGAAGTTCTCGCCGGGTGCCGGCCTCAAGGACGCCGTCAGCCCGAAGAAGATAGGGCCGCTGAGCACGGACCGGGAAGCCGGCATGCCCGCTCGGTGCAGCTCGGAGCTGGAGCTCCCCGCCTTCGACCACACCGACGCGTCGCTGCGCGGGGAGCGCTTCCACGCCGCCATGGCGCGAGCTCGCGAGCACCGGCTGGCTTGCCCGCGGCCCGTTCGGGTACATGGCGCTCGACCGCGAGGCCGGCGAGTTCTTCCTGCGTACCCGCGCGGCGATCTTCCCGGGAATGAAGATCGCCGAGATCTTCGGCGTCAGCGAGGGGCCGCTCTACGAGCAGATGGAGCGCAACATCCTGCACGTCAACGGCGCCGACCACTCGCGTCTGCGCGGCCTCGTCAACCCGGCGCTCTGCCCGCGCGCCGTCGAGCGCTACCGGCCGCGCGATGCGGACTTCCTCGAGGGGCTGCTCGACGAGGCGCTCGGCCGACGACACCCCGAAGCGACGTCCTGCGAGTTCGTCGAGGCCTTCGCGCAAGCCCTACCCCTCGCAGGTGATCGCGACCGTGATGGGCGCCCCGCTCGAGGACGCGCCACGCCTCCACCACTGGTCGAACTGGATCCAGCGGCAGTTCGACGCCGTCAGCATGGCGACCGAACTGCGAGGCGATCGAGCGGCAGTCGAGGAGTTCTACGAGTACGCCAGGCGCTCGTCGCCGCCCGCCGGGGCGACCCCGGCGATGATCTCATCTCTCGTGCTCATCGCAAGCCGAAGAGCAGGGCGACCGGCTGACGGACGTCGAGTGCATGAACCTCGTGTTCAACATCCTCGTCGGCGGCGTCGACACGACCCAGGCGCAGCTCGCCCACGCGTCAGGCTGCTCGCCGAACACCCCGGGCAGTGGGCGAAGCCTGCGCGGCCAATCCTGCGCTCGCGGCCGCGGCGGTCGAGGAGGCGCTGCGCTACGAGCCGATCACGCCCTTCACCGCCCGCATCCTCACCGAGGAGGTCGTCTACCGCGACGTCACGTTCCCCGCCGACACGATCGTGATGGTCTGCGCCTTCACCGGCAACCGCGACCTCGGGCGACGCCGGGACGCCGACCGTTTCGACATCGACGCGGACCGCGGCCGCGAGCCGTTGACCTTCGGCGCCGGCGTCCACTACTGCATGGGCGCGAACCTCGCCCGCGTCGAGCTGACCGAGGCAATCAGCTGCCTCGCCGAGCGCGCCGAGGAGCTCGAGCTGGCCGGGGATGCGATCTACGAATCGATCTCCGGCATCTACGGCCTCGAGTCGCTTGCGCTGACCGTCCGTCGCTGAGCTTCCGCAACTCTCGCCCGCCAAATGGGTTTCGTTGGGGGGTGGGGGAGAAGCCCGGAGCGACACGGACGTATGCGAAAGAAATCACCTTCCCTATCCAGCACAGCTGCGGCTGTGGTCACCTGCGCCGCACTCGGGGCGCTCCTACTTGCCGCCCCGGCCGCGGATGCGGGCGTATACCACGTCTACTCCTGCCGTACGCCCTCAGGGGCGCCTGCTCCTACCGATGGCTGGGTGCCGTTCGTGACCAAGGAAGGCGCGTTTGACACTAGGGCGGTCAACGCGTGTGCGTCTGGCGGCGGGCTCGTTGCGTACCTCGGGGCGGCGACAAGTCATGTCGCCAACCATGACCGAGCGAGCGCGGACCTCGGGTACCGACGTTCGCCCGCATAACCGCGGCACGGCTAACGCGGCCGGGGGCGGTGGTTGACTCGCTTGCGGCGGTGCGTCGGCGCCGCCTACGAGATCTGGATTGGCAGCGCCGCTCGTCTCCGAATGTCGAGGAAGAATGCGTCGCGACCCTCGGCTGTGCAGCACTCGGCGAACCGTGGCAGAATCATTGGAGAACGTAGTCGAACTCCCGGCAACGCGTCTCGGGCGAACGATTTTCCCATCGGCGTCTTGTGGAGGCCTGAGCAAAGAAGTCGAATGCCGCCAGGACCCTACGTCGACCAGTTCATACGCGGCCTATCTGCGCCTATCTGCGGCAGATTTCACGCTCGAACAGACGTCGACCCCAAGTGTTCAAGCCGTTGAAGGTCCGCTCGCCAACGCGCAGTCAACGCAGGGGTCACCAGACGTCAGATTCACTGCGATCGACTCCGGGTCCGGCATATTTGAGGCCGCCACAGTCGTCTGACGGCCGCACGCTCTCCGAAACGCCGCTCGACTCGAACGGCGGCCACTGTGTGAACGTCGGCGGTACGACCGACGGAACGCCGGCGTTCCTCTACCTGCGCCCGTGTGCCGAAACGGTTCACGCCGACGTGACCGTCCCGACCGAGGGCTTGGCCAACGGCGTTCATCGCATACAGGTCCTGGTCACCGACGCGGCTGGGAACGCCACGACCGTGATCGACCGGCAGGTATCGGTCGAGAACGGCGCAGAGTCGGGTCCCAACGCTCCTACGGCGATTATCCGTGCGCGGCTCAGCGCCGCCTGGCGACGCGATCGGAAGAGTTCGCTCACGGTCAAGTACGGAGCCTCGCCGAGAATCGTCGGCCGACTCCTCGGCCCCAATGGCGAGCCGATCGCGAACGCGGCCGTCGAAGCGGTCGGCACGGCTGCGGCGCCTGGCGCCAGGAGTGCGGCCTTCTCAAGGCCCCGCACCAACGCTGCCGGCTACTTCAACATCGCCGTACCTCGCGGGGCCTCATCGCGTCGGATCACGCTCGTTTACTCGTCGTTCGCCGGTTCGGTCCAGACGCTTGCGACGGCATCGCTCTCACTTCGCGTCCACGCCGGCGTGTGGTTTGCAGTGAGTCCTCGCGTCTCCGGCGTGGGCCAAACGATCAGCTTCGCCGGGCGCCTGCTCGGTGGCCCGGTCCCGGGCGGCGGAAAGGTCGTCGTGCTCCAGGCGCGGGCTCCAGGCGGCAACTGGATCGACTTCGAGGTCGTGCGCGCTGGAGGCTCAGGGCGTTTCGCCGCGAGGTACCGGTTCCGTTTCCCCGGACCTGCGCACTACGAATTCCGCGCGGTCAGCGAGCGAGAAGCCGCCTACCCGTATCTCGCGGGGACCTCGCGGCCGGTCGACGTCTTCGAGCACTAGGGCCAGTCGCGTACGACCGGTGCCAGCGGCCGACCGGCGGCCACTGCACCGCTCGCGCCGGCTAGCTCGAGGTCCAGCAGCCACGGGTCCTCGGCACTCAACTTGAGAGCCGCCTCGCGGCGCGTCCACTCGCGCAGCAGTGCGGCTGACTCTTCTCCGGGCGCAGCGGCGCGTAGTCGCCCGATGGCGTCTGCACCGAGCCGGACGGCGAGCCGTTCCGGTTGAGCGACGATCCGCGCAACCTCGATGTCGATCCCGACCGGCTCGAGCGCGAGGGCGATCGCGGCGAGCTCCGCACTGTGCGAGAGGCTCGTGTGCAGGCCGTCGACCGGCTTCTGCGGCCCGCTGGGCGCGAGGGTGACCTGCGCGGGCTCGAGCCCCGCACAGGCGCCGATGATCGCTCGCAGCGCGGCACGCGACGCCGTCCAGCGCCGCGCCGTTGTCGGCCGCGTTATCCGCGCGGCGCGTGCCTGCTCTTCGTCGTCGAGCACCCCGGCGTCGAACGGCGCATCAAGATCGACCAGCCAGACCCGGACGACGCCATCGACAGGTCTTTCGATCAGCTCCGCCACGCGCAGTCTGCAGGTTAGGTGGCCGGTCGCGGGTAGCTAGGCTTTGACCGCGATGAGCAGCGAGCCACAGGACACCGCCAAGCGCACCGAGCGGTTCACCGTCACGCCGGAGCAGTACGTGCGCTTCGCCTGGGCCGGCTTGATCGCCCTCAGCGTGATCGTCGCGACCGGCGCCGCCGTGCGGCTATCGGGGTCGGGTCTCGGCTGCCCGACCTGGCCCAAGTGCTACGGCAACCTCTACCCGCCACTGCGCTCGCACGCGGTGATCGAGTTCGGCAACCGGGTGCTCAGCGTCCCGCTCGTCCTCGCGACCGGCCTCGCCTGGGTCGCGGCGCTGCGCCGCCGGCCCCGCCGGCGCGACCTCGTGTGGATCAGCTCGCTGCTGCCGCTCGGCGTCGTTGCTCAGGCAGTGCTCGGCGGCTTCACCGTCAAAGGCGCGCTCGACTACGGCTGGGTGATGGCCCACTTCTGCCTCTCGATGCTGATCCTCGTCGCCGCGGTGGTGCTGCTCTGGCGCTCGAAACACGAGGCCGGCTGGCAGCCGTTGCGCCGCGTCGATCGCACGATGGTCCTGCTCGGGCGCGTGCTTGCGGGGATGGCGACGATCACGATCGTCGCGGGGACGGCCGCGACCGCCGCCGGGCCGCACGCCGGCGGCTCGCCGGGGCAGAAGATCAACCGGATGTCCTTCGACGGCACCGGCACGATGGATTTCGTGATCCACCGCCACGCCGAGATCGCATTCGTCTTCAGCCTGCTCGCGCTGCTCACCTGGTGGCTGGGCCGCCGCCGCTCGGCACCGCGCGCGCTGATGCGGCCGCTGACCGCTGCTGTTGATCACGCTCGCGCTGCAGGGAATCGTCGGGCTCGACCAGTACTTCCTCAAACTGCCGACGGAGCTGGTCTGGATCCACGTGTGCATCGCGACAGCGGCCTGGGTGACGACGATGTGGTGCCTTTGCGTCACCGAGACGCATGCCCCGCGGGAGGAGCCGGACCCCGTCGAACACAGCGTGAGCGCCCCCGCGCACCAGGCCGTCGAGGCCCGAAGAGCGCATTTTGGGGCTTCTCGTGCCCCCAATAGGCGGTTTCGCGTTTCTGCCGTCTATCGCGCCGGTTAGCCTGCTCGCTAGTACGCACTCTAGGAGGGACCTGCCATGAACAAGAATGACCTGGCCGACCGCGTTGCCGCGGATACCGGACTGAGCGCTGCGGAGGCCCGTCGGGCCATTGAGAGCGCAGTCGAGACCGTGGCCGGTGAGCTCGCCGCTGGTGGCGAGGTATCGATCGCCGGCTTCGGCAAGTTCAGCGTCAGCCACCGCTCTGCACGCGAGGGCCGTAACCCGGCCACCGGTGCGACGATCCAAATCGCCGCGTCGAAGGCCGCAAAATTCTCGGCGGCCAGCCAGCTGAAGAAGCAGCTGAACCCGTAGCAGCGCGGGCCGGCCGGCGGGCGGACGCCCGGCGGCCGGCAACTCGCATCGGCGCGCGGTGACGCCGCGCGCCCTCATCCGTACGTCCATCGCGCGCAATCTGCGCCGTTGGGCTGCCGATAGGGGACAGAAGTCATGGGTCCCACGCCGGCCGGGGAGGTACGCGCAGTGTCAAGAAGGATCGTCATCGCATTGATTGCCGTCCTCTCGCTCGCCGCCGTTCCTTCGACCGCGGCCGCGGCGCACCACCGCGCAAGGGCCCGCCACCACGCCGCCAGGCGCCGCAGCCGCCGGCACGCCCGCAAGTCGGCTGCCCGCAGCCACGCCGTGGTCGTGGCTCACCACGCCGCGGAAACGGGCGGTTCGAGCTCCGGCGGCACCGAAGCGGCGAACACCGTCGAATCGTTCGCGGGAGGGGTCCTGAAGCTCAGGCTCGCAGGTGGCGAAACCGTCAGCGGCAAGGTTGGCGGCCAGACGCTCCTCGTCTGCGTGACGCCCCCCGCGCAGGAAAGCGGCAAGGGCGAAGGCGGCGAAGGCGACGCGGAAGGCGGCGAAGGCTGGGGGCATGAAGAAGGCGCCTCCGGCGAAGCCGGTGCCTGGCAGCGGGATCTGGCCAGGGTGCGCGCCGACGGGCGCTCCGCCGACAGCGACGCCGACGACGACGGCCAGGTGCAGCTCTGTGAAGCCTCGGCGCTCACGGCGGGCGCGACGGTCCTCTACGCCCAGCTCGCGGTCGGGTCCTCCGGCGCCGAATGGGCGGCCGTGATCCTCTCGACGTAGCGTCCGCGGGGCGAGCCCACGGCCCGGCTGTGGCAGCATGGAGCGCCAATGCGACGCGCTTCGCGCGAAAGGAGCTCCGGGATCGATGGCGCTTGACCAGACGAAGGTTGGGCAGGTAGTCGCGCAGCAGATGGAGGCGCTGGAAGCGCAGTACGGCGATGACTGCGAAATCGGCGACGTGTGCACGATCGTCGAGATCATCGGCCCTCACGGATCGCACGTCAGGGTTCGCAACAGCGACGCGCGGCCCCACTCGGTCATCGGGCTGCTGCGCGTCGCCGAGTCCAGCGTGCTCTCCACCTACGGCGTCGGCGACGGCGCCGACGAGTCCTAGCAGGGAGCCGCGGACCGGCCGATGAACGGCGAGAGCCCCGCTCGCGCGGGGCTCTCGGGGCACGTGCCGGTTCTCAAGCGGTGATCAGCCGCAGCCGGTGTTGTTGCCGCAGCTCGAGCACGTGTAGCAGGAGCCGGTCCGCTGCATCATCCCGCCGCACTGGCTGCAGGCCGGCCCGAGGTCGAGGCCCTGCAGCCGCGCCGGCACGACCGGCGGCGAGTCGGTGAAGCGTGGCCGCGGGCGCTGCCGCTCGCCGGCGCTGGAGCCTGCGATCCGCGGCTGCCCGGCTCCTCGGCGCTCGGGCCGGCGGTGTCCGATGCGCTGCATCGGCGATCGCCGCGTCCTGGGCCGCTTTGCGGCGCGCACCGCGGGGGTGAGGATGCCGAGTTCCTCCTGGCGTCCGACGTCGAGGAAGCGCGAGGCGAGCCAGCGCATGATGTAGTCGGGCATCGACTTCGCGAACGGGATCTCCGGGTTGCCGGTGATCCCCTCGGGCTCGAAGCGCATGTAGCTGAACTTCTGCACCAGCGTTTCGAGCGGCACGCCGTACTGCAGCGCGATCGAGATCGCCGTCGCGAACGAGTTCATCATGCCGCGCAGCGTCGAGCCCTCCTTGCCGATGTCGGTGAGGAAGATCTCGCCGACCGAGCCGTCCTCGTACATGCCGGCCGTGATGTAGCCCTCGTGGCCGGCGATCGAGAACTTGTGCGTGATCGACTGGCGCTCGCGCGGCATCCGCTTGCGCCTGGGGCCCGCGCCTCGGCGAGCGCCTTGCTCGACGGCCTCCTCGACGAGCGCGTCGACGTCGGCCGGCGCCGGGCGCCTCTGTCTGCGCGTCGGTGCGCAGCGCCTGCGCGGTCTTCGAGCCGTCGCGGTAGATCGCGAGCGCCTTGACCCCGAGCCGCCAGGCCTGCGTGTAGGCGTCGGCGATGTCCTCGACCGTCGCCTCCTGCGGCAGGTTGACGGTCTTGGAGATCGCGCCCGAGATGAACGGCTGGACCGCGCCCATCATCTTGATGTGGCCCATGTGCGAGATCGCGCGCTCGCCGACCGCGACGTCGAACACCGGCAGGTGCTCGTCGCTGAGCCCGGGCGCGCCGACGATCGTGCCGTGCTCGGCGAGGTGCGCCTCGATCTGCTCGATCTGCGCGCTCGGAGTAGCCGAGCGTCTCGCAGCGCGAGCGGCACGGTGCGGTTGACGATCGTCATCTGCCCGCCGCCGACGAGCTCCTTGAACTTGACCAGCGAGAAGTCGGGCTCGACGCCCGGTCGTGTCGCAGTCCATCAGGAACGAGATCGTCCCGGTCGGCGCGAGCACCGTCGCCTGGGCGTTGCGGTAGCCGAGGCGCTCGCCGAGCTCGACGGCCTCGTCCCACGACCGCCGTGCGGCGGCGAGCAGCTCGCCGTCGCGGCAGGTCGTCGTCGGGGATCGCGTGCGAGGCGTCGCGGTGCATGCGCATCACGCGCGTTGTGGGCGTCGCGGTTCTCGGCGTAGCGCTCGTAGGCGCCGAGCCCGAGTACGCCGGCGACCTCGGCCGAGCGCCGGTAGGCGCGGCCCGGTCATCAGCGCGGTGATCGCCGCGGCGTGCCGCGCGACCGTCGTCGGAGTCGTAGGGCATGCCGTTGCTCATCAGGTAGGCGCCGAGGTTGGCGTAGCCGAGGCCGAGCTGGCGGAACGCGCGGGCGTTGGCGCCGATCTCCTCGGTCGGGTAGCTCGAGGGCCCGACGACGATCTCCTGGGCGAGCAGCATGATGTCGACGGCGTGCTCGAAGGCCTCGACGTCGAGCGTGCCGTCGGGGCGGCGGAACTTCATCAGGTTCAGCGACGCGAGGTTGCAGGCCGAGTCGTCGACGTGCATGTACTCGCTGCACGGGTTCGACGCGTTGATCCGCCCGCTGTTCGGGCGAGGTGTGCCACTGGTTGATCGTCGTGTCGTACTGGACGCCGGGGTCGGCGCAGCGCCATGCGGCCTCGGCGATCTCGCGCATCAGCTCGCGCGCCGGGATCGGCTCGCCGACCGGCTCGCCGGTCGTGCGCGCGATCAGGCTGCCACTCGCCGTCGCTCCTCGACGGCCCGCATGAACTCGTCGGTGACGCGCACCGAGTTGTTGGCGTTCTGGTACTGGATCGACTTGAAGCCGTCGCCGTCGATCGACATGTCGAAGCCGGCGTCGCGCAGCGCCGCGGCCTTGTCCTCCTCCTTGGCCTTGCACCAGATGAACTCGCGGATGTCGGGGTGGTCGACGTCGAGCACGACCATCTTCGCCGCGCGGCGCGTCTTGCCGCCGGACTTGATCGTGCCCGGCCCACGAGTCGGCGCCGCGCATGAACGACACGGGGCCCGAGGCGGTGCCGCCCTTGGCGAGCGGCTCCATCGAGCCGCGGATGTTCGAGAGGTTGATGCCCGAGCCCGAGCCGCCGCGGAAGATCATCCCCTCCTTGGTGTTCCAGTCGAGGATCGACTCCATCGTGTCCTCGACGCTGAGGATGAAGCAGGCGCTGCACTGCGGGCTCTCCTCGAAGCCGACGTTGAACCAGACGGGCGAGTTGAACGCGGCCAGCTGGTGGAGCAGGATGTGGGTCAGCTCGTGGTTCGAAGGCGCGGGCGTCCTCTTCGCTCGGCGAAGTAGCCGCCGGCGCGGCCCCAGCCGGTGATCGTGCCGGCGACGCGGCTGATCATCTGCTTGCACCGAGCGCTCGCGCTCGGGCGAGCCGAGCTGGCCGCGGAAGTACTTCTGGGCGACGATGTTGGTCGCGTTCTGCGACCAGATTCTTCGGGAACTCGACGTCCTGCTGCTCGAAGGCGACGCGGTCGCCGTGGCCGATGTCGGGCGTCGCGCGATCTCCCACTCGACTGTGTCGAACGGGTGGATCGCGTCGGTCGTGAAATAACGGCTGATAGAAAGCGCCTCCCCGGGCGTTGCCGCCGGGCCCTTCGGGTGCTGCGTGGCTGGGTTCATCGGCCTTCCTCCTCTGGTGCGCCCGGCACTTTTCCGGTGTGGCGAAGCTGTTGCGGGGTCGAGAATCGTCCCGCTGGCACCGGACGGAAGCGAAGCACCTGCAAATAACATTGTAGGAGCGCGGAGGGGCGCTTTCAGGTCCCTGCGCGACGCTCGTGAACGGACCTCAGAGAAGGTCGGCGAGCTCCGCGAGCGCGGCTGAGAGGACCGCGTCCGGCGGCCCCGTGGCATCGATCAGGCGCACCCGCGACGGGTTCGCGCCAGGCGACCTCGCGATAACCCTCGGCGACCGCTGCGAAGAAGTCGCCGCCCTCGCTCTCGAGCCGGTCGGGCAGCAACGCGCGCTGGTGCTGGCGTTCACGCGCGAGTTCTGGCGGGATGTCGAGCAGCAGCGTGCGGTCGGCCTGCACGCCCGCCGTGGCGAGCGCGTTGACCGCGCGCGATGCGCTCGATCCCGAGCCCGCGTCCTGCGCCCTGGTAGGCGAGCGAGGAATCGACGAAGCGGTCGAGCAGGACCCAGCTGCCGGCCGCCAGGCGCGGGGACACCAGCTCGTGCACGAGCTGCGCGCGGGCAGCCGCGTAGAGCAGCGCCTCCGCCTCGGGCGCCACTGCGAGCCCGGGCTCGGTGACGAGTGCCCGGATCCGCTCGGCAAGTTCGACGCCGCCGGGCTCGCGCAGCAGCGTCACGTCGATGCCGCGTCCCTCCAGCTCGGCTTGCAGCGCACGGGCGAGGGTTGTCTTGCCGGCCCCGTCGATGCCCTCGATCGTGATCAGCCGGCCGCGTTCCATGCCGAGACCGTACACGCATGTCTGCGCCGCGCCCGCCGCGACTCTACGATCAGGCGCGATGGCCGCCGCGATCGCCGAGCTCGAGCACCACCCCCACGCCCAGGCGGTGCTCGAAGGTGCGCTCGCCGCCGACGCGGCATCGCACGCGTACCTGCTGCACGGTCCCGCGGGAACCGGCAAGCGCGCCGCGGCACGGGAGTTCGCTGCGCGGCTCCTGGCCGCCGGCGAGGATGACGCCGGCGGAGTCGCCGGCCGCGCACGCCGCGACGCGCATCCGGACCTGACGTGGGTTCGGCCGTCCGGCGCCGCCGCGCTCGTCGTCGCCGACATCGACGACCCGGTCGTCGCCGCCGCCACACGCACGCCGTTCGAGGCCTCGCGCCGGATCTTCGTGATCGAGGGCGCCGACCTGATGAACGACGAGGCCGCCAACCGCCTGCTCAAGACCCTTGAGGAGCCGGCTCCGTACGTGCACATCATCCTGATCGCAGACCGTCCCGACGACCTGCCGGCGACGATCCGCTCGCGCTGCCAGCCGGTGCGCTTTGACCCGCTGACGGCGCAGGCGCTGGCGGCGGGCCTGGACGCCGAGGGGCAGGATGCGACGAGCGCCGCTCGCCTGGCTCTCGGAGACGGCGGGCTCGCGCGGCTGCTGGTCTCAGAGCCTGGCAGGCAGCTGCGCGCCGCGGCGGGCGTGATCGTCGCTGCGGCACTCGAGCCGACTCCGGCGCTGCGGCCCGCGCAGCCGTTGCTCGACCTCGCGGCCGCCGCAGGCGAGGCCAACGCGGGGAAGATCCAGTCTCTGCTGGACGAGCAACTGCCGCTCGTGCCGCGCCGGGAACAGGCGAAAATGCGCCGCGAGCTCGAGGAGGCCGCCAAGCGCGGACAGCGTCGCGACCGCACCGCCCTGCTGCAGGCCGGCCTGCGCCTCGTCGAGCTGGCGTTCCGCGACATGCTCTGCATTCGCGAGGGTGCCGGTGAGGTGGTCTACGCAGTCGATCTGCTGCCGGTGCTCGCCGAGCAGGCCGAGCGGGTTGGCGTCGATCGCCTGGCGGAGGCGATCGAGCTGGTCGATGAGACCCGCGCGAGCCTGCGCGTCAACGTCGGCGAGGAGCTGGCCCTGGAAGCGCTCGTCGTGCGGCTGCGCGAGGCGCTGGCCTAGGCCGCGATCGGGCCGAGGTTCGGCTCGATCCCGTACGTATCGAAGGCCATGAACTTCGAGAACAGCTTGTTGTCGGGGCCGTGGAAGTCGGCGGACCCCGTCGTGAGCATCCCGAGCTCGGCGCAGCGGGCAGCGATCAGCTCGGTCTGTGCCTGGTCGTGCGAAACGTAGAACGCCTCGATCCCGTCGATGCCCAGCGCGTTGAAGCGGTTGATCGATTCGATCACTTCCGCGGGATCATCGACGTCCCAGAACGGATGCGCCCAGATCGCTACGCCGCCGGCCTCGTGGATCGCCTCGACGGCCTCCTCGACGGTCGGCGTCTCGCGGAGGCGGAACGCCGGCTTGCCCTCGATCAGGTAGCCGCGGATCAACGACCCGACGTCGTCGATCTGCTCTGCCGCGAGCCGGTCGGCGTTGCCGGGCGCCGACAGCACCGCGGCGGCAAGGTGCGGGCGGCCAATCGGTTTGCCTTCAGCGATCCGCTGCTGGATCTCCGCTTCGTCGAGTTCGAAGCCGACGTCCTTGAGCGCCTGTGCCATTCGCAGGGTGCGGGCCTCGCGGTCTGCGAGGAATTCCTCGAGGCGCTTGCTGATGCCCGCGCCTTCGTGGTCGATCATGTAGCCGAGGATGTGAAGTTCGCGCGGCACCTTCGCGCCGGCGTCGATCGCGGAGATCTCGACCGCCGGAACGACCGTGATCCCCAGCTCGCGGCCCGTGGCGATCGCCTCGGAGACGCCGGACACCGTGTCGTGGTCGGAAAGCGCCAGCAGCTCGACGCCGGCGTCGGCCGCCCGGGCGACGACCTCGGCGGCCGGCAGCGAGCCGTCGGAGTGGGTCGAGTGGGACTGCAGGTCGAAACGCACGCGCGCAGCCTACGCGATGCGGCCCGTGCTACGCGGCGTCGCTGGACCGTGTGAGCGCGTCGACGCGGTGGGCGATGATCTCGCGCAGGCTGCGGACCTGGCCGTGGAAGCGCTCTGCGCTGCCGCGCAGCTCCGGGTCGTCGACGTGCGCGCCGGCCACCGCGACGAACGCACGCTCGGTCTGCTCGGCGCGTAGCCGGGCGTCGTGCCACATCGAGTGCAGGCTCGCGATCGCCGCCGGGCGTTCGCTCTCCGCGACTGCCCCGGGCGCCTCGAGTTCGTCCAGCTGCGGGAGCAGCTCGTTGAGCAGCCAGCGGCGCTCGCCGTGACCGACGAGCAGCAGCTTGACCTCGGGAGCCTGCTCCTGGTCCTCGCGTTCGGCCTCGCGAAGCTCGTGCATGTCAATTGCGTCGGCGCGCGCTTAGCCGGGCTTTAGCTGTCGCACGCGATCCTGCAGGCGCGTGCGGGGCCCTGCACCGTGCGGCGCCGGGCCGGCACGCTAGTTTCCGTGCAGATGCCCGGCACCCTTCCACCCGGCGGCGCCGCGGGCGCGCGTGAACGGGAACGCCAGCGCGCGCGGCTGATCGTGATCATCACGGTGGTGGGGATAGTCGCGATGCTGGTCGCCTACGCGGTCGCGCCCGGTGTCCGGCACGCAGTTGGCCGCGCGGCGCATGGCGTCTCGAACGTGTTCGACCACGACACCTCCAAGAAGCACACGGGGACCACGGGCACCACCGCCGAGCCGTAGCCGGTGTTCTCCGGGCCGAGCGGTACGGTCGGCCCATGCAACGCTCGACATCCGAGGATCTGCTGGCCGCGTTCGGTCTGCCTGCGTTCAGGCCCGGCCAGCAGGCCGCGGTCGAGGCGGCGCTCGCCGGCCGCGACAGCCTTGTCGTCATGCCGACCGGCGGCGGCAAGTCGCTCTGCTATCAGCTGCCGGCGCTCGCGGACCGCGGTCCGGTACTGCTCGTCAGCCCGTTGATCGCGCTGATGCACGACCAGCTCGAGCGCGCCCGCGCCGCGGGCGTGAACGCCGTGATGTTCGCGTCGACGCTCGCCGAGGGCGAGAATGCCGCGGCGCTGGCGCAGATTCGCGCGGGCGAGGCCCAGATGATCATCGCCGCCCCCGAGCGCTTTGCCTCGGCGGCGTTTCGGGGTGCGATCGCCGACGCCGGGGTGTCGCTGTTCGCCGTCGACGAGGCGCACTGCGTCGCCGAGTGGGGGCACGACTTCCGGCCCGACTACCTGCGCCTCGCGGAGGCGATCGAGCTCGCCGGGCGCCCGCCCGTGATGGCTCTGACGGCGACCGCGACGCTGCGCGTCGCCGACGAGATCGTGCGCCGCCTGGGCCTGCGCGACCCGGAGATCGTGCGCTCGGGCTTCGACCGGCCGAACATCGCGTTCGACGTGCTCGCACTCGACGGAGAGGGAACTGCCAACCGCAAGCGCGCAGCACTCGCCTACCTGCTCGCGGCCCACGACGCGCTGCCGGCGATCGTCTACGCCGGGACCCGCAAGGATGCCGAGAAGCTCGCGGTCGAACTCGACGGACACGGCCTGCGCTCGGGCGCCTACCACGGCGGCATGGATGGCGAGGCGCGCTCAGCCGTGCAGCGCGCATTCATGGCGGGCGAGCTCGACGTCGTCGCCTGCACGAATGCTTTCGGCATGGGCGTCGACAAGGCGAACGTCCGCACCGTCGTTCACTGGGCCCTCCCGACCAGCCTCGAGGCGTACTACCAGGAGGCCGGCCGCGCGGGCCGCGACGGTGAGCAGGCGCGCGCCGTGCTGCTCGCCTCGCGGTCGGACCTTGGTCGCCTGATCCGCTTCATCAAGGAACGCGAAATGGATGTCGGCGACGTGCGGGGCTTCGTCGCGCGGCTGCGCGAGCGCGCCGACGGCGGCGCCGCGATCCTCGCCGCCGGTGAGCTGGCCGATCGTGACCGGATCCTGCTCTCGGTCGCCGAGCGCTCCGGCGCTGCGACACTCGCCCCCGCGCCCGGGGGCGGCCTGCAGATCACGCTGACCGGGGCCGGCAGCCCGCGCCTTGCGCGCGCCGCGATCGGCCAGGCGCGCGAGCGCTCCTGGGAGGCCTACCGCTCGATCGAGCGCTACGCGGCGAGCGGTGGCGGCTGCCGGCGGCGCCAGCTGCTCGAGCATTTCGGCGACCGCAGCGAACCGGCACCCACCGGCCGCTGCTGCGACGTCTGCGATCCGGACACGGGCCTGCTGGCCGCCGCACAGAAACCGGTCAAGCGTCGCGCGGCCGCACCGCCGGCCGCTGTGAGCGGTCCGGAGTTCGAGCGCCTGCGCGCATGGCGGATGGAGCGCGCCGAGGGTAAGCCCGCGTACACCGTCGCAACCGACCGGGTGCTCGCCGAGGTGCTCGACCGGCGCCCGAAGTCCGAGGCCGAACTGCTGACGATCAGCGGGATCGGGCCCTCGTTTCTGGCCAAGCACGGCGATGATCTGCTCGCCGAGCTGCGCGAGCTCGAAGCTTCGATCCCCTAGCTCGAGCGCAGCAGCGCGGCCGGGCCCTTCAGGCGCACCTCGCTGGCACTCGCAACCTCGATGCCATCAAGCTCCCCGCGGTGGCCCGCGAGCCACCGGGCGTAGCGGCCGACGAGCGGCGCGGCGGTGAGGCCGTGGGCAAAAGTCGAGAGCGCGATCGTGACGTAAGCGGTCAGGGCGATCGTGTGGGCCGCGGGGATGTGCGACTCGCCGACGACGATCAGCGCGAAGACGATCGAGGCCAGACCACGCGGTCCAAACCAGCCCACGAACGCGATGCTCGGTGAACGTCGAGTGCGTCCCGATCAGCGCCAGCGCGACCGGGACCATTCGGACGACCGTCAGGCTCAGCACCGCATAGACGAGCATCTGCCATGTCACCGCGTGCAGCTGCGGGCCGAGCAGCACGGCACCCAGCAGGATGAACGTGACCCCCCCGAGCAGCGCACCGAACTCCTCGCTGAAACGCTCTGAGCTCTCACTGCGGCCGCGCATCCCGCGACCGAATGTCGCGCCGGCGGCGAACGCGGCAATGAAACCGGAGCCACCGAGCGCCGCGGCGGCTCCGTAGGCCAAGGCGGCCCCGGCGACAGGGACCGCCTGGCGCCAGGACTCCGCGATCAGCTTGTGGCGCTGGGCGTAGCGCATCACCAGCGCCGTCAGCACGCCGGCGGCGATCCCCGCGAGGATGCCGAAGCCAATCTCTTCCGCGGCGAGCGTGACCGCTTCATGGGCGGAGAGCGCGTGCACCTCGGCGTCTGCCGCGGCCAGGAACACGAACAGCACCGGGACGCAGATCCCGTCGTTCAGACCGCTCTCGACATTCAGGCCCTGGCGGATCGAGACCGGCACCCGTTCGTCTTCCACGACGGCCTGGCCGAGCGCCGCATCGGTTGGCGCCAGGAGCACGCCGAGCACCGCCGCCTCGGCGGGCTTCAGGAAGCCGAACAGCACGCTCGCGACGAGCGCGCCAAAGGCGATCGTGAGCGGAAGCCCGATGCCGAGCAGCCGTGCCGGCAGGCCGAGTTCTGAGCGCAGCTCGTGGAGGTTCACGCGCGACGCGTCGTTGAACAGCACGAGCGCGAGCGTCGCCTCGGCAAAGGTTTTCGTCGACTCGTAGACGGAATGGCCGCCGACGACGTCAAAGAGCGAGCCCCCAACGAGGACGCCCGCCGCGAGGAACAACATCTGCGCCGTCACCGGCGTACCGCGCAGCCTTTCGGAGACAGCGGCCACCGCGAGCACGATCAGGGCGACGGCGGGGAGCGCCCAGCTCATGTGGCGACTCCCGGATGCGTTCGGATCAGTGCGTCGTTCACGGCGTCGGCGAGTCTAGACCCGGGTACCCGTGGCATCGTGGCGCAGGTCGGCCCGAACGCGACCGCGGCCACCGATCTGCGGCTAAGGTTCTAGGGCGTCGTCGGCCCAGCCTTGCTTCACCAAGAGCGATGTTGTGCCGGCGCGGCAGCGCCGACGTAGCTCAGCTGGTAGAGCACTTCACTCGTAATGAAGGGGTCAGCGGTTCGAATCCGCTCGTCGGCTCTAGACGGAGTCCGCCTACCCGGCCGCGATGAAATGCCTACCGCTGCGTCTGCCGGCGGAAGCACGGTTGGGGCGCCAGATCTACACGAGCCGCTTCGCGACACGCCGCGCCGCACCCCGCAGGCCCCCCGCCAGTCCCCGTCATGGGTGTGACCTAATGAAGCAGTGCCGAGGCTGTCAACCCCTCGGAGGTGCGCGTCCATGATCCGCAAACACCGCCACGAAGCAGCGTGGTACGGTGCACCCTCTGCCGAGACGCGTAGGAGGTGCAATGTGCTCTTGAAGCGAGCTCTGCCGATCATCTTTCTAGTGGTTCTGGCATGCTGCGCCGCTGCGGTGCCGGCCGCCTCGGCCAATAGACCACATCCGGTCTTTTTCCGGCACTGCTCCGGGATCCTGAATTCGGACGACTTCGGCGACAACCTCGAGGAAGTGTCGCCGACGATCACCTTTCGTGACACCAAGTTCACCGACTGCAAATTTGGCGGCGACTCGGCGAACGGAGTCGGTCCGCTGAAGCAGTTCTCGAAAGGCGAAATCGGCCTCGAATGCCTTGCGGTAGCGATCAACAACCTGTCGCATGAAATCCCTGAGGCCGAAGGCGACTGTTACCGACTCGCCACCGAGACGGCCCTGTTCATCACAGGCCACATCTCGAAGCGACTTTTCGCGAAGATGGAGAAAGGATTCAGGCGCAGAAGCTGGGACAGGGGCTATTCCCGAATCCGGCTGCGACACGTCGGCAACGATGCGGAATACGGCTACAGCGGGGACAAAGGCTTCGGCTACCTGCAGGTGCTCAATGTCAGCGTGGAAATCGAGACAGACGAAATCCACGACGTGCCACGGTTGCTGAAAGAGGCGGCGAGGTCACTCTGAAGGAGTCGCGCGCGTCGCCCGGCGTGCCTGTGTCAGAAGCGCGCTGGCGGTCCGGGTCGACCCGATGCGGGCAGCCGGAATAGTGCCGCCCGCGGCCTCCCGATGCTGGGGCCATCCGCCTGACGGCTGTCAACGTCGTGGGCGTTAGACTCCACGCCTAATCGAGCTAGGAGTTTGTGCCCGTCCGTACGAGGGCACGCGAGCGGTGTAGATGGCAGTCGCCCCCAAAAGTCCGGTCTCATGGCGTGCATCTCGCGACGCGCAGACCAAGGGGGCCGATTCGTCCCGGACCCGTGAACCGCACCCCGCAAGCCGTCAGGCGAGCACGCATCCGCTAGCGCGCGTGAGCGCGCTTTTCAGGCCGATCGGTGGCCGGCCGGCGATCGCGGCACAAGCCCTGATCGTGCTCTGGCTCGCGTGGCTCTATGACGAGGTCAACGACCTGGCTCCGCTGCGCCGCGCCGAGGCTCTCACTCACGCCGCGTCGCTGCTCCACTTCGAGCAGGTTGCCGGTTTCTCGCCGGAGCTGGCGCTCGACCATTGGACCGCGTCGCACGCGGCCGTCGCGCTGCTTGCCTCCTACTACTACGTCGCGGCGCACTTCTTTGTGACGTTCGGTCTGCTCGCCTATCTCTGGTGGCGTCGCACGGACCTCTACCTGCCGCTGCGCAACCAGCTCATCTTGATCAACCTGATCGCCTTCGCGATCTTCTGGCTCTTTCCGCTCGCGCCGCCCCGGATGCTCACCGTCGACGGGTTTCGCGACGTGATCGCGATCTCGGGAGCCGTCGGTGACTTCCACCGGGGCGGGCTTGCCAGCACCGCCGACCAGTACGCGGCGATGCCCTCGCTCCACGTCGCCTGGGCAATCTGGTGCTGCATCGTGGTCTGGCGACTGACCCGTTCGGTAGCGCTGCGGACCCTCGCCGCCGTCTACCCGGTCATCACGGCGCTCGTCGTCGTCGCGACCGGGAATCACTTTGCGGCCGACGTGCTTGCGGGCGCGATCGTGGCTTTCGGCGTGCTCCTGGCGCAGCGCGCCTGGCCGCAGTTCGCATGGCAGACGCGTTGGCGCCTGCTCAGCGAGCGCTCGCCGGCCGGGGCACCCCGGCGGCGCGTCCCGGCGCCGGTCGAAACCGCAGCCGCAGCTTCGACCGTGGAACGCCCGGAGCGCTCGCAGGTGCTTCCCGAGCCCTGTCCCGAGTCCCAATAGCCCGCCAGGTGGCTCGCGGCCGCGCGTGGGCCGACTGCGGTCGCGAGCGGTGTGGTCGAGCGCCGTGTTTTCGTCGCGGCTTCAGTTGAGCCGCGCCCGAGTCGATAGCAACCTATGGCCGCATCGTCGTACGCCTTCTCCACCGGCATGCGCGACACGCGGGCAGCCCTGCATGCTTGGCGTCTGGCCCCTGCGCCGGTGCTGCGCCGCTGGCTGCTCGGCTCGTTCGTCGCCGCGATTGGGCTGCTCGCCGCCGTCTGGATCGTTGCCTCGCTGGACACGGGCTACGAACAGATCCTCAACCTGCAACCGCCGTTCCAGGTCGGAAACCTGACGAACGTCGCCGAACTGGTGCGCGGCAACCTGCTCGTGCTCACGCTGCACGCGATGGCCTGCGTCGCGGGTTTCATCGCCGGCAGCTCGCTGCCGCTGCAGGCCGAGCAACAGCACGGGGTCGCCAAGTGGGTGCATGAGCGCGGCGCCAAGGTGGCAATCGCGTTCGTGTTCGCCGCCACGGCGTTCTCGCTGAGCATCCAGGCGTGGCGGATCGGGCAGACGCTCGCCGGCGTCTCGCATTTCCTGCGCGTCTCGCCCGCCCTGCTGCTGCTCGGCGTGTTGCCGCATGCGATCCCGGAGCTGATGGCCCTGTTCCTTCCCCTGGCGGCGTGGATCATCGCGAGCCGCCGCGGCGAGTGGGACCAGCTGCTCGCGGCGACCGTCGTGACGGTGGCAATCGCCCTGCCGGTGCTGCTGCTCGCGGCAGTGATCGAGGTCTACGTCTCACCGCATCTGTTCACGCTGCTCACCGGGATCCACCCCCCGATCGTCCGCAGCTCCGAAGGCTGGATCGTTACCGTCCGCTGAACGCCCACCTTGGACGCCGGTGGATCCGGTGTTTCGCCAGCAGAAAGCTGGGAATAGAAAGCGCCATGGGAATCGGCGTTTCAATTCTGCTCATCGCCGCGGGGGCGATCCTGCGCTACGCGGTCACCGCGACGACATCGGGCTTCTCGATCCAGACGGTCGGGCTGATCCTGATGATCGCCGGCGCCGCCGGCCTTGTGCTCTCGCTGTTCGAGCTCGCGCTCTGGCGGCCGCGGCGCCGTCCCGGCGAGATCGAGCGCACCGAATATCGCCCCTGACCGTGCGGCGGGAGAGCCGGCTGCGCCGTCTGCTCGGACGGGTGCGCGAGCCGCCGTCGTTGCGTCACCCGGTGGACCGCGGCGAGCCGGAACGGCGCACGCGCTTCGACAAGGTCGCCGAGCGAGCGTCCTACTTCTCGAGCTCGCCGCTGTTCTTCCTTGTCTGCGCGGGGCTTGTGGCCGCTTGGGCGCTCGGCTACGCGTTCCATGCCGGCTCGACCTACGAGCAGGTCATGGGCACCGTGATCACGGCTGTCGCGCTGCTTCTGCTCGCGATGCTCAAGAACGCCGAGCTGCGTTCGGAGGCGGCGATTCAGTCCAAGCTCGACGCCGTGGCCACCGCGATGCTCGAGGCGATCCGCGAAGAGCAGCTCGATGCGGACGCCAAGCTCGAGCGGGCGATCAACATCGACGACGAACTCTGACGGCGCGCCTCAGGCGGCGTCGGCGACCGCGCGCAGCCGCTCGAGCGAGCGGCGCAGCATTCGCGAGACCTGCATCTGGGAGACGCCGATCCGCGTGGCGATCTCGGTCTGGGTCAGCTCGTCGACGAAACGGAGCTTGAGCACCTGACGGTCGCGCTCGGGCAGCTCGCGTAGCGCCGCGGCCGCGGCGTGGCTCAGCTCGACTAGTTCGAAGTTGGCGTCCTCTGCGCCAAGCCGCTCGATGTACGTTTCGGAGTCCCCGTCGCCGCCGGCGATCTCGGCGTCGAGCGAGGACGCGTCGTAGGAGCGCAGCGCGTAGAGCGCGTCGACGACGTCCTCGAGGTCGAACTCGAGGTACTCCGCGATCCGCGCCACGGTCGGTTCCTGCCCGTATTCGTGGGTCAGCCGTCGCTGGGCGTCACGGACTTTCAACGCCCGTTCCTGGGCGCCGCGCGGGACGTGGACCGACCATCCGCAGTCGCGGAAATAGCGACGCATCTCGCCGAGGATTGTCGGCACGGCGAACGACTGGAACGAAGTGCCGCGCTCGAAGTCGAAACGCTCGAGGGCTTTGACGAGCCCGAGGTAGGCGATCTGCTCGAGGTCCTCGAGCGGCTCGGAGGAGCGGCGGTAGCGCCGCGCGAGGTTACGCGCGAGCGGCGCGTAGGTACTCGACGAGCGCGTCGCGGGCGCGCACATCGCGCTCCACGGACCAGCGGCGAATGAGTTCCTGCTCTCGATCCCTACCCGGGGCCGGCGGCCCAACGGTGCCTGTTCGTGTGCGCATCGTCGTCTCCCAGCTGTCGATCTGCGCGCGGAATCGGCCCCGCGGCGGCGGCGATCGATCGCGACCCCCGCCCCAACATGAGAGGAAACACATCTCGGGCGCGATCGGAGCGGTAGGCCTGTTTCGCGCGTGGCAGGCGGGGTAGCGAATTGTGGCGGGCGCTCCGACCCGCAGGCAACCAACGACCGGAGAGGAGCCGCCAGCCGTGCTTGCCGCCATCGAGACGCCCGAAGCACTCTTCCGTTACCGCCTGGCGCTCGCGCTTGGCATGGAGCGCGTCGCCGGCGAGCGCATCGCCGAGTTCCTCGCGGCAGCGGAAGGCGAGCCGCTGCGCACGGCGCTCGAAGCCCACCTCCAGGATGCGCGCGAGCACGCCGGTAACGCCGAAGTCGTCTTCGACGTGATGGGCTGGCCGCTCGAAGCGGAGTCGTGCCCCGCGCTCGAAGCGATCGCCGATCATGGCCGCGTCGAGCTGCGCAGGGCCGACTCCAAGCTCGCCGACCGCGTGATCCTCGACTGGGCGATGCAGACGGCGCACTTCGAGGTCGCGGTCTACGAGGGCCTGATCATCGACGGCTGGGCGCTCGGGATGCGCACCGCGTGCCGCCTGCTGCACGAGAGTCTCGACAGCGAGCGCCAGGCGCTCGACCGCGTGGCGACTCTCGCGTCACGGATCGCAGCCGTCGGACAGGTCGCCGAGGCCGAGCGCGTGGCGGTGCCGCTGCGCAGCAGCGACCCCGCGGTTGAGCGCGCCGCCGAAGCGAACCGCCGGGCACGCGGCGCCGGCTGACGCGCCCGCAGCTACACGGGTCCGAGCTGTTCCAGCGCCTTCGCGATGCGCCGCGCACGGGTCTCGGGCTTCTTGGCGCTCTCGATTGCTCGGACGTGCTCGCGTTTGTGGCTGTAGGACAGCCGCTCGTAGGCGGCCTGCGCGCGGGGATCGGCTTCGAGGGCACTCGTGAAGTCGGGCGGCGCGAGGACCTCCCGCGGCTCGGTGTCGAGCTCCAGGTCGACCTCGACCTCGTCGCCGACCTGCAGGCCAGCCGCCTGGCGGTTCGCGTTGCTCAGCCCGAGCAGGTAGCGCCCGCGCATGATCGCGACACGGCTCTTCCAGGTGTGCCCGTTGACGGTGATCGTCACGGGCGGCCGCTTTCCTGCGGCGAAGGACTCCACGACCTCGGGGGGCACCTCGAGGCCGCGCATCGGTTCGTGCGGCTCCACGACGGCCCGGAACCTCATTGCGCCGTGCGCTCGTCCTCGCCGAGGATGCCTTCGAGCATTCGCAGCGCCCGGTCGCGGTGGGCGTCAAGCTCTTTGACGAGCCGCTCGCCGTCACCGGCCCGCAGCGCCGCGAGGATCCTGTTGTGCGCGGCGTTCGCGGCGCGGCGCTCGCGTGGCGAGTTGTAGTAGATCGCGCGGTAGGCCTCGGTCGCCTCCCACAGCAGCCGAATCAGCCTGAGGGTGTGCTGCTGGCCGGGCGCCTGCAGGAGCGCGAAGTGGAATCGGCGGTTCGCTTCGAGCTCGCGCGCCACGTCGCCCGCCTCGGCTGCCGCCGCGCATTCGCGCGCCGCGTCCGCGGCGAGCGCGATCGACGGCGCGTCGTGGAAGGGAAGCGCAGCGCGGGCCGCGCGGGCCTCGAGGATCCGGCGCAGCTCGTAGATCTCGCGCAGGTCGGCAATGTCCAGTTCGGTCACGAAGTAGCCGCGCCGGGGCAGATAGGTCACCTGGCCCTCCTGCTCGAGCACGCGCAGCGCCTCGCGCACGGGACCGATGCTCACACCGAGCTCCTGCGCGAGGTCGTCCTGGAGCACCTTCTGGCCAGGGCGCAGCTGACGCGTGACGATCGCGCGGCGCAGCCACTCGAGTGTGTGCTCGGCGGTCGTGCCGGGCAGGACGACCGGCTGGATCGCAGTGCTCACCGGAACGCGTCGATCCCTGTCAGGGCGCTCCCGATTACCAGCGCGTGAACGTCGGCGGTGCCCTCGTAGGTGACCACCGACTCGAGGTTGTTCATATGGCGGATCACCGGATACTCGAGCGTGATGCCGTTCGCGCCGAGCACCTGGCGCGCCGTCCGCGCGACGTCGAGCGCCGCGTTGACGTTCCCGAGCTTGCCCATGCTGACGTGCTCGGGGCGGAGCTGGCCGCGGTCCTTCAGGCGGCCTAGGTGCAGCGCGAGCAGCGTCGCCCGGTTGACCTCGAGGGCCATCATCGCGAGCTTCTGCTGCTGGATCTGGAACGAGGCGATCGGCCGGTCGAACTGGCGGCGCTCGAGTGAGTATTCGATCGCCGCCTCGAGGCAGGCCCGGGCAGCGCCGGCTGCACCCCAGACGATGCCGTAGCGCGCCTCGTTCAGGCACGAGAGCGGCCCGCGCAGCGAGCTCACCTCGGGCAGCACCGCGTCGCCCGGCAGGCGTACTTCGTCGAGCAGCAGCTCGCTGGTCACGGAAGCGCGCAGCGAGAGCTTCTTGTGGATGTCCTGCGCGCTGAAGCCGGGCGTGCCGCGCGGCACGAGGAAGCCCCTGACGCCTTCGTCGGTACGCGCCCAGACGACCGCGACGTCGGCGACCGAGCCGTTGGTGATCCACATCTTCTGGCCGTGGAGGATCCAGTCGCTGCCGTCGCGCCGTGCGCGCGTGCGCATCGAGCCCGGGTCCGAGCCGGCGTCGGGCTCGGTCAGCCCGAAGCAGCCGATCTTCTCGCCCGCGGCCATCCCCGGGAGCCAGGTCTGCTTCTGCTCCTCCGAGCCCCAGCGGTGGATCGCGTACATCGCGAGCGACCCCTGGACCGAGACCAGGCTGCGCACGCCGCTGTCACCGGCCTCGAGCTCCATGCACGCGAGGCCGTACGCGGTCGCGCTGGCGCCTGCGCACCCGTAGCCCTCGAGGTGCATGCCCAGGACGCCGATGCGGCCGAGCTCGGGCGCGAGCTCCAGCGGGATGCGCGCCTCCTCGAACCAGGTCCCGACGTCGGGCAGGACGCGGTCGCGCACGAACGAGCGCACCGTGTCACGGATGTCGCGCTCCTCGTCGCTCAGCAGGGAGTCGATGTTCAGGAAATCCTCCGGTCGGATCGCGGGGGCGGCTGACGCGGACATGGGGTGGGCTCCTCGAGTCTAGATTTTCGAAAATCGATGATCAGTCTACCCGGAGCGCCGCCGGCGGCACAAGGCCCCGGGGCACCGCCCTACGGTTCCGGGCCGATCTGCTCGACGAACGCGGCGAGCGCTTCGATCGAATGGCGGTCCAGGTGCACGTGCAGGCGCCGGAGCGTGTTCCACATCAGTCGCGGGCTGTAGCCGCTCATCGGTTCACGTTCAGGGTTTTCGAGCTCGCGTTTGACGAACGCTTCATTGACGAGCACCGTGCGGCCACTGGCGAGCCGGACGTCGTGGCCGGCGAAGGAATAGAAGCTCGGCCCCAGGCGGCTGGACTGCGCCTCGGTGTGGCAGGTCGAGCAGCCGTCGGCGATCGCGAGATTGCCGCCGGCGGCAATCAGCTCTTCGTGGTGGCTGAGCGAGGAGGTGACCGGCGGTGGTTCGCCGCCGGCGAGCGCCGTAGTGCCCGTGGTCGTTCCCTGAGCCGCGCCGCAACCCGCGCCGGCCAGGGCGAGCGCGACGCACGCGAGCGCTCCCGCGAACCGTGGTCGGGCGCGGGAGCAAGCTTCTCGCGGGCGGGGGCTGTAGATCGTGCGCTGCCGCATGCGGTTCGGCACGAGCATGTCACGAGCCGAGCCGGTTTCCTGCCGTGAGTCTGGGCGGGCGCCCGCTCGGCGCCCGCCCTTGCAGCCGTCAGCCGAGCAGCGACTGGAGGTCGACCGCGTTGGCCGGGGCCTTCACTTCTGCGTTTGCGTTCCAGTCTTCGAAGGTCGCCTTCGCGTTCCCGCCGCTCGCCTCGGAAGCTTCGAGCGCCACCGGGTAGTGAGGTTCCGCGGCTTCGACGAAGATCGTGCCCTTCTGGCCGTTCGCGGTGCCCGTCAGGCCGACCACCTTCTTGCCGTTGATCGTCGTTTCGCCGGTCTTGGTGAGGTGGCTCTTGCTGCTCTTGAGCTCCGCGATGTTCTTGTCCAGCAGACCCGCAAGGTCGCCGACCTGCGTCAGGCCGCCGCTCTGCGCATCGGCGCCGGGAATCTTGATCCACTTGCCCTTGAGCTCGGAGGTCAATCCGGACGGCGCCCCGGAGCCGGCGAACAGCTGTTCCCCACCTTTGAGGTAGAAGGTGCCGCCCGCGACGATGAATTCCGCCTGTCGGCCTTTGACGTCGATCTTCCCCTCTACCCCTTGGTTGGGGACGTTCAGGATTTCGATGTTCGTCGCTGCCGCGCCCGTGACGTGGACGTTGAGCTTCACCGACTTGGCGCTCTTCGAAGCGTTGCCGGCGGCTTCGATGAGTTCGGTCGGCGACTTCGACGAGGCCGAGCTTTCGCTGCCGCTGCTGCCGCAGCCGGCGCCCAGGAGCGCCAGCCCGGCAAATGCGAGCGCTGGCATTGCGCGCCGCCTTGAGGTACCGCGAGTGATGTTCATGGGCCCCACGCTACCCGGCGCGCGGACGGCCGGCGCGCGCGCGGCCACAGGAGGTGCGGCCGGTGACCCCGCGGGCGACGGGCTCCGAGCGGCCGGCGGGCACTAGCCTTCACTGCAGATGGAGCTTGCGCGGTGAAGCGGGTTGGTCTGGCGGCGGGCGCCGCCGTCGGGGGCCTTGTCGCGTACGACCTGCTGCAGCGCCGCCGCGCGGTGCTGCACAACTTCCCGGTCATCGGCCACCTGCGCTACGTGCTCGAGGACGTCGGCCCCGAGCTGCGCCAGTACATCGTCACCTCCAACAACGAGGAGCGTCCGTTCTCGCGCGACCAGCGTCGCTGGATCGAGGCGACCGCAGCGGGGCGCCCGGACACCTTCGGCTTCGGCAGCGACGACGAGATGGAGTCCGTCGAGTCGCTGGTGATCATCAAGCATTCGCCGTTTCCCGCCGCGCCGCCAGGGCACGGCGCGCCTGGGGCGGCGCCGCAGTTCGCGGTCCCCGCGGGAAAGGTCCTCGGCGCGGCGCACGGCCGTGCCGGCGCGTTCCGGCCGGCGTCGATCGTCAACATCTCGGGGATGAGTTTCGGCGCGCTCTCCGCGCCCGCGGTCGATGCGCTGAACCGCGGCGCGGCGCTCGCCGACTGCCTGCAGGGCACCGGCGAGGGCGGCCTGGCGCCCGCGCACCGTGGGGGCGGCGAACTCGTCTTTCAGGTCGGGACCGGCTATTTCGGCTGCCGCGACGCCGCGGGCCGCTTCTCGCTTGACGAGCTGTGCCGGCGGGTCCAGGAAGCGCCGGTGCGCGCAATCGAGATCAAGCTCTCGCAGGGCGCAAAGCCCGGGCTCGGCGGCATGCTGCCCGCCGCGAAGGTCACTCCCCAGATCGCCGCGATCCGGGGGGTCCCGGCCGGCGTTGACTGCGTCAGCCCGCCGCGCCACACGGCGTTTGACGACGTCGCGGGACTCGTCGAGTTCATCGAGCTGATCGCCGGCGCGACCGGGCTGCCCGTGGGGATCAAGTCCGCCGTCGGGGAAGCGGGGTTCTGGGTCGAGCTGGCCGACAGGATGGCGGCGAGCGGGGGCGGACCGGACTTCGTGAACATCGACGGGGGCGAGGGCGGGACGGGGGCCGCGCCGCTCGCCTTCTCGGACCACGTCGCGCTGCCCTTCAAGCTCGGCTTTTCGCGTGTCTACTCGACCTTCGCGCAGCGCGACCTCGCCGAGGAGATCACGTTCGTCGGTGCCGGCCGGCTGGGGTTCCCAGACGAGGCCCTGTTCGCGATCGCGCTCGGCTGCGACATGGTCAGCGTCGGACGCGAGGCGATGCTCTCGATCGGCTGCATCCAGGCGCAACGCTGCCACACGGGTCGCTGTCCGTCCGGCGTCGCGACGCAGTCCCGCTGGCTCGAGAGCGGCCTCGATCCGGCGTTGAACGCGCGCCGCTCGGCGAACTACATCCGAACGCTGCGCGGCGAGATGCTCGCCCTCGCGCGGACCTGTGGCGCCGCGCACCCCGCGCTCGTCGGGCCCGAGCACATCGAGATCGTCGGCGAGCGGTTCGGCTCGGCGTCGTTGCGCGAGGTGTTCGGCTACGACGCGGCCTGGCCGGCCCTCAGCGCGGCGCGGCGCAGCGAACTGGCCGCAATCGGCTATGCCGCCGAATAGCCCGGCCGATCAGCGCCGCGAAACGTCTTCGAGATAGGTCTGGACCCAGCTCTCGGACAGCTCGTCGGCCTGACGGCGCATCTCGCGCGCGGGCCCGCCGGGCTCGGCCTCGAGGTGAATGCCGACCGTCTCGAGCACCCTGCGGGCGGCGGCGTCCGGGTCGGCGGCGATCTCCTCGTAGGTGATCTGCAGCGGGTCCCGTCCGATCCGGAAGAAGAAGCCGCGCCAGGCGTCCTCCTGCCGGCGCAGCCCGTCGAGCAGGTGGTCGATCGCGTCGAACGAGTAGACCGGCCGCTGCTCGCTCTGCGTCTCCCCCGAGGCGGCGCGCCACTTCCACGTCTGCAGTGCGCGCCACAGCGAGACCGCCTGGCGGACCTTGTCCGAGCGCGAGATGAAGACATAGTTGAGCCCCGGGAACGCCGAGCCGAGCAGCGAGCCGTCGCCCTTGCCGGCGAAGCGCGGAATGCCGCGCATCAGCTCCAGGAAGTCCGGGAAGTAACTCCACATCACCTTCGCGGCGAACACGCCGTTATCGCTCGTGCCGAGCTCGATTGCGGCCTCGTAGTGCGCCGCATAGTTCTCGCGGCTCCAGCTCGGCTTGCGTTCGGAGTCGCGGTCGAGGTCGGCTTCCTGTGGCAGCAGGCGAAGTACTTCGGGGCTGCGCACACCCCAGAAGTACTCGCGCGGGCGGCGCGGCACGCCGGTCTCCTTGAGCTCCTCGAAGTACTCGCGCGGCTCGCCGGCGACGCCCGTCGCTTTGAGCGACTCGCACAGCAGGGTGCTCCCGCAGCGCTGGGTCGCGCAGATCAGGTAGGAGCTGGTCGGCGCCGTGCTCACGCCGCGACCCCCGGGATGACCGTCAGGGGCTCGCTCGCAGAGACCTGGTCCGGGCTGTTGATTTCGACCCCCGGCGGCGGAATGAGGGGCCCGTTGAGCAGCGGGTCGCCGGTCTCGTGCATCCAGCGGTCGAGGTCGGCGCGCAGCTCGTCGCGCACCGTCGCGTACGCGTCGTTGTCGATCAGGTTGGCGTCCTCGTTGGGGTCGAACGTCAGGTCGTAAAGCTGTTCGAAGGGAATTTCGCGCTCGGCCCAGCCGTTCTCGACCAGCAGCGTCTTGCTCGGCGAGTCATCGCAGTTCGCGAGCACCGGCGTGCGGCGGTCGCCGTAACGGCGGATGTACTTGAAGCGGTTGGTCCGCACTGCTCGCTGGGGGTCGTAGGCCGCGTGCCAGTTCATCTCGGCATACAGCCGGTCGCGCACGGAGTCCACCTCGCCCTCGACGAGCGGCAGCAGCGAATGGCCCTGCGCGAAGTCCGGCGTCGGGGTCCCGGCGAGCTCACAGAGGGTCGGATAGATGTCCAGGTGCGAGACCAGCGCGTCGTTGACCGAGCCTCCCGAGAAGCCCCCGGGGCCGCGCATGATCAGCATCACGCCGAGGCCACGGTCGTACAGCGTCGCCTTCGCGCCAGGGAAGGCGAGCCCGTGGTCGGTCGTCAGGAAGACGAGCGTCCTGCGGCTGGACGGCTGCGCGTCGAGCGCCGCGAGGACCGAGCCGACGCCCTGGTCCAGCGAGCGGGCGCTGGCCTTGTAGGAGGCCATATCGATCCTCGTCTCGGGCGTGTCCGGGAGGTTCGGCGGCGGAATCGAATAGAGCGCGTCGCGCACCGACGAGGGCCCCAGCCAGTCCCGGTGCGTCTCGAAGAACCCAACCGAGAGAAAGAACGGTTCCGGCAGCGGCTCGTTGAGCGCGTCGATCGCGACCGGCGCGACGGACTCGACACGGGTTGTCGGGATCTTCGCGACGCGGTCGAAGCCGATCACGTCCGGGCGCTTGGCGATGTGCTGCTCGCCGATCAGCATCGAGTAGTAGCCGGCGCGGCGCAGCGTGTTGGCGAGGTGCTGGGTGTAGTCGTTGAGCTCCCAACCGCGGTGCGCGAGCCCGAGCATCCCGCTGGTGTGGCCGTACTGGCCGGTCAGCAGGCATGCGCGTGAGCCCGAGCAGGTCGGGACGGCGCAAAAGGCTTTGCGAAACAGCACGCCCTGGTCGGCCAGGCGCTGGATGTTCGGCGTCGGCACCGGGTGCCCGTATGGCTGCACGTAGCGCCCGGTGTCGTGCGAATGCAGGTACAAAATGTTCGGCTGGTCAGCCATCGGGATGACGAAGCCTAGGCGATCAACCGACCGGCGCCTCAGTCGGCGCCGACGAGCAAAACGGCGGCGCCCTTCAAGTGCCCGGCGCGCAGATCCTCCAAGGCCTGCGAAGCCGCGTCGAGGGGGTAGGTCGTGACCGCTGTCCGCACGCCTGCGCCAGCCGCGACGCGCAGGAACTCCTCGCCGTCGGCGCGCGTCAGGTTTGCGACGGAGCCCAGCGAACGCTCGCCCCAGAGCAGCTCGTAGGGGAAGCTCGGGACGTCGCTCATGTGGATGCCGGCGCTGATCACGCGCGCGCCCTTCGCGCTGGCGCGCAGCGCCTGCACCATCAGCGCGCCGTCGGCGGCGAAGACGATCGCTCCATCGAGCTGCTCGGGGGGTGTCTCGTCCGAGCCGCCGGCCCAGGCGGCGCCGAGGCTGCGCGCAAATTCCTGCCCGGCCGCGTCGCCGGGGCGGGTGAACGCAAAGACCTCGCGGCCTTCGTGGACCGCGACCTGGCAGAGGATGTGTGCCGCCGCCCCGAACCCGTAGAAGCCGATCCGCGGCGCATCGCCGACGAGGCCGAGCGCGCGATAGCCGATCAGCCCGGCGCAGAGCAGCGGCGCGACCTGCGCGTCGTCGTGGGCGCCGGGCAGCGGCAGGCAGAAGCGCTCGTCCGCGACCGCGAAATCGGCGTAGCCGCCGTCGAGGTCATAGCCGGTGAACAGCGCGCGGTCGCAGAGGTTCTCGCGGCCGCTCGTGCAGTAGCGGCATTCGCCGCAGGCCCAGCCGAGCCACGGCACGCCGACCCGCGAGCCGGAGGTGAAGCGCTCGGCTCCCTCGCCGGCGCCCGCGACGGTGCCGACGATCTGGTGGCCGAGGATCAACGGCAGCTTCGGACGCTCGAGCTCGCCGTCGAGGATGTGCAGGTCGGTGCGGCAGACACCGCAGGCCTGGACTGCCAGCAGCACCTGGCCCGGTCCCGGCTGCGGAGCATCGACCTCGCGCGGCTCGAGCGGCGTGCCCGGGCCGGCGAAGAGCATCGCTCGCATGGCGCGCCCCGCGCTATTCGACGTCTGCCGGGTCCTCCTCGCTGGTCGGCTCATGGTCGGCGTCGCCGTCGACCCGCTCGCGCTCGCGCTCCTCGGGCGCGCCCTGGTCGTGCAGCACCTTGTGCGCCGGCGCCTGGTCGGTGTGCGAGGCGTGTTCGATCAGTTCACGCTCGGAGTCCTCGAAGCCCTCGGACTCGCCGCCGCCCGCCTCGCGCACCGCGCGCTGCTCGGGGCTGTCGTAGGAACGGTCCACCTTTCCGCCAACGGCGGCCGCTTCGCGTTCGGCGGCCTCGATCTCCTGCTCCTCGAAATCCCTGTCAGTCATCGCTATCTCCGTCCTGTCGCCTTGCGGCGGTCGTGGAGTGCCCTTGTCATCGGTCTCCCTTGTGATCTTGCCACCTTCCCGCCCCGTCCCGTCGCGAACCCACCTGCTCCGGGAGGAGCAGTGGGACGCCTGCCTGATCGACGGCGGGCGGGAACGCAGCGACGGCCTGCGGTGCGCGATCGACCGGCGTGCCGGCCTCGCGCATCCCGATGTAGGCGGCGCCCGCGAGGATCAGTGCGCCGCCGAGCAGATCGGAGCCGGTCGGGGTGTTTCCGAGCAGGACCACGGCGGACGTCAGCCCGACGAGCGGCACGATGTTCAGAACGCCAGCCGCGATCGTCGCCTCGACGTTGACGATCGCCCGGTTGTAGAGGGCGAACGGCACCGCGACGCCCGCGAGACCGCCGAGGATCGCGGCGAGCCAGTGAATCGCATCCGGATTGTGGCTCGGCGTCGCCGTCGCGAGGTCGCCGATCGCCGTCGCGGGCAGCGCGATGGTCGCGGCGGCGAGCAGCTGGAAGGTGGTGACCGTCAACGGGCTGCCGAGGTGGGCGATCCGCCGTGCCGTCAGCGCGTAGGCCGCCGCGCTGGCGGTCGCGCCGAGCACGAACAGGTGACCGAGCATCGAATCGCCGCGGGCGGGTTCGCCGAGGCCGATCACCAGCGCGCCACCGACGCCGGCGGTCAGGGCCGCGAGGATCCGGCGGTCGACGCGCTCGCCGAGGAGCAGCGCGGCGAAGATTGCGACGAGCACCGCCTCGGTCGCGAACAGCAGCGAAGTGGTCGCGGCGCTGTCGTGGGAGAGGCCCAGGTTGCCCAGGAAATAGGTCATCCCGGGCTCGATCAGCCCGAGCAGCGCGAAGAGCTTCCAGTGCCTGGTGATCAGGCTTGCGCGCCCGGCGCGCAGCGCCAGCGTCCAGATCACGGCGCCGCCGACGAGCAGCTCGACGACGAGCAGGTCGCCCGGCTGGAACTGGCGCAGGGCGTATGAGCTGAGCGTCGTCGAGAGCCCCCAGCCGACGGAGGCCCCGACGAGCATCAGCAGGCTGGCCCGCGCGTGGCCTGCGGGCCGGGCGCGGATCTGCTCCCGCTGGGTCACCTCCCTTATGTAGCCGACCGGCGAGCGCCGTCCGGACCCGCGACGTACGCGCTTTACTTCTGCCGTGAGCGCGACCAGCATCTTCTTTGCGTGGCCCGGAACTGCGAGCCTCTACGCGGTCGCCGTGATCGCCGCGGCGATGCTCGTCCTCTGGGCCGTGAGCCTGCGGATCGGCGACGTCTCGATCATCGACGTCTTCTGGGGGCCCGCGTTCCTGCTGATCGCGCTGACGGTCGCGCTCGCCGCCGACGGGGACGCCGGACGGCGCTGGTTGCTCGTCGCCCTGACGGCGGTCTGGTCGCTGCGCCTCGCGGTCTATCTGGCGATCCGCAAGCTCGCCGAGCCGGGCGAGGATCGCCGCTACACGGCGATGCGCCGACGGCGCGGCGACTCCTTCGCGCTCTGGAGCCTGGTGATGATCTTCGCGCTGCAGGGCCTGCTGGCGCTGATCGTCTCCCTGCCGATCCAGGTCGCGGGGTATCGGGCCGGGCCGCTCGGGTGGTCGATTGCGCCGGGCCTGGCGCTGTTCTGCGTCGGGCTGTTCTTCGAGGCCGTCGGGGACGCGCAGCTTCGCCGCTTCAAGCGCGACGGCGCCAACGCCGGGAAGGTGATGGACCGCGGGCTGTGGCGTTACACGCGCCACCCGAACTACTTCGGCGACTTCTGCGTCTGGTGGGGGATCTGGCTCGTCGTGCTGCCGGCGGGCGGCACCTGGTGGACGCTGATCGGCCCGTTGCTGATGAGCGTCCTGCTGATCCGCGTCTCCGGAAAGGCGCTGCTCGAGCAGGGGCTTCGCAAGCGCCGACCCGAGTACGCCGATTACATCGAGCGGACCTCCGGCTTCTTTCCCCGTCCGCCGCGGGGCGCCGGCAGGCACTGACGGCCGGCTAGGCTCGCGGCAGCCGCTGCGTGAGCGTCAGCGACTCGGCGAAAAGGTCGCCCTTGGCCGCGACCCGCGCGAGTACCTCCGGCACGGTGAAGTGCAGCGCAGCCTCGTCGGCGCCGGCCGCGACCGACTCGATCTCCTCCCATTGCACCGGCGTGGAGACCTGGGGGTGTTCGAGGGCGCGCAGCGAGTAGACCGCGACCTCGGTGCGCAGCATCTCGTTCTGGCGCCAGTCGATCAGCACCTTGCCGCGCCGCTTCGCGCGGTCGATCACCGAGACGACCTCGTCGGGCAGTTCGCGCGCGAACATTTCGGCGACCGTGCGGGCGAAAGACTTGACGTCGGGGTAGGACGCGCCGTCGCCGCCGAGTGGAAGGAACAGGTGCAGGCCCTTCTTCCCGGAGGTCTTGACCACGCAGCGCAGACCGAGCTGGTCGAACATCGCGCGCAGCCGCAGCGCAACGGAGCAGCACTCGCCCAGGCCGACGCCCTCGCCGGGGTCGAGGTCGAACACGACCGCCAGCGCGCGCTCGATGCGGGGGATCCGGCCGAGCGTGACGTGCAGTTCGATCGCGGCCATGTTCGCGGCCCACACAAGGGCGGCGGGACTGTCGGCGACCAGATAGTCGATCGTGCGCTCGCTCGTCTCGATCGCCGCGGTGTGGACGAACTCCGGGTGTTTGGGCGCCTGCTTCTGGAAGAACGACTTGCCGGCGCTGCCGTCGGGCCAGCGCACGAGCGTCACGGGCCGGCCGGCGAGGTGCTCGAGCATCACCGGAGCGATGGCCGCGTAGTACTCGATCACCTGACGCTTGGTGAAGCCGTCGGGGAACAGCGGCTTGTCGAGATTCGTGACCGGCACGGCGCGCCCGCCGACCTGCGCCAGCGTGCGTTTGCCCTCGGTGGCGAACGCCAGCGCCGCACCCGGCTCGCGCAGGGCCGCGGGGTCCTCGCGCACGACGTCGCGCGCGTCCTTGTCCGAGCGGATCGCGATGAACACAGGATGTCTGAGGCTGCCGCTCTCGGTCCAGTCGGCGAAGCGGACCTCGACTACCTGGGCCGGGACGACGAATTTGGCCTCTTTGGGCACCTTCGCGTCGCCGAAGGGGCTGACCTTGGCAGGCTCGAGCTGCGCGGCGAGCTCATCCGCGACCGCCTCGGAGATCCCGCTGCCGACGCGGCCGGCGAAGCGCAGCGCGCCGCTCGCGTCGTGGTAGCCGAGCAGCAGCGCGCCGATCCGCTTGCGTGTCCCCTTCTGGGCCAGCCAGCCGCCGACGACGAACTCCTGGCGGCGTGAGGCCTTGACCTTGATCCAGTCCCGCGAGCGCTTGCCGGGCAGGTACTGGGAGTCCAGGCGCTTGGCGACCACGCCCTCGAGCCCGCGCTCGGCGGTCGCGTCCAACAGCGCCGCGCCGTTCTCGGTGAAGCTGTCGGGCACCGTGACGTGCGGCGCCTTCAGCTCGAGTGCCTCGAGCCGGCGGCGGCGCTCGGCGTAGGGCAGCGTCATCAGCGAGTGGCCGTCGAGCCAGAGCAGGTCGAATACGGCGTAGATCGCGGGGGTGCGCTGCGCAAGTTCCCGTGATCGCGCGGGCTTGGTCGTGCGCACGCGCTGCACCAGCGCCGCGAAGTCGGGCAGCCCGTCGTCGGCGAGCGCGACGATCTCGCCGTCGAGCAGCGCGCGATGGACGCCGAGCGCCGGCGCGAGGTCGCGCAGCTCGGGAAACGTCGCGCTGATGTCGTTGAGGTTGCGGCTGCGCACCTTGACCGTGCCGCGGTCGCACCAGGCGAGTGCCCGCACGCCGTCCCACTTGACCTCGTAAGCCCAGCCGTCGCCGGTCGGCAGGTCCGCTGCCGTGGCGAGCATCGGCGCGAGCGCGTCGGGCATCGGTTCAGCCGCGGGGTCGAGCGGCTCGCCTTTGAGGTGGATCAGCCAGTTCCGCGCCGGCTCGTCGGTCGCGAACAGCACGTAGCGGGTCTCGCCCGCCTTGCCGTGCAGGACGACGTCGACCTCGCGTTCGCTCCACTTCAGGCAGTCGTAGGTCCCGCTGTCGGCGATCGTCATCTCGCCCGCGCCGTATTCGCCGGCCGGAATCGTGCCGTGGAAGTCCAGGTACTCGAGCGGATGCTCCTCGGTCGCGACAGCGAGGTGGTTACGGCGCGGGTCGTCGGGCATCCCCTTCGGCAGCGCCCAGCTGGCCAGCGCGCCGTCGTGCTCCAGGCGCAGGTCCCAGTGCAGCCTCCGCGCGTGGTGCTCGTGCAGCACGAACCGCGGCGGGCCGTCGCCCGAGGCCGCCTTCCCGGGCGCCGGCTCCGGCGTACGCGAAAAGTCCCGTTTGCCGCGGTAGGCCTCGAGCTTGCCGGCGCCGGCACGCGCCATCGGTTCAGCCGGTGCGTTTCGCCGGCGTCTTGCGGCTGCGCGGCTTGCTTGCCGGCGCCGACTTGCGGCTGCGGGCCCGCGGCTTCACGCCGGCCGCCTGGGCCGCGTCGAGGCTGGCCTTCAGCGCGGCCATCAGGTCCGGTGCGGCCGCGCCGTCGACCGGCTTTTCCGGCTGGGCGACGGTCTGCTCGCCCGCCGCCTTGCGCTCGATCAGCTCAAGCACCGCGGCGCGGTAGGTGTCGTGGTACTTCTCGGGTTCGAAGTCCTCGGCGAGCGACTCGATCAGCTGCTTGGCGATGTCCAGCTCGCGCTTGGTGGTCTTCGCTGCGTGCACGTCCGCGAGCTCGTCCAGGCGCTCGGGCGAAAGCACTTCGTCGGCGAAGACCATCGTCGACATCGTCAGCACTTCGCCGGTGGGACGCAGGGCGACGAGCTGTTCGCGCGAGCGGATCACGACCTGCGCAATCGCGACGCGCCCCGTGTCGCGCATCGCGTCGACGAGCAGCCTGTAGGGCTTCGCGCCCCCGGCGGCAGGGGCGAGATAGTAGGGATGGTCGTAGTAGATCGGGTCGATCTGCGAGAGCTGAACGAAGTCCTCGATCTCGATCGTGCGGCTGCGCTTGGGCGCCAGCGTGTCGAGTTCGGCGGGCGCGATCTGGACGTAGCTGCCGGGGGTCACCTCGTAGCCCTTGACGATCTCCTCGTAGGGGACCTCCTCGCCGGTCGAGGAGTCGACGCGGCGCATCGAGATGCGCGCTCCGGTCTCGCGCGAGAGCTGGTTGAACTGCACGCTCTTGCGTTCCACCGCGCTGTACATCTTCACCGGCACGGAGACCAGCCCGAAGCTGATCGCGCCGCTCCAGATCGCGCGAGCCACACGCCGAGGATAACCTCGTCGGGGGGTTCTTCAAACATCTGCAGGGCGGCTCGCGCCGCTGTTTCGGGGGCCTTGGTTTTGGCGCCGCCTCGCGCGGGTAGCTGAGCGCGTGCGGGGCGGGCGGTGCACGCACCGCCCGCAATCCGTACAACGGCCGCAGGTCGTCCGAGAGCGGCACGACCACACGAATGGCGCGGCCCACATCTCGCCCGTCTGGCGTTCGGGAGCATGCGCCAGAACTAGCGCGAGCGCGCCTGACCCGGTCCCCGACACGGCTCGGGGGCCGGGCGGTGCGCCGTCAGGCCTCATCCAGCGAGCCGAGCACTTCCAGGCGGCGGTCGGCGCCGGTGACCGCGAAGATCCGTTGGACCTGTTCGCCGCCGCGCGTCACCGCGAATCGCTGGCCGCTGGCGCGCGCCTCTTCACTGGTGGCGAGGATCACACGAAGGCCCGTCGAGTCGATGAAGCCGATCGCGCTGAGGTCGATTACGAGGCGCTCGGCGCTGCGCACGCGCTCGTCGGCGATCGCGGCTTCGAGGCGCGGGGCGTTGGCGAGGTCCAGTTCGCCGTGAACGGCGACGATCGTGCGCTCGTCGCCATGATCGACTACGACCGCGAACCGGTCCGCCGGGCCGGGTCTGCGCCGCGCCCCCATCGCCCGCTCAGCGTGCCCCCAGCATCGCCCGCGTGATCCCGGTTTCGTTGCTGACCTCCAGCGCGGCGCTCTCGTCTCCTTCGATCGAGGTCAGGCGGGCGAAGGTGCAAAGTTCGATCGACCGCGGGGCGACGACGATTCCGCACGTCAGCGCACGGTGCGGGCCTTCTGCCGCGACCTCGCGCGCGATCTGCCGGGACACGCGGTCGACGTCCTCCAGGCCGGCGGCAGTGAAGCGCGCGCGTCCCGCGAGCACGCGCGCGACGCGCGCGAGGGCGACGGCCGCCAGGCGTCCCGGCGAGGCGGTGACGATCGCGCCGCCGGCGGCGATGTGGTCCTCGGCGAGCTGCGGCCGCCGGGTCCAGGCTGGGCGGTCGAGGAGCAGGTCGGACTCGACCCTGCCGACGTCGAACGTGAACTGCACGCGCGTACCGCGCTGGCCGGGGTCGCTGAACTCGACGCTGCGCGCAAGCGCGACCATCATCGGGATGCCGAGCCGCCCGCCGCCGGCGCGCGGCTCCTCGTGGTGTGCTGCGATCCCGCAGCCCAGGTCGCTGACAGTGACGACCAGCAAACCGGGTGCGAACGCGAACTCGACGTTCAGGGGACCGGGTTCGTCCGGCGGATAGGCGTGGACGACGACGTTGTTACAGGCCTCGGTCAGGACGGTCGCGATGTCGGCGACGTCGGGGCCGCTCAGCTCGAGCACCTCGGCGATTGCGGCGAGCGCCTGGCGCACGACCACCACGTCGCCGGCCCGGCTCCACAGCTCGAGCGTCAGGTTCGGGTCGGTCGGGGAAGCGTTCGACCGGGCGCAGATCGGCTCGCCCGCGCTCGTCACGCCTCCTCCTGTGCGATCGCCTGCAGGCGCTCCAGTGAGCGGCGCAGAACCCTTGAGACCTGCATCTGCGACAGGCCGACGCGCGTTGCAATCTCGGCCTGCGTGAGCTCGTCGATGTAGCGCAGCTTGACCATCAGCTGTTCGCGGCGCGGCAGCTCGCGAATCGCGGCGGCCGCGACGGCGCCGAGCTCGACGAGTTCGAAGCGCTCATCCTCGCCACCGAGCAGGTCGACGAAGCTGACCGACTCGTCATCCTCGGCGCAGACGACCGCGTCCAGCGAGACCGACTCGTACGAACGCAGCGCGTAGAGCGCGTCGAGCACCTGCTCGACGTCGATCTCGAGATACTCAGCCAGGCGCACGACGTTCGGTTCGCCGCCGAGTTCGTTGGTCAGGCGGATCTGTGCGTCGCGGACGCGCAGAGCCCGCTCCTGGGCGCCGCGCGGCACATGCACCGACCAGCCGCAGTCGCGGAAGTAGCGCCGCATCTCGCCGAGGATCGTCGGCACCGCGAATGAGCGAAGCGGCGCTCCGCGCTCCGGGTCGAAGCGGTCGATCGCCTTGAGCAGCCCCAGGCTCGCGACCTGCAGGAGGTCATCGAACGGCTCGGAGGAGCGCACATAGCGCCGGGCGAGCTTGCGTGCCAACGGCAGATGCATGCGCACGAGCTGGTCGCGGGCGCGTTCATCGCCGTGCTCGTGCCAGCGGGCGAGGAGTTCAGCCTCGCCGTGTCCCGTCTGACGTGCGTCTACAAGCGCTTGGTAGGTCATCACCCGCGGTCCTCGGCGTTCACTACGGAGGATACGCCTCGGCAGGTCCGCTGTGCGAACTGCGCCGAATCGCGCGAAGAAAGGGGTGGGGCGGGGGCAACGTGCAGGGATGTCCGCGCCACCCCCGCCCCGGGAAGCCCCACCGCCCGACGACGGGTTGCCCCGGTCAGGGCGGCAGGTGGGCATGGGGCCACATGCCGTTGCCTACTGGTACCCGTTTGCCGAGGCCCCTAACCACGGCCTGTTGGCGGCTGCCCGGCGCGTTCAGGCCGGCGCCGGCTGCAGGCGGTCGAGGATCTCCGCCCGGCCCTCGACCGTCACGCCGGCGTCGCGCGCCTGTGCGATGTCGAGTGCGCCCGTCAGGAGCCCGAGCACCGGATGCGGCTCGCCGCTGATCCGCACGTCGGCGATCTCGCCGCGCCCCGGCTGCACCGTGATCTCGCCGGCATCGAGCCGTGCAAGCACCGGGTCATCGCCGGTGTCGAGTTCGATCGTCACGGGCGCGCCGTCGGGGTCGGCGTCGCGCAGGAACATGTCGACCGGCCAAGCGAGCCAGTGCGCGCGGAACTCGTCACCGGGCTCTGGCCCCTCGGTCATATAGCTCACGCCCCAGAGGCCGAGCGCATCGAGCACGGGCGCGAGTGCGGCGCCACGCTCGGTGAGCGAGAAGAGCGGCGGTCGCCACGGGGGTGGTGCCTCTTCGCGCGCGAGGATCCCTGTGCGCTCGAGCTCGCGCAGGCGCTCGGCGAGCAGGTTCGTCGCGATCCCGGGCAGGCCGCGGCGCAGGTCGGTGTAGCGGCTCGGCCCGCGCAGCGTGAGCTCGCGGACGATCAGCAGCGTCCAGCGGTCGCCGATCAAGTCGAGCGCCTTCGCGACGGAGCAGTACTGGCTGTAGGAGCGCATGGCTCAAGGTTAGCACGCGCTTGAGGATAGTAATCAAGTGCTTGATTTTCTTGTCGCATATGCTTTATTTACGTCCAGCCATGAACCATCCAACCTCCGCACCGCCAACAAGCCCCTCGTCCTGCTGTCCCTCCTGCTCGCGGCCTTCGCGATCAACCTCGACACGACGATCGTCAACGTCGCGCTGCCGACGCTGGTGCGCGAGCTGCACGCCTCCGACAGCCAGCTGCAGTGGATCGTCGACGCCTACAACCTCGTGTTCGCGGCGTTCATGCTCGCTGCGGGCACGCTGTCGGACAGATTCGGCCGCAAGGGCCTGCTGCTCGCCGGCCTCGGCGTGTTCGGCCTCGCGAGCCTCGCCGGCGCCGCGGCCACCAACGCCAACCAGCTGATCGCCGCGCGCTGCAGTGATGGGCCTCGGCGCGGCGATGGTCTTCCCGGCGACGCTCTCGCTGATCTCCAACATCTTCACGGAGCGCGGCGAGCGCGCGCGCGCGATCGGCCTGTGGGGGGCGACCGCGGGCATGGCGATCGCGCTCGGGCCGATCGTCGGCGGCTGGCTGCTCGAGCGCTTCTCGTGGGCGAGCATCTTCGTCGCGATGGCGCCCGTCGCCGCTTGCGGCGATCTGCTGGTCGCGCGCTTCGTGCCGACCTCGCGCGACGCCGCCGCGGCGCCGCTCGACCGGCCCGGCTTCGGCTTCTCGACGGCGGCGATGGCGCTGCTGGTCTTCACGATCATCGAGGCGCCCGACCTACGGCTGGCGCAGCGCCCGCACGCTCGCCGGCTTCGCGCTCGCGGCCGCTGCTGCTCGGCGCGTTCCTGATCCGCGAGCGCCGCACGCGCTACCCGATGCTCGACATCACCTGTTCCGCAACCCGCGCTTCACGCGCCGCCTGCGCCGCGGTGACGGTCGCGTTCTTCACGCTGTTCGGCTTCATCTTCCTGATGACGCAGTACTTCCAGTTCGTCAAGAGCTATCGACGCCCTTTCGGCCGGCGTGCACCTGCTTCCGGTCGCGATCTCGGTCGGCGTCTCATCGGTGCTCGGAACGCGTCTCGCGGTCCGCTTCGGGTCACAAGCTCGTCGTCACGAGCGGCCTGGTGATGATCACGGCGTTCTACCTCTGGGTCGCGCTGTCGGTGACGCCCACGCTCCCCTACGGCGTGATCGCCGCGCAGATGGTGCTCTACGGCATCGGCATGGGCCTGACCAGCGCTCCGGCGACGGAGTCGATCATGGGCGTCGTGCCGCTCGAGCAGCGCCGGCGTCGGCTCGGCCGTCAACGACGCGACGCGCCTGTTGGGCGGCACGCTCGGCGTCGCGGTGATCGGCAGCGTGTTCGCCTCGACCTACGCGGCCCGCCTGACCTCGCGGATCCCCACGAGCGTTCCCGGTCCGGTCCTCGGCGCCGCCAAGGCGTCGGTCGGCGAGGCGTTCGGTGCTGCCCGGGCGCTCGCCGCAAGCGGCCACGCGGCGCTCGGCGGCGTGATCCACCAGGCGGCGCAAACGGCATTCATCCACGGTCTCTCGATCGGCTGCCTGGTCGCCGCGATCGTCGGCGCCGCAGGAGCGCTGACCACCGCCGCGCTGCTTCCCGCACAGCCGCTGGGCGCCGCCGACGCTCCGCCCGCCGAAAACCGGCAGCCGGCCTTCGCTCCCGCCGAGTGACGGCAGCACCCGCCCGGGCCGCCCTGCTCCTTGGCGGCCCGGGCGGGCCTAGAAGACCGCACGCCGGGTAGCCTTGCGGCGATGCGGATCCACGCACTGAGGACCGGCTCGGTCAGCGTCAAGCAGGCGTTCCTGTTCCCGCGCGGCGGGCTTCGCCGGCAGCTCGACCTGTTCACGCCCGGTGCGTGGTCGGAACCGCTGCCGATCCTCTGCTGGGCAGTCGAGCATGCGGGACGCCTGCTGCTCGTCGATACCGGCGAGCGCGCCGCGGTGCGTGACGTGCCGTTCGCGCGCTTTGAAGTCGACGCGGGTCAGGAGCTGCCGCACGCGCTCGCCGCGGCGGGCCTTGACCTCGAGCGCGTCGATGAAGCGGTGCTCACCCATCACCACGGCGACCACATCGATGGCGCGCACCATCTGCCGATCCCGGTGCGGATGAATGCGGCCGAGCTCGAATTTGCCGCCGGGGCGTTCCCCAGCTTGATGCGCCGAGTGCTCCACCAGCCGATCCCCAGGGCGCTCCGCGCCGAGCTGTTCACGCTCGAGGAGCGCCCCTTCGGCCGCTTCGCGCGCAGCCGCGACCTGAGCGGCGACGGGCGGATCGTCGCGGTTGCGACGCCCGGCCACACGCCCGGGCACATCTCGGTGATCTGCATCGATGACGCCGGGCGGCACGTGATGCTGGCCGGTGACGTCACCGACAGCCTCGAGCAGCTGCTCGCACTGCGCCCCGACGCGGTCGCCCCCGACGTCGCGGTGCACCGCGCGACGCTGGAGACGATTCTCGCGCACGCCGCCGAGTATCCGACCGTCTTCCTGCCGTCGCACGATCCCGACTCGCCTGCGCGCCTGGACGCCGCGGAGCCGATCGCCGCCGATGTCACCTGAGAGGAGCCTCGAGCCCGTCGCGATCGCCGACGCGAGCTCGGAGTTGCGCGCCGAGTTCGTGCCCGGCGCCGGCATGCTCTGCTCGCGCCTGGCGTGGGGCGCCGTGAACCTGATCGCGGAGAACGAGGGCGTCGCCGAGTATGCGGCGCGAGGCAAGACGATGGGGATCCCCCTCCTGTACCCGTGGGCAAACCGGCTCGCCGACCGCGAATACACGATCGGGGCGCTCACCGCACGGCTGCCCGACGATCAGTCCGTGATCGCCGTCGACGGCAACGGCCTGCCAATCCACGGCGTCGTCCCGGCCCTGATGCGCTGGGCCGTTATCGACGCCGGCGCCAGCCGGGTCCGGGCCAGGCTGGCCTGGGACGCGGCGCTCGGCTCGGCATTCGACTGCTTCCCGTTCGCCCACACTGTCGACTACGAGGCGGCGCTGGCCGACCGCTGCCTGACCATCGGCGTGAGCGTCACGGCCGGCGATGACCGCGTGCCCGTCAGCTTCGGCTTTCACCCCTACCTCGCGCCCGGCGGCCCACGCGCGCGCTACGCCGTGAGCCTGCCGGCGATGCGCCACCTCGAGCTCGACGCGCGGTCGCTGCCGACGGGTGCCGGCGCTGCGCAGGACGCGGCGAACTTCGAGCTCGCCGGCAGCACGTTCGACGACGGCTACGACGGGCTCGCGCCGGGCGCCCGGTTCGAAGTCGCGGGCGAGCGCCGCCGGGTCACGCTGACGTTCGCAGAGGGGTATCCCTGCGCGCAGGTCTACGCGCCGCAGGGCCGCGATTTCATCTGCTTCGAGCCGATGAGCACGCACACCAACGCCCTTGCCCTCGGCGCCGCGCCGCTCCTCGCGGCAGGCGAGAGCTGGTCGGCGAAGTTCGCGCTGGCCGTCGACGAGGTCTGAGCGCGCCGCGCCCGCTCAGGAACCGCGGGGCGGCAGTTCGCCCTCGATGACCTGATTCTGCGGCTGTCCGAAGCGCGCGTTGAGCCAGTCGATCAGAACCTTGAGGCGGTGGCCGGGCCCCCCGCCGGTCAGGTAGTACATGTGCACCGTCAGGTACATGAAGAATGCCGGGCGGCCCGACAGCCTGAGCCCCCGCACTTCGCAGACCGCGCGGCCACGGCCGACGACCGCGAGCGCGCCCTTGTCGAAGTACTTGAACGGCCCGTTTGCACCCGGCGCCCCGGCGCGGATCCCCTCGCAGACATGGCGTGCCTGCTGAATCGCGACGGTCGCCAGCCCCGGGAGCGGACGGTCGCCGGGGCCCGGCGTCGCGGCAGCGTCGCCGATCACCGAGATCTCCGGGTGCCCGGCGAGCGAGCAGTCCTGCCCGACCGGCAGGTGGCCGGCGCGGTCCGGCTGGACGCCGGCGGACGCGGCGAGCTTCGCGCACAGCCCGACCGCCTGGACGCCGGCGGCCCAGACGACAGTCCGGGCCTCGATGCGTTCGTCGCGCCCGTCGACCGTGAAGTCGACACCGTGCTCGTCGATTGCGTTCACGCGGGCGCCGTGGTGCACGCTGACGTCGAGTTCGTCGAGATAGTGCCCGACCTTCGTCGAGAGCCGGGGGTCGAACGCGGCGGTCAGCCGCGGGCCCGCATCGAGCAGGTGGACTTTTGCCGACGCCGGGTCCCAGTTGCGGAAGCTGCGCTTCAGGATCCTGTGCGTCAGGAGCCCGAGCTCACCGGCGAACTCGACGCCCGTGGGTCCGCCGCCGACGACGACGAACGTTCCCCAGCGGTCGCGGTCGGCGGCGTTGCCCGCGCGCTCGGCCTCCTCGAAGGCGCTGAAGACGCGCTCGCGCAGGGCGAGCGTGTCGGCGAGCGTCTTGAGCGCGTAGGAGTGCTCACCGAGCGCGGCGTTGCCGAAGTAGGAGGTCTCCGCGCCGCAGGCGACGATCAGCGAGTCGTAGGCCAGTGTCTCGCCGCTGTCGAGCCGCACGCGCCGCGCCGCGACGTCGATGTCGGTCGCCGCGGCCATCAGCACGTCGACGTTCCTCGCGTCGCGCAGCGGCTCGCGGATCGGCGTGGCGACTTCGCCGGCGCCGAGCCCGCCGCACGCGGCCTGGTAGAGGAGCGGCTGGAAGAGGTGGTGGCTGTGGCGGTCGACGAGCGTCACGTCGACGTCGCCGCCCACGAGCTCCCGGGCGGCGGTCAGCCCGCCGAACCCGCCGCCGATGATCACGACCCGGCGCCGGCCCGCCGCGGCTGGCGCCTCAGCCGCCAGCGCCGGGCTCCTTCCCGGACGGGCCGGGGCGGCGGGCGAGCGGACGGCCGCCCGCGCCGCTGCCGTTGATCACCTCATAGCGTTCGGACACGCGCGGCGCCTAGAGCTCTTCGGCGAACTCCGAAAGGATGATCCTCCCGGCCGCCTCGATCAACGCGAGGTGCGAGAACGCCTGTGGGAAGTTGCCCAGGTGCCGGCCCGTCGAGGTGTCGAACTCCTCGGCGTACAGTCCGAGCGGCGAGCCGACTTTCAGGAGCCGTTCCATCAGGTCGCAGCCGCGCTGTTTCTCGCCGATGATCGCCAGTCCCGAGACCAGCCAGAACGAGCAGATCAGGAAGCTGCCCTCCTTGCCGCTCAGGCCGTCGTCGGTCTCGTCGGTGCGGTAGCGCAGCACGAAGCCGTTTTCGGTCAGGTCGTCGGCGATCGAAAGCACCGTCGCGCGCAGCCGCTCGTCGTTTCCCGGCAGGAAGCCGAAGATCGCGGCAAGCAGGTTCGAGGCGTCCAGGGCGTCCGTTTCGTAGTGCTGGCGCAGACCGCCGTCGGGGCCGATCCCGTGCGCGAGGATGTCCGCGCGAATCTTCTCCGCGGTCGCCTCCCACTCCTTGCACAGCTTGGAGTCGCCGCGCATCTCGGCGAGCTTCGCCGCGCGATCCATCGCGACCCAGCACATCAGCTTCGACGAGACATAGTGCTTCGGCGCGCCGCGGGCCTCCCAGATTCCCTGGTCCGGTTCGGCCCATACGCGCTGTGCGCACTCGGCCTGCGCCTGGACCACCGGCCACAGGCGCCGCGGCAGGCGCTGTGCGCGCCGCGTGTGCAGCAGGATCGAATCCAGGGCGGCGCCGTAGACGTCGTTCTGGCGCTGGTCGAACGCTCCGTTGCCGACGCGCACGGGCCACGCGCCGGCGTAGCCCGAGAGCTCTTCGCGCAGCGTCTCGGTCAGGTCCCGGCGGCCGTCGATCCCGTACATGATCTGCAGCGCGCCGTCCTCGTTGCGCTCGAGGTCGGCGACGAACTGCATGAACTCCTCGGCCTCCCAGTCGAGGTTCAGGTAGTGCAGGGCCTGCAGGGTGAATGTGCTGTCGCGCAGCCACGTGAAGCGGTAATCCCAGTTGCGTTCGCCCCCTGGCGTCTCGGGAAGCGAGGTCGTCAGCGCCGCGACGGTCGCGCCCGTCGGCATGTACGTCAGGCCCTTGATCGCCAGCGCGGAGCGCTGGAGCGACTCGCGCCAGCGGTGGTCGGGGACCCTGGCGCGGCTCAGCCAGCCGCGCCAGAACTCGCTCGTCGCCTCGATCTGAGCGCAGGCATCGTCGGCATCCTTGGGGGTCTCGAAGTCGGCGGCCCAGGAGAGTGAGCAGAACATCTGCCCGCCCTTCTGCAGCGTGTGGCGCGCCCGCACGCGGTCGCCCTCGACGCCCAGAGGCACGTCGGTCGCCAGGCGGACCGTCACGCCCGCGCCCGTCGCGTCGGCCGCGAGGTCGCCCTCGTGGACCGTCCACTCGGCGGCCGTGCGCCCGTAGTCGAAGACCGGTTCGCAGGTCATCTCGACCTCGACGGTGCCGTCGATGCAGTGCGCCACGCGCACGAGCATGTGAGCCGCGTCCTCGTCGGTCGGCGGGCGCGTGTGCGGCGTGACAGTGTCCTCGCCGCGCCGCGGCCCGAGGATCAGTGCGTCGTGCACCTCGACCCAGCCGGTGGGGGTCTTCCACGTCGTGACCAGCACGTTGGTGCCCGGGGTGTACCAGCGCGCGGACGGCACGTTGATGCCGAACGGGCCGATCCGGAACGAGCCGGCCTGACGGTCGAGCAGCAGCCCGAAGATGCTCGGGGCGTCAAAACGCGGCACCGACAGCCAGTCGATCGAACCGTCCGGGGCGACCAGCGCGCCGGTGTGACAGTCCGAGAGGAACGCGTACTCGGCGATCGGCGTGAACGCCGAAGGAAGGGCCGCGCTCAGCTCCGGGCCGTGCTCGCCGCCCTCACCGGCGCCGCTGCCCTTCGGCGTGCCGGTGCTGTGGCGGGGGGTCTTCGTCTTCGCCGGCTTTGCGGCCTTCTTGCTCTTGGTGGTGCGTCGCGGGGCGGTCATGCTTCCACCCACGGGCCGTGCCAGCCGCCGAAGCTCTTGACCAGCGCGTTGGCCTCCTTGGGACCCCAGGTTCCCTGGTCGTAGCCGTCGACCGGCGGCGGATTTTCCAGCAGCGGTTCGAAGATCCGCCAAGTCTCTTCAACGCCGTCCTGGCGGGTGAAGCGCGACGAGTCTCCCTTCATCGCGTCGAGCAGCAGCACCTCGTAGGGGTCGGCGCCTCGCCGCCCTCCTGCGCGAACTCGAGGTCGAGGGTCACGGGCCCGGGCCCGTCTCGTCGGCGCGGTGCGCCTCGAGCACCATCCGCGCGCCCGTCGAGGGGTCGAGCTTGACGACGAACTGGTTCGATTCGGGGCGGCGGTTCCCGTGCTCCAGGAAACCGAGGCGCGGGGCATCGCGGAACACGACGCGGAGCTCGGTCTGCGTGACCGGCAGGCACTTCCCGGCGCGGATGAACCACGGCACGCCCGACCAGCGCCAGTTGTCGATCTCCAGTCTCAGCGCCGCATAGGTCTCGGTCGTCGAGCCGGGCGCGACGCCTTCGACGTCGAGATAGCCGTTGTACTGGCCGCGCACGTAATGCTTGGGGTCGGCGTCGTGGATCGAGCGGAAGAGCGAGAACTTCGCGTCCTTGAGCGTCGCCGCGTCGCCGCCGGCCGGCGCCTCCATCGCCGCGACCGCGACGACCTGCATCAGGTGGTTGACGACGACGTCGCGCACCGCGCCGACCGGGTCGTAGAAGTGGCCGCGGTCCTCGACGCCGAAATTCTCGGCCATCGTGATCTGCACGCAGGCGATGTGGCTGGCGGTTCCAGAGCGGCTCGAGCACCGTGTTCGCGAATCGCAGGTACAGGAACTCGTCGGTGCCCATCTTCCCGAGGAAGTGGTCGATCCGGTAGAGCTGGGACTCGTCGATCGATTCGTGGATTTCGGCGGCCAGTTCGCGGGCGGACGCGAGGTCGTGCCCGAACGGCTTCTCGACGACGACGCGCGCGTTGCCCGTCAGGCCGGCGTCCTTGAGCGCTTTGATCACCGGCCCGAACAGGAAGGGCGGGATCTCGAGGTAGAAGACCGGCTCTTCGCGTCGCCGATGACCGTGGCCAGCTTCTTGTAGGTCGCGGCATCCGTGAAGTCGCCGCTGACGTACGAAAGGCGTGCCGCGAAGCGCTCGAAGACCGTCTCGTCGATCGTCTCGCCGCAGTCTTCGATGCACTTGCGTGCGTGCGCGCGCAGCTGATCGATGGTCCAATCGTCGCCCGCGACGCCGACGATCGGGCAGGTCAGCAGCCCGCGGCGACTCGAGCCGGTAGAGCGAGTGAAACGTCATCACCTTCGCGAGATCGCCGGTGATCCCGAAGATCACCAGCCGGTCGGCCGCTCCCGCGTCCTCATCGAGACCCCGGTCGGCCGTTCTGCGCGCCGCTCCCGCTTTCGTGATCAAGTCACACCTCCGGACGGATTTCCCAAGTGGCCCATCGTCCCAGCCTTTCGCGCCGAGTCAAGCAAGCCGGGGCAAGCCAGGCAGTTTCATGTCTCGTCGGACACGCGCGGAAGATGCGTGATCCACGGGAGCCTGCGCGGGCGTATGGTCGAGCCGGGGCGCCCAAGGCAACCGGGCGGCGCCTCGCAGCCGGCCTCAGGCCACGGCTGCGCTGCGGGCACTGCCGGCCAGCGGCCCGCTGCGCAGCACGACGGCGCTGAGCAGCAGCCCGGCGGCGAACAGTGCCGCACTGACCGAGAAGGCGGTCGTGTACCCGTGCACGGCGGCTTGCGCCACGAGCGCACGAGTGTGGACGTGTTCGGCGACGTAGTCGGCCACGGCGGTCGTAAAGATCGTCGAGAGCACGGCCGTCCCGACGGCGCCGCCGATCTGCTGCGAGGTGTTGACCATCGCCGACGCCACGCCGGCGTCGCTCTCGTCGATCGAGTCGGTCGCGGCGTTCAGGCACGGCGCGAAGGCAAAGCCGAGCCCGAGCCCGAGCAGGATGATCGGGCCGAGCACGTCGGCGGAGTAGGTCGAGGCGGGAGTGATCTGCGCGAGCCAGAGCATCCCGCCCGCGGCGAACAGGAACCCGAGCGGCACGAGCGGCCGCGGGCCGAACTTCGGCAGCAGCCGGACGTTTGTCAGGCCCGCGGCGATCGCAACGCCGGCGCTGAGCGGGAGAAACGAGATCCCGGTCTTGAGCGGGCTGAAGTCGAGCGATGTCTGCAGGAAATAGGTGAGGAACAGGAAGGCACTGAACATCCCCGCGAACGCAATTGCGATCGAGCTGTAGGAGGCGGCCCGGTTGCGGTCCGCCAGTAGTCGCATCGGCAGCAGCGGATCGCGCCGGCGCAGCTCGACGAGCACGAAGGCGCCGAGCAGGAGCACGCAGGCCGCGAACATCGCGATCGTCAGCGTCGCGCCCCACGATTCCTGCTGGGCGTTCGAGAGGCCGTAGACCAGACAGAACAGGCCCGTCGTGGCGAGCGCCGCGCCGGGAAGGTCGAGACTCGTTTTGACGCGCTCGTCGCTGCCGCGCGCGTAGGCGTAAGCGCCATACGCGGCGGGGACCGCGAAGAACAGGTTCACGTACAGACACCAGCGCCACGAGAGCCATTCGGTTAGCGCGCCGCCGAGGATCAGGCCCACCACCGAGCCGCCTGCGGCGATCGCGGCGTAGACGCCGAACGCGCCGGCCGCGGTCCGCTCCGGAGGGGAACGTCACGTTCAAGGTGGAGAGGGCCGCCGGCGCGAGCAGGGCCGCGAAGACGCCCTGGATCGCGCGGGCGCCGATCAGCCAGCCGAAGGACGGCGCGGCGCCGCCGAGCGCAGAGGCCCCGGCGAAGCCGAGGAGGCCGATCACCAGCGGCCAGCGTCGGCCGACGAGGTCCGAGATGCGGCCGCCGAGCAGCAGCAGGCTCCCGAAGGCCAGTGCGTAGGCGGTGATCACCCACTGGCGGTCGCTCGTCGAGAAGCCGAGTTCGCGTTGTGCCGACGGCAGCGCGATGTTCATGATCGTCGTGTCGAGGACGATCATCAGCTGGGCCGTCCCGACGACCGCGAGCAGCAGCCAGCGGTGATCGGCGGCGGGGGTGTCGGGCTTCGCGTCGGTCACGATACGGTACGGTACCGTATCATGGCCGCAATGGGATCCGAACCCTCATCATGTCTTCCGTGACTACCCGCGACACAGAGCGCCGCGACCCGGGCGCGGCCGGCGCCGATCCGACAGCGCGTGAGCGCGAACTGCTCGCACTCACGCTCGACGTCCTGCGCGAGCGGGGCTACGACGGGCTGACGATCGACGAGGTCGTGGCGCGGGCGCGCGCGAGCAAGACCACGATCTACCGACGCTGGCCGTCGAAGGGCGAGCTCGTCTTCGCGGCGGTGACCTGGGGGATTCGCGACGAGGTCGCGGCGCCCGATACGGGTGAGCTGCGCGCAGACCTGATCGCACTCGGCGAAGCGATCCGCCTGCAGCTTGATCGCCACGCAAGCACCTTCGTCGCGGTGCTGCCGGAGATCCGCAACAGCCGACGGCTCGGCGATTGGTTCGCCCGCGACTTCTACCTGGATCGCCGACGGCTGATGGAGGAGATCCTCGAACGCGCCCGGGCTCGCGGCGAACTGGGCGCGGTCGATCGCGAAGATGAATTGTGGGACCTGATGCCGGGGTACCTGGTCTTTCGCTCGGTGATCGCCGGGCGTCCGCCGTCGGCGCGCACCGTCGGTGAACTGGTCGACCGGTTCCTGCTTGCGCAGCCCGCGCCGGACGGCGAAGGGCAACGACCAAAAGGAGACGCGTGATGCGGGCAGTGCAGTGGGACAGCTATGGCGGTGTCGACGTGCTCGGGGTCCGCGACGTCGCGGACCCGGTTCCCGGTGCGGGCCAGGTGCGGGTCCGCGTGCGTGCGGCCGGCCTGAATCCGGGCGAGGCGAAGATTCGCGCCGGCGAGTTCCGCGAGATGTTCCCGGCGACATTTCCGTCCGGCGAGGGCACGGACTTCGCGGGGACCGTCGATGCGGTCGGTGACGGCGTCGACGCGTTCGCCGTCGGGGACGAGGTGCTCGGCTGGACCGACGAGCGCGCCAGCCACGCCGAGCTGGTCGTCGTGCCGGACACGCAGCTGACCGGCAAGCCCGCGGGTCTGCCCTGGGAGGTCGCCGGCTCGCTGTTCGTCGCGGGCACGACCGCACTCGCGGCGGTCGACGCGGTGGCCCCCGGCCCAGGCGACCTCGTGGCAGTCGCCGGCGCAGCGGGCGCCGTGGGTTCACTGGCCGTTCAGCTGGTGCTCCTGCGCGGCGCGAAGGCGATCGGCATCGCGGGGGCCGCCAACCAGCAGTGGGTGGGCGAACTCGGGGCCGTTCCCGTCGACTACTCGGCGGGCGAGCTCGCGGAGCTGCTCGCCGCCGCCGCCGACGGCCAGCCGATTGACGGCTTCATCGACACCGTCGGGGGGCCGTACGTCGACCTCGCGCTCGAGCTGGGCGTTTCGCCGGATCGCGTGGACACGATCGCCAACCTGCGGGCGGCCAGCGAGAAAGGCGTCAAGCGCGACGGCAACGCCCAGGGGGCGAGCGCCGAGAACCTCGCGCTGGTCGCGGCGATGGTCGCCGACGGGCGCCTCGAACTCTCCGTCGCGCGGACCTACCCGCTCGACGATGTGCGCGCGGCCTACGAAGAACTTGAAACGGGCCACGTCAGGGGCAAGCTCGTCCTGATCCCCTGAAAGCGCGGAAGCGGGCGCTGCTGCGCGGCGCCCGGGCCGCGCAGCAGTCCCGAAGTGAGCGTCAGCCGAGCAGCTTGGCCTTCTGCGCCGCGAACTCCTCGTCGGTCAGCACGCCCTGGTCGTGCAGTTCGGCGAGCTGCTTGAGCTGCGTCATCATGTCGGCGCTGTCCGGCGCAGCCGCCGGCGCCGGAGCGGCGGGCTGCTGCTGCGCTTCCTGCTCCTGCCAACGCTGGCCCTGGCGGCGCTGCACGCGGCCCGAAACGGCGCTCGCCGTTCCGGCGATCACTGCGGTACGTCCAACAGTCCTAAGAAGTGGCATCGATGTGTTCCTTTCGTTCTCGTCGGCGATCAGGCCTCGAGGGCCTCTGCCGCCTCCAGCAGATCTGCGCCGCTGACGCGCTCGTAGGCGATCATCCGGCCGCCGTTGCGCACCACCGCGTTCGCGAACGGGGCGGCCCACGTGTTCTCGTAGACGATCATCACGGCGGCGGATCCGGGCTCCATCGCCTCGGCTGCGGCCGCGAGATCGGAGTCCCCGATCAGCCCGCTCTGGGCGCCCTCGAAGTGGACCAGCACCGGAATGTCGCCGGCCCCGGCGTCGAACGCCGTGAAGCCGTCCTCCTCGGCGACGATGCCGCGCACGTCGAGCACGCGGATCACGCCGCGGTCGACGAGGTCCAGGAGGATTGGAATTGCCTCACCCGTCATCGGCGCGCCGGCCGGATAGCCGATCACCACGATGTCGACGGGGCCCATCACCGCCTCTAGCTCCTCAGCACCCATACTCATCCTTCCGTTGTCGGTGAACCGTCGGTCAGCGCAAGGGTAGGGACTCTCGGCGCGGGCTGCACCTTTGCTCGGCGAGGCTTAGGATCCGGTGCGAACGGCGGGCCGTGCCGGCCCGCAAACGGCGAAGGAGGATGGCGATGCTCACGCTGAGCGGAATCGATGAGGTGCGGGCCCACGTGGGCAAGGAGCTCGGCGTCAGCCAGTGGCACGAGGTCACCCAGGACGCGATCAACCAGTTCGCCGAGGTCACAGGCGACCACCAGTGGATCCACGTCGACGTCGAGCGCGCCAAGGAGACGCCCTTCGGCGGCACGATCGCCCACGGCTACTACACGCTCGCGCTGGCGCCGATGTTCTCCTACGAACTGTTCACCTTCGAGGGCTTTGCCTTCGCGCTCAACTACGGCGTGAACAAGGTCCGCTTTCCCGCGCCGCTGCCCGTCGGCAGCAAGGTCCGGATGCGCGCCGAACTCGCAGAGGTCCAGGACATCCCGGGCGGCATCCAGGTCCAGACGACGCTGACATTCGAGCGCGAGGGCGGCGAGAAGCCGGTCTGCGTTGCCGAGACGCTGATGAGGGCCTACACCGGTTGATCGGGGCGCCGCCGCTGCCGGCGCTCAGCTCGCCGACCGGGGACGGCGAAGTCGCGCTGCGCGAATGGCGTCTGGCCGACAGTGACCAGGTCGCCGCCGCCTGCTCGGACGAGCAGATCCAGCTATGGATCCCGGTGCCCAGCCCGTACACCCTCGAAGATGCGCGCGAGTACATCTCGACGCGCGAGCGCGAGCGGCTCGAGGGACGCGAGCTCGGGCTGGCGATCACGCCCGCGATCGACGACGCCAAGCTGCTCGGTTCGATCGCGATCGTGCGCCCTTCGCTGCGCGACCGGCGCGTCGAGCTCGGCTACTGGGTCGCGCCCGAGGCGCGCGGCAGGGGCGTCGCGACACGCGCGGTGCGCCTGCTCGGCGACTGGGCGCTGCGCTCGCTGCCGATCGACCGGCTGGAAATCATCGTCGCGGTCGAGAACGTTGCCTCCTGCGCCGTCGCGCGTGCGGCCGGCTACGAGCAGGAAGCGCTCCTGCGCAGCTACCTCGTCGACCGTGCCGGCGTGCACGATGCGGCGGTCTTCGCGCGGCTGCGCTAGCGCGCGGCGGCGCGGGCCGGCGCGCGCAGCACGATGTCGGCCCGCTCGGGGCTGCGGTCCGCCGCGAGATACCGGTCTTCCTGCTCGGCCCAGCGCTCCCAGTTGCGCGCGAACAGCTCGCCGTCGCGGGCCATCGCACGCTCGTAGCGCAGGTCGCGGGGCACGTCGATCCAGACCATCAGGCTGACGAACGGCGCGGCTGCGAGCGCGCCCGCGCCGACCCCCTCGACCACGACGTCCGCCGGGCCGTCGAGCAGCAGCGGCTCCCGCCACAGGCGCGCGTGCCAGTCGTAGCGCGGCACGAACGCGCTGCCGCCGGCGGCCAGTGGCAGCAGCACGTCGGCGACCAGCCGGGTCACGCCGTCGGCGAGGCCGTCCCAGCCGCCGTAGAGGTCCTCGAGGTGCACGCACGGCGCCCCGAGCTCCGTGGCGACCTGCGCCGCCAGCGTCGACTTGCCCGAGGCGGCGCGGCCGTCGATCGCGACGACGCGCGCAAGGCCGGCACGCGGCTCGCGCGCCTGAAGTGCCGCCGCGATCGCGGCGGCCTCCTCGGCGAGTCCCGCAATCATCGCGGCCCCGCCTCCAGGAACTCGTTGGTGATCGCGCTGGTCCAGTCGTCCGGCGCCTCCAGGATGCCGTGTTCGGCCAGCCAGTCGGCGTAGGAGGCGAACAGCTCGCTGCGCTGTTGTCCCCAGCGCCCGTCGTGGCTCCAGGTCGTCGAGACGAGCCGCAGCGAGCGCCGCAGGACGGTGCGCGGGAAGAACGGTGTGACACGCTCGAAGAGCGCCAACGCGCGGTCGGGGTCCCGGCCCGCCGCGAGGTAGCCCTGCCCGCAGGCGGCGAGAAACGAGCGAACGGCCTCGGGACAGCGTTCGGCGAGCGAGCGGCGCGTAGCCAGGACGTAGGAGTGGTAGCGCGGGACGCCGTGCAGCTCATCGGCGCGCCAGAGGACCCGCTCCTCCTCGGGCAGCTCGCCCAAGAGCGCGTCCCATGCCCAGTATCCGCCGAAGGTCGCGTCCGTCTCGCCGGCCGCTATGTCGTCGACGCCGAGCTCGCGAACGCCGCTGTCGACGATCTGCACCGCCTCGGGGTCGCCGCCGTCGGCCGCGACGACCGTGCTGATCACCGCGAGGCCGCGCGGCGTCGGGTTCAGCGCAATCCGCCGCCCTTCGAGGTCCCGCGGGCGCTCGATCCCCAGGCCGGCGACGGTCTGGATCGTCTCCAGGCCGCGGTGATTGATCGCGGCCACCCCGATCACGTCCTCGCCACGCTCGGCGCGCACGAGCAGCCGGTTCGGGGGGCAGAGCGCGAAGTCGATCGACCCGCCCACAAGGTGGCTCAGCGCATCGCCGCGCAGCGGGTCGGGAACCCCGAGTTCGACGTCGAGGCCGGCACGCGCGAACAGTCCCGCGTCCGACGCGAGCAGCAGGCCGGCGTCGTTCGGCCACAGGTGGAAGTAGGCGGCCCCGACGCGCAGCGGCCCGGCGCCGGGGCTGCGTGCGCCCGCCCGGGCCCGGCTCAGGTCGGCGAGCTCAGCCACCTTCGACCAGCGAGTTCGTGAACAGTTCGCCTGGCGGCACGGCGTGCTTGATCACGCCCGCTTCGAGCAGGAGCTTCTGCAGCGCCTGGAAGTCCGCCGCGTTCATCGTGCCCCACTTGCCGTCGGGGCCCACGAAGCGCGGGGCTGTCGCGTTGCCCGTCGCCTTGACGACGGCCTGGCCGTTGCCGAGCGCGGTCTGGTTTTCCCTGATCAGGATCTGCTCGGCCTGCGCGGGGTGCTGCGCCGACCATTCGTAGCCTTCTTTGAGTGCCGCAAGCGCCTGCTTGAGCACCGGCCCCCGCTTGGCGATCTCTTCGTCGCTGGCGACGTAGACCGCGTTTGGGTACTGGCCGGCCGCGCCGAGATAGTCGCGATAGGGGAACTTGCGCAGGTGCACGCCGTGCAGTTCCGCGGTCACGTCGTCGATGCCTTCGAAGATCGCCGTGTAGTCGATGCGGTGCGCGGCTAGCGCCTGCACGACGTCGGTGTTGAGCACGACTTCCTTGTAGACGGGGTTGCTCGCGCCGGCGTTCTTCATGATCGCCTTGATCGTCGGCGGGTCGCTGGAGATGCCGAAGCCGCCGTAAAGCTTGCCGGAGAGCTGCGCCGGGCTGGTGACCGGCGAGGAGTCCAAGACCGTCAGTGCCGTCGTGTTGCCGTGTACGAGCGCGGCGACGGCCTTGTACTTGAGTCCCTGGGAGCGGGAGATGATGACCTGTGGCGGGTAGGAGATGCCGAGGTCGGTCTTGCCCGAGCGGATCAGGGTCTCGGCCGGCGTTTCCGCGTAGGGAATGATTTGAGGTTCGATGCCGTGCTTGGCGAAATAGCCGTTCGCGATTGCCGCGTAGATACCGAGATAGTTCACGTTCGCCGTGTAGTCGAGGGCGATCCGGACCGGCTGGCGAGCGCCCGAGCTCGTCGCGCCCGCCGACGGGGCCTGGCTCTGGCCGCACGCGCCGAGCGCGAGCGCGGCCAGCGCCGCGACGAGCAGTGAGGCGGCGGCACGGAGCACTTTGGGGAGCTGGTTGCCAATCGTCATTGACCATACCTTACAAAATTCACAAGCAAAATGAAGAATAGGCTGCCCACACGCTACGCTTCCGGCATGGCGTCAACGGACATTGCAGTCGAGTCCGCGCCCGCGCGGGCCGCTGGAACACGCCGTGACCGCGCGCTGGGCGCTCGGCTCAAGCGCTTCGCGCGGGAGGCGTGGCCGCCGCTCACGGTGCTCGTGCTCCTGATCGTGCTCTGGGAAGTGCTGGTCAACGTCTTCTCGGTCAGCGCGGAAATCGTGCCCGGCCCGCGCCTGGTCGCGTCGGCGACGTGGGCCGACCGCGCGAACCTCCGGCCGGCGATGGTCACGACCACCGAGGAGGCCGTGATCGGAATTCTTGTCGCGACCGTCGTTGCGGTGATCCTGGCGATCGCTGTCGACTGGTCGAAGTCCGTGCGTCGCAGCGTCTACCCCCTGATGGTCACCTCGCAGACGCTACCGATTATCGTCCTCGCGCCGCTGGTCGTTATCTGGTTCGGCTTCGGCATGGCGCCGAAGATCGGTCTCGTCGCGCTGTTCACGTTCTTCCCGATCTGCGTCGGGACGGTCCAGGGCCTGGCGAGCTCGGACCACGACTCGATGGCGCTGCTGCGAACGATGGGCGCGAGCCGGCGCCAGCTGCTCACGCGAATCCGGATCCCCAGCGCGCTGCCGCAGTTCTTCACCGGGCTGAAGGTGGCCGTCACCTATGCCTACGTGTCGGCGATCTTCGCCGAGTACGTCGGCGGCACGCAGGGACTCGGCGTCTACATGCAGGTCAGCAAGAACAACTTCCGCACCGAACTTGTCTTCGGCGCGATCATCGCGACGACGCTGCTGACGCTCGCACTGTTCCTCGTCGTCGCCGGCCTCGAGCGCGCCGCGTTGCCCTGGCGGCGACCGGTGCGCGGGCAGGACGGCTGGTGAGCGCGGCGGCGCCGGCAGTCACGGCGGGCGCCCGCCTGGAGGTCCGCGGGCTGCACAAGACCTACGACTCCGGCGGTGAGCTCGTGACTGCGCTCGCCGGCGTCGACGTCGTCGCCGAGCCCGGCGAGTTCGTCGCCGTGATCGGCCCGAGCGGCAGCGGCAAGAGCACGCTGTTTCACATTCTCGCCGGGCTCGAGGACCCCGACTCCGGAGAGGTCTGCTTCGACGGCGAGGCGCTCCAGCGTCGGCTGGGAGCCTGCGCATTCATGCCCCAGCGCGACGGCCTGCTGCCGTGGAAGCGCACGATCGACAACGTGACGATCGGTCTCGAGCTGGCCGGCGTCGGGCGCAGCGAGGCCCGCGAACAGGCCCGGCCGCTGATTGAGCGCTTCGGGCTGGGCGGCTTCGAGCGCGCGTGGCCCTGGCAGCTCTCCGGTGGGATGCGCCACCGTGCGGCCTTCCTGCGCACGGTGCTGCTCGGCCGCCGGGTGATGCTGCTCGACGAGCCGTTCGGAGCGCTGGACGGGATCACGCGGGCCGATCTGCAGCAATGGCTGCTCGAGGTCTGGAGCGAGGTCCGCACGACCGTCGTGCTGATCACGCACGACGTCACCGAGGCCGTCTTCCTCGCCGACCGTGTCTACGTGCTCTCGCCGCGCCCGGGCCGCGTGGCCGCCGAGCTGGCTATCGACCTGCCCCGGCCGCGCAGCCTCGAGACGCTCGAGACGCCCGCCTTCGCACAGCACGAGACACGCCTGCGCGAGGCGCTGCGCGCCGCTGTCGCCTAGCCCGCCTCGACGGTGAGCGGCAACGCGGGGTCGGCGCTCCATGCGGTCAGTGAACCGTCGTAGAGACGGCCGTCCTGGCGCCCGATCAGCGAAAGCGCGAACAGGTAGACCGTCGCCGAGATCCCGCCGCCGCAGTAGGCGATCGGCGGCTCGGCGCCGATCGTCGGGCAGATGCTCGCCCGCAGGCGCGCGGGCGCGTGGAATCGGTCGGTCTCGTCGACGAGCGTGCGCCAAGGGACGTTCACGCTGCCCGGGATGTGGCCCGGCCGGCTGTACGACGTTGCCCCGCGACCCGCGAAGACCTCTGGCGAGAGCGCGTTGACCAGCGGCGAGTCGGACTCGCCGCAGGCGATCAGCTCGATCTCCGGCTGGTCGGCGAGCAGCTCGGGGCGCGGGTGGGCGGCGAAGTTCGCCGCGGGGTACTGCTCGACGCCGCCCGTCAAGGGCAGTCCGGTCTCCCGCCAGGCGGCCAGGCCGCCGTCGAGCACCGCGACGCGGTCAAAGCCGTAGACGCGGAACAGCCACCACAGGCGCGTGGCCCACATCGGCTCGCCGGCCGAGTAGACGACGACCTCATTCGTGGGCCCCACACCGGCCGCGGACGCCGCCGCCGCGAAGCGCTGGGCGCTGGGCAGCGTGAACGGGTACGGGGAGTCGGGATCGGCGAACTCGCCATTGACGTCCGCGAACGCGGCGCCGGGGATGTGCTCGGCCGCGTAGGCCTCGCGGCCGCTCTGCACCGCGTAGGGGCCGCCGCCGGACGGGCGGATCAGCGTCTGGGTCGCGTCGAAGATTCGCAGGCGGGGATCCGCGAGCCTGGCCGCCAGCTGCGCCGGCGTGATCAGTTTCGCCGGCCGCGCCGCGACGGCGAGCATCGCGCTAGGCCGCGACGAGTTCTCGGCCGATTGCCGGCCAGCGCTTCACGCCGCCGTCGACGACGTGGTAGAGGGTCCCCGCGCCGTGCAGTGCAAGCAGGCTCGCCGCGGTCCCCGCGCGCACGCCGCCGGCGCAGATCGTCGCGATCGGCCGCCCGGCGTCGACGCCGTCCGGGCACTGCGGTGATGTCGTGCCACGGCACGGAGATCGAGCCGGGGATGTGTCCCTCATCGAATTCGGAGGCCTCGCGCACGTCGAGGATCTGCAGCTCCGCATCGGCCTCGGCCAGTTCGGCGAGCCGCTCGACGGTGATCCTCTCGCGCTGGGCCACCGGCTGGCGCTCCTGGCGCCAGTTGGTCATCCCGCCGGCGAGGATCCCGCCGACGTTCTGCACGCCGACGGCGGCCGCGAGCCGCACCGCTCGGTGGCCGTCGGCGTCGTCGCGGCCGATGAAGATGATCTCGCGATCCATGTCGACCAGCCACGCGAGCTTCGTGCCGAAACCCGGGCTGAACGACGGCACCGAGAGCGATCCCTCGATGTGGGCTTCGTCGAACTGCAGGTCTGTGCGCACGTCGATCAGCTGTGCGCCCTGCGCCTGGCGGGCGAGCACCTGGTGCGCGTACAGCGCGACCGGCTCGGACGGCGTCGTCAGCAGCCGTCCGTGGTTCAGGCCGACGATCTTCACGAAGTTCGGCGGCTGCGGTCCGAGCCGCGCCAGCGTGTACCGCACGAACTCGTCCTCGTCGTCGATCGCGAGCGCCTCGTTGTGGCGCTTCTCGTAACCGATCGTCGAACAGATCTTCATGTCCAGCCCGGCGCCGCCGCACATCGAGCCGCCGAGGTGCGAGGGCCAGACCTCGCAGTCGTCGGGCAGTGAGAGGAGCTTTGAGTGCAGCGAGCGGAAGATCTCCCGGGCACCCTCGGTCTTCTCGATCGCGAGGTCCGAGCGCGCCGTGTCGCCGACGAACAGGCTGTCGCCGGTCAGGACGGCCCACGGCTCCTCGCCGCGGCGCGTGTCGATGACCGCGAACGCAGTGTGCTCCGGGCGGTGGCCCGGCGTGTGCAGCGCGCGGATGATCGTGGATCCGAGCGCCAGCTCCCAGCCGTCGTCGAAGGCCTCGTGCTCATATTCCGGATCGTTCAGACGGTGCACGTGGATCGTCGCGCCGGTGGCGGCGACCAGACGGCCGTGGCCGGACACGTGGTCGGCGTGGTTGTGCGTCTCGAGAATGTGCTCGATGCGCACCCCGCGATAGCGCGCCAGCTCGAGGTAGGCGTCGATCTCGAAGCGCGGGTCGACGACTGCCGCGACGCCGGCATCCTCGTCGCCGATCAGATAGGACGCACAACCAAGGTCGTCATGGGTTATCTGCTTGAAGATCATCGAGCCACCGGTCCAGATCGAGGTTGGGGCGAGGCATCAGGCGTATTGTCCACAATAGCACTGAGGAATCACCGGCACAAGCGGCGCGGGATTTTTAGGCCTCCGCCAGCGTCTCTTGAACGTCCCTTCATGCTAGGGCGCGAGAGTCTCGGCATGCAATCCAACGAACAAACCGCAAGCGCGCCCGTTCTACGTGCACTCGTCGGCGTACTCGCGATCTACGTGCCGGTCGTCATCGCGTTCCTCGCCGGGATCGGGATCCTGCCCGCGATCGGCTTCATCGCCGCGTGCTGGGCGACGGAGTGGCTCGTCGCCTACGTCGTCGGCTCGCGCTCAGAGCCCTCCGCCTGAGCGGAGCGCTCGAGCCAGCGCACGAGCCCTTCGGCGCTGGGCGCGCCGAGCGCCACGAACGAGTAGTCGCCCGCGACCTCCGGCGGCAGCCGCTCGCCGAGCCAGGCCGCGAGTTCGCGTTCGAAGATCTCGGTCCCCTCGCGGGCCCATGCTTCGTGACGGTCGAGCGCATCGGCGATCAGCCGCAGGTGCGCCGGGGCGTCCTCGATCGCCCCGAAGTGCGGCAGCGCGAAGGCGGTGGGGTCCCAGGCTGTGATCCGCTCGAGCGACGCTCGCCACGCAACGAGATCGATGTCCGGTGGCGGCGTCGGGGGGATCACGACACCAGGCGCGAGCGCGACGCCGGCAACGTCGCCGGGATAACAGACGCCCGAGCGCCGATCGAGAAACGCGACGTGGTGGCGCGCGTGCCCCGGCGTCCAGGCGCTCGCGAAGTCGCCGATCTGTGAGCCGTCCTCGAGCAGGTGGATGTTTGCCTGCGGGACCGGCACGACGTCGCCGACCAGCATCTCGAAGCGCGCTCCGAAGACTCGCCGCGCGCTGTCGACCAGCCGCGTCGGGTCGACCAGGTGCCGCGCGCCGAGCGGATGGACCCAGATCTCCAGATCCGGCCAGCGCGCCGCCAATGCGCCGGCGGCGCCCGCGTGGTCGAAGTGGATGTGGGTCAGCAGCAGCCGGTGCGGACGCGCGTCCCCGAGCCCGGCGAGCAGTGTCTGGATGCAGGCCTGCGAGCCGCAGTCGATCAGCGTGTCCTGAACGAGCCAGGCGCCGACCGCGCGCTGCTTGCCGCCATAGCCGACGTCGATGATGCGGGCCGCCGGGTCCATCGGTGGCGGGACTGTAGCTCGCGACAGCCGTCCGGCCCGGGCCGGTAACCTCCGCGATCGATGCGCGCCTACCACGTCCGAGTGACCCGAACCTTCTCGCTGCCGCCCGAACGCATCTTCGACTACATGGCCGAGCACGAGAAACTCGGCGCGCTGTTCGGAGCCAAGGTCAAGCGTCTGTCGGACGGCAGCGACGGCGAGCGCAACGGCGTTGGGTCCGCGCGCGAGCTGCGCGCGTTCGGCGTGCCGCCGTTCGAGGAGACCGTGACCGAATTCGTTCGCCCCAGCCGGATCGTCTACAAGATCACCAAGGGCACGCCGCTGCGCGGCCATGTCGGCGTGATGCAGTTCACGCCGCACGGCCAGGGCACGCGTCTGGACTACGACATCCGGGTCGCCTCCGCGATCCCCGGAGTCGCGCCGATCGTCAAGCTCGCACTCACACGCCAGCTCCTGCACGGGCTAGGGCGCGTCGAGCAGGAGGCCTGATCGCGCCGCCCGGACGCGGCCCTATCGTGGGCCGGTGACCGCGACGCTGAAAGCCACTCTCGAGCGCGAGCAGGCCGCGCTGCGCTTCCCGTTCGATGAGCGCCTGCGGCGTCTCGTGCGCGCGATCCCGGGGCGCGTGTGGGACATCGACGAGCGCGTCTGGCGGGTCCCGCTCGAAGCGCACCAAGCCGACGCGCTGCGCCGCCTGCTTGACGCGGCCGGCCCCGGCACCGAGGTCAGCGACGAGCTCGGGCGGCGGCTCGATCGCCGCGCGAAGCGCCTGGACCACAGCTACCTCGATCTCGCGAGGCCCGACGACGGCCCCTGCCTGACCTTCTCGCTCGATGCTCCGGCCGAGCTTCGTGAGCTGCTGCGCCACGAAGGCGCGCTCGTCGTACCGACGCTGAATCGTGCGCTCGTACCGCTCGACCACCGGGCGATCGCGGCGCTGCGCGCGCTGCGCGAGCGCGGCGTGAAGTTCACCGCGAGCCGCGGCGTCCAGGCGGCGCTCGCTACGCCGGCCGCGCCGAGTGTGCCGCTCGCGGCGAGCACCGGCAGCGAGGCGAGCCTGCGTCGCGACCGGCGCGGCGAGCGCTGGGTCCGGATCGCAACGGTCGGCGCCGACCAGGTTGCGCGGCTCGCCGGCGATCGCGGGCTGACGGCCCGGCGCACCTCCGACGGCGCAGTCGCGGTGCTCGCCGTGCGCCGCCAGGCGCCGTTGATCGCCGGCCTGCTCGAGGCGTTGCCGGAGGTCACTGCGACCGGCGAGCTGACGAGCTGGCTCGAGCGCTCCGCCCGCTGGCGGGGCACAGTCGACGTCGGCGGCTCACCCGGCCGGCCGCAGTTTCTGCTGCTCGGCGACCGCGAGATGCTGCCGCGCGAGATCCGCGAGCGCACGACGGTCGGCGAAGGCAGCTCGGCGTTGGCGCTCACCACCGCGAGCTGGGAGCTGATCGGCGTGCATCTCGCGGCGTGGATCACGCCCGCGGCGCGCCGCTGCGCCAGGGCGCTTGAAGAGGGCCGCCCGGCGCCGGGGGCGGTGCTCGCCCTTTCGCGCGTCCACGAACGGCCGACGTTCGTGCTCGAGCCCGGGCACGACGACGGCGCCCGCGAGCGCTTCCTGGCCCTCGAAGGCGCCGCCGAGGGGGCGAGCGCGATCGGCGACGAACACCGCGCCCTGCCGGCGCTTGCCGCCGACCCGTTCTGCGTCGAGCAGCTCGACGGCCTGTTGGCCGGCGGCGGCATCTGGGTCGACGAGCCGGCGCTCGCGCAGCTGCAGCAGATCCGTGAGGAACACGCCCACGCCCGCGGCCTCGTCGAGCTCTCGAGTGCCGCCGACGGCAACCTGCAGGTTGCGGCGCTCGACGGTGAGCTCAAACCCTTTCAGCGGGCCGGCGTGGAATACGCGCTGCTTCGCCGTCGCACGTTCATCGCCGACGAGCAGGGGCTCGGCAAGACCGTTCAGGCGCTCGCCGCGGTCGAGGCGGCCGGCGCCTACCCGGCGATCGTCGCGTGTCCCGCGAGCCTGAAGCTCGGCTGGGAGCGGGAAGTGCGCCGCTGGTTGCCCGCGCGGGACGTTGCGGTGCTCTCCGGCGGACGCGGCGGCGAGAGCGCCGAGATCACGATCGTCAACTACGACATCCTCGCCGCGCGCGCCGAGGAGCTCACGGCGCTCGCGCCGAAGGCCTTCGTGCTCGACGAGTCGCACTACTGCAAGAGTCCCGGCGCCGCGCGCACGCGGGCCGCGCACGCCGTCGCGTCGGCCGTCGACGAGGACGGCCTGGTGCTTGCGCTCACCGGCACGCCGGTCGTCAACCGGCCCGAGGAGCTGATCAGCCAGCTGCGGATCATCGGCCGCCTGGCCGACTTCGGCTCGGGCCGAAGCTTCGGCGAGCGATTCCGTGGCGCCGACGCCCACCGGCGGCTGCACTGGCACCTGCGGGCCCGCTGCATGGTGCGCCGGGTCAAGCGCGACGTGCTGCCGCAGTTGGCGCCCAAGACGCGGGCGGTGATCCCGGTCGAGATCGACAATGCAGCGGAATACCGCCTCGCCGAGCAGGATCTGGTCGCCTGGCTGCGCACGCTCCCGCTCGATCTCTCCGAGCTCGACGCGAAGGTCGCGGCGGCCGCCCGCGCCGAGCGGCTCGTCAGGCTCAACGCCCTCAAGCTGCTCGCGGCGCGCGGCAAGCTCGGCGCCGCTCTCACGTGGGTTCACGACTTCCTGGCCGGCGGCGAGCCGCTGGTGGTCTTCGCGCACCACCGCGAGATCCAGGCGGCGCTCCTCGAGCGCTTCCCGGACGCCGTCCATGTGCTCGGCGCGGACAGCCAGCACGCGCGCCAGCGCGCAGTCGAGGCCTTCCAGGAGCCGGACGGGCCGGCGCTGATCGTCTGCTCGACGCAGGCGGCGAGCCACGGCCTGACGCTGACGCGTGCGAGCAACGTCGCGTTTCTCGAGCTCGACTGGACACCGGCACGCCACGACCAGGCGGAGGATCGCTGTCACCGCATCGGCCAGCGCGACGCGGTCTGCGCCCACTACCTGCTGGCTGCTGCGACCGTCGACGAGACGATCAGCGAGCTGCTCGAGCGCAAGCGGGCGATCATCGCCGCGGTGACCGACGGGCATGACGGCGCCGAGGACGACGTCGTGCAGGAGCTGGCCGCGGCGCTGCGCGGCACGCCCTACCGGCACCTGCGCGCTGTCGCCTGAGCGTCAGGGGTAGATGTCCAGCGCGGACATCACCGCGCTGTAGGTTTCGACGGCCTGCGCTTCCCAGTCGGCGAGCTGCCCTTCGAGCACGGCGGCGCGACGCGCGAGCGGCCGGGACGCGGCGCCCTGGGCGCGGGCGACCGCGGGCGGTACTTCGCCCGGCGCGACCCACAAGGCCATGAAGCGCGTCGCGAAGGAAATCGTGAAAGGGCTCAGCGCCGTGAAGTCGTCGGCCGCCCAGTAGCGCACGTCCCCGCAGAGCGGCGGGTAGGGGAGCCTGATCAGCGCCGCCAGTGTGTGCACATAGCCGTCTGCTTCGCGCCCCGCCGCCGAGGGATGCCAGCGCAGCCGCCCCGCCGCGCTGACGAAGCGCTCGATCGCCGCGCGGCCGGCATGGTCCGAGCGGATCACGAGAGCACCGATCACCTCGTCCGAGAGCTGTGTCGATTCGGGGTCCTGCGGTGAGTTTGTGCCCGCGTCGAGGCACCGCGCACGGACTTCGGCGAGCACGGCGGGCGGCTGACGGCGAAGCCGGGGCAGCTCGCGGACGAGTTCGTGCACGAGGCGGTAGTCGTCGCGGACATAGAGCGCGGCGCTGTGGGCGTTACCGGCGGCGCGTGCCGAGGCCGGAAGCGAGAACAGCAGGCCGGCGAGCAGCAATAGCGTGCGCCTGCGCATCGTTGCCAGCGTATGCGATGCGGCGCCCGCACGAGTGGCTGTGACGGCCTGCGCTGCAGATATCCTTCGCCGGTGCGCAGGTCCCGCGTAGCGCCAGCCCACCCCCGCTGGACAGCGGAACCACCGACCCCACGCTCTCCCCGCTTGCAGCCCAGTTGAAACGCTTCGGATACATCGTCGTACTCGCGGCGCTCCTCGCATGGGGTTTCGTCGCCGTCGTGCTTTCGAGCCGCGGCTCGGCGCACGTCGCGCTGCCGCCCAGCGGTCCTTCGCCGGCCTGCCTGCCCGGCGAAGTCGACCGCAGCTCCGCGATCGCCGGCACGCCGCTGCACGTGTCGCCGGTGCCGGAAAGCGCGGCCGCCGACCCGAACGTCCAGATCAGCTTCCTCGGACTGCCGGTCAGCGACATCACAAACGTCGACGTCGAAGGCTCCCAGAGCGGCTACCACCATGGTCACCTCTCCGGGTACTGGCAGGGCGACGGAGGCAGCTTCGTCCCGTATCAGCCGTTCATCGAAGGCGAGTACGTGCACGTGCGCGCCGACGTGCGGCTGTCCGGCGCGCGTGACACGCCGGATCGACTACGGCTTCCACATCGACTCGCCCTATCCGACGGGCCACATTCCCGGCTTCCCGAACCCGCCGGCCTCGCCCGCCGCGGTGCAGTCGTTCGCCTCGGCGCCCGAGCTGCAGCCGCCGCTGCTGACGGTCACGCACCCGGACACGGCGCCGTCCTCGGGAGACGTCTTGATGAGCGTCGGCCCCGGACCCGGTCAGGCCGGCGCGCTGATCTACACCCCGCAGGGGCGGCTCGTCTGGTTCCAGCGCGCGCCCAGCGGCGAGAACATCCTCGGCCTGAACCGCCAGAGCTATGAAGGCCGACCGGTGCTGACCTGGTGGCAGGGCCGTGTGCGCGAGCTCGGCTTCGGCCAGGGCGAAGACGTGGTCGTCAACTCCAACTACCAGAAGCTGCTCACGGTGCGGGCGAGCAACGGGCTACAGGCCGACCTGCACGACTTCCAGATCGAGCCCGACAACGTCGCCTACATCACTGCCTACAACGTGATCCGCTGCGACCTCAGCTCGCACGGCGGCGTGCGCAACGGCGCGGTCATCGTCCCGGCCGTCCAGGAGATCGACATGAAGACCGGCTTGGTCCGCTGGGAATGGAGCAGCCTCGACCACATCCCGGTGTCGTCGTCGCACACGCCCGCGCCGACGATCGCCGCGCCGTGGGACTACTTCCACCTGAACTCGATCGACGTGCTTCCCGAAGGTGGCCTGCTGATCTCGGCGCGGGCCACCTGGGCGCTCTACAAGCTCGCCCCCGGGTCGGGCACGATCGAGTGGAGCCTCGGCGGCGACCACTCCAGCTTCCGGGAGGGCGACGGCGCACAGACCGCATGGCAGCACGATGCACGCATGCTGCCCAACGGCGAAATCACGGTGTTCGACGACGGCTCCAACCCGCGTGTGCACTACCAGTCGCGCGGTGTCCGGCTGCGGATCGCCGACGGCAGGGTGACCCTGACCCACCAGTACTTCCACCCCAACGGCCCGTTCGTCGCCGACAGCCAGGGGAACATGCAGACGCTGCCCGGCGGCGACGTGGTCGTCGGCTGGGGCGCGGTGCCGTGGGTCAGCGAGTTTTCGCAGGCGGGCGGCCTGGTGTTCGATGCGCACCTGCCGCCCGGCGACTCTTCCTACCGCGCATTCCGATTCCCGTGGGAAGGGCGACCGCTCGCCCCGCCCGCCGTGGTGGCGCACGTGCTGGTCAACGGTGACGCCACGGCGCTCGCCGTGAGCTGGAACGGCGCGACCGGCGTCGCGCGCTGGCGGGTCCTCGCCGGCAACAGCAGCACGGCGCTCACGCCCCAGGTCACGGTCCCCGACTCGGGCTTCGAGACGACCACCCAGTTCCCCGAAGCCTTCAAGTACGCGGCCGTCGAGGCGCTCGACGCCGCCGGCCACGTGATCTCCGTCTCGCCGCCCGTCGCCGTCACCCCCGTCGCCACGGCGCCGGTGAGCAAATGAGCGCGAGCGTCACGCCACTGCTCGGCCGCCGTGCGGCGAACGCCGAGGCCGCGGCAGCCCCCGAGCCCGAGCAGCAGGCGCACCACCCATGGTTGCTGGGGGTCTGCTGCCTGGCCCAGTTCATGGTCATCCTCGACGTCTCGATCGTCAACGTCGCGCTGCCCTCGATCCACCGGAGCCTCGGCTTCTCGAGCTCCAATCTGGTGTGGGTCGTCAACGCCTACACGATCACGTTCGCGGGCTTCCTGATGCTCAGCGGCCGCGCTGCCGACTTGTGGGGCGGACGCCGCACGTTCGTCGCCGGCCTCCTGCTGTTCGCGCTCGCCTCGCTCGCCGGCGGCACGGCCCAGACACAGGGGATGCTCGTCGGCGCGCGGGCGCTGCAGGGGTTCGGGGGCGCCGGGATGGCGGCCGCCTCCCTGGCGATCATCACCCACTCGTACGCCGCCGGCCCCAGCCGTCACCGGGCGATCGGGCTGTGGGGTGCGATGAACGGCGCCGGCGGCGCGGCCGGGACGCTGCTCGGCGGCGTGATCACCCAGGAGCTGACGTGGCGGTGGGTGCTGCTGATCAACCTGCCGATCGGCCTTGCGGCCGCCGCCGTCGCGTGGGTCGCGGTTCACGAGTGGCGCAACGAAAACAAGAGCAGCTTCGACATCGCCGGAGCGCTGACCGTCACCGGCGGACTGCTCGCGTTCGTCTACGGCATCGTCAGCGCCGGCCAGCACGGCTGGGGTTCGGCCGCCGCGCTGGTGCCGATCGGGATCGGCGTCGCGCTGCTCGCGTTGTTCATCCTGATCGAGGCGCGCTTCGCGTCGGCGCCGCTCGTGCCGCTGCGGGTCTTTCGCGGGCCGCTGTTGCGCAGCGCGAACGGCGTCGTCGTGCTGATGAGCGCCGCGATCTTCCCGATGTGGTTCTTCGCGTCGCTGTACCTGCAGGAAGTCCTCGGCTACGGCCCGCTCGACACCGGCCTCGCGTTCCTGCCGATGGCCCTGACGATCATGGCCTGCGGAACGCTCGCCGGCGGGGTCGTCGGCCGCTTCGGTGCCGGCCGCGTACTCGCCAGTGGCCTGGTGCTGCTGGCGGTCGGCCTGGCCCTGTTCGCCCGGATCTCCGTCGACGGCTCATACGCGGGTGAATTCCTGCCCGCGAGCCTGCTCGTCGCGCTCGGCGTCGGTCTCTCGATCGTGCCATCGACGATCGCCGCTACGGCAACCGCCGCGCCCGGTGAGGCGGGACTCGTTTCCGGGCTCGTCAACACTTCGCGCCAGATGGGCGGCGCCTTGGGGCTCGCGCTGCTCGCGACCTTCTCCGTGCAGTACGCCAAGCACCTGATCGAAGTCGACTACCGGGCACCGCTGCTCGCGGTCAACGACGGCTTCCGGCTGGCATTCGGGCTCGGCGCGGGGCTGTCCGCGATCGCCGCCCTCGTGGCGTGGCTGCTGATCGTCAGACGCGCCCCGCAGGGCCAGGCTCCCGCCGCCCCCGTTGCGGCGCCCGCGCCGGCTTCGGCCGCCGTGGAGCCGATCGCGCCGCAGCCCGTCCCGGCTCCAGCCGCGCCCGTTGCCCCGGCTGCGCCGCCACTTGCGCCCGCCACGGCGGCCGCAAGTGCGAGCCCGCTGCCGGTTCGGCTGACCTCGAGCAGTGGCGGGGCGTGGGCGCTCGGTAAGGGGTCGTGCACGCTCGCCTACGCGCGTCGCGGGACCGCAGGTTGACGGCCGCCAGCCGTTCTCGCCGCGGCCGCTGGGCGGTTGCGCTCGCGGCCGTGCTCGCCGCGCTGGCCGCGTTCACGATCGCGGACTGTGGATCTTCGGGCAACACGCCGCCTGCACTGCTGACCACCGGGGAGGTCACGCACGTGGGGCCGATCGCGGTCTCGCCCCAGCCGGACACGCCCGACGCGTCGCCCACGACGCAGATCAGCTTCCTCGGGCCGCCGGGCACACACGTCGCGAGCATCACGGTCATCGGGTCGAAGACGGGCCGCCACCACGGCCGCCTGGCGAAGTACTCGACGGGGACCGGGGAGAGCTTCCTGCCGAGGCGGGCTTTCGCCGCGGGCGAGACGGTCAGCGTCCACGCCGTCGTCCACGAGCGCGGCAAACACGTGCGCGTCGAGACGAACTTCACCGTCGGCGAACAGGTGCCCTACCCCGAACAGTCGTTCCCGGAGGAACCGGGCGACCCGAGCGCAGTCCAGCGTTACGTCACGCTGCCGGGGAGCACGCCGTCGAGCGTGAAGATCACGGTGCCCGCCCGGCACGGCGCGGCGTCGGGCCTGCTGCTGCAGGCGCCCTATCAGGGGATCGGCACTGCGGGGCCGATGATCTCGACCCAGTCCGGACGGCTCATCTGGTTCCACCGCCTGCCGCGCGGGCTGTCGCGACGAACCTGAGCGCCGTCCGTACGACGGAAAACCGGTCCTCGTCTGGTGGCAGGGACGGATACTCGAACTCGGCTTCGGCGTCGGCGAAGACGTGATCTACGACGACCATTACCGGCGTCGCCGCCCACGTGCGGGCCGGCAACGGCTACCACGCCGACCTGCACCTCGATCGTCCTGACGAACCAGGGAACCGCGTGGATCGACGCGTTCGATCCGTGCGCGAGGATCTCTCGCGCAGCCGGAGGCGAATCGGAAGGCTCGGTCTCGGACTCGGTGATCCAGGAGATCGACGTCAAGACGGGCCTCGTGATGTGGGAGTGGCATGCGCTCGGCCACATCCCGCTGACCGAATCGCACAGCTCGCCGCCGTCCAGCTTCGTCGCAAGCGGCCCGAAGGACGAGAACCGTGGGACTACGTCCACATCAACTCGGTCGACCCGCGGCCGACGGCCAGGTGCTGCTGTCGGCCCGCAACACCTGGGCGCTCTATGACGTGCAGATGCGCGGCGGCGGTATCCGTCTGGCGCCTGGGCGGTGACAGCAGCAACTTTGCGGCGGGAGCCGGCACGCACTTCTATTGGCAGCACGATGCTGAACTGCACGAGAACGGCCTGATCTCCGTGTTCGACAACGGCGCCGACCCCCCGATGGAGCCCGTCTCACGGGCGTATCCTGCTTCGCGCCGACCCGCGAACGCGCACCGTCCACCTCGAGAAGGCGTTCATTGATCCGAACGGGTGCCCTGCTCGCGACGAGCCAGGGCAACATGCAGGCCCTCGCGCACGGCGGCTGGATGGTCGGCTATGGGGGGCTACCGAACTTCGTCGAGTTCGCCCGCCACGGCAAGGTGCTGCTCGAAGGGACCCTGGGCAGGGGGGTGCAGAGTTTCCGCACGTTCCTGCAGCAGTGGAGTGCGACGCCCGAAACCCCACCCGCCCTCGTCGTGCGCCGCACGGCCGCCGGCGCCGTGGCCTACATGAGCTGGAACGGCGCGACCGCGGTCGCGCGCTGGCGCGTGCTCGGGGTCGACGCCAAGGGCCACCGGCGCACCCTGGCCGACGTCCCGGCGAGCGGCTTCGAGACGAAGGTGGTGCTGGCTTCGCCTACGCTGAGTGTGTCGGTGCAGGCGCTCGGCATGCGCGGCAGCGTGCTCGGCCAGTCGGCCGTCCGGCGCGGCTGAGGTGAGGTCTTGCACAGGAGTGCCCGGCGGCCCTTGACGCGGGCTCACGGAGCGGGCATCATAAAGCTCACAACATGGGTCGAGAAACTGCACAATGAGTGACGATTACACAGTTGCCGTTATCGGCGCCGGGGCGAGCGGTGTGATCAGTGCCGTTGCGCTGGCTCGCACGACGCGCGCCGAGGTCGTCCTGATCGATCCGTGCGAGCCCGGCCCTGGCGTGCCCTACCGCACGACCGACGAGCGCCACCGCCTCAACGTCCCCGCGGGCTGGATGAGCGCGCTCGACGACGAGCCGGACGATCTCGTCGACTGGTGCAACAGCGTCGGCCATCAGGTCGCCGCCGACGACTATCTCGCGTCCTGGCTGACGGCGATTACCTCCACGCCCTGCTGCGCCGGTTCTGCCCCGGCGACCGGGTTCGCTGGCTGCGCGCCAGTGTCGACTCCTGCTCGGTGCAGGGCGACGGGGTTGCGCTCGGCCTAGCCGACGGTCGGACGCTCAACGCCGCCGGTGCTGTCGTCGCGATCGGGAATCCTCCGCTCGAGCCGATCGCCGCCGGGACGGTCGTCGATCCGCGCAGTGTCGTCGAGAACCCCTGGGACCCTGCAGCCCTCGACGTGCTCGCCAGTGCGCGCAGCGTCGTCGTCGTCGGAACGGCGCTGACCGCCGCCGACGTCGCGCTGACCGCGGCGGGCGCCCCGTCGGGACCCCGCGTAACGCTCGTCTCGCGCCGCGGACAGCTGCCCGAGCGCCAGATCGCCGGGGCCTACGGGAACGACGTCCAGTTGGGCCTGTCACCGGGAACCCGGCTCGAGGAGATCGTCGCAGAGGTCCGCAGCGCGATCGACGCTCACCCCGCCGATTGGCGGGCGGTGATCGACGGCCTGCGGCCACACGTCAACCGGCTCTGGGCAGCCTTGTCGGTCACCGAACGCATCGAGTTCGAGCAGCTCCACCGCCACTGGTGGGACCGTCACCGCCACCGCCTTTCACCGCAGTCCGCGAAGCTGCTTGACGAGTTCATTGACAGCGGCGTCATCACCGTGCGCGCGGGCGGGATCAGCGGCATCTCCGCAGGGCTGGACGGCGGCGTCCTCGTCGGCTTCGCCGGCGGCCTGAGCGTAGAGTTCGACGTCCTGGTCAACGCGACAGGCCCCGGGCGTGAGATCCGCAGCGGGCGCACGCGCCTCGTCCAGCAGCTGCTGGCCAGCGGTCTGGCGATACCGGACGCGACCGGCGCCGGGCTGCGCACGAGCGCCTCTGGGGCACTCGTCAGCGCGGCGGGAGCCACGTCGCGCCGGCTGTACGTCGTCGGACCATTGCGTCGCGGCGAGCTCTTCGAGACCACCGCGATCGGGGAGCTGCGCGAACAGGGACCGCTGGTCGCCGAGGCGATCGAGGGCGATGCGCGGGCCCGCGCCGCGGCCTTCTCGGGCCAACCCTGATCGCCGCCGCGAAAAGGAACGACAGCGCGCGGCGCGCAGCTAGTTCAGGCCGGCCGGTGTACCCGTCGTGTAGGTGAAGATGTCGGCCGGCGTCAACGCGGTCTTGGTCTTGTTGAGCGTGACCTGGATCGCGTCGGCGCCCGCGGGCAGCGCCGGCGCGAGCACTGTGCAGATCGTCTCGGATTCACAATCGACGGACGCCGAGGCTTTCTTGCCGAACTTGACGCTCATCGTCGCCACACCGGGCGCGAAGCCGTAGCCGGTGATCGTCACGGCGGTCCCCGCCGGTCCGCTCGACGGCGAGATCGCGGTCAGCGAAGGCTCGAAGTGGACCGGCCCCCGACTTCTTCGCCGCTCCTGCCGTCCGAGTTGGTGACCCGCACATAGCTCGTGCCTGCGACGTGGGGCGGCACGACGGCGTTGATCGTGTGTTCGTTCAGGACGTGGATTTCGGGTGCCTGCACGCCGCCGAATTCGACCTTGCGCGCCGCCGTGAAGTTGCGCCCGGTGATCGTGATCATCTGACCCCCCTGAGCGGAGACCTTCTTTTCCGAGAGGGCGCCGACCTGCGGCAATTCCTGGTAGGTGAAGTGGTCGGCGGGGACCGTGGGGCTTCTCGCCGGCCGGCGAGCTGACGTGCACATCGACAACCCCGGTGCCAGGCGGCGCTTCGGCGGTGATCGACGTGTTCGAGTTGATCGCGAAGCTCAGCGCCGGCGTCGAGCCGAAGGTCACCGAGCTCACGGTCGCGAGGTTGACGCCTGTGATCTGGACCTGTTCCCGCCGATCGCTCCGCCGATCGATGGCGAGAGCCCTGTGATCGTCGGTATCGGTTCTCCGTCCGCGAGCGCAAAGTCTTCGCCGGCCGCGATCAACTTCAC
>CAVOTS010000003.1:0-1311584 GCA_963699425.1 uncultured Solirubrobacteraceae bacterium | reverse complement strand
GCATGAATCACCATGCCCGCACCAATGGAGACAGTTTTATCTCAAAGCATACTGATGCCGGGAAGTCCAGCCGGCGCGGATTCAGGACACACCCTTGCGCCTGAACCATTTTGCGCCGGAGTCTTATGCCCCGTCACGTTCTGCACCTGTCCGTTTTTTCGATTGAGCTTGCCGCAACGTCTGTCAGCCATTTCATCCAGTGTCCTCACGACTCGAAACACTGACTTGGACAGCGTCGTCTCTTCCGCCAACGAGTATTTGTTCAACTCATATTCGTTTGCACCGGTCAACGCCTTGCAAACGTAATCGGCTCCGGCAAGGGAGCGGTCATAGATACGGAAGTCTCCGTCCGCATTGCCTGATGTGATCTTCCAAAGACGCATCATTTGCGAACGGAGAGTCATAATGTTGCACGTAGCGACACCCCCGAGCAGACTGTGGAAATGGTGTCTTCCCCCGCGTTCGCCGTTCTCACCACGCAACGCCATGAGAATGCGGCCATAGGGAACTTTGCAGACTTTGCTTACCTGATACAACCAGCGGTAATACATATCGTATTGGACGGACAGACGTGGCATGGGATTTTTGTATGTGTGTGTTGTGAAAAATTGCCAGTCGATCCGCGCCAATGTGTAAGCATAGTCGGCAAACCGCTCGCGTTTCTGGAGTTTTTCATTCCAGAGATGATCTGCGCGAGGGTTGTTTGCCATAACGGTTTATTTTGCAGCCGGTTGAGTTTCGACGATCTCGCCAATCAGCGAGGCTTTGCCGGCCTTGGAGTGCGCAATGCGCCGGCAGTTGACCTCGATGATCTTGTCCATCGCTTTATCCCAGTACTTGGGAATTTCCTCGTCCTTCAGCCGGTAGCTGATGCTTTCGGTCATGCGGGCGTCCGCCGGTTGGGACATGTCCACGCACATGAGGTTGTGGCTTGTGGATGCCGGTTGGTCTTTGTGGCGGGCCAGTTTTGGAACTCCTGCGTTTGAACTAACAGTTTCAATCTCATTTTTTTTTTGTTGTTGTGTTTGCGTCAGTGTTTGTTCCTGTCCGCAAGGCCGGGCACGGACGAGAAGTGAACATGACGAATCGCTTGAACCATCTTGCGACGTTCAAACGATTTTCTTGGTGAAGAATTGCGTTCACGCCATGACTAAATCACAGCGGGAACAGGAAATATACCGACAGGTGGATCAGGAAGGTGTCTGAATTAACTTTTTTGGGCGTCCGGGTCTTGCGGAAGTTAATCCCATTCGCTGGCAGATTTTTTCAATGCGTTTTTGGTCGCCGATTCTTGTTGCCCCATCACGGTAACCAGTGTCTCATGAAGTTGGCGTACCGAATCCAACCTCAATTAGCCGCCAAAACATGAGCATGAAAACGTAAATTTCAAAGGTGGGAATTGCCCATGTTGCTGGCCTGAAAGGTTTTTGGCTTCCGCGAAAAGCTCCGCATAACCCAAAAGAAAATCTGCCATGTCCTCGTAAGTTTGATCCACGCATGAGCACAAAGCACGTTTGGCCAAACGTCGCAATGCAAGATACCAATCTCCAAGCGAACCCAGGACATTCAATTTTCCTTTGATTCCTCGTCCGTTACTTCTGGCAATGGTTTTTTGACGATGCGGCTTTTCATCAAGTCGCTTTCAGTTTGATGATTATATCCATTCATTCATCCAAACGGCCATTTCACAGGTGTGGCCCAACAATGCTCCCATTCGTTCTGGTGTCATTTTGATATCTGAATCTTTCAGCTTCGCGGACGGCAGTACGACCAAGGTGAAAATTCCCGCTCACCTTCAGCACCCATTGCGGGTATTTTATGCCATCCGGCAACAGTTTGATCGGCATGAGTGGTTCAATTTTTTCCACTTCATCTGCCAATCGCTTCAACCAAGCTTGCCGGTATTGGATCGGGTCAAATGGTTTTTCATCTTTGGTGGATTCAGGCAGGCCGGAAATGTTTTTCTTCGATTGCGACATGATATTTTCAACACCGCAAATTAAATTCGGTTGCAAAGCCGAAGTCGTGACCAAACTTGGCAGCCTGCATTCCGCGCAGGCCTGACTTCGTCTCCGCTTGTGTGCTCGCCCGTCGCATGAAAGAATATATTAAGCGCCGCAAACCAGACTGCCGGCCAGCTAAATTATTATTCAGCAATCCGGCAGACTGGCTTGCTCCAATTTAATTAGTGCGACCGGACTGCGCGCACCGCTGCGCTCGTCCAGGCCAGCGCTCCATTCCGGCAACCAAGTTTCGTCACTCCGGGAATTGAATGGTGCGACCAAAGCAGCGTTGGATTTTCCGCCAAACCCGCTGCAAACCCAACGCCGCATTCGTCGCATGACGGCTGGCGCACAAATGACGCCAAACTAATTCGATTGCGCATTGGTAGCCCTGGCGATCGGAAATCCACCGGCAGCAACTTTGGTTGCGCGCTGCGTTGCGGATTTTCCTGCCAATCCTTTTCCCAATCCGCCAGCGACGGCACGGTGACTTCCGCGTGTTTCGCATACGCCCGATGCACCGCCTTGGAATTGTGCCCCAACGCCTGTTGCGCGAACCGCTCCGGGAAGCCGCATTTCAACGCCCGCTCCGCCCACGCATACCGATATGAATGCAGCGACACGCCCGTGATCCCCAAGCCCGACGCACCGCTGCTGAAACTCCGTCGCCCGATCCCCGGCGCGCACCGTGCAAAGATACGGAAACAGCGGCCCCGCTGCCGGACGCCGTTTCAAGAGCGCTTCAATCTCCGCACTAAACCGGAACAGCGTCGGCTTGAGGTTCGTGCCGCGCGATTTCAATTTCTTGCGCGTAAAGCAAATCGTGCGCGTTCCTCCCAATTGATGTCTTCCGCCAGCAGGCAGGCCCCGTCCGATTGCGCCGCGCCGGTGTGCCACAGCAGTTCGTAAAAGTCCCGCCGCTCGCTGTTCTGCTCCCGCAGGATGATGGCCGCGTGTTCTTCCGCCGTGATGGCCCGCTTGGTCTTGAACACCGGCTTGGGCCATTGCAGGCGCGGAATGACCGATTTCAGCAGCCATTCCATGCCCAGGGCGTGATTGTGAATCCGCCGCAGGTAAACATTGGTGGACACCTTGCCGTCGGCCAACGCCCGGTCGAAATGTTCCGGGCGGGTTTCGCCGACGGGCAGGTTGCGGATGCAGTCGAAATTCTTGTCTTTGATGGCCGACTTCCCAGCGCCGCCGGGTTTCGTCCGTTTTCTTGGCGACGATGTTTTCCATCACTTCCTGCCATGTCCGCGTTGCCAGCTTGGGATCGGTGGCGTTGAGATACACCCGCGCCAGGCCGAGGCTGATGCCCGGCTGCCGTTCCGTTTCGTTCATGGCGTTGACCTTTTGGACGGCCTCGGCTTTCACGCGGGTCTTGAGGCTCACCGAATTGCCGGTGGCGTTGTCGAAGGCATACCACATGCCCCAGGCGCGTTGGAATTTGCGATACCGTTGTGTCATATCCTGAACTTTCATTTTGTAAGGATATGAGGTCTGAACTTGCTCCCGCATCCGTGCAGTGGGCGTGTCCGTGACGGGCACGCGACGGATAGTGAACGGGAGCTAAAACCGTTGAAGATTTCGTTGAAGATTTGCCCCTGAACTCCAATAAAACCCTGTATTTACAAGCATTTTATATGGAGGCGAGGGTCGGAATCGGACTGGTCCCGGGCGGCGGAGCGCTGGAATGGCTTCCTCGTTTGGTCGGCCGCTCGCGCACACTGGAGATCGTGCTCAGCGGCGACGACTTCGACGCTGATATCGCCGAGCGATATGGCTGGGTGAATCGCACGTTGGACGATGACGACCTCGACTCGTTTGTCGATAATCTCGTCCGGCGTCTGGCCTCGTTCGACCGTGAAGCCCTGGCTGCGGCCAAAGCCCAGGTCAATCGGTTCGGGACGCCTACAGCTACCGAGCTTCAGTCGAGTAACGATCTGTTCTTCCCGCTGCTGGCCTTGCCAGGTGCGAAGGCTCGCCGTGCCAAGGTCCGTAATATCGGTTACGGTGTTCCGAGTGACTTCGAATTGAACTTCGGCCGGTACCTCCCCGAGCTCGGGCGGGCGGATGCCGATGACACGGATACGCAGACCACAAAAACTAGTTAGCAAGGAGTTGCGTTTCCATGTCCAACCGTTGCTGGGAGGAATTGATGCCTGGCGGGAGCACAATTATCCGACCGAACCGTGTGTGCTCACGGTTGTCGGTTAACAGAAACCCGCACCTTCCCCGTCACGAGCGAAGCGTGATCAATTTGGAGTTGCATTTTGCTCGTTTCAGAAAATATTAGCGCTGGGAAAGGTAGAATTCCGAACAACTTATGGACCAGGAAAACATCAAAGTTGAAACGGCAGGCGGTTTGGAAAAGGACGTCATGTCCCCGCCGCCGCGCAAACGGACCCGCCAACAGAAGGTTCTTTTAGCCGGCATCGCCGGGTTGGTTCTTCTCATCGCGATGATTTTATATTATCACGAATGCATCGCGCCCTACGAATCCACCGATGACGCGTTCATTGACGGTTACGTCACCTCTGTCAGCCCGCGCGTGCCGGGACAAGTCGCGCAACTGCTGGTCACGGACAATCAGGCGGTCAAGGACGGCGACGTGCTCGTGGAAATTGATCCGCGCGATTACGAAGCGAGACTGGCCCAGGCCCGCGCCGATTTGGCGGCGGCACAGAGCCAGTTGGATCAAGCGCAGGCGCAGGTGAAAGTCAGCGAAGCCAAAGTCGCGCAGGCGCAGGCGGCGGTGATGGCCGCCGAAGCGGAAAATCAACGGGCGGCGGACGACCTGAAGCGCTATGAAACGGTTGAAAGCCGGGCGGTTTCCAAAAGCGCGTTTGATCTGGCGCAAGCCCAGGCGCGTCCGCCGGCGGCAAATGTGGAAGCCGCGCGCAGCCAGGCCAAAGCCGCCGAAGCGGAAGTGGTGTTGAGCGAGGCGGGCGTTGAAACCGCGACGGCCGCAGTGCAACAGGCCGAAGCCAAACTCCAGCAGGCCGAATTGAATCTTTCCTACACGAAAATCATCGCGCCGCTGGATGCGCGCGTCACCGCCCGCACCGTGGAGATGGGAAATTATGTGCAGCCCGGCCAGGCGTTGCTGGCGCTGGTGCCCGAGAACGTCTGGGTGACCGCCAATTTCAAGGAAACCCAGTTGACCTACATGCAGCCGGGACAGCCGGTGGAGTTGAGCGTGGACGCCTATCCGAACCGAAAATTCAAAGGCCACGTGGACAGCCTGCAAGCCGGGACCGGCGCGCGGTTCAGCCTGTTGCCGCCGGAAAACGCGGTCGGCAATTACGTCAAAGTGGTGCAGCGCGTGCCGGTGAAGATTGTTTTTGATGAAGTGTTGCCAACCAATCTGGACATCGCGCCGGGCATGTCCGTCGTGCCGAAAGTGAAAGTAAAATGAGCGACACCGCGTCCAGTCCGGCAGTCGAATGGCGGCCGCGCGCCAATCCGTGGCTGATTGCGCTGGCGGTGATGCTGGCGACGTTCATGGTCATCTTGGACACCTCCATCGCCGTGGTGGCGCTGCCCTACATCGCGGGCAATCTTGGCGCGACGCAGGATGAATCCACCTGGGTGCTGACGAGCTATCTGGTGGCCAACGCCATTATTCTGCCGGCCAGCACCTGGTTCTCCAGTTTTTTCGGGCGCAAACGGTTTTTGATCGCCTGCACCATTATTTTCACCGCGGCTTCATTGCTTTGCGGCCTGGCCACCAGCATGACGATGCTGGTGCTTGCCCGCGTTCTGCAAGGCCTGGGCGGCGGCGCCATGCAGCCGTTGTCGCAGGCCATCCTGCTGGAAAGTTTTCCGCCGGCCAAACGCGGCGCGGCCACGGCCTTGTTCGGCATCGCCATCGTGGTCGCGCCCATCGTCGGCCCGACCCTGGGCGGCTGGCTGACGGACAACTGGTCCTGGCGCTGGACTTTTTACATCAATCTGCCCGTGGGCGTGCTCGCGTTCTTTTTGATGTCATGGCTGGTGGAAGACCCGCCTTACATTCGCGACCAAGCAGGCCGGGCCGCTTTGACGGAATGGGATTTGGCCTGGTGGCGCTGTGTCTTGGCACCATTGCAAATCATCCTCGACAAGGGGCAGGATGCGGACTGGTTCTCGGCCATCTGGTTGCGCTGGTTTGCCGTCATTTCCGTTCTGTCCTTCATCGGATTTATCGTGCGCGAACTGACCGCCAAAAACCCGCTCGTGGATTTGCGCGTTTTCAAAAACCGCAACTTCGCCGTGAGCTGCGGCTTGTTCGGCTTGTTCGGCTTCGCGCTTTATGCGCTGATCACGCTGCAACCGCTGTTTCTCCAGTCGCTGCTGGGTTACACCGCGTTTGATGCCGGGCTTACGCGTCAGCCCGCGCGGAGTCGGCGCGTTTGTCGCGCTGTTTTTTGTCGGCGCGCTGGTGGGCCGGGTTGATCCGCGCCTGCTGGCCGGACTCGGCTTCGCGGCGGTGGGGCTGGCCAGCTTTCTTTTGTGCCGGTTGAGCCTGCAAATGACGATCAGCAGCGTCGTCCCGGCAAATATGATCGCCGGCTTCGGCACCGGCTGCATCTTCGTGCCGTTGACCACGCTGGCGGTCGGCACGCTTGCGCAACGAACAGATCGGCAACGCCACCAGCCTCCAGAATCTGATCCGCAACATCGGCGGCAGCATCGGCCTTTCCTTTGTTTCCACCCTGCTGCAACGCTATTCGCAAACCCACCAGTCCATGATGGTCGGACAAATGTCCCCGTTGAATCCTGAATATCGAACAAAAATCGGCAGTGCTGCAAAAAGTATTCGAGCAACGTTTCAGCCCGCCGGACGCCCTGGCGCGGGCGCACGATTTGCTTTATCACACGCTGCTCCAACAGTCCGACTATTGGGCGTTTATGAATCTGTTTCTCGTGGTCGCCTGTTTTTGCGCGGTATGTGTTTTGTGTGTGTTATTTTTTGAAAAGCCCAGGCAAATCCACGCCGTGGCGCATGAGCGATTAGCGACCAATGACGATATGAAACAAATCCTTCTCATTGATCGAGAGTTTGGCGCGGGCGGCAGTCACCATCGGCGAAAAACTCGCCAAGCGGCTGAACTGGAAATTCTTTGATCAGGCGTTGACCGATGAAATCGCGCGGCTGGCCAAAATTCCGGTTGAGGCCTGCCAGCGGCGCGAGGAACGCAATGATCCCATTTGTCCAGCGATTGGTCAACGTCATCTGGCGCGGGAGTTTTGACCGGAACCTGCCGTCGCCTGATCTGGCCATTTTAGACACCGACCGGCTGGCTGCCTTGCTTCAACAGGTGATCGAACAGGCGGCGAAAAGAAACCCTGCGTCATCGTGGGTCGCGGCGCGCCGTATTTTCTGCGCAACCGCACCGACACTCTTTGCGTGTTTCTGTATGCCTCGCGCGAACTCAAGTTCCGCCGGATGCTCAAGCGTGTCGGCAACGAGGCGGAGGCCATCAATTTGGTGGACACCATCGACGAGGATCGCCGGAAGTTTGTGAAACACTACTTCGGCCACGAATGGCCCAACCGTCAGCTCTTCCATGCCATGCTCAACACCGGCATCGGCGACGACAACACCGTCGAGGCCATCCTGCAACTGCTGAACGCCGCCAATCGAAACGAGGAGGCGGTCAAAGCATGAAACCGGCAATCGTCATGGTGGCAATGTGTCTGGCCCTGCTTGCCGGTTGTGCCGTGGGGCCGGACTACCAGCCGCCCAAAACCAGCGTGTCAGCGCACATGGACCTCGCCCCTCGCCGGCGGCGAAACCAACGGTCCGGCTGACCTTGCCGCCTGGTGGAAGAATTTCGGCGACACCAATCTGGATTCGCTCATGACGATGGCCGTCCAATCCAATCTGACACTTCGCGTTGCCGAAGCCCATGTGCGTGAAGCCCGCGCCGAACGTGACGTGGTCGTCGGCAGTTTGTGGCCTTCGGTCGGAGCTTCGGGTTCCTATTCGCGGAATCGCTATGGCGCAAACAGTTTTCCCCCGTTGCCAGCGTGGCATCCCGCTGGATTACAACCTTTACAACGCCGGTTTTGATGCCGCATGGGAACTCGACATTTTCGGCGGCACGCGGCGGGCCGTGGAAGCCGCCAACGCGGAAATTGGCGCCGCGGAATACAGCCAGCGCGACGTGCTGGTCTCGTTGCTGGCGGAAGTCGCGCGGAATTACATCGGGGCGCGCGGTTACCAGCAACGCCTCGCCATCACGCGTCAAAACATCCAGGTTCAGCAGGAAATCCTGGACCTGACCAGCAACCGCTTCCAAAACGGACTGAGCAGCGATCTGGATGTGCAACAGGCCACGGCGCTGCTGACCGCCACCGAGGCGCAAGTGCCTTCGCTGGAAACGGGTTTCGACCAATCCGTCCATCATCTGGCCGTGCTGCTGGGCCAACCGCCGGGCGCGTTGATGGACGAAATGTCCGTTGAAAAACCCATCCCACTTACGCCGCCAGCCGTGCCGGTGGGATTGCCGTCCGATTTGCTGCAGCGCCGGCCGGATGTCCAGCGCGCCGAACGCGAACTGGCCGCCGCCACGGCGCGCATCGGCGTGGCCAAGGCGGATTTGTTTCCGAAATTTTCGCTGACGGGATTTGCCGGTCTGGAAAGCATTTCAGCGGACAATTGGTTTGATTACGCCAGCCGGTATTGGTCTGCCGGCCCGACCGTGCAATGGGAACTTTTTGAGGCCGGCAGCATCCGGGCCAATGTCCGCGTCCAGAATGCCCGCCAGGAACAGGCGCTGGATGCCTACCAGCAAACGGTGCTGGTCGCGCTGGAAGATGCCGAAAATGCGCTCACCGCCTATGCCCGGGAACAAATCCGGCGCGAATCGCTGTCGCAATCGGTGCAGGCGAACGAGCAGGCGCTGGAATTGTCCACCCAGCTTTACAAGAGCGGCCTGGCGGATTTCCTGCACGTGCTGGATTCCGAACGCTCGCTTTACGCGGCGCAGGATGCGCTGGTGCAAAGCGATCAAACCGTTTCGCTCAACCTGGTGCAACTTTACAAAGCGCTCGGCGGCGGCTGGCAGGAAGAACCCAACTCAATCCTCTCCATGGCGGGCGGCAGAGTCTCGACTGACAAATCGGCGCTGTCGAAAAACTCACCCTGAAGGATTCCCATGAACCATAGATCAATTTTGGAAAATACTTTTGATGCGTCGGCTCTGCTCAAGGAGCTTCAAAGGAAGTTCGGCTTCGAGCCGGAGCAATTGGTCGCTGTCGCCAACAATTTAAGGAACAGGAATCTGAACACCCATGAATGAAACCCTTGAGTTTTTGGTTCGGCACGGCGCCACCGTTTTGTTTGCGGCGGTATTCGTCGAACAAATGGGCGTTCCGCTGCCCGCCGTGCCGTGGTTGCTGGCGGCCGGCGCTTTGGCCGGTGCGGGCAAAATGAATTGGGCGGTGGCGCTCAGCGCCGCCACTTTTGGCTCGTTACTGGCCGATTTGATCTGGTTCTATCTGGGACGCTATCGCGGCCAACGCGTCTTAAATCTGCTTTGCCGCATCTCGCTGGAGCCGGACTCGTGCGTTCGCCGGACGGAGAATCTCTTCACGCGATACGGAATGCCTGGGGTCGTGGTTGGCGAAATTCATTCCCGGCTTGAGCACCCTGGTGCCACCGCTGGCGGGCAATGCTGGCGTGAGTACCTCTCGATTCGCTTTCTTCGACGGATTGGGTTCATTGCTTTACGGAGGGTGTTTTATCCTGGTGGGCGTTCTGTTCAGCCACCAATTGGAGCAGGTCATCAATGCGCTTGCCGGCCTTGGGCGACGGTGCGCTCGGCGTGGTCGCCGGGTTGGCGGCGCTTTACATCGGCTTCAAGTATTTCCAACGACATCGGCTGTTGAGCGAGCTGCGAATGGCGCGGATCACCGTGGACGAACTGCATCAAAAGCAGGAGGCGGGAGAGAACCCTTTTGTCCTGGATCTGCGGTCTCACGCTTGAACTCGAACAGGATCCATCACTGATCCGCGGCGCGCTTCACATGACCATGGATGAGGTGCATCTTCGCCACCAGGATATTCCCCGCGACCGCGATATCATCCTCTACTGTTCCTGCCCAAACGAAGTGAGCAGTGCGCGCGTCGCGTTGCAGCTTCACCGCAAGGGCATTTCTGCGTGTCCGGCCATTGTTGGGGGGAATCGATGTCTGGCGGGAACGCAATTATCCGACGGAACGCGTACGCGGTTAACCCGCGAGCGCCAGTCAGAAAGTGAGGAACCGCTTGCGCCGAATCAGTCGAATCATAACTGGCGAATTCAAACATAAACGAAAAAATACCTATGAAAACAAAATCCAGTGAAAATCGCAAAAGCCCGGCTTTGGCCATTCGGGTTCACCTGACGGACGGCTCGGTGGAATCCTTCGCGCCAACGAATGAAGCAGAGGCCAAAAAGCTCTGGGACAAAATCGAACCGTCGCGTTTGTTCGCGCAATCGCGCCTCATTTTGGCAGGCGAACACTCCAAGTCCGTTTTCGTCACCGCTCATATTCTGCGGGTTGATTTCATTCAGGACACCTACGAGTGCTGGGAATTCCCCGGCGGCTACTCCGATGTCGTTGAGTTGTCGGAAGCCGATTTCAGGAAGCACGCGCATCTGGATCAGCCGGAACTCATGGCGAAGCGAGAGCAACCCACGCCGGTCGGTGACCTCCTCGTGTCGTTTCTCAAACTGCACATGGCCGGAGCCAAGCCTCTCTTTTTGATGATTGAATTTCCGGTGAAGCTGCCGGCCGAGAACCAGTCGTTCATGCAATTCCTGTTGTCGAAGGGTGGATTCCACATGCGCTTGCGCGGAGGCGGGTTCGGCGTGGTCAACCTCGCCCATCTGGCGGGTTACACCGTCTATCCCGGTGTGGCGCAGGTTCCCATCGATACCTGGCTTGTCGAACCCCTGTTGAACGCAACTAACCGTCAAGACCAAGCACACTGTTATGGCCAAACCTGTGATTTGGACGGTGGATGATGACCCGGATGTGTTGCGGGCCGTGGAGCGCGACCTGCGCCGGCAATATGGCGACCGTTACAAGGTCATCTCCGCGGATTCCGGCGCTTCCGCCCTCGAAGCCGTCAAGCAATTGAAACTGCGCAACGAGCCGGTGGCGCTTTTTCTCGTGGACCAAAGAATGCCGCGCATGTCGGGCGTGGAGTTCCTGGAAAAGGCGATCGAGCTTTACCCGGACGCCAAGCGCGCGTTGTTGACCGCTTATGCGGACACGGACGCCGCCATTCGCGCCATCAACAGCGTGCAGATTGACCATTACCTGATGAAGCCCTGGGATCCGCCGGAGGAACGGCTCTATGGCGTGGTGGATGATTTGCTCGATGATTGGCAGGCTTCCTACCATCCCGTGTTTGAAGGGGTGCGCGTCATCGGCCATCGCTGGTCGCCGCAATCCAATGAGATCCGCGATTTTCTGGGACGCAATTTTGTGCCGCACCAATGGCTGAACGTCGAGACGGACGAAGACGGCGAAACAACTTGCTCGCCACCACCGGAGCCGGCGCACGTCGTCGCTGCCGATGGTGGTGTTTCCCGACGGTTCCGTTCCTGGGCAACCCGCCCATCGCGGAAATCGCCCGCAAGCTGGGATTGAAAACCAAGGCGGAATTTCCGTTTTACGATTTGGTGGTGGTCGGCGCGGGGCCGGCGGGTCTGGCGGCGGCGGTTTATGGCGGCGCGGATGGCTTGCACACGCTGCTGATCGAACGCGAAGCGCCCGGCGGGCAGGCCGGGACGGAGTTCGCGCATTGAAAATTACCTCGGCTTTCCCGTGGGACTGAGCGGCGGGGACCTGGCCCGGCGCGCGGTGGCGCAGGCGCGGCGTTTTGGCGTGGAAATTCTCGCGCCGCAGGAGGTCAAAGGCGTGCGGGTCGAAGGCCCGGCCCGCGTGCTGACCTTGGCAGACGGCGCTGAGATCGGCTGTCACAACTCTGCGGACTAAGGTTGGAGAGTGGCGAGTCGCGTGCGGCATCGGGAGGTCGTCAACCCCAAGGGCGCCGAAAAGCCTGGACGTCGACGCCGGCGACTATTCGAACTTATAGCGACTTATCCTGCACTCGTGGATAAGTCGCTATAGGTCAGTATGGGTTGCCCGGGCGATGGCCTAGCTCCGCTCGATCTCGCAATGTCACCCAGGCCGTCCTCCGCACGTTGACCGCCACGAGCGGAACCGCGCCATACGTCGCAACCTGCCTCCGACCCCTGTGCCCCTAAACAGGGGATCGCGACGCAGTCGCATTCGCGCCCGTTCGCACGCGGGCACCGAAGCCGTGTGCTCATGCGGCGGCCTCAGCGACGCGCGACAGGCACTGCAGGCTCGAAGTCGCCGTGGAGCACGAGGGGATCGAGGTCGGCGCCGTTGGGCCACGCGACCGTACCCATTTCCTCGTCAACGCTGACGCGCGCGAAGTATGCAGGATCCTTCAGCGGCTCGAACACGGGTCCTCGGAGCCCGCCGGTGAGGACTACATCGCGAACGAGCCCATCACTGAACGCCAGCCGCAGGCAGTAATGCCCGAGCACCTCAACCCCGGTTACGTTCACGATGCCCATAACCAAATTCTACGGAAGCGGCTCGATTGGATCGGTCGGCAACTCTTCCGAGCGGCGGTTTGCGTCGCCGAGTAAGTTTCAGCGATGGCGGAAAACCTCCCATCCGGGGTGGTGACGCTTGTCTTCTCGGACATCGAAGGCTCGACGCGGCTGCTTCGCGACCTCGGTGACGGCTACGGCGATGTGCTGCGAACCCATCACTCGCTGCTTCGAAAGGTGTGGCGATCGCACGGCGGAGTCGAGGTGGACACCGAGGGTGATGCGTTCTTCGTTTCGTTCGCACGGGCCAACGATGCCGTCGAAGCGGTGACGGAGGCCCAAGAAGTGCTCGGCGCTTACGCTTGGCCGGCCGGTCACTCGCTGAAGGTGCGGATTGGCGTTCACACCGGTGAGCCTGAGCTCGACGACTCTGGCTATTGGGGGATCGACGTCCATTACGCGGCGCGGCTGTGTGCTGCCGCCCACGGCGGGCAGGTGCTGCTCAGTGCCTCCACGAGAGCGCTCGTGCCGGAACTTCCGGCCGATGACCTTGGAGAGCACGCGCTCAAGGACTTCCCGGCAGCCCGCCGCATCTACCACCTCGTCGTGGCCGGGCGGGGTAGCGACCTGTTTCCGGCTCCGAACACAGTAAGGGCGACAGCGTCGACTCTGCCATCGCTGCCAACACCGCTCGTTGGACGTGATTCAGATCTCGCCGACCTCTGTGATCAGGTGCGGCGTGGAGCGCGACTGGTGACGCTCGTGGGCATTGGAGGTACAGGCAAGACGTCGCTTGCCATCGCCGCGGGTGCTTCCTTGGTGGAGTCGTTCCCGGAAGGCTTGTTCTTCGCGGAGCTGGGACCCGTGGCGGACTCCGAGGAAGTCGCCGACGCGATAGCCGCGTCAGTTGGCGCGACCGTCGCTCCCGGTGTCGATCCGGCGTCCGCGATCGTCGCTCGGGCCGCGCGGCGGAGGATTCTCCTGATCATTGACAACTTCGAGCACGTCCTCGCTGCCGCACCGGTCGTTCAGGGGATCCTCGCCGGAGCTCCAGGCGCACAGATCCTTGTCACCAGTCAGGCGCCGCTGCAGCTGCCCGGGGAAACAGTCATTGCACTCGAGACGCTCGAGACGCCGCAGCGGGACGTCGTTGATGCCGCCGCACTTGCCGACGTGCCGGCTGTCGCCCTGTTCGTGGAGCGCGCCCGCGCTGCCGACGTTCGCTTCGCTCTCACAGCCGAGAACGCTTTTTCGATCGCCGAACTTTGCCGGCGCCTCGACGGCTTGCCGCTTGCCATTGAGCTTGCGGCTGCGCGCACACGCCTCGCCGGCCCGCAGGAGCTGCTCGCGGCGATCAGTCGTGGGAGCGACGCACTGGGGCAAGGGCCAGAGCGCTTGCCGCATCGCCAGCGGGGTCTCGCAGCGGCCCTCGATTACACGATTGGACTCCTTCCCCCGGAGACGCGTGACGCGTTCGCGGCACTCGGGGCTTTCGCGGGCGAGTGGTCACTGGACCAGGCACAGGAACTGCTGGGCCCCGACACCGATGTCTGGGAGCACCTTTCGATTCTCGCCGACTTCTCGCTTGTCCGTGCCCGCGGCGACGGGCGCCTGACGATGGCCGAGCGCGTCCGCGAACATTCCCGCAAACAGCTGGCAGCGACCGGCCGCGAGCACGAGATCCGTCGTCGTCATGCGGAGCTCACGGCGGAGCGACTGCGGCAGCTATTCATCGCGACCGCACTCGAATTCACGTCTGCGATCGCGCGGACGCGCGAGCTGAGCGACGACATCGATTACGCGATCGCCTGGTCTGCGACCGGCGACCCCGACGTTCACCGACGCCTCATCGCCTACTGCGGCCGGCCGTTGCATTTCACCGGTCGGCTCCACACGGTGGCGCCAGAAGTCGAACGTCTGGCCGAGGAGGACGGCGACGAGCGCGTTGCCGGGTATCTTGCCATGACCCGCGGCGATGTCGCGCTGCTGCGGACCGACGACTTCGCCGAAACCCTCACGTGGGTCAGGCGCGCCACAGAACATCACCGGCGAGCTGGATCCGCGGAAGATCTGCTCATGACCCTATTTCACGAGGCCTGCTGGATGGTGACAAGCAAGCAGCCACGAATGGGTCGGGATCTCGTAGGCGAGGCACTGGCGTTGGCGCAAGAGCGCGGTGCCGATTCGCGCTGGTTCGCCGGCCTAGATGCGGTCAATGCTTTTCTTGGGGCCTTCGACGGTCGAGAGGACGAAGCCGACGCAATGGTGAAACGCATTCTCGCCGAACCCGAACGCGACGACGCTGGTCGCTTCTTCGCACCTTACATCGCCGCTGAGGTAGCTGAGCGGCGTGGCAATCCGGGCGAAGTGCTGGCCTGGATGGCAGTCACGTGCGTCGAGTCGACATCGAGCGGTGATCTGTTCAACGCCGTGGGCTCGATGGGCTCCGTTTCCGAGCTACTTGCCGAGGCTGGCCGCGACGGCGAGGCCGTCGTGATTGATTCCGCGGCGGCCAACATGGCCGTAAAGCTGCTCGGAATGAATCTCGGCGGAAGAGCGCCGGGCGTCTACAAAGCGGGCCCCGCCATCCACGCGGCGCACGTCCGACTCGGCGAGAGCGCCCGGCGTTACGCGGCCATCGGCTCAAGTCTTGGGCCAGATGAAGCCTTCGCGCTTGTGGCTGACATCGCGCACCCGGCCGCAGGTACACGGCACCGCGGCTTGGGTGGCCGTCGCGACCCAGCCTCCCCTGCTGTGGCGACCGACTCGCATTGACGGACGCGCGATGCCAATGGCGTCTGACTCCCTGTTCCCCTAGCAGGGGGTCAACGCGGTCGGTACGAGCGCTTCGGCGTAGATCTCATTCTGAACCACCGGATTCGCCTCCGCCGCCTCCGACTTCGCCGCCTCCGCCACCGACTTCGCCACCGCCGCCACCGACTTCGCCACCGCCACCTCCGCCGGATTCCGGCGTCGATTCGGGAGCGGATTCAGTCGACGATTCTGGCGCCGATTCAGAACCCGATTCAGTTGAAGATTCCGGCGTCGATTCGGTGGAGGATTCTGAATTCGCTTCAGGGGCGGCTTCGTACTGGCCTTCGTATTCGAAACCACCGCCTTCGCCTTCGTAGTAGAAGGCGTTGGATTCCGGTTCGACGTAGGCGTAGGTTTCGCTGCCGCCTTCTGAGTAGTAGTAGCCGGCTTCGCTAGCCGAGAAGTAGTAATAACCCGCTTCTTCGCTGGGGGAGTAGAAGTATTCGTTGCCCGTGAGGCTTGGCGCGTAGAAGAAGGCTTCCCCCGACGGGTCGGGGTAGTAGTAGTAGCCGGCGCCTTCTTCGCTGAAGTAATACGTCTCGGTGACCCGCGCTTCCTCGGCGAAGTACGCATACGCGCTGCCGGTGTCTTCGGCGGAGAAGTAGCCGTCGCCCGATCCTGGGTAGTAGTAGTACGAACCTCCCGACGCCGGAACGTAGTCGTATTCGCTTCCGGTGACGTAGTAGTGGCCGGACGCTTCTGGCGACACGTACTCATAGGACGATGCAGAAGCCGATTCGAAATAGGCGTACGATCCGTTCGGGTAGATGAAGTAATGGCTGCCGTCGCTCGCGCCGTCGGTGTAGTACCAGTCGCCTTCGCCGTAGTAGTAGAAGTACTTCGCTTCGGAGACTTCGTAGAAGTTGCCCGACCAGGTCCCGGACGGGGATCCGCCAGAGGCTTCAGTCGACGCGAGAAAGACGGCCCCGGCGTTGCCGGTTGCGCCGCCCGGCGGGCTCGGCGGGTGGGGCGGAGCAGGCGGCGCATTGAGTGCCTTCGCCGGCGGTCTTGGCGGATGCTTCGCGGCAGCCGCGGGCGGTTTCGGAGGACCTTTCTTGGCGACTCGGGGCGGCGGCGCCGGCTTCTTGTGCTTCGCCGCGACATGTAACGGATGCTGCGGCTTGCTTCCCGTTCGGCTCGGGATCTTGGTCTTCTTGGAGGGCGCCTTCACGCCCGGCGGGTGCGCGACCGTTGCCCAGCGGAACTTGTGTAGCGCGACCGTAGGCGGTGGCGGCGGCTTGTGATGCGCGTGTGCCGTGTCGGTAAAAACCGCGAAATAAAGAATCGCTAGAAGCGCCACGACCGCGGCAGCCGCAGTCGCCGACCATCTTGTTCTATGTGTCGCGAACGATTCCACCCAACAGTCCCTTGCGGCCGTCGAGGCTAACGGAATTACGCTTTCCGTGATTGGCGGCGACCAGCCTCGGGCGTGGCGCCCTGCCGACGTGGCGACTTCAGGATCGACATCCCGGCGATGTTTGTGACTTCATAACGCTGGTACACCATTGGCGCATCGCCGCTCGACCAATCGATAATTGGCTTGCGCAGGGACCACGACTCTCTGCCTACCGAGCAGGCAGTCGCCACCTGCCCGCTGGGTGGGGCGCGCCAATTGATCAAGCCTTGCGCAGAGCCGCGTCGAGGCCGGCGGAGACCTCGGCAACAGCGTCGGGCGCGAGCGGGCCGTCGGCGTTTAGGCACTTAGCGAGTCGCTTGAGGTAATAGAGCTTGTAGCCACGGATCGACAGCGTCCGGAACGCTGGTAGCCCAACATCAGCAAGGAAGCCGTCTGGGGCGATGAAGCAAAGGCACCCGTTCACCGGAGCGTCGCCGAACTCTCGGGCGAGTGGTGCGACTGCGGCCACCTGCTTCTCAAGCCCGTCGACGAGCTTCGTGCGATCCCGCCCTGCGATGGTGAGCGTAGGCTCGCCGAAGATCGGGGTTCGGACAGTGATCTTCCCTCGATAGCGCTTCGCGTCAATCACGTACACGCCCGAGGCACAGACGGCCACGTGGTCGATGTTTGCTGAGGTGCCCGGCCGCCTGCGGTCATGGAGCACGACCGCGGCCGGACACTTGGACGCGAGGTACTCGCCGAGCAGTTCCTCGCCGCGGGCGCCGGTGCGCCAGTGCGTCTCCTGATGGGCGAGCTTGTTCTCACGAGCCGACGGGCCGAGAAGCGCGTTTACGACCGCGGGTCGCTTTGCGTGTGCCTCCTGGCGGCGCTTGCGCAGGTTTTCCGCCTTGCGAAGCGCAGATTGGCCCGCGCCACCGATGTTCTGTTCGGGCTCACTCACACGTGGTCTATCGGCTCACGGCCGCGACTTTCTGAGCTAGACACAAATCAACCGGCCTCAACGCTTGTGACCTCCTGTTCCGCCAACAGGGGATCATGGGGAGGGTGGAACTACAGCTCGGGCTCGGGCAGGGCGCTCTGCGCGTCAGTCAAGTCCGTGTTCCCAGGGTTCCTTGTCGGTCCGGAAAGCGGCGAGCCAGTACTCGCTCGCGGTGTCTGTCCCGAACGAAGCAGGAATGCGGCCACCTCCGCCTCGGTGGCATCGCGGAGGTTGCGCCAGTCAATGTCGCCGTCCGACTCTCGGGGCATCTGCGACCAGAAGATGGCCCAGCAGGTCGAGGTCATCCACATCGACGGTTACCCGCACCGCTGTCCTCCTTGGCTTCCTCGATCCCGCAAGACAAATCGCCTCTCGACCACAGGAGTGCAGTCGCAAAAGCCGTGCCGCACCTGACAGGAATTGGTAGAACCGCGGCGATTCGCTGCCTGGCTAGCGGTGAGGCCCTGCCCCCGCAGCCTTCACGGCGGCGACGATCCAAGCACCGCACCAGCCCGGCAGGGCTGGGGCGCGGCGAACGGAGTAACGGATCTGTTCGTGGCCACCCGAAGGTCAAACCTTAGAATGGTCAGTTGCCGAGAGCCGATAGCAAGTTGGCTCCTGACTGCCGGCATCCCAGACGAAGGCCCAGGTGCGCCTCCGCTCGCACTGGACGAATCGCATCCTCTCGATCTGGACCTCGCGTCGGTCGATGCTCTCTCGTCGGCGAGACGACGACGAGCGCGTACTGTGCTTTCACGTCGCATTCGTCAATGCGACGCCGCAGTTGGTGGTGATCGTTGACTCCATGTCCGGCGGCCACCCGTGTGCGTCGAGGCGGATACGGTCGTGATCGGTGGTCGGGACACGGAAGAAGCGCGCTGCGAGTACAACTCCGGGGAACGACTGGTAGGGCCACGCTGCGTGCGAGAAGCCTGCAGGTATCGCGGTACCGAGCGTGGACGAACACCTTTCCGCCGCACAAACTCCGGTACCAGTCATGTCGGTAAGCGGAGATCGGCTTCGCCCACGTCGAACCGTCAGTGGTTGCCGCAGGCCAAAGCATGTAGGCAGCGCTGTCTTCCAGCTTGTCCCTCCTGATCTGGACGACCAAGGCGGCTGACCTAAGGCCGTCCCGCCAAGACTTGGCCCGTTCTACGCGTTGACCGACCTTGATTGCGTCCCACAGGAGCTCATCTGGCTTTTCGAGCTTGACCTCGATTCCAACGGAGTCGTCAGGCAGCACGACATCGATGCCGCCGGGCGAGCGTGTCCAACCGCGGCGTTGATCGGATAGCCGCCTCGAGTTCTGCGTTCCTGCCAAGAGCGGCCGCCAACCGTTTGTGGAGCTCGCGCTCGTCCCCTTCCCTCACCGGCATTCTGCCCAACTGGGTGAGTGCCTTACATGCCGCTTCCAACCAGTGTTCGGCGGTCGTCACTCCCGCCATGTCCGGCTCCTCACACGCATCGTCCCGTCACGGTGAGCTGTGGACATTACCCGTTGTCTACCCGGCAGGGGGTCACGGGAACTAGGCACCCGTGCACCGAACGAGACAACTCACGGCCACCACGCCCTGGCGGCGGCGTGGAGATAGGATTCCGGGCCATGCCGAAAAACCCCGGTCCGAAGGCCAGCAGCGACGTGTTCGGGGTGTCGGACGTCGTGCTCCCCGACTCCTACGTTGATCGAGGGAACCTGGACGAGGAACTTACTCGGGAACTCGGTCGTAGGACTCATGTCGCACTGCAAGGACCCTCAAAGTGCGGGAAGTCGTGGCTGCGGCGCAACGTGATCCCCGATGCCATCGTTGTCCAGTGCCGGCTGGGGATGGAGGTTCTTGATATCTATCGCGCTGCGCTGAGCGAGCTTGGCGTCAAGCTCATTGTGACGTCCACAGCCGGAACGAGCTTCGCGGGTCGTCTAGAGGCGGAGCGGTGGGTGTCGGAGAACTCTCTTGGGAAGCTCGGCATTCGCGGCGGGGTCGAGGCAGACACTGAGTCATCGGCTACAACCGAACCTGTCGGCCGCGATATCAACGATCTCAAATTCGTCGCTGAACTCTTGAAGGCATCCGAGCGTCGGCTAGTGATCGAGGATTTCACTATGACGGAGGAGGTTCGGCGAACCTGCCTTCGACCTCAAGGCGTTGTGGGACTACGGCCTCTACGTCTGTTCTCGTGTACTTGAATGAGCGGAATATGTTCGTGACTTGAAATATGACCTCACCGGGCGAGTCAAGGAAATTCCGGTCACGTGGTCCGAGGACGAGCTTTCACAGATCTTCGTGCGCGGCGGCGAGGCGCTCGACGTTGAGTTCGCTCCGGATGTCGTGGCCCAGGCGATTCGCGACTGTTTCGGCAATGCGGGAATTCTCCAGCGTCTGATTCTGGGGAGCCTCGACGAGGCCGGAATCTGAGCGCACGGCGACGACCCAACGCCTGGACGATAAGGAGGCGTATGTTTCGGCCGCGATGGCCTACGCCGATGAACTGAACGGCACGTACCAGAAGTTTTTGCGAAACGACGTCATCCGGTATTCGCAAACGCCATGATTCGACCGGAATATATGCCCACGCGATGGCTGTACTGCTCAAAGCGAGTGACGATGAACTCACAGCTGGCGTGAGAGTGTGAATCGGATTTTCGAAATCGCCCATTAGAACAACCACGAATTCAGCAGGCGAATCTCAGGACGATTCTCCGCCAAATAGACAGTCTCCAGGTGGACGAGGGTGGCCGCGGACTCGTGTTGACCTACAGTGACGCCGATCGACTCGTAACCGTCGTGGACCGGCAGCTGCTGCTGTATCGCGCATATCAGACGGACCGTGGAATGGCCGTGGGAGGACCTCATTCGTGAGAGCGACCAAGCAGGAGAGTGAGCGCGCCGTTCGTGTTCAGGGTTGACTCCCTGTCAACACGGCAGGAAGTCACTGGAGGGTCGGGCTACGGAATGGGGTGAGCGGCTCCACGCGTAGCGACTTCGTCGATCGTGCTCAACTGCCCGTCGGCGCTTAGAAGCGTTGGCCAACCGTTTGACATCGACGAGCTGCGGCCGCAATCAGAATGTCTTGAACGCCGACCGACCCACATCGAGGGGGAACCACCCTGGGGGGCAAGAAACGAGAGAGCGCTTAACGCTTGCGACGCTTTCGATGCCGGTGCTCGCGGCGTGGCTTCGCCTTAGACCAGCCGTTCAGCTTGACGCGTTCAACCCAGAAGTTGTATTTGCCGTAGCTTTCCGTATTCCACTGGAATTCGAACACGCGCCAGTTACGATTGCGGAAGGCCGGACTGGCGAAGACGAATTCAAAAGCGTTCCCGCGTAAGGCGCCTTCGGTAAGCACTTCACCGTGGAAGCCTTCCAGCGATGCTGCGCCGGCAAGCCCAGCGGTGCCGAGCCGATCGGCAAGGTACGTCCCCGGCCCGCTGACTTCAGCGGAAAACGGCGTCTCAAATTCAAAGTAGCGGGAGCCGAAGTAGCCGCGGTGTTCTCGCTCAAACCCAAGCTTGACTCCGGTTTTGTGAAGCTTGTCGCCCCAGTAGGAAGCGGCCCAAAGTTCCTCCCTGATGGCGACGGTCCCTGCGCGGGAGTTGTAGATCACAACCACTTCACGTGGGGTCTGGTTCCTTTGGTCCGCCGGTTCTTGCGGCGTTCCTCCGATGCTCGGCAAATTCTGCGGCTGCGGCACCCGAAGACGCCCGACATGGACGTAGGAGGCATTCGCGCCTGCTACGGCAATCGATAGGAGCAGGACGACAGCAAGCACGCCAGCCGCCAACCCATCGCACGGCCATTTCCGTTGGCGACGAGCCCGCTTACTCTGTTCCCCGGGATCTTCTTGGTGTGTAGGCACGGTCCATGAACTTGTCGACCGTTATAGCCATTGAGTTTAGGCCTCAATAGATGAAGGCAGACAGCGCCGCAGCAACGGCGTTCGCTGGCATGGGGCCAAAGAGTGTCCACCCGCCATCTTGCTCCTGGCGACGCGAATACTGGACCCCGCTGAATCGAGGAGCCGCTGGTGGTGTTCAGCCGTTCGAGCCGGCTCGAACCTTGGAACGTGGCGTCCAATCCAGGTGTCGGCTTGACTCACCGTAGATTCCTCGCACGCCGCGCGGCCGTCATGGGTTGCATGTCTTGCACAGCGACGTCAATCCCAGCGTTCGCGACCACTCAAGCACCTCGGTGCGCGACTCCGAGCACACCTTGATATAGGCCCCGGTCCACGTGCGGCCTCGTGCAGGACTCCCTGTGATCGTTCGGCACGTCGAACGGTGGATGCGTCCGTCGATTGGATTCAAGCTTCGGCGCACGTTGACGACGTACCCGCTGTGATCTGTGAGCCAGCGTGAGTAGCCGCGCTCGTCGCTCTGGAACACTGCAATCGCCATTACCGAAGCTTGCCCCTTGAGATTCGTCGGACCGAAGCGACCGGAGCGTACTCGATGCGGTGCGTGAGCTTTGGCACGACCGCATACGTGCCGTTCGAACCGAAGACTGAGGAGCGGCGGGCTGCCCGACAGGAACTTCGAGAATTCCTTCGCGGTATCGAGGTCCCGGTAGGAGAGATCCTTTACGCACGTTTCACGGGGGCTCTTCCTGCCGGTGCCGACCTCGAGAACGCCCTCTTCTACAACCTCAATGCTCGTGGCGTCTTCGGGTCGTTGGGTGCGGGCGTGTGCTTTGAGCGTGGGATTGGAGACGATGGACGTGCCCACTATCTCTACCGATCCAAGCCTGCTGGTTGTTGCTTCGAGTGTTGGCGCGGCCTTCGCGTTCTGGCTCAAGTCGACGCGATCTGGAATGGGCCGGCTGAGCTCGCGCGCATATGGTGGGCTCTCCGCGGTTCCGCGGGCGCTGTGGTGGTGGCGGGGTCCGATGCAGACCGTACGCATGCGATCGCCCTGCGGCTCGAGCTCGAAGGGCCCACGGACTCGTTGACGGTCAACCTTCTCAAGGCCGTTATCGACGGAGTGTTTTGTTCGGTCCAGTCGGAGCTTGATGAGGCGTGCATCGGAGAATCGTCCCCCAAGCTTGCGAATGCGTGCGGCACATCAATTCAACGCGTCGAAGGCGCGCTCCGCGACCACTCCACTTGTTGACCTCCTTGACGATCGACGACTCGACGGCACCACAGAGATCGTCCGGCAGCTCGCCCCGCGGCTCAACGCAGTTGTAATCGATGATTCCGACTTCGCGGCTGCGCATGAGGTGATAAGGCAGCTGTGCGCGTCGTGGGGCGGAAGCTGCAGTCGATTGTATGAGAGCACTCGCCAAGCGGATTCCCTTCCGGCGCTTCTCGAAGCTGATCTTCGGACGAGGCCAGTAAACACCGTGGTCGGATGTGGCGTGTTGGCCAAAGGAGCCCGGTCGGCCCGAAGCAATCTCGAGATCTTCCCTGATGCCGGGCCATTTGTTGAGCCACTGCTTCCAGCACTGATCGCCGCGAATCAGGATGAGAATTACTGGGGTCAGGTTTCGGTGACCCGCGTCCCGATGGATGATCCGTGGGCACTCGCGTACCTAGGCGTCCTAGGAGATCTCCCCGACGAGCCCCTGCCACGTGGAACCGCTCAGATATACGGTCTCCGCGAGGGCCTCAGCTGGGATGACGTGCTCGCGGCAGAGTTTGTGCAGTGTTCTGGTAGCGCGGACGAGCTCCTCGAACGGATGCGCGACAGAAGCGCGTGGCAACCAGCCCAGCTTTCCTGTGCCCTCTTGGAACTCGAGATCGCTCCCCGCTTCGAGGGAATTGTCTTTGACGGGCAGCAACTCCCGGCTCCGCAAATGATCCAACACCTTGTGGGTCCCAATTGTGCGTCGTATACGACACAAGCAACGTCGAAGACCTGGTGCTTCTCTGGAACCTGAGGGCCGCGCACGGTCGACCGATGACCCTACCCCTCGCCGCTCCGGGGGACCAGGCAGTAGCGGCCATAAGGTCGTGGGAACAAGACTCAACGATCGCCCGCTTTGGTCTCGCCGGTGACCGTCGCCCGCGGCTCATCAGCCGATCGTTGTCAGATAAATAGTCCCGACCGCTGAGGGATCGAGTCTAAACCCCGACACCACTCGCGTATCGGCTTGGAGTCGCGGGATTGTTAGGGGACTGCTTCGCCCCTCTCCGCCGCTTCGTCTGCGGTCTCTCTTTAGAGACGCTTCTGTAGGTCCTGTAGCGCCTTAGATCTGCTCCCAAGGGTCGCCCACGTCCCGGCGGTTTGCCTCGCAGCGACGAAACAGGTAGTAGCCGACCGTCGTGCCCTTGGTGGCGACGTTTTCGGCCGGAGGCCATGAACTTGTCGCGGCTCTGTTGGCCCTCCTCGATGAACACGAATCAGCCGTTGACCAGCTCCCAGCCCTCGTTGCACACGGAGTTGAGAATCGCTACGGGATCAGTTGTCTTCTTCGACGTAGTGCTCCCCACCATGGCGACGATGATGGCTTCCTGTTTCATAACGCTGGCCGAGTACTGGAAGACGTGGTCTCCACGCTCAAAGGCCAGTCGCGCTTGGCCTCCGGGTGTTGCAAAGAAAGCCGTGCGTGCTTTCTCACGTTTCTCAGTGCGTTCGCGGGCCTGCTTCTGCGCTTCGGCTTCCCCACGTTTTTGCGCCGCGACTTCGCGTTGCTGCTCCTTGATACCCGCCTCTATGGCGCGTTGCTCGGGAGTCTTCTTAGAGATCAGCGCCACTTTGGTTTCAGCACAGGCCGACTCGGCGACCTGCGTATTCGGCTTGTGCTTGCGTGAATTTACTTCCAGCTTCTGAGTCGAGCTGTTCAACCAATCCTTCGCACGAGAAGGATGACGAGCTGAGGTACTCTTTGGCCGCTTTCACTGCCTGCTGGTTCCAATCGACATGCATGTGTTTCACGGCCCATTCAGCGTCCGCTTGAGGATATTTGCTACCGGCTTCGGATGAAAGCTGTTCAATGAGCCCAGCTTCTGAAAACGCGGATGAGCTCAAGTACTGTTCAGCGGAGTTCAGGGCATTCTTCTGGGAAGGAGTCGCGTTTTCAATTTCTTGTTCTTCGTGTTCTTTCCGCTCGGTCTGTTCGCGTTCTGCTCGTTCCTTCTGTTCCTGCTGTTCTCGCGTGGCTCGTGCCTTCTGTTCTGCTTCTTGCTTGGCTCGCGCCTGTGCTTCGATTTCCGCCGGCGTCTGGCGGCGGGTCACCGTGATTGCCTGAGTCGTCGGTTCGTGCCCTTCCAGCATCGCTTCGACGTTCTCCACATTCGCCCCGACTCGGAGTGCGACAACCTTGGTCCAGCGAGATCCGGTCACCCGCGCGGGCGTTCCATTTACGATCACGGAGGCGCCCGGGGTGACGGTCCCGTGGAGCGTTGTCCCTGCGCTCGTGACCGCGTAGTCGCCCGTAGCTATGTTGAGGGCGACCGGCGGGAGCTTAGCCGTGGTCGTTGCTGCAGAAGAGGCCGCGTTTGATTGAGTCGTGTGGTTCTTTTTCCCGCCGGCGACCGCTCCGAGGATGACGAGTAGCACGAAGAGGACTCCGAGCGATATGGCGATCTGAGCACCTTTCGAGAGTTTCCCCAACGGTCGCCGAGGGAAAGAGCCGTGGATGGGGCGGCCGCTTTCTCCGGCCCGCTCGTTTGCTGGACTTGAGTTGCCTCAGCGGGCGGCGTGGCCGGAATCTCGTCCGGTGACGCTGGCACGGGTTGTGGCGGCGGATCGTCTCTGCAATCAAGTGTCCAGCGGCTGCCGTCCCAGTAGCGTGCAGCGCCTTGTTCAAGTGGATCCGGATACCAGCCGGCGGGCACCCAGGATGCGAGAGGTTTCGCGGGCTTGAGAGGCGGCTCTTGTTCCATGCCACAAATCTAACCGTTCCGTCGATTTCATGTTCTGCGACGCGCCGGACGGCACTCCGGAGCGCGCTCAACCGCGGCGGGGCGGGGCACTCCTAATTCGGATGCGCTTGCTATTCACGTTCACGTTCGCGCTGTTCGGCTTCACGTTCCTGTTGTTCTTTGCGCTGTTCGGATTCTCGTTCCCGCCGTTCTTTCGCCTGTTCGGCCGAGCGTTCTTGTTGTTCTTTCGCTTGTTCCGATTCGCGTTGCTTCTGTTCTCGGTTTTGTTCTGCTTCGCGCGCGTGTTCTTCTCCAGTCTGCTTCTGCTGTTCGGCGGTTTCTCGCCGTGCATTCGCGGCTTCTTCCTTACTCTTCGCTTCTTCGAAAGCTTTCGAGAGGGTCCAGCCTTCCCCCAAAAGCGTGTTGCAGACGCTCTTCCCGATTTCCTGCCCGCCCTCATCGCGGACCATCGCCGTAGTCTTCGAACGTTCGACCTCGCAGACCTCCGCTCGCTGTCCCACACTTTCGGTACTTAGCTCCCACGTCTGTTCATCGACTTTGTGGTTCGCGAGGGACGAGCACAGTTCAGGTGCCGTCGGACCTTGTGCGTCGACTTCTGCTTCGCGCCCTTCAGCGCGCATCGCGCATGATTCGCCGTAGGGGGAGAGTTCGAGTTCGCGGACGGCCGCGTTGTAACTCTCTGGGGACGCCGGAGAAAACGGGACCGTGATGACCCCGTGATTTATCCCGGGTAGGGACAGGCTGAAGCCCGAGCCTTCTATCTGGCCGGTGAGCGCTTGTGAGGTGCCAAACAGTGGCGACTGAGTGGTTAGCGTTACGCCGTTGCCATTGACGGTGCCAGTGAACCCCGTATGCACAGATTCGACGCCGGACCCTTCTGGTTTCTTGAGTATCGTCGCATCGATAGAGCCACTCACGGCAGTTTCATTGCGAGTCCACTGGATAAGTGCCACCGCGTTGCTCGCTTTTCCAACGAACGACGCATACCCCTGCGAGCCAACTGAGCTCCGCCTGAAGAGCCACACCCAGCGGCGACGATGACCGCAGCCGCAAGGGCGAGGACCAGCGCACTCTCGCCACGTAGTCGCATCACGAGCTATTCGGCTTTCGGCGCGTAGCGTTCACCGTTCCGCGCGATCTTGTTGCGCGCGACTTCCACGAGATCGATGTTTGCTACGTCGGCGAGCCGGATGAGGTAGATCAAGACGTCGGCAGCCTCTTCCTCGAGCTCCGCGCTGTAGCGCTCCACGGGCTCCGTGGGTGTCGCCCAGTGAAGGGCGGCCGCCAGCTCGCCGGCCCCGCCCGCCAATGCTTTAGAGAGGTTCTTTGGCGTATGGAACTGCTCCCAGTCGCGTTCTGCGGCAAACTCGCGGAGCTGGTCACGCAGTGCTTCGAGTTGCGTCTCCATGCAGCTGATTATCCGTCTATGCGCGAAGCGGTGACGTGTCGGTAAGCGCGTCGGTGATTACGCCTCTAAACGCTAAGCGCGGCTAGTCGACCCACCGTTCGGAATCTGACGCCCACCCTCCGCCTGTTCGGTTCCGAGTCCTCCTACCGCCTATCCCGCCGACGCTCAGGGGCACGATACTTGTCATCCAGATACTCGTTTCGCCCCGGGCACGACCCCCTGTGTGCGTAGCAGGGAGTCAAGGCGCTTGAGTCGACGCCGTGCAACGCCCATGGAGCGCGCCGGCCGTCGGGCCACGCGCTCTCATTCCGAGGCTCCGGGATAATACCGGATAAGGTATAATCCGCTCCATGGCGATTCAGGATCTGATTCGTCGGGGGAGACTCGATGCCGGTTTGACCCAAAGCGAGCTGGCTGCCCGCGCGCAAACTTCGCAGCCGGCTCTTGCCCGCTACGAGACCGGTGCGACCATGCCGTCGCTGCCGACTCTTGAGCGCATCCTGCGGGCGTGCGGACAAGAACTACGCCTTGACGCCGCGCCGCTTTCCGACGGCGCGCCCGTCGTGGCTACCTCGGCCAGGGCGTTTTCCGGTCCGGCGGGGCGGCGCCTGCGAAGCGTGCGCGGTGCGCTTCTCGAAGCCGCGGCAATCCATGGGGTGAGACGGGTCCGTGTGTTTGGCTCGCACGCTCGCGAGCAGGCGAAAGACGAGAGCGATCTCGACCTGCTCGTCGACCTGGCACCGGGCCGCTCGCTCGTCGACCTCGCTGCATTCCGACTGGACGCGGAACAGATCCTCGGCGTTCGAGTGGACGCGGCGACCGAGGATCTCCTGAAGCCACACGTTCGCGATTCCGCCTTGAGAGACGCGGTCCTTCTGTGAGTCGCACTGAGCAAGAGCGGCTCGTGGACATCCGTGACGCGATGCAGCCTAAGGAACTTCCACGGCGCAGCGTGCACCAGTTGCGCGGGCCAATCTGCGGTCGAGCGTCAGGACGGTTGCCGCCAGATCCTCGCCGAGTGCGACGTAAAGAGCATCGGCGGTGCTCATCGAGTTACGCAGATCCCATGCTCGGGCTAGAAGCGGGCGGTGATCGAACCGAGTCGCAGACCATGATTCGAGATCCTGGATTGCCAACTGGGCAGCGGTTGGATCGAGTTCCCTGCGGAGATGGAACCTCCGGATGACGCCGAGCACCTCGGCGTCGATCAGAGACGGTGCCGCATGATCGGGGTCCCGTTCGAGCCGCCGGCGGACAGGCTCGGCGTCGGGGCCGGAGAGGACGACCTCAGCCACGCACGAGGCGTCAACTACCAGCATCGCGCAGCTCGTCGAGCGCCTCGACCACGGCCCCGGCGCCGATGTCGGACGAGCGCCGCCTGGTTGAGGCCAGCCACGTTGTGATGCTCGGGGTCGCTGCGATCCTCGACGCCTCTGCGCGAAGCAGATCGGGGACGCTCACGCCGTCCTCGGCAGCACGCCGGCGCAGGCCGTCGTAGACCTCATCGGTGACGTTCCGGATCTGAATCGTGCGGGGCATAGATGCACCATATCATGCGCTGCCGCATGTGCGCGTGCAGGGGTGCCTTCTTGCGCGTGTCCGACGCCCGTTTCCCCAAGTTGCGGCGGCAGTCGACCGCCCGCTCGCCTGACAGGGGTCAGCGCGTGACGGTCGCGACGCCGCGAGTCTCGCGCGGGGACATTCATCAGCGCAGCGGGCATCGCGCGGGAGGTCGATTTGGCAAGATGCCGTCGCGACCCGGCACTCCTGTCGCCTAGCAGGGGGCCTAAGAGGAGCGACGTTCGGGATGAGCACAGCAACTGGCGATCAGGCGCAGCCACCGCCCGCGTTTCACTCCGAACGGCCACGCCGTGAGCTCGCGCGCATCCTTCGGCGGCGTCGCCGACTGCGCGCGGGCATCGTCCAACTGCTGGGCGCCGCGTTGGCGATCGCCCTCGCAATCGTTCTGCCGGGCGTGGCGGTCGGCTTCAACATCCCCAGCAATCGTGCGGTCGAGATGCTGCTCGCCGTCGGTGCGGGCACGGTCGCCTTCATTGGGATTGTCTTCTCCCTGTTGTTCCTCGTCGTGCAGTACAGCTCGACGAACTTCACCCCGCGGCTGAACCTGTTCCGCGACGCGCCGATCGTTTGGCGCGCGTTCGCGCTGTACACAGCCGTGGTCGTCTACTCATTTACGGCGTCACTCGTGATCGGTCGATCCGACTACACGTCGGGGCTCGTTCCGATAGTGGCGTTCGCGGGAGTGCTTATTTCCCTCGTCGTGTATCGGCGGCTCCAAATGGCGGCGTTCGCGTCGATCCAGCTTGCCTTCACGCTTCGACAGATCGCCGAGCGCGGCCGCGGTGTGATCGACGGTCTCTACACGCAGCCGTGGCGGCCGGACCGGCCGGCGGAGCCTTCGGAGCGTGCTCCTGACGCCGCAGCCGAGGTACACGAGATCCGTTGGCCCCGTCACGCGGCGACGTTGCAGGTCATTGATGTTCCGCGCGTCCTGCGGGCCGCTGAGCGCAGCGGGACCACGATCGCGTTCCAGGTACGTTCGGGCGGGACGCTCTCCGAAGATGCGGTGGTCGCGACCGCCACGGGACAGGTTGACTCGGCCCTCGATCGTGCGGTCCTAAAGGCCCTCACCGTCGGCGATGAAAGGACATTCGAGCAGGATCCTGAGCTTCCGGTCCGGCTGCTCGCCGACATCGCGCTACGAGCCTTGTCTCCGGCAGTCAACGATCCAACGACGGCGGTGCAGGCGATCGACGCGATCGATGCCCTGCTCCGCGTGCTCGCGACGCGGGACCTTGACGTCGGCAAGGTGGCGGGCAGCGACGGCTCTGTCCGCGTGGCTGTCCCTCTGCCGACCTGGGGCGACTATCTGGAAGTTGCGTTCGACGACGTCACCGCGCTCCCAGTGCTCGCGCCTAGTGTTGGCGGCCGGATTACGCGACTGCTGGACGATCTCGCCGCGCTCACGACCGGCGAGAATGCGCTTGAGCTGGCGCCTTACCGCCGACGGCTTATCGGCCGCTGATCTTCTCGCCACGACGAGCATTCCACGGTGGGGAGTCGCCTCGCGAGGCGCTTTCACCGTTGAATCGCAAGCTCTCCCCGGGGTGACCCCCTGCTGATGTAACAGGGGGTCAGGGCGGCTCATAGGCCCGACGGGGGTTGACATACGGTGCAGACGTGCCTCGCACCAGTCAGATCCGAGTCTCCGACGGGCTCTGCGAGGGCTTGCGCCAGCGTGCCAGCGAGGAGGGCGTGAGCGTACACGCGTTACTGCGGGCGGCGGCAGTGAGGGTCGCAGCGACTCCTAGCTTCACGAGCTGGCTGGCTGCCACCAGGCGGCTCGGACATCGGCGCGTGCGCGGTTGTCGAGGCACTCGACGCCCTGCGCGGCTCGCGGGGTCGAACAGGGCGAGGTCGTCAGGCTCGACGGAGCAGGGCCTTGATCCGTGCGGTGCGCTGGTCGTCCTCGCCGACTGCGCGGTCGAGTTCCCCAAGTAGCGCGCCTACGTTCAGGTCGTCAACACAGACGATCATCTGTTCTGCGTCAAGCCAATCCTTCGGACGATCGAACAGCACCTTGCAGAACAGCAGGTGCTCGGGAGCGAGAATCGGAATCCGGACATCCCCGAATGGCACGAGCCGCCGCTCTGCGCGCATCGCGTCATGGAGCTTGTCGCTCGCGAGGAACACGTCTACTGGCGTCCTTCCCCACCAAAGCCGGCACTGGCCATCCCGCATCGCAGCTTCTTCGTCGGAGGGTGTCGTGATCACGCCGAGCGGCCTCAGTACATCGCCGAGCTCTGCGATGCGCTCGGGAGGCAGGAAGACGTTGACGTCAATGTCGTCAGTGGCGCGCGGCTCCGCGTAGTAGGCGAGCGCCAAGGCGCCCCCGAATGCGTGCTCGATGCGAGCTGCGTCGAGCGTGGCGTGGATCGCCTCGATCTTTGCGGGGAGGGATGGCTCGGTCACCGCGCGAAGTGCATCGTCGGGAACTCGAGCGGCCCGCGATCACGCGCAGGCAGCCGGTCGGCGAGCAGCAGCAGGTCGCGGAGCGTTTCTCCGCGCTGCGTCGCGCTTGCATCGATCCACCTGATTGCGGCACGCTCGCTGTCGCTGGCGCTGTGGAGTCCGATCGCATCGCCCAGGGCCCGGATCAGCGCGGGCCGAGGTGGACCTTCCCTCGTCGATGCCGCCAGCAGCTGAGCTGCGGCGCCGTCGACTGGCCGGGGCGCGACCGGGGCGCCGGCGCGTCGGCACAGTGCGCGAACGGTCTCCGCGTCGACTGCGCCTCGTTTGCAGACCTTCGCTGTTGTCTCGGCGTCAAGCTCGCGGAACGTCGCAAGCGTTCGACTGCGCGGGCCCTTCGCCGTGCTGCTCGATGACCTGATCTCCCACCTGCCTTCTGGGCGCCTCACAACGTACATAGTGGTAGAATATCCCACTATCGGTATTCCCCACGCAGACCTCCGACGCCGACGTCGTCGCGTGACGCCTCGGCGGATCGAGTCGGCGCCTCTGACCCCCTGCGCTCAACCAGGGGATTCGTGCTCGAGCCGGAGGTCGGGATCGGGGCCGGCCTTGACAAGCAACCAGATGGTTGCCTATGGTCTTCCCGAGGCCGACGACCTCGCCGGCGACCAAGAACCCGCAGGAGGAGCCCATGCCAGACATCCGGCATCGCGTCGAAATCTCAGCACCGGTGGAGCGCGTCTTCGCAGCCGCATCGACCCCCGAGGGGATCTCAAGCTGGTGGACCCGTGACGGCGTCAGCGGAAGCGGCGCCGCGGGCGGCACGCTCGAGTTCCGCTTCGGCAGCCCAGACCCCGCAGCCGTCGTCGAGGTAACCCAGCTCGAGCCCGACCGGCGCGTCGCTTGGCAGTGCACCGACGGGCCGAGCGACTGGGTGGGGACCGAAATCACCTTCGACCTCGCAGAGAACGACGACCGCACGGTCGTTCTCTTCTCCCACGCGGGGTGGAGCGAGCCGAGCGAGTTCATGGCGCACTGCAGCGCGCGCTGGGCATATTTCCTGTTCAGCCTCAAGGGGCTCGTCGAGCGGGGCGAGGGCACCCCGCATCCCGAAGACATGCGATTCTGAGCGGCGTGGACCCCGAGGCCGCGCTGTTCCGGGCGCTCGCCGACCCGGGTCGGCGCCGTCTGCTCGACCGGCTGAACGACAGCAACGGTCAGAACCTGCAGCAGCTGGCCTCAGGGATGGGGATTACGCGCCAGGCCGTGACCAAACACCTGGCGATCCTGGAAAGCGCGAACCTCGTCACGAGCGTTCGCCGCGGCCGAGAACGACTCCACTACCTGAACCCGGTTCCGATCAACGAAATCGCCGAGCGCTGGATCTCGGCCTTCGACCGCGGCCGCGTCGCCGCACTCTCGGACTTGAAGCGAGTACTGGAGGAGGAGGAGATGGAAAAGCCGAGCTTCGTCTATACGACGTACATCCGCACGACCCCCGAGCGCTTGTGGCAGGTGCTTACCGACCCCGAGTTCATGCGCCGCTGGTGGACTGTCTCGCTGGACACTGACTGGCAGGTTGGATCGCAGGTCACCTGGGACAATGACGGACTGATCATCAGCGACCCAGAGCAGGTGGTGCTCGAGTATTCCCCGCACCGCCGGCTCGCCTACACGTGGCACTCCTTCACGCCAGAGTGGCAGGCCCGCGGCGGCACTGACGACCAAACCCTCGCGCAGCTCAATTCCGAGCCGCGCTCGCGAGTCGCGTTCGAACTGGAGCAGCTCGACGAGATGGTGCGCCTCACGGTGCTGCACGACGGCTTCGAGATCGGCAGCCGCGTCGCCCGGATGGTCAGCGCCGGGTGGCCGCTGGTGATCTCAAGCCTCAAGAGCTTCATCGAAACCGGGGAGCCGCTCGACGTTGCCGGCACTCGTCAGAGGGCGCGTAGCGCAGCCTCCGAATAGGCGCCGCCGACTAGCGCGGCGCCCTAGATTTCGTGTTGTGCCCGAGCTCCCAGAGGTCGAAGCAACCGCACGCCTGCTCAGCGCGGCGCTGGCGGGGGCTCGCATCGAGTCGGTACTGGCCCCCGGGATCAACGCGCTCAGGACTGTCGACCCGCCGCTGGATGCGTTGGTCGGCAGGACCATCGAGGGAGTGACGCGACGGGGCAAGGTGCTCGTCGTCGAGATTTCTGGGGGGCTGGCGCTGGCGATGCACATGATGAGCGCGGGGCGAGTTCAGCTCTACGAGCGGGTGGCCGGGCCGCGGGATCGCACCTCGCGCCTGCTCGTCAGGGTGCTCACGCCGGCCGGTGAGTCGCTCGAGCTGCGCCTGCGTGAGTTCGGCAAGCGGCAGGCGGCGTGGGTCAAGCTCCTCACCGACGAGGCGCTCGAGGAGGCTGAGGCGATCGCCGGCCTCGGGCCCGAGGCCTGGCCGGACACCCCCGATCTGCGGGAGATGCTCGCTTCGCCGAGGCCACTTCACAGCCTTCTGCGCGACCGGCGCGTGATCGCCGGCATCGGGCGCGCCTGGGCCGACGAGATCCTCTGGCAGGCACTCCTGTCGCCGTTCAAGCGTGGCGCGGACCTCACGGAGGCGCAGTCCACCCGGCTGCGTGAAGCGATCAACGAGAAGCTCGGCGGTGCCCTCGCCTTCTACGAGCGCGAGCTTTCGCTTCCGATCCCGGACAAACTGCCGATGCCGCTCGAGGTGCACGGCCGGGAGGGTGAGGCCTGTCCACGGTGTGGCCAAGAACTGCGGGCGGTCCACTTCGAGGACTACGTCATCGCCTACTGCCCGACGTGCCAGACGGAAGGCCGCGTGCTGAAGGACCGCCGGATGTCGCGGATTCTGCGCTAGCCGCGCACTGCCCGACCTCGTGTGTCCGTAGTAGCGGTGATGCGGGGGCGCGACCGCCGGCCGGGTGCGCAGTTGAGTCGTCTCCGGGGCCAGCGGTACAACCCGGAGGATGGAAGCGCCTTCACCGATGTGCCCAACAAAGTTATACTCGCGAAGTATGACTGGTCGAATCGGTGCCAAGGGGCAGGTCGTGATCCCCAAGACGTTGCGTGACCGGGGCAACCTGCAGCCCGGCGACGAAGTCGAGTTCGAGTTCGAGGATGGCCGAGTCGTGATCGTCGCGCGACGTGCGCCTTCGTCGCTTGGCGGCCGTTTCGCGTCGACCGGGGGCATGGCGTCGCGCCTGCTCGAGGATCGCGCGAGCGAACCGCGGTGACACTTTGCCTCGACGCGTGGGCGGTGCTCGCCTGGCTCGACGGTGACGAACCAGGCATCTCGAGCGTCGAGCGAGCCCTCGGTGAGCGCCCGTATCTCAGCTGGATCAACGCGATTGAGGTGTACTACCGGATCGAGCGCGACCATGGCCGCGATGCGGCGGACGAGGTGCTCTCGGGCGTGCGCTCGACGATGACCTTGGACCTTCCGGGCACTGCGCGAATGGTCGAGGTGGCGCGGCTGAAGGCCCGTGCGCGCATCGCGTTAGGCGACTGCTTTGCGATAGCGACAGCGGCCGCGCACAATGCCCAACTGCTCACGGGCGACCCCGAGATCCTCGGCCTCGATGACTGCCCATGTGCGCTGCGCGACCTGCGCAGCTAGCGACCGACGCAGCTCCCGCTGCGGAGGTCAGGACGGCGCGGCGAATCAGTCGAGCGACTTGCGCATGCGCATCGACGACACCTCGTAGCCGCTCGATGCGTAGAGCCGGCGTGCGGTCTCATTCCAGGCGAAGACATTGAGGCCGATCTGCGGAATTCCGCGGCCGCGGACGACCTCCTCCGCGGCGATCAGCAGTTCCCGCCCGTGGCCACGTCCACGGAACGGGGCGTCGATCTCGATGTCGTTGATCCACGCTTCAGGGCTGTCGTTGTGTTCGAGTTCGATCCAGACTCGGCCGACGACTCCGTCGGAGTCGGTCTCGGCAACGAGGATGACCATGCCCGGCGTCGCGAGGCCCTCCGGCAGCCGGCGGTCGTGGCCTTCGGTTGCGCGGCGTAGCGCTTCCTCGCGCAGCCATTCGCCCGCCTCGACCATCTCGTCTGCGAAGTCGCGAGCCAGCCGTGGCCGGTACTCGGCGTATTCCTCGTCGTTCATCGGGCGAAGACGGATCGTGCTCACTGCGGCACAGCGTCCCAGATCGGTCAGCCGCGCGTGCGCCGTCAAACGCCAGCCTGCTGCGCATCTGGAACCCGGACCGCTGTCCGGCGGTACCGTTCGCGGATGGCTTCAACCCGAGCTGGGAATCGCGTGCGTGCGGCGGCCCGGGTGCGCCTGGCATCGATTGTGATCGTCGTGGCAGCGCTGTGCAGCTCGGGGCTTATGGCGTCGACCGCCGTGGCGCAAACACGCGTGCTCGGGCTCCCCGGGTGGGAAGTCCAAAGCAGCGCCGAGGCGACTCAGTCCGGCGAAGAACTATCGAGCCCGAGTTTCGCCGGCGGGTCGTGGCTGGCCGTCAAGCCGGATGATGCGGGGGCACCCGGCACGGAGATCGGCGCGCTGCTTCAGAACGGTGCGTGCCCCGAAGTCTTCTTCGCCGAAAACATGAAGACGCTGTTTCGGCTACCTGGAACTCGGTCGGCCCGTTGACGAGCGGGCGAGTTCGCCGTCCCATGGTGGTTTCGCACCAGCTTCACGGCGAACCCGCAACCCGGTGAAACGGCCCAGCTCGTCGTCAACGGTGTGTTGGGCAGGCGGGTCTCTGGCTCAACGGAAGCGACGTCGCTGCCAACGGTGCCCTCACGGCGACTACGCGCGCCACAGCTTTGACGTCACGGGTCTGATCAAAGCCGGCGCGAACGCGATTGCGCTGGAGGTCTACCCAAACGACCCGCTCTCAGATGTTCACGCTCGACGACGTCGACTGGAACCAGATCCCGCCGGACAACAACACAGGCATCCAGTTCCCGCGTCGAAGCTGCACACCTCCGGGCCGCTGGCCCTCGGTGACGCGCACATCGCTGCAAGCCGACTCCCCCGAGCTGGCCAGCGCGGCCCTTACGCCGAAGGCGGACGTGGCCAACGACAGCTCAGCGCGGCTCAGAGCGGTGTCGTGACGGCGACCGTGACCCCGCCCGAAGGCGCCGGCGAGCCGATCGACGCTCGAACAGAGCGTGACCCTGGCCGCCACATTCGAGCGCCGTCGTGGAATTCACGCCCGCCGAATATCCGCAGCTCGACGTCCAGGACCCCAGGGTCTGGTGGCCCTACCAGATGGGCGCGCAGCCGCTTTACAGCCTGTCGATGAAGCTCACCCAAGGCGGTTTTCCGCCCGATGGCGAATCCGAGCACTTCGGGATCCGCACGATCACCTCCCGCCTGATCGATCCGTCGAAGATCGCCCCGCATGGCGTGCGCCAGTTCCTGGTCAACGGACAGCCATTCGTGTTTCGCGGCGGCGGCTGGGCCGAGGACCTGTTCCTGCGCTACTCCGCGGCGAACACCGCGCAGCAGATCGCGCTGATCAAGAACCTCGGCCTGAACGGGATCCGCACAGAGGGCAAGCAGATGCCGCGGGACTTCTACGAACAGATGGACCGCGCGGGGATCCTGATCGACGCCGGCTACCAGTGCTGTGACGCCTGGCAGCCCGAAGGGCGGCATCTGAGCGCCGCCGACTACAAGACGCTCGAAGTCTCGGCGCGGAGCATCGGAGAACAGCTTCGCGACCACCCGAGCGTGATGAACTTCAGCTGGAGCGACAACGCCCCGACGCCGCGGCAGGAAAAGGTCTCGCTGCGCGGGTTTGCGCAGGCGGAATTCGACGATCCGCTGATCTCCTCGGCCGAGTACAAGAGCGGTCGGGTGCTCGGGCCCGCCGGGGAGAAGGAGGGGCCATACAGCTGGGTGCCGCCGACCTACTGGTACGACAACACTCACTACAAGGCGAGCGACCCAACGCGGACCAACGTGGGGGGAGCATGGGGTTTCGACAGCGAGGCGAGCGCCGGCGACACGGTCCCGACGCTCGACTCGATCCAGCGGTTCATGTCGCTCGACGAACAGGCAGGCGCTCTGGCAGCAGCCGACCTACAACCAGTACCACACCAACTACGAGCCCGAACTGCCAAACGAAAAGAACGGCGGATACTCCTTCGGAACGCTGTACGAGCTCGACAATGCGATCCAAGCCCGCTACGGAGCGTGGTCGAGCCTCGAGCAGTACGTCCAAGGAGGCGCAGGTCCAGAACTACGAAACCCAGCGCGCCGAGTTCGAGGCCTACATCGACCACTCGACGGACACGCCGACGCCCTCGACCGGGATCGATTACTGGATGCTCAACAAGGGCATGCCAACGCTGCTCTGGGATCTCTACAACCAGGAATTCGACCAAGCCGGTAGCTACTTCGGGGCGCAGGAGGCAAACCGCCCGCTGCACGTCCTCTACGCCTACGACACGAACACGGTCGGCGTCGACAATCTCACGGGTGCCAGCGCCGCGGGCACTGGAAGTCGAATCGAAGCTCTACAGCCTTGACGGCAGCCTCCTTGACGCGCAGCACGCCGGTCCGTTGACGCTCGGCGCGCAGGGTGTCGCGAACTCGGTGATCAGGCCCCAGCTTCCGGCGGCGACCGCGCCGCCGACCCTGCCCAGACCTTCTTCGTGCTGCTGGTGCTCCGCCAGAACGGCTCGGTCATGGACCGCAACGTGTATTGGCTCTCGACGCAGCCCGACATCGTCAACTGGAAGGCGACGGTCGAAAACCCGCAGGCGACGATGTCCCAGTACGCCGACTTGACCGGGCTCCAAGACCTGCCCAAAGCGACGATCTCGGTCACCGCCTCCACATCCGGCGCGAGGGTGGGTGGAACCCGCGTCACCTCAGTGACCGTCACGAATACCTCGCAGACCCCGTCCGTGGCGTTCTTCCTGCGAGCGGACGTGCGTCGCGGTGACGCCGCGGGGCTGCCCGATTCCGGAGACAATGAGGTGCTCCCGGTTCTCTGGAGCGGCAACGACACCTCGCTCTGGCCCGGGGAATCCGAGACGCTCAGCGCCGCGTATTCCGAGCTGCGCTTGACGGCCGATCGCCGGTGGTCACCGTCTCCGGCTGGAACGTCGAGACGGTCGAGGCGCCCGCGCCCTGAGCGTCGCTCGTCCGGCTCCTCACCTGGGTGCAGCGGCAGGTGCCCTGAAGAACTGTTCGAGCTCGCCCGACCGCAGGTCATGCGTACTGACCGTCACGCTGCCCGAGAACGGGTAGCTGAGGTCGAAGAGGACGACAATCGATACGGCGACCACCACGGCGATGGCCGTTGGTCCGAGAGCATGGAAGAAAGCTCGGCGACCCGACAAATACGGCGTAGCCGACGATCACGAGCGTGTTGAAAAGCACCAGGATCACGATCACGCTTGGGATTCCACCGGCGACCGACCCGAGCCGGTCCTCTCTTGCGGACGCTGCGGTGTTCGCCTGCGTGACGGCGTCTTCGTAGAAGGTCCGCGACTGGGTCGAGTCCGGCTGCACGCCTCGCAGGGCCGCGAAGATGCCGTTGAGATCGGCGGTCGCAACGCCGCTCATCGCGCCCGGTTCGCATCAACCGCCACGACTTGAAGACGACCGCGCGGGAGTAGTCGCCGACGCTCGCTCGTACCTCGCGGCCTCCGGGTTCCGGGAACGCCTCGCTGTCCCGGACAATTGCCGAGAGCGCCTGTGCCTCACGGCTGACGTTCGTCTGGGCGGTCAGATAGTTCTGGTAGGCGATGATGATCACGAACGCCAGGAAGAGTCCGAAGAGCGCCGCGACCACACCGAGCATCGGCGCAGAAATCTCCGCGTGGTAGCCCTCGCGGGTGGCGGGCACGAAGTGCCGAACGAGCAGAACGGCCGGGATCACGATCACGACCGCGAGGCAGGCTGCGGCGACCAGCAGCCAGACTGCCGGTACGTCGTTCAGCAGTGATCGCAACGCTAAGCGGCGGCTGGGGGCCGGTAGCCCGGGACGGCGCCGGCGGACGGCGTCAGGCGCTTGCGCTCGAGCTCGCTGCACAGCAGCGCGAACATCTCCTCCTGGAGAGCACGCGAGGCGTCCGTCGCATTGCTCGGATGCGCGAGGTTGCGTTCCTCGTGGGGGTCGAGCGTGAGGTCGTAGAGCTCGAATTCGTCCGGCTCGGGTCGCGTCGCTACGAGCGTCTTGCGTCCCCGCAGCCGCTCGTCGCGTTGCGCGGGAACCGTCCAGAACTGCTGGTTGTCGTGGTAGCGCGAGAACTTCACGCGGTGCGACTCGCCGTCGACGCCGACATCGGCGATGACGGTCTCGATGTGGTTCGGCTGCACGATCGTCGAGTACACGCGAACTGCCCGCGCGACTTTCTGGAACGGGCTCATTCCCGGCGCGCTGCCCTCGCTGATCTCATCGTCGGTCGTGAAGAGCACCGGCTCTGTCGTGACCTCGGCCTCGGCTGAGCGAATGATCGGCGAGAGGTCACGGCCGACCGGCGCGCGGGCGTCGGTGTGGGAAGCCTGCAGCTGCGCCAGCGTGCTCTCGGCGTCGATGCCGGCCAAGCCGAGCAGAGTGGGGAGCAGGTCGGCGTGGCTCGTCGGCACGTCGACCTCGCGTTCGCCACCGGGCAGCAACGGACTGGAGACTACGAACGGCACGTGCAGCGACTCCTCGTAGGCGTTGTGCCACTTCTCGTGCATGCCGTTGTGGGCGCCCTGCATGTCGCCGTGGTCCGCGCTGAAGACCACGATCGTGTTCTCGTACTGGCCGCTTGCGCGCAGGGCGTCGAGGACGCGCGTGATCTCGCGGTCGACAGTGGCGTGCAGCTGGTAGTAGAACTTGAGGTGCACCTCGATCCACGGCTGGGGTGCGCCGAGCCGGGACCACATGTCGACCATGTCCTGCTGGCAGGGCGGCTTCGTCGACAGATCCTCGTGTCGAGTGGGTGGCTGTGCGATGTGGGGATCTCCGAGGTGTCGGGGCGTAGGCCCTGCGCCAGGCCGACCAAGCCGAACAGCGAGTCGTCGTGCGGGTTCAGGAACGAGCAGACCGTCAACCACGGCGCGTCAGCGCCGTCGGCGTCAAGGCGCTCGAGGAGGGCGATCGTCTCGTCGGCGGTGAAGGGGTCCTTCACGGTGCCTGTGTTGTGCTTGCCGAGACCGTGGGGCTCGGGCCCGACCCACTCTGAGAAGCCCCAGTCGTCCAGGAGATCCGCCTCGAGGTAGGCCGCGACGTTCTCCTCGATTGGCCTGCCGTCGTCGTCGATCGACAGCAGCGATCCCTCGCCATCGGGCGCGTCCAGGTGCGCGTGGGAGGCATGCCACTTGCCCTTGTAGAAGGTCCTGTAGCCGGCGGCGCGGAACCAGTCGCCGATCGTCGGGACGGTGTCCGGCGCGAGCCAGAACATGTCGGCGCTGTCGGGCGTCTTTGCGAGCCCGTCGGTTTGCGTCACGCCGTGCAGCGACGGATAGTGGCCGGTCAGCAGCGACGCGCGGCTTGGGGCGCAAGCCGCGGAGATCGGGTAGTGGTGCGTGAACGAGACGCCGCTCTGTCGCAGGCTCTCCTGGCCGGGCGTGCTCGCGCGGCGCCAGGCCGCGAGCTCGTCCGACTCGTAAACCGGCGGGAAGCGGAGCTGGTCCGTAAGGACCACCAGAACATTGGGTCTTGCGCTCACGCGGCGAACCTTAGCCGCCCGCTCATGAAAGAAGCCGCTCGCCTCTCGGCGCGCGGCCGCCTTCTGCGGCTCAGTCCTCGCGGTGCCAGTCGCTGCGCGCGGTGTACTTGCGCACGATGTGGCTCCACTTGGTCTGGGTGGCCTCGTCGTCGTCGTAGACCGGAGCCGCCCCCGCGGGTGCCGGGAGGTTCTCCGCCGTCGCCGCGTCGATCCGCAGGTCGACGCCGTGCTCGTGAATGCTGCCGACGTGTTCGGCATCCACGAAACGCTTCCCGTGGGCCTTCGTGTCGATCACGAGCCCGTCGAAGATGTCCTTCTCGGGCGCGGCGATGACGTGCTGGACGGTGCCGATCTGCTCGCCGTCACTGGTAAGGACCGGTACCCCGGTCTCAAGCACCGTGTACGCGATCGGGGCTCCCTCATCCATGCGGGAGACGATAGACCACGGCCGCCGACCCGTCGCTCAACTCTCTCCTGTGCCTCCACCAGGGTTCGGTTCGGGACGGTTGACCTCCTGTTGTGCGCACAGGGGATCGCTGCCTCGACGTCTGAGGAGTTGTCTCGGGGGTCAGGCGTAACTTCACCCTCCGATGCAAAGCGCTACCCACGCAGCTGCACCGGGCGTGCGCCACGCGCCGAGCGCGTTCGACAAGTTTGCCGAGCAGTGGCTGTTGCGTCACCAGCTCGAGGGCGGCCGGACGGGGCGTGGCCTCGCGGCAAAGTCCGCGGAGGACCTCCAGTGGCGCGTACGCCGGCACCTCATCCCGTTCTTCAAGGCGAAGTCGCTGGCAGACATCCGCGTTGCCGATGTCGACGCCTACCGCCTGACGAAGATCGAAGAGGGGCGCCTATCGCCGTCTTCGATCAACAAGACACTCTCGACACTGGCGGCGATCCTCGACCTCGCGCGCGACTACGAGCTGATCGAGCAGAACCCCGCGAGCGGTGCACGGCGTCGGCTGCGGACGATGCGATCCCAGCGCGTGTGGCTCGACCGCGCAGATCATATTCGTGCCCTCGTCGACGCGGCGGGAGAGCTGGACCGGAGTGCTGCTGGCGATCCGCGTCTCCGGCGGCTACTCATCGCAACCCTCACGTTCGCCGGTTTGCGGATTGGCGAGGCGCTTGCGGTGCGATGGAGCGACATCGATCTCGACCGGGCGCTGATCCACGTCCGCGATGCGAAGACGGCTGCCGGCGTTCGCTCGGTCAATATCCTCCCGGTGCTCTTGAGAGCGTTGTCGGAGCACCGTGGCGACGGCCTGGTCCTCTCGACCCGGACCGGAGGGCCGCTCGCGGCCTCGAACGTCCGTAAACGCATGCTCGCGCCCTCCGTCTGCCTGGCGAACAAGAAGCTGGCGGCTGGCGGGCACGATCCGCTGCCGGCAGGGCTCACGCCGCACGCGTTGCGCCGGACGTTCGCGTCGCTGCTCTTCGCCATCGGCGAGAGCCCCCCATATGTGATGGCGCAACTTGGCCATACGTCGGCGAATCTCACGCTGACTGTTTACGCCCGCCAGATGGATCGCCGCGATGGTGAGCCGGAGCGCCTGCGGGCACTCGTCGCTGGCTCGGACACGGGTGATTTGCATCGCGTCGAGCTGCGGGCCGCGATGGAGCCTTCGTAGGCACTGCTCATGCTGTCGTCCAAATTCAGGAGGGGCTTGGCGGGAGTCTTCAGAGCAACTCGCTTGGAAGCGATGCAGTCGGGGAGGCCCGTGTGGGAATACCTGGTCGGACGGCTCGTCGAAGAGGCGCATCGCCCGCCGGTCGACGAGGTCCTTGCACGGAGCGCTGCGCGGTTCGGCGGCTCGATCTCGTTCGACCCGGCGGTGCACATCCTTCGAGAAGAACGAGACTCCCGGTGACGGGAGGCAGCCAAGGCTGCGCACCATCAGCGACTTGCCAATCACTTGCGCTTGCTAATCGCTTGCGGTAGCATCACGCCATGCCCACGGCCACGCTCGCCGACGCTGCGCTCGACCATCTCGAGGTCTCGTTTGGGATTAGCGCGAGCGAACTGGCCAAGCTCTTTGGCGTGCGTCGCCAGGCCGTCGAACAGTGGAGGGAGCGCGGCATCCCGGGCGAGCGACAGCTAAAGCTCGCCCGTCTCGGCGAGATCGCCGACTTCCTGGCTCTAAGGGTGAAGGCCGACCGCATTCCTGCCGTGGTTCGTCGCCAGGGCGAGGCGTACGGCGATCGGTCAATCCTCGACGCAATCGCCGATGGTCGCGAGGATCTCGTACTCGACGAGCTGCGTGCCGCTTTCGACTGGTCAGTGAACGAGTAGTAGTGCGGCTTCTCGTTCGAGGCGGCGACTACTGCCGCGTCGCCGGCCCCGGTTGGGCGGACCCGCTGGATCCGTCGTTTTCACGCGAGCGTGGAGGTCGTTGGAACCCGCCCGGCCGGTTCGCAGTCGTGTACCTCAACAGTTCAATGCAGCTCGCGAGGGCACAGCTGCGAACCAAACTTGGACGCAGGGGCCTCGAGCCTGAGGACCTGATTCCGACGGCCGCTCCCCTGCTAGTCGACGTACGGGTTCCCGAGGACCACTATGCCGACGTTGTTACCGCGCGGGGCGTCCAGGCTGCCGGACTTCCGCCTACATATCCCCTCGACGCCGCCGGTCGGGTCGTACCCCGCGAGACCTGTAGACGGATTGGCGTCCTGGCTCATCGCGAAGCGATCCCGGGCATCGCGTGTCGGCCGGCGGCTGCCAAGGCCCCTGTGGGGAGCGAGGAGCTCGCCTATTTTGGCCGCCGACGACTCAAGCTTCTGAAGAGACGCCGCTTCGAGGACTGGTACTAGGCCCGTTTCCGTGACCCCAATCCGTTAGCGCGTCGGCTTCAGAGGTGTGGCGATTCGGTGATCCACAACACGCGCCCGCCAGCCGGGTGTACTCACCGACGCGCCACCGGGCCGCGCGCGTGAGCCGGGCTCAACGAAGCGGTTGTCGCTGGGGATGGGGCGCGCGTCCGTCAGCGAGCATCGCCACGAACTCGCCGATCCGCCGGGCCCGCGTGTCGGGGCGTCGCGTGTTGTGGACGCGGTAGAGGATCGCGTAGCGATTCTGGGCGGAGAGGCGGGCGAACGCGGCCTTGGCCGCGGGATTCTCGGCCAGGGCTGCCGCGAGATCGGCCGGGACCTCGATCTCCGCCGAGCCCGGATAGGCGGCCTCCCACCGTCCGTCTGCCTGGGCGGCGCTGACCGCCGCCAGTCCGGCCGGCGCCATCCGTCCTTCCGCAATGAGCCGCTCGACGATCTCGACGTTGCGCTTGGACCACGAGCTCTTCGCCCGGCGCGGCGTGAAGCGCTGGCGGTACGTGACCTCGTCACGGCGCATGACCTGCCCGTCGATCCAGCCGTGGCAGAGCGCCACCTCAAGCGCCTCGTCATACCGCAGGCTCGTCGGCTCGACGGTTCCCTTCTTCCCCAGGACCAGGAGCACCCCGCTGTGCTCGCGGTAGTTGTCTGCGAGCCAGTCGAGCCAGTGCGCCTGGTCTGGCAGGAGAAGTTCCGGCAGCGGGTCGGCCATCGCGCGAATCTAGCGACGCCGACGGTGGCTCACTGTCCGGCTCCTAGCGGCGCCTACGGCGCGGCACGACGAAAGAGCGATCCGCGCCGTACCGCTTTCCTGCATCGTTTTCGATCACCACGCGGTAGTGGTAGCGCTTGCCGGGTGTCAGGCGCGTAAGGAGAGCCGAGACCGATACCGGCACGGTGGAGCCGCCAACCCGCTGCGCGCGGGTGCGGTGGTGGTAGCGACGGCTCGTGCCGTACTGGAAGTAGACGGTGCTGTTGGTTTCGGCCTCCACGATGGCGTTGATCCGGGCGCGGTGTGTCGTGCGACGAGTCGCGCGCGCCGTGCTGGCTCTCGACGGCGGGTTGACGGACAGGATTTCTGCCGACTTTTCGCAGCCGATGGCCTGGCAGCCGCCGTCAATCAGCACTCTGCCGTCGCGCAGCAGCGCGACACCTGGGCCCTCGCGGTCCGTCGCTAGTTCGGCGGGGGAGGGTTCGAAGATGTTCGCGCGCGTGTTGAAGAGTTCCGCGGTTTTCAGCGTGTGCTGCGCATTGCCCCCGACCAACAGGACGTCTCCGTCCTGAAGAGTCACAGCGCCGAGTTCGCCGCGCGCTTCGTGCATCAGCGAGTCGCCGGGGACGCTTTCGAAGTGCTCTGTCCTGGGGTTGAAGATTTCGGCGCCGCGAGTCGGTTCGTTGGAGCCGATCTGGCTGCTTACCGGGTCCCCCTTGGCCGATCACCGCAGCCACGACCCACACGCGAGCGACGACTTCACCGTGGAGAACCGCCATCGGCTGGCGTACATCGATGCGATGCAGCACTGGTCATCGCTCGATGAGGTCGTTGCCGCGGTTCTCGATGCCGCGACAGACCAGCAACGCGTGTACGTCGAGCGGCGGGGCAACACCTACCGTTGGAGCCCCGTGTCGAACTCGGGCTATCCGCTCCACCGCACCGTCGCGAACTACCTGGGGGTCGACTACACGCGGATCTACATCGGCTTTCGGAACGTGACCGACGACGTGTGCATCGTCTGCGAGGACCCCAAGAACTTCGAGGCTCCCGACGCCTGGGCCGCAATGGATCTCGATCCGTTGGCCGGCGAGGACGAAGTGCGCGAGGCGATCACCTCACGCCTCGGCTAGCGCGGCGCCCGCGCCGCGGTGCGCGATGCGTCACATTGGTAGCGAGCACGGCAACGATCTTCGGGAGCCGCCTCGTGGGTGGCAAGAACATACGCATCGGGCGCATCGCGGGCATTCCCGTCGGAATCAGCCCCTGGTGGATCGCCGTCGTCGTCCTGCTCACCTGGGACCTCGGCGCCTCCTACTACCCGAACGTCGTGCCGGGCATCTCCCACGGCGCGTCCTACGCCCTCGCGTTCGTCAGCGTCATCTGCTTCTTCGCAAGCATCCTCGCCCACGAGTTCGGGCACGCGATCGTCGCCCGCAAACACGGTGTCGTCGTCGACGAGATCGATCTATGGCTGCTCGGCGGCGTCTCGAAGATGGAGGGCGAGGCGCATGACGCCGGCGGCGAGCTGCGTTACGCGATCGCGGGCCCGGCCGTCACGGCGGTAATCGCGGCAGTCTTTCTTGCCGCCATGCTCGCGCTGCCCTCGTCGACGCCTGCGGCGCTGCACGCCTTCCTCGAATACCAGGTCTTCTTCAACGTGGTGGTGCTGATCTTCAACATGCTCCCCGCGTTCCCGCTCGACGGCGGCCGGGTGCTGCGCTCGATCCTCTGGAAACGCAGCGGGAACATCACGCGAGCCACCCAGACCGCGGCGCGCGTCGGACGCGCATTCGGGTTCGTGATGATCGGGCTCGGCGTAATCGAGCTGCTCGAGTTCGGCGTCGGCGGGATCTGGCTGATCCTGGTGGGGTTCTTCATCACGACTGCCGCGCGGGCCGAACTTGCGGGGCTGCAGATGCGCACGACGTTCGCCGAGTCGGTCGCCGGCGACCTGATGAGCGCGCCGGCGGTCACGATCCTTGGGGCGATGCCCGCCGACGAGGCCGCGCAGTTCTTCACCCGTTACCGCTTCACTTCGTTCCCGGTCGTCGACGTTGACGACCGGGTCGTCGGGCTGCTGGACATCGCGCACCTCCGTGCGGCCGGCGCGCTCGATGGGCTGCGTGCCGACGGGCTCGCCGACAGCGACCCGGAACTGCTCGCGGCCGCCTCGGACCCCGTTGTCGGCCTGCTGGAACGCCCGGCGTTCTCCCGCGTCGGCCGGCTCGTCGTCGTCGACGCCGATCGCAAGGCCCTTGGGCTGCTGTCGATCACCGACGCCCAGCGGGCTGTGCGCGCGGCTGAAGTCGCCGAGCCCGTCGGCGCCTAACTTGAGGGCGCTCTGAATGCATCCCCGCGCCGAACCCGGCAAGATGTTCGGCGGGTAGCGCTGCGCGCAAAAAAGGGGGAGCCGGCGATGAGCAGACTTGGAGAACGAGGCGGTTGGTTGACGGGGGCGGCTGCAGTCGCAGCGTGCGTGCTGTTGGTTGCGGCGCCGGTAGCCGGCGCGAGCAAGGCGAAGCTCGCGATCTACAACGTCACGCTCGGGCTGACTGGAGAGGCAAGCGAAGTCGGCAGCGGTATGTGCCCGCCCGACACCGAACCCCTCGGAACGGTCTGCGAAGTGAACGATCATGCGACCTTCCACGTGGACGAGGAATTCCGCGACGCGATCTTCGTCACGGGCAAAGGACACGCAAGGTTCGCGCTGCCCACCGACGCCGGCGGCTTCCGGCACGTTGTCAACGGCTCAGCCGACGAGACGGGCAAGGCCTATGAAGTCGTCGGCGAGGAAACGCAGCTGCAGCCGTTCGCCTGCAGTACCTCGCTCCGCGCAACCGTGCCGGACGCGGATGCCTCCCACCAGCTCAGCTGGAGGCACCGCCACGGCAGCTATCAGTTCACGGCCGAAACGGAGAGCTACGGCTTCGAAGGCGTGGCATCGGGGAGCGGGAAGTGCAACGGCGAAGGGTGGTTCGGCAACGGGCTTGTGCTCTACCCGCCGGAATCGCACGCCCGGTTCACGATCTCGGCGTCCGAGATCGGGAGGCGCAGCTTCACGAAGACCGTCGGCAGCGACCCAGCGCACTCCACCTGCGGGAGCAAAAACAGCGACACGGGAAGCTGCTCGTACACGTGGAGCTGGCACGCCGTCGTGAAGTTCGAGCGTAAGCGGCTCTCGCCGCTCTAGTGGCCGGCGGCCATGGGCCGCACGCATAACATCCGCTCCAAGCGGACGAAAGGAACGCGATGAGCGCGACGGTCGCGGGCACCCCGCCCGCGGATCCAGCACAGCCGCAGGTCAACCTTCGACTCGTCTTCGGCGGGCTGCTGCTCGTCATGTTCCTGGCGGCGCTCGACCAGACGATCGTTGCCACCGCGCTCCCGACGATCGTCGGCGACCTCGGTGGCTTGAACCACATCTCCTGGGTCGTCACCGCCTACCTGCTCGCGCAGACGGTGGTAACGCCGCTGTACGGGAAGCTCGGCGACCAGTACGGGCGCAAGATCATCCTCCAGGGCGCGCTCGTGATCTTCCTGCTCGGCTCCGCGCTCTGCGGGCTGAGCCAGAACCTCGACGAGCTGATCGCGTTCCGCGCGCTGCAGGGTCTCGGAGGCGGCGGGCTGATGGTAAGTGCCCAGGCCGCGATCGGCGACGTGGTCCCGCCGCGCGAACGTGGCCGCTACACGGGCCTGTTCGGCGCGGTGTTCGGCCTCGCGAGCGTCGCCGGTCCGCTGCTCGGGGGGTTCCTGACGACCTCGCTTAGCTGGCGCTGGATCTTCTACGTGAACCTGCCGCTCGGCGTCGTTGCGCTCTTCGTGCTCGCCGCGACGCTGCCGTCGCGCACCGAGCGGATCCCGCACACGATCGACTACCTCGGCACCGTCGTGCTCGGCGGCGCCCTGACTGCGATCGTCCTGGCGACCTCGCTTGGCGGGACGTCGCTGGCGTGGGGCTCGCCGACGATCCTGCTGCTGGCCGCGGTCGGCTTGATCCTTTTCGGGCTCTTCCCTCTCGTCGAGCGCCGCGCGGCCGAGCCGATCCTGCCGACACGCCTGCTCTTCAATCCGGTCTTTGCCGTGACGAGCGCTGTCGGGTTCATCGTCGGCTTCGCGCTGTTCGGCGCGGTCACGTACATGCCGCTGTTCCTTCAGATCGTGCGCGGCTCGACACCGACTCAGTCGGGCCTGCAGTTGCTGCCGCTGATGGGCGGGCTGCTGATCACCTCGATCGCCTCGGGGCAGATCATCACGCGCACCGGCCGCTACAAGATCTTCCCGATCATCGGGACCGCGGTGATGGTGGTCGGCATGTATCTCTTGTCGACGCTCAGCGCGGGCTCGAGCACCGCCGAGATCTACGGCTTCATGTTCATCGTCGGGCTCGGACTCGGGATGGTGATGCAGGTACTCGTGCTGGCTGTCCAGAACGCCGTCGACTACGCGGACCTTGGCGTGGCGACGTCGGGCGCGACGCTGTTCCGCTCGATGGGCGGCTCGCTCGGCACCGCGGCGCTCGGCGCGGTGTTCTCCAACCGGCTGCGCGAAGAGCTCACCGCACTTCTGCCGGGCGCGGCCGCAAAGGTCACGTCGGGTGGCGGCGTGAACCCCGCCGCGGTCCACAAACTGCCGCCGGCGCTGCACACCGGCTACATCGATGCCTTCACAAAATCGCTCAACAGCGTGTTCGTCGTCGCCGCGGGCGTCGGGTTCCTCGCCGTCGTGCTCGCATTGATGATCAGGGAGCTGCCGCTGCGCAAGACCGTCGCCACGCAGGATCCAAGCGACACCTATGGCGCCGGCCCGCGGGAGGAGAGCTCACTCGCGAGCATCATCCGGATGATCGGACGCATGGATCGCCGCGAAGGGGCGCGCGAGATCGTCGTGCGCATCGCCGAACGGGCGCATGTAGAGCTCACGCCTGCCGCGTGCTTCCTGCTCGCACGGCTGAGCGCCGAACCCGACGTGCGTCTCGATGCCCTCGGCGAGCGCGTGCACGTCGACGAGCCGACGCTGGAGCGCGCGCAGACCGAGCTCGCCGACCGCGGCCTGATCGAGGGCGAGAGTGCGCATCGCCTGACCGCCGCGGGCCACGAGACGCTCGAGCGGCTGCAGAGCACCGGCGAGCAGCGGCTGCACGACCTGGTCGCGGAGTGGCAGCCCGGAGGCGACCCGGACCTCGCGCGAATGATTGAAGCGCTCGCCCACGAATTCCTGATCGATGCCCCCGAGCTCTGCGCACCGGACGCGGACGCGGTAGTGCCTCCCGTCGCCTAAACGCGGGCGCCGACGACGATCCAGCGGCGTTTGGCAAAGCGCGGCGCGAGCGTCACGAGCCTCGCGGCGATCAGCAGGTTCAGCGCCCACCACAGACCCGTAAGCGTCTGCGCCGCGAGCGCCGCGCCGGTGAACACGGCGAGCGCCGCGATCATCGCGAGTGCCAGGTAGCGCGTGTCGCCGGCGCCGATCAGGATCCCGTCGAGCGCGAACACGATCCCCGCCAGCGGCTGCATCAGCGCGAGCAGCAGCCAGACGGAGTGACTTAGAGCGAGCACTTCGGCGTTCGACGTGAACAGCCGCGGACCGGCATAGCTGAGCGCGGCAAGCCCGGCGGCGAACACCAGCCCCACGAGGAACGCCCATTGGATCATCCGGACAGCCGCGCGCCAGGCCTCGCCGGGTTCGTCCGAGCCGAGCAGCCGCGCGGCGAGGATCTGCCCGGCGATCGCGATCGCGTCGAGCACGAGCGCGAGGAAGATGAACAGCTCGAATGCGATCTGATGCGCGGCGAGCGACGCCGCGCCCATCCGTGCGGCGAGCGCGCTGCACAGGGTGAATGCGCCGAGCAGCGCCGCCGAGCGAATCGTGATGTCGCCGCCGGTGCGCAGCAGAGGGCGGATCAGCTCGTACGACGGCCTGCGCGAGTCGGCCGGGACGCGCAGGATCGCCAGCGCAAACGCGACGCCCATTCCGAGCTGAGCGATCAGCGTCCCGACCGCGGAGCCTGCGAGCCCCATGTGCAGCCCGTAGACGAAGAGGACCTCGAGCGCGACGTTCGCGCCGTTGGCGAGGAGCAGGATCCGCAGCGGCGTGCGCAGGTCCTCGAGGCCGCGAAGGCAGCCCTCGCCGGCCAGCGCCAGGAGCTGCGCCGGCAGTCCGAAGGCGACGATCCTGATGTACAGGAGCGCTTCGCCGTGAACGCCCGCCCCCTTGCCGAGGATCGCGAGCATCGGCGAGGCGAACACCAGCACGAGGACGAGCACGAGCATGCCGGTCCACAGCGAGAGCCACCCGGCCTGTGCGACGACTGCGCCGGCTTCGCGCGTGCGCCCGGCGGCGCGCAGGCGGGCGACCTGGGCTGTCGTGCCATAGGAGAGGAAGTCGGCGAGCTGCACGACCATCGCGAGCAACGTTCCTGCGAGCGCGAGCGCGGCGAGCTGGTGCACGCCGAGGTGGCCGACGATCGCGGTGTCGACGAGCGTGTAGAGCGGCCCGGCCGCGAGTGCGCCGAGCGCCGGCAGTGCGAGCGAGAAGATCTCGCGGTCGTATCCGGAACGTCGAAGCGGGCTACGCATCGGGCACAGTTTCGCCGCCGGCCGGCGTGCTGCGTCCGCGTGGGCTTGACGGACCCTTGACGGGGCGCGTCTACGGTGTGCAGATGCCGCTCCCCCGGACAACGGACCCCGCTCCCATAGGACCGGTCGACCCGGCGCCGGCGCAGCGCCTTCGCCGCACGAACGTGATCGCCGGGGCGGTGTTCGTCGCGCAGGTGGTGGCGATCATCGCGATCTCCAAGCCGGTGTCGTTGCCTGTCAACGTCCGCTACCTGGTCGGCCCTCCAGGCGCGGGCCGGTACGGCGGCCCGACGGAACTGTTCGGCCTGCGGGTCGATATTGCCGTGGCAATCTTCTTGGCGCTCGCGGCGATCGACCACCTTGCGGTCGCCTCGCCGCGGCTGCACGGCTGGTACGAGCGCAACGTCGCGGCCGGGATCAACCCCGCACGCTGGTGGGAGTACTCGATCAGCGCCTCGATCATGGTCGTGCTGATCGCGGCGCTCGCGGGCATCACGGATGCCGCGGCGTTGATCGCGATCTTCGGCGCGAACGCGGCGATGATCCTGTTCGGCCTGGCGATGGAGCGCGTGAACGTCGGCCGCGACACGATCGACTGGCGGCCGTTCATCTACGGCTGCATCGTCGGTGCGGTGCCGTGGATCGCGATCGCCGTCGAGATCATCGTCGCCCAGTCGCAGACCTCGGCCGTCCCCGGGTTCGTCTACGCGATCTTTGTGACGCTGTTCCTGCTGTTCAACACCTTCGCTCTCAACATGTGGCTGCAGTACCGGGGACGTGGACGCTGGGCCGATCCGGTGTTCTGCGAGCGCGTGTACCTGATGCTGAGCATCGTCGCCAAGACCGCTCTCGCGTGGCAGGTCTACTTCGGCGCGCTCGCCGGGAAATGAGCTAGACGGCCGGCGCCGGGACCTCTCCCCGCTGGGCCGCGCGGGCGTGTTCGCGGCTGTCGCGCGAGGAGATCAGCACCGCCGCAAGGATCGCGCCGATGATCGCGAAGCCCGCGCCGACGAGGAACGCGACCTGGTAGCCCTTCGTGAGCGCGATCGACGTGCTGTGCACGCCCGATGCCAGAACGCTCTGGGTCCGGCTGTTGGCGACCGTCGCGAGGATCGCGAGGCCTAGCGCCCCGCCGACCTGCTGCGAGGTGTTGATCAGGCCCGATGCGAGACCGGCCTCGTGGGGCTTGACGTCGGTCACCGCGGCGATCGTGATCGGCACGAACGAGAGCCCGAGCCCCACGGCGGCCAGGATCGAGGGCCCGAGCACGTCGCCGAGGAACGTTCCGCCGTGGGCCGCACGCGCGAGAACCAGACCAGGCCGACGGCGATCAGAAGGAGGCCCGCGATCAGCGTCGGCTTGAAGCCGATGCGGGTCACCAGCGCGGACGCTGCGCCGGCCGAGAGGATGATCCCGATCGACAGCGGCAGATATGAGAGACCGGCCTGGATCGGCGAGAAGTGCAGCACCTCCTGCAGGTAGAGAGAGATGAAGAAGAACATCGAGAAGAGCGACATCCCGACCAGCAGGCCGACGATGTCCGCGCCGCGCAGGGTCCGCAGGCGGAAGATCGTGAAGGGCATCAGCGGGTGGCGCTGGCGCAGCTCGATCACGACGAACGCCACGAGCAGCAGCGCCGCGCCGGCGAGGCGCAGCAGCGTGGTCGTCGAGCCCCAGCCGACGCTGACCGCTTCGACGACGGCGTAGACGAGCAGGGCGAGGCCGGCGGTGACCGTGACCGCGCCCGGAACGTCGAAGCCTTCGGTGCCGTCTTCCGAGCGGCTCTCGTCGAGGATCCGCGGCGCCAGCAGCGCGGCGATCAGGCCGATCGGCACGTTGACGAAGAGGACCCAGCGCCAGCTCAGGCCGCTGGTCAGCAGCCCTCCGAGGAGCACTCCGGCGGCGCCGCCGGCGCCGGCGACGGCGCCCCAGACGCCGAGTGCGCGGTTGCGCTCGGCGCCCTCGCTGAAGGTGTTGGTGATGATCGAGAGCGCGGCCGGGGAGACGATTGCGGCGCCGAGGCCCTGGATCGCGCGGGCCGTGATCAGCCAGGCCTCGGACTGCGCGAGTCCGCCGGCCAGCGAGGCGAGCGAGAAGACGATCAGGCCGACCATGAACATCCGCCGCCGGCCCAGGAGATCGGAGAGGCGGCCGCCGAGCAGCAGGAAGCCGCCGAAGGTCAGCGTGTAGGCGTTGACGACCCAGGACAGGTCGACGCGTGAAAAGTGCAGCGCCGCGCCGATCGACGGCAGGGCGACGTTGACGATCGAGGCGTCGATCACGATCACGAACTGCGTCATCGCGAGCAGCAGGAGCGCGCGCTCCTTCGCCCGGTGGAGGTGCTTCTCGTGCTCTATCGCTGCGCTCTCCGATACCATGAAAGCTGACCTCCGGTTCCGTTTACCAGAGCGACTATAGGAACCGCGGTTCCGTTTTTGAAGGGCCATCCATCGCAGTGTCCGAAACCGTTGACATACCCAGGCCGCTCCGTGCCGACGCGAGACGCAACCGCGAGCGGATCATCCGCAGCGCGCGCAAGGTCTTCGCCCGCGACGGCGTCGAGGCCCAGATGGACGACGTCGCACGTGACGCCGGCGTTGGCGTAGGAACCCTCTACCGCCACTTTCCGACGAAGGAGGCGCTGCTCGTCGAGCTCGTGCGCGAGAAGCTGACGGCGTTCACGGCGATCCTCCGCGGCGCACTGACCCGGGACGGCGAGCCGGGCGCGGTGTTTCGCGAGGCGATTTCGCAGGCGGCGATGGCCGCCTCCTGCGACACCGGCATGCAGGAGCTGATGGCCGGGCTTGACGGCGAGCCGTGGGCCGAGCTGGCCGACGAGCAGCGCGAGCTCGACGCCGCGACAGAAGAGCTGATCGACCGTGCGCGGCTAGCCGGAGCGGTGCGCGCCGACCTGACCTCCAGCGACGTCGGAATGTTGATGTGTGGCCTCGGCGCGGCGATGCACCACGCAAAGCCGGGGTTCGACTGGCGCCGCCATCTCGAACTGGCGCTGGACGCGATGGGCCCGGCCGCGGGCGCAACGCGCGCCGATGCCTGAGCCCTCGCTTCGCGAACTCTGGCGGCGCGGGCAGGTCGGCTGGCCGGCGGGCTACCCGGTCGCGCAGTTTCCCAACGCGCCCCTGCTGGTCGCGTTGGCCGGCTGGATCCTCGCTGCGGCAACGAGCGGAACGGCGCACAGCGTCGGGCGCGCAGTGCTGGTCGTCGGGCTCGCAGTCTGGGCGTGGAAGGAGGCCTTCGAAGGGGTCAACCTCTTCCGTCGTGTGGTCGGCGTGGCGGCGCTTGTCTGGATCGTCGCGAAACTGGCCGGCGAACTCTAGGTTCGGGGCGCCCGTCAGGGCGTGACGATCGCGAACGCAGGGTCGGGCGCCTCCAGGCAACCGAAGATGTGCGCGAGGGCCGTGGCGTCGCCCTCGATCTGCACGCCGCCGGAGGCAGCCAGCTCCTCGATCGTCGTCTCCTGAGCGAGCAGCCGGTTGAGCGCCGCCCGGTCGACAGTGACCGTCACGTCGGTCTCGCCGGAGGCCCCGTCGCGATGTGTGAGCACGCCGTTTTCGAGGTTGGCGGTCCGCTTCTCGCCGGTGTCTGGGAAGACCCAGCGGGTGCGTGCGCTGCGGCCGGCCGCCTTCAGGCCGTCGACGCGCACCGCGAGCGAGGAGAAGATCTGCTCGGTCGAGAGGCCCTTGACGAAGTCCGGGGGCACCTCGGTCGGGCTGCCGACCACACCGTGGCGCAGCTCGTACGCGCCGGCCAGGAAGAAATTGCGCCACGGGCCGCTCTCCGCGCCATACGCGAGCTGGTCGAAGACCGAGGCCTGCAGCTCGCGGGCCTCGGCGTTGTGCTGATCGGCGAACAGGACGTGCGAGAGCAGCTCGGCGGCCCAGCGAAGGTCGCCGTCCTCGTAGGCCGTGCGAGCCGCGGCCACCGCGGCGTCGGCGCCGCCGGCGAGCTTCACGTAACGCTCGGCCGCGGCCACGGGAGGGTGCTGCCAGAGGTGCGCGGGGTTGCCGTCGAACCAGCCCATGTAGCGCTGGTAGACGGCCTTGACGTTGTGGCTGACCGATCCGTAGTAGCCGCGCAGATGCCACTCGAGGGCCAGGCTCTCGGGCAGCTCGAAGTCCTCGGCGATCTCGGCGCCGGTCATCCCGCGGTTGATCATTCGCAGGGTCTGATCGTGGATGTAGGCGTAGAGGTCGCGCTGCTTGCCCAGGAACTCGCGAATCCGCGGCTCGCCCCAGCAGGGCCAGTGGTGCTGGGCGAACATCACGTCGGTGCGCGCGGCGAACAGCTCGACGGCCTCGTCGAGGTAGGCCGCCCAGATGCGCGCATCGCGCACCAGCGCGCCGCGCAGCGTGAGCACGTTGTGCAGGTTGTGCGTCGCGTTCTCGGCGATGCACAGCGCGCGCCTGTCGGGGAAGTAGAAGTTCATCTCCGCGGGCGCCTCGGTGCCCGGGCGTGAGCTGGAACTCGATTCGCACGCCGTCGATCTCGAGTGTCTGGCCGGACTCGGTGATCTCGAGCGTCGGCGGGATCAGCGTCACGTTCCCGGTCGAGGTCGTCTGGCCGAGGCCCGCGCCGATCTGCCCGGCCGGCCCCTTCTCGAGCGCGGCGCCGTACATGTAGGCGGCGCGCCGCACCATCGCGGTGCCCGCGAACACGTTCTCCGAGGCGGCGTGGTGCAGGAAGCCCTCGGGCGCGATCACGGGGATCCCGCGGGCGAGGTCCGCGTCGTCGACGACGCCGCGCGCGCCGCCGAAGTGGTCGACGTGGCTGTGGGTGTAGATCAGCGCCGTGACGGGCCGCTCGCCGCGATGGCGGCGGTAGAGCGCGAGCGCCGCGGCGGCGGTCTCGGTGGAGATCAGCGGGTCGATCACGATCACGCCGCGCTCGCCCTCGACGAGCGTCATGTTCGAAAGGTCCAGGCCGCGCACCTGGTAGATGCCGTCGGTCACCTCGAACAGGCCATGGATCGCGGCCAGCTGTGACTGGCGCCAGAGGCTCGGGTTCGCGGTGGCGGGGCAGTCGGCGTCGAGAAAGTCGTAGGCGCTGACGTCCCAGACGACGCGGCCGGCGCTGCCGCGGATCAGCGGGTCGCTAAGCGAGCCGATCCGTCCGCGGACGGCGTCGTCGTAGTCGCGCCGGTCGGCGAACGGCAGGCGCAATGCGAGCGCCTCGTTCGCTGCGGCAACGGTCGGGTGCACGGCGTCGCTGTCGCTCATTCAAGTCGCCTTCCGGATCTGGGAGCAATGGGGGCGGGCCTCGCGCGTGTCGCGAGACCCGTGACGTAAGCAAACTAGCGCCGGCGAGTGAGGCGCCGCGCCGACGGGGTAAGTGATTTTCCACCGCGGCGGTTTCCGCGAATAGAGTTCGCGTCGAGCTCCGCGGCGCCATCGTTGCCGTCGCGGGAGCGCGCCTCACCGGACAATCTAAGGAGCGAGATGGCCAAGCCGATCAGCCGCAACTGCTGTGTACGGGCAATCAGACGGACCGCGAGGACGGGAGTGGTGTGCGATGGCCGATAAAGCGGGCGCCAAACGCGCCGCAAAACCCGCGAAAACGAAAGCAAAAACGAAAGCGAAGCCGAAAGCTGCGGGATTCACCGCTGACGAACGCGCTGCGATGAGGGACCGCGCAAAGGAGCTCAAGGCGGCCAAGAGCGGGAAGGCCGCGGAGGAGGAAGTGCTCGCGAAGATCGCCGAGATGCCGGCGCCGCAGCGCAAAATGGCCACGAAGGTCCATGCGATCGTCAAGAAGGCGGATCCGTCGCTCGCGCCGAAGACCTGGTACGGCATGCCGGCCTACGCGAAGGACGGGAGCATTGTCTGCTTCTTCCAGAGCGCCCACCGGTTCAAAGTCCGCTACTCGACGCTCGGGTTCAGCGACAAGGCCAACCTCGACAACGGTGCGATGTGGCCGACGACGTACGCGCTCGACAAGCTCGACGAGAAGGTTGAAAAAAAGATCGCCGCGCTGGTCAAACAGGCGGTCCGCGACCGACCGCGCTGAGCGTCCCGGCGATCGGGGGAGGGCTGCGGCGCCGGACCGGTGCCGCAGCGGGCGGATCTAGGCTGGGCGCAACCTGAGCAGGATCGTCTCGCCCGCCGGCTTGACGTCGATCACGCTCAACCGCTTCTGTTCCGTCGCGGCAGCGAAGAGGGGTTTGCCGCCGCCGACGGTGATCGGAAAAACGATCAGTCGGTATTCGTCGATCAACTCCGCCTCGTGGAGTGCGGCGAGCAGCTCGCCGCTGCCCGCGAGAAGGATCTCGCTCAGCTCGTCCCTGAGCCGGCGCGCTTCTTGCACGGGGTCTCCTGCGAGGACCTGCGTGTTGTTCCAGCCCGCGTCCGTCAGGGTCCGCGAGACCACATACTTCGGCATCGCGTTCATCTTCTGGCCGAACTCGTCGCCGTTCATCTGCGGCCAGGCGGCGGCGAAGCCCTCGTAGGTCCGGCGGCCGAGCAGCAGCGCCTGCGCGGACATCAGCTCCTCGTACTTGAAGGCGTTGCCGGCCTCGCCGCGATCGAAACTGAATGCCCAGCCCCCGAAAGGCGAGCCCTCGGCGCCGCCGGGGTCGTCCATCACGCCATCGAGCGTCACGAACTCCGATGCCACGATGCGCCCCACGCTGGGGACTTGTAACAGAGCTTGAGACTCCGCGCAGCCGCACTAAAAATGTGGATTCCGTAGAGCGAACCCGAGAGGCGGTGGAGCGGTGAGTACAGAGACGGTCGAGATTGAGACTGCCGACGGTGTGGCAGACGCCTATCTTTCCAAGCCCGAGGACGGGCTCGCGCACCCCGGTGTCCTGTTGCTGATGGATGCGTTCGGCGTGCGGCCCCAGATCGAAGCGATGGCAGACCGGATCGCGGCCCGTGGCTACGTCGTGCTCGCGCCGAACCTCTTCTACCGCGCCGGACGCGACCCGGTGGGCGAGATGCCCGACATGTCAGGCCCCGGCGCCCGCGAGGCGCTGATGCAGAAGCTCGGGCCGTTGATGGCTGAGCTGACGCCCGAGCACGTCCTCAGCGACGGCGATGCCTACCTGACCCGCCTGGAAGCCGAGAGCGGCGGCCCGCTCGCGATCACCGGCTACTGCATGGGGGCTCGCGTCGGCATGCGCATCACCGAGGACCATCCCGACCGAGTAGTCGCCCTCGGCGGCTTTCACGCCGGCCGCCTGGTCAGCGACGACCCGGACAGCCCCCACCGCCAAGCCGGAAGCATCGCCGCGGAGCTCTACTTCGGATTCGCCGACAACGATCCGAGCATGACCCCCGAGGACATAGCGACGCTCGAGCGGGCACTCGACGAGGCGGACGTCAGTTACCACGCCGAGGTCTACGAGGGGGCCGCCCACGGCTACACGATGGCCGACATGCCCGTTTACGACGAGGCGGCGGCCGAACGCCATTTCGAAGAGCTGTTCGCACTTCTGGAGCGCACGACGACGGCTTGAGTTCGCGCGCGCCGCAAGCTCGCCGCTAGCCTCCGCCGGCGAACAGATCTCCGCCTGAGGGGCCCCAGATTCGTGGGCCGACGTCGTGTGCAGCATTGACGGGAGGTGCGGTGCAGGCTACCTTCGGCCGCGACCGATCCGAGCTCACTGGGGGGTGCCGTGATGCGCAGAATTGGACCGCTGGTCGGCTTGCTCGTGTTGTGCCTCGCGCTGCCATGCGCCGCAGCGCAGGCCAAGAAACCGAAGGAACCCATAACAATGGAGCTGCTGGCTGAAGGAGCGCCGTTGACGGGCGTGTTCGTGATGCACGGTGTCTACACCGTGACGCTTCCATTCACCGGCAACGTGGTGCGCTGCGAAGTCACTTCAGAACCGGCGATCAGGGAAGGCGAAAGCGGGCCGACCACATTCCTGCAGTTCGGGTACTTCGACGGAGAAGGCCGCGAACCCGCCGCGCTGAAGGAGCCCTGCGGCGAAGGTTCGCTCTCGAGCAACGACCGGCCCGTCTACGGCAACGGCACCTACCAGCCGAACAAGCGCAAGCTCAACTACGTCGGCTTCAGCCCGCTCGTCCTGGACTTCTACTATTCCGCCGCAGAGGATAACTGCTCATGGGAATTCATCCACATGCAGCCCCCGACCCCGTCCTCATCAGGGGTCTTCACGGCGTCCGGTTTGGTGAAGGTGCGCGCGCGGAAGCACACAGAAGTGCCGCTGAGCTCGGAATGCTCAAGACACCTGCCGACGGTCGAACTTTCCGTCACCTTCACGACACTTGGCGGCGCACCCGTCGAAGTGCTCGTCGGCTAGCCGGTTCACAGCAGTTGAAGCGGGCAACCCGGCTCGGCTGAGGTGCCGAGCCGGACCCGCGTGCGTCGGTCGCGAGTGGTGTAACAAGATGATCTGGCCAGGGCGAGCCCCGGCCAGATCTCACTCGCTCGGGGTTAGTTGAACAGGTTCTTGAACTGTTCGTATTCTTCGTTGGTGAACCTGCAGGTGTTCGCCAGGCAGCCGAGGTGCCACATCTGCTGGATGGCGTCGAGCGTGCTGTAGTGGTCCGTCGGCGTGTTGTTGACGACGTGTCCCGGGTGTTGGCTGGAGACGACAATCGTCGGAGCAAGCCCGCCGCCGAGTTCCTTGCCTTCCGCGCCAACCGGGCTGAACGGCCCGCCCGAGGTGTCGGTGTCGTAGTCGTTCTCATCCCACGAGATGATGATCTCGGAATTCCCCTGCCAGGCGGGCGATCGCTTGATTGCTCCGACGGTTTTCTTCAGCCACTGGTCGCCGAGCTGGATCGGGCCGTTGTCCGGTTCCGCTTCGGGGTAGCCGCAGGCCGGCAGACCGATCAGTTCTGCCGACGAGGGAGAGATGCCGTGCATGTCGTGGCACTGGTTCGGGACGATGAACGAGTAGTTCGGAACGGTGCCGTTCTTGAGTTCCTTCAGAAAACGGTGTTCGAAAGGAACGATGTCTTTCAAACGCTGGCTACCGGGGTAGTTGATGTCTGAGAAGTACATGAACGGATCGTGCTTCTCCGCGTAGAGCTTGACCGTTTGCCCGTCGACGACCGGTGCCGCGACGGCCTGTGATCCCGGGTAGGGCAGGTCTTCCATGTAGGCCTTCCAGCTGATCCCGGCGGATTCGAGCTGGTCGACGATGTTCTTGCCGGAGAACAGGTGCGGCGTCTTTTCCGCGGTTTCTGTCTCTTCCGGCGTGAGCGAGATGCCGGAGGTCCCGTCTCCCGAGTTGGGCACGAACTCTTCCGGTTCGCAGGTTACGTTCGCCCCTACTTCGCAGTCGTCGAAGATACCCTGATAGCTGCCGGAGACGGCGGCGAGGTAGTTGGGCAGGCTCGGGTGCGTGACGCCGTGAAAGTTGGTCGCCAAGCGGTTTTGGTCGGCCAGTTTGTTGATGAACGGCGCGTACTGCTCGTTGCCGATGATCTCTTCCGCGGCCTGGTTCTCCATCATGATGAAGAAGATGTGTTCGGGACCGCCGCTGGTCCCCTGCGCACTGGCGCCGGCTGCAAATATGCCGACTGCCGCTGCCGCGGCCACAAAGGAGGCCATCAGCAGGCTCCATATCCGGCGGCTAGCCCGAATTCCCGTCTTGGTCATATTGCCCTTTCGGTAATTGGTTAACGTGAAACGGCGTCCGGCCCTGGCGCGTCTTCTACCGCGCGCTGCTCGGCCCCCAAGAGCGGCGGACCGGCCCGGCAGCGCGGCAACCGTATTTGCGGCGGGTGCGTTCCGAGTGAACAAGTCGTTGCTTCCTGCGCGCGTCGGCATCACGTGAATTTATGGTGAATCGCGTGTGAAGCGCTTTTTGAAACGGAGCGCTTGTGAACAATCACTCAGGGTCAATCAAAGGGGCGGCGCGAGGCCTTCCAGGCGCATGCTCGGCTCCGAGCCGGGTTGACACTTACGCGTGCTCAGAGCCGGCTGGCCGGCAACGGCAGGGGGCACAGCCGTAAGGGCCCGGTCGATGGGCGCGGCGGGTTTCGAACCTGCGACCTCTCGCGTGTGAAGCGAGCGCTCTCCCACTGAGCTACGCGCCCGGGCGGACCGTCAGACGGACCGAGCTTTGCGACTGTAGCGCACGATCCGCGATACGCACTCAGGGTGATTCGACGACGATCAGGTGGCTGGTCGCGCGGGTGTAGCCGACGTACAGCTGGGAATCCTCGGTCCCGGGTTCGAGGTCCTCGGTCTCGCAGATGATCACGACCGGGGCCTCTAGTCCCTTGAAACCGCGGATCGAGGAGAAGAACACCTTGCCGGGCGTCGGGTCCGGCCGCTCGCGCGTGAACGTGTAGTCGCCCGTCAGGCCCTCGAAGACCCGCGAATGTTCCCGGCCGTGCGCCGAGAGCACGACGATGTCCTGCGGCGGGACCTCCTCGTCGCGGCAGAGCCGGGCGATCGTTTCGGCGACGGCGGCGGGCTGGTCGCCGTTCTTGACGACCTCGGGTCGCCTGCCGGTCGGGCCGAGCACCGTGACCTGTTCGAGGTCGGGAGCGACGCCGCATGCCTGGGTGTGGATCGCCTTCGTGTTGCGGCAGTTGCAGGCGAGCTCGAAGTGGGTGTAGCCGTCGGGGACCTTCATCCCGCCGCGGTGGATGCTCTGGCGTGCGTCGCGGAAGATCCAGATGTTGGCGCGTTCCTCGTCCTTGAGCAGCAGCGTCAGCGTCTGGAACCAGCTCTCCTGAAAGTCCTGCGCCTCGTCGATCACGAGGGCGTCGAAGCGCGCGCCGAGCTCCGCGATCGCAGTCATCAGGGCATCGGGGAGTTCGGTGTCCCAGTACTCCGGCGGCGGGTTGTCCGCCGGGGCGTACTTCAGCTCGACGCCGGCCTCCCGCGCGAGCTGCAGGCAGAGCCGGTGGAACGTCGTGAAGAGCACGCCCGCGGCTGCCTGGCGACGCTCGAGCTCCGCTGCAAGTCCTTTGTTGAAGCAGACGAACAGGACTTGCTTGCCCTGAGCCGCGAGGCGGTGCGCGTGACGCACCGCAAGCACCGTCTTGCCGGATCCGGCCGGACCTTCGACCACCACTTGAGGGTTCTTGTCGAGGCCCGCGAACGCGCGCTGCTGGTCGGCCGTCAGCCGCTCGATCTCCTCGGTCTCCTCGTAGATCATCTGCGCCAGCGGCACGCGTCGCTCGATCGTCGGGGCCAGGACGCGCCGCAGCTCGAGGATCGCCTCGCGGCCGGGGCCCGCGACCTGGTGCTCGCCCGCCGCGAAGGCGACCAGGCGCAGCAGCGCAGGCTCGAGGTCGCGCACTTCAGTGCGGTCGATCACGAGCGCCCGCTCGCCGTCGCTGCCGAGGTCCTGATCCTGCAGCACCGTCGTTTCGGGGAACACCACGCCGCGTGCGAGCGGCCACACTGCGACGGCGGCGACCGCGCCGCGCTGCAGGCGCCGGCGCAGCGCGTACATCCCGTCGCTGGCCTGCCGGAACGGGTTGTTGATCACCTCGCGCCCGTCGCGGCCGTCGCTCGTCCAGTCACCGTCGTGGATTTCGATGCCCCCGCCCTTGACCTCGAGGCAGATCAGCCCGTGATCGGGGTGCGCGAGCAGGAAGTCGATCTCGCGGTCGTGGCTCCCGCCGTGGTCGCGCTCGGTCAGCCAGACGGATGGCATCACCGTCCAGCGGCCGTCGAGCTGCTCGCGCAGCGCGTCACGGACGCCGCGCTCCGCCGCGCCGTGGAGTTCGTCCCGCAACATCGATGGCGGATAGATCTCAGCCACGCCTGACTCCCTGCCGCGCCGTCCGGCGGGCGGGGCGGAGGTTACAAGCCGGACGCGGCTCGTGGCGTCCCGGGAGCGCTGCGCGCCACTGCCAAGATTGCGCCGTGCACGAACAGGGCCTACCGGAGCCGGACGCGCGCCGCCGCTGGCTCGCGATGCCGTTCATCGCGCTCGGCGTGGCGATGATCATCGTCGACGCGACGATCGTGAACGTCGCGATCCCGACGATCATCCGGGACCTCCACACGACGGCGTCGAGCGCCGAGTGGTGGAACTCGATCTACTCGCTGGTGTTCGCCTCGTTGCTGATCACGCTCGGCCGCGTCGGGGACATGGTCGGCCGGCGCAGGCTGTTCGCGATCGGAACTGTCTGGTTCATCGCCGCGAGCCTCGTCGCCGCGACCGCCGGCAGCGCTTCGATGCTGACCTTCGGGCGCTTCCTGCAGGGCATCGGCGGGGCGATGATCCTGCCCGCCACGCTGTCGACCGTCAACGCGATGTTCCGCGGCAAGGATCGGGCGATCGCCTTCGCGATCTGGGGCTCGACGATTGGCGGAATGGCGGCGATCGGGCCGTTCCTCGGCGGCCTGCTGACAACTGACGCGTCCTGGCGCTGGGTCTTCCTGATCAACGTTCCGCTGGGCGTGGCGATCATCATCGGGCTACTGACGCTGGTGCCCGAGACCTCGGACCCGGACGTCGAACGCGGGTTTGACCTCCCGGGCCAGCTCACGCTGATCCTCGGGCTCGCGCTGTTCGTCTTCGGGTTGATCGAGGGCGAGAGCTACGGCTGGTGGAAGGCCTCCAAGGAACTGCCCGTGCTCGGATGGCCGAAGGGCGGGATCTCGCCTGTTCCGGTCGCCTTCGCGGTCTCGATCATCGCGCTCGTCGCCTTCGTGCTGATCGAGAAAGCGCGCGCACGTCGCGGGAGGGTCGTGGTGGTGAACCTGCGCCTGTTCTCGATCGGGAGCTTCTCGCGCGGCAACATCGCGGCCTTGATCGTCGCGCTCGGCGAGTTCGGGATCCTCTTCGTGCTGCCGCTCTACATCCAGGGCGCGCTTGGGCTCAGCGCTCTGCAGACCGGCGCGTCGCTGATCCCGCTCGCGGTCGGCACGTTGTTCTCCGGCGGCATGACGCCGCTGCTCGCGCCGCGCATCGGACCACGCGGCGTCGTGCAGGTCGGCCTGGTCCTCGAGGCGCTCGGGATCGGCGCGGTCGGCGTCTCGGTCGGCGCGGACACCTCGATCTGGCTGATCATCCCGTTCCTGTTCGTCTATGGCGTCGGTGTCGGATTCGCGACGGCGCAGCTGACCGGCGTGATCCTCACCGAGGTGCCCGTCGAGGCGAGCGGGCAGGGCTCCGGGATCCAGTCGACGGCGCGCCAGGTCGGCTCGGCGCTCGGGATCGCGATCCTCGGCACGATCCTGATCTCGACGCTCGGTACCGGCGTCTCGAGCCGGCTCGGGCAGCAGGTCCCGAGCCTGCCGGCCCCGCAGCGCGAAGCGATCTCGACTGCGGTCCGTGAAAGCGGCGGCTCGGCGATCGTCGAACTGCGCGCCCGGCCGGGCAGCGAGGCGGTGGTCCACGCCGCCTCGCAGGCGCTCGCCGCTTCGGCCTCGATCGTCGCGTACACCGCGGCCGGCTTCGTGCTGGTCGGCCTGCTCGTCACTCCGGGTCTGCCGAACCCGCGCGGCGACGACGAACAGCCCGAGGACGCCGCTGAGCCGGGCGGCGAGCTGGAGCCCGCCGCGGTCTAGGCCCCGAGTTCCGGCGCTACAGCGGGGAACAGAAAGATGTTCTGTTCGGAGTAGGTCGCCGCGAGCTGTTCGACTTCCTGCTGGCGCAGCGACCCCGCGAATTCATCGGGTCCGCCGAGTTCGCGATAGCCGTCTTCGAGCTTCTTGCCGGTCTGGCCGAGCTGCTCATGGGCGTCATAGATCGAACCGACGTACAGCCCGCTGTTTTCGCGCAGGAAGCGTTCGGCGCGCGGGTCGGCCCCCGGTTCGGTTCCGGCGCGCAGCTGCGCCCACGACTGTTTGACGAGCTTGTTGAAGTTTTCCAGCGTCGCGATCGGTGCCGCCGCGGGTTCGAGCACCGGATCCGTCACGGCGTGGGGCACCCGTTCGGGCACCGAGATTGCCTGCGCGGCTTCGTCGGCGCGGCGCAGCAGTTCCCGGAGCCGGCTGCTCGGTCGGGCGGGCAGGCCCTGGTAGATGTATGGCCAGGCGGCGCGGGCGGCCTGCACCTCGCGGTCGATGGCGGGCTCGGAGTTGCCGAACAGCCGTGCGGCGGCGACGAGGTCGGCGCTCGCGAGGACGACCTGGGTCGGCGAGGTGATCGTCGTCGCCGTCGAGCTCGAGGCGTTCGAGCTGCCGCACGCGGCGAGCGCGAGCGCCGCCGCGAGCGCCAAGCCTGCGCCGGCGAGCGGCGTCAGTGCTCGACGCGGCGCTATGCCTTCAGCAGGTCGACGACGAACACGATCGGTTCGTTCGGCGGGATCGTCGACCCGGAGCCTTTGGCGCCGTAGGCCTCTTCGGCGGGGATGATCAGCTCGCGACGGCCGCCGACCTTCATCCCGATCACGCCTTCTTCCCAGCCCTTGATTACCGAGCCGGTGCCGATCGTGAAGCTGAAGGGTTCGTTGCGCTTCCACGAAGAGTCGAATTCCTTGCCGTCTTTGCACAGGACGCCGACGTAGTTGACGGTCACCGCGGAGCCCTTCTTGGCTTCGGCGCCGGTGCCGGTGATCAGTTCCTTGGTTTCAAGTTTCGAGACCGGCGAGGGGCAGTTGGCCGTCACGACGGGCTTCTGTGAGAGCGCGCCGCTCGTCGGCGTTTTGACCGCGCCGGCGGCTGCCGTCGTCGAGGTCGTCTGCGTCGGGGCGGTCTGGGTGATCAGCTTGTTGTCCTGGGAGTTCTCGTTGCCGACGGTGATCGTGCTCGAACTGCTGGACGAGCCGCAGCCGGCGATCAGCGCGGCGACGGAGGCGAGCGCGGCAAGCGAAGCGGCGCGGCGCAGGATGGTGTTTTCGTTCCGGGGCGTAGTCACGATCGGGGAGCCTATCGCAGCGGCAAGCGCGGCCGCGTGCGTTACTCTCCTGCGCGGACCGTGCTAGGCGGGGAATTAGCGGTGCCCTATACCCGCAATCCGCTCTAGCGGGGCTGAATTCCCCTCCGAGGGGCCAAGGCTCCGGTTGCCCCGTCGGCAGGACGTCGATGGTTCGGGTCCCGCGCGGTGACGGCTCGTGAACCAGGTCAGGTCCGGAAGGAAGCAGCCTTAAGCGATGTCCGCCAGGTGCAGCGGGCGCTCCCGGGCCGGAGTTCTCGCCGGCGGCAAGGTGCCGGATCGCCGAGGTGACAACGAGGGGTGCACGGTCCATGCTTGGCCCGGGTTCGGGCGGGTGGAGCGCAGGTAGACTCAGAGGGGCGTTGAGCACAGAAGCGCCGAAGACCCAGCCACGCTCGATCTACCGGCGCCACCGCCCCCGGACGTTCGCGGACGTCGTCGGCCAGGAGCAGGTGGTGCGGACGCTGTCGAACGCGATCACACGCGATCGCGTGCACCACGCCTACCTCTTCGTCGGCTCGCGCGGGACCGGCAAGACGTCGATGGCGAAGATTCTCGCGGCGTCGCTGAACTGCGAGCAGGGCCCGACGCTCGAGCCCTGCGGCGTCTGCGAGTCGTGCGTCTCGATCGCCAACGCGACTTCGATCGACGTGGTCGAGATGGACGCCGCGTCGAACAACTCCGTGGACGACATCCGCGAGCTGCGCGAGAGCGTCTCGTTCGCGCCGCTGACCGGCAGGCGCAAGCTGTACATCCTCGACGAGGCGCACATGCTCTCGACCGCGGCGTGGAACGCCTTCCTGAAGACGCTCGAGGAGCCGCCGCCGATGACCGTCTTCGTGCTCGCCACCACCGAGGCCGACAAAGTCCCGGCGACGGTCGTGGACCGCTGCCACCGTTTCGACTTCCATCGCCCGACGGTCGAACAGATCTCCTCGGTCGTTTCGCGTGTCGCGAACGCCGAGCAGATCGAGATTCCGCCCGAGGCGATCGCCGTGCTCTCGCGCCAGGCGGCCGGTAGCTTCCGCGACGCGCTCGGACTGCTCGAGCAGATCGTGACCTATTCGGGTAGCCCGATCGCGCTCGAGGACGTGCTGGCCGTGATCGGCGCGGCCGATCTGACGCTGCTCGCGGGTCTCGTCGACGCCGCGGCGGGAGCCGACGCGGCGGGCGTCCTGAGGCTGATCGAGGAGTCCTGCGGGCAGGGCCGGGACGCGACGCTGCTGATGCGCGAGCTCGAGGCTCGCGCGCGAGACCTGATGATCGTCCAGACCCTCGGCGCCGTTCCAGCCGAACTGCGCATGACGCCGGAGGCGGACGCGGCGCTCGCCGAGCAGGCGGCACGGCTCGCGCCCGAGGCTGTCGTGCGGCTGCTCGAGCTGCTCGGCGAAGCGCTCGAGGCCACGCGCGCCGGCGGCGACGGGCGCACGCGCCTGGAGCTCGCGCTCGTGAAGGCTGCGCGGCCGCAGGTCGACCCGTCGCTACGCGCGCTGCTCGCGCGGCTCGAGCGCCTGGAAGGCGCGGGAGGCGCGGCTGCGCTCCCGGTTGCCGGCACCGTGTCCGCATCGGCAGCGCCGGTTGCGCCGCCGGTCGCGCCGGCGCCAGAGGATCAGGCCCCGGCCGATCGCGGCGATGATCCGCCCGTCGCCGAGGTGCCGGCGCAGGAGCCGCCATCTCCCGCACCGGCCGCCGTCGCCGCCGGCCCCGCCGCCGAATACTGGCCTGCCGTCGTCGAGCTCGTCCGAGACGAGAACAAGATGCTCGGCGCGCTGATCGCCGAGGCGGTGCCCGCACAGACCGGCGAGGCCACGCTGCTGCTGACCTTCGCGCCAACCGCGGCCTTCAAGCGCAAGAAGGCCGAAGAGAACTCCAGCCGCAAGAAGATCGGTGAGGCGCTGCACAGCGTGACCGGCCGTCGGATGATGCTCGAGTTCGCGCTCGGCGACGCCGCGCTGCCGGACGAGACCGACGAGCAGGAGATGTTGGAACGCTTCGTTCGCGAGTTCGAAGCCGAGGAGATCACCGGCGACTTCGACGATGAGCCGGCCGCTACGGCCGAGAAGGGGAGCTGATGTCACGCCAGCAGCGACGCCAGCAGATGCCGAACATGCAGCAGATGATGGCCCAGGTCCAGAAGATGCAGTCCGACATGGCCGAGGCGCAGGAGCGCCTGAAGTCCGAGACCGTCGAAGCGTCCGCGGGCGGCGGCATGGTGACCGTGAAGGTCTCCGGCGAACTCGAGGTCCTCGAGCTGAAGATCGACCCGGACGCGGTCGACCCCGAGGACGTCGAGATCCTCGGCGACATGGTCGTCGCGGCGGTCAACGAGGGGCTGCGCGCAGCGCGCGAGCTGCAGGAGCAGGCGATGGGCGGCGCGACCGCCGGTCTCGACCTCGGGAGCCTCGGGCTGCCGGGCATGCCGGGCCTGTGAGCGCCACCTCCTGGGCGCCGCCGGTCCAGCGGCTGATCACCGAGCTCTCACGCCTGCCCGGGATCGGCAACCGCACCGCGCAGCGGCTCGCATTCCACATCCTGCGCGCCGATGACCAGGAGGCCGCGGCGCTCGCCGAGGCGATCCTCGAGGTCAAGCGCCAGATCGGCCAGTGCGAGGTCTGCTTCAACCTGACCGACCAGCCGCGCTGCGTGATCTGCACCGACCCCCGCCGTGAAACCGACGTGATCTGCGTGGTTGAGGAGCCGGGCGACATCATCCCGGTCGAGCGCACGCACGAATATTCGGGGCTCTATCACGTGCTCGGCGGCGCGCTCTCACCGATCGACGGCGTCGATCCCGAAGACCTGCGGATCGCCGAGCTGCTCGCCCGCGCCGCCGAGGGCGTGCGCGAAGTCGTCCTTGCGACCAACCCGACGACGACCGGCGAGGCGACGTCGCTGCACATCGCGCGCGAGCTGTCGGCGCGGTCCCCGGACGTCACCGTCACGCGCCTGGCCAGCGGCCTGCCGGTCGGCTCGGACCTCGAGTACGCCGACGAGGTCACGCTCGGCCGCGCCTTCGCGGGCCGCAGAGCCGTCTAGAAGACGATCGTCCGTCCCTCGTGGACGATCACGCGGTCGGCGAGCTCGCTCGCGACCGCGCGTGCGAGGACCACGCGCTCGAGGTCGCGGCCCAGGCGCTGCAGATCCTCGACGGTGAACGCGTGCCCGACCGGCTCGACGTCCTGGGCGATGATCGGGCCCTGGTCGAGCTCGGCGGTCGCGTAGTGGGCGGTCGCGCCGATCAGCTTCACGCCGCGCTCCCAGGCCTGGTGGTAGGGCTGGGCGCCGGCGAAGGCCGGCAGGAACGAATGGTGGATGTTGATCACCGGGCAGCCGACGTCTGCGAGGAACCCGGCCGAGAGGACCTGCATGTAACGGGCGAGCACGACGAGCTCGACGCGGCCCGCCAGGCGCGCGAGCGCCGCCTGCTCGGCCTGCGGCTTGGCGCCGGGTGCGACAGGGATGTGCACGTACTCGACGCCGAGCCGCTCGACTTCCTCGCGCAGCGTCTCGTGGTTGGAGAGCACGCAGTCGACGCTCATGTCCAGCTCGCCGCGGCGCTGGCGCCAGAGCAGGTCGAGCAGACAGTGGTCCTCACTGGAGGCGAGCAGCGCGACGCGCCGCCGGGCCCCGGGGCTGATCCGCCAGTCCATCTCGCGCGGCTCGGCGACGGCGCCGAACTCCTGCGCGATGCGCGTGCGCGCCGCCGGCGCGGCGACGAACTCGACGCGCATGAAGAACGTGCCGGCGTGGTGGTGGGTCGAGAACTGGTCGGAGGCGACGATGTTCGCGCCGCGCTCGAAGAGGAACGTCGAGACGGCCGCGACGATCCCCGGCCCGTCGGGGCAGCTGATCAGCAGCCGTGCGGGGCGCTCCTCGCCGTCCGCGGTGCTCAGAAGGGGTCCTCGGCGCGGATCGTGTCCTCGCCGCTGAGCTCGAACGCGCTGTGCAGCGCCTGGACCGCGTCGGGGACGCGGTCCATCTCGATCACGCAGGAGATCTTGATCGGCGAGGTCGAGATCATGTCGATGTTCACGCCCTGCTCGGCGAGCACGTGGAAGACCTTCGCCGCGACCCCGGGGTGCGAGCGCATGCCGGCCCCGACGATCGAGACCTTGCCCATCGCCTCGTGCGTCGTGATCTCGCTGAACGACTCGCCCGCGAGGGGCTGCAGCGCTTCGCGGGCGACGCGCAGGTCGTCGCGGGGGACGGTGAACGAGATCTCGGCTTTGCCGCCGGCGTTGACCGGCTCGTTCTGCACGATCATGTCGACGTTGACGTTCGCGCCGGCGAGCGCATCGAAGATCTTCGCCGCGGCGCCCGGGGCGTCCGGGACGCCGACCAGCGCGAGGCGCGCCTCGTCGGTGGTGTGTGTCACTGCGGTGATGAGCGGCTTCTCCATCGCGTCTCCTTCTGCCTGCACGATCGTGCCGGGCTCGTCCGAGAATGATGACCGGCAGTGGATCGCGACGTCGTGATTACGCGCGTACTCAACCGATCGCAGTTGTAGGACGCCCGCACCGGACGCCGCCATCTCGAGCATCTCGTCGAACGAGACGTAGTCGAGCTTGCGCGCGTCGGGGACGATCCGCGGGTCGGCCGAGTAGACGCCCGCGACGTCGGTGTAAATTTCGCAGACGTCGGCGCCGAGCGCGGCGGCGACCGCCACGGCGCTGGTGTCCGAGCCGCCCCGGCCGAGCGTCGTGACGTTCTTCGCGGTCTGCGAGACGCCCTGGAAGCCGGCGACGAGCACGATGTGGCCCTCGTCCAGCGCCGACTTGATGCGGTCCGCGCGCACATCGATGATCAACGCCTTGGTGTGCGACTCGTCGGTGACGATGCCGGCCTGCGAGCCGGTCAGCGAGACCGCGCGGTGACCGAGGTCGTTGATCACCATCGCGCACAGCGCGCAGGAGATCCGCTCGCCGGAGGACAGCAGCATGTCCATCTCGCGCGGGTCGGGCGTCGCCGAGACCTCCTGCGCCATCTCGATCAGCTGATCGGTCGTCTTGCCCCGCGCGGAGAGCACGGCGACGACCGAATGGCCTTCGGCGCGGCGGTCGACGATCCGCCGCGCAGCGCGCTTGATCCGGTCCGCGTCGGCGACGGAGGTGCCGCCGAACTTCATCACCACGATGTCCTGCATCGCCGAGCAGGATATTGGCGCCGGGCTGCGGTCTCGTTAGCCGGCGTCGAGCGACTGCTGCAGCTGCTCGAGCACGCGCACCACGCGCAGCCCGCTCGCGCCGTCCGAACGCGGCGTGCGTCCCTCGCGGATGCAGTCGATGAAGTGGGCGCACTCGAGGCGCAGGGGCTCGGAATTCGGCAGCCGCGGGGAGTAGATGTCGCCCGAGCGCGCGATGTACTCGCCCCAGGTGTGGGTGTCCTCGTCAAAGCCCTTGTCGTAGAGCGTCAGCTTGCCCTCGAGGACCATGTCGTCGAAGGTGATCATCCGCTTGGCCCCGACGACGGTCAGGCGGCGCTCCTTGTGCGGGTCGAGCCACGAGAGGTGCAGGTGCGCCACGACACCGGACGGGAAGCGCAGGAAGCAGAAGACGACGTCCTGCACGCCCTCGCGGACATAGCTCGCGCCGTGCGCGACGCACTCCACGGGCTCTTCGCCGATCAGGTGCAGCGCGACCGAGACGTCGTGCGCGCCGAGGCTCCAAAGCGCGTTCTCGTCGGCGCGCAGCTTGCCAAGGTTCAGGCGGTTCCCATACAGGTAGTAGAGCTCGCCGACCTCGCCCTCGTCGATCAGCGCACGCAGACGCTCGACCGCCGGGTGGTACTCGAGCAGGTGGCCGACCATCAGGATCCGGTCGGCCGCCGCGGCCGCGGCGACGGCGCGTTCGGCGTCCGCGGCGCTGGTCGCGAGCGGCTTCTCGACGAAGCAGTGCTTGCCCGCCTGCAGTACCCGCACGGCCAGCTCGGCGTGTGTCGGGACGGGCGTGGCGAGCACGACGGCGTCGAGCGTCTCGTCGGCGAGCAGGTCCTCGAGCTCGCCGGTGCCCTGCACTCCAGGGTGCTGCGCTGCGACGCGGGCGAGCGCCTGCGGGTCGCCGTCGCAGAGCCAGGTGAGCTGCGCGCCGTCGATCGCGGCCATGTTGCGCGCGAGGTTCGGGCCCCAGTAGCCGAGGCCGGCGACGCCTACCCGGACGGTGCTCATAGTTCGTCGATCACGGCGACGGCGCGCTCGGCGGCGTGTCCGTCGCCGTACAGCTCGGGTCGCTCGGCGGGGACGGGCAGCTCAAGCGCGGCGAGAGCGCGCTGTGAGTCGAGGTCGACGAGCGTGTTCCAGCCGGTGTCGACCGTCTCCACCCACTCGGTCGTCGGGCGCATCGTGATGCACGGCACACCGGCAAGGTACGCCTCCTTCTGGACGCCGCCGGAGTCGGTGAGCACCGCGCGGGCCTGGCAGAGCAGCGCCGTGAACTCCATGTAGGCCAGCGGCGCGGTGACGACGAGCGGCCCGATCTCCTCGAGCCGGCCCAGGAGGTTCGCTTCTTCGAGCCGCACGCGCGTGCGTGGGTGGACCGCCATCAGGGCGCGCGCGGGAATCCGCTCGAGCAGCTCGACGAGCGCGAGCAGCCGCTCGGGGTCATCGACGTTGCCGGCGCGGTGCGCGGTGACGAGCACGTAGTTCCCGGGCTCGAGGCCGAACCGCGCGGGCACCTGGCGCTCGCGGCGGGCCGCGGGCTGGCGACGCAGCGCGACGTCGACCATCACGTCGCCGATGACCTCGATCCGGCCCGCGACGTTCTCGTGGCGCAGATTGCCGGCCGCCTGGTCGGAGCTGCAGAGCAGCAGCGTGGTGACGTGGTCGGTGAGGATCCGGTTGCGCTCCTCGGGCATACGCATGTCGCCGGAGCGCATGCCGGCCTCGACGTGGATCACCGGGACCTCCGCGCCGGAGGCCGCGAGCGCGCCGGCGAGCGTCGAGTTGGTGTCGCCGTAGACGAGCGTGGCGTCCGGCTCGACCTCGTCGATCAGCGGCTCGAGCGCCGCGAGCATCCGCGCCGTCTGCGACGTGTTGCTGCCGCCGGCGATGTTCAGCTCGATGTCCGGTCGGGCGAGGCCGAGCTCCTCGAAGAAGACGCGCGAAAGAGTGTCGTCGTAGTGCTGGCCGGTGTGGACGAGGATCTCCTCGTGGCGGGCGCGCAGCGGTCCGGAGACCGCGGCGGCCTTCACGAACTGCGGCCGGTTGCCGACGACGGTCAGGATTCGCACGGCTCGATTATCGCCTGCGGCGGGCCGCGATGCCCGCCGCGTCCAGTGACGGTGACGCTCAGGCCGCGGCGCCGACGACGCTCGTTGACCAGTCGATCACCGAGCTCGGCCGCACGACGTGGCGGTTCATGCCGAGCTCCTTCGGGTCCAGGCCGAAGGCGAGCCCGACGAGCTGCGGCAGGTGCAGGACCGGCATCGAGAGGTCACGGCCGACGACTTTCGAGGCCAGCGGCTGCTGCAGGTCGAGGTTCAGGTGGCACAGCGGGCAGGGCGTCACGACGCAGTCGGCCTCGGCGTCTGTCGCGTCGCCGAGGTGCGTGCCGGCCTGCTTGAGCGAGGCCTCCTTGTTCATCGTGATGATCGGGAAGCCGCAGCACTTGCGCATCCCGGCGTACTCCACGACGGTGCCGCCGAGCGCCTCGATCACCTGCTGCAGGTAGTGGTCGCGCGGGTGCTCCTCGTCGATCCCGAGCCGGTCCGTGGGGCGCACGATGTAGCAGCCGTAGAACGGGCCGACGCGCAGGTTCGTGAGCGGCCGCTTGACTTTGCTCGAGAGCGCGTCGAGGCCGATCTCCTCGACCAGCAGCCAGAGGAAGTTCTTGTTCGTGCAGCCCTGCATGTACTCCAGGCCCTCCGCCGAGAGCGTCTCGTTGACGTGCGCGCGGTACTCGGCGTTGGCGTCCAGGCGCTCCTGCGCCTCGGACTGGGCCCCCTGGCAGGTCGAGCAGATGTTCATCATCATCTCGGCGCCGTCGACCTGCTGGGCCAGCGCGAACGTGCGGGCGTTGAGCGTGTCGGCGAGCTCCTGGTTGTGCTCGGCGATCACTCCGGCGCCGGTGCAGCAGGCGCGGTCCAGTTCGACGAGCTCGATGTCGAGCAGCGGCGCAACCTTGGCCATCGAGCCGTGCAGCTCGGGGGTGAAGCCGCGGCTCACACAGCCGGGCCAGTAGGCGACCTTCATGATGCCTCCTCGCTATCCGCGCCGCTGACGGTGGCGGCCTCGGCCGGGGGTTCGTCCTCGCCGGCGATGTAAAGGTTCAGCTCGTAGCGTTCGTCGCGGCCCTCGACTGTCTCGTAGATCGCCTGGACCTGCTTGAGGTCCTGGGCGGGGATCTTGTGCGGTTTGAGTGCACCGCCGATCCCGACCTTGCCGCGCATCACCGACTTGAGGATCACCGGCAGCGAGCTGAGCAGCTCTTTGCCGGCTGCCGGGGCGAATTTGCCCCACCACGAGTTGCCGCCGTACGAGCGCGGCAGCAGCTCGGCCTCCCACAGCAGACCGTTCTCCTTGACCAGCGAGGCGAAGGCCTGCTCGTGGCGCTCGCCGTTGTTGTCGTCCTTGATGTGGAAGTCACCCGTCGCGATGCGGCGCAGGCGCATGATCTGGCCCATCGGGTTCACGCCCTTCGGGCAGGCCTCGACGCACTTGAAGCAGTGCGTGCAGTCGTAGAGGCCGTGCGGGTCCTGCGCGAGGTGGTTCAGCCGCGCTTCGTGTTTGTCGTCGCGCGGGTCGCCGACGAAGCGGTAGGACTTCGCCATCGCGGCGGGGCCGACGAACAGCGGGTCGACCTCCATCGCCAGGCAATCCGAGACGCAGGCGCCGCACTGGATACAGGCCATCGTCTGCGTGACGTCGACCATCGACTCGCGGTCGACGATGTACTCGCGCTCGGGGGCCGGTTCGACGGGCAGCAGCCAGGGCGTGATCTGCTGGATCTTTTTCCAGTGGACCGCATCCATGTCGACGATCAGGTCCTTGATCACCGGCATGTTGCCCATCGGCTCGATCTCGATCACGCCGTCCGGACCCGCGGTGCGGCGCGCCTCGTCGAGGTGCGTGTGGCACGCCAGCGCGGCCTCGCCGTTGACGCGGATCCCGCACGAGCCGCAGATCGCCTGGCGGCACGAACAGCGGATGCCGATCGAGCCGTCGTGTTCGTCGCGGGCGCGCAGGATCCCCTCGAGGACCGAGCGGTGCGGCTCGACCTCGACCTCGTGGTCCTGCCACCAGGCGGCCTCGCCCGTCTCCGGGCTGTAGCGCCGGATGCGTAGCTTGAACGTCTCGGGCGGGCGGTCGTGAATCTCGGGCATGCTCAGCTCCTGGCCTTCTCGTTCGCGTTGGCGCTCATCAGTATTTGCGGACCTCCGGCTGCCACTGCGTGAAGGTGACTTCGGAGTAGGAGAGGTCCGGCTCCTGCCCGTTCAACGTCACGTCGATGTGCTTGAGCCACTCCTCGTCGTTGCGCTCGGGGAAGTCGGTGCGGTACTGCGCGCCGCGCGACTCCTTTCGCTCGAGGGCCGCGACGACGGTCGTTTCGGCGCAGTCGAGCATGAAGCCGAGCTCGAAAGCACCGAGGACGTCCTGGTTGAAGACCGTCCCGCGGTCGTCGATCCAGGCCGAGCCGGCCTCCTCGCGCAGGCGCTTGACGACCTCGAGGGCGCTCGTCAGCCCCTGCTCGTCGCGGAACACCGCGGCGTACTTGTTCATCGTCTCGCCGAGCTCGTTCTTGATCTCGGAGACCCGGCGGCCCCCGCCGCGGGGACGCGCGATGATCGATTCGATCTCGGCGCCGTCGCGGGCCAGCTCCGCGCGCCCGTCGGAGGAAGGCATGTGCATGCCGGCGGCACGGGCGGCGGCGTGTTCGCCTGAGCGCCGGCCGAAGATCAGCGTGTCCAGCAGCGAGTTGGCGCCCAGGCGGTTGCCGCCGTGGACCGAGACGCAGGCGACCTCACCCGCGGCGTAGAGGCCGGGGATCGGCGTCGCGCCGTCGATGTCTGTCTTCACGCCGCCCATGTAGTAGTGCTGGCCGGGGCGGATCATGATCGGTTCGCGGGTGATGTCGACGCCCGCGAAGTCGCGGCCGAGGTTGACGATCTCGCGCAGCGCCTCGAGCGTGCGCTTGCGCGGCACGACCGTGACGTCGAGGTAGATCCCTTCGCCGTTCGGCCCGACGCCGCGGCCCTCTTCGATCTCGATCTGCTCGGCGCGTGAGACGACGTCGCGCGATGCGAGCTCCATCTTGTTGGGCGCGGTCTTCTCCATGAAGCGCTCGCCGTCGGAGTTGAGCAGGTGCGCGCCCTCGCCGCGGGCGCCCTCGGTGATCAGCATCCCGGTCTCGACGAGCGTCGTCGGGTGGTACTGGACCATCTCCATGTCCATCAGCGGAGCGCCGATCCGGTAGGCCATCGAGATGCCGTCGCCGGTCACGATCAGGCCGTTGGTCGTGGGCTTGAAGGCCTGGCCGGCGCCGCCGCAGGCGAGGATCACGTTCTTGGCGCGGAAGACTTCGAGCTCGCCGGAGCGCACGTCGCGGGCGATGACGCCGCAGCACGCGCCGCTCTCGTCGGTGATCAGCGACGTCGTGAACCACTCCTCGTAGCGCTCGACGGTCTCGTGATGCTTCATCAGCTGCTCGTAGAGCACGTGCAGCATCGCCTGGCCGGTGATGTCGGCGACGTAGGCGGTGCGCTTCATCGAGGCGCCGCCGAACGCACGCAGGTCGAGCTGGCCGGCCTCGTTGCGGTGGAACGTGACGCCGATGTGCTCGAGGTACATGACTTCGGCGGGGGCTTCGCTGCACATCACTTCGATCGCGTCCTGGTCGCCGAGGAAGTCCGAGCCCTTGACTGTGTCATAGGCGTGCGAGCGCCAGTCGTCGTCGACGCTGATCGCGGCGTTGATCCCGCCGGCGGCCGCGACCGAGTGCGAGCGGACGGGGTGGACCTTGCTCATGATCGCGACGCTCGCGCCCTTCTCGGCGGCTGCGAGGGCGGCGCGCTGGCCGGCGAGTCCGGCCCCGATGATCAGAACGTCATGTTGTGGCATCTCATCTCCGCTGTCTCTTGTCGCGCCGAACTCTGATCCGAGCGTCCGCGCGCCGGGTCGCGGAGCTTCCCGCAGTTATGCGGCGGGCCGCAGGGCGCGCCGGATCTCGGCGAGCGTGACGATGCCCTGCAGAACTCCGTCGGCGTCGACGGCGACCATCGCACCGAGCCGGCCCAGGCCCTCGGCACCGAGCAGCGACTCGAGCGGGGCGCCCGGTTTGATGATCCGACCGGGGCGTCGGTCTCGGCCACGTCGCCGGCGCTCAGCGCGGGACGGCCGGCGGCCAGTTCACCGTCGACGACGTTGGCGCGCAGGATTCCGAGGTAGTGCGAGGCCTCGATCGACGACCGCGAACCACGGCCAGCGGTAGCGCAGGAAGAACTGCTCCTGGGCGTCGAGCAGGGTCATCGCCGAGGGAATCGCGACCGGCTCGGTGTCCATCACGTCCGAGACGGTCAGCGACTGGATGCGCCGCCCGACGGTGCCCTGGACGACCGCGGCGCCCGCCGCCTGCCAGATGAAGAACGCGACGATCAGCGTCAGCAGCCGCGAGCAGCGATCCGGCGCTCGGCGAGCGCCCACAGTCCGAACAGGCCGACCACCAGGGCGAGGCCGCGGCCGGCATAGCCGGTCGCGCGTGTCGCGCGGTTGCGGTCGCCGGTGCGCGCACCAGATCGCGGCCCGCGCGATCCGCCCGCCGTCCAGCGGGAACGCGGGGAGGATGTTGAAGAACAGCAGCATCGCGTTGACGAAACCGAGCCAGCCGACCAGCGCGATCGCCGGCGTCGCGGTGCCGATTTCGCGTGCCAGCAGCAACTTCGCGCGCGCCGTTGGAGCCGGTGACGAGCACCGAGGCGGCGATGCAGCCGACGAGCAGCAGGGCCGTGACGGCGGGGCCGGCCGCCGCGACGCGCAGTTCCTCGCCTGCGGTCTCCGGTTCGCGATCGCATCTGCGACAGGCCCCCGAGGAACCACAGGTCGATGCCGCGCACCGGGATCCCGAGCCGCCGCGCGACAAGCGCGTGGCCGAGCTCGTGCAGCACCAGCGACGCGAAATACCCGATCGCGCCGGCGACGGCGACGAAGAACGCCGTCTGGACCGAGCCGCCGATCATTCGCTGGAAGAATTCGGTCAGCCAGTAGATCAGCAGGCCAGGAAGACGAACCAGCTGACGCTGACGCCGATGCGGATCCCGAAGATGCGCCCGAGCTGCAAGTTTCGAGCGAGGTCGCACAAATTAGATGTTAGGGCCGCAAAGCGGCGGTGGAGCAGCGTTTCAGGCGACCTGTGCGCGCTCGAGGATTACCTGCAGAGTCACAGTCCGCCGGGAGCGTGCCGTACTCCAGGCCGCCCTCGCCGATCCGAGCCGCGAGGCGCAGAACGCGTCCGCGACCGCGCGCGGCGCATGGCGAACCAGCAGCGAGCCCTCGCAGGCACAGCGCCATCTGTTCCACGACCGAGCGCGCGCGGACCTCGAGCGTCTGCGGTCCGCGAACTGGCTCCGCAGCCTCACGCTCGCGCGGTCCAGGCGCGGGTCGGCGCCGGCGGCGAGGTCGATCTCCGCGAAGAAGACCTCCAGCGAGCGCGGCGTACGCGTCAGCGCGCGCAGCACGTCGAGGCTCATCACGTTGCCCGAGCCCTCCCAGATCGAGGCCAGCGGCGCCTCGCGGTACAGGCGCGGCATCCCGGACTCCTCGACGTAACCCACGCCGCCGAAGCACTCGAGGGCCTCGAAGGCATGGTTCGGCACGCGCTTGCAGGCCCAGTACTTGCCGACCGCTGTCGCCAGGCGCTTGAACAGCTGCGCGTCGGTCCCGTCGTCGCCGGAGGCCGCGTCGGCGTCGGCTTCGTCGTAGGCACGCGCCAGTCGCATCGCGAGGGCGGTCGTCGCCTCGCTCTCGACACACAGGTCGGCGAGCACGTTGCGCATCAACGGCTGATCGATCAGCAGTCTTGCCGAACGCGCGCGGTGGGCGCGCGTGGTGGACGGCGTTCGACGACGGCCGCGCGCATCCCCGCGGCCGCGCCGATCGTGCAGTCCAGGCGCGTGTGGCCGACCATCTCGATGATCGTCGCGACGCCGCGGCCCGGCTCGCCGACCATGCGCGCCCACGCGCCGTGCAGCTCGATCTCCGAGGAGGCGTTGGAGTTGTTGCCGAGCTTGTCCTTCAGCCGCTGGATGTGCATTGCGTTGCGGCTCGCCGTCGGGCAGCACCCGCGGCAGCAGGAAGCACGAGAGACCCTCCTCGGTCTGGGCGAGCACGAGGAAGAAGTCCGACATCGGCGCCGAGCAGAACCACTTGTGGCCGGTCAGGTCAGGTACTCGCCCCCGGGGCCGCCGCCGTTGATCGCCTCGCCCGCGGTGGTGTTGGCGCGCACATCCGAGCCGCCCTGCTTCTCGGTCATCGCCATGCCCGGCGATCGCGCGAGCGCTTCTCGCTGGCGCGAACCGCCGCCGGTCATAGTGCGCGGCGGTGACCAGCGGCTCCCACTCCGCGGCGAGCTCGGGCTGCATCGCGCAGCGCCGGGCACCACCGCGAAGGTCATCGTGATCGGGCAGCGAAGCCGGCCTCGGCCTGCATCGCCGTCATGTACAACGCGGCGCGAGCGGTGTGGCGCCCCTCGCGGTCGCTTGTCCACGGCAGCGTGTGCAGTTCGTTCTCGATCCCCATCGCATCAGCTCGTGGTAGGCGGGGTGGTACTCGACCTCGTCGATCCGGTTGCCGTAACGGTCGAAGGGCGAACATGGGCCGGTTCTCGTTCGCCAGGCGCCCCCATTCCTGCTGCGGGTCGCCGCCGACGAAACTGCCGAGTTCGCCGGCGCGCTCGAGCACCCAGCCGGCTCCTTCGCGCTCGGTCGCCTCGACCAGCGGACGTTGCTCGAGAACACGTCGACCCCCTCCAGCGGCGGCGGCTGGTTGAAGACATCGTGGGTCCGGAAGGGCGCCGCCGCCTCATCGCGTGCCGCGTGGGCTTGGCCATGCCCCGACTTACGCGCTTCGCCCCGGGCAGTGTCGCCGCGATAGCATCGCCGCGGCCATCCTGATCAACGACCCGGAGGATCGCTCGCGATGGAGCAAGATCAAGGTAGAGAACCCCGTCGTCGAGCTCGACGGCGACGAGATGACGCGCATCATCTGGGCGTTCATCAAGGAGCAGCTGATCCTGCCCTACCTGGACGTCGACCTGCACTACTTCGACCTCGGGATCGAGCACCGCGACGCGACGGACGACCGCGTGACCGTCGAAGCGGCGGAAGCGATCAAGGAGTTCGGGTTGGCGTGAAGTGCGCGACGATCACGCCCGACGAGGCGCGGGTCGCAGGAGTTCGGGCTGAAGAAGATGTACCGCTCGCCGAACGGCACGATCCGCAACATCCTCGGCGGCGTGATCTTCCGCGAGCCGATCGTTATCGCCAACGTGCCGCGCCTGGTGCCCGGCTGGACGAAGCCGATCGTGATCGGCCGCCACGCCTTCGGCGACCAGTACCGTGCGACGGACCTCGTGGTGCCCGGCGCCGGCAGGCTGACGCTGAACTTCAAGCCGCAGGACGGCGGCGAGCCGATCGAGCTCGACGTGTTCGACTTTCCGGGCGGCGGCGTCGCGATGGCGATGTACAACCTCGACGACTCGATCCGTGACTTCGCCCGGGCGACGCATGAACTACGGCCTGCAGCGCCGCTACCCGGTCTACCTCTCGACGAAGAACACGATCCTCAAAAGCTACGACGGGCGCTTCAAAGATCTCTTCGAGAGATCTACGAGGCCGAGTTCAAGCAGGACTTCGAGCAGGCCGGCATCACCTACGAACACCGCCTGATCGACGACATGGTCGCCTCTGCCCTGAAGTGGGAAGGCGGCTACGTGTGGGCCTGCAAGAACTACGACGGCGACGTGCAGTCGGACACCGTCGCCCAGGGCTTCGGCTCGCTCGGCCTCATGACCAGCGTGCTGATGAGCGCCGACGGCAAGACAGTCGAGGCCGAGGCCGCGCACGGAACGGTGACACGCCACTACCGCCAGCACCAGCGCGGCGAGGCGACGTCGACAAACCCGATCGCATCGATCTTCGCCTGGACGCGCGGCCTTCGGCCCGCGGCCGGATGGACGACACTCCCGAGGTCAGCGAGTTCGCCGACCGGCTCGAGCGGGTCTGCATAGAGACCGTCGAATCGGGAAGCATGACCAAGGACCTGGCGATTGCTGATCGGCCCCGACCAGCCGTGGCAGACGACGCAGGAGTTCCTTGCGTCGATCGACGAGAACTTGCGCCGCGCCAGCAGCTGAGGGCGCGCGAAGGACATTCCAAAGACCAGCGACGATTCACAGGAGAAGAAGACCGTGAAACCGCCAGTGAAAGTTACCGTGACCGGCGCCGCCGGCCAGATCGGCTACGCCATCGTCTTTCGTATCGCCTCGGGCCAGTTGCTCGGCCCCGACCAGCCGGTCGACCTGCGCCTGCTCGAGATCCCGCAGGCGATGGGCGCACTGGAGGGCGTCGCGATGGAGCTCATCGACTGTGCCTTCCCGCTGCTCACCGGCCTGGATCTGCACGACCATCCGGCCGACGCCTTCGACGGCACGAACGTCGCGCTGCTCGTCGGCTCGCGGCCGCGCACGAAGGGCATGGAGCGCGCCGAGCTGCTGAGCGCCAACGGCGAGATCTTCACGGTCCAGGGCAAGGCGCTCAACGACGTTGCGGCCGACGACGTGCGGATCCTCGTGGTCGGCAACCCTGCGAACACGAACGCGCTGATCGCGATGAACAACGCGCCTGACATTCCGCAACGAGCGCTTTACCGCGATGTTGCGCCTCGACCACAACCGCGCGGTCGCGCAGCTCGCCGCGAAGGTCGAGGTCCCGGTCGACCGCGATCACCGCAAATGGGAGTCTGGGGCAACCATTCGCCGACGATGTACCCCGATCTGTTCAACGCCAGGATCAACGGCGACGTCGCCGCGGAGGTGGTCGACGACCAGGCCTGGATCGAGGAGCAGTTCCTGCCGGGCGTCGGCAAACGCGGCGCGGCGATCATCGAGGCGCGGGGCGCGTCCTCGGCCGCATCGGCAGCGAACGCCGCGATCGACCACGTCGCCGACTGGGTCAAAGGAACCGGCGGCGAGTGGGTCTCGATGGGCGTCCCGACCGACGGCTCCTACGGGATCCCCGAGGGCCTGATCTGCGGGCTGCCATGCACCTGCGAGAACGGCCAGTGGCGGGTCGTGCCGGACATCGCCCTCAACGAGTTCTCGCGCGGGCGGATCGATGCCTCCGTGGCCGAGCTGCAGGCGGAGCGCGACACGGTTGTCGAGCTGGGCCTGATCTAGGCCCGACGCTCGACGCAGAACGGGCCCGGAAATCCGGGCCCGTTCCAGTTAAACGTCCGCTGGGTGCCGCCTAGGCGGCGACGGGGTACCAGCCGCGGCCGTCCTTGCGGACCTTCTTTTCCTGCTCGAGGCCCGGCAGGACGCGGTACAGGTAGTTCTGCTTGATGCCCATCTTCGCGGCGAGCTCGGGGATCGTGATCCCGGGCTGGCCGTTGACGAGCTCGTTTGCCTGGGCGGCGCGCTTGCCGCTGCCCTTCGGCCGGCCGGCGGAGCGTGAGCGCCCGGTCGTGGATTTGCGTCGTGTGCGCGTCGCTGCTTTGGTCGTGCGGCGCGTGCGGGCGGGCGGCGCGGCCGGCGCGCCGCCCGACGCCGTGCAGTGCCTCTGCCGCGGCCTGCAGGCGGGCGTACTCGTCCACGAGCGGCTTGAGCTCTTTGAGGCGCGCGTCGATCTCGCGGCGCTTTTGGTCAAGGAAATCAGTCAATTGGTGCCTTTTCGCTAGGTATTTACTCTGTGCCATCCGCACAGGTGCATTACCCATGTTAACCGTGGTTAGACACGTTACACCGCAGTTAGCGATAGGAATTGCTGATAATCGTCTTCAACTGTTCGAGTGAATGGCGCGCCTCACTTTCTGGAATACCGCCCATGAGCGCGCGCGATACGACGGCTCCGAGCGGGCCCATCGGCGCCGGAACTCATTGCAGGTAGTCAAAGCGCGTGCCGCTGCGAAACGGCTTGAGGGCGTAACGCGTGCGCGCCTTCGAACGAGCAGGGCCGCGGCCCTCCCAGACCGCAAGCTCGCCCGGCACGCACTCGCTGAGTGTCCAGTCGATCTGCATCGTGATGCCGCGAAGGTGAATGCGCTGGCTCATCTTGTAACCCAGGCGTGGGGGCCCGTCGTCGGCGCTGACGAGCTCGCGGTGAATCGTCACCCAATCGGCGAGTCGCTGGGGGTCCATCACCAGGTCCCAGACCTCCTGCGGCGGCGCGGGCAGCTGCATCGTCACCTCGACGACGCTCACCGGGCGGCCACCGGCTCGCTTGCTTCGAGCTCTCGCAGGGCATGTTCGACGGCCGCGGAGAAGCTGTGCAGGCGGACCCCGAGCAGCTCGGCTGCGTGATCGTCGCGTGGCAGCAGGTCGCCCTCGAGGCCTTCCATGAGCGGCAGCACGAGCTCGGGCGTCTCGCCGGCGATCGCGGCGGCGATTCGTGCCGCGTACTGCGTCAGGCTGACCGGGAGCGTGACCGCGGGACGCGCGACGAGCATCAGGTCGGCGATCTCGCGCAGCATCTCGCCGTAGCTCAGGACGTCCGGGCCGGCGATGTCCAGCGTTCCCGGCAGCCCCCGGGCGCCGGCCGCCGCGGCGAGCAGCGCCGTGACGTCGCGGCCGTCGATCGGCTGCGTGCGGAAGCGCTGCCAGGACGGCAGCGCCAGCAGCGGCATCCGCTCGACGAGGCGCACGAGCAGGCGGAACGAGCGCGAGCGCGCCGCGATCACGATCGAAGCGCGCAGCGCGAGCGCCTCGGGCGCACCGTCGGCGAGCGCCCGCTCGACGGCCAGACGGCTCGCGAGGTGCCGTGAGGGCACGCCGGCGGGCACGAGGCCGCCGAGATAGACGGTGCGTCGCACGCCGGCGGTGCGGCAGGCCGCCGCGAAGTTCTCGGCGCCCCTCAGCTCGCGGGCGGCGAAGTCGGCCTGCGCGTCCGAGCGCTCCATCGAGTGGACCAGGTAGTAGGCGACCTCGACGCCGTCCAGCGCGGCCCCCAGGCCGGCGGCGCGCTCGACATCGAGCACCGCGGGCTGCGCCGGGCCGGGGCCGAGCGCGCCCGCCAGGCGCCGCGCGTCGCGCCCGCCCGCACGCACTTCGTGGCCTTCGGCGATCAGCGCGGGTACAAGCTCGCTGCCGATCGCGCCGCTTGCACCTGCGACGAGGATTCGCACGCGTCGATCATTACGCGCGCGGCGCCCGGTCCCGGATCCTCGGTGCTTGCGGGGTGACGATCTTGAGAACCACGCGATTTGCGCGGTCGGCTCTGCGCGGCGACCGGGGCGGTGCTTTGATCCCCGACGCAGCAGGTAGCAAAGCCACCATCGAAGGGGACCGAGGATGCACACAGGCAGGTCAAGTCGCGCGAGCTGCGAGGACTGTTTCTTTCGCGCGAATCTGCTCTGCGCGCTGAATCTCGACGACCCCTGCGCGACGTTCAGGCCGGCCGAGGCGGAACTGCGCCCGCCGCCGCAGATGCGTTTCGTCTTTCGCCAGGAGCGGCGCGCGCGGGCGACATGGGCCTTCCCGAGCGCCGAGGAACAGGCGGCGCTGCACGCTTGATAGCCTCAGCGCCCCGCCGCCCGTACGGAGGCGGGCATACCTGTAGGGCGATGGGAGGAGACGAGGCAGCGATGGATGAGACCCAGGCAGCGGAAAAGGGTCGCGGCTTTCCGCTCGGCCGGATCCTGCTGGTAGCGATTATCGGCGCCGTACTCGCGCTTGCGCTGAGCGAGTCTGCGCGCACCAAGCTGCTCGACCTGCTGTTCGGGGCCGAGGAGCAGTTCGAATACGAGCCGGTCGAGCCGGCGGCGCCCTCCGGCGCGCCTGAGGGCGCCGCGGCGGCCTAGCCGCGCGCGAACCCGTGGGCACAGCCCGCATACCGGTTGCGGGCGGGCAGGACGATGCCCGCCCGCTTTCCGGCGACAAGGCGCAGCGGATCATCGAAGCGATGCGCGAGAGCGTCGCGCGCAAGGGCCTGGCGGGCGCGACCTTCGATCAGGTCGCCCGCGAGGCCGGCGTCTCGCGCGGACTGCTGCACTACTACTTCGGTACCAAGGAGCAGCTGCTCGTACAGGCGGTGCGCCGCGACGCGGAACTGCGACTGCAGAGCCTCGAAGCGCGCCTCGAGCCGGCCAAGAGCGGCGATGACTTCGTCGCGCTGATGGCCCAGGACCTCCAGGAGGCGCTCGCCGAGGACCCCGACTTCACGGTGCTGATCTTTGAGCTCTTCACGCTGGCGCGGCGCAACGAGTACGTCGCGAGCGAGTTCGCGGCGCTGCTGCGCTCGACGCGCGAGACCGTCTCGGCGATGCTCGAAGGGGCCCAGAAGCGCGGTGCCGTCAAGCTCGCCGCGCCCGCCGAGTGCGTCACCGATGTGCTGTTCTCGGTCGCCGACGGCTTTGCGCTGCGGATGCTCGGCGATCCGGAACGCGATTTCTCGCAGTCGGTCGCGGTGGCCGTCGGAGTCGTGCGCCCGCTTCTCGGCGGCAGCTGAATCCTATAATCGGCGCCGATGCCGATCTACGAGTACAAGCGCGAGGACGGCAGCACCTTCGAGATCCAGCAGTCGTTCAGCGACGAGCCGCTGAGCGTCGATCCCGAGACCGGCCAGCCGGTGACCCGCGTCTTCCACGCCCCCGCCGTCCACTTCAAGGGCAAGGGCTTCTACAACACCGACTACGGCACGCGTAGCCGCCAGCGCGAGAACGCGGCCTCGAAAGCCGCCGGCGACGGCTCCGCGAAAAGCACGTCCGACGGCGAGAAGAAGAGCCGAGCCCAAGAACGAGAAGAAGAGCGAGAAGAAGGCCGACAAACCGGCCGCCAAGTCCGACTAGCCGGCCATGAAGCGCGCGACGTCGCGCGACTTGGCACCGTTGGTGATCGTCAGACCTTCTTCACCGCTCGGCAGCGTGTAGGTGCCCGTCGGCTTGAGTACCCGCGTCGGCGGCGTTCCCGTGACCGCCAGCGCGGTGAACATCCCCAGCAGTTCGGGTCCCGTCATGTCAGAGATGATCGCGGGCGGCGCGTTCCAGGAGATCAGCGGCAGCCGCACGAAGCTACCAACGGTCAGCAGCTGGGACTTCATCGCGTTGAACAGTGCCTGCTGGTGTTCCTCGCGCTGGATGTCGTCCTGGCCGGGCGCGCATTTGTTCTCGCGCGTCCGTGCGAGGGCCAGCGCTTCGCGCCCGTCGAGTGTGTGCGTCCCGGCCGGCAGGCGCAGCGTTATCCCGCCCTGTGAGGCCCCGCCGTCGACTTCCGAGAAGATGCAGCCGCCCGTGTAGCTGACGCCGCCCATCGAGTCGATCAGCTGCGGGAAGTTTTCGAAGTTGACTTCGACTACGTGGTTGATCGGGATGCCGAGCCAATGCTTGATCACGCTGACCGACTCCGCGGGGCCGCCGTACTCGTGCGCGGCGTTGATCTTCTCGAGCCCGTGGCCGGGGATTTCGACGACCGTGTCACGCGGGATCGAAAGCCGCGCGGCGTGCCCGCCGCCGGTACGGATCAGCATCAGCGTGTCCGAGCGCCCGTAGCCCGTCGTTTCGGCTCCCGGTTCCTTGCTGTTCTTGGGCCGGCGGTCCGAGCCGATCACGAGGATGTTGTTCGCGGAGGTCAACGGGAACCCGGCCGGGTCGAGCACCGCGGAGACGTTGCCCGGCAGCGGCGTGCGTTCGAAGTGGCTGCTGATCAGGAACAGCACGGCCGACAGGGCGACCCAGAAGACGAGCAGCCCGAAGCAGGCACCGACGACGCGCCAGAAGGTCACCCGCGGGCGTTTGCGGCGCGTCGCGGTGTCCCGCGCGCGCCCGGCGGCGCGGATTTCCTGCGGATCCGGGATCGCGTCGGCGCTCCCGGCGCCGAACGGGTTGGTCCGCGAGTGGTATCGCCGGTATTTGGGAGGCGTCTGGCCGGTGGTGCCCATCTCGAACATATATTTGCCGAATGCCGCCCGGTTCCCCCGCGACAGGCAGCCTTCTCATCTGCGCCACGCCGATCGGAAACCCGCGCGACATCACCCTGCGCGTGCTCGATGCGCTCGCCGCCGCCGACGTGATCGCCTGCGAGGACACGCGCCGCACCGGCGCACTGCTCGCCGAGCACGGGATCCGCGGGCAACTGACCTCGCTGAACGATCAGAGCGAACGGGCCAAGGCGCCCGGCCTCGCGGCGCGCGTCGCGGCCGGCGAGACGGTTGCTGTCGTCTCGGACGCCGGCACGCCGCTGCTGAGCGACCCCGGCTTCGCTCCGGTGCGCGAGTGCCTTGCGGCGGGTCTGCCGGTCAAGGTCCTGCCCGGCGCCAGCGCGGCGCTCGCGGCGCTACTGGCGTCCGGGCTGCCGTGCGACCGCTTCCGCTTCGTTGGCTTCCTGCCGCGCCGCGAGGGCGAACTGCTCGCGGCACTGGACGGCCCCGAGACCCAGATCGCGTTCGAGTCGCCGCGCCGGCTCGCGGCGACGCTCGCCGCCCTCGCGCAGCAGGACCCCGAGCGCAGCGTCGCGGTCTGCCGCGAAATGACCAAGACGCACGAAGAGACGCTGCGCGCCAGCGCCGCCGAGCTGGCCGCGCACTTTGCGGCCGTCGAGCCGCGCGGCGAGATCACGCTCGTGGTCGCCGGTCGCGAGCCGCGCGGCGCAGAACTCGCCGCGGCGCTCGCGGTGCTCGACGAGCTCGTCGGCGCCGGTGTCAAGCCGCGAGTCGCGGCGCGGGCGATCGCGCCGCTCACGGGGCTCGCGGCGAACGAGCTCTACGAGGCGCGCACGCAGGGCCTATAGCCTCATGGCCGTGAAGGGCTTTTACGTCACGACGCCGATCTACTACGTCAATGCGGCGCCGCACCTCGGCCACGCGTACACGACGATCGCCGCCGACGTGCTCGCGCGCCACCACCGCCAGCGCGGCGAGGAGGTCTTCTTCCTGACCGGCACCGACGAGCACGGTGAGCCCGTCGCCGATGCGGCCCGCGCCCAGGGCGTCACGCCACAGGAGCTGGCCGACAAGAACGCCGAGCGCTTCCGTGCGCTCGGTCCGCGGCTCGGTGCGACCAACGACTTCTTCATTCGCACCACCGACCCCGAGCACGAACGCGTCGTGCGCGAGGTGCTGGCCAAGGTCCACGAGGCCGGTTACGTCTATGAGGGCGTCTACGAAGGCCGCTACTGCCCGCGCTGCGCCGACTTCAAGGCCGAGAACGAGATCGGCCCTGACGGGCTGTGCCCGATCCACAAAATCGAGCTGACGGTCGAACGGGAGGAGAACTACTTCTTCGCGCTCTCGCGCTTCCAGGAGCCGCTCGAACGGCTGTACGCCGAGCAACCCCGGTTCGTCGCGCCGCAGTCGCGTTTCAACGAGGCACGCTCGTTCATCGAATCGGGCCTGCGCGACGTGCCGCTGACGCGCAAGCACCTGACGTGGGGGATCACCGTGCCGTGGGACGAGAGCCACGTCTTCTACGTCTGGTTCGACGCGCTGCTCAACTACTACACGGCGCTCCGGTACGCCCCCGCCGCCGACGGCCGCGAGGGGCTCTGGCCGCCCTCCTACCAGCTGATCGGCAAGGACATCCTGCGCTTCCACGCCGTCTACTGGCCGGCGCTGCTGATGGCCGCCGGCATCGAGCTGCCCGAGCACATCTTCGTCCACGGCTTCCTGCTGATGGACGGCGAGAAGATGAGCAAGTCGCTGGGCAACGTCCTGGACCCGTTCGCCGTGATCGACCGGTTCGGGACCGACGCCCTGCGCTTCTATCTCTTCCGCGAGGTTCCCTTCGGCCAGGACGGTTCGGTGTCCACCGCCTCCTTCGAGCTGCGCTACGAGGTCGAACTGGCCAACGAGCTCGGCAACCTCGCGAGCCGCACGCTCGCGATGATCAGCCGCTACCGCGACGGAGAGCTCCCCGACGGCCCGCTCGACGAGCTGCTCGCCGCCGACTTCGACGGGCTCGCCGAGCGCGTCAGGGAGCAGTTCGACCGCGCCGAGCTCACGAGCGCGCTCGAGGAGATCTGGGTCCGCGTGCGGCGCCTGAACCGCTACGTCGAGGAACGCGCGCCGTGGACGCTGGCCAAGGACCCGGCGGCCGCCGGCGAGCTCGACCTCGTGCTGCGCAGCCTCGCCGAGGGCATCCGCTCGGTGGCGGTGCTGCTCTGGCCGTACCTGCCGGCCAGCAGCGAGCGGCTGCTCGCGTCACTCGGCGCCGAGGCTCTCGCGCTCGACGGCGCCGGCTTCGCGAGCGGCAACGTGCACCGCACCGCACCGCCCGAAGTGCTCTTCCCGAAGGAGCTCGGTCCAGCTTGATCGACTCGCACACGCACCTCGCGCTGTGCGAGGAGCCCGACGCCGAGCTGGTACGCGAGGCACGCGCGGCCGGGGTCACGCGGATCCTCACGGTCGGGACCGACAGCGAGAGCTGCCGGGCCGCGCTCGCGGCGGCGGGCAGCTTCCCCGACGTCTACGCGGCGATCGGCCGGCACCCGAACTCCGCGAGCGGCTTCGACGACGCGACGCTCGCCGAGCTGCGGACGCTCGCCGCGGACCCGCGCTGCCGGGCGATCGGCGAGACCGGCCTGGACTTTTTTCGCGACCACGCGATGCCCGAGGACCAGCGGCGCGCGTTCTCTGCCCAGATCGAGCTCGCGCGCGAGTTCGCCAAGCCGCTCGTGATCCACACGCGCGCCGCCGATGATCCGACACTCGACGTCCTCGGGGCCGAGGCCGACGGGGTCAGCGTGATCATCCACTGCTTCTCGATGCCCGACCGCCTCGCGGAGTGCCTCGAGCGCGGCTACGCGATCTCGTTCGCGGGCAACGTGACCTACAAAAGCGCCGCGGCGCTCCAGGAGGCCGCGGCCCGGGTACCGCAGGACTCCCTGCTTGTCGAGACCGACGCGCCGTACCTCACGCCGATGCCCAACCGCGGCAAGCCCAACCGCCCGGCGCTCGTCGCGGACACGCTCGCCTTCGTCGCCTCGCTGCGCGGTGAAAGCGCCGCCGAGCTCTCCGCGGCCGTCGAGCGCAACGCCGCGCGAATCCTGGACTGGGCGTGAACACGCCCGCCGCGGCCCAGCCGAGCATCGACCGGCTGCGCCGCCACGCGATACGCCCGAACCGCGATCTCGGCCAGAACTTCCTCGTCGACTCAAACATCCTCGGCGTGATCGATCGCCTCGCCGAGCTGCGCGCACAGGACGTCGTGCTCGAGGTGGGGGCGGGCTCGGCGTCCTGACCGAACATCTCGCGGGCGCCGTTGCCGCGGTCCACGCCGTCGAGATCGACCGCCGCCTTGAGCCGGCTCTCGCGGAGGTGCTCGCGGTTCACGCGAACGTGACCCTCCATTGGGGGGACGCGCTGAAGCTCGACCTGGGAGCGCTCGTGCCGGCGCCGACCGCGGTTGTCGCGAACCTCCCGTACGGCATCGCGGCGACGCTCGTGATCGAGACGATCGACGAGCTGCCGACGGTCGACCGCTGGACTGTGATGGTCCAGCGCGAGGTCGGCGAGCGCCTGGCAGCGCAGCCCGGCAGCTCGGCCTACGGCGCGCCGTCGGTGCTGGCGCAGCTCGCCTGCGAGGTGCGCGTGGCCCGCGCCGTGCCGCGTGCCGTCTTCAATCCGGTGCCGAACGTCGACTCGGTGATCGTCACGCTGCGCCGCGTGCGGCCGGCCGCCGAGCCGCTTGTGCGCCGCCTGGTGAGCGGCGGCTTCGCGCACCGGCGCAAGACGCTCGCCGGTTCGCTCGCGCTCGCCGGCGGCCCGGAACGGGAGCGTGTTCGAGCGGCCCTCGAGACGCTCGGCGAGAGCCCCGACGTGCGTGCCGAGCGGCTCTCCCCGGCGCGCTTCGTCGACCTCGCGCGCGCACTCGCGTGAAGCGCAGCGCCCCGGCGAAGATCAACCTCGGCCTGGCGGTCGGCGCTCTGCGGGCCGACGGGCGCCACGAACTCGTCTCGGTGATGCAGGCCGTCTCGCTCTGCGACGAGCTCGAGCTCGTCGACGGCGCGGGCGCTGACGAGGTCGTGTGTCCCGGCGTGGGCGGCGAGAACCTCGCCGCGCGGGCGCTCGCATTGCTGCGCGAACGCTCCGGCTGGTCCGGACCGCCACAGCGCCTGGCGATCAGCAAGCGGATCCCGGTGGCGGCGGGCCTCGGCGGCGGCTCCTCCGACGCCGCAGCGGCGCTTGCAATGCTGGCCGCGCGCGCCGGGGTCGACGATCGGGCGCTGCTGCACGAGCTCGCCGCACAGCTCGGCGCCGACGTCCCGGCGCTGCTCGAACCGGGACGCGTGCTCGCCCGGGGCGCGGGCGAGCGGCTGACCGCGCTGCCGCGCAGCGAGGACCTCTATGTGCTCGTGCTCCCGGCGCCCGGGGGGCTGTCGACGGCCGCGGTCTACCGCCGCTTCGACGAGCTCGGGCACCCGCGCAGCGACGCCGCACTCGACGCAGTCGCGGCCGACCTCGCCCGCAATCTCGCCGACGGCCGCGCGCTCCCGGAGCCGGCACTGCTCGCCAACGACCTCGAACAGGCGGCGATCTCGCTCGACCCGACGATCGGCGAGCGGCTCGCGATGCTGCGCTGCGCGGGGGCCGACCATGCGCTCGTTTCCGGCTCGGGCCCGACGACCCTCGGGCTGTACGCCGGCGGCGACGCGAAGACCCGCTGGGAAGCCGGAGCGCGGAGCGTTGCCGGGGCGCTCGCGGTCCAAGCAATCTGACCCGACGACGGTCGCGTGCGCAACAATCAGGCCTTCAATGAACCGTTCGAGCGTCAATGAGCTGATCGGCGCGGTCGCGATCGTGATCGCGCTCGGGTTGTACATCGCGTTGATCCTGCGTCCGGCTTGGACTTCCTACCAGCGCGGCTGGGAGCGTGTCACGGCGACAGTCCTGTCGCTGTATGTCTTCGTGCTGCTCGTCGGAATCGGCGCCGCGATCGCGCTCGCGGCCGTCTACTACTGGGGCTGATCGGCCTGTCCGAGACGGCGGCGCTGGACGCGGTCACAGAAGCAGTCGAGTCGGGAGCCGGACTTCCGGAGGTGCTGCGCGCCGCCGCACGGGCGCTCGACGGCAGCCTCGCGGTGACGGACGCCTGGGGCGCGACGCTTGCGGTGGCGGCCCGCAGCCCCGCCGACGAGCGCTCGCTGCTCGCGCGCGGCGAGAACGTGGACGTCTACCCGCTGCGCGTCGCCGACACACCCGTCGGGACGCTGCTGCTCAATGCCCGCGACGGCGAAGCGGGCACGATGCGCCGGCTGCTCGTGACGTTGATCGCTTCCGAGGTCGAGCGTGTCCACGCGCCGGAACGCCTCGCCGAGAGCGCCGCGGGCGAACTGCTCAGGGCGCTGCTGCGCCGCGAGCTCGCCGACCGCGACGAGATCCTCGAACGCGCCGGACCGCTTGCCGATGCGCTCCAGGAGGGAACCTGCCTGATCGTGGTTCGCGCCCACCCGCAGGCGCCGACCGGCGAGGGATGGCGCGGCCAGCTGCGCACGCTCGCCGAGCGCGGTGCGCGACAGGTCGCCGGCGCCGCGGTCGCGGCTCTCGGCGACCGCCCGGGCATCGTCGGCGCGGAGCTGCTCGTGCTGGTGCCGACCGCCGACGAGCAGAGCGCTGCGCGCGCCGCCGACACGGTCCTCACCGAGCTGAGCTCGGGTAGCGCCGGGATCACGTTCGCGGTCGGCTACAGCCGGATCGCCGCCGACCCCGGCGACCTGCCGCGCGCCGCCGGCGAAGCGCTGCTCGCGGCGAACGTCGCGCAGGGCGGCAAAGCCGACGCGCCGCTGGCCTTCGATTCGACGGGCGCCTACCGGCTGCTGCTCTCCGCGATGCTCGAGAATCCGGGCGAGCTCGAGCGCTTCTACGCCGAGACCGTCGAGCCGCTGGTGACCTACGACCAGCAGTACGAGACCGAACTCGTCAAGACGCTCGAGACGTTCCTCGACGCGGACGGCAACGTCGCCGGGACCGCCCAGCGCCTGTTCACGCACCGGCACACGGTCTACTACCGGCTCGAGCGAGTACGCGAGCTCTCCGGCCTTGACGTCTCCAGCAGCGACGGACGCGAGAAGCTCTCGCTCGGCCTGAAGTCGATGCGCGTGCTCGGGATCGCCGCACCGGGCGGCCCCGCGAGCGAGGCCGGCGCGGGCGCCGGCCGCGTGCCGCGCCGCAGCCGCCGGTAGCGGCCCGCGCCGCGATTATCCTCTGGGCGACCTGCCTTGGGGGGTCGTCCAATGGCAGGACATCAGGTTTTGGTCCTGAGAATCGGGGTTCGAGTCCCTGCCCCCCAATCTCGCCGCTGCCGCCGGAGTGAATACCATCGAAGCGTGAGTACGCCTGCGGTGCTGATCCTTGCGGCCGGGCGCGGCACGCGCATGGTCTCGACCCGGCCGAAGGTCCTGCACGAGATCTGTGGCCGGCCGATGATCGAGTGGGTCATCGCAGCCGCCCGCGACGCCGGCGCCGAGCGGATCGTCCTCGTCGATGCGCCCGAGCAGCCGCTCGCGCATCTCGCCGGGGGGCAGGTTCGTGTCGCGATCCAGCCGGTCTCCGACGGCACCGGGGGGGCGGCGCGCGCAGGCATGACCGAGTGCGGGGACCTCGACCACGACACGCCGGTGGTCGTGCTCAGCGGCGACGTGCCGCTGATCGGGGCCGATGCGATCGCGGCGCTGATCGCCGCGCACGAGGCCGCGGGCGCCGCTGCGACCGTCGCGACCGTCGAGCTCGCGGACCCCGCGGGGTACGGACGCATAGTGCGCGCCGCCGACGGGACGCTGGAGCGGATCGTCGAGACCAAGCGACCGGGCGACGCCAGCGAGTCCGAGCTCGAGATCCGCGAGGTCAACGGCGGTGTCTACGTGCTGCGCGCCGGGCCGCTGCGCGAGGCGCTGCCGCGCCTGACGGCCGATAACGCCCAGGGCGAGTACTACCTGCCCCAGGCATTGGAGCTGATGCGCGCCGACGGGCTGGCGGTGATCGCCCACCGGCTCGCCGACGAGCGCCTGATGCTGGGCGTCAACGACCGCGTCGACCTCGCGCGCGTCGCGAAGCTCGCCCAGCGCGAGATCCTCGAACGCCACATGCGCGCCGGCGTGACGATCATCGATCCCGACTCGACGACGATCGACGTCGGCGTCGAGATCGGCCCCGACACGGTGATCGAGCCGTTCAGCGCGCTGCACGGCACGGCGCGGATCGGTGCGGACTGCACGGTGTGCCGCTCGTACATCGTCGATGCCGTCGTGCACGACGGCGCGAGCATCGGCCCCTTCGCCTACCTGCGACCCGGCGCGGACATCGGCGCCGGCGCAAAGGTCGGCACGTACGTCGAGGTCAAGAACTCGAAGGTCGGCGCGAAGGCCAAAATCCCGCACCTGTCCTACATCGGCGACGCCGACGTGGGCGAGCGCACCAACCTCGGTGCGGCGACGATCACCGCCAACTACGACGGCCACGAAAAGCACCGCACCGTCGTCGGCGACGACGTCCGCAGCGGCGTCGATACGACCTTCGTCGCGCCGGTCACCGTCGGTGACGGCGCCGTGATCGGCGCCGGCTCGGTGATCACCGAGGATGTGCCCGCTGACGCACTCGCGATCGCCCGCGAGCGCCAGCGAAACATCGAGGGCTACCGCGAGCGCGAGCGCGCCGCGAGGGACGCGCCGACGCGATGAGTGCTCCGCGTTTTACACTTCCGGGCGCGATGGGCGCCCTGGAGACCCGGACCGACAATTCGACTGCGAGCCTGCCGATCGAGTACTCGAAGCGGCTGATGCTCTTCAGCGGGCGCTCGAACGCCAAGCTCGCCGTGGATATCGCCGACCGGCTCGGCGTCGAGCTGGGTCCCGTCACGCTCAAGACGTTCTCCAACGGAGAGGTCTACTGCCGCTACGAGGAGTCGATCCGCGGCGCCGACGTGTTCATCGTCCAGTCGACGGCCGGCAACCCCGAGGCGGGCGTCAGCGCCAACGATGCGCTGATGGAGCTGCTGCTGATGATCGACGCTGCCGTCGGCGCCTCGGCGCACCGCGTGATCGCCGTCACGCCGTGGTTCGGATACTCGCGCCAGGACAAGAAGTCCTCGCCGCGTGAGCCGATCTCCGCCCGTCTGGTGGCGCGGATGCTCGAGGCCGCCGGAGCCGACCGGGTGCTGACGATGGATCTGCACGCCGGCCAGATCCAGGGTTTCTTCCAGAAGCCGCTTGACCACATGACCGCGCTGTTCATGCTCACCCAGTATTTCTCGGACCTCGGGCTCGACGACCTCGTGATCGTCGCCCCGGATGCCGGCCGCGTGAAGCTGAACAAGAACTTCGCCTCCAAGCTCGGCGCCGAGCTCGCGATTCTCGACAAGGAGCGCCCCGCGCAGCAGGTCGCGGAGATCGGCTACGTGATCGGTGACGTGAAGGGCAAGACCGCGGTGATCGTCGATGACATGATCGACACCGCCGGGACGCTGCGGGCCGCCGTCGAAACGGTGCGCGCAGAAGGCGCCGAGCGGGTCTACGCCGCGGCGACGCACGGGATCTTCACCGGCAACGCGTTCGAGAACCTGAGTGCCTGCGGCCTCGAGGAGGTCGTCGTCACCGACACGGTCCACGTCAGCGAGGACCGCCCGTCGAACATTCGTGTGCTGCCCGCGGCCGACCTGCTGACCGACTCGATCCGGCGGATCTTCGTCGACGACTCGGTGAGCGAGGTCTTCGGCGGCGAGAACCAGCTCTTCTGAGCTCGCCGCCTTTCCAGTCCACCCGCCGCGGGCGCTAGCCGACCAGCGCGCCGTCGAGCAGCGCGAGGTCGTCGCGTGTCAGCTCAAGCGTCGCCGCGGGAAGAATCCCGGCAAGCTGCTCGACGTTCCGCGCGCTCGCGATCGGGGCGCAGACCTGCGGCTTGGTGAGCAGCCAGGCGAGCGCGACCGCCGGCACCGGCGCCTGGAGTGACGCCGCGACGGCGTCGAGCGCCTCGAGCACGGCCTCGCCGCCGCGCTCTAGGTAGGCGCCGGCCGAGCTCGCCCGCGGCGAGTCGCCGGCCGCCGAGCCCGGACGGTACTTGCCCGTCAAGAAGCCGCTCGCGAGAGCGAAGTAGGGCAGCACCGCGAGATCCCACTCGGCTGCGATCGGAGCCAGCGTGTGCTCGAACTCGCGCTCGACGAGGTTGTAGTGGGGCTGCAGCGCCGTGAACTCGGCGAGCCCGAGCTCGCGCTGGAGCTCGAGCGCGGCGCTCAGGCGCTCCGGCGAGTAGTTCGAGGCACCAAGCGCGCGCACCAGGCCTTCGCGGACCAGCGCATCGAACGCGCGCAGGCTCTCCTCGAGGGGCGTCTGCTCATCGTCGAAGTGGGCGTAGTAGAGGTCGATGTAGTCGGTCTGCAGCCGCGCCAGCGACGCCCGCGCCTCGGATGCGATCGTCTCGGGCCGCAGGTTGCGCATCTGCGGGTCCCCGCCGCCGCCGACCTTCGTCGCGATCACGAGCTCCTCGCGGTCCGCGCGGCCGGCTAGCCAGCGCCCGATGATCGTCTCCGAGCGCCCGTGCTCGACGAGGTAGGAGTTCGCGGTGTCGATGAAGTTGCCCCCGGCGCCGGTGTAGGCGTCGAGCACCGCCGCGGAGGTCGGCTCGTCGGCGGTCCAGCCGAAGACGTTGCCGCCGAGGCAGAGCGGGAAGACCTCACGCCCCGTGCGGCCGAGCGGCCTCACTGCTTGTAGTGCTCGACGGTGTCGGGGTCGCGGGGCTGCGCGTCGTCAGGGTCTACGCCGGAGTGGCGCAGCGCGCGCCGCTGGCGCAGCAGGTCCCAGCAGACGTCGAGCTCGACTTCGAGTTCGCGCAGCCGCTCGGTGTCGCGCGCGAGCTCGCCGCTACTCGCCTCATGCTCCTCGCGGCGGCGCAGCTCGTGCTCCTGCTCGATCAGCTGCTCGATACGGGCGGTTAGGGCCTCGTCGCTCACAGGCGAACCCTACCCCGTTTGCGGCTTCGAAACACCTTCTGCGTGGCGGCCGGCGCACCCCCACCCGCATGCCGGGCGGCAGTTGCTTGCTAGAGTCATTCGGCCCTTATGGCTTCGGAAAACGCACAACTTGACGCCGTCTCCCGCCCCGCCGAGGGCTCACGTGCCGCGCGGCGCCTGCGCCGCGAGGGCCGCGTGCCCGGCGTGCTCTACGGCGGTGGAAAAGATCCCGTCGGTTTCCACGTCGATCAGCGTGAGCTGCGCGCCGCGCTGGCCGCCTCCAGCGCCGTGATCGAGGTCAAGGTCGACGGCGCCAAAGCCGCCCCCGTGGTTCTCAAGGACGCCCAACGTCACCCGGTCCGCGGCGAGGTCACGCACATCGACCTGCTGCGCGTACGCCTCGACGAGGTGATCACGGCGGTCGTCCCGATCGACCTGCTGAACGCCGATGAGGCGGCCGGCGCGAAGCTCGGCGGCGTCCTCGAGCAGATCACGCGCGAGGTCAACGTCGAGGCGCTGCCGACCGCAATTCCGGAGTCCATCGCCTACGACGTCGCAGAGATGGAAATCGGCGACACGATCCTGCTCGAGGCGATCAGCGCCCCCGAGGGCGTAAAGCTGCTCGACGACCCGCAAGAGACGGTCATCGCGACGATGTCCGCACCGCGGCTGCAGTCGCAGACCGAGAGCGAGATCGAGGCGGAGACCGAGGTCGTCGGCGAGGAGCAGGAGAGCTCCGCCGACGAGTCCGGCGAGGCCTGACGCTGCGGCGGCCGTTCGCCGCAGAGCCCGCTGACTGGCTGATCGCGGGCCTGGGCAATCCGGGTCCCGAGTACTCCGGAACCCGTCACAACGTCGGGTTTGCCGTGATCGCCGCGCTGACCGAGCGCTGGGAACTCGGCCGGGCCCGCGACCGTTTCGCCGGCCGCTTCGTCGCCGGGCGGATCCCGCGCCTTGACGAGCGCCAGCCCCCGCGCGTCGCGCTGCTCGCACCCCAGACCTTCTACAACGACGCGGGCCGCGCGGTCGGTCCGGCCCGCGGCGCGCTGAAGCTTGCGCTCGAGCGCGTGCTCGTCGTCCACGACGAGATCGACCTGCCGTTCGGCGACGTGCGCACACGGCTCGGTGGCGGCCTCGCCGGGAACAACGGCCTGCGGTCGATCCGCCAGGCGCTCGGCGGGGAGGACTTCATGCGCGTGCGCGTCGGCGTCGGACGGCCCGACAGCACGGACCCCGAGATCGTCGCGAGCTACGTGCTCGGTCGCTTTCGCGAGGCTCGGCCGGAGGTCGAGGCGCTCGTCGCGGAGGCCTGCCGCCAGGTCGACGCGGCAGTACGCGCGGAGGATTGAGCGATGGCCGACGGTCTGCGCGGCCTGCTCTCGACAGCTGCCCGTGACGAGCAGACGGCCAAGCTCGCCGCCGAGGGCGGCGACGCGTACGTCTCGAGCGCCCTGCGCCCGTTCATCGTCGCCGCGCTCGCCGACTTCGACGAGCAGGCCCGGGGCCGGCCGACGCTGGTCGTCGTCGGCGACGACCGCGCGGCGCGCGACCTCGCCGGCGAGCTGCGCGCCTGGCTCGCGCCGCGGCCGGTCCGCTACTACCCCTCGCGCGGCGTGGCCTACGAGTCGCATCTCGCGCCCCCCGCGCACCTCGTGGGCCTGCGGATCGCGGCGCTCGACGCGCTGCTGGAGCAGGGCGGCCAGGCGCCGGTCGTCGTCGTCAGCGCCGTCGCGCTCAGCGAGAAGGTTCCGGACCCGGAGCTGCGCCCGCATTCGCTGACGCTCCGCGTCGGCGAGCTGCTCGATCTCGACGAGACCGGCGAACAGCTCGTCGCCGCGGGCTACGAACACGTCGACCAGGTCGAGGAGCGTGGCCAGTTCGCACTGCGCGGCGGGCTGCTCGACGTCTTCCCGGCGACCGAGGAGCGCGCGGTCCGCGTCGACATGTTCGACGTCGAGATCGAATCGCTGCGCTGGTTCTCGACCTTCACGCAGCGTTCGCTCGGCGAGGCCGAGAGCGTCCTGATCGCGCCGGCGGCCGAGCTCGCGCTCGAGCACCGCGAGCTCGCGGAGGTCGCGGCCGCGAGCGGCGCCTTCAGCGAGGAGGACCGCCCGGACATCGCCGAGGTGCTGCCGGTCGAGCGCTTCCGCTCGCTTTTCGAGCTCGCGGGCGAGCACACCGCCCTGTTCGTCGCCGCCGACGAGGAGATCGCGCCGGTGCTCGCCGACCACTGGGCCGACGTCTGCGCGGCGTTCGAGGACCGCGACGCCCGCCAGCTGTACCTGCCGCCGGAGCAGATCGCGGGCGAGCTCGCCGCACGAGCGCGGGTGCGGCTCTCCGCGCTCGCGTCGGGCCAGCCGATCGAGCTGCGCGCCGAAGCCGTCGAGGCACCGGTGCGCTCGCTCGCCGAAGCAGAGCCTCGGCTGGAGCGTCTCGTGCGCTCGGACTACACGACCGTGCTCGCGTTCGCGCGCCGCGGCGAAGGCGAGCGCTTCTCCTACAACCTCGGCCGGCTGAAGGCCGCATGGCTCGACGGCGACGTCGGACCCGGCCTGCACCTCGCGACGGCGCCGCTGGGCGAAGGCTTCATCGCACCCCAGTACCGGCTGGCGGTGATCCCCGAGCACCGCCTGATCCGCCGGCGGCCCGCGCGCGCTCCGCGCGGAGGGATCACGGCGCGCGGCGTGCTGCGCTCGTTCTCCGAACTGAAGAGCGGCGACATCGTCGTGCACGAGGACCATGGCGTCGCGCGCTTCGCAGGTTTCCAGACAAGGACGGTCGACGCCGTCACGCGCGACTACCTGTACCTCGAATACCAGGGCGAGGACCGCGTGCTGGTGCCCGTCGACCAGCTCGCGAAGATCTCCCGCTACGTCGGTGCCGGCGGGGAGCATCCGACGCTCTCGAAACTCGGCGGCACGCGCTGGGACACGATGAAGGCGCGGGCCCGCCGCGCAGCACAGGAGCTCGCCGGCGAGCTGCTGACGCTCTACGCCGAGCGCCGGCGACGCGCCGGACACGCATTCGAGCCCGACGGCGAGTGGCAGCGCGACTTCGAGCAGCGCTTCCCGTTCAGCGAGACCGCCGACCAGCTCGAGGCGATCGAACTCGTCAAGGCCGACATGGAGGCCCCGCGGCCGATGGACAGGCTGATCTGCGGCGACGTCGGCTACGGCAAGACGGAGGTCGCGTTGCGCGCCGCCTTCAAGGCCGCCGCCGAGGGCAAACAGGTGATGATGCTCGTGCCGACCACGATCCTCGCCCAACAGCACTACGGGACGTTCGCCGAGCGGCTGGCCGACTACCCCTTCACGCTCGAGCACGTCTCGAGCTTCCGCAGCGCCGCCGAGCAGAAGGCCGCGATCGAGGGGTTCGCGACGGGGCGCATCGACATCCTGATCGGCACGCACCGGCTGCTCTCGCGTGACGTGCGCGCCAAGGACCTCGGCCTGCTGATCGTCGACGAGGAGCAGCGCTTCGGCGTTCGCCAGAAGGAGCTCCTGCGGCAGATGAAGCTGAAGGTCGACGTGATCGCGATGTCCGCGACGCCGATCCCGCGCACGTTGCAGATGTCGCTCGCCGGATTGCGCGACATCTCGGTGATCGAGACGCCGCCGGAGGGCCGCCGGCCGGTGCGCACGTACGTCGGCGAGTACGAGGAGGAGCTCGTCAAGCTCGCGATCGAGCGCGAGCTGGCGCGCAAGGGCCAGGCCTTCTTCATGCACAACCGCGTCGAGACGATCGACGAGACCGCCGAGCGCTTGCGGGCGCTCGTCCCCGGCGCCCGCGTGCTGGTCGCCCATGGCCAGATGGCCGACGGCGAGCTGGAGAGCGTGATGTTCTCCTATCTGCGCGGTGAGGCCGACCTGCTGGTCTGCACCTCGATCATCGAGTCGGGCATCGACATCCCTCAGGCGAACACGCTGATCGTCGACCACGCCGACCGCTTCGGGCTGGCGCAGCTCTACCAGATCCGCGGGCGCGTCGGCCGCAGCCGCGAGCGGGCCTACGCGTACATGCTCTACGACTCCGCCGCGGCCCTCACGCAGGAGGCCGCGCAGCGCCTCGCGGCCCTCTCGGACCACACCGAGCTCGGTGCCGGAATGAAGATCGCGATGCGCGATCTCGAGATCCGCGGCGCCGGCAACCTGCTCGGCGACGAGCAGTCTGGGCACGTCGCCGCGCTGGGCTTCGAGCTCTACATGCAGATGCTCGACGAGGCGGTCCGCGAAGCGCAGGCCGCCGGGGCGGACGAGCGTCCCGAGCCGGTCCGGCTCGATGTCAACGTCGATGCCTATGTGCCGCCTGACTACATCCCCTACGAGCAGGCCAAGATCGACGTCCACCGCCGGATCGCGGCGGCCGTCGAGGTCGCCGAACTCGAGCGGCTCGCCGCCGAGCTCGTCGACCGCTTCGGCGAGCCACCGGAGCCGGTGCGGAACATGCTGGCGCTGCAGCGCGCGCGGATCCGCTTCGGCGAGGCCGGCGTGAAGAACGTCTCCTTCCGCGGCGAGCGTCTTGCCGTCACGCCGGTCGAGCTCGACTCGGCGCGCTCGCGCCTGCTGCGCGAGGAGATCCCCAATGCGCTGTACGAATCGGGCCGCTCCCAGGTCACGGTGCGCGTGCCGGAGTCCGGCAGCGAGCGATTCGCCGCTGTCGTGGAGGCCGCCGACGGTCTCCTGGCGGTCGTGCGCAGCGACGCCTGAGCCGCGCGCTCCAACCAGCGGCCGTCCGTCGCGCTTTCCGCTAGAGTCCCGTCGAAGTGACCTCAGTTGCCCGCAAGCTCACGGCGCTCGGCGCCGTTTTTCTTGCCGTAATCGGCATCGCCGCATGCGGCGGAGTACCCAGCGATTCGGTCGCCACGGTCGAAGGCAACGCGATCAAGAAGACGTCGTTCGAACACTGGGTGAACGTCGCCGCCGCCGCCAACGCGCAGTCCACCGGCGCTGAACCGGTGCCGCTCGTGCCGCCCAACTTCTCGGCCTGCATCTCGCACTACGAGACGGCCGCCGCGAAAGAGAAAAGCTCCAAACCGCCGAGCGCGAGCGAGCTGAAATCGACCTGCGAAGCGCAGTACAAGTCGATCAAGACCGAGGTCATGAAATTCCTGACCTCCGCCGAATGGGTCATCGGGGAAGCCAAGAAACTCGGCATCAAGCTGACCGACGAAGAAGTCCACAACGAATTCCTGAAGATCAAGGACACGCAGTTCCCGTCGACCGCGACGTTCGAAAAGTTCCTCAAGAGCTCCGGCCAGACCGTCTCCGATCTGCTGCTGCGCGTGAAGATCAACATGCTCTCGCAGAAAATCGAGAAGAAGGTCATCGCCGAATCCAAAGACGTCAGCCAAGAGGAAATCCAGAAGTACTACGAACAGAACAAATCCCAGTTCGGCTCTCCGGAACTGCGCTCGGCCTACCTGATCCTCACCAAGACCGAAGAAGAGGCCAACCAGGCGAAGAAGGAAATCGAAGGCGGCAAGTCCTTCTCCGAAGTCGCCAAGGCAAAGTCGATCGACCCGGTCAGCCGCAACAAAGGCGGCCTGGTCAAGGAAATCGTCAAGGGCCAGGAGACCAAGGCGCTCTCCGAAGCGATCTTCGCCGCCCCGCTGAACCAGCTTTCGGGACCCGTCAAGACGCCCTTCGGCTACTACATCTACGAAGTCAAGGAAGTCAAGCCGGGCAGCCAGAAACCGATCAAGGACGTCGAAAAGCGGATCAAACTCCAGCTCGGCGTCGCCAAGGAGCAGAAGGCGCTCGCCAAGTTCACGAAGGAATTCGCTGAACACTGGAAGGCCCAGACCGATTGCGCCGAAGGCTTCATCGTCCCGAGCTGCAAGCAGTACACAGCCCCGAAGACGGCGTGAGCGCCGGCCTCGGGTGAGCTGACTGGCTGACGCGGTGAGTTCGATCAGGCGCATTCACGGTCGGCAGATCCTCGACAGCCGCGGCAACCCGACAGTCGAGGTCGACCTCGAGCTCGACGGCGGCGCACACGGCAGGGCGGCCGTTCCCTCCGGGGCGTCGACGGGCGAGTTCGAGGCCACCGAGTTGCGCGACGGCGGCGCGGCCTGGAACGGCAAGGGCGTCAGCCGCGCGGTCGCCTCGGTCAATGGCGAGATCGCCGACGCGTTGACCGGTTTCGACGGCGACCAGGCGACGCTCGACCGCCGTCTCGTCGAGCTCGACGGCACCGCGAACAAGTCCCGCCTCGGTGCCAACGCGATTCTCGGCGTCTCGCTGGCCTACGCGCACGCACGGGCCGACGAGGCCGGAGTGCCGCTCTGGCGCCTGCTTGGCGGCGAGAGCGCCGTCACGCTGCCCGTACCGATGATGAACGTCCTCAACGGCGGCGTCCACGCCGACAACAGCGTCGACTTCCAGGAGTTCATGATCGTCCCCTACGGCGCAGACTCCTTCCACGAGTGCCTGCGGATCGGGACCGAGGTCTTCCACGCGCTCAAAGCCACGTTGCACGCCCGCGGTCTCGGGACGACGGTCGGTGACGAGGGTGGCTTCGCACCGAACCTGGATTCCAACGAGCAGGCCCTCGAGGTGCTAATCGAGGCGATCGGCGCCGCGGGCTATGAGCCCGGCAGGGACGTCGGGATCTCGATCGACCCGGCGAGCAGCGAGTTCTATCGCGACGGGGCCTACGACCTCGAGCACGAGGGCCGCAAGCTCAGCGCGCAGGAGATGACCGACTACTGGGAGACGCTCGTCGATCGCTACCCGATCGTCTCGCTCGAGGACGCCATGGACGAAGAGGACTGGGAGGGCTGGCGTCACCTGACCGAGCGCCTCGGCGACCGTATCCAGCTCGTGGGCGACGACATCTTCGTCACCAACACCGCGCGCCTGCGTCGCGGGATCGAGGAGCACACCGCCAACTCGATCCTGATCAAGGTCAACCAGATCGGCACCTTGACCGAGACGCTCGAAGCGATCGAGATGGCCCGCGCCGCCGGCTACACGGCCGTGATGAGCCACCGTTCGGGCGAGACCGAGGATGTGACGATCGCCGACCTCGCGGTCGCCACGGGCTGCGGCCAGATCAAGACCGGCGCGCCATCGCGTTCGGACCGCGTCGCGAAGTACAACCAGCTCTTGCGGATCGAGGAGCAGCTCGGCGACCGCGCCGTGTTCCCCGGCCGCTCGGTCTTCAGGGGCGCATAGGAGGGTTCCTGGCCGCGAGCGCGAATGCGCTGTCGATGGCCTCTCGTGCAGCAGCAGCACCCCGCCGTTCACGGCGCTCCGGTTCGCGTCGCAGCACCGTCCGCTGGGACCGCGTCGGCCGGGCCGCCCTGCTGGCGCTGATCGCCGTGATCGGGGTGCTCTACATCAGCGGCGGGATCGCCGCCTTCCAGGCCTGGCGGCAGAACTCGACCGTCCAGTCCTCACTCGCGCAACTCGAGCGCGAACACTCCCGCCTGGTCGGCGAGCATGCACGGCTCGGCTCGCGCTCGACGATCGAAGCCGAGGCGCTGCGGATGGGCATGACCCACCCCGGCGAGCAGCAGTACCTGGTCACCGGCCTGCCGGCGAACTAGCGCCCGCTCGCTGCTAGCGTCGCGGTCCGTGGCGCTGCGGACTGCGATCGAACAATGGCAACGCGGCGAGCGGCGCCTGGCAGCCGCGCCCGCAGAGCATGAGCCGCTGCTCGAGCGCGTGACCGCCGAACTGGTTGCCGAGCTTCGCCGCCGCCTCGGCGGACGCTTCAGTGCGGCCGAACTCGGCGAGCTCTACGACCACGGGACGGGCTGGTGCCAGCAGGCCGCGATGCGGATCGCGCCCGAACAGCCGTGGGCCTGGGACTCGACCGTTGTTGTCGATGCTGCATTCGCCCGCTACCTGCGGGAGGCCGCCGACTACGCCGGCGGCCGGATCGACGAGGGTCTGAGCTAGTCGTCCTCGCCGGCGCGGCGGATCACGATGCGGTCTTCCTCGATCGTGATCTCGACGGGGCGGTGGCCCGCCCAGTGCTCGGCGTAGGTGGCGTTCTCGGCGACCGCGGGGTCGAGCCAGAGGCCGTAGCCCTCCTCGCCGTGGTCGAAGGTCCCCTCGAAGGTCGAACGTCCGTCACGGCGCCTGCGGCCACCGCGCCGGCCACGTCGGCGGCGCGCGGGCGCGCCGTCCTCGCCATCCTCCTCGTCCCCGTCATCGTCGGCGTCATCGTCGCTCTCGCCGGCGGCTTCTCGGGCCTCGCGGGCCTCGCGCTCGAGCTCGTCGAGCCGCGCCTGCTCGGCCTCGGCCGCTTCGAGCTCCGCGGCGATCAGCGCGTCGTCCTCGGCGCGCAGGTCGATCTCGTCGGGGAAGCTGCCGACCTCGACCGTCTCGTCCGTGTCGAGCTCGTTCTGGTCCCTGAACTGCTCGATGTCGCGCACGGAAACTTCGAGCTGGTGGGCGATCCATGCATCGGTGCGGCCCTGCCTGACCCAGGTGCGGATCTGGTTGAGGTGGGGGCGAAGTGATCGCTTGGCCATCGCGACGGGACCCTAGCGCATCGGCGAGGCCGACCCCGCGCTACCGTTGTCCCAAATAGCGGTCAAAGAGGGGCACAGGGCGCCGCTGCGAACATTATGATTGCCCCCGCAACCGGGGGGTATAAGATCCTCCTTTCGGGAGAGGCCCATTCGACATGCTGGTCCTGACGCGCAAGTCCAACCAAAGCATCATGATCGGCGATGACATCGAGATCACCGTGCTGTCGGTGGTCGGCGAAAAGGTGCGCATCGGCATCCAGGCGCCGCAGAAGATCCCAGTCTTTCGCAAGGAGATCTACCTCGAGATTCACAGTGAAGCCGGGACCTCGCCCGACGGCAGCAGGCCCGCCCGCGTCGCGGCCGGCGCGGACGCCGGCGCCCACGACGGCGTGGCCGCCGAGGCGGCCGTGCGGCGCATCACCCGCTAGCCGGCGAGCAGCAGGTACAGCGTCACGAACATCGCCGCGGTGACGAGCGCCGCGGTGGCAAGCAGTGTCACGAACAGCACCACGAAGCGCAGCGAGCCGCGGCGGTTGCGCCGTTCGACGCCGCGCCGCTGGCTGCGTTCGTTGGAAGTGCGGATCAGCGAGTCCCGCCGATCCCGTTCCACCTCCATCTCCCGCGCGAACTGGTCCTCCAGCTCGGCGAGGCTTTGACGCATCTTGAGGCTGGCCATCAGCCCTGCTCAGCCTGCTCGTAGACGGAGATGAACCGGCGGTAGTTGGCCGCGATCTGCTCCGCGGCCGCGTCGCGCTCGAGGTCTCCGTCGACGAACGCCTTCAGCGGATCCCACCAGATCGAACGGCCGATCGCGAATCCGATGAAGCCGTCGACCGGGGCCGCCTGACGCAGCCAGTGGTCGACCTTGTCGTCGTTGGCGCCGCGCCCGAGCAGCACGCAGCTGACACCGTCGCGGCCGCCGGAACGGGCCTGTGCGACGAGCATCTCGCAGTCCTCGCGCCGGTCGACGCCCTCGATCTTCCAGACGTCGGCCTCGATGCCGTAGTTCTGGATTTCCTCGATCGCCTGGCGCATCAGCGCCGGGCGCAGCTCGGCGTCGAAGCGGTCGGTGTCGCCGCCGACCTGCTCGAGCTGCTCCGGCTCGGCCGGTACGAGAAGCTCGAAGAGGAATCGCCGGCCGTTGTCGTGCAGCCAGTCCGAGAGCCGCTTGAGGCGCTCGAGCTGAGCGTCGTTCTCGGCGCGGTCGCCGGCGGGGTTGTAGCGGACCAGGACCTTCGTGAAGTCGGGGTCGAACTTCAGGATGTGCTCGCCGAAATCATCGCCGTACTCGAAGTCGAATGTGGGCTGGCCTGATTTCTCGGCCGGCATCGCGAGCGTGAAGCCGCGCTCGTGGGCCTCGCCGGGAACGGTCGAGCCAAACTGCTCGTCGACGAGCACGCCGGCGGCCTGCGCGTTGGCTCCATCGGCGACGGCGCGGCTGACGCCCTCGAAGATCAGGTGCTTGGCATCGGCGATTGTCGCCGTCTGGGCCTCGTCCGGGGCGCCCTCGATGCCGAAGAACTTCTTCTGGAACGAGCCGCGGTGGTCGAAGGCGAGTATGTAGAGACGCTTGTCATATCCATAGGTCATGCAACCAGTATTCCAGAGCGCCCTGGCGCGCGGCCTCACCGCCCGACCTAGAATGGCGGCGATGGAGTCCGGTGCCGATCTGTTCGTGGTCTGCAAGCACTGCGGTTCCGAGGTGAGCCCGTACGTCACCGAGTGCCCGTACTGCGGCAACCGCCTGCGTCGGCGGGCCCCGAAACTGCCGCGCCCCGACGACCCGCCGCCCCGGCGCGAGGCGCGATCGCGGGCGCGCGACTGGAGTGCCCTGCGGCCGTGGGCAACGCTCACGCTCGTCGCCGCCGGGGCGGCGCTCTACGTGCTCGTCCATGCCGAACCGGAGATCTACCTCAAAGCGGCGATCCTGGGCCCCCTGCGCGGCGACTGGTGGCGGCTGCTCAGCGCGCCGTTCGTCTACGCCAACGGTGGCTATGCGTTCGTCGCGCTGGTCACGCTGGCGATCTTCGGGACCCTCGTCGAGCGCAGCAACGGGCCGGCCGTGATGCTCGCCCTGTTCTTCGGGGCGGCGGTCGCGGGCGGGCTCGTCGAGCTGGCGCTCGGCCGGCCGCCGATCGCGGCCGGGGCGAACGGCGCGGCGCTCGCGCTGCTCGCCGCCTGGGCGGTTCCGCAGCTGCAGCGAGCGCGGGCGGGCGACCTGCCGGCAGGTGACCTGATCGGCGCCGCCGCAATCGGCCTGCTGCTGTTCGCGGTGCCGGCCGTGGTCGCCGAAGCGAGCTGGCTGGCCGGGGTGATCGGCCTGCTAGTCGGCGCCGCGGTCGGGGCGGGCGTGTCCGCGTTCGCCCGCGAGGCCTAGCGGGGCTATGATCGCCGCGTGTCGATGACTCACGCGGTTGTCCTTGTGGAGGCCGAGCGCAACGCGCTCGCGACGCTCGGCGCCGCTCTCGCGGACGTCGAGGGCGTCGCCGAGGCCTATTCGGTCACCGGCGAGTGGGACTTCGTGGCGATCGTCCACGTCCGCAACCACGACATGCTTGCGGACGTGGTGACGACGAAGATCGGGGAGCTGCCCGGCGTCGCGCGGACGCAGACCATGGTCGCGTTCGCCGCCTACTCGCAGCACGACCTCGAAGCGCTGTTCTCGCTCGGTAGCTGAGAAGAGCCGGGTCCGGCTAGTTGCCGGCGCCGGGTGCGCCAGGCCCACCCGTCGGGCCGTTGCCCGGTCCCGTCGCGCCGGTGGTCGGCACTTCGGTGGAGGGCGGCGCTTCGGTCGGTTCGGTCATCGGCGGGGTGACCGGCGGAGTGGCCGTTTCCGGCGTCGTGACCGGGACCGGCGCCGATTCCGCAGCACCATTGACGGTCGGGGTGATCTCACCGGTCGTCGCGACCGCGGAACCCGTGCCGGAAGCTTCGGTGCTCGAGGTCGGCAGCGCGGTCTTTTCGGTCGTCGTCTCGGTGACCGTCTGGGTGGTGCTCGGGACCGCGGCGGCCGGCGCCTTCACGGCCGGCTTGGCGGCCGCGGAGAGGCTGGCGGCCTTGGCGAGCGACGCGTGGCGCACGATCTGGCGGTGGAAGCTGGTGTGGAGGACCGGGACGGCTACGCCGCCGGTCAGGCCGTGCGTCTCGGCGGAGACCGTCGGCGCCGCGGGGTGGCTCGGCGCCGCGGGGTGGCTGACGGCCACCGCACCGGCGGTCACGAGCGCCGCGGCGGCGATCCCGGCAACGGCCTTCGAGGCGACGGCACCGGCGCCGGCTGTCAGCAGGCCGCCCGAGACCGAGCCGCCTGCCGCGGTGCCGGTGGCTGCACCAGCCCCGACACCGCCGGCGGCGTGGCCCGCGGAGGTAGTCGAGCCGAACTTGCTGCCAAGCAGAAGTTTTTTGAACAGGACAGCCGGGCCGAGCGGGAGCAGCGCGGCGAGGACCTTGTTGTTGTCCTTGAGGGTCTTCTTGAACGCCGTACAGCGCTTGCACTCGCGTGTGTGGCGCCGCGCGGCGGTGCTGAGCTTGCCCAGGCCCTCGGCTTCTTCGCCGAGCTCGAGGCGTACCTCGTCGCAGCTCAGGCGGCGGGCCTCGGCAGCATCGGCGAGCGACATCCTCGCCCTCACCAGCAGCGACTTGACCGACGGGACCGTGGTCTCCATCGTGACGGCGATCTGGTCGTAGGAGAGATCCTCGATCTCGCGCAGCAGCAGCGCGGTGCGCTGGCTCTCGGGCAGCTCGTGCACGTCACCGATCAGCTCGTGGAAGCTCTCGCGCCGCAGGACCTTGTCGCTGGTCGTCGTGCCGTGCTCGGCGAAGTGCGTGTCCATCGTGTCGACGCCCACGGCGCTCGCGCGGCGCAGGTGGTTCAGCGACCGGTTGCGGGCGATGCGATACAGCCAGGGCTTGACGTTGATCTCGCGCTCGTCGGCGAGGACCGCGTTGAAGGCGGCCGTGTAGACCTCCTGGAGGACATCCTCGGCGTCCTCTTTGGAGGCCAGCATGTGCCGGCAGAAGGCGAGCAGGCGCGACTGGTAGCGTGCGCAGAGAACCTCGAATGCCGAGTGGTTGCCGCGGCGGGTGAGAGCGACCAGCTGCTCGTCGCTCTTCAGGCGCAGCATCGGGCTCGGCGGGCGGAAGCCCCCGATTGCCCTCTCTCTTGTTGCTGCCGACGCCTCCATCGGTGCGAAACCTATGCCCCCCGGGTAAGGATGGGATAACTATTCCTAAGTAACACCGTAACGCTGCCCTAGTTGCGGTCCCGCGAAACTTCTTTATTACGGGCGCCGCGGACCTAGACTCGTTCCGGCCCGGGTGGCGGAACTGGTAGACGCAGTCGACTTAAAATCGGCGGCCCGCAAGGGCTTGTGGGTTCGATTCCCACCCCGGGCATCATCGCAGGCCCGGCGCTGCACCGGCTCCGGTAGCGCTAGTGTCGCGGGCGATGTCCAGCGTCGCTGACGAGCCCGACGTTTTCCACGGCGGCCGGCTGATCGCCCGGCGCCTTCGCGCCCACGGCGTCGAGCGGATCTTCACGCTCTCGGGGGGCCACCTGTTCTCGCTCTATGACGGCTGCCGTGCGGAGGGCATCGACCTGATCGACACCCGCCACGAGGCGACCGCCGCGTTCGCGGCGGAGGGCGCCTCGAAGGTCACGCGCCGCGCCGGAGTCTGCGCGCTGACGGCGGGGCCGGGGGTCACCAACGGGATGAGCGCGATGGCTTCGGCGCAGGCCAACCACTCGCCGCTGGTCGTGCTCGCCGGCCGGGCGCCGGCGATGCGCTGGGGCCAGGGCTCGCTCCAGGAGATCGACCACGTGCCCTTCGTGCGCCCGCTCGCCAAGCTCGCGGTGACCGCCGGCTCGCCGCAGGAGATGCCGGGGCTGATCGACGATGCGTTCGCCGCTGCGAGCGCACCGCACGGCGGCGTGGCGTTTGTCGACCTGCCACTCGACTACGTCTTCTCGCAGGCCCCGGACGCGGCGGCCGAACTGCCAGCGCCGCGGGCCCCGCGCGGCGCGCCGGGCGGCGACATCGAGCGCGCAGCCGCGCTGCTCGCGGGGGCCGAGCGTCCGGTGATCATGGCCGGCTCGGACCTCTACTGGGCTCACGGCGAGAACGCCCTGCGCGAACTTGCCCACCAGCTCGGGATCCCGGTCTTCCAGAATGGGCTTGCGCGGGGCTGCGTCGCAGCCGATGATCCGCTCGCGTTCTCCAGGGTCCGCTCGACGGCGCTCGGCGGCGCCGACGTCGCGCTGATCGTCGGCGTTCCGCTGGACTTCCGGCTCGCGTTCGGCGCGGTATTCGACGAGCAGGCGCAGCTGATCGTGGTTGACAGCGCCGCGCCCGAGCGACCACACCCGCGCACCCCGGCCGTCGAGTGCTACGGCGACGTTGCGCTGACGCTGCAGGAGCTGCGCGAGGCCGCGGGCACGCGGCCCGCCGGCGGTACGTGGGTTGCAGAGCTGCGCGCACAGGAGGACAGCAGGCGCGCCGGTGAGCAGGGCGAGCTCGCCGACGGGCGCTCGCCACTTCACCCGATGCGGATCTACGGCGAGCTGGCCGCGATGCTCGACCGCGATGCGATCGTCGTCGGTGACGGCGGCGATTACGTCTCCTACGCGGGACGCCTGATCGACAGCTACGAGCCGGGTTGCTGGGTCGACCCGGGGCCCTACGGGTGCCTGGGCTCGGGCCCGGGTTACGCGCTCGCGGCGAAGCTCGCGTACCCCGAGCGCCAGGTCGTGCTGCTGCTCGGTGACGGGGCGTTCGGGTTCTCCGGACTGGAGTTCGACACCCTCGCCCGCCACGGCGTGAACGTCGTCGCGGTGGTCGGGAACAACGGGATCTGGGCGCTCGAGAAGCACCCGATGGAGGCGCTCTACGGCTACTCGGTGGTCGCCGACCTGCGGCCCGGGACGCGCTACGACATCGTCTGCGAGGCGCTCGGCTGCCACGGCGAGCTCGTCGAGCGCCCCGAGCAGCTGCGACCCGCGCTCGAGCGCGCATTCGCGGCGGGCGCGCCCGCGCTGGTCAACGTGCTCACGGACCCCTCGATCGCCTACCCGCGGCGATCGAACCTCGCCTGAGCGACGCGCTAGCTCGAACGCGCGAGCTCGAGCGCGCCCCCGGTGAGGATGTCGTGCTCGGAGACTTCGACCTGCTCGAGGCCGAACAGGTTCATCGCCTCGCGCAGCAGGATCATCCCCGCCACGATCGTCGGCGCCCGGTCCGGGTGCAGCCCCGGCACCCCGCGCCGGCGCGATTCGGTCATCTCCGCCAGGCGCGCGAGCAGCAGTTCCACGGTCCCCAGTTCGAGCAGGTGGCCGTCGACGCGGGTCGCGTCGTAGGGCTCGAGCTCCAGCTCGATCGCGGCGGCGCTCGTCGCGGTGCCGGCCACCGCGATCCCGGCGGCGACTTCGTCGCGCTCGATGTCCGGCACGAACTGGTGAAAGACGGCGCGCGTGTCGAGCGCGAGGTCGGTCAGCTGGTCGGGCGCCGGAGGGTCACTCGAGATGTGCCGCTCGCTCATCCGCACGACGCCGGCGGGCGTCGAGACGTGGAAGGCGATCTTCCCGTGCGCACCGATCACGAACTCGGTCGAGCCGCCGCCGATGTCGATCACCACCGAGCGCCCGTCGGGCGCTCCGCGCGCCGACATCGCCCCGGCGAACGTCATCTGGGCCTCCTCTTCACCGCTCAGGATGCGGGTCTGGAGGGGAAACCGCGCGGCCACCTCGGCGGCGAACTCGTCGCCGTTGGACGCGTCACGCACCGCCGAGGTCATCACGGCGACTGCGCGCTCGGCTGATTCGATCTGCGGCCGGTAGCCCTCGAGCGCGTCGTAGACGCGCGCCTCGGAGGCCTGCGCAAGCTCGCCGCTGGCGTCGACGCCGTCACCGAGCCGAGTCACCTGCGAGCGGCGGTCGATCTCCTTCACGGCGCCGGTCGCCGGATCGACGTCGGCGAGCAGCAGTCGCGTCGAGTTGGTCCCGATGTCGACGACCGCCGTGCGCATTTCGGCGATGCTATTGGCCCGCGCAGCCCGGCGCGCGGACGTGGGCGAGCGGCACGGCCCGCGTCGCGCCGTGCGCGACGCGGGCCTGCCAGCCGAACTACGCCCCGGGCGGGACGAGGACCGCGTTGATGACGTGGACGATGCCGTTGCTCGCGCGCACATTCGCCGCTACGACCTTCGCCTTGTTCACGTACACCGAGCCATGGCGGACACGGAAGTGGACGCGCGCGCCCTCGAGTGTCTTCGCTGACTTCAGCCCCTCGACCTTCGCTGCCGGGTACAGGCCGGCGACGACGTGGTACTCGAGCACCTTCGTGAGCAGCGCCTTGCTCGACGCAATCTTGTCGAGCGTTGCCTTGGGGACGGCGGCGAACGCCGCGTTGGTCGGCGCGAACACGGTCACCTTTGCCGTCGCGAGCACCTTCGCGAGGCCAGCCTTCTTGACGAGCGAGACAAGGGTCGAGAGCTGCGGGTCGCTGCTCGCGAGCTGAACGATGTTCTTGCGTGTTGCAGCGTGGCCCGCCGCCGTGGCCGAGGCCGCGAGGGGGGCTGACAGCGCGAGGGCCGCGACCAGTGAAATGGCGATACGTCTCATATTCAAGCCTCCGGGTCTGTGGGGTTTACGAAGGCAGATACGGCCCGACGTGCGTCAGCGGTTGTGCAAACCCCAAGAGGCAACCGGCTGGTGGCTGGCGTGCGTATACAACGTGTGATCGGACTTGCTCGTGAGCAACGCGACGACGAACGACGCCTTCGGGAGCCCGAGGTGACCGTGCGGCGCGAGGCGGACCGCCCGGAAAGGCGGCTCGCGGCGCGACTCGCCCGCGGCGACGAGTCAGCCCTGCGCGAGATCGAGCGACGCGACGGCCCGCTGCTCCGCGGGTACCTGGCGCAGACGCTCAAGGACCCCGGGGCGGCGGAGGAAGTCCAGCAACAGGTGCTGCTCGAGCTGTGGCAGCGCCGACTCCAGTACGACCCGGCACGGTCCTCGATTGCGAGCTGGGCGATGATGATCTGCCGATCGCGGGCGATCGACTACCTGCGGCGCAACGTCCCCGAGCCGCGCGATCCGCAGGACGACGCAATCTGGCGCGAGACGGTGCTGGCCCAGGAGTCGGTGGCCGACGAGCTGGCCGAGCAGTGGCGGGTGGCGCAGCTCGTATCCCGGCTTCCACACGAGGAGGCCGAGCTGCTGCGGCTTCGCTTCCAGAGCGAACTGAGCCAGCGCGAGATCGCGGCCCGAACCGGGATCCCGCTCGGAACAGTGAAGATGCGGATGGTCAGTGCCCTCGGCCGCCTGCGTGAGATGATCGAAGCGGAGGACGCGAAATGAGCGACGAGGATTTGACTGCCGTCGATTACGTGCTCGGTGAGCTCGATGACCTCGAACGGGCTCGCTTCGAGCGTGCGATGCAAGATGATCCCGCGCTCCAAGCGCAGGTCAACGAGCTGGTGCCGCTCACGGACCGCCTCGGTTCGCTCTCGCCAGAGGCTTGGACGTATGCCGCGCCGGAGCGCACCCGCCGCGAGCCTGAGCGCCGGCCACGCCGGCTCGTGCGCCCGATGCTGGCGGCTGCGATGGCCCTCGCGGCGATCTGCCTGATCGCGCTGGTGCTATTCGCCGGCGGCGCCGGATCGCCGCGCACGGTGAAGCTGACGGCGCTCGCCGGTGCTCCGGCTGGAGCGAGTGCACGCGCGACAATTGATGCCGCCGACCACGTCGAAATGGTCGTCGAAGGGCTGCGACCGGTCGACCGCGGGCACTACTACGAGCTCTGGTTGATGTCGAACGCGACGAAGCTGGTCCCGGTGGCCGCGTTTCGCGTCGACTCGCGCGGCGACGCGCGCATGTCGCTGCCGCTGCCAGCCCCCGCCGGGCGCTACAAGTTCCTCGACGTCTCGCTGCAGCGCGTCGGCGGACCAGGGTCGATCTCGAGCACCTCTGTGCTGCGGGGAGCGACGCCGGGCTAACCCGCGGACGGGCTCGCGGCAGCCGGGGGACGCGCTTTGCTACAACTGGAGGAGCGACGCGGGGTGGAGCAGTCTGGTAGCTCGTCGGGCTCATAACCCGAAGGTCGCGGGTTCGAATCCCGCCCCCGCTATTTCCCGCGCGCAGACTTGCGGCGTCACGTCGGTAGACCCGCCCCTAGAGACTCGCCCGCAACTGTTCCAAGTCGATGCCAGCGATCTCCAGCGCGCGGGGCACGCGCCCCTGACCCGCGGAAAGCACGCCTATCAGCAGGTGGCTGACCTCGATGCGCCGGGCCTGGCGACGGCGCGCCGCCAGCAGCGCGCGCTCAAGGGCGAGCTTCGCCGATGTGGCGAGCCGTGTCCGATGTGGTCGCGCTGACGCGCTCGGCCCATCGAAGTCTCCGGATGCGATGCCGACGGACGCCAAGCTGCGCTCTTCCTCTTGGGTGAGTGCCTGTTCGATCCGGTCGTGGTCGAGGCCGAGATGCTGCAGAGCCGGGTGAACGCTCAGCGCAAGGAGCAGATGCTCGGCCTGAACGGTGCCGGTCCCCTGCGTTCGAGCCTCCTCTTGCGATGCGGCGCGCACGATCGCTCGCGCGTCTCCTGTAAAGCGCTCGAATGCCATCAGTGGCCTCCTGTCCCGTCGTCGGCCCCGGCCAGGGCACGGGCGTGCTTCTTGTGAACGGCCTGGCGCGTCACGCCGAGCGCTTCCGCGATCTGGGCCCACGACCATCCTTCGGCCGCGGCACGCGCGACAGCAGCGTCCTCGACCCGATCCGCCAGGCGCCGCAACGCGCCAACGGCGGCGAGCGCATCAGCTGGATCGTCAGGGAGGGAAGGCGGTGCGACAGGCATATGTCAACTTTAGTTGACGTTCCCGGGCTTGTCAACCTTGGTTGCGCAAACCGCGCGGGAATCTCCACTTGAGAGCTAGCCCCCCGCGTCCGCGACGGACCGGAAATCCGGGGATCGGGAGCCGCGAACGCTCCAAAGCCGGTGAGCCGCGAAACATGCGTCCAACGAAGCGCTCGTACTTGATCGTTGCGAGCGGGGACACCGAAGGCATGGATGACAGAACTCTCCAAACGGAAGGCAGGGGTGATGGACCTCCTCAATGCGCCCAAACTCCGCAGGTCCCACCCACGACGCACGATCGGCTGCGGCTGCGCCATCGTCGCCAGTTTCGTCCTGAGTATCGCTGTGCTCCTTGGCGGGGGGGCCGGCGTCGCCGCGGCTGCATCGCCGATCGCCCTCGGGATCAACACCGCCGGCATCAGCTCGAACACCGCAGCTGCCCTCGAAGAATTCAAGAGCCAGACAGGCGCCTCGCCGAAGATCGCCATGTGGTACCAGGACTGGGACGAACAGTGGAGCACGGCGCTGCTGAATCCGCGCTTCACGGTTCCCGCCGTAGAACGCGGCGCCACGCCGATGGTCACCTGGGAGCCCGACCTGAGCGCGGCGGGGACGAGCCACCAGCCGGAATATTCGCTCGCGGAAATCGCGGCCGGGCGCTTTGACAAGTACATCTTGCGCGCGGCGCGCGAGACGGCGGCCTACAAGAAACCGGTCTTCATCCGACTTGCGGAGGAGATGAACGGGTCGTGGTCCTCGTGGGGAGCCGGCGTCGACGGCAATACGCCCGCCAGCTTCATCGCGATGTGGCGACACGTCGTGTCGATCTTCCGACTCGCCGGCGCGACGAACGTAGCCTGGGTCTGGTCTCCCAACATCCACCAGACCGGAGGAAGTGCGCGGACCTTCCAGCAGTACTACCCCGGTAACGCCTGGGTCACCGACGTCGGTCTCGACGGCTACAACTTCGGCCAGGGCAAAGGCACATCCTGGCAATCCTTCAGCCGCGTCTTCGAACAGAGCTACGCGGAACTCGCCGCGCTCACGAACAAGCCGATGATGATCGCGGAGACCGCGTCGGCGGAAGAAGGCGGCAACAAGGCCGCGTGGATCGAATCGATCCCGCAGGTCATCGCCACCACAATGCCCCGGGTTCGCGCACTCATCTGGTTCAACCGGGACAAGGAAGTGGACTGGCGCGTGAACTCCTCATCGGCCTCGCTCGCGGCGTTCCGCAAGACGCTGCAGTCGGGCTTCTTCTCGGGCGGGATCGGATCGCTCACCGAAGGTCTTGGCTAGTCCGAGCCCGGGCGGACCGTCGGCCGGCTGCAGCAAAGCCGACCGATTCCGGGGGCAGAGCACCCGCTAGCATCGCAATGCTTTGCCAGTCGAGGAGGCCTCAGACAGCATGGATGCGACACCTCGCGTAGCGGGCGGCCCTGATTTCTTCATCGTCGGCGCTCCGAAGTGCGGAACGTCGTCGATGCATCAGTACCTGCGCCAGCATCCGGATCTGTATCTGCCCGAGCTCAAGGACGTGCCGTTTTTCGGCTCCGACCTGGAGAACACGATCCCCCATGTGCCCGCAGATCATGCGGAGTATCTGGCTTGGTTCTCCGATGCTCCAACCAACGCGCGAGTCGGTGACTCGTGCACCCTGTACATGCAGTCAAGGAAGGCAGCCGAGGACATAGCGTCCTGGCGGCCTGATGCGTCGATTGTCGTGATGCTCCGCAACCCGGTGGATCTCATGTTCTCGCTCCACAGCCACAACATCTGGATGACCGACGAGGACATTCTCGACTTCGACGCGGCGATGGCCGCGGAACCGGACCGGCTAGACGGCCGACGCATTCCGCCGCTTTGCAACTATCCGGCCGGCTTGCGCTATCGCGACGTCGCGTCCCTCGGTGACCAGCTGGCCCGTTACTTCGAGGCTTTCCCCCGCGAGAACGTTCACGTTGTCACGTTCGACGAATTCCGCGAGGACACGCGCGGGGTGGTCGACGGGACGCTCGAGTTCCTCGGCGTATCGAGTGGGGTCGACCTTGATCTGGGCATTGTCAACAGTCGGCGAGCGCCGCGCAGCCTGCCCCTCCAACGTTTTCTCCAGCAGCCGCCGCCCGCACTGGAGCGTGCTTACCGTGCGCTCACGCCCCGCAGCATGCACGGCCAACTGCTCCCGTTCCTGAACCGTTTCAATGAGACGAAGAGCGACCGGCAGACGCTCAGTCCAGAGCTCCGGCGCCGGCTGACGATCGAGATGGAGCCCCAGGTCAGGAAGCTCGAAGGGCTCCTCGGCAGGGATCTGGCCGGCTGGCTGCCTGCCGGGTCGTAGTCGGGGACACTCCCGCCGGGCTAGCTCGACCCTGAGGTCTGCGCGCCCACGCCCGCCAGGAGCGCCGGCAGGACCCGCTCAGAGAGGAGCTCTTCGAAGTTGGCCCGCGTGTCCGGGCTCATCAGCTCCAGCGCACGGGTCCGGTAGCTGGCACGTTCCTCCGCGCTCATCTCAAGCGCGTGCTTCACACATACAGCCAGTGCGCTCGCGCTGATTTCGCTCGCTACGAGGTCTGGGTCGAGGGCGCGGGCGAGAGTGAGCAGCGGGACTGGGCCGGCCGACGGAACCGTCACGAGCACCGCGCCGTCCAGGAGCGCCTCGCGCTGCACGATGCCGTACTCCTCTCTCCTGGCTGCCGCGAGACAGAACTCCACGCGGGTGCTCAGTTCACGGTGTGCCGCAGGATCCAGGGGCCCGCACCACACGATGTTCTCGCCTGCGCTCACTCCACGGCGGCGCAGGAATGCGAGGCCGACGGCGGGCTCGATTCCGGTTATGTACAGCGGGCAGGTCGGGGGCGCCGCGCTCGCCCACGCCGCAACAGCCAGGTCGAGGCCCTTCTTGTCGGGATTGCCCGCATAGCAGAACGCAGCCCGCTCGCGACTGGCATCGTCGCGTGGCGGTCCCGGTGCGATCGGGCTACGCAGTACGACTACACGAGGGTCGCCGGCAAACACGCTCGCCTGGTCCTCAGTCCACGGCAGAAGCAAGCGCGCTCGCGAGAGCGATCGGCGGCTGAGGACACGGATCGGTGCGTTACGCCAGCCAAGGCGGTTGGAGTCCGGAGTGGCATCGAATCGGACCGCGCTGCGGCGAAGCACGGAGGCCGGCTGAAAGATGGTCGCGATGGCACTGCTGAAGATGATCGCCTCGGGATCCGTGCGTCTCGCAGCGCGCACCGCTGCGCGACGCAGCGACCATGCCTCGATCAGGTCGATTAGCGGATGCGCGACGCGCAGGTGCCTGAGCAGACCGTAGTTGCTAGAGGCCTCGGCGACGCGGAGCCCAAGTGCCGTCAGGGCCCGCACCAGCTCGTCGTCAGCCGACCGCAGTCCAGGGGTCGTTCGGCTGGAAACCAGCAGCACGTCGACGGCTTTACGTGGCAGCGTTCGCTCCGTTCGGTCCGGCAGACCCCCGGTCGAGGGCTGCGCGCGCGACCCCCGGCGTCATGACGATCGCCTGGAGCGTGAGCGCTATCAGCCATCCGGCGGTCAGGCCCGTGAGACCGTCGATGCGTGCGCCGGCGGCGGCAAAGCCCACTTCGAGCACCGCTCCGAAGGTGACGACCGGCAGTGCCCGGCCGATCCGGCCTTGGATCCGCATCACCGACACGTAATGACCCTTGACCACTGTCGGCAGCCCCGACAGGGCCAGCAGCTGCAGCGAGACTGTCGCGATCGCGGCATATGAGGGGCCGAAGATGCTCAGGATGAAGTTCGCGCCCACCAGAAGGATCAGCATCGCGACGATCGTCAGGCCGAACGCGAGCGAGAGCGTCAGGCGCAGGCGGGCGGCGAAGTCCGCCTTCGACCCCGTGCTGACCGCGTAGAGCACGGTGGAGAGCGCGCCCGGCAGGACGAACGCGAAGTTGGCCACCAGCCAGGCGATGTAGAAGCCTGCGTTTGCCCGCGCCCCGAGAAGCGCGACGACGATCACGGGCAGCATCAGCAGCGGCACCTTGAGTGCGGCGTTGAGCGCCTGGTGGCCGATCACCGAGCGCCCGAGCTCGCGCACCAGTTTCGTCAGCGGAAACTCGCCCGAGCTGATGTCTTTTCTGAGCCCCCTTATCCACGCCGGGGAATAGACCCCGAGTGCAACCATCGAGACGAGCGCGCCGAGGATCCAGCTCGCATAGATCGTCATCCCCGAGCGGTGGGCGATGCCGGTGCTGACGAGGACCAGGATCGCCAGCTTCGCGACGCCGAAGAGGATGTTGCGGTAGAGCTGAAGCATGCCCCGCAGCTGGCCGATCAGCGCCTGGTCGAGCACCAGCCCCATCGTCACCAGCGCAGTTCCGCCGACAAACAGCGTGGCGTTCAGGGGCGAAGAGATCAGCGGGTGAAGCTCGTGGGAGACCGAGCCGGCGATCACCGCGTAGCCGAGCCCGAGCGCGACTCCGGCCGCGCCGGCGCACAGCAGCGCCGTCACGATCAGCGGCCGGGCGCGATTTGGGTGGCGGGGCACCTCGCCGAGCACGAACGTTCCAAGGCCGAGCGACGCGAGCGTGGAAACCAAGGTCATCGCCGCGATCGCGGCGCTTGCCAAGCCCACCGCGGACGGTGTAAAGCGACGCGCGGCCACGAACCAGTAGACGACGCCGAGCAACGAGGTGACCGCAGTGGCCGACGCCAGCGAGCTGGCGTTTGCGACGATCGCGGCGCCCATCTCCGTCGAGCGCACGCGCTCGAGAAGTGGGCCGACCAGCGGGAGCGAGGGCCTGGCCGCGGAGGACTTCTCCAGCTTGGCGGTGTGGTCTTCGGGGCTGGACATCAGCGGAGCAGCGCTTCGGCGTCGTAGATGCGGATTGCGCCGCTGTCGAAGACCCGATCGAGGCCGTGCACCGCTTCAAACTTCGCCATCGTCGCGATCGGTAGCGGACGTGAGCGGTTGAACTTGGAACTGCCTTCCTCCCCGAACGGAAACCCTGTTTGGGACACCAGTTCGGTGAGGCGCTGGTCGGCGACCACGTAGCGGATCTTGTCGCCTTTGATGATCGTCAGCTGTTCAGGCCCGAATTTCGTAGACAGGAAGAGATTTGGAACGGAGTAACCATCGATCGACCCGCTCTGAGGGTTGAGATGGCCGTAGGAATACATCAGTAGCCGGTTCGTGACATCACCGGTAAAGAGGCTATTGCGGGGCAGCCACGCGCCCGCCCACTTCGCGGCGGCGACCCCCTGTCGGTCGATCGAACGAGAGTCGGCGCTGACCTCGTAGCGGCCTGGCTGACGATCGTATGGCGCCCAGCCGATCGTTATCCCCCCGACGAACAGCACGATGCACGCCACCCAGAGGACCGGCCAGGCGCGGGCTCCTTCAAGCACGCGCCCGACACGCCCCGGCAGCGCCAGCGACGTGCTCATCGCGAGGGCCGCGAGGAAGCCGATGCCGATGAAGACGAACTCGGATGCGCGGTTCGCTGTCTCGGTGCCGGCCTGGGTGAGCCGCAGCACGAGCGATGGGACGTAGAGTGCCGCGAGGCCCGCGAGCACAAACCCGAGACGCGGCACCTTGCGCTTGCGGACCCACAGCGCGGCAAGCCCGACGCCCAACAGCGCCAGGGCGATGGCTACCGCCGCGAACCCGAAGAGCTGTTCGGCTGGCGGTGAAGCGGCCCCGGAGGCGGCATGGAAGACCTGCTTGCCGCCGGTCGACCCGTGGACCAGGGCGCCCAGCGCACTTATCGAGCTGCTCGCGGTGGGGCCGAGCTCGTCGGCGATCGCGTTGCGGGCGACGAACCAGTACCACGCAGCGGCCGCGAGCGAGACGACGAGCGCGACGAGCGGCACGTGTGCAGGTCCGATCGCCGAGCGTCTGCGGACCAGCATCGCGACAGCCCAGCCGAGCAGCATCGTGACGAGCCACGCCGTCGACATGTGGTGTGTGACGATCACGGCCAGCGAGAGCGCGAGGGCGATCGCGACCGCCGGCCAGTCCGACGAGATGCCCTTTCGAAGTCGAGACCGCAATTCGGGAATGCGGCTAACCCCGAGCAGCGCCACGATTGCCATCGGCAGGGCGAGCGACTCATACGCCCAATCCGCCTCGAAGTATGTGAAGTTCGGATTGGTCATCGTCACGACGGTGGCAACCGCCGCCAGCCTGCTCGAGCCGCTCACGCGCTCAAACAGCGCGAACAGGGCGAGCACCCACATCAGCCGGGCGGCGCCGATCACGATCAGGCCGGAGGTGAACGCGCCGAGTCCGGTGAGCTGGTTGACCGCGCTGGTGATCGCCACCATCGCCGGGAAGAACGGGTAGGCCGCGACAAGCGGGTTCGGCGTGAAGAGATGGTGGGTGCGTTCGACGTCAGCCAGGCCGCGAAGCTGTTGGAGCTCATCGGTGAAGGTGAATGCCGCCGGACTGGTCAGGACCTTGACGGCGTAGAGGCCGAGAGCGAGCATCACCAGCAGCACCACCCGTTCGTAGCGCTGCGGCGAGGGCATCAGCAGCCGCGCGCTTGCGGGGGCGAACAGCAGCACCAACGCGGCCCAGTAGAGCGGCTGAGCCCACCCATGCCCCTGTCGCGAGGCCGTGTCGGCAAGGGCCAACGCGATTGCCGCCAAGCCGATGGTGAGCGCGATCCCTACGAGCCAGACCCACTGTTGGTCGGGCCGGCCGGCTGCCGTGGGAAGGCCCCGTCGCCTGCGCGCAGTCGGGTTCACAGACGCCGAGCTCATGCGGGCTTACCGGTCCACAGCCACACCTTCAGCGGTGCCCTGCCCGGAATGAGCAGCTCGGCGATCACGCGCTGGCCGGGAGCAGAGGCGGGACGCGGCAGGTGCTTGACCCAGGTCTGATTGGGCGCCAGGGCGAGCGTCCAGGAGCTCTTGACCCGGCCGTCGACCGCCAGCTCGAGGGTCGACCGGCGGGCGACGGGCTCCTCGCTGTGGACTCCCACCGTGATTTCTCCGCCCTCGGGAAGCATCCACAGCTGGGAAAATCTCTGGCCCGCGGCCTGCTGCTCAGCGCCATGGTGGGAGATCAGCATCGCGACGACGATCGCCAGGATTGCTGTCGCCGCGGCGCAGCCGCCGATCACGGATCGCGGCCGGGGCCGCCGCAGAGCAGGACGAACGTTCGGATCGCGGCGTGTCATGGCCGCCGCGGCCCCGAGCACCGTGACGCTTCCGAGTAGCGCGGTCCACGTCGACGCGCGCAGCCCCGGGGTGAAGAGGTTAAGCAGGAGCGCGCCGAGCGCGCAGACCGCGAGGCTCAGCCCGATCGTCAGCGCGACCCGCTCATTGGCGCGATCGCCCGCGTCGCGCGGCGAGAGTGCTTCGAGTAGGACGTACCCCGGGAGGACGAAGACGAGGGGCAGAGCCACGACGCTGCGAACCAGCGTGGGCGCATCGCCGATGACGACCAGCAGCCCCGCCAGTAGCGCCCAGAGGATCGCGATCGCGAGATCGCTGTTCGCTGAGCTCAGCCGGCTCACCGAGATACCGTTGCACGCACGCGGGCGTCGTCGATCTCGTCGACATCGTCGGTTGAAGTACCGGTCATGACCGCGCGAGAGCGGCGCGATACAGATCTTCGAAGGCTGGCGTGACGAGCTCCGAAGAGAACCGCGAAGACTCCTGACGCGCGGCCTCTCCCAGGCGATCGCGCTCGCCCGGGTTCTTGAGCAGGTAGTCGATCGCCGACGTCAGCGCGGAAACATCACCGGAGGGGACCAGCAGGCCCGTGCGTCCGGAGTCGATCATGTCCTCGTGGCCTCCTGGGCGGGTGCCGATCACGGCCTTGCCACGGCTCATCGCCTCGTGGACGACGTTTCCGAACGGCTCGGGGAGGCGAGACGGCGCGACCGCGAAAAGCGCCCGCTCCCAGGACGCCATCACGGTCGCGTGGTTGGTCGCGGGAAGCACATGGACTCCTGCGGGAAAGGATGATGGCGTGTCAGGCGCCCTGGAGCCCAAGAGGACCAGTGGCGGAGCGTCGGCGAGCCGTCCGTGGGCCTCGACGAGGACGTCGATTCCCTTGCAGATCCGCAGCGCCCCGACGTAGAGAATGAAAGGGCCGTCCGGCAGCCGAGCGAGTGAGGCATCGTCAAGCTGTTCATCGCGATCTTCGTCGGCAAAACACGGGATGACCCGGTGGACCGATTCGGCTCCGGCGGGGCGGATGAAGTCGCGCACCATGCGCTCGTCCGTGTAGCGGCTGACACTGTGAACCGCCGAGCTGCGTCGCGCCACGGACCGCCTCATCGAGAGGATGCCGGTCGTCGCCATCGCCCCCTTGACAACCCCATACTCCGAGCTCGAACACGCCAGGCACTTGCCGAAGGCGGGGCCCGAGCAGATCTCGTTCTCCCTGAGCAGCGTACGTACCGCGCAGATCAGGCTGTAGTCACGCGCGGAGACGACAAGCGGCGTGTCGAGGCCGATCAGCGCGAGCCGGCAGGAGAACGTCATCCAGCCGTAGGAGTGCACGATGTCAGGTTTGAAGCGGCGGATCAGACGCCGCAGTCGCAGCGTCGTCTCCGGGTCCGGAAACGGGGGTGGTATGCGCCGCCCGACGCTCGCCGAGAGCCAGTGCATTCTGGTGATCAGTCCGGGTAGCCGGCTCACCTCATACCCGTAGGGCGTGCTTTCTTCTCGAGCGGCTCCGGGCTGGTCGCTGGTCGCCACGCACACGCGGTGGCCGCGGGCGACGAGCGCTCGAGCCAGTAGATCTGTGTCGCGTCCAGCGCCGCCGACGAGCGGCGGAAATGAGTCGCTGATCAGCAGGACCGCCGCCGGATCCGAGTGGGCGAGAGGCATTGGAACACTGTAAACGGCCGGTGCCGGCGCTCCATGCGTTTCAGACCCTGTGCCGCCGCCATTCCGGTGATCCTCGCGGGACCCGCCGGAGGCGGCCGCTGATCACTTCCGGTGTGTGCGCCGGCGCGGCCTGTGGGCCTTGCGTGAACGATGATGCCTGCGCGGGTGTCGTCTGCGAGAGCGGCGCCTGTGGCGCGCGTGGTGTCTCGAGGGTCGGCGTTTCGGGGCCGGCGTGGTCTGGACGGGGGCTGGTTCGGTGGGCCGAGTGGCTTCGAGCGGGAGTTCCGCCGGCAACGTGACTTCGACGGGCCCCGTGATTTTCGTGGGCGGCGCGATTTCCGCAGGCGGCTGGGCTTCGGGCGGCGGTTCGGCTTCGACGGGGGGTGTCGCTTCGACCGGCGGCGTTTCGCTCGTCGACGACCCGGATGTGAGGGTGACGTTCACGACCTGGCTTGTGGTCAATCCCTCTTCGCCGGTGGCCGTGACAGTGATCGTGTTCGCCCCCGGCGTCAGCGTCACCCGCGCCGACCACGTGCCGCCGGCGCCGACCTCGACCGGTGCGCCGTCGACCGTCAGCGACCCGAGCGCTGGGCCGTATGAGACTTCGCCCTCGACGGTGACGTCTTGCGAGGACACAGATTCGCCATCGCCCGGCGCGGTGATCGTCAGCTTCGGCACGTAGTTCGCCACTGCTTCAGCGGCTTGCTTGCGGGTTTCGGCGAGCGCGAGGTCCTGAGCGAAGCCCATGCGCAGCGTAAACGCGGCGCCCGGGGTGATGGTTCGCCGGTAGGGCATCACGAAGCTCGAACTTTCACCGCCTGCGACGTCGCTGCCGGTGAACGCGACCGGGCCCGACGGCGCGAGGTCGTAGCTGAGCGCAGCGAACGGGTGCTGGCCGTCACCGCTCGATGGCGTGGCGCGATCCTCGGCGTAAAAGATCGATCCCGGGCCGGCCGGCAGCGTGACCGTCGAACCGGGCGCGAAGTCCGAGAAGGTCGAGGATCCCGGGAAGGAGAAGCCGGCGCTCGCGCCGCCGGCGCTATGCATGCGGTTGTCGTAGAGAACATCCAAGGCGTGGGACGCGTCGTCGGCGGAGACCCATTCGTCAGTCAGCGAGACAACCGCGCCCGAGGCCTGCGTGCGCCACGTGCGCAGCAGCGATACGCCGGCTGAGACGAAGCTCGAACATGAGCTCGAGGTCGGCGGAAACACTTTGGGTGCCGGGGCGCAGATCGCCATCGGGTCCGTCTCGTGGACCACGACGAGCCCCGTCGCGGGATCGAATTCCTTGGTGATGCTGAGCGACGGTGCACCCGGCTCCGGACCCAGGAGATGCGCGGCAGCGTAGGGGCCGTAGGCGTTGACGCCATCAACTTGCACCTCAGAGCGCGAGGGCTGCTGCCCTTCGATCTGCTCTTCGGCGTAGAGCGCGCCGTCGCAACCGAAGGCGCTTTGCGCCGCAGCTGCGCTGCCCGCGAGGAACGGGGGCGACGTGCCCAAGCCGCATGAGCCCGCAGACGAGAATTCATCCTCCTGTGTCTGCGTCGTCGCCGTCAGCTTGTAGTCGAACGAGGTTCCTTCGAGGGCCGAGACGTACAGTTCCGACGGTGCGACCATCGGCCCCTGGAAGGGAGAAGGCGAGCCCGGCGGATAGGAGCCGTAGTTTTCTTCCGGCACCGCTCGCAGCACGCACGGGGCTCCGCCCACAACCGCCGAGCTGGAGAGATCAATGGAGAAGGTGTTCCCCGACCCCTTGACGTCTTCGGCCAACGTCTGGTGGCTGCCGTCGGCGTAGTAGCAGCCGATCGCGAGCTGCGCCGTGGTCGCCCCCGTGAAACTGCCCTTCACCGTGAACGATGCGGGAACCCCGGAGACCGTCGTGTCGTTCAGCGTGAAGACCGGCCCGGAGGGAGCCGTGATGCTCGAAGCCGTCACGCCCGCCAGTGCGACCGGCGCCCAGCCAAGGACCACGATGAGCGACGTTGCCCCGACAAGCGCAGCCCTCAAGCCTGCGCGGACGCAGCCTGGTCCTCGGAATCCGGTGCTGGAGGGCATTGTGGTGACGAGCGATCGAGCTTTCGCGACGCGGAGCGCTGCTCACACGCCCCCGTCGCCAACGGGCTTCTGCTCTCTGGATCGTCCAAAAACGCTTGGATCTTGAGGCCGCAACCACGTGCGGACTCAATGCGCCAGGTGCGGGACCGCGTCAGACAGGCGATCGGCGGCCGGTCGGCCGAGGCTGTGTGTCGGCTTTCCTTGCATCGGGCAGCCCGGCAGCGATGGCGGCGCGTCCTGCGCCAAGGTGGCGGTCGGGAACCGTATGGCCAGCGCGCCGCGGGTCAGATCTGCCGCGCTGGCACGACCCAGCCGCGGGCGGCTACTTTCGACGGCACGCCGCTGGGCGCGCCGTCGAAGAGCCGAAAACTAGCCGGTGACCGGGATTTTCCTGCGCGCGATGCAGGCTTTGTACGTGTGCCTGCTGCGCAGTACCTGGTGGCGGCTGGTGGTCACGCGAACTTCGAGCGTGAACGTGCCGACCGGCGGGTGCGTCACGACGACGTATCCAGCGAATGCGCCGCGAGCGCGGTGGTAGACGACGCGGACTTTGCGCCCGTTGACGTACGCCGAGACGCTCGCGATCGCGACGCCGTCGGTCTTCCTGAACTGAACCTTCAGGGCGCGTGCCCTGTCGGCAACGCAGGCGCGGCTGGCAGGCAGGGCGACGATTTTCGCGCCGGCCACGCTGCCGCCGGGTTTGACGATCTGGTCCGAGCCGCCGCCGGCGGATTCTTTACAGCCGATCGCTTCGCATTCGGCGGTGTCGAGGACTTCGATCTTGAAGATTCCGTAGTCGTCGGCCACGGGGTCGTCCAGGAACCTGAACGATGCCGGTGCGCCGGTGCCCGCAACCTCGTAGGTGTAAGTGTGGCCGGCCGTCGGCGTGCTGCGCTCTCCACCGACCGGCACGACGTGGCCGAAGCCGCCGCCGACGTTGATCTGGAAGCCGCCGGGTGTGCGGGAGATGGCGGAGAACGGGATCTGGGAGGGCACGCAGACGAAGTGGAAGAAGCCGACGTCCGGCGGGACGGCGAACACCGTCTCGGCGTCCCAGCCAACCTGGCCGTTCACGGCTCCAGGCGACGGGAACATCGGCTTTTCTTCCGACGCGCCGCAGATGCTCCCGCCGAGGCTCCACTGCGATGCCGGCCAGATCGAGGCCGTGCCCTTGACGATCGCGAAGTAGTGTTCGCCGGATTTCAAAGGCGCAGTCGAGACCGGCCCTGCCGCCTGATAGCCGGCGCCGTGAGAGTAGGGGCCGTGCAGATCGAGACTGAGGTTCTGTCCAGCCTCGGCGCTGCTCGCGGCGGCAAACGAGATTGCCATGAGCATCAGCGCTGAAGCTACTGCCATCCTTAGCGGGCGATACATTTGCTGGTTCTCCCTCATCGTTCGATGCTGCGACAGACTCGCCGACAGGACGCCGAGAGTACCAAGGTCTCCAATCGCGTGCCGTCCGGAACGCGCCGAAAGCCTCGGCTGGTATGACCGTTTGCCCCGAAAGACGGTCGCGCAAACATCTCTCGCCGTCGAGGAGGCTCACGCGTGACGGGACGCGTGACCGTCGCGGCGCTGCCGGAAGTGCCTTCCCGCCGATGTAAAGTTCCGCGCAGGATGCGCCGTTCGCACGCCTACTCGCTGAGCCGGGCGCCGAGCTGCCGCCGGATGCGCCGCGAGCGCCGCGAGACGCCAAGTCACGCCGGATGACGTCGGCGTTCCCCGCGACGCGTCGGCGGGGGTCGATCGCCGCGCTGTGCATCCTCGCGGCGATCGGTTTGCAGTCCTGCGGCAAGTCGGGATTTCAAGAAGGCTGGACCGGCCTTCGCGCCGACGCCATCGATCATCTCGCCGTGAGCGTGCCGACCGTCGCGCTCGGCGTCAACACCACCAAGGCCCCGGGGCTCGCGGGGGTGCACGCCTTCTCCAGCCTCGCTGGTGCCCGCCCCAGGATCGTGATGTGGTACCAGACTTGGGCCGAACCGTTGTTCTACCCGGAGCAGGTTCGATCGCTCCTCAGGGAAGGGCTGATCCCGATGATCAACTGGCAGCCAACGGCCGCACACGGCGCAGGGCGCTACTCCCTCACCGCGATCGCCGACGGAGCATTCGACAGTTACATACGCCGGTCGGCCCGGGCCGCGGCGCGCTGGGGACATCCGATGTTCATCGACTTCGCGCACGAGATGAACATTGGGGGCACCGCATGGAGCCCGGGCGTCGAAGGCAACACCCCGGGCGCCTACGTCCGGGCCTGGCGGCACGTGGTTCGCATCTTCCGGGCCGCCGGGGCAGACCGCGTGCGCTGGCTATGGGCACCGAACGTCGACTGCGGCGGCGCCTGTCCCTTCTCGCAGTTCTATCCCGGAGACGCTTGGGTGAACTGGGTCGGCCTCGACGGATACAACAGCGGAGCCGGCTCCAAGAGTCGCTGGACCGAATTCGAAGAAGAGTTCGGGCCCTCCTACGAAGCGCTCACGCGACTGACCGGCAAGCCCGTGATGATCGCCGAGACGGCGTCCTCTGAAGCCGGCGGCGACAAGGCGACCTGGATTCTCAACATGGCAAGGGCGCTCGAGACCCGTTTCACGCGAGTGCGCGCGCTGGTGTGGTTCGATCGCCAAAAGGAGCACGACTGGCGGATCAATTCCTCCTCCGCTTCCCTGGCCGCGTTTCAACAGGCGATGAAGATGCCGCCGTTCAGCCAGGCGGCGCAATAGTCCCGATACCGTGCCGAGCACGTGAATTCCCCGCCAGTATCCACGGCTGAGGCCCAAGCCGCCGTCGGCTTCGCGCCGATCGAGGTGCTCGCGCTCGACATCGGCAAGCCGCTCGAGGACCTCCCGCGGCGCGCGAGCAGGAGCGGGGCGCCGTACGGGGGTGTGCTCGTGCTCGCATCTCTGCACGGTCAGCCCGTCGGTCTGGTCGAGCTGGGGTTCGGGTCGCGGGACTCCATAGCGGCAGATGAGCTGGCCGGCGCGATCTGGCGCGAGGCGGGGCCAAGGATCAGCTCCCATCTCCTCGAGGATGGCCTGCCGGCGGTGTCCGCGCTGGGCCCCGAGGGACTTCCGGCCCAGGCCCCGCGCTGCGAGCGAGATCGCGAAGCCTTCCTGGCCGAGGCCCCGTTCGTGACGGTCATCGTGCCCAGCCGCGATCGCCCCGACCGTCTGCGCACTGCACTCGACTCGATAATCGCGTGCGATTACCCCGATGAGCGGTACGAGATTCTGGTCGTCGACAACGCGCCCGCTACGACGGGCACGAAGGACCTCGTGGAGAACGAGTTCGCCGCCGGCGCGGTGGCCGTCAGGTACGCGCGGGAGGACAAGCCCGGCAGTGCGAGTGCGCGCAACACCGGCGTCCGGCAGACCGAGGCCGAGCTGGTGGCGTTCACCGACGACGATGTGCGCGCCGACCGCCACTGGCTTACAGAGCTGGCCCGGGGATTCACGCTTGAACCCGCTGCTGCGGCCGTGTCCGGTCTCGTGATTCCGATGGAGCTCGAGACCGCGCCCCAGCTCTGGTTCGAGGAATACGGCGGTTTCCATCACGGCTTCGATCGATCTGTCTACGACATGGCCGAGAACAGGCCGGCCGATGACCCTCTGTACCCGTACGCGGCGGGACGCTTCGGGACCGCGAACAACCTGGCGTTCCGCCGCTCTGCGCTGCTCGAGCTCGGCGGGTTCGATCCGGCGCTCGGCAACGGGACACCGGCGTTGGGCGGCGTGGACTTCGAGATGCTGCTGCGTACAGTGCTGTCAGGGCGGCGCGTCGTCTACCAGCCGTCCGCGGTCATTCACCACCTCAACCGGCCGGACTACGAGAGCCTGCGCAAACAGATCTATGCGTACGGGGCGGGGATGAGCGCGGTGATGATCAAGACCCTCGGCTCGGACCCGCGATTGCTGCCCGACTTTGTCCTTCGGCGCCTGCCCCGCGGCCTCTGGTTCGCACTAAGCCCGCGCTCGTCCAAGAACGAGCAGAAGCGAAGCGGATACCCCCAGGAGCTGACGCGGCTCGAGCTGCGCGGCCTCGTGGAAGGGCCTGTGCTGTACGCGCGAAGCCGCAGGCGCTACGGGCCGCACGTCATCCCGCGGCACTCGCGTTGAGCGCCGCGAACATCTCGTTGTAACGCTCCAGCGTGCGGTCCCATGTGTGCACGTCATCGAAGCGGCGGGTGCGCTGCAGCCACGCCTGCTGGATCGCGAGCGCGATCTGGTCGGGGCGCTGCGGCTCGATTGCGATCCGGCCCTCGTAGCCCTCGGCGGCCTCGACCAGCCCGCCCACGGCGCTGACCACGACAGTCAGGCCCGACGCCATCGCCAGGTGCAGGGGGCCGCTGGCGGACGAGCGGTGGTATGGAAGCACCGCGGCATCGGCCTGTTCGAAGAACGCCTGGACCTCGGCGTCGGCGACGTAGCGGTTGACGAAGGTGATGCGGTCGCGGTGGCGGCTGCGAGCGATCATCTCGGCCGGCAATGTCCATCCCTCCCAGGTCTCGCCCACGACGGTGAGGTGGAATTTCGCCGCGGTCTCGTCATCGAGCGAGTCGAGGGCGGCGATGATGTCCTCGACGCCCTTGAAGGGCCGGATCACGCCGAAATAGAGCAGTTGGCAGACCCCGTCGTCTGCGCGCTCGGGGCGTTCGCCGCCGGCGTACTGGTTGTAGGGGCCGTGGGGAACGATGACCACCGGCTTGCCTTCCAGGCCGTAGTGGGATTCGAGCGCCTCGCGGTCGAACTCGTTGTGGACGATGAACCCCTGGGTCAGCCGCCGCAGCAGCGGCATCACGCCGTTGACGTACCAGCGGACCGGCGCCAGGGCCATCTCGCCGGTGTCGAGAACCTCATGGAACTCGATCACCACGCGGGCGCGGCGGGCCCGCGCGAAGCAGGCGAGCAGCAGGAACGAGTGCAGGACCGTGCCGCTCCACCATTGGAAGATCACCACCTGGGGACGCTCTGAGGCGAGCAGGCGGATCGCGTTGACGATCGACCGCCCCCAGTACCAGTCGATTCCGTCGAAGACGCGCGTGCCCGGCGGGTAGGTGAAGGTGGTCAGCGGCGTCCCCACTCGCGTGCGGCCGGGGTACAGACGCGCCGGCAGCAGCCGGCGAACGAGGATCGCGCTCACCTGGTGTTCCTCGGCGAGCGCGTGAATCAGACGGTTGGTGTAGTAGCTGATGCCGCTCAGGAAGCGGGGGCCGGACCCGACGACACAGACGCGCAGGCGGCCGGCGCCGCGCGCCCGCTCAGACGAGCTCATGCCAGGCGAGCGAAACTTCTCCGGGCTGCGCGGCGAGCTCCAGTGCCTGCGCTCCAAAGAGGCTCACCCACGAGTTCTGGTGGAGGCTCTCGGCCTGCGGCTGGTAGGGAAGCGCCGCGCCGTCAGGGAGAGGCAGGGCGGACGTGCACAGGCGGGATACAGCCTTCTCGAGCCGGTCGAGGCCGGCACCGGTCAGCAGCCCGGCGCGCACCCCCTGGGAGGTCAGGTCGAACTGTTCCGGCGCGACGGTGTCCTCGTCGAGGGCGACCATTCGCGGCAGGCCACCGGCCGGGAGCTGGTGCCGCCAGGCCCACTCGGTCGCCCGGTGTGCCCGCTCGAGCGCGTCATCGTCGCCTCGGGCGGTGCCCCACATCCAGAGGGCCTCGACGGTGTAGAAGTGGGGGTGGAGCATCACGATCTGCTCATCCGGCTGGGTGAGGAAGTAGCCCGACGGATCTTGAAAGGTGCAAGCGTCGGCGATCAGGTGCGCGGCGGCGTCCCACTCCTCGATCAGCATCAGCGCCTGAACACACTTTGCGAGGTGGGGACGCCCCGCAGTGGACCAGCTTGATGGCCGCCCGGTCGGCGGGCCGTCCGGGGCGACGGCCGGCATGAACGGATTCGTCAGGGCGAGCTTTGCGAGTTCCCCGCGAGAAGCTCGCCGCGCTCAACGGTCTGCGCTTCGTCGAACCGGCGGCCGTACGAGATCATTCCTGCGGCGATCATCCCGAGGTCGAACGTGTAGACGGCTCCCTCGTCCCAGCCGTCGTGCGCCGCGCGGTTACCGGCCGCGAGGCGCTCGACGAGCCACCGGGCGGCACGGCGTCCGGCCTCCTGCCCGGCCGCCGTGAGCGAAGGTCTGCCGGCGAGCCAGGTCAGCGCGTAACCGGTGATCTCCGGGTACTCGAACGCCAGTAGGCCGTCTTCATCTCGCCAGGCGCAGAAGGCCCCGGAGTCGGACTGGACGCCGTTGCCTGTGAGCCAGTCGCCGAGTCGCTCGGCGACTTCCCCCGCCGTGCGGTTGGCGTCGCCCAGTTGCGAGGTCATGGCAGCCATCTGTGGAGCTGATCGGGCGCTGCGGTCGGGGCGGGCATCTGCAGGAAGCGCTCGCGTCTAGGAGACGCGAGCCCGCCTGCGGTCGAAGGCCGGGCTGTAGTTCGCACGGCCGATGCGTTTGTCGCTGGAGCGGCGCCCCGGGTGGTTCGTCTCGGCATGTTTGACGAGGGCATCGAGCGGGTCACTCGGCGTGACCTGCTCGTAAACACGGTCCCCGCGCCTGCGGGCCTTGTGCTGGCCCATCAGCGCTTCGATGATCCGCTCTGCGGCCATGCCGTCGCCGTAGGGGCAGCCGGCGCTGACCATCGCCTGATACTCGAGCGGATCGTGCAACAGCTTCCTCGTAGCGGCCAGCAACTCGTGGCGATTGGTGCCCACGAGCTTGGCGATGCCGGCCTCGACGCCCTCCGGGCGCTCGGTGTTCTCACGCAGGATCAGAGCCGGCTTGCCCAGTCCGGCCGCCTCCTCCTGGAGGCCGCCCGAGTCCGTGATCACGAGGTGGGATCGCTGGAGCAGCCAGACAAATTCCTGGTAGCCCAGAGGCGGCAGCAGCGAAACGTTGCTCAGGTCGGCCAGCAGCTCGTTGGCGTACTTCGAAGCCTGCGGATTCAGGTGCACCGGATAGACGAGGTGCAACTCGGGGTGCTCTTCGGCGAGCAACCTGAGAGTGCCGGCGATCTTGCGCATCCCCTCGCCAAAGTTCTCCCGCCGGTGAGCGGTGACAAGCGCCAGCCGGTCCACGCCGTCGAGTCCCTCGAGGGGCGTCCCGTGCGGGTCGAAGGGGGTAGCCGCAATTCGGTGCAGGGAGTCGATGACCGTGTTGCCGGTGATCGCGATGCGCTCGGCCGGGACCCCCTCGCGCGTCAGGTTCTTGGCGCCGAGCTCCGTGGCCGCGATGTGCAGGTCCGCGACGACGCTCGTCACACGCCGGTTGATCTCCTCCGGGAACGGTGAGTACTTGTCGAACGTGCGCAGCCCGGCCTCGACGTGGACCACACGGACGTTGTGGAAGAACGCAGCCATGCTGGCCGCCATCACCGTCACGGTGTCCCCCTGGACGATCACCCAGTCAGGTTTGTCCTCGAGCAGGATCTCCTCGAGCCCCGTCATGACAGCCGCGGTGACGCCGCTCAGGGTCTGGCCGGCCGTCATCACATCCAGGTCGTAGTCGGCCTCGATTCCGAACAGGTCGAGCATCGGGTCCAGCAGCTCGCGGTGCTGGTGAGTGATGCAGACGCGCGAGTCGAACGTCTCCGGGAAACGGGAAAGCTCGCGGATGACCGGGGCGAGCTTGATCGCCTCCGGTCGCGTTCCGAGAATGGTGAGAACCTTCATCACTTACTGACTCCGTTCGCAGCGAAGGTACCACCTGGAGCCGTGTCGGTTCCAGTGTCGCCCGGTCGCCGGGGCTTCTGGATCGGCTTCGCGAAGAAGCGCTCACGGACGATCGCCGTCAGGACCCTCCAGCCGTCCGGGAAGGTCTCGAGCTTCCCGACGCCATGGATGCGCTCAGTCTCGAAGCTCGGCACCTCGAAGACTCGCAGGCCGGCCCGCACGGCGCGAAGATTCATTACCGTCTCGATCTCGAAGCCGTCGGCGTCGAGCAGCAGCGGTGCGACCCAGCTCCAGTAGGCGTTGTAGCCGTAGCAGAGGTCGGTGTACTTGGTCCCGCGGAACAGGGCCCTGACGACAGCGACCAGCGCCCAGTTGCCCCACTTGCGCAGGGCCGGCATGTCCGACGTGCCGCCGCCTTCGATGAAGCGCGATCCCTTGGCGTAGTCGGCGCCGGCGAGCAGTGCACCGATGAAGGCGTTGATCTCCGCCGGGTCCTCCGAGCCGTCCGCGTCGACCTGGACCAGCATGTCGCCCGTCGCCGCTTCGGCCCCGGTCCTGAGCGCGTTGCCCTTCCCGGGCGGGCGATGGTTCTCGACGACGGTGATGCCGGGCATCAGTTCGCGCGCGACCTGCGCCGTGTTGTCGGTGCAGTGATCGTCGATCAGCACGACCTCGTGGACCCACTCGGGCATCCGCGGCAGAACGTGCTCCAGGTTCTCCGCCTCGTTCAGGGCGGGGACGAGAACGCTCACGCGGTGCACGCCGAGCATGTCGCTGGTGACGACGTTGGGGTGGGGGGTCATGCTGGTGTTCGGCGGGGCAGCCACGGTGTTCCGATCCTTGGACCTGTCTAGGCTGGATTACGGCTCGCCGCAGCGTGCGGAGAGATGAAATGGGGGGATCTGCTGCCCAAGGAAGTTACCACGCACCCTCTGCCCCGGGAACATTCCCAGTGAACAAATTGCCAAACTTTGAGCCCCTTGTGGAGCTTTACGGACGATTGGCCACTGTCGTCACACGTGCGGGGGCCACGTACCCCGCTGCCGTGAAAAGCGCAAGCGCCCCGGCGACGGGAAAGCTCGTCGTTGAGGCCCCAGAGCCGGTGCAGGTGGACGGCGCCCTCCGCCGCGAAGGGCAACCCCATCTCGCCGCGGTCGCCGCACGGACTCGGGCGATGCACGACGGCAGGGTCCTGTCGTTCACCCGCGCCGAGGCTTTCCCTGTCCAGTGCGCCGCGGGTGGTTACTTCGACGCCATTGCGACATCTGACAGCCTCCGTGCGGAGTACCTGAATTGCACCGAGTTCGAAGTTCTGGCACGAGACCCACTCTCCGTGCTGCCGATGCGCCGGATCGTCCATCAGCTGGCGGCCGGCGACCCACTCCGGTCGGGTCATGGACGTGTCGCGGCAATCGGGGTTTCTGTGTTAACAACCGTGCCGGTTGACCACAGCCGCGCCGTCGTGCTGGGGTTGCGCAGCGCATCGGTCGCGACAGACCCCAACCAGTGGCATGTCGCGCCGTCCGGGACCCTCGAGCCCGGTGTCGCCGACGCTGTCAACGAGCTGGTCGAGCGCGAGCTGTCGGAGGAGGTCGGAGTTCGACTGAACGCCGCGAGTTCGCCGGCCAGTCGCTGGAAGGTCCTCGGCGTGGGCTTTGACCTTCTGCGATTGCGACCCGAGATTTGTGTGCGTATCGACCTTCATGACGACGAGGTCCCAGAATCAGGCCTCCGGCTCGATGAGGGTGAGTTCCAGGACTCGCTGCTGCTCGAGCTGACGCGGCCGGCGATCAGCGAGTTCTGGCGAACGCACCCGCCACAAACCGTCACACCGGCGGCCGCGGCCGCGCTGGCCCTGCTGGAGCATGCGGGGCCGTAGCGGTCCGCGGGCACCGTCGCCGGCGGTCTTCGCCGCGAGCCTGCTGAAGGTCGGTGTCGTGATCACGGTCAACCGTTCTCTTCCCGAGACGCCGCTCTGGCGCAGGGCGATGCTCGACTGGGCCGCCCATCTGGCAACCACATCCCTTGCGCTCGACGCCGCACGTGTGCGGAGCCGGCCGCTGCGCCGAAGCGCCCTGGTGGCAGCCGTGCTGATCGACGCCGACCACATCCCCGACGCGGTACTTGGCTGGGGGGTGCTGACGCGCCGGTCTGCGCGGCCCTTCACCCACTCGATCCTCACGATCGCGGCAATCGTGTCGGTCCGGCGGTGCTTGGCTCCACGGAGGGCCGCCGACCGCGAGATGCTCGACGGTGTCGCCTTTGGCCTTGCGACGCACCTCCTGCGTGACGTCACTGACGGCACCGCGGGCGCTCCGCTCTTGTGGCCGCTGCGCCGGCGCTCGGTGCGCTTCAATCCGGCGCTCTTCTCGCCGCGGACCGGCAGATGACCTGCAGCCAGCGATCGCGTGGGCCTTGCACCCGATCGATGATCGCGGTCGGCCAACCGGAGCGTTCGAGCAGCTGGCGTAGCTCCGGCTCACGCCAGAAGCGGAAGTAGCGGCGAAGTTGCTTCTCCTCGGACCAGATCTCGCCTTCACCCTCCTTGACGGTGAAGGCGAGCAGCCCGCCCGGCCGAACTGCCTCGCCCGCACGCTCGAGCAGCGCCGCGAGCTGGCCTGGGTTCAGGTGCAGCAGGACGGCGTTGGCGAAGATCGCGTCAAAATCCTGGCCGAGCTCATCGCGGGTGACGTCGAGCAGCCTGGCGTCGTGACCCTGCTCACGCAGCCGACTCACGAATGACTGCGCGCCGTCGCTGCGCTGCACGACGATGCCTCGGGCTTCGAAGAAGGCGGCGTCGCGGCCAGGCCCCGTGCCGAGCTCCAGCAGCCGCTGGCGCGGTGCCATCTGCTCCAGTACGCGCTCGCGAAAGGCCACCAGCGAGCTGTGGGGCTCTTGCGGGGAGTGCCGCAGATACGACTCGGCCCCCCGTTCATAGGAGCCGAGCGTGACCTCGACGTTGTGCGGACGCTCCCGCTCGCGCATCACTGTCAGCTAAGTGAACAGGGTCCGTCAGCGGTTGGCTCGGGCCTCGGCGACGGTCGTCACGTGGGCGATTCGACTCAGGCGGCGCGCCGCGGTGCCTCGTCGACGTACCTCGCCGGATGCTCGACCGGCGGCGCCTGGCCTCTCCCTCCCCGCGCCCGGGCAGTTCGCACTTCCAGGACCCCCAGGACATCGTCGGCAAGGATCCGCTCAAGGTTGGCGCGCGTGTTCGGGCTCATGAGCTCCATCGCGCGAGCGCGGTAGGAGAGCCTGTCCTGCTCGCTCATGGAGAGTGCGCGGGTGAGGCACGCGGCCAGCGTCCGGGCGTCGAAGTCGCCTGCCACCAGTTCCGGATCCAGCGACCGCGCGATGGCCAGGAGCTGCTCGGGGCCGGCGGAGGGGGCGCAAACCAGCACCGCGCCGTCGACGAGCGCCTCGCGCTGGACTCCCCCGTACTCCTCGCGACGCGCGGCGCTCAGGTAGATCTCGACGCGGGCGCTGAGCGCGCGGTGCGTATCCGGATCGAGATGTCCCAGCCAGACCACGTTCGCGGTATTGCTCACCCCGCGGCGACGCAGAAAGTCGCGACCCGCCTCAGCGTCGATGCCGGTCACGTACAGCGGGAAGTTCGGCGCGGCCGCCGTCCACGCCGCGACGGCGATGTCGAGCCCCTTCTTGTCGGGATTCCCCGCGTAGCAAAGTGCCGCGCGCTCGCGCCTGCCCGCAGCTTCCGGGCCCGGCGCAACCGGCCGCGGCAGCACATGGACCCTTGGATCGCCGGAGAAGTCCGTCACCTGCTCTGGCGTCACGGGCAGCAGCACAGCGGCGTGGCGGAACGCTCTGCGGGCGAGCAAGCGCGTGAACGCGTTACGTCGACCGGGGCGGTTGCGCTCGATCGTCGAGTCGAACCGCACGGCGCTACGGCGCAGCACTGACGCGGGCTGCATGGTGATCGCCCCGGCACTGCTGAAGAAGACTGCCCGCGCATCGGTGCGTCGCAGCGCGCGCACCGCCAGACGTCGCAGGGAAAGGCCCTCGATCAGATCAATCAGCGGGAACGCGACGCGTAACCGACCGAGCAGGCCGAAGCCGGTTGAGACGGTCGCGACCCGCAGACCCAATCCGTTGAGCGCGCGCACGAACTCGACCTCGGCCTGGCGCAGCCCGGGCGTCGTACCTGTGCGCACGAGCAGCACGTCGACATGCCCGCTCGCGCGCACACGCGGCTTAGGCGCGGCCGCCATAAGGGACTTCGTGCCCGGGGCCGGGGTCGATGAAACTGCCGGGGGTCGGATGCCGTCTCCTGTCCGCGTCAGCGCGTCCAGCGCAGGAGGATGTCCGGTGAGCGCTCCTCGTTCTCGCCGTCCGTGCGGCGAACGGAGCGGAAGCCGTGATGTTCGTAGAAGCCGATCGCGCGACGGTTCGACTGGAAGGTCCAGAGTTCGAGCGCCGTGTGGCCGCTCTTCGCGAGGGCCAGCAGGCGCGAGCCCACGCCCCGACCTGTCGCCTCGGGTGCCACATAGAGCTGGTCGACGGTCGGCCCATCGAGCGCCATCATCGCCAGCGGCCTGCGCCGCTCGTCCTGGGCGAGCCAGACGTCCATCCGGCAGCAGACCGTCTCGCGCATCCACTCCCGGACTTCGTCGTAGCTGTGGACCGCCGGTGGGATCGCCGGTGCGTTGGCGCGCCGGCTGGTGAACCAGAGGTCCGCGACGACGTCGCTCTCGGCGGGGTCTACGCGGCGCAGGTCGGGGGTCAGGACGGTCATTTCGCTTCGCGGCGCGCCACCGGGGTCAGGCGGCGGCGCGCCGCGCGCGCCGTACGAGCGCATCGGCGTCTTTGAGCGCCCAGCGGACGCGCTCGAGCAGTTGTCGGCTTGCAAGTTGGCTCTCGAGGTGGATCAGCTCGATGCTCTCCTCGAGGAGAATCACCTTGCCGGATTTCGGGTCGTCGGTTGTCACGGTAACGCGCGGCACAGGGCATCTCCTGGGGTCTGGTCAGTCGGGTTCCCGAGAGCTCCCCGGGAGGGCGGATGGACCCTCCCGGGGAGCGTTGAGGGAGTGAGGGAGCGCAGGGAACGTTCGCCGCCTCTGTGAATGTCCTGCCGCTCTCCCGCCGACGCTCGGAGGTTGGCGACGATCGGGGGCTGTGTTAGACGGCAGGTCATTCCTCACTCAGATTACAAACAATGTGTGCTTTGTCAACCCCCTGCGCAAGTGGTCTGCGCATTGGGATACTCAACGCTCGTCAACACGGGAGGGGGCAGGGGATGAGCTGGGACTTTTCGACCGAGCCGCAGTTCGCGGCGAAGCTCGACTGGATGCGGGACTTCGTGCGCGAGGAGATCTGGCCGCTGGAGACGATCTTCGATCAGCTCGACCAGCCGGCACTGGACCGCTTCTACGCCCCGCTGCAGGAGCGCGTCAAGGGGCAGGAGCTTTGGGCCGCGCACCTCGACCCCGAGCTCGGCGGGCAGGGCTTCGGGCAGGTCAAGCTAGGCCTGATGCACGAGATCCTCGGGACTTCGCCCTTCGCTCCAAACGCTTTCGGCTGCCAGGCCCCGGACTCCGGCAACTCCGAGATCCTCGCGCTCGCCGGCACCGCGGAACAGAAGGAGCGCTACCTCGAGCCGCTGCTCGCCGGCGACCTGAAATCCGCATTCTCGATGACCGAGCCCGACAGCCCCGGCAGCGACCCGACGATGCTCAAGACACGCGCACGCCGCGACGGCGACGGCTACGTGATCTCGGGGCACAAGTGGTTCTCGTCGAACGCCTCGATCGCCGACTTCCTGATCGTGATGGCAGTCACCGATCCGCAGGCCCGTCCGCACCAGCGCGCGAGCATGTTCCTTGTGCCGGTCGACACGCCCGGCGTGAACATCATCCGCGACGTCTCGACGATGGAGCATCCCCGGGAGGAGTTCGGCAAGCTGGGCGGCCACGCCGAAATCGCCTACGAAGACGTACGGGTCGGCGCCGACGCACTGCTCGGCGGCGAGGGCGAGGGCTTCCTGATCTCCCAGCAGCGGCTCTACCCCGGCCGCATCCACCACTGCATGCGCTGGCTCGGCGTGGCGCGGCGCGCGTTCGACATGCTCTGCGAGCGCGCGACCTACCGCGAAGCGCACGGTGCCGTGCTCGGAAGCCACGAGACGGTCCAGAACTGGATCGCCGACTCGGCGGCCGAGATGCAGGCCGCGAGGCTGCTGACACTGCACGCCGCGTGGGTGATGGACACCGAGGGTGTCGCCGCGGCGCGGGTCCCGATCAGCCTGATCAAGTTCTACGGCGCTTCGGTGCTCGCCGATGTGATCGACCGGGCAATCCAGGTCCACGGCTCGCTCGGCTACTCGACCGACCTCCCGCTCGAGGGGATGTATCGCTTCGCACGCGCCTGGCGCCTGTACGACGGGCCCGACGAGGTACACCGGCAGTCGGTCGCGCGCAGGATCCTCGCGGGCTACGCGCCACCGCCCGGCGAAGTTCCAAGCGAACACGTTCCCACGCGGCGCTTGCAGGCACGCGAGCGCTTTGCGCAGCTGCTCGACACGGTCACCGCGAACGACTGACTTGCCACCCGCCACGGGTTGGCGCGCGGCGCTAACGTCAGCCTCGCGGCAACAGCGAAAGGAGCGAGACGATGGCCATCGCAGCGCAGGAGCAGCAGATCGTCCGCGAGCGGATCTACGTCGGGGGCGAGTGGGTGCAGTCGAACGGCACCGGGAGCATCGACGTCGTCAACTCGACGACCGAGCAGGTGATGGGGTCGATCCCCGAGGGCGACGCGGCGGACGTTGACCGCGCGGTTGCCGCTGCCCGCGAGGCTTTCGAGAACTGGTCGCAGACGCCGGTCTCGGAGCGGGCCGCCTGGCTGGAGAGGATCGCGGCCGCGCTGCGCGAGCGCACCGACGAGATCGCCGAGCTGATCGCCCGGGAGGTCGGGATGCCGCTCAAGCTCTCGACCCGCGTCCAGGCCGCGCTCCCCGCAATCGACTTCGGCTCGCTCCCCGCGCTGCTCGCCGAGTTCGAGTGGGAGACGAAGATCGGCGACTCGCTGGTCGTCCGTGAGCCGGTCGGTGTCGTCGGCGCGATCACGCCATGGAACTATCCACTCCACCAGATCGCGGCCAAGGTCGCGCCTGCGCTTGCCGCGGGCTGCACGGTGGTCGTCAAGCCGAGCGAGGTCGCGCCGCTCAACGCCTTCGTGCTCGCCGAGATCGTCGACGCGATCGGCCTGCCGGCGGGGGTCTTCAACCTCGTCACCGGCTACGGGCCGGCGGTCGGCGAGGCGCTCGCCGCGCACCCCGACGTCGACATGCTCTCGTTCACCGGCTCGACGCGTGCCGGCCGTCGCGTCAGCGAAGTCGCGGCGGCGAGCGTCAAGCGCGTCGCGCTCGAGCTTGGCGGCAAGTCGGCAAACGTGATCCTCGACGACGCCGACCTCGAGCAGGCGGTCAAGGACGGCGTCGGCAAATGCTTCCAGAACTCCGGGCAGACATGCAGCGCGCTGACGCGGATGATCGTCCCCCGCGGGCGGCTCGCCGAGGCCGAGCAGATCGCGAGCGCTGTCGCCGAGCGCTTCACGACCGGCGACCCGTTCGACCCCGCGACGAAGCTCGGGCCGCTCGTCTCCGAGCGTCAGCGTGAGCGTGTTCGTGCCTACATCGAGCAGGGGATCGCCGAGGGGGGCCGCCTCCTGACTGGTGGCGTCGAGTCGCCGGAGGGTCTGGATCACGGGTTTTTCGTGCGCCCGACCGTCTTCAGCGACGTGACGAGCGAGATGACGATCGCCCAGGAGGAGATCTTCGGCCCGGTTCTGGTGCTGATCGCCCACGACGGAGACCAGGACGCGGTGCGGATCGCGAACGACAGTGTCTACGGGCTCGCGGGGGGTGTCTGGTCGGCCGACGAGGAGCGGGCCAAGCGCGTGGCGCGGCTGATGCGCACCGGCCAGGTCGACATCAACGGGGCGGCCTACAACCCGCTCGCGCCGTTCGGGGGCTTCAAGCAGTCGGGCCACGGCCGCGAGCTCGGCCCGTTCGGCATCGCCGAGTTCCTCGAGCTCAAGTCACTGCAGCTCTAGCGCAGCTCGCGGATCATCCGCACGTGATCCCCGATGCCCGGGATCACGAAGCGCCCACCGAGCGGCTCGTAGCCGGCGCGCTCGTAGAGCGTCAGCGCTCCGACCCGCGCGTTGCACCAGATCCGCGCACCGCCGCGTTCGCGGACGATCCGCTCGAGCGCGGCGAGCAGCGCCGCGCCCATGCCGCGGCCGCGCAGGCGCTCCTGCGCGGCCATCCCGCGCAGGCGCCAATCGCCGTCGCGCGGGTCGTCCGGGAGGCCCTCGGGGCGCGCGCTGGCGACCGCGAGGAGCTCTGCGTCCCGCTCGACCGCGAGATGGACCGCATCCTGGGCGTCGTCTCCGTCGTAGGTCGACTCAGACAGCGGCAGGCCGGGACGCAGCACGCTCGCGCGCAGTGGCCGCACGCGCTCGGCGTCCACCACGGCGACGCGCCAGGCGGCGAGCGGCGCGCTGCAACGACGCGCGCGGGCGATCCACGGCAGCCGGACCGACGTCGCCCCCGCGAGCGCGGGCTCGCTGGCCCACAGCTCGTCGACGCGCGCCAGCTGGCGTTCGCGCTGCGCCTGGTCCATCACCGCGAAACCGCTGCGCGAGCTGGCAAGGTCGCGCAGCGTCCGCAGGTCGATCGTTTGGTCGTGGGGGAAGCCGCGTTCCTCGACGCGGGCGAAGTCGCCGTCGAGTGTCGCGAGCTCGGGCCAGTAGTCCCTGCGTTCGGCGGCCGGCGGTCCGAGGATCTCCCGCAGGCGCGCGACCCACGGCACGCCGACGTCGAAGACGTTGCCCAGCATTCCCACGACGCCGCCCGGGCGCAGGACCCGCGCGAACTCGGCGAGCGCCCGTTCGGCGTCGAACCAGTGGAAGGCGGCGCCCGCGAGCACCGCATCGAAGGTGTCCTGGGCGAACGGCAGCTGCTCGGCGCAGGCGGCGATCCGCGGCACGTCCGGCAGCCGCGCGGCGAGCTGCTCACGCATCCGCGGCATCGGCTCGACGGCGGTGACGCGGTGCCCGGCCGCGGCGATCACGGCGGTCAGCTTGCCGGTCCCGGCGCCGACGTCGAGGACATCGAGCGGCTCTGGGCCAAGCAGCCAGTCGATCGCCGCCCTGGGCCAGACAGGTCGCCCGCGGTCGTACTCGCCGGCGACGGTGTCGAAGGACCGCGCCAGATGCGAACGGTCGGCTGCGCTCACGGCGTAGCCGACCCTTCGGCTACGAGGGCTTGGGTCGCTGCGTGAAGCGCGGGGCGGGCGGCACGTCGTCCTCGACGGCAGTCCGGCGAAGTCGCCGGCTCGCGGCGTCGCGCAGATACTTCAGCTCCGTGCGTACCCGGTCCGCAGCGCGCGCGTTGCGCGACTCGCCAAACCGATCTTTTGGCGGGAGCGAAACCTTCACAGGTGGCACTTTCCTCACCTCCCACGAGGATCCTCCCGCATTTGTACGGTTTGCGCATCCGTTGTTTTCCGTACGCGTTCATGCCTGTGTGACCGTGATCTCCTCGCCGCCGACGGAGACCAGGTCGCCCGCGTGAAGCTGGCGGCCCCGGCGCAGCTCGACCTCGCCGTTGACACTGACGAGGCCCTCGGCGAGCAGCTGCTTGGCCTCGCCGCCGCTGTCCGCCAGTCCCGCGAGCTTGAGCAGCTGGCCGAGCCGGATCGACTCGCCGCGGATCAGCACATCCGTCACGGCGCGCCACGGCGTTCACGCAGTCGCGTGAGCGCGCCATCGAGTTCGACAAGCGGCTTCGGATAGGAGCGCGGGCGGGCAGTCGTAGGGAGCTTCCACGGGGTGTGGATTAAGGCGCCGGGGATCTCCGCGAGCTCGGGCACGTGGCGGCGCACGTAATCGCCGTGCGGGTCCAGCTGCTTGGCCTGGCGCAGCGGGTTCAGGATCCTGTTGGGCCGCGTGTCGGTTCCGGTCCCGGCGATCCACTGCCAGTTGCCCGTGTTGCACGCCACGTCGGCGTCGGTCAGCAGCCGGGCAAAATGGGCCGCACCCTCCCGCCAGTCGATGTACATGTGCTTGGTCAGGAACGAGCCGACGATCAGCCGCGCGCGGTTGTGCATGTAGCCCTCGCGCGCGAGCTGGCGCATGCCGGCGTCAACGATCGGGTAGCCCGTGAGACCCTCGGACCAGGCGGCGAGCGCGTCGGTGTCGGTCGACCAGTCGTCGCCGCGAGAGTGATAGTCCTCGCTGACGATCCGTGGTTCGGCCGCCAGCAGCTGGTGGTAGAAGTCGCGCCAGCAGAGCTGGCGGACAAAGCTCTCCGGGCCCGCGCCGCGGCCGACCGCACGGGCCGCCTGCACGGGACTGAGCGTCCCGAAGTGCAGGTGCGCGGAGAGCCGCGAGGTTCCCTCGTGCGCGAGTTCGTCGTGGCCCGCGCCGTAATCGGCCACCGGCCCCGCGGCCCAAGCCTCCAGCAGGCTGCTCGCCACGCGCTCGCCGCCCCGCGCGCACTGCGGCGGCGGCGACCCGGCTGCGATCTCGATTGCTGCGGGCAGCTCGCCCGGCTCGACGCCCGCGAGCGGTGCGATGCGCTCGGGCGCCGGCCTGAGATCACGCAACGGCACCTCGCTCCACGCGCGGAAGTACGGCGTGAACACGCGGTAGTGCTCGCCGCCCGCCGGGACCACCGCACCGGGCGGGAGTACCGTCACGCCGGGCCTGCGATGCACCGCGATGCCGGCCTGCCGCGCGCCGTCCTCGAGGGCGCCCAGGCGTCGGCGTGCCCACGGCGAGTAGTCGTCGCTTACGTAGATCGCGTCGACCGCGTGCTCGCCTGCGAGCGCGAGCGCCACCCGAGCGGGGTCGCCACGCCGCACGACAAGCGGCGCGCCGCGCTCGCGCAGGGCCGCGGCAAGGTCCTCGAGCGAGTCGAGCAGGAAGCGCACGCGGCCCGGCGCCCCGGCCGGGCCAGCGAGCAGGCGCTGGTCGAAGACGAACAGCGGCAGCAGCGCCCCGTGTGCCGCGGCCGCGTCGGCAAGCGCGGGGTTGTCGTTGACGCGCAGATCGCGCGTGAACAGCACGAGCGCGCGGGAGCTCAAGCTGCCGCCTCCGAGAGTTCCTCTTCGGCGAGCGCGCGGCGCAGCGCCGCGTCGAAGCCGATCGGCTCGACAGCGAACCCGTGCGCCGGGACCGGATCCGTGACCACCGTCGCGGTGCGCAGCCCCTCGACGAGCGGGCGCGCGACGTTCGTGTCCACCGGCGTGACGAGACCGAGCCACAGCGCGGAGAGCCACGGCGTGATCAGTGGCACGGGGATCTTCGGCCGCGGGTTCATCCCGAGCGCGAGCGCCATGCGGTCGAGCATCCGCCCGTACGAGAGCACGTCGGGCCCGCCGATCTGGACCTCCAGACCCGAGGCTGCGTCGGGGGCCGCGGCCTGGACGAGGTAGGCGATCGCGTCATCGACGGCGATCGGCTGCGTCGGGGCCCGCAGCCAGGCCGGAGCGATCATCACCGGCAGGCGCGGAACGAGGTAGCGCAGGGTCCGGTAGGACTCGCTCCCGGCGCCGACGACCATCGCCGCGCGGAAGTACGTTAGCGGCGGACCGTTGCGCTCCAGCGCAAGCGCAGTCTCGTGCCGGCTGCGCAGGTGCGCGGAGACGTTCGCGTCGCCGAGGCCGCCGAGGTAGACGACGCGCGCGACGCCTTCGTCGGCGGCCATCCGCGCAAAGTTCGTGGCGCCGTCCTGCTCACGCTCGTGGTAGCCGGCGCCGCCGGCCATCGCATGCACGAGGTAGTAGGCGACGTCCGCGCCGCGCCCGGCGCCGACAAGCGAGTCGGCATCGGTCACGTCGCCCTGGCGGACCTCGCAGCCGAGCACCACCAGCGCCTGCGCCCGCTCGGGACGGCGCACCAGACAGCGGACCTCGTAGCCCGCGTCGAGCAGCGCGCCCGCGAGCCGCCCGCCGATGAAGCCCGTTGCCCCTGCGACCAGTGCGACCGGACGCAACGACTAGGGCGCGGTCTGCGCCTGGGCGTCGGCGGCGTCGGCGCCGGTCGCCGTCATGAACGTGTCCCCGGCGCCACCGGCGATCAGCCTGCGGTAGAGCCCCGGTGCAACGGTCCTCAATGCCGCGATCAGCCCGTAACCGCGGGGCACCCAGCGTTCCGCGCGGCGGCCGATCCCGGCGTCGTAGATCGCCTCGGCGGCGGCCTGTGGCGTCGAGACGATCCAGCGGGTCAGTGGCTTGGCGAGCAGCTCGGACGCCGGGAAACCCTCCGTCTCGATGAAGCCCGGCAACACCAGCCCGACGTGCACGCCGTGCGCGCGCTCCTCCGCCCAGAGGGCATCGCTCCAGCCGGCGAGCGCAAACTTCGAGGCGCTGTAGGCCCCCGCGCCCGGCCGCGCCACGCGGCCGGCGGTCGAGGAGACGTTGACGATGGCGCTCGGAGCGCTGCGACGCAGCAGCGGCAGCAGTGCCTCGGTGAGCCGAACCTGGGCGTCGAAGTTGAGCGACATCGTACGCTCGACGTTTCCCCAGCCCCCGTCGGCGAAAGTCGCGCGCCAGGAGGCGCCCGCGTTGTTGACCAGCAGGTCGAGCCGGTCGTGATGCTCGAGCACGTGCGCACGCACCAGCTGCGGAGCGTCCTCGTCAGTCAGGTCGAGCGCCACGTAGCTCGCGCGCGGCCCGAGTTCGCCGGCGAGCCGTGCGAGGCGCTCCTGGCGCCGTGCGACGAGCACGACGGCCGCGCCGTCGATTGCCAGACGACGCGCTGTCGCCTCGCCGATCCCGCTCGAGGCCCCTGTGATCACATAAACCGCCGGTGCGCTGCCTACGGCCATCTCAATTCCTCCCACTCACGAAGTCGCGTAAGCGTGGCAGATCGGCAGTGCTCCGCGATCGGCGGCGCCGCACGAGCACGGAAGTAGTGCCGGCCGCGGCCACTGAGCGGCCTCGCGGCGGGCGCGGCAGACCGAGACGCGGGCCCGCTACTGCTGGTCGCCGAGCTGCGCCTTGTCGCCGCGCGCCTTCAGGTACTCCTGGTTCTGGCGGCGCTCGCCGCGAACCTGCGCGAGGATGAAGACGATCAGCGCGTTGGCGATCAGGCCGATCCCGACGAACGTGATCAGCAGGCCCAGCGTGGACGTGAATGCCTGGTCGGCGAGAAGCATGCGCGAACCCTAGCAACCCGCATGGGCGCCGGTAACCTAGGTCACTCGCCGCGTTGGGAGAGGTGCCGGAGCGGTTGAACGGGCGCGACTGGAAATCGCGTAACGGGGGTAACTTCGTTCGAGGGTTCGAATCCCTCCCTCTCCGTCACGGCGTCTCGGGCGGGCTCAGTTGCCGGCGAGCGCTGCGCGGATCGCGCCGCCGATCTCGGCGAGTGCCAGGCGCGGCGCCGCGGCGATTCCGCCCATGTTGAAGAAGCCGTGGAGCATCCCCGGGAAGCGGCGGACCACCGTCTTGACCCCGGCGGCCGCGAGCCTGGCGCCGTACTCCTCGGCCTCGTCGCGCAGCGGGTCGAAGCCGGCCGTGACAATCAGCGCAGGCGCGAGGCCCGCGAGGTCGGCGGCGAGCAACGGTGACGCCCGCGGGTCCGTGGGGTCTGCAGCCTGGAGAAACTGGCTCTCGTACCAGTCCATCGACGAGCCCCTGAGCAGGTAGCCCTCACCGAACAGCACGCGCGAGCGCGGGTTGGAGCCGAACCTTACGGCGGGGTAGATCAGTGCCTGGTAGGCCGGCGCCGGTCCGCTCGCACGAGCGGACAGCTGAGCGGTGACTGCGGCCAGGTGCCCGCCCGCACTGTCGCCGGCGACCGCTATGCGCGAGGCGTCCAGCCCGAGCTGGCCGGCGCGCGCGGCGACGTCCTGAAAGGCGGCGAACGCGTCTTCGACGGGCGCCGGGAACGGGCTCTCGGGCGACAGGCGGTACTCGACGCTGATCAGCTTCGCCCCGCTGTGGAGCGTGAGCGCGCGGCACGGCTGGTCGTGGGTCTCCAGGCTCCCGGTGACCCATCCTCCGCCATGGAAGAAGACGATGCCCGCGCCGCTCGCCCCGGACTCGGGTTCATAGGACCTTGCGCGCAGCTCACCGGCGGCACCGGCGACCGTCAGCTCGCTCGTGCGAACGCCCCTGACCGCTCGGCCGCCGGCCAGCCGTGCGCTGGCGTCGAGTCTTGCCCGCGCGCCGGCGACGCCGAGTTCGGCGAGCGTCGCCTCGCCGCCGCGCTGCGTGAAGCGGACGATCAGCTGCATGTCGAGGTCGAGCGTCTGCCCGTCGCCGGTGATTGGTGAGCCCGCAATCAGCCGCTTGACCCCCCGAGGGGTATGCTCGAACGCAAGCGCCAAACCGGCTTGGGCCCGCTCCATGAGCAGGAGACGGCCACCGGGCGACGTAGAAGCTGACTTGGCGTCCATCTATCGGGCGCCCACAATACGGCTTTGGGGGTATCGGTGATGCGAGCGCGTGCAGGTTTGAACTCCGCAGTTGCAGGGGGCCCGGCGCGTGGTGCGCTCGTCGCGCTGGCCGGACTCTTCGCCGCGCTGGGGCTCGCCTTCGCGCAGCCCGCAGGCGCCCAGGCGGCCACGCCCGGCAGCGGGCTACTGCTGACGCTCGCCGCCCGCGAATGCCCGAAGTACACGGACGTCGCGGCAAACCGCGCGCGCAACAACATCATGGAGAGCCTGCGCGACCTTGGCCCGGACACGATCTACCAGCCCGGCGAAGCGATCAACAACAAAGTCGAGCTCGAACAGCAGCCGAACTGCACGCCGATCACCGGCTGGAAGTTCACGCTCGGCAACAGCTACAAGACGAAAGCCGTCGCCGGCTACTGGGGCGCGCTGTCGATCATCACCGGTCAGCTGCGCGAACCTGTCGAAACGCTGGCGGAAACGCCGCTGTTGAACAACGTCGGACAGACGACCGGCCAGAACATCAAGGGCGCGGTGACGATCGAACTCGGGCAGAAGGAAGCCGAACTCGCGAAATCGGGGAACTCCCTCTGGGTCCAGGGAGGCACTCCCGAAGACCCGATCCTTGCCAAAGAACACCCGGAAGAATATGGCTTCGCTGCGCTGCGCTGCGCGATCGACAACCTCAACGGCGACAACGTCGAGTGGGTGGGTTACCCGACGGGAACCAAGCACGTGTTCTGTTACGCGTACTACGTAACGCCGCCGCCGAACGCCGGGGTCATCACGATCCGCAAGAAGGCGATCAACGCACCGGCTGGCAGCAAGGAAACCTTCGACTTCGGCGGCAACGTCTCCTACAACCCGGGCGGCAAGTTCTCGATCCAGACGGCGCCGCCGAGTTACGAAGGCCAGGAGACCTTCGTGCGCGGCGAAACGACCGAGGGCGCGCAGCCGTGGACGGTCAACGAGGACCTGCCCGCCAACTGGGTGCTCAAGGGAATCTCGTGCTCCTCGGCCAACGCTGAAGAAGAAGAAGGCGAACCGGAATCCTCGTTCACGGTCAACGAAGCGACGCGGGAAGTCGGGATCTATCTCGCCGAAAGCGACCACGCGACGTGCACGTACGAAAACGAATTCGTGCCGCCGCCGGGCAAGCTCACGGTCCGCAAGCTCACGCTCGGTGGCGCGGGGACGTTCGGCTTCGCCGTCAACCCCGTGACCGGCAAAGCCGCCAAGATCGACCTGGCCGCGACGACGCTCGAAGAAGGCATCGCCGTGGACGCGGCGCCGGCACCCGAACTGGCCGCCGGCGAATACACCATCGCCGAGACGAGCAAGCCCGCCAAAGCGCGCGGTACGTGGACCGAAACGGCTGTCGGCTGCGACAACGGCGGCAGCTACCAGCCCGGCAAACCGATCAGCGTCAAGCTCGAATCCAGCAAAACGCTGGTCTGCAGCTACACGAACGAACTCCTGCCGACGGCCTCGCTGGCGATCCACAAGTTGACCGAAGGCGGGACCGGCACCTTCGGATACACGATCACGTCAGAGAACCGTCCCGAAACGGAAATTGCCCAGAGCGCCGACGTGACGCGCGAAAAGGAGTCGTTCCTGGCCACCGGTGATCCCTCGAACGCGCTGTTCTTCGAACCGTACGTGATGCAGGAGATCGCTCCGCCCACTGCGACCGGGCATTGGGAGCTGCTCGAAGTCAACTGCGAAGGCACGCAGCTGCCGTTCGCGGCCGGCCGCGCCGTCGTTGACCTCAACGAACAGCAGGCGCACCGCAGCTGCCGGTTCGTCAACAAGTTCACGAAAACGCCTGAACCGCCCGAGCCCGAAGAAGAAACGGCGCGGCTGGCGATCAGCAAGAGCCCCGAGCGCGCCGTGATCACGCTGGGGGAGAAGGCGGCCTACAACATCACGGTGAAAAACCTCGGGCCCGCGACCGCGCGCGACGTCGTCGTCGACGATGAGATGAAAGGCGACTTCAGGTTCGTCTCTGCCCAGCCGAGCCAGGGGCGCTGCAACCAGCGGCTGCCGCTGCACTGCGAACTCGGGAGCATCCTGAACGGCCGCCGCGCGACGATTCGTGTGGTCGTGATCCCGCGGCGCACAGGCGTGTACCCGAACAGGGCGGTGGCGGGGCTCGCCAACCCGGACCCGTCGTTCGGCGGCGACTCCGCCCACGCGAAGGTGCGCGTACACGCACGCCGCAAACGGCGCCCGAAAGTCACCGGCTGAGCCTCACGGCGACGCCACTAGACTTACGCAGCCTGCGCCCGTAGCTCAGCTGGATAGAGCGTCGGTCTACGGAACCGAAGGTCAGAGGTTCGAATCCTCTCGGGCGCACTTGCGGGCCGCTTAGCCAAGCGGCCCTTGCGCGGGCATTGCAGCGGCTGGAGTGTCTGTCCGCGGCGGTCCACGGGAACTCCGTAGCCTCGTGACGATGGAGTCCAGCTCGTACTCGGGCGACTACGGGTCGCTGGAGCCGCTTGCGATCAGGATCGAAACTCACGAGCGCCTTTCCGCGCGGGCGGACAACCCCGAGACGGCCGTAATCGAGGCGTTGGGCATGTCCGGCGACGAGTCGCTGCTCGATGTCGGCGCCGGTACCGGCTCGTTTCTGAGGCGGCTTCGAGCGGCAGGGCACCGTGGCCGGCTCGTCGCACTGGATAGCTCGACCGCGGCACTCGAAGCAGTGAACGGTGCAGAGAGCGTCGAGGCGGTGCATGCCGATGCGCAACGCGTTCCGTTCGCCGACCTCGAGTTCGACGTCGTCACGGCGAGGCACATGCTCTACCACGTCGAGGACCCGCTCGCGGCGGTCCGCGAGGCTCACCGCGTTCTCGGCCCGGCGGGACGATTCGTCGCCGTGGTCAACGAGCGTGACTCGATCCCGGCGACGCGAGCGATGCTTCGGCGGGTCGTAGCCCGACACGGGGTTGAGCTGGCCCTTGACCACGGCGCTCCGGTGCACGCGGAGAACATTCAGGCAATCGTGGCCTCGGCGTTCGTTCAGGTCAGGTTGATCGAGCACCCCAATGAGCTCGTGTTCTCCGCAGACGAAGACCTGGCGCGGTTTTCGACGGCGATGCTCGGCCTTTACGGCGTACCCGAGGATTCTCCGGTGCGCGACGCCGTGGTCGCGGACTTGGCCGCAGAGGCACGCAGACTCATCGACGCGTCGGGGGGAGAGCTACGCGATCCGAAGGGCTACGTCGTGGCAGTCGGGTTCCGCGACGATGAGAAATATAGCGAATAAGCTATATTAGGGGAATGAGCTCTTGGCCCGCATCGGCAGCCGCCGACGTTTCCGGCGCGGGAAATCTGCTCGCTGCGGCCCGGCGAGCCGCCGGTCTCACGCAGGCTCAGCTCGCACGCCGGCTGGCGGTCAGCCAGGCGACGGTGGCTCGCCTGGAGCGCCCGCAGTCAAACCCCCGCCTCGCGACGCTCGATCGCGCACTGCGCGCTGTCGGGGCGCAGCTGGTTCTTGCCGCGTCTCCAACCGGTGCGGGCGTTGACGAGAGCCTGATCCGCCAGCAGCTTGAACTCCCCGTCTCCGAGCGGCTGCGCCGCCTGGAATCGATGTACGAGCAGGCGCGCCTGCTGCAAGGCGCCCGGCCGGCCGATGGTGAGCCTGCCTGACTTCCGGCCGGCGAACCTTCTCGCGACGCTCGCGAGCGCCGGCGTCGATTTCGTGCTGATCGGTGGCGTCGCGGTGGTGATGCAGGCGAGCCCCCGCTTCACCGGCGACGTGGACGTCTGCTTCGCGACGGACGCAGCGAACCTCGAGCGGCTCGGCGAGGTGCTCCTCGCGCTCGGCGCGAAGCTCCGCGGCGTCGAGGAGGACCTGCCGTTCGTCCCCGATGCGCGGACACTGCGGCACGCTCAGATGTTGACGCTCACGACAGCCGAGGGAAACCTCGATCTGCTCATCGATCCACCCGGATCGCCCGGTTACGCAGCGCTGCGCAGGCGCGCCGACGTTGTGGAACTCGGCGGCGCAAGGATCAGGGTTGCGGCGGTAGAGGACCTGATCGCAATGAAGCGCGCCGCGGGCAGACCGCAGGACGCGATCGACGTCGAAGCACTCGAAATTGCGCGCAGCAGAACGCGTGGTGTCCGCACACGTCCGCCGGATACGGACGCGGCGTCTTCCTCCTAGGCAGCCTCGGAGGCGTCGATCGGTGGACGCTCGCCGCCGCCCGTCGTCGTGCTGACGATCTCGCTCACGAGCTCCTGCAGGTCGTGGTTGGCGCCGTAGACCATCAGCTGGCGCGCAGCGCCGTTTCCGTTTCGCAGGATCCCCTGGTTGCTGTCGAGCTCCGCCTCGCAGCCGAGGGCGCGGGCGTGCGGCGCGAGCCGTTCGAGCAGGTCGCCCGCCATCTCGCGGGCCGGTCGCACGCGGCCGAGCGTCGGGTCGTGCATCTCGCCGTCGAGGCCGTGACGCGCGGCGATCCACCGGTTCTCGTCGAGCAGCTCGCCGGGCACTTCGCGGGTCAGGCCGCCGTCCTTGTATTCCTCGGCGAGCATCCGCACCAGTGAGACCACGAGCGCCGCGAGCGCTGCACTGTGCTCGATGCGCGTCTGGACGTCCATCGCGCGGATCTCGATCGTGCCCAGGCGCGGATGCGGGCGCACGTCGTACCAGAGGAACGTGTAGTCATCGATCAGGCCGCCGTCGGTGAGCGTCTCGACACGTCGCTCGAAGTCGGCCCAGCCGTCGAAGTGGGGCGGCAGCCCGACACGCGGGAAGGCACGAAATATCGGGACCCGGCTGGACATCAGGCCGGTCGGTTCGCCGCGCCAGAGCGGTGAGTTCGCGCCGAGTGCGATCAGCAGAGGAACCTCCCGGCGGATGCCGTTCGCGACGGCGATCGTCTCGTCGGGATCGGCCATTCCGACATGGACGTGCATCCCGAAGACGATCTCCTGCCGGGCGATGAAGCCCAGAGAGTTCACCAGGCCCCGGTAGCGGTCGTCGCCGACCACGCGCTGGTCCTCCCAACGCGCAAACGGGTGCGTGCCGGAGGCACCGATCTTCAGCCCCCTCGCGCGGGCGCGCTCGGCCGCCAGCGCGCGCAGCGACGCGACCTCGCCGGCGGCTGCGGTGACGTCCTCACAGGGCGATGTGGCGATCTCCAGGACCGAGGCGAGCAGCTCGCGGTGGATCGACCCGGACGGCACATCCTCGCCGACGATCGCATCGATCTCGTTGGCGAGGTCCATCGACTCGCCGTCGACGATCATCAGCTCCTCCTCGATGCCGACGGTGTAACGGGGGCCGTTGAAGCGGTGGTCCACGTGTTTCTCCTGGGGCTGCGCGGTGATCGGCGTGCAGCCGAGCGCGGCCCGCCACTGGACTGCGTCCCTACCCCGAACGCGACGCCTTCACACAATCCCCGCGCCCGCGCCCGCGCCCGCGGCCGCGGGTTTTGTGCTGCGCGCAGCGGGTATTCGCGGTTTCCGTGGAGCGAGCAAGTGCAAACGAGCTGAGCCTGAACGTCCCTGCCTCCGGCTCGCCGCGGCGAATGGTTGTCGGCGTCGACGGCTCGGCCGGCTCGCGCGCGGCGATCCGCTGGGCTGTGCGCGAGGCCCTGCTCGTCCCGTCGCGGATCGACGCGGTCGTCGCCTGGCAATCGAGCGCGGTCCGGGGGACGGCGGCGACCCACGCTGCGGTCCCGAGCCGAACGATCGACGACGAGCGCGACGCCGTGGCGGCTGACGTCGAGGCGGCCGTCAGACAGGAGGTGGGCGGCGCCGACCACGTCGCCGTGGAACTGCATGTCGTGCACGGCACGCCGGCACGGGTCCTGACGCAGCTGGCCCGGGATGCCGACCTGCTGGTGATCGGCGGACAGTCGCGCGGCCACATCCAGAGCAGGCTTCCGTGGTCGACAGGGCAGCGGATCCTGCGCGACTGCGCCTGTCCGGTCGTAGTGGTCCCGGCAGGCTGACAACCGCTCCGCGCTGCTCTGCCGCAGCCGTTTGGCGCAGTCCCAGTCGGGTACCTCGCCAATGGACGACGGCAGACGGAGATCCCCGAGAGCGCGTCGTCGCTGCACCCCGTGCGGCCCCCCAGCTACGCGAACCATCCCGAGCTGCGCGCTACCCCGCGCGCGGCCGGACCCACCACACGAAAGGCGCAAACGATGAGCAAGACCCCCCAGCAGAAGGTGCTTGAAGAGCTCGAGTCCGCGCGAGCCAACGAGCGCGCGATGGCGCGCAACATCCGGACGCACGTCCTGATCGCGCCGCGTGGTGCGTTCCGGCGTTCGCTCGAAGCCCACGCCAAGCAGACCGATCAGCACGCGCGTCGGCTCGACGTGCGAATCGAAGAGCTGCGCGGCGGCGGCGACCCCGTCGGCGACCTCGTCGGCTTCGCCCTCTCGGCGGCGGCGAAGCTGATCTCGATCGGCGTCGCGCCGCTCGAGCTCGTCCGCGGCAATGGCGGTGAGGAGAAGGTGCTGAGCGCTGCGCGCGACGACTATGTCGCCGAGGCGCGCGAGATCGCGATGTACCTGGTAATCGAGGAGCTCGCGCGGGAGCTCGACGACGAAGAGACCGCGAAGCTGGCGGCCTCGATCCGCGCCGACGAGGAAGCGATGCTCGAGCGCATCGGCCGCGAGTTTTCAGGCCTCGTGCGCTTCACAGTCGACGCCGACGTGCACGGCAATCACACCTATGACCCGGCAAAGACCGGCGCCGCGGACGACGTCCGCGCGGTCGGCCAGGCGGTGCGCGATTCGGCCCAGACGCGCGGGCGTGCGGCTGCACGCAAGATGCGCGTCGTGCCCGGCGTCGCGCGCGCCGAGGGCGAGATCAAGGGAGCGCTGGCCTCCGAGTCCGACCTCGCGATCGCCGACTACGACGCGCTGACGGCTGAAGAGATCACCGCGCGCCTGAGCGGCCTCTCGCAGATCGACCTCGCGAAGATCGATGCCTACGAGCGTCGCAACGCGTCGCGGGCGACCGTGCTCTCACGCATTGCCGGGCTGCGCTCGCAGGAGCCCTGGCCCGGGTACGACGAGCTGACGGTCGCCGAGGTCCGCGCAGCCGTCGGCGACGACGAGGACCGGGCGCGCGAGGTCCGCAGCTACGAGCGCGCCCACAAGAACCGGGCCGGCGTGCTCGACGCGCTTGACCGCGCGCTGGCGAACAGCTGACGGCCCACGGCGCGCGGCCGGCGTCAGTCGGGTTCGCCGACGACGACGTCGAGCTGCGCGCCGATGCCGGTGATCGCGAAGAGACGCTTGACCTGCCCGGACCCTTCGGTGACCTCGAACTGCTGGCCGCGCTCGCGGCAGCGGTCGCGGGCCGCGAGCACCGTCCTCAGGCCCGTCGAGTCGATGAAGGAGACCTGGTCGAGGTCGAGCAGCACACCTTCGGTGCCCTCCTCGACCGCACGCTCGAGCGCCGCTTCCAGCCCCGGCGCGGTGGCAAGGTCGATCTCGCCGGCAGGGGCGACGATGACGCGTTCGCTTCCGCGCCTTCGGGTTTCGATCTCGAGTTGATTCACGCGCGGCACGGAAACAATTTTATTGAACGAAAGCCGTTGATGAAAGTGCTATTCGGCTACGGGCGGCCCGACGCTTCCCGAGGACCTTCCGCGCGGATCGCGAGCAGCGCGATGTCGTCCCGCAGGCGTCCCTGCGCGCGCTCCAGTGCGCGCTGTTCGATGTGCTCGACGAGGTCGGCGAGCGGCTGACGCGCGAGTCCGTGGACGTCCCCGAGCCACGCTGCGCCGTCCTGGGCGCCGCTTTCGCGGCGCGCCTCCGGCAGGCCGTCGGTGTAGAGCAGGAGAGTCTGCCCGGGGGTCAGCCGCGCCGGCACCTCGCTGACGCCGATCTGGTCAATCACGCCGACGAGCGTGCCGAGCTCGCCGAGCTCTGTCGTCGTGCCGTCGGCGTCGAGAAGCAGCGGCGGGGGGTGGCCGGCGAGCGTGACGGTCAGCTCGGCGCCCGTCGCCCCGGGACGCAGCGTGACCAGGCACACGGTGCACATGTCGGCCCCGTCCGGCTGGTCGCGCAGCGCATCGTGGAGGGTCGCGAGCATCGCCTCGGGCGGCTGCCCGAGGCGTGCCGCAGTGCGCAGCGTGTGGCGGGCGAGGGCCGTCACGCCGGCGGCGTGCGGGCCCTTGCCGCAGACGTCACCGATCGTCAGCATCCACGTGTCCTGCCCGCACGGGTAGACGTCGTAGAAGTCGCCGCCAACTTCGTTGAGTGCACCCGCCGCGCGGAACAGCGAGTGCATCTGCACACCCGGGACTGCTGGCAGGGCACGCGGCAGCAGCGCCGTCTGTAGCGTCGCCGCGATTCGCGAGCGGGCGGTGAAGAGCCGCGCCGCCTCGACCGCGGTCCCGGCCCGGCGACCGAGACGCGTGGCCAGCGACACGTCGTCCTCGGACAGGCGGCGCTTGGACTCCGAGGTGACGAGCGTGATTGCCCCGGTCGTCTGCGTCGGCCCGGCGAGCGGCACGATGATCACCGACCGCAAGCCGATCTGGTCGAGCAGCTCGAGGCGCTCGGCGTCACGAGCGTAGGTGGCGAGGGCGTCGCGCGTCACTGTAGGGAAGATCTGCGCCCGGCCGGTACGAATGACTTCGGGCACTCCGCCTTGCTCGTCGAAGGAGTGCGGGAAGTCCTCGACAAGTGTTCGCGCGAGCTCCAGGCGGTCGGGATCGCGGTGGTGAAGGGCGACGCGTACGATCTCGCCCGCTTCATCGAGAACGTCGATCACGCACCAGTCAGCGAGCCGCGGCACCGCGAGCTGCGCGATGCGGCCGAGCGTCTCCTCGTAGTCGAGCGACGACGCGAGGACCAGGCTTGCCTGCGCCATGAAGCTTTCGGTGAGCTGCAGGCGCTTGATCGCGGTCACGTCCTCGTAGGCGTTCACGCAGAAGGAGATCTCGCCGGTGTTCGGGTCGCTGACGGGAGCGGGACGCGCGGTCACCCAGCGCTCCTCGCCGGTCTCGCGTGAGACGAGCCGCACCTGCCTTGGAGTCGCGTCGCCGCCGAACGCGCGGCGCCGCGGCATCTCCTCGGTGAAGATCTCAACGCCCCGCTCGTCGAGCAGCACGAAGCGGTCGAGCAACTCGGTCTGGCGAATACCGACCAGGCCGGCGGGCGCGTCCGCGCCGAACAGCCGCGCAGCGGCGGGGTTCGCGAACAGCACCGTGTCCTCGGCGTCGGTCAGCGTGATCGGCTCCGCGACGTTCACGAGCGTTGCCTCGAGCCGTCGCTCGGCGGCACGGCTGAGCTCGAAAAGGCGCGCGTTGTCGATCGCGAGCGCGGCACGCCGCGCGAGCTCGCAGAGCAGGTCGACGTCCTCGTCGGCGTAGGGACGCCCCTCGCCGACGCGCAGCACCGAGAGGGTCCCGAGCGTGGTGCCGCGCGCGACCAGCGGCGCGACGATCGCCGAGTTGAATCTTGCGTCGGCGATCAGGCGCAGGTGGCGGGGGCCGATCGCGATCGGTGAGATCTCGCGGTCTGCCACCTCGTTCAGCAGCAGCGGCGACCCTTCACGGATCACGCGCGCCACGGGGTGGGTGCCGCGCGGGTTGATCCGTTTGCGTTCGTCCAGGCGCCGCACGTCCTCGCCGAGCGAGGGATCCGCAGCCGCGGTTGCGACGGGCATGATCGCGCCGTCCTCGCCGACCAGGTCGATCACGCACAGGTCGGCCAGCTCGGGGACCGTCAGCGCCGCGACGCGCTGCAACGTGCTGTTCACCGCGAGCGATTCCGCGAGCGCGGCTCCGGCCTCGACGAGCATCGCGACAGCGACGTCCGCGGCCGATACACGGTCACTTTCCGGTGTGCTCTGCGTCACTTCGCCCCCACGTGGAAGTTGGCAGGTGCCCGGCCCCGAGGGCACCGCTTACAAGAACACGAGTGAGGGCGCGAATGTAGCGCGACTGGACGAAGTCGTAAAGCGTGCGCGGGAGCCCCGTGAAATTGAGCTCCCGCGCACGCCCGTCGTGCCGGCCGACCAGCCGGGTCGCCGCCGCTCAGTTAGCGGCGCTGCGCCGTGGCCGGCCCGCGGGTCCTACCAGCGTCCGTACCAGCGTCGACCTCCCTCTGAGGCCCCGCCGATGAGAAATCCGATCGCCCACAGAACCAGCGCGACTATCAGGACGTACCAGAGCACGTGTGCCGCGAACCCGAGACCGCCGAGCACGGCGAGCAGGGCGATCAGTACGACTAGGGCAACCATTCGATTCTCACTCCTTCGTCGATCTTCCGGGACCCGTGGTTCGGGCCCGGCCTTGACTGCAGTAGTTCCCCGCGGTTGCAGGCGCAAACGGCGGGCGTGGGCGATTCCCGGGCGCCGCTGCTGGGTACCACGGGGCAACGTGCCCAACGAAGAAGGGAGAGCTCGATGGAGCTTGATGGCAAGAAGGTCGCGTTCGTTGTCGCCAACGAGGGCGTGGAGGAAGTCGAGCTGACCGAGCCCTGGCGCGCGGTGCTCCACGCCGGCGGATCGCCGGAACTGATCGCTCCCGAACGCGGGACGGTACAGGCGTTCAAACACCTCGACAGGGGTTCGCAGTTCGTGGTCGACAGGACGCTTGACGACGCCGATGCGGGCGAGTACGACGCTGTCGTGCTGCCGGGTGGGGTCGCCAACGCCGACACGCTGCGCACCAAGCAGCCGGCGGTGCAGTTCGTGTCGCAGATCCACTCGGCGGGCAAGCCGGTCGGCGTCATCTGCCACGGCGCGTGGACGCTCGTCGAGGCGGATCTGGTGCGAGGCCGGCAGATCACCTCGTGGCCGTCGCTGCGGACGGACATCGAGAACGCCGGCGGCGACTGGGTCGACGAGGAAGTCGTCGTCGATGGCCAGTTCGTCTCGAGTCGCAAGCCCGACGACCTCCAAGCGTTCTGCTCGACGATCGTCGAGCGCTTCGCGCAGGACGGGACGACCCGCAGCGCGGACTCGCAGGAGTCCGAGACGGCAGCCGACTACCCGTCGGTCTAGGCGGCCGGCCGGGTCGGGGCACGCGGGCCGCCGCAGTGCCCCGGCTCAGCCGACGCGGACGGGTTTGCCGCGATCGGCCGAGGGCCCGGCGTCGGTGGCTGTCAGGGGCTTGGCGATCGACTCCAGCGCCTTGCCCTCTGCATCCACGCCGAACGCGATCTCCGCGAGGCCGCCGAGCAGCATCGCGACCGCTCCGATCATGAAGCCGATGAAGACCTCGCTCGTCTTGCCGCTTTCGATCAGGTGCGCGAACAGCAGTGGTCCGACAATTCCCCCGGTCGCGGTGCCGACGGCGTAGAAGATCGCGATGCACAGCGCCCGTGTCTCGAGCGGGAAGATCTCCGAGACGGTGAGGTAGGCGGCGCTGACGCCGGCCGAGGCGAAGAAGAAGATCAGCATCAGCGCCGCGACGAGGGAGATTGCGGTCAGCTGGCCGGCGCGGAAGAGGAACGCCGTGATGATCAGCAGCACGCCGGAGAGGATGTAGGTGCCGGAGATCATCGCGCGTCGGCCAACCGTGTCAAAGAGCCGCGCGAGAGTCAGCGGCCCGAGGAGGTTCCCGACCGCGAAGATGGCGATGTAGTACGGCACGCTTCCGCTCGGGACTTTGAAGAACTTCGAGAGCAGATACCCGAGGCTGAACAGCAGCGCGTTGTAGAGGAAGGCCTGGCCGACGAACAGCGCGAGCCCGAGCAGCGTGCGGCGCGGGTAGGTTCTGACGACCGAGCGCACGATCGTGCGCAGCGGAATGGTGCGCCGCTGGTGGACCGTGATCGTGCCGCGGGCTTCGGGCAGCGCCTCGCCGGACTGCTCTTCGACTTCGCGTTCGATGTTTTTGACCACGCGCTCGGCCTCTTCCTCGCGGCCGTGGATGAACAGCCAGCGCGGGCTCTCCGGTACTGATTTGCGCACCAGCAGCACGCCGAAGCCGAGCACCGCGCCGAGCGCGAAGCACAGGCGCCAGCCGACATTGACCGGGAAGATGCTGGTGTTCAGCGCGACGACAGCGAGCAGCGACCCGCCGATCGCGCCGCCCCAGTAGCTGCCGTTGATCGAGATGTCGGCATGCCCTCGGCTGCGGGCCGGGATCAGCTCATCGATCGCCGAGTTGATCGCGCTGTACTCGCCCCCGATCCCCATCCCCGTCAGGAAACGGAAGACGAAGAACCACAGCGGGGAGAACGAGAGCGCCGTGAGCGTCGTCGCCGCCAGGTACATGCCGAGCGTCAGCATGAACAGCTTCCGGCGCCCGAAGCGATCGGTCAGCTGCCCGAAGATGATCGCCCCCAGACAGGCTCCGGTCACGTAGAGCGTCGCCGCCAGCCCGGAAACTTCGGCGGTCGAGATACCGACCCCCGCGCCCGGTTCAGAGATCCGGGCGGCGATGCCGCCGACGATCGTCACCTCGAGTCCATCGAGGATCCAGACGGTCCCGAGACCGATGATCACTTTCCAGTGCCAGCGCGACCATGGCAGGCGGTCCAGCCGGGCCGGGATGTCTGTCTCGATCGTCCCGGTTTCGTTCGCGCTGCTGGCTGTCTCGTCGGACATCGTGCCCGAACGATTCCCCGCGTCCGGCGGGGCCAAACACCCGCAGGCCCGCGGCCGGCGCCGCTAGATCGCGCCGTCGAGCGCGGGGATCCGCATCTCGAGGCTCGTGCCGCCGTCCTCGGCGAAGACCGCGGTCTCGCAGTCCAGGCGGTCGATCAGCAGCGCGAAGCTTCCGCCCGCGGTGCCCGCCAGAGCTGCCGGGTCGGGGATCTCGAGCGGCCCGACGCGCAGCGAGAGGCTGCGCGGGGCTATCGCCAGGAGCGCCGGCAGGTACTCGGCGTCGAGCACCGCCTCGCATTGCCCGACGATCGCCTCGGCGAGCACTTCGGTGTCCGCGAGACCGTCGGTTGAGAAATCCGCGCGGGCCGCCGCGGCGCACAGCACCCGTGCGAGGACGCGTGCGGCGACGCGCGGCGAGGCGACCAGGACACCAACGGCATCGCGGTCCTCGGCTGCCGCCGCGAACCTCGCCTGCGCCTCGGCCACGCGACGGTCGGCCGGTGGCTCGTCGAGCAGGCCTGTCTCGCAGGCGAACTCCATGCGCACCTCGGTGCCGCCGCCGGGAGGCTCGACGAACTCGACGCTCTGCGCGAGAGCCAGAATGACCGTCAGGCCGACGCCGCCGTGCGCGCCGCCGCGTTCGAGCGCCACGCGCGGCCGGATTCCGACGCCGGCATCGCGGACGACCGCCAACACGCCCTCGTCGGTCAGGCCAAGTTCGAGCTCGAGCAGGCCGACGGCGCCGTCGTAGGCGTGCAGCATCACGTTCGTGCACGCCTCGGATACAGCGGTGGTGATATCGGCGAGCGCCACTCCTTCGACTCCGGCGGCGTCGGCGAAGCCGCGCAGGGCCTGTCTGGCGAGCAGCAGGTTCTCCGGCCGGTTGCGAGCCGTCAGGTACACGTTCGGACGTTCCGCCATGTGCGTCGGGACGACATGATCGCGCATTGCCGCGACGCTCAGTGCGGCGGATCGGTTCGGGCGCTTGAGCATGCCCGGCAAGTCACGTGTCGCCCAGGCGCTCAGCCTTCGAGCCCGTCGCCGGTCAGATCGCGGAGCTGGTCGAGCGAACGGCGAAGCAGTCGTGAAACCTGCATCTGCGAGACGCCGATCTCCGCGGCGATCTCGGACTGCGTCATGCCGGCCGCGAAGCGCAGGTGCAGTATCCGGCGCTGGCGCTCGGGGACGCTGCGCAGAGCGCTCTGCAGTGTCGCGTTGAGCTCGACGAGCTCGAAGCCGTGATCGCGCTTGCCGATCACGTCACCAAGGGAACCGTCGCTGTCGTCCGTGGCGCCCGGGCGAGGCGCGTCCAGCGACAGGGCCTCGTAAGACTGGATCGCCTGAAGCGCGTCGAGCACGTCCTCGACTTCGAGCTCGAGATACTCGGCGAGCCGGCGCACGGTCGGCGGGCGCCCCGTCTCGTTGAGCAGCGTCTTGTTCGCCTCGCGGACGCGCAGGGCCCGCTCCTGGGATTTGCGCGGGACGCGCACAGCCCAGCTGCTGTCGCGGAAGTAGCGACGCAGCTCACCGAGGATCGTCGGCACGGCGAATGCCTCGAACGGGAACCCGCGCTCCGGGTCAAAACGCTGGATCGCCTTGAGCAGGCCGAGCGCCGCGACCTGCTGCAGGTCGTCGAACGGCTCCGGCGAGGTCCGGTATCGCCTCGCAAGGCTGCGGGCGAGCGGCATGTACCGGGCGACGAGCGCCTCGCGTGAGGCGCGCTCCTCGCGGGAGTCCCAGAGAGCGTCGGGGTTCGCGCCGTCGCGCATCGGCGGGCGCTGCACGTCCGTGTGTGCGGTCGTCGTTGCTGTCATCGGGCCCTCCTTTCGTTTGGCTTCGCGCGGCCGAACGGGCGGCGGCGCAGTGCACTCCTGTACCCCTAGTACCCACCAATCCCCCGATCTCACACCCGGGGCCCGCGGCCCGGCAGCCCACAGGTTGCTGGCGGGCGCCGCGGTGCCCAAAAAACCCTGCAAAACGGCGGTTTCACCGGCAGCGAGGCGGCGGCGCGCGCAACGTTGGGTGTTAAGCCAAGCGGACCGAACCCGGGCTAGAAGCCCCGGTTGCGCGCGCTCAACGCCAACGCCAGGAGCGCAGCAGCGCTCATGCCGAAAAACAGTCCGAGCAGCAGCACGGCTACGAACACGATGACGATCCACAAGGCCACCATGGCGACCAGTCTCGGGAACCCCATGCGGCACGTATCGGCCGCGCGCCGCTACCGCACGAGTCTGTGCTGAGCCGCACAAAGCTTGAACGATTGCAGCGGGCCGCTCGCATGGGCAATCCCCGTGGCTTCACGTTTCTACGTACGGCCGCGAGTGGAATCGCCGGATGAGCGGCCCCCCGGCGAGTGAAATTGTCCATGTCGGCCCTGCAAATGCACCTTTAAGAGGAGGCAGTCATGCGGAAGGCAGCGCAATACGGCGGTCTCGCCGCTGCTCTGGTCCTGATCGTGTTCGGCATTGCGTCGATCATCATCGGCGCGAGCGGAACGAACACCGTCAATTCGAGTCTGGAAGAACAGAAGATCGTCGGAACCCCCGACATGACACCGACCGCGATCAAGGCGGAGGCCGCGAAGGCCGGCCTGGACACTTCGACGCTGACGATCCCAACCTGTGAAGTCGCGAACAAGCCGGTCAAGGAAGGTTCGACCGCCCGCTGCTTCGCCCAGTACATGAAAATTCACGCCCTCGAGGCGACCGGCGGCAAGCTCTACTCCGAAATGCCGCGCTACGCGACGGCTGACGGCAAGGGCACAAATGAAGAAGCCGCGGCGTTGAAAGAAGGCGGCAAGCCCGTGGCCAACAAGGCACGCGAAGTCTGGATTCAGGAGACCGCGCTCAGCACGGCCCTCAACTCCAGCTACATGGCCTCGCAGGTCGCGCTGTTCGGGATCGTCGTCGGCGTCGCGATGCTGCTGAGCGGCATCGGCTTCGCGATCCTCGTCGCCTTCGGAGCGATCGGCGGAATCCGGCCTGAGGAGAAGCCGGCGGGCACGGCCGCGGCGCCACAGGGTGGAGCCGCGATTCCGACGGCCTAGGAAACAGCTTCAGCTGCCAGGCACGCACGCGGTGGCGGTCACGGATGGCCGCCACCGCACCACTTTCAGAACGGCTCGCTGCCTCGCCGGGCTAGATCAGCTCGATGATCCCGATCGCGATGAGGTAGATCGCGACAACGAGCGCCGCGATCCACGAAATCTTTTTCGTGTTGCGGCCGAACCAGCCGTTGATCGACTCGAGCAGTCGCTGCCCTTTCTCGGGCACGGCGATCAGGATCAGCATCGGCAGCTCGATCAGCCAGAGCATGATCACGAGAATGATCGCGAGGTAGCCGACCTTGGTGCCCGTCGAGGCGTGAGTGTCGGCGATTGATTTGACCGCGCCGGCGTAGATCGGCGAGGGGACCACGTAGAGGATCACGCCGAGGATCAACACGAGCCAGCGGCCTTCGAGGTACTTGTCGATTTTCGAGCTGCCTTCGCTTTCCTTTTTTTCGCCGGGGGGTTTGTTGCGCACGCGGTTCGCGACCCACAGCAGGGCGACGCCGATGACGATGTAGGCCCAGGCACTCGGTTCACGCGCTGCCTGGTCGCTCGTCGTGTGTTCGTTGAACAGGGCGAGCATGATCAGGCCCGTGGCGAAGACCGCCAGATACGCCCCGATCACCATCAGGACCACGCGCAGGCGAACTTCCTCGCCGCGCCCGAGCGCGATCACGGCGGCGATCGCCGGGGGGTAGACCGACGAGGCAAGCGCGAGCTGTACTGCTGCTTCCGGCACCCTGCTAAGCGGCCGGGACCGGGGTCGACTGCGCTTCCTCGCCCGCGTATTCGCCGAGCAACTGTTCCTCGAGATCCTTGTGCGGGAAGCGCAGGGCGACGATCGCGGAGCCGATGAGCACCGCGATGATGCCCGCGAGGTACGCCCATTTGTCGCCTTTGAGGAACGCTTCCTGCGCGCCGTGAATGATCGCTTCGGCGTGCGACGGATATTGCTTGGCGATATCCGCCGCGCTCGAGAACGACTTGGTGAGCTCGCCCTGGACTTCCTGCGAGACGTTTGTGCCCGACGCGGCTATCTGGGCGCCCGCCGCCGCCGCGTAGCCGGCCGTCAGCAGCGCGCCGAAGATCGACTGCATGATCGCCCCGCCGAGGTCGCGCTGCAGGTCGGCGGTTCCGGAGGCCATGCCGACGCGCTTGACGGGCACCGAGCGCGTCAGCGTGTTCGACGTAGGCGGCCCCGCAAGCCCGACGCCGATTCCGACGAGCGCGTAGGCGAGACCGACCTTCCAGTACGGGATGCCCTGCTTCCAGAGCAGCAGCATCGCGAGGAAGCCGAGCAGCACGAAGCCCTGGCCGATCAGTACGCAGACCCGTGTGCCGTGTGCCTCGATGATTTTCGCCGAACGCGGCGCTGTGGCGATCATGAACAGCGCAGCCGGGATGATCGCCAGCCCGGCGTCGAGCGTCGAGTATTTCAGGACGTTCTGCAGGTACTGCTGGCCGATGAACATCGCCCCCATCAACGACCCGAAGACGATGATCCCGGCGACGGCTCCGACCCAGAAGGTCGGCCTGCCCGCGATGTGAAGGTCGTAGAGCGGGTCACGCGTGCGGCGCTGGCGCACGAAGAAGGCGATCGCCGCGACGACGGCGACGCCGCCGAGCACCAGTGCGGCCGTCTTTGCCTGCGGCACCGGCGCGAAGTTGATCGCGAGGATCAAGCTCCCGACGAGCACCAGCGACATGACCCCGCCGATGTTGTCGACCGGATCGGTGGTCTCATTGACGTGCGCGGGAATCAGCTTGACGGCCATCACCACGGCGACGACGGCGAGGGGCAGCGTGAGCAGGAACACCGAGCCCCATTCGAAGTGCTCGAGCAGGAAGCCGGAACAAAGCGGCCCGAGCGCGGCGACTGCCGCGCCGATTCCCGACCAGAGAGCGATCGCCTTCGTGCGGCCCGGGCCTGACCACAGGGCTGTGATCAGGGCGAGCGTCGTCGGGTAGGCCATGCCGGCGCACAGTCCGCCTCCGACGCGTGCGATGAAGAGCACCGTGTCGCTCGGCGCGAAGGCCGCCAGCAGCGACATCGGGATCGCCAGTGAGGTGCCCAGGACGCACATCAGCTTGCGCCCGTAGCGGTCGCCGAGCGCGCCGAGCCACAGCACCGAGCAGGCCAGGCCGAGCGAGTAGCCCACGGCGATCAGGTCGAGCATCGTCTGGCCCGATTCGAAGTGGCGGCCGATCGACGGCAGCGCGACATTAGCGACCGAGAGGTTCAGGTTCGCGACTGCCGCGATCAGGATCAGCGTCGTGAGGACCAGGCCCGCACGTGGCGGCCCGTCTCCCGGTGCGGCGGCGGCCTGTACTCCCGGTGTCGGAGCGGCCCCTGTGTCCCCCGTGGCACCCATGAGGCGCCGAAGGATACGCGACAATGCGGCGCGCTCGCGGTGCGGCACCACCGTCCTGCTCGCGAGAATTATCCCGTGAACCCCGAGTTGTTCATCCTCGCCCTCGCGAGCACCTTCAGGCTGGCGAGCCTCGCCGCCGTCTATGCGCTGGTGCAACGCGACAGCGCCCCGCGGCTGCTCGCCGCATACATCATCGGTGGCCTGGCGTTCGTGTTCACGATCGGGGCCGTCGTCGTGCTGGCGCTGCACGGCGTGGAAGTGCAGCAGAACACCCGCGGGTTCCGGCGCGTCGCCGAGCTGATTGCCGGCGGGGCGCTGCTCGTGCTCGCCCTCTTCGCGCTAGGGGGCCGGTTGCCGACGGACGCGCCCGGTGAGCGGCGCTCGTCAAGCTGGGCGCGGCGGCTGGACAGCCACGTGACGAACCGCGGCGCCGCGATCGCGGGCGTGGTCACGCACCTGCCTGGCGTCTTTTACCTCGTCGCGCTGGACCTGATCATCTCCTGGGACGGCAAGAGCGCCGCGCGCGGACTGCGTGACACGGCGATGTTCGATGCGATCTGGTTCGCATTGCCGATCGCCGTGCTGCTCGCGGTGATCTTCCGCCCCGAGTGGGCCCGCGAGGCGGTCGACAGGACCCGGCGTTTTGCCGCGAGCAACGCCCCGCAGCTGATTGGCGCCGTGTCGGCGCTGCTCGGACTGGTCCTGATCTACGACGCGCTTCAGCGCTGAGCGTCGCCCGCGAGCGGCGAGACGACGCTCGTGGGCCACTTCCGCGGCCCACGAGCGTCCCCGCAGATCAGGCCTGCGTCCGCGCTGCGGGCGCCTTCGCGAGCTCGTAGAGAATCACGATCGCGAGGATGAACACGCACAGCGCCCAGAACGGCTGCACCGTGATGTCGAACAGGGCGTTGATCGCGGCGAGTGCCGCGGCGATGATGCCGATCCAGCGCCCGAACTCGCCGCCGGCGAACAGTGAGAAGCCGGCGACGAGCTCGATCACGCCGATGATCAGCGTGATCCAGCCCCACGTTTTCAATTCGCTGATGATGAAGTGGTAGTTGCCGACGAAGAAGTGCGATTCACCGATCGCGGCGATACCCCAGATGATGTTGAGAATCCCGCCGATGAACAGCAGGATGCCGGCGAAGATCCACCAGCCGGTTACTCGGTCCTCGTTCATATAGCCCCCTAGGTGAGCATGGTGTATACGTGCGGACCGCGTGGCGATGGCCGCCGCGGATTTGCGCATTCGCGCGCTACTTCGCCGTGGTAAGCCGAATTCATTCCCGCCGGCGCATTGTCTTGCCGGGCCGTCGACGGCGTCCGGATGCCCGCGGCCCTCCGGTCGAGGGTCAGGCGCGCGTCGCGCGACCGAGCAGGAACGGGACGCCGACGCCCCGGGGGCCCGCCGTGAAGCGCTTCAGCGCGGCCAGCTCGAACCCCGCAGCCGCGACGCTCGCCGCCGTGTCGCGGGCGAGGTGGCAGCCGCCCGCCACCGCGGGCCACAGGCTGCTTCGGTCGAGCCCGCGCTGAACGGCGCGCGTGGCGACGTGGTCGGCAGCGACGTGCTCGTAGAACCGCAGTTCGCCGCCAGGCTTCAGGACCCGGCGGATCTCCCCGAGCGCCGCGCCGGGATCGGCGACTGAACAGAGCACCAGCGAGCTGACCGCGAAGTCGAACTCCTCGTCCGGGCGCCCCGTTGCTTCGGCGGTCCCGGCCGTCACGGCGACGGGGAACGGTGCCGAGCGCGCCGCGCTTTCGGCGATCGCGCGCAGCGCCGGCTCGGGCTCGACGGCGTCCAGCGAAGCGATCGTCGGGGGATAGAAGTCAATGGCAACGCCCGTGCCGATGCCGACCTCGATCCCGCGTCCCGTCAGGCCCGCGAGCAGTTCGCGCCGGCGCTCGGACGGGACGACCCGGCACGCGCTGTGGCGCCAGGCCCACGCGAAGAGCGGGCTGCGCAGGTCACCGCCCGGCGCGTCACCCTGATTTGGCGCCGACTCCACAGGGCCGATGCGTGAACGCGAGGCGGCCTCAGCCGCCTTCGCGCGCGGCCCCGCTCGTGCCGGATTCACTTTCGCCGCTACCCGATTCCGCGGCCTGGCCCGTGCTGTGGTGGCCGCCGGCGTTGTGCCGCGCGGGGGGTCGCTGGACCAGAACCCGCGCCGCGGCTTCGAGCTCGGAATTCCCAGTCGGCGTCGTGCCGGCGCCGGCGCTGCGGTGAAGGACCTGCTGCTCGGCGCGCACGATCGCTGCGACAAGGCCCTGCTCGGAGCGGCCGGGCGTGGCGTCGGCGATCTGCGCAAACGACTTTCCTGCCGCGCGCTGCGCGCGCAGTTGGGCGGGCGTGAGCCCGAGGTAATCGACGGCTGCCTTCAGCGCGACGCCGCCCACCGCGGGCGCCTGGCGGTTGACGCGGAGGGCGATCCGGGTGCGCAGCTCTTCGTCGCGGGCCGTCAGCTGCTGCTGACTGAGCTGGCCTTCGTGTGCCAGCGTTTCGAGCCGTTCACGCCTCACGCGGACGGCAAATTCGATCAGCCCGTTCGCGGAGTGGCCCGGGGTCGCGTCGGCGATCTCGGCAAGCGTCTTGCCTTCGTGCAGATCAGCTCGGATCTTCGCCCGTTCGGTGCCGAGGTAGGTGGCCGCGAGCGCGAGCAGGCCCGTCTGATGGTGGGCATGGAGCGCCGCTGCCTGGTTGGAGCCGCTCGTCGTCGTTCCGGACGAGGACGACGACGAGCCGCAGCCAGCCGCGAGCGCAGCCGCGCCGATCGCGGCGGCCAGCAGTGCCAGAGAGGTGCGCCGCGGACGCGACAGGTTCCCAAAGGTGCTCGCCTGCATCGACCGAAGTCTGCCGAAGGCCCCTAAGGGGCGATTAAGCCCTCCGCGCAGCCAGGCCGCCGCGAAACGACTGACCAACTCGTGAACAGCTTGCGATAACGGTTGCGAATCACAGGCCCCATGGTACGATCCGGCGATGGTCTGCGGTCGGCTCGGCCGACTTGACCTCGTTGAGGGACGAGGTCGCGGACTGTCTCAGGTCAGCAGGCAAACAAGCCCGAGAGGACTAGGGAGAATGGACAAAAAGAAGCTTCTGCTCGGACTCATCGTCGGTGTGATGGGTCTGACCGCGGTCTTCGCCGGGACGGCTTCGGCGCACGAACTCGCGAAAGAAAACACGTTCTATGCCACGGCAAAGAGCCCGATTTCGCCCGCAACGCCAGGCACGATCACCGGTGTAGGCAGCGGGGAACAGGAATTCCGGTTCAGCAATTTCAAGTTCAGCTGCACGACGGCGAAGGCCAAAAACGGCATCGCCAACGAAGTGTCCAGCACGTTCTACGCGAGCGTCAAGTTCAGCGGCTGCACCACGTACTTCAAAGTTGAAGGCAACAACCTGCTTGGGCCGTACAAGGTCAGCGTTGCGCCGATCGACTTCGAATTCCACCAGAACCACTTCGCGGAATTCGGCGGCGAAAGCGAATCTGAAGTCTCGCTGAAGAACGCCGGTTCGGTGACCGCGAACGTCGCGTCGACCAAGTGCGAAATCTACTGGGAACCGCAGACTATTCCGACGAAGGCGATCACCCACCCCGAAGAAGAATACTCGTCGGTCGCCTACGCGAACGAAGAAGTCCCGACCACGAAGCTCAAGCTGTACCCGTCAGGGTTCCAGCCGGAGCTGGTCGTCACTTCGGCGCTGACCAAAATCAAGACCATCGCCGAAGGCGGGAAGTGCGAAAACTTCAAGAACGAAGAAACGAAGAGTGGCTACTACAAGGGCACGCTCCGTTTCGGCGTCAAGAGCGGCAGCTTGGAGTACGTCGAACCCGCAGTCGAAGACTGATTCAACGCTGACCTTCGGGTTGGCAACAAAGGGGCGGGCGCGCAGGCGCCCGCCCTTTTTTTTGTCCGCAAGCCGCCCGGCGCGGGGCTTCGTTCCCTGCAAGGATGCCGGGGATGCGCCACGACTCGCTTGTACGCCTGCCCGCGGTTCTGACCGGCGAAACGCACTCTGCCAGCGGCCCGAGCCGCGTCCTCGGCGTCGACGGCGGCGCGACCAAGACGCTCGCCGCCGTGTTCGACGTCGCGAGCGGCGAGGTGCACCTCGGGCGTGGCGGCCCCAGCAACCCCGACGCCGTCGGTAACGAAGACGCGCTTGCCGCGCTCGCTCAGGCCACCGGCGAGGCGCTCGACGGGGCCGGGGCCCACGTCGCCGACGCCGCAGTGATCGCACTGGCGGGTACCGACACCGACGCGGTCGCCGCGCTCGTCGCCGGGGCATTCGATCCGGACTGGGTCGTCGTCAACGACGTGGTCGCGGCATGGGCTGCGGCAACCGCCGTGGCCCCTGGCGTGGCTGTCATCTCGGGCACGGGGTCCAACGTGTTCGGCGTCGGCCCGGGAGGCGAGGCGTGGCGCGCGGGCGGCTGGGGCTACCTGCTCGGCGACGAGGGGTCGGGGTTTTGGATTGCCGTGCAGGGAATCCGCGCGGCACTCGCCGACCGCGACGGATCCGGGCCGCCGACCGCGATCGGCGAGGCGGCCTGCGCGCACTTCGATGTCCGGCCGATCGAGCGGCTCGCCACCGAGATCTACGCACGTCCGGTGGACCACGCCGAGATTGCGGCCTTCGGGGCGCTGGTCGCGGACGCCGCGGACGCCGGTGACGCTGTCGCCCGCGCGATCCTCGCTGACGCAGGGCGCGAGCTTGCTCGTCGTGCGCTCGCGGTGATCGAGAACACCGGCCTCGAGGGAGGCTTCGACGTCGGGCTGGTCGGCAGCAACTGGAAGGCGGGACGCGCGATGATCGACCCGTTTGCCGAGATGATCGGCGAGCGCGCGCCGCAGGCCCGCGTCGCGCCCGCCGATCTCGAGGCGGTCGGCGGCAGCCTGCTGCTCGCCGCACGGGTCGGGGGCGTGGAGCTGGACCCCGACACGCTGCAGGCGGCGCTCACCGCGGCGCTCACGCGTGGCGTCAGCGCCTAAGACGCTTCCAGCGCCGAGATAACCGTGCTCGGATCACTGGAACTCATCCGCCCGTGCGCGGCGCGGTTCGCGCGCCGCGCCGACTCGACAGGTGCCGCGCCGCCTGCGAGCGCGATGAAGAACGCCGCCGCGTAGACGTCCCCGGCGCCGATGTCCTGACGGGCAACCGCCAGTGGCTCTGGGACCACGAACTCCTCGCGGCCCCCGTGGGCGATCACGTTCGCGTCGCCCTCGTCGGTTACCGCGATAACCGCGCCCCCGGCGAGAGCGCGCGCGACGAGCGCATCACAGAGCGGGCGCTCACGCGCGTTGAGCACCGCAGCATCCAGCGAGTCACCGAGCAGGGCGTCGGCGGCGGACATCGCGCATGCTTCGATCACGCCCTCCCGGTCCCACCGGCGGACCAGCCCCTGGGGCGTCGCGGCGCGAAACCGGCCCCCGCGCGGGCAAGGGGCCGCGACCTCGCGGACGACCGGAGCGAGATGGCAGATCTCCGTCGAGAGCTCGCCGACCGGCTCGAGTGGCCCTGCCCACGCAAGGACGCGCTGGCGTCTGTCGATTCCGTCGCCGCTGGTCTCGAGGCGCGTGGTGCTCGGCGCGCGCTGGACGATCACCTCGAGCCGGCTCGCGAACGGATCCAGCAGCCGTTCAATCTCGCGCGGCTCACCGCGCGTGACGATGAGCGCCCGCAGGCCGAGCGCGGCCGCCTGGAGCGCGCTGTAGAACGCGCCGCCTCCCGGCTGTTCGCGGCCGTCGGCCAACACGTCCACCGTGACATGCCCGATCGTCGTGTAGTCGTAGTCCAAGAGTCTCTCCGTGCGGTGCCGGTTCGCTCGCGCCGACCGAAAGAAGGTACGCTGCCGGAGTGGGCGACGCCTCCAATCTCACCAGCGCCGAGGGCCTCGAGTCGATGAAGGGCGAACTCGAGCAGCTCGAAGGCGAGGGTCGCCGCGAGATCGCCGAGCGGATCAAAACCGCGCGCGAGTGGGGCGACCTGAAGGAGAACAGCGAGTACCACGACGCCAAGAACGACCAGGCGCACCTCGAGACGAAGATCTTGCGCCTGCGCGAGCGCATCGGCACAGCGGTCGTCGTCGAGGACGACGCCGACGAGGGGATCGTCGGCTTCGGGTCGACTGTCGTCGTACGCGGCGAGGACGGCGCCGAGAAGACGTGGCGGATCGTCGGCTCGCACGACGCCAAGCCGGCAGAGGGCCGGCTCTCGGCCGAGTCGCCGATGGCCACCGCGCTGCTCGGCTCCGCGGTCGGCGACGAGGTGACCGTAAAACTGCCGGCCGGCGAACGCCGCCTGGCGATCGTCAGCGTCGGCTGAGCGACGCGCGCGCCGCCGCCGCGGCCTTGCCCGGCGGCTTGCCGTAGAGACGTTCGCCCTCGCGCAGCGCGCGGAAGCGCAGTTCGCGTCGCCGGCGGCGGGCGTGGCGTCGCAGTTCCCGGCGTGTGCGGCCGCCGACACGCTGCTTGCGTCCGCCCTTGCGCGGCAGCCCCTCAACCCATTCGGTGATCACGACGAGGTCGTGTTCGTCGCCGAGCACTTCCCCGAGCGAGTCGGCCCGGGCGGCGATCTTCGCAAGCCGCTTGGGCTCACCGTCCGGCGCGCAGGCCGCCAACGCTTCGGTGGTGTAACGCAGCGACTTGACCTGGCGACGCCAGGCATGCATCGAACGCGCCCCGCGCCGTCCGCGCTCGGCCCGGTGCCAGCGACGGCGACCGTCGCGGTAGAGCCGCGTGTAGGCAGCCTCGATCTGCCCTGCCGGACACGCCGCGAGGTCCCACGCCGCGAGCCGCTCGCGCAGGCCAAGCAGTTCACCGAGCAGCTCGGCTCGCACGAGCGGGTCCTCGAGCTGGGAGTGCGCGCCCGCACGCGCCTTGACGAGACGGCGGCGGACCCGCTGGACGCCGCGGCGGTGGCCCAGGCGCTTGGGGTGGCGGGCGATCAGCGCGTCGAGCGTGGCAAGCATCACCTCGGCGTCGCGGGCCTGCGCGAGTGCGCCGGCGACGCCGGCCAGGACGCGCTCCTCACGGCGCGTGCGCTTGCGGCCGAGGTGGTCTTCGATCAGCAGCAACTCGGCGCGCAGCCGCTTGAGGTCCTTGCGCACGCTGTGCACCGTCTTCGCGTCGGGCGCACCGGCGGTGGCTGACAGGCGCGCGATCACCGCGTCGGTCTGGGAGAGCATCAGGCGCTGAAGGGCAGCCCCCGGGGGCGGGGGCTTACGCGGCGCCGGCGCGGGTGCTGCGGTGCGCGCATCGCGGCGCCGCGGACCGACCGGCTCGTCGTCGGGCCGGCGCCGCGAGCGGCCGGCGCGAGAAGCGGCGACGCCGGCGACCACTGCGGCACCGGCGAGGGCCGTCGCGGCCAATGGCGCGACAATCTGCCTGTGCCTGACCTGCCCGAGGCTCGCTGGTGGTCTGTCAGACCGGCCGCGAACCGCAAGCCGACGACCTATCGCTGTCCATTTTGCGGTCAACATCTAGCTGCTCTCAGCGAGCATATGCTCATCGTGCCCGAAGGTGTTAGCTCCAAACGCCGACACGCACACACCGCCTGCGTGATGCGCGCCCGCGCCGCGGGCCGGCTGCCGCTTCGCGACGAGTGGCTCGCGTCGCAGAGCGGCCGGCGGCCGTGGTGGCGACGGTTGTTCGGCTAGGAGCCCCAGTGTTTGACGACCTCGGGCTCGACACGCACGATCAGCCGCTCTTCGCCGGGCTGGCGCAGCGGGTACTCGTCGACATCCATGTACTTCTTCGCCAGTGAGTCGATGTGTGCATCCGCACCGTCGTGCGTCATCTCCGTCGTACGGCCGCGGATCGTCACGTACTCGTAGGGATTCTCGAGATTCTGCACCGTCAGCGTGATCCGCGGATCACGCTCGAGGTTTTTCTGCCAAGACCTGCCGCGTGCAGTGTTGAGCAGCGGCACGCCGTCCTGCACGTCGACCCACACCGGAACGCTGTGCACCGAACCGTCGGCGCGGATCGTGCTGACGTTGCAGAAGTTCTTTGCACCCAGCAGCTCGGCTGAGCGCCCCTCGACCTTTGTGCTCACGACTGGACCTCCTCGCCGTCGATGACCTGACGCGGTCACGATACGCGCTTGGCGCCGCGCGCGGAAGGAGTTCAGCCTGCGGTTCGCTGCGCGGCTGGCGGAATCGCCTGCTGGGCCTGCAGCGAGCCGTTTTCGAGCTGGAAGGTCACCGAGGACGAGCCGGCTGGTTTGCCCTGGCTGTAGAGCGTGTACCGCACGGTGACGGCTCCTTCGCGCTCGGAGGTGACGGCGATCTGTGTGCTCGCAGTCTTGGAGTCCGTGCCGATGTATCGGTTCCCGACGAAGAAGAAGGCGTGCTCACCGCTGGAACTCGACCCGACCAGCACGCGCAGCGTCTGCTGCGGCTTGTACGTCGTGGTTTCCACCGGCGTGTAGCCATGAGCGCGCAGCGCCGCTTCCGCGCCGGCGAGGCCTTCGACGCCCTTGCCCGCTTCGACGAAAGCCGGCTCGCCGCCGCTCGAGCTGCCCTGGGGCGCCTGACCGCCGGTGGTCGTCGTCGATGTCTGCGTCTGGCTTTGGGTTGTGGTCGTGGTGGGCGTCGTGGAGGTCTGCTGTTCGTTGGAGGTCGTCGTTTCCGCGCCGGAGGAGCTCGGCGTCGTGCTTGCCGTGGTGTGCGATTCCGATTCACCGCAGCCGGCGACCAGCACCGCCGCGGCGGCGAGGGCAGGCAGCATGCTGAGGTGACGGAAGGCCATCGGTGCGGGGTTCTGCGCAGGGGGTGCGCGCTCCTGCCCCAAGCCTAGGCCGGCAGCCGCGGCGCAGCGCCGCTTGCAGCCGCGCGGCCCGGCTAGCATCGCAGGGGATGAGTACCCGGGATGCTTCTGGCCGTCGCGGCACGCGTGAGAAAGCGCGGACTGCGCTGCTGATCCTGGTCGCGGTGCTGATCACCCTCTTCGCGGTGCTCAACACCGGCACTGTGACGGTCAACTGGATCGTCGGCAGCGGCGGCGTGCCGCTGATCGTCGTCATCGTGCTCAGCTTCCTGCTGGGCGTCGTCTGCTGCTACCTCGTCGAACGCCTGCGTTCGCGTGGCAGCTGACGCTCAGTGCGCGAGCAGTTTGAGCAGGAAGATCGAGGTGCCGTAGACGGCGCCGACGCAGACCTCGACGAGGAATTCGCGCAGCTTCAGCTGGGCGAGCAACGCCGCGACCACCTCGAGCAGGATGATCGCCGCGATCACGGCCGACGCGGCGATCGTCACGCCCGTTTCCTGCTCCACGCCGAGCGCCCAGCAGATGAACAGCACCACGATCGGCACGGCTCCGCCTCGCAGCAGCACCGCGTCGCGTCGCATCGCCGCCAGCAGGGAGTCCAGCGTCATGTGCTCGGCCTCCTCGATTCGCCGCCCGAAAAGCGTCGAGTAGGCGTGGGCGAGCCAGGCGAGCAGCGCCGCGACGACGGTTGCCGTGAGCGTCATCTCGTAGGTTTCGTGGCGTCCGCCCTCGGCCGCGAGTATCGCGCCGATGAGCAGCAGCCCATAGACCATGTCGTTGGTCCCCTCGAGCGGGAAGAAGAGCTCGATCAGCCGGTCAAGGCGGCTCGCGGGCGGGGGCGACTGGGGTGTGGACGGCGTATCGATCGGCCGATTATGAACCCGAGCCACGCCGGTGACTGAGCGGTTGCTCGCAGACGCGCCCGACGCGGCGCGCGGGTACGTGCTGCTCGACGTCTTCGCGCTGACGCCGCTGAGCGGCAATCCGCTCGCCGTATTCACCGACGGCGCGGGCCTGTCGGCGCCGCAGATGCAGCGCGCCGCGCGCGAGCTGAACCTCTCCGAGAGCGTCTTCCTCGAGCTCGAAGGCGACCGGGCGCGCGCGCGGATCTTCACGCCCTCGGCGGAGCTTCCGTTCGCGGGTCACCCGGTGCTCGGTGCCGGCTTTGTCGCCGCGCGGCTCGCGGGGGAGGGAGAGGTGGAGGTCCTCACGGCGCGCGGCGCCATTCGTGTGAGCGTCAACGCGGCAGGTCGCGCGGCGATGGTCCAGCCGCTGCCAACTGAAATCGACGCCGCGGACGCCCGCGCACTGCTCGAAGCGCTCGGCATCGACACCACGCCGCTGATCGGCCCCGCGGCATTCGAGAACGGCCCCCATCACGTCTTCGTGGTACTCGACGACCCGGGCACGCTGGCTGCCCTTGCGCCCGACATGAACGCCCTCGCGCGCTGCGGCGAGTGGCTCGTCAGCTGTGCGGCGATCGCCGGCGAGGAGGTCAGGATGCGCACGTTCCTGCCCGCGCTCGGAGTCAATGAGGACCCGGCGACCGGCTCGGCCGCCGGGCCGCTCGCTGTCCACCTCTGCCGCAACGGGCTGGCGCCATGGAACGCCTGGCTGACGATCCGCCAGGGCGAAGCGCTCGGGCGGCCCTCGCTGCTGGAAGCCCTCGCGAGGGGGGACGGGCAGCGACTCGCTGAGGTGCGCGTGCGCGGCCAGGTCGCCGTCGTCGGGGAAGGGCGGCTTCTGGTCGGCGCTGCGGCGCCCTAGCCTTGCCCGCAAGCGGCGAACGACAAGGAGGACAGCGTGGCGCGATACAAGGCCCAGGTGGCTGCCCGCGGCGGGCAGCATGAAGTTTTCGAGTACCTCGCTGATTTCTCCAACGCAAAAGAGTGGGATCCGAGCGTCAGGAGTGCCGAGCGGCTTGATGCGGGAGAGATCAAGGTCGGGAGCACCTTCCGGCTGGTCGTGGACTTCATGGGACGCAGCAGTGCGCTCGTCTACGCGATCACCGAGCTTGAGCCGTCGCGGCTCGTGACCTTCAGCGGCGAGAGTTCGACGGTGACCTCGCTCGACACGATCACGTTCGAGCCGGCCGCGCAGGGCACGACGGTCACCTACGACGCCGACCTGCAGCTCAAGGGGTTGCTGAAGCTCGCCGACCCGCTGCTCGCCGTCGCCTTCAAGCGGATCGCGGACAACGCGCTAGCCGGGCTGCGTCGCCAGCTGGGCTGACGCGTGCGGCTGATCGTTCTCGAGCACGAGCCGGATGCCCCGGCGGGCCTGCTGGCCGACTGGGCGAGCGAGCGCGGGCACGAGGTCCGTGTGACGCCCGTCAAGCAGACCGGCGCACCGCCACCGGGCGACGGGGACGTACTCGTAAGCCTCGGCTCTGACTGCTCGCTGACCGAGCCTTCGCCGGCCTGGCTCGCGGCCGAGCTCGCCGCCCTTCGCGCCGCCCACGACGCGGGGCGCCCGGTGCTCGGGATCTGCTTCGGCGGCCAGGCGCTGGCGGTCGCCCTCGGCGGCACCGTCAAGCGCGCGCCACGCGTCGCGATCGGCTGGAGCGAGGTGCAGAGCACCGAGCCCGAGCTGGTCCCCCCGGGACCGTGGTTTCGCTGGCACGAGGACGTGCTCACGGTTCCGCCCGCCGCGCGGGACCTGGCCGACGCAGGCGGTGCGCCGATGGCCTTCGCCTCGCGTGCGGCGATCGGCCTGCAGTTCCACCCCGAGGTGACCGCGGCGATCGCCGAGGCCTGGATCGCGGGTGCCGGCCGCCAGCTCGCCGCCGAAGCGCTCGAGGTGCCCGAGATCCGTGATCGCATAGCCGCGGGACTCGTCGGCTCGCGCGAGCGCGCATACTCGCTCTTCGACGACCTCGAGGACCGCTGGCGCGCGCAGGGAGTCCTGTAGGGTCGCCCCGTGGCACGCGAGTTCGATCTGATCGTCTTTGGGGCAACCGGGTTCACCGGTCGCCACGTCGCGGCCTATCTCTCCGCCCGTGCCGGCGAGGCCGGCCTTACCTGGGCGGCCGCTGCCCGCGACGGCGAGCGCGCCGCGCGGGCACTCGAGCAGGTCGGCGCCAAGCCCGACGCCCTGATCACGGCCGACATCGGCGACCCCGCGTCGCTGAACACGATGGCCGCTCGCGGACGTTACGTGCTCGACCTTGTCGGCCCTTACGCGCTCTATGGCCGCCCGGTGATCGAGGCCTGCATCGCGCAGGAGACGGGCTACCTCGATCTCACTGGCGAGATCCCGTTCGTCCGGGAAATCCTGCTCGACCTCGACGCCGACGCGCGCGCGGCGGGGGTCAAGGTCATCCAGGTCAGCGGTTTCGAGGCGTTGCCCGCCGACCTGCTCGTACGGATGGCCGCCGAGACCGCGAGCGAGCGCCACGGTGAACCGCTCGTCACGGCCGACCTCGCCGTCAGCACGAAAATGCCGCCCGGCATCCCGCGACTCTCGGACGGGATCTCGGGCGGGACGTTCCAGAGCGTCGTTGCGCTCACCGGACGCGAGGACGCCGCCTCGGTCACCGACTCGGCCGCGCTGATCGACGATCCGGCGCTCGCCCGGCGTGTGCGCTCGCTCAGTCCGATCGCGCTCGCCCCGCGGCCGGGCGAGGACGGCGCGGTCGTCGGGCCGATGGCCCCGGCGCCGTTCATCAACCCGGCGGTGATCCACCGCAGCGAGGAGCTCGCGGCGCGCGCCGAGGGCCGCGACGCGCACCCCTTCCGCTACCGCGAGGGGATCGCTTTCGCGGGCTCGCCCGCGACGCTGCCGCTGCGCTGGGCGGTCGCGGGGACGCTCTCTGCGACGCAGTACGCGATGCGCGCGCTGGCACAGGCCGGGCCGTCGGTGCGCCAGCCGGTCGCCCGCGTGCTCGGTGCGATCGGCCCGGCCGCGGGTTCAGGGCCCGACGAGGAGCGCATGCAGCACTGGCACTGGGAGATGGTCGTGCGGGCCCAGACGACAGCCGGCAACGTCGTGCACACCCGCCTGGACGCGGACGGGCATCCGGGCTACCTCTCCACCGCCCGGATGGTCGGCGAGGCCGGGGTGCAGCTCGCGAGCGCCGGCGCCACGACGGACGCCGTCGGCTGCCTGACCCCGGCCGCGGCGCTGGGGACCGCCTGCACCCCCGCGTTCGCGTCTGCGGGCGTGCGCTTCTCGGTCGACCCCTGACCTAGGCGTCGGTCGCCTGCAGGCGCTCGCGGGCGATCCGCTCGGCGGTCGCAGTGACCGCCACGTTCGCGCCGAGCGCGGTCAGGAACGGTTCACGCGAGACGCGCAGCAGCGTCGTCGCGGCGGTGGTCGTGACCGTCGTGGTGCGCGGCACCGAGTGCAGCAGTGCGATCTCCCCGAAGCCTTCGCCGCGCTCCATGCGCCGGATCTCGCCCCCGGCGTGGGTCACCGAGACCTCGCCGTCGGTGATCGCGTAGAACGCGTCGCCCGCGTCGCCTTCGCCGATCACACGCTCGCCGGCCGCCAGGCGCAGATAGTCGGACTCGCGCGCCATCGTCTCCAGCGGCGCCATCGGCAGCGCAGCGAAGATCGGCAGGGCGCGCAGGGTGCCCATCTCGACGATCGGGATCGTCGCGTGCTCGTCGACGCTACGGATCCGCCGTGCGAGCACGAGTACCGCGAGCGGCGCGATCGCGGCGACGCCGATGAACGCGGCAGAGTGCCCGCCGAGCGAGATGAGGATCGGGACGATCACCGCCCCGATCGCCATCCCGAGGTCTCGCGTGGACTGGATCAGCGCGAACACGCACGCGATCACGTCCAGGGGCGTCGAGCGCTGAAGCAGGGTTGTGGCGGCGACCGTCTGGATCGTCAACGCGCCGCCGACTCCGATCAGCAGAACGACCGCCGCCGCCGTCGTCGACACCATTGCCAGGGCGCCCAGCGCAAGACCCCCGAACAGCGTCGCCGCGGCGAGGGGATAGGCCATCTTGCGGCCGATCAGGGCGACGGCGAGCAGCGACCCGGCCAGCCCCCCGAAACCGAACGCGGCCGACAGGAAGCCCGCGCCGCCCTGGCCGACGGCAAGCACCTGCACGGCGAGGATCACGATCAGCAGGTCGAGCGCCCCTTCGACCGCGGCGGCTGCGGCCGGAAATGCCGACAGGGCGCGCGTCGTCGGCTGGGTGCCGATCGCGCGGGCGGCGGCGACGAGTTCGCGCAGGCCGCCCTCCTCCTGCGCAATGTGTTCCTCTTCCTCATCCTTCGGCCGGGAGCGGATCACCAGCACCAGCGGCGCCGCGAGGGCAAACAGGCCCCCGAGCACGACGCAGGTCAGCCCCGGACCGTCGATGTTCATCAGGATCCCGGCGATCAGCGGTCCCGCGAGCGCCCCGATCCCCTCGCTCCAGCCCGTCGCGACGTTGGCGGCGGTGAGCTCGTCGGCATGGGTGACGACGAGGGTCACGAGGACGTGCTGCTGCGCCCGCGCGATGCTGTTCGCCACCGAGAAGCCGACGGCGAGCGCGTACACGACCGCGGGCGGCGCCCCCGCGAGCATCGCCGCGCCGCAGCCGGCGAGAGAGAGTGCGCCGAGCGTGTTCGCGGCCGCGACGAAGCGCGCGACGCCTCCCTGCGCGAAGCGCGCACCGAGCAGCGGCGCGATGAGCACCGCCGGCAGCAGCTGGATGACGGCCACGAGGGCCGCCTCGCTCGCTCCGCCGAGCCGAAACGCGTAGACGATGAGCGCGATCCACCAGCCGTACTCGGCGAGCACCGCGAGCAGGAAGGCGGCAAGGACCCGGGCCAGCCGTCTGTTACGTGTCGCCGCATTGAACGTCTGGCGCAGTGCCGCCGATTTCATCGTCGGCGCAAGATACCGGCGCGGCGGCCGCCTCCCGGCTCAGCCGCGGGCGGTCAAGCAGCGAAAGCGGCCGAGCGCGAGCGTCGCATGGCGCCCTGCGACGAGTGGAATCACGACTCTCAGGCGGGCGACGTGTCCGGCGCGCTCGGCCGCCAGAGCGAACCTCAGCGCTCCTGCGGCGAGCGCGTGCTCGCTCCACGGCGAGAAGGCGCTCGCGTCGATGCGGGTCATTCGCCCGCCGCAGCGCAGGCGCGCGAGGACTGTCGCACGCTCGACCGATTCGCCGTCGGGCGCGACGGTGACACGCGCCGAGCCACCGGGCAGCGCGATGCTGTGCGTACCGGGCCGCACCGTCGGGTGGACCTCCCGGGCGAGCCAGCCGTCGATCCACGCGAGTGGCAGGCCGGCGAAGAACGTCGGGACCGTCGTCGAGCAGTTGCCGTCGCCGTGGCTGATCACGGCGGCCTCCGTTTCGTTGGCGAGCAGCACGGGACCCCCGCTGTCGCCATGGCACCCGCCGCTCGAGTGCGTGGCCGCCAGTGCGCAGCCGGCCTGCGGGGCGAAGAAGGGCAGCCCGAGGCGACGCGACGCGAGCGCGCATTCCGTCGCCGGACCGACGACGGCGTGGGCTTCACGCGCCGCGCTCTGGGCGTCCAGCTGAAGCGTTTCGTGCTCGCCCCAGCCGACCAGGGTCACCGCTTCGCCGGGTTCGGCGCCGCCGGCGGCGAGCGGCACCGCTGCCCCCGCGCTGGCGTGCGCCAGCAGCAGCAGGCCGACATCGTTGCTGAGGGTCGCGCGGTGGTATCCGGGCGCAACGAGCGTGCGCGAAACCGCCGAGCGGAACGTGGCGTGCGCACCGCGCTTGGCGCCGAGCGTCACTTCAAGGCCCGCGGCGCCGGATTCCGCGCAGTGGGCGGCCGTCAACACGACGTCGGGCGCGATCAGCGTCCCGCTGCATTCGAGTGTCGAGCCGCCGGTTTCGCGGACGATCAGCGCGAGCGCGCCGGTGTGCGCCGCACTCGCCGGGTTGCCCCCGACGATCGCGGGCAGGCGACCCGGCACCGCGAGCGCGGCCAAGGCAGCACCGATTGCGAGTACGGGTCCCACACGACTTACATCGGCAGCTCGGCGGCGCTCTGCGAGCGCCGGCGCAGATGGTGCGCAACCCTTTCACGGCGCGGCGGCGGGAAGAGTAGGATCGCGCCGACGGGGGCGGGCCCGTAGGCGGGCTGCGCCCAACAAGGGGAGTAGGGGGGAACAAATGAGGAAAGCAACGTCCTTGCGGCGGGGTTTCGTCGCGCTGGCCGCTCTCGCGGCAGTGGCGCTCGCGGCACCGGCCGCGTCGCTGGCAAACCCGAACTACGTCGCGCTCGGCGACTCGTACACGTCGGGGCCGGGCATCCTGCCGTACGCCGAAACGGCTCCCGCAGAATGCGGGCAGTCGTCGGTGAACTATCCGCACCTGACCGCCGCGGCGCTTCACCTGTCGCTGACCGACGTCAGCTGCGGGGGAGCGAAGACCGAAAACTTCAACGTCGCCCAGGGTCCGCACCAGGGCCCCCAGTTCAACGCGCTCAGCGCGGGCACCGAAGTGGTTTCCGTCGGCATGGGCGGCAACGACAACAACCTGTTCGGGACATTGGTCACGGACTGCACGGAGGCCGACATCGGCAAGCCGAACGAAGGTGCGCCGTGCCGCGAATACCTGAAATCGTTCATCGCGGAATCGCTTGAAAAAGACGGTCCCGAATGGGCCAAGGGCCTCGCGGAACTGCGCGAACACGCCCCGAACGCGAAGGTCTTCTACGTCGGTTATCCGGAAATCGCGCCCGAGAACGGGTACTGCCCGGAAGCGTTGCCATGGACGACGGGTGACCTCAATTGGAGCCGCACCGTTGAGAAAAAACTGAACGCGCTGATGCGCAAGACGGCCACCGAAGGCGGCGCGACGTTCGTCAACACGTTCAAGAGCAGCGAAGGCCACAACGCTTGCGAAGCGGTCGGGACGCGGTGGATCGAACCGCTCTTCGGCTCACTCACGGGCGTGCCGGTCCATCCGAACGAACTCGGCGAGCAGAACGACTCGTACCGCCTGATTCAGGCGATGCTGCGCGCCCACGTGCGCTGATCCGGCGGAGGTGCCCGGCGCGTGCTGCGCCGGGCGCCGTCCGGTCCGTGCGGATAAGCTCGCCCGGTGCTGCGCCGCTGGGGACTTCGAATCGGACTTTCGCTCGTCGGGATTCTCGCGGGGCTGCTGATCTGCGCGGCGGTGCTCAGCGACTTCTCGATCTCGGCGTCGGCGCTCGTCGCGGCCACGCTGCTCTTCTGGGTCGTGCACCTGGCCGTCCAGTTCATGGCCCTGAAAGTGCTCGTGCGCCAGCCGTCGATCCCGCTTGCCGGCCTTCTCGCGCTCGCCTCGACCGTCGTCGCACTGCTGATCGTGAGCGTTGTCGTCGAAGGCCTGAAGATTCACAGCGCGTCGACGTACGTCTTCGCGACAGTGATCATCTGGGTCACGACGGCGATCGCCGACACCGTCGCCCGCAGGATGATTCGCGAAGACCGGCTCGATCATCGCGAAGAGCGCCGCGACGGCCGTCGGGCCTGAGGGCCTGCCCGCCCGTTAGGGGCGGGTCGCCTCGAGGTGCTGTTCGGCGATCCGTTCCGCGGTGGCGGTCACTGCAGTGTTGGCGCCAAGCGCCGTCAGGAAGGGCTCGCTGGCGATCCGCAGCAGCGTCGTTGACGCGGTTGTCGTGACCGTCGTCGTGCGCGGCACCGAGCGCAGCAACGCGATCTCACCGAACCCTTCGCCGCGCTTCATTCGCCGGACCTCCGAGCCGTCGCGCATGACGGCCACTTCGCCGTCGGTGATCGCGAAGAACGCGTCGCCGGGATCCCCTTGGCCGATCACCTGCTCGCCGGGCCCGAGCTGCACGTAGTCCGATTCGCGCGCGAGCGTCTCAAGCGGCATCGCGGGAAGCGGCGCGAAGATGGCAAGCGCACGCAGCGCCCCCATCTCGACGATCGGGATCGACGCGTGTTCGTCGACGTTCCGAATCCGACCGGCAAGCAGGAGGACCGTGAGCGGCGTGATCGCCGCGACGCCGATGAACGCCGCATTGCTGCCGCCGATCGACACGAGCAGCGGCACGACAAACGCACCGATGATCATCCCGAAGTCGCGCGTCGACTCGATCAGCGCGAAGACACACGCGATCACGTCCAGCGGAGTCGAGCGTTGCAGGAGCGTTGTTGCGCTCACCGTCTGGATCGTCAGCGCGACCCCGACGGCGATCAGCAGTGCGACGGCGGCCCACGTCGTCGACACGAGTGCGAGCGCGGCCAGCGCAGCACCCCCGAACAGCGCCGAGGCCGCGAGGGGCAGGGCGAGCTTGCGGCCGACGAGCGCGATCGCGGCGAGCGAGCCGAGCAGCCCGCCGAGGCCGAACGCGGCTGAGAGGAAGCCGGCTCCGCCCTGGCCGATGGCGAGGATCTGCACCGCGAGGATCACGACGAGGAGATCGATTGCGCCCTGCACGGCGGCGGCTGCAGCCGGGAACACGGCCAGCGCCCGGGTTGTCGGGCGTGTGCGGATGGCACGCGCCGCGGCGAGCAGTTCGCGCAGGCCGCCCTCCTCATCCTCGACGGCCCCCTCTTCGACCGGATTCGGCCGGCCGCGCAACACCAAGACGAGCGGAGCGGCGAGGGCGTAGAGCGCACCGATCACGACGCACGCCAGGCCGGGTCCGTCGGCGTTCAGCGCGATACCGGCGAGCAGCGGGCCGGCGAGTGTTCCGAAGCCTTCGCTCCAGCCGCTGGAGACGTTCGCGGCCGTTAGTTCGTTGGCGTGGCGAATGACGAGCGTGACGAGCACGTTGTGCTGGGCCCTGGCGATGCTGATCGCGATCGTGAAGATGATCGCGAGCAGATAGACCGCGGCCGACGGCGCGCCCCCGAGTATCGCCGCGCCGCAGCCGATGAGGGCCGCGGCTCCCACCGCGTTGCCGACGGCGACCAGCCGCCCGACGCCGCCGCGTGCGTAGCGAGCGCCGACCACCGGCGCGATGACCATCGACGGCAGCAGCTGGATGATTGCGACGAGCGCCGCCTGGCCGGTGCCGCCGCGGTCGTACGCGTAGACGAGCAGCGCGATCCACTGCCCGTACTCGGCGAGCACGACAATCAGGTACGCGACCAGGATCCGAGCGAGCAGCCTGTTCCGTGTCGCAGCGGCCAACGTCTGGCGCAGTGCAGACGTGCTCATGCTCGGCGAACCATAACGTCGGACGGGCTGACGCGACGAATTCTCGGCGTTGAGTGGGCCGAGGCGGCGGCCGCTGCGTCGACAGGAGAGCCCAGCAGCGGACTCGAACCGCTGACCCCTTCCTTACCATGGAAGTGCTCTACCAACTGAGCTAGCTGGGCGTCCGACGGACGATAGCGCCAACGGAGGGCTGCCGGTGAAGATCGAACTGACCCCCCAGACACTCGAGATTCGCCTCTCCGGATGGGAGCGCGCGCTCGGTCTGATGGGCAGCATCTCGCTCCCGCGCAGCGCGATCAGCGACGTCCGGCTGCTCGAGAACGGCATCGCGGCGGTCGAACTCTGGGCGCCCAAAGCGGGGCTGCGAGTGCCGGGCTTGATCTACGTCGCGCGCTCGCTGTCCGGACCCGACCGCCGCTACATCGTGCGCCGCCACGAGCCGGCTCTGGAAATCGACCTCGACGCAGAGCGCGGACCGAAACAGGTCCTCGTGAGCACCCCCGAAGCGCCGCAGCTGGCGCGCGAGCTCAGCGCTGGGCTTCGGCCCGCCTGAGCCCCGTCAAGGTCCAGACGGTGAACACCGCAATCAGCCCCAGCGCACATCCGAAGGCCAGCGCGGTGTCGTGCGGCACGCCGGCGATCAGGCCGCGGCCGGCCTGCAGGAACGCCGTCGAGGGGTTGAACGACGCGACGGTATGGATCCAGCCCTCGAGCAGCTCGAGCGGCACGTAGACCGGGGCCAGGAAGAGGATCAGGAAGACCGGGGTCTGCATCAGCGGGCCGGCCTGGATCGTGCGGAAACGGAATGCGATGCCGGCGGCCCAGCCGTAGCCGACGAGGACCAGCAGGAATCCGAGCAGGTACAGCGCGACGATTTCGCCGGCGCCTCCCGTGATCCGCATTCCGGAGATCAGCGCGACGGTGGTGATCAGGGCGAGCGTGATCGCCGCCCGTGTGAGCGCGACGAACGCGTAGCCGAGCGCGATCCCCCGACGGTTCTCGGCCGCGAGCATCAGGCGCCGCATGAAGCCCGTTTCGAAGTCGAACGCGAGGGAGAAGGCCGTGAAGAGGCCGGCGAAGAGCGCCGACTGGCAGAGCACGAAGACGAACTGGAAGGCCGTGTAGCCGGCCGGGAACGTGAACCCGGGAATGTCACTGAGCGCCGAGAGCCCGCCGGCGAAGCTCGCGAAGAAGATCAGGGGGAACGCGAGCGACGGAATCAGCAGATCCAGACGCCGGACGTAGGTGTGGATCGAGCGCCAGGCGATCGCGCGCGCGACCTGCATCGTCGTGCCGGCGCTCATGTGCGCTGCATCCTTGAATTCATCGCCCAGGAAACGGCCGCGAACGCGGCGACGCCGAGGCCGAACGTGACCGCGAACGCGCGCACGAGCGCGGGGCCGTCCCAGCCGAAGATGTACAGGCTGCGGAAACCCTCGATCAGGTACGAGACGGGATTCCACGTCGCGACGGCGTGAAACCAGCCGGTCTTCAGCAGGTTGCGCGGCAGGCTGCTCGAGGACAGGAAGATGAACATGAAGAACAGCGGGAACATCCCCTGCACCGCCTCGCCGGAGCCGGTCTTCAGAGCCACCGCGCAGCCGATCGCGCCGAACACCACGGCGACCAGGCCGCCGAGCACGAGCACGACCGGGATGCCGGCGAGCCCCGCGTCGAAGTGGGCGCCGAAGATCAGGCCGATCAGCATGTAGACCGCCGACTGCATTACTCCCGTCGCGCCGACGCCGATCAACATCCCGGCGATCAGCGAGATGCGGTGCATCGGAGTCAGCGAGAGCCGGCTGAAGAAGCCCGTCTCGATGTCTTCGGCGAGGTTCGTCCCGGTGTTGATCAGCGAGAACATCGCGCCCTGGATGAAGGCCACGGCGATCGCGAAGGAGATGTAGGAGTCGGTCGGGAACCCCGGCAGGTGGACCGCCGCTTTCAGTCCGCTGGCATTGACACCGAGCAGGACGAGCGGGAAGAAGATGATCGGGAACAGCTGGAACGGCTGGCGCAGCGTCTTGAGCATCGCGCGGCGCGCGAGTACCGCGACCTGCTCGCTGTGGCCGCTCATTCCTTCTCTCCGCCGCCCTCGAGCGAACGCCCGGTCTTCTCGAGAAAGACGTCGTCGAGCGTCGGCTGGTGCAGACGCAGGTCGGCGATCGCCAGCCCTTCGCTGTCCAGTGCGCGCACGATCTCCGCGAGGTCGCCGACGCCGGCGGGCAGGCGCACGGCGGCGCCGTTCGGCGACGCCGCCGCAGGCTCGCCGAATCTTTCGAGCGCCGCCGCGAGACGCTCGCGCTCGCGCGGGTCGGCGGGGATCGCTTCGACGCTCGGGCGGCCGATCGCGGCCTTCAGTTCTGCGGGCGTCCCCTCGGCGACGATCTTCCCGCCGTCGATGATTCCGACCCGGTTCGCGAGAACGTCGGCCTCCTCGAGGTACTGCGTGGTCAGGAAGACGGTCACGCCGTCGCCGGCGAGGCGGCGCACCTCCTCCCACAGGGCCGCGCGGCTCTGCGGATCCAGGCCGGTGGTCGGCTCGTCGAGGAACAGCAGGCGCGGCCGGTGCACAAGCGCCAGGGCGAGGTCCAGGCGGCGCTTCATCCCGCCCGAGTATCCGCCGACCTTGCGCTCGGCGGCTTCGGTCAGGCCGACCCGCTCGAGCAGTTCGACGCCGCGCCGCTGGCCTTCAGTGCGGCCCAGCCCGTGCAGCGCGGCCTGCAGGCGCATGTGCTCGCTGCCTGTCAGGTACGGGTCGAGCGCCGACTCCTGCAGGGAGGCGCCGATCGCGCGGCGCACGAGGGGGCCGTCCTTGACGACGTCCAGGCCGGCGACGTGCGCGCTGCCCGCGGTGGGCGGCAACAGCGTCGTGAGGATCAGGACCGTCGTCGACTTGCCGGCCCCGTTGGGCCCGAGGAAGCCGTAGATCTCGCCGGGGGCGACTGCGAGGTCGATCCCGTCGACGGCGCGTACGCCGCCCTTGAAGTCACGGACGAGCCCCTCGACCGTGATGCCGTTGTCCCCCTCAGGCACGACGCTTAGAAATATCACCCCGGCACGCAGGGCCGGGGCGACTGGATGGCGGGGGCAGGATTCGAACCTGCGAAGGCAGAGCCAACGCGTTTACAGCGCGTCCCCTTTGACCGCTCGGGAACCCCGCCGGGACCGGGTCAGTCTAGGGACTCGCCGTACGGTGCGCGGACGCGGAGGTTCAGGAAGCCTCGCGCAGCGGCTGCGCCTCGGGCATCGTCTGCAGCTTCTTGAGCGTGCGGTTCTCGATCTGGCGGACCCGCTCGCGCGTGATGTTGAACGCGCGCCCGACCTCCTCGAGCGTGCTCGCGCGGCCGCCGAGGATCCCGTAGCGCATCTCGAGCACGTCGCGCTCGCGCTGGGGCAGCGCGGCGAGCATCAGTTCGACGTTCTCGCGCTGGAGCGCGTCGGCCGCCTGGTCGAAGGGTGAGGCGGTCGTGTCGTCGCTGACGAAATCGACGAGCGCCGAGTCGTCTTCGTCACCAACAGGTTTCTCGAGCGAGACCGGCTGCTGTGTAACGCGCAGTACCTCGCGCACGTCGTCCTCGGGCCAGCCGAGCTCGAAGGCGATCTCATCCGGCCGGGGGTCGCGCCCGAGGCGCTGGACCAGTCGCCGTTCGGCGAACGTCAGCTTGTTCAGGCGGTCGACCATGTGCACGGGGATGCGGATCGTGCGGCCCTTGTCGGCGAGCGCACGCGTGACTGCCTGGCGGATCCACCACGTGGCGTAGGTCGAGAACTTGTAGCCGCGGCGGTAGTCGAACTTCTCGACTGCGCGGATCAGCCCGAGCGATCCCTCCTGGATCAGGTCCGGGAGTGTCAGCCCCCGGCCTACGTAGTTCTTGGCGATCGACACGACCAGGCGCAGGTTCGCTTCGACCATGTGCTGCTTGGCGTCGATGTCGCCGCGCTCGATCCGCTTGGCGAGCGCAACCTCGTCGGCGGCGGTCAGCAACGGTACGCGCCCGATCGTGTTCAGGTAGAGCCGTAGCGAGTCGGTCGTGCCCTCGGCCTGCGGTTCGGGCTCTGTGCGCCGCCGCGTGATCCGCGCGCCCGACGGAGCCGGTGCGTCCAGCAGTTCGATGCCGGCCGCCTCGAGGCGCAGCGCGAGTTCCTCGACCGCGGGCGCACCGAGCTCGGCATCCTCGACGGCTGCGGTTAGCGCCTCGCGTGAAAGCGTGGCCTCCTCGCCGGCCTCATCCACCAGTTGCTCGAGCAGCGCCTGCTCAAGCGCCTCGCTGGTGCGCACCACGGCTTCGCTCATCGTGGCCTCCCCGACCCCTCGCCGGCGGATGCCAATCCTGCGGAAAAAGCTGCCATCCCCCTCGGCCTCCCGTCCGGCGTCTGCGGCGCCGGAACCGTTCCGCGCCCGGCACACCGCCGGACATGTGGCAAGTGATACCAGAAGCTACGCGCCGATGTTCCGTGCCCGGAACGGCGACCGGTGCGCGGTACCCTGACGCCGTGCAGGGGAGCAGGACGATGGCCCCCGAGGGCCGCACACTTGGCGCCGGCGATGACGTCCAGGCACGCACGCCGGCGATTCCGGTTTCGCTTTCGCGCGTCGGCGTCACCGACGTCGAGAAGGTCGTGCGCATCGGCGAGGAGCTGTTCTACGCGCGGCTGGACTGCTTCGTCGATCTGAGCCGCGAACAGAAGGGCGCACACATGTCGCGCTTTGACGAGGTCGTCAACGAGGCGATCGGCGAGGTGGTGCTCAGTCAGGCCCCGTTCCGGGCCGAGACGCTGGCCCGCTCGATAGCCGAGCTGGTGCGTGAGCGTCAGGGTGCCGAGCGCGCCGAGGTGACGATCACCGCGCGCTACCCGGAGCACAAGCCCGCGCCGGTCTCCGGGATCCAGACGCAGGAGATCTACACGCTGCTGGGCCGCGCCGTCGCCTTCGAGCACGGCACGCGGCGCACAGTCGGCGTCTCGGCGACCGGCATGACGGCCTGCCCGTGCGCCCAGGAGCTGATCGCCGCGCGCGCCCGTGAGCGCCTCGTGGGGCAGGGGTTCTCCGCCGACCAGGTCGACGTGATCCTCCGCGAGGTTCCCGTCGCGACGCACAACCAGCGGGGTCTGGCGACGCTCCAGATCGGCCTGACGGAGGACAGCGACGTGGAGATCGACGCCGCGCTGCTGCTGAAGGTTGCCGAGGCCAGCATGTCGAGCGAGATCTACGAGCTGATGAAGCGCTCGGACGAGGTCGAGGTCGTCGAAAAGGCGCACATGCGCCCGCGCTTCGTCGAGGACTGCGTACGCGAAATGATCGCCGGCGTCGTCGAGTACCTCCCTGAGCTGGGGGGCGACTCGTTCGTCTCAGCCCGCCAGGAGAACCTCGAGACGATCCATCAGCACAACGTTGTGGCCGAGCGCCACGGCCTGCTCTCGGAGCTACGCGGCGAGCTCGAGACGACGCACCGCGCGCGCCATCAGACGAGCCTCGCGGAGTGGCTCGACGCCGGCGTGCGCGATCAGCCTTTGGCCTGAGCCGCGGCCATCCGCCGGCGCAGGCCGAAGAAGTAGTCGAGCCCCGACGCCACGGTGACGGCGACCGTCGCGTAGAGCAGCAGATCCAGCCACAGCGGCGAGCCGTGCACGGTGATCACCGCGAGGATCGCGACGATCTGCATCACCGTCTTCGCTTTTCCCCAGTTGCTGGCGGGAATCACGACCCCGTTGCTTGCTGCGCCGGCGCGGAGCAGCGTGACCGCGAGCTCGCGCGCGATGATCACCATCGCGATCCAGGGTTCGAGCCGGTGCAATGAGACCAGCGAGATCAAAGCCGCGATGATCAGCAGCTTGTCGGCGAGCGGATCCATCAGCTTGCCGAAGTTCGTCACCGAGCCGCGCGAGCGGGCCAGATAGCCGTCGACCAGGTCGGTCAGCGACGCGAGCGCGAAGACGACGGCCGCGAGCACGTCGCCGTCGGGAGTGTTGCCCAGCAGCGCGACGACGAGAACCGGCACGAGCATGATTCGCAGCACCGTCAGCAGGTTCGGAAGGTTGACCGGGAACATCGGTCAGAGATTATCCGTCGGACGGGTCCGGACAAACGTCCGGGCGGGTGCTAGAAAGCGCATAAAGGACCTGCAAAGGCGGTGGTCCGAGTGAGGGGGACAGGCATGCAGCAGCGGCGGCTCGGCAGCGGCGGACCCGAGGTATCGGCGATCGGCCTCGGCTGTATGGGGATGTCGGCGTTCTATGGCCGCGCCGACGAAGGCGAAGCGGTCAGGACGATCCACCGGGCGCTCGAGCTCGGCTGCAACTTTCTCGACACCTCGGACATGTACGGGCCGCACACCAACGAGCGGCTCGTCGGTACGGCGATCGCCGGGCGGCGCGACGAGTTCGTGATCGCCACCAAGTTCGGGATCAAGATCGAAATGACCGATCCGCCCAAACGCGCGATCGACGGGACGCCGGAGTACGTGCGCGCGGCCTGCGAGGGCTCACTTCAGCGGCTCGGCATCGACCACATCGACATCTACTACCAGCACCGCGTCGACCCGAACACGCCGATCGAGGAGACGGTCGGGGCGATGGCGCAGCTAGTCAAGGAGGGAAAGGTCCGCCACCTCGGGCTCTCCGAGGCCGGGGCCGAGACGATTCGCCGCGCCCACGCGGTGCACCCGATCGCCGCCGTGCAGACCGAGTTCTCGCTGTGGACGCGCGACGTCGAGCGCGAGGTGCTGCCGACGTTGCGCGAGCTCGGTATCGGGCTCGTCGCCTACTCGCCGCTCGGGCGGGGCTTCCTATCGGGACGCTTCACCTCGCCCGACGAGCTCGACGAGGGCGACTTCCGTCGCTTCGGGCCGCGCTTCACCGGTGAGAACCTCGAGCACAACCTGCAGATCGCGCGGACCCTCGAGCGGCTCGCCGAACAGCGGGGCGTCACGGCGGGCCAGCTGGCGCTCGCCTGGGTGCTGCGCCAGGGGCAGGACATCGTGCCGATCCCGGGGACCAAGCGGGTCTCCTACCTTGAACAGAACATCGCCGCAGCCGCGATCGAACTGACGGCGGAAGAGGCGGCGCAGATCGCCGACACGCTGCCGGCCGCGCGCGGCGATCGCTATGACGAGGCCGGCATGCGGACCGTCCAGACCTGATTCGCCCGCGTCGCCGCTAGGGTTGCCTCATGCCCCTGGTGCCGATGGTCATCGAGCGCACGGCGCGCGGCGAGCGCGAGTTCGACATCTACTCGCGCCTGCTCAACGAGCGGATCATCTTTCTCGGCACGCCGATTGACGACCAGATAGCGAATCTCGTCGTCGCCCAGCTGCTGCACCTCGAGAGCCAGGACCCCGAGAAGGACATCTCGATCTACATCAACTCGCCCGGCGGAAGCATCTACTCGGGCCTGGCGATCCTCGACACGATGCGCTTCGTCAAGCCGCAGATCAACACGATCTGCGTCGGGATCGCGATGTCGATGGGCTCGCTGCTGCTGGCCGCCGGGAACAAAGGCAAGCGCGCGGCGCTGCCGAACTCGCGGATCCTGATCCACCAGCCCTCGGCCGGCTTCGAAGGCCAGTCGACGGACATCGAGATCCACGCCCGCGAGATCATCAAGCTGCGCGGCCGGATCGACGAGATCTACGCAGAACTTACCGGCAAGACCGTCGAGGAGGTCAATCGCGACATGGAGCGCGATCGCTTCTTCACAGCTGAGCAGGCCGTCGAGTACGGGCTGATCGACCGGGTCCTCGAGAGCCACTAGAGGGGGATCGGCGCTGACGGTCCGCGAGCGGGGCGCGATCGCAGCGATCGCGTTCGTTTCGCTGCTTTCCGGGATCGCCAACTACGGCGCCTGGCCGACGGTCCCCCGCTTCCTGATCGCGACGCTCGCGCTCGCCGGGCTCGCGTGGGTCGTCTCGTTCGCCACCGAGCAGCTCGGCGAGCGCTTCGGGCCCGGCGTCACGGGCCTGTTGCAGTCGACGCTCGGGAACCTCCCCGAGCTGTTCGTCGTGATCTTCGCGCTGCAGTCCGGGGCGCTGGTCGTCGCGCAGACGGCGATCGTCGGCTCGATCTTTGCCAACGGGCTGCTCGTGCTCGGGATCGTGTTCGTGATCGGCGCACGCCGCGCGCCCGACGGCGTGATGCGCTTCAAAGTCAAGCTTCCGAAAGACACCGCGACGCTGCTGCAGGTCACGGTCTTCATCCTCGTGCTCGTCGCGCTGGCGGTCACGACACACAACGTCGCCAGCCGGCACATCGAGGCGATCTCGGCGGTCGGTGCGGTCTGCCTGCTCGGCGTGTACCTCGCGTGGGTCGTGCGCTACGCACGCGAAGACAAGGTCGAGGAGGGTCGCGAGCTCGCGCCGCGGATCTCGCTCGGCGCGACGCTCGCGCTGCTCGTCGTCGCGGGCGTTGCCTCGGCCTTCGTCTCGGACTGGTTCGTCAACGCGCTGGAGCCCGCGATCCATGTGCTGAACATCTCGCCGGCCTTCGCCGGCATCGTGATAATCGCGATCGCCGGCAACGCGGTCGAGAACTTCACCGCGCTCTCGATGGCCGGCCGCGGCCGCGCGGACCTCGCGATCTCCGTCGTCAAGAACTCCGTCGCGCAGATCGCGGCGTTCCTCTACCCGCTGCTGGTGCTGATCTCCTTCGCGCTGCACACCAGGCTGACGTTCACACTGCCGCCGGTCTACATCGGCGCCCTGCTGCTGACGACGCTGGCGCTCGACCAGATCACCAGTGACGGCGAGGCGGCCGAATTCGAGGGCTGGGCGCTCGTCGCGCTGTACGTGATCCTCGCCGTCGTCGCGCTGTTTGAATGATCGGCGTCGCGACGGCCGCAATTCGACGCTAAGCTTCCTTGGACCTCGCGACCGGGCGGGGTTTTTCTTCGCCCGGCGCAAGAACGCAAATCAGGGGAAAGCCATGGCCCGCGGTGACGTTCGCATCGCCATCACGCTCGCCTGCGAGGACTGCAAGCGGCGTAACTACCAGACAAACAAGAGCAAGCGCAACAACCCGGATCGCGTGACGCTGCGCAAGTACTGCCGCTGGTGCCGCAAACACACCAGCCACAAGGAGACCCGCTAGCCGCGGGCAGTGCAAGTGGCCGAGGAGCAAAAACCGGGGCGCGGCGGCGAGGCCGAGGAGCCCGAGGACGTAAACGAGCCGGTCCGCGGCGACCTCCCCGGGTCACTGGACCACTCGTCCGGGGCCGACGACGAGTTTGACGCCGCGATCGTTGCGGGCGCCGGTGGCCAGGAGGTCCCGGAGGCTGAGTTCGAGCGCGCCGTCGACGAGCTCGAACAGTCCGGGGGCAAGGAGGCTCGCCCGCAGCCCGCCGGCGAGCCCGAGCACCACGGCAATCGCGTCATCGGCTTTCTGCGCGCGAGCTGGGCCGAGCTGCAGCGCGTCCAATGGCCCGACCGCCGCCAGGTCGGCCAGGCGACCGCAGTCGTCGTCGGGTTCGTCGTGGTCGCCGGGGCCTACCTCGGCATCGCGGACCTGGTGGCCAAGGAAATCGTCGAACAGATCATCTAGCTGGCCTAGAGGCAAGGACTAGAAGAAGAGAAATGTTTCGCTGGTACGTATTGAACACATACTCGGGTCACGAGAACAAGGTCAAGAACAACCTTGAACACCGCATCGCGAACTACAACCAGCGCGAGGCGGTGCGCAGCGTGGTGATCCCGACCGAGTCGGTGACCGAGATGAAGGACAACCAGAAAATCACCGTCGAGAAGCGCACGATGCCCGGCTACGTGCTTGTCAACGCGGACCTCGACCGCGACGACACCGTGTGGTCGGTCGTCAAGGGCACACCCGGCGTGACCGGCTTCGTCGGCGGCACGACCGAGCAGCAGAAGCCGCTCGCGCTCTCGCGCCCCGAGGTCGACCGCTTGCTGCACAAGGACGTCGCCGCGGCGGCGCCGCGCGCCCGCGCGCAGTTCCAGATCGGCGAATCGGTCAAGGTTGTCTCCGGGCCGCTGTCGGACTTCTCCGGGGAGATCTCGGAGATCAACGACGACGCTGCCAAGCTGAAGGTGCTCGTCTCGATCTTCGGCCGGGAGACCCCGGTCGAGGTCGGTTTCGACCAGGTCAAAAAGCTCTAGCGCCGCCAAGCCGGCGATGTCCGGCTAAATTGGGTGGCCGCTTTTCAAAGCGAACGAAGAAAGATTTGCGCAGATGGCGAAGAAGGTTCTGACCACGATCAAGTTGCAGGCCAATGCCGGCCAGGCGAGTCCCTCGCCGCCGGTCGGTCCCGCGCTGGGTCAGCACGGCATCAACATCATGGAGTTCTGCAAGGCGTTCAACGCCCAGACGCAGAGCGAAACCGGCACGGTCATCCCGGTCGTGATCACCGTCTACGAGGACCGCTCGTTCACGTTCATCACCAAGACGCCGCCCGCTGCGGTGCTGATCAAGCAGGCGCTGCGGATCGGCAAGGGCTCGGGCGAGCCGAACCGCAACAAGGTCGGCACGATCACGCAGGAGCAGCTGCGCGAGATCGCCGAGCGCAAGCTCGGGGACCTGAACGCCAACGACGTCGACCAGGCCGCCAAGATCATCGCCGGCACGGCGCGCTCGATGGGCGTCGAGGTGGCACCGTGACCGGCCACAGCCGCGGCCACAACGAGCGGCTCGCGCGCGTCGACCGCGAGCACGAGTACGCGCCGTCCGAGGCGCTCGCGCTGGTGCGCAGCCTCGCGAGCGCGAAGTTCGACGAGTCCGTCGAAGTCCACGTCCGCACCGGCCTGAACGTCCGCCACGCCGACGAGCAGCTGCGCGGCACGATCGCGCTGCCGAACGGCCTGGGCAAGGAGGTCCGCGTCGCGGTCTTCGCCAAAGACGACAAGGTGCGCGAGGCCGAAGCGGCCGGCGCCGACCACGTCGGCGGTGACGACCTCGCGAAACGCATCGAGGAGGGCTTCGACGACTTCGACGTGACGATCGCCGCGCCGGACATGATGCACATCGTCGGCCGGCTCGGCCGGATCCTCGGGCCCTCGGGCAAGATGCCGAACCCGAAAGTCGGGACGGTGACGATGGACGTCGGGCGCGCCGTCGAGGAGGCGAAGTCGGGCAAGATCGAATATCGCACCGACCGCACCGCGATCGTCCACCTGGTGATCGGCAAGGCCAGTTTCGAGGAGCGAGCGCTGCTCGAGAACTACGCCGCCGTGATCGAAGAGCTTGTCCGTGCGAAGCCGTCGGCCGCCAAAGGCCGTTACCTGCGCACGATTACCGTGGCGTCGACCATGGGGCCCGGCGTGAAAATTGATCCGGGCCGCACACGCGACATCGTCGAGGGAGCACCGGTAGCCGAGCTGGCCGCCTGAGCATCCGACGATAGGCCACCGAAGACCCCCGGCTGCCGCCCGCATGGGCGGCGCAAGTCCTGGATAGGAGCCAGATGAACAGAGAAGAAAAGGCAGTTGCGATCGCCGAGATCGCCGAGGAGATAGACCGCTCCGAGGCCATCTTCGCGCTCGACTATCGCGGGCTGACGGTTGCCCAGGCTGCGGAGCTGCGCGCGAAACTGCGCGAGGCAGACGCGAGCTTCAAGGTCGTCAAGAACTCGCTCACCGAACGCGCCGCCGACCAGGCGGGCATGCCCGACCTCAAGGAGCACCTGACCGGTCCGACAGCGCTGACGTTCGTGCGCGGCGACATCGCCCAGGCCGCGAAGGCGGTCTCGACGTACGCCAAAGAAACCGAACTGCTGCCGTTCAAGGGCGGCATCATGGAAGGTGCCCCGCTCGACGCGGAGGCCGTGCGGGCGCTCTCGCGCCTGCCCTCGCGCGAAGTGCTCTACGGCCAGCTGGTCGGAGTCGTGGCTGCACCGATCGGTGGCCTCGTGCGTTCGCTCGGCGGTCTGCTCGGCGGCCTCGCGGTCGCCCTGGGGCAGGTCCGCGAGAAGAAGGAGTCGGGCGAGATCCCTTCGGGCGATGCGCCCGCGGCGCCCGAGGGCGAGGCGCCGGCGAGCGCACCCGAGGCCGAGGCGGCCGAGGAGACCACTTCAGAGGCGTCCGGCGAGCCGGCCGCCGATGGACAGACCGACGACGCGCCCGCGGCCGAGGCCGAAGGCGCTGAGGACAAAGCAGAGGCGGACGCCGCGGCTGACAAGCAGCCAGAGGACGCCGCGGAGAACCCCACCAAGGAGAACGAGTAAGCAATGGCGACAAGCACCCAGGAGTGGATTGACGAGCTGAAGGGCATCTCGGTGCTCGAGCTCGCTGAGCGCATCAAGGCGCTCGAGGAGGAGTTCGGCGTCTCGGCGGCAGCGGTTGCTGCCCCTGCGGCGGCCGCCCCGGCGGCCGGCGGCGGCGACGCCGGCGGCGAGGAGGAGGCCTCGAGCACGGTCGACGTGGTTCTGACGGCGGCCGGCGACAAGAAGGTCCAGGTCATCAAGGTCGTGCGCGCCGCGACGGGCCTCGGCCTCAAAGAGGCCAAGGCTCTGGTCGATGAGGCCCCCAAGCCGATCAAGGAGGGCATCGAGCGCGACGAGGCCGACAAGCTCAAGCAGGAACTCGAGGAGGCCGGCGGGACCGTCGAGGTCAAGTAGCAAGCCGGACCGCCTCCGGCGGTACGCAGCGCCCGCGGCCCCCAGGGGTCGCGGGCGCTTTTGCGTTAATCGTGGGGACGGCCCACGATATAGCCGAATGATTATGGCGCGAGGGCCCGGGATCCGACGGCTCCTGCGCTACACTTCTTTGGCTGGTCGATAGCCGTAGCCGCCACAGGAGGGTTTCGCGCCACATACGCGGAGGCCTGGCGGGGTCCGTGAGCACCAGTGGCCCGTAAGGGTGGCGTTTCTGCGTGCTAGAGTATTTCGCCGCTCTCTGGGCATCTCCGTCCGTATTTTCTCTCCCCCCGAAGGAGCTTTCGATTGGCTGCTACCGCTCTCCGGACCCGGCGTACGTTCGCGTCCCTCAAGCCCGCCGTTGACCTTCCGAACCTGATCGACATTCAGCGGCGTTCGTTCGAATGGCTCACTGAACCGGAGAAGGGCGGCCTGCGCGAAACGATCGACGACATCTCGCCGATCACCGACTACACCGGCAACCTCGCGATCCAGTTCGGCGAGCTGCGCTTCGACGAGCCGGCCGCGACGCTCGACGAGTGCCGTGAGAAGGACCTGACCTATTCCCGCCCGTTGACGGTGATGGTCGCGTTCATCAACAAAGAGACCGGCGAGATCCGCGAGCAGTCCGTCTTCATGGGCGAGTTCCCGTGGATGACCGAGCGCGGCACGTTCGTGATCAACGGCACCGAGCGCGTCGTCGTCACGCAGCTGCAGCGTTCCCCCGGGGCCTATCTGATGGAACCGAAGGACCGCGAGAAGCAGGTCTTCGTCGCCAACCTGATGCCCGCCCGCGGCTCCTGGCTGGAGATGGAAATCGACAAGAAGGGCCGCGTCTACGTGCGCATCGACCGCAAGCGCAAGCTGCCCGTCACAGTGCTGCTGCGGGCGATGGGCTACGCCACCGACGAGGAGATCCTGCGCCTCTTCGAGGACTCGCTCTACATCCGCAACACGATCGACGCCGACACCGAGCAGACGCGTAACGAAGAGGGCGCGCTGATCGAACTCTTCAAGAAGCAGCGTCCCGGCGAGCCGCCGAACGTCGAGAACGCCAAAAAACTGCTCGACCAGCTGTTCTTCGACGACAAGCGCTACGACCTCACGCGCGTCGGACGCTACAAGCTCAACTCACGGCTCGGTCTCGACATCGACATCGAGAAGCGCACGCTGACGCACGAGGACATCATCGCGCTGATCAAGGAGCTCGTGAAGCTCCCGCGCGTGCTCGGGATCCCCGAGGACGGCGAGGTCGAGATCAAGGACTACGCCGCGGAGGCGATGAGCCTGCCGCGCGAGATCGTCGGCGAGCACCTCGACGAGTACGAGCACTTCGGAAACCGCCGCCTGCGTACGGTCGGCGAGCTCATCCAGGAGGCCTTCAGGATCGGCCTCTACCGCATGGAGCGTGTCGTGCGCGAGCGCCTCACGACCGAGGACGCGGACACGATCACGCCGCAGACGATCATCAACATCCGCCCGGTAAGCGCCTCGCTGAAGGAGTTCTTCGGCTCCTCGCAGCTCTCGCAGTTCATGGACCAGACGAACTCGCTTTCGGGCCTCACGCACCGCCGCCGTCTCTCGGCGCTCGGCGCCGGCGGCCTGACGCGCGAGCGGGCCCCGATCGAGGTTCGCGACGTGCACCCCACCCACTACGGCCGGATGTGCCCGATCGAGACGCCCGAGGGTCCGAACATCGGCCTGATCGGCTCGCTCTCCTCCTACGCCGAGGTTTCCGAGTACGGCTTCGTGACGACGCCCTACCGCGTCGTCGAGGAGGGCGTGGTGACCGACAAGATCGTGCACCTCGACGCGACGCAGGAAGAGGAGCTCTACATCGCCCAGGCGAACACGACGATCGACGAGAAGACCGGCCGAATCAAGGGCCCCGAGGTTCTCTGCCGCACCCAGGCCGGCCAGTACGTGACCGTCGCCCCCAAGCGGGTCGACCTGATCGACGTCTCGCCCGAGCAGATCTGGTCGGTCGCTACGGCGATGATCCCGTTCCTGGAGCACGACGACGCGAACCGCGCGCTGATGGGCTCGAACATGCAGCGCCAGGCCGTGCCGCTGCTCAAGAGCGACGCGCCGCTCGTCGGCACCGGGATGGAGCGCCGCGCGGCGCTCGACACCGGTGACGTGCTGCTCGCCAGGAACACGGGGACGATCGCGTACATCGACGCCGAGCAGATCGTCGTCGAGGGCTCCCACGGCAAGGACGAGTACGAGCTGCAGAAGTTCATGCGCTCCAACCAGGGGACGCTGATCCACCAGAAGCCGCTCGTCGAGACCGGCCAGAAAGTCAAAGCCGGCGACGTGCTCGCCGACGGCTCATCGACCGACCGTGGCGAAATGGCGCTCGGCAAGAACCTGATGGTCGCGTTCATGTCCTGGGAGGGCTACAACTTCGAGGACGCGATCATCCTCTCCAAGCGCCTGGTCAAGGACGACGAGCTGACCTCGATCCACATCGAGGAATACGAGATCGACGCCCGTACGACCAAGCTCGGCGAGGAGGAGATCACGCGTGACATCCCCAACCGCTCCGAGGAGTCGCTACGCAACCTCGACGACCGCGGCATCGTCCGCGTCGGCGCCGAGGTGCAGTCCGGCGACCTGCTCGTCGGCAAGGTCACGCCGAAGGGCGAGACCGAGCTGACCGCCGAGGAGAAGCTGATCCGCGCGATCTTCAAGGAGAAGGCGCGTGAGGTCCGCGACACCTCGCTGAAGGTGCCGCACGGCGAGGGCGGCGTCGTGATCGACGTCAAGACCTTCCGTCGCGAGGACGGCGACGAGATGGCCGCCGGCGTCAACGAGCTGGTGCGCGTGTTCGTCGCCAAGAAGCGCAAGATCTCCGAGGGCGACAAGCTCGCGGGCCGCCACGGCAACAAGGGCGTGATCTCCAAGATCGTCGACGAGCAGGACATGCCGTTCCTCGAGGATGGAACGCCGGTCGACGTGATCCTCAACCCGCTCGGCGTGCCTTCGCGCATGAACGTCGGGCAGATCCTCGAGACCCACCTCGGCTGGGCCGCGGCGGGTGGCTGGTACGACGACGACACCGAGGCCTACAAGAACGCCCACGCCAAGGGCGGCGACCGGCGGGTCTTCGTGGCCACGCCGGTCTTCGACGGCGCCGGCGTCGAGGACGTCGACGAGGCGCTCGTGCGCTGGCAGGAGGCCCACACCGCCGAGGGCGGCCGGATCCGGATGGACGTCGACAAGTCCCGCCGCCCGGGCGAGCGCGCCTCGGGCAAGGTGACGCTGTTCAACGGCCGCACCGGTGAGCGCTTCGAGGAGCAGGTCACCGTCGGCTACATGTACATCCTCAAGCTGCTGCACCTGGTCGACGACAAGATCCACGCCCGTTCGACCGGCCCGTACTCGCTCGTCACCCAGCAGCCGCTGGGCGGCAAGGCGCAGTTCGGGGGCCAGCGCTTCGGCGAGATGGAGGTCTGGGCGCTCGAGGCCTTCGGCGCCGCCTACACGCTGCAGGAGATGCTGACGATCAAGTCCGACGACACCGTCGGGCGCGTCAAGGCCTATGAGGCGATCGTCAAGGGCGAGAACATCGCCGAGCCGTCGATCCCCGAGTCATTCAAGGTGCTGCTCAAGGAGATGCAGTCCCTGGCACTCGACGTGAATGTCGTCTCCGAGGAGGGACAGCACGCCGACATGGGCGACGAGGACGATGACCTGCTGCGAGCCGCCGAGGAGCTCGGCATCGACCTCTCGGGCGTACGCGCCGTGCCCGCGGGCGACAGCAGCGACGTCGAGGAGCCAAGCGACGGCGAGGCCGTCGCCAACGACGAGCTCGAGACCGCCGTGGCCGACGAGCCGGCCGCCGAGTAACCCCACCGATCCACAGCTACCCGAAAGCGAAACAGATGATCGACATCAACAACTTCGACGCAATCGAGATCAGCCTTGCGTCCTCCAAGCAGATCCGCAGCTGGAGCCACGGTGAGGTAACCAAGCCCGAGACGATCAACTACCGCACGCTCAAGCCGGAGAAGGACGGCCTGTTCTGCGAGCGCATCTTCGGTCCGACCAAGGACTGGGAGTGCTACTGCGGCAAGTACAAGCGCGTGCGCTACAAGGGCATCGTCTGCGAGCGCTGCGGCGTCGAGGTCACCCGAGCCAAGGTCCGCCGCGAGCGGATGGGGCACATCGACCTCGCTGCTCCCGTGAGCCACATCTGGTTCTTCAAGGGCGTCCCGAGCCGCATCGGCTACCTGCTCGACATGGCCCCGAAGGAGCTCGAGAAGGTGCTCTACTTCGCGGCCTCGATCGTGACCTGGATCGACGACGAGGCCCGTGAGAAGGACCTCGACTCGCTCGAGAAGCAGGTTTCCAAGGTGATCGACGACTACGCCGCCGAGCGCGAGAGCGATGTGCTCGAGCTGCGCGAGTCGCTCGCCCGCCGTGAGGAGTACCTCGCGAGCGCCAAGCAGACCGGCTTCACCGACGAGGACCACCTGTGGGCCGACGCGCTCGACGTGAACGTCGCGAAACTCGCCGAGGAGGAGCGCGAGCGCCAGCTCAAGGAGCTGCGCAAGGCCGTCGAAGCCGACATCGCCGACGTCGAGGAGTACACCAACGAGAACATCGACCGCCTGCAGCGCGTCTGGGAACTCTTCAAGACGATGGAGGTCAAGCAGATCGAGGCCGACGAGGCGACGTTCCGCGAACTGCGCGAACGCTTCGGCTCCTCCTACGGCTTCGGCGAGTACTTCCGCGGCGGGATGGGCGCGGAAGCGATCCGTGAACTGCTCGAGCAGGTCGACCTCGAGGCCGAACGGATCGACCTCGAGGACCAGGTCAAGAACGGCAAAGGCCAGAAGCAGGCCCGCGCGGTCAAGCGCCTGAAGGTCGTCTCGGCGTTCATCCAGTCCGGCAACAAGCCGGAGATGATGGTCCTCGACGCTGTGCCGGTGATCCCGCCGGAGCTGCGCCCGATGGTCCAGCTAGACGGTGGCCGCTTCGCGACCAGCGACCTGAACGACCTCTACCGCCGCGTCATCAACCGCAACAACCGCCTCAAGCGGCTGCTCGACCTCGGCGCGCCGGAGATCATCGTCAACAACGAGAAGCGGATGCTGCAGGAGGCCGTCGACGCACTGTTCGACAACGGCCGTCGCGGCCGGCCGGTCACCGGTCCGGGCAACCGTGCGCTCAAGAGCCTGTCGGACATGCTCAAGGGCAAGCAGGGCCGCTTCCGTCAGAACCTGCTCGGCAAGCGCGTGGACTACTCCGGCCGTTCGGTGATCGTCTCCGGCCCGTACCTGAAGTTGCACCAGTGCGGCCTGCCGAAGATCATGGCGCTCGAGCTGTTCAAGCCGTTCATCATGGCCCGGCTCGTCGAACGCCGTTCGGCGCAGAACATCAAGGCCGCCAAGAAGATGGTCGACTCGGGAATCGGCGAGGTCTGGGACGTGCTCGAGGAAGTGATCCACGAGCACCCCGTGCTGCTCAACCGCGCCCCGACGCTGCACCGCCTCGGGATCCAGGCGTTCGAGCCGCTGCTCGTCGAGGGCAAGGCGATCCAGGTCCACCCGCTCGTCTGCCACGCCTTCAACGCCGACTTCGACGGCGACCAGATGGCCGTGCACCTGCCGCTCTCGGCAGAGGCCCAGGCCGAGGCGCGGATCCTGATGCTCTCGAGCAACAACATCCTCTCGCCGGCCCATGGGGCGCCGCTCGCGACGCCCGCCCAGGACATGATCCTCGGCGCCTACTACCTGACCTACGGGCCGGAGGCCGAGGACCTCGTCGGGATCGACCGGGCGACGCACGAGCCGCGGCCGCACGTCTTCCGGACGGCGCAGGAGGCCGAACTGTCCTACGAGGCCGGGGTCGTCAAGCTCCACGATGTGGCCGAGTTCCGGCCGCACGGAGCCGACAGCCACGTGCTCACGACGGTCGGGCGGATCATCTACAACGACCGCATCGAGCGTGCGCTCGAGGAGGCGCTCGGCGACGACTTCGAGCACGGCAAGTACACGTTCGTCAACCAGTCGATGACCAAGCGCGACACCACGCGCCTGATCGACCTGCTGGTCCAGACGTACGGTGCCTCCGCGATCGCCCTGGTGCTCGACGCGTTCAAGGACCTCGGGTTCAAGTACGCCACGCTGGCCGGCATCACGATCTCCAAGAACGACGTGGTCGTGCCGCCGGACAAGGCCGAGATCCTGGCCAAGTACGAAGAGGCCGTCGAGCGGATCGTCGGCGAGTACGAGGAAGGCCTGCTCGACCAGGCCGAACGCCACGAGCAGGTCGTCGCGGAGTGGAATGCGGCAACCGACGAGGTCGGCGAGGCGATGGTCAAACACCTCCAGAGCACCGACAAGCTCAACCCGATCTACATGATGGCCAACTCCGGTGCCCGTGGATCGTTCAAGCAGATCCGCCAGCTCGCGGGGATGCGCGGCCCGATGGCCAACCCGAAGGGCGAAATCATCGAGCGGCCGATCAAGGCCAACTTCATCGAGGGCCTCTCCGTGCTCGAGTACTTCATCTCGACCCACGGCGCGCGAAAGGGTCTGGCCGACACCGCGCTGCGCACGGCCGACTCGGGCTACCTGACGCGGCGTCTCGTGGACGTCGCGCAGGACGTGATCATCCGTGAACAGGACTGCGGTACCGAGGACTACATCGAGCTCGACGTGTTCACGAACACCGACGAGCCGAACGAGGGCCTGATCGGGCGCGTCGCTGCGCGGCCGATCAAGACCAAGCGCGGCCGGATGCTGGTCGAGCAGGGCGACGAAATCGGCAACGCCGATCTCGTCGAGCTCGTCGAGGTGTTCACCGAGGACCACGAGAAGAGCAAGGACACGTTGCTGCCGGTCCGCTCGGTTCTGAAGTGCCAGGCGCCGAGCGGCGTATGCCAGGCCTGTTACGGGCGGGCGATGGCGACCGGTGCGCTCGCGCAGATCGGTGACGCGGTCGGCATCGTCGCCGCGCAGTCGATCGGCGAGCCCGGCACGCAGCTGACGATGCGTACGTTCCACACCGGCGGCGTCGCCGGCGCGGACATCACGCACGGCCTGCCGCGTGTCGTCGAGCTCTTCGAGGCGCGTCGCCCGAAGGGCGTCGCCGAGCTGGCCTCGCACCCCGGCGTCGTCTCGATCGAGGAAACCGAAAAGGCGGTCAACGTCACGGTCACCGACGACGCTGGCGACGAGCACCGCTACTCGTTCCCGAAACGGACGCGGCTGTACGTCACGCACGGCGAAAAGATCAGTGCCGGCAAGCAGCTCAACGAGGGGTCGGTCTACCCGCACGACATGCTCGCGATCGACGACAAGAACTGGGACGGCCGCACCCAGACCGAGCGCTACCTCGTACGCGAGGTGCAGGCGGTCTACAAGTCCCAGGGCGTCGACATCAACGACAAGCACATCGAGCTGATCGTCCGTCAGATGCTCAAGAAGGTCCGCGTCGACCAGAAGGGCGACACCGACTACCTGCCGGGTCAGTTCGTCGACCGCTTCGAACTGCAGAAAACCAACGACGCCGTGCGCGCCGAAAAGGGTGAGGAGGCGGAAGTCGCCGACATCATCCTCGGGATCACCAAGGCATCGCTGAACACCGACTCGTTCCTCTCGGCCGCCTCCTTCCAGGAGACGACGAAGGTGCTCACCGACGCGGCGCTCGAGGGCAAGATCGACCGCCTCAACGGGCTCAAGGAGAACGTGATCATCGGGAAGCTGATTCCCGCGGCCACGGGTCTCAAGCGCTATCGGCGGATCGAGATAGAACCGGCTCAGCCGCTGCCGCGCGCAGTCGACGAGGTCGGGCTGCTCGACCAGAGCGAGATCGAAGCCGAGCTCGGCCTCGGCTCGGACACGCTCGCGACCTTCGGGCGCGAGCTCGAGGCCGACATGGCCTCGCTCGAGCAGCTCAGCGTCGCCGGGGCCGACACGGGGTTTGCCGAGGAGCTCGCCGAGCTCTCCGGCCAGGACGAGAGCAGCGAGGAGTAGGCGGGGGGCGGCGGTGGGCCCCGCGCAGACGCGCAGGGAGCTACTCGCCGCCGCCGGCGCCGGCGCGCTTGGCGCGCTGGCGCTCCCGTCGCTCGCGTCCGCCCGCCGGCCGGGCGCTGACCCGGAGCTCGTCAGCCTCGCCGTCGGCACCGTCGGCGCTGCACCGCGCGCGGTCGAGCTCCCGGTTTCGGCGGCAATGTTCGGGCTGCAGTGGCGCGCGCCGCGAGCCGCGCGCATCGAGGCGCGCTTTGCCGCCGCCGAGGGCCGCTGGAGCCCTTGGGTGCCGGCCGGCGGCGTCGGCCACGCGCCCGACGGCGACGCGCCGCCGAGCACCGGCGAGCCGCTCTGGGCCCGCGCCACGCGGCGTATCGAGCTGCGCGCGCCGCGCCCTGTCGAGGGTGTCCTTGTGCACGCGCTTCCCGCGACGCCGGCGCGCGCCGATGCGGCGGCCGGCCCGACCCGCGCGCTGCCGCGCCTGGCGGCCGGCGCCGGGCAGCCGGTGATCCTCGCGCGGCTCAACTGGGCCGGCCGGCACAGCCCGCCGAGCACCGCGCCGCTCTACGGCAACGTCGAAATGGCCTTCGTGCACCACACCGACAGCCCCAACGGCTATTCGGCGGCCGAGGTCCCGGCGATGATCCGCGGGATCTACGTCTTCCACCGCTTCGTCAACGGCTGGGATGACATCGGCTACAACTTCGTCGTCGACCTCTACGGACGCATCTGGGAGGCGCGCGCGGGCGGCATCGACCAGTCCGTGATCGGCGCTCACGCGGGGGGCTTCAACACCTACTCGAGCGGCGTCGCGGTGCTCGGCAACTTCCAGTCCACTGACGTCACGTCGCAGACCAAGCGGGCGCTGGCGGCCCTGATCGGCTGGAAGCTCGCGCTGCACGGCGCGCCCTCACGCGGCCGGCTGACCGTGCGCGCGACCCGCGGCGCGATCGGCCACAGCGCATTCGCGCCCGGCTCGCGCGTGACGCTGCCGCGGATCGCGGGCCATCGCGACGCCGACCAGACGGGCTGCCCCGGGCGCGTGCTCTACGACGACCTGCCGGCGATGCGCACACGGATCCACGCCGCCTTCCCGCAGCCGGCGCGCCTGACGCTCACGGCCGCACGGGCCGACGCCACGCCCCCCGAAGGGGCACCGCCCGGCCCGCTGCGGCTGCTGGCAGGCCGGCTGACCGGCGCCGGCGGCGAAGCGCTCGCCGGAGCGAGCATCGAAATCCAGCAGCGCAGCGTCACGCGACGCGGCGAACAGGTCGTCGAGCGCACGCTCGCTGACGCCGTCACAGACGCGGAAGGCAACTACCTGGTGGCGTTGCCGGCGGGCACCCGGGGCGTGCTGCGGGCGCTGTCCACCGCGGCCGGCCGGCTCGGTGCCGTGCTCTCCCCGGACCTCTACCCGCCGCGAACCTGAGCCCACGCCGAGAGCGTGCGCGCCTCGGCGCTCGTCAGCCCGACCCGCGGGTCGGTGCGCACGAGCAGGGTCGGGGCGCTGCGCGCGGCCGCCCACGCTTCGCAGGTCCCGTCGAGCGAGTCGTCGATCCACGCCAGCGGGCGGCCCGCGGCGTGGGCCTCGATCGCCGCGAGCTTCCAGTGGGCGTTCGCGCGCCCGACGGCGCGCTCGAAGTGCAGGTGCGCGAGGCCGCGCGGCAGGCCGAGCAGGTGGGGCAGGTGCTCGTCGGCGCGCTCTTCCCAGCCGCTCGCCCAGACGAGCTCGTAAGCGGCCGCGAGCTCGCGCAGCAGCTCGGCCGCGGTCAGCGAAAGGCAGACGACGAAGCCGTCGACGGTGCACAGCCGTGTTTGCACCGCACCCCCGGGCGGGACGCCGTGCAGTGAGATCACGCCGTCGATGTCGACCATCAGCAGCGGGGTGTCGGTTCGTGCGCCGTCCACGTGTTCGCTGAACGCTAGCCTCAGGGATGATGCGAGGCGACCGGTCAGGCCGGCGGTGACGCTGCACCTGCAGCTCGGCGTCCTGCTCGCGTTCGCGTCGGCGATGGCCGCGAACTTCGGCTTCTTCTACAAGTACCGCGGCGTCCAGGACACCCCGCGGGTGCCGCTCTCGCGTCCCCTGCGGGCCGTCACGATCCTCTTCACCTCGCCGTGGTTCGTGCTCGGCGTGCTGGTCGCGATCGTCGGCTGGGCCCTGCACGTCGCCGCGTTGTGGGTCGCCCCGATGTCCGTCGTCCAGGCGGCGCTCGCCGTCGGGGTCGTCTTCATCGCGGTCCTCGCGGACCGCATGTTCGGGTTCACCGTCGGCCGGCGCCAGTGGTGCGGGCTGCTCCTGGCGGCCGGCGGGCTGCTGCTGCTCGGCGCGACGCTGCCGACCGTGCACGGGACGCACGCAGCCTTCCACGGCCCGACGATGGTCGCCTTCGAGCTTGTCGCCGGCGCCGCGGCGCTCGCACTGATGCTCGCCGCGACCTTCGGCGCCGGCAGCGTCGGCCAGCAGGGCGTGATGCTCGGCGCGTCGGCTGGCCTGCTGTGGGGGGTCTCGGATACCGCGATCAAGGCGCTGACCGGGATCGCCGAAGCCTCGGGCGCCGGCGGCGTGCTCGCGAGCCCGCTGCTCGCGGTCTCGATCGTCGCGTCTTTCGTGGCCCTGTTCGCGTCGGCGCGCGGCCTGCAGCTCGGCGAAGCGGTGCCGGTGATCGCCGTGACCGGGACCGGCGCCAACGTCGCGGGGATCCTCGGTGGGGTGATCGTGTTCGGCGATCCGGTCGCCGGCGGGCCGCTCGGCGTCGCCGCCCAAGCGCTCGCCTTCGGCCTCGTCGTGCTCGCCGCATTCATCCTGCCGGCGCCGGTGCGCTCGGCACACGTCGTCGAGCCGGCCTAGCGCTGCTAGCATCCTGCGTCGATGCCTACCACCTCCCAGCTCGTCCGTAAGGGACGCGTGACGCCCAAGAAGAAGGTCTCGACCCCTGGACTGAAGTCCGGCAAAGGTCGCAAGAAGAAGACCGCCGCACCGCAGCGGCGTGGCGTCTGCACGCGTGTCTACACGACGACACCGAAGAAGCCTAACTCCGCGCTGCGCAAGGTCGCGCGTGTGCGGATCTCCGGGTCGATCGAGGTCACGGCTTACATCCCCGGTGAGGGGCACAACCTTCAGGAGCACTCGGTGGTGCTCGTTCGCGGCGGCCGCGTCAAGGACCTGCCGGGCGTGCGCTACAAGGTGGTCCGCGGGACGCTCGACGCCGCCGGCGTCAGCGACCGCAAGAAGGCTCGCTCGCAGTACGGCGTCAAGAAGAGGTAACGATGCCCCGCCGCGCAGCAGCCTCGATCCGCCCCGTTGAGCCGGACGCGATCCACCGCTCCAAACTCGTCCAGCAGATCATCAACAAGGTGATGCTCGACGGCAAGAAGTCGACGGCGGAGCGGATCGTCTACGACGCGCTCGCGATCATCGGTGAGCGCAGCGACAAAGACCCGGTCGAGACGCTCGAGGTGTCGGTGAAAGCCCTGACCCCGACGCTCGAGGTCCGCTCCCGACGCGTCGGCGGCGCGACCTACCAGGTCCCCGTCGAGGTGCCCGCGCGACGCGCCCGCACGCTCGCCGTGCGCTGGCTCGTCGAGTTCGCGCGCCAGCGCCGCGAGAAGACGATGGCCGAGCGGCTCGCCAACGAGCTGATGGACGCCCAGTCCCAGCAGGGCGGGGCCTACAAGCGCAAGGACGACATCTACCGCATGGCCCAGGCCAACAAGGCCTACTCGCACTACCGCTGGTAACCGCCGCCGCGCCGGCCAGCTGTCCACCGGACCCCCGCCGAGCGGGGGTCTTTTTTTGCGCGCAGGGGGTTCAGGTTTTTCGTTAGCTGTGTAATCATTCGGCGCCTAACGATTCGGAGCGCAACAAACCCCCAGCGCTCCGGGTGATCTCCCCCAGACCCTGACGAGGCCCCCCAGCATGAGCGCGCAAGAGAACAACCCCGCCGCCGACCTGCGCATCGAGTCCCACGTCTGGAAGGTCGCGGGCGTCGTGATCCTCGGCATGATCATGTCGATCCTCGACACGACGATCGTGAACGTCGCGCTGCCGACGCTCAGCAAGGACCTGCACGCCCCGATCTCGCAGGTCCAGTGGGTCGTCACCGGTTACCTGCTGGCCCTCGCGGCGGTGATCCCGGTCTCCGGATGGGCCGCCCGGCGCTTCGGAGCGCGGCAGGTGTACATGTGGGCGCTGGTCTTCTTCACGCTCGGCTCCGCGCTCTGCGCGACCGCCACCTCCGTCCAGGAGCTCGTCCTGTTCCGCATTCTGCAGGGCATCGGCGGCGGCATGATCATGCCCGTCGGGCAGCTGATCATGGCCCAGGTCGCGGGCCCCAAGCGGATGGGCCGCGTGATGGGCATCGTCGCGATGCCGGCGATGCTCGGCCCGATCCTCGGCCCGATCCTCGGTGGCGTGATCCTGCAGAACCTGCACTGGTCCTGGATCTTCCTGGTCAACGTGCCCGTCGGGCTGATCGCGCTGCCGCTGTGCTGGAAAATGCTGCCGCACACCCACGCCGGGGAGGCGGGCAAACTCGACATCACGGGGCTTGTGCTGATGAGCGGTGGGGCGACCTCGCTCGTCTACGGACTGAGCGAGGCCGGCACGCACGCGAGCCTGACGGCCCCGTCGGTGATCTGGCCGACGATCGCCGGCCTGGTGCTGATCGGTGTCTTTGTCCTGCACGCCCTGCGGATCGACCGGCCGCTGCTCGACGTGCGGCTGTACAAGAACCGGATCTTCAGCGCCGCGTCGCTGACGACGTTTGCGCTCGGCGCCTCGCTGTTCGGCGCGATGATCCTCGTGCCGCTCTACTACCAGGACGTGCGCGGCTTCAGCGTCGTCGAGACCGGTCTGCTGAACGGCCCCCAGGGGCTCGGCGCGCTGATCATGATGCCGATCGGCGGCCGCCTGATGGGGCGCTTCGGCGGCGGACGCGTGGCGCTCGTCGGTCTGGTGCTGGTCACGCTGGCAACGCTGCCGCTCTGTTACATCGGGCTCAACACTTCGGTCGCGTGGCTCTCCGTCGTGCTGTTCGTCCGCGGGATGGGCATCGGACTGTCGTTCATGCCGGCGATGAGCGCCGCGTTCGCTGCGATGCGCCCGGACCAGCTCTCGGACGCCACGCCGCAGCTGAACGTGCTCCAGCGCGTCGGCGGCGCGATCGGGACGGCGGCGCTGGCGGTCGTGCTGACGCGCGCCACGGGTCCCGTGCACTCCCCGGACAACGTGATCCACGGCTTCCAGAGTGCCTACTGGGTCGCGCTGGGAATCGCCGCGCTGGGAATCATCCCCTGCATCGTGCTCGCCCGGGCCGAGCGGCCGAAGGACGCGGTCGTGCCGCCACCGGGCGTCGCCGCCGAGGTTGCGGGAGCCTGACCATGGCGACCGCGCCGGCCCCGGGCCGGGAGCAGTGTGTCGACGGTCTGCGCGCGGCCTTCCGCGAGTTCGCGCGGGCGCTCGTGCGAATGCGCGGGCGTGACACGCACATCGCGTCGGGCCAGATGACGACGGCGAAGTTCGAACTGCTCGCGCGGCTCGCCGAGCACGGCCCGTGCTCGGCGGCCGACCTCGCCTGCGCCGCGGAGCTCAGTCCGCCGACGGTGGCACACCAGCTCGACGCGCTCGCCGCCGACGGGCACGTCGAGCGCGAGCGCTCGACCGGTGACCGGCGGGTCGTCGTGACGAAGCTGACCGGCAAGGGCCGCAAAGCGATCGAGCGCAAGCGCAAGCACTGGGACGGGCGCTGGGAATGTGCCCTGGACGGGCTCGACGAGCGGGAAATCGAGGCCGCCGCGAAGGTGCTCGGAAGGCTCGCCGCGATGCTCTCCGACGACGCGGAAAAGGGCCCCGCAGTACCGCATCGGGCCAGTTGAGCTCTGCTATAGTCGGCGTTCGCCGCGAGTCGAGGTACGTCCGCGGCCGGCAAGACGAATGGAGTCCTCGAGCAGATAGCGCGATGCGGTTCGGTCATACGACGACGAGCAGCGCGCGCGGGCCCGAGGGGCCCTTTTTTAACCCCCCAGACGGAGCTTTGAAGCACTAGAGATGCCACGCCAGTTCTCACTTCACGACACCCGCAACATCGGGATCATGGCCCATATCGACGCCGGCAAGACGACGACGACCGAGCGCATCCTCTACTACACGGGCCGCACCTACAAGATCGGCGAGGTCCACGAGGGCGCCGCCGTGATGGACTGGATGGAACAGGAGCAGGAGCGCGGCATCACGATCACCTCGGCGGCGACCACCACCCAGTGGAAGGGCCACCGGATCAACATCATCGACACGCCCGGCCACGTCGACTTCACCGTCGAGGTCGAGCGCTCGCTGCGCGTGCTCGACGGTGCGATCGCCCTCTTTGACTCGGTCGCCGGCGTCGAGCCGCAGTCCGAGACGGTCTGGCGCCAGGCCGACAAGTACCACGTGCCGCGGATCGCCTACATCAACAAGATGGACCGCATCGGCGCCGACTTCGACAAGGGCGTCCAGACGATGATCGACCGCCTCGGCGCCCACCCGGTGCCGATCCAGCTGCCGATCGGCGCGGAGGCCGACTTCCTGGGCATCGTCGACCTGGTGACGATGAAAGCCGTCGTCTACAAGGACGACATGGGCAAGGAACAGGAAGAAACCGAGATTCCCGAGCACCTGCGCGAAGCGGCCGACGCCGCGCGCGAGCACCTGCTCGAGGAGGTTTCGCACTACGACGACGAGCTGCTCGAGCTGATCCTCGAGGAAGCCGAGGTCCCGGTCGAGACGCTCAAGGCCGCGATCCGCCAGGCGACTCTCTCGAGCCAGCTGACCCCCGTGCTGTGCGGATCCTCGTTCAAGAACAAGGGCGTACAGCCGCTGCTCGACGCGGTGATCGACTACCTCCCCTCGCCGCTGGACGTGCCGCCCGTCGTGGGCACCGAACTGGTCAAAGGCTCCGACGACGCCGTCGACGCGACCCGTGAGGCCGACGACAGCGCGCCGTTCGCAGCGCTTGCCTTCAAGATCGCCGCCGACCCGTTCGTCGGCAAGCTGACCTACTTCCGCGTCTACTCCGGCACGCTTGAAGCCGGCTCGAAGGTCGAGAACGTCTCGACCGGCCGCACCGAGCGGATCGGGCGGATCCTGATGATGCACGCCAACGACCGCGAGGAGCTCACCGAGGTCCACGCGGGCGACATCGCCGCGGCCGTCGGGATCAAGCAGGTCGTGACCGGCGACACGCTCGCCGACCCCAACCACCCGATCCACCTCGAGTCAATCGAGTTCCCCGAGCCGGTGATCAAGGTCGCGGTCGAGCCGAAGACCAAGGCCGACCAGGAGAAGATGTCCGTCGCGCTCGGCCGTCTGGCCGAGGAGGATCCGACCTTCCAGGTGCGCACCAACGAAGAGACCGGCCAGACCGAGATCTCGGGCATGGGCGAGCTGCACCTCGAGGTGCTCGTCGACCGGATGAAGCGCGAGTTCGGCGTCGAGGCGAACGTCGGGCGCCCGCAGGTCTCCTACCGCGAGACGATCCGCGCGACCGTCGAGGGCATCGAGGGCAAGTTCGTGCGCCAGACCGGCGGTTCGGGCCAGTACGGCGTCGTCTACATCAACCTCGAGCCGACTCCCGGCGAGGGCTTCGAGTTCGTCGACAAGATCAAGGGCGGATCGGTGCCCTCGGAATACATCCCGGCGGTGCGCAAGGGCATCGAAGAGGCGCTAGTGAACGGCGTCAAGGCCGGCTACCCGCTGGTCGACGTCAAGGCGACGCTCGTCGACGGCAAGTACCACGAACAGGATTCTTCGGAGATCGCCTTCAAGGTTGCAGGCTCGCTGGCCCTCAAAGAGGCCGCGAAACGGGCCAAGCCCGTCCTGCTCGAGCCGATCTTCGCGGTCGAGGTCGTCACGCCCGAGGACTTCCTCGGCGACGTGATCGGCGACCTCAGCCGCCGGCGCGGGCGCGTCGAAGGCCAGGAGCGCCGCGGCAACGCGCTGGCGGTCACGGCCAAGGTGCCGCTCAGCGAGATGTTCGGCTACGCGACCGACCTGCGGTCAAACACGCAGGGCCGGGCGACGTACACGATGCAGTTCGAGTCCTACGATGAGGTCCCGCCCAACATCGGCGAGAAGATCGTCGAACAGCGCACGGGCGAGTCCCCGGTCGCCGCGTAGGACAGACGAAATTACAACAGGCGACGGACAGACGAGCGTAATCAGCTAGATTTTCCAGGTTCGCCCGCATGGGCGGACGTACGAGGCGATAAGGAGCGAGAAGAAAGTGGCGAAGGAGAAGTTTGAGCGCGACAAGCCGCATGTCAACGTCGGGACCATCGGTCACATCGACCACGGCAAGACGACGCTGACGGCCGCAATCACGACGGTTCTCGCCGAGAAGGGCGGCGCCGAAGCCCGCAGCTTCGCGGAGATCGACAACGCTCCCGAGGAGAAGGAACGCGGGATCACGATTGCAACCTCGCACGTCGAGTACCAGACCGACGCCCGCCACTACGCGCACGTCGACTGCCCCGGTCACGCGGACTACGTGAAGAACATGATCACCGGTGCCGCCCAGATGGACGGCGCGATCCTCGTCGTCTCGGCGGCCGACGGCCCGATGCCCCAGACGCGCGAGCACATCCTGCTCGCCCGCCAGGTCGGCGTGCCGTACATCGTCGTGTTCCTCAACAAGGCCGACATGGTCGACGACGAGGAGCTCCTCGAACTCGTCGAGGTCGAGGTCCGCGAGCTGCTCAACGAATACGACTTCCCGGGTGACGACATTCCGTTCATCACGGGTTCGGCGCTGAAGGCGCTCGAGGGCGACGAGGAGTACAAGCAGAAGATCTTCGAGCTCGCAGACGCGCTCGACAGCTACATCCCCGAGCCCGTTCGCGAGCTCGACAAGCCGTTCCTGATGCCGGTCGAGGACGTCTTCTCGATCACCGGCCGCGGCACGGTCGCGACCGGCCGCATCGAGCAGGGCGTGATCAACAGTGGTGACACGATCGAGATCGTCGGCATCAACCCGACGACGACCACGGTCGTCACCGGCGTCGAGATGTTCCGCAAGATCCTCGACCAGGGCCAGGCCGGCGACAACGTCGGCTGCCTCCTGCGCGGTACCAAGCGCGAGGAGATCGAGCGCGGCCAGGTGCTGTGCAAGCCCGGTTCGATCACGCCGCACACCAAGTACAAGGCCGAGGTCTACGTGCTCAAGAAGGAGGAGGGTGGCCGTCACACTCCGTTCTTCACGGGCTACCGGCCGCAGTTCTACTTCCGCACGACGGACGTGACCGGCGTCGCCAAGCTCCCCGAGGGCGTGGAGATGGTCATGCCGGGCGACAACGTCCAGATGGAGATCGAGCTGATCCAGCCGATCGCCATGGACCAGGGTCTGCGCTTCGCGATCCGCGAGGGCGGCCGTACGGTCGGCTCCGGCGTCGTGACGGAGATCATCGAGTAGCAGCAGCACAGTGGGCGCGCCATCCGGCGCGCCCGCTTTTCAAACACATACGACCTATTGGCCCGGCCACCCGGGCGGTATCCCGCAAGCCCCTCGAGGGGGACTCCCGGGACCGACGGGACCAGACGGCCGGCCGACTTCGGCGCGCGCCCGCACCGGGGCGGCACAAGCACAGAGAGACGAACGCTTCAATGGCAGCAGGACAGAACAAGATCAGGATCCGCCTCAAGTCGTATGACACGACGGCGATCGAGTCCGCGGCGAAGGAGATCGTGGAGACGGCGACGCGCACCGGCGCGAGCGTCTCAGGACCCGTGCCGCTGCCGACCGAGAAGAACGTCTACTGCGTGATCCGCGCGCCGTTCAAGTACAAGGACTCGCGCGAGCACTTCGAGATCCGCACGCACAAGCGGCTGATCGACATCCACCAGCCGACGCCGAAGACGGTCGACTCGCTCCAGCGGCTCGACAACCTTCCCGCCGGCGTCGACATCGAGATCCGTCTCGCGAACTGACAGATGGCCGGAATCCTCGCCAAGAAGCTCGGCATGACGCAGATGTTCCGCGAGGACGGTGCCGTCGACCGCGTGACCGTGCTCGAGGCCGGGCCCTGCCCGGTGACGGCGCTGCGCACCATCGACCGCGACGGCTACCAGGCCGTCCAGCTGGCGTTCGGCGCGAGCAAGGAGAAGCACCTCACACGCGCCGAGCTCGGCCACCTGCGCAAGGCGGACGCCCCGCCGATGCGCACTCTCGTCGAGTTCCGCAACGACGGCGAGGAGCTCTCCCTCGGCGACGCGGTGACCGTTGAGGCCTTCGAGGTCGGCAGCCACGTGAAGATCGCCGGGATCAGCAAGGGCAAGGGATTCCAGGGCACGATCAAGCGCCACGGCTTCAGCCGCGGCCCCGCCTCGCACGGCTCGCACAATGTCCGGGCGCCGGGGTCGATCGGTGCTTCGGCCACGCCGGCCCGCGTGATGAAGGGGATCCGCGGACCGGGTCACATGGGCAGCCGGCGCGCGACGCAGAAGGGCCTGGAGATCGTCGCGCTCGACAGCGAGCGCAACCTGATGATGGTCCGCGGCGCAGTGCCGGGCGCGCGGGGCTCGATCGTGGAGGTCCGCAGCGATGGCTGATGCACCGGTGCTCGGCTCGGGTACGAAGCTCGCGCTCGACGACGAGATCTTCGGCGTGCGCTTCAACGAAGCGCTGGTCCACAACAGCGTGCGCGCCGAGCAGGCCGCGCGCCGTCGCGGCACGGCCGCGACGCTGACGCGCGGGATGGTCTCCGGCGGCGGCGCCAAGCCGTGGCGGCAGAAGGGCACCGGCCGTGCCCGCGCCGGCTCGAGCCGCTCCCCGGTCTGGACCGGCGGCGGCACCGTCTTCGGCCCGCACCCGCGCAGCTACACCTTCAAGGTCAACCGCAAGGAGCACCGCGCCGCCCTGCGCTCGGCGCTCTCGCTGCACGCCAGCCGCGGCTCGCTCGTCGGCCTGGACGCCGAGGCGTTTGACGTTCCGAGCACCAAGCGCGCCGTCGAGCTGCTCGCCGACGTCGCGATGCCGGCCCTCGTCGTGCTCGACGCCTCCGAGCGCAACGCCGCGCTTTCGTTCCGCAACCTCGAGCGGGTGCGGATCGCCGAAGCCGTGGAGGTCGGGATCACCGACATCATCTGGGCCGCGACGCTCGTCGTGACCGACGCCGCCGCAAAGACGCTCGCCGGCCGCGCCGCCGCGCCGAGCCGGGAGGCCAAGAGCTGATGGACGCCACGCAGGTCATCATCCGTCCGGTCGTCTCGGAGAAGAGCTACGTGCTCTCCGAAGCCAACCGGTACACGTTCCGCGTCCACAACGACGCGCACAAGACGCAGATCCGCCAGGCCGTCGAGGAGCTCTTCGACGTGCACGTCATCGACGTGCGCACGATCTCCGTGAAGTCCAAGCCCAAGCGCCGTGGACTGATCAACGGCCGCACCCGCACCTGGAAGAAGGCGATCGTCCAGCTGCGCCCCGGTGAGACGATCCCGATCTTCCAGGGCCTTGCGTCCCTCGAGGGAGGTAGCCAGTAATGCCGGTCCGCAAGCCCAAGCCGACGAGCCCCGGGATGCGCTTCGTCTCCTACCCCGATTTCGCGGAGATCACGAAGTCGACGCCCGAGAAGTCACTGATCGAGCCGCTCAAGAAGAGCGGCGGGCGCAACGCCCGCGGGCGCAAGACCTCACGCCACCGCGGCGGCGGGGCCAAGCGCGCCTACCGCCGGATCGACTTCAAGCGCCGCAAGGACGGCGTCCCCGCGAAGGTCGCGGCGATCGAGTACGACCCGAACCGCTCGGCCTACATCGCGTTGCTGCACTACGTCGACGGCGAGAAGCGCTACATCCTCGCGCCCGCGCGGCTGACGGTCGGGATGACCGTCGCATCCGGACCCGAGGCCGAAATCTCGGTCGGCAACTCGATGGAGCTCTCGCGGATGCCGGTCGGTACGGTCGTGCACAACATCGAGCTGCAGCCCGGCCGCGGCGGCCAGATGGCCCGCTCCGCCGGAGCCTCGGCGCAGCTGATGGCCAAGGACGGCGACATGGCGACGCTGCGCCTGCCCTCGGGCGAGATGCGCATGGTCCGCGCCGAGTGCCGCGCGACGGTCGGCGTGATCGGCAACGCCGAGCACCAGAACGTGAAGGTCGGCAAGGCCGGCCGCAAGCGCCACATGGGCGTGCGTCCGCAGACCCGCGGTGTCGCGATGAACCCGGTCGATCACCCTCACGGCGGCGGCGAGGGCTCAACGACCGCCGGCCGCCACCCGGTGACGCCGTGGGGCGTCCCGACGCTCGGCTACCGCACGCGCAAGCGCAGCAAGCAGTCCAACCGCTACATCGTGCGCGGCCGACGCCGCGGGAAGGGCAAGAGCCGATGAGCCGCTCGAGCAAGAAGGGGCCGTGGGTCGAAGAGCGCCTGCTCACGCGGATCGAAGCCCTGAACACGGAAAACAACAAAAAAATGGTGCGCACCTGGTCGCGCGCGTCGACGATCTTCCCGGAGATGGTCGGCCACACGATCGCGGTCCACGACGGCAAGAAACACATCCCGGTCTTCATCAGCGAGTCGATGGTCGGCCACAAGCTCGGCGAGTTCGCGCCGACGCGGACCTACCGCGGGCACGCCGGGACGGGCAAGGTCCGATGAGCCCCGACGAGAAGGACGAGCAGGCCGTGCAGGAGACCACGGAGCAGGCACCCGTCGAGGAGCAGCCGCAGGCCGACGCGAGCGAGACCGTCGAGGCGAGCGCGGCCGGCGATGGCGAGCCCGCCGAGCAGCCGAAGGCGAAAACCAAAGCCAAAGCCAAAGCCGCCGCGAAACCCAAAGCCGCCGCGAAACCCAAAGCCGCCGCGAAACCGAAAGCCGCCGCGAAGCCGAAAGCCGCCGCGACCGCCGAGGTCGCCGACGAGCCCGCGAAAGCCGCCAAGCCGGCGCCGCGCCCGGCCGCGAGCCGCCGCGTGGTGCGGGCCCGGGCGCGCTACGTGCGCACGTCGGCCCGAAAGGCGCGGATGGTCTGCCGCCAGCTGCCCGGCAAGTCGGTGCAGGAGGCCCGCGCTATCCTCGCCTACACGCCGCGCGAGGTCGCGATGGCCTGGAGCAAGCTGCTCGAGTCCGCCGTCGCGAACGCCGAGAGCAACCATGAGCTGCTCGAGGAAGACCTCGTCGTCCGTGAGGCATTTGCGGACGAAGGACCCACGATCAAGCGCTTCAGGCCGCGCGCGATGGGTCGCGCGACGCCGATTCGCAAGCGCACGAGCCACCTGACGATCACTTTGACTTCACGCCCGCAGGGCCACGAGAGGAACAGCTGAACATGGGACAGAAGGTCCACCCCGAGGCGATTCGCGTCGGCTACATCCACGACTGGAAGTCGAACTGGTTCAGCGAGCGGCACTTCGCCGAGTACCTCGCCGAGGACGTTCGCGTGCGCAAGCACATCACCGACAAGCTCGCCCACGCCGGGCTCTCGGAGATCACGATCCGCAAGGACGCCAACGAACTCGAGGTCAACATCCACACCGCCCGTCCCGGCATCGTGATCGGCAAGTCGGGCACCGAAGTCGACGCGCTGCGCCGCGAGCTGCACAAGCTCACCGGCAAACAGATCAAGGTCAACATCATGGAGATCAAGCGGCCCGAGCTCGACGCCAAGCTCGTCGCCCAGTCGATCGCCGAGCAGCTGCAGAACCGCGTCGCCTTCCGCCGCGCGATGAAGCGCGCGATGACGAGCGCGATGCGCTCGGGCGCCAAGGGCATCAAGCTCCAGGTCTCCGGACGACTCGGCGGCGCCGAGATGGCCCGCACCGAGAGCTACTCCGACGGCCGTGTGCCGTTGCACACGCTGCGCGCCGACATCGACTACGGCTTCTACGAGGCGCGAACGACCTTCGGCCGGATCGGCGTCAAGTGCTGGATCAACAAGGGCGAGATCATGCCCGAGGGGTACACCGGCGCCGACCTGACGGATATGAGCGCGCCGGCACCGAACGAGGGCGGCGACTCGCGCGACGGCCGTGACCGGGGTGGACGCGGCCGCGGACGCGGTGACGGCGACCGCGGCGGACGCGGACGTGGCGGACAGGGCGGCCAGGGCGGCGGTCGCGGACGCGGCGGCCAGGGCGGCGGCGGACGCGGACCCGGCGGTCCCGGCGGGCGCGGTCCCGGTGGGCCGGGCGGCGGACGCGGCGGCCAGCGCGGCGGCGGGGGAGGCCGGTAGCGATGCTGTCTCCCAAGCGCGTAAAGCACCGCAAGCAGCACCGTGGACGCCGGCGCGGCTACTCGCGCGGCCAGCTCCATGTCCAGTTCGGCGAGTACGGACTGAAGTCGCTCGAGGAGGGCTGGCTGACGAACCGCCAGATCGAGGCGGCGCGTGTCGCGATGACCCGCAAGATCAAGCGTGGCGGGAAGGTCTGGATCAACGTCTTCCCCGACAAGCCGGTCACGAAGAAGCCGGCCGAGACGCGCATGGGCTCCGGCAAGGGCTCGCCCGAGGGCTGGGTCGCGGTCGTCAAGCCCGGCCGCGTGATGTTCGAGCTCGCCGGCGTGCCCGAGCCGCTCGCGCGCGAAGCGATCCGGCTCGCGGCGCACAAGCTTCCGGTCAAGTCGAAGTTCGTGATGCGGGAGGACTGACGCGTGCAGACCACAGAACTTCGCGACCTTGACGCCAATGAACTTGCCAAGCGGATCACCGAGCTGCGCAAAGAGGTCTTCGGACTGCGCTTCTCCAACGCGACCGGCGAACTTGACGACACGGCCGGCATCGCCCGCGCCAAGCGCGACCTCGCACGCGCGCTGACGGTTGCGCGCGAACGCGAGCTCGGCATCGAGCATTAGACAGGAACAGGAACTGATGGCAGACGAGAACGAGAACATCGAGAACGAGACGGCCGCGCAGGCCGACGAGCAGCCGCAGACGGTCGAGGAGACCGTCGAGCAGGCCGACGCCCCCGAGGCACCGGCCGCCGAGGCCGAGCCGCAGGAGCAGCTCTCCCCCAAGGAGCGCCGTCGCCGCACGCGCTCGACGCACAGCGGCCAGACCCGTCCGCAGCGCACGCCCGAGGAGCGCTATGCCGAGCGCCAGGCCGAGCGCCAGGCGAAGGCCGGTCGCCGCCGCGCCCGCCGCGCCAGCGAACGCACAAAAGACGCCGAGCGCCGTGCCGCGCGAGGGCCGGCCGAGCCGCTGGCTCCGGTCCACCCTCCGAAGGAGGGCAGCCGCCGCGTGCGCCAGGGCATCGTCGTCTCCGACAAGGCCGACAAGACGATCACCGTGCGCATCGACGTCGCCCGCCGGCACCGGCGCTACGAGAAGATCGTGCGCAGCTCGAGCACCGTCCACGCGCACGACGAGAACAACGACGCCAACGCCGGCGACGTGGTGCGCGTGATCGAGAGCCGTCCGCTGTCGCGGACCAAGCGCTGGGCGCTGGTCGACGTGGTGGAGCGTGCCCGATGATCCAGAACGAGACCCGGCTGAAGGTCGCCGACAACTCCGGCGCCCGCGAAATCCTCTGCATCCGCGTGAAGGGCGGCTCACGACGCCGCTACGCCCACGTCGGCGACGTGATCACCGCGACCGTCAAGCAGGCCAACCCGCAGGGGACCGTCAAAAAGGGTGACGTCGTCACGGCGGTCGTCGTGCGCACGAAGAAGCCGATCGGCCGCGACGACGGCACGTACATCGCCTTCGACGAGAACGCGGCCGTGATCATCGACGAGCAGAACAACCCCCGCGGCACCCGCGTCTTCGGTCCCGTGGCACGCGAACTGCGCGATCGAAACTTCATGAAGATCATCTCGCTCGCGCCGGAGGTGCTCTGATGGCGCGCGCCAAGAAGCCGAAGATGAAGGTCCGCTCCGGCGACCAGGTCAAGGTGATCAGCGGCAAGGACCGCGGCAAGACCGGCAAGGTGCTGCGCACCGACCCGGCGAGCGAACGCGTCTACGTCGAGCACCTGAACATGGTCAAGCGCCACCAGCGTCCCGCGCCGGTCGCGGGCGCGGCGACCGAAGCGCAGCTCGGCGGCGTGATCGAACGCGAGGGCCCGATCCACATCTCGAACGTGATGCTGCTCGACCCGAAGGGCAAGCCGACGCGCGTCGCGATCGTCCGCGAGGACGGCCAGCGTCACCGCGTCGCCAAGTCGACCGGAGCGAGGCTCGACTGATGCCGGCCGTGAGCGAGACCGCGCGCATGAAGCAGCGCTACCTCGAGGAGATCCGTCCGGCCCTGATGGAGCGGTTCGGCTACTCCTCGCTGATGCAGGCGCCGCGGATCACCAAGATCACTCTGAACATGGGCGTCGGCATGGCACGCAGGACAACAAAGTCCTCAAAAACGCCTCCGAGCAGCTGGCGGCGATCGCCGGCCAGCAGCCGAGCGTGCGCCGGGCGCGCAAGTCGATCGCCGCCTTCAAACTGCGCGAGGGCATGCCCGTCGGCGTCTCCGTGACGCTGCGCGGCGACCGCGCATACGAGTTCCTGGACCGCCTGATCTCGATCTCGATCCCGCGGATCCGCGACTTCCGAGGCCTCTCGGCGCGTTCGTTCGACGGCCGCGGCAACTACTCGATGGGTGTGCGCGAGCAGATCATCTTCCCGGAGATCGACTACGACGCGATCGACGCGATCCGCGGCATGGACATCACGATCACGACGACTGCGCGCGAGGACATCGAGGCCTACGCGCTGCTCGCCGCGTTCGGATTCCCGTTCGCCCCGCAGGGCCGGCCGAAGGGCTTTGACCCCGAGGGCGACAAGCGCCTGGAAGAGGAAGCTGCGGCACGCAAGGCGGCCAAAGAAGGCGCCGCCGCGCAGGCCAAGGCCAAGCAGGCCAAACCGAAGCAGGCCAAACCGAAGCAGGACGAGGCCGACGAGCAGGCTGCCGAGGAGGTCGCCGAGGCCGCCGCGGCCGAGCTGGTCGCCGAGGCGATCGTCGAGGAGGTCGTCGAGGAGGCGATCGCCGAGGAGCTCGTCGAGGAGGTCGTCGAGGAGGCGATCGCCGAGGAGATCATCGACGAGGCCGTCGCCGAGGCGGTCGTCGAGGAGCTTGTCGAGGAGGCCGTCGCAGAGGCGGTCGTCGAGGAGACCGCGGCCGAGGCGGTAGCCGACGAGGCGCAGCCCGCAGAGACCGGCGACGCCGACGCACCCGACGCAGAGCAGAAAGAGAGCAAGTAGATGGCCAAGACCTCGATGAAGGTCAAGCAGCAACGCAAGCCCAAGTACAAGGTGCGTGGCTACACTCGCTGCACGCGGTGCGGTCGCCCCAAATCCGTGTACAAGAAGTTCGGCCTGTGCCGCATCTGCCTGCGTGAGCTGGCACACCGCGGCCAGATCCCGGGGATGACCAAGTCGTCCTGGTAGGGGCGAGAACAACAGCAGCAATGAACTGGATCAAGCCATGTCGATGACAGACCCCATCGCAGATTTCCTGACGCGCGTGCGCAACGCGATCACCGCGTCCCACGAGACCGTCGAGGTCCCGGCGTCGAAGCTCAAGGGTGAGCTCGCGCGGATCCTCGACGAGCAGGGCTACATCGAGTCCTGGTCGATTGCGCCCGCCCCCGAGGGCGGCGCCGGCCAAGTGATCTCGATCCGCCTGAAGTACACCGACGACCGCCGTTCGGCGATCACTGGACTGCGCCGCGTCTCACGTCCGGGGCGCCGCACGTATGTGCGCGCACCCAACATCCCGAAGGTCCTCGGCGGAATGGGCACGACGATCGTCTCGACCTCGCACGGCGTGATGACCGGCCACGAGGCGCGCGCCGAGGGCGTCGGCGGCGAGGTCCTGGCCCAGGTCTGGTGAGCTGATGTCACGAATTGGAAGACAGCCGATCACCGTGCCCTCCGGCGTCACGGTCACCATCGAGCCCGAGCTGGTCACCGTCAAGGGACCCAAAGGCGAGCTCGCCGAGCGCGTCTCGCGCGACATCGAGGTCGCGCAGGACGGCGACACGATCACCGTCACGCGCCCGACCGACCGCGGCGAGCACCGTGCGCTGCACGGCCTGACCCGTACGCTCGTCGCGAACATGGTCCAGGGCGTCACCGACGGCTATGAGAAGCGGCTGGAGATCCAGGGCGTCGGTTACCGCGCGCAGCTCAAGGGCAAGAACCTCGAGCTCGCCGTCGGCTACTCGCACCCGGTGCCGATCCCGGCCCCCGACGGAATCGAATTCGAGGTCCCCCAGCCGACGCGCGTCGTCGTCAAGGGCATCTCCAAGCAACAGGTCGGCGAGATCGCGGCAATCATCCGCAAGCAACGCCCGCCGGAGCCCTACAAGGGCAAGGGGATCCGCTACGAGGGCGAGTACGTCCAGCGAAAGGTCGGTAAGCGCGCATGACGGTCATCTCCAAAGAGCGCAAGCGCCTCAGACGGCGCCGTCGCGTCCGCGCGAAGGTCAGCGGCACCGCGGCGCGCCCGCGGATCGCCGTGTTCCGTTCGAACCGCGGCATCTCCGCGCAGCTGATCGACGACATCGACGGCCGCACGCTGGCCGCCGTCAACTGGTACGAGCCCGAGCTTCGCTCCGTCGCCAAAGGCGAGCGCGCCGCGCGCGCCGGGACCCTGCTCGCCGACCGCGCGAAGGCCGCCGGCGTCCAGGAGGCAGTCTTCGATCGTGGCGGCTACCGCTACCACGGTCATGTCCGCACATTCGCCGACGCCGTGCGTGAGGGCGGCGTGACCGTCTAGGCCGGCGCCTCGAGGCCGCTACGCTCACCAAGTTTGCGATGAAACGATTCGAAGACAGAACAGTCAGTGCACAGGGCCTGGACCTCCAGGAGCGCGTTGTCGAAATCAACCGCGTTTCGAAGGTCGTCAAGGGCGGCCGGCGTTTCTCGTTCACGGCGCTCGTCGTCGTCGGCGACGAACGCGACGTGGTCGGTGTCGGCTACGGCAAGGCCAACGAGGTCCCGCTCGCGATCCAGAAGGGCGTCGAGCGCGCGAAGAAGGACCTCTTCAGGGTCCCGCGCCACGGTTCGACGATCACGCATCAGACGACCGGCATCTTCGGCTCGGGCCGCGTGCTGCTCAAGCCGGCCTCGCCCGGTACCGGCGTGATCGCCGGCGGCGGGGTGCGCGCGGTGCTCGAGCTCGCCGGGATCCACGACATCCTCTCCAAGAGTCTTGGCTCGCAGAACCCGATCAACCTCGTCAAGGCGACGATCGAAGGCCTGCGCACGCTGCGCACGCCGGAGGAAGTCGCCTCGCTGCGGGGCATCTCGATCGACAAGGTGCTGGGGCTGACGAGCAAGGCCGACGCCGAGGCGAAGACCGATGGCGAGGCCGCGGCCCCCGAGGCCGGCGCCGAGCCCGTCGTGGAGGCCGCGTCGTGAGCGAGCTGGCCGTCACGCAGCGCCGTTCGTCGAACGGCGCGAACCGCAAACAGCTCGACACGCTGCGTTCGCTGGGACTGCGCCGCGTAGGGCAGACCGTCAGCGTCAAGGACTGCGCACAGTCACGCGGCATGCTGCACGCCGTGCGCCACCTCGTCGACGTCCAGGAGAACTCATGAGCGAGCAGCCGGAGCGCATCGGACTGCACAACCTCTCGCCGGCCCCCGGCAGCCGCCGGCCGCGCAAGCGCGTCGGCCGCGGCGAAGGCTCGGGCACCGGCAAGACCTCGGGCCGCGGCCAGAAGGGCGCCGGCTCCCGCTCGGGCGCGAAAAAACGCGTCGCGTTCGAGGGCGGCCAGATGCCGATCCACATGCGGATGCGAAAGCTGCGCGGCCCGCACATGAAGAAGTCGATGCCCTTCGAGCCCTTCCGCACGCACACCCAGGCCGTCAACATCGCCGACCTCGAGCAGCGCTTTGAGGCGGGTGCCGACGGTGACGCTCGAGGCGCTGCGCGCCGCGGGCCTGGCGACGCGCCGCGGAATCCCGGTCAAGGTGCTCGCCAAGGGCGAGATCACCAAGAGCCTGCAGGTCGAGGCCAACGCCTTCAGCGCCGCCGCGCGCGAGCGGATCGAGGCCGCCGGCGGGTCCTGCACGGTCGTCGAGGCCTGACCGCTCGCCGTGCAGCGGGCGGCAAGGGACAGGGCCCCAAGTAGAATCACCAGCCGCGCGAGCGCAGGTCGGCGCGCGCGCCCCCAGCGATGATCTCGACGATTCTCAACGCCTTCCAGGTCAAGGAGATCCGCCGCAAGCTGCTGTTCACGGCAGCGATGCTGCTGATCTACCGCTTCGGCGCGCACGTCCCGGTACCGGGACTCAACGCGACCGCCGTCAACAACATCCAGAAGGAGTTCGGCGGCAGCGGGATTCTCAGCTACCTGAACCTGTTCAGCGGAGGCGGGCTCTCGAAACTCGCGATCTTCGCGCTGGGCATCATGCCCTACATCACCGCGTCGATCATCCTGCAGCTGCTGCAGGTGGCGGTGCCCTCGCTCGAAAAGCTCTCCAAGGAAGGCGAGGTCGGCCAGGCCCGCATCACCCAGTACACGCGCTACCTGACGGTCGGCCTGGCGTTCGCGCAGTCGATCGGCTACGTCTTCCTGTTCCACTCCTTCCAGGCGAAAGCCGGCGAATCGGTGATCACGCACTTCGACGCGCCGCACGTGCTGCTGATCGTGATCTGCCTGACGACCGGCTGCGTGCTGCTGATGTGGATCGGCGAGCTGATCACCCAGCGCGGGATCGGCAACGGCATCTCGCTGCTGATCTTCGCCTCGATCGTCTCGCGCATCCCGGGCGCGGTCCAGACGTGGTGGACGAGCACCGACCAGGTCTTCAAGGTGCTCGCGCCGTTCCTGGTCCTCGCGGTCGTCGCGGCGATCGTCTTCGTCCAGGAAGGCCAGCGCCGGATCCCGGTGCAGTACGCCAAGCGGATGATCGGACGGCGGATGACCGAGGGCGGCCAGACCTACCTGCCGCTGCGCGTGAACATGGCCGGCGTGATCCCGGTGATCTTCGCCGCCAGCCTGATGGCGATCCCGGCGACGGTCGGCCAGCTGGTGAAAAGCAAATCCGGGCAGGACGTCTCGGACTTCTTCTCGCCGAACGGCTGGCACTACGTGCTCGGCGAGTCGATCCTGATCGTGATCTTCTCCTACTTCTACACCGCCGTGACCTTCAACCCCGTCGACCAGGCCGAAAACCTGAAGAAGTACGGTGGCTTCATCCCCGGCGTGCGGCCGGGGCGCCCGACGGCCGAATTCCTCGACCGGATCCTCGCCAGGCTGACCTTCCCGGGCGCGCTGTTCCTCGCGGCCGTCGCCGCGCTGCCGGCGATCCTGTTCGCCTACACCCACCAGCAGTTCGCGTTTGGCGGCACCTCGCTGCTGATCGTCATCGGCGTGGCGCTCGAAACGATGAAGCAGCTCGAGGCTCAGCTGATGATGCGCTCCTACGAGGGCTTCCTCAAGTAGCGCGGAGCACGCGGCGCGCGCGAGCGGGTAGGCTCGAAGAATCGTGACGGAGCTGAATCTCATCCTGCTCGGACCGCCCGGCGCGGGCAAGGGCACGCAGGCCGAGCGCCTGCGTGACGACTTCTCGCTGCCGCTGATCTCGACCGGCGACATCCTGCGCGCCGAGGTCGCGGAAGGCACCGAGCTCGGCGTCCAGGCCAAGAGCTTCATGGACGCCGGCGAGCTCGTACCCGACGACGTGATCATCGGGATGATCATGGGCCGCGTGAAGAGCCCGGACGCCGGCGACGGCTTCCTGCTCGACGGCTTCCCGCGCACGATCGCCCAGGCCGACGCGCTGGCCGCGGCGCTCGACGGCCTCGGCCGCCACCTGACCGGTGCGCTGCTGATCGACGTGCCCGACGACGAGCTCGTGCGGCGCCTCGCCGGCCGGCGGGTCTGCGTCAAGAACCCGGCGCACATCTACCACGTGGAGTTCGACCCCCCCAAGCACGAGGGCGTCTGCGACCAGGACGGCGCGCGGCTGATCCAGCGCGACGACGACCAGGAGGAGACGATCCGCCGCCGGCTCGAGGTCTACCACGACCAGACCGAGCCGCTGGTCGGCTACTACGACGACGCCGGGCTGCTGCGACGGATCGACGGTGTGCGCACCGCCGACGAAGTCCATGCGCACGTGCGCGCCACCGTCGCGACGCTGCGCCTCGAGGAGAACCTGTAGGCCAAAGCGGCCTGCGGCGTGCCGTGATCGTCAAGAAGTCGCAAGCCGAGATCGAGCGCATGGCCCGCAGCGGGCTGGTGCTCGCGGCCACCCATGACCTGCTTCGCGAAAGCGCCACGGCCGGGGTCAGCACCGGCGAGCTCGACCGGATCGCCGAGCGCTTCATCCGCGACCAGGGCGGCGTGCCGACGTTCAAGGGCTACCGCGGCTTCCCCGGCTCGATCTGCGCCTCGCCGAACGAGATGATCGTCCACGGCATCCCCGGCGACTACCGCCTCAAGGGCGGCGACATCATCTCGCTGGACGTGGGCGTCACGCTCGGCGGCTGGGTCTCCGACGCCGCGGTGACGCTTCGCGATCGGCGAGATCGACGCCGACCGCGAGCGGCTGCTCGCCGTGACCGAGGCTTCGCTGCTTGCCGGCGTCGCGCAGGCCGTGGCCGGCAACCGCATGGGTGACATCTCATCGGCGGTCCAGCACGTCTGCGAGGAGGGCGGCCTGTCGGTCGTGCGCTCGCTCGTCGGCCACGGCGTCGGGCGCGAGATGCACGAGGATCCGCAGGTCCCCAACTATGGCCGCCCCGGTCGCGGCGTGCGGCTCGAAGAGGGGATGGTCCTCGCGATCGAGCCGATGACGACGCTCGGCGGCCCCGGCGTGCACGTCGGGGACGACGGCTGGGCGATCTACGCCCAGGACGACTCGCCGACGGCACACTTCGAGTTCACCGTCGCGATCACCGCCGAGGGGCCCCGTATCCTGACCCCGTGGCACATTCCGGCGGCCGAGCGCGAAGGCGCTGCCGCCGCCTCGGCCAGCTGACGACGCGCCGAATCGTTGTTGCTACTATGCAGTGTCCTGCCCGCGGGTGGTCCGTTCGGCCTGCCCCGGGTATGTCCTCGACCTGGTAGCGGCAGCCGGACCGGCAGCCAGAGCCGGGTCGGACGGAAAAGCTGCCGAAAGGGATCATGAAGGTCAGACCGTCGGTCAAGCCGATGTGCGAGAAGTGCAAGGTCATCCGCCGCAAAGGCGTCGTGCTGGTGATCTGCGAGAACAAGCGTCACAAGCAGCGCCAGGGGTGATCGGCTAGATGGCTCGAATCTCCGGCGTCAACCTGCCGCTCAACAAGCGCTCCGAAATCGGACTCACGTACATCTTCGGGATCGGCCGTTCGACCGCGGGCAAACTGCTCGACGAAGTCGGCGTCGACCGCGACACCAAGATCCGCGACCTGACCGAAGACGAGGTCACCAAGCTGCGCGACGCGATCGACGAGTCGCTGACCGTCGAGGGCGACCTGCGCCGCGAAGTCTCCCAGGACATCAAGCGCCTGCAGGAGATCGGCTGCTACCGCGGCCTGCGCCACCGCAAAGGGCTGCCCGTGCGCGGCCAGAAGACGAAGACCAACGCGCGTACCCGCAAGGGCCCCAAGCGCATGCAGGTCGCCGGCAAGAAGAAGGTGAAGAAGTAGTGCCCGCAGCTCCGAAACGTGCCCGCGGCCGCCGCAAGGTCAAGAAGAACATCCCTGTGGGCCAGGCGCACATCAAGACCTCTTTCAACAACACGATCGTTTCGCTGACCGACGTCCACGGCAACGTCATCGCCTGGGAGTCGGCCGGCGGTGCGGGCTTCAAGGGCTCGCGCAAGTCGACGCCGTTCGCTGCGCAGGTGACCGCCGACGCGGCCGCGCGCAAGGGCATCGACCAGGGCCTGCAGAAGGTCGAGGTCTTCGTCAAGGGTCCCGGTTCGGGACGCGAGACGGCGATCCGCTCACTGCAGGCGGCCGGCCTCGAAGTGACCGGCGTCAAGGACGTCACGCCGCAGGCCTTCAATGGGTGCCGCCCCCGCAAGCGGCGGAGGGTCTGAGCATGGGTCGCGATACCTCCCCGCAGTGCAAGCAGTGCCGCCGCGAGGGCCAGAAGCTGTTCCTCAAGGGCGAGCGCTGCCTGACCGACAAGTGCGGCGTCGAGCGGCGCGCCTACCCGCCCGGCGAGCACGGCCGCGTGCGCATGAAACAGAGCGAGTACCGCACACAGCTGCGCGAGAAGCAGAAGGCCCGCCGCTATTACGGCGTCCAGGAGAAGCAGTTCGCGAACTATTACGACAAGGCTTCGCGGCAGCCCGGCATCACCGGCGAGAACCTTCTGACGCTGCTCGAGTGCCGCCTGGACAATGTGCTCGTGCGCCTCGGCTTTGCCGCCTCGCGGCGCCAGTCGCGCCAGCTGATTCGTCACGGCCATTGGACGGTCAACGGCCGACGCGTCGATATCCCGAGCTACCAGGTCAGGCCCGGCGACGTGATCATGATCAAACCGAACAGCCCCTCGGAGCAGGTGGTCCGCGACGCGACCGAGCTCACCGGGCAGATCCCGGCGTGGCTGCAGGCCGACCACGAGTCGCTGTCGGCCAAGGTGCTGCGCAAGCCGGAGCGACGCGAGGTTGCCGCGCCGGTGCAGGAGCAGCTCATCGTCGAGCTGTACTCGAAGTAAAGCCAGATTCGCAGTCCCGGGGCATGCGTGCCGCGGGACGAATAGGCCGCCCGCTCGGGACGCGCCAGAAAGAACAACGACGTTAGGACTCCGATGCTCGACTTCCAGATCCCCCGCATCACCTCCGAGTCGGTGGAGCAGAACCGCGGAACCTTCACGATCGAGCCGCTCGATCGCGGCTTCGGCTACACGTTCGGCAACTCGCTGCGCCGCGTGCTGCTCTCATCGCTCTCCGGAGCCGCCGTCACGAGCGTCCGGATCGAGGGCGTCGCGCACGAGTTCTCGACGATCGCGGGCGTCAAGGAGGATGTCACCGACATCATCCTGAACCTCAAGGGCGTCGTCTGCCGGATGCACTCCGACGCCAGCGAGGTTGAGGCCCCGCTCGTCGTGACCGGCCCCGGCACGATCACCGCGAAGGACATCGACCTGCCGTCCGGCGTCGAGATCCTGAACCCCGAGCTGCACATCGCGACGCTCGAGAAGAAAACCAAGCTCGAGCTCTACATGACGATCGGCCGCGGCCGCGGCTACCGCCCGGCCGAGGAGAACAAGTCCGCCGACCAGCCGATCGGCGTGATCCCGATCGACTCGATCTTCTCGCCGGTGCGCCGCGTCGCGTACAACGTCGAGCAGGCACGCGTCGGCCAGAAGACGGACTTCGACAAGCTCACGCTGGACATCGAGACCGACGGATCGATCGACCCCCAGGCCGCGCTTCGCGAGGCCGCCGAGCTGCTGATCAGCCAGCTGGCGATCTTCACCGACGCCGACCGGATCGAAGAGCTCCGCGCTGCCCCCGGCGGCCAGCTCGAGGCCAACGGCATGGGCCCCGCCGGCGGCGGGCAGGCCGCGCTGCAGAGCGAGGAGTGGAACATCCTGATCGAGGAGCTCGAGCTTGGCGTGCGGTCCTACAACTGCCTCAAGCGCGCGGGCATCCAGACCGTCGGCGACCTGCTCTCGAAGTCGGAAGCCGAACTGAACGCGATCCCGAACTTCGGGCAGAAGTCGATCGACGAGGTCGTCGACACGCTCGCGGCACGGGGCATGCACCTGCGCCAGGACTAGTTCCCGGCGCCTAGACTGGACGAGCGATGCGACACCAGAAGACCCGATACAAGCTCAGCCGTGACTCGGCCCACCGCAAGTCCCTGCTGATGAACCTCAGCAAGGAGCTGATCGAGCACGAGCGGATCAAGACGACCGAGGCCAAGGCCAAGGCCGTCAAGCCCGAGATCGAGAAACTGATCACGCTCGCCAAGCGCGGTGACCTGCACGCCCGCCGTCAGGCGCTCGCGACGCTCTCACAGGACAAATTCGCGGTGCACAAGCTGTTCACCGAGGTCGCTCCGCGCTACGCCGAGCGTCCCGGCGGCTACACGCGCATCCTGAAGCTCGGTCCGCGTCGCAGTGACGCCACCGAGATGGTCTACATCGAGCTCGTCTGAACCCGGCGCGAGGCGCCGATGCGCACGCGCCTGACGCTGGAGTACGACGGCACCGACTTTGCCGGCTGGGCACGCCAGCCGGACCGTCGGACCGTTCAGGCCGAGCTCGAGCGGGCGCTCGCGACGGTGCTTCGCGAGGAGTTGCCGATCGCGGTCGCCGGCCGCACCGATGCCGGTGTGCACGCCTGGGCCCAGGTCGCTTCCTACAGCGGCGAGGCCGTCGATCCGGCGCGGCTGAACGGGCTGCTGCCCGAGGATCTTGCGGTCCTCGCCAGTGAACCGGCCGCGGCCGGCTTCGACGCGCGCAACGACGCCATCTCGCGCACGTACTGTTACCGGCTGCTCGCGCGACGCACGCGCTCGGTCTTCGAGCGGCGGACCGCGCACTGGTGGGCCGGCCCGCTCGACCGCGAGGCGCTCGTGGCCTGCGCGTCGCTGCTCGGCGGCAAGCGCGACTTCACGGCCTTCACGCCGAGCGAGACCGAGCATCGCTGGTTCCGCTGCGACGTGCGCCGCGCCGAATGGCAGATCGACGGCGACCTGCTCGAGTTTTGGATCGAGGCCGACATGTTCCTGCGCCACATGGTCCGCGTGATGGTCGGAACGATGCTCGAGGTCGCCGCCGGCCGTGCGGAGCTCGAGCAGTTCGCGGCCCTGCTCGACGGTGCGCCGCGCGAACACGCCGGCCCGACCGCGCCGCCGCGCGGCCTCGCGCTGGCCGCCGTCAGCTACGACTGACCAGCCGCGCAACAGTCACGCCCACGGCGGTGCCTATGCTCAGGGCATAGTGCTCAACGTCCTGCTGACAAACGACGACGGCATCGAGGCCGAGGGACTGCTCGCGATGCGCGCGGCGCTCGCCGCGCTGCCCGACGTGAACCTCTGCGTGATTGCACCGGACGGCAACCGTTCGGCGATGGCGCGCTCGATCACGACGCGCCGGCCGCTGTGGGTCGCCGAGCACCAGTTCGCCGACGGGACTGTCGGCTACGCGACCGACGGCACGCCCGTCGACTGCGTGCGCCTGGCGACGCTCGGCACGGTCGAGAACTTCGAGGTCGACCTGATCGTCTCGGGCATCAACCACGGCGCGAACCTCGGCGACGACATCACCTACTCGGGGACAGTCGCCGCAGCGCTCGAGGGCATCGTGCTCGGCCTGCCGGCGATCGCCGTCTCCCAGCAGTCGGGCGCCGGCGCGCTCGACTACCGCTTCGACGGTGGTTTCGGCTTCGAGGCCGCCGCGGGCTTCGTCGCGCGCCTGGTCGAGCGGCTCGACGAGGTGCCGCTGCCGGCCGGCACGCTGCTGAACATCAACGTCCCGGCGGGTGAGATCGCGGGCGTCGAGGTGGCCGGCCTGGGCAAGCGGATCTACCGCGACGAACTCAAGCTCGAGGCCGAGGAGCAGGGTCGCCGCCGCTACTGGATCTACGGCGCGGACCCCGGCTACCAGGACGAGCCGGGCACCGACCTCGCGGCCGTCGCTGGCGGCCGGATCGCCGTCACGCCGCTGCACTTCGACCTCACCGACAGGCCGGGCCTCGACACGCTGCGGGCCTACGATCTGCAAGCGCTGCTCACGCCCGAGAGCGGCGCCGCGGCTACGTGAGCGCCGACCGCGAGGCCGAGCGCGCAGCGCAGCTGCGCGAGCTGCTCGCGTATCACGCCCACCGCTACTACGTCCTCGACGACCCGGAGATCGGCGACGACGAGTACGACGCGCTGCTCGACGAGCTGCGCGCGCTCGAGGCGCGCCGGCCCGAGCTGGTCGAGCCGGACTCGCCGACCCAGCGGGTCGGCGGCGCGCCGGTCTCGGAGCTGCGCAAGGTCGAGCACCTCGAGCCGATGCTCTCGCTGGGCAATGTGCGCAGCGAACAGGAGCTCGGCGCCTGGGTCGAGCGGATGCGCGGCCACCTCGGCCGCGAGGGCATCGACCCCGAGGGCTTCAGCTACGTCGTGGAGCCGAAGGTGGACGGCCTGGCGATCTCCCTGATCTACCGTGACGGCGTGCTCGAGCGCGGCGCGACGCGCGGCGACGGGGTGATCGGCGAGGACGTCACGCACAACCTGCGCACGATCGAGGAGATCCCGCTCGAGGTGCCCGGCGCGCCCGCGCTGCTCGAGGTCCGCGGCGAGGTCTACATCTCGCTGCACGACTTCACCGAGCTCAACGAGCGGCGCGCCGCCGAAGGGCTCTCGACGTTCATGAACCCGCGCAATTCGGCGGCCGGGGCGATCCGCCAGCTCGACCCCGCGGCCGCGGCGCGCCGGCCGCTTTCGATCTGGTGCTACCAGGTGGCGATCGCGCAGGGACTGGACTTCGAGCGCCACTCGCAGGCGCTCGACTGGCTGCGCGAGCACGGCTTCCGCGTGAACCCCGACATCAAGGTCGTCGAGGGCGAGCACGCCGCGGCGCAGCAGTGCCTGGACTGGGAGCGCCGCCGGGGCGAGTTGGAGTTCGAGATCGACGGCGCCGTCGTCAAGGTCGACGATCTCGCGCTGCAGCGCCGCCTCGGGGCGGTCGGGCGCGACCCACGCTGGGCCGTGGCCTGGAAGTTCCCGCCGACGACCGCGGTCACGACGCTCAAGCAGGTCGGCTGGAACGTCGGCAAGTTCGGCGACCTGCGCCCCTACGCGGTCCTCGAGGCGGTCAACGTCGCCGGCGTGACGATCACCAGCGCGACGCTGCACAACGAGGAGGACCTGCTGCGCAAGGACATCCGCGCCGGCGAGCGGGTGATCGTCGTGCGCGCCGGTGACGTGATCCCGCAGGTCGTCTCGCCGGCGCCGCACGTAGCCGAGCAGAAGGGCCGGCCCGCGCCGCCGCGGCCGCCGCAGCGCTGCCCGTTCTGCGACACCGCGACCGTCAAGCCGCAGGGCAGCATCTACACCGTCTGCCCGAACCCGGAATGTCCCGGGCGAGCTTTCCAGCTGATCCGCCATTTCGTCTCCCGCGGCGCGATGGACATCGTCGGGCTCGGCGAAAAGCAGGTTCGCCACCTGCTCGAAGTGGGTCTCGTGCGAAGCGCAGCCGACCTTTACGAACTGACCGAGGAGCAGCTCGTCGCGCTCGAGGGGATCGGCGAGATCTCGGCTCGACGGCTGATCGAGGCGATCGCCGCATCGCGTCAGCGGCCGTTCGCGCGGGTGCTCTTCGCGCTCGGCATCGAGGAGGTCGGCGAGGTGATCGGTCGCAACCTCGCGCTGCACTTCCGCGACATCGACGCGCTTTGCGCGGCGAGCGAGGAGGATCTCGAGAAGGTGGCCGGCGTCGGCGAGAAGATGGCCGTCCTGATCCGCTCGCAGCTGGCCGAGCCCCGCATGCAGGAGCTGATCGCGCGCCTGCGCGCCGCCGGACTGCAGTTCGCCGAGAGCGGCCCGCCACCGTCCGAGGGTCCGCTCGCCGGCCTGACGTTCGTGCTGACGGGGACGCTGCCGGAGCTGACCCGCGAGCGGGCGACCGAAATGATCGCCGGCGCGGGCGGGCGCGTCACGGGTTCGGTCTCGGCGAAGACCGACTATCTCGTGGCCGGTGAGAGCGCCGGGTCGAAGCTGGAGAAGGCCGAGCGCCTGAAGGTCGCGGTGCTCGACGAAGCCGGGCTGCTCGCGCTGCTGGCCGGCGCGGTCAGCCGCGGTAGCGAGCCAGCGTGATCGCGATGTTGTCCTGGACGGTGTGCGCGGATTCGATCGCTGCACTGTCGTTGAACACCGCGAACGCGAGGATGTGGCCGTCGGCCGCGCGGCAGTAGCCCGCGAGGTTCGACACGCCGGTCAGCGTCCCCGTCTTGCCTTGGCAACGGCCCTGCGCGGCGGTGTGGCGCATCCGCAGTTCGAGCGTGCCGGAGAGCCCCGCGACCGCGAGCTTGGAGCGCAGCACCCGGCCCTGCGCCGTGGGGTAGAGCGCGGTCAGCAGCCGCGTCACCTGTTCCGGCGAGGTGCGGTCCTGTTCGGAGAGCCCCGAGCCGTCGACGATCCGCGGATGCAGGCCGAAGCGGTGGGCGAGCGTCGCGCGCACGACGGCTGCCCCGTCGGCGGTGGTGCCGCCGGCCCCGCGCAGTGCGCCGAGGTCCTTGACCAGCGACTCGGCGAAGAAGTTGTCCGACGGCGGCAGCGTCAGGCCGAGCAGCTGCGCGACCGTCGGCGACGGCGCGATCGCCAGCGTCGCGGCGCCCGGCGGCGTTACGCCGGCCGCTGCCGCGCCTTCGACGCGGACCCCGAACCCGCGTAGCGAGCCGAGCAGCTGCCGGGCGGCGTACTGGGCCTGCGCGTTCGGGCCCGTGTATTCGCCGCTCTGGCCGCGGTTGAACTCGAGCGCGCTGAGCTGGCCTTCGAGATACGGGTCGAACGCATAGCCGCTCGACGGCTCACCGCGCAGTGAGTCCCAGAAGCTTTCGTCGCCGACGATCCTGCCGGTCACGCGGCGGATCCCGTCGACCCGCGCGAGCTCCCAGGCGAGCGACCGGACCGCGGTCCCGACCCCTCCGTAGTGTCCGGCGATGAATGCCGCGCTGCCGAATGTCGGGTCGCCGCCGCCGCGCAGGTAGAGGTTGCCGTCGACGGTGCCGGCGCTCACCAGCCCGGGGTTCGCGAGCACTCGCGTCGCGAGGCGGTATTCCGGGCCCAGCAGCTCCAGCGCGGTGGTCGCGGTATAGAGCTTCTCGACCGACGCCGGCGGGCGCGCGACGCGGGCACGCTCGGCGAACAGCAGGCGGTGGGCCGTCACGTCGTAGACGCGGGCGCCGTCGTAGGGGCCCACGAGCGCGAGCTCGTGGGCGATGTGGGCGCGCAGCGAAGCGAGCGGATTGGCCCGCGCCGCCGAGCCCGCAAAAAGCGCGAAAACGGCGGCGAGCGACGCGGCGAGAGAAATTCGCTTCACGTCCCCTTAGACTGTTGGTCATGGGCAAGGTTGTCAAGTTGGAACCTGCCTCGCGCAACCGGAGCAAGTCCGAGGGCCATGTGCCCCGCGGAGTGGGCCGCCGGCCCGCCGGCGATCGCCGCAAACGCCCCCGCCGCGACAAGACCGCGCTGGTTCTCGGCGGCGGCGGGTTCACCGGCGGGATGTACGAGATCGGCGCGCTGCGTGCACTTGACCTGCTGGCCGTCAACGCGACCGTCACCGACTTCGATGTCTACGTCGGGACCTCGGCGGGCGCGTTCATCGCGGCGCTGACCGCCAACGGCGTCACGCCCGAGGAGATGATGCGCGTCGCCACGCGGCAGAAACCGCTGCCCTTCAAGGACATCGACCTCGGCGACCTGCTCAAACCGAACCTCGGCGAGCTCGCCCGCTCGGCCGCGATCGCACCCACGAAGGTTCTCTCGAACATGCGTCAGCTGGCCCGTCAGGGCGGGCGCGTGTCGATGATGGACCTGGCGCTCTCACTCGTGGACGTGCTGCCCTCCGGGCTCTACAACGGCGCCGGGATCGAGCGCTACCTGCACAAAGTGCTCTCCGAACCCGGGCGCACCGACGACTTCGGCGAGCTCGACTGCGAGCTCTACCTGACGGCCACGGACCTTGACACCTGCGAGCGCGTCGTCTTCGGCGTGGAGAAACGCGCGAGCATCCCGATCTCGCGCGCGGCCCGGGCCTCCGGCGCCCTGCCGATGGTCTACGCGCCGGTCAAGGTCGGCGACCGCGAGATGATCGACGGCGGGATCGTCTCGACGACGAACGTCGACCTGGCGGTGCAGGCGGGGGCGAAGATGATCGTCGTGATCAACCCGCTCGTCCCGTACATCAATGACTTCTCGACCGACGTCCGCACGATGGTCGGCAACCGTCCGCGGCGCGTCTCGGACATGGGCTTCGCCCAGATCGGCTACCAGACCTTCAAGCTGGTCGCCCACCAGCGGCTGCACGAACTCGCCAAGACCTGGGAGAGCCGCTTCCCGGGCGTCGACATCATGCTGATCGAGCCGGAACCGACTGACGAGCTGATGTTCCAGACGTCGATGATGAGCTTCACGAGCCGCGTGGAGATCGCCCGCCACGGCTTCGAGTCGGTGACACGCCAGATCGCCGGCGAATTCGACCGCTTCGAGTCGATCGCCGGCCGCCACGGCATCGAGATCTCCGCCAAACGCGTGCGGCGGATCGTCGACCACTTCGATTCCTCCGAAGAGTCGACCAGCGCGTGGCGCAAGATCCTCGAGGAAACGACCGGCGCCCTGCTGCGCCAGTCGGGCTGACCCGCCGCACGGCGGGCGGGCACTACTGCTCGATGATCTCGATGCGGTAGCCGTCGGGGTCTTTGACAAAGCACAGCCGCGAGCCGCCCTCGCGCACCGAGTACGGCTCGCGCTCGGGCTCGATGCCCTGCGCCTTCAGCCGGTCGAGCGTCCCGTCGAGGTCCTCGGTGGTCATCGCGATGTGGCCGTAGCCCGAACCGATCTCGTAGCTGTCGACGCCGAAGTTGTGTGTCAGCTCCAGGCGCGGCGAGTCGCCGTCTCCCGGCAGGTTCATGAAGATGTTCACGGCTTCATCGCGGATCGGCAGTCGGCCGATCTCGGTGAAGCCGAGGGCTTCATAGAACGCGACCGAGCGGTCGGGGTCCGTGATCCGATAGCAGGTGTGAATCAGTCTCATGCCGGCGATTGTACGGCGAGGATGTTGTCCAGTGCGCCCAGGAGGCGCTTGGAGGCCTGCTCGGAGCGAAGCGTGATCCGGCAGTGTGCCGCCGCGCCGAGGGCCTGCCCGGAGGCCACGGTGATCCCGTGCCGAACGAGTTCGCCGGCGAGCTGTGACCCGGTGAAGCGCGGATGGCTGACCCAGAGGAAGTTCGCCTGACTGTCGGAGACCTCGAAACCGCGCTCTCGCAGCTGGGCGCTCAGCAGCGGCCGCTCGATGCAGATCCGCCGCACGCGCTCCTCGATGATCGGCCTGCAGCTGCGGATCGCCTCCAGCGCGCCGGCCTGCGAGAGCTCCGAGACACCGAGATCGGGGTCGAGCTCGGCGAGCAGCTGCTCGGATCCCGGGCCCCCGATCGCGTAACCGACCCGCGTGCCCGCCAGGCCCCAGGCCTTGGAGAAGGAGCGGAAGACGAGCAGCCGCGGGAACTGCTCGAGCAGTCCGATCGAGGCGTCGACGGGCTGCGCGTCGGCAAAGTCGACGAGCGCCTCGTCAAGCAGCACCGCGACACCCTCGGGGATGTTCTCCAGCAGCCAGCGCAGGTGCTCGGTCGTGGTCAGCTCGCCCGTCGGGTCGCTCGGGCTGGCGATCACGATCGCGCGTGCGCCCGGCCGCCGGGCGGCCTCGAGCAGCGCCTGGATGTCGCCGGTGACTGCAGCCACCTCGGCGCTCGCGCGGCGCGCCATCAGCGGGTAGAGGGGATAGGAGGGCCATCGCGTGACTAGTGACTGGCCGGGCCCGAGCAGGGCTCGCGTCGCGGCGCCGAGCAGCTCGGCGACGCCGTTGCCGAGGATCAGCCGGTCGGGGGGTACACCGTGATGCCTGGCTAGCTCGTCCTGGAGCTCCTGTCCGCGGTCGAGCGGGTAGCGGTGCATGCCGCGACGCGCGACGAATGTGATCGCGTTGGCGATGCGGGGGTGCGGCAGCTCATGCCACGTCGTGTGCGAGAGATCGAGCGGCTCGACCTTGGCGAGCGCTTCGCGCTTTCGCTGAGCGGCTTCCTCGCGCAGCTCGGAGTTGACCTCGTCCTCGGACATGCCATCGAACTGCTTGTAGTAGTCGAGCAGTCCCACGGCCCGCAGTCGCTCTACCAGCGGCGCTGGGGCTACGAGGCGCCGTTGCCCGAGACCACGCTCGAGCCGGGGCCGTTGATCACCAGGAACCAGAACGCGAACACGAGGGCGCAGACCGCGACAGTCGTGCCGAAGATCCGCCCGAGCGCGCCGCGGCGCTGGTCGTGACCCGCCGCGCGGCGCACGAGGATCCATGCGGCGTCGAGGCGTTTGAGAAGCGCGAGCGTCCCGAAGAGCAGCACGAAAAGTGCGATCACGGCCGCGAGCAGGCCAGCGCCGGCGCTGTTGGTCAGGTACTGCGCCTGCGAGCCGATCCACAGACAGGCGACCGGGATCGGCCCCCAGCAAGCGAGGCTGAGGATCACCATCCCGCCGAACAGGAGGTTCGCCAGCGAGCCATCGACGCGCTGGCGGCGATCGCCGGCGCGCACCGGCTCGGCGCGGTAGTGGACAGGGGCCGTGCCCGGGCGCCGACCCGCGAAGAGCCCTCCGTTGTCGGCCGGATCGGAACGCATCCAGCCTATCTTCGCAGGCGCGGGGTCAGCCTTCGGCGTACAACGCCTCGAAGATGCCCGCGTACTTCTCGTTGACGACGTTTCGCTTGACCTTCAGCGTCGGCGTCAGCTCGCCCGTCGGCTGTGAAAGGTCGTGGTCGAGGATCGCGAAACGCTTGATCTGCTCGACCTGGGCGTAGTGCGCGTTGACGCGGTCGACTTCGGTTTGGATCAGCGCGTGGATCTCGGGATCCTTGGCGAGCTCGGCGATGCTCTCCGGCAGGCCGTGCTCCTTCGCGTACGCCGGGATTTCTTCCTCGTCGAGCGTGATCAGCGCGACGGGGTAGGGGCGCCGGTCGCCGAACATCACGGCCTGGGAGATCCAGCGGCTCTGCTTGAGCTGGTTCTCGAGGTTCGCCGGGGTGATGTTCTTGCCGCCCGCGGTGATGATGATGTCCTTCTTGCGGCCGGTGATCGAGAGGTAACCGTCGGCGTCGATCGACCCGAGATCGCCGGTGTGCAGCCAGCCGTCGGTGATGTCACCGAAGGTCTCGGTCGAAGCCCGGTTGTGGTAGCCGTGGAAGATGTTCGCGCCCTTGATCAGGATCTCGCCGTCCTCGGCGATCTTGATCTCGACGCCCGGCAGCGGCCGGCCGACCGCGCCGTACTTGAATTCGCTCGGCGTGGAGAAGGTCGCCGCGGTCGCAGTCTCGGTCATGCCGTAGCCCTCGAGTACCGGGATGCCGCAGGCGAAGAAAAATTCGAGGATCTCCTTCGCGATCGGCGCTGCGCCGCTCGTCGCTCGCGTGCAGCGCCCGCCGAACAACGCACGGACGTTGGCGAACAGCTCGGCGTCGGCCTTCTCGAACGGCTCGCGCAGCGCGGCGGGGACCTCCTCGCCACGGGCTTCGAGCAGCCGGACCTTCGCGCCGAGTGCGATCGCGGCGTCTGCCTGCTCACGCTCCTCGGGTGGTTTGGCGTCGATCGAGGCGCGCGCGAGCGTGTAGATCTTCTCGAAGATTCGCGGCACCGACGGCAGGTAGGTCGGCTTGACCTCCATCAGCTCGGCGATGATCTGTTTCGTGTCTCCGCCGAAGAACGCAAGCTCCGCGCCGAGGCGGAACGACAGCAGCTGGATCAGCAGCGCATAGGCGTGCGCGAGCGGCAGGTACAGGTAGATCAGCGCGTCCTCATGCAGGTCGGCGGTCTTGACGACCATCTCGAGCACCGATGCGTAGTTGCCGTGGGTCAGCACGCATCCCTTGGGGTTGCCGGTCGTGCCCGAGGTGTAGATGTAGGTGAACGCGTCGTCGGGCGTGACGGCGTCGCGCCGCGCTTCGAGCTCGGCGAGGTCACGTCCGCGGCCCCGCTCGCGAATGTCGGAGAGCGTCGTGGCGTCGAGCTCGCCGCCTGCGGGCCCGTCGATCACGACGACCGTCTGAAGGGCCGGGACGCGATCGCGGATCGCGATCAGCTTGGCGAGCTGCTCGGCGTCCTCACAGATGATCGCCGTGGCACCGGAATCGGTGATCACCCACTCGCACTCCTCGGGTGAGTTGGTCGGGTAGATCGGCACGACCACAAGGCCGGCCGATGTTGCCGCGAAGTCGCAGAGCGTCCACTCCTCGCGCGTGTTGGCCAGGATGCAGATGCGTTCCCCCGGCGCGAGGCCAAGATCAATCAGCCCGAGCCCGATCTCGTTGACGATCCCGAGGACCTCCCCGTAGCTGCGCTCGTGCCAGGTCCCGTCGCGCTTGTACCTGATCGCGGTGCGGTCCCCGAATTCCTCGGCAATGCTTCGCACGAGGGTCGCAATCGTGCCCGTGGCGGGCGTCGTGCCGGTCATCGCGTCCATCTGCGTCCTTCCTCCTGTCCCCTTGGTCACGGCTCGCGCCGCATGCGGATCTTAGTCTCTGCCGCCGGCCGGCGGCTGCGTCTACAGCGGGTTGTCGATCTCGATGAACCGGTGTTCGATCCCGTGGCGCCGTGCGAGCTCGTCACCGAGCGCCCGCACACCCAGGCGCTCGGTCGCGTGGTGGCCGGCCCCGATCAGGTGCAGCCCCATCTCTGCGGCGAGCGCCGGCGAGCGCTCTGAGAGCTCGCCGGTGATCAGCGCCTGGGCGCCCGCGCGCGCGGCATCATCGAGCGCATCGGCACCGGCGCCCGTCAGGATCGCGACGCGGGTGATCTCGGCGGGGCCGCGGCCGAGCATCTGAGGCTCGCGCGCAAGCAGCGCCGACAGTCTTGAGGCGAGCGCTTCGGGGGCCACCGGAGCCAGCTCGGCGACGACGCCGATCGGCTTCTCGAATGACGGGGCGAACATGCCCGCGGGCGTCGCTCCCAGCGCGCGCGCAAGCAGTGCGTTGTTGCCGAACACGGGGTCCGCGTCGAGCGGCAGGTGATAGGCGGCCAGCGCGATGCCCGAGCCGTAGAGCAGCGCGAGGCGCTGGTGGAGAACCGGGTCGATCGCCCGCACGCCGGCGCCCCAGAACAGTCCATGGTGGACCAGCACGAGATCCGCGCCGGACGCGGCCGCCGCCTCGAGCAGAGCGTGATTGGCGGAAACGCCGGTTACGACGCGCTGGACCTCGCGTTCGCCGGGAACCTGGAGTCCGTTCAGGCACCAGTCGCCGAACGAGGGGGCGTCGAGCAGCGCGTCGAGCTCCTCGACGATTGCGGCGGGCGTTGGCACAGCTGCGACGATATCGATCCGGAAAGCGGGCCAATCTGTGGGATACTTGGCGGCGCGTCGGGGCGTGGCGCAGCCTGGTAGCGCGCACCGTTCGGGTCGGTGAGGTCCCCGGTTCGAATCCGGGCGCCCCGATGCTCTCTCCGAAGACCCGGCCCGAGTCCTCCGGGCGTTTGAGCCGGATTTGACCGGGCACGGTAACGGTATGACCGAAACCGACCGCCTCGCTGCACGGACTGGGCGCACTGGCGTGGCTGAGACGGCGTGTCCGCGCTGCGGGCTCCTCCTGCGCAGTCCGAGCGTGCCGCGCTTCTGTCCGCGGTGCCTGGGCCGGGCCGGCGTCCTGACGCCCCTGGCGGGTGCCGAGCGGACCGGCGGCGAGCAGGGCCGAACGTCCCGAGCGCTGTTTTCGGCGCACCGCTCGGGGTACCGAAAGAGAACCCCGTCAACATCGACACGGATCGGAGGAACAGGATGTTCGAGCGACTGAACACCCCCCAGGACGCGTTCAACTGGCAGCTCAGCTCTGCGCTGAAGATGGAGCGCGAGATCCTGGACACGCTCGACGAGCTGATCGGAGAGTCCAACGAGAAGTCCGTCGCGGACGTGCTGCGCTCCCACCGCGAGCAGACCCACGGCCACGTTCAGAACGTCGAACGGGTCTTCGAGCTGATGGGCTGGGAGGCGGACGAGTCGCCCTGCCCGGTGATCGAGGCGATCGAGAAGGAGGGCAAGGCGAACATCAAGAAGGCCGATGAGGCGATCGTCGACTCGCTGATCCTCGCTGGTGCCGCCGAGACCGAGCACCACGAGATCGCCGTCTACGAGAACCTGATCACGCTGGCCGACGCGATGGGCCAGCCGGATGTTGTCGAGCTGCTGACGCGCAACCTCAGCGAGGAGCAGGACGCGCTGCTCAAGGTTGCGTCGATTTCGCGCACACTCGCCGGCGCGACGCCACTTCGCGCCTGAGAGGGCGCGTGGAAGGACGCGGTGGGGGCTCGGCGGCCCGGGCCCCCACCGTCGTCGTCGCATTGCTCCCGCGGTGGGCGCCGCGAGCGCGCCCCGGCCAAAGCACGGACTCTCTCACCGACGTTTCTCCGCCTCGCGTTTCTCGCGCGGGGGATTGCGCTGCGCCTCTCGCGCTTGGCGGCGCGCCGCCTCGCGGGCGGCGCCTTCGCGGGCCTCGGGAACGTCGTCGGGAACCTGCTCGGGCGGTCCCTCCTCCGGCAGCTGATCTGAAACCTTGCCGTGGGGCGGGACCGGCGGGGTCATCGTGCGCCTTCTACCCGCGCACGCCGGCCGAAAACGCCGCCGTGATTCATCGCGGCGCCCGTGGGTATCTAGAACGGCGCCGGCAGCCAGGCGCACGATCGTCGCGCACCGCGGCCGGCCGCGGCGCGCCGAGCGTTGCGTTGTCCGGCAGACCAGGGGAGAGGAGAACGACATGCCGCCCCGCGGCGTAAAGAAAGGCAGCAAGCGCGACCGTCAGTACGAGCACGTCAAGGACAGCGAGCTCGAACAGGGAGCCTCTGAGGATCTCGCCGAGGAGATCGCGGCGCGGACCGTCAACAAGGAGCGGGCCCGCACCGGCGAATCGAAAACGAGCTCGCGCAGCTCGACGAGCGACATCTCGTCCGGGCGCCGCGGCGGCCTGCGATCGGGTAAACGGGGCCCACGCGGTCGAACGCGTGAGCAGCTCTACCAGGAGGCGCGCAGCCTCGGCGTAGAGGGCCGCTCGCAGATGAACAAGTCCCAGCTGCAGCGCGCGGTCGACGGCGCGAAGCGATGAGCGCGGCGCTCGTGCGGCGCGGGGAGCGCCGGCGATGGCGACGGTGATCCTCGATGTCGACGGCACGCTCGTCGACACCAACTACCAGCATGCGCTGGCCTGGTATCGCGCGTTCCGCGAGCACGGCATCGTGCTCCCCGTCTGGCGTATCCACCGCCACATCGGGATGGGCGGCGACCAGCTCGTCGTGGATCTCGCCGACGCCGACGTCGAGCGCCGGCTCGGCGACTCGATCCGCGCGCGCGAGAGCGATTGCTACGGCTCGATGATCGGCGAGGTCGAGGCGATGAAGGGAGCCAGCGAGCTGTTGGGCGAGCTGCACGCTCGCGGTCATGCCGTGATCCTCGCGAGCTCGGCCAGCCGGGCGGACATCGAGCGCTATGTCGACCTGCTCGGCGCGCGCAAGCTCGCCGACGCTTGGACGAGCGCAGACGACGTCAGCGCCACCAAGCCGGCGCCCGATCTCGTGAACGCGGCCCTCGAGCTCGCCGACGCGGAGCCTGCACAGGCCGTGATGGTCGGCGACTCGCCTTGGGATGTGCTGGCGGCGCAGCGCGTCGGGGTTCCCACGCTCGGGGTGATGACGGGGGGCTTCTCGCGGGAAGAGCTCTACGACGCGGGCGCCGTCGAGGTCTACGAGTCGGTCGCCGAGCTCGGCAAGGCCTTCGACCAGGTCCTCGACCGGGGGCTAGTCCGTGGCTCGTGACACGCGCCTCCTCCCACGCGATTACCGCTCTGGCGCCCGGGTATCTCCAGCCGCGTGACCGCTTTCGGCTACACGATGATGTGCGAGCAGTCAGCGCCGGACCGGCTCGTCGCGGACGTAGCGCGCGCCGAGCAGGCAGGCTTTGACTTCTCGGTCATCTCCGACCATTACCAGCCATGGCTTGCCGCCCAGGGCCATTCGCCGTACGCCTGGTCGGTGCTCGGCGCCGCCGCGCAGGCGACCGAGCGGATCGGCCTGATGACATACGTCACGTGCCCGACGCTGCGCTACCACCCAGCGGTCGTTGCGCAGAAGGCCGCGACGATGCAGATCCTCTCGGGGGGGCGGTTCCGCCTCGGCCTCGGGGCGGGCGAGAACCTCAATGAGCACGTGGTCGGCAAGCGCTGGCCGGCCGTCGGGGTCCGCCACGAGATGCTCGGCGAGGCCGTCGAGATCATCGCGGCGCTGTTCGACGGCGACGGCCGCGTGAACTACCGCGGCAGCTACTTCGACGTCGAGTCCGCCAAACTCTGGGACCTGCCGCAGACGCGGGTCCCGATCGGAGTCGCCGTCTCGGGGAAGGACTCGTGCGCGCTCGCCGGCGAACTGGCGGACCTGATGATCGCCGTGGAGCCAAAGCGCGAGCTCGGCGAGATGTTCGACGCCGCCGGGGGAGCCGGCAAGCCCCGTGTTGGCCAGGTGGCCGTCGCCTTTGACCCCGATCGTGACGCGGCCGCCAAGCGCGCCCACGAGCAGTTCCGCTGGTTCGGGTTCGGCTGGAAGGTCAACGCCGACCTGCCCAACCCCGACGCGTTCGAGGCCGCCAGCGAGTTCGTGACGGTCGAGCAGGTCGCTGAGCAGATCGCGTGCGGTCCCGATGTCGAGGAGCACGTCGAGAAGGTCCGGCCCTACGTGGAGGCCGGGTTCGACGAGCTCGCGCTCGTGCAGATCGGCGGCGAGCACCAGTCCGAGTTCATCGAGTGGGCCGAGCGGGAGCTGCTGCCCGCCCTGCGGGCGCTGTGAGCGGCCGGCGCGTCACGCCGGCGCGGGTGGCCGAGGCCAGTGGCTACGACGACGCCTTCGAAGCGCTGCTTCCACGCTTTCGAGCCGGCGCCACTTCCTCGAGACCATTGCGCTGCAGGCCAACGCGGAGATGCCGCAGGAAGGCGAGCTCGCAGCGGCCAAGGACGGGCCAGACGAGGAGGCCGTGCTCGATCGGCGGATGACCGCCGCGTTCAGGAGCTTCGCCGACGAGTAGCGGCGAGCGACCGGATGCTCGGCGGGTGCGGGTCGGGAGGAACGGGCGAAGGCTGGGGCGCCGGGGTGGGCGGGCTTGGCGGCGCCGGCGGCACAGGTCCCGGGCCGCCGGGCGGCACCGCCGGCTCGCCGGTGGCCCTCGCCGCAGATCGCGCTGGTCGCTGCATCATCCGCACTCCCGGTGCGTATACCCGGCCGACGCCGGCCGAACCGGTGGGGCTCAGCCGCAGATGACGCGCGTGCCGCGCTCGCCCGCGGCGATCGCGGCGGCATCGGCGAGTGCGCCGATTCCCGCCATCCGGCCGGGGCGCGAGGCAAAGCGCGCCGCCGCCATCACCTTCGGTCGCATCGAGCCGGCCGCGAACTGCGAAGCATCGAGCTCATCCGCCGCGATCTCCCCGATTGGCTGGGCGTCCTCGCTGCCGTAGCCGCGAACGACGTGCTCGACATCGGTCAGCAGCAGCAGGATGTCGGCGTCGAGCGCGTCGGCGAGCAGGGCGGCGGCGAGATCCTTGTCGATCACGGCCTCGACACCATGCAGCGCGCCGTGTCCGTCGGCGACGACGGGAATTCCCCCGCCACCGGCGCAGATCACGAGTGTGTCGGCCGCGAGCAGCCTGCCGATCGTCGACAGCTCGACGATTTCGCGCGGCTCGGGCGAAGCGACGACGCGGCGCCAGTACTCGCCGTCGGCGGCGATCGCCCAGCCACGCTCGTCACGCAGCCGCTCGGCGCCGGCGCGGTCGTACACGGGGCCGATCGGCTTGCTCGGCGCGCTGAACGCGGGGTCGTCGGCATCGACGCGAACCGTCGTCAGCAGCGCAGCCGGCGGGCGGCGCGTGCGCCCGTGCAGCCCCTGCTCGAGCAGGTAGCCGATCATCCCCTCGGACTCGGCGCCGAGGACGTCCAGCGGCGGCGCTGGGGCGCCGCTGTAGGCCTCGGCCTCTAGCGCGAGAAGACCCACCTGGGGGCCGTTGCCGTGTGTGACGACGAGATCGTGGTCGCGCTCGAGTGCGGCGAGTGCGTCGACCGCGACCGCGATGTTCTCCCGCTGGACCTCGACTTCCATCGGCTGTCCGCGACGCAGCAGGGCGTTGCCGCCCAGCGCCGCGACGACCAGTGCCATCGCCTCAGGCCGCCGGTGACGGCATGTCGAACTCGCCGTCCTGGCTGCGCACCCGCTCGATCCACGCCTCGACGTGGGGATAGCGCGAGAGATCGAAGCCGCCCTCGTGGGCGACGTGGGTATAGGCGTAAAGCGCGATGTCCGCGATCGTGAACCGCCCGGCGGCGAGGAAATCCTGGTCTGCGAGGTGGGCGTCCATCGCGCCCAGCGCGCGCTCGCCGAGCTTCTGCAGCCGCGCGACGTACTCCTGCGGGACCGGCCGATCCGAGTAGGTCACAAGGAAGCGGGCAACCGCGATGTTCGGCTCGTGGCTGTACTGCTCGAAGAAGAGCCACTGCAGGACCTTCGCTTCGTCGAAGGGCTCGTCGGGGAAGTAGTGCGTGCCGCGCGCCAGGTAACAGAGGATCGCGTTCGACTCGCCGAGCGGCCGGCCATCGTCGAGGATCAGGACGGGCACCGTCAACGACGGGTTCAGTGCGCCGAGCAGCTCGGCGCGGCGGGAGCGGTCGATCACATCGACCTCGCGGGACTCGTACTGGAGCCCGCGCAGCGCGAGCATCTGACGGACCTTGTGGCAATTGCCGGAGATTGGCGACTCGTAGAGGATCATTGCGGCATCGTACGACCGCGGCGCGAGAGCCGTCATGCGGTCGGGGCGGCGACCCGCGGCCGCTAGCCTGACCCTTCGTGCCCACGCGTGAGGACATCCGTAACGTGGCGATCGTCGCCCACGTCGACCACGGCAAGACGACGCTCGTCGACGCGATGCTGTGGCAGTCCGGCGCCTTCCGCGACGGGCAGGACGTCGCGATCACGCGTGCTCGACTCGATGGACCTCGAGCGCGAGAAGGGCATCACGATCCTCGCCAAGAACACGTCGCTGCGCTACGCCGGCGTGAAGCTCAACATCATCGACACGCCCGGGCCACGCCGACTTCGGCGGCGAGGTCGAGCGCGGCCTGACGATGGTCGACGGCGTGCTGCTGCTCGTCGACGCCTCCGAGGGCCCGCTGCCGCAGACGCGCTTCGTGCTGCGCAAGGCGCTCGAGGCGAGAGCTGCCCGGTGATCCTCGTGATCAACAAGGTCGACCGTCCCGACGCCGCGTGTCACGGAGGTCGATCGACGAGGTCTACGAGCTGTTCCTGGACCTCGACGCGGACGAGCAGCAGATCGAGTTCCCGATCGTCTACTGCAACGCGAAGGCCGGCGTCGCCTCGCTCGAGTACGACGGCCGGCAAGCCGCTCGGCGAGCGACCTCGAGCCGCTGCTGGACCTGCTGCTCGAGCGATATCCCGGCGCCCGAATACGACCGCGGGCACCCGCTGCAGGCGCTGGTGACCAACCTCGACGCCTCCCCGTACGTCGGCCGCCTGGCGATCTGCCGCGTGCGCAACGGCACGATCCGCAAGGGCCAGCAGATCGCCTGGTGCCGCGCCGACGGCAGCGATCGAGCGCGCGCAGGTCGCCGAGCTGTACGTCACCGAGGCGCTCGACCGCGTCCGCCGCAGCGAGGCCGGGCCCGGCGAGATCATCGCCGTCGCCGGCATCGACGAGGTCACGATCGGCGAGACGCTCGCCGACCTCGACGACCCGCGGCCGCTGCCGGTGATCACGGTCGACGAGCCGGCGATGTCGATCACGATCGGCGTCAACAGCTCGCCGCTGGCCGGCAAGGAGGGCGACAAGATCACCGCGCGCCAGATCGAGGAGCGCCTCGATCAGGAGCTGGTCGGCAACGTCTCGCTGCGCGTCGTGCCGACCGAGCGCCCGACACCTACGAGGTCCAGGGCCGCGGCGAGCTGCAGCTGGCGGTGCTCGTCGAGATGATGCGCCGCGAGGGCTTCGAGCTGACGGTCGGCCAGCCGCAGGTCGTCGAGCGCGAGATCGACGGCAAGCGCCACGAGCCGGTCGAGCGCCTGTCGGTCGACGTTCCCGAGGAGTACGTCGGCGCCGTCACCCAGCTGCTCGCGGTACGCAAGGGCCGGATGGAGCACATGGTCAACCACGGCACCGGCTGGGTTCGCATGGAGTACCTCGTGCCGGCGCGAGGGCTGATCGGCTTCCGCACCGAGTTCCTGACCGAGACGCGCGGCACCGGGATCATGCACCACGTCTTCGAGCGCTGGGAGCCGTGGGCGGGCGAGCTGCGCACGCGGACCAGCGGCGCGCTTGTCGCCGACCGGCCCGGCGCGCACGGTGAGCTACTCGCTGATGACGCTGCAGGAGCGCGGCCGCTGTTCGTCGGGCCCGGCGAGGAGGTCTACGAGGGCATGGTGATCGGCGAAAACGCCCGCGCCGAGCGACCTCGACGTCAACCCCGTCAAGGAGAAGCACCTCACCAACATGCGCTCCTCGACCTCCGACGTGCTCGTGCGGCTCGACACGCACGGCAGCTCACGCTCGACCAGGCGCTCGAGTGGGTCCGCGACGACGAGGCCGTCGAGGTGACCCCGGCGAGCGTGCGGATCCGCAAGGTCGTGCTGTCGAAAGTTGACCGTCACAAGGCCGCGCGCAGTCGCCGCTGAGCGGCGTGCGACGGATCGCGCGACGCGCCGCTATGGTCACGACCATGAACAAGCCCAAGTCCCTTCTCGTGCTCGCTGTGCTCGCGCTCACGCTCGTCTTCCCGGCCGCTGCGCTGGCGGAAGAATCCGTGAAAGCCACCAGCGAGTCGCTCCAGAGCTATGAACAGCAGCTCAAGGCCGGCGAAGTCCAGTCGGCGACGTTCAACCGCCACGACCGGCGGATGATCCTGACGCTCAAGAACGGCAGCCACGTCTTCGTCCACTACGAAGCGCATGCCGACTCCAAGCTCGAGTCCGACCTCCGGGCGCACAACGTGAATGTCATCGTGCTCTCGCCCGCCGCGGCGGAAAAAGAAGCTCAGGAAACCAAGACCTCGAGCGGCCACACGCTCCGGTGGATCGTGATCGGCGTGGTTGTGATCCTCCTGATCGCGGCTGGCGTGTATTTCGCGACGCGGAAAAACCGCGAACGCGAATAGCAAAGACGCGACTCGGCCTCATGACGCCCGCGCCGGGTGGGAGCGCCCGCGGGGCGCAGCCCGGCCGCTCGACGTGGAGCGCGATCGTCGCCGAGGCGACGATCGCGTACCGCGCGCTGCGCCTGCTGGGCGCAGCGGTGCGCGGCTAGGCCCGGACCTCGAGCGGCTCCTCGGTGGGCTCGAGGGGCTCGGGCTCCTCGATGTCCAGTGACGAGCCCTCGATGTTCAGGTGGGGCATGCGGCGGTCCAGGCCGGCGGGGATCCACCACGCCGCGCGCCCGATCAGGTCGAGCGTCGCGGGCAGCAGCATGCAGCGCACGATCAGCGCGTCGAGTATGACCGCGACGGCGAGTGAGAGCCCGAACTCGCGGATGATGCGCTCTTCGCCGAGCATGAACGAGAGGAACACGCAGACCATGATCGACGCGGCTGCGGTGATCACGCGGCCGGTCAGCGACAGGCCCTCGGTAACCGCGCGGCTCGCATCGTCCGTCTTCAACCAGCGTTCATGGATCCGCGAGATCAGGAAGACCTCGTAGTCCATCGAGAGGCCGAAGACGATCGCGAACAGCATCACCGGAATGAACGACTCGACCGGCCCGGGATGGAGATTCAGGGCTCCGCCGAGCCAGCCCCACTGGAAGATCGCCACGACGACGCCCATCGCGGCGCCAATGCTGAGCAGGTTCATCACCGCGGCCTGGACCGGGATCACGAACGAGCGGAAGACGATCAGCAGCAACAGCGCACTGAGCAGCACGACGACGGCCACGAACAGCGGCAGCTTTTCGGAGAGCGTGTTCGCAAAGTCGATGCTGCCGGCCGTGAAGCCGCCGACGTAGACCTTCGCGCCCGTGCTCGCCTCGATCGGCGGGATCACGTGTTCGCGCAGGTGTTCGACGAGTTCGCTTGTCGCCTCGGCCTGCGGTGAGGTCGTCGGCAGGACGTTGAGCACCGCGACGTCGCCCGAGGGGCTGATCGACGGCGGTGCAACAGCGGCCACCCCGGGCGTCGCGGCGACTGCCGCGGAGAGCTGTGCGAGGGCCGGCTTGGCTGCGGCCGGGTCGCTCACCTTGGTGGCGATCGTCAGCGGCCCGTTGAAGCCCTGGCCAAAGCCGTCGGCGAGCAGTTGGTATGCCTTGTAGGTCGTCTGGCCTGTCGGATCGTTTGCCGCGTCGCTCGAGCCGAGCCGCAGGGAGAGAACGGGCACCGCAAGCGTGAGCATCACCGCCCCGGCGAGCAGCGCGATCGGCAGCGGGTGGCGGGCCACGAAGCGCGACCAGGCAGTCCAGCGGGTCCCGGCTCCGACGAGCTCACCGGCGGGCTTGGGAGCGCCGCCGCGGCGTCCCGCCTTCGCCAGCTTGCGGCCCGCGAGCGAAAGCAATGCCGGCAGCAGCGTCAGCGACGCGAGCATCATCAGCAGCACGCCCAGCGACGCGGCGATCGCCACGCCGAAGAGGAACTGGATCCCGAGGACCATCATCCCGAGCAGGGCGACGACGACAGTCATCCCGGCGAACAGGACAGCGCGCCCGGCGGTGTCCATCGCCGTGATCACCGACTGCTCGACGTCCCCGTACGAGGGGCCAGGTGTGGCGTACGCCTCGCGGAAGCGCGTGAGGATGAACAGCGCGTAGTCGATGCCCACGCCGAGGCCGATCATCGCCGTGAGCTCGGCCGCGAAGCTCGGCGTCTCGACGACATGGGTGAAGATCGCAACGACGCTCAGGCCCGTACCGAGGCCGAACAGAGCGGTGACGATCGGCAGGCCCATCGCGAGCAGCGAGCCGAAGGTGATCAGCAGCACGACGATCGCGGCGAGCAGGCCGACCGCGGTCGAGACGCCGAATGACGGTTTCTGGGCGGTCTCGATCGCCTGGCCGCCGAGCTCGACCTCGAGGCCGGGTCGTTCGGCCGAGCGCGCGATCGAGATCACGCTCTTGATCGAGCTTTCGGGAAGTTCATTTGCGCGCTTGGTGAAGATCACGCTCGCGAACGCGATGTGGCCGTCCTTGGAGATCTGGCCGCGTGCCTGGTATGGGCTGATCACCGCGCTGACGTCGGGGACGCCGCGCACCTGCCCAAAGACGCCTTCCATGTGGCTCTTGACCGACGGGTCCAGCACGGTTGTGCCGGTCGTCTTGAAGACGATCTGGTCGCGGTCGCCGGCCTGCTGGGGGAACTGCTTCGCGAGCAGGTCGTACGCGCGCTGGGCGTCGCTGTTGGGGATCGTGAAATTCGACGAGTACGACGAGCCGACAGAGTTGCCGATCGCGCCGATCCCGATCAGCGCAACGAACCACGCGAGGATCACCGTCTTGCGGTGATGCGTACACCAGCTGGCAAGTTTGACCATCGATTACCTCAGGGGACTTGGGGGGAGTACGGAGCCGGGCGCCGCGAACGGCGGACGTCGCTGCCTAGGGTAGTACGCGCGCTCAGGAGCGCGGGGCGGATGTGCCGCCGGCCCGCGCCGGCGGAGCGCACGCTGAAGATGTCCAGTGTGCCGCTGCGCTGGTGCGCGTTCGCGTCGCCCTCGGGCTCGAAGATGTGGCCGTCGACGACGATCGGGCTGTTCCAATGCCCCGGGCTGCCTGGAAGCTCGGCCAGTGGCCGTCCCGAGCCGAAGCGATAGACGGCGATGCCGCCCGCTTCGGGGTTGTAGACGTAGACGAGGCCACCCGCGACGACCGGGCTCGTTCCGGCGGTCGGTGTCTTCCAGTCGGTGTGCAGCAGGCCGCCGCGAAGGGTGAAGGCGCCGGTTTCGACCGTGTTGGCGACGACAGCGCCGAACGTGCGGCCGGTGCGCAGCACCGCCGGCTGGGTGAAGATCCCCTGTTCGTTGCCGCCGAATGAGAGTGTCTGCAGTTCGCCCCCCAGCGGGAACAGGCCCGGCGCCGGCCGGCGCCCGTCGAGCCGCGTGAGCGCGAGCAGGCGCAGTCGGTGGTCCTTGCCGCCGATCAGCACGCGGTCGCCGCCAAGGAGCGCCGGCGCGACCGAGCCGAGGTCGAGGTCGTCTTCGTCGAGCGCCCGTGTGTCCGGCGGCGTGAAGACCTGCGTGACGCGCAATCCCGGAACAGTCAGCTCGATCACCGCGTCGCCGAACATCGTCCTGCCGTTGTACGGTCCGTTGCCGGTCACGAAGAGGATCCGCCGTCCGCCGGGCTCGACGACGACGCCGCCGCGCGAGAGCACCGCGGCGCCCCAGGCCGGGCAGCTCGCGGGGATCTGGATGTAGCGGCGATTCGCGCAGAGCGCGTTGAAGACCGACCGCACGCGGCCGCTGCTGCGGTCGATCAGCACGATGTGTCCCTGGTAGGGCGGGATGTCGCCGATATAACCGCCGGTTCCGGCGATCAGGTAGGGGCCGTCGATGTTCAGCGAGGGCGTCAGCTTCTCGTGCAGCGGTTCGCGCGTCACCCTCGCCGGCCAGTCGCGGCCGCGAACCTCGCGGCCGCTGGCGATCAAGATCTTGTGGATCCGGCCGTCCGGCGCGGCGGCGTAGATGTACAGCCCGTCGGGATCGATAAGCGGCGAGGAGACCGTGATCCGCGCCGTGCCGGCCCAGCTCGCGTAGCCGCGGGGGGTGAAGACCCACAGGATCGCGCCGCTGTCGGCGTCGATCGCGATCACTCGGCCGTACGTCGTGTCGAGGAAGGCCGCGGGCACCGTGCGCCCCCTGATGCGTGCGGCGTGCAGATAGACCGGCGACGAGTCGACGGTGCCGGGCAGCTTGACGGTCACGCGCCGCAGGTGCGCGACGTTCGCCGCGGTGATGCCGGTCGCATCGCTCGTCGAGGAGCTGCGCTGCGGGTTCAGGCCGAACTCGGTCCAGTTCTGCAGGCGCGGGGAAGCGGCGTCTGCCGCGTGACTGGCAGCGCAGGCGCTCGCGGCGAGCCCCGAAAATGCGACCAGGGCAACGAGCGCCGGTAACAGGCGGCGGATCATCCAGTCCTTTCTAGCGGATCGCGGGCCTCCGCGCTCCACACGCGGTAGGCTCCCCGGGCCGTAGACCGACACCGGAGGGGACGATGGCGAAGAAGCCGCAGGTTGGAGAAGCAGCACCGGACTTCGAGCTCGACGGTACCGACGGGCCGTTCAAGCTCTCCGATCACCGAGGCGAGCGCGTCGTGTTGCTGTTCTATCCCGGTGACAACACGCCGGTCTGCACGAAGCAGTTCTGCTCCTACCGCGACCGCGCCGACGACTTCGCGCAGCTGAACGCGACCGTCGTCGGCATCTCCGCGCAGAGCGTCGAGTCGCATGAGCAGTTCATCAGCAAGAACTCGCTGACGGTGCCGCTGCTCGCCGACACCGAGCGCAAGGTCGCGCGGCTGTACGGCGCCGTGAATCCGCTGGGAGTCAAGCGTGCGGTGATCGTGATCGACGAGCAGGGAGTTGTGCGCGACCGCCACGACCACCTGCTCGGGCTCGACTACCAGTCGGTCGACGAGATCGCCGCCTCGCTCGCCGCGCTTCCCGCCGCGGCCTGAACGCCGCTCAGGAGGTGGCGAAGGCGCCGTAGGCGCGGATCATCTCGATCTGCGAGTTGCGCGGCTCCTCGTTCGGACCCGCCGACAGGCGGGTCCACGTGCCGTCTCCGTGCAGTTCCCAGGAGCTCTGGTTGTCCGCGAACGCGCGATCCAGGCAGTCCATCAGCTCGGCGCGCAGCTCGGGTGACCGGATCGGCGCCGCGAGCTCGACCCGGTGGTCAAGGTTGCGCGGCATCAGGTCTGCGGAGCCGATGTAGATGTGCTGCTCGTCGCCGCGGGTGAAGGTGTACACCCGCGAATGCTCGAGCAGCCGCCCGACGACGGACACGACGCGGATCGTCTCGCTCATCCCCGGGACGCCGGGACGCAGGCAGCAGATCCCGCGCACGTTCAGGTCGATCGGCACGCCCGCCTGTGAGGCGGAGTAGAGGGCGCGTATGCAGCGCCCGTCGACCAGCGCGTTCATCTTCAGCGCGATCCGCGTCGGAATCCCCTTACGGTGCGCGGCGACCGTCTCTTCGATCTCGTCGATCAGGCCGTTGCGGATTCCCGCCGGCGAGACGAGTGCCTCGCGGTAGCGCCGTGGCCGACCGTAGCCGGTGAGGTAGTTGAACATGTCGGCGACGTCGGCGCCGAGCTGCTCGTCGTCGGTGAACAGGCCGAAATCGGTGTACAGGCGCGCCGTCGTCGAGTGGTAGTTGCCGGTTCCGACGTGTACGTAGTTGCGCACGCCGTCGCCCTCGCGGCGCACTACCAGGACGCACTTCGCGTGGATCTTCAGGGCCGGCTGCCCGTAGACGACGTGAACGCCGGCTTCCTCGAGGGCCTTCGCCCACTGGATGTTCATCCGCTCGTCAAAGCGCGCCTTGAGCTCGACGAGCGCGACCGCCTGCTTGCCGCGTTCACTGGCTTCGATCAGCGCGGGCACCAGCGGCGAGTCGTCGCTCGTGCGGTACACGGTCTGCTTGATCGCGAGCACATCCGGGTCCGCGACCGCCTCCTGGACGAAGCGCTCGACGGAGGTCGCGAAGGAGACGTAAGGGTGGTGGACGAGGATGTCGCCCTCCCGGATCGCCGAGAAGAAGACCGGCTCGTCGTCCTCGCCGCGCACCAGCCGCGGGTGCGTGACTCCGCTCATCGGCCGCTCGTGCAGCTCGGGGTGGCCTGGAAGGCGCGCGAGCTGCCAGAGCGAACCGAGGTCGAGCAGGCCGTCGACCGGGTAGATCTCGGTTTCCTCGACGGCGAGCAGTTCGGTCAGCGCATGGCGTAGCTGCGGCGAGCACTCGCTCGCGATCTCGACGCGCACGATCTCGCCGAAACGGCGGCGGCGTAGCTCGTCCTCGACGGCCTGAAGCAGGTCCGCGGCGTCCTCGGAGACCTCTAGGTCCGCGTCACGCGTGACGCGGAAGACGCCCCAGTCGGCGATCTCCATGCCCGGGAACAGCTCGCCGAGGTGGCGCGCGATCAGTTGCTCGAGCGGGATGAACAGCGTGGTGCCGTCGGACTCGAGCGTCACGAAGCGCGGCAGGATTTCCGTAGGCACCTTCACGCGGGCGAACACGATGTGCCCGTCGAGCGGGTCTCGGACGAGCACCGCGAGGCTCAGCGAGAGGTTCGAGATATATGGGAACGGGCGCCCCGGCGCGACGGCGAGCGGCGTCAGCGCGGGGAAGATCGCGCGCTGGAAGTGGTCGTCGAGCTCGGCCCGGTGCGTGTCGTCCAGCTCGTCGATCGCCGTGATACGCATTCCGTGTGCCGCGAGCTGCGGGCGCAGGTCATCTTCGAAGCAGCCCATCAGCCGCTCGCTCTGGACCAGGACCTTCTCGCGGATCGCCGCGATCGTTTGCGGAGGCGTCATGCCGTCCTGGCTCGGCTTCACGAAGCCCGCGTCGATCTGGTCCTGCAGGCCCGCGACACGAACCATGTAGTACTCGTCGAGGTTCGTCGTGTAGATCGCGCAGAACTTCACGCGCTCGAGCAGCGGCAGCTGCTCGTCTTCGGCGAGCTGCAGCACACGATCGTTGAAATCCAGCCACGAGAGCTCGCGGCTGATGAACAAGTCCGGACCCTCTGCGCCGCGCCCGGATGGGCTGTAGAGCTCGACGTGGGCCTCGGTTGACATCTCCCCAGAACGCTAACAGCCTGATCGAGCGGCCTTCACACCGCTACGCTTGATCGCGGTCCATGGCGAGACAGATCTGGCTTTTGCGGCACGCCGAGGCGGAGCCCCACGGAACGCGCACGGATGCGCAGCGCAAGCTCACCGAGCGCGGCGAGCAGCAGGCCGCCGCGGCCGGCGCGGCGCTCTGCGAGCTCGCGGGCGGCTTCGAGCGGGTGCTGACGAGTTCCAAGGTGCGTGCGGCGGAGACCGCACGGATCGCGCTCGCCTCGCTCGACGGTGCGCAGGCCGAGGAGTTCGCGCCGCTCGTCGACGGGCTCGACGCGCAGGGTGTGATCGAGCAGGCGCGCGCCCTCGGCGCCGACGGTCGGCTACTGCTCGTCGGTCACGAGCCCCAGCTCTCGACGCTCGTCGCGGAACTCACTGGCGCGCACGCCGACCTGAAGAAGGGCGGGATCGCGGCGGTCCGGCTAGACGGCGGGCGAGGAGAGCTCGCGGTCCTTCTCAGGCCGCGCGAGGTCTTCGCTATCGCCGGCCTGCAGCTCGACGGGCACTGACAGCTCGTCGTCAACCAGTTCCGCCGCGAAGCGGTAGCCGATGCCGAAGTGCGTGTGGATGTAGCGCCAGGTGGGCGAGGCCTTCTCAAGCTTCTGGCGCAGCTTTCGCACGAACACGTCGACGGAGCGGTCGCCGCGGACCATCGCGTAGCCCCATAGCCGCGAGTAGATCTCCTCGCGCTCGAGCACGCGACCCTCGGCCGCGGCGAGCAGCTCGATCAGCTCGAACTCGCGTCGCGTGAGGTCGATGCTCTGCTGGGCGACGTAGGCCTGGAAGCGGTCGGGGCGGATCTCGACTTCGCCCGCGATGATCGGATCGCCGACGCTGCGCTTGCTGGTACGTCGCCGGCGCCGCACGATGCTTTCGACGCGCGCAATGACCTCCAGCGGGTGGCAGGGCTTGGCGATCCAGTCGTCGGCGCCGAGCTTCAGCCCGCGCACTCGCTGGGCGACGGTCGACTGCTCGGTGCAGACGATCACGCCGAGGTCAGGGAGCTCCTCGCAGAGGCGCTCGAGCCAGGTCCAGGCCTGCGGCCCGAGGATCGCGAGGTTGACGATCAGCGCCGAGAGTCGCATCGCGGCGATCTGTTCCGGCGGCACGGGGCTCGCGAGCACGCGGTGTTCGCATTCGATGCTCTCCAGACGCTTGCTGAGCACCTGAATGAAACCGCTGTCGCGATCGATGATCGCGACACGCATTCCGGGCGTCGAAGGGCTGAGGGAGGGGGCTTCCCGCGCCGATATTTCGGCGGGGGCGGCGGCTCTTGCGTGGGCCGTCATGTGGAAGGAAGTCTACGGGTCGGCAGGACGGCGTGCCGAACCTGCAATCTGCGGTAACAGGTGCGTAACAACGTAAACACGCAAACTGCGTGTTTACGGGGGCGTCATTCCGCGCGGGCCGTCCTGGAACTCGCGGAACAGACCCGTTGCGACGAACACAACCTGCTCGCCGATGTCGACGGCGTTGTCGCCGATCCGCTCGATTGCGCGGGCGACGAGAGTCATGTGCATCGCCCACTCCCGCGTGTCCGGGTCGTCACCGATCGCGATCGCCAGGCGGAAGATCTCGCGGTTCAGGCGGTTGATGTCCCGGTCCTGGCGGGCGAGGTCGAGCGCGAGGTCGGCGTCGCGGCGCTGGAAGGCGGTCCTGCACTGCGTGACCTCTGAGCGGGCGTAGGCGCCCATCTTCACGAGTGCGTCCAGCAGCTCACCGTGAACGGGCGGTTCGTAGCCCGAGAGCGGGATCATCTTCGCGATGTTCACGCACTGGTCGCCCATGCGCTCCATGTGCTTGATCGTGTGAAGCAGCGCCGCGACGAGCCGCAGGTCGCCGGCGACCGGGGCCTGGAGCGCGAGCAGCGACAGGATCCCCTGGTGGACTTCGAGGTAACGACCGTCGACGCGGTCATCGTCGTCGATCACGATCTGCGCCAGTTCGACGTCCTGGTGGGCGAGGGCCTCCATCGCCCTGTCGAGCTGTTCGACGATCAGGTCCAGGCCGCCGAGCACGCGCTCCTCGAGTTCGGCGAGCTGGTTGCGGTAGTGGGTCCGCGTCGCCGGGACGACGCTGGGCGGTCGGCTCTCAGCCGAACTTTCCTGTGACATATTCCTCGGTCCGGGGATCCGATGGTTTGTTGAACAGCTCGTGGGTCGGGCCTAGCTCGACCAGCTCGCCGGTGAGCATGAACGCGGTCCGATCGGCGACGCGCGCAGCCTGCTGCATGTTGTGGGTGACGATCACGATCGTCACCTCCTGCTTGAGCTCGTCGATCAGCTCCTCGATCCGCAACGTAGCGATCGGATCGAGCGCCGAGCACGGCTCGTCCATCAGCAGGACGGCAGGGTCGACGGCCAGCGAGCGCGCGATGCAAAGCCGCTGCTGCTGGCCGCCCGACAGGCCGGTCGCCGGCTCGCTCAGGCGATCGGCAACCTCATCCCAGAGTCCGGCGCTGCGCAGCGCCGTCTCGACCCGGGCTGCGTGATCACCGCGTTCCCCAGTCAGCTTCAGCCCCGCCGCCACGTTTCCGGCGATCGACATCGTCGGGAACGGGTTCGGGCGTTGGAAGACCATTCCGACGGCGCGGCGCACCGCGACGACGTCGACGTCCGGCCCGTAGAGGTCCTCGTCGTCGAGCAGCACGCGGCCCTCGGCGTGCGCGCCGGGGATCTCCTCGTGCATCCGGTTGATGCAGCGCACGAGCGTCGACTTGCCGCAGCCGGACGGTCCGATGATCGCTGTCACCTCGTTCGCGCGGAACTCGATGTCGATGCCCTTGAGCTGTTCAGAGTCGCCGTAGAACGCGCGCAACCCCTCGGTGCGCACCACATGCGACTGCTTCCTGATCGATGCCGGCGTGCCGGAGATCGTAGTCTCGTCTGCCGCCGGGGGGCTCGGGGGCGCCCCCTCGGGCGCGGTCTCTGTCATCTGTTCGTGGGGGTGGGTGTCAGCCAAGTCGGCTCCGGCGGGACGCAAGCCGTGCCGCCACGTTGAGCAGGAGGATCAGGAATACCAGCGTAAGCGCTGTGCCCCATGCCCGCTGCTCCACCGCCGGTGTTGGCGACGTGACGTCATTGTAGATCTGAACCGGGAGGCTGTTCATGAAGCTGCCGAGGTTCGCCGTCGTCTTCATCGTTGAGCCTGCGGTGAACAGCAGCGGCGCGGTCTCCCCGGCGGCTCGCGCGATCGCGAGGAGAATCCCGGTCGTCAGCCCCGGCAACGCGGTCGGAAGTACCACGCGAGCGACGACACGCCAGCGCGGGGAACCGAGGGCCAGCGCGGATTCGCGCAGTTCGGTCGGTACCAGTTCGAAGATCACCTCGGCGGAGCGGATCACGATCGGCAGCATCAGGAGCACCAGTGCGATCGAGCCCTTGTATCCCGCGTAGCCGGTCCCCTCGACGAAGAGGATGTAGATGAACAGGCCGAAGACGATCGCCGGGACACCGGTGAGGATGTCGACGAAGAAACGCACGGCGCGGGCGAGCGCGCTCTGGCGCCCGTATTCGACGAGCCACAGGGCGACGGCCACGCCGATCGGAATCGAGATCAGCGACGCAAGGCCGACGATCAGCAGCGAGCCGACGAGCGCGCTGCGAATCCCACCGATGTTCGCCGCGCCGAAGAACGTGTTGCCCGACGGGTCGGTGGTCAGAAAGTTCCACGAGATCGCGCCCAGCCCCTTGAGCAGCAGGTAGTAGAGGATCAATGCGAGCGGGACCATCGCCAGCACCGTCGCGGCGACGATCAGGCCGCGGACGGCTCGGTCGGTGCGGCGCCGGCGTGAAGAGACGCCGTAGGCGGCCAGCGTGCTCATGCGCCCGCCACCGTGTCGGCGACAGATCCGCCGGACCGTGCGGCTCGCGCGACGAGCGCTCGGGCAAACGCGTAGATCGCGAAGGTGAGCACGAACAGCACGACGCCCGAGGCGAATAGCGCCGAACGGTGCAGTCCCTGGGCTTCACCGAATTCGTTGGCGATCACCGCTGCGAGGCTGTAGCCCTGGCCGAAGAGGTGTTTGCCCAGCACCGGGCTGTTGCCAATCAGGATCGCCACGGCGATCGCCTCGCCGATCGCGCGCCCGAGGCCGAGCATCGCGCCGCCGACGATCCCGACGCGCGAGTAGGGCAGCACGGCGATTCGGATCATCTCCCAGCGCGTAGCGCCGAGCGCGAGCGCCGCCTCCTTGTGGTTGGCGGGGACTGACGACATCGTCTCGCGGCTGATCGCGCTCACGATCGGCAGGATCATGATCGCCAGCACCAGCCCGGCGACGAAGTAGTTGGGGATCGTCACCAGCCCGCCGCCGATGAACGGGATGAACGAAAAGGCGTTGGCGAACCACTGCTCGATGCCTTTCAGGTGCGGTGCGAGGAAGAAGATGCCCCACAGCCCATAAACGACCGATGGCACCGCCGCCAGCAGCTCGACGACGACGGTCAGCGGGGAGCGAATCCGTCGCGGCGCGAGCTCGGTCGAATAGAGCGCCGTAAACACTGCGATCGGTACTCCGATCACGAGCGCGACACCCGACGTGATCAGCGTCCCGATCAGCAGCGGCAGCGCGCCGAAGGACTCCTTGCTGACGTTCCAGTCGTTCTTGAAGACGAAGCCGAGGATGCCTTCGCGTTCGAACGCCGGCGCGGCTTCGATTGCGAGTTGCACGAAGAAGAACGCGATCAGCACGACAAGCAGGCTCGCGAGGACCGCGAGCCCTACGCGCAGGACCTTGTCCGGTAAACGAGCCGCGGGCGGGCGTGCCACAAGGACACGCCCGCCCGCGGGCACAGGGCTGGCCGCAGGGGCCATCAGGCCGTTAGGCCTTCAGCTGCGAGCCGTTGCATTCGAGCTTTTCCGCCGCCGCCTTGGACTTTTCAAGGATCGACTGCGGGAGCTTGGCGTAGTCCGCCTTGGAGAGCACGTTCTGGCCCGCGCCGAGCCCGTATTCGAGGAGCTTCGCGACACCCTTGGCGGCTGCTTCGCCGCCCGGGATCCCCGCCTTGCAGAGGTCCTTGTTGACGACGATGAACGTCTGCGAGGTGATCGGGTACGCGTTCTGGCCCTTCGGGTCTTTGACTTTGATTCCGAGGTTGGCCGGCACTTCAACGCCTTCGGCCGCGGCCGTCGTCGATTCAAGCGTCGGGGCGACGTAGTTGCCTGCGACGTTCTTCACCGACGCGAACGTGAACTTGTGCTGCAGCGCGTAGGCCTGCTCGACGTAGCCGATCGAGCCTTCTGTCTGTTCGATCGCGCCGGCGACGCCCGCATTGCCTTTGGCGCCCGTCCCGACCGGCCACTGGACCGTCTTGCCTTCGCCGACCTTGGCCTTGAATTCGGGGCTCTGTGAGGCGAGGAACGCCGTGAAGCCGGCTGTCGTGCCTGACGAGTCCGATCGGTGAATCACCGTGATCGTTGTCGCGGGCAGTGTCGTGCCCGGGTTCAGCGCCGCGATCTGTGGCGCGTTCCACTTCGTGATCTTGCCCTGGAAGATTTCGGCGAGCGTTGTGCCGTCCATCTTCAGGCCGGTTTGCAGTCCGTTGACCTTGTACGAGACGGTGATTGCGCCGAAGAACATCGGGATCTGTACCGCGGGGCTGCCGTTCTTGCCGATCGCCGCTTCTTCTTCAGGCTTGAGCGGCGGGTCGCTTGCGCCGAAATCGACCGTCTTGCTTTCCAGGGCCGTGATGCCGGCGCCCGAGCCGACGGCCTGGTAGTTGAGCGTGTAGCCCGGGATTTCTGATGCCCACTGCTGGTAGACGGGCGCGGCGAACGTCGAACCCGCGCCGGACACGGCCGCGGAGGTGGACGACGTCGACGACGACGAGGACGAGGTCGAACTACTGCCGCAGGCGCCGAGCGCGAGGCTCAGGGCAAGGACGGCGATGCTCGGTACTACCGATCGTCTGGTCACTGCTGTCTCATCTCCTGTTATCGGGCGGGCGGCTGCGGATCGAGCTGCCCGTACACGCGCCCAGTCTGTTCTTCCTGCGACTCGCTGTTGTAAAACGGTTGTGAAAATTCCGGCTGGAGCCGATAGCCGAACCCCGGGTGCGTGTGGATGTAGGTCCGATCGGGGACGGCGGCGCGGAGCTTACCGCGCAGTTTGCTGACGTAGACGTCTACCGACCGGTCGCCTGGGCGCAGGTCGCCGCCCCAGACACTCGCGTAGAGGTCCTCGCGGCTGATTATTGAGCCCCGCCTCCGGGCGAGCGCGACCATCAGGTCGAACTCGCGCATCGACAGCACGAGGGCCGACCCGGCCACCAGCACGAGACCCTCTTCGGTCCTGATCTCGAGCTCGCCGACGTGGAGAATCCCGTCGCCAGCGGCTGTCGACTCAACTAGCTCCACGGGGTCCACAATTTCACCGATCGCGGGTCGACGGCGTTGTATTTTCGTGACCGCGGTGTGAAAGCGGCGTGAACCGCCGTTCGGCGCGGGCCGTTCGCGGGTACCCTTCCCGGATGTTGATTTTCGATCGCGGGACCGATGCGGAGCTGCTGGGCCTCGTTGAAGAGTCCGGCCGCAATCTCCAGCGCGCTGGTTTGCTGCTCCATGACCTGCTGGTCGACTACCCCGACCACGCCGGGCTGGCGAACGACCTCAAGCTCTGCGAGCAGGAGGGCGACCGGATCACGCACGACATCATTCACCGCCTCGCAGCCAGCAAGCCCAAGGTGCCGTTCGACGCCTCAGACGGACACACGCTCGCGACCGCGCTCGATGACGTCGTCGACGAGGCCGAGCACGCCGGGACGCTGCTCGACCTCTACCAGGTCGAAGCGCCGATGGAGCAGTCCGTCGAGATGGCGGCCGTGCTCGTCAACGCCGGCGAGGAGATCGCCCACGCCCTGCGCTGCATGCGCAACGGCAGCGACCTGACGCCACACCTCGTCGAGATCCACCGGCTCGAGAACGAGGGCGACAAAATCCAGCGCGATGCCGTTGCCTCCCTGTTCGCCGACGGGATCGACCCGATGGTCGTGATCCGCTGGAAGGACATCTTCGAGTCGCTCGAGGGCGCGGTCGACGCCTGCGAGACGGTCGCCCACGTGCTCGAGGGCATCACGCTGCGCGAGCGCAGCCGCTAAGGCACCGGCGCCGTCACCTGCAGCGTGGCGCCCTTCGCGCTTCCGGCCAGGAAGATCTGCGGGACGGCGACCGCGCTGTGCGGCGGTACGGAACTGACGATCGCCCGTCCGGCCGCGACGACGCGGCCGCCTCGCCTGGCGCTGGCGTAGACGACCAGTTCGGAGTACGTCGCGGGACCCGGGCTGGTGATCGAGGCTTCGAGCGCTTCGGCGCCGGCTTCAGTGACCGTGTGCACACCGCTGACGGCGATCGGCGGCGCGCTCGACGGTCGGCCTTCGCCAACCCGCGCGGTGACCCGCGCAACGCGTGAGGTGAGCGTCACCTGGTCGTCGACCCACGTAAGTTCGCCGTGTGCGGGGATCGTCGGGACCCGCTCCAGCGAAGGTGCCAGCCCGCCGGCGGCGTTCGTGTACAGCTGCTTGCCGCCGGCGCCCAGCACCGCGAACTCGATCGGCATGCCGGCGAGCGCCTTCGGGCCTTCGTTGCGCAGCGTGATCGCGACGGCGTCCGCTTCCTTCCCGGTCAGCGCCGCGGTGGCCACGACGTGGACGAAGCGGCTCGGAACCTTGATCGAGACGCCTTCGTTGGAGCTGTTGCCGTGGCCCGCCGCGAGCGCCTTGTGTTCCAGTTCGGCGCTGCGTTCCTCGTTCGAGCGACAGCCGGTGACCGGTAGCGCCAGCGCAACGAGCGCCAGCACCAGCACCGGACGCGTCACCCGAAGGCTCCGCTTACATACTCGCGCGTTCGCTCCTCGCGGGGGCGGTCGAAAACCTGCTCGGCGGAGCCGTACTCGACCAGCTCGCCGAGGTGCATGAACGCGACTTCGTCGCCGACGCGGAACGCCTGCTGCAGGTTGTGCGTGACGATCACGATCGCGACGCTCTCGCGCAGCTGGACGATCAGTTCCTCGATGATCGCGGTCGAGATCGGATCCAGCGCCGAGCAAGGCTCATCGAGGAGCAGGACCTCGGGCTCGGCGGCGAGCGAACGGGCGATGCACAGCCGCTGCTGTTGCCCGCCGGACAGGCGCAGCGCGGAGCGCCCCAAGTCGTCGCCGACCTCGTCCCAGAGGCCGGCGCGCCGCAGCGCGTCCTCGACCGCCGATTCGAGTTGCGGGGTGCGCGAGCGTTTGCGTATCCCGCGCTTGGGGCGTTGCTCGGCGAGCGCGTAGGCGACGTTGTCGAAGATCGACATCGGGAACGGGTTGGGCTGCTGGAAGACCATCGACACCCGCCGGCGCAACGCGTTGACCTCGAGGTTGTGGATGTCGGTTCCGTCGAGCGTGATCGACCCGCTGCGCCCTGCGCTCGCCGTGATCTCGGTCAGCCGGTTCATCGAACGCAACAACGTCGTCTTGCCCGAGCCCGAGGCGCCGATCAGTGCCAGCACCGCGCCCTGGTTGACGCGCAGCGAGACGTCGCGCACCACCCAGTTCTCGCCGTAGGCCAGCCACACCGAATCCAGGCGCATCCGTTCGGTCACCGTCGCCGGCCGGCGCGGCGCGCGATGCAGCGCAGCGCCGTTCGACGGCGCAGCCGGAGCCGGCTGCTGCGCGCGTGGCGGGGCGATCGTCGGCGCCTGGCCGACGTCGATGCGCCTCACCGGCGGCGGCATCAACGGGTCCATCCGAGCCTCCTTCGCAGCGAGAAACCGCTGCCTCCGCCGGCCAGGCGGGTCACGACCGCGTTGAGGATCAGCACGATGACGAGCAGCACGAACGCCGCAGCGTACGCCTTTTCCGGCGAGTTGCCTTCGCCTGCAGGGGAGTTGTTGTAGACGTAGCTCGTCATCGTCGAGCCTGTCCCGCGAAGGAAGCCGAGCAACGGCGTGGAGCTCGCCGGTTCGTTCTGCAGCGTCGCCCCGAGGAGCACCACGACGATCGCGGTGTCGCCGATGATCCGTCCCATGCCGAGCACGATGCCGGTCGCGACGTTCGGTCGAATCGATGGCAGCAGCACCGAACGGATCGTCGTCGCGCGCGTCTTGCCGAGCGCGAGCGAGGACTCGCGCACCCGCGAGGGCAGCGCCAACAGGCCCTCGCGCGTGGACGTCACGACCAGCGGCAGGGCCAGCGAGGACATCACGATCCCGGCGACCAGGAACGACTGCCCGAGCGCACCTTCGGCGGTGCCCTGCGAGAGGAACTTGAGAAAGCCCTGCGAGAAGATCAAGAGACCGAAGAGCGCGAGCACGATGCTGGGCGCGCCGGCGAGCATTTCGATCGCCGATTCGACGGCGCGCGCGAGGCCCGCGGGACGCCGGTACTCGGTCAGCCATGCGGCGATCCCCACGCCCATCGGTGCGGCTATCGCTATCCCGATCAGGGACACGACGAGCGTTCCCACGAGCGGACTCGAGAATCCACCGCTCGCCTTCTGACTCAGCGACGGTGAGGGCGGCGTCACGAAAAGGCTCGGCTTGAGGTACGAGATGCCCTTCACAAGCATGTACAGGACGATCGCGGCCGCGATCACGCAGAGCCCGATGCCGACGACCCAGCACAGGACGTATGCCGCCTGGTCGATCAGCGGCCAGGTGCGCACGCCTTCCTTCGGCGGCGTGATGCGCTCAGGCGGGGCGGCGACGGCCATTTACGAGAGTCCGTACTTCTTGAGCGGCTGTCGCGCTGCCCAGCCGGCGAACGACAGCAGCGCCGCGGAGACCAGGAGCACCGCGGCGATCGCGTAGAGCGTGTGCGAGACCGGGCCGATCGTCAGGCCCCCCGATTCCTGGAAGATCGTCGCGGCGAGCGGGCGCACCGGCTCGAACAGCAGCGCGAGGCCATCGAGCAGGTTGGGAGCGAAGTCGCGCCCCCCGGCGACCATCGCGAGCATCACGGCCTCGCCGAGTGCCCGCGCGGTCGCGAGCACCGTGCCGGCGGCGATCGCCGGCCACGCCGTGCGCACCGAAACCCTCCATATCGTGCGCCAGCGGTTCACGCCCAGCGCAGCCGAGCCTTCTCGCCACGAGGGCGGCACCGACGCGAACGCGTTGGCGCTGATCGCGATCATGATCGGCAGGATCATGATCGTCAGCAGCAGGATCGCCGTCGAGAGCGACTCGCCGTTGAGCTGCACCACGTAGGACACCGAGTTGGCCAGCGAGGGGCTGATCAGGTTTTTGTTGATCCAAGGCGCGATCGCGACGATGCCGATCAGGCCGTAGATCACCGAGGGCACGGCGGCGAGCAGGCGGATCACCGGGTCGAGGATCCGGCGCACCGCCGCCGGAGCGAATTCCGTGATGAAGATCGCCGCCAGCGTGGACACGACGATCGCGATCGCGACGGCGAACCCCGTCGTGATGATCGTCCCCCAGATCAGCTGCCACGCGGTGAAGTAGAGAAGACCGTGGCCGGGCAGCGGCGTGCCTTCGTGCATCGCGCGCAGCTGCGCTGACGGTTCGGCCCCCGTACCGAACCAGCCGAGGCCGTTGTACGAAAAGGACGGCCAGGCCTTGATGAAGACGGTGACCGCCATCGCCGCGATCGCGACGAGGACGAGCACGGAAAGCGCACCGAGCGTTCGCTCGGTGCGCCGTTCCGATCTACGCGCGCGCCGCTCGGCGCTGGTGTCGAGCGGACGCGCAGCCATTGGCTCCTAGTGGACCGCGATCCAGTCGGAGTTGATGATCCGTTTGGTCGTCGCGTTGCCGCTGATCACCCAACGCAGGAATTTCAGGACCTGACCTTTGGGGACGTGGTGCGTGACCATCCAGAAGTTACGAGTACCGCGGTACTGGCCCGAGCGGGCGTTGTGCAGCGTGCACGGGATGCCTTCATAGGGCACCGTGTGAACGCCGTTGGTGAACGCCAGCGACACGAAGCCGATGCCCCCTGGCGTGCCCTGCACCGCCGCACGCTCCTGGCCGTTCGATGCGAGGCGCTGACGCACGCGGCGTGACCTGCTGGACCGCTTCGCCGCCCGCGCCCGGCAGGAAGATGTGCCGGAAGGCGTCCTGCGTACCCGAGGCCGAGTCACGGTCGAAGACGCTGATCGGGGTGTGAGAGTTCTTCAGCGACGCCGACGCGCCAGGCACCTCGGCCCAGTTCGTGTAGACGCCGGTGTAGATCCGTTCCACCGTCTGCTTCGTGAGGTTTTCGAGCGGGTTCGACGGATTGGTTACCAGGCAGACCGCATCACGGGCGATCTTGATGAACACGAGATGCGCGGGGTCGGTCTTTTCCGGATCGCGCGACGAGTCGCCGATGTCAAAACGGCCCGACGCGACGCCCGAGATCCCGATGTCGGACTGGCCGCCGCTGACTTTGATGATCGGCCGGTGCGGGAATGCGTGGTGGTAGGCCGCCGCGAGTTTCTTGGCGAGTGGTTCGACGGACGTCGAACCGCCGACGAAGATCGGACGGCCAAGCGCGATCGCCGGCAGGGCCATGACGGCCAGCACGGCGACTGCGATTGCGATGATTCTCTTTGAGCGCAAGCTGCATGCTCCTTGTTCGGTTCGGTTTCTTGGGAGAAAGAGCGCGTCCCTCGCGCTCGCGGCACCAACAACATGTCGGGGACGCGTTCGATGCGGTCCCGCGCAACTCGTTCACAAGTTCGCGACAGCAGCGTGGCGTTCGAGATGGCCCGATTTGTTGCCGTCTTGTGAAAGAGGCTTGCGCGGCCGCAACGTGAAGGCATGCTGCCGTGTTGCGGACAGTGACCAGGGGACACGAAGCGACCCGGGTGTCTGTGACGGGCCGGAGTGCGGCGGAGCGCATGCGCGTTATCGCCTCACCGCCGGCAGCTGGCGACCAGCGAGGCCAAGAGAGGCCGAGCGGGTCGCGGGTGGCACGGATGCCGGCGCGCTCGGACTGACTCACCGGCCCGCGATGGCCTGATACAAGATGCGCCGCTTTGACAGGCGGGGTGCCGTGACCGGAAAGAGACGATGAGCCAAGACGCCGACGGGACAGACGCCAACAACGCCCAGCCGACCGAGCCGTCCGCTGCTCGGACCAAGCCTGCCGCGCCAAAGGCGCCGGAGACGAAGGTGCGTTCCGGTCTTGCTCAGCGCAAGAATCCGTTTGCCGAGCGGGCCAAAGATTGGGGTGCGCGGCTTGCGCACCTCGTACTCCGCGACACGCTCTCGACGTTCCTGCTCGGGGCGTCGATCGTGCTCGCCGTCGCGTTCGTCCTCCTGCTGGGGTCGATCCGGCCCAAGGCGCCGGGCACCGAGGTGCCGCTGACGACGGTTCAGGAACTGGCCGCGCACCACGACGTCGCCAGCGCGACGCTGCTCGATCCCGACAGCCGCGTGGCGATCACGACGGGTGCGGCGATCGCCGGTCGCGTGCAGGGCGGGGAAGGCGCCGTGGCGCCGAACAAGCAGCTCTGGGCCGCCTATCCGGCCTCCGGCGCCCTGACGCAGCAGCTGATCCGCGAACTGAAGTCCGGGGGTGCCCCGGTCACGGTGGAACAGCAGCCCGGCAAGGCTGCGCGCGCGATCGTCGTCCAGTTCCTGATCCCGATCCTGCTGCTCGTGTGCCTGTTCTCGCTGTTCATGCGTTCGGGCACCGAAGGCGCCGCCGGCGGCCTGTCCGGCTTCTCCGAATTCGGCGGCAAGGGCAAGAAGAAGGGCAAGGGCAGCCTCGACAAGATCACCTTCGCCGACGTCGCCGGTGCGGGCGAGGCGGTCGCAGAGCTACGGGAGATCCGCGACTATCTCGCCGATCCGACGAAGTACCTCTCGGTCGGCGCCGCCGCGCCGAAGGGAGTGCTGCTCGTCGGGCCCCCCGGCACCGGCAAGACGCTGCTCGCGAAGGCTGTGGCCGGCGAAGCCGACGCGGCCTTCTTTACCGCCTCGGGTTCGGACTTCGTCGAGTCCCTCGTGGGCGTTGGGGCCGCCCGTGTGCGTGACCTCTTCAAGAAAGCCCGCAAGGCCGCGCCCGCGATCATCTTCATCGACGAGCTCGACGCCGCGGGACGCAAGCGCGGCGCCGGGATCGGACAGGGCAACGACGAGCGCGAGCAGACGCTCAACCAGATCCTCGTCGAGATGGACGGCTTCGGCGGCGACGCCGGCCTCGTCGTGATGGGCGCGACGAACCGCCCCGACATTCTCGACCCCGCTCTGCTGCGGCCCGGCCGTTTTGACCGCCAGGTCGTGGTCGACGTCCCCGATGTGCATGGGCGCCTCGAGATCCTGCGCCTGCACGGCAACAAGCGGCCGCTCGCTGCGGACGCTTCGCTGGAAGAGGTCGCGCGCCAGACGCCGGGCTTCAGCGGTGCCGAGCTCGGCAACGTGATCAACGAGGCCGCGCTGCTGTCGGTCCGTGAGGGGCGTGCGGAGATCGACCAGGCGACCCTGGAGGAGGCGATCGAACGCGTCGTCGCCGGGCCCGCGAAGAAGCACATCCTGACCGAACAGGAGCGCTGGCTGATCGCGATCCACGAGTCCTCGCACGCGGTCGTCACCGAGGCCCTGGGGCACACGAGTTCGACCAGGAAGCTTTCGATCGTCGCCCGCGGCCGCCAGCTCGGCGTCTCGGCGCACATGCTCTCCGACCGCGACCAGACGATCATGACCGAAACTGACCTGCTCACGCAGCTGGTCGTGATCACCGCGGGCCTGGCCGGCGAGCGGATCGCGTTCGGGATGGGCTCCACCACCGTCAACGACGACCTGCACGCCGCGACCGGCCTGGCACGCTCGATGGTCACCTCCTACGGCATGAGTGAGGCGCTGGGCCTCGTCACGATCGGCGAGCAGGGCGGCGAGGTGTTCCTCGGCGCCTCGCTGCAGGACCTTGGCTCTGTTGCGCCGGACACGCTGAACACGATCGACGCCGAGGTCGAGCGCTTCGTCGGCGAGGGCGAGGCCCGCGCCGAGGCGATCCTGGACCGCAACTGGAGCTCGGTCGAGGAGACCGCCACCGCGCTGCTCGAGCAGGAGACGCTCTCGGGCGTCGCGCTCGACGCACTGCTTTCCACCGTCAAACCCATATCGCTGGACGAGCTGCGCGACGTGACCCGCCCGCAGCCCGGCCGCCACCCCAGGAGCACACAATGAAACTCCGTACACCCTCGCCGTCGATGGTCGTCGCGATCATCGCCGTGGTGCTGTCGCTGACCGGTGCCGCCGACGCGGCCCGCAACGCGGTCGTCGCCGCGATCAAGGGCCACCCCGTCTCGAGCAAGCCGCTGGCCGGCGGCATCCTGCTGCTGGGCAAGAATCGCAAATTCCCGCCGCTCGGCGATCCCGGCGGGCGGCAACGCCCGGCTCCTGGACGGCAAAACCGCCGAACAGGTGGGCGGTACCTGCACCCCGGACACCATCGACGTCGGCACCTACTGCATCGAGACGACCCCCGACCTGCACATCCGCACCGAATCGGAAAAGCCTCGCTACAACTTCATTGAAGCCAGCAAAGCGTGCGTGAAGGCCGGTGGATATCTGCCCTCGGCATCCGAACTGATCGGCGCGGCGAACATCGTCAAGCTCGAGTCCCGCGCGGACGACAGCCGGCTGCGCGCGACGATCAACGAAGACCCCTCGCGCGGGCTCAAAGACGAACGCGAGATGTCCTCGACGCTCGTGACGACCGAACCGGGCCCTTCGGCCGTCGGGCTTCGAGGGCGTGAGCGAAAAGGCCGCGGGCAACCCGCGCCAGGGCCAGGGCAACCCGGTCCCGCTCCCCGCCGACCCCTATCCGGAATCGCTGCAGTACGTGACCGTCTACAGCAACTTCCAGAAAGGCGGCTTCGCCGGCTCGCAGCCCGTAACCGAACCCGACAACTTCCGCTGCGCGTTCCACCTCGCGCAAGCGGGCCAGGTCAAGAGCGGCGAATGACCGTCGGCGCCCCCAGGCGACGCACGGCATCCGAGCCGGAGCGCTGAAACGGTGCCAACCGTTCTGGACAGGTGCGGCAGGACGTCGCTCGCGCTGGTCTGCGCCCTGATCGCGTCGGCCGCGTTCGCGGCCGGCGGCGCGCGGGCGACGATCGTGCCCGCAACGACGATCGACGGGCCGAGTGCGACGATCGCCGGTTTCGGCGGTGCGACGATGGCCGAAGACGGCACCGGCGGCGTTGTCTACCTGAAGAAGGTCGAAGGCGTCACGCACGTGTTCGCCTCGCGTCTGGTCGAAGGGCACTGGAGCGCCCCGATCCGCGTAGACGGCGAACAGAAGTACGCCGCGAGCTGGCCGCGGATCGGCGCGGCCGACGACGGCGAGCTGATCGTGACCTGGGCGACGCCGTTCGCGACCGAAAACGGGAAACCCGTCGACGAGATGCTCGGGGCCGTGTTGCAGCCGGGGTCCAGCGGCTTCGGCAAACCGCAGGTCATCGACCAGGACGTTGGCACCGGCGTCGGCCTCTCACCGGATCTCGCCGTCAGTTCGTCGGGTTTCGCCGACATCGTCTACAGGACCGTCCAGGAAGGGGCGACGACGGTGACGACGCTGCGGCCGGGAGATGTCGCGGCGTCGATCAAGGCGGCTCGGCTGCTCGGCGAACATTGGCAGTACCTCGGCGTCCTGAACCGCCACCCGGCCTTCGCGCTGCGCCCGCCGAGCACCGAAAACGCGCCGCAGATCGCGATCAACTCGCTCGGAAACGCGCTCGTCGCCTGGCAGGAGCCGGAAGTCAACGGACGCGCCCAGATCTGGGCGCGGCGCATCTACAAGGAACATGTCGAATATGCGATGCCGGTCTCGACGACGACTTTCGGTGGTCGGGAAATCACCAGTGACGCCGACGGCATCTCGCTCGCCTACACCCGTCTGGGCCAGGGCATGGTCGCCTACCGCCAGCAGCCCGACGGTACGGCGATTCCCGGGCCCCGCGTGTTCATCGCCACGCTGCCGGACGGTGAAGCCGGAGGCAGCAAAGGCCCCGGAAGCGGCAAAGCCTTCGAAGAAGCGAAACTCGCCGACAACGAATTCAACGGCGGCCCCGAAGCGATCGTCGGGGTGCCAAGCATCGACCTCGACGAAAACAACGAATACCGGGTCGCCTACGACGCCAACGGCACCGTGCGCCAGATCGAGGGCTACGAACTCGGCGTGTTCGCCGAAGACTCGATCGCGCCGCCGCTTTCCGACGTCGAACACGGCGTTGTCACCGCGCTGAACCCCGAAGGCGGCGGCCTGACGGCATGGCCGACCGCGGACGGTGAAACCTCCGCCGTCGCGGTCAACGAGGAATACCCCGAAGGGGCCAGCCAGTCCGGGATCATCGCGGGCGGCGACGGCGGGGAAGTCGCCGGGCTGTCGATCGGACGCTCGGGCATCGGCGACGGCATCGTTGCCTTCCGCCAAGGACCGATCGGTGACGCGGCGATCGTCGCCAGCGTCGTTTCGGCACCGCCGCACCAGCTGATCGTCTCGGTGCCGTTCACCTGGACGAGTGCGCGCAACGTTGAAGTCTCCTGGCAGCCTGCGCCTACCGCCGATGGACCGGTCAGCTACACGGTCTACGTCGACGGTCACCCGCAGAGCGCACCGGAAGGGGCTGAATCGCTGCGCATCGACCCGCGCCTGCTGCCCCCCGGGATTCACCACGTCCAGGTAGCCACCACGGACATCTACGGTCAGGAGCGGCTCAGCGCGGCGCAGGAACTCAAAATCTCGGCGCCCCCGACGCTCCGCGTGAACGTCAGCGGTATGCGCGCCCTGCTTGTCGTGCGCGACCGCTTCCCGGGCGTCGCCGCGAGTTCGGTACACGTCAACTTCGGCGACGGTCACGCCGCGTCCGGACACGCGCTTCTCACCCACCGTTACCGTCGCCGCGGCGTCTACTGGCTGACGGCGTCGGCGCGTGCATCGCAGCACGGCCCGCTGCGCACGATCCGCGTGCCCGTGGAGATCCGATGAAGATCGCACTCGGCGCCGTCGTCCTGCTGCTCGCGCTCGCGGCCCCGGCCGCGGCGAACGCCGAATCGACCGGGCCATACAGCAGCTTCCAGTTCGCCTCGTTCGGCAGCATCGGAGAAGGGTTCGGGGCCGAGCAGTTCGAAAGGGCCGAAGACGCTGCGGTCGCCGGCGACGGCGTCTACGTCGCGATGGACGGCGCAATCGGCGGCGTGCGCGGCATCTGGCGCCGGGACCTCACGAGCGAGGAAGTCGCTCGCGTTGCGCCCGCCCCGGCGATCCTGCCGTCGATCAGCGAAGACGGCCAGTTCGTCTCATTCACGACAAGTGCGCCGCTGATCCCGTCCGAGGACCACAACGGCGGACCGGACGTGTACGTGCGCGACATGTCCAAGCCGTTCGCCGAAAGCTGCACGGCGCAGACGGTTGAAGAACACGAATGTCCGTACACGTTGGTCTCGACGCCGTCAAAGAAGGCCGAAGCGTTGACCTACGAAAACGCGTCGCCCGGGCGCGGCGCGCTCGCGGCGGGGCGCACCGCGATGAGCGCAGACGGCCGATACGTCGCCTTCGTGACGACGGCGGAATCGAATCTCGACGGCCCGCACACGCCGGCGCTCCAGGTCGCCGTCCATGACATGCAGTCGGAAGCGACGGAACTCGTCAGCGCCGAGATCGACCCGAAGACCGGCCTGCCGGTGACGGTCGAATCGGGAACCGGACCCCAGGACGTCCCGGTCCCCGTGCAGGAAGAATCCGGCGGCACCTACGGTGCGGCCTTCCCCGGGGGCGCTTCTACGCCGACCTTCCCGGAGGCGACCAACGCGACGCTCGGGGCATCGATCAGCGCCGACGGTTCGACAGTCGCCTGGCTTGGGCAGGACCTCGACGAGCAGTCGCGGGTACTCGAAGAAGAACCGTTCGCCCCGCGCGCCGCCGAACCGCTCTGGCGACGCCTGCGTGACCCGAACGCGCCGATCCGCCGCGTGACCGGGGGCTCGGATCCCGAATCCGCTGCGTGCGAAGCGAGCGGCGAGAAGAGCCTGCAGACCTTCGTCTCGCTCGAAGATCCCTGCCAGGGGCCGTTCGAACGGAACCCCACGGAAGGCATCTTCACGGCGAACCAGTCGGAAACCAACGGCCTGCCGCGGCTGAGCGCGAACGGCATGCTCGTCGCCTTCGTCGCCGCGGGGGCGAAGTATCTCCCGGGCGGGAACGAATTCGGCGGAGCGGCCGAAGGCGAAGCCAACCTCTATCTCGTCAACATGCTCCCGGGCCTGACGCGCGTCCAGGCGATCTCGCGGATCACCGAGCCGGCCGGCAAGGAAGGCCTCGTTCGCGTCGACGGCATCCGTGACTTTGCGATCGCTCCGGGGGGCGGCAAGCTGGCGTTCGTCACGCGCCGCGGTGTGTTCCCCCTGCCGGGCCTGTCCGTCCTGACGCCCCAACTCTCCGTCGCGGGCGAGAACGAACTCTATGTGGTCGACCTGAACGCACACACGCTCGCGCGCGTGACCCACGGCTTCGGCGGGGAAGAAGAACCGACCGCTCAGGAACACGGCGAAACGATCTCCGGCAACGACCCCTACACCGAAGGCCAGGGGGCGTTCTCGCCGTCCTTCAGCGCGAACGGGCAGGTGCTGGCGTTCACGTCCACCGCCGACAACATCGTCTACGGCGACGGCAACTCGGCCGCCGACGCGTTCGTCGCTCTCCAGAGTGCGTTCACGCCGAACCCGCCCGAACAGAAGATCGGCGCCTCGCCGCCGAACCCCTCCCCGGCGACGCCCTGGGATCTGTTCGCCGAAGCCCGGGCCCTCGGCGCGGGTGCCGAGGTAGACGCGGTGACCCCCGGGGAGGGCCAGATCTCGGCGAGGCTCGAAACGCGGCTGCTCCAGGGGCGCCGCGTGCGCTCGGCCGTGCTCGCCCAGGCCGCAGACGATTCGGCCGCTGGCGGGATCCACGAACTGCATCTCGCGATCCCCGCCGCACTGCTGCGCCTGGTCAGCTCGAAGGGCCAGCAGGCGACGGTCACCGTGCACTTCTCGGCGCCCGGCCGGCCGACGCTTGTCGCATCGAGCGAGATCACGATCCGCGGCCACGGAAGGGCTGCGGGCCCCCGCCGGCGAGCCCGGCGCCAGACGCGCAGGCACGGACGATGAGCGCTCTGGTCCGATCCGTTCTGCTGAGCGTCGTGCTGCTCGCGATCCTCGCCACCGCCGCGCACGCCGAAGGCGCGGCGTGGCGTCTTGAACAGCCCCTGCCGCCGCGCTCGGCCACCGGCCAGCAGTCGCCGATCCCGATCGGGCTCGGCGCCGTCGGGGACATCGAGTTTTGGGCGCCGAACAGGGGTGTGCTGATCACCAGGGGCAATCCGCCGACCGTGCCGCCCGGCGTCTGGGCCTACAACGGCGTCGAATGGCATGAGCTCGCGACCGTCTGCGGAGCCTCGGAAGGCAAGATCGCCTGGGCCGGACCGGAAGAGTTCTGGACCGTCTCCGACGGGCGCGCCGGGCAATCGACCGGCTACGGCTACAACCCGCCGCTGAAGGACAACACGTTGTGCCACTTCGCGGGCGGCAAGGTGGTGGCGTCCTACGCCAAACCGGCCTACGAAGCAACCTCCTATCACGCGATGAACGGCGCCGCCTGTCTGGGGCCCGAAGACTGCTGGTTCGGCGGCGAATTCCTGCCTGAACCGCAGGTCGGCGCGTTCCAGCTGCACTGGAACGGGCACGCCGTCTCCGAGGAACCGAACCCGGAGGGCCACGAAGTGCGCAGCATGGCGGCCTTCAACGGCGCGATCTACCAAGGGGTGCAGATCCGTAAGTCCTACGACCCGAGCGAGCCCGAAAACGAAGACCGCCTCACCGAACCCGAATCACCCTTCGAACCCTCCGATCTGCACCTGATCAACCCCGAAGGCGTGACGCCGACCTTCGAACAGCTGACGTCGGCGACCGTGCCGTTCTACACCCAGGAAAACGAGCCCTCGTGGTCGCTGGAAGCGCCGATCCTGGGCTCCGACGCGAGCGAAATGTGGGGCGCGGCAAACCCGCTGCGAAGCAGCGAATACCCGCGCGGCACATCGGCGCCCGGTCAGCAGCTGACGGTCGTGCGCTACGCCGAAGGCGAATGGCGCCAGGTCGTGGGCCCTGAATTTGCAAGCAACCCGTTCACCCGCTTCACCTCGCGCGGCATCCAGCAGAGCCGCGCGGAAGAAGAGCAGGAAGCCGAAAACGACAGGATCGCGTCCATCGCCCCGGAACCGGGCAGCGAAGCGGCGTGGGTCTCGGTGAGCTCGCCGAGCGAAGTCGACGCCGACCAGATAGCGGGTGAAAACGCAACCGCCCGCGTCGAGCGCCTGACGGCCTCCGGCCGGGTCAGCGAAGCCGTCTCGCTGCCTTCCGCGGCCGAACGGGAACGCGGCGTCGGACACCTCGGCCAGGCCACCAAGGTCGTCTGCCCCGAGGCGGAAGACTGCTGGATGGTGACGGCCAACGGCTGGCTCTACCACTACGCCAGCGAAGCGACCCGAACGCTCGAACGCGACGGGTCCGCTGCTTTCGCGTCGCTGATCACGGAACGACCGAAGGACGAAGGGATCCCCCAGATCCAGTCCGACACCCAGCCCGAAGAAGAACTCGAAGCCAAAGCCGAACCGAAAGAAAACGTCAAGAAGCCCGGAAAGCACGTGCCGCTGATCAGTGGTGTGCGCTCGCGTGTGCTCGCGGGGGGCACGCTCGAACTGACGTTCCGGCTCGCCGTGAAGGCGCGGGTCCGCCTCGTCGCGATGAACGGCAAACGGATCGTTGCCGCCACGCCGCAGCGCACGCTTCACGCGGGCCGGCGCTCGCTGCGCCTCAAGCTCAACCGGCGGCACTGGCCGAAGCACATCGAACTGGAGACGCACCCGCTCGCGCCGCTGCCGCTGGTGCGCAGCAAGCACTGACATGAGCAGGGCGGGAGGCATCCGGCGCGGCCGCGCGACCCTGGTCGTGGCAACTCTGCTGGCGGCCTTCTGCGCCACGGTGCTCGTCGTCGTGCTCGCAGGTTCACGTGCGCCCGCGGCCGCCGGATCGCAGTCCGCGGGTTCGACGGCGGCGCAGACCGATGACTCGGTCCCGGCGACCGATGTCACGATGCTCGGCGCCGCGCCCGAAGAAGCGCCCGACGCCGTTTGGGGCATCGGCCACGGCAACCGCGAAAGCGCGCGCGCCTGGCAGATGGTTCGCTACGCCGACGGGAGCTGGAGCACCGGGCCGGAATTCCAGACCGACGGCGGTGAACCGCTGAAGGGCTTCGAACCCGCACGGTCCTCCGGTGAAGCCGAAGAAGTCGCGCTCTATGCGGGGGCCTTCCAGCGCTCCGGTGCAGGTGTGATCGCCGGGTACGTCGCCGACTCCCACGAACCCGACGGGCAGCGCCGGATGCTGCTGGTGCGCGCTCCCGGCAGCGCGTTCCGCGAAACGGCGCCGATCCCCGGCGAACTGCTCGACCTCGAACGGGAAGCGCTGTTCAACGGCAGGCGTCCGCCGCTGGTCGCGGCGCTCGACGAAGCCGAAGGGAAGGCGGGTGCGCTCGTCGTCCCGGTCAAGCTCGGCTCGCACGGCCCCGAGGACGCCGTGCTCCACTACGACGGCGCGGAATGGACCAAGGAACAGATCCAGCTGCCGGCAGAAGCAGAAGCGGGGAGCTTCCGCGTGCTGGCGATCGGGGCGACGTCGGGCTCGAACGCGTGGCTGCTCGCCCAGTTGAACGGAGAATCGAACAAGATCGGGCTCTTCCACCGCGTGGCCAGCGAAGGCGGCCACGAATGGCGCGCCGTTGAACCGAACGGCTCCGCGTCGCTGAACGTTCCCTTCCAGGGAGGCGAAGAAGCGCTGCGCGAGGACAGCGTCGGGTCACCGCCGACGACCACCACCGACCCGCTGACGGTGACCAAGGAAGGCATCTGGATCGACGGCGCGCGTTCTGAAACGCGCAATGCGGTCACTGTCTACTTCGAACCCAACGGCTCCGGTGGCACGATGCAGGCGAGCTGGTGCACCGTTCGCGGCGGTGAAGCGCCGTGCACGCACACGCTGAGCGAACAGCTCCCGACCGGGCTGTATCGCAGCTTCGCCTGGCCGGCTTCGGGGGGCAGCGAACCGTACGGCAGTCGCGTGATCACGGGCTTGAACGAAGGCGCGAGCCTGCGTCTTGAAGGCTCGACCTTCAAGACGGTCCTCGCGCTCGGTTCCTCGCAGCGCCCGAACGACGTCGGGGTCAGTCGCGGCGCGGCATTCGCGTCGGCGACCGAGGGCTGGCTCGGCAACTACTACGTCCCGGTCCACATCACGACGCATCCTGCCCCCGACAAGATCCAGCCGTATCCGGTGCCGTTCCGCAAGGCGCTCACCGCGGCGGCGCCGGAACCCGGGGCGCCAATCGGTGCTCCGGGCTCCCGGGTCGTCGCGGTCGGAACCGAAGGCGAGGTCGCGCGTTACGAACCGGGCGTCGGCTGGAAGCCGGAAAGCCTGTTCAACGCGAACGGCACGATTGCCCGCCAGACACTGCGCGCTGTCGCCTGGCCCACGTGCGGGCCGCGTATATGCCGTCGGCGAACGCGGACAGATGTGGATGTGGCGCGCCGAAACCGGCTTTTGGGAACCGGACCCCGGGAGGCCGCCGAACTTCGACGGAAACCTGCTTGGCGTCGCGTTCGACCCGAACAACTCCTACCGCGGCTATGCGGTCGGCCAGCAGGGCGTGCTGCTCAGCTACGGGAAGGGGTGGATCCAGGTACCGGCCTGCGCGGCCGGCCAGGCAGAACCGGCGCAGTGCGTGCCGGCGCCGGCCGTCGGCGCGAGCTTCACGTCGATCGCGTTCGCCGGCAGCGAAGCGCTCGTCGCCTTCCGCAAGTACCACCCGCCGAAGAACGGCAAAGCGCCGTACTACACCGGGGGGCTGCTGGAGAACAGCGGCTCGGGTTGGAGAATCGACGCCGCGGCCGAACAGGCACTCGGGTCGGCGATCCCGTACGCCGTCGGCGCACTGCCCGACGGCGGCGCCGCGATCTCTGCGACCGGCGACGGGCTCACCGCCGAACAGGGCGGACGCACCGCGATCCTCGAGCGCGAAACGGGCGGCGGCGCGTGGCAGGAAGCCGCCGCGCAGTACCCCGGCTACGACGCTCCGGGCTCGCTGGCGCTGTTCCGCGAAGACGGGCACGTGAGGATCGTCGGGGCGGGTGCCGTTCCGAACACGCTGGCCAAGGACGAAGTTCCCGAACCGCCCGAAGGCTTCCCCGAAGCGCTGGTCGAACCGTATCCGCTGACCTCGGGCCACGTGCTCCGCCAGACGGCGACCGGGTGGAGCGACGAGGAGCACGACTACAACCCGGTGCTTGCGCCGGACGCCAACTACCGGTCCTACGACATGGTCTACAGCGGGGACAAGACCGCGGCGGTGCTGCTCAACGGTGCGGGAACCGAAGGCTGGACCGTCGGCGGCGAAATCGACTTGAGCAATCCGAATGGGGATACCTCCGACATTGGCCGCTATCCGGCGGAAACCAACGCGCCGGCCGGCGTTTCGGCGGCGCCGGTGCCGACCAGCTCGACCGACGCGATTGTCGCGATCGGCGGCGGCGGTCAGTGCGCCGCGCCGTGCGCGCTTCGCGCCCAGGCCGGCGTAGGGCCTGACGTCTGGCTCTCGCACGCCGTATCGCTCGCCTCTCAGACCAGGGGGGTGCGGGCGTTCATCGACGTCGGCCCGCGGATCTCGACGGGCGAAACGACCGGCCAGCCGAGCGGAATCGCGTTGCAGGGCGTGCCATACCAGCGCGAGTCCGAACGCTATGCACAACTGCTCGGCGGGACATCGCTGCCGGCGTTCGCGGCCGCGACGGCTTCGGAAGCCGACGGGGAAGGCTCCCAGTGCGCGTTCACGTCCGCCTTCTCGGAATTCTCCGCGCCATTCGGCGAAGGGCCCGAGCCGGCGGGGATCAAGGCCGTCTCGCGCTCAAGCCAGTCGTGTTCGAGCGGCGAGTCGAACTACTACTCGTTCGAAACGCAGGCCGGCTCCGGCGTCGGAGGGGGCAAGGGCGGACCCCTGCGGGTGATCGTGCTCGACGACAGCCATGAAGGCGAAATTGAATCCGCCCAGATGCTGTGGCTCTCCCAGCAGCTCTCGGCAGCGCGTGGCGCCGGGGTCCCGGTGATCGTCGCCGGCCATCCGTTCCTGCAGGAACAGATCGCCCACGGCAGCATCGCCGCAAGCGAGCTCGCCCGCACCATCGTCCAAGGCGGCGCGTCGGCCTACTTCTTTGACTCGCCCGAAGAAAACATCCAGCTGCCTCTTCGCGTCGGAAGCGCGTCGATCCCGAGCTTCGGGTCCGGCACGCTCGGCTACGTCTCGCTGGTGGCGTCGGCGACGACGGACTTCCACGGCCACAGCGGCTTCCTGCTCGCGCAGGTCGAAGACGCCGCTCGCAACGCGGCGACCAACAGGGCGCCGGTCACGGTGCAGCTCGTCCCGAACGTCGGCGAACTCGCGCTCGAAGCCAAAGACGGACTGATCATTCGCCGCAGCCGCCCAGCGCTGTTCAACGGACTTGCGCGTCTGCCTCGCTCGGGCGGCGTCGCCCAGGGCGACCAGCAGTCCTCGGAAGCCACTCAGTACATCCCGTTGCCCGCGAACTGCGTCGGCAGCGCGTGCGCACAGGCGATTCTTCCGAGCTACGAATTCGTCTCCTCGCATCCCGACGTCGGAAGCTTCGTCGCGCCGAACCTCGCGAGCGGCGATCCGCGCTCGGTACTGCTCAACTCGAGCGAAGAAACGATCCCGGACTCGTCCTCCGGGCTGTTCTGCGCCTTCAACGCCGGCAGGACCGACGTCACGATCCGCAGCGGCGGCCTGGCCGCATCGCTCGAAGTGACCGTGCTGGCCGGCAGTGTGCGCCGCCCCTGCGGTTCGGTCAAGAACACCGAACACGTGCAGACGGCGATCAAACCGCAGGAAGTCACTCAACCGCCCGCCGAAAGCTCGCCCCCACTGTCATTCACGCTGCCGCCGGCGCCGCTCGTCGCGACGCCGGCAGTACCGGTGCCGCCGACGCCCCGCGTGCCGGCAGGTTTCGTCCCCTTCGCGACCCCCTCGACGGTGCCGCTGTCGATCGTCGTGCCGCCGCCGCTGCCCGCCGCCGGCCAGCCGACGCCGCCGTCTGGCACCTCGCCGGTCTCGCAGCCGGTCGCGCAGAACGAAGAAGAGGAGGAGGAGGCCACAGAGTCCGTGGGCAACCAGGCGGTCGCCTACCGGCCCGAAGAAAACGAGCCGCAGTCGCTGTTCGTCATCGGCCTGATAGTGCTCGCTGCGCTGGCCGGCACGGGGGCCGCCCGCGGACGTGGCCGTCGCGGCCGTCGGCACGCGCGGATCGCACCGGCCACGATCACGGCGCAACGCCGCCAGGCAGCAGAGGAGCGCGCCCTGCGACGCAGGATGTAAACAAGTTTCACAGAGTCGGCGCATGAAACCGTCGACCTCCGCTTCACTTGCACGGCCACCGTGTTCGTGCGGATGCAGGAGCGCCTGCGCCACCACATGCGCAAGAGACCAGACCACCGACCAGCTTGAGGTAAGCCTTCCAAATGACCTACTCACTGATGTCCCGAACGCCGGCCAAGGCTCTTGGTCTCGCCGTGGTTTCGATCCTCGTGGCGCTGTGCTTCGCCACCGACGCTCACGCCAGCTTCGGGCAGCTGGCGAGCTTCGGGCGCGCCGGCACCGGCGAAGGGGAGATCTCGACGCTCGCCTGCGGGCCGAAGGCGGAAACAGAAGGTGCTCCGTGCGCAACAGCCATCGGCGTCGATGCCAAAGAAGGCAACGCGGTGTTCGTCATCGACCAGTGGAAGCTGCCGCTCTGCGACAAGATGGAAGGCGAAACCTGCAACGCCGAAGAAGCGCACGAACGTACGCGCTACTTCAGGATCCAGAAGTTCGAAAACAAGAACGGCGAAGGCTACAAAGTCGTCGCGAAAGCGGAATACGCGCAGACGGTCAAATACGAAAGCTCGTTCCTCGAAAACGGCGGCGAAGAAGCCGACAGCGAAACCGTCCGACCCGCGGTCGAGGGCCTCGCCGTCGATGCCGAAAAGGGCAAGGTCTTCGCCCTGCTGACGGACCCGCGCGAAGGTGGCCTGGTCGACGAAAACGACACCGCCGCCGGCCAGCTGCTGGCTTTCAACACGAGCAACCTGACGCCCGCCGGCCCGGGTGGCACGACTCCAGTGATCGACGAAGAGAAACAGCTGTCGACGCTCGCGACGGGCACCAAGGCAGGCAACGAACGCGCAAAGGCGCTTCTGGACCCGCAGGGGATCACGGTCGATCCGGTCAAACACGAAGTGATCGTGCTCGCACACAGCTACAGCGCCGGCGCGAAGACCGACCCGCTCAGTTACACGGCCAAAGCCGGGAGCGAACCAGCCGACCACTACGTGCTGCAACGCATAAACGAGGAAACAGGCGCGCTGGAAGGCCGCTACGAAGAAAAAACCGGCGTGCTCGGTGAACGGACCGGGGAAGAACTCAAAGAAGCGAGTTCACCGGTCGTCGTGTCCCAGAAAACCGGGGAACCGAAGATCTTCGTTGCCTTCGAAGGCCTCGTCGAAATCCCGTACAACTTCAGCGGGTCGGCGAAAGCTGTCTACCGCCAGAACAACCACTATCACCAGGTCTCTGAAGGCGGCCCGGAAGTGCCCTCCGAAGAGAGCGGGGGCGGGATGCTCACCGCGGCGGGCGGAAAGCTGTTCGAAACCGCATACTTGCTCGACGGCGAATTCGGCGTCTCAGGCGTGACCGGGAATCGCGGCGTCTACGAGCGCTCCGGAGAAGGCGCGAGCGCCGGATCGGCGATCGGCTTCACCGGCGGCCAGCAGTCGCAGTTCGAACCGAACTACAAGTGCGTGATCGGCCCGGAAAACCGCGAAGAAGCGACCCCGGTCGCCGCCGGCGGAGAAGAAAAGATCTTCGTCCTGGCGACCGAATACCTCAACGAAGCACAGACAAAAGGCTCTGTGACGGGTCAGGGCGCGATCATCGAGCTCGGGCAGGGCGGGCAGGGCTGCGCAACTGCCAGCGCGAAGCCGATTGAAGCGTCGGCAAACGGGACGATCCAGGAAGGCGAAGAAGTGCCCCCGGGGGCGACCGTCGACTTCCACTTCAAACTCGAGCACGCCGACCAGATCGCGGTCAAATGGACGGTCAAGCAGACGCTCGCCACCGAATGCAAAGGCAAGAAAGCGGGCGAAGTGGTCACCTCGACCACGACGACGCAGCCGAACCCCGTGCTCTGGACCGAACCGGTGCTCAACGCGTTCGAATACGAGCAGCCGGAACTGGCGCTGAAGGTGGAATGCCGCGGCCCGCTGACCGTCGAAGCCGATGCGCAGACAGACAACCTCAACACGCCGGAAGTCAACAGCGCGAACGGGCAGCCGCTCAAGTTCCAGATCAAGGTCGGCTACTCGGTCAAAGCGAAATTCAATTTCACGCCCTCCGAAGGAATCCGGGCGACCGAAACGGCCGTCAAATTCACGAACACCTCGACGGTCAACAAAAACGACACGGTCGAAAAGCTGATCTGGAAGTTCGGTGACGGCACCGAAAAGACGCTGACGCCGGCCGAAGAAAAAGCGAATCCCGTCGAACACATCTACGCCAAACCCTGTGGTGAATGCAAAGTCACCTTGACGGTCGTCGACAGGGAAAAAATTGAAACCACATCGGAACCACAGACCGTCAAGGTCATCGAAAGCAAGGCCGAACAGGCCGCGCGGGAACTGAAAGAAAAGGAAGCGCGCGAAGCGCAGGAAAGGCAGCTGGAAGCCGAACGTCACGCGCAGGAAAACAAAGAACGCGAAGAACACAACCTGCTGCTCTCGGCGCAGCCGAGCACGAAAGCCTCGCGCTCCGGCGCCGCGCCGCTGCGATTTGGCTGCTCGGGCACGAGCCGCTGCAGCGTGACGTTCTCGGTCGTCAGCTCCGGGCCGGTCGCGGTGCCGCACCACCACGGCAGGGTCGTGCTCAAGCTCGGGAAGGGCTCGATCACGCTCTCGCCGGGGTCGAGTGGCACCGTGACGCTGCGTCTGTCTTCGCAGGCTCGGGCGGTCCTCAAGAAGTACGGCAAGATCAAGGCCAAGGTGAGCTTCGTCGCGATCGATCAACTCGGTGAAGCGCACCGCGGCAGCTTCCTGATCACGATTCGCCGCTAGTCCTGGCTGCGCCGGCTCCGGATGATCCCGGGGCCGGCGGCGCCGCCGCCGATGCCTGTGAAGTTCGGCAACAACTTCGATTCAGGATTGTAACCCGGCGCAACAGCGGCGACGTCAGAGTCTGTTGAGGGGCGATTTGCCCCTGAACCTAACCTAACCACGGAGGTAGTTAGAGCAATGGGTATAACCCTGCGTCGGCTTCTGCCGGCCCTCGTCTTTGGTGTGCTTGCCGCACTGATGCTGATTGCGCCCGCCGCGAACGCCGCGGCCCCGCACTGCAGCACCACGGCGGAAAAGATCAAAGGCGAAGGCTCCTCGCTTCAGAACGAAGCCGAGGAAAAATGGCGTCCCGACTTCAACACGTCGAAAGCGCCTTCGGCCTGCAACGGCGAAAACGGCGCCGGCGGCAAACCGACCGTCGAATACAAAAAGGAAGCGTCTTCCGTCGGCATGAAAAAATGGGGCTTTGGCGGCGCAACGCGCGAAGACGCCAACACCCAGTTCGTCGGCACGGACCAGCCCCCGACCGAAGCGCAGACCGCGGAAATGCTGACCAACGGCGGCACGCTTGAGGCCACGCACCTTGAGACGATTCCGGTCGTCCAGGAGGCGATCTCCGTGATTGCGCACCTGCCGGAAGGCTGCACCGCAACGAGCACCGAAACGAAGGTCAGCCCGACCCGTTTCTTCCTCACGAACAAACAGCTCGAGCAGGTCTTCGCGGGCGAAATCACTAAGTGGACCGAAATCACCGGTGCCTCCGGCGCCGGCAAATACAAAATCACCTGGACGGGCGCAAGCTGCGAAGACCGCATCGAACGTGTTGTCCGTGGTGACGGTTCGGGTACGACGTCGATCTTCAAGAAGTACTTGAACTCGATCCTCCCGACGCCGGCGGAATTCGGCGGTAAAACCTGGCTCCAGAGCGCCGAAGAAATCGAAAACACGACCTGGCCGAACGAAGCTGGCGACCCCGTCGTCCGCGGCAAAGGCGGCGCCGGTGAAGCGTCGACCTCATCGGGCGGGAAACTCGCCGAATGGGTCCACGCTCACGCTGGCACCATCGGCTACGCCGGGATCGCAGACGCACGCGCCAAGAAAGACGCGGGCACTGAATCAGAACGCGCCACCGGCAACTACTGGGTTGAGACCCAGTACGGCGGCACCGCGGAAAAGCCGAAACTCGGCGAACCCGCAACGACTCCGGCTGGCGCCGGCGGCGAAGGCTCGTACAACAGCCCCGTCAAGTCCAACGCCAACTGTGAAGCCGAGAAGTACACGGACGGGACGAGCACCTCTAAATTCCCGCCCGCGAACACCCAGGTGAGCTGGACACAGGTCACGACCGCACTCGACCAGAAACACTATTCGATCTGCGGACTGAGCTACATCCTTGCTTACGACAAGTACAGCCTGTTCCCTGAATTCACGCAGGCGAAAACCGAAACGGTTTCCGACTTCGTGAAATTCGTGCTGGGCACGGGTGCAGAAGAAGGCCAGGGTGTCCTGGCAGTCAAGTCTGACTACCTCAAACTGCCGGAAGCCTCGAAAGCGTCGAAGAGCGTCCTCGCGATTGCTCAGGCCGGCGCCGAAAGGATCGGCTTCTAGCTACGGCTAGGGCTCCGGGCGAGACCCGGAGGCAGGCAGATGGTGGCCCGCCGCGAGGCGGGCCACCAATCTGCCCTGAACTTTCAGCGGCGCAGCGTCGAAGTTGCCGCCTGCGTCGCCGGGGCGCGAGCTGCGCCCAGGCCACGAGGCCGACGTCGCGCCCTTGCTTCGGCGCGTGCGGCGGCCGCGCATAGCGCGCCGACGAATACCAACGCGACGAGCCAGCCCAGGACAAGCACAGCGATGAGAGACATCTGTGAGCCTTCCGGTTGCGGCCTCCGTGCGGCTCCTTCTGCTTCCTTGAGGCGACTGTACACGCGTGGACGGATATTCGAGTCCGGAAAGAACCGCAACCCCTTGCGGAAAATGGGCGGCCCAGTTACTCTCGGTCGACGGTCGCAGAGGTGATCGAACAGCGGTGGACGGGGCGCGAGGGAAGTCCCATTCGGCGCTGCAACGGGGGAAAGAGCATGGAGGCGCTCGGGTAATGGCAACCAGGTCCGGAGACGAGGCAGAGGGAATCCTGGTCTGGAGGGCAGGCGAGGAGGTCTCCTCGCACAGCCACAGGCTTGCGGGAATGTGGGACGTCAGAGGTCCCGCGGCGTCCGTCAGGCGCGACGCGCTGTTCCGCCGCGGGCTCGTTCTCGCCGACATCCTCGCGTTCATGGCGGCCTACGCCCTCGCGCTCGCGGTTCCCGGCGGCAAGACCGCGCTGAGCTGGGGGATCGTGATCGGTATCCCGGTGATCGTCGTGGTCGCAAAGCTGATCGGCCTATACGACCGCGACGAGTCGCTGATGCGAAAGACGACGCTCGACGAGGCGCCGAAGCTGCTCGAGCTCGCCGCGTTGGGAGCCCTGCTGGTCTGGGTCACGGGCAACGTCGTCGTAGCCGGGGGCTTCGACCGCCGCGACGCCGCGATCCTGTTGGTCCTGTTCCTGCTTCTGCTGCTCCTGTTCCGCACGGCGGCCCGCGCGGTCGCACTCGCCGCGGCGCCGAGCGAGCGCTGCCTGGTGATCGGTGACGAGCTCGCGGCAGAGACCATCCGCTCGAAGCTCGTCGGGCTGAGCGGGGTCAAGGCCGAGGTCGTCGCCCGCGTCGACCTCGACAATGTCGCGCCCTGGACGTCGGACAGCTTCTCCGAGCCCCGGCTCGACGAAGTGCGCAAGCTCGCGCAGGCGCTGGACGTGCATCGCGCAGTAATCGCGCCGCGCAGCGCCGACGCCGGCGAGATGCTCAACCTAGTGCGCACGCTGAAGGCGGTTGGCGTGAGCGTCAGCGTTCTGCCGCGCCTGCTCGAGGTCGTCGGTTCATCGGTCGTGTTCGACGACCTGCACGGAGTCACGGTGATGGGCATCCGGCGCTTTGAACTCACGCGCTCCTCGGCGCTCTCCAAACGCGCCCTGGACCTGCTCGGTGCTTCGCTCGGATTGCTCGCCGTCGCGCCGTTGATGCTGATCTTCGCGATCGCGATCAAGCTCGACAGCCGCGGGCCGGTGTTCTTCTACCAGTGGCGCGTCGGGCGCCACGGCAAACGCTTCCGGATGATCAAGTTCCGCACGATGGTCGACAACGCCGAAGATATGAAGGAGGCGCTGCGCGGCCAGAACGAATCGGAGGGTCTGTTCAAGATCGCCAAGGACCCGCGCATCACGCGGATCGGCGGCTTCCTGCGCACCAGTGCGCTCGACGAGCTGCCGCAGCTGTTGAACATCCTGCGGGGCGAGATGAGCCTCGTCGGCCCTCGGCCGCTCGTCGTCGATGAGGACCGCCAGGTCGAAGGCTGGCACCGCCGGCGGCTCGAGCTGACGCCGGGCATGACCGGCCCGTGGCAGATCCTCGGGCCCGCGAGGATTCCGCTCAAAGAGATGGTCGCGATCGACTATCTCTACGTTGCGAACTGGTCGCTCTGGACTGACGTCAAGATCCTGTTGCGGACAGTCCCGTACGTCCTCGCTCGCCGCGGGCTCTAGCTCGCGGTAAGCAGCTCTCCCGGGGTCTGCGCCACGCTGCCACGCGACGCTTGGACTTCGCGGTCGGCGATCACCCGCTGTCCGTCGCCGCGTCGAGAAGCGAGGCACAGGGCCCAGACAAGGAGAGCTCCCCCGAGCCACAGCACGCCGACTGCGACGAGCAGCACCTCGATCAACATGTCCGCGCCTCCACCATTGATTCGGCTATCGGCGGTGGGGCGCGCGCCCTTTAGCGGCTTGGACGAGTGGCTTAGCCGCGCTCGCCGTAACCCCAGAGCGTGAGCATGTCGCGCCCGAGGTAATCGCCGAGCGCCGCGACCTCGCCGCGGTAGCGCTCGCGCAGTTCGTCCACGAAGACGGGGTCGGGCGGCTCGGGCTCGGTGAATACCCACTTGCGCTTGGCCGAGTAGAGCGCCTGGCGGCGCCAGCGCCCCGGCGTGACGGCCTTCACGACCCCCTTCGCGCCCCGCGAAAGTGGGCCGTGGCCCACCGAGATCGCGTGGACCAGTTCGTGCATCCGGCGCGAACGGACCTCCACCGTGGGGTTGGCTTCGCGCAACTCGAGCTCGAACCGTTCGTCGACGCCGAGGAAGCGCAGCACCTCCGTGAGCGTCGCGGTGTTGTCGGCGCGGAAGTCGTCGTAGATCAGGATCTTCATCTGCTCAGGCGGGAAGTGGTCGGCATAGCGCTGGAGCTGCTCGACGTAGCGCACATGATCGGAATAGGTCAGCATCGCCGGCCAGAAGGTGTGCCGCGGGATGTTTTCGCCGCGCCGGCGGGAGGGCTCAAGTTCGATCGCGGTGCGAAAGTCGGTCTCCGACTCGACATAGAGCTGGACCAGCTGGAGGTGCAACGAGCGCAGGAGCGAGGCGGGGTCGCGCAGCGTGATGATGATCTGGGCGTCCGGACGGGCCTCCGCGATACGGGCCGCAGAGGTCGGAGACCAGAGGTACCACGGGGAAATGTCCCCGACTCGCTGGTCCTTGCCGGCGTCGCTGAACCAGGTGCGGTACTCCTCCAGCGATTTAGGCGTGCCGCCCGGCCGCGGCGGGTCGCGGTCGAAGAGCTCCTGCGCGAAGAAGCGCGGCTCCTTGCGGTCAGGGACGAAGACCTGCGGGTGCTGGAGCAGCATCTCGTAGATCGCGGTGCTGCCACTCTTCGGCTGGCCCACGAGGAAAAAGTCCGGCGTCCTGCCAGCCTGCTGCGAGCGCGCGTGCGGTGGTTGCGTCGTTGCCATGTCGCGTGCCGGCCGCATCCGGGGCCGCCCGGGGGATTCTATCGCCGGTGCTGGGGATCGCTCAGGCTCGCCGGCCGGCGCGGGGCAGGCCCCGCGCTTGCCCGTTCAGCTCTGCGGACCGTCAACCAGTTCGCCGAGCGCGCGGTCGATCGCCGCGCAGACGACCGACGGGGCGAAGAGGCGTTCGGCCTCCGAGCGTGCGAGCGTGGCGATCTGGTGCGGGTCGCGGGCGATTCTCGCCAGCGTCGCTTCGACGGCGTCGGCGAGCGCAGGAACGTCTCCCGGGCGCACGGTCGCCATCACTTCGGGGTCGACGCCCTCGGATGCCCCGACCTCTGTTGTCGCGACCACGGGGACACCCGACGCGAGACCCTCGGACACCGTCAACGCGAAGGGCTCGTAGTGGCTCGCCTGCAGCATCACGTCGCAGGCGTCAAGCTCGGCGGGCACGCCCGCGTCGGGAACCGAGCCGGCATATTCGGCGTTCGACTCGGGGAGATCGGCGAGTAGCGGCGTGTAGTCCGACCACAGCGTCGGTGCGCCGACGATCCGGATGCGCGCGCGGCACTCGCGACGCTCGAGCTCGTGGGCCAACGCGATCACGTCCTCGATCCCCTTACGAACCGAGATCCGTCCGAGCACCAGGACGACGGGCGGATCGTGCGGCTGTGTATCGCGAACGGGGAAGCGCTCGATCCTCACGGGGTTCGGAATCACGACCGTGGCTCCGCGGAACCGATTGTCGCGGACGAGGTGGCCGCGAAAGACCTCGCTCAGGCAGATCAGCAGCTTCGCGCGGCCGATGCCGACCATCTGGGCGATCCAGCGAAAGCCCGTGACTGTCACGATGACGCCGAAGCGGACCGGCGACTGGGTCTTCAGCGCCAGCTCACGCTCGGCGACCATGCTCCGAACCTCGCCCGCCGCATGTGTCTCCGGATGGATAACCAGCGGGATCCTGCGCGTCAGCGATACCGGGGCAGCGAGGCTCTCGGGCGATGAGAACTGGTAGATCAGGTCGTACGGATCGCGGTCGTGCATCGCCAGAATCGTGCGCCGCAGCCGCAGATAGGAGGTCGCACGGGCCAACATCCCGGACACGAAAGAGGTCAGCCTGGTCCTGCTGTACCACTGGTTCCAGTTCCATTTCGGATCGCTCCAGGTGAACGTCAGGTTCTCGTAGCGACGAAGCCGCTCGGGCGTCGTGAAGTCCCTGCCGGAGTTGGGCAGGAAGCAGTCGACGCGGTGGCCTCGCGCGCAGAGCCCGTCGAGAATGTCGGTCGCCACCCCCGAGATGCCGCCGTCCTCCTTGGGCACCGGGGTAAGAAACGCTATGTGCAGGGGGCGGCTCGTCATTCTTGCGGGTCGCAGTCTTGCGTGACTCGTTTACCGCGGTAACGGGGCCTCTTTGCCCCTTCAAGCCGCGCGACGGCGAAGTCTATCGAGCGCGCCTTGGCCCGATGCGCTGCGCCACGGCCGGCCCCACGCCGGCGCCACCCAAGATTCCTGCGCAATACTCAGGCCTGTGAGCGTCGGTCCAGATCAGCCCGAGGCGAGTGCCGACGGGCCCGCGACGGAGGTCGGCAGCCGGGAGCGCGCCTTCTGGGATGAGCACGTCCCGGCGCTCGACTATTGCATCGGCGAGTACCGGGCAGGACCGGACCCGAACACGAAGGCGATGCTCGACGCGCTTGAGCCACTGGCGGGGAAGCGTGTCTTGGACTTCGCCTGCGGCGCCGGCGTCACGGCCGCCTTCCTCGCCGCCCGCGGCGCGCGCGTGACGGCGATCGACATCAGCCCGGCATCGATCGAGCAGGCCCGCGAACTGGCCGCCGAGGTTGGGGTAGAGGTGGAATTCATCGCCGGCGAACTGACGGCCGACAGCTTCCCGCCCGAGAGCTTTGATGCCGTAGCCGGCCACTATGCGCTGCACCACGTCGACCTGACCGTGATCGCCCCGATCTTCCGCGAACTGCTCGTACCCGGCGGTCGCGGTGCCTTCGTCGAGACGATGGGACTGAACCCGGTGCTCTCGCTCTCGCGCAGCCTGCTCTCAGGCCGCGGCGCGGTCGCGTCGTACGGCTCGGACGACGAGCGGCCGATCGACCGCGCTGACCTGAACGTAATCGAAATGGAGATCGGCAAGGTCGAGCTTGTGACCGGCGAACTGCGATTCCTGCGGATCTTCGATCGCAATGTGTTGCGCTACCGGCATCCGGAGGTCTCGAAGGTGCTCGGAAGGCTCGACGACGCGATGCTCGCGGCCGGTTGGGGCCGCCTGAGCTACCACCAGGTCGTCGTCTTCACGGCGCCGCGCTGACGCTCTCCCCGGCGAGCACAGCGCGCACGTGTGCGTCGAGGCGGCGCTGGAATTCGGCGACCGAGAAGCGCGCGGCGTTCTCGGCCGCGGCCCGCGGGTCGAAGCTGAGCGTCTCGAGCTCGCCGATCGCGCGGGCGAAATCGCGCGGCTGATCGAGCTCGGCGAAGAGGCCGGTTCGCCCCTCGATGACGGTCTCCAGCGCGCCGCCGGCGCGCGCGGCGATGACCGGCCTTCCGGCGGCCTGTGCCTCGACGGCCGTGATGCCGAACTCCTCCATGCTCGCAAGCACGAGCGCCCGCGAGCGTCCGTAGAGCTCGGCTAGCTGGGTGTCGTCGAGCCTGCCGGCGAAGATCGCACCGGGAAACTCCTGTTCGAGCGCGGCGCGTTCGGGGCCGTCTCCGACGACGCGCACCGGGACGCCGGCGAGTGTGGCTGCCTCGAGCGCGACGTGCGCGCGCTTGTGGCGCACGAGCTCGCCGACGACCAGCAGCTCATCGCCTCCGGGGCCGATGCTGAATCTTTCGGTCTCCACGGGCGGGTGGATCACCACCGAGTCACGACGCAGGTAGCGGCGGATCCGCTCGCGGCTGAGCTCCGAAATCGCGACATACGAATCGACGCGCGCGGCTCGCAGCGAGGTCCCACCGCCGGCTGCGGGCAAGTGCGAGCTTCAGCGCCGGGCGAAGCGGTGCGGGCACCTCGGCCAGCGCGCGCTCCTGCTCGTACCACGCGTAGCGGAAGGGCGTGTAGCAGTAGCAGACATGAACGGCGTCGGCCGGCGCACGCACCCCGTGTGCAAAGGCGCTGCTCGATGAGAGCACCAGTCGGCACTCCGGCAGCCGCATGCGGTCGATGGCCGTCGGGTAGATCGGCAGAAAGCGGCGAAAGTGCTCCTGGTCGATGCCAAAGCGCTGAGCGAACGACGTCCGTACCGAATGGCCGTCAAAACGCGCGCGCGTGCCTTCCCGGTCGTACAGCAGCGTGTAGATGGGCGCCCGCGGGTAGAGATCGGCGATTGCGGCAAACGCCCGCTCGGCACCGCGCATCACGAGCAGGTAGTCGTGCGCGAGCACCACCCCGTCGATCGGCTCGGCTGTCGCGTGATCGTTCATCGCGCCGCGCGCAGGATAGCCCGATGGCCCGGCGCTACGCTGACGATCGTGAACGGCAGCCAAGGAAGCGCATGCCGGCGCGGGAGCCCAGGACGGCGCTGATGCGGATCATGGTCACCCTTCCGTGGGGCGAGCGGCTCGGCGGCGCCGAGGCGATGATCCAGGAGATTTTCGATGGCGCCGCGCAGCTCGGTCACGAGCTCGAACCGGTCTTCTTCAATGACGGCCCGTGGCGCGCGGAGCTTGCCGCGGCGGGCATGCGAACCGAGGCGATCGACGCGGGGCGGCTGCGCGACCCCTTGCGCTACGCGACCGCGGTTCGCAGGCTGGCGGCTCTGATCCGCGGGCGAAACCCGGATCTGATCCTCAACTGGGCCGCAAAAACCCAGATCTACGGATCGCCGGCCGCGCGACTCGCGGGCGCGGGCGACCGCGTCGTCTGGTTTCAGCAGAACGTCCCCGACGGCTTCTGGCTCGACCGGCTCGCCACGCTCCTGCCGGCGCGGGCAGTCTGCTGCTACTCCGCGGCGGCCAAGGAGGCCCAGCAGAAGATGTGGCCGGTGCGTGACACCTACGCGGTCGCGGCGGGGGCCAAGCCCGCCCCGGACGCCGAGCTGCCCGCGACGATCGAGCTACCCGCGGATGTCCCCGTCGTCGGCCTTGTCGGGCGCCTGCAGCCGTGGAAGGGCGCAAGACCGGATGCTGCGCGCCCAGGCCCTGCTGCGGGCCCGGGGCGTGGAGATGCACCAGCTCGTCGTGGGCGGCGATGCCTACGGATTGTCGGCCGAGTACGCGGCGTGGCTCCCGGAGCTCGCTCGGGAGCTCGGGATCGCCGATGCCGTCACCTTCACCGGCCAGGTTCCCGACGCCGGCCCGTACATTCGACGCATGGATGTGCTGGTCAACGCATCGGACCCCGAGCCGTTCGGCATCGTGCTCCTCGAGGCCATGGCCAGGGGCGTTGCCACGATGGCCGTCGACTCGGGCGGGCCCGGAGAGTTTGTCCGCGACGGCGAGACCGGGATGCTCGCGCGCTCGGGGTCGCCGGAGGACCTCGCCGATGCGCTCGAGCCGCTGCTCGCCTCGGCGCAGCTGCGCAGCCGCTGCGCCGAGGCCGGCGCCGAGGCCTTCCGCGCCGAATTCACCGACGTGGCACTGCGGCGGCGGTTCTTCGCCCGCATGGAACAGATCGCCGGCGGCGCTTCGTGAACCGCGAGCCACAACCCGTCACGATCGTCGCGCACGACGTCGGCGGGGTCGGAGGCATGGAGCGCCAGCTCGCAGAGCTGATCGCGGGACTGCGCAGACGTGGACACCCGGTCACCGTCATCGCTTGGAAATGTGAGCTCGAGCCGGGCGTCGAAGCCGACGTGCACCTCGTCGGGGGTCCGCGACGACCGTTCCCGTTCGGCTACCTCTCATTCATGGTCCTGGGCTCGCTGGCGCTGCGCCGCCGCCGCCGCGGGGTTGTGCAGGCCACCGGTGCGATCGTGCTCAATCCCGTCGATGTGCTCGCGATCCACTGCTGCCACCAGGTCTACCGCGCCGCGCCGCGCCGTGCAGGGGCCCTCTACCGGGTCTACGAGACGGCCGTCGGCCTGATGAAGCGCTTCGGCGAACGCGCGATCGTCGAACGCAACCGGCGCGCAGCGATCGTCTGCGTCAGCGAGGGCGTCGCGGATGAGATGCGTGAGCACTACCCCCGCGCCGCGGGCCGCGTCCTCGCGATCCACAACGGCGTCGACACCGACCTGTTCAGCCCCGGGGGCGCCCGCGAACGCGCCCGCGGGCTGCGTGCCTCAAACGGAATCCCGGCCGGGCGACTGGTCGTCAGCTTCGTCGCCCGTGGCTGGGGGCACAAGGGGCTTGGCGAGTTGATCGAAGCGCTCGCGCAGGCTCCGGCGTGGGACCTCTTCGTCGCCGGGAGCGGCGACGAGCAGACCTACCAGTGCGCTCGCCGACCGGGTCGGCGTGGCGGGCCGCATCCACTGGCTCGGGGTGGTCGGCGACGTGCAGACGGTCTATGCGGCGTCGGACGCGTTCGCGATGGCGTCGAGCTATGAGACCTTCTCGCTCGTCACGTTCGAGGCGGCCGCAACCGGCCTGCCGGTGCTCGCGACCGACGTCAACGGGGTGCGCGAGCTGGTCAATGACGGAACCACGGGCTTCATCGTCAGGCGCGAGGCCGCAGACATCGCGCGGCGCTTGAACGAGCTCGCCGGGGACGCCGAGCTGCGCGAGCGCGTCGGCGCGGCCGCACGCGAGGCGGCGCTCGCCTTCAGCTGGGAGCGAATGGTCGACCGCCACGTGGCGCTCTACAGCTCTCTTGCTGCGCGCTAGGCGCGCGCGCCGTCGATCAGCCGTTCCAGCGCGTCGGTGGCCGGCGGGACCGAGAACAGATGCTCGGCCGCGTCTCGGCCCGTGCTCGCCAGCCGGGACGCGAGGCCCGGTTCGTCACGCAGCCGCACCAGCGCGGCGGCGAGGGCCGCGACGTCGCCCTCGGGGAACGTCAGGCCCCCGCCTGTGAGGCCGATGACCCACGGAATCTCCCCCGAGCTCGAGCCGACGACAGGCACGCCGCACCAAAGCGCCTCGACGAGGACTCTGCCGAACTGCTCCTTCCAGGTCGGCGTCGTATGCGACGGCAGCACGAACACGTCGAGCTGGGCGTACTGCTCCGCCATCTCGTCGTGCGCGACACCCTGGACGACGCGCACCGCGCGCCCGTCGATCGACTCGGCCGCTAGCCGCTCGGCGAGCTCGCCGCCGCCGATGAGCACCAGTTCCGTTTCGCCGCCGAGCGAGCGCGCCGCCGCGAGGAGGTCTAGCAGGCCCTTGCTCTCCGTCAGCCGCCCGGCATAGCCGACCGTGAACGGCCGTCCCGCCGGACGCTCGGCGACGCTCGTCGACAAGAAGGGAACCGCGGGCGGCGCGAGCCCGATCTCGCCGACGGCACCCCAGTCACGGGCGAGCTCGGCGGCGGTCTGCGAGCGGGCCGCGACGAATGCCGCGTCGCGGAGAACGCGCCGCCGTAGCGACTTCACGGGCCCGGGTAGCGGCCGGTCGATGTTCTCGTAGCACTGGACGCCGAACGGAACGCCGCGCGAGGCCAGCGCCCGGCCCCACTGCGTCGCGGCGAGCGCATAGGGCTCGGCCTCGAGGAAGGCGACGTCGGGCTGGGCGCGGTCGATGAACGCCCCGGCACGAACCCGGTACAGGTGGCGCTGCTGGCGGCCGGGAAGCACGACCGGAAGCGGCGTGAGTGCTTGCTCCATGCCCGGCAGGGCCTGGGGGCGGACGCTGCGGGAGTAGGCGTGGGACCAGCGGTCCGGGACGACGAGCGTGATGTCCCAGCCGCGTCGTGCGAGCTCGCGGTAGACCTCCTGGTTGACCGCGACCACGCACGGGTGGCTGACGACGAGCAGGCGCCGCGGTGCGCTGGAGCCATTTCCGTTCATCTCGTCCTTAGGTGCCTCTGCAAGATTGCCGGACGCTTACCAATTTGTCCGCAATTCACGGCTAATCTCTGGTGTCGGGGAGTCCGATACGTTCGGCGCCCCGCTGTAGGACTGCAACCCCATGAACGAGAAATCTACTTCGAGCCAGATTCTGGCCCCGATCTGGAAGCGCAAGTGGCTGATTCTGGCCGTCGGCCTGGTCGTTGCAGTCGGCAGCTACCTCTACTACAAGCGCCAGCCCGCGATCTTCGGAGCGACGACCACGATCAATCTCGCCGGCGGCGAAGAACAGTCCGCGGCCGGCGGAGCAAGCGCGAAAGCGACGACGAAAACCCTCGTTTCGGACGCGCCGGCGATCATCCAGTCGGGCAGCAATGAGCGCGAAGCAAAGAAAATCCTGAAGGCGCAGGGCAAGAAGGTTCCGAAGGGCAAAGTCAAGGCGAAAGCCAGCGCCACCGGCGGCGCGATCGTCCAGGTGTACGCCGAAGCCCACGGCGCGAAGAACGCAGCGCGACTCGCGAACGCCTACGCCACCGCCTACATCGTCCGCGCCAGTCGGGCCTACAAGCACTCGGTGGAACGCCAGATCGCCGATCGGCGGCGCCAGCTCGCGCGCATCGAAACAGCGAGCACCGGCAGCAGCGGGAAAGCTAAAGGCAAAGGCAGCAGCAGCGGGGCGACGAGCAGCGGCGCCGCCGTGATCCAAGAGGCCAACCTGACTTCACAGATCAACCAACTCGAAAGTGACCTGCACGTCCAGGGCATCCAGCAGATCACGGTCGCCACGCCGCACACGGCCGAACTCCTTGAACCGATGCCCAAACAGAACGCGATCTTCGGCTTCCTGCTCGGGATCATCCTTGCGATCTTCGTCGCCTTCGGCCTCGAGCGCCTCGACAAGACGCTGCGCGACATCGACTACGTCGAGCGCGCGCTCGGCGGTCCGCTGCTCGCGGCGCTGCCACGGCTCAAGCGGCCGATCCGGGACGACGATGGCCAGATCTCGCTCGCGCCGCGGATGCAGGACGCGGTGCGGCGCGCGAACGCGACGCTGACCGCACTCGAGCTTGGCGACGGGCGCTCGCCACGGACGCTGCTGTGCACGAGCCCCGACGTCGGTGACGGAAAGTCGACGCTCACGGCGGCACTGGCGGTCGTCAAGGCCGAAGCCGGCGAGCACGTCATCGTCGTGGAGACCGACTTCAAAGCGCCCCGCCAAGGCGAGATCCTCGGCGTCGACCAGGGCGTCGGGCTGCTCGACGTGCTGACCGGCGCGCTGCCCCTCGATGAGGTTGTCCAGCGCGTGCCGATCGCCTTTCCGGCGGCCGTCAAGGTACCCGTCGCGGCAGGTCCTGGCGAACCGGTCCCCCAGATGGAAGAGGGCGGGTCGATGTCCGCGATCGTCGGCCGCGTCGCCGAGCATCCGCCGTCGCTTGCAACCCCCGCCTTCCGCGATCTGCTCAAACGGCTTTCCGAGGAATACGATTGTGTACTCGTCGACGTTGAGACCGAGCTCGAATCGGCCGACACGATCGCCGCGATGCGGGAGGTCGATGCGATCATCCTCATCGGGCGAGTCGGAGCCAGCAAGGAAGCCTCGGTCGAACGCCTCGATGAGGTCCTCGAGTTGCCGGGCGTTGCACCGGTGATCGGGACGGTCGCGAACTGTGCGTCCGATCGCGATCTCGAGCGCCACGGCCTTCACGGGGCGCGGCGCGGCACCGCTCGCAAAGGGAAATGAGCGCAGTGTCCGCGCCTCGGGCGGCGGGCGCCGCCCGTCGCTGGCGCGGCGCCACCAGCCCGAGCGAACGACGTCTTCAGCGCTGGGGATTCGCGGGTGCCGCGGCCGCGGCCGCGGGCGCATTCGCGATAAGCCTCGCAAGCCCGACGCCCAACCCGGCGCTCACGTTCGGGCTGATGTTCGCGGTGGTGGTGATCTTCGCGCTCATCTTCGTGGTGCGCCTCGAGGTCGGCGTCACGATCCTCGCGCTCTACATCGGCCTGCTGGACGGTCCCGTCAAGCTGCTCGCGCACAACCAGCTCACCTCGGCCACCCGCGACGTCCTCATCGCCGCAGTATCGGTCGGCGCGATATTGAGGATCGTCGCCAAACGCGAAAAGGTGCGTCTGCCGCCGCTGACCGGCTGGGTCTTCGCGTTTACCGCGATCTACGTCGTCGAGGCCTTCAACCCGAAGACGATTTCGCTGTTGAAGGTTCTCGGGGGCTATCGCCAGAACCTCGAGTGGGTTCCGTTCTTCTTCTTCGGCTACGCGCTGATCCGCAGCAAGAGGCGCTTCGCCCAGATGTTCGTGATCCTTGGGGTGATCGGCCTGGCGAACGGCGTCGTCAGCACCTATCAGACGCAGATCGGCGTCGCGGGGGTCGCATCGTGGGGGCCCGGCTATGCGGGCCTGGCCAACGGCAACGCCAACGCGGAAACCGGCGGCGGCGTGGCGCCACGGCGCTACACGAGCAACGGTGAAGCTCTGCTGCGGCCGATGGGCCTGCAGAGCGACAGTGGCGGCGGCGCGGGTGTGGGGGTGATTGCCCTTCCCGCAACGCTGGCCCTGCTCGCCTTCGGGGGTCGAAAACGCCGGATCTACGCGGCCATCCTGGTGCTCGGCTCGATCGTCGCGATCATGATGGGTCTCGGGCGATTGCAGGTCATCGGAGGATTGATCGCGGCCTTCTCGTTCGCCCTGCTCTCGCTTAGCGCAGGGCCCCGCGTAACGCGGCCGCTGGCTGCGCTGCTCGCGATCGTGGCGATCGCGTTGCCGCTGGGCGCGCTGTTCGTCACGGCGGTCGGAACCAACATCTTCTCGCGCTACGAATCGATCGCTCCGACCCACGTCGTGGAAACCTCGACGGACTACAAGGAACAGGCGATATCGCAGATTCCCGGGCAGTTATCGAAGGCGCCATTCGGCGTCGGCCTCGCCACCGCAGGTCCGGCCGTCGCCTTCGGCGGCTCGAGTCGCCACGTGCTCGAAAACCACGGCGTCGACGCTGAGACCCAGTACAACTACGCGGCGGACGAAGCGGGTGCGCTTGGGCTGATCATCTTCGTGGCGATCTCCATCGAGATCCTTGTGCTGCTGTTCCGCTGGCTACCCAAGGTCCCGGATCTCGATGTGCGGATCGCGCTCGCAGGCGTGTTCTCGGTGTTCATCGCGCACGCGATCATGGGCACCCGCGGGGCTTTCATGGATACCGCCGCCGCGGGCTCCTACTTCTGGTTCTCCTTTGGCATCGCGGCCTACTGGTTTGCGGGACCGGGAAGGCCGAAGCCGGCCTTACCCAAGGCGATGCGGCGCAACAGGCGCCCGACGGTCGCGGCATGAGCGCGCAGAGATCCGACGGGGCGGCCCACGGCGGGCCTGCGATAAGCGGCCGCGAGCGCCTCGTCACGCTGCTCGGCAGCCGCAAGCAGTACGTCGTCGGTCTGGCCCTCTCGTCGGTCGTCGCGGCGTTCGCCGAAGCTGCGCTGCTGATCACGCTCGCGCAGATCGCAGCCAAAGTCGTCGCGGGACACCACCATGCAACGACTCAGACCGCGCACCTCTACGGACTCGAAATCCACGGCTCGCTCACGACGCTGTTCGTGATCGCCACCGCGCTCGCGATCGTTCGCCTGATCATGCAGTTCCCCCTCTCGTACCTGCCGGCGCGGATCAGCGCCGACGTCCAGGCGCAGCTGCGCAAAGACGTCGCCGAGTCGTTCGCCGCGACCTCCTGGGCCGAGCAGTCCAGCGACCGTGAGGGCCACCTGCAGGAGACGATGACCACGCAGGTACTGCAGGCGACCCAGGGCGCGATCCAGACGACCACGTTGATCTCCGCCGGGATCACCCTCGTGATCCTGATGTTCTCGGCCTTCACCGAGAACGCCCGCGCCGCCGCGGTGATCTTCGTCATCTCCCTGGTGCTGCTGCTCCTGCTGCGCCCGCTGAATCGCCTGGGCAAGCGCCGCGCGCGCGAACTCTCCCGCTCCCAGCTCGACTACGCCGGCGCACTGAGCGAGATGCAACGCGTCTCGGCCGAGGCACGCGTGTTCGGCGTCGCCCAAGCCCAGCGCGAACGACTCGAAGAGTACGTCGGCAAAGCCCGCGATCTCTTCTTTCGGACCCAGGTCGTGGTTCGGCTGACGCCGAACCTGTATCAGAGCCTCATCTACCTGCTGCTGATCCTCGGCCTCTTCGCCCTCTACGAGATCAGCCACTCGTCGTTGGCCTCGCTCGGCGCCGTGATCCTGCTGATGTGGCGCGTCGGCGCGGTCGGCCAGCAGCTGCAGGGGGCACAGCAGGGGCTGCGTCAGTCCCTGCCATTCATCGAACGGGTGCAGGACGCCGCCAGGCGTTACGCCGCTGCCGTCCCGGTGACCGGCGACGCGCCGCTCGCAAAGGTCGAGCAGATCGAATTCAACGCGGTCTCGTTCGGCTACCGCCAGGGACAGATCGTGCTCGACGACATCAGCTGCGAGGTCGCGTCCGGCGAGGCCGTCGGGCGTCATCGGCCCCTCGGGAGCGGGCAAGTCGACGTTCGTGCAGCTGCTGCTCGAGCTGCGCGAGCCGACCAGCGGCGCGTACCGCGTGAACGGCGTCGACGCCGCCAGCTATTCGCGCGAGGATTGGCACCGAGCGTTTTCGTACGTGCCGCAGGAGCCGAAGCTGCTCCACGCGACGGTCGCCGAGAACATCCGCTTCAGGCGCACTGGAATCAGCGATGCCGCCGTGGAACGGGCGGCGCGCCTGGCCAACATCGACGAGGTGATCCGCGGCTGGCCGAAGGGCTATGAGACCGTCGTCGGCCCGCGCGCCGACGCGATCTCAGGCGGCCAGCAGCAGCGGATCTGTCTTGCGCGAGCGCTGGCCGCCGAGCCGTCGGTACTCGTGCTCGACGAGCCTACGAGCGCACTGGACCCCCAGTCGGAGGCCGCGATCCAGGCGACGCTCACAGAGCTCAAGGGGGAGCTGATGATCTTCATCGTCGCGCACAGGATGTCGACGCTGGAGGTGTGTGACCGAGTGATGGTGATCCTCGACGGGCGCCTGGTCGCATTCGAGCCGGTCGCGGTGCTCGAGCGGGAGAGCGCCTACTACCGGCGCGCCACGGCGCTCGCCGCCGGCGGCGCGCTGCCGTGAGCGGCGGCCGCGTTCCAGACTTCTTCATCGTCGGCCAGCCGAAGAGCGGCACGACGGCGCTGTGGGAGATTCTGAGCAGCCACCCACAGATCTTCATGAGCGAGGAGAAGGAGCTGTGGTTCTTCTCGCCCGAGCTCGCGTCCAACGCGCCGCCGCGCAAGCCTTTCGCGCTGCCTCGCGACCTGGATCACTATCGCTCGCAGTTCGCCGGCGCCGGGACCGGTCAGATCACGGGGGAGGCGTCGACCACCTACCTGTGGTCGCCCTCGTCCGCCCGCCTGATCGCGGCCGAGCGGCCCGACGCAAAGATCGTCGCCGTCCTGCGCGAGCCGGCCAGTTTCATCCGCTCGCTGCACCTGCAGTACGTCGAGAGCAACATCGAGATCGAGCCCGACTTTGCGCGGGCACTCGCGCTCGAGGACGAGCGCCGCGCCGGAGCCCTGCCATCGGGCACCTACTGGCCCCAGCTGCTGCTGTACTCCGATCACGTCAGGTACGCGGAGCAGTTGCGCCGCTACCTCGAGGTGTTCCCGCGCGAGCAGGTGCTGGTTCTGATCTACGAGGAGCTGCGCGCCGACAACGCCGCAGCGCGTGCGGGAGGTGCTCGGGTTTCTCGGCGTCGAGCAGGACGCAGAACTCGTCGACAGCAAGGCCAACCAGTCGGTCGTTCCGCGCTCGATGCGCGCCCACCGTGCGCTCGAGGCGCTGACGACCGGCCGGGGGCCGGCGGCCGCGTCGGCCAAGCGGGCGATCACCGCGATCGTCCCGCGTGGCGCCCGTGCTCGCGCGCTCGAGACCGTTCGCTCCCGGGCCCTGTACCGGGCGCCGCAGGACGCCGACGCCGAGCTGATGGCGTCGCTGCGCAGGCGCTGGCGTGGCGAGGTGCAGGCCGCCGGCGACCTGCTCGAACGCGACCTGATCAAGCTGTGGGGATATGACCAGTCCTGAGGCGCACGCCGGGCGAGTGCCCGACTTCTTCCTCGCCGGGCACGCCAAGTGCGGAACGACCGCGCTCTACGAGGCTCTCCGACGTCACCCCGACGTCTGGCTGCCCGACGTCAAGGAGCCGCGCTACTTCGCCACCGACATGCGCCGCCGGTTCACGCCGCCGCGCTCGGGGCGCCTGCCCGAAACGATGGACGAGTACCTCGCGTTGTTCGCCGCCGCGCCCGCGGGAGCGATCGTCGGGGAGGCCTCGCCCTCATACGTGGCCTCGCACAGCGCCCCACGGCTGATCGCCAAGGCCCGGCCGGACGCGAAGCTGATCGCGATCTTCCGCGAGCCGGCGAGCTTCGTTCGCTCGCTTCACCTGCAGCTGATCCAGTCTCACGTGGAGACCGAGCGAGACCTGGCGACCGCGCTTTCGCTCGAGGTGGAGCGGGCCCACGGCCGCAAGATCCCGCGCCGCTCGCACCGGCCGCAGTCGCTGCAGTACTCCGAGCACGTCCGCTACAGCGCGCAGCTCGCGCGGCTGCGCAGCGCGTTTGCGGACGAGCAGCTGCTGATCATGGTCTACGACGACGTGCGCGCCGACAACGAGGGGACCCTGCGCCGGGTGCTGGAGTTCATCGGCGCCGATCCCGAGGTCGCGATCGGCGCGCCGCCGGAGGTCAATCCATCGCTGCTGATCCGTTCGCAAGGGCTCGAGACGGCCCTCAACGCGGTCTCGACGGGGCGCGGAACGTTCGGCCGTGCGGTCGGCCGCACCAGCAGGCGCCTGGTGCCCGCAAGCGCTCGCCGCCACGCGATGGGTATGGTGCGCACTCGCCTGATCAGGGGCGATGCGCCGCCAGCCGATGAAGCACTGATGCACGCGCTGCGCCGCCGATACAAACACGAGGTCGAGGAGTTCGGCCGCGACATCGGCCGGGACCTGATCGACCTGTGGGGCTATGACCGCGACTGACGACAAGCGACCCAAGTACGACCACGCCGGGCGCAGGCTGCCCGACTTCTTCATCGCCGGACACGCGAAGAGCGGAACGACAGCGCTCTACGAGATGCTCCGCCTGCACCCCGAAATCTTCATGCCGCAGGTCAAGGAGCCGCGGTTCCTCGCCGAGGACGTCTACGTGCGTCCCGAGCGCAGCGGCAGTCACCTGCCACGCACGCTCGACGAGTACCTCGCGCTTTTCGCACCGGCGCGCGCAGACCAGCTCGCCGGTGAGGCCTCGCCGCTCTATCTGCTCTCCCGCACCGCTGCCGCTGCGATCTCGGAAATGAACCGCGACAGCCGCATCGTCGTGATCCTTCGCGAGCCGGCCAGCTTCCTGCGCTCGCTGCACATGCAGTTCGTGCAGTCGCATGTCGAGAATCGCAACGACCTGCTCGAAGCGGTGAACCTCGACGACGAGCGTCGCGCCGGTCGCGGCGCACCCAAGCTCGACGAGTTCGTCCCCCAGGTGCTCGTCTACTCGGACCACGTCCGCTACGTCGAGCAGCTCGAGCGCTTTCACGCCGCGCTGCCGGCCGAGCAGCTGCTCGTCCTGATCTACGACGACTTTCGCGCGGACAACGAGGCGACCGTTGCGCGTGTGCTGCGACACCTCGGCGTCGACGACACCGTGCCGGTCGCGCCGAAAGAAGCCAACCCGACGGTGAGGATGCGCTCGCGGCGCCTGCACGACCTCGTCCACGCGGTCTCGGTGGGCCGCGATCCGGCCTCGCGCGCCGCCAAGCGTGCAATCAAGGCGGTCACGCCAGGCTCGGTTCGCCAGCGGGCGCTGCACACGACCCAGCACCAGCTGATCGCGGCGCCCCCGGCGCCGCCGGACGAGAAGGTGATGCGGGAGCTTCGCAGGCGCTTCAAAGACGAGGTCGTGGCGCTGAGCGACTACATCGACCGTGACCTTGTCAGCGAGTGGGGCTATGACCGGCTCTGACGGGTCCGGCGCACCGCCGGTGCGCGAGGGCGGCGATCCGCAAGGCCCTGCCGATGCGCGCCGGTCTTTGCTGCCCCCCGGCTGGCGCGAGCAGGCCCTCGCCCAGCAGGAGGAGGTTCTGCCCGCCGGTCGGGTGGTCGTCACCTGCGGGGTCCCGTACGGGAAAGGCGGTCTTGGGCGCCACCTCGCGGAGATCTGTGAGGCGCTCGAGCGCGCCGGCCGACCGGGTACCTATCTCGCCGAGGACAACCGGCGCGAGCGGCCCGCGCGGCGTCCGGCGCTGCTGGAGCGGCTCACGCGACGTCCTCCCGCCGAGCGGATACTGCGTGCGCGCACGAAGTTCGACGAGTACGCTGCGCGCAACCTCCCCGAGGCCGATGCGCTGATGGCCTTCAACCGGCAGGCGCTGGCCCAGTTTGGCCGCGCCGGCGAGCTCGGCTATCGCGACCGGATGCTCGTCACCGGCAGCCCGCACGTGATGCGCGTCGCGCGACAACACGGTCTCAGCTTCGAGCAGGAACCGATCGAGCCCTCGTTCGGCACGGCCGTCGAGGAGCGCTACCTGCGCGAATACGAACTCGCTGACGCGATCTATGTCGCGTCGCACTACACGCTGGAGTCGTTCGTCGAAGGGGGGGTGGAGCGCGAGCGCCTGCGGCTCTTCCCGCTCACGCCCGATCCGCGCTTCACCCCGGGTCCGGCGACGCGCGACACGTTCGACGTCGTCTACGTCGGCAGCCTGTCGGTTGCCAAGGGTACGTCGCTGCTCGTGCGCGCGTTCCGCGCGCTGAGCGCTCCGGATCTGCGCCTGCGGCTGGTGGGGAACACGAAAAGCCCTCCGATGCGGCACTGGCTCGAGCGCGAAATCGCCGCCGACCCGCGGATCACAGTCGGCCCGGGCGATCCGCTGCCGGTCTACCGCGCCGCCGGGCTGTGCGTACACCCGACCTGGGAGGACGGTTTTGCCTACGCTCCGGCCGAGGCGCTCGCCTGCGGCGTGCCCGTGGCCGTCAGCGCCGACACCGGGATGCGTGAGCTGATCCGGCCGGGCGTGAGTGGCGTGGTCCTGCCGACCGGCGATGCGTCCGCGATCACCGCTGCGATCGAGGCCGCCTACCGCGGAGAGCTGGTCGTTGCCGAGCGCTGACCGGCTCGCGGTCGTCGGCGTCTCGACGCGCCGCTACTGCGGCGTCCGGGACCACGGCCGACTGCTCGGCGAGGAGCTGCGCGCGCGCGGCGCCGACGTGCGCGACCACTGGCTGGACATCTCGCCGAACGCCTCGCTTCGCGAGGGGCGCCGGGCGGTCCTAGACTTCGCGGCCGAGCTGCCGGGCGAACTGGCGGCCGAGCGATGCCAGGGAGTCGTCTTCCACTACTCGGTGTTCGCCTACTCTCACCGCGGCCTGCCTGTGAACGGCGCGCCGGTCGTGCGCGCACTACGTCGCGCCGGAGCGCCGGTGGTCAGCGTGCTGCACGAGGTTGCCTATCCGTGGCCCACGCACGCCGATGCGCGGGGCTTGGTCTGGGCGCTGTCGCAGCGCGCTGCCGCGCGAGGCGTCTTCGCGGCCAGCCGTGCCGTTGTCGTGACGGCGGACTTTCGCGCCGCGTGGCTGGACGGCGCACGCTGGCTGCCGCGTCGTCCGGTGCGCGTCGCACCGGTCTTCTCGAACCTTCCGTCGAGCGGCGCAGAGGCAGAGCCCGGCGCGGTCGGGGTCTTCGGCTGGGCCTTCGACGAGGAGTCGATCGTGCTTGCCGTCGACGCCTTCGCGCAGGTCGGCGCCAGCGACCCGAGCGCACGGCTGCACCTGCTGGGCGCGCCGGGGCCCGACAGCGAGCCCGCCGCGGCGTGGCGGCGCGCCGCCGAACGCGCGGGTGTCGCGGACCGGCTGCAGTTCTCCGGTGCGCTTGGCGCCGCCGAGCTTGCCGAACGGCTCGCTCGCTGCAGTGTGTTCCTGTACGTCGACCCGTCCGGGCTGACGGGGCGCAAGGGGACGCTCGCCGCAGAGCTGGCCGCCGGCAGGGCGCTGCTCGCGGCGGCCGGACGGCGCGACTGGCCGGCCCTCGAATCCTCGGGCGGCGTCCGCGTCGTGGCTCGCGAGCCTTCAAGCCTTGGAGCTGCGCTCGGGCAGCTGCTCGCCGACGCGCCGCAGCGCGCTTCGCTGGCCGTGGCCGGCCGCGACTTCTACGCGCGCGAGATGTCGGTCGCCCACACCGCGGACGTGGTGCTCGATCTCCTGGACGCCTAGGCCGCGCGCGCGGCGACTGCCGCGGCGTAGGCGTCGATCAGCGCCGAGGAATGCGTCTGCGCGGTGAACCGCTGCTCGACCATCCGTCGGCCGGCCGAGCCGAGTCGCGCGCAGAGATCCTCGTCGCCGACCAGCCGCCCAAGCGCCGCTGCCAGCGCCGCGACGTCGCCTGGCCGGACCGCTACACCGGTCTCGTCGGGCTCGAGCCAGTCGCCCACGCCGCCGGTCATGCTCGCGACGACGGCCCGACCGGCCGCCTGGGCCTCGATGCCCACCAGGCCAAACGGCTCGGGCCACAGCGAGGGAACCGCGACGACCTGTGCGGCGCCGATCTCCCGCGCGAGAGCGGGCCCGTCGAGCCAGCCTGCGAACCGGGTGCGCCCGGCGATCGCGAGCTGCGCTGCGAGACTTTCCAGCGCCTCGCGATCGCGACCCTCGCCGCAGATCACCAGCTCACAGTCGACCTCGGCCGCGGCGCGCAGCAGCGTCGCGACCCCCTTCGCCGCGACGAGCCGGCCGGCGTAGAGGACCCGGCCCGGCACGGCCTGCACGTCCGCCGGGGCCAGCGTGGCGAAGAGCGGGACGAGTGCGTGTCGCGCGATCCCGTTGCGGACCAGGTGGCGTTCGATCGCCGTGGAGTAGCTGACAGCGATGTCGGCAAGGCGTAGCGTCTGAAGGCCCCGCCCCGAGCGCTCGTACATCGAGCGAAACGCGGTCGGCCGACGGCCGTGCGCGCAGCCGCGAACGAGCATGTTCGGCACGCACCCCGGGCCGTGGGCGCGGTCGCACTCCTGGCCGGGCCTGAAGTAGTGAAAGCCGGATGGGCACGCCGTGTAGGCGTGGGCGCTGACCAGGAGCGCGCCGCGCTCGCGCAGGTAGGCCGCGATCTCGGGGTGCTCGGCCTGATGGAAGTGGACGACGTCGTAGTTCGCGGATGCGGCTTCCCCGACACGCTGCTCGGGCGGGAGCGTGCGGTCAAACAGGCCCGGCGCGAGGATCACCCGCTCGCCTGCGACCGGCCCGTCGGAGCGTGCGGTGAGGACCGCAACCTCGACGCCGGACTCCTGGAGTGCCGCCGCGCTGGCCATCGCGTGTGCCGCTACGCCGCCGTTCCGGGTCCAGCGCGGAGTGACGAGCAGGGCGCTAGCGATCCTCGTCATCCTCGGCTACGGGACGGAGGCCGCGTGGTCGCGCGCGGCTGGCGGCGCCGTTCGGCTTCCTGCTGCGCCTTCAGCCGGTCCGCGCGTTCGGTGCTTTCCTGTTCGCGCCGCGTCGCTTCCTGTTCCCTTTGCGCCGCGGCCTGTTCCCGGCGTCGCGCGCGTTCTTCGGCGGCGGCTTCGCGCTGCTTGGCGCGTGCGGCGGCCCGTTCTTCGCTCTTCTTGGCTTCGAGCTGGGCAAGAATTTCCCGATCGCGGGCGATTTCGATGGTTTCTTCTCGCTTGGAGGCTGCTTCGCCCGCCTTTTCTGCCGCTTCGATCCCGCCGCTCTGGCTTGACCCGGAGCCGCCTGCGTTCCCCGAGGAGCCGCCGCAGCCGGCGATCACGACCATCGTGAGGGTCAGCGGGATACAGCCGGCAAGCTTCGAGCGGGTTCTCATCGGTACGTCAGCTCCAGGAGGCGGGGATAGTCGGTCGCCGCGACCTTGAAGGTCGCTGTACCGGCGTGGTGGGCGATCAGCGAGGCGGGTGTGCCCTGACCGGTGATGGGATCGTACGCCCGCACGGAGACCGGCCCTGTCGGAAGGTTGCCGACCGTCACCCGGAAGGTCTCGGGCGGCAGATCGTAGCGTGCGCGGTCACCCGCGGGGGCCGCTGGGTCGTAGTCGGTCATCAGGTTGTGCGTCATCACGTAGAACGGGATCACGAAGCTGTTCGGCGCGCGCTGGAAGGGGAAGAAAGCGAACACTTCCCGGTCCAGCAGCGGCGGGTACCCGGCGCCGCCCGCGGGGTCGCCCGCGAACTGGGCGTGCTCGCCCTGCTGGGTGACGGACTTGAGCGTCAGCTGCCGCGCCCCTGCCTGTGGGCCGGGGCCGGGCCCCTGGAACCGGGCGACCAGACGGGCGAGCGCCGCCATCACTTCGCCGCCGGCCGCGAGGCCCCCGCCGCTGAACGTGGGGGGTATCAGCGAGAGGTCGCCCGCGTTGGTCGCGGCGTAGAAATACTCGCGCGCAACACCCTTTGCAACGAATGATACAAGGCTCCGCAACACTGTCTTGGTCTCGAAGTGTTCACGGTCGCGCGGTCCGAAGACGGCCCCGGGAAGCGGCGTCACGCCGTCGGGACCCGTCGGTTCGCCGTCCAGCGAGCCGAGGTTGTACTCGGTGACCCACGTCTGAACCGGGTGACTCCCCGAGGCGTGCACGTAACGCCCGTGCGGCGCGCCGTAGATGTGTGTGGTGATCGGCGCGATGTCACGCACCAGCGTGTCGGGCGCTTCGGCCCCGAGGCGGTACTCGGGGTACATCGCGCGCGTACTCGGGACGAACACCGGCGTAAACGCTCCCGGCGAGCCGCGTGGGCCGACGGTCGCGCGTTCGCCGAGGAAGTTCAGCGGAACCCGACCCGGGCGCGCGGTGAAATCTTCGGGGTAGACCTTCAGTCCGGCGTAGGGATGCTTGCTGATCGCCGTCAGCCCGGCCGGCGAGTAGGCACCGGTCGGGAACGGCGACTGGGAGGCGAAGCCGTTCGTTATCCCCACGGACGGCGCGAGACCGTGTTCGGGGTTGCGCACCCATGCGACGGTTTCGGCGAGGATCGCTTTGGTGATGGCGCGCTCGGCGTGCGCGCGTTCGCCCGCCGGTCGCGAACCGGTGTACTTCGACGCGTCAAGGAACTGCGAACCGAAGCTCAGCTCATTCCAGACCTCGAGGTCGAACCCCCCGGATCCGAAGACGCGCGTGGCAACCGTCGAAACGGTCTGCACGTAGCGCAGCCAGCCGGCGAGCGTTTCCTGGAAGCGCGGGTTCGGGCTGCCGTCCGCCAGCGTGGGGAGCTCGAAGGGGGCGTAACGCAGGGTCACAGCTTTCAGCGGCCCGGGGCCGAGTTCGCTCGGAAGCGGGCGTGAGAGCTGGGCCGTGCCATCCGGCGAGACGTGGGTGATCAGGATCGCCGGGTCGCCATGCAGGAGCAGCTGGTTCAGGCCGCGTTCGCGGCGCAGCCGCTTGAGCCGCTGGTGGCGTTCGCGGCGCTGGCTCGGAGACAGGTACCGACGATTGTGCTTGTGGCCGCCCGGGTGGTGATGTTTGACGAAGCCCGCGTTGAACAGCGCGGAGTCAAGGCCCGTCTTGCCGGGGACGACCTGCGCGGCGCTCTGCGGCGTGAGCTGGATCGTCGTCGCGCCGGGTTCCGCGCTCGCCGACGCCTCAAGCGTGACGGGGATATGCGGGCACGGCGCCTGACTGTTGGCGTCGAGGATGATCAGTGGGCGAAGGCGCCAGCGCTTGAGGGCCTCCAAGCGCGTCGCTATCGCCGCTTCGTCGGTGAAGCGAGACTGGTCGTAGTAGTCGATCGAGCCCCAGCTCAGGCCGATCCGCGCCAACTGGAAGCCGGCTTCGTGCAACACACGAGCGATAGGTTCGGCCTGGGCGGGTTTCGCGTTGAAGTTGATGCCCAGCGCGTCGAGCAGTCGCGAGGCCGGCCAGGTGTCGAGGTAGGCGCGCCAAGGTTGGATCCAGAATGAGGCCTTGCCGAACCCCAGGTCCGTCAGATAGGCCGCGTCGATCGGTGCGCAAACGGCTCCGCAGGCCGGCAGGGGGACGAGCTGCGCCGATGACCGGTGCGGATCGCGCGCGCCACCCGTGGTCGGCGACTGGCTCGTGCTGCGGGTGACGAGAATGATCACGGCTGCCGCGACGGCGAGCACCGCGACAATCGTGAGCAGGAGCCGCGCCGGGCCCCCGGTTTGTGGGTCCTCGGGCCGCTGCTCGGGCATGGACCCAGTCTAGGAGCCCCTCTCAGCGCGCAGCCCCGCTTGGGGCCGCGCGCTACTGAGGCCCCGCACCTCAGTATTCGATCTGGAGCAGCCGCGGGTAGTCGGTTGCGGCGACTTCGATCGTGGTGCTCTTGGCCGTCTCTTCGACGACCTTCGTCGGGCTGCTCGAGCCAGTGATCGGGTCGTAGCTGCTGACCTTGGGAGTTCCGGATGGGAGGTTCGCGAACGTGATCCGGAAGGACTCGTCCGGGAGGTCAAAGCGCTGCAGGTCGCTGCTCGGAGCGCTGGGCTGATAGTCGGTCAGCAGGTCTCGGGTCATCACGTAGTAGGGGATGACGAACCGGTTTGGCGCCGACTCGAACGGCAGCACGGCGAGCACTTCGCGGTCGTACAGCGCCGGGTGGGCGGTGGTGCCGTTGCCGCTGAACTGGGCGTGGTTGCCGAGCTGGGCGATCGATTCGAGTTGCAGCTGGCGCGGTTGGCCTTCGAGGCCGGGGCCGGCGAAGTGCTGGACCAGGTTGTGCAGTGCGGCGACCACTTCGCCGCCGGCCGCGAACCCCGGATAGCTGGCGCCCTTGGTCTTCAGGTCGTTCATGAAGGCTTCGCCGATCACCGACGCGTTTCGCGCGTTGGCCGCGGCGAAGATGTACTCGCGCGAGAAGCCCTTGTTGATCATTGCCGTCAGGCTTCGCAGGAGTGCCTTGGCGAGGAAGTGTTCGTGGTCACGGGGAGTGACCGTGACGCCCGAGAGCTTTTCGCCCTGCGGCCCGGTCGGCACGCCGTGTTTGCCGGGCACCAATGTGTACTCGGTGATCCACTTCTGTACCGGTTCGCCGCCTACGGGACCAACCTCGCGCCCGTGCGGGAAGCCGTAGATTTCCGTCGTGACCGGCGCGACTTCGCGTACGAGGTTCTCGGTCGAGATGCCCGTCAGGAAGTACTCGGGGAACAGCGAGTCGAACGTCGGCGCGAAGCTCGGCAGGCGATTGACCCCGCCGCCTTCGAGGCCGCCGACGGCGTTGACGTTGCGGATCGGGGATGCCTTCTGCGCCGCCGGGAATTCCTTCCAGCCGTTGTAGGGGTGCTTGCTGAGCGCCGTCAGCCCGACCGGTGCGTTCGCGCCCGAGGGGAATGGAGTCTGTGACGCGAAACCGTCGGTGATCCCGACGCCGGCGGGAATCCCGCTCCCGGGAGCACGGACCAGGCGGACGGTTTCGTCGAGCAGCAGCCGCGTCGTGGCCGATTCTTCGGTCGCCGTTTCAAGTTCCGGCATTTCCATCGATTCTTCGGTTTCGCGCGCCACGGGTTCGGTGTTTTCGTGCCCGCCGCCGGTCTTGTAATACGCTTCCGATTTGAGGAACTGGGAGCCGAAGCTCAGCTCGTTCCAGACCTCGAGGTCGTAGCCGTTGGGGCCCACGGCCGAAGCCGCCAGGTGGCAGACGGCCGAGACGTATTTCAGCCAGCCTTCCATCGTTTCGCGGAACAGCGGGTTGGGTTGGCCGTTGGGCAGCGTTGGCTTGCCGAACGGCGCGTAGCGGAGCGTGCGCCCCTTGTGTTCGCCGGCCGGCAGGTTGGCCTTGAGCGGGGCGGAGAGCGTTGCGACGTCGCGGGCGCTGACGGCGGTGATCAGCACGTCCGGGTCGCCGCCAAAGGTCAGGTCGTCGAACCCGGTCTTGCCGGGTACGACTTCGGCGGCGCTGCTCGCCGTCAGCTGAACGGCGGCCGAACCAGCCTTCGCTTCGGTCGTCGTCGTGAGCGTGACCGGAACGGACGGCGCGGGGCTTTCGCTGTTCGCATCGAGCAGGATCAGGGGCCGCAGGCCGTGGGCCTTCAGCACTTCAAGGCGCGCGCGCAGCCCCGCCGGGTTGGAGAATTCCGCCGGGTTTTCGTAGGAGATCGCCTGCCAGTTGATGCCGACCCTGGCGAGCGTGAACCCGGTTTCCTGAAGGACCTGTGCGACCGGTTCGTCGATCGAGTTGGTCACGTTGAAGTTGATGCCGAGCCCTTCCTGGAGCGCACTCGCCGGGCGCGTATCCATGTATGCGCGCCACGGCTGCACCCAGTAGGAGCGCGTGCCGAAGGGCACGGAGCGCAGGTTCGACTCGCTGATCGGTTCGGAGAGCGTGTGCCAGCTGCTCCCGGATGCCGCGGACTGCGGCGAGGTCTGGGTCGATTTTGCCTGCAGCGAGGTCCAACGGCCGGCCAGCGCGGGCGCCGGGGCCGTAGCCAGGGCGGCGAGCGCCGCCACTGTGGCCATCAGGGCCGGGTGTCGTATGCAATTGCGGGGCAACACTTTGACCACCGTTCCTTCTCTTCCCTGCGGGGTTGTGGCCGGGTTTCTTGGTGTCCGACCACTTCTTGAGTCGGTGCGTGCGGGTGTGCCCTACAGGTGCTGGGTGCGAGGTGGACGGGTGTTCGTCCTACTTCCGTCGAGCGGTCCTGACAGCTGTCCAGAGCAGGGGTAGCCGGCCGGCCGCTCGCGGCTGCGCTAGCTTTCGCTCCGTGGCAGACACCCGCGGTTTCGGCGCGCCGGCGCCTTCACGCCGCGCGCGTGTTCTTGTCGTCTCGCCCGACTACCCGCCCTCCCGTGGCGGGATCCAGACGCTGATCCATCGCCTCGCGACGGGCATGGCGGGCCTTGACGTCAACGTGCTGACCCTCGACGCCCCGAATGGCGCGGCGTACGATCGCGACAGCCCTGTGGCGGTGCGTCGCGTGCGCGCCCCGCGCGACCAAAAGCTGCGGATCGCTGTGCTGAACGCGGCCGCCGCCTCGCAGCTGCTGGCTCGCCCTCCGGCCGTGGTCCTCAGCGCGCACAGCGCGATGGTCCCCGCGACAGCGCTCGGCCAGTCGCTGCGAGGGCTGCCGGTACTGCAGTACTTCCACGCCAACGAGATCACGGGGCGGCCCGCACTCGCGCGCCGCGCGGCCGACCACGCCGACATCGCGGTGTGTGTGAGCCGCTACACCCGAGAGCTGCTCTTGGCGGCGGGCGGGCGCCCGAGCCGCGTGGAGCTGATCCCGCCGGGTGTCGACCTGCCGGCGCAGGCGCCCGGCGCCGCCCGCACGCCGACCTCGCCGCCGACGCTGGTCACGGTCGCGCGCCTGCGCGACGCCTACAAGGGGCACGACGTGGTGCTGCGGGCGCTGCGCCAGGTACGCGAACTGATTCCCGGCGTCCACTGGAACGTTGTCGGCGACGGACCGCTGCGCGCACCGCTCGAAACACTTGCCGCGCGAGCTCGGCGTGGCCGACCTGGTGACCTTCCACGGCGCGGTCGACGACGCCGTTCGCGACCGGTTGTTGCTCGACGCCGACGTCTTCGTGATGCCCAGCCGGCTGCCGGGCGCACCGCTGGCCGGGGAGGGGTTCGGGATCGTGCTGCTGGAGGCGGCGGCGATGTCGCTGCCTGTCGTCGCCGGCGCCGCCGGGGGAGCCCTCGACGCGGTCGAGGACGGCGTCACCGGTCTGCTCGTCGACCCGGAGGACCCCGCCGCCGTGGCCGATGCGCTGATCGCGCTGCTCGAGAACCCGGCGCGCGCCCGGGCGATGGGGCGCGCCGGCGCCGAGCGCGCCGAGGGTTTCGCGTGGCCGCTGATCACGGCCCGCGTCGAAGCCCTGCTAATCGAACTGTCAGGTAGACGTTGAGGGTTCTCTACGTGAACCACACCGGCGAGGTGAGCGGCGCCGAGCGTTCGCTGCTCACGCTGCTCGACGCGCTGCGCGGCGACGTGGACGTGCACGTCGCAGCTCCGCCCGGCCCGCTCGACGCACTGCTTGCCGAGCGCGGCCTTGCCGCGACGCCGATCACGGGCACGGCCGGAAGCCTGAAGCTCCACCCGCGCCACACGCCGCGCGCCGTGTATGAGCTCGGGCGCGCCGGCGAGCAGGTGCGGCGACTGGCGCGGCGCCTGGACGCCGACGTCGTCCACGCCAACTCGATCCGCGCGGGTATCGCGTGCGCCGCGGTGGGTTCGACGCCGGTTCTCACCCACGTCCGTGACTGCCTGCCGTCCGGCGCGGCCACGACCGCGACGATGCGACTGATCGCGGCGCGCTCGCGGCTGCTCGTCGCGAACTCCCGCTACACCGCGGCGAGCGTTCTTGCGGCCGCGCCGAACGCAGCTGTCGAGGTGGCCTACAACCCCGTCGACGTGGTCCGCTTCGACCCCGCGCGCGTTGACCGCACCGCCGAGCGCGCCCGGTTCGGCGCCGGACCGCAGGAGCCGTTCCTGCTCGGCGTTGTCGCGCAGCTCACCCCGTGGAAGGGGCAGCGCACGGCGATCGAGGCGCTCGCGGCCCTGCACCGGCGCGGCATCCCGGCGCGCCTGCTGCTGGCGGGCTCGGCGAAGTTCACGGCGCGGGCTACCCGCTTCGACAACGCGGCCTACGAGCAGCAGCTGCGCGCCTGCGCAGCGAGCCTCGGGGTCGGCGATGACGTCGTGTTCCTCGGTGAGGTGCAGGACGTGCCGGGACTCGTCGGCGCGCTGGACGCGCTGGCCCTGCCATCCACGGAGGAGCCTTTCGGCCGCGCGGTGATCGAGGCGATGGCGATGGGTGTGCCGGTGCTCGCGACCGCCGTCGGGGGGCCCGCGGAGATCGTGCGCGAGGGTGTCGACGGCTATCTGCTCGATCCCGGTGATCCCGCCGCGTGGGCCGATGCCGCAGCGACGCTGGCCCGCGAGCCGCAGCGACGCGCGGCGCTCGGGGCAGCCGGCCGGGCAAGCGTGCTCGAACGCTTCACGCCCGAGCACCACGCCGCAGCAATAATGGACATGTATTCGCGGGTCACCGCTTGACAACGGGTTACCGGCTCCTACAGTGAAGAATTCGGGGTGCAGCTCCCGACCCCGACGAGAAAGCGCGATGTCAGCTACTTACCATTTGACCCACCTGCGAACCCTCGAGGCCGAGGCGATCCACGTGATGCGTGAGGTCGTCGCGGAATTCGAGCGTCCGGTGCTGCTCTTCAGCGGCGGCAAGGACTCGATCGTCCTGCTGCGCCTGGCGGAGAAGGCCTTCCGGCCCGCGCCGCTCCCGTTCCCGGTGATGCACGTCGACACGGGCCACAACTTCCCCGAGGCGATCGAATTCCGCGACCGGCGGGCCGAGGAACTCGGGGCGCGCCTGATCGTCGCCTCGGTCGAGGACTCGATCAAAGCCGGCCGCGTGGTCGAGGAGAAAGGCCCGCGCGCCTCGCGCAACGCGCTCCAGACGGTGACGCTCCTTGACGCGATCGCCGAGCACCGCTTTGACGCTGCCTTCGGCGGCGCCCGTCGTGACGAGGAGCGCGCACGCGCCAAGGAGCGGATCCTCTCGTTCCGCAACGAGTTCGGACAGTGGGAACCTCAGAACCAGCGTCCCGAGCTCTGGAACATCTACAACGGCAGGCTGCGCCGCGGCGAGCAGGCCCGCGTCTTCCCGATCTCCAACTGGACCGAGCTCGACGTGTGGCAGTACATCGCCGAAGAGCAGCTCGAGGTCCCGTCGATCTACTTCGCACACGAGCGTGAGGTCTTCGAACGCGACGGGATGCTCTACGCGGTCAGCCCGTTCATCGAACTGATGGCCGGCGAGACGCCGTTCAAGGCGATGGTGCGCTATCGCACCGTCGGTGACATGAGTTGCACCGGCGCGGTCCTCTCCGAGGCGGCGACGCTCGAGGCCGTCGTCACCGAGATCGCAGCCACCGACGTGACCGAGCGCGGCCAGACCCGCGCCGACGACAAGGTCACCGAGGCTGCGATGGAGGATCGTAAGCGCCAGGGCTACTTCTGATGAGCCCGACCTCCGACAACGGGCACGGCGTGCCGGTCGCCGACGCAGGCGCCGTCGAGGCCTTCCGCCGCCTGACCGAGCGTCCCGCCGACCTGCTGCGTTTTGCGACGGCGGGCTCCGTTGATGACGGCAAGTCGACGCTGATCGGCCGGCTGCTCTACGACTCCAAGCAGGTCCTCGCCGACCAGGTCGAGCACGTGCAGCAGGCCAGCGAGCGGATGGGGCACGACTTCCTGGACCTGTCGCTGCTGACCGACGGGCTGCGCGCCGAGCGCGAGCAGGGGATCACGATCGATGTCGCATACCGCTACTTCGCGACGCCGCAACGCCGGTTCATCATCGCCGACACGCCGGGCCACGAGCAGTACACGCGCAACATGGTCACCGGCGCATCGACGGCTGACCTGGCGATCGTCCTGATCGACGCGCGCAAGGGCGTCGTCGCCCAGTCCAAGCGCCACGCGTTCATCAGTTCGCTGCTTGGCATCCCGCACATCGTCGTCTGCATCAACAAGATGGACCTCGTCGACTTCGAGAAGGACGTCTACGACGAGATCGTCGAGGAATTCGACACCTTCGCCGCGCGGCTCGACATGCCCGATGTCACTTTCATCCCGATCTCCGCGTTGCTGGGCGACAACGTCGTCGAGCGCTCGGAGTCGACGCCTTGGTACCAGGGCCCGCCGCTGCTCTACCACCTCGAGACCGTCCACATCGCCTCGGACCGCAACCTGATCGATGTGCGTTTCCCGGTCCAGTGGGTGATCCGGCCGCCGGTGTCAGCGGTCCAGGATTACCGCGCCTACGGCGGCGAACTCGCGGGCGGCGTGCTGCGCCCGGGCGATGATGTCGTCGTCCTGCCCGGCGGCCAGCACACGACGGTCGAGGGCATCGACACCTACGAGGGCGAGATCGCCGAGGCCTTCCCGCCGATGTCGGTCGCAGTGCGCCTGGCCGACGAGATCGACGTCAGCCGCGGCAGCATGATCGTGCGCCCGCAGAACCAGCCGACGGTTGCGAGCAGCTTCGAGGCGCTGGTCTGCTGGATGTCCGAGCATCCGCTGTCCCCGACGCGGCGCTACCTGGTCAAGCACACGACCCGCACCGTCAGCGCCGGCCGGCTCGAGGTGCGCTACCGGCTCGACGTCGAATCACTGCACCGCGACCCGACGGTCCCGACCCTGCAGCTCAATGACCTCGGTCGCGTGCACATCCAGGTCTCGCAGCCGCTGATCTTCGACTCCTACCGCCGCAACCGGATCACGGGCTCGTTGATCATCATCGACGAGGCGACCAACGAAACCGTCGCCGGCGGTGTGATCCTCGACACCGAGGTCGACGAGGGCGAGGAGCGCACCGAGCGCAGCCCGAACATCCGCTGGGAGGGCACCCGCGTCGACCGTGCGCAGCGCATCGCGGCGCTCGGCCACGAGGGCGCCACGGTCTGGTTCACCGGCCTGCCGGGAGCGGGAAAGTCAACGATCGCCGCCGCGGTCGAGGAGCGGCTGATCGAGGCGGGACGCCCCGCTTTCATGCTCGACGGCGACAACCTGCGCCACGGCCTGAACGGCGACCTTGGATTCGACGAGGCCGCGCGGCGCGAGAACGTGCGCCGCACCGGGCACGTCGCGAAGCTGCTCGCCGACTCCGGAACGATCGCTCTCGTCAGCCTCGTCAGTCCCTACGCGGCGGACCGCGAAGCAGTCGCAGCCCAGCACAGTCAGGACGACCTGAAGTTCATGGAGGTCCACGTCGACGCGCCCCTCGAGCTCTGCGAGGAGCGCGACCCGAAGGGCCTGTACGCCAAGGCCCGCGCCGGCGAGATCGAGTCGATGACAGGAGTCGGCGCACCGTACGAGCCGCCGGCGGCGCCCGACCTCGTGCTCGGCTCAAGCGCCGAAACGGTCGAGGAGGAGGTCACGCGCGTGCTCGACCTCCTCGCGGCCCGCGGCCTCCTCTAGAGCGGGCACCAGCCGGCGCCTCCTGGCCGCGCGCCCGTGCGCGTGAACAGGGAGCCGCGCGCCTTACTGCGCGAGGGGCTAGCCCTTCTTCGAGTGGTGCTTGCCCGTGTGGTGATGTTTGGCGGCCGCGCGGTGCTTGTGCCGCGGGGCGCCGCGCAGGACCAGGGAGCTACTCGCGCCGGAGCTGAAGCGCCCGCCGATCCGCACGTAAGCGCGGTATTTGCCCCCGGTCCTGATCCGGCCGGTGATCGAGAAATGGCCGGCGGCGTTGGTGTGGGTCACGAACCGCGTGAGCCACAGGAGCACGCCGCGGCGGGGGCCGCTCTTGATCCGGTGCCCGTACTGGATGATCACTTCACCGCGAACCGCCGGCGTCACCCAGCCGGAGAGGCGGTCAACAGCGCGCGGCGTCACCGAAGCGTGGAAGTGCACGTGCACCTCGGCGCCGAAAGTCGTGAAGGCGCTCTCCAGGGGGCGCAGCAGCTTCGATGCGACGACGAGATACCGGGTGTTGGCTTCGAGCCTCGGAAGGCGCACGGCGAACTGCCCGGACGAGTTTGTGGCGCCGGTCGCGACGGTTGTGAACGGCGCGGTGTACGGATAGCGGCTCGCGCGGACTTCCAGCGGGACTTCGCCGTTCCCGAGGCCCGCAAGGCGGCCGCGGAGGGTGGGGAAGGAGCCGAGCGGGGCCGCGGCGGTCCGCGGCGTGATGAAGTGCAGCGCCTGCCCGCTGAGCAGGAAGGAGTGGATCGAGCCCGAGTGCGCCGAGAGCGTGAGTTTCGGCAGTTCCGACCCCGCGTATTCGACGATCAGTTGGTAGTAGTAGGTCGCGGCCGGGTTCAGGTCGCGGACTTCCTGGCCGACGCGCTTCGGGATCGTCCCCGATTCGGCGCCCGCGTACTGCGGCGAGGTTTCGAGGCATTCGCTCGGATGCGAGCCGCACTGTTCGACGGCGGTGTGCGAGGTGCCGTAACGGAACCTGAAATAGGACGGGTGCCCGTAGGCGGTCACCGAGCCGAGCAGCTGGGCAGTGGTGGACGTCACGTAACGCACGCCTCCGGTGGCTCCGGACGCTTCTCCGCTGCTCGCCGACGCGGCGGCCGGGGCGCAGGCAAGAGCAACTGCGGCAATCGCGACGGTCGCGGCATATCGTGTCTTGACACTGCTCAGCATCTGGTGGACTCCTGTCGCTCGGGCGTCGATCCGCTCTCCGGGGCCGGCGGCCCTCTCGACCATATAACCCGGTTGTGCGCCGAATGTTGCGCCCTGCATGCGATTCTTCCCGTTCACAACTTGCTCACGGTCCCGCAACCTGGGCCGGTAAGTTACCTCTGGACCGACCTCGGGCGCGCGCCCGACGCCGGTCGTAAGCAGACACGATGTCGATTGAGCCGATGACGAGCGGTACCGAGCGGCAAGCGCCGACGACCTGCCCTGCCTGCGGTGCGCCGATCGCACCCGACCAGCGCTACTGCCTGGAGTGCGGCGAGCGGCAGGTCGCGCGCAGCGAGTTCCTGATGGCCACCGCGGCGCTGACGCCGCCGCCGGCCGAGCCACCGGCACACGTCGCGGCGCCCCCCGAGGACTCCCGGCGCAACACGCTGCTCGTGCTCGCGCTGATCGCGCTGCTGCTGGTCGCCACCGGACTCGGCGTGCTGATCGGGAAATCCGGCAAGGGCCCCGTGTACCACCCGGTGATCATCAACTCCGGCTCCGGCAGCGCGGGCGCAGCGAGTACCCAGAGCAGCGAAACCGCGAGCTTCAAAGGCGATTGGCCGTCCGGGAAGAGCGGCTTCACGGTGCAGCTCGAGACATTGCCGTCGTCGAGCACGACCGCGGCCGTCGAAGCAGCGAAGAGCGCCGCCACGGCAAAGGGCGCGGCCAATGTCGGGGCGCTCAAGGGCGAAGAATTCTCGAGCATCGGGAGCACCGAATTCGTGATCTACTCGGGCGAATACGGCTCCAAGGCCGACGCCCAGAAGGCGCTCGGTGCACTGAAGGCCAAGTTCCCGGCCGCGAAGGTCCTCGAAGTCTCCACGAAGGAAGCCTCGGAACCCGGCGAATCCAAAGCGGAAGCCAAGGAATCCACACACGAAGCCGAAGCCGAAAAGGCCAAGCCCCCCGGAGAATCGATCGCCAAGCCCAAGAAAGCGCCGTCCAGCACCGGCTCGGGCAAGAACTACGGCAAAGGCGTCGGCAACATCGTCGAAACGGAATGACCATGGACAGGCCAACTGACGAGAGCCCCCCGGACCAGCCGCTCGCGCGCCCCGCGCGTCCGCCCGCGGTCCCCGCGTCCGTCGCGACGGACTCCGAGCTCGAACGCCGGCGCAACGCGCTCGCCGAAGAAGTCACCGAGCTCCATTGGGACCTAGGCGGCCTCGCCTACGAGATGGCGATCCGTGACCACTTCCGGCTCGACGTGATCGTCCGCCGCGCCGCGGTGCTCCAGGAGCGCGACGCCGAACTCGCCGAGATCGAACGGCTGCTCAAGGAAGAGCGCGAGGGCGCCGTCGGCAGCTGCCCCAACTGCGCCGCCCCGCACTCGCGCGGCGCGCTGTTCTGCTGGCAGTGCGGCACGCAGCTGATGGAGCGCAAGCCGAGCGCCACGGTTCCCGTGCCCGCCGCCACGCCACGGCCCGACGGCGACGCCGCGGCCGACGCCGCCGCGAGCAACGGCAGCCCCTGAGGCGGCCGTGGTGGGCGACGCGCCGACAGGCTGCAGTTCCTGCGGGGGCCCGCTGGCCCCCGGCCAGCAGTACTGCCTCGAGTGCGGGTCGCGCACAGGTCCGCGGCGTCCGGAGTTGGCTCGCCTGAAGGCCGGCGCGCAGGGCGCACCGACTGCTGCCGCGGGCGAGGGCGGGGACGCGGGCCGCACAGTCCTGCCGGCCTGGATCCCGGCGATGCGTCTGCCCTCGCTGCCGATCTGCGGGGTTCTGCTGATGGTCTTCTTCGGCAGCGGGATCGCGCTCGGCGCATACCAGCGCCATCGCGCCGACAACGCACTCGCGCAGGCCGCCGCACAGCAGATCCGGATCCTCGCGGCCGGCGGCGGGAAAGTCTCGACGCCGACCCCGGAAGCGAGCACGCCCGCCGAAACGCAGCCGGCGCCCGAAAAATCGAACCCGAAACCGGCCCAGGCGCCCGCTGCCACAGCGCCTGAAAAGGAACACGGCGAAGAAGAAACCGGGGAACAGACGACGCCCTCCGAAAAAACTCCCGGTCCGGCGCCGCTGACGAAACTGCCGCCGGTCAAGCACGTGTTCCTGATCACGCTGTCCGATCAGCCGTACGCCAAAGTGTTCGGGCCGTCCTCGCCGTCGCCGTACCTGTCGCACACGCTGCTCGGGCAGGGCGAGCTGCTCACGGGGTACTACGCCGTCGCGCACAACGAACTCGCGAACCTCGTCGCGCTCGTCAGCGGTCAGGGGCCGACCACCCAGACCGCGGAAAACTGCCCGACGTACGAACCGGTGATCGTCAAGGGAACCGGCGGCGACGAACAGGTCCTCGGCAACGGCTGCGTCTACCCGACGGCAACGGCTTCGCTGCCGAGCGAGCTCGAAGCCAGCCGGCTGAGCTGGCGCGCGTACGTCCAGGGAACGAACGAAGGCGGATCGACGCCGTCCGGCTGTGTGCATCCCGAACTCGGGCACAGCGACCCCACTTCGGGTCCCAGCCCCGGGAGCGGGACCTACTCGACGTTCCGCAACCCATTCATGTATCTCGCGTCGGTGACCAACGCGAGCAGTTGCGCCCAGCACATGACGGGCCTCTCGGCGCTGGGGGGCGACCTCGCGAGTGCCTCCCGGACCCCGAACTTCGTCTACATCATCCCCGACCGCTGCAACGACGGAAACCCGAACCCCTGTACGCCGGGGGCGAGCGCCGGGGTCAAGGACAGCGAAGGGCTGCTACGGCGGCTCGTGCCGCAGATCACGGGTTCGCCCGCGTTCAAGCAGGACGGGCTGCTCGTGATCACCGTCGACCAGGCACCTTCCTCGGGCCCCTTCGAAGATTCGAGCTCGTGCTGTTCACAGACTCTGTTCCCCAACCTCCCGACGCCCGAAGACGGCCTGCCGTCAGGTGGCGGATCGGTCGGCGCGCTGCTGATCTCGCCGTGGGTCAAAGGCGGCTCGATGACGTCCGAATCGTTCAACCACTTCTCGCTGCTCAAGACGATCAACCAGCTGTTCGGACTGCGCCAGACGGGCTACGCGGGTGCGCGCGGCGTACCGGCGTTCCCCCCCGCGCTGTTCATCGCGCGCCACTCGTAGCGGCCAGCTCTCCGTACGTCACGGCCTCGCGCTCGTGCGCGAGGCGCCTGACCGCCCGCTCCAGGGCCCCGACCAGCCGCGGGGCCGCGAGGTCGGCGAGGTGGATGTCCAGGCGAACGTCGCGCGCCGCGAGCCGACTCGTCGCGCCAAGCAGCATCGGCGAGACGCTGCGCGCGAGAAGACTCGCACTGGACAGGCCGAGCGCCGGCGCGCCGGAGCCGCCGCCGCGGCCGACGGGCCGCACCGCGCGCATGTCGGCCCACCAGTCAAAGCGGTGGTCGAGCGCCGCATGCAGCTCGCGTGTGTAGCCGTACGCCGGCGCCACGAAGCCTTGCGGTTCGATGCCCGCAAGCTTCAGCAGTCGCCAGCCGCTCCTGACGACGCGGCCCGCTTCCTCAAGCGAAAGCCCCGCGAACTCGCTGCTCGCGGTCGCACGTCCGGCGAACGCGCGCAGCGGTGTCGAACCGGCCCGCGCGCCCTGGTGTCGCAGCCCGTGCTGGGCGATCTCGTCACCGGCCCGGCGGCGCTCGCTGAGCCAGTCGACGAGCGCGGGCGCCCGCTGGCCGACCGGGTGCATGTCGCGTGCCGGGACAACGAGCAGCGTTGCGCGCTCGATGCCGGCGTCGAGCAGCCAGTCGCGGATCAGTGCGCAGCGCTCGAAGTGGGCGGGCTCGATGCCGTGGACGGCGACGGCGAGACGACGTGCGCCCGAGCCCGGCGTGCGGATCACGGCGCGCCCGCCGCCTGCCGTCGGCGCGAGGACCGTCGGCGCGACCGCGTCAGGCCGCGCGACGCTCATCGCTCGCGCCCCCAAGCTCGGCAGCGAGGGAGTAGCCCGCAGCGAGACGCTGCATCGTCGCCTCCCACGTGCGTCCGCGAGCTGCGCGCAGCGCGCTCGCTGCGATTCGCTCGCGCAGCAGCGGCGAGCCGACGAGCTCGAGCAGAGCGTCGGCAAGGGTACCGGGCTCGGCCGGTCGCAGCAGCCCGCTGACACGGTCCTCGATCAGCGACAGCGGCCCGCCCTCGGCGACCGCGACGACCGGCAGACCGCTCGCCTGAGCCTCGAGGATCACCTGTCCGAAGGTGTCCGTCGCGCTCGGGAAGAGAAACACGTCGGCGCTGGCGTAGGCACGCGCGAGCTCGTCGCCCTCGAGCCAGCCGAGGAAGGTCGCGTGCGGGCCCAGCAGCTCGGCGAGACGCTCACGCTCCGGTCCGCCACCGGCCAGCACGAGGTGCAGCCGCTCGTCCTCTGTGCGCGCCTGCAGGAACGCCTGGGCGAGCAGGTCGACGCCCTTCTCGCGGGTGATCCGCCCCGAATAGAGCACGTTGACCTCGCCCGGGAAGCGGCCGGCTTCGCGGAGCGCCGGGTCGAAGCGAGCGGTGTCGACACCGCGGTCCCAGCGCAGGACGCGCTCGCCGGGTACGCCGATCGACTCGAGCATCGCGTCCGAGGCCGCGCTCGGCGAAAGCAGCACGTCGCATGCCCCGTAGAAGCCCGCGACTGCCAGCTGCATCGCGCCGGCGATCCCGGCGTCGCCGGAACGCAGGCCCGCGTAGGCGGTGAGCTCGGTGTGGTAGCTCCCGACGAGCGGCAGCCGCAGCGCCTTCGCGAGCAGCACGCCGATCAGCCCCGCCGGCCCCGGGGCACAGACGTGCACGAGATCGAAGCGCCCCTCACCGACCGCGTCGACTGCGGCCGGCAGGCTCGGCACGCCGATTCGCAGCCCCGGGTAGAAGGGCACGTCGAATTCGCTGACCGCCGCCAGCCGGTGGTCGACCGCCGGGTCGGTGCCGATCACCTCGATCTCGCAGCCGGGGACGCCGCGCTCGCGAATCTCGGCGATCGTGCGGCTGACGCCGTGCGTTGCGCCGATGCCGTCGGCGAGCAGCGCGACGCGCAGCGGCTCGGCGTCGTCGCTGCGCCCGCGCGGTATCGCGGCCACCTTGCGCTGCTCGTTGGCCAGGAACGCGCTCGCGGGCGCGTACGGAACCACGGCGATGCAGGCCTCGAAGATGCCCTGGGCCGCGGAGAGGAACTCCCCGACGCCGCCGTCCGCGAGCGAGGCGAGCGCCGCCTCGACGGCACGCCGCAGACCCCGTTCGTGTCGCCGCGACGCGCGGCGGTAGAGGTCTGCGTGGCTGAACTCGTCGGCCTGCATGTACTCGATCAGCTCGCGCTCGCCGAAGCCCTCGAGGCCGACGGCGGCGAGCCATGCGCGCAGTAGCGCCCGCGCATCGTCGGGCTGCACGTCGAGCTGCGCGTGGCCTTCACGCGCGTCTCCCTCGGCGAGCAGGCGGTTGGCCATCCGCATCACGCGCGCCGGGTCCGGCGCGGCCTCGCCGCCCTGCCCGGTGCCCAGCGAGCGCGCGGCCAGCGCGATCGCGGCGTGGGCCCACTTCGCGGCGCTGCCCTGCGCGCCGCGCGCCTGGACTTCGCCCTCGCGGATCCTGACGAGGAACTCGGCCGGCGTCGCAGCGGCAGGCGTCTCGGTGAACGTGCGGCCGACGTCGACGCCGGCGTGGTCGTCGCTGCCCGCGATCCCGATTCCGTCGCGCGTGGCGACGTAGGTCGCCGACGGACGGTTGAGCTCCGCCGAGCGCGCCCCGTTTCGAACCTCCCAGATATCGAACAGCTCGGCCAGCCGGCGGCGGTGGCGGCGCGTCAGCGGCGCCGCAACCTGGTAGTAGGGGTGCGCGAGCGCCGCAGTGATGCCGCGCTCGCGCATGTAGTGGGCGCAGGCTTCGACGTCGTCGCGGCTCGCCTGCAGCCACTCATGGTCGGCGGGCGTGATGTCGTAACAGAGGACGTGCACCGCCTGGGGCTCGCCGCGGAAGCTCGCGGTCAGCTCCTCGGAGATGAAAACGTCGGGGCGGTCGGCGATCGACAGCACGCCGTCGATCGTGTCGTGATCGGTGATCGTCACGAAGTCCATGCCGCGCCGCTTTGCGAGGGCGTAGACCTCCTCCGGGGGCGTCGCGCACTCCGGCATTCCGACCGCCCGCTGGACACCCAGCCGGGAGAACTCCGATGCCGTCGAGTGGCAATGCAGATCCGCGCGGCTGGTCGCGCCGCGTGGCTGCGCCGAGCTCTGCTGGTGGCGGATCATCACCACCATAATTCTCCGCAATTTGCGATTTTCTGTGACCAGCTCGAAACGAACCGGTTACTTAGCGGTGAACCGGGCTAGAGCGGGGCGCCGGCGGCGACCACCGCGACACCGGCCGCGGCGCAGGCCAGCAGCGCCGGAAGCGAGCGCCGTCGCGCCACCAGCAGCGCGACCGCGGCGAGTGTGAGCAACGCGAACTGCCAGTCCTGGGAGAGGGCGCGCGCGAGCGGCACCGCCGCGCCGAGGATCGCGCCGGCCGCCGCGGGCGCGGCGCCTGAGATGAAGGCCGCGACACGGCGGTTGGCGACGAGTCGCTCGACGTGCGGCGCGAGTCCGAGGACGAAGGCGATCGACGGCGTGAATGCCACGGCCGCCGCGAGCAGCGCACCCCCGACTCCGCCCTCGCCGTAGCCGACCACCGCGACGGTCTGCAACACCGGGCCGGGCGTTACCTGGCCGAGGGCGACGGCGTTGACGAACTGCTGCTGGGTCAGCCAGTGATGGACGCTGACGGCGTCGCTCTGCATCAGCGGGACGATCACGAAGCCGCCGCCGAACGAGAGCCCCCCGACCTTCAGCGCGGTCCAGGCGAGTGCGGCGGCGCCGCCGCTCGCGGGAACAACTGCGAGCAGCGCCAGCGGTCCGCGCGGCAGCGCGGGCGCGGTGAGCGCGAGCTCGAGCGCGCCGCAGGCGAGCAGCACGAGCACCAAGTAAGGGCCGAGCGTGGCCGCCGCCGCGGCGCCCGCGGCGAGGTAGAGCAAGGTTCGTGTGCGATCGGCGCCGCCGACGCGCCGCACGGCCGGCAGCGCAAGATCGAGGCCCGTGCGGACCGCGACCGCCGGGACGGCGGCCGCGGCCCCGAGTCCGGCGGCCAGCAGCAGGCGCGGCGGGGAGGAGGCGAGGAACACCGAGGCGAGCGCGATGATCAGCACGAGGCCCGGCAGGATGAAGCCCGCGGCGCCGATCAGCGCACCCGGGGGGCCCCTCAAGAGCCATGCGCAGTAGATCGAGACCTGCGTCGAGGCCGGCCCGGGCAGCAGGTTCGCCATCGCCACCCCGCGCTCGAACTCCTGCTCGTCGAACCACGCCCGGCGTTCGACGCACAGTTCGCGCAGCATCGCGATGTGCACCGGTGGCCCTCCGAAGCCGGTGATGCCGATCCGCAGCCACTCGCGCGCAATCGTGCGAAGACTCACATGATCCCGCGGGGACGCGTTCACGGGCGCAAGACTATGGTCCGCTCTCCGAACCCGTCGCTAGGCTCACGCACCATGCCATCACTCGTCCTGCCCGTCGCATCAGCGATCAGCTACGTCCAGGCAATCATCCTCGGCGCCCTGCAGGGGGTGACCGAGCTGTTCCCGATCTCGAGCCTCGGTCACACGGTCCTGTGGCCGACGCTTTTCGGCTGGCACAGCCTGGTCACCGCCCAGTCGGCCTCGGAATCCTTCTGGCTCGCGTTCGTCGTGATGCTCCACGTAGGCAGCGCGATCGGCCTGGTGATCTACTTCTGGCGCGACTACGTCGAGATCGTGCAGGGGCTGTTCCGGACGTTCGCCACGCGCCGGATCGAGACGCCGAATGAGCGCCTGGCCTGGCTGATCGTCGTCGCCAGCATCCCCGCCGGCATCCTCGGACTGGCGTTCGAGCACACGCTGCGGACCGTCACCGCGAAGCCGGAAATCGCGGCCATCTTCCTGACGCTCAACGGGCTCGTGCTTTTCGCCGCCGAGCGGTACCGCAAACGCGCCGAGGTCCGCGAACTCGCCGAGCGCGAGGGCGCCAAGGCCGACGGCGGGCGCGAACTGGACACGCTCGACTTCCGCGAAGCGGCCGTCATCGGCGTCGCACAGTCGACCGCACTTGTCGCGGGCATCAGCCGCGACGGAGTCACGATGGGCGCCGGTCTGGCGCGCGGCCTGGACCACCAGGACTCGGCGCGCTTCGCCTTCCTGCTCGCGGCGCCGATCATCCTCGCCGCCGGCCTGTTCAAGCTGCCCGACCTGCTGGGCCCGCTCGGCGCCGGGGTCCGCGGCCAGGCGGTGGTCGCCGCGATCGCCGCGGCCGTCACCGCTGTCTTCACGGTCCACTTCCTGATGCGCTTCTTCAAGACCCGCACGCTGATGCCGTTCGCCATCTACTGCCTGGTGTTCGGCGGCTTCATGATCATCTACACGCAGACCTGATTCCGGCCCCGCCGGCGGGCGTGTTGCATCATGGGGGGCGATGACGATCCCCCGTACGCCGCCAAAGATGTTCGAAACGCAGAGCGAGGCCTGGAAGGAGGTCGGGCTCCTGCGGCAGATCGACCGCAAGGTCGCCCGCCGCGCGCGTTACGAGGCGCTCGGCCTGACGATCGTCTTCGTGCTGATCGCGGTGGCATTCGACCGCCGCAAGAGTCTGACCGGCGCAACGGAAACCAAGACCGTCATCGTCGACGGGCACCGCCACCAGGTCGTGGTCGCCGGCCTCGGCGGGATCGAAACGCCCGCGCAGATCGCGATCGCGATCATCCTGCTGATTCTCGGTTGGGCGATCGCCCGCGCGCTTGGGCGCGCCCTGGGCCCAGCCTTGTTCCGGCGCATGGACCCCGCAACGGCCGGTACCGCCGGGTTCCTGATTCGCCTCACGACACTCGTGGTTGCCGTCGTCGTTGCCCTGACCGTGGCCGGAGTCAATCCGCAGACGCTGGCCGTGGGCGGCGCGGTCACGGCCGTGATCCTCGGTCTGGCAGCGCAGCAGACGCTGGGCAACCTGATCGCCGGAACTGTCCTGCTGAGCGCCAGGCCGTTTCGCGTCGGCGACAAAGTCCGCCTGCAGGGCGGGCCGATCGGTGGGCAACTGGAAGGAACCGTCAGCGCGCTCGGTCTCCTCTACACGACCTTCGCCCGCGGCGAGGACTCGATCCTGGTCCCCAACAGCGTCGTGCTCAACGTCGCGGTGATCCCGCTGCGCGAACCGGACTCGGTGAACCTGCGCGCGAGGCTTCCGCGCGGCATCACACCCTCGGATCTCCAGCACGTGCTCGATGAGGCGCTGCAGACGCCGCTGCGCGAAGCCGCCCACATCACGCTCGAGGAACTCGACGGCGACGAGGCGATCGTGCGGATCACGGCGACGCCGGTCAGCTCATCACAGGGACGCAAGCTGGCGAGCGAACTTCAGTCGGTGGTGATGCGCGAGACGCGCGCCGCCGACTCCGCGCCGTAGCGCAGGAAAAGTTCCTGGCCGCAGCGGGCGGCCGCGCGCAGCTCGAGCCGCGCGGGCGGCTCGAGCGCCGGGCCGGCGAGGATTCGCGGCCCCGGCGCGCCGCCGCCGGCGCGTGGTCCGATCGTCAGCCACAGCTCGTCGACGACGCCTGCGGCGAACAGCGAGCCGGCGAGCGTCGGGCCCCCCTCGCAGAGGATCGTGTCGGCCCGGTAGGCGCTGCGCAGCTCGCTGACACCGGCGGCGAGGTCGACCGCAGGGCCCGGAATCCGGATGTAGTCGACGGTCGCCGCAGCCGGGGCGAGCTCGCGGTCACCGTTGGTGATCACGAGAATCCGCGATTGCGGATCCTCGAGCAGCGGCAGTCCCGCCGGCAGGTTCACCGACTTGCTGACGATCACCGCGAGGGGCCTTGCCTGCAGGCCACGCGCCTCGCGCTCAGCCTGCACCTGCGGGCTGCTCACCAACGGGCCGTAATTCTCCACGCGCGCGGTGCCCGCACCGACCATCACCGCGTCGACGTGGGCGCGCAGCGCGTGGAACACCGCACGGTCGCCCGAACCCCCGATCGGTCCCGAGCGCCCGTCGATCGTCGCGAGCCCGTCGGCGGTCGCGACGAAGTTGAGCAGCAGCCGTGGCGTGGCGGTCTCCTGCAGCGCGCGGCGTACGAAGTCACCCGCGTCCAGGGTCTCGGCGGTGCCGAGCAGATCGAGGCGGGCGGACGGGCGCTCGTCGGGCATCTGCGGCAGCCTAGCGACGCCACATTCCCGGTAAACAGAACATCAACAATCTCGCGGGTGTGGGTGCTACCTTGACGCTCGAATGGTCGGGCACAAGCCCGGTGAAGAAAGAAGTGCACGTGCCCGCAGGTCGAAGCTTTCATGGCCTCCTTCGGGTGTCTGGCACGGACCGTTGGAGGAGTAGTAAATGGCGACAGGCACAGTCAAGTGGTTCAGCGACGACAAGGGGTTCGGCTTCATTACGCCGGACGACGGTGACAAGGACCTTTTCGTCCACCACACCGGCATCAACTCTGATGGCTATCGCTCGCTGCAGGAGGGGACGAAGGTCTCCTACGAGGCGGAGCAGGGCGACAAGGGCCCCAAGGCCGTCAACGTCACTGCGATCTAGACCCAGCAGTTAGCGCGTGCGGCCGGGGCCTCCGACAGGGGTCCCCCGGCCGCATACCGCGCTAGTAACCTTGCTAGCTCGCGAATGTCTAGCGAAGCTGGCACAGTCGCGATCGGGGGCACACAGCTCGAAGCGGAGCACGTCTCCGGTCGGACAAGATCCCTAGCGCCATCGCGGCGTCGCGCTGCGCAGATCGCGCTCGGCGCGATGGTCGTCGTCTCCCTGTTCTTGGTGCTCGCCGCGGCGAACCGGCCGAGCCAGCTTTCGCCGGTGACCCACGAAGGCTTTTTCCCGGGCTGGATGGCAGGCCCATTCGGCGGCCTGATGCCGGGCCTGCCGAACGGGATCATCGCCACGCGCGTGATCTTCACGAGCTGCCTGGTCATCCTGATCGCGCTGTACCTGCTCGTCCTGCGCGGCGCCAACCAGATCTCGGCGCGCACCGTGGTCGGCGCAATCGTCGTCGTTCAGGTGATCTACATGCTCTCGCCGCCGCTCGCGACGACCGACATCTTCAACTACATCAACTACGCCCGGATGGAGGCGATCCACAACCTCAATCCGTACACCACGATCCCGGTCAGCGAGCCGCACAGCGACCCGAGCTTCCTGGTCAGCAACTGGCACCAGCTGCTGAGCCCCTACGGACCGTCATTCACACTGATCACGATCGCGCTCGTGCCGCTCGGGGTCGCGGGGACGATGTGGGGCCTGAAGGTGCTGTTCACGCTCGCGAGCCTCGCGCTGGTCGCGCTCGTCTGGCGCTTCGCGAAGGTGCTCGGCCGCGACCCCGTGCCGGCCGTTGCCTTCATGGGGCTCAACCCGATCGTGTTGATCTGGGGCATCGGCGGCGGCCACAACGATTTCCTGATGATGCTCGCGGTGCTCGCCGGGCTCTACTTCCTGGTCCGCGGCAGAATGCTCTACGAAGATCACGCGCCACTTCCGGCGCTTTGGCCGCCGGATGCCCGGTTCATCGCCGCCGGGCTGACGTTCGTATTCGCGGTCTCGCTCAAGGCCTCGGCCGCGGTCGTGCTGCCCGTCGCACTCGCCTACGCCTGGCCGCAGCGGCGCGCCGTCGTGCAGATGCTCGCCGGGATGGCGGCCGGCGCACTGGCCTTCGGCGCCGCGACGCTCGCAGTCTTCGGCCCGCACCTGCCGGACATCAGCGCGCAGAGCTCGCTGGTCACGCCCGAGAGCGTCCCGAACCTGCTCGGACTGGCGCTCGGTTTCGGCGGCGAGACCCAGGGCCTGCACACGCTCTCGTTCGTGGTGCTCGCGGCGACCGTCATCGCCGCGTCGTGGTACGCATGGCGCCGGCGCGACGTCCTGACGCCCGTCGGCTGGGTCAGCATCACCGTCCTGCTCACGCTCAGCTGGGTGCTGCCGTGGTACATCCTCTGGGTTCTGCCGATCGCCGCGGTGTCGAGCTCGCGGCGGCTGCGAATCGCTTCGCTGCTCGTCGGCCTATACCTCGTGATCTCGCCCGTGTCTGTCTGGCGCGTGCTCGGTGTGCACCCGGAAAGCACTCCGCTCGGCCACCTGCACGAACGCGAGGTCGACGAACTGCTGCACTAGTCAGTCGTCGGCGCCCGGGGGACGCCGGGCACGCTTGCGCGCGGCGTTGCGCTGCTTCTCGCGCGCGCGCCGCTCGCGCGAGGCCCGCGTCGGTCGCGTGGCGGTCCGCGGGGCGTCGACGTGCAGGGCGGCGGCGATGCGCTCGGCAAGCCGCGCCAGCGCGAGCTCGCGGTTGCGCGCCTGCGATCGAGCCTCCTGGCTGGTCGCGGTGACGCGTTCGCCGAAGCGTTCGCGCAGCAGTTCGCGCTGCGCGGAGCTGAACGCGCTGCAGCCCGCGAGCTCGAGCACCGCTTCGACCCGCGAGGCGGTGACGTTCGCGTGCTGGCCGCCGGGCCCCGATGAGCGGCTGGTGCGCAGCGTGATCTGCTCGAGCGGCACGGTGAGGCCGGGCCGGATCTCGAGCCGCGGAGCGGCCACCTACCCCTCGGTGATCGGCGACGGGCCGCGCTGCTCGCCGGGCGGCAGGCGCCCGTCGCGGCCGACGTAGCCGCCCTCGCCGCCGACGATCACGTAGACCGCGTCGCTGTTGCCGACGTTACGGATCGCGCGGTGCGTCGCGGCGTCGACGCGCACGAGCCCGCCGGGGCCCAGGCGTGTGCGTGAGCCGTCGCCGAACTCGAACTCGATTTCTCCCGCGTGGACGAAGTACAGCTCCTCTTGGCGCTCGTGGTAGTGGGCTCCGGTCGCGATCCCCGGCGGCAGCACGATCGCGTTGACGCCGAACGCCTCGACGCCGAGCGAGCTCCGGATCTTGCGAAATCCCGGGCCCTCGCCGAGGTCGTCGAGGTTCGCCGAGGCCCAGCCCGGGCCGCTCTGCGCCGGGCTCATGTCGGCTGCCCGTGGTCGGCGACGGTGCCGCCCGGCGGCTCGAGCGGCCGCTCCGCGGCCGCCCAGTCGAGCATCCCGCCGGCGAGCGAGAGCGCCTGGTAGCCACCCGCGTTGAGCGCCTGGGCGGCCATCAGCGAGCGCATTCCCGCGCGGCAGTAGACGATCACCGAGGAGCCTGGCGGTAGCTCGCCGGCCCGTTGCGGGAGCTCCGCGAGGGGGATGTGCAGGCTGCCCGGGATCCGGCCCGCCGCACGCTCATAGTCCTCCCGCACGTCGAGCAGAACGGGCGCAGGATCGCCGGCGAGCAGCGCCGCGGCCTGGGCTCCGTCGATCTCAAGCGAGTCGGTCATGGTCCGGATCGTAGTCGCCGCGGGGGCGCGCCGCGCAGACGCGCCGCGCTCACTACGATCAACTGCAGTGGAGGCCGTCAGCGACACCTACACCGTTCCACGCGAGAACGTCGAATTCTGCGAAATGATCGCCCAGCTGGCGCGCGAGCGGATCGCGCCGCGGTCTGCCGAGATCGATGAGAAGGCCGAATACCCGTGGGACATCCGCCGCCTGCTCGGCGAGCAGGACATCCTCGGGCTGCCATTCCCGGTCGAGTTCGGCGGCATGGGGACCGGGGTACTGATGCTCAACATGGCGATCGAGGAGCTGGCGAAGGTCGACGCCGCATGCGCGCTGATCCTGATGGTGCAGGAGCTCGGCACCCTGCCGATCCAGCTCTACGGCAGCGACGAGCTCAAGGAGCGCATCCTGCCGCGCTGCGCGACCGGTGAGTGGTCGCCGGCCTTCGCGCTCTCCGAGCCCGAAGCGGGCTCGGACCCCGCGGGAATGCAGACGCACGCCGTGCTCGACGGCGAGGAGTGGGTGATCAACGGGACCAAGAACTGGATCACGAACCTCGGCGTTGCCGACTACTACGTCGTCTTCGCGGTGACCGACCGTGAGAACCGCCGCCTGACCGCGTTCGTCGTCGAGTCCGACCGGCCGGGCGTGACTGTCGGCAAGCTCGAGCACAAGCTCGGCATCCGTGCATCACCAACGGGCCAGCCGATCTTCGAGAACGTCCGCGTCCCGCAGGAGAACGTGATCGGAGAAGTCGGCCGAGGCCTCTCGGTCGCGCTGGGCACGCTCGAGCGCACGCGTCTGGGCGCCGCCGCGCAGGCCGTCGGAATCGCCCAGGGCGCCACCGACTACGCGGTCGGCTACGCACGCGAGCGGCGCCAGTTCGGCAGGCCGATCAACGACTTCCAGGGCATCTCCTTCAAGCTCGCCGACATGGAAATCCGCACGGCCGCCGCGCGCGAGCTGCTCTACAAGGCCTGCGCGATGAACGACCAGGGCCACCCGGACCGCGCCAAGTACGCGTCGATGGCCAAGGTCTTCGCCTCCGACACGGCGATGGCCGTGACGGTCGACGCCGTTCAGGTGCTCGGCGGCTACGGCTACGTCAAGGAGTACCCGCTCGAGCGCATGATGCGCGATGCCAAGATCACCCAGATCTACGAGGGAACGAACGAGATCCAGCGCGTCGTGATCGCGCGGACTCTCAAATAGCGGTGATCCGGTGAACGAGCGCGATCGATCCAGCACGAACCTCCGCCGGGTCGGCTTCGCCGCGATTGTCGCGATGGCGCTCGGGCTGCTGGTCGTGCTGGTCGCGCAGGGCTTCTCCACGGAAGGCGCAGTGCGCGCCGTCGAGGACGCCGCGCTAGGGGTCGTCGTCGTCGCCGCGCTGATCGGCTCGCTCGCGTTCGTCGCCGTGCGGATGGCCGACTGGCGCGAACCGGTCTCGGACGTCGAGTTCGACAGGATCGTGCGCCGGGCCGAAGAGCAGGCCGAGCAGAACCTCGTCGTCGAGCCCGAAGAAGGCGAGTTCCTCGTGCTCGACCCGCTCAACGACCGCGACTTCGACGAGCTCGTTCGTGAGGCGCTCGAGGAAATCCCCGACCTGCTGCGCAACGCCCTGCGGCACATCACGGTCGTCGTCTCCGACGGTGGCCGGCGTGCCGACGCGTACGGGCGCTATGACACCCAGCGCGCAGGGGCCGACAGGCTCGTGATCTTCCGGGACACCCTGCGCCGCGACTACGGCCATGACGCCGACGCGCTGCGCGAGCAGGTCACGCGGACGGTCCAGTACGAGATGGCGCACCACGTTGCGATCGATGAGCTCGGCGTCGGTCGGCTCGAACTCTAGGCGCACTACGCTCAGCCGGTGAGCGGCCAACCCGACCGGGACCTGCGGTTCCCGGACTTCTACATCGCCGGGCACCAGAAGTGCGGCACGACTGCGCTCTACCTGACGCTCGCCGAACGGGACGACGTCTTCCTGCCACAGGTCAAGGAGCCGAAGTACTTCGCCACCGAGCTGCGCTCTGTGCTGCACCGCGAGGGCGAGGTCAACCCGCTGCACACAGAAGCGGGCTATCTGGCGTTGTACGCCGACGCTCGGCCCGGCCAGCTGCGCGGCGACGCGTCGCCGCAGTATCTGCGTTCGCGGGCTGCGCCGGGCCTGATCGCCGAGCGCCGGCCCGACGCGAAGCTGATCGCGATCTTCCGCGAGCCCGCCGACTTCCTGCGCTCCTTTCACCAGCAGATGCTCTCCTCCCGCGTCGAGGACGTGACCGACCTTCGCCGAGCCCTCGAGCTCGAGGACGAGCGCCGCGCCGGCCGCGAGATCCCGCGCGGCTGTCACCTTCCGATGTCCCTCTACTACTCCGAGCATGTCCGCTACGCCGAACAGCTGGGCCGGCTGCGCGAGAACTTCCCGCCGGAGAACATTCACGTGATCATCTACGACGACCTGAAGTCCGATCCCCAGGGCACGATGAGCGCCGTCGTCGAGTTTCTCGGCCTGCCGCCCGGCGAGCGCGAGGTGGCGATGCGCCGCACCAAGCCGCTGCAACAGGCCCGCTCGTCGGGGCTGCACCGCTTCGCCGGCGAACTGCGCAGGGCCAAGCGCCGGCCGGAGTCCGTCGGGACCGCGGCGCGCGTCGCGGGAGCAGTGATTCCCGAACGGCTCCTGGATTCCGGCGCACGCAACGCGTTCCGGCGCGTCGCCTACACGCGCCCCGAGCAGCCCGATGCCCAGCTCGCCGCCGAGCTACGCGCGCGCTTCGCACCCGAAGTCGCGCAGCTGGGGGCAATGATCGACCGCGACCTTGGCGCGCTCTGGGGGCCGAACGGGAATCCTCATAGGATTCCGAGTCCAACCCCGAAGTCAGGAGAGCCAGATGCCGGAGGCAGTGATCGTCGATGCAGTGCGGACCCCGATTGGACGGGCGGGCAAGGGCTCGCTGAAATCCGTGCGGGCCGACGACCTTGCGGCAATCCCGCTGCGTGCGCTGCTCGAGCGCAACCCGGGACTGGACCCGGCGAGCGTCGTCGACGTGATGATGGGCTGCGGCTTCAGCGAGGGCGAGTCCGGCTACAACATCGGCCGCAACGCGGCGCTGCTCGCGGGACTGCCGTTCTCGGTGCCCGGGACGACCGTCAACCGTTTCTGCGCCTCGTCGCTGCAGACGACGCGGATGGCCTTCCACGCGATCAAGGCCGGCGAGGGCGACACCTACATCGCCAGTGGCGTCGAGGCCGTCTCGCGCGCCGGCAGCAGCGCGCCGTTCGAGTTCAACCATCTGCTCGACGGCTCGGAGGGCGCGATCTGCGACGTCTACATCCCGATGGGCATGACGGCTGAGAACGTGGCAGAACGCTGGGGAGTCTCGCGCGAGTCCCAGGACGAGTGGGCGCTGATCTCCCAGCAGCGGGCCGTGGCCGCGCAGGAGTCCGGCCACTACGACAGGGAAATCGTGCCCGTCACGGCGCCGGCGCACACTACGACGGACCGCGAGGGCAACGAGGTCGAGGTGCCCGAGCAGGTCGTCACGCGCGACGACGGGCCGCGGCCCTCGACGACGCTCGAGGGCCTGGCCGCGCTCAAGCCGGCCTTCCGCGAGGGCGGAACCGTCACGGCCGGCAACGCCTGCCCGCTCAACGACGGTGCCGCGGCGCTGCTGATCATGTCCGACGAGCGGGCCCGCGCGGCGGCTTCGAGCCCCGCGCGCGGATCATCGCGTCGACCGTCGCGGCGATCGAACCGGAGATCATGGGCGTCGGCCCGATCCCCGCGATCCGCTGCTGCTCGAGCTGACCGGCATGGAGATCGCCGACATCGACGTCGTCGAGATCAACGAGGCGTTCGCCGCGCAGATCGTGCCGTGCAAGCAGGAGCTCGGGATCCCGGACGAGAAGCTCAACCCGTTCGGCGGCGCGATCGCGCTCGGCCACCCCTTCGGCATGACCGGCGCGCGGATCATGACGACGCTGCTGAACGGCCTCGACGCGCTCGACGGGACCTACGGGATCGAGTCGATGTGCGTCGCCGGCGGGATGGGCATGGCGATGCTCGTCGAGCGGCTCGCCTAGCGGGGCGGCATCCGCAGCGCGCCGTCGAGGCGGATCGTCTCGCCGTTGAGCATCCGGTTCTCGACGATCTGACAGGCGAGCTGGGCGAACTCAGACGGACGGCCAAGGCGCGGGGGCCACGGGACCCCCGCGCCGAGCGCCTCGCGCGCATCCTGTGGCAGCGCCGCCAGCAGCGGCGTGTCGAACAGGCCCGGTGCGATCGTGTTGACCCGCACCCCGCCGCGCGCGAGGTCGCGGGCGGCGGGCAGCGTCATGCCGACGACGCCGCCCTTCGAAGCGGCGTAGGCGACCTGGCCGACCTGGCCGTCGAATGCGGCGATCGAGGCAGTGTTGATGCACACGCCGCGCTCGCCCTCCTCGCGCGGCTCGGCCGCGAGCATCGTGCTGGCCGCGTGGCGCAGCACGTTGAAGGTCCCGATGAGGTTCACGCGCACCACCCGCTCGAAGGGGTCCCCGGCGTGAGGGCCCGACGAGCCGGCGATCTTCTCGGCCCAGCCGATCCCCGCGCAGCAGACCGAGATTCGCAGCGCCTGGCCGGCCGCCGCCTGAGCGACCGCGGCCGCCACGGCCTCGCCGTCGCAGACGTCGCAGATCACCGCCTCGGTGCCGAGCCCGTCGGCGACGGAGATCGCCCGGTCGGGGTCGATATCGGCGACCGTCACGACGCTCCCGCTCGGCGAGCGCACGCGCCGTTGCCTCACCGAGTCCCGAGCCGCCGCCGACGACCAGCGCGCGTGAGCCGTCGATCTGCACGGCCGCGATGCTAGCCCGCGACGCGCGCCAGCGTCAGCGCGAAGAGCTGCGCGTCGTCGGTCATCCAGGCCGCCGGTTCGAGGCCCGCCGCCGCGAGCTCGCCCGCGACGCGCCCGGCGGTGAACTTCGCGCTGATCTCGGTCCGCATCTCCTCGCCGGCAGCGAACGGCACGGTCAGGGCGAGCGAGGGGATCTCGACGGTCAGCTCGCGCTTGGCGCGCAGTCGCATCTCGATCCACTCCTGCTGCTCGTCGTAGATCGCCACGTGTCGAAGTCGGCTGGATCGAAGTCGGCGCCGAGCTCGCGGTTGATCACGTGCAGGAGGTTGAGGTTGAACTGCGCGGTCACCCCGGCGCTGTCGTCGTAGGCGGCGAGCAGCCGGGCGCGGTCCTTCACGAGATCGGTGCCCAGCAGGAGGTGGTCCTCGGGGCCGAGCAGCTGCGCGACGGCCTGCAGGAACACCTGGCGCTCGGCGGGCTGGAAGTTGCCGATCGTGCCGCCGAGGAACGCCACGAGCCGTGGCCCGGGCGGATCGGGATCAGCGTCAGGTGCCGTTCGAAGTCGCCGATCACGCCGTGCAGGAGCAGCATCGGGTACTCCTCTGCCAGTTCCTCGCTGCCGCTCTTACCGCGGCCTCGGTGACGTCGACCGGCACGTAGCGCCGCAGCGTTCCGGCCCGGCTGAGCGCGTCGAGGATGATCCGCGTCTTGACAGCCGAGCCGGACCCGAGCTCGAGCAGCTCGGTGGCGCCGGTCAGCGCCGCGATGTCATCGGCGCGCTGTTCGAGAATCAGCCGCTCGGTGCGTGTCGGGTAGTACTCCGGCAGCTCGCAGATCTGGTCGAACAGGGCGGCGCCGCGGCTGTCGTAGAAGTGCTTCGGTGGCAGTTCCTTGAAGGGGCGCGTGAGCCCGTCGCGCACGTCGTCCGCGAGCGTCCGCGCAGCGTCGCCGTGCAGGTGCGATTCGATCGTGATCTGCCGGTCCATCAGGCCGCGTCCCGGGCGAGGCGGACCCCCGCGAAGATCTGGCGGCGGGCCGGCAGGTCCCAGTTACGGAAGGTCGGCCCCTTGACGCGCGGGTCGGTTGCCCAGGAGCCGCCCCGCAGCACGCGGTAGCCGCGGCGGAAGAAGACCTGCGAGTACTCCGGGTAGGGATCGGCGGTGAAGCCGCTGTAGCCGTCGAACTCCGTGGCCGTCCACTCCCAGACCTCGCCGCACAGCCCGAGTGCGCCGAAGCGCCCGTCGCCCAGGCGCGCGGCGCGCTCCCACTCGCGCTCGGTCGGCAGGCGCGCCTGCGACCAGCGCGCGAACGCCTGCGCCTCGTGCCAGCAGACGTGGCAGGCGCTGGCATCAGGGTCGCCGCGCTCGATCGCGCGGTCGGGGGCAGCCCCGGCTTCGCGGGCCCAGTCCCAGCCGGCCTCGCTCCAGAGCTCGCGGCGCGAATAGCCGCCGTCGGCGCTGAACTCGAGCCACTGCCGGTTGGTCGCCGGCCGGCTCGCGATGCGCAGCGGGCCCAGCTCGAGATCGAAGGCCGGGCGCTCGTTGTCGTATGCGAAGCCGTGCTCGCCGCTGCCCATCGTGAATCGCCCGCCGGGAATCTCGAGCCATTGCGGCGGCGCGGGGTCGCTGGTCAGCAGGCCGCGTTCGTCGAGCAGTCCGCCGAGCACGAGCGTCTGGCGCATCGTCTCGCAATGCTGCAGCTCATGGCGCAGGACCATCTCCCAGACCAGTTCTTCCGCGGGGCTGTCCGGGCCGGCAAGCTCGCGCGTCCTGGCCCGCACGCGAGAGAGGTAGTCGACAGCAGCGTCGGCGCCGAGTGCCTCGATTTCGCCGCGCACGGCGCGGGGCGTCTCGGCCGCGTCATAGAGGTCCGCGAGCTCCGGCTCGAGCAGTTCACGGCCGCCGCAGCGGTGTGCGAGCCAGAGATCCTCGTATGCCGCGATGTGCCCGAGGTCCCACGCGAGCGGGCTCATGATCGGCGAGATGACGCGCTCAAGATCGCGTGCGGATACCGGTGCGACGAGTGCAAGCGTCGCGTTGCGCGCGCCGTCCATGGCGCTGAGTTGCTCCTTCGGCTTTCGCCCAGTGGCAGCCACGGGAATACCTAGGCGCCAAGACTAGCGCCGGCCTGCGGTCCCTACGGTTTTTCCCCGTCGATCGCGGCGGCCGCGGCCTCGTCGGCGAACACGACAAGGTGCTCGGTGTCGAGCAGGCTCGCCGGGCATCCATCCGACGGATCCCCGAGCGCGCGGGCCAGCGCGGGCGCCTTCGACTCGCCGGTGACCAGCAGGACCCCCAGGCCGACGTCGCGCAAGACGCCAAGCGACAGCGTGATCCGCTCCGGCGGCGGCTTGGGTGAATCCTCGACCGCGAGCACGGTCGCCGGCTGATGCAGCGTCGGGGCATGCGGGAAGAGCGACGCGGTGTGTCCGTCGGGGCCGATGCCGAGCATCGCGACGTCAATCGCGGGACGCTCGCCGAAAGTCGCGGCAAGCTCTTGCGCGTACTCTTCGGCGCCGGCCTCGGGGCCGAGCTCGCCGCGCATGCGGTGCACGCGGTCGGGTGCGATGGCGCTGCCGGCCGAACAGCGTGCGCGCGACCATCGCGTAGTTGCTGTCGGGATCTTCGGGTCCGACGCAGCGCTCGTCGACGAACCACAACTCGACCGCGTCGAGGACCGGCGTCCCCGCCAGCAGTTCGAGTGTCCGTTCCGGTGTCCCGCCGCCACTGACGGCGAGGTGGGCCAGCCCGGCCTGCCCGACGCGCGCCACGAGGGCTTCGCCGATCGCCTCGCTCGCCTGCGTCGCGAGCAGCTCGTCGTCGTCGAAGACTTCGAGCACGCTCACGCGATCATCTCCGCGGCGAGGCTCAGCGCCGGCACGTACGTCGGGTCGCGCAGCAGCGCCTGGCGGATTCCCTCGCCGAGCACGCCGGGCTCACCGCGCGAGGCGCCCGGCACGGTCCAGCGTCGCGCGCTGCCATCGGCGCGGCGTTCGTCGGCCTGCAGGCCGCCCGCGCCGCGGTCGAGGGAGAGCTGCCAACCGTCGTCGGTTGTGACCGTCATGCCCGACAGCCCGGGGACCGCGAGCCCAGGGTCGGGGTCGAGCGCGAGCTCGATCGCGCGCCGCGCGGACCGCGCGCTTCCGGCAAGGCCCTCGCCCGTCGGCGCCAGGTGCAGCTGTTCCCAGCCCAGCCGCGAAGCGAGCCAGCCGACGAGCAGCGTGCCGGCGGGAATCGACGCGGGGTTGTGGCGCACCGTGACCGAAGTGATCCGGTCGAGCGCGTCGCGGCGCCGGTCGAATGCCGCTGCGAGCCGCTCGCGCCACGGAGTCGTTCGCAGCCAGGAGAGGTCGACGACGTAGCTCTCGTCGGCGAGCTCGAGCGCGGAGGTGAACGCCGCAGCCGCGTTGTCCCCTTCGAGTGAGTCGATCAGCACGCTCTGGGCCAGTGCCAGCAGCGGCTGGACACGGGCGCGCTCGGCGGCCGGTGACCAGAGCAGCGTTGGCAGGTCCGTGACCACGAGCGACGCGGCGATCGAACGCAGATCCGGCATGTGGCATTCGCCTACGGTCAGTTTCACGGTCTCGCGCACGAGCGCCGTACCGTCGCCACCGACGCGCTCGGGGGCGGTCACCCGCACGTCGGCGGCGAGGTGCTCGGCGTCGCGGTCAAGCTCGATCAGCAGCAGCCGCGAGGCCGCGTAACGCCCGACGCCGGCGAGCCGCTCGAGCATTGCGCCGAGATCGCCGGAGCGCACGAGCACGATCATGTTCAGTACGCGCGCGGGCGCGATCTCCCCGTCTTCGATGTGCGCGCGAAGCAGCAGCTCGCGAAGCATCGCTTCGATCGCGTCGGGGTTCGTGTCATCGGCAGTCCAGCGCGCCTCGTCGGGTGACATCAGATCGTCCGCCAGTGATCCTCGCCGGCCATCAGTCCGTTGGCCTCGAGCGGCCCCTGCGATCCGGCGACGTAGCTCGGCAGCGGCGCGTCGGACTGCTCCCAGGTTTTCAGCACTGGGTCACAGATCTCCCACTGCGCTTCGACCTCGTCGTTGCGCGTGAAGAGCATCGCGTCGCCGCGCATCACGTCGCCGATCAGCCGCTCGTAGGCCTCCGGCGACTGCGAGAGGAACGACGTGTCGTAGAGGAACTCCATGCTCACCGGGCGGATCACCATCCTCGTACCCGGAATCTTGGCGCCCAGTCGCAGCGTGACACCCTCGTTGGGCTGCACCGTGAGCACGAGCTGGTTGGGCTGGATCCCCAACGACCCCGAACGGTCGAAGGCGAGGTGGGGGACCGGCTTGAGCGTCACGGCGATCTCGGTGACCTTGCGCGCGAGCCGCTTGCCGGTGCGCAGGTAGAACGGCACGCCCTCCCAACGCCAGTTGTCGACCGACAGCTTCAGCGCCGCATAGGTCTCGGTTCGGGAATCCTCGGGGACGCCCTCCTCTTCCAGGTAGCCGCGGACGTTCTCGCCGTCGACGTGGCCGCGGGTGTACTGGCCGCGTACCGCGACCGAGCCGTCGGCGATCATCGCTCGGCGTCCGGGATGTGTACATGACCGCAGAACCTTGAGCTTCTCGTTGCGGACCGCTTCGGCGGTGAAGCGGACCGGCGGCTCCATCGCGACGTGGCAGAGCAGCTGCAGCATGTGGTTCTGGATCAGGTCGCGCAGTGCACCGGACGGTCGTAGTAGTCCGCGCGCGAGCCGATCCCGATGTCCTCCGCGGCGGTGATCTGGACCGAGTCGATGTAGTTGCGATTCCAGAGCGGCTCGAACAGTCCGTTCGCGAAGCGCAGCGCCATCATGTTCTGGACCGTCTCCTTGCCGAGGTAATGGTCGATCCGGAAGATCTGCGTCTCGCGGAAGTAGCGCAGCGCGCGACGGTTCAGCTCGCGCGCCTCCTTCAGCGTCGTCCCGAACGGCTTCTCGATCACGACGCGGACCTCCGCGCCTTTGCGCCGGTTCAGCGAAGCCTCGCCCAGCCGCTGCAGGATCGCCGGGAAGAACGACGGGGCGGTCGAGAGGTAGAAGGCGCGGCTGAGCGCTTCTCCGGCCTCCTCGTCGAGCGCGTCGAGGCGCACCGCGAGCGCCTCGAACAGCGCCGCGTCGTTGAAGCCGCCGCTGACGTAGTGCGTGTCCTGGAGGACCGCGGCAAGCACGTCAGGGTCCGGCGGCCGGCGCGAGAAGGTCCGGATCGCCTCGGCGCATTCGCCACGGAACTGATCGTCGCTCAGGTCGCGCCGCGAGGCGCCGACGAGCGCGAAGCGCTCGGGCAGCGCGCCGTCATGCGCGAGGTTGTAGATCGCCGGCAGCAGTTTGCGCCGCGCGAGGTCACCGGTCGCGCCGAAGATCACCAGCGCGGTCGGGTCGACCGGCTGGCGCTCGAGGGCCTCGACCAGCGGGTTCGCGGCCTGCTCGAGCATCCCTAGCGCCGAACGCTTCGGCTGTCGCGTCGGGAGCGTTGCGCGCTGGACGGGGGCACCGCAAGGATCCTAGAGGTGCCGCGCGCCGTATAGTTTCCGGCCGTGAGCCCGGACGAGGCCTCTCAGACCCGACACGGCGCGGCTGGCCCCGGATCGCAACCTTGCCCTTGAGCTCGTGCGCGTCACCGAGTCGGCCGCGCTTTCGTGCGCGCCGCTCGTCGGCGCCGGCGACAAGGAGGCCGCCGACCAGGCCGCCGTCGACGGCATGCGTCACATGCTCAGCTCGGTCTCGATGGACGGTGTCGTGGTCATCGGTGAGGGCGAGAAGGACGAGGCCCCGATGCTCTACAACGGCGAGCAGATCGGCGACGGCTCGCCGCCCGCGGTCGACATCGCGGTCGATCCGCTCGAGGGCACGACGCTCGCCGCGCACGGGATGCCGAACGCGATCGCCGTGATCGCGCTGTCGGCCCGCGGCACGATGTTCGACCCCGGGCCGTGCGTCTACATGGAAAAGCTTGCCGGCGCGTCGGACATCGCCGACCTGCTCGATCTCGACCGCCCGCTCGGCGAGACCGTGCGTCTGGTAGCGCGTCGCCGCGGCGTCCCGGTCAACGACGTGATGGTCGTCGTGCTCGACCGCCCACGTCACGAGGAGGGGATCGCGGCGATCCGCGCCGCCGGCGCACGCGTGCGGCTGATCCCCCACGGCGACGTCTCGGCCTCGTTGCAGGCGGTCACCGAGCGTACGCCCGTCGACCTCCTGTGGGGCGTCGGGGGCACGCCGGAGGGAGTGATCTCGGCCGCCGCGGTCAAGTGCATCGGCGGCGAGCTGATCGGCCGCCTGTGGCCGCGCGACGACGAGGAGCGCCAAGCTGCGCTCGAGGCCGGCTACGAGCTGGGCCGGGTCCTCGCGAGCAACGACCTTGTGACCGGGGACGACGTGTTCTTCTCCGCGACGGGGGTGACGGACGGCGACGTGCTGCAAGGTGTGCGCTACCCGTCGGCCGGCGGGGCGACGACCGAATCGCTGGTAATGCGTTCGCGGTCGGGGACCGTGCGCCGGATCTCTGCGGCGCACGACCGCGCGAAGCTGCGCGAAATCGGCGGCTCGCGCTAGAGCCCCGACCAGGCGAGCGCCCGCCGCTCTAGCGCCTGGACAAACTCGTCCTTGCCGGCGACGTAGGCGAGCCGGTCCTGTGGCTGGGCGGCGGCCAGCTCGCGCTTCAGCTCGCCGTACGCGTGTGCCTCCTCGCGATGCGTGCGCAGGTAGTCGCGCACCGCGAGATGTCGCAGCTCCTGGCGGCTGCCGGCGACGCAGACATGCAGGTGGTGCGTGCGCGGGCGCTCGAGTGGCAGGGCAAAGAAGCGGTAGTCGGGCGAGTCGGGATCGGAGATGAATGCGTAGCCGAGCTGCTCCAGCGGAAGGCGGTAGGCGTCGAGCGGCTCGAGCGAGGCGAGCGTGGCCTGCAGATCGATGATCGGCTTCGCCGTGAGCCCCGGGACCGACGTCGACCCGACGTGCTCGACGCTCACCGCGAGGGCCCCGAGCGCCGCCTCGACGCGGTCGATCTCCGCCGCGGCGAGCTGCGGCCAGGACGGGTCGTAGTCGACTACCCGGTAGCCGGGGTCGAACCGGTCATCCAGCGACGGGTGGCGTGTCAGATTCGTCCTTGAGTCCTGCCCCGAGGCCACTGCGACCGATTCTACGTGGGCCGGGCGGACGCGACTCAGGAAACGAATCGCCCGACCCGCGAGTCGGCGAGGTCGAGCTTGGTCAGCGAGCGCAGGAACCCGAGCGTGACGATCACGTGGATCCGCGACTGGGTCGCGTTGTACAGGCGCCGGCTGATTCCCGATGCGATCGCCGGGTAGAAGTTCGCGACCTCGACGTCCAGGTGCAGCCGGCTGCGGCCGGGCTCGCTGGACGCGCCGAGACGGCGCACGTCGATCTCGAGATAGCCCTCTCCGCCGCGTCCCCGGCGCGAGACCAGCACGCCGCGCTCGATGCTCCAGCGGACTTTCCCGTATTCGCCGTCGAAGTCGTATTCGGGGGCCGCGAACGTCAGCAGCTTGAACGGGCGCGCCATGAAGACAACCCAGCGCTGCTCGGGGGTGTAGACGACCCGGATCGCGCCGAGTGTGACGCGCGTCAAGAAACGCCAGTACGTGCGCGCGAGGCGCTCGAGGCTCATCGCTGTCCAGAGCTCCTCGAGCGCGTCGTCGTCGATCGTCAGGTCCGCGCTCTGGATCGAGCGCACAGCTCCGTCGGTGAGCACGCTCGTCTGGTCGTAGAGCGCGTCGATCCGGGCCCGCTCGGGTTGCCGGCGCCGTAGCCTGCGCAGCGCCGGCAGCACGGCGGCGAGCGCCAACAGTGCGCCGGCCACGGCGAGGTTCCGGCGGGCACCGGATGCGCTGGATCGCTTCACGGGACGGGAGGCTAGCCGCACGGCGTCCTGCGCTGCTGATATCCACCCGTCGATGGAATCGAGCGGCGTGTTCCCCGAGGCGTTCGGCCGCGCATGGAGCGAACGGATCGGGCGCGACTGGATCGGCGACGTCGTCGCGGACTGCGATCTGACCCGCCTTGTGACGCTGCGACTGGATGCCCTCGCGCTCGGCGCGCCGGGACTCGTCGAAGCGCTCGCCGGGTCCGCGTGCGGCGAGCAGGCCGACCTTGCGCAGGCAGGAGCGACGCTCGCCGCGGCCGGTCACCAGGAGCCGCGCCATTGCGTGCGCGCCGCCGAGCTCGCTCGTGTGCGCCTCGCGCGTGAGCTGGCCGGCGCCGGCCACGGTTCCGCGCAGGTCGCAAACGCCCTAGCCGCTGCGGTCGCAAGGGCGCTCGAGCAAGCAATCGACCCGGAATCCGGCGCCGTGGTCGGCGCGGCAGCGCCGGTCGCGGCAATGCCCGGTCGCCAGCCGGCGCCGCCGCCGACCGCGAGCGACGAGCGGTCGGCCGTCGTCTTCGACGAGGCAGCCTCGGTGCTCGTCGCGGCCTCCACGGAGGCCGTGCCGCCGACGATCGACGCCTACGACGCTCGCGAGGAGCACTGGCTGCGCGAGCTCGACCGGCGCCTGGACCGCCAGGGCTCGGAAGGCCTGGCGTTCGCGCTGATCGCGGCGGAGATCTCCGACGCGCAGCTGATCGGGGCCGCCGACGGCGCCGGCGAGCTGGAGCGCCTGGCCGGGGCGGTCGAGCGAACGATCTGCGCCGCGCTTCCGGCCTGCGAAGTGATCGTGGCGCCGGGCGGCAGGATCTGGCTGATCGCGCCCGCCGCCGACGACCGCGAGGCCGCTGGGGCGCTGCGCGCCGCGAGCGCCGCGGTCGCGCGCATGAGTGACCGACGCGGCGAGGCGGTCGCGCTGGATGCGGGCTACGCGCTTTGCCCGTCGGACGGCCAGGACCCGGGGCGCCTTCGCCACCAGGCCGAACTGTCGCTCAGCGCGGCGCGTCCGCGGGGCTAGGGAAGTGCGACGCCGCCGGCGCTGGGACCGGGAGCGCTTTCCAGTGCCGGTGCGCCGAGCGCGGGGCTGTTCGCGGCGTGACCGACGATGCGCGTCCAGACGCGCGTCACGCCGGATGCGATGTCCAGCGCCTGCGTCGCGCCCGTCGTGAGGTCCCAGGTCGCGAAGCTGTAGGGCCCGCGGTCGATCACCGGGACGATCGCACTGTGCCCGCGGTAGCTGAAGCGCACGAGCGTCCCGCACGGCAGCGTGCGGCTCGCGACGCCGACCGTCTCGGGGGTCAGCGTCTGGCCGCAGGCGGTGTGCCGTCCGTACAGCCCGGGGCCGTAGTAGGTCGCGATCGCCGCGCGCGGCCTGGCGTGCGGGCGTGCCGCGAAGGCCGGGGCGCAGAGCGCCACGGTGGCCGCGAGCGCGGCAAGGGCAAACGGAATCTGTCGAAGCAGTCGGTGCATATCGCTTCGCCTGCGGGGTTAGCTGACGGGCTCGCGGATGTCCGCTACGGCCTGATTGGCCGATTCGCCCCCGCGAGAAAAGCTCTCGCAGCGGTTCCCCCGTCCGCCCCGGTCATGCCGGAGCGGTTCGGCGTGCGGGGAACTATAACGAAGCTGCGGTCAGGAACGTCGGCCGAGCAGGTCGCGCACGAGGCGCTCGCCCGCCGAGAGCGAGAATCGCGTCAGCTCGCCGATCGCCTCGAAGGCCGTCGCCGCGAAGTCTGCGCCGCCGGGGGGCCTGACGATGCCCTGCGCGCGGTCGCCGTCGCTCTCGTAGCCCTGCGGCGGAACCGCCGGAGGCTCGGCGCCGGGCTTGGGCGTGCTGCGCGGCCGTTTGGTGGGCGCCTTGCGCGCTGCCGGTTTCGCGGCGACCTTCGGCTTGGCCTTGACCGCCGGCGCGGCCTTCGCGGCCGCCTTCGCCGCCGCCCTCGGCTTGGCTTTGGCGGCGGGTCGCGCGGCGCTCTTCGTGCTCGCTTTTGCCTTGCGCGGCGCCGGCGCCCGCTTGGCGGGCTTGGTCTTCACCGCCGCTTTGCCGGCGGCGCCTGCGGCCCGGCGCTCCTGCGCCGGCGAGGGCGCGGTGCCGTTCGTCTCGGCGGCCGCGTGGGTCGACGCGCGCCGCCTGCTCGCGTTCTGCGGGCGCTTTCGCGGGAGCCGCCCCAGAAGCCCTGCGTCCGGCTCGCCTGCGCCGCCGGGCGTTTCGTCCGCAAGATCCACGGTCGACATCATTGCTTAAGCCGGTTCGTCAAGCACATTGCGTCATTCTCTGGTACCCGAAACGACGCGTTAGCATGGCCGTGGGCCACAGCCTCGGCGCGCCCGACGGGCATCAAGCAGTAGCCGGGGCTGCCAAATCATCTTTTAGTCGAGCTAGTAGGAACGGGACGGGGTATGTCGCTCACCGAGATGCAGGAGCTGGACGAGGTCAAGGGACTGCTGGCCAAAGGCCAGCAGCTGGGCGTGCTCTCGTACACCGAGATCGCGCGTGCCGTCTCCGAGGTCGACCTCGACGAGTCGGACGTCGAGGAGCTGCACGGCTTCCTCGAGAAGTCGGAAATCGAGCTCGTCGAGGACATCGACCCAGCCACGGCCGCCTCTGCGCAGGTCGAGCGGGCGCCGGACAAACGCGGGCGCCGCAAAGCGAAATCGATCGATCTCAAGCCGGACATGACGACCGACTCGCTGCAGCTGTTCCTGAAGGACATCGGCAAGGTCCGTCTGCTGACCGCACAGGAGGAGGTCGAACTCGCCAAGCGGATCGAGCGCGGCGACCTCGACGCCAAGCAGAAGATGGTCGAGTCGAACCTGCGCCTCGTCGTTTCGATCGCCAAGAACTACCGCAACCAGGGTCTGCCGTTCCTGGACCTGATCCAGGAGGGGACTCTCGGTCTCGTGCGCGCCGCCGAGAAGTTCGATTACCGCAAGGGCTTCAAGTTCTCGACCTACGCGACGTGGTGGATCCGCCAGGCGATCGCCCGCGCGCTCGCCGACAAGGCCCGCACGATCCGGATCCCGGTCCATGTCGTGGAGAAGCTCAACAAGATCGGTCGCGCCGAGCGCAAGCTCGTGACCGAGCTCGGTCGCGAGCCGACCGCCGACGAGATCGCCGCGGTCACGGGCATCGAGCCCGAAGAGGTCGACCAGATCAAGCGCTCGGCCCAGGCGCCGGTGTCGCTCGAGAAGCCCGTCGGGGACGAGGAGGAGTCGGAGTTCGGCCAGTTCATCGCCGACGAGCGCGCCGAGTCGCCGTACGAGCGGGCCGCCGAGATCCTCACCAAGGAGGCGCTGCGCGAAGCGCTGGAGAACCTCTCCTACCGTGAACGACGCGTCCTTGAGCTGCGCTACGGGCTCGGCGGCGAGCATCCGCGCACGCTCGACGAGGTAGGGCGCACGTTCAACGTCACGCGCGAGCGGATCCGCCAGATCGAGAACCAGTCGCTGAAGAAGCTGCAGAGCCTCGCCGAGGCCCAAAAGCTCCGCGACGTCGCCTAGCGCGCCGGTGCCCGTCCCCACGGGCTGACCATTTTTGGGAAGGCACTAAACCTTTTCGGCGGATCCGCCGAAGAGATGGTCGTGCAAGACATTCAGGCATCGCTGCGCGAACTCGTCGATCTCGGCGGTTCGGACCTGCACCTGAAGGTGGGCGCTCCGCCGCGCTTCCGCATCGACGGTGCCCTGCAGGACGCGCCCGGCGCGGCGGTGCTCGAGACCGACGACACGGAAGCGGCGCTGCTCGCGCTGCTGCCCGAGCCCAGCCGTCGTGAGGAGTTCGCGGCCGAAAACGAGGTCGACTTCTCGTTCGATATTCCCGGTTCTGGGCGCTTCCGCGTCAATGCCTTCCGCCAGCGCGGCACGACTCACTCGTCTGCCGCGCGATTCCCCACCACATCCGATCGATCGAAGACCTCTACCTTCCTGAGGCGGTCCGCACGCTCGCCGAGGAAGAGCGCGGCATCGTTCTGCTCGCCGGCGCGACCGGCTCGGGAAAGTCGACGACGCTCGCGGCGATGATCGACCACATCAACGAGACCCGCTCGCGACACATCGTCACGATCGAGGACCCGATCGAGTTCGTGCACCAGGACAAGTGCTCGGCGATCAGCCAGCGAGAAATCGGCACCGACACGGCGTCCTTCGCCCGCGCCCTGCGGCGTGTGCTGCGCCAGGACCCGGACGTGATCCTTATCGGCGAGATGCGCGACGAGGAGACGGTGCGCACGGCGCTGTCGGCCGCCGAGACCGGGCACCTCGTGTTCTCGACGATCCACGCCGTCGACGCGACCGAGTCGATCAACCGGATGCTCGAGTTCTTCCCGCCCCACCAGCACCACCAGGTCCGCTCGATGGTCGCCGGCACGGTGCGCGGCGTGATCTCCCAGCGGCTGATCCCAGGCGCCCAGGGCGGCCGTGTTGCGGCCTGCGAGGTGATGCTGATGACCGGCCGGGCACGCGACATGGTGCTCGAATCGAACGAGAACGGCAGCCTCGCAGAGGTCATCGCGGACGGCGGCTACTACGGGATGCAGACCTTCGAACAGGCGCTGCTCAAGCACCTGCACGCCGGGCTTGTGAACCTCGACGACGCGCTCGCGGCGGCGACGAACGTCCACGACTTCAAACTGCTCGTGCAGGCCGACGGGAGGCGCGGCACGACGATGGCCGATCTCGCCGACAAGGAGGGCGACGAGGCCCCGACGGTGCACGCCGAGAGCACCGAGAACAGCTTCCAGCGCGCCGCATAGGCCCGGGGGCCCAACACTTCACTTGGTAAAGTGAAGGCATGGTCGATGAGAGCTGTCCCGTCTGTCGCACCGCTGACATCGTCTGCGGCAAGTGGACGCTGCTGCTGGTTCGCGAGCTCTCGGAGGGGCAGAGCCGCTTCTGCGAGCTCGAACGCTCGCTCGACGGGATCTCCCCGCGAACCCTTTCGCTGCGCCTGCGGGCGCTCGAGGTCGAGGGCATTGTCGAGCGCCGCACGTTCGCCGAGGTGCCGCCGCGCGTCGAGTATGCGCTGACCGAAAAGGGCCTCGCGCTGGTGCCGATCATCGACGTGATGCGCTCCTACGGCGAAGAGTGGCTCGGCGCTCCCGCCGCGCTGCTCGCCTGACAGCAAGCCTGCAGAAGGCAGGAGGGGGACGGTGCGGGCGCGAATCAAGCCCGCATGCGATCACTGCAACTCGAGACAACCCTGACCGCCTTCGCCGAGTCGGCGGCGGCGCATCTGCAAAACGAGGTGCTCGCCGGTGCCGAGGTGCCGTTCGACCTCGAGCAGGGCGCCCGCACCGGACCGACGGGGCCCTCGCTGTTCAGCTATCGGCCCCTGACCTCGGCGTTCATCCGTGAACGGGCCGGCGAACTCGCGGCGCTGCCGGCTTTCGGGCCGGCCCGCGACGCGCTCGCGTCCTTCGAAGGGCTCGACGGCTACCTCGCGGCAGGCGGCGCCGGCCAGGCTGCTCCGGGCGGCCCCGCCGGGGCTGCGCTGCTCGCGCTGCTCTGCGACGTCTTCGAGGAACAGTCCGACTTCCAGCTCTACGCCGACAGGCTCGAGCGCGCGCTCGCGACGCTCGAGCGGGCCGCCGCCGACGGCGCCGGTGAGCTGACACTCGTCGCGACGCTGCACGGCATGGCGATCGCCTGCGGCGAGTTGTCGCTCGTCCCGGGGCTGCGCATCGCACAGCCCGAGCTGCTCGATGACCTGCCGGCAGCAGTTCGCGAACCGCACGCCGAGCCGCATCTCGTCGTTGTCCTCTCGACCGACGAGGACAGCGATCGGGCATCGACGCTGCTCCATGAGCTGCTGCGCGCGCTGCGCCTGTTCGGTGACGGGCGCGTGACGCTCGGCGCGCTCGGCTGGCAGCGTCGAGCCGCCGGCGCATGGCTACCCGTCGCGCTCGGCGGCGGCGGGCGGCCCCACGGGATGCTCGTCGTGGCGGCCGGCCAGGAGGAGGAGCTGCGAGTCTTCTGCTCGCTCGTCGCACGCCGCAGTCCGCACGGCGAACGGGCCGCCTGGGCGCTGCGCCGCTTCGAACTCGGCTGTGACCGCGAACGCGCCGGGGAAGCGCTCTCGGACCACCTGCTCGCGCTGCGCGCGCTGCTCGAGCCGGAGGGGCCCACCAGCGGGCTGCTCGCGCCGCGCCTGGCGGCGCTCTGTGCGGACGGGGACGCACGCGAGAGCGCCGCGGCCACGGCGCGCGAAGCCGCCGCGCTCGAGCTGACGGTCATCGAGGGCGGCGCGGTTGACCGCGCCAACGCGCTGCGCGTCACGCGCGAGATCGCTGCGAACCTGCGCGCACTGCTTCGCGACGTGGTCTGCGGGCACCTCGACAGCGACCTCGTTGCGCTGGCCGACGAAATCCTCGCCGACGAGGCGCTCCGCACCGGTCAGGTGCCGGTTGCCCCGCAGGCGGCCGCCGCTCCTGTCGCCGCGACGCCGGCTGCCCTGCACGAGATCCCGCGCGAGCTCGAGTCGGTCGCCGAAGAGCTATACGCCGAGCCGGCCGAGGACTACTACGTCGACTATTACGACGAGGTCGACATGGCCGCGCCGGAGCCCGGCGCGGAGAGCGCGATCATCGCGCGGCGCGGGCGGCGGTCAGCCGGCGGTCTCGAGGACGTCGGCGACCCGGGCGAGTCCCCCGAGATCCTGGATCTCCTCGGTTAGCTGGGGCACGACGACCGGCGAGGGCTGATCGAGCTCGTCGGCGAGGTGTTCGAGGCTGCGCGCGTCGCGCCGCGCCAGCAGGTCGATCGAAGCGGCGGCGCGGGCGATTCGCGCTGCGAGCTCGCCGTCCAGCTCCGCTCCGAGCGCCCGCTCGAGCTCCTCGCGGTCGATTCCCACGAGCGCCGGCTGCTGGACGCGGTTGACGACCAGCTCCGCGGTGCGCATCCCGGCCTGCTCGAGCCGCTCGGCGAGAAACCGCGCCTCGCGTGCGGGTTCGTGCTCGGGCGAGGTGACGATCACGAAGGCGGTGCCGCTTTCGCGCAGCAGGGCCGCAACGCGCTTGGTGCGTTCGCTGAAGCCGTCGAGCACACCGGACATCGAGCCGAAGAAGACCGACAGGTCGCCGAGCAGGTCGACGCCGGTGACGCGCGCGAAGACCGAGAAGACGAGTGCCGAGCCGCGGCCGAACAGCCGGGTGGTCAGGCCGCCGGGGGAGAGGAACACCTGCAGCGCGCGGCCTTCAAGGAAACCGAGCAGCCTCTGGGGCGCCTCGAGGAAGTCCAGCGCATTGCGCGAGGGCGGCGTGTCCAGCACGACGACGTCGAACGAATGCTCCTCGTGCAGTTCGTAGAGCTTGACGATCGCGCTCAGCTCGTGGGAGCCGGCGATCGCGCCCGACAGCTCGCGGTAGATCGGATTGGCAAGGATTTCCTCGCGCCGCACGGGATCTTCCTCGAGGCGCGTGATCACTTCGTCGAAGGTGCGCTTGGCGTCGAGCATCATCGCCCACAGCTCGCCGTCGCCCTGCACCGCGCCGTCGATCCGATGCGGCTCGTTGGAGAGCTCGTCGAGTCCGAGCGCGGTTGCCAGCCGGCGCGCCGGATCGATCGTCACAACGCAGACCCGGCGGCCGCGGCGCGCGAGCGCGAGCGCGAGCGCCGCAGAGGTCGTTGTCTTGCCGACGCCGCCCGAACCGACGCAGATCACGACTTCCTTGCCGTACAGCCGCTCGGCGATCGGGGGCGGGCCGCTCACCGGCCGATCCTAGCCCGGTGGCAGGAATCGGGGCCGTCCATCCGAATATCGCTCCCGTGACCGTCCCGGGAATCGTCCTGGGACCCGCCCGCCAACATGCAACCAGCGGAGACAAAGTGACCGGCAAGGCAAAGGTGATCGCTTTCGCCAACCAGAAGGGCGGCGTGGCAAAGACGACGACGACGCTGAATCTCGCGGCGGCGCTGGCCGAGGAGGGCCACCGCGTGCTGTGCGTCGACATGGATCCGCAGGGCAACCTGACGATGTCGCAGGGCATCGACCCCGACACCGTCGACAAATCGATGTTTGACGTGCTCGTGCACCGCACCTCGATCCGCGAGGTGATCCGCGACCGCGAGGTCGACATCGCCTGCTCGTCGATCGATCTCGCCGGCGCGGAGATCGCGATGTCGACCCAGATCGGGCGCGAGCGCGCCCTGCAGCGCGCGCTTTCCGAGGTCGCCGGGGACTACGACTTTGTCTGCATCGACACGCCCCCGAGCCTCGGGCTGCTGACGATCAACGCCCTGACCGCAGCCGACAAGGTGATCGTCCCCGTCCAGTGCGAGTATCTGTCGATGCGCGGCCTGCTGCAGCTGCAGAACACCCTCCAGATGATCCGTGAGAACCTCAACCCCGACGTCGACATCGAGGGCATCCTGCCAACGCTCGTCGACTCCCGGACGATTCACGCGAAAGAGGCCCTCGAGCTGCTCGAAGAGAACTTCGGTGATCGCGTCTTCGCTTCGCGGATCCGCAAGACGATCAGGTTCGCCGAGGCGCCCGTGAAGGGCATGTCGGTGCTCCGCTACGACCCGGACGGCGTCGCGGCCCAGTCGTACCGCCAACTCGCGCAGGAGGTCTTGAGCCATGGCAAGTGACAAGCGGGCGAGCATGCGGGAAGGCCCCCTGGCCGCGCTGTTCGCGCGCACTGAACCCAAGAAGAAGAACGAGCCGCCGGCCGAGGAGGGCTCGCACGCGACGCCCGCCGAGCGCCTGCGCGACGCCTTCGCCGGCGACCCCCGCCGCGACCCCGCGACCCGCGCCGGCCAACTCGAGCTCGAACGCAACGGCGGCACGATGACCCCCAAGGCCGGGGGTCCGGTTCTGCGCGTCGTCGGCGTCGGCGGTGCCGGCACGAACGCCGTCGACCGGATGATCGAGGCGGAGGTCGTCGGCGTCGACTTCCTCGCCGTCAACACCGACCTGCAGTCGCTGCAGCAGTCGGGCGCCGACCTCACGCTCGCGATCGGCCAGCACCTCACCCACGGCCGCGGCTCCGGCTCGGACCCGAGCGTCGGGCGCCAGTCCGCGATCGACGACTTCGACCGCGTCAAGGACGCCCTGAAGGGCTCGGACATGGTCTTCGTGACCGCCGGTGCGGGCGGCGGCACCGGCACCGGCGCTGCACCGATCGTCGCGCGGGTCGCGCGCGAGCTCGGCGCGCTGACCGTCGGCATCGTCACGACGCCGTTCGCATTCGAGGGCAAACGACGCGCCGAGTCCGCGCAGCAGGGCATCGACACGCTCGGCCAGGAGGTCGACACCCTGATCGTCGTCCCCAACGAGCGGCTGCTCGCCGTGCTGGACAAGCAGACCTCGATGGTCGAGGCATTCCGCGTCGCCGACGACGTGCTGCGCCAGGGCGTCCAGGGAATCTCCGACCTGATCACGCTCCCCGGCCTGATCAACCTCGACTTCGCAGACGTGCGCACGATCATGAGCGAAGCCGGACCGGCGCTGCTCGGGATCGGCATCGGGACGGGCGAGCATCGCGCCGGCGACGCCGCGATGCAGGCCGTCGACTCCCCGCTGCTCGAAACCTCGATGGAGGGCGCGCGCTCGATCCTGCTCTCGATCACGGGCGGCACCGACCTCTCGCTGTGGGAGGTCAACGAGGCCGCGAAGGCGGTCTCCGCGGCCGCACACCCCGATGCGAACATCATCTTCGGAGCGACCGTCGACGAGAAGCTCGGCGAGCAGGTCTGGGTGACGGTCGTGGCGACCGGTTACGGCGACCGCGGCCGGCGCAAGAGCCTCTCGCGAATCGAGGGCGCCGGCGAGGTGCGCGTCAAGCGCAGCGCCCCCGCACCGCTGGGTCGCGGCGGCGATCTCGACGTCCCGGAGTTCCTGCCCGGCCGCTGAGGGCCCGCGGGCGCCTGGTGGCGCGGCGATGCCGCAGAGCGACGGCGTAGTAACGGCCGGTCACCCGCTGACGGCAGCCGCCGGAGCACACCTGCTGCGCGCCGGCGGCAACGCTGTCGACGCCGCGCTCGGCGCGCTGATCGCGTCGTTTGCGACCGAGCCGCTGCTGACCGGACTGGGCGCCGGCGGCTACATGCTGGTCGCCGAGCCGGGCAGCGAACCGGTGCTGCTGGACTTTTTCGTGCGCACTCCGAGCCTGCGGCTCGAGGGCGCGGCCGCACTCGACGCCGTCGAAGTGTCGTTCGGCGACGCAGTGCAGACCTTCAACGGCGGCCCCGCGTCGTGCGCCGTCCCGGGCATGGCGGCGGGGGTGCTCGCGGCCGCCGAGCGCTGGGCGACGCTCCCGCTCGCGACGATCTGCGCCGAGGGCGAGCGCCTCGCGCGGGAGGGCGTGCAGCTCAACGCGCAGCAGGCGTACGTCGCGAAGATCCTCGAGGGGTTGCTCGCCGAGACACCCGAGTGCGCCGAGATCTGGGCTCCCGATGGTCGGGTGCTGCGCGAGGGTGACCTGATCCACTGCCCCGGGCTCGCCGACTCGATCGCGCTTCTCGCCGCCCGCGGCGCGGAGCCCTTCTACACCGGCGAGCTGGGGACGGCGATCGCCGACTGGGTCTACGCGCGCGGCGGCTCGCTGACGCGCGAGGACATGGCCGACTACAGCGCCGTCGAGCGGCGACCGGTCCACGTCGCCTATCGCGGACGCGACTTCTACACGAACCCGCCGCCGTCGGCGGGCGGCCTGCTGCTTGCCTACGCGCTGGCGTTGCTCGAGCGCGAGCCGGGCCATCCGACGCTGGCGCAGATCGTCGGCGCGATGCAGGCCGCGCAGGGCGAGCGCACCGAAGAGTTCGTTCAGGGGCTCGGCCGCGTCGGGTTCGCCGAGGAGTTCCTCGCCGCCCGCCTGGGCTCCACGACCCACATCTCCGTGCTCGACGCCGCGGGGATGGCCTGCAGCGTGACCAGCACGAACGGCGAGGGGTCCGGCGTGGTGGTCCCCGGCACGGGGATCCACGTGAACAACATGATGGGCGAGGAGGACCTGAACCCGCACGGCTTCCACCGCCACCCGGCTGGCGTGCGACTGCCGAGCATGATGGCCCCCTCGGTGCTGCTGCGCGACGGCAAGGTCGAGCTGGTGCTCGGCAGCGCGGGCTCGAACCGGATCCGCTCTGCGCTGCTGCAGGTGATCGTCGCGGTCGTCGACCGCGGTCTCGGCGCGCAGGACGCCGTCGATGCGCCGCGCGTGCACTTCGAGGACGGGACGCTGTTCGTCGAGCCGGGGATCGAGGCCGACGAGCTCGACCTACCGACCGTCCTGTTCTCGGCGCCGAACCTCTTCTTCGGCGGCGTGCAGGCCGTGCTCAGGCGCCCCGGCGGGGGGCTCGAAGGCGCCGGGGACCCGCGCCGCGGCGGGGCCGTCCAGGCCGGCTAGCCGTACCAGACGTGCCCGTTCGAGCGGGCACGGACCTCCGCGATGTCGGCGAGCGAGAGACGTTTGATGGCCTCGGTGAGCATCGCGCACAGCAGGCGCATCCGCGCGCCCTCGCTGCGCAGTTCCAGTAGCTGCTGCTTCTCGGCGACCGGGAACTCGATCGTCCCGGCGATCTCGTAGGCATCCATGTCCGCGAGCTCCTCGGCGTCGATCTTGCGCTCGGTCGCCTTGAGCACCAGGTCGCGGTAGAGGTCGCGTGCGCGCTCGCCTGCGGCCTCGTCCTGCTCGCCTTCGTCGTCGAGGAATTCGACGATCCCCGAGGGGAACTCGCGGTCGTCTCGGCGCTCGATCAGGCGCAGCGCGCGCATCCCGCGCGTGAGGATGTTCAGGCGTCCGTCGTCCATCTGCTCGAGTACCTGCTCGACCTCACAGGAGCAGCCGACGTGCTTGAGCTCATCCTCGGAGAGCCAGAGGATCCCGAAGCTGCGGCCCTGGTCGCCCGGTTCGAACTCCAGGCAGTGGGCGATCAGGCTCTTGTAGCGCTCCTCGAAGATATGCAGCGGCACACGCTCGCCGGGCAGCGCGACGATCCCGAGCGGGAAGAGCGGAAAGTCGTGGATCGGGGGGCTCGGCATCGCGCTACTCCGGGGCCTTGTGGGCGCTGACGAGCAGGTTGTAGAAGATCGCGGGCGGCAGATGGCCCTCGAGCAGCGTGCCGTCAACGCGCTGCAGCGCGACGTAGCCGCGGAACGCGAACTGGCGCCACAGCCACGGGACCTCGTCGGGGTCCGCGGTCGCCTCGAGCGTGCGGTTGGTCCAGCCGAACCAGTTCGCGAGCAGCTCCTCGCCGCTGACGCGCACGTCGGTGAAGCCCGCCTGGGCCGCGGCGGCCCGCAGCGTCGCGGGATCGAAGGCATGCACGTCGACGACGCGCTCGAGGCGCTCCTCCTGCTCGCCGCCCGCGGGCGCCGGCGCCCGTCCGGCGCGCAGCGCCGCGCGCCACAGGGGCGCCGCGGCTTTCGCGGCGCGCTTGGGCACGCCGGCGAGACGGTCGCCGTGGCGCGAGGGCTCGCCGGCGAACACGAGCGTGCCGCCGGGCGCGAGCACGCGGTCGAATTCGAGCATCGCGCGCTCGAGGTCGGGAATGTGGTGCAGCACGGCATGGCCGATGATCAGGTCAAAGCTCTCGTCGGCGAACGGCAGGCGCTCCGCGTCGGCGACCTGCGTCGTGACGTCGAGGCCGAGCTGCGCGGCGTTTGCGGCGAGCGTCTGGAGCATCCCGGGAGAGATGTCGCTGCACGTCGCGTGGCCGATCAGGCCCTCGAGCATCAGGTTGAGCGTGAAGTAGCCGGTGCCCGAGCCGATCTCGAGCGAGCGCTCGAACCGCGGGGCCGGCGCGCCGAGCGCCTTCTCGAGCTTCGCGCGCACCTGCTGGCGGCCGATCGGGCCGAAGTCGATACCCCACTTGGAGTCGTAGTGCTCGGCCGCGACGTCGTGGTAGGCGGTGTTCGCCTCGCGGATCTGCTGCGCGGTCAGCATGGGCGCCATGGCCTCCCACCTTATACTCGCCCGCCGTGGGCGCCGGTAACGGCGTGCAGCCATGACCGGAGCCGTCTACCAACAAGAACACCAGCCCACGGGAGTGCCGCCGCTCGCGCTGACCGGCGAGCGCACGCTGCCCGACGTCCCCGCCGAGAACTACTGGTACCGCCGTCATCTGGTCGTCTACGAGTGGATCGCCGCCCAGCTTGAGGGCCGGCGCGTGGTCGACATGGCCTGCGGCGAGGGCTACGGCTCCGACGTGCTCGCAGCACGCGCGGCGAGCGTCGTCGGCGTCGATGCCAACCCGGAGGCACACGAGCATGCCCGTCTGCGCTACACGCGGGCGAACCTGCGCTTCGAGCGCACGCTCGTCGAAACCTTCGCCGAGAGCGCCGACGATGTCGTCTTCCTGCAGACGATCGAGCACCTCGAGGACCCCGGCGCCGCGCTCGAGCACTTCCGTTCGCTCGTCGAGCCCCGCGGACGCGTCTGGCTCTCCACGCCGAACGTCCTGACGCTCGCGCCCAAGGGCGCCGAGCGCTCGGGCAACCCCTGGCACGTGCACGAGTACCGCAGCGCCGAGTTCGAGCAGCTCTGCCGCGAGCACTTCGGCTCGGTCCAGATGTTCGGCCTGTTCCACGCGCGGCGCCTGCGCGCCCACGAGCTGGCGCTGCGCGGCGGCTGGGACGCGGTGCACGGCGCGCTCGGGATCAGCGAGCGCTTCTACGCGCGCTTCACGCCGTCGATCTCGGTGCGCGACTTCCGCCTGCGGCCGCTCGGCATGGCGAACCTCGACCGCGCGCTGGACTTCGTGGCGATCTGCCGGCCGTGACCGAACGCGGCGAGGGCGCGTTCGCGCTCGTGCTGCACACGCATATGCCGTACGTCGAGGGGTACGGCACCTGGCCGTTCGGGGAGGAATGGCTCTGGGAGGCGATCGCCACCTGCTATCTGCCGCTGCTCGAGATCCTCGACGCGGGCACGCCCGTCACGTTGTCGGTCACGCCGGTGCTGCTCGACCAGCTCGAAGCGCCCGGTCTCGACGCGCGTCTGACGCAGTTCATTGACGAGATCCGCGCCGAGACGCACCGCCGCGACCGCGCCGGGCTGCTCGCCGCGGGGGAGCAGGGGCTTGCCGACGAGATCGCGCGCTCGGGCGATGAATACCGCCAGGCGCGCGAGGCGCTCGCGCGGCGCGGCGGTCTGGCCGGCGCGTTTGCGCCGCACGCGGCGTGGACCTCGAGCGCGACGCATGCCGTGCTGCCGCTGGTCGCCTGCGACGTGCTCAGCGCGCTGCAGATCGAGGCGGGGGTCGCCGCCCGGCGCGAACGCTCGGGCGGCTGGCGTGGCGGCTTCTGGCTCCCCGAGTGCGCGCACGCGCCCTGGATCGAGCCGCTGCTCGCCGGCGCGGGGGTTCAGGCGACCTGCGTCGAGCTGACGGCCCGCTTCGGGCTCGGCGCGGTCGAGCATCTGCAGCCGCTGCGCAGCGTCCACGGTCCGTTGCTGGTGCCGATCGACCGCGCGACGGTCGATCTCGTCTGGGGCGCGGCGGGCTATCCCGCCGACGGCGCCTACCGCGACTACCACCGGCTGACGACCCACCACCACCGGCCGTGGGACAACGCCGGGCGAGCGTACGACCGCGACCGCGCGGCCGAGCGCGTCGCCGAGCATGCCGCGGACTTCGTCGAGCGCGTGCAGCAACGGATCTCCGGCGGCGGCCTGCTGGTCTGCGCGCTGGACACCGAGCTGCTCGGCCACTGGTGGTTCGAGGGCCCCGCCTGGCTCGCCGCGGTGCTCGCCGAGTGTGAGCGGCGCGGCGTGCCGCTCACGGCACTCGACGATGCGCTCGAGGGGATCGACGCGCCGCTGACCGACACCTCGGGCTGGGCGCCGAGCAGCTGGGGGGCCGGCGGCGACCTGTCGACGTGGTCGACCGGACCGGCGAGCGCGATGGCCCGCGCGATCCGCCGCGCCGAGCTCGACTATCTCGCCGCCGGGTCACCGCGCGGCGCGGCGCGACGCGAGCTGCTCGCGCTGCAGGCCAGTGACTGGTGCTTCGTCGTCGCGCGCGGAACCGCGACGCCCTACGGACACGAACGCCACGACGCTCACCTTGCGCAGCTGCGCCGGGCCCTCGCCGGCGAGCCGGTCCCTGGGCCGCGCTCGTTGGCGTTGCGCGCCGGCTAGGCCCAGCGCATCCGCTGCGGGTGCTCGCGCATCCGGATCACGCGCGCCGGAATTCCGCCGACGACAGCGTCGGCGGGTACCTCGCGCGTCAGCACCGAGTTGGTCCCGACGACACAGTTGTCGCCGACGCTGACGCCCCGCAGGACGCACGCGCCGTAGCCGATCCAGACGTTGTTCCCGACCCGCACGTCGCGCTTGTAGATGCCCTGCAGGCGGATCGGCCGCTCGACTTCCGTGACTCCGTGGTCGAAGTCGATCAGCATCACGCGGTCGGCGATGATGCACTCGCGGCCGATCGAGACGTGCTGGTAGGCAGAGATCGTGCACTCCTGGCCGAGGACCGACTTGGCGCCGATCTCGACGCGCCCCTCGTGCACGCGGATCTTCGTGCCGGCGCCGAGCCAGGACCAGCGTCCGAGCCGCAGGGTCGCGCCGCGGGCGATCTCGAGCTTGACGCCGGGGCAGACGAAGCAGATGCCTTCGAGCTCCAGTCGTCCCCGGAAGCGCAGCTTGAGCACCGCAAGGCGGGCGATCAGGCGCAGATAGTTGGCGCTCAGCATGTTGTGGCTGCGCATGAAGCGCAGCAGCTCGAGCGGCCCGCCGTGCAGCGGCGCGGGCGCCGTTCGCGGCCGCGCAGCCTGGTCCTCGGGGGCGAGCGTGTCCATCGTGCAGCAATCGTAAGCGAGCGCGGCGCCTCGCCCTGCGATGATGCCCGGCCGTGCAGGATGATCTGGCAACACGCCTGCTCGCCGGTGACCGACGGGCGCTGGCGCGCGGAATCTCGCTCGTCGAGGACGACCGTCCCGAGGGCTGGGAGCTGGTGCGCGAGATCTTCCCGCACACCGGCAAGGCGCAGATCGTCGGCTTCACCGGGCCACCCGGCGTCGGCAAGTCGACGCTGATCGGCGCGCTGACCGCGGTACGCCGCGCCGCGGGCCGCAGCGTCGGCGTGCTCTCCATCGACCCGTCGTCGCCGTTCACGCAGGGCGCGCTGCTCGGCGACCGCATCCGGCTGACCGAGCACTTCCTGGATCGCGGCGTGTTCATCCGCTCGATGGCCAACCGGGGCGCGCTCGGGGGGCTCTCGGAGGCCGCGCTGCAGGCCGCGCTGCTGCTCGACGCCTCGGGCCGCGACGACGTCTTCGTCGAGACGGTCGGCGTCGGCCAGGCCGAGGTCGACATCATCGACCACGGCGACACGATCGTGCTCGTGCTGATGCCCGGCTCGGGCGACTCGATCCAGGCACTGAAGGCCGGCGTGATGGAGATCCCGGACATCATCGTCGTCAACAAGGCCGACCATCCGTTGACCGACACGATGATCCGCGAGATCCGCGGCGTGCTCTCGCTCGCGAACCTCGATCGCAGCCCCGAGGAGTTCAAGGCCTCCTGGCGGGTGCCGATCGTGCGCACCGAGGCCGCCAACGCCGTCGGCGTCGAGGAGCTCTCGGCGGCACTGGACGAGCACCGCGCGTACATCGTCGAGAACGGGCTGCTCGCCGAGCGCCGCGCGCGCAACCTGCGCGCCGAGGTCCTGGCGATCGCCACTGCGCGCCTGCGCCGGCGCCTGGAAGCCGAGCTGGCCCACGACGCCCGCTTCCGCGAGCTGATCGAGGAGGTCGTGGCGCGGCGGCTGGATCCCGCGAGCGCCGCCGCCGAGCTACTCGAGCGCGAGCGCGGCCGCTAGGCGCCGAGCGCGCGCGCGATCACCATCTGCTGCACCTCGTCGGTGCCCTCGCCGATCGTGAGGATCTTCGCGTCGCGGTAGAAGCGGCAGACCGGATACTCCTCGATGTAGCCGTAGCCGCCGTGGATCTGGACGGCCTCCTCGGCGCAGCGGACCGCGAGCCGACCCGTCTTGAGCTTCGCCTGAGCCGCGGTCAGCGAGAAGTTGCGTCCCGCGTCCTTCTCCATCGCGGCCTTGTAGACGAGCAGCCGCGCGGCCGCGATCTCCGTCGACATGTCGGCGAGCTTGGCCTGGATCGCCTGGAAGCTCGCAATCGGCCGGCCGAAGGCGTTTCGCTCACGCGCGTAGGCGAGCGCCTCGTCGAGCGCACCCTGCGCGAGCCCGATGCCCATCGCCGCGACCCCGATCCGTCCGCCGTCGAGGATCTCCAGGAACTGGCGCAGGCCCGCGCCGCGCTCGCCGAGCAGGTTCTCGGCGGGCACGCGGCAGCCGTCGAACGCCAGTGGCCGCGTGTCCGAGGCGTTCCAGCCCATCTTGCGGTACGGCGGGCCGGGCTCGTAGCCGGGGGTGCCGTTCGGCACGAGGATGTTCGAGATCTCCTTCGCGCCGCCGTCGCGTTCGCCGGTCACGGCGGTGATCGACACGACGCCCGAGATCTCGGTCCCCGCGTTGGTGATGAACTGCTTGGCTCCGTCGATCACCCACTCGCCGTCCTGCAGGTCGGCGCGGGTCTTGGTGTTGCCGGCGTCGGATCCGGCATCGGGCTCGGTCAGGCCGAAGGCCCCGAGCCGGCGTCCGGCGCACATCTCGGGCAGCCATCGCTCGCGCTGCTCCTCGCTGCCGAAACGGTAGATCGGCTGCGTCCCGAGCGAGGTGTGCGCACACAGCGTGATCGCCACCGAGGAATCCACGCGGGCCAGTTCCTCGACCACCAGCGCGTAGGCCAGAGTGTCGCTTCCGGCGCCGCCGTAACGCTCGGGGAAGGGGATGCCCATCATCCCGAGCGCGCCGAGTTTGGCGACCAGCTCGTAGGGGAAACGCTTCTCGCGGTCGAGCTCCTCGGCGAGCGGGGCGACCTCGCCGGTGGCGAAATCGCGCGCGGTGCGGCGAATCAGCTCGTGGTCGTCGCTCAGGTCAAGCAGCACGCCGGCCATTCTCACAGGCCGGGGCTCGTCTAGGATTCTCGTGCCCCAAGGCCACCTTCCGAGAACCTGGAGACCAGATGCCCAAGACCGTGATCCTGTCAACCGCCCGCACGCCGATCGGCAAGATGGGCGGCGGTCTGTCGAGCGTCGATGCGACCGAGCTCGGCGCCGCCGCGATCGCCGCGGCGCTCGAGCGCGCCGGCGTGGATGGCGAGCAGGTCGAGCACGTGATCGTCGGACAGGTGCTCCAGGGTGGCCAGGGCCAGATTCCCTCGCGCCAGGCACAGATCAAGGCCGGGATCCCGAAGGAGGTCTCCTCCGAGACGATCAACAAGGTCTGCGCGTCGGGCGTGCGGGCGACGGTGCTGCTCGACCAGGCGATCCGTGCCGGCGAGGTGCAGGTCGGCGTCGCCGCCGGGATGGAGTCGATGTCGCGCGCCCCGTACCTCGTGCCGCAGGGACGCTTCGGGTACCGCATGGGCGACGCGAAGATGCTCGACGAGATGGTCCACGACGGGCTCACGAACCCCTTCTCGGGCCGCCAGATGTTCGACGAGGCGACCGAGATCGGCGACGAGCTCGAGATCACGCGCCCGGACCTCGACCGCTGGGCGCTGCGCTCGCACGAGCGCGCGCTCGAGGCAATCGACTCCGGGCGGATGGCCGACGAGATCGTCGCGGTGACCGTCAAGGGCCGCAAGGGCGACACCGTCGTGGAGATCGACGAGGGCCCGCGCCGCGAGACCTCGCTCGAGGCGCTCGCCAAGCTGCCCGGGCTCGTCTCCAAGGAGGGCTCGCACACCGCCGGCAACGCCCCGGGGGTGAACGACGGCGCCGGCGCGCTGGTCGTCGCCTCCGACGAGTGGGCGCAGGCAAACGGCCATCAGCCGATCGCCGAAATCGTCGCCCACGCCCAGAGCGCCAACGACTTCGCCTACCTCGCGACGACCCCGGCGAGTGCCGCGCGCAAGGCGCTCGAGAAGGCCGGTCTGCAGGCGAGCGACATCGACCTGTGGGAGATCAACGAGGCGTTCGCCTCGGTCGCGATCAACAGCGTGCGCTCGCTCGGTATCGACGAGGAGCGCGTCAACGTCAACGGCGGCGCGATCGCGCTCGGCCACCCGCTCGGCGCCTCCGGCGCACGGATCCTCGGCGCACTGGTGCACGAGCTGCGCCGGCGTGGCGGCGGCCTCGGCTGCGCCGCGATCTGCTCCGGGGGCGGGCAGGGCGACGCGGTGATCGTCCGCGTCTAGCGTGGCCGACGCGGCGGCGCGCGGCGCCGCGTTCTTCGATCTCGACAAGACGCTGATGGACGGCTCGTCCGGCGTGTACTTCGCACGGGCGGCGTTCGAAACGGGGATGATCAGCCGCCGCCGGCTCGCGCTCGACGTCTTCGAGAACGTGCGCTACCGGCTCGTCGGATCGACCGACGACCGCGCCGACGCGGTGCGCCTGCGGGTCGCCGAGATGATCGCCGGCGTGCCGGTGCGCGACCTGCAGCGGCTTGCGCCGCGGGTCCTCGCCGGCGTGCTGCCGCGCCTTTATCCCGAGATGCTCGAACGCGCCTGGGCCCACCAGGACGAAGGCACGCCGATCTTCATCCTCACCGCGGCGTCGCAGGAGATGGCCGACCTGCTGTGCCACGTGCTCGGCTTCGACGGCGGCCTCGGCTCGCGCTCGGAGGTCGTCGACGGGATCTACACCGGCCGCGCCGCGGGCCCGTTCAACTATCGCGAGGGCAAGGTCGCCTCGATGGAGATCGTCGCCGCGGAACTCGGCCTCGCGCTCGCCGATTCCTGGGCCTACTCGGATTCCGAGTCGGACCTGCCGATGTTGCGCGCCGTCGGGCATCCGGTGGTCGTCAATCCCGACGCGGCGCTGCGCGCGATCGCGATCGGCGAAGGCTGGGAGATCATCGAGCTCGATCACCTGCGCTCGCGCCTGAAGCTGGCATTCGCGCTGGCCGGCGGCGCCGCCGGGGCGGCGCTCGCGGCGACGATCGCGCGCGGAAGATCCGCAAACGAATAACCTTGCGGTCGCGAGATGAGCGCAACCGAGAAGACAGAGGCGACTGGCGGGCGGATTCGCGTCGTCGTCGCCAAGCCCGGGCTCGACGGGCACGACCGCGGCGCGAAGATCATCGCCCGCGCGCTGCGCGACGCCGGTATGGAGGTCATCTACACCGGCCTGCACCAGACGCCCGAACAGATCGTGGAGACCGTGATCCAGGAGGACGCGGACGCTGTCGGCCTCTCGATTCTCTCCGGCGCACACATGACGCTGGTGCCGCGCGTCGTCGAGCTGCTGCGCGAGCAGGGGATCGACGACGTCGTGATCACCGTGGGCGGGACGATCCCCGCCGATGACATTCCTGAGCTGAAGTCGCTCGGCGTTGCCGAGGTCTTCACGCCCGGTGCACCGACGCAGCAGATCGTCGAGTTCATTCGCTCGGCGTGCGCTGCGCGCGCCTGATTGACTGGTCAGTCAATCGCTTTCGCGTTAGGATTCCGGCCGAACAGACCCCAAGGAGCTCCCCTGAAATGAAGATTTGCGTACTTGTGAAGGAGGTCCCGGACGCCGCGGTGGAAAAGCGGATCGATCCCGCGACCGGGCGAATGGATCGCAGCGGTGAGAAGAACCTCAACCCGTACGACACGCACGCGATCGAGGCCGCGATGCAGATCCGCGAGGGCGGCGTCGTGCCGGTCGAGGAGATCGTCGCGGTGACGATGGGCCCCGAGAGCGCGGTGCGTGCGCTGCACAAGGCCGTCTCGCTCGGCGCGGACCGTTCGATCCACCTCTCCGACGAGGCAGTCGCCGGCTCCGACGTGGCCGCGACCGGCTACGCGCTCGCCGAGACGCTGCGCCGCGAGAACCCCGACCTGGTCCTGCTCGGCCAGCAGTCGGACGACGGCGAGTGCTACACGATCGGCGCGGTTGTCGCCGAGCACCTCGGGATGCCCTCGCTGACACAGGTGATCAAGATGGACATCGAGGGCGACAAGCTGCGCTGCGAGCGCCAGGCCGAGTACGGCTACGACACGGTCGAGGTGACCCTGCCGGCCGTGATCAGCGTCGGCGACGCGATCAACGAGCCGCGCTACCCGTCGCTCAAGGCGATCATGGGCGCCAAGAAGAAGCCGCTCGAAACGGTCTCCGCGGCCGACGTCGGCATCGACGCCTCGCGCGTCGGCGGCGGCAACTCCGCCGCCCAGTGGGTCGCCGCGAAGGCCCCGCCGGCGAAGTCCGCCGGCGAGATCATCGAGGACGAGGACACCGGCGAGACGGTCGAACGAATCGTCGTCTGGCTCGACGAGCGCAAGCTGATCTGACGAGAGAAAGCGAAACTACGGACATGGCGAACATCCTCATCTACGCGCTGCACTACGACGGCGCGATCAACAAGAACTCGCTCGGCGCCGTCTCGGAGGGCGCCAGGCTCGCCTCGCAGCTGGGCGGCGAGGCACACGCGATCCTCGTCGGCGAGAACGTCCCGCACGAGCTCGCCGCATCACTCGGCGAGTACGGCGCGAAGAAGGTCTGGGTCGCAAGCGGCCCCGACGGCCTCGCCCAGCCGGCGGTCGACGCGATGGCCAAGGCGATCACCGACGGCGACTACTCATACGCGCTGTTCGGCGGTGGCCTGCTCGGCTTCGAGATCGGGGCGGGCCTCGCTGCGCGCGCCGGCGCCGGCGTGGCGATGGAGGTCACCGGCGTGCGCGCCGAGGACGGCCAGCTTGTCGCTGAACGGCCGATTCTCGGCGACTCGGCGATCTCCGAGATCCGCTTCCGCTCGCCGGTCGGGATCATCATCGGCCGCCTGAACGCATTCGAGATCACCAAGGACGGCGCGGGCGCCGCCGAGGTCAGCGAGCTGGCCTACGAGCCCAGCCCGCAGGCCGCGCAGGCGACGATGGTCAAGCGCGGCGAGCAGCGCGGCGCGGACGTCGACATCGAGGGTGCGGACATCCTCGTCGCCGGCGGCCGGGGCCTGGGCAACGCCGAGGGCTTCGAGCTGTGCGAACAGCTCGCCGCCGCGTTCGGCGGGAACACCGCCGTCGCCGCGACCCGTGCGGTCGTCGACGCGGGCTGGTACCCCTACGCCGCCCAGATCGGCCAGACCGGAAAGACGGTCGCGCCGAAGCTGTACCTCGCGGCCGGAATCTCCGGCGCGATCCAGCACAAGGTGGGCATGCAGGCCTCGGAGAACATCATCGCGATCAACAAGGATGCGAACGCGCCGATCTTCGAGTTCTCCGACCTCGGGGTCGTCGGCGATCTGAACAAGATCCTGCCGAAGCTCACCGAGGCGGTGAAGGCGAAGAAGGGAGCCTGATGAGCTCGGCCAACGCCAACGACGCGGTGGTGCCGGCGGCATACCCGCCGCCGGTCGACGTCAAGCGGGAATTCATCAAGCACGGCCTCGACGCCGAGGACGAGCTGATCGAGGTCGGCGTCGCGATCGTCGGCGGCGGCACGGCCGGGCTGGCCTGCGCCAACCGGCTGCTGCAACTGCTCGCCGACGATCCCGAGACGATGGAGCGGCTCGGTGAAGTGCCGGTCGCCGTGATCGAGAAGGCAAAGACCTGCGGCGGCCACAACCTGTCGGGCGCCGTGATGCGCCCGGCGCCGCTCCAGGAGCTCTTCCCGGAGATGACCCGCGAGCAGTGGCGCGAGGCCGGCTTCGCCTTCGGCGAGGTCACCAAGGAGGCGGTCTACATGCTGCCCTCCGGCAAGACCAAGCTCCGCATCCCGACCCCGCCGCCGTTCAAGAACCACGGCAACGAGGTGATCTCTGTCGCGGCGCTCGCGCGCTTCCAGCAGGAGCAGGCCGAAGAGGCGGGCGCCTACGTGCTGACGGAGACCGCCGCGACGCAGCTGATCGTCGACGACGGCCGCGTCGTCGGCGTTCGCTCCGGCGACAAGGGCCGGGGCAAGGACGGCGAGGAGCTCGCCAACTTCGAGCCCGGCACCGACATCAAGGCCCAGGCGACGGTGCTCGCCGAGGGCTGTTGGGGCCACCTCACCGGCGCGGCGATCCAGGAGTTCGAACTCGGCGAAAACCGCGAACCGGCGGTCTGGGAGCTCGGCGTCAAGGAGGTCTGGAAGGTCCCGAAGGAGCTCGACACGCTGATCCACACGATCGGCCCCTGGCCGCTGAAGCTGTCCGCGAAGTACGGCCAGATCGGCGGCACCTGGATCTACCCGATGAAGGACGCCAAGACCGGCGAGAACCTCGTCTCGATCGGCTTCGTCATCGACCTCGAGTACGCCGACGCGACCACGTCGGCCCACGACCTGCTCCAGCAGTTCAAGCTCCACCCGCTCGTCAAAGGGATTCTCGAGGGCGGCGAGCGCGTCGCGTGGGGCGCGAAGGCGCTCCCTGGAGGCGGCTACTGGTCGATGCCCAAGCTGGCGATGCCCGGCGCCGTGCTCGTGGGCGACTCGGCCGGCATGGTCGACACGGTCGCCCTGAAGGGCGTGCACCACTGCATCATGTCCGGCAAGCTCGCGGCCGAGTCGATCTACGCCTCGCTGGTGCGCGGCGAGACCAACTTCGAGGCCTACGAAGCGGCGATCGAGGACAGCTCCGTCGGTAAAGAGCTGTACGCCGTGCGCAACGCCCGCCAGCCGTTCCAGAAAGGCTTCATCAAGGGCGGCCCGCTCGTCAACGCGGCGATCGCCACGAAAGGACGCCTGCCCGCCGGGCGCCTGGCCTGGCACCGCAACGACGCCAAGCCGATGTTCATCGGCAACACCAGCAAGAACTACCCCAAGCCGGACGGCAAGTACACGTTCGACAAGCTCTCGTCGGTGTTCATCACCGGCAATGCGACGCGCGACGATGCGCCGAACCACATCCGTGTGCAGCGCCACGTGCCGCGCCAGCTGGCCGAGACCTGGCGTTGGATGTGCCCCGCGGGGGTCTACGAGATCCCCGAGGACGCCCCCGAGAGCGGCACCGTGGACGTGATCGTCAACTACACCAACTGCGTGCAGTGCGGCGCGATCACCGCCAAGGGTGGGCGTCTGACGCCGCCCGAGGGGGGCGACGGCCCGCTTTACCAGATCACCTGATCTGCCGATGGCATAGTCACGCGCAACCAAACGCGGTCGCGTGTGTTAAGAGGATTGTCATGCCGAGGATGAGGCAGCTCACAGGGGCGATCTGCGCCGCGCTTGCAGCAGCGGCGCTGCTGCCTGCCGCCGGCGGCGCGCACCGCATCGACACTTCGCGCTACTCCGTGCTGCAGAGCGTGGCGCTAGAGCAGTGCGTGACGGCGCCGAGCGCGTCCGCGCGGCTCGTCAGCTTCGCCGCCGAAATCCATGCCCTGCGCCGAGCAAGCCGGATGTCGATCCAGATCGACCTTCAGGAGCGCCTGCCCGGCGAGCGCTTCAAGACCGTCAAGGGCCCCGGGATCGGGCTCTGGCGCGCGGCCGTGCCCGGCGTCGCCGCCTTCCAGTCGACGCGAACGCTGAGCAACCTCACTGCGCCCGCAAAGTACCGCGCGCTCGTCTACTTCCGCTGGAGCAACAAGGCGGGCCGCACGATCCGTCACGAAAGCGCCTACAGCGGCGTCTGTGACGAGCCCCTGCCGCCCCAAACGCGCAGGAGCCACGTCGTGGCCCGTGCCGTGGCCCCGCTAGAATTACGTCGATGAAGCCTGAGATCCACCCGCGCTACGAGCCGGTCACCGTGACCTGCACCTGCGGCAGCGAGTTCGTGACCCGCTCGACCGCCGAGAAGATTCACGTCGAGGTCTGCTCGCAGTGCCACCCGTTCTACACGGGCCGCCAGAAGCTGCTTGACACCGGTGGTCGCGTGGAGCGCTTCCAGCGCCGCGTCGCCAAAGGCCGCGCGGCCGCCGCTCGCGCCGCCGCAAAGTAGCCGCAATGGCCGCCTCAGCCGCGGCCGAAGCACCCACGGTCGAGCTCGGCCACGACGGCCAGCTGCGCGCCGACCGGGACATCCCAGTCGGCGGTCAGGCCGTGATCGAGGGCGTGATGATGCGCGGCGTGAACCACTGGTCGGTTGCCGTGCGTCGCCCGGACGGGACGATCGGCTCCGACCGCCACAAGATCGATTCGGTGATGGCGCGCCACCGCGTGCTGCGCCTGCCGGTGATCCGCGGCTTCGTCGCGCTGTGCGGCTCGATGGGTGTCGGCTTCCGCGCCCTGGAGATCGCGACCAACGCCCAGCTCGAAGGTGAAGGCGAGGAACCGAAGGAGCTATCTCGCTGGGCCTGGATCGCGACGATCGTCGTGGCACTGGGACTGGCGGTCGTGCTCTTCTTCGTCGTCCCGGTCGCGATCACCAGCCTGTTCAAGAACCAGCTCGGCTCGGCAGTGCTGTTCTGGGTCGTCGAGGGCCTGATCCGCACGCTGCTGTTCCTCGGCTACCTGTATGCGATCTCTCGCGCGAAAGACATGCGGCGGGTCTTCGAGTACCACGGGGCCGAGCACAAGACGATCTCCTGTCTCGAGGCCGGCATGGAGCTGACGCCGGCGAATGCGCAGCGCTTCTCGCGCCTGCACCCCCGCTGCGGCACGAGCTTCCTGCTGATCGTGATGATCGTCGCGATCTTCGCCTTCGCCCCGCTCGGGCTCCCCGCCTGGTACTGGCTGGTCCTGACGCGGATCCTCGGGGTGCCGATCATCGCCGGGGTCTCGTTCGAGATCATCCGCTTCGCCGGCCGCCACCGCACGACGCCATGGGTTCGTGCGCTGATCTGGCCCGGCCTGAAGCTGCAGCTGCTGACGACCCGCGAGCCCGATCTCGCGCAGCTCGAAGTCGCGATCGCGGCGCTCAACGACGTGCTCGCCGTCGAGGACCTCACGACCCTCAAGCTCGAGGAGCTCGTCGGCGTCGAGGTCGTCGCTTGAACACGCCGGTCGAGCGCACCGACTTCGTATCGCTGTCGATCGAGGAGGTCGGGCGGGCCGTGGACTTCTACCGCGACACACTGGGCCTCGAGTGCTCGGTGCTCAACGCCGACGGCGGCTACGCCGAGTTCGAGACGGGCTCCCTGACGATCAACGTTCACGAGGCACGCCGGCTTGGGCGCACGCACGTCCCGGGCGGCGCGACGATCGCGCTGCACGTAGCGGACGTCGGCGCCGCGCGCGCCGAACTCGAACAGCGCGGCGTCGAGTTTCAGGGCGACACGTTCGACACCGGCGTCTGTCACATGGCGTTCTTCGCCGATCGCGACGGCAACGGCCTGATGCTCCACCACCGCTACGCGCCGCGCTAGCGCGGCCGCGGCCGGCGCGTGCCCGCGGCGGGCGCCCCTAGACTGCCCCGCGTGATCGACGAACTCGTTTCGCGCATCGAAGAGCGCTTCGCGGACCTTTCCGCGCAGATGGTCGACCCGGAGGTGCTCGGCGACCGCCGCCGCGCCGCCGAGGCCGGTCGCGCCTACCGCCAGATCGAGCAGGCGGCGCAGCTCGCGGCGCAGTGGCGCCGCGCCGTGGACGACGCCGCGGGCGCTGAAGAGCTGCTCGGCGAACTCGGTGACGAGAGCGGCATGCGCGAGGACCTCGAGCAGGCGCGGAGCCGCGCGGCCGAGCTCGAAGAGCAGATTCGCGCCGCGATGATCGAACGCGACCCCAACGACGGCAAGAGCGTGATCGTCGAAATCCAGGGCGGCGCCGGCGGGGACGAGGCGGGCCTGTGGGCCGGGGACCTCTACCGGATGCTGACCCGGTACGCCGAGAGACTCGGCTACAAGACTGAACCGCTCGAGGTCAGCGACGGCAAGTACACGCTCGCGATCGACGGCGACGGCGCCTACTCGGTCTTCAAGTTCGAGGGTGGCACCCACCGCGTCCAGCGGGTGCCGGCGACCGAGTCGCCGGGGCGCATCCACACGTCGACCGCGACCGTCGCCGTGCTTCCCGAGGCCCAGGAGGTCGACGTCCAGATCGACCCGAACGATCTGCAGATCGACGTCTACCGCTCCTCGGGTCCGGGCGGGCAGTCGGTCAACACGACCGACTCGGCGGTGCGCATCACCCACAAGCCGAGCGGCATCGTCGTCTCGATGCAGGACGAGAAGTCGCAGCTGCAGAACCGCGAGAAGGCGCTGCGGGTGCTCCGCGCCCGGCTCTACGAGCAGGCGCTCGCCGACCAGCAGGCCGAGCTCGCAGCCGACCGGCGCTCGCAGGTCGGGACCGGCGATCGCGCCGAGAAGATCCGTACCTACAACTACGGCGAGCGCCGCGTCACCGACCACCGCATCAAGCTCACCGCGCACAACCTCGACCAGGTCCTCGAAGGCGAACTCGAGGATTTCACGGCGGCGCTGCAGGCCGACGAGACCCAGCGGCTGCTCGCGGCACAGGCCGCGGCGTGAGGCGCGCGCGCACCTCGGTGCGCGACGCGCTCGACGGCGCGGTCACGGCGCTGGGCGCGGGCGGCTGCGAGACGCCGCGCCTGGACGCGGAACTGCTCACCGCGCACGTGCTCGGCGTCGACCGCGCGCGCCTGCTGACCGACTCGGAGCTGGCGGTCGAAGGCCCCGCGGCGCGCGCCCTGCAGGCCGCCGTGCGCCGGCGCGCCGTCGACCGCGAGCCCGTCGCCTACATCATCGGTGCTCGCCACTTTCGCCGGCTCGAGCTCCGCGTCGATCACCGGGCGCTGATCCCGCGCCCCGAGAGTGAGCTGCTCGTCGAAGTCGCGCTGACGGCGCCGGCCGGCGCGAGCGTGCTCGACCTCTGCACGGGGTCCGGCGCCGTCGCGCTGGCGGTCAAGGATGAGCGCCCGGACCTCGCCGTCACCGGCAGCGACATCAGCGCGCCCGCACTCGCCCTGGCGCGTGAGAACGCCGCGCGCCTCGGGCTGGAGGTCAGCTTGGTGCAGGCTGACCTGCTGGACGGTCTCGATGACCGCTACGACCTCGTGCTGGCCAACCCGCCGTACGTCGCCGACGGCGACAGGGCGTCGCTGGCGCCCGAGATCGCCCCACGAGCCTCGCTGCGCTGACGCGGAGCGACGGGCTCGCGTCGCGGCGGTTCGAGGCGGCGGCCGCACGGGCTTGCGCTCGCGCTCGAGGTCGGGACGGGCAGGCCGGACGTGGCCGCTGCTGCCCGCCAGGCGGGATTCGACGATCGAGCGGCGCGATCTGCAGGCATCGGGCGCGTGCTCGGGACGGCGGTGCGAGCCTGCGCTCGCCGGCGCTCGAGCGCTGCGCCAGACCGGGGGCAGTGTGCCGCTTCCCAGCCGACACGGTCTACGGCCTGCTGCGACCCCGACGCCACCGCCGTGCGCGACTCTACGAGCTGAAGGGTCGCCGGCGCAAGCCGGCGGCTGCTCTTCACGCCCTCGCGTTGGCGCTCGAGACTGCCGAGCTCGGCCCGCGAACGTACCGCGTGGCGCCCTGCTGCCCGGCCGTCACGCTGCTGGCAAACCCGTGCGCGCTTCCCGCCGACCGGCAGCGCTGATAGCCTGACCGACGTCGGGCTCGTGACTGGCCGGTCCAGCGAGGCAAGTGCCGAGGCAACCACGGCCAGCCGCGCGGTGCAGCGGATCCGCAGCGTCTGTCCGCGCGTGCGCCTGCCGGCATGCTAAACGCGCGACCTCCAGCAGAAAGCGAGAGCGCGCGTGACCCAGCGAGAGCGACGATTACGTCTCGTCCGCTAAGCTCGCTTGATGACCGAACCGCTGCCCCCGACTACTTCAACCGGCCGCTCGCCGAGGTCGACCCCGAGGTCGCCGCGGCGCTGGGGGGAGCTCGAGCGCCAGCAGTCGACGCTCGAGATGATCGCGTCCGAGAACTTCGTGCCGCGCGCGGTGCTCGAATGCCAGGGCTCGGTGCTGACCAACAAGTACGCCGAGGGCTACCCCGGCCGACGCTACTACGGCGGCTGCGAGTGGGTCGACGTGACCGAGCAGCTCGCGATCGACCGCGCGAAGGAGCTGTTCGGCGCCGAGCACGCGAACGTCCAGCCGCACTCGGGGGCGCAGGCGAACGCGGCCGTCTACCACGCGCTGCTGACACCCGGAGACACGATCATGGGTCTCTCGCTCGCCCACGGCGGCCACCTGACGCACGGCATGAAGATCAACCTCTCGGGGCGCCTTTACGACGTCGCGCCCTACGAGGTGGACGCCGAGACGAGCCTGATCGACATGGACGAGGTCGCGCAGGATCGCGCGCGAGCGCCGACCGAAGCTGCTCATCGCCGGCTGGTCTGCCTATCCGCGCCAGCTCGACTTCGTCGCCTTCCGCCAGATCGCCGACGAGGTCGGCGCGATGCTGATGGTCGACATGGCGCACTTCGCCGGCCTCGTGGCTGCGGGTCTGCACCCGAGCCCGATCGACCGGACGCGGACGTCGTCACGACGACGACCCACAAGACGCTAGGCGGCCCGCGCGCGGGGATCATCATGTCCCGCGCCGAGCACGCCAAGAAGATCGACTCGGCGGTCTTCCCGGGCCAGCAGGGCGGCCCGCTCGAGCACGTCATCGCGGCCAAGGCCGTCGCGCTGCGGATCGCGAAAAGCGAGCTGTTCGTCGAGCGCCAGCAGCGCACGATCGACGGCGCCAGGGCGCTCGCCGCGCGAGCTGCTCGCCGCCGGGCGGCGGGGTGAACGTGCTGACCGGCGGCACCGACGTGCATCTCGTGCTCGTCGACCTGCGCGGCGTCGAGCCGGAGCTCAGCGGCAAACAGGCCGAGGATCGCCTGCACGAGATCGGCGTCACCGTCAACCGCAACGCCGTGCCGTTCGACCCGCGCCCGCCGATGGAGGCATCGGGCCTGCGCATCGGCACGCCGGCGCTCGTCACGCGCGGCCTCGCGGTGCGAGGACTTCGACGAGATCGGGCGGATCATCGCGGTCGGCGCTCGGCGCCGGACTTCGATGCCCGTCGCGAGGAGCTCGCCGAGCGGGTGCAGGCGATCGTCGAGCGCTATCCGCTGTACGAGTGCTCGGCGTGCCGCGCCGGCCTGACGCGCCTCGCGCAGGCCGGCGCGCTCGCGCACGCGCGACCGCCCCGCGCCTGCGATGCTTTCAGCGCGAGCGATGGCGCACCCGACCGAGCTCGACGCGCTCTACGCGCTGCTGCCGCCGCGGCCGTCACGACGCTGCTGACGCCGCTGACGATGCTCTTCGCGCGCCGCGTCGGCGCGATCGACGAGCCGCGCGAGCGCGGGCTCTCGACGCGACCCACGCCGCTGCTCGGCGGCCTGGCGATCTTCGGCGGCGCGCTCGTCGCGGCGCTCGATCTGGCTGCCGGCCGGCTACGTGCAAGACCCCCGACGCTCTGGCACGGCGTGCTGCTCGGCGCCGCGGTGATCACGCTCGTCGGCGCGCTCGACGACCGCTTCGACCTGCACCCGCTGCGAAGCTCGCCGGCCAGGTCGCTCGCCGCGGTGATCGCCGTGCACTTCGGCATCGGCGTGCGCGCGATCACGCTGCCGTTCGTCGGCGCGCTGCACTTCCCGAACGCCGGGCCGACCAATGCCGGGCCGATCCTGACCGTGCTCGGCGCTCGTGGCGATGATGAACGTCGTCAACTTCTCCGACGGCGTCGACGGGCTCGCGGCCGGCGTCTGCGCGATCATCGCCGCGACGTTCGCGGTGATCGCCTTCGACCTCGGCCGCCACGCAGCCCGGCGTGCTCGCCGCGATCACCGCCGGCGCGGCGCTCGGCTTCCTGATCCACAACTTCCCGCCGGCGTCGAGCTTCATGGGCGACTGCGGCGCCAACCTGCTCGGCCTGCTGATGGGGGTGATCGCCGTCGAGGCGGCGGTCAAGACGGCCGCGGTCGTCTCGTTCGTGCTGCCGCTGATCCTGCTCGCCGTGCCGTTCCTGGACACGACCTTCGTCGTGCTCAAGCGGCTGAAGTACCACCAGCCGATCTACCGGCCCGACAGCGAGCACTTCCACCACCGGATGGCGCGGATCGGCTTCTCCAGCCGGCGCACGATCGCCTACCTCTACGCCTGGACGCTGATGCTCGCCGGCCTCGCGCTGGCGCTGCGCTTCGTCCCCTACAGCGACCACAACGGCCACTTCAACATCGCTCTGGTCGCTCGTGATGCGTCGCGATCGGCGCTGATCGTCGCGGCCGCCAGCGTCTACCTGGTCTACGTGCTCGAGATCCTCAAGTTCCGCGCCTGGACTCGATCGCCTGCGCGCCTGCGCCCGAGCCTCTCCGGCGGAGATCGCGCCGATGTCTCAGGACTTCGAAGACGGCGAATTCGAGGCGGTCGCGGGTGACCCGAGAGCGAGCCCTCGGACGAGCCGGGCGAGCGTGCGCCCGAGCAGGCCGTGGCGCGGTCGCCCGCCGAGGCGCCGCGCGTCGCGGGCGAGGGCCGGCCGTCTCCAGCCGGCAGGCGTACAGGCGAGCGGTGACCTGTCCAGCGCACTATCGCAGCCTTAGGGTGCCGCGCACGCAGCGCCGGTCCGTGCGGCGCCTTGAGCAGTCCTCAATCCACCCCGTTCCGATGGCTCCTACATCGGCGACTCGACAGAAACGAATCGCGGGCCCCTGCGAGCCCGCGGTCCAAACGCGTACTGATCCTCTCGGCCGACGTCGGCGAGGGGCACGCGGCAGCCGCGCGCGCCCTCGCGCAGCAGCTCGACCGGCGCCGACGAGCACGCCGAGGTCGACGTGATCGACGGCCTCGCGGCGATGGGCCGGATCCTCGAACAGTCCGTCCAGGACGGCTACCGCATGCAGCTGGATTCGGCGCGTGGAGCTACAGCCTCGCCTACGGGCTGATGGAGAAACTGCCCGCCGGTCCGCTGGCTCGCACGGCGCCTGCTGCTGCCCTCGGCGCCCGTCCGCTGGCCCACACGATCGCCCAGTACGAACCCGATGTCGTCGTCTCGACCTACCCGGCGGTGACGGTCGTGCTCAGCCACCTGCGCCGGCGCGGCATCGTGCGCGTGCCGACGATCGCGACGATCACCGACCTGACTGGACTGTTCTTCTGGGCCCAGAAGGGCATCGACATGCACCTGGTGATGTACGGCGAGTCGCTGCCGGCCGTCGAGAGGATCGCGGGACGCGGCTCGGCGCAGATCGTGCGGCCGCTGATCTCCGCCGACTTCCTCGAGCCGCGCACTCCCGAGGCCTCGCGGCGGGCGCTCGGCCTGCCCGAGCGCGGCCGGATGGTCGTTGTCTCCGGCGGCGGCTGGGGAGTGGGAGACATCGAGGGCGCGGTCGCGCAGCTCGCCGACGACCCGCAGGTCAGCTCGATCGTCTGCCTGGCGGGCCGCAACGAGGAGCTTCGCGAGCGGCTCGACGCCGCCTTCGCGGGCAGCGACGCGGATCACGTCTACGGCTTCACCGACCGGATGCCCGAGATTCTCGCGGCCGCCGACGTGCTGGTGCACTCGACCGGCGGCGTCACCTGCCTCGAGGCGCGTGCGTCGGGGACACCGGTCGTCTCCTACGGGCTGCCGATCGGCCACGCCCGGCTGAACACCCGGGCGATGGCCGACCTCGACCTGCTGCGACTGGCGAACGACGCCGGCGAACTGCGCGAACACGTCGCCGCGAGCTGCGCGGCCGATGCGCAGGGGCCCGCGGTCGACGGGCCGCACGCCGCGCAGGTCGTGCTCGAAGCCCCGGCGCGGATCAGCGCGCCGCCGCGCTGGATCGTGCGCGGACGTACGCTGCTGACGCAGGCGGCGATCGTGCTCGCACTGGGCGCGTGGATGATGAGCACCGACGAGGTCGCGGCGCTGGCGAAGATCTTCGGGGTCCACCCGCTCACCGAGGTGCGCACCAAGCGCCGCGAAGTCGCGCTGATCGTTCGTACCAGCACCGGGTCGATCGTCCCGGCCGCGACGCGCCTGGCCGCGTCTGGAATTCACGTGACCTTCGCCGACGGGGCAGCCGGCGGCACACCGCCAAGTGGCCGCGTAGCCGGCGTGCGCGCCGCGCAGGACGGCCTGCTGCCGGAAGCGCCGCACTCGAGCTTCCTGCACTGGCTTGGCACTCGCGGGCAGCTGAGACGTCAGGCCAACGCGCTCGACCTCGGCCACCACTACTACTACCTGCCGCCGCGCGGCGGGGCGGACCTCGGGCAGCTCGTGATGGCCCAGCTCGCCGGCTTGACGCCCGTCAACGGCGCCTACGTGCTCCACGGCCCGCAGTTCCGCGGGACGCTGCGCCCCGGCGACGTCGTGGTGGTCGAAGTGCCGCAGGCCGCCGCTGCCGCCGGCGACGTGGAGCAGCTGACGGCGCAGTTCGCCGCACGCGGCTACGCCGTGCGTACGCTCGGCACCGTCACGTCTCGCGCCACTCGCTGAGCGGGCTCAGGCCGGCGCCGCGGGCTCGCGCTCTTCCATCAGCGCGACCAGCAGGGGAGAGCGGTTCAGCAGCGCCGCGCCCGTCAGGAGGATCAGCAGCGAGATCGCCAACGGGACACCGTGCAGCGGTGTGTCGGTGAAGTGCTCGTCGAGCAGGATCGGCGCGACGACAACCGGCACGACGGTCTGCACGACGGAGACGACCGGCGCGACCTGGATCGCGGGCCGGGCCTGCAGCGCGCTCGTCTCGCTCAGCACCCCAACGGCCGCTGCGGCCCCCGCGGCGACCGCCCATGCGATCGCGGGCGGCCAGTGGCGGGCGGCAATGTCGTCGGAGGCCAGCGCGGTCGCGATCCCGCTCCACGCGAACGCCAGCCCGGCGCCGAGGATGATGATCTGCGGGTGCGAGCGGCCGAAGGCGCTCAGCACATAGGGCATCAGGCTGACGAGCGCGAGGATCAGCAGCACGATGGTGATCGTCGACTGGTCCGCGTGCGTGTCGCCGTGCGGCGGGGCGAACAGGCCGGCGCCGGCGACCCCGACCATGATCAGGGCGATGCAGGAGTACTCGTAGCGGCCGGCTTTCTCGTGCAGCATTCGCTCGGCGGCGATCAGCAGCACGATCAGGCCGCACGCGAGGGCCGGCTGCACGACGACCAGTGGCGCGAGCAGCAGGGCCACCAGCTGCAGCGGCCAGCCGAGGATCGAGAGGCCGATTCCGGCCAGCCAGCGCACCCGCGAGAGCAGCGAGATGACCAGCGCCGGCCGCAGGCTGAGCTCCGAAGGCGTCTCGCGCGCTTCGATCGCCTGCAGGACGACCCCTAGGCTGTAACAGGTGGATGCACCCGCCGCGAACAAAATGCCAAGTACGGTTTCCACGTCAGCGAGCGATCATTGCAGCCGGGCAGCCCCGATCGCGGGCGCCGCGGTCGCTCTCGCGGCGCTCGCCCATTCCCTGCCCGCGCTCGCGGGGGCGCTGCCGGCGCTGCGCGCGCCGCTCGGAATTTCCGACCACACCGCCGACGGCGCGGGCTGCGCGCTCACATTCGACGACGGCCCGCACCCGCTCGGCACGCCGGCGGTGCTCGACGTGCTCGAGCGCGAGCAGGTCAGCGCGACGTTCTTCATGGTCGGCGAGCAGGTCCGCCGCAGCCCGGCGCTGGCCCGCGAGGTGGCGCAGCGCGGGCACCGTATCGCGCTGCACTGCGACCGCCATCGCAATCTGCTGCGGCTGACCGCGCCGCAGGTCAGCGAGGATCTCGCGCGCGCGCTCGATGCGATCTGCGGGGCGACCGACCGTCCGATCGACCTCTACCGCCCGCCTTACGGGATTGCGAGCACCGCTGCGCTGCTGATCGCGCGGCGCCGTGGCTGGCGCACGCTGCTGTGGACGCAGTGGGGCCGGGACTGGCAGGAGCGGGCGAGCGCGGAGTCGATAACAGAACTCGCGACGCGTGGGCTCGGGCCCGGCAGCGTCGTGCTGCTGCACGACGCCGACGACTACGGTGCGGCGGGATCCTGGCGCAAGACAGCGGCTGCGCTGCCCTCGATCATCGACGCTGCGCGCGAGCGCGGACTGGCCCTGACGGGCGTCTGAACCGCCCCGCGGGGCGTGACGGACGTCACAATGTTGTTACGAACTCGGCGACTCGGTAGACTTGCGCGCGCCGGCAGCGCGGGCTCTCCCCGCCGCCGCGTGTCTCGCAGTCTGACCCCACGGGACGACAGGTTTCGCCTGCATGGAGCCGTACAACAACTCCGATTTCACAGATCGCGACGCCGCGCGCGCCGACGATCCCCGCTGCCGCTAAACCGATGACCGTCCTGCGCTACCTCGACGTTGGCCTGGTGCTCGCGGCAGCACCGCTCGTCGCGCTTGCCGGCGCGCCGTTCGCGGGCTACGCGATCGGCGCCGCGGCTTGGATCCTGACCCGCGGCGCCGTCGAACTGGCGCATGCACGGGCGCGCAGCACCGCCGACCCCAAGCTGAGCGCCGGCCTGCACGTCGCGGGCATGATGGGGCGGATCTTCTTCGTCGCGGCGGCCCTGATCCTCACGAAGGTGCTGCTCGGCAAGCCCGACGCGATCGCCTGCGCCGTAACACTGCTGGTCGCCTTCACGATCTACTTCGTGATGTCCTTCGCGACCCGCGAGGGTCCGCTCCAGGGCCCGAGCACCGGACGGACGCAGGCATCATGAGCGCCGTCTCCAGCGAGCCCGCCGCCGAGAAGCGCGGCATCTCAACACGCACGCTGCTGTTCGGGCTCGGGGCCTGCTGGATCGGCGGCGTGATCGCGCTGATCGCGATCTACGGCGCGAGCGGAACGCGCAACACGACCTTCAAGCCGCAGAACGAGTTCAAGCTCGAAAGCTGGTTCAAGATCGGCCCGGTCGAATTCAACAAGGCCGTGATGTACCTGATCCTCGCCGCGCTGCTGACGTGCATCACGATGATCTGGGTCGCGCGCCGGATGCAGGCCCGCCCGAACAAGGTTCAGACTGCCGTCGAGGCGCTCTACCAGCTGATGCGCGACAACATCACGGGCGGCAACCTCGAGGGCAAGATGGCGCGGCGGTGGTTCCCGTTCATCGGCACGCTGTTCCTGTTCATCATGTTCTCGAACCTGCTCGGGTACATCCCGTTGCCGACCAACACCGAGCACGAATTCGTGCTCTTCGGGGTCCACTTTCCGTCGTTCTCGCTCTACGCCGCGACGGCGAACATCTCGATCCCGCTCGCGCTGGCGCTCGTCGTCTTCATCTCCTACACCTACGAAGGCGTGCGCGCGAAGGGACCGATCGGCTACCTCAAAGGACTCGTCCCCAACGGCGTCACGGGCGGCATGGCCGTCTTCATCTTCTTCCTCGAGGTTCTCTCGAACCTCATGCGGCTACTGTCGCTTTCGATCAGGCTCTTCGCGAACATCCTCGCGGGGCACCTGATCATCCTGTTCATGGCCGGCGGTCTCGCGGTGATCCTTGGGGTCAGCGCGCTCGGCTGGTTTACGATCCCCTTCGGCGTGCTGCTGTACGCGTTCGAGGTCGGCCTGGTCGCCGCCCTCCAGGCGTTCATCTTTGCCACGCTGACTGCCATCTACCTCGGCGGCGCCGTCGCCACCGAGCACTAAAGGAGTAACAACGCCGTGCACATTGCTCTAATCACCTTCCTGGCCGCGGCTGAAGAAATCGCCAAGGCCGGCAAGTCGATCGGCCTCGGTGTCGGTGGCGGTCTCGGTGCCGTCGGCGCCGGCGTCGGTATCGGCATCATCTTCGGCAAGGCGATCGAGGCCGTCACCCGGCAGCCGGAGATGCGTGACGAGATCACGCAGCTCCAGTGGCTCGGGTTCGCGCTTACCGAGGCCTGCTTCTTCTACGGCCTCGTCGCCGGCCTGCTCGCAGCGTTCATCGTCTGATCGGGATGGGCGCCTTGCACACAGTCACCGCGGCGAGCGGCAGCTTCCTGATCACCCCCAACGTGGGGCTGATGATCTGGGTCCTCGTCGTGTTCGGCCTGACGATGCTGCTGCTGGCCAAGCTCGCGTTCCCGCGGATCAGCGAAGCGCTGGACCGCCGCCAGCAGGCGATCGAAGAGTCGATCGACTCCGCCGAGCGAACCAAGGCCGAGGCCGACGAGATCCTCTCCGAATACCGCCAGCGGCTCGCCGAGGCGCGCGAGCAGGCCAACGAGATCGTTCAGCGCGCCCGCTCGGCCGCCGAGACGCACGAAGCCGAGTCCCGCGACAAGGGCAAGGCGATGATCGCCGAGGCGACGACCCGTGCCGAGCGCGAAATCCAGGCCGCCACCGAGCGCGCAATCGACGGCCTGCGCCGCGAAGTCGCGGACCTGACGGTGCTCGCGACCGAGAAGGTCACGCGCCGTTCGCTGACCGACGAGGACCAGCGCCGGCTCGTCGAGGAGGCCCTCGGCGAACTGGACTTCGCGAGCCTCTCCGCGGGAGCGCAGGAGAACTGATGGAGGAGCTCGCGCGCGTATACGCACGCTCGCTGTTCGAGGTCGCCAAGGACCAGGGCAACCTCGATGCCGTGCGCGAGCAGCTCGCCCAGCTCGCGACGGCGTTCGAACAGAACCGTGACCTCGTCGTGTTCTTCTTCTCGCCGTACTTCTCGAGCAGTGAGAAGAAGCAGGCGCTCGCGCGCCTGCTCGACGGCGCCGAGCCGATCGTCATGAACTTCCTCGAACTGCTGATCGACAACCACCGCATGCCGGTGATCTCGCGCGTCCGCGCGGAGTACGACCGGCTGTGGGACGAGGAGAACCGCACCCTGCCGGTCCAGATCACCAGCGCCGTGCCGCTCGACGAGTCGACGACCGCGAGCCTCGGCCGCACGATCGGCGACCGTACCGGCCGCCGCGTCGTGCTCGCGGCGCATGTCGACCCCGAGATCATCGGCGGCGTGGTAATCCGCGTCGGCAACTCGATTCTCGATGCATCCATCCGCACCCGACTGGAGCACCTGCGCATGCAGGTCGCCCAAGGAGTTTCCTAACGCCATGCAGATCAACCCCGACGAGATCACAAGCATCCTCAAGAGCCGCATCGAGGGCCTCGGCGGCGGCGACGTCGAGCTGACCGAGGTCGGCACCGTGCTGTCGGTCGCGGACGGCATCGCGCGCATCCACGGCCTCGAGAACTGCATGTCCTTCGAGATGCTCGACCTGCCCCACGGCGTGACGGGACTCGCCCTGAACCTCGAGTCCGACAACGTCGGTGCCGTGCTGTTCGGCGACTGGGAGCGCGTCGCCGAGGGCGACACGGTGCGCCGCACCGGGCGCCTGCTCGAGATTCCCGTCGGCGAGGCCCTGCTCGGCCGGATCGTCGACCCGCTCGGTCGGCCGCTGGACGGCAAGGGCGAGATCCACCTGACCGAGTCGCGCCCCGCCGAGTTCAAGGCCCCGGGCGTCGTCCAGCGCCAGCCGGTCACGCAGCCGATGCAGACCGGCCTGAAGGCGATCGACGCGATGATCCCGATCGGCCGTGGGCAGCGAGAGCTGATCATCGGCGACCGCCAGACCGGCAAGACGGCAATCGCGATCGACGCGATCATCAACAACCGCGAGAGCGGCGTCGTGTCCGTCTACGTCGCGATCGGCCAGCGGATGTCAACGGTCGTCGCGCTCGCGCAGACGCTCGACGAAAACAACGCGCTCGACAGGACGATCATCGTCGCCGCGGGTGCCGACGAGGCCGCGCCGATCAAGTTCATGGCCCCCTACGCCGGCTGCGCGATGGGCGAGCACTTCCTGTACTCCGGCGGCGACGCGCTGTGCATCTACGACGACCTGACAAAGCATGCCTACGCCTACCGGCAGATGTCGCTGCTGCTGCGCCGCCCGCCCGGCCGCGAGGCCTACCCGGGCGACGTCTTCTACCTGCACTCGCGCCTGCTCGAGCGGGCCGTCAAGCTCTCGGACGAGCTCGGCGGCGGCTCACTGACCGCGCTGCCGGTGATCGAGACCCAGGCCGGCGACGTCTCGGCCTACATCCCGACGAACGTGATCTCGATCACCGACGGTCAGATCTTCCTCGAGAGCAAACTCTTCAACTCCGGCGTGCGGCCGGCGATCAACGTCGGGATCTCGGTCTCGCGGGTCGGCGGTAACGCCCAGATCGGTCCGATGAAGAAGGTCGCGGGCCGGATCAAGCTCGAGCTCTCGCAGTTCCGCGACCTCGAGGCTTTCGCGCAGTTCGGCTCCGACCTGGACACCGAGACGCAGCGGACGCTCGCCCGCGGGGAACGCCTGGTCGCAACGCTGAACCAGAACGAGCGCGAGCCGCTGCCGGTCGAGGACCAGGTCGTCCAGATCTACGCGGCGACGAACGGCTACCTGGACCGCTTGAACGTCGACCGCGTCGGCGAGTTCCTGACCGAGTTGACCGAACGGATGCACTCGGCGCACGCGCCGCTGCGCGAGAAGATCGCCGGCGGCGACTGGTCGGATGAGACCCAGGCGGAGGTCAAGTCGGCCGTTGCGCAGATCGCCGACGACTTCGGCTTCGACCTCGACGAGGAGGGCCTCCCGCTCGAGGAGGGCGCCGCGGCCTAGCCACGGCGACCTTCCGGCAGAGACAGCGAGAACCGCATGGCCAGCCAACGCGACGTCAAGAACAAGATCGCCTCGGTCAAGAACATCCAGAAGATCACGCGGGCGATGGAGATGGTTGCCGCGGCGCGCCTGCGCCGCGCCGAACAGCGCATCACGGCGCTGCGTCCGTACGCCGACGCGCTCGGCCGGATGACCCGCCAGGCAGCCAAGGCCGCCGGGGCCGAGGCGACGCGCCTGCCGCTGCTCGTCGAGCACGACAGCGAAGAGCGCCGCGCACTGCTGCTGATCACCGGCGACCGTGGTCTGGCCGGCGCATTCAACAGCCAGATCATCCGCGCGGGCGTGCGCCAGGAGGGCGAGTGGAGCGACGAGGGCGCGGCCACCACCTGGTACGCCACGGGCCGCCGCGGCGTCTCGTCGATCAGCTTCCGCGGATTCGAGCTCGCCGGAAGCTACGTCGGCTTCGCGGACAGGCCCGCGTTCGCCGACGCCCGCGCGATCGCCGACGACCTGATCACCGCCTTCGTCGACGGCCACGTCGACCGCGTCGAGATGGTCTACAACGCGTACGTCTCGCCGCTCACGCAGCACGTCACCCACCAGACGCTGCTGCCCGTCTCGCACGAGGTGATCGAGGAGGGCGAGGCCGACGAGCCGGAGGTCCAGCCGCTCGTGGACTACGAGCCGGACCCCGAACAGATCTTGCGGCGGCTCGTTCCCGACTACATTGAGACTTCGATCTACAGAGCGCTCGTCGAGTCGGCCGCCGGCTTCTTCGGCGCGCAGATGACAGCGATGCGCAGCGCCTCGGAAAACGCCGGGGAACTCATCACCGACTACACCCTGCAGATGAACCGGGCCCGCCAGGCCGAGATCACGCAGGAGATCATGGAGGTCGTCGCCGGCGCCGAGGGCGTTTCGTAGCCCGGGCAGCACGCGGGGACCGCAAAAGGACAAGGAGACCAGCAGTCATGCAGGCCAGCACCGAGACAAAGACGCGCAACGTGGGCCGCATCGAGGAGATTCAGGGCGTCGTCATCGAGGCCGTCTTCCCCGAGCGCCTGCCCGAGATCAACCACGCGATCACTATCGTCCGCACCCCGATCATGGAGGAGGAGGAGGCCGCGGGCGTCAGCGCCGAGGCCGGCGGAGCGCTACTCGTCTGCGAGGTCCAGCAGCACCTCGGCGACGACCGCGTGCGCGCGGTCGCGATGGACACGACCGACGGCCTGGCCCGCGGGATGGAGGTCCTCGACACCGAAGCGCCGATCACCGTTCCGGTCGGCGAGGTCACTCTCGGCCGGATCTTCAACGTGCTCGGTGAAACGATCGACCTCGGCGAGCCGTTGCCGGCCGACACGCAGCGGCGCGACATCCACCAGAACGCGCCGCGCGTCGAGGACCTCAGCCCGACGACCGAAATGTTCGAGACCGGCATCAAGGTCGTCGACCTCCTCGCGCCGTACGCCAAGGGCGGCAAGGTCGGCCTGTTCGGCGGCGCCGGCGTCGGCAAGACAGTGCTGATCCAGGAGCTGATCCACAACCTCGCCAAGGAGCACGGCGGCCTGTCGGCATTCTGCGGCGTCGGCGAGCGCTCGCGCGAGGGCAACGACCTCTGGCTCGAGATGAAGGAGTCGGGCGTGATCGACAAGACGATGCTCGTCTTCGGTCAGATGAACGAGCCGCCCGGAGCCCGCATGCGCGTCGCGCTGAGCGGCCTGACGATGGCCGAATACTTCCGCGACCAGGGCCAGGACGTGCTGCTCTTCATCGACAACATCTTCCGCTTCGTCCAGGCCGGCTCCGAGGTCTCGGCGCTGCTCGGACGGATGCCCTCGCAGGTCGGCTACCAGCCCACGCTGGAGACCGAGATGGGGCAGCTGCAGGAGCGCATCACGTCGACCAAGAACGGCTCGGTCACGTCGATCCAGGCGATCTACGTGCCCGCCGACGATTACACCGACCCGGCTCCCGCGTCGGTCTTCGCGCACCTCAACGCGACCACGGCGCTCTCGCGCTCGATCTCCGAAAAAGGGATCTACCCCGCCGTCGACCCGCTCGACTCGACCTCGACGATCCTCAAGGCCGACATCCTCGGCGAGGACCACTTCCGTGTCGCCAACCGCGTCAAGGAGATCCTCCAGCGCTACAAGGAGCTGCAGGACATCATCGCGATCCTCGGGATCGACGAGCTCTCCGACGAGGACAAGCTGACGGTGCAGCGCGCCCGCAAGATCGAGCGTTTCCTTTCGCAGCCGTTCTTCGTCGCCGAACAGTTCACCGGCACCCCCGGCGCGTACGTGCCGATCGCCGACACGATCCGCGGCTTCCAGGAGATCATCGACGGCAAGCACGACGAGGTGCCCGAGAGCGCGTTCTTCCTGAAGGGCACGATCGAGGAAGTCGTCGCGGCGGCAAAGGCGTAGATGGCCCGCACGAAGTTCAAAGTTGAGGTCCTGACCCCCGAGGGGGAGTTCTTCGCCGACGACGTCGAAATGGTCTCGACGAAGACGACCGTCGGCTCGATCGGGATCCTCGCGGGCCACGAGCCGGTGCTCGCGATCCTCGAGCCGACCGAGCTGCGTCTGTATCGCTCGGAGACCGAGACGTTGCGCTTCGCGCAGGCCGAGGGCTACGTGCAGTTCGCCGACGATCGCGCGCTGATCCTCGTCGAGGAGGCAATCGAGCCGCGCGACCTCGACCCGGGCAAGCTTCACGAGCGTCTCGAGGAAGCCCGCGGCCAGCTGCAGAAAGCAGCCGCCGAGAGCGAGGAACTGGCGCGGGCGCAGCGCGACATCCGCCGCCTCGAGGCCTTCCTGCAGGTCCACGGGGACAGCTGAGGGGCATTCGCTTGTCAGGCCGCGCGCCGATCGGCGTCATCGGGACCGGTTACGTCGGCCTCGTCACCGCGGCAGGCTTCGCGGAGCTTGGCAGCGACGTCTACTGCGTCGACATCGACAGCGAGAAGGTCGCGCGCCTGCAGCGCGGCGAGGTGCCGATCTACGAGCCGGGCCTCGAGGAGCTGATCGAGCGCAACAGCGAGCGGCTGCACTTCTCGACCGAGATCGGTGACGCGCTCGGCGCCGCGCGGCTGCAGTTCGTCGCGGTCGGCACGCCGCCGACCTATTCAGGCGACGCCGATCTGAGCGCCGTGCACGCCGTCGCCGACGCGATCCCGGCCTCCGACGACCACGCGCTGGTGATGAAGTCGACGGTGCCGTGCGGCACCGGCGCTTCGCTCGTGCGCGACTTCGGCCAGCAGGGCAAGAGCGGCCTCGGTTACGTCTCCTGCCCGGAGTTCCTCAAGGAGGGTTCGGCGGTCAGGGACTTCCTGCACCCCGACCGCGTCGTCGTCGGCGACACCGGCGACTGGGCCGGCGATGCCGTCGTTCAGCTCTACGAGCCGCTCGGCGCGCCGCTCGTGCGCACCGACGTGGCCAGCGCCGAGATGGTCAAGCTCGCCTCGAATGCGTTCCTGGCAACCAAGATCTCGTTCATCAACGAGATCGCGAACGTCTGTGAGGAGACCGGCGCCGACGTGATCGAGGTGGCGCGCGGGATGGGCCTGGACGACCGCATCGGCGCCAAGTTCCTGCAGGCCGGCATCGGCTACGGCGGCTCGTGCTTCCCGAAGGACGTCGAGGCGCTCAAACAGCTGGCCGGCAACTCCGGCTACCACTTCCAGCTGCTGACGGCGGTGATCGAGGTCAACGAGCTGCAGAAGCGGCGCGTGATCGGCAAGCTCCAGCATCGTCTCGGTGACCTCGCGGGCAAGCGCATCGCGCTGCTCGGCCTGGCGTTCAAGCCGCAGACCGATGACATGCGCGAGGCCTCGTCGCTGGTGCTCGCCGCGCGGCTGCAGGCCGCCGGCGCAGAAGTCAGCGCCTATGACCCGGTCGCGCACGAGGAGGCCCGCGAGCTGCTGCGTGGCGTGCACTTCGCCGAGACGGCGATCGAAGCGGTCCGCGACTGCGACGCGGCGGTGCTCGTCACCGAGTGGCCGGAGATCGTCGGCCTGGACTTCGATCGCGTCGCGCGCGAGATGCGCGGCGATGTCCTGATCGACGGGCGCAACGCGCTGGACCCGGACAAGATGCGGGCCGCCGGGCTGCGCTACGAGGGCATCGGGAGGCGCTGAGCCGATGCAGGCCGTGATTCTCGCGGGTGGCCAGGGCACCCGCCTGCGCCCCCTGACCTCGACGGTCCCGAAGCCGGTCGTGACGCTCGTCGACCGGCCGTTCATCCAGTACATGCTGCAGTGGCTGCGCGACCACGAGGTCGCCGAAGTAATCATGTCCTGCGGATTTCTCGCCGGGGGCGTCCGCGACGTGCTCGGTGACGGCAGCTCGATCGGCATCCGCATCCGCTACGTCGAGGAGCCCGAGCCGCTCGGCACGGGCGGCGCCGTGAAGCTAGCCGAGCCGATGCTCGACGAGACCTTCCTGATGCTCAACGGTGACGTGCTGACCGACATCGACCTGTCGGGGCAGCTGCAGGCGCACCGCGAGAACGATGCACAGGCGACGCTCGCGCTGGTCCCGGTCGAGGACACCTCCTCCTATGGGCTTGTGCTGCTCGACGCGCGCGGCGCGGTCAAGCGCTTCGTGGAGAAGCCCAAGGACCCGATCCCCGGCGAGAACCTGATCAGCGCCGGCGCCTACGTGCTCCAGCGCGACGTGCTCGACCTGATCGAGCCGGGCAAGAAAATCTCGATCGAGCGCGACATCTGGCCGAAGCTGATCGGCCACGGTCTCTACGGCTACCCGGGGAAACGCTATTGGATCGACATCGGCACCCCCGAGCGCTACCTCGAAGGCTCATTCGACATCGTCGCCGGCCGGATGCCCGGCGGACCCGCGGAGCCGGTCGCGGCCGACGCCGTCGTGCTGGGCGAGCTCGAGGCCGAATGCGTCGTCGGCTCGGGCGCGCGGATTGCGGCGGGCGCGAAGGTCGGCCCGCGGGCCGTAATCGGCCCCGACGTGACAATCGGGCCGGGGGCCACGGTGCAGCACTCCGTGCTGCTCGCCGGTGTCAGCGTCGGCGCGGGCGCGCGGATCAATGGCAGCATCCTCGCGCCGGGCGCGAGCGTCGGCGAGGGTGCCGTGCTCGAGGACGATTGCGTGATCGGCGAGAACGTCGAGATCGGCGCGGGCAACGTCCTCACGGGCGGTGCGCGCATCTTTCCGGGCGTCGGATTCCCCGACGCCGCCGCGGCGCGCTAGCGCGGGCGCTCAGGCGGGCGGCAATCCCCAGAGTAAGGCGCCGACGTCGCTCGTGGGCAGTCTTCCCGCGCGCGCAGGCGCGCCACGGCGCACGCCGACCAGCGTGACGCGTATCGTGCCGGGTGGCGCGACTCGCGCCCTCGACCCGCCGAACAACGCGGGGGGCGAGCAACACAGCGAAAGCGAGGGGAGTTCGCCCGATGAGCCCAGATGCCGGTGCCGACCTGACGCGCGAGGGGATCGCCGCGATCGACCCGAGCGGCCAGCTCGCCGACATCCTCGCGCTGCCGGAACACCTGCGTGACGCCCTTTGGCGCTTCGAGTCCGCGATCCTCGAGGACAACGATTCTCCGGCGGGACTCGTTGTCGCCGGGATGGGCGGCTCGGCGATCGGCGGCGCGCTGGCGCGCGCGGCGCTCGGCGACCAGCTGACGCGGCCGCTGTTCGTGACGCGCGGCTATGGCCTGCCGACCTGGACAACGCCCGACACGATGGTGCTCTGCGCGAGCTACTCGGGCGACACCGAGGAGACGCTTGCCTGTTACGAGTCGGCGGGCTTCCTCGGTGCGCGGCGAATCGTCGCGACGACGGGCGGGCAGCTCGCCGAGATGGCGCGTGCCGACGGCGTGCCGGTGATTCCCCTGCCGGGCGGTTTCCAGCCGCGCGCCGCGGTCGGCTACATGCTCGTCGCGGCACTCGAAGTCGCTGCGATGTCCGGGGTCGGACCGCGGCTCTCGTCGGAGATCGACGTAGCCGCCTCGCAGCTCGAAGAGCTCGTCGCCCAGTGGGGCCCGGACGCGCCGGAGGACTCGCTTGCCAAGTCGATCGCAGGCACCCTCGCGGGGACCGTACCGGTGATCTTCGGGGCCGGCCTGACCAACCCGATCGCCTACCGCTGGAAGACCCAGATCAACGAGAACGCGAAGGTCCCGGCCTTCTCCAGTGAACTGCCCGAGGGCGACCACAACGAGGTCTGCGGCTGGGAGGGGGCCGAGAGCGCCGCGAAGCTCGCCGGCGTGTTCCTCGAGGACTCGGACCTGCATCCGCGGATCCGCCGCCGGATCGAGGTCACCGAGGGTGTCATCGCCCCGAACGCGGCGGCCACGCTGCGGATCGAGACCCAGGGCCGCACGGCGATCGAACGCGTTTTGTCACTGGTCCTGCTCGGCGACCTCGTGTCGATCTACCTCGCGACGCTGCGGGGCGTCGACCCGGCACCCGTCGAGGCGATCTCGAGGCTGAAGGCCGCGCTCAGCGAGTCCTAGCGGGGCGCCCGATCCGGGTCGGCGCCGCAGACCCCTAGACTGACGGGCCATGAACCCCACAGTCGCCCCCACAAGCCTCGAATACAAGGTCGCCGACCTCACGCTCGCCGACTTCGGTCGCGCGGAGATAACCCTTGCCGAGCACGAGATGCCCGGCCTGATGGCGCTCCGGCGCGAGTACGCGGACAGCCGGCCGCTGGCCGGCGCCCGGATCACCGGGTCGCTTCACATGACTGTCCAGACAGCCGTGCTGATCGAGACGCTCGTCGCGCTCGGCGCGGAGGTGCGCTGGGCCAGCTGCAACATCTTCTCGACGCAGGATCACGCCGCGGCAGCGGTCGTCGTGGGCCCCCAGGGGACCGTCGCCGAGCCGGCCGGCGTGCCTGTCTTCGCCTGGAAGGGCGAGAGCCTCGAGGAGTACTGGTGGTGCACCGAGCAGGCGCTCAACTGGCCCGAGGGCGGGCCGAACATGATTCTCGACGACGGCGGCGACGCGACGCTGCTCGTTCACCAGGGCACCGACTACGAGCGCGCAGGCTCCGTGCCTGATCCGTCCACCGCGACGAGCGACGAGCACCGCGTGATCCTCGAACTGCTCCAGCGCTCGCTGGCCGAGGACCCGACGCGGTTCACGCGCCTCGGCGCCGGGATCATCGGCGTCACCGAGGAGACAACCACCGGTGTGCACCGGCTCTACGAAATGGTCGACCGCGGCGAGCTGCTGTTCCCCGCGATCAACGTCAACGACTCGGTCACGAAGTCGAAGTTCGACAATCTCTACGGCTGCCGCCACTCCCTGATCGACGGCATCAACCGCGCGACCGACGTGATGATCGCCGGCAAGGTCGCCGTCGTGTGCGGCTTCGGCGACGTCGGCAAGGGCTGCGCCGAATCGCTGCGCGGCCAGGGCGCGCGCGTGGTGATCACCGAGATCGACCCGATCTGCGCGCTGCAGGCCGCGATGCAGGGCTATGAGGTTCGTCAGCTCGAGGAAGTGCTCGACGCCGACATCTTCATCACCGCGACGGGCAACCGGGACGTGATCACCGCCGAGCAGATGTCCCGCATGAAGCACCAGGCGATCGTCGGCAACATCGGCCACTTCGACAACGAGATCGACGTCGCCGGACTGCGCGCGATCGCAGGCGTCCGCCGCGAGAACATCAAGCCGCAGGTCGACAAGTGGATCTTCGCCGACGGCCACGCGATCATCCTGCTCTCGGAGGGGCGGCTGCTGAACCTCGGCAACGCCACCGGCCACCCGAGCTTCGTGATGTCGAACTCGTTCACCAACCAGGTGATGGCGCAGATCGAGCTGTTCACCAAGAGCGGCGAGTACGGACTCGGCGTCCACGTGCTGCCCAAGCACCTCGACGAGCGGGTCGCCAGCCTGCATCTCGACGCGCTCGGAGTGCGGCTCACAAAGCTCACGCCCGACCAGTCGTCCTACCTCGGCATCCCTGTCGAGGGGCCCTACAAGCCAGACCACTACCGCTACTAGGCGCTCGACGATGCGCGCGATGGTGCTTGCCGCCGGACTGGGTACGCGGCTGCGTCCGCTGACCTACGAGATCACCAAGCCGATGGTGCCCGTGCTCGACCGGCCGGTGATGGAGCACATTCTCGACCTGCTCGAACGCCACCGGATCAACGACGTGATCGCGAACCTGCACTACTTCCCGGAGACGATTCGCGACTACTTCGGCGACCGCATCAGCTACCGCTACGAGGGCGAGCTGCTCGGCACCGCCGGCGGGGTGCGAGCGTGCGCCGACTTCTTCGGCGACGACACCTTCCTGGTGATCAGCGGCGACGCGCTGACCGACATCGACCTCACGGAACTGATCGAGCGCCACTATGCGTCCGGTGGCGTCGCGACGCTCGCCGTCAAGCGCGTCGAAGACACGCGTGAGTACGGCGTCGTCGTGCACGACCGGGACGGCCGGATCACCGGCTTCCAGGAGAAGCCGGAGCCCGAAGAGGCACGCTCGAATCTCGGCAACTGCGGGATCTACGTCTTCGAGCCGCGGGTCTTCGACTATTTCCCCGAGTCACCGTTCGTCGACTGGGCCAAAGACGTCTTCCCGGCCCTGCTCGAGGCCGACGAGCCGTTCTACATCCACGAGGTCCACCAGTACTGGAACGACGTCGGCTCGCTCGCCGAGCTGCGCCAGGGCACCTTCGACGCGCTGCGCGGCGAGCTTGGGCTCGAGCTCGTCGGCGAGCAGGACGAGAGCGGCCTGATCCTCGCGCCCGGAGCACAGGTCGGTGAGGGCGTCGAGGTCGAGGGGCCGGCATGGGTCGGCCGCGGCGCGAGCATCGGCGACGAAGCGAGGATCACCGGGCCGGTCGTGATCGGCGACGGTGCGAAGGTCGGCGCCCGGGCGCAGCTTCGCGAGACGATCCTGCTCCCCGGGACCGAGGTCGCGGAGGCGGCGATCATGATCGGCGCGATCGCCGGCCACGCCGGGATCCTCGCGAGCCTCGACCGCTCGCGTTAGGAGGAGGCGGCTTCGAGCCGCTCGCGGCGCTGCTGGTCGCGCTCGGACTCCTCGAGCGCCTTGATGAACAGCCAGACGAGCGCGACGCCCATCACGATCGTCTGCTCGACGGCCATGATGATCCCGGCCAGTGACTGGTCGGTGAGCGGCGAGATTCCCCAGACGCGCGGCTGGTGCACGTAGTACGAGTAGATCGCCACCGGCGCGAACGCGAGGCCCATGCCGAGCACGCCGAGCGCGATCTTCGTGGAGCCCATGTAGGCCATCGGCCCCAGGCCCGTGAGCCGGCGTCGCGCGCGGATCGGGGACAGGACGTGCCACCAGTAGAGGCTGCCGACGACCATGAACGAGAGGTGCTCGAGGACGTGGATCGGCGGGTGCACGACGGCATAGTCGTAGGCCGCCGGGATGTGCCACAGCCAGATCACCGCGATGTAGGCGCTCGCCGCGAAGACCGGTCCGGCGAAGAACCCGGCGCGGCGCTCCACGGTGTTGACGGTCCGCGTGATCGGCCGAAGGATCACCTTCGTGAAGCCGAGGATCGCGAGGATCGGCGAGACGTCGAGCAACATGATGTGCTGCACCATGTGCGCGGCGAAGAGCTGTTGCGAGAGGCTGTCGATCGGCGAGATCACCGCGAGCTCGGCGACCGCGACGCCGAGGCAGAAGACCAGCAGGCGCCAGATCGGCGCGTCGTGCTCGCTGCGCGGCGAAGCCGACCTGCGCACCCTCGCCCAGCGCCGGCCGTAGATGAACAACACGAGCGCGCCGAAGGCCAGCGGCAGGACTTCCGGCGACCAGTCGAGCTTCGGTGCGACGGCCAGCATCGCCCGATTCTCGCAGGCTGCGGCCCTTCGGTCAGGTCCCAGTCTTTGTGTCCAAAAAGACTTTACGCCGCCCGCCGTTAGGCGTAGGATCGAGCCACTGAACAGGCGCATCGAAGGGAGCCCGCCATGCGGATCGAGATCAGGGGTCGCAACGTACCGGTCACCGACGAGCTTCGAACTCACGCCGCGCGTCGTCTCGAGAAAATCAGCCGCCAGATCTCGCCGCTGGCGACGATCGAGCTCGAGCTGCAGCACGAGCCGAACCCGCGAGTGGCTGAGTGCGAGGTGGCAGAGGGAACGCTGTTCCTCAAGGGTGTGACGCTGCGCGCGAAGGAGGCCTCCACCGACATGGACCATTCGATGAACCTCGTGATCGAAGAGCTGGCCCGCCAGGTCAAGCGCCACCGCGACAAAATGCGCCACCGTCGCGAGGCTCGCGCGGCCACGCCGCGCCACGCGCAGGCGACCTGAAGGGCACGCCTGCTTAGGTCGGCTTAGGGGGCGGCGGCTATCCTTTCCGCGTGCCCTCTCTGCTGCAGCGCGCACTCAACGTAGGAGAGTCCAAGCAGTTCAAGGCCTATCAGCGGCGCGTCGCTGTGATCGGCGCGTTCGAGCCTGAGCTCGAACACGAATCGGACGCCGAGCTGCGCGAGCGGATGGACGATCTGCGCGCCCGGGCGGCCGATGGCGCGGACCTCGACGAGCTGCTCCCCGAGTGCTTCGCGCTCGTACGTGAGACCGCCAAGCGGCGGATGGCGATGCGTCACTTCGATGTCCAGCTGATCGGTGGCATGGCACTGCACGACGGCCAGATCGCCGAGATGAAGACCGGCGAGGGAAAGACGCTGACGGCGACGCTCGCCGTGGTGCTCAACTCGCTCGCGGTCGGCGCGTCCGACCCCGACGATCCCGACGCCCCGCCCGCGCGGCGCGGCGTCCACGTCGTGACGGTCAACGACTACCTCGCGCGACGCGACGCCGAATGGATGAGCCCGATCTACGACGCGCTCGGGGTCACTGTCGGGGTGCTGCAGTCGCAGCAGGGCTACGACGAGAAGCAGGCCGCCTATGCCTGCGACGTCGTCTATGGGACGAACTCCGAGTTCGGCTTCGACTACCTGCGCGACAACATGGCCAAGGACCTCGCCGAAAAGGTCCAGCGCGGCCACTACTTCGCGGTCGTGGACGAGGTCGACAACATCCTGATCGACGAGGCCCGCACGCCGCTGATCATTTCGGGCGCTCCGGAACAGGCCGCAGACTTCTACGTGCGCTTCGCACGGCTCGCGCCGAAAATGGTCGTCGGCGAGGCGCCCGAAGGGATGGACCCGCGCAGCAAGAAGAACTTCGTCGCCGAGTTCGACTACGAAATCGACGAGAAGCACAAAACCGTCTCGATCACCGAGCTGGGCGTGGAGAAGGCGGAGAAGTTCCTCGGCATCGACCACCTCTACCGGGCCGAGAACGGCTACCTCGTCAACCACCTCCAGCAGGCGCTGCGCGCCGAGTCGCTGTTCAAGAAGGACGTCGACTACGCCGTCGTCGACGGACAGGTCCAGATCATCGACGAGTTCACCGGCCGGATCCTCGAGGGCCGGCGCTGGTCCGAGGGCCTGCACCAGGCGATCGAGGCCAAGGAGGGAGTGGCGATCCAGGAGGAGAACCAGACGCTCGCCACGATCACCTACCAGAACTTCTTCCGGCTCTACGAGAAGCTCTCGGGCATGACGGGAACCGCGCTCACCGAGGCGACCGAGTTCCTGAAGATCTACGAACTGCCAGTCGTCCAGATCCCGACGAACCGGGAGATGGTCCGTCAGGACCGCAACGATCAGGTCTACAAGACGCGCGAGGGAAAGTGGAACGCCGTGGTGCGCGAGATCGCCGCGCGCCACGAGGCAGGCCAACCGGTGCTGGTCGGCACGATCTCGGTCGAGGTCTCCGAGCTGGTCTCCGAGCGCCTCAAGACGCGCGGCATCAACCACACGGTCCTCAACGCCAAGCCCGAGCATGCCGCGCGCGAGGCGGAGATCGTCGCCGACGCGGGACGGCCCGGCGCGGTCACGATCGCGACGAACATGGCGGGCCGCGGAGTCGACATCAAGCTCGGCGGCGACGCCGAGCACCTCGCGGCGATGCAGCTCAAGCGCGAGGGCGTCGAAGTCGACGACGAGCACTACAGCGAGCGCCTGCAGGCGCTGCTGCCGGCGCTCGAGACCAACGTCGAGGAAAGCCGCGAATCGGTGATGCAGGCCGGCGGCCTGTTCATCTGCGGCACCGAGCGCCACGAGTCGCGACGGATCGACAACCAGCTGCGCGGACGCGCCGGACGCCAGGGCGACCCCGGTGAGTCCCGGTTCTTCCTCTCCGCCGAAGATGACCTCGTGCGCCTGTTCGCGGGCGACCGCATCTACCGGATCCTCGACAAACTCGGCGGCGTCGACGACGAGGGCAACGAGGAGCCGATCGAAGCCGGGATGCTCTCCAAGCAGATCGAGAAAGCCCAGGAAAAGGTCGAGCAGCAGAACTTCCTGCTGCGCAAACGGGTCCTCGAGTACGACGACGTGATGAACGAGCAGCGCCGCGTGATCTACGCCTACCGCGACGAGGTCCTCGAAGGCAAGAACATCAGCGAGGAGGCGCGCGCCGAAACGGTCAAGGTCGTCGAACGGATCGTCGAGCAGTACACCGAAGAGGAATACGTCGAGGAGTGGGATCTGCCGGCGATGTACACCGCGCTGAACCAGTTCTTCGAGGTCGACGCCTCAGAAGAGCGCTTCGCGTCGCTGAGCGGCGACCGCGAGGGGCTGATCGACGCGATCGCCGAGCTTGCCGTGCAGCGCTACGACGAACGTGAGCAGGCCCTCGGCGAGGAGTTGATGGGCGCGCTCGAACGGTTCCTGCTGCTGCAGACGATCGACGAACGCTGGCGCGAGCACCTGCTCGACATGGACTACCTGCGCGAGGGCATCCACCTGCGCGGCTTCGCCCAGATCGATCCGCTGGTGGCCTACAAGAACGAGGCCTTCACCCTCTTCGGCGACCTGATGAACAGCGTCTGGGGCGACTTCGCGCGGATGGTCTTCAACGTCCAGGTGACCGTCGAGGGCGAGCAGCAGGACGCGCCGCTGTTCCCGGCGGGCGGCTCGGCGACCCGTGCGGGGCAGATCACCTACTCCGGTGGCACGTCGGCCGCGGGTGCCGGGGCGATCGCCGCGGCGGCCGCCGCCGCGGGAGCCGGAGCCGGCGGCGACTATGTGACCGTCGGCGGTCCCGAAGTGCCCGTGCAGGAAGCAGCGCCCCAGGTCGCCCAGCGCGTCGTCGATCACGAGCACGAGCTCGGTCGCAACGACCCCTGCTGGTGTGGCAGCGGCAAGAAGTACAAGAAGTGCCACGGCGCCTAGCGCCGCCGCCCGCCCGAAGCCAGCGAGACCCAGGCAGACCTGCCGGCGCCGTCGGTCGCGCAGCCGCTCGCCGCGCCGGTGCTACGGTTCGCAGGTGTCCAGCGCGCCGACAGCCGAACCGACGCCGCAGCGCCTGGCAGCGATCCGCGAGCAGATGACGCTGCTAGCGGACTATCTTTGACCCGGCTGCGCTGACCGCACGCCGTGAGGAGCTCGAGGCCCGGATGGGCGCGGCGGGCTTCTGGGACGACGCCGCGAAGGCCGCTGAGGTTTCCGCCGAGCATGCTCGCCTGACCCGCCGACTCGAGGGTTACGCGCAGCTCAGCGCCGACGTCGAGGACCTCGGCGCGCTCGCCGAGATGGTCGACGAGGATCCGTCGCTGGCCGTGGAGTTCGAGGAGCAGCTGCGCTCCGCGGAAGAGCGCCTTGCCCAGGCCGAGGAGCAGCGGTTGTTCTCCGGCCCGTATGACGCCGGCGATGCGCTCGTGACCGTCAACGCCGGCGCCGGGGGCACCGACGCCCAGGACTGGGCGGAGATGGTCCTGCGAATGCTGCTGCGCTGGGCCGAAGCGCGCGGCTTCTCGACGGAGCTGCTCGAGGTGAGCGCCGGCGAGGAAGCCGGGATCAAGTCGGCGACCTTCAGGGCCGGCGGCGAGAACGCGTACGGCCTGTTCGGCGCCGAGCGCGGCGTGCACCGCCTTGTCCGCCTGTCGCCGTTCGACTCCGCGCATCGGCGCCAGACGAGCTTCGCGGGCGTCGAGGTCGCGCCTGCCGTCGAGGAGACCAGCGAGATCGAGATCGACGAGGACGACCTTCAGGTGGACACGTACCGCGCGTCGGGCGCGGGCGGGCAGCACGTCAACAAGACCGACTCCGCGGTGCGCATCACGCACCGCCCCACGGGCATCGTGGTGCAGTGCCAGAACGAGCGCTCGCAGTCCTCGAACCGCGCGACCGCGATGGCGATGCTGCGCGCGAAGCTACTCGAGCGCGCCGAGCGCGAACGGCGCGAAGAGATCGCGCGCGAGAAGGGGGAGGCGCAGGATGTGAACTTCGGCTCGCAGATCCGCTCGTATGTGCTGCACCCGTACACGATCGTCAAGGACCACCGGACGAACTTCGAGGTCGGCGACGCGCAGCGCGTGCTCGACGGCGACCTCGACGGTTTCGTGCGCGCCTACCTGCTGCAGAGCGCCAAGGCGGCGCGGTGACCGACGCGGCGACACTCGAGCTCGTCAAGCGCGCGCTCGCGGAGGACATCGGCGCCGGTGACGTGACGAGCCTCGCGACGGTTCCGGCGCAGGCGCGCTCGCGCGCGACGATCACGCAGAAGCAGCCGGGCGTGATCTACGGCCTCGAGCTCGCGCAGGCGACGTTCCGTGAGCTGGACCCGGACTGTGTGGTCGAGCTCGCCGCCGAGGAGGGCCAGTGGCGCGAGGGTGGGCCGGTGCTCGTCGTCGAGGGGCGTACGCGCGCCGTGCTCGGCGCCGAGCGAACCGCGCTGAACTTCCTCGCGCACCTCTCGGGGATCGCGACGTTTGCAGCACGGGCCGCGCAGGCCGTTACGGGGACGCGGGCGCAGGTCCTGGATACGCGCAAGACGGCGCCGGGACTGCGGTCGCTCGAGAAGGCGGCTGTCGCGGCCGGCGGCGCGCACAACCACCGCGCGGGCCTCTACGACAGGATCCTGATCAAGGACAACCACATCGCCGCGGCCGGATCCATCTCGGCGGCGGTGCAGGACGCACGCGCCGCATATCCGCAGCTTGCGCCGACGCTCGAGGTCGAGGTGACGACGCCGGCGGAGATCGACGAGGCGCTCGCGGTCGGCGCGCCGCACCTGCTGCTCGACAACATGGACAACGAGCAGCTCGCAGCCGCAGTCGCGCAGGTTGCCGGCCGCGCGAGCCTCGAGGCCAGCGGCGGCGTCAGCCTCGAAACGCTGCCGGCGATCGCTGCCACGGGGGTAGAATGGATCTCCATGGGAGCCCTGACCCACTCGGCTCCCGCACTGGATCTCTCCCTGACGATCGAGGCCCGCTGATGCCGCTTCTCACGCCTACCGCCGACGAGCTTTCCGTCGGTGACATCGTGCAGCTTCAGGACGAGGTCCGGGAGCTCGCCCGCGAGCGCAACGCGGTGATCCTCGCGCACAACTACCAGCTGCCGGAGGTCCAGGACGTCGCCCACTACGTCGGCGACTCGCTTGGGCTCTCGCGGCAGGCCGCGCGATCGGGCGCCGAGACGATCGTCTTCTGCGGCGTGCACTTCATGGCCGAGACGGCCGCGATCCTCTGCCCCGAGAGTCGCGTGCTGATCCCCGACCTCGACGCCGGCTGCTCGCTGGCGGATTCGATCGATGCCGCGCAGCTCGCCGACTGGCGGGCGAAGTACCCGACCGGCGTCGTGGTGATGTACGTCAACACGACGGCCGAGGTCAAGGCGCTGACCGACTACTGCTGCACCTCCTCGAACGCCGTTGATGTCGTGCGCCACATCTACGCGACACACGGCGAGGACACCGAGATCCTGTTCGGGCCCGACATGTGGCTCGGCGCCTACGTCGAGCGGGAAACCGGAAGGCGGATGCACGTCTGGGACGGCGAGTGCCACGTGCACGCGGGGATTCGTCCCGCGGACATCGACGCGGTACGCGCCGCTCACCCCGCCGCACAGATGCTGATCCACCCCGAGTGCGGCTGCTCGACGAGCGTGATGGAGTACGTCGCCGCCGGCGACATCGACCCGGTCGGCGTGCACATGCTCTCGACGGGCGGGATGCTTGACTTCGCGCGCCACGCCACCGGTGAGGTCGTCGTCGCGACCGAGGTCGGGATGCTTCACCCGCTCCAGCAGGCGGCGCCGGACGTGAACTTCATCGCCGCGAACGCCGAGGCCTCGTGCCAGTTCATGAAGATGATCACGCTGCCGAAGCTGCGCGATGCGCTGCGCGAGCTGAAGTTCGAGGTCACGGTCGATCCGCAGACCGCGCAGCGCGCGCGGGTCCCGATCGACCGGATGGTCGCGATCGGCTAGAAGTCGCCGGCCTCGTGGGGGCCGACGCAAGCGACGGCCAGCTCCACGGAGATGCCGGCAGCGATCTCGCGGACCTCGTCGAAGGTCACGCCGTCGAGGTCGGCGATCGCCTCATCGGGGTCGCCGGACTCGTCGAAGACGACGCGCTGGCGGGCCGCGTGCGTCGCCACGGCGCGGCTGTTCTCGAAGGCGAGCACGCGGCTGCCGGCCGCATAGGCACGCGCGCGTTCGACCTCGTCGGGTCGCGGTCCCTCGACGCGAAGTTCGTCGACGATGCCCCTCATCCGCTCGTAGGCCTCGATGCATCTGCTCGACTCCAGGCCCGAGGAAAGCTGAAGCACGGCCGTGTCGGCCGAGGCGTAGGCATGGGCCGAAACCGAGTAGCACAGGCCGCGTTTCTCACGAATCTCGTCGAACAGTCGCGAGCCCATCGAGCCGCCGAGCAGCGTGGAGTAGATCGTCAGTGCTGCCCTCGCGCGACGGTCGCGAAAGTCGAGTGCCGGCCGGTAGATCATCCTCAGGTGCGACTGGTTGGTATCACGCTCGTCGATCAGCGTCTCGGGCGCGAACTCGCCGACGGGCTCGACCGGACCGGTCGGCGTGATCGAGGGGAAACGGGCGAGCAGCTCATGTAGGCGCTGCTCCTGCGGGAGCGCGTCGAGGCTGCCTGCGATGAACGCACCACCGTTGGCGCCCGACCAGCAGCGGTTGCGGAAGGCGACGATTCCCTCGCGCGTGAAGCTGCGCAGGTTCTCCGCCGGGCCGAGCACGGTGCGCCCGAGCGGGTGGTCGCCGAAGGCCGCACGGTCGATCAGGTACTCGGCGACCATCGAGGGCTGGTCGTAGGCGCGGTTGATCTCCTGGATCACGACACCGCGCTCGCGGTCGAGCTCCTCGGCGTCCAGGCGTGGTCGCCCGACGAAGTCGCTGAGCAGGTCCAGCGCGGGCTCGACAGACTCGGCCCGGACCGTGATGTGGAAGGCGACCATGTCCTGCGAGGTGAAGGCGTTCAGCACGCCGCCGAGGCGCTCGGCGGTCTCGTTCACGTCGGTGTAGGTCGGGTAGCTCTCGCCGCCCTTGAAGACGAGGTGCTCGAGGAAGTGCGCCATGCCGTTCTCGGCCGGGCTCTCGTTGCGGGCACCGGCGTCGAAGGCGACCATGAACGTGGCCGCGCGCGTGCCCGGGAGCGAGACCAGGGCGAGCGGCAGGCCGTTTGCGGGAACGATGCTGGTCCGGATATCGGTCATTGGGCCAGAGCCTAGAGGCTGTCGGCCCGGCTTCCGGGGCCCGGCGCGGGGCCCGCCCGAACCCGCCGCCGCCCGGCGTTTCGATCCGCAGCCGCTGGCCTGGGCGCAGGCGCCCGACGCTCTTTGCGGGCACCGGCTCGCCGTCGATCGTGTCGCGTCCGCTGCTCGCGGGCCCGCCGCCGCCGGCGCCGCGAGGCCGGTGGCGGCGACGCTCGGCGATCAGCGAGTACTCCATCTCCCGCAGGGCCTGGAGCTCACGTACGACGCCGTCACCGCCGCGCTGCAGTCCTGCGCCACCGGAGCCGCGGCGCAGCGAGTACTCGGTCACGCGCAACGGGAATTCCCGCTCGAGCGACTCGATCGGCGTGTTCAGCGTGTTGCTCATCGCGACGTGCACGCCGCTCGCGCCGTCGCCGTGGGCGCTCGCGCCCTGCCCGCCGCCGAGCGTCTCGTAGTAGGAGAACGACTCGTCGCCGAGCGTCAGGTTGTTCATCGTCCCCTGGCCCTGGGCGCGGCCGAACGCGGTGAGCACCATGTCGGCGATCCGCGAGGACGTCTCGACGTTGCCTGCGGCAACCGCCGCGGGCCGGCGCGCGTTGAGGATGCTTCCGGCCGGCGCGATCACGGTCATCGCCCGCTGTGTTCCGGCCGTCGGCGGGATACCGGGGTCGGTCAGCACGCGCAGCGCGAACAGGCACGCCGATTCGGTGACCGCAAGCGGGCAGTTGAGGTTGCCGGGATGCTGGGCCGCGCTGCCGCTGAAGTCGAGCGTCAGGTGGCCGCCCTCGACGACGGCCCGCAGCGTCAGCTCAAGATCGCCGCCCGGCCCCTCGAGGACGTCCCGCGTTCCGCGCGCGCGCCCGTCGAGTTCGCGCAGGCAGGCACGTGTGCGCCGCTCGCCGTAGTCCAGTACCTCGCCCGTCGCGGCGCGCAGCGCCGCGGTGCCCATGCGTTCGGCGAGCGCGCGCATCCGCAGGGCACCGACGGCATTTGCCGCGAGCTGTGCGCGCAGATCGGCGCGACGCTCGTCCGGCTGTCGCATCCGGCTGGTCAGCCGCTCGACGGCGGCTTGGTCGAGGACCTGCGGGTCGATCACCACACCCTCTTCGGCGAGCGTGTGGCTGTCGGCCGGCATCGAGCCCGGCCGTCGCGCCCCCACGTCGGCGTGATGCGCCCGGCAGGCCGCGAAGCCGACGAGTAAGCCGCGCGCGAACACAGGCGTGACGACGGTGATATCGGGCAGGTGGGTGCCGCCGGCGTACGGGTCATTGAGGATCCAGGCGACCCCTGCGCGGTGGCGCTCGCCGACGACGGCTCGTACCGCCGCCGGCATCGCTCCCAGGTGCACCGGGATGTGCTCCGCCTGCATCACCATCTGCCCGTCGGCGTCGAAGAGCGCGGTCGAGGCGTCCCGGCGCTCCTTGATGTTCGACGAGTGGGCAGCACGGATCAGCACGGCGCCCATCTCGTCGCAGGCGGCGCCCAGCGAGCCAAGCATGATCTGCAGCTCGATCGCGTCCAGGCGATCAGCCACCGCCGTGCTCCAGTCGCACCGTTCCCTGCTCGTCGACCGTCCCGGACCAGCCGGGGCGCACCAACAGCGTCGCGTCGTCGAGTGCGAGCAGCGCAGGCCCCGAAATCGCCTCGCCGGCTCGCCGCTCGCCGGTCAGGACCGAGCAGCGCAGCGTCTCGCCGTCCAGGACGATGTTCGCGGCGCTGGAGGCCGTGGGAGCCGCGCTGCGGGCGTGCGGAACGCAGTGAGGCGCCTGCCCCCAGACCGCGGCGCGCACCGTGACGAGCTCGATCTCGGCGCCGTCGTCGCGGTAGCCGTAGCGTGCCATGTGCGCTGCGGCGAAGCGCTCGCGCAGCTCCTCGGGTCCGGACGTCGGGCCCTCGGGGCCGGTGCGCTCGTCGACCGCAAGCTCGAATGATTGGCCGCCGTAGCGCAGCTCATGGCGCAGCTGCATCCGCACGACCGGGGAGCCCAGTTCGTCGGCGGCGCGCCGAACGAGGCTGCGCCGCACGTCATCGAGCCGTGCGCCGGTAAAGCGCTCGCCGGCCAGCAGCACGCTGCGCGAGGCATCTCGGCGCGGCGCGGCGCCGGCGAGCCCGAAGGCGGAGAGCACCCCGCCGAGTCGCGGGGAGATCACGCGCCCGATCGACAGTTGCTCGGCGAGCGCCGTCGCGTGCAGGCCTCCGGCGCCGCCAAAGCCGAGCAGCGCGAACAGACGGGGATCGACGCCCCGCTCGACGGTCATCAGGCGGATCGCGCCGAGCATCTCCGCCTCGGCGACGCGAACGATTCCCTCGGCGCAGGCGAGCGCGGTCAGGCCGAGCTCGGCTGCGAGCCCGGCGATGGCCCGCTCGGCTGGCGTGCGGTCGAGCTTGACGCCGCCGGCGAGCGGCGTGTCGGCGGGAAGCCGTCCGAGCAGCACGTTCGCGTCGGTCACCGTCGGCAGCTCGCCGCCGTGCCCGTAGCACGCCGGCCCCGGCTGCGCCCCCGCAGAGCGTGGGCCGACGCGCAGCGCGCCGCCCGCGTCGCGCCAGGCGATCGAGCCGCCACCGGCGCCGATCGTCTCGATGTCGAGCGACGGGAGCGCGAGCGGACGTTGCGCGATCACCCGTTCGGCGCTCTCGCCGACGACGCCGTCCTCGATCACGCAGACGTCGCACGACGTGCCGCCCATGTCGAGACACACGACGTCGGGCTCGCCGCTCAGCTCCGCCAGCGCGCGGGCTCCCGCGACCCCGCCGGCGGGCCCTGAGAGCAGCGTCAGCGCGGCGTGGTCGGCGGCGCGCGCGAGGTCCGTCAGGCCCCCGGCGGACTGCATGATCGACGGCTCGGGCAGCTGTGCGGCGGCGCAGTGCTCGGCGAGCGGATGCAGGTATCGAGCCAGGCAGCGGCGTCAGGCGGCATCGAGCGCGGTCGTGGCGGTCCGTTCGAACTCGCGGAACGTGCCGACGGCTCGCTCGAGAGCGAGATCGGCACTCCGTCCGGCAGCGCGTCAAGCAACGCGTCGCGCAGCGCCAGCTCATGCGAAGGGTCGGCGTAGGAGTGCAGCAGCGCGACGGCTACCGCCTCGGGCTGCGCGGCGGCGACCGCTTCGGCGACGCGCCGGCCTCTGCGGCCGTGAGCGGCTCGAGCACCCCCTCCGGGCCGATCCGCTCGGCGGCTGGGAAGCGCAGCTGCGCGGGTACGAGCGGCTCGCGCGGGCGAACCTCGAGCCGATAGAGGTCCGGGCGCGCCTGGCGGCCGAGCTCGATCACGTCCGTGAAGCCGGCCGTCGCGACGAGCGCCGTGCGGGCGGTTTCTCCCTCGAGCAGCGCGTTCGTCGCGACCGTCATCCCGTGCGCGAAGCGCCGGATCCGGCTTGCGGGCGCGCCGCTCGCGGCGAGCGCCAGCCGCGCCGCCTCGAGCACGGCGCGCGACTGATCGGCCGGGCTGGACGGAACCTTGGCCGTGAAGACGGCTCCGGCGTCGTCGATCAGCACGGCGTCGGTGAAGGTGCCCCCGACATCGACTCCCAGCAGCATGGCGGCAGCCTATGGCCCCGCAGGCAGCCCGCGGGTGCTGCTCTAGGCTCTCTTGCGAAATGAAGCTGCCGCCGAACGCACGCCGGATCGCGCTCACCGTCATCGCCCTCGTCGCCGTGCTGATCGGCGGTATCTGGCTCGGTGGTCACCCCAACCGCCTGCCGGGCTTCGTGCGCAACTCGCTGACTGCTTCCGGGCCCAACCGGGCGATCGACGAAGCCGTCGAACGGATCGAGAACTACTACTACCGGCCGATCGGCAGCGGGCAGCTGCAGGAAGCGTCGATCGGCGGGATGGTCGCTGGCCTGCACGACCGCTTCTCGCACTATCTCTCGCCCTCCGAATTCGGCACCTTCATCGCGCCGCCGCACTTCACCGGCATCGGCGTCGCCGTCGCGGCCAGCCACCAAGGGCTGCTGATCGCCCACGTCTTCGACAGCTCACCGGCGCAGCGCGCGGGCCTTCGTCCCGGCGAAACGATCGTCGGCGTCGACGGGCGCTCGCTGGCCGGGCTGTCGACCGAACACGCCACCTCGCTGATCAAGGGCGAGCCGGGGACCAGCGTCGTGCTCACGCTACGCCACGGCGGCGCGGGCGGGCCGACCCGCCCAGGTCACAGTCGAAAGGGCCGTCATCAAGGAGCCGGTGGTCGCCTCCGAGGTCCGGACCGTCAAAGGCCACAAGATCGGGATCATCGAGTTCGCGTCGTTCACGCCGGGCTCGGCCGCCGAAGTGCACGAAGCACTTGAGAAAGTCCGCCGCGAAGGGGCAGAAGGAATCGTGTTGGACCTGCGCTCCAACGGCGGCGGACTCGTCGAGGAATCTGTGCGCATCGCCAGCTACTTCATCCCCAAAGGCCTGATCGTCTCGATGCGGGGCCGCGCGGTCGGTGAAGACCGCGAGTACGCGACCGGCGCGATCACCGATGCCAACCAGCCGATGGTCGTGCTCGTCGACGAAAACACGGCCTCGGCCGCCGAGATTCTCACCGGCGCCCTGCAGGATCACCACCGTGCGGTCGTCATCGGCACCCACACCTTCGGAAAGGGTGTCTTCCAGGAGGAGCAGGAGCTTTCGAACGGCGGCGCGCTCGACATCACGGTCGGCGAGTACTTCACGCCGAACGGTCGCAACCTCGGCGGCGGCGGCGTCAAACAGGGCGCCGGCGTGATTCCCGAAGTGAAGGTCGACGCGAGCAAGGTCGACGGCGAAGCCGGACTGCAGACGGCGCTCGACCACGTCGCGGCGCGCCTGGGTTGCAGCAAAGCGCCGCCAGCCGAGCACGCGGTCGCGCTACTCGAGCGCACCGGCCGGTTCCTGACGGCAACGCCGCTGTTCGCGCGCGAGGAGCGGGGACTGGGGCGCTTGACCGTGCAGCAGCACGCGACGCACGCCGCGGCCGGCGAGATCGTCCTGCTGCGCGTCGGTCGACGCCGGCGCGGCGCCGTCGTCGAGCGGGTCATCGGCAGCCCCGACGTTGCCCGCGACATCGTTGAGGCGCTGTTGCTCGACCGCGGGCTGCCGCGCGGCTTCGAGGACGACGTCGAGTCGCGAGGCGCGCGAACGGGCACGCGACTTCGAGCGCGGCGGCCGGCGCGACCTGCACGGAGCTGACCACCTTCACGATCGATCCGACGGGCGCGAGCGACTTCGACGACGCGATCTCCGCCGAGGATCTCGGCGGTGGGCGCACCCGGATCTATGTCCACATCGCCGACGTGAGTGCCTTCGTCCGCGAGGATGACGCGCTCGACTTGGCGGCGCGACGCCGCGCGAACTCGCGTGTACGTGCCGGGAACCGTCGAGCCGATGCTGCCGCATGCGCTCTCGAGCGACGCGTGCAGCCTGCGCCCCGGCATCGAGCGCGCCGCGGTGACCGCCGAGCTCGAGATCGAGGACGGCCGCCGCGTGGCAGCAAGCTTCTATCGGTCGCTGATCCGCTCCGACGAGCGCCTCGACTACGAGCGGGTGCGAGCGTATTCTCGCCGGCAAAGAGCAGGCGAGCGAGCCGTGGGGCGCCCCGCTGGCGCTCGCGCGCGCGGCCTCAGGCGGCGCTGCGTGAGCGCGCGCGAGCACGCCGGCGCACTCGTCGTCGACACGCCCGAGCCGGAATTCGACTTTGACGAGCAGGGCTACGTGACCGCCGTGCGCAGCCGCGAGCAGACGGAGTCCCACTCGCCTGATCGAGCACCTGATGATCGCCGCCAACGAGGCCGTCGCCGAGCTGCTCGAGCGCCGCGGGCAGCCCTGCCTGTACCGCGTGCACGAGCGTCCCGAGCCCGCGCGCGTTGAGCGGCTGGTCGACGCAGCTCGCGTCGCTGCGAGGTGCCTACGCCGCCGCTCCCGGAGAACCTTTCGCCCTCGCAGGCGGCGGAGCTGCGTCGGCCCGATCTCGGCGGGCATCGAGCGTCACGTCGCGCACGCCGGGCATGGGCGGCGGGCGCTCGACTCGCTGCTGCTGCGCTCGCTGCAGCAGGCCTACTACTCGCCGCGTCAACATCGGCCATGCCGGCCTGCACTCGCGGGCGCTACTGCCACTTCACCTCGCCGATCCGCCGCTATCCCGACATCGTCTGCCATCGCGCGCTGCTCGCCGCGCTCGGTGGCGGCGAGCGGGCGCCCGAGCGCGGCGCCGCTGGCCGAGCTCGGCGCCTGGAGCTCGCAGACGCGAGCGCGAGGCGATGCTGCTCGAGCGCGACGCCGACGACATCGTCGCGCTGCTTGCTGCTCGAGCGCGAGCTGTTCCGGCGCGGCTGGGATCGCGCGTTCGCGGGCGAGGTCACCGGGCTGATCGGCGCCGGGGCGTTCCTCGCCTTCGGACGCAAGGGAGGCGAGCGCTGCTACGAGGGCATGCTGCCCGTTCGCACGCTGCGCTGCGAGCGCCAAGAGCGGTGCGCGTGAGTGGTGGGAGCTCAACGAGCAGGGCACGATCCTGCGCGGCGAGCGCACCGGCGCGACGCTGCGCCTGGGCGATCCGCTCGCAGGTGCGGGTCGAGCGGCGTGGACGCCATGCGTGGTCGCGTCGATCTGCTCCAGCGCTGGGCTAGGCTCACACGGATGGCAAGGAAGGGGCAGAAGCGCAAGATCGGCGCGGGCGACGTGGCGTCCAACCGCTACGCCGCCCACCGCTACCACCTGCTCGAGCGCTTCGAGTGCGGGATCGTGCTGCAGGGCACCGAGGTCAAGTCGCTGCGCGCCGGCGGCGCGCAGCTCAAGGACGGCTACGCGGCGGTCCGACGACGGCGAGCTGTGGCTGCACTCGGTCCACATCCCGCCCTACGCAGCCCGCGGCGCGCGAGAACCACGACCCCGAGCGCCCGCGCAAGCTGCTGCTGCACCGCCGCGAGCTCGACCGCCTCGAGCGCCGCGCGCGTGAGCGCGGCCTGACGCTCGTGCCGACCCGGCATCTACTTCACGGGCCCGCACGCCAAGGTCGAGATCGCGCTCGCGCGCGGCAAGGACCTCACGACAAGCGCGAGGCGATCCGCGAGCGCGAGACCAAGCGCGACATGGAACGCGCGCGTGCGCGAGGCGCGGCGCTAGATCGAGCCGAAGCGATGTGCCCGCCGGAGGCGAGCACGTGGTCTCGTCCATGCCGAACGCCAGCAGCAGCGATCAGCCCGATGTAGACCAGGCCGACGAGCAGGCGGTCGCGCGGGCTACGCGGTAGTAGGCGGCCTGCTCGAGCGATCGCGTCGGCGCGGCCTTCCAGCGGCGCCAGGTCTCCAGCGCGCCGACAGCAGGATGATCAGCAGGATCGGGTTGGGTGACAGCAGCACAGCGCCACCATGACTGCCGAGGCCCGACGAACCACATCCACGGCGCCATCGCCGCCATCGCCCGGCCGCCGTCGAGCGGCACGACCGGCATCAGGTTGAAGAGGTTCAGCAGGAAGCCGACGTAGGCGAGCGCCTGCAGCATGTCGCTGTGCGTCAGCTCGCCGGCGACCAGCAGGCGGCCGCGCCGATCGTGCCGAGCACCGGCCCCGCGAGGCCGACGCGCGCCTCGGCCAGCGCGTTGTCGCCGAGCGAGCTGGCGGCGATCACCGCGCCCATGAACGGCACGAACATCGGCGCGCTGGCCTTGATGCCCTCGCGCCGCAGCGCGATCACGTGGCCCATCTCGTGGACGAAGATCAGCAGCACGAACCCGGCCGCGAACGGCCAGCCCCAGAACAGCGAGTACGCGGCGACGGAGACCAGCGCGGTCCCCGACGTGGTCAGCAGCTTCGCTTCGGGCAGCAGCAGCAGGCCCGCCTTGATCGCGGCGAAGAACTTCGCGACCAGAGCGCGATCGCCGAGCCGGCGCTCGCGATCCGGCCGCGCAGTCCGCCGCGACTGCGTGCGCTCGCTGCGGCTGTGCGGGCGCCGCGACGACTTCTCGGGGCGCGGCGCGCCGGCAGCGCGAAGGCGGTCTCCCGCACGGGCACCTGCGTATGGGCTCAGCTCATCCACGTGTTCATTGTGGCAGCGAGCCTTAACGGCCCCTGAACTCGCGCCGGGATCAGCGGCCGGGCGAGCGCGTTCTGAACTTTTTTCGGAGGATGCGGGATTGTCGCGCACGACCCCCTTGCGCTTCGCAGGGACGGCTGCATAAGTTGCCTCTCAGACGCGGCACCGAGCCGCCAAGAGCGAGGCCACGAGGTGTGAGGCCGCGCCACCGACCGAGAGAAGGCCCTCGGGCCGGAACCCGGAGAGGTTCCTCGAACGGCTCGGGACCGCGTCTCTTTTTTGTCTAGCCGTCGAGCGCTCTACAGCTTGACAGGTACACCCCCGGGGACGACAGGCTTCGACGCGGTCGGTTCCGTGTGGGTGGTCGCGAGTCGAGGTCCCGGGAGGCCTCGTAAAACACCCGGGAAAACAATAAGTGCGGACTCTCACGAGTACGCCCTCGCCGCTAGTCAATAGCTAAGCCGTGAGGTCTCGGCCCCCGCTCGCCTGCGGCGGGGATAACCGGGATCAGAATAGCAGGCTCACCCGGTGAGGTCCGTCCTCGCCGATCCGGGGAAATTCAGGGGGCTGGCACCGCGCAACCCCGCCGGCGAGGCGAGCGGGAGCGAGATCAGAGCGCCGGCTACGCTCGTAGAAGCCATCTAACGCGGTCGCGGACGTGGGTTCGATTCCCACCGTCTCCACTCTTGTATTACGTGTTAGCCTAAACGTATGACAATGGTGAGTTTCAGGGTGCAGGACGAGGAGGCGGCGGCGCTTCAGCGTTGGGCGCGGGCCTTGGGCGTTGACCGTTCAGAGCTTCTGCGCGATGCGGTTCACCGTCACCTGGCGGCTCTGAGCAGCGAGAACGATGTTGAGGCGTGGGCGCTTAAGCCGCTCACTGAGGCCGAGCGATCCCTTGCATCGGTCGCCGACTGGGGGCCGGACGAGGACTGGTCGGAGTGGGGCCGATGAAGCGGGGTGAGGTCTGGTTCGCGCTGACGCCCGGGGGCGACCGCCCCGTTCTGGTGCTAACGCGCGATCCGGTCGCCGATCGGATCGGCTCGGTGGTCGTCGCCGCCCTCACCCGAACCTACCGCGGCCTTGTCTCGGAGCTGGAACTCAACCCCGCCGACGATGGCGTTCCGACGACGTGCGTTGTCAACTTCGACAACATCCACACCCTCCCTCGCGATGCATTTCGCCGCAGGGTGACCGGGCTGTCGGCCCCGCGGATGGCGCAGGCGTGCAGGACACTGCGGGATGCCGTCGGCTGCTGAACCCATCGCCGCGATCGGGCTGCAGGACGGTCGCGATCGGGTAGCAGCGCGCGATGAGTTCCGCTGAGACGCTCCTCGCCGCTTCGCACCCATTGAACCAGCCGTCTTAATGCCCCGGCGGCACTCGGCCCGGGGTGCCGGTCCGGGTGGCCGTCCGCTAGTTGTCCGCGCCGGATGGAACCTCAAGCGCAACGCGGACCCAATCATGGCGGCTGCCGGAGTCAGGCTCCTTGCGGCACTCGGGATTATCGAGCGCACCAACCCCGACGGCGCGCCGCGCAACAACGCCTACTCACTTTCGGAGCCCGGGGTGGCGCCGCTGAGTACTCCGCGGCCTGCCCGCGGAACGCGTCATCCAGGCTGGAACGCGCCACCCGTGAGCACGGGCACGACCTCACTTGCGTCTACTTCCACCGCGACGTCAACGTCAGCTCCGAACCCCAGATGCTCCAATTCGACGCCAGAGACGCATCGCCTAACCGTCTCGGCCACCGACTTCACCCCGGCATGCGCAACCCGGGCGAGGGCAGCCTCCGGCGAGGCCTTGAAGTCCCGGGCGTCCGCTAGTGCCGCGAGGACGGCGCCTGCTCCAAGCAGGTCCTCAACCGCGGGGCGCAGCGACCCATCGGGCCAGCGCTCACCGGCAGCGACGACCGTCACGGGCGCCTCGCGGCTCCCGTAGCGATCGCTCAGCCAGGCCGCTACCGCAGTGGCATTCCGGAGGCACGCGGCTACCACCACACCACTCGCGGCGGCCGCAATGGCGGAGCCGTTCGGAGAAGGCAGCACAAGCCGCCTGGGAGCCTCCGCGTTACGAAGCGCGGCCGGCGACAAGCACCAGGGGTGCTCCGCAGTGGCTTGCGAACGCCCCACTGCCAGGACAGCCCCAACGTCGCGAGCGAGCTGACCCGCTCGTTCATCGTGCAACGCCGAGGGATATACGGCGACTCCGCGCTCGACGGCGACCGTTACCGAAGTCGTAAACGACAAGACGTCCACGATGACGAGCACACCCCCGGGGTCAGCGACACGAGCTGCACCAGCAGTTCCCCAGTCGAAGCGCACGCCGTATTCCTGCTGGCCCGACAGAGGTAGAGACACGCCTGAAGTGTCGCGGAACGGCGCCGCCTTTTCGCGGCCGCACGGAGCCACTGGCGGGGTGGCACGCTTCGGTCTTACCGGCATCGAGACACCCCCGCATGCGCGGTCCGGTCGTGGACCTGTCGGTAGCATCGCGCTGTGCGCAGCGGCCAAGCTCACTCTGGGAGGGGGGTTGCCGGCGCTGCCCAGGAAGCTGCGCCTCGCCGCGGCGAACACCGACTGGCGAGAGCCGCGCACTTCCTGACGCTGTGGCTGCTTGTCGCTTTCGTGTTCGTCGCCAGCTTCATCGTCGGCCACGGCACGCTCGAATCGATCGGCGCCGGCCTCGTCGCGATCCTCGTGCTCGCGGGGCTCGCAGGCACCTCCGATCAGGGGCACATCGTCGCGCCGCGTGTCGAGGATCCGCTGCTCAGTCTCGCGGCCGCGGCGGTTGCGGCGGCTGAGGTCAGGCTCCTCAAGGCTCCGCCTGTTTTCTCGGCGGCGCTGGTCGGCGCGCTCGGGGGAATGCTCGTGCGCCTGGTCGCCGGCGCGCGCGACCACCACGGCGGTCCGATCTATGTCGGGGCGTTCGTCGGCGGCACCGCGGCGGCCGTGCTCCCGTCGTTCGCCTGGGTGCTGTTCGCGGGTCTGTTGGCCGGCGCATTCTGGTCGGTCAGCCGCGAAGCCTGGGTCGGCATCGGGGGCAAGATGGGCACGCTCGCGCTCGGCGGGGTGCTGATCTCGTATGGGGTCGCCGCGACCCTCGGATCGGGTGGGTCCCCTGGCGTGCCGCTCGACGCTGGCGGTGTCGCTGGTGCCGTGCTGGTGATCGCGGCCCTCGCCGCGCCCGCGACCGGAGCGCTGGCCTTCAGCGCCGGTTGGGGCCCGGTCCTGGGGTCGGCCGTTCCGACAGCGCTCTTCGCGTTGCTGCTGCTACTCGCGCCAGGCCTGGCCGGGGGCCATGCCGGAGCCTTGACGGTCGCGTGGTTCGGCGCCAGCTTCGTCGGCATGACCGCGCCGGCCCGGCTCCCCGGGTACGTAGTGCTGCTCCCCGTCGGGGGGCTGCTCTACGGCGCCCTGCTGCTTGAGTTCGGCACGACGCTCTCCGGCATGGGGGGGACCGCGGGGGCGACCGCGCTGATCGCCGTGTTCGCGGTTCGGGGCGCGGTAGCGCTGGTCAGGGGGCTGCGCGCGGGCGCGCCGGCGAGCGCCGGCGCATAGGGAGCACCGCGGCGAGCCACCGCCGCCCGAGCGGGCGTGCTTAAATGGTTGCCCGGGAAAGCTTTCAGTCGATGTTTCCCGTCAGGAGGAATGCGAGCGGTGCAACGGGGTCCTGATCCACGCGGTGAGGATCCCTCTGATCCGCCGGTCGCGACCGCGCTGGGGGACATCGACCTGGAAGCGATCATCGATTCGCTGCCGGCGATGGTCTCATGCTGGGAGATCGCCGAGGACTGGATTCTGCTCTACGCGAACGAGGCTTACCGAAGCTTCTGGGCGCGCTCGCCCGGAGAAGGACTCGTCGGGCACAGCGGCCGCGATATCACCGGCAGCTCGCTGAACCCCTACATCGACGTCCTCGAGCAGCGCGCGCTCGAAGGCAAGACCCAGCAGTACGAGAGCGTCGTCAAGGACGGGCGCGGCCGAACGCGTAACCTCGTCGTCACCCAGTACCCGGTCGGGCCCACGGCGCCGCGCACGATCTTCGTGATCGCGATCGATGTGACCGGCCAGCGCGTCGCCGAACGCGACGCGGTGAAGGGGGCTTCCGAGCTGCAGCTCGCGCTCGCGCTCGCGGCCTACGGCTACGCGACACTCGACGGCAGGGCGCGCATTCGCCTCGTCAACCCTGCGCTCTCGGAGATCCTCGACCTGACCGCTGCGGATCTGATCGGCCGCCCGGTCTGGGATCTGGTTGCCGAAAGCGAACGTGACGCGCTGCGTGTGCGCGTGCAGGAAATCGCCAAGCGCGGCGGCCGGCTTGGCGCTGCCGAGTGTCTCGTGGAACGAGACGGGGCCGCGATCCAGATCGTGCTCGACGCCGCATTCGACACCGAGGGCGGCCTGCACTTCGGCGTCGCGACGTTCCGGCTCGCGTCCGCGCGGCGAGCGGCCGGCGAAGCGCAGCGCGCGACGTTCGCGGGCAAATTGTCCCGCATGACCCCCGCCGAAGTCGGCGATCTGGGCCGCGGCGATGAGCGCGGGGATCCCTCCGCCGCGATGCGGGCGGTACTCGACGTCGCCGGGAAACACGGCAAAGAACGCCTGGATCTGACGGCGCGCCAGGTCGAGGTCGTGCGGCTGATCGCGCTCGGCCATTCGAACCGTCAGATCGCCGAGGAGCTGGAGATCTCGGCCGAGACGGCCAAGTGGCACGTCAAGCAGGTCCTCGCCAGGACCGGCGCCTCAACCCGCGCCGAGGCGGTCGCCAGGTTCCTCGGCGAGGGGATGGTCTGAACGCCGCCCGGCGGGCGGCTCGACTCGGGTCAGTCGGCCAGCGACGGTGCCCGTCGGCGCGCCGGGCGGCCGGTTTCCTGGCCGCTCTGCGCGGCGCGCTGCCCACGGCGCGAGAAGTCGAGCCGGAGCGGCATCCCAGATTGGCCGCGGGCGCCGCAGTTCACGGCGAGCAGCTGGTGAATCTCGATCAGTCCCGTCTCGAAGCCGATCCGCGACATCGCCATGTAGAGACGCCAGACGCGCGCACGGCGCTCGCCGACGAGGTCGACGGCGCTGTCCCAGTGACGCTCGAGGTTTCGGCCCCATTCGCGCAGCGTCAGGCCATAGTGCTCGCGCAGATTCTCCTCGTGACGCAGCTCGAGGCCGTTGTCGTTCATCGCCGCGATTACAGCTCCGGGCGCCTGCAGCTCTCCGTCGGGGAACACGTAGCGGTCGATGAACGGTCCCGGCCTGTGACTGACGTGGCTGTCGGGACGCATGATCGCGTGGTTGAGCATCCGACCCTCGGGCCGGAGCCGCTCGCGCATCGCGGCGAAGTGCGACCCGAGGTGCGCAACGCCGAAGTGCTCCATCGCGCCAACGGACGAGATCGCGTCGTAGCTCGCGAGGTCGAGGTCGCGGTAGTCCAGCTTGCGTACCTCGGCGCGATCGGCGAGGCCGTCGGCGGCGATCGCGGCGCTCGCGTGGCGCGCCTGCTCAGCGGACAGAGTGACGCCTAGGGCCTGGACGCCGTAGTTGCGGGCGGCGTGGCGCACGAGCGTGCCCCAGCCGGCGCCGACGTCGAGCAGACGCTCGCCGGGCTTGAGGTCCAGCTTGCGGCAGATCAGGTCGACCTTTTCGATCTGTGCGTCCTCGAGCGAGGTCGTAGGGTCGCTGAAGACCGCGCATGAATAGGTCATCGTCGGGCCGAGCAGCAGTTCATAGAACGAGCTCGGCAGGTCGTAGTGGTGCTCGATCGCCTGGGCGTCGCGGCGGCGGGTGTGCGGCGCGAGGCCGCGCCGCCAGGAGGCCGGTGCCTCCTCGGCCGGGATCGGCGCGGGTCGCAGCATCCAGCGTTCGGCGTAACGGATGAAGTCGCGTGGGCGAATGCCCTCCCGGCGGTGTTCGTCAAGCGCGGTGAGTGTCGCGTGCAGGTCGCCCTCGATGTCCAAGTCGCCGGTTACATACGCGCGCGCGATTCCCAGTTCCCCGGGGGACCCGAGCATGTAGCGCAAAGCCCGCGGGTGGCGGAAGACGACGGTGCCGACGGGGTCTGGCGGCGAGTAGGAGCTGCCGTCGAAGGCGCGCAGTGCGACCGGCGTCTGCTCATCGACGACCATCTGAAAAACGTCAGCGAGCTTTGCCTTCATCCCAGTCGCGTACCCCTCACGGCGGCGAGTGTAACGCCGTTCGGGTCTCGCGGGCAGGCCTGTCAGGGAAGGTGTGAAAGGACCTGTTCGGTGAGGTCGAAGACTTCGCCCGCCGGCGGCGCCGCGACGGGCTTGATCGGCCCGAAGTCGAAGTATTCCGCCACGACGTTCACGCGCTGGGTCACGGCGCCCTGGGTTTCGAGTGACATCGCGAGCTTGCGCAGCCGGTGATCGGCGCCGACCCAGGCTTCGACCGGTACCGCGCTCGCGTTGCGCATCTCTGCGGTGACCTTGCTCGCGGCCTGGGCGCCCGCCGGGCCGGCCGAGAGTTCGATCGCGTGCACGATGTTGATCGTGCCCGTGTAGAGGGTCACGGTTTCGCCGCGCAGCGACTGCGTGCCGGCAGCGGTGACCTGCGCGCCGGCGGCCCGCAGGTAGTCCAGGTACTGGCTCGGATCGACACCGAACTGGTCACTCGCCGGTGAGACGCCGAGCGAGCGCTGCAGCTGCTGCAGGTCGACGCTGACCCAGCGCTGGCCACCCGGAAGGTGTTCGCTCAGCAGCGGGGATTCGAGGTACAGCGTGCCGTCCTTGAGGATCTCGGTCATCGTCATCTGCGAGGACTGGGTCCCGCTTGCGTTCATCGACAGCGTGATGTTCGCTTCGCGGGTTGCGGGGTCCATTTCGCCGCCGCCGCTGACGCTCACCTGCTCGGGTCCGCCGGCGGTCGTGACCGCGAGCGCGAGATGCACCCCGGTCGTCTGGGCCGTCGCCGAGGCCGCGTTCTGCAGGTCGCCGAGCGTCGCTGGCGATGTACCGCCGGAGGAGAACACGCCGGCGAGCGCCGCAACCGCGATCGCGGCCAGCACGACGATGGGGATCAGGAGCTTTGCGCGCATTGGGTTCCCTGCAGGCGTACGGCCGCCTGCGCATCACGCTACCCACATCGACAATGGGCGCCGACGACATGAGCGCCGAGCCGCGCGTTGCTAGCGGTCGGCGGTGAGCGGCGTGCGCAGCAGCGCGAGGTTCTCGCCGATTGCGTGTTCGCTCTCGAGGGGATGACGCAGCGGCCGTTCGGTGTTGAGCGAGTAGCGGTTGCGCCGTCCGTCCTTGCTGCGCTGCAGGTATCCAGCCTCAACCAGATCGGCGACGATCCGCTGCGCTGCGCGCTCGGTGATCCCGACCTGGAGCGCGACGTCACGTGATCCGCATCTCGCGATCGCGCGCCAGGCACAGCAGGACGTGTGTGTGGTTGGTCGGGAACGTCCACTCGGCCACGGGCGAGACGTTAGAGGCCGCTGCGGTGATTGGACGTCTCAGAACACACGTTTTTCGAGTCGTGCGATATGCACTGCGTCACGGCGAACGGGTCGTCCGCGGGCGGCAGATAGGCTGGCGCCCTTGGGAATGGCAGAGCATGGAGCCTGAGAGACTGACGTCGAGCGGGGCCCTCGCGCCGAGTGCTGGAATGGTCGGCGCGGGACAGCTCGCACGGATGACCCATTCGGCCGCGGTTGAACTGGGCGTCGAGCTGCGGGTGCTTGCTGCGCACCCGGGCGATCCGGCCGTGCTCGCCGGTGCGGCGAGCGTGATCGGCTCACCCGACGATCCCGCGGCCATGCTGGCTCTTGCAGCGGATTGCGACGTCGTGACGTTCGACCACGAGCTCGTCTCGCCCGACGCGATCGCGGTTCTCGAAGCGTCCGGCGTCGCAGTGCACCCCTCGCGTGCGGCACTGGCGTACGCCCAGGACAAGCTGCACGCGCGCCGCGAGCTTGGCGCGCTCGGTTTCCCGGTGCCGCGTTTCGCACACGCGACGATCGCCGAGGACGTCGAGCGCTTCGGCGAGCAGATTGGCTGGCCGATCATCGGCAAGGCGATCACCGGCGGCTACGACGGGCGCGGCGTCTTCGAGCTTGCGTCGGCCGACGAGGGGGCCGAGGCGCTCGCGTCGCTCCCCGGCGGCATGCTGCTCGAGGAGCGGCTGGCGCTCGAGCGCGAGCTCGCAATCATCGTCGCGCGTTCACCGTCCGGCGCGATGGCGCTCTACCCGCTGGTGCAGACCGTCCAGCGCGATGCGATGTGCCGCGAGGTCCTCTACCCGGTTGCCGGCGGCGAGCATCTCGCGCAGAGCGCGCGCGAGCTTGCGAGCGGCATCAGCGAGGCGATCGGCGCGGTGGGTGTGATGGCACTCGAGCTGTTCGAGACCGCCGACGGCCTGCTGGTCAACGAGCTTGCGCTGCGACCCCACAATTCCGGGCACTACACGATCGAGGCCTGCGAGACCTCACAGTTCGAGCAGCACCTGCGGGCGGTCCTGGATCTCCCGCTTGGAAGTACTGCGCTGCGCGAGGAGGCAGTCGCGTCGATCAACGTCGTCGGGGTCGAGGGCGACCCGCGCGCGCACCTCGCCGCGGCGCTGGCCGTCGACGGTGCCCACGTGCATCTCTACGGCAAGCAGCCGCGGCCGGGCCGCAAGCTCGGGCACGTTACGGTCTGCGGCGAGGTGCCAGCAGACGTTCAAGCGAGCGCGCGGCGGGCCGCCGCGCTGTTGGAGGGCAGAGCCGATGACTGATGCGCTTGTCGGGATCGTGATGGGCAGCGACTCGGACTTCGAGACGATGCAGGCCGCCGGCACGGTGCTCACCGAGCTGGCCGTGGCGCACGAGATCCGCGTCGTCTCCGCGCACCGTACGCCCGACGCGATGCTCGAGTACGCGCATGAGGCCAAGGGCCGCGGGCTGCGGGTGATCATCGCCGGCGCCGGAGGCGCGGCTCACCTGCCGGGAATGATCTCCGCCGCGACCACGCTGCCGGTGATCGGCGTCCCCGTGCCGCTGCGTCACCTCGACGGGCTCGACTCGCTGCTGTCGATCGTCCAGATGCCCGCCGGCGTGCCGGTCGCGACGGTCTCGATCGCCGGCGCGCGCAACGCCGGGATCCTCGCGGCCCGGATTCTCGCGCTCGCCGACGAGGCCCTCGACGGTCGCGTCGAGAAGTTCGCAGCCGACCTGACGCTGCAGGCCCAGACCAAGGACCGCGCGCTGCAGGAGCGGCTCAAGGGCGCATGAGCGCCCGCCGCGTCAGATGACGAACGGCACGAGCATCTTCGTCCGGGCGCGATAGGCCGGATAGGACGCCGGAAAGGCTTCTCCCATCGTCCGCTCCTCTGCGCGGGCCGCGTAAAGGAAGTAGACCGCCATCACGGCGGCGATCAGCAGCGCATTGAGGTCCAGTGCGAGTGCGGTTCCGACGACGCCGAGCAGGATCCCCGAATAGATCGGGTGGCGGACCCAGCGGTACGGCCCGATGGTGACGAGTTCGGGCTCGACGCGCCGGGTCATCGGCATCCCCCAATTCGAGCCGAGCCCGGTGCGGGCCCAGATCGCGAAGCTCAGCCCCGCGACCAGCAGGCACAGGCCGGCCGCGATCACCACCGGACTATGGACCGCAGTGCCTGCCCCGGCAAAGTGCAGCCCGATCAGCACCGCGCCGGCGGCGAACAAGCGGGCGATTGCGCCGCGCCCTCGCCTGTAGGTCCGCTCGGTCGGCTTGGAGCGCAGCGCCGCGGCCAGCCAGTAGAGCCAGAATGCGAGCCAGATCACGAGGACCGATAGATGCAGCGCAGACACCGCCGGCTCCGATCATAGGTCGGCGACCCCGGCCCCGGCGCCGACAAGTGAAGGGCCGCCGCGTTACGGTCGTGCGATGTCTCGTCAGGCGGCCAGTCTTCCCGAGGACTCACCGGTCAACGTCGCTTGGGCGCGCGACAGCAGCGAACTCGCGCAGGCATTCGAGCTCCGGATCGAGGTCTTCTGCGACGAGCAGGGCGTCCCGCGCGAGGAGGAGCTGGACCATCGCGACGAGGAGGCGCTACACGTCGTCGCGCTGGCCGGCGACCGCGTGGTCGGCACGCTGCGGGTGCTGGTCGACGGCGCGCGCGCGAAAATCGGGCGCGTCGCGGTCGCGCGGGACTATCGCCGGCGCGGCATCGCGCACCGCATGATGCTGCTGGGGCTGGACGGGGCGCGCGAAGCGGGCTGCAGCGAAGCCGCCCTGACCGCCCAGACCTATGCGATCGCGCTCTACGAGAAGTCCGGCTTCAGCGTCGACTCCGATGTCTTCGAAGAGGCGGGAATGCCGCACGTCTGGATGGTCCGGGCGCTCTAGATCTCGCCTTCCTCCGCGCATCCGGCGGAACACCTCGCCGAACTCGGATCGCATCGCATCGCTCAGATCGTCCTCGTCCAGGCGTCCGCTCAGCTCGATCGTGAGCCGCATCTGGTCCAGGTAGGCGTGGCAGTGCTCACATCCGGCGATGTGGGCTTCGAAGCGCGCGCGCTGGCGCTTGCTCAGCGACCCTTCGAGGTAGTCGCTCACCAGCTCCACGATTTCGGCGCAGCGGTAGGGGCGCGCGAAGAGGTTGATCATGCCGCGAGCCTCCGTTCTAGCTCGTTGCGCAGCCGCGAGCGGCCGCGGTGCAGCAGCACGCGCTGGTTGCCCTCGCTGATGCCCAGCACGTCGCTGACCTCGGCGCTCGTGAGGTCCTCGACGTCGCGCAGCACGAGCACCTCGCGCTGGCGCGCGGGCAGGTCGGCGAGCGCTGCGTCGAGGGTGCCCGAGAGCGCCGCGGCATCGAGCCGCTCGTCGATCGCCTCGTCCCACCGTTCGGGTGGCCGCGACCACATGCCGTCGGCACCGAAGCGTGAGGGGTCGACCGCGTGCGGGTCTTCGTGGGGGCTGGTGCGCCGCTCGCGCGAGCCGACGCTGCGCGCCCGGTTGACGAGGATCGAGAACAGCCAGGTGCGGAAGCTCGACTCGCCGCGGAAGTTCTTCAGTCCCCTCAGGACGGCGATCCAGGTCTCCTGGACGACCTCCTCGGCAACCGCGTCCGACGGGACGTAGGCGCGCGCGACCCGGCGCATCGCAGCGTGGTGGCGGCCCACGAGCGCGACGAATGCCGCCTCGTCGCCCGCCCGCAGTCGGGCAAGCTCCGGCGCGTCGCCGTCAAGCTCCGGCGCGGCTTTCCCGGCGCCGATCCTCACCGCGGTGCGCTGCGCCTGCAAGAGGACTGTTGTTTGCATATTCGGTCCACCGCGCGAAGGGTAGGGGCCCCGCGCCGCGCGCGGGGCCCCACCGGATCAGCCGGCAGCGGCGATCCCCTCGCCGCCCGCCGCCCCGGGCACCGTCAGCGAGCCGATCGGGACCGGGATCCCCGTCGATTCGATCCGGTACTCGTCGACGCGGCCTTCGACGCCGGCCTGGACGTAGAGGAACCGGCCGCCGCCGGCGACCGTCGCGTCAACCGTGCCGTGGTCGGTTTCGGTGTTGCCGAGCGGTTCGTAGAGCTGCCCGCCCGCGAGCCCGGCGAACAACCCGATCGTGCCGCTTCCGGCATTCGAGACGTAGGCGAAGCCGCGGCTGTAGACAACCCAGCACGACGCGGCCTGGCCGGTCGCGGTCGAGTCGAGCTGCGTCAGCGTCCCGTTGGCGTTGACCGTGTAGTCGCCGAGCGCTCCGGCCGCCTCGACGACCAGCAGATGGCCGTGGCGGTCAAATACGGCGCCGAACGGCACGCCGGCGCTCGTCGCGTCCGCAGTCGGCGCCGAGAGTGCCCCGCCCGCTCCGACGCGGAAAACGAGCACCGCGTTGGTCGTTGCCTTCGTGGTGACGATCAGCTGCCTGCCCGACGGGGTGAACGTCACCTCGCCCGGCGTGTTGACGAACTGCGGGGCCGCTTCGGGCAGACCTAGCTGCGTCGCGTCGCCGAGTGCCGTGAGGTGGCCGTCATGAAGCCGGAAGGCCTGCAGGCTCCCTCCACCACCGGCGTTCAGGACGTACACGAGGTTGCGGTGGACGGTGATCGACGCCGGGAAGCTGCCGCCCGAGGCGACGTCCTGGCGCAGCGCAAGCCGGTCTCCGTAGACGCCGAACGCCGCGACGGTGTCCGAGCCGGCGTTGACCGCCAGCAGCGTCTTCGCCGCCCGGTCGTACACGAGACTGCCCTGCGAGGCGAGATGGTCGGCCACCGAGCCGGTGAGCTGGCCTCCCTTGCCGCCCGTCGAGTAGGTGTGGGCCGCCGAAAGCGCGCCTTCGGCGGTGCGGTCATATACGACGATCGAGTTGGCTTCGAGGTTGTCGGTCTGTACGAACACCGTGCCGGAACCCTGCGACGCGGCGGCGGACTGGGCGCCGAACGCCAGCAGGGCCGCGCCGACGAGCGCCGGGCCAAGCAGTCTTAGTTTCATCTCTTCGCTCCTTGGGGGGTGGGATGGGGCCTACAACCCCACAGTCCCGCGGGAGACGAATCCGTTACGTCGCGGTGAGCTCGATCGACGACGCGACGGCGCCCGGGTCGTCGTAGAACGGCACGTGTCCGGCGCCGAGCGTCAGGTGCCGGGCCCGCGGGAGGGCGGCGTGTGCTCGCGGTGCCTGCAGCCGATAGGGCAGCAGCAGGTCACGGTTGCCCCACGCCACCGTGACCTTCGCGCCGTCGAGATCTTCACCGCCAACGAAGTCATATGCCGCGAAGGCGGCGAGCGCCGTGGGCAGCGCCGGCGCGGCCCATGCGCTCTCGAGCGAGTCGGCGGCTTCCTCGGCCGGCAGGCGGGCCGGGTAGCCGAACAGCTGAGCTAGCAGCAGCCGCCTGCCGAGTGCGCTGCGCACGCCGGCACGCAGCGCCGGGCGCAGTGCCTCCGGAACGCCGGCCAGAAGCGCGAGCGACGTCTGGCAATAGGCCCGCTCTCCCGGCGTCCAGAACCCCGCGGGGGAGAAGGCCGTCACCGAGGCGACGGCGCGCCGGCGCGCGAGCTCGAGGCCGATCGCGCCGCCCATCGAATTGCCGGCGACATGCGGGCGCTGAAGCCCGAGCTCGGCGATGAACCACTCGAACGCATCGGCGTAGGCGGGAATCGTCGGCTCGATCGCGTCGGGAAGCGCCGCCGAGCGGCCGAAGCCCGGCAGGTCGACCGCGATCACGTCGTAGCGGTCGGCCAGCCGCGCGATGACCGGCCGCCAGCCCTGCCAGCGGTGTGCGATGCCGTGGAGCAGAAGCAGCGGCGGGCCGCTTCCCTCGCGGTGGTGATTGAGCTCTCTGCTCAGGAGATGCCCCGGATCAGGTCGGCGGCTTTCTCGCCGATCATCACTGTCGGGGCGTGCGTGTTACCCCCGACGATCGTCGGCATGATCGATGCGTCCGCGACGCGCAGGCGCTCGACGCCGCGCACGCGCAGCTGCGAGTCGACGACGGCCTCATCGTCGGTGTCACTCATCCGGCAGGTCCCGACAGGGTGGTAGATCAGCATCAGCCGTCTGCGCAGGTCCTCTTCGAGGGCCTCGCGGTCGCGCACGTCGGGCCCGGGCTGGAGCTCCTTGATCACGATCTCCGACAGCTCACGCTGCGCGGCGATCTCGCGCGCGAGCTGCATGCCGGCGATCAGCGAGTCGACATCGTCGCGCTCGCTCAGTGAGTTGGTCAGGATCCGCGGCTTGGCCGCCGGGTCGGCCGAGCGCAGCCAGACGCGCCCACGCGCCCGCGGCGAGACCAGCACGGGGGCGATCACCACGCAATCGCCGTCATATTCCGCCGCGCCGTGGTCGTCGAAGTACGCCGCGCCCATGTGGAACTGGATGTCCGCCGCGGGCAGTCCGCCGCGCGTTCGCACGAAGGCCGCGATCTCGGCGACGGTCGAGGTCAGCTTTCCGCTGCGCCGCAGCGCCCACTCGGCGAGCGCCTTCGGCTTGTCGGCGCCGTAGAGGGTGTTGCCTTCACTGACCTCCCAGATGATCGTCACGAAGGGGTGGTCCTGCAGGTTGCGCCCGACGCCCGGCAGCTCGACGCGCGGCTGGACCCCGACCGCGCTCAGCTCGTCGGGCGCGCCGATCCCCGACAGCTGCAGGATCTGCGGCGAGCCGAACGCCCCGGCGCTGAGGATCACCTCGCGCTCGGCGCGCACGAGCTCCGAGCCGCCGCCCGCCGCGACGCGCACCCCGGTCGCGCGCGTCCCGTCGAGCTCGACGCCGAGCACGAGGCAGTTCTTGCGCACCGTCAGGTTCGGTCTCGACATCACGGGCCGCAGGAACGCGTCGGCGCAGCTCCAGCGGCGCCCGTTCCTCTGCAACACCTGGAACGGCGCGACGCCGTCCTGCTCGGGCCCGTTGTAGTCGGCGACTCGCGGGATCCCGGCCGCCACGCTGGCCGCGAGCAGCCGGCGGTCGGCGGGCCGCGGAGAGCGCTGCTCGGTGACGCGCAGCGGGCCGCCCGCGCCGTGGTACTCGGAGGCGCCGCGGACGTTGTCCTCCGAGCGCTTGAAGTAGGGCAACACGTCCGCGTAGCCCCAGCCGGGGGCGCCCTGCGCCGCCCAGCCGTCGTAGTCGAGCGGGCGCCCGCGGACATAGAGCATCGCGTTCATCGAACTCGAGCCGCCGAGCATCTTGCCGCGGGGCATGAACAGCGCACGATCATCGACGTACGGCTCCGGCTCGCTGTAGAAATCCCAGTCGAGCTTGCGTGTGGAACTGTTCGGGGAAGGCCGCCGGGATCATCACCTTCGGTGAGCGGTCGCCGCCGCCGGCCTCGATCAGCAGGACGTTTGCCGAGGGGTCCTCGGAGAGCCGGTTGGCCAGCACGCAGCCGGCCGAGCCCGCACCGACGATCACGTAGTCATACATCGCTTCCTCCAGTCGCGGTGAGTTCCGGTTGCGCCGGGCGCGGCACGATGCTCGAACTCGTCGCCGTCGAGGGTCGCGGTCGCGGCGACGTACTCGCGCATGTAGCCGGGCCAGTTCGTGACGATCCGCCCGCTCTCGATCGCGTACCAGGAGTCGCACGATCCACGCCGTGCCGGCGAACCGCGCCTGCATCGCCCGGTCGGCGCGCCTCGACCTCGCGCGGACCTCGATCGCGGCGGCGGCGGGGTCGCGCACGTGCGGCAGCGCCTGCGCGATGTAGCCGGCCTGGGCCTCCAGGTAGACGATGATCGAGCCGCCCGAGGTGTTCGTGTTCGGGCCGTACATGAGGAACATCGTCGGGAAGCCGGGCACGCGATGCCCTAGTAGGCGTGCGGCGCCGTCCGCCCACGCCTCGCGAGCGTCCGCCGCCGGCGCCCGTGACCTGCATCGGGGACATGAAGTCGTTGGTCTTGAAGCCGGTGCCGCAGATCACGCAGTCGAGCTCGTGCAGCGGTGCCATCGGCCGTGCGGACCCCCGTCGATCGCGTCGATGTGCTCGGTCACGAGCTCGACGTTCGGGCGCCCGAGCGCGGGCAGGAACATCGAGCTGAACAGCACCCGCTTGCAGCCGAAGGTGTAGTCCGGCCAGATCTTGCGCCGCAGCTCCGGGTCGGGGACCTGCTTGCGCATGAACAGCGCCGAGCTCCAGCCGCCGACGCGCCCGAACGTACGCGGGTGGCGGATCATCAACGTGAGCGACTCGCGCGTACTCGAAGATGAACCGGCGGCGGATGCCTGCACTCAGCGGGACGCGTTCGATCACCCACCGCATCACCGCGGGTATGGCCGGTTCTGGCGCGGCATGAACCAGTTGCCGGTCCGCTGGAAGACGTGCAGGCGACCGACGCGCGGCGCGATCTCCGGCACGAACTGGACCGCGCTTGCGCCCGTGCCGATCACGGCCACGCGCTTGCCCCGCAGGTCGTAGTCGTGGTCCCAGCGCGCCGAGTGGAAGCTGTGGCCCTGGAACGCCCTCGACCCGGGATCGCCGGCACGCCGGCTGGTCGAGCTGGCCGGTCGCGACGATCACGCGTCCGCGCCATCGCGCGCCCACCGCCGAGGTCGACGGGCCACGCCGCCGCGCCGTCGTCCCAGTCGGCACGCGTCGACCTCGACCCCGGGCACAACCAACCGCGTCGACACCGTGATCGCCGGCGACGCCATGCATTACGTCAGGATCTCGGCCTGCGGCGAGCACAGCCTCGTCCAGTCGCGCCGCTGCGCGAACGAGAACGAGTACAGGTGGCTCGGCACGTCGCACGCGCAGCCCGGATAGGTGTTGTACAGCCAGGTCCCGCCGATGCCCTCGCCGCGCTCGAGGATCACGGCATCTTCGATGCCGAGCGCCGCAGCTCGATCGCAGCGGTGATCCCGCCGAAGCCTGCGCCGATGATCGCGACCTCCACATCGCGCCGCCCGTCTGTACCCTCGCTCATCGCTCCCTCGCTCCCGGGCCGAACCCTATTCGAGCTGGCCACCGCTCATTTCGCGGGGAAGTACGGCGCGAGCTCGCGCCGCGCGATCGACATCTTGTGGACCTCGTCGGGGCCGTCGGCGAGCCGCAGCGTGCGCAGGTGCGCGTACGCCGAGGCGACGCCGAAGTCCTGGCTCACGCCGCCGCCGCCGTGGACCTGGATCGCGCGGTCGAGTACCCGGACCGCGACGTTCGGGGCCGCAACCTTGATCGCCGCGATCTCCAGGCGCGCGTGACGGTTGCCCACGGTGTCCATCATCCACGCGGCCTTCAGCGTCAGCAGGCGCGCCATCTCGATTTCGATCCGCGAGTCGGCGATCCAGTCTTGGACGTTGCCGCGCGTGGCGATCGGTTTGCCGAACGTGGTCCGTTCGACCGCCCGCCGGCACATCTGTTCGAGCGCCCGCTCGGCCGCGCCGATCGCGCGCATGCAGTGGTGGATCCGGCCCGGGCCCAGGCGCGCCTGGGAGATCATGAAACCGTCGCCCTCGGCGGCGATCAGGTTCGACGTCGGCACCCGGACATTCTCGAAGTCGACTTCGGCGTGGCCCTCCTGGTCGTCGTAGCCGAAGACCTTCAGGTTGCGCACGACGGTCACGCCGGGCGTGTCCATCGGCACGAGGATCATGCTCTGCTGGCGGTGCGGCTCCGCGTCGGGGGCGGTCTTGCCCATCGCGATCATCACCCGGCAGTTCGGGTGCATCGCGTTCGAGGTCCACCACTTGCGGCCGTTGAGGACGTACTCCTCGCCGTCGCGCTCGATGCTCATCTCGATGTTCGTCGCGTCCGAGCTCGCAACCGCCGGCTCGGTCATCGCGAACGCGGAGCGGATCTCGCCGTCGAGCAGCGGCACCAGCCACCGCTCGCGCTGCTCGTCGGTCGCGAACAGGTTCAGCACCTCCATGTTCCCGGTGTCGGGCGCCGAGCAGTTGAAGACCTCCGAGGCGATGTGCGAGCGGCCCATGACCTCCGCGAGCGGGGCATAGTCGGCGTTCGAAAGGCCTGCGCCGTACTTCTCGTCCGGCAGGAAGAGGTTCCACAGGCCCTGCTCGCGGGCTTTGCCCTTGAGCTGCTCCATCACCGCCGGCTGGTGGTGGGGGTTGCCGGACTCCTCGACTTCGCGCTCGTAGACCTCCTCGGCCGGGTAGACATACTCGTCCATGAACGCCTCGAGCTTGGCTTTCATCTCGAGACAGCGCTCGCTGTGCTGGAAGTCCATCGCCACTCCTCGTTTCCGCTTACGGGCGTAGGATCATCGCTGATGGACAGCGAAGGCGCCTCCTACCGCGACGCCGGCGTCGACTACGACACGCTCGACGCCTTCAAGCGCGAGGCGATGATGCTCGCCGTCGCGACCAGCGACCTGATGGTCGCCCGCGGCGCCGCGCCCGTCTCTGCTTCGCGCGGCGAGCCGGCGTTCGTCTTCGAGTTCGCCGGCCGCTACCTCGCGTTCGTCGTCGAGGGGCTCGGCACGAAGGCGATGATCGCCCAGGCGGTGTTGGAGCACACGGGCGTGAACCGCTTCGAAGCGGTCGCCTACGACACGGTCGCGGCGATCATCAACGACCTTGCCTGCGTCGGTGCCCTGCCGCTCGCCGTCAACGCCTACTTCGCGACCGGCGACTCGGCCTGGTACGAGAACCGCGAGCGTGCAACACAGCTGCTCGAGGGCTGGCAGCAGGCCTGCGTCGACGCCGGCGCGACCTGGGGCGGGGGAGAGTCACCGGCGCTGGCGGGTCTCGTCGCCCACGGCGAGATCGAGCTCGCCGGCTCCGCGGTCGGAGCGCTGCCCGCCGGCAGGGAACCGCTGCTCGGCGACGCGCTCGCCGCCGGCGACGAAATCGTGCTCGTCGACTCGACCGGCCTGCATGCCAATGGCGCTTCGCTCGCCCGGCTGATCGCCTCTCAGCTGCAGTTCGGCTATGCCACCGAGCTGCCGAGCGGGCGCGCCTTCGGCGAGGCGCTGCTCGACCCGGCGCCGCTTTACTCGCTGCTCGTCCAGCGGCTCGGCGAACTCGATCTGCCGGTCCACTACCACAGCCACATCACCGGCCATGGGCTGCTGAAGCTGATGCGCCCGCAGCGCGACTTCACGTACCGGATCGAGGTCCTGCCGGAGGTGCCCGAGGTGCTCGAGTTCATCGTCGCGCAGGCCAAGATGACTCCCGTACAGGCTCACAGCACGTTGAACATGGGCGCCGGCTGGGCCGTCTACTGCGCCGCTGGCTCGGGCGATCAGGTCGCGTTCGCCGCCCAGGACCTCGGTCTCGGCGCGCGTGTGGCCGGCCGGGTCGAAGATGGACCTCGCCGCGTGATCCTCCAGCCGGCCGAAGTCACGCTCGACGGCGAGCAGCTGCGACTATCGGCTTGACGGCGAACCGCGACTTTCGCCCCGCTGAGCTGTTTACGCTTGTGAACTGAGAAACCTCGCACTAGGGTTACCGGGCGATTAAGCAGGAGGGCCAGCCGCATTTGGGGTGCTGCCTCCGCCAACTCGCGCCGGTGGGCCGCACCATCGGCGCCCGAGAGTAAGCAATCCATAGAGGAGAGAACAGCAAGATGCGCAAGGCAGCTACAGCCTTTATCGCGGCGCTCGGCCTGATGGCCCTCGTCGCTGGCCCAGCCTCGGCAACGCCGACCGTCAAGTTCAAGGCGACCGCCGTTCCGATTGCCGGCTTCAAACACACAGGAAACATCTACGGCGCAGGTGCCGCGGTGAGCGCTTCGTACTCGATCACCGGCTCCGAATACTACGGTGGCCCCGCCCCGCTCAAGCACGTCAACGTGTACCTGCCGAGCGGTTCGAAGATCCACTCGAAGGGCTTCAAGACGTGCAGCGTGAACACGCTGGCCAACGAAAAGAACCCGAAACTGTGCTCGCCCAAAGCGCAGGCCGGTCCGACCGGCTCCGTAGTTGGCACCGTCAAGCTCGAAGAAACCTGCAAAGAAGTCGAAGAAAACGTCGGCAAGGGCGCCGAATACGAAACCTGCATCCAACTGACTGGCGAAGGCCGCCAGTACTTCCACGGCGTCACCGAGCACGCCACGATCACGCCTTGGTACGTGCCGGGCGGAGTCCTCTTCTTCACGAAGGGTGTCTCGCCGGTGCTGCTGCAGATCGCATCGCGCGGTACGTTCAGCAACCCGAACGGCCGCGGTGCAACTGGCGCGGTCTTCCACGGCGAAGTCCCCGAGGTGGAATCGCTTCCGGGTGCCCCGTTCGCGTCGGTCAACACGATCAACGTGAAGACAGGTAGCGCGTACAAACACGGCAAGAAAACGTACTACTACGGCACGATGCCGACGAAGTGCCCGAAGCACTACCTGCCCGTCAAGACCGAACTGACGTTCTACGCGGTCACCAACGAGCTCGGGCAGATCATTCCGGAATCGCACGTCACGACGGAATACCACGCACCCTGCCCCAAGCGGCACTAGGTCTCCCAAACGGAGAGCTTTCGCCCGCAAAGGCGTAAGCTTCTCCGCCAGAAGGATGCGGCGAGCGGCCCCACTTCGTGGGGTCGCTCCCGTCTGTAGGTAGGGGTCGAAGAGGGAGAGGGATCGGGAGCCTGTGAAGGAACGGATTCGTAGCGGCAGGGCATTGGCCCTCGCCGTCGTGTTCCTTGCGGCCTGCGCCGTGGTCGTTCTGTTCGCGGTCGGAGCCGGCGGCTCCGGCGGCTCCTACACGGTGCGGGCGATCTTCGACGACGCCGGCAACGTCATTCCCGGCGAGCAGGTCAAGATCGCCGGCGTCGAGGTCGGGACGGTCGGCAAGGTCGTGCCGACGCCGGAAGCCAAGGCCGCGGTCGAACTGAAGATCGAAAACCCCGGCTTCCAGGACTTCCGCGAAGACGCCAGCTGCATCGTGCGCCCGCAGGCGCTGATCGGCGAGAAGTACGTCGACTGCATTCCGACTCAGCCTCGCTCCGAAGGGGCGCCTCTGCCTCCGCCGCTCAAACAGATCCCCTCCGGGCACGAAGGCGAAGGCCAGTATCTGCTGCCCGTCGGCAACAACCACAGCCCCGTCGACGTCGACCTGCTCGGAGACATTCAGCGCCTTCCCGAACGTGAGCGCTTCACGATCATCCTCAACGAACTCGGTGCCGGGCTCGCCTACCGCGGCAGCGACCTGAACGCCGTCATCAAGCGCGCGAACCCCGCTCTCGCGGAACTCGAAAAGGTCCTCGCGATACTTGCGAGCCAGAACAAAGTTCTCAGTGAGCTCGCGGTCAACTCCAACAAGGCCCTGGGTCCCTGGGCCGGGGTTCGCGCCCAGTTCGCGAACTTCATCGCCGAAAGCGAAAAGGTCTCCCAGGCCTCGGCGAACCAGAGTGCGGCGCTGAAAGAAAATCTCGCGGCGTTCCCCGCGTTCCTCGAACAACTCGGTCCCGCGATGGACCGGATCGGCCACTTCGCCGACGAGACGACTGCCACGTTCCGGCCCCTGCTGAACGCGGCACCGTACATCTCCAAGGCGTTCGTCGAACTTCCGGGCTTCTCGCGCGGGTCGGAAAAATACTTCAAAGGTCTCGGAGCGTCGGCGAAGGTCACGGGGCCCGCCCTGGTCGGGATTCTGCCGCTGCTCGACCAGCTCGAAAAACTCGGCTACGCCGCCAAGCCGACTTCCAAGTCGCTGGCAGAACTGCTGACCAGCCTGCGCGGCACCGGTGGTCTCGAGCGGATCATGGACTTCATTTTTCTCGGTGCCAACACCGCGAACGGCTACGACTCGCTCGGGCATTTCCTGCGCGCTGAAGGGGTCGCGGACGCCTGCCTGAGCTACCAGGTCGTCACCGGGCACGAACCATGTAACTCCCGCAAGCTGTTCCAGCACAACTCTCCGCCGGCGACAACCGCCTCCGTCGCCACAAGTGCCGCGGCCCCGTCGCTTCGCCGCGCCCTCTCGGCGATCGAAGCCGTCTCGTCGACGCGCGCGCCAGCTCGATCTGCACAGTCTCCCGGCGGCGGGTCCCAGCCGCTTCTCCACTACCTCCTCGGCAACTGACGATGGCCACGACGACGCCTCCGCCGCCTCCGACTCCCGCCGCGCCGCGCCCCGCCGGCAACGCGCCGCAGCCGTCCCGCCGTCCAGGTGCGGCCCGCTACATCGCATTCATCGTGATCGGCCTTCTGATACTCGCGGCCCTGTACCTGCTCTTCAGCGGGGGCAGCAGCGCCACCTACAGCATCATCTTCAACGACTCGGCGCAGCTGGTCCGCGGCGACCAAGTGCAGGTTGGTGGGGTTCCGGTCGGCTCCGTCACTGAGATCACGCTGACGAAGGACTTCAAGGCGAAGGTCACGTTCGAAGTCGAATCGTCGCTGGCCCCGCTCCACCAGGGCACGACGGCGCAGATCCGCCAGCCGTCGCTCTCAAGCGTTGCCAACCGCTTCATCGACATCCAGCCAGGACCGAACAACAACCCTGCGCTGCCGGAAGGCTCAACGATTCCAGCGTCGGCGACGAAGTCCGTCACGAACATCGACGAACTCTTCAACACCCTGAACCCGGCGACGCGCAAGGGCCTGCAGCAGTTCATCCAGGGCACCGCGACGCAATATGAAAACCAGAGCAAGGGGCTGGGCGAATCCGTCGAATTCTTCGCGCCGGCATTCAACGCGACGAGCCAGGTCTTCAATCAGCTCGTACGCGATCAGCCCTCGCTGACGCGGTTCCTGGTCGAAGCAGCGAAGACCGTGTCTGTGGTCGGCGCGCGCAGCAGCCAACTTGAAGGTCTTGTCGAAAACGGCAGCACGACGTTCCACGCGCTCGGCAGCGACCAGGCGGCGCTCGCCGCAGCGTTGCACGAACTCCCAAGGACCATCCACCAGGGCAACCAGACCTTCGCCGGGGTGCCCGCGACCCTCGCGTCGCTCACGAAGCTGATCGAAACCGCGAAGCCGACGACCCCGTCGCTGATCGAACTGCTTCATCGCTTGACGCCCCTCGCGCACACCGCCACCGCGCCCGTGACGAGCCTCGCGAACGCGATCTCCAAGCCGGGGGCCAACAACGACCTCACCGAACTCGCGCTGACGGTCCCCGAGCTCTACAAGGTTTTGAAGACCGCCTCGCCGACATCCGTGCGCGCGCTAAAGGAATCGGTCCCGATCACCGCGTTCTTCGGACCGTACTCACCGGACCTCGTCGCGGGCGTAAGGAGTTTCGGCCAGGTCGGGGGCTATTACGACGCAAACGGCCACTACGTGCACATCTCGCCGGTGTTCAGCGACTTCAAGCTCGGCGCCGGCGAAACGCTCAAACCGGTCAACTCGTCGATCGAAGGCCTCGAAAGCCTGATCAGCCAACAGCTGCGGCGATGCCCGGGCGCGGCGACCAGGCCTGCCGAAGACGGTTCGTCCCCGTTTGAAGCCGGCGGCACGCTCTCCTGCAACCCGCTGGAGGTGCCGTGATGAACACGCGGCGCAGCAACTCGCTTGCCTCGAACCCGCTGCTGATCGGCGCGGTCACGACGCTGATCATCGTCGTCGCCGTCTATCTGGCGTACAACGCGAACAACGGCCTGCCGTTCGTGCCGACGTACAACATCAACGTCGAACTCCCCGAGGCCTCCGGGTTGATCCCCTCCAACCAGGTGCGTATCGGCGGCACCCGCGTCGGCTTGGTCAACTCGCTGACTGCCAAGCAGAACCCGAAGACAGGTCGCGTCACGGCGATCGCGCACCTGCAGCTCGAAAAGAAGTTCGAATCGCTGCCAGCCGACACCAAAGCAGTCGTCCAATCGGTGTCGGCGATCGGCCTGAAGTATCTCGAACTGGTCCAGGGAAGTTCGAGCTCGAAGATCCACGCCGGGGGAACGATCCCCGTCTCTCAGACCCGCGAAGCCGTCTCGATCGACGAACTCTTCAACACGTTCGATCCGAAGACCCGAGAAGCGATCAAGATCAACACGAACAACTTCGGCGATGGCGTCGCCGCGCGGGGTCAGGGACTCAACGAAACCATCCACGAACTCAAGCCGGTCGTTGAAAAGGCGATCCCGGTGCTGCACAACCTGGCCGCAAAGCAAACGAATCTCCGCGGCCTTTTCGCGGCGTTGAACCGGGCGGCCCAGCAGGGGCAAACGTCGCCGAAATCCAAGCCCAGTACTACGTCGACCTCGACACGTTCTTCACCGAATTCGCGACCGTCACCAAGCCCCTCGAAGAATCGATTGCGGGCGGGCCCGCGGCACTGCGCCAAGCCACGTATTCGTTGCCCAATCAGGCCGAGCTGATCGACAACGCGGCGGAATTCATGCGCCTGCTCAACCCGAGCGCGAAATCGCTCGTGACCGTCGCCCCGCAGCTCGCGAGCGCCTTCCACGAAGGCGCGATCAACCTCGTCGCCGCCGACGCCGTCACCAAAGGCACCCAGCAGTCGGCGATCGCGCTAGAGCACTTCGCCAAGAACCCACTCGTGACGCTGGCGTTCGAAGACTTCACCCGCACCGCGGAACTCGGCGGTCCGCTTCTCGCGGGGCTCGCCCCGGCCCAGGTCAAGTGCAACTACGTGACGCTCGCGTTCCGCAACCTCGCAAGCCTGCAGGCTGAGACCGTCGGTGTCGGAACGGTCGCGCGGTCGGCGTTCATTCTTGCCCCGCAGGGCCCCAACAACGAGGGCTTCCCTTCCGAAGTCCCCGCCAACGGGCCGTCCGAAGAACCGAACAAAACGAACACCAACCACCTGCACACGAACCCGTACCCGTACGTCAACGCTCCCGGGCAATCGGCGCGCTGCGAAGCCGGCAACGAGGACTACATCATCGGTAAGCAGGTGATCGGCAACCTGCCCGCCTCGGACGTCGGGACAGCGCGCGAATTCACGACCCGCGCGGAAAACCTGTACAGCCAGAAGACCTACTCCAGCGCCCAGCTCGCGGCGCTCGGGCTCAAGTAATGCCGCGCATCTTCCGCCGCAGAGACGACGTCCCGGTCCGCGAGCTGCAGCGCCGCGTGAAACCGGTGCGCATCGGTCTGATCGTGATCGTGCTGCTGGTTGTGGTCGCCTACTTCGGGATCACGAAGCAGATTCCGTTCCAGCAGGGCTTCCAGCTGAAGGCCCAGTTCGCCTCCGCGCTCAACATCAAACCGAAGTCGCCGGTGCGGATCGCCGGCGTCGACGTCGGTGAAGTCACGGGGCTCCAGCGTGAGGGCAGTACCGCCCTGGTGACGATGGAAATCAAACAAGGTGGCCTGCCGATTCACGAAGACGCAACGGTCAAGATCCGGCCGCGAATCTTCCTGGAAGGCAACTGGTTCGTCGAACTCCAACCCGGAACGCCGACCACGCCGACGGTCTCCTCCGGCCACACGATCCCGATCGCGCAGACCTCCGATCCGGTGCAGCTCGATCAGGTACTCAACGCACTGAACACCGACACGCGCGCGAACCTGCAGACCTTCCTGATCGAATACGGCGCAGCGCTGACGAAAAAGCCCACCGCCGTCGAGGACGCCGAACAGGCCGCGGAAGTCCGGGGCCTTTCAGCTGCGCAGGCACTGAACAAGGTCTACACGTATGCCCCCGAAGCCGAGAAGGGGACGGCGATCGTCAACCAGGCCCTCGGCGGTGTCCAGGACGGTGACCTGACAAAACTCATCGCGAACATCGGGACCGTTACGAAGGCGCTCAACCACAACGAGCAGGCTCTTGGGGAACTGGTCGAAAACTTCGACGGCTTCTTCCACTCCTTCGCGGCTCAGGCAGGCAGCCTCAAACAGTCGGTGGCGCTGCTTCCGAGCACTCTGTCTGCGGCCCGGCACGGCCTGGCAGAACTGCAGAGCACCTTCATCCCGACTCAACAGTTCGCGACGGACATTCTGCCCGGCGTGCGCGAGACACCCGCGACGACGAAGGCCCTGATCCCATGGATCGATCAAGTCGAAGCATCGCTCGCCCCGAGCGAGCTGGGCGGCGTTGCACGCGACCTCGAAGTCGCAGCACCCCAGTTGGCGCAGCTTGAGGCCTACCAGATCCCGCTCTTCCAGCAGTCCGAACTGTTCAACCGCTGCCTGACGCACTCGATCTTCCCAGCCGGCAACGTCAAGCTTCAGGACGGCGCGGCGACGTCGGGTGTCGAGGCCTACAAGGAATTCTGGTACGGCCTGGTCGGGCTCGCAGGGATCGGACAGGGCTTCACGGGCAACGGCCCGACGAGTCGCTTCCTGGTCGCGACCGGAACGCAGCTCGTCAAGAGCCAGCCCACGGGCCAGCTCGGGAAGAACCTCGAACCCGGCAACAGGCTGCTGGCCCACGCCGCGTTGAAGCCGCTCGGAACGAGCCCCGCGTTCCCGGGCACCGAGCCTTCGTACGCACCGAAAGTCAAGTGCTACACCCAGGCGCTCCCGAACTTCAACGGGTCGCTCGCCCATGGACCGGCGGACGGAGCGAAATGACGGCGCTCGACGATCAGACGCCGGAGGGAGCCGTGCACGCGAGCGGGAAAGACGGGCTCAGCGTCGGCGAACAGATCGAGCGCTACAAAACGGCGTTCATCGCAGTCGTGACGATGTTCATCGTCGCGATCCTCGTCGGCGGCTACATCCTTTCGAACGAGAACCTCACGCTGCCGAGCTGGGTGCCGATCGTCGGCTCCGAATTCTTCATCCTCAAGGCGGATTTCGAAACCGCGCAGGCAGTTACGCCGGGGCAGGGACAGGCCGTGACGATCGCCGGCGCGAAGGTCGGGGAAGTCGAATCGGTCGAACTGCACAACGGTCGCGCGGTGGTCGCGATGAAAGTGGTTCCCGAATACGCGCGCTTCTACAAGAACGCGACCCTGTTGCTGCGGCCGAAGACCCAGCTTCAGGACATCACGATCGAGGTCAATCCCGGTACCGCAGAAGCGGGGAAGCTGCATAGTGGCGAAACGATCCCGGTCGCTCAGACTGCTCCCAACGTCGACTTCGACCAATTCCTGGCGGGGCTCGACGCGGACACGCGCGCATCGCTACAGCTGCTGCTGGCCGGAGCGGCAGGGGGGCTCAAGGACAACGCGAGCAACCTCTCCGCGGCGCTCAAGCGCTTCACGCCGATCTCGCGACTCGGCGAAGAAATCACCAAGGAACTCAAACACCGCGACGAAGCGATCAAGTACTCGATCCACAACTTCCGCCTGATCACAGAAGCGCTTGGCGGCAAGGACGAACAGCTCTCGCGCCTGGTCGTCGCGTCGAACACCGTCTTCAAGACGTTCTCCTCCGAGGATGCGAACGTCCAGCACTTGCTGCGGCTGCTACCGAGCACGCTCGAATCGACCCGTTCCGGACTCGGCAAGCTGGCGACCGCATCCTCGCTCGTACGTCCGACGCTCACTGAGCTCAACCCGTTCGCGAAAGCGCTGGCACCGGCGCAGCAGGCAAGCCAACAGCTCGCTCGGACCACCACGCCGATCTTCAAGAACGAGATCCGGCCATTCGCCCGAGAAATCCTCCCGGTAACCAACCGGCTCGCACCCGCCACGCGCGACTTCGTGAGCACGCTGCCGAACCTGACGACGAGCTTTGGCGTGCTCAACGAATTCTTCAACGAGCTCGCCCACGACCCGGGCCACGGCAAGGGCGGCTTCCTGTTCTTCCTGCCGTGGGCAAACCACGACCTGAACAGCGTCCTGAGTACGGCCGACGCCAACGGCACCTATGGTCGTTCGCTTCTCTATTTCAACTGCAACGCGCTCGGAGTCGCTCGGTCCGGCCGGCAACACGAACAAGGCGGTCAAGCTGCTCGTGAGCCTGCTCAGGCCTCCCTCGAAGGCCGAATGCAAAGAGGCGGGACTCGCTCCCGTAGATCATGCAGAAGCGCGCCCCCACACTCGGCAACATCATCGTGATCATCCTGTTCGTCCTGAGCTGTTTCGGGCTGCTCTTGTTCCTCTGGTCTTCGTTCGGCGGCCCGCTGCCGCTCAAGGCGAAGGGCTACCGGTTCGAGATCTCGTTCCCGCGAGCGCTCGCCCTCAGCGAACAGTCCGACGTACGGATCAGCGGCGTGGAGGTGGGGCATGTCGTCTCGGTCAACGCCGGTCCCGAAGGGCGCTCGGTCGCGACGGTCGAAATCTCCAACGAATATGCACCGCTACGCGAGACGACGCAGGCGATCCTCCGGCAGAAGACGCTGCTCGGCGAGACGTTCGTGCAACTGATCCCGCGCGCCCAGGTCGGCCCGAACGTTCCCGACGGCGGCAAACTTCCGAACTCCACGTTCTGCCGTCGGTCACGCTCGACGACATCCTCTCGGCGTTCGATCCGGCGACGCGCCACGCGTTCCAAGTCTGGCAACAGGCGGTTGCCGGAGGCATCAACGGACGCGGAGAACAGATCAACTCGGCCTTCGCGAGCCTGCAGCCGTTCGCCTCGAACACCAACAAGCTGCTGACCGTCCTCAATGAGCAGGAAGGTGCGCGTCCGGGCCCTGGTTCGGGAAACAGGCGTCGTCTTCAACGCGCTTGCCGGCCGCACGAACCAACTCGAACAGTTCATCAGCAACGGCCACGCCACTTTCCAAGCGGCGGCCAAGAGAGCGCGTCGTTCGCCGAGACCTTCCGATTGCTGCCCGAATTCCAGCACCGGTCGACCCATCGCGCTGCGCGAACTCGACACTTTCCAGACGATCGCGAACCCGTACCTCGTCGAATTCCGCGATGCGGAGCGTGCCCTCTCGGCGCTGCTCGAGCAGGCCAAGCCCCTCTCGCCCGCAGCTCAACCGGTTGATGACCAGCCTCGGCCCGCTCTCCAAGGCTGCGAAGGACGGTCTGCCGTACATCGAAAAGTCGCTGCAGCTCACCGAACCCGTGCTCGAAAACCTGCGCCCCGTACTCCACAACCTGGATCCGTTCCTGCAGTACAACGGCGGCTACGTGCGCGAGCTGCAGGCCTTCTTCGGCAATCTCACCGCAGCGACCAACAGGTTTGAGCCGAACCCGAACGTGGCGGAAGGTAACGGACCCCATCAGCGAGCTGCCTGACGACGATGTCCGTGCTGACCCCCGAATCGCTGACGACCTACGCGGAACCGCTCGGCGCGAGCCGCGCGAACGCCTATCCGCTGGCTGGGACCTACGCCAAACTGATCGGCGGCCTTCCCGTCTTCTCCGCGAAATACTGCACCGCGAAAGCGCCCTACATCGAAAACGCCGAAACGCCGGTCGTCGAAAAAGAGACGATCGAACTACTGATCAAATACAAAGTGGTGAACCCCGAAGGCGCGGCAAAAAACGAAGTCGGCCTGCCTGGCTGCGTGCAGCAGGGCAAGGCGACCTTCAACGGCGAAGAAAGCCAGTTCCCGCACGTGGTGTACAAGCCGTGATGAGCGACTACCCAAGCGACGCGTACCACTTCCACGCGGACAACCTCGACCTGGCCGGCGACCCGGACAACGGCGAGTGGTCGATCCGCATCGTCGACGCGCGCAAGCAGCTCGGCGGGATCCCGGTGCTCAACGGACTGAATGTCGCGTTCCCCGACGACACGATCACCGTCGTGCTCGGTCCCTCGGGGACCGGCAAGAGCGTGCTGATCAAGCACATCATCGGCCTGATGTTCCCCGACTCCGGCGACATCGTCGTGCACGGGCAGTCGGTACCGAACCTGACGATGTCCAAGCTGCTCGAGCTGCGCAAGCGGATCGGCGTGCTCTTCCAGGACGGCGCGCTGTTCGGCTCGATGAACATCTTCGACAACGTCGCCTTCCCGCTGCGCCAGCACACCGACATGGCCGAGAGCGAGATCCGCGAGCGCGTCTCGCAGGGCCTACTCGACGTCGGCCTCGGCCACGCGATGGAAGTCGCTCCGTCGCAGCTCTCCGGGGGGATGCGCAAGCGCGCCGGTTTCGCCCGGGCGCTCGTGATGAACCCCGACATCGTGATCTTTGACGAGCCCGACTCGGGGCTGGATCCCGTGCGCACCGCGCTGCTCTGCGAGCTGATCCAGGAGATGCACTCGATCCACGGCGGGACCTACATCGTCGTCACGCACGACATCGCCTCTGCGCGGCGGATCGGCGAGTACATCGCGCTGCTCTGGCGCGGGCGGATCGTCGAAGCCGGCGACGCCGAGCGGATGTTCTCTTCGGAGAACGAATTCGTGCGCCAGTTCCTCGCCGGCGCCGCCGAGGGTCCGCTGACGATGGACTAGCGCGCCGCCGGCGCGTAGCCCCAGAGCTCCAGCAGGTCGCGGTCCAGCTTGATCCCGAGCGCCTGGACCTCGCCGGCGTAGCGTTCGCGCAGCTCGGCCATCAGCTGCTCGTCGACCGGCGGCGGCTCGCTGTAGAGCAGGCGGTCCTGCGTCGTGCGCAGCGCGCGGCGGCGGGCGGACTGCGGGACCAATGACTTGATCGTCCGGTTCAATGCTCTGCCCGTGCGGCCTTCACCGGAGGTGACCGCTTTGACCGCGCGGTTGATACCCGTCGCGCGGGTGCCGACCGTGGGGTTCGACTGGACCGCCTGGACCGGAACTGTCTCGTCGACGCCGAGGAAGGCGAGGACCTCGCGCACGGTGCCCTCGTTGTCGGCGCGGTAATCGTCGTAGATCAGCGCGAGGATCTGCTCGCGGGGAAACGCGTCCTCGTAGCGCTGCAGCTGCTCGGCGTAGCGCACGTGGTCCGAGTAGCGCAGTCGCGTGCGGCCGTTGCGTTCGACGCGCTCGTTTTCGACGGCTCGGCGCAGGTCCAGCTCCGTCTCGGTCCCGGACTGCGCGAGCTGCAGGTGCAGCGAGCGAACGAAGCTCGCGGGCTCGCGGAAGATCGCGATGATCTTCGCGTCGGGTCGTGCCGCGGCGATCTCGCCGGCGGCCGTTTCCGAGCGCAGATATTGCGGTGAGGCCTCGCCGGTGATCTGGTCCGGTCCGGCCGGCTCGAACAGCGCCGTGTACTGATCGAGGGTCGCCGGCAGCCCTGGGCGCAGTTCGCCCGCCAGGCGTGCCGGCAGGTCGGTCGCGAAGTACTGCGGCTCCTTGAGCTCGGGCATGAAGATCTGCGGGTGGCGGCGCAGCATCTCGTAGAGCGCTGTCGTGCCGCTCTTGTGGTGGCCGACGATGAAGAAGTCAGGGACGCGGCCGCCGGCCTGTGGCGAGGCGCTCATCGCCCGACAATCTAACGTCTGAATGTCCGCGCCCTGCTCCGCAGGGCCGGGTTTGCGGGGGTTTTTGCGGGGCTGGTCGACCGGGGAAATCTATGCGAACATATGTTCGTATGGTCGTCTGTGTGTATCTGCCGCGCTTCGAACTGATCGTCGCCGCCGGCGGGGCCGGGGCCGTCGCCGGCCGGGCGCTGGCGGTGGGCCCCGCAGTCGGCACGCGCGCCACCGCGGTGCGGATCGGGCAGGTCTCCGGCGCCGCCGAAGCACAGGGCGTCAACGGGGGGATGCTGCTCGGGGAAGCGATCGCCCGCTGCCCGGACCTCGAGCTGGTGCCGGCCGACCCCGGTGCCGTGCAGCGCGAGTGGGAGGGAGTGCTGCAGGCGCTCGAGGCCACCGGGGCCGCGGTCGAGCCCGCTGAGCCCGGCACCTGTTACCTGGAGAGCGAGGGGCTGCACCGGCTCCATGGCGGTCTGAGCGGCGTGATCGCGGTGCTGCGTGGTGCGCTCGGCCGTCCCGCACGGATCGGCGCCGGGCCGACCCGCCTCTGCGCGCTCGGCGCGGCGCTCGAGGCGCGGCCGCGGCGCGCGGTGATCGTCAGCGGCGCCGAGGGCCGGTTGTGGCTCGCCGCGCGGCCCGTTGCGCTGCTCGGCCGCGACGAGCGCACGGCGGCGCTGGTCGAGCCGCTCGTGCGGCTCGGGATCCGCACACTCGGCGAGCTCGAGCGGATTGGCCGCGCCGCGCTGGCCGACCGCTTCGGGACGGCGGGAGTCACCGCCCACCGGCTGGCCTGCTCGCAGGACGGGCCGCTGCGCCCGCGTCCCGCGCGCGAGGCGTTCAGCGAGACGATCGAGATCGACGAAGCCTGCTCGGGCCAGGCCTTGGGGCGGCTCGCGGAGCTGCTCGTCGCGCGGCTGCTCACACGACCCGAGCGCCGTGCGCGGACGCTGCGCGCGGTCACGGTCAGCGCCGCGTTGAGCGCCGGTGGGGGCTGGAGCGAGCGCGTCGTGATGCGCGAGCCGCTCGCGGAGCGCCGGCGGATCTGTCTCGCGCTCGCCACGCGACTGGATCTGCTGCCGGCCCCGGCGCGCGCGCTGACGCTGACGGTAGACGCCTTCGGGCCGCCGGCCGGCGAGCAGCTCGCGCTGACCGGCCAGGACTCGGCGCATCGCCAGGAACGGCTGCAGGAGGCGATCGAGCAGGCGCGCGCCGCGGCCGGACGCGATGCGGCGCTGCGCGTGCTGCTCGTCGAACCGGACTCACGCGTGCCCGAGCGCCGAGCGTTGCTGACCCCCGCGAGCGGCCTGTGAACGAGCCGCGGCCCGCACGCGTCAGCTGGGGGCGGGGGATGCCCGAGCGCGTCGACGACGAAGGGGTCGCGCAGCTGCGCGAGTCGTGGCTCGTCGAAGACCGCTGGTGGACTGCTGCGCCCCTGCGCCGGCGCTACTGGGAGCTCGTCGGCGAGCGCGGCCGCAACGTCGTTGTCTTCCGCGACCTGTGCACGGGCCGCTGGTTCGTGCAGCGCACCTGAGCATGGCGGGGACACCGCCCTACGCAGAGCTGCACTGCCACTCGGCCTACTCGTTCCTCGACGGGGCCTCGCTGCCGCACGAGCTGGCGCTGCGCGCTGCGCAGCTCGGCCACCGCACGCTCGCCCTTACCGACCACAACTCGGTCTCCGGCTCGATGGAGCTGGCTACCAGCGCGCCGCGAGGCGGGAATCCGGGCGATCCACGGCGCCGAGCTCGACGTTGACGTCCCCGGCGGCGCGCACGTCACGCTGCTCGTCCAGGACGCCCGGGGCTGGCGGAGCCTGTGCCGGCTGCTCACGGCGGCGCACGTCCACACCCGCGAGGGACGGCGGCGCAGCGAGCCGCGCCGCGACGCTCGAGGCGCTCTGCGAGAACGCCGCCGGCCTGGTCTGCCTGAGCGGCTGCGCCGAGCGCGGCGCCGCGGCGGTCGGCGGCGAACCGCTGCTGCGCCGGCTGCGCGAGGCCTTCGGCCGCACCGGTCTCTATGTCGAGTTGCAGCGGCCCTTCCAGCGCGGGGATCGCGCCCGCAACCGTGCGCTCGAGCGGCTAGCCCGCACCCTTGAGCTGCGCACCGTCGCGACCGGCAACGTGCACGCGCACCGCCCGGAGCGCGCCGAGCTGCAGGACGCCTTCGTTGCGATCCGCCACGGCCTGACGCTCGAGGCCTGCGAGCCGCTGCGCCGCGGCAACCACAGCCATGTGCTCACCAGCCCCGCGGCGATGGCCGCGCGCTTCGCCGACCATCCCGGCGCGGTCCGCGAGACGCTCGCGCTCTCCGAGCGCCTGACGTTCGACCTGACGCGCGACCTCGGCTACCGCTATCCCGGGGCGGAGGACCCCGGGGCCGAGCGCCGGCTCGCCGAGCTCTGCGCGCAACGGCTTGCGCAGCGCTACGCGCCTGGGCAGGCCGACGGGCGGCTCGAAGAGGAGCTGCGGGTGATCTCGCGGCTCGGGCTGGCGGGCTTCTTCCTCCTGCACCACGACATGCTCGAGCTCGCGCGCGAGGTCGCGATCGAGGTGCGCGGCGCGGATTCGGTCCGCGCGCTGCTTGCGCCCGGCCGCGGCCGGGGCTCGTCGGTCTCCTCGCTCGTCTGCTACCTGATCGGCCTCTCGCACATCGACCCGGTCGCCGGCGACCTCGCGCTCGGGCGCTTCCTGCACGAGGACCTCACCGGGCTGCCGGACATCGACCTGGACTTTCCGCGGGACATCCGTGAGCAGCTGATCCCGCGGGTGCACGAGCGCTACGGCCGGGAGCGCTCGGCGCTGGTCGCGGCCTTCCCGACGTTCCGTGCGCGCGGGGCGATCCGCGAGCTCGGCAAGGCGCTCGGCCTGCCCGCCGGCGAGATCGAGCGGCTCGCGCGCGGCGCCGACCGCTTCGACGAGCAGGCCGCGGCCGCGCTCGAGCGTCGCGACGGGCCGTGGGGCGTACTCGCGCGGCTGGCCCAGGAGGCCCAGGGTCTGCCGCGCCATCTCTCGCAGCACTCCGGCGGGATGATCGTCGCCACGCGGCCGCTGATCGACTGCTGCCCGGTCGTGCCCGCCGCGATGGAGGGCCGGCAGATCGTGCAGTGGGACAAGGATTCCTGCGCCGATGCGGGCTTCTTGAAGATCGACCTGCTCGGGCTCGGGATGCTCTCCGCGGTCGAGCGCTGCGTGCTGGAAATCGAGCGGGTCCGCGGCGAACGCGTCGACCTCTCACGGATCCCGTTCGACGACCGGCAGACGTTCCGCGCAATCCGCGACGCCGACACGGTGGGGGTCTTCCAGATCGAGAGCCGCGCGCAGATGCAGTCGCTGCTGCGCACGCAGCCGACGACGCTCGAAGACCTCACGATCCAGGTCGCGATCATCCGCCCCGGGCCGATCCAGGGCGGCGCGATCAACCCCTACATCGAAAACCGCCGCCGGCTGCTCGCCGATCCGGACTTCCAGGTTCAATATCCGCATCCGTCGCTCGAGCCGGTGCTGCGCGAGACGCTCGGCACGATCATCTTCCAGGACCAGGTGATGCAGGTCGCCGAGGCGTTCGCGGGCCTCAGTCCCGGCGAGGCAGACGGGCTGCGCCGGGCGATGGGCCGCAAGCGCGGCGCACAGGAGATGCAGGCTCGCCGCGAGCGCTTCATCAGCGGCGCGCAGCACCACGTCGGGGCGAGCCGCGCGGTCGGCGAACGGGTCTGGCAGATGATCGAGGGCTTCGCGGGCTTCGGCTTCCCCAAGTCCCATAGCGCGGCGTTCGGGCTGCTCGCCTACCAGTCGACGTGGCTGCGCGTCCACTACGGGCCCGAGTTCCTCTGCGCGCTGCTCAACGAGCAGCCGATGGGCTTCTACGCCCCGGACTCGCTCGCCCACGAGGCAATCGCGCGCGGCGTGAAGGTGCTGCCGGTCTCGGTCAACGACTCACAGGTGCCATGCGCCGTCCAGGACGGTGCGGTGCGTCTCGGTCTCTCGCAGGTCAAGGGACTCGGAGCCGCCGACGCCCAGGCGCTCGTCGCCGCGCGCGAGGCCGGTGGCCCGTTCGCCACGCTCGGCGAGCTGGCGGCGCGCTCGGCGCTCGGGCGCCCGGCGCTCGAGCGGCTCGCGTGGTCCGGCGCCTGCGACGAGCTCGCGGGCGGCGAGCGGCGGATCGCGCTCTGGCAGCTCGGGATGGCGCCGGTCGCCGGCCCCGGCGAGCAGCTCGCGCTGGATCTCGAGCTCCCCGCGGCGCCGCGGCTGCGGCCGCTCGGGCGCTGGCAGCGGCTGCTCGCCGAATACGACACGACGGGCGTCACGCTGCGCGAACACGCGCTCGCGATCCTGCGCCCGCATCTGGAGATCGGGCGTCTGGCGACCAGCGCCCAGCTCGGCCGGCTGCCGCCCGGCGGCGAGATCGCGCTCGCCGGCCTGGTGATCGCCCGCCAGAAACCGCAGACCGCCAACGGGACGATGTTCCTGCTGTTCGAGGACGAGTTCGGGACCGTCAACCTGATCGTTCCGCGCGAGGTCTACGAACGGCGTCGGGCGCTGGCCCGCACCGAGCCCCTGCTGCTGGCCCGCGGCCGGCTCGAGCGCTCGCTCGGCCCGCAGGTCCCCGGCGAAGCGCCGCGGCAGGTGATCAACCTGCTGGTCGCCGACCTCGAGCCGCTCGAACGTCATCTCCCGCCGGCGCTCTCCGGCGAGCGCGAGCCCGCCAGCGTGACCGCGCTGCCGGCCGCCGAGCCCGAGGGTGCGGGCGACCTGCGTGCCGTCGCCCCGCCGGTCCAGAGCTTCGCCCAGGGGCGCCGGCGCTAGGCCGAGAAGCGCAGCAGTTCGCCGTCGGGGCCGGTCACGTCGAGGTACCCGTCCTCGGCGCTGCCGTACGGCTTCAGTGGCTCGAGCGCCTCCTGGTCGGCGAACGAGAAGTCGATCCGCCGCAGGCCCGGGGCGTCGTTTGCGCCCGGGGCGCCGCCGCGGCTTTCCCAGCTGTTAAGGCCGAGGTGGTGGTGGTAGCCGGCGGCGGAGACGAACGCCGCGCTCGGCATCTCGGCCTGCTCTTCGAAGCCGAGCCGGTCGCGGTAGAACTCGAGCGAGCGGGCCACGTCTGAGACCTTCAGGTGGACGTGGCCGATCTTCGTCCCCGGGTCGATCTCGGGTCCCGGCTGGCCCTCGAAGGTCGCCAGCAGCGACGGCAGGTCCAGGGCGGCCGTGTACATCACGACGCCGCCCGTCGGCGGGTGCTGCCAGCGCTCGCGCGGTCGGTCGGTGTAGAGCTCGATGCCCAGGCCGTCGGGGTCCGAGAGGTAGAGCGCCTCGGAGACGCCGTGGTCCGATGCCCCGTCCAAGCGTCCGCCGGCGGCGACCAGACGGCGCAGCGTGGCGGCCAGCGCAGCGCGGTCCGGATGCAGCCAGGCGACGTGGAACAGGCCCGTCGTGCCGCGGACCGGGCGTGCGGGGTGCTCGAGCGCGAGCAGCTCGAGGTTGCCGTCGGGCCCGAGCAGTGCGCGGCGCTCGTCGCGCTCGGCGACGGGCAGGCCGAGGACCTGGTTGTAGAAGTTGACCGAGCGGTCGAGGTCGCCGACGGCGAGTGCGACGCGGTCTATCTCAAGCGTGGGGTTGATCATCGGTGCTCCGGGTAGTGTGCGGATTCATGCGATACAGAAAACTTGGCTCCAGCGACCTCGAGGTCTCCGAGATCAGCCTCGGTTCGTGGCTGACCTATTCCGGCGGCGTCGAGCGTGAGCGCGCGCTGCGCCTGCGTCGAGGCGGCCTTCGAGTGCGGCATCAACTTCATCGACACCGCGAACGTCTACGGCCGCGGCGCGTCCGAGACGCTGCTCGGCGAGGCGCTCGCCGGACGTCCCCGCGACTCCTACGTGCTCGCGACGAAGGTCTATTTCCCGATGTCCGACACCGACCGCGGTCTCTCGAAAGAGCAGATCCACAAGCAGATCGACGCCTCGCTTGCGCGCCTGCGCACCGACCATGTCGACCTCTACCAGTGCCACCGCTACGACACCGAGACGCCGCTCGAGGAGACGATGGCGGCGCTCGGAGAGGTCCTCGCGCAAGGCAAGGCGCGCTGGATCGGCTTCAGCGACTGGCCGGTGGCGGAGATCGAACGCTCGCTCGCGCTGCCCGGCGCGCCGCGCTGGGTCTCCAGCCAGCCGCAGTACTCGATGCTCGTCCGGGAGCCCGAGGAGGGCCTGATCCCGCTGTGCGCGCGCGAATGGCATCTCGCAGATCGTCTGGTCGCCGCTGGCGCAGGGCGTGCTGAGCGGCAAGTACCTGCCGGGAACGGCCGCCGCCCGGAGACTCGCGCGCGGCGAGCGAGTCGATGGACACGTTCATCGGCGAGCTGATGAGCGACGAGGTGCTCGAGGCGGTCCAGCGGCTGGTGCCGATCGCCGAGGACGCGGGTCTGACGCTCCCGCAGCTCGCGCTGGCCTGGGTGCTGCGCGAGCCGAACGTCGCGTCGGCGATCATCGGTGCGAGCCGGCCCGAGCAGGTGCGGGCCAACGCCGCCGCGTCGGGCCACAGCCTCGACGCGGCAACGCTGACCGCGGTTGATGACGCGCTCGGCGGAGTCGTGGTCCGCTGAGGGCAAGCGCGTCAACGGGGGCCCGCTCTACGCCTGCTTGACGGCCGAGACGTCGAGGAGGAGCTTGACCTCGTCGCTGACGACCTTGTTGCCCGAGCCGAGCGCCGCGTCGAACTTTATGTCGAAGTCCTTGCGGCTGATCTTGCCGCTCGCCGAGAGACCGACCCGCTCCTCGCCTTCCATGCCCGACTCCTCGTGGCCCTCGACCTCGCCCTTGAGCGTGACCGGGCGCGTGACGCCGTGGATCGTGAGGTCCCCTGTGACGGTGAACTCGCCGTTGTCCAGGCCGCTCACGCTCGTCGAGTTGAACTTGATCTCCGGGTAGGTCTCGGCCTCGAAGAAGTCGGCCGAGCGCAGGTGCTCGTCGCGCCCCTCGTTGCGGGTGTCGACGCTCGCGACCTTGACGGTGCCCGTCACGGTGCCGGCGCCGTTCTCGTCGACCACGAGCTGGCCGTTGAAGTCCTCGAATTCGCCGCGGACGTTGGCGATGCCGAGATGTTTGACCTGAAAGCCGACCGTCGAGTGGACCGGGTCGATCTGCCACGTGCCTGCGTAGTTAGCCATTGGGGCTGCTCCTTGGTGGTGTTTAGACAGGGGAGAGAGGTGCTGCTTCAGAAAGTATAGCGCCATTGCTTGCGTGCGCAAACAATGTTGGCGGGCTACTCGCGGGGCGCGACGACGAGCGATTGGAAGGCCCGCGCCACGGGCCCGTGCTCGTCGTGGACCAGCGATTCGGCGAGCCCGACGCCGCCGCCCGCCACGTGCGTGCGGGCGTCGAGGCCGATCCACTCGCCCCGGGGCGCGCGCATCAGGTGGATCGAGAGGTCGGCGTTGATGAAGATGTACTCGGCGAACGGCAGCGGCGCCGCGACGCCGTTGCCGAAGTCCGCTGTCGCCGCGAGACGCGCGAGCGCGCTCAGCGGCCGGCCGGCGAAGAGCTCCAGCGCAGGGCGCATCCAGACGCGTGCGGGACCGGGCGCGAACGGCTCGTCCAGGAAGCGCATCTCCAGTGCCCGGGGCGCGAACCCACGCGCACCCTGCGCCGCTTCGCGGTCAAGGCCGAACACGTACTCGCGGCCCGATTGCGGGCCCGGCATCGGGTCCGGGGCCTGGGGGTCGGCGGCCGGCAGGTCCGCGGCGACGGGCGAAAGGAACAACGCGGCGGCGCGGCAGACTTCGGCGCCGCCGGCGTGAAGGCGCGCGCCGAGCTCGACCACGCGCCGGCCGGGGCGCACGAGCTCGAGCTCGAGCACGAGCGGCGCGACCGGCACGGGGCGCAGGAACTCGAACGACAGCCGCCCCGCGGCCAACCCCGCGACCTCGTCGCGACGCTCGAAGGCGTCGGTCAGCAGCGCCGCGACGGCGCCGCCATGCTGGGCGCCGGGGTCCCACGGCCCCGCGGTGTCAGCCGACGGGACGTAGCGCCCGTCCTCGAGCGCGAACAGTGCACTCATTGCGGCAGACGGCCCACGAACTCGGCGAACCTGCCGGGGTCGCGCAGCGGCGCGCCGTGCCCGAACAGGGCCAGCGACGGGCGCAGGTCGGCGAGCTTGCGCGCGGACGCGCGGTTCGTCTCCGGGTCGACGGTGTAGAGCTTGGGGGGTTCATGCAGGCCCGGCACCCCGGTCATCACGTTCATGTTGTTGATCACATCGCCGAGGATCAGCGTGCGGTCGCTCTCGCGGAAGTAGGCGACGTGGCCGACGCTGTGTCCCGGCACCTCGAGCACCGTGAAGCCCGCGACCTCGTCGCCCTCGACCAGAGCGCGCTCGACCGGATGCGGCGGTCCGGCGATCCGTTTCTGGATCGCGCGGATCGGCCCGGAACCCATCGCGCCGATCGTCCCGTCGACGCTCTGGACCGCCTGCACGTCACGCTCCCCGCACCAGAGGGGGATCGCGAACCGCTCGCAGACGGCGTGGCTCGCGCCCTGGTGGTCGGGGTGCGCGTGCGTCAGCACGTGCAGGCGCGGCGGGCGGCGCTCGAGCTGTCCAAGGATCTGGCGCGTATGCAAGCGCGTCGCAGCGTCGACGAGCACGTCCTGCACGAGGTAGCAGTTGATCGCGTTCGGCGGAAACGTCGAGACCTGCTGGACCCCGTCCGCGAGCTGCTTCACGAGCGCCGCTGCTCCCATGTGAATCCACGCACCGCCACATAGATACCGAAGATCCCCCAGATCAGGATCACCGCCAGCGAGTCGAGCAGGCTCGAAGCCGGTGTCCCGGTGACCATCGCGCCCGAGAGGCCGTGGATCAGCGGGTAGAGCGGCAGGGCCTCGGCGATCGTGCGCAGGAACTGCGGCGCGCTTGCGGAGTCGAAGACGTAGAAGGAGACGAAGACGACCGGCAGGAAGACCGCGTTGACGTATGCCGCTGTGGACTCGAAGTTCGGGATCACGTGCGCGAAGGCGACGCCGAGTGCCGCGAAGCAGACGACGCCGACGAGCACGAAGAGCACCAGCAGGCCCGGCTCGGCGGCCAGGGCAGGCCGAAGATCAGCTTGCCGACGAGCACGACGATCACGATCTGCATTGCGGTGTTCGTAACTGCGTTCGCGGCGACGCCGCCGAAATAGGAGATCGTCGGCAGCGGCGAGCCGTGAATCCGCTTGAGGATCCCGCGCTCGCGCAGGAAGACGATGTTGTAGGCGAGCGCGGTGAAGGTCGTCGACATCACGCTCATTCCCGCGATCGCGGGCACGAGCTTGGCGAGCTGCGCCTGGTTCGAGCCGAGGATCGCGCCGCCGGCCGCGAGGAAGAGCAGCGGCAGAACGAAGTTGAAGAACGCGGCGCTCGGGTTGCGCCAGAAGAGCCGGCGCTCGAGGCGGTATTGGCTCCAGGCGAGCGCGACGTCACTCATCGGCCGTCAGCTCCAGGTACACATCCTCCAGCGTTGGTCGCGTGACCGCGAGCTCCTCGAGCCGCACGCCGCGTGCCAGCGCCGCCCCGGTGAGCTCGTGCAGCAGCGCCGTAGGATCGTCCGTCTCGCGTACGAGCAGCTCGCCGCCGGGCTCGCGCCAGGCGACCGTGTAGTGCGCCGCCCCGACGCCGAGCTCGCGCGGCGGCCCGACTGCCAGCACGCGCCCGTCCTTGACGATCGCGACGCGGTCGCACAGCGCCTGTGCCTCCTCGAGGTAGTGGGTCGTGAGCAGCACCGTCATGCCGAGGCTCTGCAGCGCGCGGATCGTCTCCCAGGCGGCGCGCCGCGCCTCGGGGTCAAAGCCGGTCGTCGGCTCGTCGAGGAAGATCAGCTCCGGGTCGCCGATCAGTGCCAGCGCGAGGTCGAGCCGGCGCAGCTGGCCCCCCGAGAGCGCCCGCGCGCGCTCGTCGGCCTTCTCCTGCAGCCCGACGAGCTCGAGCACCTCGTCGACGCTGCGCGGGCCGGGATACATCCCGGCCCAGTGCGCGAGCGCCTCACGCGGCGTGATGTGGCTGTAGATCCCCCCCGACTGCAGGACGATGCCGATCCTCCGGCGCAGCTCGAGGGGCCGCTCGGCGGGGTCGAAGCCGAGCACCGCGACCTCGCCGCTGGTGCGCGAGCGGTAGCCCTCGAGGATCTCGACAGTCGTCGTCTTGCCCGCGCCGTTGGGACCGAGCAGGCCGAAGACCTCGCCGCGCGGCACGTCGATGTCGATACCGCGCACCGCCTCGTACTCGCCGTAGCGCTTGTGCAGATCACGGACGCGGATCGCGTTGTTCTCGTCGCCCATCGGCGGCGATGATCGCACGCCCTGCGCGGACTACCAGTGCACGCCGCGAGTGAGCGTCGCCATCGCGATCTGCTCAAAAGAGACGTGCTCCTCGCCTGACGCACGCTGGCCTTTCGCAGCGGCCGAGTCCGGGAACACCCGGTAGGCGAGATGCAGCAGGCGGTCGACCATGCTCGGGCTCAGTGAATAGGCGACCTCACCGAACTTGCCGATCCGCGTGCCGATCTCCTTGGGCCGGCTGCGCATCGCCTCGCAGATCATGTCCGCGGCCTCCTCGGGGCTGATCGCCGGGAACGCGTCGTACATCTTGGTCGGGGCGATCATCGGTGTGCGCACCAGCGGCATGTGGATCGTCGTGAACGTCACGCCGTCGCCGATCACCTCCGAGGTCACGACGCGCGTGAAGGCGTCCAGTGCCGCCTTCGAGGCGACGTACGCCGAGAAGCGCGGGGGATTCGTCTGGACGCCGATCGAGGAGACGTTGATGATGTGCCCGAAGCCGCGTTCGCGCATGTGCGGCAGTAGGCCGATGATCAGCTTCACCGCGCCGAAGTAGTTCAGCTGGATCGTGCGTTCGAAGTCGTGGAAGCGGTCGTAGGAGAGCGCAATCGAACGCCGGATCGAGCGTCCAGCGTTGTTGACGAGCATGTCGACGTGGCGGTGGTCGGAGAGCACGCGTTCGATCAGCCGTTCGATCGACTCCATGTCCGACAGGTCTGCCGCGTAGACGTAGGCGGTGCCGCCGCCGGCGATGATCTCGGCGCGGGTCTCCTCGAGTTTGTCGACGCCGCGCGCGACGAGCAGCGGGATCCCGCCGGCCGCCGCGACCTTCAGTGCCGTCGCGCGCCCGATGCCCGACGAGGCGCCGGTGATCAGCACCGTGCGGCCGGCCATCGCCTGCTTGAGCGTGCGCCCGCGGCGCAGCGTGGGGTCCATCTCCCGCTCCCAGTAGTCCCAGAGGCGAGCCGCGTAGACGCTCAGCGCAGGTGGCTGCTCGTACTGCGAGCCGGCGAGCGCCTCGCCGGTCAGTTCGGTCGCAAAGCGCGGGATCAGCTCCATGTGCGGGATCACCTCGCGCGGGATGCCCAGGTCGCGCAAGGCAAGACCGCTCGCCTGGCGCCACGGCGGCAGCGCCAATGCGAGCTTCAGGGGCCACTTCGGCACCGTGTCGAGCAGCACTTTCGGTGCGCTGAGCGCAAAGCGTGGCGCGTGCGCCGCCTCGGCGAGCTCGTTGAGCAGCTCGTCGACGCGCTGCGGACGGGGGTCGGTGAGGTGGAACGCGCGTCCGTCGAGGTCGTCCTCGTGCGCGATGTGCTCGAGCGCGCCGGCGACCCAGTCGACCGGCACGACGTTGGTGTAGCCCATGTCGACGCCGACGAGCGGAACCCACTCGGGCAGCAGCTGGCGCATGCGCTGGATCGCGCGGAAGAAGTAGTAGGGGCCGTCGACCTTGTCCATTTCACCGGTCCGCGAGTCGCCGACCACGATCCCCGGGCGGTACACGCGCCAGGGCACGTAAGGCTGGTCGCGCACGACGCGCTCGGCCTCGAACTTGGTCTGGTGGTAGGGCGAGGGCAGCCGCTGGCCCTCGTCGAACATCTCCTCCGTGAAGACGCCGCGATAGTCGCCCGCGACGGCGATCGACGAGACGTGGTGGAGCCTGCCGGCCTGCAGGGCGCGTGCCAGTTCGACCGCGTGCGTCGTACCGCCGACGTTGACCGCGGTGTTGCGCTGCGCCGGGGCGGTCATGTCGTAGACCGCGGCGAGGTGGAAGAAGTGGTCGATGTCGCCGCGCAGGCGCTCGATCGTTCCCGCGTCGACACCCAGCAGCGGCCGGCGCAGGTCGCCGATCACGGGCTCAATCCGCTCGGAGGCGTCAGCACCGGCGGCGAGCGTCCAGCGCCCGACCAGCTCGTCGAGCTTCGCGCGCGAGTCCTCACGCACGAGTACGTAGATGGTGCCCTGGCGCTCGCGCAGCAGCCGCTCGATCAAGCGAGTGCCGATGAAGCCCGTGCCACCGGTGACGAAGTACGCCATCGCAGGCGCAGACTACAGGAGCCCGCCCGCCGCGGCGAGCCGCGGGTCAGGCTCCGGCGCCGCTCCCGCCCCGGCCCTCGCCGGCGGCGAAGCGCTCGGCGCCGGCGACGCCGTCCTCGAAGACGACCGGTCCGTTGGCGGCCTCGAGCGCGAGTCCGTCGGCGAGCGGCAGCCCGAGCGCGGCCAGCGCAGCGGCGCGGTCCGCGAGCATCGTTGCCTGCGGAAACGATGCGAGGTTCTCGGCGAGCTCGAGCGCACGGGCAATGTGCGCCCCCGGGCTCGACGACCTCGGTGACCAGGCCGATGCGCAGTGCCTCCTGCGCGGCCACGATCCTGCCGGTCAGGATCAGGTCCAGGGCCCGCCCCAGTCCCACCACCCGCGGCAGGCGCTGCGTGCCGCCATCGATCAGCGGCACGCCCCAGCGGCGCTCGGGAAGACCTAGCCGGGCCTCGCTCGTGGCGATCCGCAGGTCGCACCACAGCGCGAGCTCGAGGCCGCCGGCGAGGCACCAGCCGCTGATCGCCGCGACCGTCGGCTTGGATGCCGTCAGCCGCGTGAAGCCGAGCGGACCCTCTTCGCTCTCGAGGCGGCCCGCGAACGAGCGCGTGGCCTTGAGGTCGGCGCCGGCGCAGAAGGCGAGCTCGCCGGCGCCGGTGAGGACCAGCACCCGGGCATCCTCTTCGGACTCGAAGCGCCGGAATGCTTCGTGCAGCAGCACTGCCGTCGGGCCGTCGACGGCATTGCGCCGCGCGGGCCGGTTGATCGTCAGCAGGGCCGCAACGCCACGGCGCTCGTAGAGAACCGGCTGTGTCCGGGCACTGCGGCCGGCTACCAGCCGCCGCGCCAGCGAGCGTCGTCGCGGATCGCCCGCTCGCCCGCCATGCGGGCTTCCTTACGCTTTTCCAGCGAGCGCTGGACCATGCTCGCGCAGAAGGCGAACAGCGGGATGAAGACGATCACCCCAAAGAAGATCAGGACGACCATTTTGTCGTCGGTCTCGCCGGCCCAGCCCTGCCCGTTACCTTCGGCCGCAGCAAGCGGCGCGCCCACGAGCATCGCGGCGGTCACGATCAGCAGTGCGAAGGCGAACAGTCGCTTGCGCATGCGCGCATCCTAACCAAGCCGCGGTCGGCAGGCCACGCGGGCGCGCCTAACATCAGGCGCGATGGCATTGGTTACGGCTTCCTCGCTGGTCAAGGAGGTCGCGGGCCGACCGCTGATCAGCGGTGTCTCCTTCAAGCTCGAGCGCGGCGAACGCCTGACGATCGCGGGGCGCAACGGGGCCGGCAAGACGACGCTGCTGCGCATGCTCGCGGGCGAGAGCTCGATCGACGGCGGGGAGCTCGCGATCGCCAAGGGCGTGCGGATCGCGCTGCACGATCAGCGTCCGCCACGCGAGCGCTCGCTGACGCTCGAGGACTACGTGTTCTCCGGCTGCTCCGAGGAGCTCGCGATCGAGGCCGAGCTCGCCGGGCTCGAGGCACGGATGGCCGGCGGGGAGAGCGACGAGGCGCTGCTGGCCCGTTACGCCGGCGCGCAGGCGCGGCTCGAGACGCGCGGCGGCTACCTCTGGCGCTCGCGCGCGGTGCAGATGGCCGCCGGGCTCGGGTTCTCCGAGGACGACATGGCGCGTGCGCTGGCGAGCTTCTCCGGCGGGCAGCTGACACGCGCCTCGCTTGCCCGCGCGCTGGCGATCGGCGCCGACGTGCTGCTGCTCGACGAGCCCACGAACCATCTCGACATCGAGTCACTCGAGTGGCTCGAGCAGACGCTCGCCGAGCTCGACGCGGCGGTGATGCTCGTCGCCCACGACCGCTGGTTCCTGGAGTCGGTCGCGACGGCCGTACTCGAGCTCGAGGCCGGCCGCTCACGGTTCTTCGCCGGCAGCTGGCCGGCTGGCGGCGCGAACGGGCTGCGCGCGAAATCTCGCTCGGGCGCGCGATCGAGCCCCAGCAGGCGGAGATCGCGCGCATGGAACGCTTCGTCGAGCGCTTCCGCTACAAGGCCTCCAAGGCGCGCCAGGCGCAGTCCCGCGTCAAGCGGCTGGCGAAGATCGACCGGCTGGAGCTCGACCCGACCGACGGCCGCGCGCTGGAGTTCAAGTTCGCGAGTCCCGAGCGCAGCGGCCGCGTCGTGTTCGAGCTGCTCGACGCGCGGATCGAGGTCGGCGGACTCCCATCGCGTGCTGCTCGAGCACGCCGAACTGTGGCTCGAACGCGGCGAGCACGTCTCGCTCGTCGGCCCCAACGGAACCGGCAAGACGACGTTGATCAAGGCGCTCACCGGCCGGCGCGCGCTGGCGGCGGGCAACTCTGGACCGGGCACAACGTCAACGTCGGCTACCTCTCCCAGCACGCCGAGGAGATCGGCGCGGGCGGGCCGACCCGAACCAGAGTGTGCTCGAGGCAACCCAGCGCGCGACGGGCCTGGCGCCGAACCGCGCGCGGGCGCTGCTCGGTCGCTTCCTCTTCTCCGGCGAGGAGGCCGAAAAGCCCCTCGCCGGGCTGTCCGGCGGCGAGCTGCGCCGCCTCTCGCTCGCGATTCTCGTCAACTCGAAGGCCAACGTGCTGATCCTCGACGAGCCCACGAACCACCTCGACGTGGACTCGCGCGAGGCGCTCGAGGACGCGTTGCTCGCGTTCCCGGGGGCGATCCTGCTCGTCACGCACGACCGCGCCCTGCTCGACGCTGTCGGCAGCCGCACCGTCGCCGTGCAGGAAGGAACGCTGCACAGCTACAGCGGCGGCTGGCCGGAGTACGTCCGCGTCCGCGAGGCGCTGCGCGAAGGCGGCACAGCTGCCGCAGGCTCCGCGCCCGGCGCCGGCCAGCGAGCCGGATGACGCAGAAGCCGAAACCACGCCGCGCCGCGGAAGGAGTCCGGCCCCTCGAAGAACCGGCTGCGCGACCAGGAGCGCGCCACCGAGGACGTCGAGGCAGCCGAGCGCGCGCTCGCCGAACTGGAAGCCGAGCTCGCCGCGCCGCAGGCCTGGGCGACGCGCTACGAGGCCGCGAAGTCCGAGGCCCGGCACACGGCGGCGAAGATCGCCGTCGAGAAGGCCTATGCCCGGCTCGAGTCGCTGATGCAGTGACCTAGAATCGCGCGGCGATGCGCAACACAGTCGCCCTGCGCAACGTCGCTGATCATCGTCGCGATCGCGGCGGTGGTCTACGCGCTGCCGTCCGGCGGCCGGCTCGCGGCAACAGCTCCAGGCCGCGCTCGGCGTCGCGCTCGGAACCGCGTTCGCGCTGCATCGGGCTGCGCGTCTACCGCGAAACGCGAGGCCGTCTGGAGATGCTCGACAACGCGCACCTCGCACTGCTCTATGGCTCGATCGCGCTGGCGGTCTTCCTGTTCGTCGGACGCGTCGAAATGTGGCGCACCTCGACCGGCGAGCTCGCCTGGTTCGCTGCTCGCGATCGCGGTCGTCTACGGGCTGCTGGAGTCTACCGCTCTGGCGCACGCTACTGCGCGCGTACTGACGCTCCTATCCTCGAAGGCGTGACGAGCGACGCGGTGCAGGGCGACGGGGCGCAGCTCGCCGACCAGCGGCGCGCGCTACCCGACCAGCCCGGCGTCTACATCTTCCGCGACCGGTCGGGCCGCGTCATCTATGTCGGCAAGGCCAAGTCGGTCCGCAAGCGCGTCGCGTCGCACTTCGCGCGCGCCCAGGCGCCACTCCACGCCGGGACATGCAGAGATGGTCTCGCTCGTCGAGCACATCGAATGCGTTGTCGTCGCCTCCGAGGCCGAGGCGCTGCTCACCGAGCAGAGCTTCATCAAGCAGTACCGCCCGCGCTTCAACATCCGCCTGCGCGACGACAAGTCCTACCCGTACATCGCGGTCTCGCTCGACGAGGACTATCCGCGCGTCTACTTCACGCGCGAGCGCCACCGCTCCGGGCGCCTGTACTTCGGCCCCTATTCGAACGCGAAACGGGTGCGCGGAACGCTCGAGGTGCTCGGCAAGGTCTTCATGACGCGCTCGTGCACCGGCCCCGAGCCGGGGCGCCGCAGTGGCAACCCGTGCCTGGACTTCTACATCAAGCGCTGCGGCGCGCCGTGCATCGGCAACGTCACCCGTGAGGAGTACCGCGAAGCAGTCGACGGCGTCGTCGACTTCCTATCCGGGCGTTTCCGCCAGATTGAGCGGGACCTCGAGCAGCGGATGCGCGAGGCGGCCGCCGAAGAGGAGTTCGAGCAGGCGACGATCGAGCGCAACCGCCTGCAGGCCGTTCGCTCGCTGCTCGAGCGCCGGCGCGCTGGCCGGCGAGGACTCCGCCAGCTACGACGCGGTCGCGGTCGCGGTCGACGAGCGCGACGCCAGCGCACAGGTCTTCCAGGTCCGCGACGGCACGCTCTCGGACCGCCAGTCGTTCTACCTCTCCAACGAGACCGGGCGTGAAGCCGGCGAGGTCGCCGAGGAGTTCATGCTCCAGTACTACGCGGGCCACAGCGCGATCCCGGCGCTGCTCGTCGTGCAGGAGGGCGTCGGGACCGGCGGCGCGCTCGCCGAGGCGCTCGCCGCGCGCCGCGGCGGACCGGTCGAGCTGCGCGAGGCCGAGCGCGGCGAGAAGCGCCGGATCCTCACGCTGGCCGCGCGCAACGCGACGCTCGCGCTGGGCCAGGAGCGCCTGCGCGTCGAGCGCCGCCGCCAGGGCCGCGTCGAGGCGCTCGAAGGCCTGCAGCAGACGCTCGGACTCGACGTGCCCCCGGTGCGCATCGAGTGCTTTGACATCTCCAACCTGCACGGCACGCACACCGTCGCCTCGATGGTCGTCTTCGAGGGCGGCGTCGCGAAGCGCTCGGACTATCGGCGCTTCAAGATCCGCTCGCTGGAAGGCGCGATCGACGACTTCGCCGCGATGGCCGAGGTGCTCGCGCGCCGCTCGGCGGCATACGAGCGTCAGCGCGACGTCTCACCGCACGACCGCGAATATGACGCGAGCTTCGCCGCGCTGCCGAACGTGATCGTGATCGACGGTGGCCGGGGGCAGCTCTCGGCCGGCGTCGCCGAGCTCGAGGAGTTCATCGCGCGGGGGGTCACGGTGATCTCGCTCGCCAAGCGAATCGAGGAGGTCTTCCGTCCCGGCGAACGCGAGCCGATCCTGCTCGACCACGCGAGCAGCGAGCTGCAGCTGCTCCAGCGCGTGCGCGACGAGGCCCATCGCTTCGCGATCACGCACCACCGGACCCGCCGCGACAGGGCGATGACCGGGTCGCTGCTCGACTCGCTGCCGGGCGTCGGGCCGGCGCGCAAGCGGGCGCTCCTAGCCCACTTCGGCTCGCCCGATGCAGTGCTCGGGGCCTCCAGCGAGGAGCTCGAGGCGGTGCCCGGACTGCCGGCGAAGGTAGGCCGCGAGCTCTACGCACACCTGCACCGTGCCGGGTGAGCGACCGGTTTTTCACGACTCGCCCGCTTTTGCAGGCACAATGGGGGAGATGACGACGGTCGAAGAGAGCGCTGCCGACCGCGATGCCGAGTCCGCCGAGGCCCGCTCGGTGCTCGAGGACCTCGTCGTGATCACCGGCTTTTCGGGTGCCGGCAAGTCGACGGCGATGAACGTGTTCGAGGACGCCGGCTACTTCTGCGTCGACAACCTGCCGCCCGAGATGATCCGGCCGCTGATCGAACTGTTCGTCCACGGCGGTTCGAAGGTTCGCCGTGCAGCGGTCGTCTCGGACGTGCGCGGCGGGGCCTACTTCGACGCGCTGCGCGAGGTCGTGCGCGACCTCGACGTGCTCGCCGTCGGGCACCAGGTGCTGTTCCTCGACGCCAGCGAGGAGGTGCTGGTCACCCGCTACAAGGAGACCCGCCGGCGCCACCCGCTTGCTCCTGAGGGTTCAGTCGCGGCGGGGATCGCCGCCGAGCGCGCGCTGCTCGAGCCGCTGCGTGAGGCCGCCGACCTCGTGATCGACACGACCGGCATGCCGGCCTCGATGCTGCGCGAGCGGATCGCGGAGGAGTTCCTGCCGCGCAACCGCGTCGGCCGGCTCGGGCTGACCTTCATGAGTTTCGGCTTCAAGCACGGGCCGCCGCGCGAGGAGGACCTCGCCTTCGACGTGCGCTTCCTGGCCAACCCGCACTACGTCCCGGAGCTGCGTGCGCTGACCGGGCTCGACGACGAGGTCGTGGCCTACATCGCGGCCGACGGGCGCCTGCAGGAGTTCTACGGTCACCTCTTCGGACTGCTCGATTTCCTGATCCCGCAGTACGTCGAGGAGGGCAAGTCGCACATGGTGGTGGCGATCGGCTGCACCGGCGGCAGGCATCGCTCGGTGGCAGTCGCAGAGCAGCTCGCAGCCCGCTACGCGGGCCGCGAGGACGTCGACGTGGCGGTACACCACCGCGATATCGACAAGGGTTCGGGGGCGATCTCCGCCTGAGCCGCACTGATAGCCTGCGCCACGGGCGCTGGCCACGAACGTGCCGGCGCCGGCTCCCCATCGCAGCATGGACCTTTAGGAGGAACAGATGCCCGTGAGGGTCGGAATCAACGGTTTCGGGAGGATCGGCCGCAACGTCATGCGCGCCGCCAAGGCCCGTCCTGACGCGCCGGACATCGAATGGGTCGCGGTCAACGACCTGACCGACTCCGCCACGCTCACGCACCTGTTCAAGTACGACTCGATCCTCGGCCCGTACCCGGGGACCGTCGAGGAGGGCCCGGACGGGCTGATCATCGACGGCCAGCCGCTGCGCGTGCTCGCCGAGCCGGATCCCGCGGACCTCAAGTGGGGCGAGCTCGGCGTCGACGTCGTGATCGAGTCGACGGGCCGCTTCACGGACCGTGAGAAGGCCGCCGTGCACCTGCAGAACGGGGCGAAAAAGGTGATCATCAGCGCCCCCGCGAGCGATCCCGACGCGACCGTCGTGCTCGGCGTGAACTTCGACGAGGCCTACGACCCGGCGACCGACGATGTGATCTCCAACGCCTCGTGCACGACCAACTGCCTGGCGCCGGTCGCGAAGGTCATCAACGACACGGTTGGCATCAAACACGGGCTGATGACGACGATCCACGCCTACACGGCCGACCAGCGTCTGCAGGACATGCCGCACAAGGATCTGCGCCGCGCCCGCGCTGCCGCGATCAACCTGATCCCCGCGTCGACCGGCGCAGCCAAGGCGATCGGGATCGTGATTCCCGAGTTGCAGGGCAAGCTCCACGGCTTCGCCGTACGAGCCCCCGTCCCGACCGGCTCGGTGGTCGACCTGACGGTCGAGACCGAGCGCCCGACGAGCGTCGAGGAGATCAACGACGCGCTGCGCGCCGCCGCCGAGAGCGACGCGCTGGCGGGGATCCTCGTGTACACCGAGGACCCGATCGTCTCGACGGACATCATCTCCAACCCGGCCTCCTCGATCGTCGACGGCAAACTGACCGCGATGATCGACGGAACGATGCTCAAGGTCGTCGCCTGGTACGACAACGAGTGGGGCTACTCCAACCGCCTCGTCGACCTCGTCCAGAAGGTGCTGTGAGGAGTCTCGGCGACCTTGACGTAGCCGGACGAGGGGTTCTCGTCCGCGTCGACTTCAACGTGCCGCTCGACGGCGACGGCCAGATCAGCGACGACACGCGGATCCGCGGGAGCCTGCCGACGATCGAATCGCTGCGCGAGCGCGGCGCGCGGTCGATCCTCGTCTCGCATCTCGGGCGCCCGAAGGGCAAAGTCGTCGACCGAGCTCTCGCTGGCGCCGGTCGCGGCGCGCCTGAGCGAACTGCTCGGCGCCCAGGTCGAAGCTGGCGCCCGCGGTGGTCGGCGAAGCGGTTCGCGAGCTGGCCGAGAACCTCGCCGACGGGGAAGTGCTGCTGCTCGAGAACGTGCGCTTCGAGCCCGGCGAGGACGCCAACGACCCGCAGCTCGCGCGTGAACTCGCGGAGCTCGCGGAGCTCTACGTCAACGACGCCTTCGGCGTCGCACACCGCGCGCACGCCTCGACCGCGGGCGTCGCGCGACTGCTGCCGAACGCCGCCGGCCTGTTGCTCGAGCGCGAGGTCAAGACGCTGCAGGGGATCCTCGAGGACCCCGAACGGCCGCTCGTAGCGATCGTCGGCGGCGCGAAGGTGGCCGACAAGATCGCCGTACTGGACCGCTTTCTTGACGTCGCCGACCGGATTCTGATCGGCGGCGCGATGTGCTTTCCGTTCCTGAGCGCCCGAGGGCACTCGGTCGGCGACTCGTTGTGCGCCCCCGAAGACGTCGAGCACGCCAGCACGCTGCTCGCGCAGGCCGCCGAGCCGGGCGCCGCCGAGCTGCTGCTGCCCGTCGACCTCGTGATCGCCCGGGAGCTCGATCTGGCGAGTCCGGCCCAGACGATCGACTCGGTCGATGTACCCGACGGGATGATGGGCCTGGACATCGGGCCGCGCACTGCCGCGGCCTACGCGGACCGCATCGCCGAGGCCGGCACCGTCTTCTGGAACGGGCCGATGGGCGCCTTCGAGCTCGAGCCCTTCGCCGACGGCACGCTCGCGGTCGCGCAGGCCGTCGCGCAGGCCCGCGGGCTGACGGTGGTCGGGGGCGGCGACTCCGCTGCTGCGCTCGCCCACTTCGGGCTCGCCGACCGCGTCGATCACCTCTCAACCGGGGGCGGCGCGACGCTTGAGCTTGTCGAGGGACGCTCGCTGCCGGGCGTCGAGGCACTCGAGCAGCAGGAGGCTGCCGCATGAGCCGTACACCGTTGATCGCCGGCAATTGGAAGATGTACAAGACGGAGGCCGAGGCCGAGCGCTACATCCAGGAACTGCTGCCCCGGGTCTCGAGCGTCGACGCCGTCGACGTCGCGATCTGCGTGCCCTACACCGACCTTCGCGCAATGGTCGACAGCGCACGCGGCTCACGCGTCGAGGTCTACGCGCAGAACATGCACCAGGATCCGCAGGGCGCATTCACGGGGGAGATCTCCGCGGCGATGCTCAGCGAGCTTGACGTTGCGGGCGTCGTGCTCGGCCACTCCGAGCGCCGCCAGTACTTCGGCGAGAGCGACCGTGCGCTGGCGGCGAAGGTCCCGGCGGCGCTGGCGGCTAGCCTCGCGCCGATCCTCTGCGTCGGCGAGAGCGAGGAGGAACGCGACGCCGGCGACACCGAGCGGCGCCTGCGACACCAGGTCCAGGAGGCGCTCGCCGACGTCCCGGCAGAGCAGCTGGCGCAGGTCACGATCGCCTACGAGCCGCTCTGGGCGATCGGCACCGGCCGTGTCGCCGAGCCCGGGCAGGCCCAGGAGGCCGCGGGGTTCATCCGGGCGCTGATCGCCGACCGCAGCCGCGAGGCGGCGCAGGCCGTGCGGATCCTCTACGGCGGATCGGTCAAGCCTGAGAACGCCGCCGAGCTGCTTTCGCTAGAGGACGTCGACGGCGCGCTCGTCGGCGGCGCATCGCTCGACGCCGAGGCGTTCGCAGCGATCGTCGCGGCGGCATGAGCCTGCCCGCCGGACCGCACAGCCTGCCCGCGCAGCGGGCCTGCCTGATCGTCCTCGACGGCTGGGGGCTGGCCGAGCCGGGGCCCGGCAACGCCGTCGAGCTGGCCAGCACGCCGGTCTTCGACGAGCTCTGGGCCGCCTACCCGCACACCACGCTCGTGACCTGGGGGCGCGCGGTCGGACTGCCCGAAGGGCAGATGGGCAACAGCGAGGTGGGCCACCTGAACCTCGGCGCCGGTTCGGTCGTGCGCCAGGACCTCGTGCGGATCGACGACGCGCTCGCCGACGGCACGCTCGCGGCCGAGCCGCTGCTGCGCGAGTCGTTCCTCGGCGCCGGCAAGCCGCCGCGGCGCGTGCACCTGATCGGGCTCGTCACCGACGGCGGCGTGCACTCCTCGATCGAGCACCTCGCAAGCTCGTCGCGATCGGGCGCGAGCTCGGCGCGCAGGACGTCGTGCTGCACGCCTTCACCGACGGACGCGACACGCTGCCGCACGCGGGTGTCGACTACCTCGCGCGCCTGGACGCCGAGCCCGGAGTGCGCGTCGGCTCGGTGGTCGGACGCTATTGGGCGATGGACCGCGACCGGCGCTGGGACCGGGTCCAGCGCGCCTACGACCTGCTCGTGCTCGGCCGCGCGGAGCACCACGCCGCCAGTGGCGAGCAGGCCGTACGGGAGGCCTACGAGCGCGGCGAGACCGACGAGTTCATCGAGCCGACCCTCGTCGGCGAGGACTCCCGGATCGGGCCCGACGACAGTGTGATCTGCTTCAACTTCCGCCCCGACCGGATGCGCGAGATCACCCGTGCACTCGCCGAGCCGGGATTCGGCGAGGGAGCCGAGGATCTGCCCGGCTGGCGCGGGCGCGACGGCGGTCAGCCCCCGGCGCACTACACGACCCTGACGCGCTACGAGGAGCACCAGAGCTACCCGGTGCTGTTCGGCCCGGAGCGTCCCTCGACGACGATCGGCCGCGTGATCGCCGGCCGCGGCGAGACGCAGCTGCACGTCGCCGAGACCGAGAAGTACCCGCACGTGACCTACTTCTTCAACGGCGGGGACGAGGGCGAACTGTCCGGCGAGCATCGCGCGCTGGTCGCCTCGCCGCGCGATGTCGCGACCTACGACGAAAAGCCGTCGATGAGCGCCTACGAGGCCGCTGAGACCTTCGTCACGGACTGGCGTGAGGAGCAGCCGCGCTTCGGGATCATCAACTTCGCCAACGCCGACATGGTCGGCCACACCGGCGTGATACCGGCGGCCGTCGCCGCGGTCGAAGCGGTCGACGAGTGCCTCGGGCGTGTCGTCGCGGCCGTGCACGAGTCGGGCGGCGTCTGCGCGGTGACCGCCGACCACGGCAACGCGGACCACATGCTCGAGCCCGACGGCTCGCCGAACACTCAGCATTCGCTGAACCCGGTGCCGCTGATAATCACCAGCGACGCCGCGACGCTTCGCGCAGAGCGCGGGATCCTCGCCGACGTCGCACCGACGCTGCTGGCGCTGCTCGGCATCGATCAGCCACCCGAGATGGGCGGCGATTCGCTGCTCGCCGGCTAGCGGCGGCTATCGTGGCTGGGGTGAGCGAGGAGCAGCCGAAGCCGCGCCGGACCCCGTTTGGCCTTGCGCTCTTCTGGATCGGCGCGGGAGTCAACCACTTTCTGGTCCCGCGCTTCTACGAACCGATGGTGCCGCCGCCGCTGGACCGCGCGGCGGGACCGATCATCAAGCTGAGCGGCGTGGCGGAGATCGCGGTCGGCGCCGCGGCTCTCGCGCCCGCAACGAGGCGCGCCTCGGGGCCCGCGATGATCGCCCTCCTGGTCGCAGTCTTCCCGGCCAACCTCTACATGGCCCTCAAGCCCGAGCGCTTCAGCCGCATCCCGCGCTGGGCGCTGATCGCGAGGCTGCCGCTTCAGGGCGTGGCGGCACGCTGGGCGTGGCGCGCAACGCGCTCCTGAGCGCCCGCGCACCGCTGCTATTTTCGATCTGGGGCAATTTCTCACTCTCCCGATGAGCGAAGCCACCGAGATCACCATCGCCGCACCGCCGCTGCCGCCGAACGGCTCCGAGCTGAGGGCCTACCGCAGTCTCGTGCGAGCCCAGGCAAGCCTCTCGCGACAGCTTGACGCCGAGCTCGAGCGTACGCACGGGCTGGCGCTCAGTTCTTTCGAAGCGCTGCAGCTGCTGGACGAACAGCCCGACGGCCGGATGCGGATGCGCGACCTCGCCGAGGAGCTGCAGATCTCGCGCAGCGGCCTGACGCGACTGGTCGACCGGCTCGCGCGCGAGGCGATGCTGGAGCGCTGCACATGCAAACACGACGCGCGCGGCGCCTACGCCTGTCTGACGCCGCTGGGGCGCGAGCGAACCGAGCAGGCCCGTCGCACGCACCGCGCGCTCGTCCGCGAGAACCTGCTTACGCAGTTCGCCGGCGGAGAACTCGCCGCACTCGCCGAAATGTGCGACCGGATCGCCGCTAGCGGCTGACCGACTCGCGGTCCTCCTGATCGGCGGCTTTGCTGCGCTGGTGGCGCCGGTGCCAGATCCAGACCGCGACCAGGGAGCCGAGCACCGCGACGAGGCCGAAGATGCCGAATGTTTCGATCGCGTGTCCGGCGGCGTGGCCGAGGAAGTAGGCGATCAGGCCGACGGCCAGCGCCCAGCAGATGCCGCCCAGCGCGTTCCAGAAGAAGAAGATCGGCCAGTGCATTTCGGTCGCGCCGGCGAGCCACGAGGCCCAGACGCGCAGCCCGAGGACGAAGCGGCCGAAGAACACCGCCTTCGGTCCGTGGCGCTCGAAGAACGGTTCACCGGTCTCGAGCACCATCTGGCGCTGTTTGTAGAAACGGCCGGGCCGTTCGAGGATCCAGCGCCCCCCGCGCTTGCCGATCAGGTAGCCGATGTTGTCGCCGACGATCGCCGCCAGCGCCGCGATCGGGATCACCAGCTCGATTTTCAGCTTGCCCTGGCTGGCGAACACGGCCGCGGCGAGCAGCGCGGTCTCGCCCGGGATCGGCACGCCACTGGACTCGGCCATCACCAGCAGGAACAGCAGCGGATAGCCATAGCTTTCGACGAGTTCTTCGGCGAGTTTGGGGACTTCGCTGAAGAACGAGGCGGCAAGCAGGGCCGAGTGCATCTGAGGACGTTAGCCGCGCATTGCGGCGGCGCGCCTACTTGGTGTTTTCGGTGACCAGGCCCGCGAGTTCTTCGGAGGCCCGCGAGACGTCCTTGTAGACGACGTTGCGCAGCTGGACTTTCGTTTCGCTCGACGCGCTGAGCAGGACGATCGCGACCACCGCGAGGGCGACGGCCATCAGTGCGACGAGCGCGAGCAGCAGGCGGCTCGCGCCGCGGCGCTCGCGGCGGGGGCTCGAGCGGCGCACGGGCGCCGCGGCCTCCTCTGCAGCGTCGGGCCGCGGGCCCTGGCGCGGCGTGAGCCTTCCGGGGCGCCGCGGGGGCTGCGCCGCGCGGGCGCCGGCGATCACGCTGGTCGCGGCGGTCGCGGCCGCCGCCGGCACTGCCGGCTCGGGCGGCGCGACTCCGCGCTGCCCATCGCGCAATGCGACGCCGAACTCATGCGCGTCCTGGAAGCGTTCCTCCGGTTTGAGCGCCAGCGCGATGTCGACGGCATCGCTGAGCTCGGGCCGGACGGCGGCGACCAGTTCGTCGAGCCGCGGCGGCTGCTCACGCTGCTGCTTGAGCGCCAGCTCGGTCAGCGAACCAGCCTCGTACGGCAGCCGTCCCGAGATCAGCTGGTAGGTCACCACGCCGAGCGCGTAGATGTCCGCAGGCGGGCCGGCCTCTTCGCCGCGGGCCTGCTCGGGCGCCAGATAGGCCGCGGTCCCGATCACCGAGCCGACCTGGGTGATGCTCGACTCCTCGGTGGCCTTGGCGATGCCGAAGTCGGCGAGCTTGATTTCGCCTTCGCTAGAGCGCAGCAGGTTTCCGGGCTTGACGTCTCGGTGCACGACGCCGTGGCGATGGGCGTAGGCCAGGCCCTCGCAGGCCTGTTCCACGATCCGCACCGCCTCGTCGACGTCGACCCAGTTCTCGTCGCGCAGGATCTCGGCGCATGAGCGGCCCTCGACGTATTCCATGACGATGTAGTACTGGCCGCTCGCCTCGTCGTAGCCGGAGTCGAAGACCTGCACGATGTTGCGGTGCACGAGCCTCGCGGCGGCCTGCGCCTCGCGCCGAAAGCGCGAGACAAAGGCCTCTTCCTCGGCGAGGTGCTCGGCGAGCAACTTGACCGCGACCCGCCTTTCGAGCCGCGTGTCGGTCGCGAGGTGCACCGTCGACATGCCGCCGATGCCGAGACGGCCCTCGAGGCGGTAGCGATCCCCGATCGAGATCTCGTTCATCGGACTTCGGTGCCGCCCGCGCCGCCGCCGGGGCTGCCGTTGCCTTTTTCGGCCGAGGCGCCGCCGCCGCCCGACGATTCTTCTTCTTGTTCTTTTTTGCCGCCCGGTTCGACCGGGACCGGGGCACCGCCCGTTTCTTCTTCGCGTGTCGTCGTCGTGCGTGTCGTTTCGGTCGGCGTGGTGGTTGTGGTTGTCGTCTTCGGCACCGTCGTCGTTTCGCCGGTCGTGCCGGTGGGCGGCTGCGAACAGCGTTCGATCGCCACCGAGCGCAGGTTTTCGATCCCTTCCGCCAGCCGCTGGTGCAGCGCGGCGTTGAGGCTCGAGGGCAGCCGGTTGAAGTCCCGTTCGGTCTTGGCGAGCGCGGCTTCGGTCTTCGTGCAGTCGCCTTCGGCGTTTGCCGCGGCGTGCGCAACCAGTTCGAAATCTGCCTTCAGCGGCCCCGCCTGGTCGGCGGGGATCAGGCCCGCGCCCGAGCTCGAGGAGCCGCACGCGACGAGCAGCGCACAGGCCGCACCCGTCGCGAGCGCGAGGCCGGCGCGAAGCAGACCGGCGCCGCTCAGCATCCGTGCTCCAGCCGCTCGGCGAGGGCGTCGGGCAGGCGCGCCGCACGGATCGCCCCGGCTGCGCCCTGGATGTCGTAGTCGACGCGGTGGAAACGCGCGGTCATCAGCTCGAGGTCGAGTTCGAGCCAGGCGGCGCGCGGATCGTTGTCGCGCGGCTGCCCGACACTGCCGGGGTTGATCAGCCACTGGTCGCGCGAGAGGTCCAGGATCTCCCCGTCCTCGCGCCGGTCGCCGGTCGCGCTCGAGGTTTCCGGACGCTGGTAGGCGAGCGCGATGTGCGTGTGCCCGATGAAGCTCACCCGCTCGGCCTGCACGTCCATGCAGAGGTCCGCCTGGAGGGCCGAGGTGACGTACTCCCAGACCGGATCGCGCGGCGAGGCGTGGTACAGGGCGACGCCACGCTCGCGGCCGCTCGGGGCGAGCTTGGCCAGGAAGCTTGCGTGTTCGGGGTCGAGCACCTCGCGTGTCCATTCGGCGGCGATCCTTGCGCCGGTCGAGAATTCGTCGAGCTCGAGCTCGCCGGTCACGGCGAGGTCATGGTTGCCGGCGAGGCAGATCGCGGCATGTTCGCGGGCGAGCTCGACGCAGGCGTCCGGCTCGGCGCCGTAGCCGACGACGTCGCCCAGGCACCACAGCTCGCCTGCTTGGCTTTCACTCACCGAATCGAGCACGGCCTCGAAAGCATGCCTGTTGGCGTGGATGTCGGATACGACGGCGACCTTCATCATCGGCTCGCTCGCTGGCCGTCGCCGGCCGCGCGGCTACTCCTCGGTGTCCTCGCCGCCGCCCCCGTACTCGGGGAGGTTCTTGATGCCCTCGCGCGTCAGCCACTTGGAGTAGTTGTCCTCCATCGCGTCGATCAGCTCGCGCATGAAGCGGGCTGAGAGGTTCAGGCGCGAGACGACGACGCCGGGAACCTCTTCGGCCTCGACCTCGTGGTCGACGCGCGCGAAGGTGATCGTGAACTCGTAGTCGGAGTGGCTGACATTCGCGAAGTTCGCGTACACGCCGCCCATGATCTCCGGCGACAGGTGGATGTTGATGTGGCGCTCGGCGCCGGAGTCCTCGTCGGTCATTCGCCTAGTATCGCAAGGCAGTCAGCGGTACCCGACAATCACACCCGCAGATGCCTGATATCCCGATCACGCCACTTGACACGCTGCGCGCCGCCGTTGCCGAAGCCGTTGCGCGGGCGGCCGGCGGACCGCAGGAGCGTGTCGCGGACACGATGACCCTCGAGAGGCCCAAACGCGCCGAGTTCGGGGACTACTCGACGAATGCCGCATTGCTGCTCGCGCCCGGAGCCGGGCGCAATCCCCGCGAGCTCGCGCAGGAGATCGGCGATGAGCTCGCCGGACTCCTCGGCGAGCAGCTCGGCTCGGTCGACGTTGCCGGTCCGGGGTTCGTGAACCTCTCGCTCGCCGACGGCTGGCTGCGTGCAGCGCTCGCCGGCGTGCTCGAGGCGGGCGGGCGCTTCGGAGCCGGCGCGGCCGACCCCGTCGAACTCGTCAACGTGGAATTCATCTCCGCGAATCCGACCGGTCCGATGCATGTCGGGCACGCGCGCAACGCCGCCTACGGCGACGCGCTGGCACGGATGCTCGAGTTCGAGGGACACCGCGTCGAGCGCGAGTTCTACGTCAACGACGCCGGCACTCAGATCGCCCGTTTCGGAGCCTCCCTGAAGGCCGCCGCGAGCGGCCTGCCGGTCCCCGAGGACGGCTACCACGGCGACTACATCCCGGAGCTGGCCGGCCGGATCCCCGGCGCGGCACAGATGGACGAGACCGAGCTTGGCCGCGCCGCCGTCGCGCTGATGATCACGGCCTTCGAGCAGACGCTCGCGGACTTCGCCGTTCTGCCGTTCGACCACTGGAGCTATGAGAGCGCGCTGCACGACGGCTCGCCGAGCCCGGTCGACGATGCGCTCGCGCTGCTCGCGCAGCAGGGCCGCACCTACGAGCGCGACGGCGCGCTATGGCTGCGGACCACAGAGTTCGGCGACGACAAGGACCGCGTCCTCGTGCGCTCGAGCGGCGAGCACACCTACTTCGCCTCGGACATCGCCTACCACGAGGCCAAGCGCGCGCGCGGCTTCGAGCGCCAGATCGACATCTGGGGCGCCGACCACCACGGCTACCTCGGCAGGATGCGCGCCGCCTTCGCCGCGCTCGGCGGCGACCCGACGAAACTCGAGATGCTGATCATGCAGCTTGTGCACCTCGTCAGCTCCGGCGAGCGGTCCCAGATGTCAAAGCGCGCGGGCGAGTTCGTGACCGTCGAGGAGCTGGTCGAGATGGTCGGCGTGGACGCCGCGCGCTGGTTCCTGTTGGCCCGCTCGCACGAGACGCCAGTCGAGCTCGACGTCGAGCTCGCGCGCCAGCAGTCCAGCGAGAATCCCGTCTACTACGTGCAATACGCCCACGCGCGGATCGCGTCGCTGCTGGACCGGATCGGCGAGGTCGAGGTTCGCGCGGCCACCGAGCCGGAGGCCTGGGCCGGAGGCGAGCCGTTGCACCCCTCCGAGCGCCTGCTCGTGATGTCCCTGCTCGCGTTCCCCGGAGAATTCGCGGAGGCGATGGAGCGACGCGCGGTCCATCGCGTCGCGTCCTACGCGCTCGAGCTGGCGCAGACCTTCACCGCCTTCTACCGGGACTGCCGGGTCATCGACGCCGAGCCGGCGCCGACCAGGGCGCTGCGGATCTCGCTGTCGCTGGCCACGATGCGACTCCTCGAGCGTTGCCTGTGGATGCTGGGGGTCGGCGCGCCGCGGCAGATGTAGCGCGCTAGTTGCCCGCCTGCGCCATGTCTTCGTCGATCCGGGCGCGCTGCTCGGCGCTGAGTGCCGCGCCGGTCGCGGGCGCCGGGTCGCGGCGCCGCCAGCGGGGAATCAGCACGATCAGCAGGATCACGCCGCCGAGCACGACGACGACCGGCACGAGGTAGGCGGTCAGGTCGAAGCCGCTCGTCTGCGGCAGCGCGAGGACCGCCGGTCCGTACTGGGCGAGCAGCCGCTGCTTGATCTGTTCTTCGTTCTCACCCTTCGCGATCAGCCCCCGGATGTATTCCCGCTCGCTGTCGGCCTGCGAGGACTCCGCAACCATCAGCGGGATTTTGCAGGTCACGCACATCACCTGGCGTTCGATCGCCGGCAGTGACGCGGCGGCGAAGGCGGGAGTCGCCGCGAGCGCGAGCAGCACTGCGGTGGCGGCGAGCAGGCGGCGGATCATCCCGCGGCCTCGGCGGCCTGCGTCGCGAACGCCGGTTCGATCTCCCCGCGGGAGATCGCGACGATCCGGCCCTGCGGGTTGATCAGGAAGCTCTCGGGGATCCTGTCGGTACCGAAGGCCGCGGCGAATTCCCCGCTGCCGTCGCGCGCGTTCGGGTAGCTGAGGTGGAAGCGCCGGACGAACTGCTCGGACTGTTCACCGATGTCCTTGTAGGTCACGCCGAGGACCGTACCGCCGTGGAGCGCGAGCTCGCGCTGGGCGTGCTCGAGCAGCGGGGCCTCCGCTTCGCAGGGCACGCACCAGTGGGCCCAGAAGTTCAACAGCACGTAGCGGCCGCGCAGCGAGGCGAGCGAGATCGTCCCGGGCGCCGCAAGGCGCGGCAGCGCCCGGTTTGCGTCCGGCGCGAGCGGGTGTTCGCCGCGCGCGAGGGACTCGTCGAGCGTGCGGCTAGGCGAGCTGTTCGCGACGCCGTAGAGCAGCAGGCCGACGAGCAGCACGCCTGCCACTGATACGGCGATCGGCAGCGCGCGGAGTTTCACAGCGCTTCAAGGTTAGAGCGCCGTGCGCGTCACGCAGCGGGTGCCGGCGTGTAGCGTGAGGCTCAAGAATGGGGAGCACACGTCGCAGCCGTATCGCGCCGGTTGTCTGGCTCACGCTCATCTGCGTGTGGCTGTTCGGCGGCCTGATCGCCGCCGCGAGCCTCGGCGGCCTTGCTGCGCTGATCGTCCTCTCGCTGGGTTTTCTGGTCGTCATCCTGCTTGGAATCAGCCTGTTCATCGTGCGGCTCACAGCGGGGCTCGGCGACCGCTCGTGTCCGCAGTGCGGTGCGGCGGTGCCGCAGGACAGGACCGTGTGCCCAAGATGCGGGCACATGTACGCGTCGGCTGGCGCGTCTGGCCGCTAGCTGCGCGAGCGACCTGCCAGCCGTCCCTGGATCCCCGGCCACCGGGCAATGCGGTCATAATGTGGCCGTCGCGCTGCGGCGCACGCGGTGGTAGCTCAGTTGGTAGAGCGCAAGCTTCCCAAGCTTGAGGTCGCGGGTTCGAGGCCCGTCCGCCGCTTACAGAACCCCGCGGTAACCATCGGGGTTCGTCGCCGACCGAACTGCGCGTGACTACAGTCAGCCGATGGTCCCGCGCGCTGAGATTGTCCTCTTCGACCTCGGCGGAGTGTTGGCAGAGCAAGGGGTCACCGCTGGAATGAGAGACCTCGCCGGACTCGATACCGAGGAGGAGGTCTAAGCCGCTGGATCGCGTGTCAGTGGGTGCGCCGCTTCGAGAGCGGCGGCTGCACTGCGAGCGAGTTCGCAGCCGGGGTGGTGGAGGACTGGTCGCTCTCAGCTTCCCCCGACGAGTTTCTCGAATCGTTCCGTGGCTGGGCTGTCGCGCCCTTGCCAGGATCACGCGAGCTCGTCGTAGCGACAGGAGCGAGTGCGACGGTGGGCTGCCTTAGCAACACGAACGTGGTGCACTGGGAGGATCGGGTCTCCACTTGGGGGCTCGTGGAGCTCTTCGAGTATCCGATCCTCTCCTTCCGACTGGGGTGCGTAAAGCCCGACCGCGAGATCTATGAGCTTGCCGTTCGTGCTGTCGGCTGCCCGCCCAACCGGATCTTGTTCCTCGACGATAATGAGGCGAACGTCGAGGCTGCCCGAGAAGCTGGGATTCAGTCCTCGCAGGTCAGGGGCGTATCTGCGGCCCGCGACGCATTGCGGCGAGCGGGAGTGCTCTAGCGGGACGGGACGCCGGGTTGTACAACACGGCGAGGGGTGCCCGTTTGCCAGTCGCGTCGCGGCACTCCGACAGTGGCCAAACGGTTGGCCCGAACCCTCCGGAACCCTCTCGAATCGTCCCGAATATGGGCCAGACACCCAATGCGGCAAACGGGCCGGAATCCCAATGCCAGCGGAGGATTACGGCGCTTTGTCGCCGATCTTGTAGAGGGCTTCCCAAGCTTGAGGTCGCGGGTTCGAGGCCCGTCCGCCGCTTGTTCTGTCTGCCGCTACCGCCCGGCCGGCCGGCCGTGCAAGGCTCTCAGCGGCTCGGCACGGCTGCCAGGTCGCCGGCGAGCCGGTCGGTGACGCGCTCGTCGAAGGTGAAGCCCGCTTCCAACGCTCGGCGCACCGGACAGCTCTCCGCCACGCGCTCGAGGCGGCTGCGCTGGTCGGGGGTCAGGCCGTCCGGGAACTGCAGGTCAATCGTGAAGTGTCGCGGCGTCCTGTCGGTGTCGTAGGTGACGTCGACGGCGGTTGTCCCGATGCTCCAGCCGCGGTTCTGCGCGTACATGGCGATCATCGTCGAGATGCACGCGGCGAGCGTCGCGGGGAGCAGCTCGTGGGGGGCCGGAGCCTCGTCGGAGCCGCCGACGCCTACCGGCTCGTCGGTGAACATCACGTGCCGGCCGTTGACGCCCACTTCGTGCTTGAGGCTCTCGCCAATTCGGTGGGCGGACGCTGTCATCGCCATCTCGGGTTCTCCGTTTCATGAGCCATACACAAGTAGAGTAGCAAACAACTGTGTAGTAGTATAACCCCGGGAGTCCTTTCCCGATCGGGTGGTGGCGCAGGCGTGGCGCTCTCGGGCTCCCGCGGCCCATCGCGTCACGCAGAAGTTTGGACCGGCAGCCCGAGCGTCATCCAGTCGTGGATCCCGCCCCGGTAGTAGAGGATCGCCTGCGGCGGATAGCCGCTCGCGAGCAGCGACCCGATCATCTCTGGCGTCGCGGCGCATTGGGGGCCGTTGCAGAAGAAGATCGTGGCCCTGCTCGGGTCGAGGCTGTCGAGTGACTCGCCGGGCTGCCCGTGGGGGAGGTTGACGGCGCCGGGGATCGTCCCTTCGCGGTAGAAGTGCTCGAGTCGCGTGTCGACGAGCGGCAGTCCGGCGGCGATCTGGTCGATCACCTCGAGCTCGCCCACGGTGGCCACGCCCGGGGCGAGGTGCATCGGCGAGATGGTCCCCCACGTCGCGTCGACGGTCAGTGTCCCTGGTCGATCCTCCACCTCCCGGGGAACCATGCAGGGGGAGCCGCGGCGCGCGAGCCGCGCGATCGCCGGCGGGGCCGGCTGATCAGGCTCGCGCACGACTGTTCCGCGGCACCGCCGTCGTGGGCAGGCCGGCTCGCTGCCAGGCGGTCATCCCGCCTGAGACGCTGAGGACCTCGAAGCCGTGTCGCCGCGCCTGACGCGCGGCGACGGAGCTGCGGTGGCCCGAGCGGCACAGAAACGCAAGCGGCTGCCCCTGCGGTAGAGTCCTCGATCCGGCTGGGGAGTTCGCTCAGCGCGATCAGCAGGGCCCCGGACGCGACGCCGGATTGCCACTCCTGGGGCTGACGAACGTCGATCAGCACGAGCTCTTTGCGCTGGTGCGCCGCCGACGCGTCGGCCGGTGAAACTGTCGCGACCCTCGACGGGAACAGTCTCACGAATGTCCGAAGCGCACGTCGGGGAGGATCCGCCGCGCCCAGCGGGGCAGGTACCAGGCGCGCGTACCCATCAGCCGGAGCAGGACCGGGAGCAGCAGCAGCCTGACCAGTGCGGCGTCGAGCAGCACAGCGACCCCGAGGATGATTCCCATCTCCTTCGGCGGCAGCGGACCGGAGAGCGCGAAGGTGAAGAAGACGGCGACCATCACGGCGGCGGCCGCGAAGATGACCCGTCCGGAGTGCGCCATCCCATTGACCATCGCGTCCCTGGCGTCGTGCGTGCGGTCCCAGTGCTCCTTGGCGGACGAGAGCAGGAACATCGTGTAGTCCATCGAGATCGCGAAGATCATCGCGAAGAAGAACACCGGCCCCCAGGCGTCCAGGAAGCCCTGCGGCTGGAACCCGAGCAGCGAGTGCAGGTCGCCGTCCTGGAAGATCCACTTGGCGACTCCGAACGCGGCCCCGGTGGCGAGCAGGTTGGTGAGCACGCCGGCCGCGGCGAGCAGCGGTGCCTGCAGGGCGAACAGCAGCAGCAGGAAGCCGAGCACCAGGACGACGCCGATCACCAGCGCGGTCTTCGACGCGAGCAGGTTCTGCAGATCGTGGTTTTCGGCGACGGCGCCGCCGAGCACCGCGCCCGGTGGCAGCTCCTGCCTGAGCCGGTCGATCGTCGATGCCGACGGCCGGGTTCGAGGGGTCCTGGCGCGGGATCGCGGTGATCGAGCACGAGACCTGCCCTTCCCGGCTTGCGCGGGGCATGAGCTGTGCGATGCCGGGGTCGGCCTTCGCGATCGCGGTGACCTTCGCCGCGTCGGCCGCGGGCGCGATCGAGCTGCAGCGGGCCTGTGGCCCCCGGCCCCATTGCGGCCTGAACCTGGTTGTAGCCGACCCGCGAGGAGTCGCTGGCGGGTACGACCTTGATCGAGGGCATCGAGGTCTTCAGCTGGGTCACCGGGTAGGCGAGCGCGAGCAGCACGACCAGCGCCGGAATGCCGTAGCGCCACGGGTGGCTCCACAGCCGTTCGCCCCAGGCCGCGAACCGCGGGGAGCGGTGCTCACCGCTGTGTGCCCACGGCAGGGCGAGGTTGTCGACTTTCGGGCCGAGCTTGGCCAGCACGGCCGGTAGCAGCGTGAGCGTCGCGGCGAGCACGAAGATGACGGCGAGCATGATTCCGAGGCTCATGCTGCGGAACGCCGGACTCGGCACGAGCATCACTGCGGTCAGCGAGATCAGCACGGTCACGCCGCTGAACAGCACCGCCTTGCCGGCGGTGTCCATCGTCACGGCGGTCGCCTGCTCGGCGTCAAGCCCGGAGCCGAACAGCGCCCCGCGGAAGCGCATCACGATGAACAGCGCGTAGTCGATGCCGAGCGCGAGCGCGAACATCAGGGCGAAGTTCATCGCCCAGATCGAGATCGGCGTGACCAGCGTCCCGAGGTAGAGCATCCCGGCTGCGGAGAGCAGCCCGACCATCGTCAGCATCAGCGGCAGGCCGGCGGCGACGAGCGAGCCGAAGGCCAGCAGCATGATCGCGAGCGTCACCGGCCAGGAGATGACCTCCGATTTGAGCATCGCGGAGCGATTGGCGGCGTTGAAGTCGGACCACATGGCGGCGGCGCCGGTGAGGTTCACGACCACCGTGCTCGGCTGGAGAGCCCGTGCAGCGTTCCCTTGAGGCTGTCGGCGGCAGCGACCATTTCGTTCGGGTCGCGGGCCGAGCCGGCCTGCACGATCGCGGTATGACCGTCGCGGGAGATCGACAGCCCCGCGGCGGGCGCAACGACGGTCCGCACGGCGCCGCTGGAACGCAGCGTCGTTCGACGCGGCGAAGCGCCGAGCTGAATGTCGGCGAGGCGACTGTTTCAGTGGGCGAATAGACGACCGTCATCAGCCCGTAGCTGCCGAGGCCCGCGAAATCCTTTTCGACCAGCTTGCGCGCCTGTACCGACTGCGACCCGCTCGCTTCCCAGCCGGCACCCGAGAGGGCCGTCTCGACCCGCGGCGCGAAGAACCCGAGGCCGAACGCGACCAGTACCCAGCCGAGAACCACCGTGCGGAAATGCGTCGCGGTGTAGCGCCCGAGGCGTCCGATCGGCCCGACGCGCGGCGTGCTGCGCGGCGGGCGGCTGGGGAATTGCGGCAGGCGTCGGCGCCGCAGTGGCGCTCATGAGTGCGTGGCTCCCGTGGGCGATGGGGCGAGCTCGGACACGCCGGTAGCCTAACACAACTACAAAGCTGTGTGGCAGATTAGTGGTGTACTCGCGCAGCGTTTGGGGGGCGCCGCCGCGGAGGCCCCCCGGGTCCGCCTCAGCTGGACGCCGCTCAGCTCGTGCCCTGAATAACGGCGGTGAGCTCGGTCAGCTGGAGCTCGAGGCCCCCGCAAACCTGCTCGCAGAGTTCGTACACGCCATCATCGGCGATGCTGTAGATCGAGCTGTTGCCTTCCTTGCGCCGGGCGACGATGCCGGCCTGCAGGAGCATGCCCAGATGCTTGGACGTGTTCTGCTGGCTCGTTTGTAGGCGCTCGGTGATCTGCGAGACCGAAAGTTCATCGTCGCGCAGCAGGTCGAGGATTCGGATCCTCGTCGGATCGCCGACCACGCGCAGCCGCGCTGCGATCATCTCGGCGAGCTCCTGGGGTATCGGGCGGGGCAATGTCATCGGCAATGACTCCTTGGTGTCGCGATCCAGCGTGGCGCCGTGACTTCGTACGCGATCGAACGGGTTGCCGTCTGGGGCGATCTCTTCGCCTAACCAAGTATACAAGCTTGTACTTGTGACGGTGTGGGATCATTCGTTGAAACCTTGGACTCGGCGGCGCTTCGCCTGCTCGCGGGACGCTGGTGCGCGGAACCCTCGACGTTTCGCGCCGCGTACGGCCGGATAACTGAGCCGGACTTGGCCACCGCGGACCGTTGTTCGGCCCACCGGGAAGGAGGCTCCAATGAGCGGTTACGCAGTCGTGCAGTTTGAGGAGATCGACGAGATTCCGTCCACCGGCGGTCGCTGGCGTCCGATCCGTCACCGCCTTGGCATCACGGCGTTCGGGGTGAACGCCTGGACGGCCCGTGTCGCGGGAGAACGGATCATCAGCGAGCACGAAGAGGCGCTCCCGGGCGGCGACGAGGAGCTGTATCTCGTGACGCGTGGGAGCGCGACATTCGAGCTCGACGGCGAGCAGGTGCGCGCGCCTGCCGGCACGCTGGTCCACGCCCAACCGGGGGTTAGGCGAACGGCGGTCGCGGACGAGCCGGATACGACGATTCTCGTGGTCGGGGCGCCCCCCGGCGAAGCCTACGAGCAGGATGGTTGGGAGCTCTGGCAGCCGGCGAACGTTCCTTACGAGGCGGGCGACTACGCCGCCGCGGCCGAGCTCGGGCGTGAGCTTGCGACTGCCAACCCGTCGTATTCAGGGCTGCTGTACAACACCGCATGCTGCGAGAGCCTCGCGGGCCAGCGCGCAGAGGCGATCGCGCACCTCGCGCGCGCGATCGAGATGAAGCCCAAGTTCAAGGCCCTGGCGAAGAACGACTCGGACTTCGACGCAGTTCGGGATGACCCCTCGTTCACGGAGCTGCTCGCCGACTAGCGGCGGTCGCGTTTCCAGCGGCGCGCTTCGCCGGCGTGAATTTCATGTTCTGCGCCAGCGTCGGGCAGCGGGCGTTCGAGACCGCCCCGCGGCCGTGCACGGAGCCGGTCGCGCCGGCGCCTCCCGATAGGCGATCCTACGCGTGAGCACCGGGAGCGAGGGGGCACTCCTGCAGGATGCAAGCGCCGGCATAGAGCTGCACAGCCCGCGCGGGCGGTGGCTGATTCTCGTCACCGTCCTCGGCTCGGGCATGGTCTTCCTGGACGGGACGGTCGTGAACGTCGCGCTCCCGGCGATCGGCCGGGACCTGCACGCGTCGACCGGCGCCCTCCAGTGGGTGCTCAGTGGCTACCTGCTCACGCTTGCATCGCTGATCCTGCTCGGCGGATCTCTCGGCGACCGCTTCGGACGCCGCCGGGTGTTCGTGATCGGCGCGGTCATCTTCACCGGGGGATCGCTGCTCTGCGCGCTCGCTCCTTCGGTCGGGTTCCTGATCGGCGCGCGCGTGATCCAGGGTGTTGGGGGCGCACTGCTCACGCCGGGGAGCCTGGCGATGCTCGAGGCGATCCTCGTGCCCGCCGACCGGCCGCGGGGAATCGGGGCCTGGTCGGGCCTGACCGGCGTCGCGGCCGCGCTCGGCCCGCTCGTCGGCGGCTATCTGATCACCGCCGTCTCCTGGCGCGCGGCTTTCCTGATCAACCTTCCGATCGGGGCTTTTGTCGTGCTGTTCGCCGGCCGCGTCCCCGAGAGCAGGGGCGACAGTCCGCGCGGTGGTCTGGACTATGCGGGCGCCGCGCTCGCGCTCGTCGCGCTGGCGGGGGTCACGTTTGCGTTGATCGAGGGACCCAACGGTGTTTCGACGCTCGACTGTGCGCTCGCCGCCGTCGTCGGCGCGGCTTGCGCGATCGCCTTCGTCGGCGTTGAGCGCAGGAGCGCCGCGCCGATGCTGCCGCTGGACATCTTCACCACCCAGTTCACCGCGGCGAACGTCGTGACGTTCATGATCTACGCCGCACTCGGTGGCGTGTTCTTCCTGCTCGTGTCCTTCCTGCAGATCTCGCTCGGCTACTCGCCGCTCGGCGCCGGTGCGGCCACCCTCCCGATCACCCTGCTGATGCTGATTTTCTCATCGCGGACGGGGGCTTTGGCGCAGCGCATCGGTCCGCGTCTGCCGCTCACGGCCGGCTCGCTGATCGTCGCGCTGGGCATGCTCTTGATGACCACGATCGGCTCGGGCGCCTCGTACCTCGCCGACGTCCTGCCGTCGGTGCTCGTCTTCGGCGCTGGACTGACGCTCGTCGTCTCGCCGATCACGGCGACCGTCCTGGCGAGCGCGACCGTCGGGCGAGCCGGCATTGCGTCTGCCGTCAACAACGCCGTGGCGCGCGTCGCCGGGCTGCTCGCCGTCGCACTGCTTCCGGCGCTGGCCGGGCTGACCGGCGAGAAGTTCTACGTCCCCGCCGCGATGACCCGTGGCTTTCACGTCGCGATGCTCGCGTGCGCGTTCCTGGCGGTCATCGGCAGCGTCGTGGCGTGGCTGGCGATCGACAACAACGTGCTCGACGTGCCCGGTCCCCACGACGTCGCGGAGGGCCCGCATGGCGAGGCGGCCTACTCCTGTGGGGTCTGCGCGCCGCCGTTGCGCCCGAGCGGCGAGCCTGACGATCGCCGGGCCGGCGTCGCCTGATCTGCGCCCCGCACCGCGACGCTGGTACGGTCCACTGATCTCCGGGCTGCGCATCACGATCGTCGAGAACGGGCCCTACATGGTCGACGGCTTGGCGCCGCTCACCGAGCAGGCACTCACTGTCGACGCCAGCGGCAACACCTGGGACTACGAAGCGCGCATGGAGTACGAGACCGCCGGGCGCTATGCGCTCTGTCGCTGCGGACGTTCGCAGAACAAGCCGTTCTGCGACGGGACCCACGCGAAGGTTGATTTCGACGGAACCGAGACCGCGAGCCGCGCGCCCTTCGATCAGCGCGCGGAACTCTTCGACGGCCCGGCGATGTCGCTGCGGGACGTGCCGGCGCTGTGCGCGTTCGCGCGGATCTGCGACGGCCACGGACGGGTGTGGAACGGCGTCCTCGAGGCCGCGGATGCGGCGAGCAGGGAGGTCGTGGCCCACCAGGCGGGCTACTGCCCGAGCGGACGGCTCGTTGCCAGGGACAAGCAGGGCGCGGACTCGGCGATCGAGCCGGCCTTCGAGCTGTCGGTTGTCCTGATCGAGGACCCACAGGAGAGCGCGAGCGGCCCGATCTGGGTTCGCGGCGGCGCGAGCATCATCGCGGCCGACGGCACCGAGTACGAGCGCCGTAACCGGGTGACGCTCTGCCGGTGCGGGCAGTCCTCCAACAAGCCGTTCTGCGACGGGACCCACGCGCACGTCGGCTTCAACGCGCACGAGCCCACCTAGCGCGCCCGAAGTCACCCGGCCGTCGGCCGCGGGGGCGACGCTCAGAGGCTGAAGCCGATTTCCTCCTGGGTGCGCACCGTCGTGCGTGCCGTGGCTCGCAGCTCGCGCTCGAACTCCGCTACCGCGTGACGCGGGCCGGTGACGGTGAACGCGACCTGCGTGGTCAGCAGATGGCGATGCTCGACGAGCTTGTATTCAAGCTCGAGCCGCGTGGCCGCCGCGACCATCGTCTGCTCGAATTCCGTCTGCACGAAGCGCCCGGCGCTCGCGACAAGCGTGCGCGTGACCTGTGTGTCGGCCTCCTGCTCGGCGGCCTGCATGGCACCCTGCGTATCGCTGTCCAGCGGCGGCTCGACCTGGCGCCAGAGCTCGAGCTTCTCCTCCCAGCGACTGATCACGACCTCGGCAGCGAGGTGCTCGCGGCCGAGGGCCGCTTCGAGGGCTGCCCGTGCGCCGTCGAGCGCCGCACGGCCGGAGGCATAGGCGAACAGCTTGTTGTCGTCGTGTGTGACGACGACGTCCTCGCCGACGGTCGGGCCTTCCGCGGCGGTGCGGCTGTCGTCGATCACGTGGTCGAGCTGGTCGCCGTGGGCTGGATGGTCGACGGTGGCCTCGAGCCGCCAGTCGTCAGTGTCGGTGTCAGTCACGCGTCGCTCCGGTTCGGGGTCACGGTCACAGCGAGCGTATCGGTCGCGCGGGCGCGCGCGGCCTGCGGCCCGTGTCGCGGGGGAGAGCGGGCGGCGCTACGGGTCGGCCGGCTCGGACCGGGAGCTGAGCCGCTGCCAGGGGCGGGTCAGCGCGACCCACACGACGAACGCCAGCACCAGCGTGATCACGAGGGCCCAGCCAAGTTCACTGGTTCCGAGCCCGACGTACTTCAGTCCCGACGCGAAGATCACGAACGTGATCACCGGCCTGATGTAGCGGTCAGGAGCGGTCGAAGAAAGGAGCGCGCCCACGAACACGGCGGGCACCGACCCGATGATCAGCGAGAGGGTCACGCCGAATTCCACTTTGCCGAAGATCAGCGCCCCGATCGCTGCAGCGAGCGTCAGCGGCACCGCCTGTGCGAGGTCGGTGCCCACGAGCTGGTTGGCGCCGATCAGCGGGTACAGGAACAGCAGCATCACGATCATCAGCGAGCCCGATCCGACCGAAGTGAGGCCGACCATCACGCCCCCGATGATCCCGATGATCAGCGTCGGGATCGGCCTGACGACAAGTTCGCGCACGTGAAGGTGGTGCTCGGGCGCGTGGGAGCGGTCGATGAAGAAGCGCACGACCATCGCGAAGGCGCCGATCAGCAGCGCCGCGCCGAGGATCACCTCGATTTTCTGCTCGGAGGTTTTCGTGTGCCCCATCACGTGCAGCAGATAGGTGCCCAGGAAGGCCATCGGCACGGAGCCGATCACCAGCCACTTGACGAGCCGCATGTTCACGGTGCCGCCGCGGAAGTGGACCGCCGCGCCGACGGGGCGCATCAGCACGGCCGCGACCAGGTCGCTGCTGATCGCCTTCGACGGCTCGACACCGAACAGCAGGATCAGCATTGGCGTCATCAACGCCCCCCGCCGGCCCCGGTCATCCCGACAAGCAGGCCGACGATCGCCGCGCCGAGAACGATGTATGGATCGATGTGCATTGGCGGGGCGTCGCGCAGGCGACCGCCGCAGACTAACGGTTCATGCGCCGCCGTAGGATTCGGGTGCCGGGGGGTTTTCGCGCGTCGCGTCGATCAGTTCGATCAGCTGCAGGCCACTCGTGCCGCCGAGCACCCGCAGGCGGTGCATCCGGTACGGGTCTTCGTGGGCCTGCGCCCAGCCGGGGATGACGGTCGTCGAGCCGACGTAGCCGGCCCGCTTGACCTCTTCGATCACCGCCGCGTCGTAGTGGCCCGACGGGTAGCAGAACCAGTTGACCGGCACGTGGTAGCGCCGCTGCAGGATCCGGCGGGCACCCGCAACCTGCGCTTCGAGTTCGGCGCCGCTGAGCGTGATCAGGTCGGCGTGGCTCAGGCCCTGGGTGTTCAGTTCCCAGCCCGCATCGATCAGGGCCTGCACCTGCCCGGCGCCGAACCCTCCCTGCGAGGGCGGCAGACCTTCGAGCTGCAGGTTCTCGACGGCGGCCCAGCCCATCGAGCGCAGGATCGGCAGCGCCTGCGAGTACTGGGACTGGTAGCCGTTGTCGAAGCTCACCACGACCGGTTTGCCGGGCGGCAGAACCACGCCGCGGAGCCAGTGTTGGCGCAGCTGTTCCTGGGTTACGGCGTGGAAGCCGGCGCGCTGGAGCGCCAGCATCTGTTCGCGGAACTCGGCCGGGGGGACGTAGAGCCCGGGGAACGGCGCTCCGGCCGGCGGCGGGGCGATCACGTGGTACATCAGCACCGGTGCCGGGGTCGGCGTGGGAATGCCGGTCGCCGGCGCCGTCGTGGTGCGCGACTGCGCGGCCGTCGTCGCGGCACCCGTCGCGGGCTTGGCCGGAGAGCTCGTCGCTCCCCCGCAGGCGGCGAGCGTCAGCGCGAGCAGCGTCGCCGCGACCAGGCCGCTGTTACGCAGGGCGATCATCAGTTGGCGAGCATAGGCCAGCGCGCCGCGCGCCATGAAGCCGCCGGGGCGGCGGCGCGCACGATCACCGCGGCTCTGCGGGCGCTCAGCGTTTGACGGCGGGATGCGCGGCGCATGTCGCTTCGCCGTGCGGACAGGCGGCGCTTCGACTGCGGGCGTCCGGCGGCCGGCGAGGGGGCACGAGGTGCGTGTCCGGGTGGCCGTAGACCCGGCCGTGGTGCAGCGCCGAGGTCAGCGCCAGGCCGAGCGCGACCGCGACCAGCAGCGTCGGCACGAGGCGACGCCAGCGCAGCCCCGGCCGGCGCTCTTCGGCGGGCACGTACTCCGGTGCCGGGGCGTGCGCCCGGCGCGGGTCATCGAGCTCGCGCGACCATCGATCCGGCACGGCTCCAATGTAGGGCTGCGCTAGCGGTTGTGCAGCGACTCGATGAAGGCGACGAGATCGGCAACTTCCGCCGGGCGTTTGTGGAGGTTCAGTTCGGCGGTCGCCTGCGCCATCACTCCCGCCGGGTAGCCGGCGACGTGCCAACGTTCCGGTTCAACGATGTGCTCGCGCAGATACGTTTCGTCGGCGACGACGGTCTTGCCGTCGGAGAGGTGGACCGTGCTGCCGGCAAGCCCCTTCCAGGTCGGCCCCGTGAGCCGTGTCCCGTCCAGCGAGTGGCAGCCGCCACAGCCGAATTCGTCGTAGAGCTGCTGTCCGCGCTGGGCGGAGCTGCCCGTCAGCACCGGGCGCTTCCCGGTGCCCACGACGACCGCGCTTTCGGTCTTCGCCGGCTGGCTCGAGCCGCAGCCGGCGATCGCCAGCGCGGCGGCGAGTGCGGGTGCAAGCCGGACCAGGCGCATCACGGCCGAATTTACTCTACGGGCTCGGGGACGGCCGAGACCGGTCCGCGGGCGCGCACGCGGACCGCGGTCCCCGACGGCAGCGCCTGCTCGCCATGCACGCGCGCGAGCAGCAGCTCGGCGGAATCGTCGGGGCGGATCTGCAGCAGCGCGTCGTGCCCGTAGTAGCGGCAGTCCTCGACGACACCGAAAAGACCGGCCGATCCCTCCGCTGCGCTCACTTCGAGCTGCTCGGGGCGCAGCATCACGAGCGACTCGCCGTCGGCCGCGCCGCCGCGCAGCTCGAGCTCGCCGAGCCGGGTCAGCGCGATCGCACCGCGCAGCTCGGCGGGCACAAGGTTGACCTCGCCAAGGAAGCCGGCCAGCTCCCGGTCCGCGGGCTGCTCGTAGAGCTCGGTCGGCGTGGCGTGCTGGATGATCTTCCCCTGACGCAGCACGGCCACCGAATCGGCGAGTGAGAGCGCCTCCTCCTGGTCATGGGTCACGAGCACCGTCGTCACCTCCTGCTCGCGCAGCAGGGCGTGAACCTCCTCGCGCAGGCGGCTGCGCATCGCGGCGTCGAGCGCCGAAAACGGCTCATCGAGCAGCAGCACCTGCGGCCGGCGCGCGAGCGCGCGGGCGATCGCGACGCGCTGCTGCTCCCCGCCCGAGATCTGGTGCGGCAGCCGGTCGGCCAGCTGGTCGATGCCGACCATGCGCATCAGCTCCTGCGGGCGCGCACCGCGGCGCTCGGCCCGCGGCAGCGCGAAGGCGACGTTGCCGGCGACCGTCAGCTGGGGGAAGAGTGCGCCCTCCTGCGGGACGTAGCCGATGCCTCGCCGCTCGGGGGCGACGAAGCGCCGCGGTCCGTCGAGTTCGCTCCCGCCAAGCTCGAGCATTCCGTTTTCGGCCCGCTCGAAGCCGGCGATCACCCGCAGCAGGGTCGTCTTGCCACAGCCGGAGAGTCCGAGCACCGCGGTCAGCGACCCGCGCTCGACCTCGAGGCTTACGCCGCGCAGCACCGGCCGCCCGGCATAGGACTTCGACACGCCGGTCACCGACAGGAAGCTCATGCGCCCTCGCGTTCGGCGACCGAGGCGCCGCGTCGGCTGAGCAGGTAGGCGGGTACCGCGGAGATGGCGACCATCACAAGAGCGTACGGCGCCGCCTGTGCATAGGCGAAAGCGCTCGTGTACTCCCAGAACCGGGTCGCCAGCGTCTCGACAGCGGTCGGGCGCAGAATCAGGGTCGCCGTCAGCTCGGTCGCTGTGGAGATGAACACGAAAGCGAAGGCCGCCGCGAGCCCCGGGGCGATCGCGGGCAGCGTCACGCGCAGGTACGCGCGCGTCGGGCCCAGGCCCAGCGAACGGGCGACGTCCTCGAGCCGCGCCGGCGCCCCGGCCAGCGAAGCGCGCACGGAGACGACGGCCAGCGGCAGGAACAGAATCGCGTAAGCCACGACCAGCAGCACCGGGCTCTGGTAGAGCGCGGGCGTGTAGCGCACTGCGAATGCGACGAGCCCGAGCGCGATCACGAGGCCCGGCAGGGCGAGGGGGAGGTACGTGACGCGCTCGAGCAGTGCGCTCGCGCGGCTGCGGTGGCGCAGCGCAAGGGTCGCCACTGCTGCCGCGAGCAGCGAGGCGAGCACGGCGGCGGCGGCGCTGAAGGCGGCGGTGCTGCCGAGCGCGTCCAGCAACGAGCTTTCCGGCAGCGTGCTCGCGCCGCCGTGCAGGGTCCAGTAGATGAGGGTTGCGACGGGAATCCCGAGCGCAGCGAGCGCGAGTGACGAGACCGCCAGCAGGGCCGGTGCTGTCAGGCTGCCGAGGCGGTGGCGCGCCGCGGGCCGACGTGCGCCTTTGCCGCTTCGCGACTGGGGACGGCGGCCGGCGAGCAGTGGCTCCCCGGAGAGCACACCGACGCTGAGCAGCACCAGCACGAGCGAGAGCACGCAGGCGCCGACGGCGTCAAAGCCGAGCTTGAACTCGGCGAAGATCTCGACGGTGAAGGTCCGGAACTGCAGGATTTCGAAAGCGCCGTACTCGGCGAGCAAGGCCAGCGTGACGAGCATGCAGCCACCGACGAGTGCCGCTCGGACCTGGCGCAGCGTGACGCGCCGGAACGTCGCCCAGGGACCGAGGCCGAGGCTGCGCGCGGCCTCCTCGAGGCTGCCGTCGCTGTTCGCGAGGGCCGTCGCGACCGGCAGGTAGACGAGCGGATAGAGCGAGAGGGTCATCACCGCGGCGGCCGGGACGAACCCGTGCAGCGAGTGGTCGATCGAGACCCAGCTGAACGCGACGACGAAGTCCGGGATCCCGAGCGGCAGGACGAGCAGCACGGCCCACATGCGGCGCAGCGGGACGTCGGTGCGCTGCACCAGCCATGCCGCAGAGAGCCCGAGGCCTGCGCAGAGCACCGTGCAGGTGGCGGACAGTCCGATCGTGTTGACGAGCAGTTCCGCGACGGTCGCGCGAAGCAGCAGATGGCGCGCTTCGCTCGCGCCGGAGCTGAGTGCCTGCACGACGACGAAGGCCAGCGGCACGACGACGAACAACGCCGCGATCAGCGTGCCGGTGAGGCTGAAGAGCGGCGGACGCCGGCGCGCGCGACGCATTGAGGCGCTCAGCCCCGCGGCGCTCACAGCAGGCCCAGCCGTTGCTCGATTGCCAGCACTGCCGAGCCGTCGCCGAGCTTCGCGGGCGGCACGATCGTCGGCTTCAGCGACGCGAGCGGCGGGAGTTGGGCGGAGGGCGCGACGCCCGGGCGCAGCGGGTATTCGAAGCTCTCGCCGGCGGCGATGATCCTCTGGCCTTCTTCGCTGACCAGAAACGCCAGGAAGCGCTGCGCCTGGGCGGGGTGGCTCGAGGATCGAAGGACCGCCGCGCCGGAGACATCGACGAGGTTCCCGGCGTCACCCGGCGCGAAGAACGAGATCGCGGCGTGCGTTTCGCCGGGCAGGCTCGCCCGCAGGCGGTAGAAGTAGTAGTTGTCGATCGGTCCAAGCGCAGACTCGCCGTTGTTGACCTGCTGCGTGACCGTCTCATTGTCCGGGTAGACCGTCGCGTGTTCCTGCAGCGCGCGAAGCCACGCTTCGGTGCGCGCGAGACCGTAGGCATGGATCATCGCGGTGACCAGCGGCTGGAAGTCGGTCTCCGTCGGCGCGAAGCCCACGCGCGCGCTGTAACGCGGTTCGCCGAGTTCGATCAGGTGCCGGGGCGGACCCGCGTGGCCGAGCTGGCGCGGGTCGTAGACGAGCGCTGCGAGTCGCGCGGCGACGCCGACCCAGAGGCCGTGGGCGGAGCTCGCGCCAGGCGGCACCTGGGCCAGCGTCGATCGCGCGACGGGTGCCAGAAACCCTTTCTCGGCCAGCGCTTCGAGGACCGGCGAGTTCTCGGAGTAGAAGACGTCGGCCGGCGAGTTGCCGGCCTCCTGCACGACCTGGTTTCCGAGCGTCGCCTCATCGGCGGAACGGACTTCGGTCTTGATGCCGGTCTTGCTTTCAAAGGCCCGCACCAGCGACGCCGTCGTCTGTTCGTGCTGGCCGTTGTAGATCACCAGTGAGCTCGAGCTCCCGGCCGTGCCGCAGCCCGCAGCGGCGAGGACGGACATGCCGGCCAGGCAGGCGATCGCTGTGGAGATGGGGCTCTTCATCCGCTAATCCCGACTCCCGGGGTCGGGATCCAGCGGCAACGTAGCACAGCGTGTTAGGGCGCCCTAACAGTGAATGGTTTGGCATTCCCGGGCCAGATGCCTCACAATGCACATCGTGCATGTAACGGCGAAGGCGGACTACGCGGTCCGCGCGATCCTCGAGCTGGCCGACAGCAGCCAGAGCGCTCCGCGCAAGGTCGACCAGATCGCGAAGGCGCAGGCGATCCCGGTGTCGTTCCTGGAGAACATCCTGACGCAGCTGCGCTCGGGCGGTGTCGTGCGCAGTCAGCGTGGACCCGAAGGCGGCTACTGGCTCGCGGTGCCCGCCGACGAGATCAGCCTCGCGGACATCATTCGCGCGGTCGAGGGGCCGCTCGTCGGCGTACGCGGAAACCTCCCCGAGGAGGTCGAGTACGAGGGGCCCGCCGTTGCGCTGCGCGACGTCTGGGTAGCGCTGCGCGCGACGATGCGCATGGTGCTCGAGAACGTCACCGTCGCCGACGTCGCAGGCGGCACCCTGCCGGAGGACGTGCTGGAACTGACGCGCGACGAGTCGGCCTGGAAGGCCCGCCAGCTGCGCTGACAGGGGTACGATGACGGCGTAGCGCCGTCATCGCCAGCAACTCACCGGGAGTCCAACTTGTCAGTCACCGCGACGCCGTCCAGCGACGAGCCGACCGCCGCCGTCCCCGCCTTCTCGCTCGAGCTGAACGCCGACCAGAAGGAGATTCGCGACTGGGTGCACGGGTTTGCCGCGGACGTCGTGCGGCCCGCCGCGCACGAGTGGGACGAGAAGGAGCAGACGCCGTGGCCGATCATCCAGGAGGCCGCGAAGATCGGCCTGTACGGGTTCGAGGGGCTCGCGCAGTTCGTCTCGGACCCCGCCGGGCTGATGATCCCGATCGTCAACGAAGAGCTCTTCTGGGGGGACGCGGGTATCGGGCTGGCGATCATGGGCTCGGCACTCGCTGCCGCGGCGATCTTCGGTCAGGGAACCGGCGAGCAGATGGGCGAATGGATCCCGCGCTGCTTCGGGACCCCGGAGGACGTCAAGGTCGCGGCCTTCTGCGCCTCCGAGCCGAACGCCGGCTCGGACGTCTCGGCGGTGCGCACGCGCGCACGCTTCGACGAGGCGGCCGGTGAGTGGGTGATCAACGGGCAGAAGGCCTGGGCGACGAACGGGGGCATCTCCGACGTGCACGTCGTGATCGCGTCCGTCGACCCCGAACTCGGTGCCCGCGGCCACGCGGCATTCGTCGTACCGATGAGCGAAGCGAAGGGCATCTCGCAGGGCGCGAAGGTCAAGAAGCACGGCCTGCGCGCCTCACACACCGCCGACGTCTACCTCGATGACTGCCGCGTCCCGGCGGGCAACGTACTCGGCGGCAAGGAGAAGCTCGACGAGCGGCTCGCCCGCGTCCGCGAGGGCGTGCGGGCCAACACGCAGGCCGCGATGCAGACCTTCGAGGCCACGCGCCCGGTCGTCGGATCGCAGGCGCTCGGGATCGCGCGCGCCGCGTACGAGTACGCGCTGGAGTACGCCAAGGAGCGCGAACAGTTCGGGCGCCCGATCATCGAGAACCAGGCGATCGCGTTCACCCTCGCGCGCATGAAGACCGAGCTCGACGCCGCCCGTCTGCTCGTCTGGCGCGCGTCGTGGATGGGCAAGAACGGCGTCGCGTTCGAGAACGCCGAGGGTTCGATGAGCAAGCTCAAGGCCGGCGAGGTCGCCGTCTGGGTCACCGAGCGGGCGATCCAGATCCTCGGCGGCAACGGCTATACGCGCGAGTACCCCGTCGAGCGCTGGCACCGCGACGCCAAGATCTACGACATCTTCGAGGGCACCGCCGAGATCCAGCAGCTCGTGATCGCCCGCGCGATCAGCGGCGTCCAGATCAGATAGCGGCCAGTGCGGGCCGGCGGCTGTGGCTGGCGACCCAGTCGCGGATCGTCGTCGCGACCGGTCCGGGAGCGTCCCACATCGGTACGTGGCCGGCAGCCGGCAGCAGCAGTGAGGTGACGTCGGGCAGCTCGCGTCGCAGCCGCGGCGCGTGCAGCGCAGGCGGCAGCAGCCGGTCGTGGGCAGGGGAGACGAGCAGCACAGGTGCGGCGACGCGCTCGAGGTCGCGCAGCGCAACGTCGCTGCCGCCGCGGCCGAGTGCCTCGACGACGGTGTGCTTGACGGCGCAGGCGTCGGCGCCGCGGGCCATCGCGACGGCGTCGGATGGGTCGACGAGCTCGCCGTGGAGCATCACGTCACGGAACGAGAGGCGTCGCAGCGAAGGCCTGCGCAACGCCAACTCGAGGTGGTCGATCAGCCGCGCGGTCAGGCCGATCTGACGCGCGAAGAGCCGCGAGAGCCGCGCGGGCTCGCCGCTGCCGACGTCCCAGCCGCCCCCCGGGGCCAGCGCGACGACGCTGATCGCGCGCCCGCGCTTCGCCATTTCGATCGCCAGCGCGCCGCCCATCGAGTTGCCGGCGAAGTGCGCGCTCGTCACGCCGAGTTCGTCGAGCTGCAGCTCGAGACGGTCGGCCGCCGCTTCAAGCGTCGGAGGAGTCTGCGCGGGCCACGCCGGGCCACCGTGATGGCCGCCCAGCGTCGGCGCGATGACTTCGTGCCCGGCGACGAGCTCGGCGAGCACGGGTCGCCAGTGGATCCAGGTTCCGAGGAACCCGTGCAGCAGCACGAGCGGCTCGCCGCTGCCGGCGCGGTAGACAGCCGGTGAGATCTCGTCCATCGCCCGGAGATTACCGGGCGGCTCTCACCAGGGCTGTTCGCCGTCGCAGTGCGGGCAGCGCACGTTCGCCGAAACGTCGGCGTCAAACACCATCCCGCAACGGCACGAATAGAGAGCGCTGTCCAGCGGCCGGTCGCTGATGCTGCGTGACGCGGACTCCCGCTCGCCCGCGCGGGCCGTGATTGCGCCGCTCCTCTGTGCTGGCGTCGCGGCGATCAGCAAGCTGGCCTCATGGCTCCTCGTTCGCGGCCACGGCGTCGATTCCTCCGCACGGCGAGGATTGCCAATCCGTTTGCGATACTGGCCGGGCGATGAACCCTGTTCGCGTTCGCCGACTGCGTCTCCTTGCGGCCGTGACGGCTGCAGTGCTGCTTGGCGGCGCGCTGATCTACACCTCGTTCAGCGCGGCAAGCCCCGCGCTGACGCCCAGCCAGCTGCGCACCGAGGCGCGCGCCGGCCAGAGCTACGTGCTGACCGGCGTCGTCGTGCCGGGGAGCGTTCACCGCCAAGGGGAAGTGCTCAACTTCGCGGTGCGCGACCGTACAGGCGAAACCGCAGTGCCGATCGCCTACACGGGCACCGTGCCGGACCCGTTCCGCCCGGGGCGCGAGGTCGTCGTGACCGTCCAGAAGGACCAGTCCCGCTACATCGGTGAACGCAACTCGCTGATCACCAAGTGTCCCTCGAAGTACAAGACCGCGCCGCCGCCGGCGAGCCAGAGCAACTGATCCGCCGGGCCGCCTGACAATGGCTCCGCTCGGATTCGCTTGTCTGCTGATCGCGCTGGCATTGTGCGTCTACGGCGCCGGCGCGGCGATCTACGGCGCGCGCACCGGGCGTGACGCGTACATCGAATCGGGACGCCGTTCGGTCTACGCGCTTGCCGGCGTGCTCACCGTCTGCTTCGCGGTGCTCGAGGTGGCGTTCATCCGCAACGACTTCGTCTTCAACACCGTGGCCGACACGTCGAGCCGCACGACGCCGTTGTTCTACAGGCTCGCCGCAGTGTGGTCCTCACAGGAAGGCTCGCTGCTGCTGTGGGCCTGGCTGCTGGCGCTCTGGTCGAGCATCGCCCTGACGCTGACGCGCCGGCGGATGCGCGACGTCGCGGCTTGGGCGAACGCGATCCTGCTCGCGATCGCCGCCTTCTTCATCGGGCTGATGATCTTCTACGCCGACCCGTTCGGGACGACGCACCCGACGCCCGCCGAAGGAGCCGGCCTCGATCCGCTGCTGCGCTTCCCGACGATGATGATCCACCCGCCGATGCTCTACTCGGGCTATACGATCGCGATGATCCCGATGGCCTTTGCGATGGCGGCGCTGATCACCCGGCGGCTGGACGCCGAGTGGGTGCGCACGATCCGGCGCTTCGCGTTCGCCGGCTGGCTGTTCCTGGGCTGCGGGATCCTGCTCGGCGCCGGCTGGTCCTACTCGGAGCTCGGCTGGGGTGGCTACTGGGGCTGGGACGCGGTCGAGAACGCCTCGCTGATGCCGTGGCTGACGGCCACGGCGTTCCTGCACTCGCTGATGCTCCAGGAGAAACGCGGGATGCTGAAGGTCTGGAACGTCTCGCTGGTCCTCGCCACGGGCGTGCTGACGGTGATGGGGACCTTCCTCGTGCGCAGCGGTGTGCTCAATTCGATCCACGCCTTCGGGGGCGCGACGCTCGGTGTCCCGTTCGTCTCGCTCGTGGCGATCCTGATCATCTCCTCGATCTACCTCGTCGTGACGCGCCTTGACGTGCTGCGCTCGAGGCACCGGCTCGATTCGCTGTTCTCGCGGGAATCGATATTCCTGGCGAACAACATCGTTCTCGTTGCGCTCGCGTTCGTGATCTTCTGGGGCACCTACTTCCCATTGATCTCGCGCGCCGTCACGGGGCAGGAAGCATCCGTCGGGCCGCCTTGGTTCGACCGCTACACGGTCCCGCTCGCGCTGCTCCTCGTGCTGCTCAGCGGCATCGGGCCGGTGATCGCGTGGCGCCGTTCCTCGCTTGCCGACGTCAGACGCAACCTGGCGGTACCCGCCGCGGTCTTCGTCGCGGTGTTCGCGCTGGTCTATCTCGTCGGGATTGGCGCCCAATCGCTCGGCGCGACACTGATGTTCTCGGCCGGCGCGTTCGTGCTGACCTGCGTCGGACAGGAGTTCGTGCGCGGGGTGGGAGCACGCAGGGCGATCTCGAACGAGTCGGTTCCGACCGCGCTGGTGCTGCTCGTGCGGCGCAACCGCCGGCGCTACGGCGGCTACATCGTCCACGTCGGGATCGTCGCGCTGTTCGTCGGCGTCGCTGCGTCGACCTCGTTCCAGCACGCCGACGAGCCGACCCTGCGTCCCGGCCAGAGCGCACAGGTCGGCGGCTACCGGGTGACCTACGTGCGCCCGACTGCTCAGGTGACGCCCGGCAACGACAGCGCACACACGGGCTCGACCCTGAACCTCGGCGCGAGCCTGCGGATCACGAAAGGCGGCAGCTACGTCTCGACGCTCAACCCGGCGGTCGGCTACTACGCCTCCGACGAACCCGCGCAGGGCTCCGTCGGGAGCCTGATAGGCGGGCAGCCGGTCAGCCACGTCGCGATCGATCGGACGGTCACACGCGACGTTTGGACCGCGATCGCGCCGAACCTCGAAGCGCCGCAGCTCCAGAGGATCGTCAAACTCGGCAACCGGACGCTCTCCAGCAATGAGGCGATCGTCGCGCTGGCCTACCTCGCCCGCACCTACCTGCGCAACCCGCCGCCGGCGCAGTTCCACTTCATCGTCTCGCCGTTCGTCGTCTGGATCTGGATCGGCGGCCTGATCGCCGCGTTCGGCGCGGTGGTCGCGATCTGGCCGACCCCGCAGACGCTGCGGCGGGCCGTCACTTCGCGAGCCCGCGGCCGCGGCTTCGGCGCCGCACGCGGCATAGCCGATGGCCGTCGCGCTCGCCTTCGTGGTGCTGCTGGCCGTGATCTACCTCGTCAGCGGTCCGCTGCGCCATGAGCCGAAGCGGCGCCCGCTGCGCGAACGCGAAGCGCGAATCGCCGACCTGCTCGCGGCGCGCGAGGCGAAGTACCGCGAGATCCGCGATGCGCAGCTCGACTACCGGACGGGCAAGTTGACCGACGCCGACTACGCGGCGATCGATGGCACGCTTCGCGCCGAGGCGCTGACGATCCTCGACGAGCTCGAAGGGCTCACCGAAGGTACGTCAGGACCAGGGGTGCTTGAGCAGGAGGATCGCGTTCAGGAAGAACAGGACGGCGAAGACGACGGTCCAGCGGTTCAGGTTCCGCTCGACGAGCGAACCGCCGCCGAGCGGGCCCGCACCGGTGCCCACGCCGAACGCCCCTGAGAGGCCGGCGTCCTTCCCGGAGTGCATCAGGATCAGCAGCACCAGGACGACCGCGATCGCCACCTGTGTGATCGAGAAGATCAATTCCACGCAGCGGAGCTTAGCGACGGCCGGCCGCGGCGCGCAACAGTAGTACAGCCGTCCAGCCTGAAAAGCTTCGTGCCGTGTGCGACGGACGTCATGCCGGACGTGTATCTTCGCGATGAAGAACAGGAATCTTGCAGTTTCCGTCGAGGCAGCCGGTTACGAGTCGTTTACCGGGCCTTATCACGCAGTCGATATCAAACAAGGTCGGGCGCGCCACGCATGTCGCGGGTGGTCCGTAACGACCACCGAGAGAGGCATGTTCGTTGAGTAGCGATCCCGAGATCCAGAGCGAGAAGCCGCGCAACCACAGGGTGCGCAGGTTCGTCACTCTTGCCGCCGGAGGCGGCTTGGCCGCGGCCGCGCTCGGCGCGAGCGCCAACCCGGCGCTGGCCGGCGAACCGACGGCGGCCGAAGGCCAGCCAGGGACCGGAACGACCACGACCGAAGGCACGGCGACCAACCCGCAGCCCCCGACGACTCCCGAACCGCCCAAGACGAGCGAACCGGCGCCGCCGAAAGTGATCGTCAAACAGCGCCAGCGCCCGGCACCGAAGGTCAAAGGCGGGCATAGCTCGACGCCGACTTCGGGCAAGCATGCGCACTCGAAGTCAAAGGGCTCGAGCAAGTCCAAGGAATCGGGCAATGTCGCCAACGCGCCCGGCTCAGTCGCGCAGCTGAGCGCGCTTCAGGCGCTGCTCTCCTCGTCACAGACATCCTCCGAGGCACTGCAGTTCTACCGGATTCCGCTGTTCCTGCTGCCGATCTACAAGGCCGCTGCCGTGCAGTACGGGGTTCCGTGGCAGGTACTCGCGGCGATCAACGAAATCGAGACCAACTACGGGACCGACCTGAACGTCTCGAGCGCCGGAGCCGTCGGCTGGATGCAGTTCATGCCGGCGACCTGGCTGCAGTACGGCGTCGACGCGCTCGAAGCGGGTTACGCCGACCCGTTCAACCCCGTCGACGCGGTATTCGCCGCCGCGCGCTACCTGCGTGCCGCGGGCGCCCAGTCGAACCTCACGCGGGCGATCTTCGCCTACAACCACTCACAGGAATACGTCGAATCGGTTCTGCTGAGAGCGAAGCTGATCGCGACCTATCCGCGCCCGGTGCTCGAAACGCTGACCGGGATGGTCGACGGCGCGCTGCCGGTGAGCGGCCACCACGTGACCTGGACGGTTCCGAAGGTCAGCGCGTCGGCTGCGACTGCGCTGGCGCCGAACCCGGTCGCTCCACTGCCGCGCACGCGCGCTGCCGCGCGCGCTGCGCTGCGCCGCGCCCAGCGAGAAGCTTCCCAGCCGCCGGTCTACGCGACGGTGCGGACCGCCGCCGGGGCCCACGCCGTCGCGGTCCAGGACGGCCGCGTGGTGAGGATCGGCCACGCCGCCGACGGCTACTACCTCGTGCTGCGCGACATCTACGGCGACCAGTACACCTACGCGGGACTGCGCAGCGTGGCCAAGACGTTCAGCAACGCGCCCGCCTCGCTGCCCGGTCGCAATTCGATCGTCGTCCAGGCGGCGAGCACCAAGGGCCCTGCCCCGGCGCGAGCCGCGAGCGCAGGCGCACAGCAGCCGCACACGATCGTGCCCGCATCGCCAAAGCATTCAGCCGCCGCCGCGATCCAGCGCGGCGGTGCCTACGTGCCGGAAGCCAGTGCCTCCGTGCCGGCAGGCATGGGGCGTGTGCGCCTCTACGCGCACCCGCGCAACCCCGATGCGCGCGTCGCTGCCAAGGCCGCCCGCGCGCGGGCCCAGGCGGCCGCCCGGCGCAGCCAGCGCCTGGCCGTCGGATCGGTGCTCGCGCGGGGCACCGTGATCGGCACTGTCGGGAGCGCGACCGGCGGTCGCGGTTCGATCCGCTTCGCGGTGCGCCCGAACGGCGATGCCGCAACGATCAACCCGTCGCCGTTGCTGGAGAACTGGGCGCAGCTGCAGAAGGCGCTGCACCCGGCGGGCGCCCGCGCTTCGAACGCCCTGCTCGGCGCGACCTCGAGTGACGTCTTCCTGTATTCGCCCGCCCAGCTGCGCCGCGCGGTCCTCGGTGACCCGGGGATCACGCTCGGGCCCTGCGAGCGCCGTGCGATCGCCGACGGCGCGGTCGACAGCCGGCTGCTCGCCGTGCTCGCCTACCTCTCGCGTTCGGGCTTGCAGCCGACGGTCGCCAGCGAGGGCTGCAAGGCCGGCGAACACGCGGTCTCGGTCGACATCGTCGCGATCAACGGCATCAAGATCGCGGGCCACCAGGGGGCCGGTTCGATTGCGGACCTGACGATTCGCTCGCTGCTGACGCTGCCGTCGAGCTACGCGCCGCAGCAGATCTTGAGCTTGATGCACTATCCCGGGCAATTCCGGACGAAGGCTGACGCGAAGTTCGCCGGCCGAATCCGGGTCGCCTTCACCACCCCCCCGGCACGCGAAGCTCACGCGGCACGCGCGGCAAAGGTGCTGCCGACCGTCGGCATCACGTTGCTGACTCCCAACGAGTGGTCATCGCTGTTCACGCGGATCGGCTCGCTCCAGGTGCCTTCGGTGCCGACGCGCCCGACGAAATACGCGCTGAACGACCCTCCCGCCTACCACTAGGCGTCAGTCGCCAGCCGTTCCGCCCCGCGCCGCGTGGAGCGGCGCGCGGCGCAGACCTGGGCTAGGCCGACCGGCTCAGGTGCCGGCGACCGTCGGCGGCGATTCGTGCCCGGTGTGGAACGGCCGTTTGATTTTCAGCTTGAGCTCTTTGGTGATCAGCGGGAAGCAGATGCGCTCGGCCGCGATCAGCTTCTGCTCGTTCACGCCCGACCCCGGCGTCGCGGGAATCGCGCCCGTTGCAGGCGTCTGCGGAACCGAGACACCGCGGGACCGCATGCAGGCCGTGAACGCGCTGAGCGCGGCGTGCAGGTGGGGCCCCGTGTAGCGGCCCTCGAACAGCGGCACCTTGTTGGGGGCGGTCGGCGTGACGGGCGCTCCGACAGCCGGGACGCCGCAGTGCAGCAGTGCTTCGTGGAACTTCTGCACCGAGACCCCGGAGGGGGGCGAGGGGACTTCGCCGGGTTTGATCTCCGACGTGTGCACGCCCTGTTTCTTGAGGCAGTCGACGAGTGCCGTCGCGGCGCTCGGGTTCACCGTGGCCGTCGCCCCGTTGGACTGCCCACCGGCGGAAGAGCCTGAACTCGCGGCCGGCGCGGTCGTGGCCGCAGCGGTCGAGCTGGTCGATGATCCGGAGCTGCCGCACGCGGCCAGCACCAGGATCGCAAGGAGCGCGCAGGCTACTGAGATTGGGTAAGTGACTTTTCGCATTTTCCTAGTTCGCCGGTGTGGTTGACGTTTTCAGTGAGGGCTGCGTCCCGAGCTGTTCGAGGGACCCGATGTGGATGTCGCCGATGTGAATCTTCGCAATTTTGAGCTTCCCGATCTTGATGGTCCGCAGGTCGATCCGACCAATCTTGACCTTGCCGATCGTGATGTCGGCGCCTGTCGTCGGAGCGACGGCGTCTTTGAGCTCGCTGCCGCAGTCCTTCTCGATGGCGGCGAGCGTCGTCTTGCCCGAACCTAGCGAGACCCCATGCTGTTTGAGGCATTCGCTGAGCTTCGTGTCTGCTTCATGGCGTGCCGGGGTTGGCGCGGGGCTGCTGGCGGTGTACGCCGCGCCGTACTTCTTCCCGCAGTCGCCAAGGGCGGCCCGGAGTACCTCGGGCGACGTGCCCGCCGACGGCTGGATCGCGCCGGTCGACGTAACCGAGACCGTTGCGCCGTGTTCGCGCAGGCACGTGACAAATCCGGCCCGCGCGTGCTTCACGGCGCCGCTGTCGGCAGTTTGTGTCGTCGTGCCCGTTGTCACGGCGCCGCTCGTTTGCGTGGTGCCCGTGCCGCTGGATTGCGAGGAGCCGCAGGCTGCGAGCAGCGCCGCGGCCATGACTCCCGATATCAGCGCCGGAGCGCGCAACGTCCATGTCTTCATCGGTTAACTCCTTCCGTCCCCTGCAGAGCGTTGATTATCGCAACCTTGATAAGGCCCCGATCAAGGCTGCAACCGCAGACCGCAGGTCTATCGTTCGACCGTGCTGCCGTTCTGGCTCTCGATCGCTGTGCTTTCGCTGCTGCAGGGGGTTACGGCGGCCCTGCCCGATGTCCTGCGTTGGCAGGTCGCCGAGCGGCGCCGCAGCGGCGCGTGGGCGCTGATTCTGCCGCTTTCGATCGTTCTCTTCGTGGTGGCCGGGGCGGCGCTCGCGAGCGCCAGCGCCGACGGACTGACGTACGTGGCGCTGGTTGGCGTCCCGCTCGGCGCCGCGCTCGCCCTCGGCGTGCTGATGCGTGGGGCGCGGCCGCCGCTCGCCCTGCTCGCCGCCGCGCTGTTCGCACTCGCGTGGCTGCTGCCCGGTTCGCTCATCGGGCAGGCGGCGGGCGCGAGCCTTGTGTCGCTCAGCTGCGTAACGCTGGGCGTGCTGATCGCCGCGGTGACGCCGGCCCGCTGGCTGTACGCCGGGATCTTCGCGATGGCGCTGATCGACGCCGCACTCGTGCTGTCACGGCAGTTGCAGGCGCCGAACCGGACGCTCAACGCGGCGCACCCGGTTGCCCACCTGCCGAGCCTGCAGGACGCGGCGTTCGGCAGCGCGGTGATGGGCTACGGGGACCTGTTCATCGCCGGGGTGCTTGGCGCTCTCGCCGCGTCGGCCTGGGGCCGGCGCGGGCAGCTCGAAGCCGCAGCGCTCACGGCCGGGCTGGCACTCGCGTTCGACCTGATGTTCTTCGCCGTGGACGAACTGCCGGCGACCGTCCCGGTGGCCGCGGCGCTCGCCGTGATGCTGGTCAGTCGCCGGGTGCGCTCGGAGCGGGCCGCGGGTCGCGCGCCGGCGCGTTCGCAAGCCGCCGCGCCGTGAGCTCGGCCGGTGCCGGGGAGGCGAGCTCGCGGCCGGAGGCCGCCCCGGCCTGCTCGAACCGGCGCGCCTGCGGCATCACGCGCGCGTCGAACGATCCGACCGCCTCGTTGTAGGCCCCGACGGCCGCGTCGAGCTGGCGGCCGACGCGTGCGAGCGGGAGCGCAAAGCGGGCCAGCCGTCCGTGCAGCTCGCGCGCGAGCTCCGCGATCTGCTCGGCCGAGCGCGCCGCGCGCTCCTGTCGCCAGCCGTGGTTGATGGCCCACAGCAGGCCGATCAGCGTCGTCGGCGTTGCGACCAGGACGCGCTCGCGGGTGCCGTGCTCGATCAGCGACGGGTCCTGCGCCAGTGCCGCCTGGTAGATCGCGTCCGCGGGAATGAACAGCACGACGAACTCGGGCGCGGCCGTGAACTGGTGCTGGTAGCCCTTCGCCGCGAGCCGGCCGATGTGGCCGCGCAGGTGACGGGCATGGCGCTCGAGATGCGCCGCGCGCTCCTGCTCGTCACTCGCGTCGGCAGCTGCCAGAAAAGCGTCGAGCGGCACCTTCGCGTCGACCACGACGAGCCGCTCCCCGGGCAGACGCACCAGCATGTCGGGGCGCAGACGGCCATCGTCCGTGTTGACAGTTGCCTGTGTCTCGAAGTCGCAGTACTCGAGCATCCCTGCGAGCTCGACGACGTTGCGCAGCTGCATCTCGCCCCACATGCCGCGGGCACCCGGCTGGCGCAGGGCGCCCGCGAGCCGCCCAGTCTCCTCACTGAGGCGACCGACGCCGTCGCCGAGCGCGCCGACCATCGCTCGCAGCTCGCCCTGCCCGGCGGCGCGGTCGCGCTCGAGCCGGCCGATCTCCTGCTCGAGCTGCGAGAGCTGCCGGCTGACCGGGTCCAGGATCTCGCGAAGCTCGCCTCCCTGTTCGGCCGCGCTGCGCTGCCTTGCTCGACGCACGAGTACATTCGCGACGGTCGCGGCCAATGCGCCCGCGAGCACCGCGAGCGTGAGCGTCAGCAGCGTCACCGGTGTCCTCGAGCAGTACTTAACGACATCGATCCCACGGTGCCAGCGGTTGCGGATGGCGCGCAACAGCCGGTGCATAACCGCTTGACAACCTGTTTAGGACTCTTTACGGTCAGTCCGGGGGTTGGGGTCAGTCTCCTTCCGTCAGATCATGCAAGAGGGAAATCGGATGGGGCCTTGCCTGAAGGGCATGTCCCACATAAGGAGGATGTGAGATGTCAGCCAAGAACGGCTCGGCTCTATCGGTCCGCACACGCGGCCGTCTCATCTGCCTGACGATTACCGCGGTCCTTGGTGTCGGCGCAGTCTTTTCTTCAAGCGCCCTCGCCTCGAAAAGCGTTCCAGTCACCCATAGCGTCTTGACGCTCGGGGACTCGCTGACCTTCGGTTACTCAGCGCAGTTGTTCAATGAAAACTTCCCGACCGAGTCGCCTACGGCGTTCGAAAACGGGTTTGCGCAGGACTACGTCACGAAACACCACAAAAAGCCCGCGTCTTGGGCGCTTGTCAACCTGGGCTGCCCGGGCGAGACTTCAAACTCGCTTATCGGCAACGGCCCGGTCGGCGCTGCGCTCGAAGAAACGAGCGAAGCACCGTGCGCGTACCACGAAGTCACGGGCTTCCCGCTGCACGTGTCGTACGGTCCTGCCGGTACCTCGCAGCTTGAATCTGCGCTCTACCAGCTCGGCGTTGCCGCTGCGAGCGGTCGTCCGGTTCAGACCGTGACGCTCGACATCGGTGCCAACGACGAGCTTCACGCGATCGCCAAAGCCGAAAAACTGGCTCGCGAAGCGGCTGAAAAAGCCGGTAACGAAGCTGGTTACGCCAAGGCAGTCGCGCTCACGATCGAAGCCCACAAAGGCGAAGGCACGATCTACGCTGAAGGCGTCGCCGCAGGCGAAGCCAAGGCGGGCGAACTCGAGGCCGAAGCCCACAAAGGCGAAGGCACGATCTACGCTGAAGGCGTTGCAGCAGGCGAAGCCAAGGCCGGTGTTCTGCTGACCGAAATCGCCAAAAAAGAAGGCACGATCTACGCCGAAGGCTATGCCATCGGCGAAGCCGCTTTCTACGCCGCACTCGGCGAAGGCAAGGACTACGAAGAAGCCCTCGCAATCGGCGAAGCTGCGGGTTACGCTGCCGGCTACGCGAAAGTCGACGCAGCAGCTACGGCTGAAACCGAAGCTGTGATCGGTGCGAAGATCTACGCAGCCGCAGCGGCGCAGACAGAAGCGACGATCAAAGGCAAGATCGAACTGGCGGCCTACCTGACCGGTAAAGCCGCAGCCGAAAAATACGGTGCGGAACACGGTCTGGCGGAAGTCAAAGCGTGGCTTGAAGGTCACGCGCTTGAACTGTTCACGCACATCGTCACGAACAACGCCAAGATCATTGGCACGCTCCGTGCGAACGGCTACGCGGGCAAGGTCATCGTTGTCGGTGGCTATGACCCGTACGGCAACGTTTCGGGTGCCGGTGAAGTCCTCGCGGGCTCCACGGCGCTTACCAAGACGCTGAACCAGCTTGAGGAAGCACAGCTCTCGAAAGCTCCGTACAGCGCTTGTTTCGCGAACCCGTACAAAACGTTCAACACGGAAAAAGCAACCGAACCGGCACGGCTGCAGGCCTACACCAACATGGCCAACGCCAACGTGTCGAACGGCAAAGCGGATGGACCAGACATCCACCCGACGCCGCTTGGTTACGAAGTGATGGCGAAGATCATCAGGAAGGACTGCGGCGAATAGCCTGGTCCACCTGAGCCTCGGGCTTCGCGCCTGAGGTCAGTACCGACTAGGGGCGTCCGGCAGATCAGCCGGGCGCCCCGAGTCACTTAAGGACTCGAGCACCGCGACCATCGCCGGTGCCGCGGGTATCAGCCGCGAACCCGCCGGCGAGAGCGCGAAGACGTGGCGCGTGAGGGGCTCCGGCGCCACCGCGCGGATCGCCACCTCGCGCTGGACGCCGGAGGCCAGCGCAAGCCGCGGTATGAGGGCCACTCCCATGCCGGCGCCGACGAGCCCTTGAACGGTCTCGTAGTCGTCGCTTTCGAACGCGACGCGAGGTTCGAAACCGGCGGCGTGGCAGCTGCGCACGACCTGCTGCGCGCAGGGGCTGCCATGCGATGTCTGTACCCATGCTTCATCGGCAAGCGCCGCGAGCGGCACGGCCGCCCGATCGGCGAGCGGATGCTCGGCGGGCAACGCGAGGAACAGGGGATCGTCGAAAAGTCCGGTGCGCTGCATGGCTTCGAAGGCCTGCGGCTCGCCGAACTCGAACAGCACCGCGAGGTCAAGCTCGCCCGCTCGGAGCCTCGGTACCAGGGCCTCCGGCTCACCCTCGACGAGCGAGAGCTCGACGAGCGGGTGTTCGGCGCTGAAGCGGGCGATCGCGCGCGGGATCAGACCGGCTCCTGCGCTGGGAAAGGTTGCCAGCCTAAGGCGGCCCCCACGCAGCCCGGCGATCGCTCCCAGCGCGTCCTGCGCGGCCTGCACACGGGCGATGATGCCGTCGGCGTGGGCCACGAGCGTCTGGCCGGCCGCGGTCAGGCGCACGCCGCGGCCGTGGCGCTCGAGCAGCGGTGTCTGGGCTTCCCGCTCGAGGGCCGCGATCTGCTGGGAGACGGCCGACTGCGTGTAGTCGAGCGCCTCGGCAGCGGCCGAAATGGACTCGCGCCGCGCGACCTCACGCAGAGTGTTCAGGCGGGGGACGCTAAGCATTAGAGAACCTAATAACCATCATTATCAATATTACTTGAGCTGCTGGCAGGATCACACCACACTGAGGTTGAAGGCCACCCCCAGAACCTGACGCGGCGCACGCCGCACCACCGACCGAAAGGACACAGATGGCAGCCAAGGTGATCGTTTCCTACGACGGGACTGCAAACGAGGACGACGCGATTGCGCTCGGGCGGATCCTCGGCCAAGCCGGAGCGGACGTGGAGCTCGCCTACGTGCGTCACGCCGCCGAGGGCGACGCCGCGGCCGAGCAGGCCGCGCAGGGCGAGGCTCAGGCCGTCGTCGCGAAGGGCTTGGCGATCCTCGGCGACCCCGGCGCCGCGAGCCACGTCGTGATCGACCCGTCGACGCCCGCCGGCCTGGCGCGGCTCGCCGGCGCCGAGAACGCCGACGTGATCGTGTTCTGCTCGGACTCGCACACCGCTCGCGGTCACGTCGCGATCGGCAACTCCGCGGACCGGCTGCTGCAGGGCGGCGGCTGCGCCGTCGCGATCGCTCCCGTGGACCTCGCACTGCGTGACAAGGGCCTGCGCAAGATCGTCGCCGTCGGCGAGGCCGACGGGGGCGCGCTCGCGACCGCCAGCTCGCTCGCCGGCGCGCTCGGAGCCGACGTGCAGCCGGTGATGGGCGAGGAGACCGACCTGCTGATCATCGACTCGCGCGCCGACGCGGCCGAGGGCACGGTTTCGATCAGCTCGGCGGCGGCACACCTGATCGAGATCGCACGCTGCTCGGTGCTCGTGCTCGCCCGCGACCGCGCGCTCACGTTCACGGCAGGCAACCTCAGCGGCGTCGCCTGATCCGCCGGTAGACGAAGACGCCGGCGATCAGATCGATCGCGCCGCCCACGAAATGGGCGGCGCGGCCGGTCGCCGCGCGTCCCACGAAGAGCCAAACCCGGTCCGGCATCGCGCGCCACGGTATCTTGGCCCGGTGTCCGCCGTACTGACCACCAACGCGACCGAGCTCGGCGACAGCCGGGTTCGCCTCGACGTCAAGGTCCCTGCGGGCGACGTTGAGCGGCGCGTATTGCAGCGCGCGGAGGCACTCGGCCGTGAACTGAAGATCCCCGGATTCCGCCGCGGGCACGTGCCGGCGCCGATGGTGCTCAAACGTCTCGGCCGCGAGGCGGTCCTCGAGGAGGCGATCCGCGAATCGCTCACCGGCTGGTACGGCGCGGCGATCGACGAGTCCGGCGTGGTGCCCGTCGGGGATCCGAAAATTGACCTCGGCGACCTGCCGTCGGCCGGTGAGGACCTCGACTTCACGATCGAGATCGGGGTGCTGCCAAGAGCCAAGCTCGGCGAGTACAAGGGCCTCGAGGTGCCGCGTCGCGAGCCGACGGCCTCCGACGAGATCGTCGACCAGGAAGTCGACGCGATGCGTGACCGGCTCGCCCGGCTCGAGACCGTCGAGCGGGCGGCCGCCAACGGCGACTTCGCGGTGATCGACTACGTCGGCTCGCTGCCGACCGACGCCGGCGAGCTCGAGCCCTTCGAGGGCGGCACGGGCCACGACCAGCTGGTCGAGCTCGGCTCGGAAAGTCTGATCGCCGGCTTCGAGGAGGGGCTCGTCGGCGCGCAGGCCGGCCAGGAGGTCACGCTCGCCCTCGACTTCCCGGAGAACTACGGCGCGGAGCATCTCGCCGGCCGCCAGGCAAGCTTCGCCGTCAACATCAAGGAGGTCCGCGAGCGCCGGCTGCCGGAGCTCGACGACGACTTCGCGGCCGACGCCGGCTTCGACTCGATCGACGAGCTGCGCGCCGACATCGCCGAGCGCGTCAAGGAGGCCGACGAGCAGCGCAGCGAGGCCGAGTTCCGCCAGGCGGCACTCGATGCGGCAGTCGAGCGGGCGACGGTGCCCTTGACGGACGAGCTGATCGAGGCCCGCGCACGCGAAATGTGGGACCGCACCCTGCACTCCCTTTCGCACCGTGGAATTTCGCGCGAGGCATACCTTCAGATCGTCGGCCGGGATGAGTCGGAGCTGATCGCCGAAATGGCCGAACAGGCCGAGCTCGGCCTGCGCCGTGAGGCCGTCGTCCAGGCCGTCGTCGAGGCAGAGGGCATCGCGCCGAGCGACGAGCAGCTGCTCGACGCCTTGCGCCCCGCGGCCGAGGAGGAGGGCGTGACGCCCGAGGCACTTCACGAGCGGCTCGTCGACGCCGGTCGCCTCGAGGAGGCGCGCGACGACCTGGCGGCGCGGATGGCGATCGATCTGCTGGCCGACAGCGCCAGCGCGATCTCGCCCGAGCAGGCCCAGGCACGCGAGAAGTTATGGACGCCGGAGACCGAGGAGCAGCAGGAGGCGGACAAAGGTCCGGGCCTCTGGACCCCCGATCGCTAGCCTTCGGAAGGAATCCGGCCCGCGAAGCGAAACTGAGGCGAGGACCATGAGCCCACTTGTTCCGATGGTCGTTGAGCAGACCTCCCGCGGGGAGCGCGCCTTCGACATTTACAGCCGGCTGCTCAACGAGCGGATCATCTTCCTCGGCACGCCGGTGGACGACCAGATCGCCAACCTCGTTGTCGCCCAGCTGCTGCACCTCGAGAGCGAGGACCCCGAGAAGGACGTCTCGATCTACATCAACTCGCCCGGTGGCTCGGTCTACGCCGGCCTGGCGATCTACGACACGATGCAGTTCATCAAGCCCGACGTGCAGACGATCTGCGTCGGGATCGCGATGTCGATGGGCGCGCTGCTGCTCGCCGGCGGTGCGCCGGGCAAGCGCATGGCGCTGCCGAACGCGAAGATTCTGATCCACCAGGTCTCCTCGAGCTTCCAGGGGCAGGCGACGGACATCGAGATCCACGCCAAAGAGATCATCGACGTGCGCCGGCGGCTCGACGAGATCATCGCCAAGCACACGGGCAAAGAGCTCGACCAGGTCCGTCAGGACACCGAGCGCGACTACTTCATGAGCGCCGAGGAAGCGAAGGAGTACGGGATCATCGATCGGGTGATCTCCGAACACTGACGCGCGGCGCGCGCCGGACGGGGGAGGAGAGCAGATGGCCAGGCCGACTGATTCGAACGAGCAGCTGCTCTGCAGCTTCTGCGGCAAGTCGCAGCGGCAGGTCAAGAAGCTGATCGCCGGACCCGGCGTCTACATCTGCGACGAGTGCATCGATCTCTGCAACGAGATCATCGACGAGGAGCTCGCCGCCCCGACCGGGCTGGACATCGACCACCTCCCGAAGCCGCGGGAAATCTACGACGTGCTCGACGAGTACGTCGTCGGCCAGGACCCCGCGAAGCGCACGTTGTCGGTAGCGGTCTACAACCACTACAAGCGCGTCCAGATGATGACCGCCGGCGACGGCGAGATCGAACTGCAGAAGTCGAACATCCTGCTGCTGGGGCCGACCGGCTGCGGCAAGACGCTGCTCGCGCAGACACTCGCGCGCGTGCTCAACGTCCCGTTCGCGATCGCCGACGCGACGGCCCTGACCGAGGCGGGGTACGTCGGCGAGGACGTCGAGAACATCCTGCTGAAGCTGATCCAGGCCGCCGACTACGACGTCAAGAAGGCCGAAACCGGGATCATCTACATCGACGAGGTCGACAAGATCGCGCGCAAGGCCGACAACCCTTCGATCACGCGCGACGTTTCCGGTGAGGGCGTCCAGCAGGCGCTGCTGAAGATCCTCGAGGGGACCCAGGCATCGGTCCCGCCGCAGGGCGGGCGCAAGCACCCGCACCAGGAGTTCCTGACGATCGACACGACGAACGTGCTGTTCATCTGCGGCGGTGCGTTCGCCAACCTCGACCGCGTGATCGAGCGGCGGATCGGCAACCAGGGGATCGGCTTCGGCGCGGCGATCAGCGAGCCTGCGGAGCACGACCCCGGAGAGGTCTTCGAACACTGCCTGCCAGAGGACCTGATCGAGTATGGCCTGATCCCCGAGTTCATCGGGCGCCTGCCGGTGATGTCGGCGGTCCACCAGCTCACGCGCGAGGACCTCGTCTCGATCCTCGTCGAGCCGCGCAACGCACTCGTCAAGCAGTTCCAGCGTTTCTTCGCGTTCGACGGAATCGAGCTGGTGTTCTCCGACGACGCGCTGACGGCGGTCGCCCAGCGCGGCCTCGAGCGCGAAACCGGCGCGCGCGGGCTGCGCTCGATAGTCGAGGAGATCCTGCTGGAGGTGCAGTTCGAGCTCCCCTCCAGGCGTGACGTGAAGAAGTGCGTTGTCACCAAGGAGACCGTGGAGAAGGGCCTGACACCGACGCTGGTGACCGAAGCCGCGCCCGACGAGGGCGACGCGCTGCTTGAAGAGTCGGCCTGACGGGTAGGGAGGGCTCCCGATGCCCCGCCTGACGCGGACCGTTGCAAGCGCGGGGGGTGCCGTGCGGCGCCTGCCCTGGCCGCTGCTCGTGACGACGCTCGTCGCGCTCGAGCGGCGCCGGCGCGCCCTGCAGCCACACGAGCGCCGCCGGCTGCTCGAGCTGCTCGCGAAGAGCCGCGCGCGGCCCTGGCGGCTGACCGGCACCGAGCGCAACGAGCTGATGGCGCTCGTCCACCGGCTTGACCCGATGGGCGTGGGGCGTGAACTGGTCCCGTGGCTGCGCTATACACCGCGGCGTGGAGGACATTGAGGGGGCCGCGAGCGCGGGGCCCGAGACGATTGATGAGCCGGCCCGCGGTGCCGCCTGCGCGGTGCGCCGGCGCGGCGCGGACCGCAGGGCGTTGACCGCTGCCGTCGACGCCGGTCGGCGCGAGGCCCGGCGATGAGCGGCGAGCGGCGTCCACAGGAATCGGCGCGCTGGAGCGAGGCGCGCGTCGAGGAGCGCCTGCGATCGCTGGAGCTCTTCGGCATGCGCTTCGGCCTCGAGCGGATGCGCCGGCTGATGACCGCGCTGGGCTCGCCGCAGCTCGCATTCCCCGCGATCCAGGTGCTCGGCACCAACGGCAAGAGTTCGACGACGCGGATGGCTGCCGCGATCCTGAGCGCGCACGGCCTGCGGACCGGCGCATACCTCTCACCGCACCTCGTCAGCTATCGCGAACGGCTGCTGATCGACGGGCGCCCGATCGACGCCGACTCGTTCGCGGCCGGCGTCGCCCGTGCGAGCCGCGGCGCCGAGCGCGTCGAGCGCACGCTCGCCGACGACGACCGCGTCACGCAGTTCGAGCTGCTCACCGCGGCGGCACTCTCCGAGCTCGCCGAACAGCACGTCGACGTCGCGGTCGTCGAGGCCGGCCTCGGTGGCCGCTTTGACGCGACGAGCGTGATCGACTCGCCGATCTCCGTGTTGACGAACGTCGGTCTCGAGCACCAGCGCTGGCTCGGTCCGACGATCGCCGACATCGCGGGCGAGAAGCTCGCCGTGCTCGCGCCGGGCGGCACGCTCGTGCTCGGCCGGCGTGTCGATCCGGAGGTGCTGGTGCTCGCCGAGCGCCTGGCAACCGAGCGCGGCGCACGGATCGTCCACGCCGCCGAGGGCAGCTGGCGGCTCGCCGCCGCAGGGGCCTTCCAGCAGGACAACTTCGCGCTGGCGCTCGCCGCCGCCGGCGTCCAGCTGGCGGCGCTGGGCCGCGGGCTGACGAGCGCGCCGTCGCGCTCGCAGCGGCGCAGACACTGGTCCCCGGCCGGCTCGAGATCGTGAGCGAGGATCCGCTGACGGTCTTCGACGGTGCGCACAACGCCGACGCGACGCGTGCGCTGCTCGCCTCGCTCGACGAGGTGATTCCCCCCGGTCCGCTGGCGCTCGTCATCGGCGTGCTCGACGACAAGGACGCAGCGGCAATGCTGACTACGCTGCTGCCGCGCGCGAGCCGCGCCTACTTCACCGCGCCGCCGTCGACGCGCGCGCTCCCGGCCGCCACGCTGCAGTCGCTGGCCGCTCAACTTGGCTTCGCCGAGTCGTCCGTCGAGCCGCGCCCTTCGCGTGCACTGGCGGCCGCCCAGGACTGGGCGCGTGCCAACGCGGCTTCCGTGCTGGCCACCGGCTCGGTATACCTCGTTGGAGATCTCACCGCGGCCCGCGGCGAGACGCAGGAAAAGGAGGCACGCAAGTGAACGACGAAGGCCCGTCGGTACCGACGATGATCGGCGCCGTGGCGCTGATCGTCGCGGTCGTGATCCTCGTATTCTTCGCCGCCGGATACCTTTTCGGCCGCTTGTTTCTCTAGAATCAGCGCCCCGATGCCGCTGCCAGCAATCTTTGGGGTCGAAAGCAGCGGACTGAGCGTCGCCATCGACCTGATCGGGCTCGCGATACTCGTCCTGTACTTCGCCCTGATCTACTGGACGTACTCGGACGCCCGGCGCCGCATCGCCGACCCGATGCTCGTCGGGTGCGCGACGATCGCGGCGCTGTTCCCGTTCATCGGGCCGCTCGTGTACGTCATCCTGCGCCCGCCGGAAACGCTCGATGACGTCGCCGAGCGCGAACTCGAAATGCAGACCGCGGAGGCCAGGCTCAGCGAGCTTGCGCGCAGTCACTGCCCGCACTGCGACTACCCGATCGAGAGCGAATACATCCGCTGCCCGAGCTGTACGCGCAAACTCAAGGAGCGCTGCCCGACCTGTGCTCGCGCACTCGAGCCGACGTGGCCGCTCTGCCCGTTCTGTGAAACCGAGGTCAAGGCGGCACCCAAACGCCGGCGCTCGCGACGGCGCAGCCCCGAGGCTGAGCAGGAGGTCGCGCCCGAAGCGATCGCCGCGCAGGAAGAGCCTGCGCCCGGACCCGAGGCCCCGGCGCCCGCGGCGACGCCCGCCGGAGCCGGACGCGCGCGGCGCCCGCCGACCGCAGAAGCCTGACAACCCGAGTCCAACCGAAAGGAAACGATGGACCGCACGCTGATACTTGTAAAGCCCGACGCCTTCGCGCGGGGACTCTCCGGTGAGATCATCGCCCGCTTCGAGCGCAAGGGCCTGAAGATCGTCGCCCTGCGCCACATGACGGTCACCCGTGAGCTCGCCGAGCAGCACTACGCCGAGCACGCCGAGCGCCCGTTCTTCGGCGAGCTCGTCGAGTTCATCACCTCCGGCCCGATCGTCGCGATGGTCCTCGAGGGCCACGAGGCGGTGCGCGCCGCGCGCCAGGTGATCGGCGCCACCGATCCGCTCGAGGCGACGCCCGGCACGATCCGCGGCGACTTCGCGCTCGCCGTCGGCGAGAACATGGTCCACGGTTCGGACTCACCCGAGTCGGCGGCGCGCGAGGCCGCGCTCTTCTTCGGCGATCTCGGCTGACGCCGCGCGGCCGCTGATCCTGGCGTCGGGCTCGCCGCAGCGCAGCGCGCTGCTCGAGCGGCTCGGTGTTGCCTTCGAGGTACGCGTCCCCGGCGTCGAGGAGATCGAGCAGGGCGAGCCCGGCTACGTCGCGCTCGAGAACGCGCAGCGCAAGGCGCGCGCCGTGGCCGACGGCCGCACGCGGGTCATCGCCTGCGACACGCTGGTCGCGCTCGGGGGCCGGATCTTCGGCAAGCCCGCCGACGAGGCGCACGCGCGCGCGACGCTCGGCGCGCTCTCCGGTCACACGCACGAGGTGGTGGGCGGGCTGTGGCTCGTCGACGGCGCCGAGGAGCAGGGCGGGATCGCGCGTACCCGCGTGACGTTCCGGGAGATCGAGCCGCGAATGCTCGACTGGTTCGTCGCCCGCGGCGAGTGGCAGGGACGATCCGGGGGCTACGCGATCCAGGGCGGCGCCGCCGCGTTCGCGACCGCGATCGACGGCGACTTCGAGAACATCGTCGGCCTGCCGCTCTCGCTCCTGCTCGAGCTGTGGCCCGGCTTTCTGCTCGAAACCGCATGAACGCGTGCAATTGCGCCTCCACGGTGGCGTGAGCGCGGCGGACGTCGGCTAGACTGCGCCCCGGTCGCGCCCCGGCCAATGCCGCGGAGAGCGGTCGGGCATTCTCCGCATGGGCATCTTCAGCTATCTCACCGGGTTCGGCGGCCGCGACATGGCGGTTGACCTCGGCACCGCCAACACTCTCGTATACGTCCGAGGCCGCGGAATCGTGCTCTCGGAGCCCAGCGTCGTCGCGATCGACTCGCGCACCGGCGAAGTCCATGCTGTCGGAATAGAGGCCAAGCGGATGCTCGGCCGCACGCCCGGCACGATCCAGGCGATCCGGCCGCTCAAGGACGGCGTGATCGCCGACTTCGACGTGACCGAGCAGATGCTGCGCCACTTCATCCAGAAGGTCCACCAGAACCGCTGGGCCCACCCGCGCGTCGTCGTCTGCGTCCCCTCCGGGGTGACGGGCGTCGAGAAGCGCGCCGTCGAGGAGGCCTGCCTGTCGGCGGGCGCGCGCACCGCCTACCTGATCGAGGAGCCGATGGCCGCGGCGATCGGCGCGGGCCTGCCGGTCGGCGAGCCGACCGGCTCGATGGTCGTCGACATCGGCGGCGGCACCTCCGAGGTCGCGGTGATCTCGCTCGGCGGGATCGTCGTCTCGCAGTCGATCCGCGTCGGCGGCGACGAGATGGACGAGGCGATCATCAACTACGCCAAGCGCGAGTACAAGCTGCTGATCGGCCAGCAGACGGCCGAGGAGCTCAAGCTCGAGATCGGCTCGGCCTGCCCGATGGCCGAGGAGCTGCAGGCCGAGATCCGCGGCCGAGACATGGTCGCGGGCCTGCCGAAGACCGTCGTGCTGACGAGCGAGGAGATCCGCCAGGCGCTCGAAGAACCGCTGAACCAGATCATCGAGGCCGTCAAGGAGACGCTCGACAGGACGCCCCCGGAGCTGGCGTCGGACATCATGGACCGCGGAATCATGCTCGCCGGCGGCGGCTCACTGCTGCAGGGACTCGACGAGCGCCTGCGCGAGGAGACACAGATGCCGGCGCACCTCGCGGAGTCGCCGCTGACGTGCGTGGCGGTCGGCTCGGGCCGCTCGCTCGAGGAGTTCGAGGCGATCCACCGCTCGAACCGCACCGCGCGCAGCCGGCGACGCCGCTAGGCCGCTGCGCGGCTACCCTTCGTTGGCCAACCTCGGCAAGGTGGTTGCCCGTGCATGACAAGTCGGTACGGCGCAGGCGCGCGGTGCTCGCACTGCTCGTCGTGCTGTCGCTGCTGCTGTTGACCGCATATTTCGGCGAGTCCTCGGAAGGCGGGCTGCACTCCGTGCAGCAGGGCTTCCTGACGGTCGTCACGCCGATCGAGAACGGCGCCTCCAAGGCGCTCAAGCCCGTGCGCAATCTCTTGAACTGGTTCAGCGAAACCCTGCACGCGAAAAGCCAGCGCGATGCGCTGCTCTCGCAGACCGAGCGTCTGCGCCACCAGCTGGTCAACAACGAAGCCGAAAAACGCGGCTACAAGGAACTGCTCGCGCTGTTCCACCTCGATCAGCTAGGGGTCTCCGACTATCGTCCCGTGACCGCCGACGTGATCGTCAAAACACCGAACATCTGGTACCAGACGGTCTCGATCGACGCGGGCTCGAGCTCCGGCATCCAGGTCAATGACCCGGTGATCAACGGCGAAGGGCTGGTCGGGAAGGTCCAGACCGTCGCGTCCGACGGCGCGATCGTCGAGCTGATCACGAACCCCTCGATGGGCGTCTCGGCGAGGGTCGGGACGAGCAACGCGACGGGCGTCGTGCAGCCGAAGGTCGGCGAACCGGCGAGCCTGATCCTCCAGTACCTGCCGGCCGGCGCACAGGCCAACCAGGGCGAATACGTCGTCACCTCGGGCACCGTCGCGCCGCCCGACTACTCGCTCTACCCGGCCGGCCTGATAATCGGCCAGGTCACCGCGACGGGCGAAGAAGGCGGCTACCCGGTGGTCGACGTGCACCCGACGGTCAATCTGCACGCGCTCGACACCGTCCAGGTCCTGACCGCACCGCCCGGCTCGCGGCCGGCGCAGCTCGGGCGCCTGCTGCAGAGCCTGCCGGCAAACGGACACAGCGCCGGACCCGAACAGCTCGCCTCGACGGGGGGCGGCTGATGCGCCAGGGCTCCTCGGACCTCTCGCTCGCGCTGCGCATCGCGGCCCTCACCGTGATCTTCGTGCTCCTGCAGATCTCTGTCGTCTCGGGCGTCAGCGTGTTCGGCGTCAGCGCGGACATCACCCCGTTGCTGGTCGCGTTCGTCGGGCTCTCCTGCGGCTCGGTGACCGGCGCCGTGACCGGCTTCGCGGTCGGCCTCGCGCTCGACCTATCGCTGGTCCAGACGCTCGGCCTGACATCCCTGCTCTACACGCTGATCGGCTATTGGGCGGGGCGCGTGCGCGAGGTGCGCGATCCGCAGGCGGCGCTCGCGCCGCTGCTGGTCGGCACCGCGGCAGCGGCGATCTCACTCTTCGGCTATGCCGTGATGGAGTTCCTGCTCGGCGTGGACGCGCCCGTCAGTCTCGACCTGCTGCGCCAGATCCTGATCGGGGTCGCGCTCGACGCGATCCTCGCACTCCCCGTCTGGTTCGTCGTCCGACGGACCCTCGAGGGCGCGTTGCCCGACGATCCGCGTCGCCGGCGCCGCCGGCGGGCCTACACGACCGGCGGCCTGAGCCCGCTGAGCAAACCATGAGCGCGCTGCGGCCATCGGAGCGCCGTGAGCCGCCGAGCACTGCGCCGCCGCAGATCGCCGCGCGCGTAAACGTGATCGCGGTCGTCGCGCTGATCATCTTCGGGGCGATTCTCTTCCGACTCTGGTTCCTGCAGGTGCTCTCGGGCGAACAGTTCCTGCAGAAGGCCAACGACAACCGCGTTCGCACGCTGCCGATTCCGGCGCCGCGTGGGGAGATCCTCGACCGCAACGGCCGGCCGATTGCCTCGAGCGTGGTGACCAACGCCGTGCAGATAGTGCCCTCGGCGCTGCCGTCGGGCGCCGCGCGGGTCGCCCTCTACCGCCGGCTCGGAGGCCTGCTCGGGATGCGCCCGCGTGAAATCGCGGAACTCGTCAAGACCGGCAGCACGAGCGTGCCGTATGCGCCGGTGACGATCAAGACCGCCGCCGGACGGGGCGTGCTCACCGAGCTCGCCGAGCGCCAGAACGAATTCCCCGGCGTCCAGCAGCGGCCGGTTTCGATCCGCGCCTACCCGTTCGGCGAACTGGCCGCACAGGTGCTCGGCCACGTCGGCAAACCATCAGAAACGGAGCTCAAGAGCCGCGCGTTCAAGGGTGTGCCGCCGGACTCGGTGGTCGGCCAGGAAGGTCTTGAGTACTACTACGACGGCTACCTGCGCGGCAAGCCCGGCGCCGAGCGCGTCGAGGTCAATGCCGAAGGCTACGCGGTCCCCAGCGGCCTGAAGCCCTCGCCGGCCACGGCGGGCTACAACCTCGTGACCTCGCTCGATCTCGGCCTGCAGCGGGAGGGCGAAGCCGCGCTGCGCGAGGGGATCGCGAGCGCCCGGGCGTCCGGCAAACCGGCGACCGCGGGCTCGTTCGTGGCGCTCGAACCGCGCACCGGCCAGGTCCTCGCGATGGGCTCGGACCCGAGCTACAACCCGAACAAGTTTGCCCAGCCGCTGACGCAGCGCGAATACGAACAACTCTCGAGGGGCCCCGAAGGCTTCGGCCCGCTGACCAACCTGGCGGTCGACGGCGCGTTTCCGACCGGCTCGACCTTCAAGCCGATCGTCGCGATGGCGGCGCTTGAAGCGGGCGTGATCACCCCGGAAGAAGCGCTCGGCGCCGGCTCGTGCATCAGCGTCTCGACGGAGCAGTTCTGCAACTCCGGGCACGCGGACTTCGGCGCGTTGCCGCTGGTGCAGGCGCTGAAGGTCTCCTCAGACACGTACTTCTTCGAAACCGGCGAGCGCGCCTACCACCACCCGGGCGAGCCGATCCAGCGGATGGCGCGCAAGCTGGGCGTCGGTCAGGAAACGGGCATCGACCTGCCGAGCGAGATCACCGGCGTGGTCCCCGACGCCCGCTGGCGCGAACAGCAGAACCGGCTCGAAGAAGCCTGTACGCGCAAGCATCACGGCCACCCGTGCGGGATCGTCGGCGAAATCCGCCCCTGGTCGGTCGGCGACAACATGCACCTCGCGGTCGGCCAGGGCGAACTGCTCACCGACCCGCTGCAGATGGCGGTCGCCTACTCGACGCTCGCCAACGCCTACGAAAAAGAAGGTCAAGGGGAAGTCGTCGTGCCGCACCTCGGCCTGTCGATCGAGGAACCCAACGGCACACTCGTTCAGAGCCTGCCGGCGCCGCACGGGCGCCGCGTGCACCTGAACCCGACCGACCTCGGCCTCGTGATGGAAGGCATTCATGACGCGGCGAGCGAGTCGGGCGGGACCTCGGCCGACGTCTGGACCGGATGGAACCAGACCAAGTACCCGGTCTACGGCAAGACCGGTACGGCCCAGCACACCGGCAAGGAAGACCAGTCCTGGTACATGACCTACGTCGCGGGCAAGCCGCACCCGATCGTCATTGCGGTGACCGTCGTGCAGGGCGGATTCGGGGCCGAAACGGCCGCCCCGATCGCGCGGCTGATTGCCTCCGAGTGGTACCACCAGCCGCTCAAATACGTCGTCGGGAGCTCGAAAACGCTGTGAGCGCGACCTCGCCGATCCTCGTTCCCGACAAGGCACCCTCGCCGGCGCCGCCGCTGCGCAGGCTCGGTCTGGACCCGTTGCTGGTGCTGGCCGTGGCCGGCCTGGGCATCTGCTCGTTGCTGACGCTCAGCCAGGCGACCTCGACACTGATCCCGGGGGACCCCGGCTACTACGTAAAGCGCCAGGCCGTCTACCTGGTCGTCGGCTTCGTGCTGATGCTGGTCGTCTCGCGGGTCGACTACAAACAGCTGCGGCGGGCCCGCAACGGGATCTACCTGCTGCTGATCGGCAGCATCCTCGCGGTCAAGGTGCTCGGCGCCGAAACCCTCGGGGCGCAGCGCGCGATCCAGCTTGGATTCTTCTCGTTCCAAGGGTCGGAGATCGGCAAGGTTCTGCTGATCCTCGCGCTCGCGGCGTTCATCGTCGACAACGCGCGCACGCTCGACAGACGCGAGACGACGGCGAAGATCCTGCTCGTGGCGCTCGTGCCTTCGATGCTCGTGATCGCCCAGCCGGATCTCGGCTCCGGGCTCGTCTACCTGTTCATCACGGCGGTGCTGCTGATCGTCGCCGGCACGCCCGCACGGCGTCTTGCAGCGCTCGCCGCGCTCGTTCTCGCGTGCGGCGCCGTCGTCTTCGTCGCGGCGCCCGCCGCCGGCGTGCACCTGCTCAAGCCCTACCAGGAAAAGCGCCTGACGGCGTTCCTCAACCCGACGTACGGCGAACGCGCCGGGGGACAGAAGGTCTCCAAGGCGACCGAAGAACAGGAAGAAGCGTCCTATCAGCTGCTGCAATCGGAGATCGCGATCGGGGCGGGAGGCAAGACCGGCCAGTCCAATCCGACCCAGACGCGACTGAACTTCCTGCCCGAGCAGGGCACCGACTTCGTCTTCGCGGCGGTCGGCGAGAACTGGGGTTTCGTCGGCGCCTCGATCGTCGTCGGGCTCTACATGCTGCTGCTCTGGCGCACGATGCGAATCGTGCTCGGCGCCAAGGACCTCTTCGGAACACTGATCGCGGCGGGCGTCGCGGCTATGCTCATGTTCCAGGCGTTCGTGTCCATGGGCATGTCAACGGGGATCATGCCGGTCACGGGAGTTCCACTCCCACTGATCAGTTACGGCGGATCCTCGGTGATCAGTGTGATGGTCGCGGTAGGCCTACTGCAATCGATTTACCTGCGGGCGCGCGCCGCGGCATCAGTGCCGGGTCGTGTACTGCGATGAAGCCGAACAACGAGACACAGGCAAGCAGCATCCAGCCGGACGGCCGCACCGTCCCGGGCTGCGCCGTCCCGTTCGCGCGGCACACCGCCGTCCGTATCAATGGGGTGGACCGCCCGGAGCGCCGCACGCTGCGCGTTCCCGTCCGCCTGAAAGACCACAGACTGGATCAACGTGAAAAAGACAGTTCTCGTGAGCGTCGACCGCGCGGAGACGCGCGTTGCGCTCCTGGAGGCCGCGGACGGCGCGGAGAAGTCCGAGGGCGGGCGCTCCAAGCGCCGCCGCCAGCGCAGCGACCAGCGCGTCGCTGAGCTCTACATCGAGCGCCGCGGCGGGCGCTCGATCGTCGGAAACATCTATAAGGGCCGCGTCGACAACGTCCTGCCCGGGCTCGAGGCGGCGTTCGTCGACATCGGCCTGGACAAGAACGGCTTCCTGCACGTCGACGACATCGTTCTGCCGGGCGTGCGAACGCCACGCCGCGGCCGCGGCACCGGTGGCGGCAGCCGGATCGCCGAGCTGCTCAAGCCGGGCCAGGAGGTCGTCGTACAGGCCGTCAAAGACCCGCTCAAGACCAAGGGCGCGCGCCTGACGATGGAGCTGTCGATCGCCGGCCGCTACATGGTCTACAGCCCGTCGGGCGACGGCGTCGGCGTCTCGCGACGGCTCGAGGACCGCGAGCGGGCCCGTCTGCGGCGCCAGACGCAGGGACTCGAGCTCGGCGGCGGCGGCGCGATCATCCGCACCGCCGCGCACGGGGCGATGCGCGAGGACTTCGAGCGCGAGCTCAAGTACCTGCACAAGCTCAACGAGGTGCTCGAACGCCGCGTCGAAGAAACACAGGCGCCGGACCTCGTCTTCCAGGAGGCCGACCTCGCCGTCCGCGTCGTGCGCGACATCTTCTCCGACCACTTCGAGCGCGCGATCGTCGACGACGAGAAGCAGTACCAGCGTCTGATCTCGTTCTTCACGCGCACCGCGCCGGAGCTCGTCGAGCGCGTGGAGCACTGGCAGGAGTCCGAGCCGCTGTTCGAGGCGTGGGACATCGAGCGGGCCTTCGACGGCGTGCTCTCGCGCCGCGTCGACCTGCCGAGCGGCGGTTATCTGATCATCGACTACGCCGAGGCGCTGACCGTGATCGACGTCAACTCCGGCAGCTTCACCGGCAAGGGCAAAAACGCCGGTCTCGAGGAGACGATCACGCGCACCAACCTCGAGGCCGCCGAGGAGGTCGTCAACCAGCTGCGGCTGCGCGACATCGGCGGGATCATCGTGATCGATTTCATCGACATGGCGCGTGCGCGCAATCGCGACGCCGTGATGAAGACGCTGCGCAAACGGCTCGACGAAGACCGCACGAAGACCTTCACCGCCGAGATCTCCAAGCTCGGACTCGTGGAGATGACCCGCCAGAACGTCACCGACGGGGTGCGCGAGATCATGAGCCGCGCGTGCCCGACCTGTGAGGGCGAGGGCGTGATCCGCTCGGAGGAGACGATCTCGATCGACTTCGAACGACGCCTGCGCGACCTGGCCGCCGAGAAACCCGACGCCGAGGCGTTCCTGGTCCAGGCGAACCCGCGGGTCAGCGCGTACTTCACCGGCCATGGCGCCCGGATGCTCCACGCGCTCGAGCAGGAAACCGGCGCACAGTTCCTCTTCGAGGGCTCCGAGGGGCTCCCGCTGGACCATTTCGCGATCACCTTCGTCGGCTCTCGCGCCGAAGTCGAGGAGCGCGCACTGCCGTTCCGCGACGGCGACGAGGTACTCGTCGAGATCATCGAGCCGCACATGTACGTGGCTGACGACGCGGTCGCGAAGATCGACGGCTACATCATCGAGATCGCCGGTGCGGCGGCGCACGTCGGCGAGAAGCGGATGGTCCGCATCCGCACCGTCGCGCGCACCGCGGCGACGGCGGTACTGATCGACGACGAGGGCAACGAGATCACACCGCCGCCCAGGCCGGCGCCGCCCAAGCGTCGCAAGCCCGCGCGCCGGACGCCCGCCAAAGCCGCGCCGAAGGCGCCGGCCGACGAGGCCGAGCCGTCCGAGGAGGCCGCGGCCGGCAGCGACGGCGAGGAGGCCGCCGATGGCCTACAATCCAAACCTCGGCGCCGGGGCCGCAGGGGCGGCAGGCGCCGTTCGGCTGCAAAGGCCGAGGCCGGTTCGGACTAGCCGGCAGGACCGAGAACTCATCATGGACACCTACGCAATCGTCAAGACAGGCGGCAAGCAGTACCGCGTCGAGCCGGGCCAGCGGCTGCTCGTCGAGCGGCTGCCCGACCCCGAGGGCGCCGAGATCCAGCTCGAGACGCTGATGCTGCGCGACAGCGCCGTCAAGCTCGGCGACGACCTCGGCGGCGCGACCGTCACGGCCAAGATCCTCGGCCACGAGCGCGGCGAGAAGCTGCGCGTCTTCAAGTTCAAGCCCAAGCGCGGCTACAAGCGCCGCACCGGCCACCGCCAGGACCTCACCCGGATCGAGGTCACCGCGATCGGAGCCGGCAAAGCCAAACGCTCGCGCGCGAAGAAGGAGGACGCCGCCGATGGCGCATAAGAAGGGCCTCGGCTCAAGCCGCAACGGCCGCGACTCCAATGCCAAACGTCTCGGCGTGAAGACCTTCGCAGGCGAGGCCGTCACCGGCGGCGAGATCATCGTGCGCCAGCGCGGAACCCGCTTCAAGCCCGGGGACGGCGTCGGCATCGGCAAGGACGACACGCTGTACGCGCGCGCGGCCGGCACGGTGCACTTCCACAGCGGCCGCCGCGGCCGCGTGGTCTCGGTCATTCCCGGCGAGTAGCGTGGGTCCCCGCGGCGTCGCGGCTCTCACCGGAGTCGGGCGCATCGCGCTCGGAAGCGCGATCCTCGCGGCCCCGGTGGCGCTCACCGCTCGCTGGCTCGGCGACGGCGCCGAGGACCCCCTCGTCATCGACCTCGCTCGCGGGATGGCCGCCCGCGACATCGCGCTCGGCGTCGCCACGCTGCTGACGCTCGACGACAGCGCCCGCGCCGCCAAGATGCAGCTCGCCTGCGCGGCGGTCGATGCCACCGACGCCGTCGCGACGCTGCTCGCGCGACGGGCCCTGCCGCCCGGTGGCGCCGCCGCGGCGAGCGCGATGGCCGGTGCCGCGAGCGCCGTCAGCCTGGCGCTCGCGCGGGCGCTCGCGGCGTCCTAGCCGGCCTGCGCCGTCGGGCGGACCAGGATTTCGTTGACGTCGACATGATGCGGCTGTTCGAGAGCGAACATCACGCTCCGCGCGACGTCGTCCGCGGCGAGCGCGCTCTCCGGTTTGCGCTCGAAGAACGGCGTGTCAACCATCCCCGGAGCGATCAGCGTGACGCGCACACCGCTGCCCTGGACCTCCTGGCGCAGCGCCTCGCCCATCGCGCCCACCGCGTGCTTGGTGCACGAGTACAGCGAGCCGGGCAGCACCCGGCGCCCCGCGACGCTCGAGGTGACCAGGAAATGGCCGCGGCTCGCTTCGAGGGCCGGCAGCGTGGCCCGGATCGTCAGCGCCGCGCCGTAGACGTTCGTCAGGACCATCTCGCGCCAATGCTCGGGCGTGCTCTTGGTGAAGCCGCGCTCGGCGCCGAAACCGGCGTTCGCGAAGACGGCGTCCAGCGCACCGAACTGCTCGACCGTGCGCGTGAGCGCGGCGTGCTGCTCCTCCCACTCGGTCACGTCGCAGCGGATCGCGAGCGTGCGCTCCGGGCCGCCGAGCTCGGCTGCGAGGCGCTCGAGGCGCTCGAGCGAGCGCGCCGCGAGTGCGACGCGCCAGCCGGCCGCGGCGGCGCGCCGGGCGGTGGCCTCACCGATCCCCGACGACGCTCCGGTGATCAGCAGAACACGTCCCTCATCCTGTGCAGACATCGAGCCCCTCCTCGTTCGGGTTGCGGCGCTGACGATAGCCAGCGGCGCCCGCGGCTGTAAGGATCGACTGATGCTCCACGACAAGGCACGAATCCATGTGCGCGCCGGCGCCGGCGGCGACGGCTCGATGGGCTTTCGCCGCGAAGCCCACGTCCCGCGCGGCGGGCCGGACGGCGGCGACGGCGGCCGCGGCGGCGATGTGCTCGTGGTCTGCGACGGGTCGCTGCGCGACCTGCAGAACTACCACCGCCGCCAGCACTACGCCGCGGGGCGCGGCGGCCACGGCGAAGGCTCCCAGCGCCACGGGGCCGACGGCGAGACGCTGGTGCTGCGCGTGCCGCCCGGCACCGAACTGCGCGGCGAGGACGAGTCGCTCGCGGGGCGGATGTGGGATTTCGTCGAGCCGGGCCAGCAGGCGCGGATTGCCCGCGGCGGCTCGGGCGGGCGCGGCAACCGCCATTTCGCGACGCCGACCCGCCAGGCGCCGCACTTCGCCGAGCGCGGGCTGCCCGGCGAGGAGGGCTGGATCTCGCTGCAGCTGCGCCTGCTCGCCGACGTCGGCCTCGTCGGACTGCCCAACGCCGGGAAGTCGTCGCTGCTCTCACGGCTGACCCGCGCCGCGCCGAAGATCGCCGACTACCCGTTCACGACCCTCTCGCCGGTTCTCGGCGTCCTCGCCGGCGAAGAACGCCAGCTCGTGATCGCCGACATTCCGGGCCTGATCGAGGGCGCCAGCGCCGGGGCCGGGCTCGGCCACGACTTTTTGGCGCACATCGAGCGCACGCGGCTGCTGGTCCACGTGCTCGACATCGCCCCGCAGCTTGGAGCCGGTGAGGACGCCGACCCGCTGCGCAACTGGGAAACGGTCGAGGCCGAGCTGCGCGCGCACGACCCGCGGCTCGCGCGCCTGCCACGGATCGTCGTGCTCTCAAAGGCCGATCTCGCCCCCGAGCAGGACGTCGCGGCCGCGCTGGCCGCCTGGCACGAGCGGCTCGGACCGGACGTGCCGGTGCTCGCGACCTCGAGCGCGACGGGGCAGGGACTGGAGGAGCTCTCGGCGCTGCTGCTGCACTCGGTGCCGGTCGAGCAGCCGGCGCCGCAGGCCGCGCAGGAGGAGACGCTCGCCGAGCACATGGTCTTCCGCCCCGCAGCCGACGCCGGCTACGTCGTCGAGCAGACAGGCCCCGGAGCGTTCGCCGTCCGCGGCACGGGAATCGAGCGGCTGCTGGCCCGCTTCGACCCCGACAACGAGGACGCGATGGCCTACTTCGAGGAACGCCTGCGCAGGATCGGCGTGCTGCGCGCGCTCGAGTCCGCCGGTTTCGAGCCCGGCGACGAGATCGAGATCGCCGGCACGGTCTTCGAGCTCGACCCCGCCGAGTGAGCGCTGACTAACCTAGCCGCGATGGCCCGCCAGGTAATCAAGCTCGGCTCCAGCGTCGTGGCCGACGAGCGCGGCGAGCCGCGCCGCGACGCGCTCGCGGCGATCTGCGCCGAGATCGCGGCGCGCTACCGCGCCGGCGACGAGCCGATCATCGTCACCAGCGGCGCAATCGCGCACGGGATGCGCACGATGGGGATCGGCGCGCGGCCCCAGCGGATCGGCGACCTGCAGGCAGCGAGCGCCGTCGGGCAGGGACGGCTCTACAGGATCTACGAGGAACTGCTGCACGCGGACGGCGTGCACAGCGCCCAGGTGCTGCTGACGTTCTTCGACATGAGCGCGCGGACGCACTACCTGAACGCGCGCCAGACGCTCGCGACGCTGCTCGAGTGGCGGGTGGTGCCGGTGATCAACGAGAACGACACGACGACCACCGACGAGATCACCTTCGGCGACAACGACTTTCTCGCCGCCCAGGTGGCGGTGCTGACCGGGGCCGGGCGCCTGATCCTGCTGACCGACATCGACGGCCTTTACACGGCCGACCCGCGCCGCGACGCCGCGGCCGAGCCGGTCGGTGAAGTCAGCGACTTCGGCGCCCTGGAGGCCCTGGAGATCACCCGCACGACCTCGCCGCTCGGTTCGGGGGGGATGCGCTCGAAGGTCGTCGCGGCGGAGATGGCGACGGCGGCGGGAATCGAAACCGTGATCTGCAACGGACTCGAGCCCGCGGCGCTCGCGGCGGCGCTCGACGGCCGGCCCGTGGGCACACGCTTCCCTGCCGGACCGGCGCGCTACAGCTCGTTCAAGCTGTGGCTGAAGTACGCCAAGCCCTCGCGCGGCGTGCTTCACGTCGATGCCGGCGCGGCGCGCGCAGTGCGCGAGCAGAGCGCGAGCCTCTTGCCGGTCGGCGTCGTCGCGGTCGACGGCGAGTTCGAAGCCGGCGACGCCGTGGAGATCTTCGCGCCGGCCGGGGGCGCGGCGATCGGCAAGGGGATCAGCAGCTTTTCGGCCGAGGAGCTGCGCCAGATCGCGGGGCTGAACAGCGCCGCGGTCGGCGAGCGCCTGCCGGGAGCGGCCGAGGAGGCGGTGCACCGCGACTTCCTGGTGCTCGACTGAGCGCCTAGAGTTGGTCACGAATGGTTGTCAGCGAGAGCCAGAGCGTCGCGGACGTCTGCGCGGCCGCACGCGCGGCGTCGCGCACGCTCGCGCAGACCGACACCGCGACCAAGGACCGCGCGCTTGCCGCGATCGCCGCCGCATTGCGCGATCAGGCCCCGGAGATTCTCGCGGCCAACGAGCGCGACATGCAGGCCGGGCGCGAGAACGCGATCGGCGATGCGCTGCTCGACCGCCTGCGGCTGGACGCCCAGCGCCTGGAGGCGATTGCGGGCGCCGTCGAACAGGTCGCCCAGCTGCCGGACCCCGTCGGTGAGGTGATCGACGGCCACCGGCTCGCGAACGGGCTCGACGTGCGCCGGGTGCGCGTCCCGCTGGGCGTCGTGGCGGTCGTCTACGAGGCACGGCCGAATGTGACGATCGACGCCGCCGTGCTGTGTCTGAAGTCGGGCAACGCCTGTGTGCTGCGGGGCTCCTCATCCGCGGCCCATTCGAATACGGCGCTCGCCGACGTCGCGGCCCGCGCGGCGACCGGCGCCGGGCTCGTCGACGGGGCGCTCGGGATCGTCGCGGGGGCGGCCGCGAGGAGCTTGCCGCGCTCGCGACCCAGCGCGAGAACGTCGACCTGATCATTCCGCGCGGCGGCGAGGGGCTCAAGCAGGCGCTCGAGAGCGTCGCGACGGTGCCGGTGATCTACGCGGCATCGGGCAACTGCCACGTCTACGTCGACGCCTCCGCGGACCTCGAGATGGCGCTCGCGATCGCGCTGAACGCCAAGACGCAGCGGCCGGGCGTCTGTAACGCCGCCGAGAGCCTGCTGGTGCACCGCGACGTGGCTGCCGCGTTCCTGCCGGCGCTGCTGGCCGCGATGGACGAGGCCGGAGTGCTGATCCGCGGCGACGCGGCCACGCTCGCGGCGGCCGGCGGCGAGCGGGCAGGGGTCCAGGCGGCCGACGAGCGCGACTGGGCGACCGAGTACCTGGACCTGACGCTGGCGGTGCGCGTCGTCGACTCGCTCGAGCAGGCGATCGAGCACATCCAGACCTACGGCAGCGGCCACTCGGAGGCGATCGTGACCCACGACGCGCTCGCCGCACGGAGTTTTTCGCGCGCCGTCGACGCGGCCTGCGTCTACGTCAACGCGTCGACGCGCTTCACGGACGGCGGCGAGTTCGGAATGGGCGCCGAGATCGGCAACTCGACCCAGAAGCTGCACGCGCGCGGCCCGATCGGACTGCGCGAGCTGTGCACCTTCAAGTACCTCGTCGAGGGCGACGGGCAAGTTCGCACGTGAGTCGTTGACGGCGATCGGACTACTCGGCGGGACGTTCAACCCGCCGCATCGTGGCCACCTCGGACTTGCCCTGCACGCGCGCGAGGAGCTCGGCCTGGAGCGCGTGGAACTGGTACCGGCCGGGATCCCGCCGCACAAGGCGGCAGGCCCGGAGCCTGGGGCTCGCATGCGCCTGGCGATGTGCGAACTGCTGGTCGCCGACGTCGACGGGATCTCCGTGAATCCGATCGAGGTGGCCCGCGAAGGGCCGTCCTTCACCGTCGATACGCTCGACGCGTTGCACGCCCGCGATCCCGACGAGGAACTCACGTTCATCCTCGGAGCCGACACGGCACGCACCCTTGCGAGCTGGCGCAGCCCTGAGCGGGTACTGCGACTCTGCGACCTCGCTGTCGCGGTTCGCGCCGGCAGCTCGCAGGAGGACGTGCAGGCCGCGATCGCCGCGCTCGACGTTGACGCGGCGCGGCGGACGCGCTTCCTGGCGATGGGGCCGATCGACGTGTCCTCCTCGCAGGTTCGCGAACGAGCCGCCGCGGGGCTCGCGATCGAGCAGCTCACCGGCGCCGCGGTCGCCGGCTACGTCACCGAAATGGGCCTCTACAGGGAGGGATGAGGATGGACTCGCAGCAGCTGGTCGATGAGATCACCCGCCTGGCGGCGGACAAGAAGGCGCTCGAAATCGTCGCGCTCGACCTGCGCGGAGTGCTCGGCTACACCGACTACTTCGTCGTCTGCTCGGGCGGCACGGGGCGCCAGGTCAAGGCCATCCAGGACGGGATCCTCGAGGGCCTCAAGCATCAGGAGGAGCTGCTGCCCAAGCGCACGGAGGGCACGCCCGACGGCGGCTGGGTGCTGCTCGACTACATCGACGTGGTGGTCCACATCTTCACGCCGCAGATGCGCGAGTTCTACCGGCTCGAGCGACTCTGGGGCGAGGCTCCTGCCCGCATCGCAGGCTGACGCGGGATTGACCGCCGTGCGCCGCGCCGGTTAGGCTCGCCCGCGCCGCGCCGGGCACGGTGCCGGGCGCACAAGGGAGAAGGGGGATTGGATGCGCACTCTGCAGCTGCGCGCGCGCACGGCGCTGGTCGCACTGACGGCCGTCCTGTCGGCGCTCGCGCTCGCGCCGGCAGCACACGCCGACGGCCCGGGGTCCGGGACGCCGACCGTCGTCAGCCTCGGCGACTCTTACATCTCCGGCGAGGCCGGACGCTGGGCGGGCAACACCAACGAAAGCTCGTCGAAGATCGACGCGCTGGGGCCGACGGCCTACGACGACAACGCGTCGGGAACCGGTGAACTGATCGCCGGCTGCCACCGCTCGCAGTCCGCCGAGATTCACATCGGCGGCGCCGTCAACAGCGAGAACCTCGCCTGCTCGGGGGCCAAGACCTACAGCTTCTCGACCGAAGGCCAATTCAAGCCGGGGATCGACTTCTACGACTCCGGGGGCAACGAAGGCCAGGCGCTGATGCTGCAGCACTTCGCGCAGACACACAACGTGAGAATGGTCGCGCTGTCGATCGGGGGCAACAACTTCAACTTCGCCTCCGTCGTGCAGACCTGCGTCGAGGACTGGCTGCTGACACCGGAATGGTGGCCGAGCTACTGCAGCGAAGAATCGTCGGTGACCGGCAACTTCACGGCGTCCAACGTGGCGAGCGTCAAGGCGCAGATCGTCGGTGCGATCCAGAACATCGCGACGGCGATGAAGAACGCCGGCTACAGCAGTTCGCAGTACACGATCGCCGTGCAGGACTACCCGTCGCCGATCCCCAATGGCTCGGAATTCCGCTATTCGCAGAGCGGCTACACGCGCCAGACCGTCGGCGGATGCGGCTTCTGGAACAGGGACGCCAACTACGCCAATTCGACGATGCTGCCGACGATCGACGGGACCGTGTTCGCCGCCGCCGCGGCGTCGGGCCTGAGTAACGTCGTCACGCTGCAGCTCTCGTCGGCCTTCAACGGCCGGCGGCTGTGCGAAAAGGGCGTCGGGCTGCTCGAGGAAGAGCATCTGTCGTCCTGGAAGTCCGCGGGTGCGGTCGACAAAACGGAGTGGATCAACCAGATTCGCACCGTCTCGGCGATCTTCCCGCCCTACGAGATCCAGGAAGACATCCACCCCAACTACTGGGGCCAGCTGGCGCTGCGCAACTGCCTTACGCAGGTGTGGAACGCCGGGTCGCCCCGCGGCGGCACGTGCACGATCTCCGCGACTGGCCTGAACAGCTCCGGAGAGCCGAACATGAGCCTGCACTAGCCAGGCGAAACGGGGGTGACGGCCGGGCCGCCGGCCGTCACCCCTAGTCCCCAACAGATGAGAACGCTCAAAGTTGCGAGGATTCTCGATCAATGTCGTCCGAGACCTCCACCCGCCCGCGACTGCGCGCCGTGATGCGCGAGGGCGAGACCGTCACCTCGCTCGAGCTGTTCTTCGACCTCGTCTTCGTGCTGGCCCTGACGCAGTGCACGACGCTCGTCGCCGTGCACGCCACGTGGCTGCGCCTTGCGCACGCGATCCTGATCCTCGCGGTGCTCTGGTGGTCGTGGGTCGGCTACGCGTGGCTGACGAGCGTCGTGAACCCGGAGGAAGGCGCGGCCCGGCTCGTGATCTTCGCGGCGATGGCCGGACTGCTCGTCGCGGCGATCAGCGTGCCCGGTGCGTTCGCGGCCGACGCGCTGACGTTCGCGGTCGCCTACGCGGTCGTGCGCGCGGCGCACATTGCCCTGTTCCTGCTCGCGAGCCGCGAGAATCCCGGCCTGCGCAGATCGGTCAACGGCCTCGCCGTCAGCACGACGATCGGTGTCGTCCTGCTGCTCGCGGCTGCGTTCGTGCCGAGCGGCGTGCGCGTCGCGCTGTGGATCGCGGCGATCGTGATCGACGCGGCCGGCCCGTACTTCTTCGGCGCCGACGGCTGGACGCTCGTGCCCGGCCACTTCGCAGAGCGCCACGGCGGGCTGATCATCATCGCGCTCGGCGAGTCGATCATCGCGATCGGGGCCGGCGCGACCGGCCACGTCGACGCCGGCGTGATCGTCGCCGCCCTGCTCGGAATGGTGGTCGCCGGAGGGCTGTGGTGGACCTACTTCGACGTCGTGGCGATCGTCGCCGAACGCAGGCTGATCCGGGCGCAGCCCGGCCGCGAACGCAACGAAATCGCCCGCGACTCCTACTCGCTGCTGCACTTTCCGATGATCGCCGGGATCGCGCTGGTCGCGGTCGGCCTGAAAAAGTCCTTCGGCCACATCAGTGAGCCGCTCGGCGCGGTCAGCGCGACGGCGATGATCGGTGGCGCTGCGCTCTACATGCTGGCCCACATCGCGTTCCGCTGGCGCAACATCCACACCCTGAACCGCCAGCGGCTCGTCGCCTTCGTGGCCCTGCTCGTGCTCCTCGCGCTCGACCTGGCGCTGACGCCGGAGGCACTCGTCACGATCGCGATGCTCGCCGCCGTGCTGACCGCGCTGATCGTCTACGAGGTGCTGCGGTTCGCGGAGATGCGCGACCGCGTGCGCCACCTCGAGCCGCTGGAGTCCTGAGTGGGCGGCGGGGCCATCCGCAGCGCCACGAAGGCGATCACGCACGCCTGGACGACGAGTGCGACGCCGATTGCGAGCCCGAACGACGCCGCCGTTCCGAGCGGCACCAGGGTTTCGGCGAGCACGAAGCAGAACAGCGCGAATGCCCCGTAGCCGGCGAGCAGCCAGCGCAGCATCCGGCGCACGCTGTCCGCCCCCTGCTGGGCGTGGGTGAACGTGGCGAGCACCGTGGCGATGATCGGGAAGGGTGTCAGCAGGCCGCTCAGCTTGGGGCCCGAGCCAGCCCGCGAGCGCGGTCAGCGCGAGGACCAGCGCGAGCGCGGCCGCGGCACGCATCGGCAGGTCCCAGGCGGGCGGCCGGTCCGGCTCGGGCGGCTCGCTCAGCGGCGAGGGGGAGAGCCACAGACCGACGACGAATGCGAGCGCCGCGATCGCGAGCGCCACCGGTGCGCCGACGTGGAGTGCGCTGAAGAGCGCGGTCGCGACGGCGAAAAGCAAGCCACCCGGCGAGCGTGCAATGTCCCCAGAAGCCGTTTGGCGCGAGTCGCGCATAGACGATCACGAAGGCGATCAGCGACACGAGGCCGAGCAGCGCACCGACCGAGGCGCGGGCTGCGAAGCGGTCGCCGTGCTCGAGCGCGTAGATCAGCAGGATCGGGCCGGCCACGACCGGCAGGCCGGCGATCAGGCCGCCGACACGCGGCCCGTAGCGCCGCGCCGCGAGCGACGCGGCGACGACGAACGCTGGTGCAAGCAGGAGCTTGGCGGCGAGCAGGGCCATCTGGAGATGATGGCGCGCCGGGGCGCCCGCCCGTCGTCCGGAGCAGCAATTATCGGAACGCCAGTTGCTACTGGCATAACGCCAACTAGTGGTGTATGGTGACCGGGCCGGACGGCCGGCGGAAACACTCGAACCAACCCGGGGGGAAAGACTGTGGCCACGATCGACATTCAGCAAACGCCGGTCGACGAGATCGATCTCGGCGCGCTCGAGCTCTGGGAGCAGGGGCCGCCGCACGAGGTCTTCGAGCGACTGCGCCGCGAAGCGCCGGTGCACTGGAGCGAGATGGCCCAGTGGGCGGGCGAGCCCGGCTTCTGGTCGATCACCCGCGCCGAGGACGTGCACCGGATCAGCCGCGAATGGGACACCTTCTCGTCCGAGAAGGGCGGAATCCTGGTCGTCGACCACGGCGGCGTGCCGCTAGAGCAGCAGAACGCGATGTTCATCGCCATGGATCCGCCGCGCCACGACCGGGTCAAGGCTCTCTTCCAGCGCGGCTTCACGCCGCGGCGGATCGCCGAGCACGAGGGCGAGATCCGCGAGATCGCAGTACGCGTGCTCGACCGCCTCGAGGGTCGTGAGGAAGTCGACCTCGTGACGGAGATCGCCCAGCCGGTCGTCGCGCGGGTGATCTGCAGCTTCCTCGGTACGCCGAGGAGGACGACGCGCTGTGGGCCGACCTCGCGAACCGCGGGCTTGCGTTCGGCGACGAGGAGCTCCAGCCGGAGGGCCAGGAGACAGTGCTGAAGGTCGTCCAGGAGGTCTACGAAAGGGTCATCGCGCTCGCGCAGGAACGCCGCGCGGAACCCGACCGAGGACCTGACGAGCGTGCTCGTGCACGCGGAAGTCGACGGCGAGCGCCTCGAGGACCACGAGATCGTCTTCGGCTTCGCGCTGCTGGTCGCCGCGGGGAACGACTCCACGAAGGGCACCTTCTCCTCGGGCATGCTCGCGCTGCTGCGCGACGACGAGCAGCGGGCCAAGCTGATCGCGGACCCCTCGCTGGTCGAGGGCGCCGTCGAGGAGGTGCTGCGGATGTACCCCGCGTTCGCAAGCTTCCGCCGGACTGCGACCAAGGACGTCGAGCTGCACGGCAAGACGATCCGCGCGGGCGACAAGGTTGTGATGTGGTACCCGTCGGCGAACCGCGACGAGTCGGTCTACGGCTGTCCGCACATGCTGGACGTCGAACGCAACCCCGAGCACCAGGCATTTCGGGGCTGGCGGCCGGCACTTCTGCCTGGGAACCGCGCTCGCGCGGCTCGAGCTTCGAATCCTCTTTGAAGAGACGCTGCGCCGGTTCCCGGAGATGGAACTCGTAGAGTCGGCGGCGGTGCGTTCGCTGTTCATCAACCAGCCCCGTGAGGTGCGCGTGCGACTGCACGGGGCCGCGGCGCTTGAGCGCGCCCGGCGCCGTCCGGCGAGCGCCGCGCAGTCGCCTGTCAGCCGCCGAGCGGCGCGGCCAGATCCTTGACGCCGCGGAGCAGCTGTTCAGCGACGGGCCCTACGAGGAGGTCTCGCTCGAGCAGATCGCCGAGCGCGCGGGAATCACGCGCGGCTTGATCAACCACCACTTCGGCACACGCCGCGAGCTCTACATCGAGGTCGTGCGGCGCCGCCTGGAGGTGCCTGTGCTGCCGATCCCCGAGTACGTCCAGGGCGCGACAGTGCGCGAGCGACTGGACGAGAGCATCGGCGGCTGGCTCGACGAGGTCGAGCGTGGCCGAGAGACCTGGCTGGCGGCGGTCGGCGCGGCCGAGATCGGTGATCCCGAGATCGCGGCGATCGTCGAGGCCTCGCGCGAGCAGGGCGCCGTGCGGGCCGCCGAGGTGATGGGCTTCGGCCCCGCGGCCGAGCTGAGCCCGGAGCGCCTGGGCATGCTGCGGGCCTGGCTCGCGCTCGCCGAGGCGGCGATCGTGCAGTGGCTCGAGCACCGTCGCCTGACGCGCGAGCAGGTCCAGCTGCTGGCCGTCGAGACTGGCGCTCGCGCCGCCGAAGGAATGATCGACGAACTTGCCGCCTTAATCGGCGAGCAGGGCGGAGCGGCCCGCGACTAGCTGCGCGCCCGGCGATCGCGAGAGTGGAGCTAGTCGGGATCGAACCGACGACCTCCGCCATGCCATGGCGGCGCTCTCCCAGCTGAGCTATAGCCCCGCGAAGTCAGATGGTAACGGGCGCTGCGCCACGCGGGGGCGGCTGCGCGCTCACTAACCTTGACGTCCAATGTCCGAGCGACGCTATGAACCGGCGGCCATCGAGCCGCGATGGCAGGAGATCTGGGAGCGCGAGCGCACCTGGGAGGTCGCCAACCGCAGCGGCCTCGACGCGCCCTCGATTCCGCAGCCCGCCGCCGATCGTGAGAGCGCGTACGTGCTGGAGATGCTGCCCTATCCGAGCGGCGAGCCACACATCGGCCACCTGAAGGTCTACTCGGTCGGCGACGCGATCGCCCACTATCAGCGCCGGCTCGGCCGGCGCGTGCTGCACCCGATGGGCTACGACTCGTTCGGCCTGCCGGCGGAGAACCACGCGATCAAGACCGGCGTGCACCCCCGGGAGTCGACCGCGGCGTCGATCGCATCCTTCCAGCGCCAGTTCCGCTCGTGGGGCATCTCGATCGACTGGTCGCGCGAGCTCGCAACGCACGAACCTTCGTACTACCGCTGGACCCAGTGGATCTTCCTGCAGCTGCTGCGCGCTGGCCTGGCCTACCGTCGCGAGGCGGCGGTGAAGTGGTGCCCGCACGACCAGACCGTGCTCGCGAACGAGCAGGTCGATGCGGACGGGCGCTGCGAGCGCTGCGGCGCCCTGGTCGAAGTGCGCCAGCTGGAGCAGTGGTTCCTGTCGATCACCGACTACGCCGAGCGCCTGCTCACGGACCTCGACACGATCGCGTGGCCCGAGCACGTCAAGACGATGCAGCGCAACTGGATCGGCCGCAGCGAGGGCGCCGAGGTGACCTTCCGCTGCGAGGAGGTCGGGATCGACTACCAGGTGTTCACGACGCGCCCGGACACGCTGTTCGGTGCGACGTTCTTCGTGATGGCTCCCGAGCACCCCGACGTGCTGCGGCTCGTCCGCGGCACCACCCACGAGGCGGCGGTGCGCGACTACGTCAACCGCTCGCTGAACGAGTCCAACGAGGAGCGCGGCAACCTCGACAAGCCGAAGACCGGGGTGGCCCTCGGCCGGACGGTCACCAACCCGGTCAACGGCGAGCAGATCCCGATGTACGTCGCCGACTACGTCCTGATGGAGTACGGCACCGGGGCGATCATGGCCGTACCGGCGCACGACGAGCGCGACTACGCGTTCGCGCGCGCCTTCGACCTGCCGATCCGGCGAGTGGTGCAGGGCGGCGAGGAGCTGCCCTACTCCGGCGACGGGCCGCTGACCGGCTCGCGGGCGGACTTCGACGGCATGGGCAACCGCGAGGCGCTGCGCGCGATCGTCGAGTGGCTCGAGCGCGAGGGGAAAGGACACGCCTCGGTGAACTACCGCCTGCGCGACTGGCTCGTCTCGCGCCAGCGCTACTGGGGCTGCCCGATCCCGATCGTCTACTGCGAGGCCTGCGGCATGGTTCCCGTGCCCGAGGAGGACCTGCCGGTGCGCGCTGCCGGACGTCGACGACTACCAGCCCAAGGGCCGCTCGCCGCTCGCGGCGGCCGAGGACTGGGTGCGCACCAAGTGCCCGCAGTGCGGCGGCCCGGCCCGGCGCGAGACCGACACGATGGACACCTTCGTCGACTCCTCCTGGTACTTCCTGCGCTACTGCGACGCGACGAACGACGACGCGGCCTGGGACCGCAGCGTGCTGCGCGACTGGATGCCGGTCGACCAGTACATCGGCGGCGTCGAGCACGCGATCCTGCACCTGATGTACGCGCGCTTCTTGACCAAGGCGCTCGCCGACCTCGAGCTGCTCGACTTCGAGGAGCCCTTCCGTGCGCTGTTCACCCAGGGGATGGTCACCAAGGACGGCGCGAAGATGAGCAAGTCCAAGGGAACGTCGTCTCCCCGGCGTCGATCGTCGAACGCGTCGGCGCAGACGCGGCTCGCTGCTACATCCTGTTCGTCGGGCCCCCCGACCAGGACATCGACTGGTCCGACGAGGGGCTGGAAGGCGTTTACCGCTTCCTCGGCCGGCTCTGGCGGATCGCCACCGAGGTGGCCGAAGGACGGACGCCGGCGCGGACCGAGGGCCCGGAAAACCCCGTCGGAGCCGACCTCGAGCTGGTGCGCAAGGCCCACTGGGCGATCGAGAAGGTCTCCGGCGACCTGCGGCGGTTCGCCTTCAACACGGCGATCTCCGCGGTGATGGAGATCGTCAACGACTGCTATCGCGTGCGCGAGGAGGCCTCACCGGAGGCGCTCGCCTTCGCGCTGGCCACCGGCGCATCGCTGCTGTTCCCGTTCGCGCCGCACCTCGGCAGCGAGGTCTACGAGCTGCTGACCGGCGAGCGCGTGTGGGAGGAGCCATGGCCCGAAAGCGACGAGCGGTACCTCGCCCGCGAGGAGTTCGAGCTCGTCTGCCAGGTCAACGGCAAGGTCCGCGACCGCGTGATGGTGCCGAGCGAGGCCGACGAACAGCAGCTGATCGAGCGCTGTCTGGCAGCCCCGAACGTGAAGAGCCACACCGACGGCCAGGAGATCGTGCGCCGCGTCGTCGTGCCCGGCCGTCTGGTCAACATCGTCGTGCGCTAGCCGCACACCGGCCTAGACTCGGCGCGTGGCCGAGCTCGCCCCCGTCTACCTGATCCACGGCACCGACCACGGGGCCGTCGGCGAGCGGCGCGCGAGCCTCAGACGTCTCGCCGAGGAGCAGGGGGCAGAACTCGAGACGCTCGACGGCGCCGGGCCCGAGGACGTCGCCACGGCACTCGCGACGTTGACGCTCGGCCTCGGCGCGCGGGTGATCATCGCCGACGGCGTCGAGCGCTGGCGGGACGCGGACATCGAAGCCCACCTGGTGCCGGCCCTGGCCGCGATCGCGCCGCTGACGACGCTCGCGCTGGTGCGCCGCGACGACGAGAAGTCCTCGCCGCCGCCGGCGCTCGTGCGCGCGGTCAGGGCTGCCGGCGGGCACACAGTCGCCCACATGACGCTGTCCGGGCGCGAGCTCGCCGTCTGGCTTCGTGACCAGGCGGCGCGGCTCGGCGTGGAGCTGGACAACGAGGCCGCGCACGCCTTGATCGAGCACGTCGGGGAGCGCCAACAGCGGCTGCTGCGCGAAGTCGAGTGCCTGGCGCTCGAAGCCGAAGGCGATCCGAGACGCATCACGGCCGAGGCGGCCGCGCACCGCGCCGCGGCTTCACACGAAGTCCAGGCAGCCGAACTGGCGTGCCGGCTGATCGCGGGCGACGGCCCGGGCGCCACGTTCGTCGCGCTGGAGCAGCTGCGGCAGGGCAACAGGCCCGGGAGCCTCGCGCCGCGAAGCGCCTGGCGGCTGCTCGCCGCGGCGCGCGCGATGCGGCGCCTGCAGTCCGGCGGCGGCCGCGAGGGCGCTCAGCGCGAGCTGCGGATGGGCCGCGCCGACGCACGCCAGATCGCCGCCGCGCTGGAAGGAGCCGGCGCCGAGCGCACCGAGCGGCTGCTCGACGTGCTCGCGAGACTCGAAGTGGATACCCGCGGGGGCAGTCCGCTGCGGGCCCGAGCGGGACACCGGCATGCGCTGACGGCCCAGACCGTCGAGCTGCTCGCGCTGCGCGACGCTACGAGTTAGCGCCGGCGCGGATCCGCGCGGCGAGAGACTTCTTGCGGGCGCCCGTGTTGCGGTGCAGGGCGCCGCGCTTGACGGCCTTGTCGATCGTCGACGTCAGCGTGCGCAGCATGCTGTCGGCGCCCTCGTCGTCGCCGGCGGCGACCTTCTCGCGCAGCTCGCGCGTGTAGGTCTTGACGGCGGAGGTGTAGCGGCGGTTCTCGAGCCGCTCGCGCTCGTTGCGCAGGATCCGCTTCTTCTGTGACTCGATGTTTGCCATTCGGAGGAGGCGCAGCGAGAGCCGTTCTGCATCGCCGCGCAGCGCCGTACTATAGCGGCCTTGGCCGGTTCAGCCGTAGATTCGGGCGGGGAGGCGGCCGCCCCGGCACCGGCTGGAGGCGGCTCTGTAGCCCGCAACACGGCGATCTTCTCGATCGCCACGGGGATCTCCCGGATCGCCGGGATGTTGCGCGAGATCGTCGCCGCCGGCTACTTCGGGACGAGCGGCCCCGCGTCGGCGTTCACGATCGCGTTCAACGTCCCGAACCTGTTCAGCAACCTGTTTGCCAACGCGGCTCTGTCGGCGGCGTTCGTGCCCGTCTTCACCGACCTGCTCCAGCAGGGACGCCGGCGCGAGGCGATCCGTCTGGCCTCGACGCTGTTCTGGATCATGCTGATCGTCCTCGGCGCGATCACGGCCGTGGCGATGCTCGCCGCCGGGCTGTTCATGCCGCTGTTCACCGGCGCGACCTTCAACTCCCAGCTCGACGCGCTGACCGTCGGGCTCTCGCAGGTGCTGTTCCCGGTCGTGCTGCTGCTCGGCCTGACGGGCCTCTTCGTCGGGATCCTTCAGTCCTACGACCACTTCACGATCCCGGCGATCGCGCCGGCCGTCTGGAACGTCGTGATCATCGTGCTGCTGATCGCGCTGCACCCGCACTTCCGCGGCGGCTACGAGAACGGCGACGAGCTGTACGGCTACGCGATCGCGATCCTCGCAGCCACGTTCGTGCAGCTCGCGCTCGTCGCGGCGGCACTGCGCCGGATCGACTTCCGTCTGCAGTTCACCGTCGACTGGCGCGACCCGCGGATCAAGCAGATCTTCGTGCTGATGCTGCCGGTCACGATCGGCCTCGGGATCATCAACCTCGACCAGTTGCTGAATGCCGCGTTCGGCACGCTCGTCAGCGAAGAAGCGCCGCGCGCGATCGAAAGCGCCTTCCGGATCTTCATGCTGCCGCAGGGCCTGTTCTCGGTCGCCGTCGCGACGGTCCTGTTCCCGACGCTCAGCCGGATGGCCGCGCGCCGTGACGGGGGCGGGATGCGCCGCGCGCTGGGCATCGGGATCCGCCAGATCAACCTCCTGCTGATCCCCTCGGCCGCGTTCCTGATGGTTCTTGCGACCCCGATCGTGCGCCTGCTCTACCAGCGCGGGAACTTCACCGCCCACTCGACGGAACTCGTCTCCGAAGCGCTCTTCTACTTCGCGCTCAGCCTGCCGTTCTCGGGCCTGAACCTGCTGCTGACGCGCACCTTCTTCGCCGTCAAGCGGCCCTGGATCCCGACGCGGATCTCGGCCCTGAACATCGTCGTCGACGTGATCGTCAGCGTCGCGCTCTACAAGCCGCTGGGCATCGCGGGGCTGCTGCTCGGCACGCTCGCGGCGAACGTGATGATGACCGCGCTCCAGATGCGCCGTCTGCGCGAGGGCTTCGGCGGCCACCTCGAGGGCACGCGCACGGCGATGATCACCGCGCGGATCCTCGTCGCGACGGTCGCGATGGCGCTCATCTCCTACGCCGCCTGGTCGCTGATCGAGGACCTGCTCGGGACGTCCGTGATCGCGCAGATCGTCGCGGTCGGCGGCGCCGCCGCCGCCGGCGGCGTGTTCTACCTGCGCGCGGTGCTGCTGATGCGCGTCGACGAGGCCGAACAGATCCGGTCGCTGATCGCCACGCGGCTCGGGCGCGCCGGCTGAGCGCCCGAAGGCGGCGGGCCGGGGCACATGGCCCCGCCCGCCCGGCCGGCGGACCCCGCCCCTTTACTACATATGTCCCGGTTGCGTGTCAGCAGCCGGGCGGCTAGACACTCCCAGCCTCCTGGACAGGCCGCCCCGAAGGGCGCGTTGCCGCGGATGGTCCCGAGGGACCAGTGGCCGAGTGGGCGGGCTGCCAGCACCTCAATCCTACTGCGACCGCGCGGGCGCCGGGTGGGCTGGCTCTACGCTGTAGCGGCGATGGACCAGGCCCACATCCGCAACTTCTCGATCATCGCGCACATCGACCACGGCAAGTCGACGCTCGCCGACCGGATCCTCGAGCTCACGCACACGGTCGCGGCGCGCGAGATGCGCGCGCAGCTGCTCGACTCGATGGACCTCGAGCGCGAGCGCGGGATCACGATCAAGGCGCGCGCGGTGCGCGTCTTCTACACCGCCCGCGACGGCGAGACCTACCAGCTGCACCTGATCGACACGCCGGGCCACGTCGACTTCACCTATGAGGTCTCGCGCTCACTGGCGGCCTGCGAGGGAGCGCTGCTCGTCGTCGATGCCTCGCAGGGAGTCGAGGCCCAGACCGTCGCCAATACATATCTGGCCGTTGAGTCGGGCCTCGAACTCATCCCCTGCCTGAACAAGATCGACCTGCCCGGAGCCGAGCCTGAGCGGGTCGCCGGAGAAGTGGCCGATCTTCTTGGCGAGCCGGGAGAGGACATCCAGCAGATCAGCGGGAAGACGGGGGAGGGGGTCCAGGAGGTCCTCGAGCAGCTCGTCCAGCGCGTGCCGGCGCCCGCGGGTGACCCCGACGGCCCGGCCCGGGCGCTGATCTTCGACTCCGAGTTCGACCAGTACCGCGGGGTGATCGCCTACGTCCGCGTCGTCGACGGCGTCTTCCGCAAGGGCGAGCAGGTTCGCGCGATGGCCACCGGGACCCAGGCCGACATCGATGACATCGGCTTCTTCAGCCCGCAGATGATGCCCACCGACGAGCTCGGGCCCGGCGAGGTCGGCTACCTGATCACCGGGCTGAAGGACGTCACCCAGCTGCGCGTCGGCGACACGCTCACGCTGCGTGCGACGCGCGGCGGGACGGCCGAAGCCACCGAGCCGCTGCCCGGCTACCGCGACGTCAAGCCGATGGTCTTCTGCGGGCTCTTCCCGATCGACTCCGACGCCTATCCAGACCTGCGCGACGCGCTCGAAAAGCTCGTGCTCAACGACGCGGCGCTCTCGTGGGAGCCCGAGACCTCCGACGCGCTCGGCTTCGGCTTCCGCTGCGGGTTCCTCGGGCTGCTGCACATGGACATCGTGCGCGAGCGCCTCGAACGCGAGTACGACCTTGAGCTGCTCGCGACGATGCCCTCGGTCCAGTTCGAGCTGACGCTGACCGACGGCGAGGAGCTCGTGGTGCACAACCCGTCGGCGATGCCGGACCCGGGGCGCATCGCGGAGATCCGTGAGCCGTTCATCAAGGCTTCGATAATCGCGCCGCGCGAGTACGTCGGGGCGATCATGGAGCTCTGCCAGGAACGTCGCGGCGAGAACGCCGGCATGCACTATCTCTCACCCGAGCGCGTGCAGATCACCTACGAGCTGCCGCTGGCGGAAATCGTGCTCGACTTCTTCGACCAGCTCAAGTCGCGCACGCGCGGCTACGCCTCGCTGGACTACGAAGTCTCGGCGCTGAAGGTCGCGGACCTCGTCAAGCTCGACGTGCTGCTCGCCGGGGAGCCGGTCGACGCGCTGTCGATGATCGTCCACCGCGAGAAGGCCTACGACGTCGGCCGCACGCTGACCGAGAAGCTGCGCAAGCGAATCCCGCGCCAGCAGTACGACGTGCCGATCCAGGCGGCGATCGGCGCCCACGTGATCGCGCGCGAGACAGTCAAGGCATTTCGCAAGGACGTGATCGCGAAGTGCTACGGCGGCGACATCAGCCGCAAGAAAAAGCTGCTGGAGAAGCAAAAGGAGGGTAAGCGTCGGATGAAGCAGGTCGGACGCGTCGAGGTCCCCCAAGAGGCCTTCCTTGCGGTTCTGGAGCTCGGCGAGGACTGAAGGCGACGTCAACGCGTCGATTCGCGCGGTGCGACTGAGAAGATGACGGACATCGAGGATCGCAAGGCAGAGCCCGAAGGGGATCTCTCGGCGAGTGCGAGTCGGGAACAACGGGGGATCCGCAACGGGATCATCGGCCTCGCGATCTTCACCGCGCTTGTCGTCGCGCTGCTGCTTGCCGTTCCCTCGCTGCGCCACGCGGTCGAGCGCGTCACCGACGCGGGCATGCCGTACGTCGTCGCGGCTGTCGGCCTCAAGCTCGCCTCGTGCGCCGGCTACGTCGTCTTCTTCATCCTCGTCTTCCAGGACATCGAGCTGCGTTTCGCGATGCGCGTCGCGCTGTCGGAGCTCGCGGTCAACTCGCTGGTGTCCGTCAGCGGGCTGGCGGGCGTCGCGCTCGGCGCGTGGGTGCTGCGCAGTCGCGGCCTCGAACCCGAGGACATCGGCCGTCGCTCGACGGTCACCTGGGTGCTCACCAGCGCGGTCAACGTCGCGGCGGTGTTCGTGATCGGAATCCCGATGTGGCTCGGACTGATCGGCGGTACCCGCAACCCGCTGCTCACCGCACTGCCCGCGTTCGCCGCGCTCGCCGTGATCCTGATCGTGCTCGGCCTCGCGTTCTGGGCACGAAAGTTCGGCGCGGGCGGCGAGGGGGCGCACCGCGTGCGCCGCTGGGTCGGGATCATCGGGGAGGGGGTCTTCGACACGCTGCAGATCTTGCGCGGCGGCGATGTGCGTCTGCTCGGCGCGGTCGGCTACTGGCTGTTCGACAACATGGTGTTGTGGGCCACGCTGGCTGCGGTCGGCGTCAGCACCTCGTTCTGGATCGTGGCGATGGCCTACCTCGTCGGGATGCTCGGCAACTCGCTGCCGATTCCCGGCGGCCTCGTGGCAGTCGAAGGCGGCCTTGTCGGGATGCTGCTGCTGTATGACGTGCGACCGGCGTCGGCGGTCGTCGCGGCGGTGATCATCTACCGCGCGATCGCGCTTTGGATCCCGGCCCTGATCGGCACGATCGCGTTCGGCCGGCTGCGGCGCGAAATCCCGACCGCCCAGGTCGAGCAGCCCGCCTAGGGGTAGATCGCTTCCGCGAGCTTCTGGCGGCGCTCGGTTTCGCGGCACACGTGGCGCGGCAGGGAGGCGAGCAGCGCGAGCATGCGCCGCGTCGTTTCGCCTACCAGCTCCGGGCAGTAGACCGGCACAGGCAGTGCCGCGCGCGGGGCGCCGGGGGCGTTGATCGGGCGCAGCTGCTCTGCTGCCTGCAGAGTGCGTGCGAGTGACGTGGAGTAAACGTCGACCGCGACCTGCCCGGTGTAGAGCTCGAGCGCGTGTCCCCCGTCGTAGACGACGGCCGGAACGCCGCGCACGATCAGGTTGCGCTGCTGCCCGAGGGCGTCGTTCGAGTGGCGCTGGTAGACGAGCGTCTTGACCTGCAGCGGCAACGCGCACGTGCCGCCGCCGAAGATGCCCTTTTCGCCGGTGCAGTTGCCGTAGTAGACGCTGTCGCCGAACGGCGGCGCATAGGCGCGCTGGCCGTCGGCGGCGACGAGCCGCACGCCTTCGAAGCGGGGGCCGACCCAGTAGAGCGGGAAGTACGGGAAGCTGCGTGCTTCGGAGATTTCGGCGCGGGAGACCGGCTGGGGCTGGCTCGCGGCCCCGCAGCCGACGGCGGCGAGGCCGACGAGCAGCACGGCGGCCAGGGAAAGGGCTAGGCGCATCGGTCGATTATCGCCCTGCGGACGCCGCGCTCGGCCGGGCAACCGGTCAGCGGCGCGGTTCGAAGCTGTAAAGCGTGTAGCCGCCGGAGAGATAGAGCCGCTGCCCGTCGCTGATCCCGGGGTCGAAGGCGCCGTCGGGGAACCGGAAGACACGGTGTCCGGTCCTGGTGTTCAGGCCGAGCAGCTCGTGTGTGCCGAGCGCCGCGAAGTAGACGACCGTGCCGATGATCGTCGCCGATCCCGAGATCTTGCCGCCCGCGGGGTAGGTCCAGCGCACCGAGCCGCTCTGAGCGTCCAGCGCGTAGAACTCGCCGGTGTAGGAGCCGACATAGACGGTCGGCCCGAGCCCCGGGGTTTCAGTCACCGCCGGGGAGGCGTACACATAGCTGCCGGTCTGCACTGCCCAGTCCAGCGCGCCGGTGCGCTCGTCGTAGGCATAGACGTGGCCGTCGGTGTTGCCGAGGTAGACACGCCCGTAGATCACTGCGGGCGTCGAGTAGAAGGTGCCGCTGCCGAGCGCCGCACCTTCGGACTGCGTCTTCCAGACCACCGCGCCGGTGCGGGCCGAGATCGCCTGGACCTGGCCGCCGTAGTCGCCGAAGAAGAGGTTGCCCGCTGCGAGTGTCGGGCTCGCCTTCACCGCTCCGGCCGCCTGGTAGGTCCAGATCGTGCGGCCGGTCGCCTTGTCGAGCGCGTAAACGGTCCCCGATTCGGTGCCGAAGTAGACGTCATTGCCCGCAACGGTCGGCGAGGACTCGCTGCGTGAGTCGAGCGTCCGGCTCCACAGGATCCTTCCGGTCTTCTGTTCAAGCGCGACCGCCCGGCCGACGCCCCCGCCGCCGGGGCCTTCGAGCAGCGTCGCGTAGAGGTCCGTCGAATCCAGCGCCGGCGTGGAGGCCGAGAGCCGTCCGAGCGAACGGTGCCACTGGACTCGCCCGGTTTCCTTGTCCAGAGCGGAGATTTCCCCGCTGTCGACGAGCTGGAACAGCAGGTCGCCATGGATCACCGGCGGGAACTCGAGCAGCCCGCCGCCGTTGTGCCGCCAGCGCAGGCGGAACGGCGGGGCCAGCGACGCCGGCGCCGGGAAGTAGCGGGTGTGTTCGGGGGTGTAGCCGAACAGGTCCCAGTTGAAGCTCGCGGGTTTGGCGGGGGGTTTCGGCGGCGGCTGGTGCACGAAGCGGGCGTTCGGGTTGTAGGTGTTGCCCGTGCGGCTGCCGGTGTAGATCAGGACGCCGGCAGCGACCACGACGATCGCCGCGACGGCGCCGACCAGGATCCGGCCGCGGCGCGAGAGCCGATCGAGACCGAGCAGTTTCAAGCCGCCATCCGTTCGTCGTGCTTCTCGGGGCGCGGTGCAGCCTGGGCACCGGGTTGCCCGACGGTGCGTGCCGGCGCCGGCACGTTCTCGGCGACGGAGCCGTGCGCGGCCCGGCGTGCGAACGCCGTGAACGCGAACGCCACCGTCAGGATCAGCAGCGGCAGCAGCAGCAGGCCGCTGACGAGTCCGAGCAGCTGCAGGCCCGAGCCGGCGGAGACGCGCCAGATGAGGTAGTCGATCAATGTCGCGGCGAAGGCTGCCGCGGGTCGGCGAAACACGCGTGAACCGTAGTGTGTCCGGTTGACAGAGGCCAGTGCGATGCGGCGTCGCCGCGTGCGAGACATATCATCCCGGCGTGTCCACGGGCGCCGAGAGCCGAATATTTGCCCCCGGGATACTCGCCGGGCAGGCCGCGCTGATCACCGGTGGCGGAACCGGCCTGGGCCGTGAGACGGCGCTGGAATTCGCCCGCTGCGGTGCGTCGGTCGCGATCGCCGGTCGCCGCGAGGATGTGCTGGACGAAGCTTGCGCGTTGATCGGCGACGAAGTTCCCGGCGCCGTCGTGCGGGCGGTTGCCGGCGATATCAGGGACCCCGATGCGGCCGGCGCCCTCGTCGGGGCGGCGCTCGCGCGCCGCCGGCCGGCTCGACGTCGTCGTCAACAACGCCGGGGGGCAGTTCTTCAGCCCGGCCGAGCTGATCGCGACGAGAGGTTGGGAGGCCGTCTGGCGACTCAACGTCGAGGGCATGCTCAACGTCTCGCGCGCAGCGCGCGAGCAGGCTTTCGCCGGACGCGGCGGGAAGATCATCAACGTGACGCTCTCGCCGCATCATGGAATGCCGGGGATGGCCCATTCGGGGGCCGCCCGCGCGGCGGTCGAGGCACTGACGCGGCGCCTTGCGCGCGAGTGGGCGCCCGACGCGATCAGCTTGTTCGCCGTCGCGGCCGGGCACTTCGACACCGAGGTGATGGTCAAGTATCCGGAGATCGTCCGTGCCGGCATGTCCCGGGCGGTGCCGCTGCAACGTCTCGGCCGGCCCGAGGAGCACGCATGGCTCGTGACGTATCTTGCGACCGAGGCGGCGAATGCGCTCAACGGCTCGACCGTCACGCTCGACGGCGCACGCGACAACTGGTTCGGGCCCTGGCCCCCGGAGGGGCTGCACGACGAGGGCGAGGTACCCGTTGAGGAGCGTCGCGCCCGCCGCTGACCGGGTGGACCCGCTGTCCGCCGGGCCTGCAATCCCCGTTCGCCGCCAACGGCGCTGAAATACTGGTCACCGCTTGCCACAGCCAGTCGAGGGTCATCGAAAGTACATCCCGGGGCTCGACGGCCTGCGGGCGATTGCCGTGCTCGCGGTCATCGTGTACCACCTCGGCTTCAGCTGGGCTCCTGGTGGCCTGCTCGGCGTCGGAGTGTTCTTCACGCTGAGCGGCTACCTGATCACCGACCTGCTGCTCGAACAGGTAGGCGAAGGGGGGATCAAACTGGGCAGCTTCTGGCTTGCCCGTGCCCGGCGGCTGTTCCCTGCGCTGTACGTGATGCTGCTCGTGGTCGTCGTCTGGATCACCGTGATCGGCCCGCGGCAGAGCACCGACTTCCCCGGCGCCGTCTTCTCGGCGGTGCTGTACCTGAACAACTGGTGGCTGATCGTCCACAAGGTCTCCTACTTCGAACAGTTCGCGGCCCCGCAGCCGCTGAACCACCTGTGGTCGCTGTCGGTCGAGGAGCAGTTCTACCTCCTGTGGCCGCTGCTGATCATGGTCGCCGTCCACTTCCTGCGCGAGCGCAGGCCAGGCTCGGGCCTGCGCCCGCGGCTGGCAATCGTGACGCTCGCGCTCGCCGTCCTCTCGGCGATCGTGATGGCCGCGATCTACCACCCCGCCAGCGACCCGTCGCGCGTCTACTACGGCACCGACACGCGCGCCCAGGAGCTGCTGATCGGCGCCGTGCTCGCGATGCTCTGGCCCTCGGGGCGCCTGCGCGCCGGGATCACGACGGGCGCGCGAAACACGATCGACGCAATCGGTGCAATCGGGCTGCTCGGGATCCTCTACATGTACTGGCGCTCGACCGAGTACTCGCCGTTCCTTTACCGCGGCGGGTTCGTGGTGCTCTCGCTCGCCACGGCGATGCTGATCGCCGCACTGGTGCATCCCGCGGCGCGCATCTCGAAGCTGGTCGGGGCGCGCCCGCTGCGCTGGATCGGGGTGCGCTCATACGGCATCTACCTGTGGCATTTCCCGATCATCGTGCTGACCGGCTGGTCGGCGGTGCGCGGCGTGCCGCTCGGCCGCGCGGCGCTGCAGATCGCGGCGACCTTCGCTATCGCCGCGGTCTCCTGGCGTTACCTCGAGGATCCGATCAGGCACGGTGCACTGCACCGCCTATGGCGCCGGCACTTCTCGGGTAAGCGGGCGAAACTCTCCAGCCGCGAGCTCGCATGGACCGGCGCCGGGATCTTCCTGCTCGGCGTCGCCGGGGTCGGCCTGGCCGGCGCGGCGACCAAGAAGACAGCCGAGAGCGTCCAGTCGGCGAAGTTCGCGAAGACCTTCAAGGCGAAAACGACGCCGAAGATCGCGCATCGCACGGTCTGCCGTTCGGTCGCCCACATCGGCGACTCGACGTCGCTCGGGCTCGAGTCGCCCGAATATCTGCCTGACCCGCGGCTGCGGATCAGCGCGCAGTACGCACGCGTCGGCGCGACGACCTCCTACCTGGACATCTCCGGCGGGCGGTCGATCGTCGAGCGCTACGAAGACCAGCCCAACGGACAGGAAGCCGCCGAATCGCTGAAGGCCCGCAACCGCAATGGCTGCTGGGTCTTGGCGCTCGGCACCAACGAGGCCGCGAACGTCGCCGCCGGCTCGACGTACACCTACCGGGACCGGATCAACATCATGATGCACACGATCGGCAACGCCCCGGTCATGTGGGTCGCCGTGAAGACGCTCGTGACCAGCGGGCCCTACGCCGAGACGAACATGAAAGCGTGGGACGAAGCGCTCGTGCGGGCCTGCAACGACTACCCGAACATGCGGGTCTACAACTGGCCCGGGGTCGTGAAGGAAAACTGGTACGTCACCGACGGCATCCACTTCACGAGCAACGGCTACGCCCACCGCGCGCACGAGATCGCCGACGCACTGCTCGAAGCATTCCCCGAAGGCGAGCCGGTCGACCGCACCAACTCGTCGAACTGTGTCGTGCAGCCCAAGCTCTACGAACCGCCGCCGCCGAAACAGCCGCCGGCGTCGCCGACGACGACTACCGCCGTGCCGACCTCGCCGCGCGGTTAGCGGCTACGGAAGTAGGCCAGCCGGTCGAGCAGGCCGAGCGCCGACGCCAGTTCGTCGCCGCGGATCATCGAGTGCCCACGGGTGCCGACCAGTCGAGCCCAGTTCACGCGGCCCGATTCACCGCGCGAGGTCACTTCGATTCGCAGGAGCCGTCCCCGTAGCCGCGCGCCGAGCAGCGCGTCGATCGTGCGCTCGCTGTAGTGGTGGACCCAGTGGTGCTCGGGCGCGTAGTAGTCGTAGGGGTCGACGACGCTCTTGAGCCACGGCTCGGGCGGGCCGCCCAGGAAGTGGGATTCGGTGCGGCCGCCATCCGAGGCGCAATAGGGCGTGACAACGGGCGTGCCGCGGTAGGTGACGACATCGTCGCCCGTCGCTTGGACAGCCGCGTTCGTCTGCGGCGTTTCGGCCCGCAGGCCCGGGTATTCCTGCGTGCGCGTGTCGGAGTACAGCTGGTAGCCGTTGCCGCCGACGTTTGTCGTGATCGCCACCGTGCGGATCGCGATTGCGAAGGCGCGCAGCGTTTCCCGGGGCCAGCTCGGCGGAATCTCACCCGGTAGCGAGCCGCGGACATACAGGTTCAGCGGCAGCTGGTTGATGATGTTCAGCGCGCCGGGCCCGGCGCTGGTCAGCACCAGCGAACCGCGATAGTTGCCGACGCCCGCGACATGCACGACGCCGCCGGATCGCGCGAACAGGCGGGCGCCGCAGTGCCCGAGCCAGCGCCCTGCGGCGTTGTGCAGCTCGATCCGCGGTCCCGCGAGCACTGCCCGGTAGGTCGCCGTTGGGCGCAGGCGCACGCGGCACGCCGAGCGCGCCCCCGTGAAGCGCACGCTGGAACCGCCGACCGCCAGCAGGACCCGGACTTCGGGTTCGGCCGCGAGGGGCGTGAGTGCCGTGCCGGTGAAGAAGTGGGCGAGGATCGCGCGTGAGCCGTAGCCGTGCAGGCCGTAGCCGTATGCGCCCCATGCGCCCATCCCGACGCCGTCGCCGAAACCGCCGCCGGAGACAGTCCAGCTGCGGGGAGGGCGAGCGGGCGTGCGGGCCGCGAGGGCGTCGCCGGCGAACACGAGCACCGCGAGCGCGGCGAGCACGATTGCCTGCAGCCGTGCCACTCTTGCGAGTCTAGAGTGCCGTCGTCGCCTGATGCGCCGCTTGGCGGGCCCGCGCGCTGGCGCCGCCGCTACTACGACGGCGCTGACTAAGTCTGCAATGTCGGCCGCTCCGGCTCGATAACATCGCTGCGGGCGTGCGGGCGAAGTGTTGTGGCTGCACAGAAGCCTTCCAAGCTTCTAGGGCGGGTTCGATTCCCGTCGCCCGCTTGCCATTCACGGGGAGTGGCGCAGTCTGGTAGCGCACCCGGCTGGGGGCCGGGCGGTCGCAGGTTCAAATCCTGTCTCCCCGATCGCCAAAAGGGCGGATTTGCAGGTATTTTGCGGCTGCAATCCGCCCACGTGGGCGGACCGCAGGTATCACCGCGGGTTACCGGGCGCGGGGATGCCGAGCTGAAGGCAGATGCCGCGCGCGGGGGCTGGCCTGATCTCCCGGTGCCGCGGCACGGTGGTTCGGCGGCCGGTAGAGCTGTTCTCCTACATATCGTGGCTTGACGCCTGGCGGAGGAGGGTGCAGCCGTGCTCGTGCCGCTTATCGCTGCGCTTCGACCGGCTTTCGCATCGAGGAGTCGGGCGACGCCCGCAAGGGGTAGTGCCGTCGCTGCGCAGCGACGGCCCGCGCGCGGCCCAGCGGGAGATTGGAAATCGCCTTGCCCCGACGCCCGGGTGTGGTTGACCGGGGGTGCTTCGACGTTTAAGGTCCCTCGCCCCGCTCGACCGAAAGGATCGCTGTGAGCCGTGTGTCCCGAACAGGCGTCGTGTGTCTCGTTTTCCTGATTTCCGGGTCGGTGGCAGTAAGCGCCAGCGCGGCTCGACATTATCGGCGGCTGCCGATGCTCAGCAGGCGTAGCTGCGCGGGTCTGCTCAACAGAGGGAACTTCGTCAACGCCGGCTACCAGCAGTTGACCGATGCGGGCGACGTGGGAGCGGGGTACGCGTCGACCTGCGTCTGGCAGGCTCAAGAAGAAGGCGAACCTCCGCACCAGGGAATCGGAGGGGGAGCCGTGACACTCGACGTCGACAAGCGTTCGGAGTACGAATTCCGGGGCCGGGAGAGAAACCTCGCGAGCATGACCCCGTCTCCCAGGGGTTACTTCCGCAGCCGTCGCAGGGCTGGCGAACACGCGTACGGCGGCTTTCTCCTGAATACCTCGGAAGGCGCGGACGCCGTTTGGGGTGTGGTTCAGGTCCGCAACGATGTCGCGACCGTGGCGGGCGAATTTCCAACCAGCGACGGGCAAACCTACGAGCTGGACTGGCTCGATGACCGGCTCCGCGCGATCGCCGGCGAGCTCTGCCCCCGCTGTAGGTAGAGCCCGTAGTCGCGTTGGTCGCTGTTTGGGGCGTCCCGCGGCGTCGGTGGCATTCGGCGCAAATCGCACGCCAGCTCGGCGAGCGTGATTGCTCAAGCTCCCGCGCCCACGAGACCGCCCACGGCAACGACTCTTCCGCTTGGTTGAGCGGTTCAGTTCCTGTCTCGCCGACTAGGTTCAAATCCTGTCATCGCGACAGGTGGTGTGAACGGACACAGGGGACGTTTGCGGCGCACGGTGAAGGCCCCGATTTTCCTGCCATGTGAAGGGTGCCGCGCCGGGCAAGCTTTCTATCGACCGCCCACCAAACCGCCCACGCCCGAGGTGCGTGGGCGGTGGGAGAGCGGGCGACGGCGTATAGACCGTTGGGGGGCGGGTATATACTCATGCCATCGCAAAGCACCTGGTTGATATCGATGAGGACGCACTGCAAACAGCGCGCGCGGGGCTGGGGACCGCGACGATCAAGGACACCGTCAATCGCGCGCTCCTGATGGTCAGCGACTCGAGGACCGTCGAGGTCGCCCGAGGGCTTGACGTTCTCGGCGGCGCACAAGTGGACGACCGCGAGCAAGCTTGGCGCTGACGCACGTCGTCGACACGAGCGTCGTCACGAGGCTCGCGAACCCCGCAGTACGAGCGAAGGTGGAACCACTTGCGCTGCGCGGCGAGATCGGACGTCTAAGCATCACTGATCTCGAGGTCGGATACTCGGCGCGAGACGCTTCTGAGTGGCACGACCTCGTGACTGCTCTCGACATCTTTGCCCCCCTCGAGACAACGGGCGACCACGTCAAGCGCGCGCTTCAGGTCCAGCGCCTGTTGGCGTCACGCCATCAGCGTGGTCGCAAGATTCCGGACCTTCTGGTTGCCGCGGGCGCAGAGCAAGCCAGTTTGGTCGTGCTCCACTACGACGCCGATTTCGATCGGATTGCGGCGATCACCGGACAGCCGTGCGAGTGGATCTTGCCGGCCGGGACCGTCAACTGAAACCGCGTGGCGGGCCGCATACGACGGCGTCATGTCCGAGGCTTCATTGAGCGCTCTAGGAGTCGAGGAGCGAGCGCGCTGGTGGCGAGATCTGCTCGGCGGAGAAACGCCGCCACGCGTGACGGTCATCGGAGACCACGGCGGACTGGCGGGGTTTCTAATCCCCGCGGAGCCGAGCCGCGACCCCGCTGCCGTCGAACGCACCGCAGAGATTCCGGCGTTGAATGTCGATCCCGAACAGTGGGGGCGGGGGTTCGGAGGAGTGCTAGTGCGGGATGCGCTGGAGCGGCTCCGGCGTGAGCACTGGCGCGCGGTCACGCTCTGGGTTGCTTCGGGAAACCAGCGCGCTATCCGTTTCTACCGGTCGATCGGGTTCGACTTCGACGGCGCCCGCGGGGTGGACGACAACGGCGTCGCCGAACAGCGCATGACGTTCGATTTGGTGCCGTTCAAAGGCTGAACCGCGACCGCCCACGAAACCGCCCACGGCACCTAGTTCGCCGCTCGGTTGAGCGGTTCAGCTCCGGTCTCCCCGATCACAAAAATGGCTGATTTGCAGGGCTTTTACACCTGCGCTGACTATCATTCCGAGTTGTGTCCTAAACTGTCTGACACAATGACCGTCAAGTCATGGTCGTCAGACACACGAGATCCGCGACGCGGCATCGCATCAGTCGCGAGAGCAGCAGGCACGTTGTCGAGAAGACGGGAGTCGTCTTCGGAGAGGCCGCACCAGCCGGATCTGGCCTGTTGGATCCACGACTCGTCTTTCTCGGACCCGACCGGCACGGGGTCTTGCTGGACGTCATGGCGGTCGAGGTCGACGGGGGAGGGCTGCTCGTGATTCACGCGCAGCCGATCCGGCCCAGATATGAATCGCTCCTGGAAGGGGGATTGTGATGGCGGGTTTGCCTCGCGCGAAGAGTGGGACGGTGATCACCGACGAGCTTGCGGAGCGTCTTGCAGACGAGGCCGAAGCCGGCTACGACCTCACGGACGCCAAGCGGGTGGGGCGCAAGTCGCTCGGAGGGCAAAGCGGCCCCTCGCCACGCGTGAACTTCCGGATGACAGCGGAGCTTCAGGCTCGCGCTCAGGCACGCGCCGAGCAGGAGGGCAAGACGGTCAGCCAGATCGCTCGCGAGGCGCTCGAGCGCTACGTGCGCTGACAGCTCGCCGCCATGACCAAGTACGTCGATGACAGATCCAACTTTGGTGCCCGCGGACCTTTCTTTCGCGTCATCCGGGAAGGCCTGGACGGCCTTGCGGAAGGCGATGATTACTTTGACCTGCTGGCCGAGGACGTCACGTTCGAATTTGTCATCTCCGTCCCTGGGTACCCGCGAGCCGTGAAGGGTCGCCAGAACATCATCGACCTCTACAGCGGTTATGACGAGTACATGAAGGTGCGCGCCGCTGACAGCCTGCGGGTCTACCGAGACCCGGAGGCTTCGGTCGTGGTCCTCGAGTACGAGGTTCACGGTGAGTCTGTGAAGACCGGTCTCCCGTATGACAACCGCTTCGTGTCCATCGTCACCGTTGAGAACGGAAAGGTGATTCGGTGGCGGGACTACCTCGACCCCGTCGCGGTGTTCGATGCGGCAGGGTGGCCGGCGATCCCGAGCTGAGCACCTCCCGACGCTGGCGAGCGACATCCAACATTGGATGCTGTGACCGGGAATGCGCATCCAGTGACGGTTCGCAGGACCGCCCACGAAACCGCCCACGGCGGGGCGTATGTGGCTTCGTTGAGCGGTTCAGTTCCTGTCTCCCCGATTGCGGATATGTCAGATTTGCAGTGCTTTTGTATTAGTGCCGGTCGACGTTGATGGCGGCGCGACGGCGCGTCATTCGGTGAGCCCCGGGATGGTGATCGTCGCCTGAACTTCGGGCTCGGTCGCGCAGCTGCCCCCCGGTCCGGCGGCGTGGTCGATGATCGGCGCTCGCTCGACCAGCGTGGTCTGTGCAGTTTCAAAGGTCACTTTCGACTCCGTAGTCCCCAAGCCTGTGGGCCACTCGGAGTCCTGATAGAGGCACGACTGTGTCGACACTTGGATCTGAGCCTGCACGGTCGCTTCGAAGAACACGTGCCAAGTCCTGAACTGTTTGCCGTTCTGGCGGTAGGAGAATGATTCGGCCAGCATCGTTTCGTCCCCGATGCTTAGTTCGCCCGCGGGTACGCGGCAGCCGTGGACACCGTTGCTGCTCAAGGTCGTCTTTGACTTAATGCCGATCGCGGACTCCCAGGACGTTGCGGCGGCCGTGCAGGACTGCGATTCGCTTCCGGACGAGATTTCGAGTGTGACTTTGACGCCCGGGAGCGTTTCCCCGGTCCCGAGCGCATGGCCGTCGAAGACCAGCTGTTTCTTTGAGGCTTTTTCTTTGCTCGGTTTTTCTTTCTTTTCTTTTTCCGGCTTTTCCTTCGGTGTGGGCTGGATCCAGATCGGCGATTCGAACGTGACGGCACCGCTTTCCTCGCTGCGGCAGACGATCTCGCCCGGTTCGCTCTCCGAACCCCACGTCCCGGTGGCCCGCCGTTCGAGCGTCCACTGGCAGGTTTCTCGTTCGTTGTAGGTTTCCGCGCTGAAGGTGTCGAGGTGGCCGGCGCTGAGCCCGCCGCTGATCTGTCCGGCCAGGCCGCCGTCTACTTCGGTCGAGAATGCGCCGTCCTTGCTCTCGTCGAACGTGACGCAATGGCCGCCTCCCAGACAGGCCTCCGGCGGAAGTGCGCTTGCGGATGCCGCGGTCGGGGAGAATGTCACCGCCGCGCATGCCAGCACGCCGAACGAAACTGCGGCGCGCCTGAGCCTGATCATCTTGTCCCCCTGATCGAGTCGCCGGTGAGCCGAGGATAACCCCCGCAGTCTCAGCGGGCAACGGTCGCGCCATGCCCGCGGGGCTCTCGCAGAGCTGCCTCATGGGCCCGGGTGGCTGCTCGCACGGACGATTGTTCCGTGCTCCCAGGCACTGACTTCATCGCACGGTGTCTCTTGGCGCTCGTGGTACCAGGCGCGTGCCGCCTCCTCTGCTTTCCCGCCGAGGGCGTCCATCGCTCCAAGGATAAGTACGGCGCACCCGGCGGACCGCCGCCGCCTCGATCATCGAGGGGGTTCCCCGTTGGCGTTTGGCGGCAAGACGCGCCGGCTTAACGCGGGGCTTCGGTGGCGCGCGCTGCGACCTCGTGGCCGGCGAGCCCCAGAAGCCACAGGTAGACGATTTCGTTCTCGAGCTCGGGCATCGAACCGGTGCGTCCCTGACGGACGTACTCGGTCGCGAGGTCGAGCACAGCGAGGATGCTCGCGCGCGGCACGATGTCGGGGACCGCGGGCAGGCCGGGCAGCTCCGTCGCAGCACGCTCGGCGAGCGCCCGAAAAAGGCGCGCGAAGCTCGCGAGTGTGTGTTCCCGCTGAGCGAGCGCGGCCTCCCCGGCCGCCATGACCTCGAGCGTGCACGCGCGCGCCGCGTCGGGGCGTGCGCTCCAGAAGCGCAGGTACACGCGGATACCGTCGCGCACGGCGTCGACGAAGCTCGCCTGGTTGGTTCCGACGGCCACTATTTCAGCGAGCAGCTCGCGCGTTATCGAGTCATAGGCGGCGAGGAAGCAGGCTTCCTTGTTCGGGAACTGCTCGTAGAACGTGTCCCTCGAGACTCGTGCGTGGCGGCTGATGTCGCCGATCGTCGTGGCGCTATAGCCCTTCGTGCCGACCATCGCGATCACGGCCGAGAGGATCCGCTCCCGTTGGTTCTGCTCGACCTCCTCGCGGGATAGACGGTGGGGTCCGCGCGGGAGTCGTCGGGTTGAGTCTTGTGCGGCGCTGGACACCTTGGTACCTTGCACAAGAGTAGAGTACCGAGCAGTCCGCCATTGCGGGGCTCGTTATCGGAGAGGGATGGGGGAGGACAGCGAAATGGGGACGGATTCTGCGCGCTGCAGGCACGATGGGCACACCGCGGCCAAACACTTCACGAGGAGCCGCATGCTTGCCGTGCTCGCGGTGGCCGTCGCCGGGATGTGCTTCCCGGCTGGCGCCGCGGCCTCGTATCACGTAGCGCTGACGCGGACCACAGGGGGCGTCGCGAACGTCTCCGGTGAAACCTACGGCGACATCGGCTACGGGGTCGGGTACGCGCAGGCGCAGGACGGAATCTGCCTTCTGGCCGAAACGTTCCTGACGGTCGACGGCGAACGCTCCAAGTACTTCGGCCCCGAAGGCGTCTTCAAGAACGAAGCCGAGGGTGGGCTGCAGTTCACGAACCTCAATTCGGACCTCTACTGGACCTCGATCTCCGACGCGAAGACGATCCAGAAGCTGCTCAAACTGCCCTACCCGCAGGGCCCTTCGACAGAAGCGACCGAAACGGTGCGCGGCTACGCCGCTGGCTATGACGCCTACCTCAGGCACATCGGCGGCGCCAACGGGGTCACGAACCCTGCCTGCAAGGGCGGGGCCTGGGTCAGGCCGATCAAGGCGATCGACGTCTGGCGCCGCATCTACCAGGTCGACGACCTCGCCGGCAACTCCGCCCTCGGTCCGTACACCGAGGCGAACCCGGCGTTCGGTCCGCCCGCAAGCGTGCCCGCCGCCGCGGCGTCGGCGAAGAGCCAGAGCCTCGTCGGCCGGGTCGAAGAACTCGCGCGCATCGGGCACAGCAAGCTGATGGGCTCCAACGGCCTTGCGGTGGGAAGCGAAGACGCCACCAACGGAGGCGGCGTCGTGCTAGCAAACCCGCACTTCCCATGGCATGGGTCTGAACGCTTCTGGGAGATGAACGTCGAAGTCCCCGGCAAGTACCACGCGATCGGCGCGGGAATCTGGGGGCTGCCCGGGATCAACATCGGCCACAACCAGCACATTGCCTGGACACACACCGTCTCAACGAACACGACGGTGACCTTCTGGGCGCTGGTACCCGCCCAGGGGCACCCGACCGACTACATCTACGACAACAAGACGCACGCGATGAAGAGGCGCACCGTGACGGTGCAGGCCCTCGAACACGGCGAACTCGTGCCGCGCACCGGGACCCTGTACTACAGCCTCTACGGGCCTGTGATCTGGGAGGCCGGGCAGCCTGTAGCGATCGCCGACGCCAATGCCAACAACCTGCGTGGCGTCAACCAGTGGTTCGCGATCAGCAAAGCCGAAAATGCCTCTCAGCTGATCGAAGCCGAGCAGTCCATCCAGGGAGTGCCGTGGGTGAACACCATCGGCGCCGACGACGAAGGCAATGCCTTCTACACGGAGATTGCCGTTGCAGCGAGCCTGACGAAGGACTTCGTCAAATCGCACTGCAACATCGGGCGGGCGTCGAATTCGCTCTCCGGACCGTACTTCGGCGACGGCGAATGCCAACTGCCGGAAAGCCCGGGCGCGCTGGTGCCCGGGATCCTTGCGGGCAGCGAAGAGCCCTCGCTGGTCCGCAAGGACTACGTCGAGAACTCGAACAACTCGTTCTGGCTGGCGAACGCGAACTCTCCGCTCACGGGCTTCTCGCCCGCCCTCGGGGGCGAAGAAGAAAACCCGGGCATGCGGTCCCAGACCGGGATTGACATGGTGGCCCAGCGGATGGGCACGAACAATTCAGGCGTGCCGACAGACGGGCTCTCGCCGACTCCCGGGTTCACGGTCGAAACGATGCAGAACTCCTGGACCAAGTTCCGCTCGCTGCCGGCCGAACGCGCTTTGCCGGGCCTGCGCGAAATCTGCAACAACGCGGTGGCCGAAGAAGGCGGCGTGATCGATGGCGTCAACGTCAGCGAAGCGTGCCCCGTACTCGACGCCTACGGCGCGACGGCAACGCTCGAAGACAGGGGTGCCTGGCTGTTCCAGGAATGGTACGACCGCGCCCCCAATGGCCAGGCCGGCTTCTGGGTCCATCCGTGGACGGTGAGCGAACCGGTCTACACACCGAACACGCTCAACACCTCACTGCCGGCGAGCAAGGAAGCCCTCGCGGCAGCGGTGAGTTCGATGCAGGCGCGCGGGATCCCGCTTGACGCGGACACCGGCGAAGTGCAGCGTGCACCGCAGTCCGGTGCTGCACCACTGCCCGGCTGTGGGGATGCGGGAGAATGCTTCGCTGCTATCGGGGGGTCCTTCCCGACGCCGACGGCGAAACAGGAGGAAGTCACGGGCGGCACGAGCATCGTGATGTTCACGGAACTACAGCGTGGCCACGAACCGATCTCGAAAGCGCTCCTCGCCTACTCGCAGTCGGAAGATCCGACGTCTCCCTACTACGAAGACCAGACCCAGCGTCTGTCCAAAAACGAATGGATCACGTTGCCGTGGACGCCGGCGTCGGTCGCCGAAGACGCGATCGGGCCAACGCTCCAACTTCCCCTGAAATAGGCGCTCGACGGAGCGGCCCGCCAACCGGCTGGGCCGCTCCGGTCGACTGCACCGGCGCGGCGCGGCAGAAGAATCAAAGGCTTCGGTTCTCGTGACACATGTGAAGCTCGATCGCTTCGACGGCTTGGCGATCATCGAGATCGACCGTCCGCCCGCGAACGCGATGAGCCTCGAGCTGCTCGACGAGCTTGTCGCGGCGCTTGCCGAGATCGCCGGCGACCCGCCCGCGGCGCTCGTCCTGAGCGGCCGCGAGGGCTGCTTCTCCGCCGGCGTCGACCTCAAGGCAGCACCCGACTACGGGCCGGACGAGCAGCGGCGCTCCGTCGCGGCGATCAACGAGATGACGCTGCGCGCTTACGCTCTTCCCTGCCCCGTGGTGGGCGCCATCACCGGCCACGCGATCGCCGGCGGCCTGGTCCTCGCGTTATGCACCGACATCCGTGTCGCCGCCGCCGAGGGCAAGTACGGACTGACCGAGGTGAAGGTCGGGATTCCATTTCCGAAAGCTGCAATCGGGGTGGTGCGTGCCGAGTTGGCTCCGCACGCGACGCGCGCGCTGGTGCTGGGCAATGAACTTGTGGACGGTGTGGACGCTGTGCGGCTCGGCGTGTTCGAGGAGGCGCTTGACGCGCCGGCCGTGCTGCCACGCGCCCTCGAGATCGCGCGATCGATGGCCCACTTCGCTGCCGCGGACTACGCGCGCGCGAAGCACGAACTGCGGGCCGCGGCGATCTCGCGGCTGGGCGACGAGGCGGCCGACGATCCGTTGCTGACAAGCTGGTCGTCCTGAGCGCGGACGCTTGGCCGGGCAGCCGCTAGAGGTCAGGCAAGGTTCGCGGACACGGTCGCAGAGCGGCAATCGGCCGAGGCTGAGCGGCTGACCCCAGTCGGCGCGCGACTAGCATTCCCGGGCGTGAGAGGTTCACACCCCACGCGAGCGACGGCGGCCATGACGATCTCCCGCTCGACGAGCGCGCTGCCCGCGAAGGCGCCTGACAACCGGCTCGGGTGATGACGCAACCGGTGGAAGCGTCGCCGTCGTCGTTGCCGGTGGGTCCGGCCGAGGTGACGCGTCTGGCAACGATCGGCGTCTACGGCTTTACGTCCGAGCAGTTCATCGAAACCCTGCGACGGGCTGGCATCGGGTTGGTGCTCGACGTCCGCCAGCGCCGGGGCGTGCGTGGCAGCGAGTACGCGTGGGCGAATTCCCTGCGCCTACAGGACCTGCTGCGCGGTGCCGGGATCGCCTACGAGCACCATCGCGAGCTCGCTCCGACGACCGAGCTGCGGCAGTTGCAATATCGGGAGGACAAGAGGCTCGGCGTCGGCAAGCGCTCGCGGACGCATCTGGCGAGCGCCTACGTCGAGGGTTACTGCGACGAGATCCTCAGTCAGGTCGACCTCCGGGAGCTCGCCGCTCATCTGCGCCGCGAGCGACCTGCCGCGCTGCTGTGTGTCGAGCGTGAGCCCGAGTCGTGCCACCGTTCGCTTGTCGCCGCCCGTTTGGGCGAGATCCTTGAACAGGCGCCGGTCCACCTGCTGCCCGCCGAGGCCAGACCATGGCCCGAGTCGTGACCGCCGCAACGTGCGGCTTGGTCTGCGCGTGAGCTACGAACGTAGGACCGACGTGTAGCTCTCGGCGGCGCGCGGCCCGGTGTTCTCGGGACGCAGCTCGCGGTCCGCGCCCTGTGTGTGGCGCATTAGGACTCCGTCGGGGCTGATTGCGTACGCTCCCATCGCCAGCAGCGGCGGGGAGTAGACGTGTAGCGTGACCGCGGGGCTATCGCCGACGTGGCGTACACGGTGAATGTCGGCCGGCGTGAAGTGGAATGATCCGCCGGCCTCGTAGACACGGTCGACGGGCGGGCCGTCGATGACCAGGCGCTCCTCGCGAACCGCACCCCCGACGACGGCGACAGCGCCCGCCGAAGCGTCGTGGTCGTGAAAGCCGGTGTCGTGGTCCTCCATCCAGCAGATCAGCCAGGCGGTGACGTGCGGGTCGCCAAGGAGTTCCTCGTAATGACGCTGGTCCGAGTCGTGGCGCACTAGGTCGATCCAGAGTTCCGGGCGCTCCGCTAGCTCCTTCGCGAAACGCTCCAGCTCCGGGGCCGTCAGGTCGCGGCCGGCTGGCCGGGGTACTGTGGCGATGGCCCGGCGACTCACGCCTGCACCGACTTGAACTCGGAAGCCTCGGGCGGCCCCTGTGCGAACAGGCTCATCGTTGCCGTGGAGTAGCCGTCCCAGTCCGCGAGGCTTGCGCGCCGCGGCTCGACCACGGGCAGATCCGACCCGAACACAATCTGCTCCGCGCCAACGGCCTCCCGCATCGCGGCCGTCGCGCGCGGACCGTAGGACGAGGTATCGAAGAAGATCCGCGGATCGGGCTCGAAGCCGGCGCCGCGTGACGCGAGGCGCTCGCGATGCAGTGGCGCCAGGCCGGCAAGCATCGCAAAGACCACGCGCAACCCGGGAAGCTGCGCTCGCCCGAACGCGTTGAAGGTGATCCAGGCGGCGTGCATCTGCGCCACGTACGTGGTCGCGGCCGGCCACCACCGAGGCTCGCGCGGCGAAGGCGTCCGGGCCAGGCCGGTACGTCCGGGGCCGGGATGGACGAACAGCGGCACGTTGAGCTCCTCCGTGCGGTGCAGAACCGCAAGCAGTCCTCCGAGCGCGTCAGCGTCCGCGAGAGCGCCCGCGGGCATTGAGATCCCGACACATCCATCGGCCAGGACGCGGTCGACATCCGCGGCCTGCGGCGGGTTCACCGGAACCGGACCCCAGACGCCGAAGTTCTCGCCGACCATCGTCGCGCCTTCAAGGTGGGCGTCGATCAGCCCGCGTGCCGCATCGCGCGGTAGCGCCTCGATGCCGAGCGGGCTCGAAATCGCAATCAGCGCCCGGTCGGCACCGAGCGCGCAGAGCAGCGGCTGCCGATCGCTACTCGTTTCACCGCGTGGCGGTAGCGAGCAGGAGGGCTCTCCCTCGAGGTGGAGGGTCAGGCCGCCGCCCTCGCCACGTACGAGCGGAAGTGAATCTCGTCGGCCGAGGGCGTCGATCAGCGCGGGTGTCCAGACATGCTGGTGGATATCGATGAGGGGCTTACTGGACATAATCTCGATCGGTTTTATGAGAATAGCGGATCAGGCAGGTCGCGTCAATCGCCCGCCAGCCAAGGTGCATAGCCCCGCTAGCGAGACCGTTGCCCACCGTTCGCCCTTCCGGATCGCGTTCGCCGCTCGCCGAGCGCCGGCGCCGCGCTCAGGCTTCGATGGTGACGAGCGTCCCGATCGGCGTGTGCGGCCAGATCGCGGCCGCCGCCCCGAGCGGCATCTCGATGCAGCCGTTGCTCTGCGGGAAACCGTAGGAGCCCCGCACGTAGTAGTGGAGCGCGTCACCGCCGTTGAAGTAGCTGATCCATTTGATTCCCGGATCGACGTAATGGCTGCCGTCGGGATTCGTACCGGTCATCGTTCCTTCGGGGATGTGCTCGAACACGGGAAACGTGCCGAGTTCGGTTTCCGCGCCGGGCACGCCGCTGTTCGCGGGCGTCTTGACGAGCGTCCTGCCGGCGCTCCAGAGCGTCGCGGTCTCCGGGACCGCACGGTGGACATACACGTAGCTGTACGGTTCGCCGGTCTGCTTGCCCGCGATGGCGTCTTCCAGTAGCGCCTTCCAGACCCCTGGTCCCGCGACGCCGTCGGTGGTCATTTCGTGGGCGTTCTCGAACTTCATGACGGCGCCACGCACGAGCGCGTTGGGTTCGCCTTCGTGCCAGAGTGCTTCGAGCTGGTGTGGCGTGTTCGGATAGCGCCAGGCGAACGTTCCCCTCGGCGGGGAGACCGCCGCCTGAAGCTCGGCACTTGGCGTCCGCGCCACTTCCGAGCCCGCGGCGCGCCAGCGCATCGGCAGATACCCCGCCTGCGCCAGCAGTTGCTGCAACCGGAGCGTCGACCCGGCGGGGACATGCCAGCGCACTTCGTGCGTCACCTGCAGGCCCTCGCCCGTGCTGACCGCGACGTCGCGGTGGAACTGGACCGCGATTTCGCTGTCCATCGGTGCGCCGTAGCCCGACGGGGTGAAGATCAGCATGTGGCTGTCGGGCTCGCGCCAGGTGCCGGGAATCGACGGCGTGATAGTGGGGTGCGATTCGCCGAGAACGTCGGCGACGGGCTGAGAGAAAGTGAGGTAGAGGGACCCGGCCGGCGAGGCCTCGCCGTTCGCCGCCGGGAGCGTCGCCAGCACCGGCTGGTGCGCGGGCGGGAACCAGGTCACCCGCGCCGGCGCGCCGACGGTCTCCCACGGGCGCGCTGCGGCGGCGACCTCGATCGTTCCCGTCGCCGCCTGTGCTCCAAGCGACACGTTGCTCGCCGGTGCCGCAAGGTGGCGGTCTTGCAGTTCACCGCCGGCGCTCGTCGCGACCGCGACGACCGGCGAGTCGAAGCTCACATTCAGCGCTGAGCCGTGAGCAACGGTGAACACTTCCTGCGTGACGTGAGCGACGGGGGTGTGCAGTGTCAGCGTCTTGACTTCTTCACCGCCGAGCGCCCAGCTGAGCCAGCCCGGTCGCTTGACCCTCACGCTGACCGTCACCTGCTCGCCCGGTGCGAGCTTGCGGACCGGAGTGACGCTGCCGTCGACGAATGCGACCGCGACCGGGCGGCCATCGGCGCGCCACGCCTGGACGCTCTCGACGTGCCCCGCCAGGGGCTGCACGTCGACCTGGGCGAGCGCCGTTGGCCCGCCGGTCAGTGAAACACCGGACAGGACGACTGCAAGCGCGACAGCGGCCACGACGAGCACCGCAATGCCGGCGAAGATTGCCATCAGCTTGCGTCGCGGGCGTTGCCCCTGAGGCTGAGCGGACCCAACCACGATTACTGCAGGATACGCGACCTGCGGGGGGTAACCGCACGACTGCGCCCAAGCTCAGCGATGATGGCGGGCGGCCGCGCAGCGGTGTGGGCGATCACCCGGGGGGTACCAACAGATCGCCCTTCGAGCCACCGCAGGTGGCCTGCGTCAACGACCGCACCAGATCAGGAAAGAGGTTCCGCGTGAAGATCACCCGAAGCAGCACCGACACAGTCAAGGGGCCGGCCGACTGGTTCACCGGCGACGTCTACATCGACACGGTCGCGGAGCAGACCGAGCCCTCGCGCCTGGCCGCCGCCGCCGTGCACTTCACCCCGGGAGCACGGACGGCGTGGCACACCCATCCGCTCGGCCAGACGATCTTCGTAACCGAGGGAGTCGGCCTTTGCCAGCGCGAGGGAGGACCCGTGGAAACGATTCGTCCCGGCGACCGGGTGTTCTTCGAGCCCGGCGAGAACCACTGGCACGGCGCCACCCCCGATCGCCTGATGGTCCACATCGCGATGCACGAGTCCGATGAGACGGGCAGTCCCGTGACCTGGGGCGAGCATGTCACCCAAGCGCAGTACACCGCCGCGCCAGCCGGCTGAGCCTTCGGGGAAATTGCGGCGTTCTCCGGCCGCCGAAAGCCGGGCCCGCCTGGCCGGCGGTCGGTTGGCGCACCCGCGTGCCGGAGCGCGTGGACGAGCGGTTCATGGCACGGCGATCTTCGCGCGCGGAGCCTCACACGCGGTACGCTTCGCTTGTAGCAATAGTCGCTTCCGATCGGCACTGTCATTAGCTCGCGGCGCACCAAACTCCGTGCCGCGCACTCGAACGCCGGATCCGCGCCGAGCGAGGCGCTGGCGGTAGAGCGAGACCACCTGCAGTCGGTTACGAGCTCGATGAGCGAGGGGATGTTCACGCTCGACGGTGCGGGGCGCGTCACCTACATCAACAAGGCCGCCGAAAAGATGCTTGCCTGGTCGGCATCGCAGCTTCACGGCCAGCTCATCGATGACGCTATCGCGCGGCGCCCGAGCCACCTCGAGGGCTTTGCGCCCGAGGCCACGCCGATGCTCCGGGCGCGACGCGACGGGGTGACGGTGCACGTCGATGTCGACTTCTTCGTGCGCCGGGACGGACGCTCACTGCCGGTTGCCTACACGGCGTCACCGTTCATCGAGATGGGCAAGGAGATCGGCTGTCTGGTGGTCTTTGAAGACATCAGCGAGCGCCAGGCGCGAGCGGTCGCCCTCGCACACCAGAACGAAGTTGTGGAATGGGTCGACCGGTGTCGGACCGCGATCGACGAGCAGCGACTCCTGCTCTACGCGCAGCCGATCTTCGACCTGCACACGATGGAGGTCGTACAGCATGAGCTGTTGCTCCGGGTGCGCGAGCCCGACGGCACAGTCGCCGCGCCAGGGCCCTATCTCGACGTCGCCGAGCAGTACAACCTGATCGCCGATATCGACCGCTGGGTGATCGCCCGCGGCGCCGAGATCGCCGCGGGGATGCACCCCGTCCAAGTCAACGTCTCGGCGGCCTCGATATCGAGCGGGCGCGTCGTTGAGCACATCACCCGCTGCATCGAGAGGGCCGGAGCAGACCCGGCAGACATGGCCTTCGAGATCACCGAGACCGCGCTGATCGCTGGCAAACACGCGGCAGTCGAGTTTGCCGAGCGTCTGCACGAGCTCGGGTGCAAGGTCGCGCTCGACGACTTCGGTACGGGTTTCAGTGGCTTCAGCTACCTGAAGCACATTCCCGTGGACTCATTGAAGCTCGATATTGAGTTCGTGGGCGATCTGACGAGCAACGCGGCCAGTGCCCATGTGGTCAAGGCCGTCGTCGCGCTGGCGCGCGACTTCGGCGCGTACACCGTTGCCGAGGGGATTGAAGACCCGGCGACGCTCGAGATGGCACGTGGCCTGGGGGTCGGGTTCGGCCAGGGCTTTTACCTCGCGCGGCCGGAGCCGCTCGAGGACACACCGGCGCTCGACGCGGTCGAAGCTCGAGCACGACAGAGCGACATCAGACGGGAGGACCCGGACAATGCCGGCCGATGAATATGCAGACCAGCGCGATCTCGATCACGAGCAGGTGATCGCCGACCTCGACCAGAGCGTCCTCGATCGGGAGCAGCTCAAAATCGATCAGATCGACCTCACGCTCGAGCGCGTCCAGGAGGCGCTCGACGGCAGTACGTCGACTGTGCCCGAAAGGCTGGACTTCGCGAGCAGGGTGGACCAGATGCACCGGCAGGCGACTGCGGACCGCAGCCGCGAGCGCAGCGACTCACACCAGGAGCAGGTCGACCAGACCCAGGCATCGCTGGACCAGCGCCAGGAGATACTCGACAAGCAGCAGGACGAACTCGACGGCCCGCGCCAAGGTGCGCCTCCGACGCCGGAGGAGATCGACGCCGCGCGAGCATCCCGCCTGCAGGCAGCCGGCCGCCGGGCCGCGAGTGCACGGCGCCGCGCGAAGGACGCCGGCAGGCGCGCCGACGCGGCGGAGCACCGTGTCAGGGCGCTCGAGCGACGCGAACGCGAGCGGGTCGCCGAGCAGGCAAACGATTAGGGGCGCGCACGGCACCACGCCGGGTGCGACGGGGCGCGATCAGGGCTACGATCGGGATGTCCCGCAGACGTTCAGGAGGGGTGGATGTCGGGCAGGCTTGCGATCGTTGGTCAGCAGCCGTGAGCGCCACGAGCGCGAGCCGTCGAGCCGCGGTCGCGGACCTCTCGGAGGCCGCGATCGAGGAGATCACGTCCGCCGTGACCACCCCGACGGGCGCGGTCGAACTACTCCTTGTCGCGCTGCTCGCGGGCGGGCACGTGCTGATCGAGGATCTCCCCGGCGTGGGCAAGACGGCGCTCGCTCGCGCGTTGGCGGCGGCCACCGGCTGCCGCTACTCGCGCATCCAGTGCACTAGCGACATGCTCCCCGCCGACGTGACGGGCGTGAACGTGTTCAACGAGCTCGAGGGGCAGTTCGCCTTCCGCCCCGGTCCCGTGTTCGCCAACGTCGTGCTCGTCGACGAGATCAACCGCGCCTCGGCGAAGACCCAGTCCGGGCTGCTCGAGTGCATGCAGGAGCATCGCGTGACCGTCGAAGGCGAGACGCACGTCCTGGAGCTTCCGTTTCTGGTGATCGCGACTCAGAACCCTGTCGACTTCGAGGGCACCTACCCGCTGCCGATGGCGCAGCTGGACCGCTTCATGGTGCGCCTTTCACTCGGCTACCCGTCTGCGGAGGACGAGGCCGAGATGCTCGCACGCCACGCCGCCCACGACCGCGTGGGCGAAGTGCGCCCCGCAATGGACCGCGCCCAGATCCTCGCCGCACAGCAGGCCGCCGCCGACGTTCATGCGAGTGAGCCGCTGCGCCGCTATGTCGTCGCGGTGCTCGAGGCGACGCGCCGCGACGAGCGCGTGGAGCTCGGCGCCAGCCCGCGGGCCGGGCTGCAGCTCTTGCGGGCGGCGATGGCGCGAGCGGCGCTCGCGGGCCGCGACCACGTTCTGCCCGACGATGTGCAGCTGCTCGCGGTGCCAGTGCTCGCTCATCGCCTGATCGCGGCGCCCGGCGCCGGCGCGATCGGACGCGCGCAGCTCGTGCGCGACGCGCTCGCGCGCGTACCGGCGTTGTGAGCAGACGCGCCGCAGCGGCGCTCACGGCCGTCGTCCTGCTGCTCTGCGCGGTCGGCTTCGGCGTCCCGGCGCTGCTTGTCCCCGGCTTGGCGATTGCGTTCAGTGTCGCGGCCTCCGCTGCGTATGTCGCAATCGCCGGCCGGCGGGTCGCGCTCGTGCGCAGCCCGACTTCGCTGACCGCGATCGAGGGCGAACGCGTCGTGCTCGCCGTACGCGCGGTCGGGCGCGGTAGGCGCCTGCGAGGTGGGGAAATCGCTCCCCAGCCCGGCGCGCCCTTCGAGCCGCGGCGTTGGCTCGACCGAGATCTGCTGCGCTTCACGGTCGCGGTTGGGCGGCGGGGCAGCCACGAGGTCGGGCCGTCGCTGCTGCGCGTTCGCGACCCGTTCGGGCTCTGTGAATCACGCACTCAATCGAACGCAACGCACGTCGTGGCGCTGCCGCGCACCGAACGCGTCTCGCGCGCCGCGGTGCGGCTGCTACAAAACGGCCCGGTGGCTGCGGGCCGCCGCCACGCCGGCGCGCTCGGCGATATCGATGGTGTCCGCGCGGGCGAACCCGGGGTAGCCGCCTCGCGTGTCCACTGGCCGACGGTCGCACGTACGGGATCGCTGGCGGAACGCGTCGTCACTCCGGAGTTCGATCGCGGGCCGCTCATCGTGCTCGACACGCGCACCTCGAGTGATGTCGAGAGTCTCGATGCCGCGGTGCGGGCTGCCGCCTCGCTCGTGCTCGCGCTGGCACGCGATGGGGGCGCGCGGCTGCTCGTCTGCGACGAGGCTGCCGCGTGGTCGATCGAGCAGCGCCGGGCGAGTTGGCCGCGAGTTCACGCGCGCCTGGCGACACTCGGGCAGGGAAGGACGCTCGCGTGGCGGACGATCGAGACCGCTTCGCTCGTGATTTGGGTCACGCCGAGCCGCCTTGCCGGCAGGCCCCCGGGTGCACGGCGGGCGCCGGATTTCACTGTGGCGCCCGACGGCGGGGCGGGTGGTCTGTTCGCGGTCTGCGGCTGCATCGTTCGCGGCTCGCGGGCGGCGGAGGCGGCGTGAGCGCCGTCGCGTTTCCCGTCGTGAGGGCACGGCGCGGGGGCCTTCGCGGGCCACTGGCGGTCCGCTGCGCGGCGTTTGCCGCCGCGGCGTTGCTCGCCGCGTTCGAGTACGGGCAGCTGGTTCCGAACGTCCCGGCCGGACGCGAGCTGCTCGCCGCGCTCGCGGCCCTGGCAGGGGGCGCGGCGCTGCTTGCGAGCGGCGGCCTGCCGTGGCGTTCCAGCGTCCTGGCAGCGCTGCGCGTGTTGGTGCTCGCCGCAGCACTCGGGGCTGCCCTGGCCGCGGTCGGTATCCCGCCGCGGTTGCTTCTCCCGTGGCACTGGGCCGGACTCGCCGCCGGGGTGGGGCGCGGGGTCGGCGGCCTGGGCTCGGCGCTGTGGCCGTACCGCGGACGCTGGTGGACAGAACTCGTGGTCGCCGCCGGCCTCGCGCTCGTGCTGACCGCGGCGGCTGGGCTCTACTTCGCGCCGACGGCGCGGGCGGACGCGGCTCGGCGAGCGGCTTGCGCGCTGGCCATCTCGATGCTGCTCCTCGCGGGCCTCGCGAACTCCCCGCCGGGCGCCTGGCGCGCGCAGGGCGCGCTGCTCGCGCTGGCTCTGATCGCCATCGTCTTCGCACCGTCGGTCCGGGCGATCGACGCTACACGCGCGCTGGCCTGGGCGCTCGGTGCGCTGATCGTTGCGCTGGTGGCGGCGCCAGCTTTCGGCGGCGGCGCCCTCGTTTCGTTCCGCGGGGCACCTGGCGCCGGGGCGCGGCTCGGCTTCGAATGGAACGAGCTCTACGGACCGATCACCTGGCCCCGCTCGGCGCGGCGCGTGATGACGCTGTCCAGCCGCGAAGCGCCGCTTGTCCGCGTGACGTCACTGGATCGCTTCGACGGCGTGCGCTTCATCCGCTCGGACTCGCCGCCGCCGACCGGTGGCGGCGAACGGGCGCTCGCCCGGGCCCACCCGAGCTGGATCGACTCGGCGTTCGTCACGCTCGACGCGTTCGAATCGCACTTCGTCGCCGGACTCGCCGGGACAGCGCTCACAGTCTCGGCCGTCGACGGGCACCTCGCGGCACTCGCCCCCGACGGAACGCTGACGCTCGCGACGGCACCACCCGCCGGAACGACCTATCGCATCGTCAGCTACTCGCCGCGACCGACCGTGGCCCAGTTGCGCGCGGCGAACGGACCCGTCGCACCGGCCTACCGGCGTTACACGGAGATCGCCCTGCCACCGGCACGCCCCGTCGGGCTGGACGCCGACGCGGCCCGCAGCGAAGCAGAACTCGGCGCGGTCCACCTGCCACGGCACCCGGGCGCGGCCCAGCGGGAGACGGTGCGCGCGATCGAGAACTCGGCCTACGGCCCGGTCTACGGGATTGCGCGCCGCCTGGCGGCCGGGCAGACGCGCGAGTACGACGTCGTCCGGGCCGTGGAAGGATTTCTGCACCGGGGATTCACGTACACCCTGCAGCCGCCGCGGAGCAGTCTCCCGCTCGTGTCCTTCCTGACCGTGGCGCGGCGGGGATACTGCCAGCAGTTTTCGGGTGCGATGGCCTTGCTGCTGCGAATGGACGGCATCCCCGCGCGAGTCGGCGTCGGCTTCAAGCCGCGACTCTACGAGCCGACCCGCGCCGAATGGGTCGTCCGCGGGATTGACGCACACGCATGGACCGAAGTCTTCTTCCCGGGCGTCGGTTGGGTGTCCTTCGACCCGACCCCGCCCGAACGCGAAGTCACCGAACACGGCACCGTCCCGACCTCCAAGGGATCGCTGCTGCGGCGCAGCGCGGCGGGGTCGGCGGCGAGCTCACCGCTGAGCCGACTGGCAGCGCTGACACCGAGCTCGCGAGCTCGCAGCGGGCACCGCCTCACGTGGGTCGGCTTCGTTGCCATCTGCGCCGCGCTCGCGGCTGCGCTCAGCGTGCTCGCGGCGTGGGCGCTCGCCGGGCGCCGGCTCGCGCGCGCGCTGCGCCGACCCGGCAGCGAGCTGGTCGCGGAGATCAGCGACTGGACGCAGCGGGCAACGCCGGCGGGCAGTCCTGCGGCGACGCTCTCCTCGCTTGCAGCGGGCCTCGACGGACGGCGCGACGTGCGCGCCGCCGCCTACCTCCAGGCCCTCAGTCTCGCGCGATACGGCGCGCAGCCGGCAGCTGGCCCCACGGCCGCCGGCCGCGAGGCGCTGCGCCGGGCACTGGGGCGCGGGCGCGGCTTGCGCGCGCGCTTGATGCTGTTGGTCACCATGCCGCCGCTGGCGCTTCGCCCCCGGCGACGCCGCGGACGCTAACCGTCGGCGAGGCTCCGCGCCGACGGCGCGGACAGCCAGCCGTCGATTGCCGGACCTGTGGCCTCGCGTGCCATCGAACGCGGGTCGAAGATCGCCGGCGCGCTCATGCGCAGCCCCGCGGGGCCCGGCAGAACCTCGAGTACGCCCTCGGCGAGCGTCCCGATGTCCCGGCGTCCACCGAATCCGAAGGCGCGCTCGGCAAGCAGCACGGAGTCCGCTTCGGCTCGCGCCCGCAGCAGCCGGGGGAGGTCGGCTCGCGCAACCTCGCCGGCGTGACATTTCAGCGCGCGATCGATTTCGTTGAGCCGCCGCGGCTCGTATCTGCAGATCGAGTTGACGAGCGGCATCGGGCCCCACAGCGACCAGAGCCACAGGCGCGGCGCGGCGCCGACGCGGACGGCGTCGACCGCCACGGTGCCGACGAACTCGTGCAGCGGGTGCGCGTCGTGCGGTGACGGCGCGGCGATCAGCTCGGCGCCGAGCTCGCGTGCGAGGGCGACCACGGCGGCAGTTGCGCCCGGCGCATCGCGCTCGGTGACCGCCGACTCCAGCTCCGGCGAAGCGAAGACGAGCTCGAAGCCGGCACTTGCGCAAGCGGCCGTGAGCTCGGCGCGGCGTTCCGCGCGACGCTCGGGCAGGGAGCCGAGCGAGACCGCGAGGTTAACCAGCGCCAGCCGGCGTCGCGCAGCGCGTAGAGATGCGCAGGGCAGCCGATGAGCTCGTCGTCAGGATGCGGGGAGAGGACGAGTGCAACCGTCATCGGACTCTTGCAGGGTGGGCTGGGCGGCGGAGTGTCACCGCTGAGGCACGCTATCGATCGGCTCCGCAGGAGGCGCGGCGAGGCCGCAGGCGGTTACGAAAATGGAGTTGGCCGTTGGGAGAAAATCACGTCAACCATACGTAACGCTGATAGCTTGGCGCGAATTCTTGGGGTCAACCGCCGTTTCAATCTGGAGGCGCAATGGAACTGGATCATGCTGCCGAGGGCTCGCCGCATGGATCACGACGGTCGAGGCTGCTGGCTGTCGCCGCCTTGCTGATCGCATCACTTGGAACGTTCACTGCCAGCGCGCAGGCCGACCACGGGCAGGGCGTCGGAAAAACCGAAATCTCCTGCAATCGGGTGACCTGGAGCTACTCGCAGTTCCCCAACGCGGAAGGCAACAAGGTCAAAGAGCAGATCCGGATCCAGGGCGTCAGGCAGCCCGTGACGGTCTTCGAATTCAACGGTTCCGGCGCCTCGCACACGACGGCGATCGAAACCCCGGAAGGCGAATACAGCATCGACGTCAACGCCGTCTGGGACACGAACGGAATCAAAGGGAGCTTTGACCACAGCGCGAAACTGGACTGTCGGCCGCAGCTCACAATCCTCAAGGAACAGCGCCTGGTCGGCGAAGAGTCGTTCACGACGCGGTCGCTCGAGGGCCAGCCCGGCCAGCGCGTCGAATACCGGATCGTGGTGACCAACACCGGCAACAGGGACCTGACGCTCGGCGAACTGCGCGATCCCAAGTGCAGTGGCTATGCGACCGAACCGCGCCGCCTGGCGGTCGAACAGTCGACCGAATACACCTGCGAAGGGGTGCTCACCGAAGCCGGCCGGTGGGTCAACGTCGCCGAAGTCACCGGCTACACCGAAGAAGAGCAGGCGGTGAACGGCGTCTCCAACGAAGTTGTGGTGAACGTTCCCGCGCGGCCCGAATTCTCGATCGTCAAGGCGCAGGAGATTCAGGGCAGCGCCGGCGGCTTCGTGACTACGCCGGTGATCGGCGAAGTCGGCAACGTCGTCGAATACCGCATCACCGTGACCAACACGGGCAACACGCCGTTGCGCTTCGAACCGCTCTCGGATGCGGGCTGCGAAGCCGGGACGATCTCAGGCGGCCCCGGAAAATGGCTCGCCGTTGCACAGTCTGCAACCTGGACGTGTTCGCACACGCTCACGCCGGCCGACCGCGAGCACAGCCAGTACACGAACACGGCGACCGCGACGGCGTTCCCGCCCGAAGGCTTCGGCAACGGGCGCCGCCACAAGTCGAACACCGTCGTCGTGAACTTCAAGGGGCACGGGGAAGGCGAAGGCGGCACCGAAATCACGTGCACTCAGGTGACCTTCTACTACCTCAACTTCCCGCCCGGGCCGACAACCGTCACGCAGCGCGTGACGGCCGGTGGGACCGTCATCTCGTTGACCTACTTCACGTTCGCAGGGTCGACGGCCAGCGACACGGTCGCGATCAGCCCGCCCGCGGGCACGAAACAGATCGACGCGAATGCCCACTGGCCTGGCGGTAGCTTCGACCACCACGCAGTGGTTCTCTGCGAATAGCCACGCCTGTCCGGCGCAGACCCCCGGGCGCCGTTCGCCGGGGTGCTGCGCGGGCACGCATGGCGCCCGCCTGAGAGAGGGGCTGGAAGGTCGCGTTCGCAGACGGGCCCGGGCCTAGTAACGTTGCATGCGCGGTCGATGGCGCACGTGGTTCATCTCTCTTCGCTGGCGGGAAGCCCGCTGCTCGACTCGGCAGGATCGCGCCTGGGGCGCGTCGAGGACGTTGTCGCACGCCTCGATCTCGGATACGGGCTGCCGCTGGTCGGTCGGCCTGAAGGCGAGGATCGGCGGCCGTGACCTGTTCGTGCCGATCGCGCGGATCGCATCGCTCGAGCCCGGCGCGGCGCGGGCCGCCACGACGAAGCTGAACCTGGCCCGCTTCGAGCGTCGCCCCGGCGAGGTCCTGCTGCGCGAGGACGTGCTCGGACATTCAGCCTGATCAACGTCACGAGCGCTCGGCTGGTCGTCGCCCGAGAGGTCGAGCTCGCCCTCCAGGACGGCAGCTGGCGCGTCGCGGGCATCGATCCGAGCCTCGGGGCGCGCTGGAGGCGGCTGCTGCCCCGCGGCCTCCGCGGCGAGGATGAGGATCACCGGCGAGTTCATCGCCTGGACCGACCTCGAGCCTTTCGTGGGCCACGTTCCGACCTCGCGCCTGCGCCTGGCACACCGGCGCCTGGCTCGTCTGCACCCGGCGCAGATCGCCGACCTCGTCGAGGCCGCATCCCACGAGGAGGGCGAGGAGATCCTGCGCGCCGTCGCACAGGACAAGGAGCTCGAGGCGGACATCTTCGAGGAGCTCGACGACGAGCACCAGATCGAGTTTCTGCGCGAGCGCCCCGACGAGCAAGTGGCGGCCGTGCTCGCGCGGATGGAGAGCGATGACGCCGCCGACCTGCTGATGGAGCTCGACCAGGAGCGCCGGCTTCCCGTGCTCGAACAGATGCCGCCGGCCAGGCGCGTCAAGCTCACGACCCTCCTCGGGCACAACCCGAACACCGCCGGCGGGCTGATGAACCCCGATTTCGTCTCGGTTCCGCACGACGCGACCGTCGAGCAGGCGATCGAGCTGGTGCGCCGCTAGCGAGCTGCCTCCGGGCGCAGACAGCCACGTCGTCGTGACCGACGCCGAGCACCAGCTTGCCGGCACGCTGCCGGTCGTCGCGCTGATGCGCGCGGCCCGGCACGAGGTCGTCTCTGCCCTGCTCGACGGCACCCGGCCCGCCGTCGGCGCGGAGTCCGACCTCCCCGACATCGCCTGCGTGATGACCGACTTCAATCTGATGTCGCTGCCGGTGGTCGACGAGGAGGGTCGACCGATCGGCGTGCTCGCCGTCGACGACGTGCTCGAGCTACATGCTGCCGACCGACTGGCGCCGGCGCTACGGGCTGGCACGCGAGTAACGGCCGCCGCGTCTGGGCATTGGTACGGCTGATCCGGTCCGGCGCGAGCCGCGCCGGGCGAACCGTTCTCGAGCGATGGACGAACAGATCAGACACGAAGATCCGGAACTGCCGCGAAGTAGATTCGTCGCGGCAGCGGCCGGGCGTCGCCTCGCTCGAGCGGCTGACCTGACAGTCCGCCTGCTGAGCGCCCTGGCGGCCGCGACGTAGCACGCGGACCGGGAAAGGACGTCGAGCAGATGGGCAGCACACCGCCAAGATCGCCGGCGGCCGCGCGAGCGCTTTGTGCTCGACCCTGCCCACGTCGGCGACATCCGGGGGGCGTTCGGCACGATCGGCCAGCACGACGAGGGCCGGCACGGGCATGCGCTCACGGCTGCTCGCGCTGCTGGCGATCATCGGCCCGGGTCTGATCGTGATGGTCGGCGACAACGACGCCGGCGGCGTCGCGACCTATTCGCAGGCGGGCCAGAACTACGGCACGAGCCTGCTGTGGGTCCTGCTGCTGCTGGTTCCGGTGCTGATCGTCAACCAGGAGATGGTCGTCCGGCTCGGTGCCGTCACCGGCGTCGGCCACGCCCGCCTGATCAACGAGCGTTTCGGACGCTTCTGGGGCTGGTTCTCGGTCGGCGACCTGTTCATCCTGAACTTCCTGACGATCGTCACCGAGTTCATCGGCGTCAGCCTGTCGCTCGGCTACCTCGGCGTCTCGCAGTACGTCGCGGTCCCGATCGCCGCCGTCGCGCTCGTCGCGATCACCGTCAGTGGCAGCTTCCGCTTCTGGGAGCGTTCGATGTTCGTGTTCGTGTTCGCGAACGTGCTGATCATTCCGCTGTTCCTGCTCGCCCAGCCCTCGGGCTCGCAGCATTGCCAACAACTTCTTCGTCCCCGGTATCCAGGGCGGCGCGACCTCGACCTCGGTACTGCTGATCATCGCGATCGTCGGCACGACGGTCGCGCCGTGGCAGCTGTTCTTCCAGCAGTCGAACGTGATCGACAAGCGCATCACGCCGCGCTGGATCAACTACGAGCGCCTCGACACCTGGATCGGCGCGGTCGTCGTCGTGCTCGGCGCCGGGGCGCTGATCTGCGTCTCCGCGTTCGCCCTCGCGGGCACCCACTACTTCGGGCAGTTCACCAACGCCGGGGCGACCGCCGACGCGCTCGAGGCACGTCCTCGGCTCGACCGCCGGGCGCGTTCTTCGCGATCGTGCTGCTCAACGCGTCGCTGATCGGTGCCGGAGCGCTGACGCTCTCCACGAGCTACGCGTTCGGCGACGTGTTCGGCACGCGCTCGTCGCTGCACCGCAGCTTCGCCGACGCGAAGGTGTTCTACGGGATCTTCGCCGCGCTGATCGCCGGGGCGGCCGCGATCGTGCTGATACCGGGCGCGCCCCTCGGCGTGATCACCGAGGCCGTACAGGCTCTCGCCGGCGTCCTGCTTCCATCCGCGACCGTCTTCCTGCTGCTGCTCTGCAACGAACGCGAGGTGCTCGGACCGTGGCGCAACGGCCCGTGGCTCAACGCACTCGCGACGTTGGTCGTCTCGGTCCTGATCCTGCTCTCGCTGATCCTGATGGCGACGACCGTCTTCCCGTCGCTCGACGTCACGAAGCTGATGCTTTACGGCGCGCTGGGGGTCGGCGTGGTGCTGGTCCTGCTCGGGCTTGGGGCGTTGCGCGGCCGCCGCGAGGCCGCGCATGTCACCAGCGAAGAGGACTGGGGAGTCCCGCGGGAGCAGTGGACGATGCCTCCGCTCGCCCTTCTGGACCGGCCGACGTGGTCGACGTCGCGCAAGGCCGCGATGCTCACTCTGCGCATCTACCTCGTGCTCTCGATCGTGATCCTGGTGATCAAGGCGGTCCAGCTCGGCGGCGGCTGATTCCCGGCCCGCGGCCTAGACTCCTCGGGCTCGCATGATCAGGAACCTTCGATGAATCCCGCTGCAACGCGCCCCCTCGTCGGACTCAACGTCGGTGGGCTTCTCTGGATCGCCGCGCTCGCGGCGCTGGTCCTGCTCGCCGCCTATATCTATCGCCGCCACCGCAACGGACTCGAGCCTGTGACCGTTGCCGTCGCGATCGCGGCAGCGGCCGCGCTGCTGACGCTGACGCTCGGGCTGGCGGGGCTGATCGTCGGGGCCGTGCTGTTCGGGATCTACCAGCTCGCGCGGCTCGTCGGCTGAGCGCGGGCGACGATCTGGCATTGAACCGTCGCCGAAGCGCATAGAGTTGCGCCAATGACGTACCGACCTTCACGCGAGACTCTCGACCGCTACGCGGCCGTCCTGGTCGACTTCGCGCTCGGCGGGGGGCGCGGCGTGCAGCCCGGCGAGGTCGTGCGGATTGCGGCCCCGGAGTCGGCTCGCACCTTCTACGCGGCGCTGCATCGCGCGGTCTGGCGCGCCGGCGGCCACGTTCTCGGCGGCTTCGTCCCCGACGCGGACGACGACGTCAACCTCTCGCGCGAATTCTTCGATGTCGCGACACCCGAGCAGCTCGACCACTTCTCGTCGACCTACCTGCGCGGCGTGGTCGACGAAATGGACCACCAGATCACGGTGCTCGCCGAAAGCAACCCGCACGCGCTCGACGGCGTGGACCCGTCGCTGATCATGCGCCGCGGCGAGGCGATGCGCCCGATGCTCGACTGGCGCGGGGAGAAGGAGAACGCCGGCCGCTTCAGCTGGACGCTCGCGCTGTTCGGGACCGAGAAGATGGCCGCCGAGGCGCAGATGGACCTCGAGGAGTACTGGCAGCAGATCATCTACGCCTGTTTCCTGGACGAGGAGGATCCGATCGCCCGTTGGCGGGAGGTGGGCGACCAGCTCGACCGCACGCTCGCATGGCTCAACGGCCTGCAGATCAAGCGCGTGCACGTCGAGGGGCAGGACGTCGACCTGCACGTCGAGATCGGCGAGCGGCGCCGCTGGCTCGGCGGCCGCGGGCGCAACGTGCCCAGCTTCGAGGTCTTCACGAGCCCCGACTGGCGCGGGACGAACGGCTGGATCTACTGCAACCAGCCGCTCTACCGCTACGGCAACCTCGTGCGCGGCGTGCGCCTGGAGTTCAAGGACGGACGCGTCACGAGCGCCAGCGCCGAGGAGAACGAGCGGGTGCTCAAGGAGATGGTCGCGGTGCCGGGCGCCGACAAGCTCGGCGAGTTCTCGATGACCGACCGGCGCCTCTCGCGGATCACCCGCTTCATGGGACACACGCTCTACGACGAGAACGTCGGCGGCGAGTTCGGCAACACTCACGTGGCGGTCGGCCGCGCCTACCAGGACGCACTCGACGGCGACCCCAGCGCGATGGCTGCCGAGGAGTGGGAGGCCCTCGGGTTCAACAACTCGAGCGTCCACACCGACGTGGTCTCGACGACCGACAGAACCGTGACGGCGACGCTCGCCGACGGCTCCCAGCGCGTGATCTACCGTGGCGGAGAGTTCCTGCTCGATTAGGGCGCCGCGACGTGGCGGGAGGCGATCTCGCGTGCCGCGCGGTCGCTGTCGGCGTGGCCCGTGACCGTCAGCAGGAACGAGTCGCGGTCCAACGCGAACAGCTCGAGTGGCTCCAGTGCGCGGACCGTCGCCGTGCGCGGGACGTCGCGCAGCAGGGCGATCTCGCCGAAGCCGTCGCCCGGGCCGAGCTCGCGCCGCAGCTCGCCGTCCTCGACCACCGCGGCGGTGCCCTTGTCGATGATGAAGTAGCGGTCGCCGGCGTCGCCCTGTGTGACCACGTCGACCCCGGGCGGCACGGTGAGCCCCGTGAGCCGCCCCGCGACCGTCTCCGCGACGGTCAGCGGCAGCGGCGCGAACACCGGGCAGCTGCGCACAAGGGCGAACTCACGATCACCGACCGGCGGGGGCATGCGCAGGTGCACCAGTGACGCGCGGCTCGCGAGCGCGAGGGCCGGCAGCGCGGCACCGCTGACGATCAGCGCACCGCGCAGCCCGAGCAGAGCCGCGAGCAGCGGCGCGAGCAACGCGCCAAGGCCGTTCATCGCCACCAGTGAGGTCTCGAGCGCCGCCAGAACCCTGCCGAGCACGCGGTCGCCGGTCAGCCGTTGGGCCAGCGTCAGCCCGCTGACGCGCACCAGGACGCAACCGGCGCCGATTCCGGCCCAGGCGATGATTCCGACCACGGGGGAGGCCGTCACCCCGACGAGGATCAGTGGCAGCCCGAGGACCGCCGCGCCCGCGGCGAGCGTCACGGCCAGGCGGTTACGCCCGAGCAGCCGCCATGCCGCGAGGCCGCCGAGCACGCCGCCGGCGCCGCGGGCGATGTTCAGGTACCCGATACCGGCGGTGCCGGTCCCGAGCAGTTCGATCGCCGTCGCGATCACGAGGACTCCGATCAGGCCTTCGACGACCGAGAGCATCGTGACGTACGCGCCGCTCAGGCGCAGGCCGCGCTCGCTGAGAATCGCCTCCAGTCCGGCTCCGATCGCTCGCAGCGGGTGCTCCTCGCTGTGGCCGGCGGGTCGCCCGTCGCGTTCGATCGTCGCGATCACGGCCGTCGCCAGCAGGTACATCAACGCGCACACCGCGACGACGTGCGCGGGGCTGGTCGCGGCAAGCACGATCGCGCCCACGCCGGCGCCGAGCAAGAAGCTCGCAGTGTCGATCGCGCCGAGCAGCGACGTCGCCTCGGAGACCTCCGCGGCCGAGCGCGCGAGCGTGGGGACAAGCGCCGAACGCGCGGGCTGGTTCGCGGTCGAGATCGTGGCGAACAGCGCCGCGAGGGCGTAGATCGCGATCGTTGCTGTGCCGGTCGCCATCAGCGTGGCCGCCGCGGCGAGCGTCAATGCCCGCGCGAGGTTGGTCACGAGCAGCAGCCGCTGGCGGGAGTAACGGTCAGCTGCGAGCCCGAGCACCGGGGCCGCGAGCGTTGCCGGGACGGCCTGCGCGAAGACCACCAGCCCGACCGCCGTCGTGCCGCCGTGGCGGAACGCGAAGACGCCGAGCGAGATCTGGAACGCCCACTTCCCGAGCGACGTCGCCCCGGTCGAGAGCTGCAACCGTCGCAGCGGAGTGTTGGCGGTGCGCGCCGCGGGCGCTGCTGCCGGTTCGTGTGTCGTTGTGTCGCTCGCCATCGCCGCGGAATCATGCACAGCGCGAGGTCCGGAGCGCGTCTGGGTGTTAGCGGCCTGTGAACGCGGTCAGCCCGTGCGCACCGATCACTCGTCGTCTTCCACGAGCAGACGGAACGCGAGCGCGGGTTCGACGCTGGCGCCGAGGGCGAGTGCGCGGTCACCGAGAAACCGGTCGCTCGTCACGACGCGCACCTGCGAGGGGCGCTCGTCGGCGCGCAAGAGCCGGATCAGCTCATGGTCTCCGGAGTCCGGGCCTGCCTTCGGAGCGTGGGTGATCTCGATCAGGCTCGAGCGGATCGGCGGCCGCGGCGGCTGCTCGAAGACGACTGTCACGTCGGCGCCCGTGCGCGCGACCCAGCGCTCCAGCGTGTCGACCAGGGCGACCATCGCGCCGTGCCGGTCGCGCCACCAGCCGTCGGGCCGCGTACCGATCACGTTCATGCCGTCGACGAAGAATCGCACGCGCGAAGCGTACGTCGCCCGGCGTACATCACGCCGCCGAGCCTGCTGGACTGGGGACATGCGTCTGGAGGGAATCGAGCGCGGCGACATCGTCGAAGTCGACCGCAAAGGCCGGCGCTTCCATGCCTTGGTCACAGGCTCGGCGCCGGGCGGCCTGGCGATCCAGCCGCTCGATCGCCGCGTCAGCTACTACAGCTGCCACAGCCGCGAAGTAATCGGGCACTGGGCGCGGCGCGGCCGGCCGCGCCGCAGCGAAGAGCCGCTGCTGCCGTCTCCGCGCCAGCTCGAGCTCGACCTCGAGGAGCCCTAGGACATCCCAGCCGCCTCCTCGAGCCGGTCATCCCCCCAGAGCAAGGTCTCGCCGACGGCGAACGTCGGCACGCCGAAGACGCCACGCGCACTCGCCGCGTCGGTGGCGGCGCGCAGCTCGGCCTTGATCGCAGAATCGCCGATCGCGGCGAGCAGCTGGTCGCCGTCGAGGCCGCAGCGGGCAGCGGCCTCGGTCAGCGTCGCGGGCTCGGAGAGCACTCGAGCCTCGCGAAAACAGAGGCGCATCGCCGCGAGCGCGTAGGCCTTGAGGGCGTCCCTGTGCCCCGCCCAGATCATCGCCCGGGCCACGTCGACGTCGCTCGTGGGCCACGGGTCCGGCCACCGGATCGGGGCCAGCCCGTATTGCTCGGCGCGGCGCTCAGAATCAGCGATGCCCCCCGCGCGCTGCTCCGTCAGGCCCCACGACGTGCGACCCGCGGCTTTGAAGATGAATGCTGCGGTCACCGGCCGCCAGCGGGCGCTCGGCAGCAGCTCGTCGATGCGCTCGGCGGCGAGCCACGAGTACGGCGACATCGCCGCGAAGTAGAAGTCGACCGGCGTCGAGGGCAGGCGGCGATCATGACACGGCGGCTGCGGCAATACAGCTAGGGTCCAATGCGATGGCTGAGCGTGTGCTGATCGTTTCGTGGGAGTACCCGCCCGTGATCGAGGGCGGCCTCGCTCGCCACGTGCGCAAGCTCGCCGAGGCACTCGGCCGGCAGGGCACAGCGGTCGAGGTTCTAACCCGCGGCGGCGACGGAGCTGGCGGCGAAGCGGTTGTCAGCGACGAGCTGGACGGCGTGCGCGTGCACCGGATCCGCGAGCCCGAGCGCCCGCGGGACCTCGAGGAGTTCATCGGCTGGGTGGACGGGATGAACGACGACATGATCGCCGCCGGCGAGGAGCTGATCGAGAGCGGCCGGTTCGACCTCGTCCACGGCCACGACTGGCTGGTGGCGCGTGCCTCTGCTGCGCTCGCGCGCGGCGGAGCGATCCCCTTCGTAACGACGATCCACGCGACCGAGCACGGGCGCCACCAGGGATGGGTAGCCGATTACCCGCAGTCGCACATCCACGGCGTCGAGCGCTGGATGGCCCACACGGCCGACGCCGTGATCGTCTGCTCGCACTACATGCGCGGGAACGTGGCCGACATCTTCGACATCGACGAGACGCGGATCGCGGTGATCCCGAACGGCATCGATCCGAGCGAACTGCGCCCGCTCGACGACCTCGCGCAGTTGCGGGAGAGGTTTGCCAGCCCCCGACGAGAAGCTCGTGCTGCTCGTCGGGCGGCTCGTCTACGAGAAGGGATTTCAGCTGGCGCTCGACGCGCTGCCCGGCGTGATCGAGCGCGTCGGCAAGGTCCGCTACCTCGTGGCCGGCTCGGGAACCCACGAGCACGAGCTGCGCGCCCAGGCGCAGCAGCTGGGGCTCTCCGAGCACGGGACGTTTCTCGGCTGGATCGGAGACGACGTGCTGCATTCGCTCTACCGAATCGCGGACCTCTGCGTCGTGCCCTCGCTGTACGAGCCGTTCGGCCTCGTAGCGCTCGAGGCGATGGCCTCCGGCTGCCCGTGCATCGTCGCCGACACCGGCGGCCTGCGCGAGGTCGTTCCGGTCGGCGAGCGCGTCGGCCTGCGCTTCAACGGTGGTGACGCCGAGCACCTCGCGGTGATGATCGAACGACTGCTCGTCGACGCGGCGCTACGCGACCGGCTGGTCGCCGAGGCGTCGGAGTACGTCTTGAGTTTCGACTGGGATGACGTCGCGGCCCGCACGCGCGCCGTCTATGAAGGCAGCGGCCGGCCGGCCGCAACGGAGAGGGGATAGGGAAGTGAGCGCGCTGAAGAGTGTGATGCAGGACGACTTTCCGCTGACGGTCACGCACCTGCGGCGGCGGATGGACCGCGTGAACCGCGACGCGGAGGTGGTCACGCTCGGCGACGACGGCAGCGTCGATCGGATGAAGCACCCGCAGATCGCCGCGCGCGTCGACCGCCTGGCCCACGCTCTCGACGCGCTGGGGATCCAGCAGGGCGACCGGGTCGGAACGTTCGCCTGGAACAACCGGCGCCACTTTGAGCTGTACATGGCGATCCCGTGCTTCGGCGCCGTGCTGCACACGATCAACGTGCGCCTGTTCGCGGAGCAGATCGAGTACATCATCAACCACGCCGAGGACCGCGTGATCTTCGTCGACGACTCGCTTGTCGGGGTGCTCGAGCCGCTGGCCGCCGAGCTCGGTCGTGTCGAGCACTTCGTCGTGATGGGCGACGGCGACACGGGCTCGCTGCCGCGCGTGCTGCGCTATGAGGACCTGCTCGCCGGCGCCCCCGGGACGCCCTACGAGTACCCGGAGCTCGACGAGCGCCGGGCCGCGGCCCTTTGCTACACCAGCGGGACGACGGGCAACCCGAAGGGCGTGCTCTACTCGCACCGCTCGATCAGCCTGCATTCGAGCGCGACGTTGATGACCGACGCGGTCGGCCTATCGCGGCACGATCGCGTGCTGGCCGTCGTGCCGATGTTCCACGCCAACGCGTGGGGTCTGCCGCACGGGACGGTGCTCGCCGGCGCCGACCTCGTGCTGCCCGACAGGCACCTGCAGGCGCAGCCGCTCGCCGGGCTGATCGCCGGCGAGCGCCCGACGCTGCTGGGCTGCGTGCCGACGATCTTCGCCGACCTGCTGCGCTACGCCGACGCGAACCCCGACGTCGATCTCTCGTCGCTGAAGAAGTGCGCGTGCGGTGGCTCGGCGGTCCCGAAGGTGTTGATGCGCGATTTCGAGGAGCGCCACGGCGTGACGATCTTCCAGGCCTGGGGGATGACGGAGTCGAGCCCGCTCGGGACCTACAGCCGCCCCGACGGCACGCCCGACGAAGCGGCTTACTGGGACCGGCGTGCAATGCAGGGCCGGCCGCTGCCGTGGATCGAGCTGCGACTGATCGATGACGACGGGCACCACGTGCCCTGGGACGGCAGTTCGACGGGTGAGCTCGAGATGCGCGGACCGTGGGTCGCCGCCGGTTACTTCCGCGAAGGTGCGAGCGCCGAAAAGTTCGACGAAGGCTGGTTGCGTACCGGCGACATCGCCTCGATCGACGGCGAAGCCGCGGTCCAGATCACCGACCGAACGAAGGACGTGATCAAGTCCGGCGGCGAGTGGATCTCATCGGTCGACCTGGAGAACGAGCTGATGTCCCACCCGGATGTCATCGAGGCCGCGGTGATCGCCAAGCCGGACCCGCGCTGGGCCGAGCGTCCGCTCGCGCTGTGTCGTGCTGCGCGAGGGCGCCGACCCTGACGCCCCCGCGCTCGTCGCTCATCTCGGTGAGCGCGTCGCGCGATTCTGGCTCCCCGACGAGTTCGCATTCATCCCGGAGGTCCCGAAGACGAGCGTCGGCAAGTTCGACAAGAAGGTCCTGCGGGCCCAGCTCGCCGACGGGACGCTCGAGGGGCGCGTGAGCGTAGGGCGCTGACGGAAAACGTCGCGCTAGCATGTTCACATGGCCAGTGAACAAAGCCGCGAGAAGTTCTTCTCCTTCCCGGACCCCGTAAACGAGGTCTCGGCGCGGCTCGTCGCCGGCGGCGTCGTGCTGCTGTGCCTGGTCACGATCATCGCGCAGCTTCCGTGGTTGACGCTGCTGATCGCGCTTGGCTTCCTGGCGCGCGTCCTGACGGGACCCAAGCTCAGTCCGCTCGGGCTGTTCGTCACGCGCTGGCTGACGCCCCGCCTGGGCTTCGAAGCGCGCTACGTGCCTGGGCCGCCGAAGCGCTTCGCCCAGGGCATCGGGTTGGTCTTCTCGACCACCGCCGCGGTGCTCGCGATCGGCTTTGGACTCGACACGGCGGCGTACGTCGTGCTCGGGCTGCTCGCCTGCGCCGCAACACTCGAGTCGGTCTTCGGGCTCTGCCTGGGCTGCAAGGCCTTCGCAGTGCTGATGAAACTCGGCGTGATCCCGCAGGAGGTCTGCGAGCGCTGCGCCGACATCACGCTCGCTCGCTGACGCGCGGCGCGTGCGCCGCGTAGAGTTGCCGGACGATGCGCTTGGCACCCGACCGGCCGCTCGGCCTTGAGCCGGCAACGGCGCTCGACTATCGCGAGCTAGCGCGCCGACGCCTGCCGCGCCAGCTGTTCGACTACATCGACGGCGGCGCCTACGAAGAGGCGACGCTGCGCGCGAACGTCGATGACCTGCGCCGCGTGCTCCTTCGCCAGGTGGTGATGCGTGACGTTTCGCGGCGCGAGCAGGCTGTCACGGTGCTCGGCCAAGAGCTCTCGCTGCCGGTTCTGCTTGGCCCGGTCGGGCTCGCTGGCATGTTCGCAACACGCGCCGAGGTCCAGGCCGCCCGCGCCGCCTATGCCGCCGGCACGGCATTCGTCGAGTCGACCGTCTCGATCTGCCCGATCGAGGAGGTCGCGGCCGCAAGCCCGCGGCCGCCGTGGTTCCAGCTGTACGTGATGCGCGACCGCGGCTACGCCGAGGAGCTGATGGCCCGTGCGAGCGCGGTCGGCAGCCCCGTGCTCGTCCTGACCGTCGACCTGCCGGTCGTCGGCGCCCGCCACCGCGACACGCGCAACGCGATCGTCGGGGCACCGTCGGCGCTCTCGCGCGTGAGGCGCACGATGGATCTCGTGTCCCACCCGACTTGGGTACGCGAGGTCGGCCGCGGGGGAGGCCGGCTGACCTTCGGCAACCTCGAGGGCGCCGTTCCGGGGGCCAGCCGCCCGGAAGACTTTCGCGAGTGGGTCGACGCCCAGTTCGACCCGTCGGTCACCTGGCGCGACATCGCATGGGTACGTGAGCACTGGTCCGGGCGCCTCGCCGTCAAGGGCGTGCTCGACGTCGCCGACGCGCGCGCCGCAGCCGATGCGGGCGTCGATGCGATCATCGTCTCCAACCATGGAGGCCGCCAGCTGGACTCCGTGCCGTCCTGCGCGACGGCCCTCGCGCCGATCGCCGATGCCGTCGGCGACCGCGTCGAGATCCTCGCCGACGGCGGCGTGCGCAACGGCCTGGACGCCGTGAAGCTGCTCGCGCTCGGTGCGCGCGCGGTGCTGCTCGGCCGCGCCTGGGCGTGGGCCGTCGCCGGCCGCGGACAGCGCGGCGTCGAACACGTGCTCGAGGTGATGCGCTCGGACATCGACACGGCGCTCGGCCTGACCGGCTGCTCGTCGGTCGGAGAACTCGACCGCAGCGCGCTGTACGCGCCCGACGGCGCGGGCGACCGCGCAGATGCGGCGCGCGGGTAGACAACAGCGTCCTGCGCGGGCTACCTTGGGCGCGGCGCAGCTCGCGCCGGGTCCCGAGATCGGAGCAACAAGATGCGCGCATTGACGCTTCCCGCCGTTCTGGCCACCGTCGCGCTGGCGGCGGGCTGCGGCTCCTCCAGCTCCAGCGAAACCGGCAAGTCGTCCGGCACGAGCACGGACGCCTCGGTCGCGGTGACGGTGCCGCTGGCCACGGCGAGTGTCTCGTCGCTGCACAAGACGGTGATCACCGATGCCGCCGGTCGCACCCTCTACGTGCTGGTCCCCGAGACGAGCACGCACCTGCTGTGCACCAGCAGCGCATGTCTGGGCGCCTGGCCGCCGGTCGTGGCCGGCTCGGCGTCGCAGGTCGCCCACGCTTTCCCCGGCATCGGCGCGCACCTCGGCACGATCAAGCGCGCCGACGGGACCCTTCAGGTGACGATCGACGGGCACCCCGTCTACTCGTACGCCGGCGACTCGGGCTCGGGTCAGGCGGTCGGAGAGGGCCTGCAGAGCTATGGCGGGACATGGCTGGTCCTCTCGCCATCGGGCACCGTGATCCACGCATCCGGCGAAGGCTCCGGCTCAGGCGGCGCTTACTGAGCCGTGCCGCGGATCAGTCCTGCGGCGGCCAGATGTTGACCATCCAGTCGACGCCGAAGCGGTCCGTCAGCGATCCGAACGTCGCGCCCCAGAACTGGCGCTCGAGCGGCATTCGCACGGAGCCTCCGAGCGCGAGCGCGTTGAAGGCCGCGGTCAGCGCGTCCTCGTCGCTGCCGGCGAGGCTCAGCTCGACCTTCGCCGCGCGCTCGGACGCGGTCGGGGTGTCCGAGCCCATCAGGCCGGCCAGGCCACCCTTGAGCGTCGCGTGCATCAGCCACTGCGGGTTCTCGGCCGCCGCCTGGCCAGGGGCATCCGCGTAGCTCTGGGTCTCCAGCTCGCCGCCGAGGGCACCGCGGTAGAACTCCATCGCCGCGCGGCAGTCGCCGCGAAAGTAGAGGTACGGTTCGAGCACTGCGCCAGTCATCTTTCTCCCTCGGTCGCTTGCGGGCCGCGAGTCTAATCGGGGCCCGCAAGCGGCGCACGCCGGGCCCGTCGCGAACGGCAAGACCCCGCGTGGCGATGTTCTAGCCTCGAAGCGATGATCCGCACGGCCTCGATCGCGCTGATCCGCGCAGCCGCGCTGGCGGGGATCGCCGCGCTGGTGCTGTTTGCCCGTGCGGCGGCGCCGGCCGACGGCTACTCGCTGCAGTACTGCTCACAGATACCGACCGTCGGCGGTATTCCGCCCTGGGGCTTTCACACCGGGCCGCCGATCACCGGCGCGACGGGCAGCTTCGCGCGCGGGCACGGCGACATCGACCTCGCCGCCAACACCGTCTCGGGGATCCTGTGCCAGGTCAACCGCTTCCGCGGACAGCCTGACAGCCTGATCGTGATGAGCGTCCAGCACCACCTCGATTACCACTCCCACTACGCGGTCAGGTGGGGCTACCCGGGGAACATCATGGTGATCACTGTGCGCGTGCGAACCACTACCGACCGCCGCTGCCGGGTCGGGACGATCGGTCGCGTGACGCTCTTCGCGAGCTACAACGGCGTGCGCAGCGACAGCGTCAGGTTTGTGTTCCCGGCCTCCTGCGCGAGCCACGATCACCTCTACCACGGGCCGCAGGTCAACAACCAGGTACCGCCGCTCTAGTCGCCCTCAGCGCTCCGGCGCCAGCTCCGCCGCCGCGGTCACGGTGGCGTAGCTGTCGGCCAGCGCGGCGAGGAACGCCGCATGGACCTGGCCGCCGGGGACCGCGGTCCCCGCGTACTCGAGGTCCGGCGCTGCGCAGGCGTCGCCCGCGACGGCGAGCGTGAAGCCAAGGTCGGCCGCGGCCCGCACGGTCGCGTCGACGCACATCGAGGTCATCATCCCCGCGATCACGAGCTCCTCGACGCCGAGCGAGCGAAGCCGGTCGGCGAGGTCGGTCTCGCGAAAGGCGTTGGGGTGCTCCTTGATCACGACCGGCTCACCCGGGATCGGCGCGACGCGGGAGTCCGGCTCGATGCCGGGCGTGCCGGGGCGGAAGAACTCGGCGTCGGGCGCGTCCCAGACGTGCTGGACGTGCAGCAGCGGCTCGCCGGCAGCCCGGAACGCGGCCAGCAGCTCGCCGGCCCGCTCGGCCGCCGCGTCGGCGCCGACGAGCGGATAGGCGCCGCCGGGGAAGTAGTCGCGTTGGATGTCGATCAGCAGCAGAGCGCGGCTCACGTCGCAGACCTTAACGCCGGCGAGCGGCTGACTCTGACGGTTCTCCCAGATAAGCCCGACGCGCGCCTTCGCCGGGTCACACGGAGACCTTATGCCCGCGACGGATGCTGATCCTCGAAAGCCCCGGCACCCCAGACCGGGACCCAGGAAGGAAGACACCAATGAATCGGATCAGGAACATCGCAGTGACACTCGCGGCGCTCGGGGCAATGGCCCTCGGTGCCTCGGCGGTCGCGGGTGCGGCGACCGGCAACACCACCAGCGCGGCGCCGAAGGGCCCGCCGTCGGGTGCCCCGGCGTTCGCCGCCGGCAAGCTGCCGCCCGCGGGCGCAAAGGCCCCGGTCGGCAAAACGGTGACCGGCGAAGACGCCGAAAAAGCGAAAGCCGCGGCGCTCGCGAGCGTCGGCAGCGGGACCGCCGGCGAAGTCACCACCGGCTGCATGGGCAAGGGCTACGACGTGACCGTCACCAAGACCGACGGCACGAAGGTCGTCGTCCACCTCGACAGCTCGTTCAAGGTGCTGACGGCTCCGAGCGGCGCTCCGAGCGGCCCGCCGACGGGCTCCGGCGCCCACCAGGGCGCGTTCATTCCCCCGGCTCAAGGCGCCGTCCCCCAGGGCGCCTAGTCCGCGAGGACGGCCACCGGCGGCCCGCGGCACCTTCGGGTGCGGCGGGCCGCGGCCGTCTGCGCGCGTCGTTTGCGCGGCTGCCGGCGCGGTTAGTCTCCGCCCGAGGCCCCGTTGGGGCACGCAACTCGAAGACGGGAGAGGCAGATGGCAGACACGGGATTGCGCACGATCAGCCTGGTGTGCGTGGCGACACCCGACCAGGATCGGGCGATCGAGTTCTACGAGTCGCTCGGGTTCGAGAAGCGCACAGACACGCCGTTCGGCGGGGGGCACCGGTGGATCGAGGTCTACCTGCCTGAAAGCACGACGGGGATCGCACTCGCGCCGCCGCCGCAGGACCGGGGCGAGGTCGAGCCGCTCCAGACGGGAATCACGTTGACCACCGACGACATTGACGCGACCCACGCCCAGCTCACCGCGCTCGGCATCGACGTCGACGCCGAGGTCTCGCGAATGGGGGATCCGGTGCCGCCGATGTTCTGGCTGCGCGATCCCACGGGGCATTCGCTGATGGTCGTCGAGCGGCCGCAGGGCTGACGCGCGACGTAGACTTTGTCCGGTGAGCCAAGCGCCCCACTTCACGGTGCAGGATGCCCGCAGTGCCGGCGAGCAGATCGGCATCGACTGGGCGCACTCGCGCTTTGACGTCGAGCAGTTCCGGATGGGGATGGACGTCGAGCTCGAGCACGGCCGGCACGACCCCGACACCAACGTCACGGACGATGACGTGCTCGTCACGGCCAAGATCGCTCGAGCCCACCTGAACGAGTTCCCGGACTATTACTCCCGGCTCGCGGTCATGGAGTCCGAGGCCGAGGCGTACTGGGGGGCACGAGAGAAGTAGTCGTTGCGGGCCAGGGACGCGGTCCGGTGGCCAGGGATGTGGCACCGAGGTGAGGGCCTTGCCTTGAGTGTTCGGGCCGCCGGCTGCGGATCAGAGCGCAGCCGGCACCCTGCGTTGGCTGCGGCCGGTCAGAGTCCGGTCGCCTGCTTGTCGTCGAAGTAGTGACCCTCGTCGAGGTCGGCGATCAGGCCCGGGCGACTCGGCTGCCAGCCCAGCAGCTTGCGCGTCAGCTCGCTCGAAGCCGGTGCGTCGAGCCCGATGAAGCCGCCGAGCCACGTGAAGTGCTCACCCGCATCCTCGAGAGCAACCGAGACCACCGGCAGGTCCAGGTGTCGTCCGATGACCTCGGCGATCTCGCGAACCGGAACGCCCTCGTCGGAGACGGCGTGCAGCGTGGATCCGGCCGGCGCGCGTTCGAGCCCGAGCCGGAAGAGCTCTGCGGAATCAAGTCGGTGTACCGCGGGCCAGCGATTGGCTCCGTCGCCGATGTAGCCGGAGACGCCCTTCTCGCGCGCAATCGCAACCAGCGTCGCGATGAAGCCGTTGTCGCCGTCGCCGTGGTTCGTGGGAGGGAGCCTGACGACCGAGGAGCGCACGCCCTGTGAGGAAAGGGAGAGCGCGAACTCGGAGGTTTCCCAGCGGGCCTGTGGCCCGCCACCGAAGCCGGCAACGGCCGCGTCCTGGCCGTGGCCGTCGAGCTCGGTGGACAGGCTTCCGAGCTTCAGCCCGAGCAGGCCGGAGGCAATGAGCAGGGGCCGGTCGGACCCTGCGAGCGCCTCGCCGAAGACCTCCACGGCACGGCGGTCCGAGTCGGCGGCGCCCTGGAAGTCGCCCGAGAATGCGATCTCGTGCTTGAAGGCGAGGTGGATCACGCCGTCGGAATCCTCCGCGCCACGGCGCAGCACGTCGAGGTCGTCGAGGGTGCCGCGCAGCGGCTCGGCGCCCGCGCGGCTAAGAGCATCGGCGGAGGCATCCGAGCGAGCGAGCCCGATGACCTGGTGGTCGGCGCCGACGAGCTGGGGAACCACCGCCGAGCCGATCCAGCCAGACGCACCGGTAACGAATACGCGCATCAGAGAAACCTCCGTTTGGTCGGCCGTCGCGGGTCGATTTGCCGCGCCGACGGCGTGATGTCAGTTGCTGCCATCACCGTAGCAGCCGATGTCAGTCTCTGCCGTCGTTTACGATCTGGGGCATGGGACGATGGCAGCCGGACGCGCGCGGACGCCTTGCGAAGGCCGCGATGGAGCTTTACGCCGAGCGCGGTTTCGACCAGACGACCGTCGCGGAGATCGCCGAACGTGCGGGATTGACCGAGCGGACCTTCTATCGGCATTTCGAGGACAAGCGCGAGGTCCTCTTCGCGGGCGCGGGCGAACTCGAGGAGCTGATCGTGAACGCCGTTGTCCAGGCGCCCGGCGGCCTGGCACCGATCGAGGCGGCCGCGGCGGGCCTTCAGGCGGCCGCCGGCGCGATCGAGCAGGGGGGTGAGTTGCCACGCCAGCGCCAGGCGGTGATCGCCGCGAGCAGCGAGCTGCAGGAGCGCGAGCTGATCAAGCTGGCCTCGCTCGGCGCGGCGCTCGCCGGGGCGCTGCGCCAGCGCGGCGTCGACGAGCCTGCCGCCAGTCTGGCCGCCGAGGCGAGCATCGCCGTCTTCCGCGTGGCGTTCGAACGCTGGATCGCCGACGTCGACGGACAGGACCTGCAGCCACTGATCCGGGACTCGCTCGACGAGCTCCGGGCCGTGACCGCTCGCCGGTAGATCCGCGGCGCGACATGTACCGCCGGCGTCGGCCGATCCGGAGCCGGCGCGCGCTCGCGACTAACCGCGGCAGGCCGATGCGCGATCGAGCAGGAGTGCCCTCTCGCGTTCGTTCTCGCAGAGGCCGGCGGCGCGCGCGAACTCTTCACGCGCCTCATCGATCCGTCCGAGCCGCGCAAGGACGTCGCCGCGAACGCTCGGAAGCAGGTGGTAGGAGCTCAGCGCGGGATCGACCGCCAGCGCGTCGAGCAGCTCGAGCGCGGCCTGTGGGCCATGGGCCATTGCGATCGCGACAGCGCGGTTCAGCTCCACTACGGGAGATCCGGTAAGTGCGGCCAGCGCGTCGTAGAGCGCGACGATCCTCGGCCAGTCCGTCTCTTGGGCGCTGCGCGCGTCGGCATGGCAAGCGGCAATCTCGGCCTGCAGGGCGTAGGGCCCCAGAGCACCGCTGAGGTCTCGTGCCCGCTGCAGCGCGGCAAGGCCGCGAGTGATCAGCAGATGGTCCCAGCGCGCTCGGTCCTGGTCTGCGAGCAGCACGGGCTCGCCGTTCGCCCCGACGCGGGCACCCAGCCGCGATGCCTGCAGTTCCATCAGAGCCAGCAGGCCCTGCGCTTCCGGCTCGCGTGGCATCAGTGCTGCGAGGATCCTCCCGAGACGCAGGGCTTCCTCGCAAAGCGCCGGGCGAGTCCAGTTCTCGCCGGCGGTGGCCGCATAACCCTCGTTGAACACGAGGTAGATCACGTCGAGTACCGGCGACAGACGCCTGGCGAGCTCCTCGCCGGCGGGCAGCTCAAACGGCACCCGGGCCTCGCCGAGCGTGCGCTTTGCGCGAACGATGCGCTGTGCGACGGTGCCCTCGGCTACGAGGAACGCTCGGGCGATCTCAGGCGTCGAGAGGCCGCCGAGCAAGCGCAGCGTCAATGCGACGCGCGCGTCCCGAGACAGAACCGGGTGGCAGGTCATGAAGATCAGGCGCAGGACGTCGTCCTGCACGCCGTCGACATCCGTCGCGAGGTCTGACTCGTCGAGCTTGCGCAGCGTTTCCAGCTCGCGTCCGATGAGCTGGTGCTTGCGCTCAAGCGTGACCTGGCGACGCAGTGAATCAATGCCGCGGCGCTTTGCGGTCGTCATCAGCCAGGCCCCTGGTTTGTCAGGGATTCCAGCCGCGGGCCACTGTTCGAGCGCGGCGACGAGTGCGTCCTGAGCGAGGTCCTCAGCGACCGCGACGTCGCCGACGATCCGAGTCAGCCCGGCTATCAGCCGGGTCGACTCGATTCGCCAGACGGCGTCGATTGTGCGGTGTGTCGCCGACCGCGTCACGGCGCAGATCGCTAGCTCGTCTGCTCGCGAAGGCGCTCATTTGCCTCCCGCAGCTCGGGCGTCAGCTGCTCACCGAAATCGTCGACCTCGAACACCTGGCGCAGCTCGATTTCGACGCCGCCGTCGAAGGGCGCCCGCTTGAGCCACTCGACTGCCTCCTCGCGCGACGCGCACTCCCAGATCCAGTAGCCCCCGATCAGCTCCTTGGCCTCGGTGAAGGGGCCGTCGATCACGGTCCGCTCGCGGCCGTTGAAGCGGACCCTCGCGCCCCGCGAGGTCGGGTGGAGCCCCTCGCCGGCGAGCATCACGCCGGACTTGACCAGTTCCTCGTTGTACTGCGTCATTGCTTCGAGCAGCTCGGTGCTCGGCATCTCGCCCGCCTCGGACTCGGGGTTGCCCGGCACCAGGACCATGAAGCGCATATCTCTCTCTCCTTCGAGTTGGATGGGTTGCCTCTACACACACGTCGAACGGGGTCGCCGGAAATCGACATTGTTCTCCTTCCACCGCGACAAGACGCAGACCCGGAACATGTCTTGACAGGTATAAGCGCAGCAGGGATGTGCCCGGCTCGTCGAACACGCGGGGGAGTGATGGGATGCTGTCGAGCGGCGCGCACGGTCAGCGCGTGAAGCTCAGCAGCTAAGACCCGCGCGGTGCGCCTGCGGCGCGGGGTGAGCCGCCTGTAACGGCCATCGGCTGGCGGCTGCTGGTAGCAGTTTGCTACCATAATGGGATGAGCAAGCAGATCGCCGTTCGCCTTCCCGAGGAGCTCGTGGACTTCGTCGATGAGCAGGTTGGTGCGGGCGCCGGGCGCAGCCGAGCCGCCGTGGTCGCGCGCGCTCTAGAACGCGACAGGCGACGTGCGGTGGCGGCTCGGGATGCGGCGATCCTCGCCGCCTCGCCGTCGGACCCCGCCCTCGCGGGCCTTGCCGAGCATGTCGCCGGCTTGGAGCGCCAGATCGACTGATGAGGCCGATCCACGTTGCTCGTCTCGACAAGTCGAGGCCAGTCCTGATCCTCACCCGCGAGCTCGTGCGCCCTCATCTTGCCGCCCTCACCGTTGCACCCATCACGACGACAGTCCGTGGCCTGTCGTCTGAGGTGCCCGTCGGTGCGGTCAACGGGCTCGATGGACCATCGGTGGTGAGTTGCGACAACGTGACGACGATCCCCAAGCAGGCGATCGGAGCCCAGATCGGCGTTCTGCTCGACGACCAGGAGCTCGCGCTCAGCGCGGCGATCCGGGCCGCCTTCGATCTCGATTGAGGGCGGCCCGCCGGGCGCCGAGATCCGCCAAAAGGTGTTCTTTCCGATGCGTTTCTGGGCGCCTCCCGGATCCGATCGAAGGCCGGGCCCAGGCGCGCCCGCCGGGGGTTGACAGGCTAACGCCGTTAGCTATACTGGCTAACAGCATTAGCCAACCGATGAAAGGACTTCTCTTATGGTCACCGTCAATGAGAAGGCACCCGCCGTTGCCAGAGAGTCGCAGAGGGTCGAAGCGACACCCGATGTCGTGTTCTCGACGCCCGGGGACGTTGCGTCCTTGGCCGGCGTGGCGGACGGAAGGGTGAACGCCATGCCCACGACACGCCGCACCTTTCCGACGCTTCGCCTCTCAAGGCCGCTCTGGTTCGCAGTCGGCACGGCGGCCACGGTCGCCGCTGTCATGCTCAGCTCGCCGTGGCTTCTAGCGGCATGGCTCGCCCCGGACCTTGCGATACTCGCCGGCGGATTCCCGATGTTCGACGGTCAGGGCAGGCTGAGCCCTGCAGCGGTCCGCGGATACAACGCCAGCCATTCACTCGTCGGACCGGCGGCGCTCGGACTTCTGGGATTGATTCTCGTTCCCGGTGTGCTCGCCGTGGCGGCTCTCTGGCTCTCGCATATTGGCCTCGACAGGTCCCTCGGCTACGGCCTGCGTGCGCCGGACGGGTCCCAGCGTGGCTGACGCGCGCCGAGAGCAGGCGATAGCCGCAGCACGTGCTCTGCTGGAAGCCGAGGGCGAGGGCGCGCTATCGATGCGCCGCGTCGCGACCGAGCTCGGGATACGCGCGCCCTCGCTCTATAAGCACATGGACGACAAGTCGGACCTCGAGATCGCCCTGATCGCGGAAGGCATCACCGAGCTCGGCGAGGCGCTTGCGGACGCAGGCCCGTCACTGGCAGACATGGCGAGCGCATACCGCCGTTACGCCCTCGCTCATCCACATCTCTATGTCCTCATGACACAACGCCCGCTCCCGCGGGACCAACTACCCGACGGCCTGGAGGAACAAGCTGCAGTCCCTCTCCGCGCTGTACTCCCGGATGAGAATCAGGCACGCGCCGTGTGGGCAGCCGCGCACGGATTGACGATCCTCGAGCTCAACGGGCGCTTCCCACCCGGTGCTGACCTCGACGCCGCATGGGCGGCGACCGTCGCGGCATTCCGCCCGGAATGAGACGTCCCGCCACGGCCGTGCCGGAGGCCGAACTCACCGAGAACAGCTAGAACCGCCAGGCGCCGCTGTCTCGACGATCTGCCGGTCAAGCCGGTGCGCACTCGGCGGCGACGTCGGGCGCCTCGAGCCGTGTGCGGATCGCCTGGAGCGATCGCGCGAAGACGCCTGTGTCTCCGCGGAGGATAAACGCCGTGTTCGCCGCGACTAGAAGCGCCTGGATTTCGAAGGCGAGCTGCGCCGGGTCGATGTCCTGCGCGAGCTCGCCGCATTGCATGGCTTCGCGCGCGAGCCGCTCGAGCAGCGACAGCCATTCGAGCTGCTGGGCGACGATCGCGTCGTGGACGGGTCCCGGCCTGGTTCCGACGTCGACGGCAGCCGCTGAGAAGAAGCAGCCTCCTGGGAATACGCGGCGTTCGACATGGGAGAGATATCTGCCGCATACCGCGAGAAGCCTCTCGATCCCTTTCGGAGAGCGCAGCGCCGGCCGCATGACCTCCTCGACGAACGTCTGCCGGGCGGCCTCGATCGTCGCAAGCTGTAGGTCGCGCTTGGATCCGAAATGGGCGTAGAGCCCGCTCTTGCTCATTCCGGTTGCGTCGGCGAGCTGCCCGATCGAGAGGCCCTCAAGGCCCACTTCGGTCGCCACAGCGGCTGCCTGATCCAAGATCGCGGCCCGTGTGCGCTCCCCCTTCGTCGGCTCGTGGATCATCGCCTCCCAGCATAAAGGAACGATCGTGCTAGTCTAACGCGGGAATAGAACGATCGTGCGCTTTATGCGCCGAGACCGTCCGGGGAGGCCACGTGGAGGACACCGACTATCTGGTCGTGGGAGCGGGAGCGAGCGGACTGGCGTTTGCGGACTCCCTCGTGTCGAAGTCGGATGCCGTGGAGGTCACCATTGTCGATACACGGCCCGCCCCGGGTGGCCATTGGCTGGACGCGTACCCGTTCGTGCGCCTGCACAGCCCATCCTCCTACTACGGAGTGAACTCGCTGCCGCTCGGCGAGGACACGATCGATCTCGTCGGCGAGAACGCCGGCTGTTACGAGCGAGCGACAGGCCCGGAAGTGCGGGAGTACTTTGCGGCGGCTGCGCGCCGGCTCGCTCAAACGGGCCGAGTTCGGCTGCTGGAAGGGTATGAGCATCTCGGCAGAGACCCCGGCGGCGAGCGAATCCGACACACCGGTAGCGGTGAAGTCGCGCGCCTGAAGGTGCGCCGGAAGGTAGTGGACGCCCGTTACCTGGAGGGCTCGATCCCTTCGACCCACGCTCCGTCGTTCGGCGTCGCCTCGGGCGCCCGGTGCGTGCCCGTCAACGATCTGCCGAATGTTGCCGACTGCACGAGCACCTATGTGGTCATCGGTTCGGGCAAGACCGCCGTCGACGCATGCATGTGGCTCCTGGAGGACGGCACCGACCCAGACCGGATCCGCTGGGTCCGCCCGCGTGAGGCATGGTTCTACGACCGACGCCACTTCCAGCCGCTCGCGCAGGTCGGGGAGATCGTCGAGGGCCTCGCCCTCGATGCCGAAGCCGGCGCGACGGCGACCAGCGTCGGGAACCTCCTCGAACGGCTGGAGGGATGCGGACGCCTGCTCCGCATCGACTCGTCGCGCCCCGCGGCGATGTTCCGGGGCACGATGCTGAGCTCCCCGGAGCTGCAGTCGCTCAGGAAGATCCAAGACGTCGTGCGACTCGGACGTGTGCGGCGCATCGAGCCGGACAGGATCCTCCTCACGCATGGGGACGTCGAGACCGGGCACAGCACGCTTCACGTTGACTGCACCGCATTCGGCCTGAGCGACGCACCCGCCACGCCCGTCTTCCGTCCCGGCCACATCGTCCTTCAACAGGTCCGTCACCTCTCGCCCTGTTTCAACGCGGCCCTCATCGGCTTCGTGGAGGCCAGTCGCGACGACGACGAGGAAAAGAATCGCCTCTGTCCGCCGAACCCGTATCCACGAAGCGTCGAGGACTGGCCCCGGATGACGGCCACGACCTGGAGAGCCGAGGGGCGCTGGCTGCGCGATCCGGACCTGTCGGCTTGGATCGCAGGCAGCCGTCTGAACCTTCTCGCCGCACTCCCCGGCCACGCCGGGGAGCAGTCGGTGCAGTCGGCCCTCGAGCGGTATCTCGCCAACGTCAGCACAGCGACGACACAGCTCGAGAATCTCAATCCGTCGAGCTAGCCCGAACGAAAAAGCACATCCCATGAAGGAGGAGTTCACATGCCACTAATCAACGTCAAGCTGATCGAGAACGTGTTCACACCGGAGCAGAAGGGAGAGATCGTCGAGAAGCTCACAGACGCGATGGTCTCGATCGAGGGCGAGAACATGCGAGGTGTTACGTGGGTAGTCCTCGAGGAGGTGCAGAGCGGCGACTGGGCCATCGGCGGCAACGCCCTGAGGACCGAGGACGTCAAGGCGATGGCCGCCGGCGTCTGAACGGCCTCCCGTCCGTCGGATTGCCGATTCGCGTGGGCGACCCGCCCGCCACAATCATCTGGGTCGTCCCCGTGACTCGGCACTCGCTACGAGTTGGTCGAAGAGCTCCATGGATATCCGGTCTCACGACGGTCTCTCGCCAGCTGGCCATCGACCGGTGTGCGCGCGGCGCGGCTGCACTCGAGCGCGTCGCGCGCCAGCTCGCGCCGCCCCTCTGAGCGGGCCTCACAGCACCGCGGTAGATGCTTCTGCATCGTCCGGCCAAGACGTGCGTCTCTCAGTCCCCGGCAGTAAAGTTCGCTGACCATGGCACTGTTCATGGACCGCCACGATCTTCCCGATGCGACTGCGGCCGATCTCGCGGTTGCTCACATGCGCGACCTCGAGGTACAGGACCAGTTTGGGGTGCGGTTCGTCACGTACTGGTTCGAAGAGGGCGCGGGGAGCGGCTTTTGCCTGGTCGAGGGGCCCGACGCGGAGTCAGTCGAGGCGGCCCACCGTGCGGCTCACGGCTTGCTTCCCTCGCAGGTGATCGAGGTCGATGAAGCCGGCGTGCGCGGCTTCTTCGGACGGCTGAACACGCACCCTCCCGGCGAGCCGTACGTGGAAACGGCGTTTCGGGCGATCCTGTTCACAGATATAGCCGACTCCACGAGCCTGACTCAGGAACTCGGGGATCGCGCGGTGATGCGGGTGCTCCGTGAACACGATTCGATCGTGCGCGCCGCCCTGGCTCGGTTTGGAGGAAGCGAGGTCAAGCACACGGGCGACGGGATCATGGCGGCGTTCGACTCCGCCTACCAGGCGGTCGGCGCTGCGGTGCAGATTCAACGTGGACTGCATGAGCGCGAAGGTGCGGAGCAGCATGCGCTCCATGTGCGCATTGGCGTGGCGGCCGGCGAACCGGTGACTGAGCACGACGATCTATTTGGCGCCGCGGTGCAGCAGGCCGCGAGGTTGTGCGCCTGCGCTCAGCCGGGCTCCATAGTCGCCTCCTCAGGAGTACACGATCTCTGTCGCGGCAAGGAGATCCGGTTCACGGATCTCGGCCCAATCGCCGTCAAGGGCTTTGACGAGCCGATCGGGCATTACGAGGTCCGCTGGCTCGCGTGACGCCGCGAACGTCCGGCTGGCTGGGAGGCGGAGAGTGACCTGCGCAATCCCGAAGCCCGCCACTCGTGAAGCCGGCCGGGATCTCGAAGCGGCTCATGACGGAGCACTGCGATCTCGCGACAGCGGGCCGACTTCAGTCCAATGCGGATGAGAGGACTCGAACCTCCACCGGGTCTCCCCGACACGGACCTGAACCGTGCGCGTCTACCAATTCCGCCACATCCGCGGGCGAATGGCGACGATAGCGCACGCTGCTGCCCTGTGGTGCGGGTCTGGAGCGGGCCGCAGCGCGGCGATTTGTTAGCCTTCGGGGTCGTGCGCGCCGCTATCGTCTAGGGGACTAGGACGCCGCCCTCTCATGGCGGAAACCGGAGTTCGAATCTCCGTAGCGGTACTTCCCGAACCCCTCGTTTGAGGGGTTCTTGCCGTTCCAGGGGAGCTCGTATCTGGACGCGCGTCCCCCTTTCTGAGACTGCAGAACGCCACCTCACCGCAGAGTCCCAGCCGCTGCTGTCGGTGCCTTTCGCGCTTCCCGCGTCGTGCGAGCGGCGGCAGACGACTACGTTAGGGGCAATGGCCAAGGACGTCCCGACTGCAAAGCCCCGCCGGCGCGCATTGCGCCTCGGCCTCGTGCTCGCCGCGGTCGCGGTCGAAGCGCTGGTGCTCGTCCGCCACGGCTATCCCCCTTACGGGGGCCGTGTCCGTGTCCGCTGCCGGGAGGGCCACGAGTTCACGATGATCTGGCTCCCCGGCATCTCGCTGCGCAGCCTGCGCCTCGGGCCGAAACGCCTGATGCGCTGCAAGCCGGGCAAACACTGGTCGCTGGTGACGCTCGTCGACCGGTCCGCTCCCGAGGAGAAGCTGCCGTAGCCGCCAGGCCGGCGCCGGTGACCGCGCCGCGGGTCGCGCGGTTATGGTTGCCGCGCGGGCTGCGGCCCGCGCGCGCAATGGAACCAGGGGGTGCCAGATGACGAGCGGTGCGGCGACGCGGTGCGGCGATGCCTGACTCGGGGCAACTGCGCGGCGCGGGCGCGCCTTCAGGACCGCAGGGCGCCCAGCGCGAGCGGCTCGACCCGGCCGTTGCCGACGAGGTCACCCGCGAGCGGCGCCTGCTGTTCCTGCGCTACGGCTCGCGCGAGGAGTTCGAGGATCCGTCGCTCGAATACCGCCGCCTGTTCGCGGAGATCTTCGGCACGTTCCTGCTCGTGCTGGTCGCGGCCGGGGGAGCGATGCTGCACGCGCAGGGCAAGATCTCGCTGGCCGCCGCGGTCGTCGCCCCGGGGATGATGGTGATGGCGATCATCCTCTTCATGGGCGCTGTCGCCGGCGCCCACCTGAACCCGGTGGTCTCCATCTCGTTCGCGCTGCGACGCGACTTTCCGTGGTTGCGGGTCCCCGGATATGTGATCGCGCAGCTGATCGGTGCCACGCTCGCCGCGCTCGTGCTCAGGGCCGTGCTCGGCGACGTTGGCGGACTCGGAGCGACCAAGCCGGGTCCCGGCTACAGCCCCGCGCAGGCCTTTTGGATCGAGGCCCTGCTTACGCTCGGCCTCGTTTCGGTGATTCTCGGCACGGCGTCCGGAGCTCAGAATGTCGGTGGCCTCGGGGCACTCGCCGTTGGCGGCTACATCGCGCTCGCCGGCCTCTGGGCGGCTCCGATCAGCGGTGCGTCGATGAATCCCGCGCGCTCGTTCGGGCCCGCCGTCGTGTCGGGGTCGAACGCTGACTTCTGGATCTACGCCGCGGGGCCGCTCGCCGGCGGCCTGGCCGCGGTCGCCTGTGCGTTCGTCCTGCGCGGGGCCGGGGGCGATCCGATCTCGCGTGCTGCCGGCTCCGGCCTGCTCAGTCCGGGCGCCTCGCGCGACCGGGCACGCCTCTCGCACGCGATCGAGGCCGGCTCCGCGTCACCGCCGGGCGTCGAGGACGCGGCGGACAATCCCAGCTAGACGGAGTCTGCCGCGAGCGAGAGCGCGAGCCGCACGGCATCGGCGGGATTGTCGGCCTCGCGCACGCCCTCGACCTGCCACCCGAGCAGCGTCACGACCGGGCGCCCGCCGCGCAGGGCGTGGCCGACCTCGCTGAGCGTGCCCGGACCCTGGCCGAGCGCGATCACGGCGTCGGCGGCCGTCGTGATGACGGCGTTGCGTGCCTGCCCGAGCCCGGTCGCGAGCGCGAGCGAGAGGGCTGCGCAGGCTCCGCTGCGATCGTCCCCGGGGAGCAAGCCGACACAGACGCCGCCGTGATCGCGCACGCCCTCCGCGACCGCGGCCATCGCGCCGTCGAGCCCGCCGCAGAGCACGATCGCGCCCTCGGCAGCGAGCAGCTCGCCGACCCGCCGTGCGGCGTGCAGAACGTCCTCGCTCGCGTGTGGGCCATCTCCCGGGCCGCTGACTGCGATGTAGACCATTCGCGGAAACATAGAGCGCCGGTCACGGTTGCAGCTGCGCGGTGCGAGCATCGGTGACCGCCGCGCCGAGTGAGGCGCAGCTAACGAGCACCAGCCCGACGAGCGGGCGCACCCCGAGCTGCTGGCCCAGCACGACCAGACCCATCACCGCCGCGACCCCGGGCTCAAGACTCATCAGGACGCCGAACACCGCCGGGCGGATGCGGCGCAGTGCCTCCATCTCGAAGGCGTAGGGCAGCGCCGAGGCGAGCAGTCCGATCAGCGCGCCCAGTGCCAATGCGTGCGGCTGCAGGAGCGCCGATCCGGCACTCGCGGCGCCGACGGGCAGCGCGATCACCGCCGCCACGCAGAGCGCGATCGCGAGCCCGTCTGCGCCGGCGAAGTAGCTGCCGACGCGCGCGTTCACGAGGATGTAGGCGGCCCAGAAGGCGCCCGCCGCGAGCGCGAGGACGATGCCCGCCGTCGTCACATCGGTGTTGCCGCGCGTCATCGCCGCGACGCCGGCCAGCGCGAGCAGGGCCCAGACCAGGTCGTGTGGCCTGCGCGATCCGAAGACGGCGACCGACAGGGGACCGAGGAACTCGATCGCGACCGTGATCCCCAGCGGGATCCGGCTGATCGCCTCGTAGAAGCAGAGGTTCATCGCAAACAGGATCAGTCCGAACAGGCAGGCGGCTGACAGCGCGCGGCGGTCGACGCCGCGCAGCCGCGGGCGCGAGATCGCGGTGATCAGGACTGCGCCGGCGACCAGTCGCAGCGTCACGACGCCGGCGGGGCCGATGTCTCCAAAGAGCCGCACCGCCAATGACGATCCGAGTTGCAGCGACGTGAATGCGCCGAAAACCAGCACCGTGGACGGCATTCGGCCGAGGGCGGATTGCGCAAGCGGCACGCCGCTGCGCGGGGCGGGTTCTGGGCGGTCCACCGGTCGATCGTAGGTCCCCGCGCGGGTCGCGTCACAGGCCGCGAGGACGGTCGGACTGGTCTGTAGGCAAGCAGTGCCCGAGCGGCGAGGCCGGTCCCGGGCGAATCCACGGACGGAGGAGAAAATGTTCGAGACCCAGGTCACAGGCGCCGCGCCGGCACGACGCCTGACGAAGTTCACGGCGGCCGGAGGCGAGCAGCGGGAAGTGCTCCTCTCCGACGGCCCCGCCGGACGGATCGTCTTCGACCGCGCCGCTCGCGAGCCTCGTGACATGCGGCTCGTCGCGCACCTCGGTCTCGAGGAGCCGCTCGGCAACGCGGACCTGCTCGCGCAGCTCTATGCCGGCGACGCGGCGGTCCGCGCGCTGCGCTGCGTCGCGCCGTCGAAGTCGCGCCCGCTCGAAGCGGCTGCGCCGCCCGAGGGCTCCTGCGCGCAGCGTGAGCTCGTCGGCCCCGGCGGAGCGGCGATCTCACTGCGGGCAACCGTCGGCGGCGAGCTGCGGTGGATCGCCGCCGACGGCAAGCCACTCAGCGTCCGCGACGTCGCGGGAGCGCTCGAAAGCTACGCCCCGGTGCGCGCCGCCACGGAGGCTGCGATCGCCGCCGCGCCGCGCTCGGCCGGCGTCCTGCGCAGCGAGCTGCGTCGCCTGCTCGAGAGCCCGATCCTGCTGAACCGCGCGCTGCGCGAACGCGTCGAACGGGAGCTTGCGGGGCGCCACGCAACGCTCGGCGCGATGGCGATGCGCTGCGGACGCACCAAGCGCGACAGCTCGGGTGGGCTCAGCGGCGATACGAGCTGGCTCGCGCGCCGGGTCGGAATGCTCCCCGAGGGCGGGCGGCGGGTTCCGACGCCCTGGGTCCACACGGACGTGCTTGCGCTGATCGCGCGCAGCGCGCTCGATGTCAGCCCCCGGGAGGTGGAAACGCCGTGAGTACCACGGTGCTGCTGCTCGACGCCGACGGCCCGGCGGGTGCGCGGCTAGCCGGCCGTCTGTCGCTTGACGGCTACGCTGCCGCGCTAGCCCGCAGCGTCGCGCATGCCGAGGTGATCGCGCGGCGTGGCCCGATCGACGTGCTGGTGCTCTGCGACGCGGGCTCTGCCGTCGCTGCCCTGAACCTCGTTCGCGGGGTGCGCGGCGCCGCGACGGCGCTGGCGCCGACCGTCGGGATCGTCGTTGTGACGGCACCCGAGCATGCCGTCGCCGCGCTCGAGGCCGGCGCGGATGATGCTGTCGCCGGCTCCGTGGAGTACGGCGAGCTGCGCGCCCGGATCGCGGGGATCGCGCGCCGGTTGCATGGCCCGCACGGGGCGCGCCGGCGTGTCGGCTCGCTGGAGGTCGATCTCGACGCGCGCCAGGTGACGGTCGCTGGGACGGTCCTGCCGTTGCGCCGGCTCGAGTTCGAGCTGCTCGCCGCGCTCGTCGCGGCGCCCGACCGGGTCGTGCCGCGCGCCGAGCTGATGCGCGCGTTGTGGGGCGGCCTGGTTCATTCACGCACACTCGACGCACACGCCAGCCGCCTGCGGATGCGCCTCGCGCGGGCCGGCGCGCCAGGTCTCGTCGTCGCCTCTCGCGGCGTCGGCTATCGGCTGCACTGAGTCCCGGATCTCTGTCGCCGTTAGGTCGCAGGAGGCCGCGCCTAGAATCGACGCATGCTCACCGAACGCCAAGAGCGGATCCTCTGGCACGTCGTCGAGGGATACCTGCGAACCGGGATGCCGGTCGGCTCGCGCGCGATCGCCGCCGACCCGACGCTGCAGTGCGGTCCGTCGACGATCCGCGGGGAACTCGCGCTGCTCGAGGAGCAGGGGCTGCTCGGCCATCCGCACACCTCGGCCGGGCGTGTGCCGACCGAGGCGGGGCAGCGCTACGTAGTCGATCGGATGCTCGGTGGGGATGACCTGCTGCCTGCGCCGGCGCCGGTCAGGCTCGAGCTTGCGCGCCGCGAGGTGGACGAGGCGATGCGCGCCGCGAGCGAGTCGCTCTCGCAGATGACCAACCTGCTGGCGGTGATCTCCGCGCCGTCGATGAGCGCCGCGACGATTCGTCACGTCGAGGTCCTGGCGCTCCAACCCGAGGCCGTGCTGATCGTCGTGATCACCTCGACGGGCAACGTCTCGAAGATGATCGCGACGTTCGACGGGCCCGTCGACCCGGGCCTCGTCGCCTGGGCCGGCGAGTACCTCAACGAGCGCCTGCAGGGCCTTTCGATCGGGGCTCGGATGGTCGCCCAGCGCCTTGCCGACCCCGAACTCGGCGAGCGCGAGCGCGGATTCCTCGCCCGCTTCGCGCGCGGCTTCGACGATCTCGCGTTCGAGGGTCAGGATCGGATCTACTTCGACGGCACGGCGCGACTCTTCGAAGCCGGCGTGATCGACGCCAGCGGACCGGTCCACGACCTCGTCGACCTGCTCGAGCGGCGCGTCGCGCTGCTCGCGGTGCTGCACGACGCGCTGAGCGAGAGTGTCTACGTGCGCATCGGCAGCGAGAACGTGCTCCCGGCGCTGCACTCCCTGTCGGTCGTCGCGGCCGGCTACGGGCCCGCGCAGCGGCGGGTTGGCGCCGTCTCGCTGATCGGACCGGTGCGGATGGACTACGCCGGCGCGATCGCGAGCGTGCGGGGCGCGGCGCGCGAGCTGTCGCTGTTTGTCGAGAACGCCTATGCCGGCGACTAGCGGCGCCGTGCCACGCGACCCCTACGAGGTGCTCGGCGTCGCTCGCGACGCCGACGAGCAGGAGGTCAAGAAAGCCTTCCGCCGGCTCGCTCGACAGCTGCACCCGGACGTCAACGCGCACGACCCGAACGCCGAGGCGCGCTTCAAGGAGGCCGCCGAGGCCTACGAGATCCTCTCCGACCCGGAACGGCGTGCGACCTACGACCGCTACGGGCACGAGGGTCTGCGGTCCGGCGGCTACGCGCCGAACTTTGACGCGTTCTCCTCGATTGGCGACATCTTCAACGCCTTCTTCGGCGGCGGGGGTTTCGCGCAGCGCGGCGGGCCTGAACAGGGCGGTGACGTTGCGGCGGCAGTCGAGATCGAGCTCGCCGAGGCGGCAGGCGGCAAGACCGTGGAGGTCGCCTACGAGGCGGTCGTGACCTGCGAGCACTGCCACGGCAATGGCGCCGAGCCCGGAACGCCGATCGAGACCTGTCCGCGCTGCGGCGGGGCCGGTCAGCTCCAGAGCGTCGCGCGCACACCGTTCGGGCAGGTCGTGCGGACCGTCGTCTGCGACAACTGCGGCGGCGACGGGCGCGCTGCGACCGTGCCCTGCGAGACGTGCTCGGGCAGCGGCCGGATCGCCGCGGCCCAGAACGTCACGGTGGAGATCCCGGCCGGCATCGCCGACGGCCAGCGAATCCGCGTCGGCGCCGGCGGGCACGCCGGCGTCCGCGGCGGCCCGCCGGGCGACCTCTACGTCCTGGTCGCGGTCCGCGAGGACGAGCGATTCGTGCGCGACGGCGATGATCTCGTAACCGTTGTCGACGTCGCGGCGACGCAGGCGGCGCTCGGCACGACCGTGACGGTCCCGACGCTTGACGGCCCACGCGAGCTCGAGCTTGAGCCCGGCACGCAGCCCGGCGAGATCGTGAGCCTGCGCGGCGAGGGAATGCCGCCGCTGCGACGCGGGCGCCGCGGCGACATTCGCGTCGTCGTGAACGTCGTCGTGCCGCGTCGGCTGACTGCCGAGCAGCAGACGATGCTCGACGAGTTCAACGCCACGCTCACAGCCGAGAACGGACGAGGCCCGGAATCGGTCTTCGCCCGCCTGCGGCGCGCGATCGGACATTGATCCGCCTCGTCCTGCGCGTGCCGGCCGAGCGGGCCGAAATCGTGCTCGCCGAGCTGCTCGAACTGGTCCCCGGGGGCGTCGAGGAAAGCGATTCCGGCGAGTTCGTCGAGTTCGCGGTCTACGGGGCCCCGGGCGAGTTGCCCGAGCTTCCGGACCTGCGCGCGGCAGCCGCGGGCGGCCTGGTCGAGGTGGCGACCGAAGAGATCCCCGACGACTGGCATGAGCGCTGGCGCGCGTTCCACCGTCCGGTCGCGATCGCCCCGGCCGGGCCCGGCGAGCCCGGGCTGTACGTTCGCCCGCCCTGGGAGTCGTCCGCCGGTGAGGGCGTGCTGGAGATCGTCGTCGACCCCGGTCGCGCGTTCGGCACGGGTTCGCATGCCACGACCAGGCTCTCGCTCGAGCTCCTGCTCGCGCAGACCGCGCACTCGGGACCCGGCCCCGTGGTCGATGTCGGCACCGGCTCGGGTGTCCTTGCGATCGCGGCCGCAAAGCTCGGCCATGCGCCGGTACTAGCACTCGACAACGACCCGCTCGCGGTCGCCGCCGCCGCGGAGAACGCCGCAGTCAACGGCGTCGAGGTGGCGGTCGCCCTGATGGATCTGCGTCGCGAGGCGCTCGTCCTCCCCGACGCGCCGAACACACTGGTTCTCGCCAACCTGTTGCGGCCGCTGCTGCTCGAACTTGCGCCCGCGCTCCCCTTCGCGCCACTTGCGTTGATCGCCTCGGGCCTGCTTGCCCAGGAGGCCGACGAGGTCGCAGCGGCGTTCGCCGCGCGCGGGCTCGCTCTCGCAGAGCGCCGCGAGCTGGATGGCTGGGCGGCGCTGCTGCTGCGCAGCTAGACGCCGGCCGGGACGGTCCAGGCGAAGGCGTTCGAGCGGTAGATCAGGTCGAAGGTCGCGCGCACACCGTCCTCGCCGGAGGCCAGCAGTTTCGCGGCGGCCCCCAGAGTCTCCCCGAGCAGCTCGAGCTCCTCGGCGAGCTCGCCCGGATCGTCGTCGCGGCAGGCCGCGATCGCCAGCTCGAGCATCTGCAGCGCCTGCTCGAGCGCGCCGGCGAACAGCGCCGGCCCGACGAGTGAGATGTAGCTGGCCACGCGCGCGAGCCGCGCGTGAATCGTGATCTCCTCGCCGCAGGCGGGCGCGCTCGGCTCGGGGGCCGGCTCGCCTGACAGCAGCTGCTCCATGGTGCCGGCGAGCGTCATCCGCAGCGCATCCTCGGGCACCTTGCAGTAGGCGGCGGCGCGCAGCACGAAGTAGAGCGTGGCGGCGGGCTGTCCGTACGGCGGGTCCGACGCGAAAACGATCCGCTCGGCGCCGACGCGCGTGAAGAGGGCGATCAGGTCGACCGGGAAGAAGCACGAGGTGTCGAACACGACGGCCGGATGGTCCGCGAGCCGCGTGGTGAGGATGCCCTGGTCGCAGATCGCGGCGTGCGCGAGGATCAGGGCCGCGCCCGGGTGGCGCAGCGCGACGGCGCTGAGCGCTTCCGCGATCGGCGGCATACCACGGCCGGCGTGGATCAGGATCGGGATCCGCTCCTGTTCGGCGAACGCGAAGATGTCGTTCATCACCGGGCTGTCGAACTGGAAGTCCTGGGCGCGCGGGTGGAGCTTGATCCCGCGCGCGCCGAGCTTCACGCACCGCTGCGCCTCGGCGATCGGGGATTCGGCGGGGTCCAGGCGGCAGAACGGCACGAGGCGCTCGGGTGCGCTCGCGGCCCAACCGAGTACTCGGTCGTTCGGTACCTGGTAGGCGGGGCGTCGCTCCGGGTCGTGCAGCGGGAACACGCAGGCCCGCGCGGCGTGAGCGGCGTCGAGCTGCAGGAGGAGGTCGGCGCTCGTCAGCGAGCGCCCGTCCTCGTCGAGGCCGAGGTGCGTGTGCGCGTCGAGCACGGCCGCCCCGAGCGGCAGCAGCTGGTCGGTTTCGCGTTCGAACGGCTCGAGCGCCGCGGTGTAGAGCCCCTGATCCATCGGCAGCCAGACTAGTAGCCGCGGGCTGCACTCCGGGGACTGTCGCCTCGGCGCGTATCCTGTAGCGCTGGATGGAGCCATCGGAGCGGATCCGGTCAGATCTCACGGAGGCGATGCGCGCCGGCGAAAAAGAGCGCGTCGGTGCGCTGCGGATGTTGCTCTCCGAGCTGCAGAAGGACGGCAAGGAGGGGCCCGGCGATCAGCAGGCCGTTCTGCGCCGCGAGCGCAAGCGTCGGCTCGAGGCGAGCGAGACTTTCCGGGATGCGGGCCGCGACGAGCTGGCTGCCCATGAGGACTTCGAGGCGCAGATCATCACGACGTACCTGCCGGCTGAACTGAGCGACGACGAGCTCGCGGAGCTCGTGCGCACCGCCGTCGCCGACAGCGGCGCGAGCTCGCCGAAGGAAATGGGCAACGCGATGCGGGCGGCAATGCAGGCAGTCGGCGATCGGGCCGACGGCAAGCGGGTCTCGGCAATCGTCAAGGCGGCCCTCACCGCGTGAAAGTCCAGCTCGAGCTAAGCAACGCAGTCGCCGCGCAAATCGCGGGAAGTCAGGATGCAGTGCTGCGCGCGCTCGAGGCCCATCTGGACTGCGACGTCCGTCTGCGCGGCAACATCCTCTCCTTGGACGGGGGCGAGCGCGACGTGCGCGCGGGCGAGCAGGTCGTCGCGGAGCTGCGCGAGCTCGCCGACCGCGGCCACGAGCTCGGTCCGGCGACGGTTGGCGCCGTGGCCGGCGCGATCGAGGCCAGCGAGCCTGCCGCGAAGGTTCTCGAGGATGTGATCTGGAGCCACCGGAACCTCCGCGTCGCGCCGCGCACCGTCAACCAGAAGCGATACGTCGACTCGGTGCGTCGCAACACCGTGACCTTCGGAATCGGCCCCGCCGGGACCGGCAAGACGTTTCTCGCGGTTGCGCTCGCAGCTGCGGCGCTCTCGCGCCACGAGGTGAACCGGATCATCCTCACGCGCCCCGCGGTCGAGGCGGGCGAGCGGCTCGGCTTCCTGCCGGGTGACCTGATGGCGAAGGTCGACCCGTACCTGCGGCCACTGTTCGACGCGCTGCACGACATGCTCGACGCCGAGAAAGTCACGCAATACATCGAGCGCGGAGTGATCGAGATCGCGCCGCTCGCGTTCATGCGAGGCCGCACACTCAACGACTCGTTTGTGATCCTCGACGAGGCCCAGAACACGACGCCGGAGCAGATGAAGATGTTCCTCACGCGCCTGGGCTTCGGCTCACGGATGGTCGTCACCGGCGACGTGACGCAGATCGACCTCCCGCACGAGCAGCGCTCCGGTCTGGTCGCAGTAGCCGACATCCTGACCTCGGTGGAGGGGATCGACTTCGTGCGCTTCGGCGGCAAGGACGTCGTGCGCCACAAACTCGTCCAGCACATTGTCGAGGCCTACGACGCTCACGATGCCGAGCGCGAGGCGTCGTCCGCCGCCCAGGTCGCCGCGCGCGCGATCCGCAGCGCCTAGGTGCCCGTCGAGGTCGAGGTGCTCGGCGAGGAGGCGCTCGCCACGGCCGAGATCGAGCGACTCTGCCGCGCCGCCTGTGCGAGCCGGGGCGTCCAGGACGGTCACCTCGCCGTGACGTTCGTCGACGAATCCCGGATCGCTCACCTGAACGCGGTCCACAGGGGAAAGACAGCCCGACGGACGTGCTCTCGTTCCCGGTCGACGGCCTGGACGAGCTGGGCGGCCCGCGCGAGCTCGGCGACATCGTGATCTGCCCGCCGCGTACCGAGGATCTGCGCGAGGCCGTCGTCCACGGAACGCTGCACCTGCTGGGGATGGATCACGAGACCGATGACGGCGAGATGCTGGTCCTGCAGGACGAACTGATCGCGCGGCTCACGTGAGCCGCGCGGGTATCGTCGCGCTGGCGGGCCGCCCGAACGTCGGCAAGTCGACGTTCATCAACGCCGCGGTCGGCGAGAAGGTCGCGATCACATCCGATCGCCCGCAGACCACGCGGCGCGCTATCCGTGGCGTCCATCAGTCCGGCGACGCGCAGGTCGCCTTCGTCGACCTGCCCGGGGTCCAGCGCCCCCGCGATCCACTGACCGCGCGCATGGCGGGGCGGGTCCAGCAGGAGCTCGAAGGTGCCGACGCGGTCTTGCAGCTCGTCAGCGCCGAACAGGGGGTCGGTCCCGGTGACCGCTACATCGCGGCGGAGCTCTCACGTCTCAGGCTTCCGGTCACGGTGGCCGTCAACAAGGTCGACAAGTTGTCCTCTGCGGCGCTCGTGCCGGTGCTCGAAGACGCGGCCCGGCTGGCTCCGGGCGCCGAGATCTTCCCGGTCAGCGCCCGCCGCGGCAGCGGCGTTGACCAGTTGCTCGCTCACCTGCGCGACCAGATGCCCGAGGGGCCGTTCCTGTTCGGTCCCGGCGACACATCCGACCAGCCGCTCGAGCTGCTCGCAGCAGAGTTGATCCGCGAGGCGTTGATCCGCCGCACCTACCGCGAGCTGCCCCACGCCACCGAGGTCGTAATCGAGGAGATCGAGCGTCCGCGCCCCTCGCTGTGCGTCGTGCGAGCGCTGATCTGGGTCGAGTCCGAGTCGCAGAAGGCGATCGTCGTCGGCGCTCAGGGAAAGATGGTCAAGGCGATCGGAATCGCGGCGCGGCGTGAACTGGAGCGCCTGCTCGACAGCAAGGTCCATCTTGATCTCGCGGTCCGCGTGCGGCGCGACTGGCGCTCGGACGATGCCCTGCTCGACCGCCTCGGGATCAACTGACGCCAAACGACTGACGGGCAAGGTGCTCGGCGATCCGCTCGATCGCCGCCGCCTCGAGCGACTCCTCCCAGAGGAACGGAACGGTCGCGGCGTCCAGGCCGTCGCGGCGCAGGCGCTGCACGTGGCTGCGCTGCGCCCGCGCCCGTGTCTCGAGATCGGCAACCGCGCCGACCGCGGCGCCAAGCGCGGGTCGCAGTGGCGGCGCAAGGCTCGCGGCGTGCGCGCGGGCGAGCTCCTCGTTGGAGAACCGGCGTGGCAGCAGCTGATTGACGACGACGGCGTCGAGATCCCGCCCGAGTGTCTCGTGCACCGCGCCCGCGAGATCGAGCGTCTCGCTGACCGCCATCTCCGTCGGGATCGCGACGGCAACCACGCCGCAGCGCTGCGGGTCGCCGACCTGTTCCTGCACGCTGCGACTGTGCGCCGCGATCGGTCCGACGCGCGCGATCGCGCCGAACGTCGCGGGGGAGCCGAGCATCCCGATCGCATGTCCGCTCGCCGGCGCGTCGACGATCACGACGTCGTAGCTGCCGGTGGTCCCCGAGGCCGCCGTGAGCTCCCAGATCGCGACCATCGCTATCAGCTCGCGTGCGCCGGGCGCGGCCGCGGCGAAATACTGGAACGTCGAACTTGACGCCAGCAGGCGCCCGGCTGCACGGCCACCGACTCGCTGAAGCCAGCGGGCGAGCGCCTTGTCGGGGTCGATCGTGATGCTCTCGAGATGGCGGTCGAGCGAGGTCGCAAGACCCGGTCCCCGCGCCGGAACGGCGAACAGCCCGGGCAGCCGGCTCTGCTCGCCGACCTCGACGATCACGGTCCGGTGCCCGCGGCGCGCGGCGAGCACGCCGATCGCCGCGGCGAGCGTTGTGCGCCCGACGCCGCCCTTGCCGGTCACGAAAAGCAGTTCGCGGTCGAGCAGCTCGCCCATCGTCGGCAGTCTCGCGCAAAGCGGCCGGGTAACCGGCCCTCATACAATCGGGCGGTGAGCGAGCCGAACGAGCAGATCGACGGCCTCGTCGATTTCGGCGAGGGTCTGGTGCCGTGCATCGTCCAGGACTGGGCGTCGGGCGAGGTGCTGATGCTCGCCTACATGAACGTGGACGCGCTGGCCGCGACCCGCGAGACAGGCGAATTGCATTTCTACAGCCGCTCGCGCGGCCAGCTGTGGCGCAAGGGCGAATCGTCGGGCAACGTGATGCGCGTGCGCGCACTGCGCGTGGACTGCGACGGCGATGCGCTGCTCGCGCTCGTCGACGCGGCCGGCCCGGCGTGCCACACGGGGCAGCGCAGCTGCTTCTACCGCGGCGAACTCGCCGACCCGGCCTTCGATGCGCTCGGCCGGCTGCAGCGCACGATCGCCGAGCGGGCCGCGACCAACCCGGCCGGCTCCTACACGGCGAGCCTGCTCGCCGACCCGGCGCTCGCGGGGGAGAAGGTCCGCGAGGAGGCCGAGGAGGTCACGCGCGCCGTGCGTGAGGAGACCGACGAAAGGGTCGACGAAGAGGCCGCCGACCTGCTGTACCACCTGCTGGTGCTGCTCGCCGCGCGCGGACGCACGATCGCGGACGCAGGGAAGGTGCTCGATGGCCGTCGCGCCTGACCGCGATACCGAGGCAGCGCGCCCAAGCCTCGATGAGGCCGCGCGACTCGCCGAGCGCCACAACCTGATCCCCGTCTCGCTGAGCTACGTCGAGGACTGCGAGACGCCGGTCTCGGCCTTTCTGAAGCTGCGTCGGCTCGCACCCGAACGTCCGGCGTTCCTGCTCGAGTCCGCGGAACAGGGCCAGGTTGGACGCTGGTCGTTCATCGGCCTTGAGCCGCGAGAGGTGATCCGCTGGCACTTGGAGCAGGGCGGTGACCCGTACGCCCTCGCCGCCGAGGCGACCGGCGCATACGACCAGGCGCCGCTCGACGGCGGCCCGCCGTTCACCGGCGGTGCCGTGGGCGTCTTCGGTTATGACCTTGTGCGCACCGTCGAGCCGCTCGGTGACCCGCCGCCGGACGAACTCGGTCTGCCGGACATGGCGCTGATGCTGACCGACACACTGGTCGTCTTCGACCACCTGCGCCACACCGTGACCGTGATCGCGAACGCCGATCTCAGCGGCGGGCGGCCGCTGGCCGACGCCTACCGGGGTGCGCTCGAGACGATCGAGCGCGTGCGGGACGCGCTCGCGGCACCGGTCCCGCGCAGCGAGCCGAACGTCGCGGTGATGCCCGAGTTCTTGTCCGGGATGGGCGCCGAGCGCTTCGAAGCGGCCGTCGAGCGAGTCGTTCGCTACATCCACGCTGGCGACGCGTTCCAGGTCGTGCCCTCCCAGCGCTGGTCGGCGGCCGTCGACGTCGAGCCGTTCTCCGTCTATCGCGGCCTGCGTGCCGTCAACCCGAGCCCCTACATGTACTTTCTGGACTTCGGCGACTACCAGGTCGTCGGCGCGAGTCCCGAGCCGCTGCTGACGGTCGCCGGGCGCGCCGTCTCGACGCGCCCGATCGCCGGCACGCGCCCGCGCGGCGAGCGGCCCGAGGACGACCGCCGGATCGCCGCCGAACTGCTCGCCGACGAGAAGGAGCGTTCCGAGCACGTGATGCTCGTCGACCTCGGGCGCAACGACCTCGGGCGTGTCTGCGAGTACGGCACCGTGCGCGTCGACGAGCTGATGGAGATCGAGTACTACAGCCACGTGATGCACATCGTCTCCGCGGTTTCGGGCACGCTGCGCGAGGAGGTCGGAGCGATGGACGCGCTGCGCTCCGTGCTGCCGGCAGGCACGCTTTCCGGTGCGCCGAAGGTCAGGGCGATGCAGATCATCGACGAGCTCGAGCCCGTCAAGCGCGGGGGCTATGGCGGCGCGGTGGGCTACCTCAGCTACGGCGGCGACCTCGACACGGCGATCCACATCCGGACGGTCGTGATGACCGGCGGGAAGGCCTACATCCAGGCGGGCGGCGGGACGGTCGCGGACGCCAAGCCCGATTTCGAGCAGCGCGAGTCCGAAGCCAAGGCCCGGGGGGTTCTGCGGGCGATTGCGCTCGCGTGCGCCACACCGGAGTGGCGATGAGGGTCCTCGTACTCGACAACTACGACTCGTTCACCTACAACCTCGTCCAGTACCTCGGCGAGCTCGGCTGCGAGGTTGCAGTCGTGCGCAACGACCGCGCCAGCTGTGACGAGCTCGTCCAGGCCGGCTTCGAGCGATGCGTCGTCTCGCCTGGCCCTTGCACGCCGGACGACGCCGGCATCTCGCTCGAGCTGGTCCGCGCGATGCCCGAGTCCGGCACGCGGACGCTCGGCGTCTGCCTGGGCCACCAGGCACTGGCGCAGGCCTTCGGCGGCGTCGTCAGAGTCAACGAGCCGGTCCACGGCAAGGCGACGACGATCGAGCACGACGGGCGCACGATCTTCTCCGGCCTGCCGGACCCGCTGACGGTCGGGCGCTACCACTCGCTCGTCGTCGACGACGCGCTGCCCGACTGCCTCGAAGAGTCGGCGCGGGGAGGCGGCGTCGTGATGGCGATCCGCCACCGCGAGCTACCCGCAGAGGGCGTCCAGTTCCATCCCGAGTCGATCCTCACGGACCACGGCCGCGAGCTGCTCGCGAACTTCCTCGCCGACTGACCGATGCCCAATGAGATTCTCAGCGCCGCGATCGATCGCGTCGCCCGGCGCGAGGACCTCAGCGAAGCCGACGCCGCTGCGGTGCTGGACCAGATCATGCACGGCGACGCGAGCGAGATCCAGATCGCGGGCTTCCTGATCGCGCTGCGCACCAAGGGCGAGACTCCGCAGGAGCTCGCCGGTCTCGCCCGCACGATGCGGGCACTCGCTCTCCCGGTGCGGGTCGACCGCAGCGACCTGCTCGACACCGCCGGGACCGGCGGCGGCAGCTCGAGCTTCAACGTCTCGACGACCGCGGCCCTGATCGCGGCGGGCGCGGGCTGCGCCGTCGCAAAGCACGGCAATCGCTCGGCGACAAGCCGCTCGGGGTCGGCCGACGTGCTCGAGGCCCTCGGAGCCCGGATCGACCTCGACCCGGAGGCGATCGCGCAGTGCATCGAACATGCCGGCTTCGGCTTCATCTTCGCGCCCGCGCACCATCAGGCTACGCGCTACGTCGTGCCTGTCCGGCGGGAGCTCGCGGTGCGCACGATCTTCAACATGCTCGGCCCTCTGACCAACCCCGCCGGTGCGAACCGCCAGCTGATCGGTGTCTTCGACCCAGCCGCGCTCGAGGTCGTCGCGGGCGCGCTGGCGCTGCTCGGCACGGAGCGCGCACTTGTCGTTGCCTCCGATGACGGGCTCGACGAGGTCTCGGCGACCTCGCCCACGCAGGTGATGGAGGTTCGCGGCAGCGAGGTACGCCGCTACACCGTCGAGCCCGCACAGCTGCCGCTGGACGCCGCTCCCGCGGCGCCCGCCGGCGCCAGCCCGGGCGAGAACGCTGCGGTGACCCGCGCGATCCTCGCGGGCGGGCCGGCGCCGGGCCGCGCGGTTGCGCTCGCCAACGCCGGGGCCGCAATCTACGTCGCCGGCCGCGCCGAGTCGCTGGTCGAGGGGATCGAACGTGCGCGTGAGGCGGTTGACAGCGGCGACGCGGAGCGGGCGCTCGAGCGGTTCATCGAGGCGACGGCCGCACAGTCATGAGCACCGTGCTCGAGGGAATCCTCGCGCAGACGCGCGCGACGCTGGAACAGCGCCGCGCCGCGCAGCCGCTCGGCAATGTCGCCCCGCGCGCGGGTGCCCGGACCTTCGCCGCGGCACTGGCGCAGCCGACCATCGCGGTGATAGCGGAGTTCAAGCGTCGCTCGCCGTCGGCCGGCGCGCTCGCCGAGCAACCGGTCCTGGAGGACGTCGTCGCGGCGTACACGAAGGGCGGCGCGGCGGCGCTGTCGATACTCACCGAGGAAGCGAACTTCGCCGGCACTCTGGGCGATCTTCGCGCTGCGCGGGCGCTGACGGCGCTACCGCTGCTGCGCAAGGACTTCGTCGTCGAGCGCTACCAGCTCGAAGAGGCGGTGCTGGCCGGAGCCGACGCGGTGCTGCTGATCGTCGCGGCGCTCGACGACGGGACGCTAGGCGGCCTGCTCGGCGCCGCCGAAGAGCTGAACCTCGATGTGATCGTCGAGGTCCATGACGCCGACGAGCTCGCGCGCGCCGCGGCCGTCGGTGCCCCGATCATCGGTGTCAACAACCGCGACCTGCGCGACTTCTCGGTCGACGTGCGGCGCACCGAGGAGCTGCTCTCGGGGGTGCCGCCGGCGACGCTGGTCGTCAGCGAGTCCGGCATCGGCGACGCGGCCCAGGTGAAACGGCTTCAGGCGGCGGGCGTCGACGCGGTGCTGGTCGGCGAGGCACTGATGCGCTCCGGGAATGCGCAACGCACCCTAAGCGAACTGCTGCGCGGCATTTAGAAGACCTTCAGGACCGGCGCCGAAGATGTGCCCATGAAAAGCTCTCCCCTTATCCCATTCGTCAGCGCGCTGGTCGGCGCGCTGGTCGTCGTCGCGGTGCTCGCGGCGACCGGTTCGCTCGGCAAGTCGGGTACGACGGTCACCACCGTCCAGGCGCCCGTGCCGGCGGCAACCAACGCGGCCCATGTGGCGGGCACGCTGACCCCCCACGAAATCTACGTCCGCGATGCGCCGGGCGTCGTTTTCATCACCTCAACCGAGGTCGAAAAAACGGAAGGCAGTGAACTCTTCGGCGGCGAAGGTTCGACCCGCCAGGGCGTCGCCACCGGCTCCGGCATCGTGATCAACGGCAACGGCACGATCCTCACGAACTACCACGTGATCGCGAAGGCCGTGAAAGTGACCGTCAGCTTCGAAAAAGGCAAGACGGTGGAAGCACAGATCGTCGGCAAGGACCCCTCGGACGACCTCGCCGTGCTGCGCGTGCCGACCGAAGGGCTTGCCCTGCACCCGCTGACGCTCGGCAACTCGAACACCGTTCAGGTCGGCGAAGCGGCCTATGCGATCGGCAACCCGTTCGACCTGCAGCGCACGCTGACGGCCGGCATCATCTCGGCGCTGCGCCGGGAAATCAAGTCGCCGAACGAATTCACGATCCGCAACGTGCTGCAGACCGACGCGGCGATCAACCCGGGCAACTCGGGCGGACCGCTGATCAACGCGTACGGCCAGGTGATCGGCATCAACTCGCAGATCGAGACCGGCGGCAGCGGCAGCAACGGCAACATCGGCATCGGCTTCTCGATCCCGATCAACACCGCCAAGAGCGTCCTCGGACAGCTCGAGAAGGGCGGCACCGTTACCGGTCCGTACCTCGGTGTCTCGACCGTCACGGTCGGTGCGGCGCTCAAATCGCTGAACCTCCCGGTCAAGGAAGGCGCGCTCGTGGAGGGAGTCGAAAAGGGCTCCGCGGCCGCGAAGGCCGGCCTGCAGGGCGGGTCGACGACCGCGTCGACGGAAGCCGGAACGATTGCGACCGGCGGTGACATCATCGTCGAAATCGACGGCCACAAGGTCGCCAGCTCTGAAGAACTGGCGAGCGTGATCGGTGGCAAGTCACCGGGCCAAACGGTCAAGATCAAGCTGCTGCGCGCGACGCCCGGCGGCAAGTATGAAACCAAGACGGTTGAAGTGAAGCTGGGCTCGCGCCCGGTCACCGGGCCGAAGTTCTCCCAGCAGGGCTGAGGCTGAGGCCGCTACCCTCGGCGGCATGACCGATCACAGCGTGGCCGCGACTGGCCCTGAAGCCGTCGCGGCCACGCGCGTGAAGATCTGCGGAATCACCCGCCTGGAGGATGCGCAGTTCGCCGCCGAGGCCGGCGCCTGGGCGCTCGGGATGGTCTTCCATCAGCCCAGTCCGCGCCGCTGCGCGCTCCCCGAGGCAATGGCGATCGGCGCGGCGCTGCGCCGCAAGGTCGAGCTCTGCGGCGTCTTCGTCAACACGCCGCTCGACGAGATCGCCGCGGTCGCCGACCAGGCCGGGCTGACTCTCGTCCAGCTCCACGGGGACGAGGGCCCGGCGTTCTGCGCCGAGGTCGCCCGGCGGACCGGCGCGCACGTGATCAAGGCCGTCCAGATCGCCGACAACGGTGACGTGCATGCCCTCGACCGCTTTCACACCGACTATCACCTTGCAGACACGCGGCCGACGAGCGGCAGGGCGCGCGGCGGCACCGGTCTGAGCTTCGACTGGGGGCTGCTTGCGGCACGCCGCAGCAAGGTGCCGCTGATCCTCTCCGGCGGGATCAGCGCAGAAAACGCGATCGCGGCAATCGAGCAGGTCCATCCGTTTGCACTCGACAGCGCGAGCGGGACGGAGGCTGCGCCCGGCCGCAAGGACCCCGCGCGGGTCCAGGCGCTGATCGACGCCGCCGGCCGCGCCCCCACGCACGCATGAGTCCCGTCGAGCACCATTTCGGGCAATACGGCGGGCAATACGTGCCCGAGACGCTGATGCCGGCGCTCGAAGAGCTCGAGCGGGAATGGCTGGCGGCCTGGGGGGACGCCGGCTATCGCGCCCGGCTTGACCAGCTGCTCAGCGACTTTGCGGGCCGCCCGACGCCGTTGTTCCTCGCCGAGCGCGTTTCCGAGCGGGTCGGGCGGCCGGTCTACTTCAAGCGCGAGGACCTCAACCACACCGGCTCGCACAAGCTCAACAACGCCCTCGGCCAGGTGCTGCTCGCCAAGCGGATGGGCAAGCGGCGGATCATCGCCGAGACGGGCGCGGGCCAGCACGGTGTCGCGACCGCGACGGTCTGCGCGCTGCTCGACATGGAGTGCATGGTCTACATGGGCATCGAGGACACGCGCCGCCAGCGGCCGAACGTCGAGCGCATGCAGCTGCTGGGAGCCGAGGTCACGGCGGTGCAGGCCGGCGCCGGCACGCTCAAGGAGGCAACATCGGAGGCGATTCGCGACTGGGTCGCCAGCGTCGGCGACACGCATTACGTGATCGGTTCGGTCGTCGGCCCGGCGCCGTACCCGTCGATTGTGCGCGAACTGCAGCGCGTGATCGGCGACGAGGCACGAGCCCAGATCCTCGAGCGCGCAGGGCGTCTGCCCGAACGGGTCGTCGCCTGCGTCGGCGGCGGGTCCAACGCGATGGGGATCTTCACGGCCTTCCTGGATGACGCAGACGTCCAGCTCGTCGGCGTCGAGGCCGGGGGCGAGGGGATCGGTGGTCCGCGACACGGTGCGCCGCTGACGGTCGGGGCGCGCCCGGGCATCCTGCACGGATCGCGATCGGCGGTGATGCAGGATGAGGAGGGGCAGATCCTCGAGGCACACTCGATCTCGGCGGGTCTGGACTATCCGGGCGCGGGCCCGCAGCACGCGGCACTGCGCGACAGCGGCAGGGCGCGCTATGAGGCCGTCGACGACGTTGACGCGCTCGCAGCGCTGCGCGAGGTGACTCGCCTGGAGGGGATCATCCCGGCATTGGAGACCGCGCACGCGCTGGCCTGGGTGCTCGCCCGCGACGACGGTGAGCTCGACCTCGTCTCGCTCTCGGGGCGCGGCGACAAGGATCTGGCGCAGGTCCTGCAGTCGTGAGCGGGCCTGAGCGGATCGCCGCCGCGTTCGCGGCGAGCGGCAAGCGCGCGGCGCTGATGCCCTACGTGATGGGCGGCTACCCGACGCTGGAGGAGTCGCTGCGCATCGCGCAGGCCTGCGTCGATGCCGGCGCCGACATCATCGAGCTCGGCGTGCCGTTCTCGGACCCGCTCGCCGACGGACCCGTGATCCAGGCGGCCGGCGGCGCTGCACTCGCTGCAGGTGCGGACCTCGCCGGCGTACTGAGGGTCGCCGAGCAGCTCGCCAAGCAGCTCCCGGTCGTGCTGATGTGTTACGCGAACATGGTCTTCGCGCCGGGGGCACTGGCGTTCTGCGAACGCCTGGCGCAGACCGGGGCGAGCGGACTGATCGTTCCCGATCTGCCGCCCGAGGAGGGGGAGCCGGTGCTCGCGGCGTGTCGGCAGACCGGGCTCTCATTCGTGCCGCTGGTCGCCCCGACGACGACGCCCGAGCGGATGCGGCTGGTTGGATCGCGGGCCGATGGATTTCTCTACGCCGTCTCGCTGGTCGGCACCACCGGTGAGCGCAGCTCGCTCCCGGAGACGTTCGGCGAGGTGATCGCGCACGCGCGGGCGGCGAGCCCGGTCCCGGTCGCGCTCGGCTTCGGGATCGCGACTCCCGAGCAGGCGCTGCAGGCTGCCCAGGCCGGCGCGGATGGCGTGATCGTCGGCACCCGCCTGGTTCGCGCTGCGGGCGAAGGAGACGATCCCGCGGCGTCCGTCGGTGCGCTCGTCGGCGAGTTCGCCGCCGCCCTGTCCGCCGGGCGATAGGATCTGCGGCCAATGGGTCTGGTTATCACGATCACACTCGGCTTCTGCCTCTGGATAGTCCTCTGGGCGATCGGCTGGAAGGGCGACGATGCAGGTCTGCTCGCGCTCGCGATCATCCTCATCGTGGTTGCCGTGAAAATCGCGGCTTCGCACCTCACGCCCAACCGCCCGAAGAACTGACGCCGTCGCGCGCCGCGTCAGGCGTGGAGTGTCGCGACGATTCGCATGCGCCCGATTCCCGGGGCGGCTGAGCCGATCCCGGCGTCGAGCGTCGTGACCTTCTGCAGATAGGGCGTCGCGCCCTTGAGCAGCGGTTCCTGCGTGACCTGGAGCGATTCCAGCGTGCCGAGCAGCGTCGGAACGTCGACGACGAGCGTCGGTTCAAGGCCGCCGAGCGCCTGACGCGCCGCCTGCGCCGCGGGCGAGCCCCGCATCGCCTGCGGCGGTTTGAGCGCGAGTTCGACTGACGCCGCGCCGGCCCCGACGATCAGGTCGGAGCTGCCGTCGATTCCTGTCCCCGTCGCCGCCACGAGTTCGAGTGGCAGCCCATGCAGGTGGATCGCGAGGGCGCGTTCGGCGCCGGATACGCGCGCCGGGCTGGCCTGCGAGCCGAGCGCGGCGGCGAGCTGCGCGAGCGCGCCCTGCGCGCTGGCGCGGCTGTTCGCGCGAAGCACAGCGGCGGCACGCAGTTCGAGCAGACCGTTCCCGGCTGCGAACAGGCCAACCGGTCCGGCCCACGCACCGCTGTCGCCGGAGAGCGTGCGCAGCGGCCCGCTGACCTCGGCGAGCAGCGAACCTGTGGTCGCCGACGACGGTCCCGAGAGCACGCCGAGCGCCTGCGCCGCACCGGCGAGCGCGGCCGGGCCGCCGCCGAGGCCCGCTGCGAGCCAGGATTCGCCTGGCAGCGTTGAGAACGCTTCGCGGGCCTGCGCGCCGGCGGCCGTGCCGCGCTGGACTCCCGCCGCTTCGGCGTACACCGAGATGCTTGTCCCGCCCGGTACGAGTGAGAGCAGCGTCGCTGAGTCGCCCACGACCAAGGCGAACCCTCCACGCAGCGCGGCAGGCAGCTCGCCGGCTGCGCCCGGGGCGGCAAACCCCACGGCGAGCGCGCCAGCTGGAGCGTGGGTCGCGAGCGTCTTGAACTCGCTGCTCGCCGCGAGCGGGGCGGTGCCGTGGAGCGTCGCGAGCACTTCACCGACCGCGCCTGCGCTGCCGACCGCCACGATCGGGCCGGCGCTGGCAAACGCGAGGCCGCCGGTCGTGGCCGCGAGCCACCCGCCATCGACCTGTTGCTGGGTGTGCGCGCCGGCGGCGCTCGCGCGCTGCTGCACGAACCGCCGCGCCGCCGCGCGGTCGCGCGCATCGAGGACCACCGCACCGCTGGCTCCCGCGGAGAGCACGTCGGGGCCGCCCGCGCGAGCGCCAAGCATGCTGGCAAGCAGGTCGTCGAGCAGCCGGCGCTCGCGCCGGCCTCCGGCCGTGACGAACAGCCCGGCACGTTCACCGAGCCACGGCGCGACCTGCGAGCCGTAGTCGAGCTGCGGCGAACCCGGAGTGCTCAGCGCGCCGCCGAGCCCGCGGACGGTGTTGCTTGAGAGGCCCAGCGCTGCGAGCGTCGTCCGTGCGTGCTGGCCCAGTTCGCCGCCCGGTCGCACGGCGGCTTCGATCGCAACGCTCGCCGTGGCCGGCATGTAATCGACTGGCCGCGGCGCCGCGGGCTGTGCGGATTCGCCGCAACCGCCGGCCGCCGCGGCAACGGCGATCAGGGCGAGTGCCGGTACCCAGCGCCGCGGGCCGAGCGCGCCGAACATCAACTGCGGTGTCCGATCACCTGCATCGCTCAACGGTAGATGGTGCGCCGCCGACGGCGGGAGGACAGCCAAGTGGGAAAAAATGTGGCTGAGGGTTGCAAAGTGGGGAAAGGTGGGGTATACATCCTTCAACGGACCGGGGTGGAGGAGTTCCTCCCACTCCTCCACCTCGGCCCGCAAACACCTTCGGAGCACCTCTTGGAACTTTTTCGCGGCGCCTTCAACCACACAGTCGATGCGAAGAATCGGCTCACGATTCCGAAGCGGTTCAGGCCCGCCTTCGCCGGCAGTGTGGTGCTCGTTCGCTCAATCGACATGAGCCCCTGCATCGGCATCTGGCGTCCGGACGATTTTGAGGCCTACAGCCGGGCGGCGATCGACCAGCAGCCACCGCTGTCGACCAAGCGCATCCAGCTCGAGCGGTTCTTCTACGCAAATGCGCAAGATGCGGAAATTGACGCCGCCGGGCGTGTGATTATTCCCGCCGGGTTCAGTGAGTCCGCCCAGATACAGAAGGATGTTGTTGTGCTTGGCGCTGGGACGCGCCTTGAGGTTTGGTCCCCCGACACCTGGAACGACCAGCAGGGTGCTCTCCTCGAGAGCATCGCCGGGATAACAGCGGATGCCGATGCTGCTGCTTGATACCGCGCATCCCGTGCTTGCCCGCCGGAGCGGAAGGCCGCGCCGTCCCGAGCGCCGCGCCGCCCCGCATGTTGCCGGGTCGCATGTCCCCGTGCTGGCGGACGAGCTGCTCGAGCTGCTCGCGCCGGCCGCCGGCGACGTCGTCGTCGACTGCACCTTCGGCGACGGCGGCCACGCGAGGCTCGTCGCCGAGCGTCTCGGGCCGGGAGGGACGCTGATCGCGATCGATCGCGACCCCCTGGCCGAAGAGCGCTTCGGTGAGCTCGCACGCGAGCTGACCTGTTCACTGCGCTTCATCCGCGCCGGTTATGCCGAGGCCCTCGAGCAGCTGCGTGAGGAGGGCGTGATCGCCGACGCCGTCTACTTCGACCTCGGGATGTCCTCGATGCAGGTCGACACCCGCGAGCGTGGCTTCTCCTACGCGTACGACGCGCCGCTCGACATGCGGATGGACCCTGACCAGCCGCTCAGCGCCCGCGAGCTCGTTGCGCAGTGGGATGAGCGACAGATCGCGCGCGTCTTGCGCGAGTACGGGGAGGAGCGCTACTCGGGCCAGATCGCTCGTGCGATCGTGCGCCGGCGGCGCGAACAGCCGATCGAGACGACCCAGGAACTCGTGGACACGATCAGCGGCGCCCTGCCGGCGCCGATCCGTTTCGGCGCGGGACACCCCGCCAAGCGCTCGTTCCAGGCTCTTCGAATCGCCGTCAACGACGAGCTCGGCCAGCTTGACGCGGCGCTGCCGCTCGCGTGGTCGCTGCTACGCGTCGACGGCGTCCTGGCCGGGATCTCCTTCCACTCGCTCGAGGACCGTCGCGTCAAGCGCTTCATCGCCGAGCGCGCCCGCGGCTGCATCTGCCCGCCTGACCTGCCCGTCTGCGGCTGCGGACGCACGCCGGAAGCGACGATCCTCACCTCAGGGGCGCTGATGGCCGGCGAGGCCGAGGTGGAGCGCAACCCCCGCTCGGCCTCCGCGCGCCTGCGGGCCGCGCGCAAGGTCAGCCCCGAACAGGAGGGCGCATGACCCCGCCGCCCGCCGCAGCCGTTGCCGCACCCGTCCGGCGCCCCGCGCGTGTCAGGACGCCGCCTGCGCGGCCGCGGCGCGTGTCCGGACCGGCGCGAAGGCAGCAGCCGGTCGCCGCCCCAGCCGTGCGTTCGACCGGCATCGGCACGCTCGCTCGGCGGATCTCGCCGAGCAGGATGTGGATCCCCGTCATCGCCCTGGCCGTTATCGGACTGGTGACGCTTCAGCTCGTGCGCCTGCAGTTCGCCCACGGCGCCGGCACGGCGATCGAACGCCAGGAAACGCTGCAGCGCCAAGACGCAGCGCTGAACGTCGAAGACTCCGTGCTCTCATCGGCGCAGCACATCGAGGCAGTTGCCCAGTCGCTCGGCATGGCGCTCGTCGCCGAAGGCTCGCTACACATCCTCAACGGCCGCGGGCCGCTCGACGCGGGCCGCGCGGCCGCGTCGGTCACCGAACCGTCCGCCCAGGCGGCAGAACCGGCGGCGCAGGCGACGACGCCCACGGAATCCGCCTCCGCTCCGGCGACGACCACTGAAACGACTACGGCGCCTGCCTCGGGCGGTACCGGCGCCGGAACCGAAGCTCAACCGACGAGCAGCCCGAACACCACTTCGGCTGGGGCGACCGGCGCCACGCAGAGCACGCCGACCACCACCGAACCCAGCACGCAGGGAGCGCCGAGCGCCACCGGTGGAGCCGGGGTTCCGGCCGGCTGAGCGGGATGGAAAGGCTGCGGCGGCGATCCGGCGTCATTCTGCTGGTCCTGCTCGGGGGTCTCGTGCTCGGGGCCGTGAAGGTCGCCTACCTCGGCGTCGTAAAGGGCCCGGCACTCAGCCGCGCCGCTAGCGAACAGCAGCTGGCCACCGAATCGATTCTCGCCCCGCGGGGGACGATCACCGACCGCAACGGAATCGACCTCGCGATCTCCGAGCCGGCGCAGGAAATCACCGCCGACCCGCATCTCGTCACGAACGCCTACAAGGAGGCCGCGCAGCTCGGACCGCTGCTGGGGATCAGCACCGAAAAGCTGACGGCGAAGCTGAGCGAAAACAAGGGTTTCGTCTACCTGGACCGCTCTCTCCCGCAGACCGCGGCCGAACAGGTCGAAAAGCTCGCGCTGCCCGGAATCGAACACTCGCCGGTCCTGACGCGCGTCTATCCGCAAGGCCAGCTCGCCGGTCAGCTGCTGGGGCTCGTGGGCACCGAAGGCAAGCCACTCTCGGGGCTCGAGTACTACCTGAACAAAGATCTCGCCGGCCATGACGGCAGCCGACGCACCGTGCGCGATGCGATCGGCCAGCCGGTGGCGGTCAGTGAAACGCGCCCCGCCCGGCCGGGCGATCGAATTTCGCTGACGATCGACGCCAACATCCAGCAGCGCGTGGAAGCCGTGCTCGACGCCGTCTCGCACGCCTTCAAACCGACGGACGCGACCGCGATCGTGATGGACCCGCGCACCGGAGCGATCCTCGCCCAGGCGAACTGGCCGTTCTTCAACCCGTCTTCTCCCGGATCGGACGCGACTGCAGAAATGGAGAACCGCGCGGTCGGCTTCGACTACGAACCGGGCTCGACCTTCAAGCCGGTAACGATCTCCGGGGCCCTGGAAAACAACTTGATCACCCCGGACTCGGTACTCGCCGTGCCGGGAGCGATCCAGGTCGCCGATCGCGTGATCCACGACGACACCGAACACGGCGTCGAAGATCTCACGGTCTCCCAGATTCTCGCCCGTTCAAGCAACGTCGGCACGATCGAGATCGCGGCCAAACTGGGGGCCAACCGGTTTGCCGAATGGGTCTCGCGCTACGGGTTCGGGAAGCCGACCGGCGTCGACGAGCCCGGGGAGGAATCGGGCTTGACCCTCCGGGTGCCCGAATTCTCGGGATCCTCGATGGGCAACCTGCCGATCGGGCAGGGCGAGCTTGTGACGCCGATGCAGATGGTCACCGCCTATGCCGCGATCGCCAACGGCGGGATCCTGCGTCCGCCACACGTCGTCGCGTCGATCAACGGCCACCGGTTGCCGCTTCCGAAGGGCCGCCGGGTGATCACGCCGCGCACGGCGTTCGAGATCCGCCGCATGCTCGAGGGCGTGCTCGGGCCCGAAGGGACAGCGAGCCAGGTTTCGGTCCCCGGTTACTCGCTCGCCGGCAAGACCGGTACGGCGAACAAGATCGACCCCACGACGCACGAATATTCGGAAAGCAAATTCGTCGCCTCGTTCCTTGGATTCGCTCCCGCCCTGCACCCGAGACTGCTGACCGCGGTCGTCGTCGACGAACCCACGGCCGGCTCGGTCTACGGAGGGCACGTGGCGGCTCCGGCCTTCGGCGAGATCATGGCGTACGCCCTGCCGTACCTCTCGATCCCGCAAGGCTAGGAAGTCTGGCAGGAGCGAAAACTAGACTCTGCGGCGATGCAGCCGACGGAGGGGAACCGATGAGGCTGCGCGAGCTCGCACCCGAGACCGCCGGCCGGATGACGGCCGATGCCGAGATCGCGTCGCTGGCGTATGACAGTCGACGTGTCCAGCCGGGCGCGCTGTTCTTCTGCGTCAGCGGCTTCAACGTCGATGGTGCCGGCTTCGCCGCTGACGCGCTCGCGGCCGGCGCGGCGGCGCTCGTCGTCGAGCGCGAGCTCGAACTCGACGCCCCGCAGCTCGTCGTCCCTTCGGTGCGAAACGCGATGGGGGTCGTTGCCGACCGCTTCTACGAGCATCCGTCGCGCGAGCTCGAACTGATCGGCGTGACGGGGACCAACGGCAAGACGACGACGACCTATCTGGTGCGCGGCCTGCTGGAAGCGTGCGGGACCCAAACCGGGCTGCTCGGCACCGTCCAGTCGATCATCGCCGGCCGCCAGCGTGAGGTGGAGCGCACCACCCCCGAGGCGATCGACCTCCAAGCCGACCTGCGGGCGATGGCCGACGGCGGCGACGGGGCCTGCGCGATGGAGGTCTCCTCGCACGCCCTCGCGCTCGGCCGCGTGGCGGGCGCGCGGTTCTCCGCCGCCGTGTTCACGAACCTGACGCAGGATCATCTCGATTTCCACACCGACATGGAGGACTATTTCCGCGCCAAGCGCCTGCTCTTCGAACCCCCGACGCCCCCGGCGCCGGGCGTCTGCGTCGTCAACCGCGACGACCCCTACGGCGACGGCTCGCCGCCGAGCTGCCGGGGGCCGTCACCTTCTCGCTGGCGGCCGAAGCCGACTACCGCGCCGACGAGGTGCGCAGCGAGCTCACGGGCGCCAGCTTCACGCTCGACGTGCGCGGCGAGCGGCGCAAGCTGCGAATTCCGCTGCCGGGACGCTTCAACGTGCAGAACGCGCTCGCTGCTCTCGCGGTCTGCCACGAGCGTGGACGCCCGCTCGAGCAGCTGCTCGACGCGCTCGAGCGCCCGCTGCGCGTCCCTGGCCGCTTCGAGCCGGTCACCGATGACGAGCCGTTCGCGGTGCTCGTCGACTACGCGCACACCCCCGACTCGCTCGAGAACGTCCTCGCCGCCGCGCGCGGGCTCGTCGAAGGGGGTCCCGGACGCGTGATCAGCGTCTTCGGGGCGGGGGGCGACCGCGACCGGACGAAGCGGCCGCTGATGGGCGCGGCGTCCGCGCGGCTCGCCGACATCACGATCGTCACCAGTGACAACCCGCGCTCCGAGGACCCGGAGGCGATCATCGCCGAGATCCTCTCCGGAACCGGGCCGGATGTGACAGCGATCACCGACCGCCGCGAGGCGATTATCCACGCCGTCGGCCTCGCCCGCGAGGGGGACGTGCTGATCATCGCCGGGAAGGGCCACGAGCAGGGGCAGGAGTTCGCCGCAGGGCGCAAGGTGCCATTCGACGACGTGGTCGTGGCCCGCGAAGCGCTAGCCGCGCGAAGGGCGCAGGCAGCGTGATCTCGCGAGATGCCGCGTGGATCGCCCGCGAAGCCGGCGGGGAGCTCGTCCGCAGCGCCGATGGCGCGCCGACGGCGGCCGCGGTCGACTCGCGCGAGACGCCCGCGGGCGCACTGTTCGTCGGGCTGGCCGGCAGCCAGGCCGACGGCGGCACCTTCGCCGCGCTCGCGATGTCCGGCGGGGCCTGGGGAGCGCTCGTCGCGCCCGCGCACGTCGAAGCGGCGCTGGCCGAGCACGGCGCTGTGATCGCAGCAGCGGATCCGCTCGCGGCGCTCGGCCGCCTGGCGGCGGCCTGGCGGCGAGAGTTGGCAGCGAGCGGAACGCGGATCTTCGCGATCACCGGCTCGACCGGGAAGACCTCGACGAAGGACATTCTCGCCGCGCTGCTTCGGCGCTCCGGTCTCGCGACCGTCCAAACGCCGGGGAACTGGAACACCGAGATCGGACTGCCGCTCGTCGTGCTCGGCGCGAGCGAGGGAACCGGCGCACTGGTACTCGAGCTGGCGATGCGCGGCCCCGGCCAGATCGCCGAGCTGACCCGGATCGCCGATCCCGACATCGGGCTGATCGTGAATGTCGGGCCCGCGCACATCGAGCTGCTCGGCTCGATCGAGGCGATCGCGGCCGCGAAGGCCGAGCTGATCGCCGGGCTACGCAGTGACGCCGCCGCCGTCATCCCGGCCGGCTCGCAGCTGCTTGCGCCGCACCTGCGCAGCGACCTGCGCACGGTGACGTTCGGCGACGGTGGCGACGTGCGTCTCGAGGAGCGCGGCGGTGAGCTGCGGATCATCGGCCTGGGCCGGGACCTGACGCTGAGCACGAACTTCGCCCAGCGCCACCAGCTGGGGAACCTCGCCGGCGCGGTCGCCGCGGCCTGGGCCGCCGGCATCGAGATTGCCGACGGTGAGCTCGAGGTCGCGTTCTCGGCGCTGCGCGGCGAGCGTCACGCGCTCGCGGGCGGGATCGTCCTGATCGACGACTCCTACAACGCGAACCCCGACTCGATGCGCGCCGCGATCGACGAGCTCTGCCGCGTCGCGGCCGGCCGCCGGATCGCGCTGCTCGGCGAGATGCTCGAGCTCGGTGAACACGCACCGGCGCTGCACGCGGCCGTCGGCGAGCACGCGATGAGGTCCGGCGTCGATGTCGTGATCGCCGTCGGCGAGCACGCGGACGAGATCGCCGGCCCGCTCGGCGAGCGCGGCTACGTGGTACCCGACAGCGCCGCCGCCGCCGAGCTCGCGCTTGGCCTGCTCGCCGACGGCGACACGGTGCTGGTCAAGGGCTCTCGCGGCGTGCGCATGGACCTCGCCGCCGCCAGGCTGCGAGAGGCGAAGGTGCCCGCGTGACCGGACGGATCCTCTTCGGCGGCGTCGCGGCGCTGCTGATCTGCATCTTCCTCTCGCCGAAGTTCATCGCCTACCTGCGCAGGCGCGAGTTCGGGCAGCAGATCCGCGCGGAGGGTCCCGCGGCGCACCAGCGCAAGGCCGGTACGCCGACGGCGGGCGGGCTGATCATCTTCATCGCCGTCACCGTGCCATTCCTGATCCTCACGGAATGGGAATGGAAGTCGGCGAGCGTGCTCGCCGTCGCGCTCGCCTGCGCCGCCCTCGGATTCGCCGACGACTACACCAAGCTCTCCAAGCGGCGCTCGCTCGGGCTAAGCGGACGCACGAAGCTGATCGTGACGATCGCGATCTCGATCGGACTGTGGTACCTGGCCCGCCACGAGGCGGGCCTGCTGCCGACTCTGCGCCTGCGGGTCGTCGACTACTCGCATCGATCTGGGGCCGTTCTACCCGCTGCTGATCTATCTGGTCGTCGCCGGCACGAGCAACGCGGTCAATCTGACCGATGGCCTCGACGGTCTCGCAGCGGGCTGCGCGGCGATCGTGCTGCTGGCCTACATCGCGATCAACTTTCTCGCCGGCCAGTACGACCTCGCGATGCTCGCGGGCTGCCTCTTCGGGGCCTGTGTCGGCTTCCTGTGGTTCAACGCCTTCCCGGCCACGATCTTCATGGGAGATACCGGCTCTCTCGGGCTCGGCGGCGCGATCGCCGGGCTCGCCGTGATGAGCCAGACCGAGGTGCTGCTGATCATCCTCGGCGGGATCTTCGTCCTCGAGGCGCTCTCGGTCCTGATCCAGGTGATCGCCTTCCAGACGACAGGCAAACGCGTCTTCCTGATGGCGCCGATTCACCATCACTTCGAATTCAAGGGTTGGTCCGAGACGAAGATCATCCTTCGGTTCTGGATCATCGCGGCGATCTGCGCAGCGATCGGATTCGCGATCTACAGACAGAGCAGAGGGATCTAACGGTTGCTAGGAAGAGGCCAAGGCCGGGGCGCGTCGAAGGTGCTGAAGGTGCGCCCGACGCTCCCGAAGATCACGCTGCCCCGCGCCGACGGGGGTCGCGGCAAGACGGGCGAGCGAGGGGTCGAGTACACGCTGCTGATCACGGCCACGCTCTGCCTGCTCGCGATCGGCGCGGTGATGGTCTACAGCGCGACGTCGGCGACGAGCCTGCTCGAAGGCCAGGGCTACGGCAGCTCCTACCTGCTGAAGTTCGTGCTCTACGGCGCGATCGGGCTGCTGCTGATGCACTACCTCGCGCGCGGCGGGATCGCCAAAATCCACACGATCACGGCCCCGCTGCTGCTGACCTCGATCGTGCTCGTGATCGCCGTGCACATCCCGCACGTCGGGGTGGAAATCAACGGCGCCAAACGGTGGATCGGGCCCGAGCAGCTGCAGTTCGAGCCCTCCGAGCTGCTCAAGCTCGCGCTCGTGCTCTATGCCGCGACGCTGATCGCCCGCAAACCGCGGATGGTGCGCGAGCTGGGAGACGCTGCGCTGGCCGCTGCTCGCTGTCGTCGGGGTCGGCCTGCTGGCTCGTCGCATCGCAGCCGGACATCGGCACGTCGATGATCATCTGCTTCACGGTCGGCGCGATCCTCGTCGTAGCGGGAACACCGCGCGACCTGCTTGCTGAAGATCGGCCTCGCGGTCGTGGCGGCCGGCCTGTTCTATGTCTTCGTGCTCGCGAGCGGCTACGCCCGCGCGCGTCTGACGAGCTTCCTGAACCCGTGGGCCAGCCGCCACTCGACGGGCTTTCAGGCGGTCCAGGGGCAGATCGCGATCGGCTCCGGCGGACTGTTCGGCGTCGGCCCGGGTGCCTCGGTGCAGAAGATCTTCTATCTGCCCGAGGCACAGACCGACTTCATCGTCGCGGTCGTCGGCGAGGAGCTCGGCGTCGTTGGCGTCTGCGGCGTGCTGCTGCTCTATGGCGTGATCGCCGTTGCCGGGCTGCGCGCGGCCCAGCGCGCGCGCAGCCAGTACGCGGCGCTGATCGCGGTCGGGGTGACCGTGCTGATCGTCTCGCAGGCCCTGCTGAACATCTTTGCCGTCCTCGGGCTCGCGCCGCTGACCGGCGTGCCGCTGCCGCTTATCTCCTACGGCTCGAGCAGCATGATCGTCACGCTCGCGTGCGATGGGCCTGCTGCTCGACGTCGCCGGCGGAGCGACGGGCCACGTGCGCGCGGTCGCGCCGACGCCCACTCCGGCGTCGGCCGGTCGAGCGCGAACAGACGATTGAACCGTGAACCAGCCACGAAGATCGTGATCGCAGCGGGCGGGACGGCCGGGCACGTGGTGCCGGCGCTCGCGGTCGCGCGTGAGCTGAGCGCCGCGGGCTGCGATGTCGAGTTCATCGGCGCCGACCGCGCCGAGTCCGAACTCGTCCCCGCAGCCGGCTTCCCGCTGCACTCGATTGTCGTGCGCGGGATCAGCCGCACGAGTGCACGCGAAGCCGCGCGTGCGCTCGGGACCGCGAGTCGCGCCGGCGTCCACGCGCGCCGGCTGCTCGCGCGAGATCGCGCCCGATGCGGTGCTCGGCGCCGGCGGCTACGTTGCCGGCGCCGTCGGCGGCGCGGCGCTCTCGCTGCGCATCCCGCTGGTGCTCGCCGAGGCCGACAGCCACCTCGGCCTGGCGAACCGCATGCTCGCGCCGTTCGCGCGCGTCGTCTGCCTGGCATTTCCCGCGCCGCGCGCGGGGCGCGGTCGCTTTGTCGTCACTGGACGCCCGATCCGATCCGCCGTTCACCGACCGCGGCGCGGCGCGAGAAGCGCTGGGGCTGCCGGGCGGGCAGTGCGTGCTCGTCTTCGGCGGCTCGCTGGGCGCCAGCTCGATCAACGTCGCGGCCGCTCGATGGCCTCGAGCGGGACGCCGATGCCACGTGCTGCACGTCTGCGGCCGGCGCGACTACGCCGAGCTCGCAGCGCGTGCTGCCGGCCGGCTATGACCTGCGCGACTACCTGGACCGTGAGCACTTCGCGATGGCGCTCGCTGCCGCCGACCTCGCCGTCGGGCGCAGCGGCGGTTCGGTCTTCGAGCTCGCGGCACAGGGCCTGCCGTCGCTGCTCGTTCCCTACCCGCTCGCCGACCGGCGACCACCAGCGCGCGAACGCCCGCTGGCTGGAGCAGGCGCGGCGCGGCGGTCGTGATCGACGACGCGGAGCTCACGGCGAGCCGGCTTCGCGAGAGCGTCGACGCGCTGCTTGGCGATGCGCGCGCGCCTGGCGGCGATGGGCGACGCGGCGCTGGCGCTCGCGAAACCCGACGCGGCGGCGCGACGTCGCCCGCTCGAGCTGCTCGAGGCGGCGCGGTGAGCGGCGCCGTGGCACGGGACGCGCGGCTGCACTTCATCGGCGTCGGCGGCGCCGGAATGAGTGCCTATGCGCGCGCGGCGCACGCGCTCGGCGCATCGGTCAGCGGGTCCGACGCGCGCGACGGGCCGTACCTTCGACGCGCTGCGCGCGGACGGGCGTGCTCGATGCCGTCGTCGGCCACGCCGCGCAGAACATCCCTGCGGGGGAGGGGGTCGAGGTAGTCCATTCCAGCGCCGTCGGCGCCGACAACGTCGAGCGTCGGCGCGGCACGCGAGCGCGGCCTCGTGAGTCCCTCGCGGGCGAGCCTGCTGGCCGAGCTGACGCGCCTGCGGCGCACGATCGCGGTCGGCGGCACGCACGGCAAGACGACGACCTCCTCGATGGTCGTCCAGGCACTGCGCGCCGCCGGGCTCGACCCGTCCTGGCTGATCGGCGGCCCCGCAGGTGCAGGCCTCGCAAACGGACATTGGAGCGAGGGGGAGTGGCTGGTGGTCGAGGCCGACGAGTCCGACCGTTCGCTCGCTGAGCTCGAGGTCGAGATCGCCGTGCTGCACAACGTCGAGCTCGACCACGCCGACGTCTTTGCGACGCTCGGCGAGCTGCGCGCGCCTGTTCGCGCTGTTTCTCGCGCGACGCCCGGCACGCGATCGTGCTGGACCGACCCGGCTCCTGGCTGAGCTGCGCCCGGACGCCGAGCGGGTGGCCCCGCAGGACGTGCGGTTGCATGCCGGCGGCTCGCGCTTCACGGTCTCCGGCCAGCAGCTCGCGCTTGCAGTTCCGGGGCTGCACAACGCCCTCGACGCCGCGGGAGCCTACGCGGCGGCGCTCGCCGCCGGCGCCGACGCGGCTGCTGCGGTCGCGCGGCCTGGCGCAGTTCCCAGGGGCCGGGCGCCGCTTCCAGCTCGGCGGAGCACGCAACGGCGCGGCGATCTTCGAGGACTACGCCCACCACCCGACGGAGGTCGCGGCGACGCTCGCCGCCGCGCGAACGCTCGAGCCCGAGCGCCTGGTCGCGGTCTTCCAACCTCACATGTACTCCCGCACACGGCTGTTCGCAGACGATTTCGGCCGCGCGCTCTCGCCGCCGCCGACGTCGCCCTGGTGCTCGACGTCTACCCGGCGCGCGAGCGTGCCGCCGAGCATCCCGGGGTCAGCGGGCTGCTTGTCGCCCGCGCCGCTGCGCAGCACCGGCCGGGGATGCCGGTCCTCTGGGCGCCGACGCAGGAGGATGCCTTCGTACTGCTCGACCGTGAACTGCGCAACGGCGACGTCTGCCTCGTGATGGGCGCAGGGGACGTCGACGCACTGGCCCGTAGGCTGGCCGCGTGAGCTCCGAGGTTCTCCCGGATGGTGTGCGCCGTGAATATCCGCTGGATCGGTTCGCGACCGTGCGCACCGGCGGCAGCGCCGAACTGTTCGCGCGGGCCGGCAGCGCGGCGCAGCTCGTCGAGCTGCTCGCCTGGGCCCGGACGGCGGGCCTGGCGGTGCACGTCGTGGGCTCCGGCTCGAACCTGCTGATTGCCGACGAGGGCGTAGCGGGCCTCGTGCTCAAGCTCGACGGGGAGCACACCGAAGTGCACGTCGAAGGCACGCTGGTCCATGCGGGTGCAGCGGTCCGCCTGCCCTCGCTGGCGGCGCGCTGCGCGCGCGAGGGGCTGACGGGCTTCGAGTTCGGCGTGAACATCCCGGGCACGATCGGGGGTGCGGTACGGATGAACGCCGGAGCGTACGGCGGAGAGATGGCCGGGGTTCTGCGTTATGCGCAGGTCGCCAGCGCCGAGGGCCTCACGAACCGCGACCCCCAGCAGCTCGCTATGCACTACCGCAGCTCGTCGCTCACCGACGGCGAGGTCGTCGCCGGCGCATTGCTTGCAGTTGGCCAGGGACGAGCCAGACGCCGTCCGCGAGCGGATCGCCGCAATGCGCGCGCGGCGCCATGCGGCCCAGCCGCAGGGCATCCGGACCTTCGGCTCGACGTTCAAGAACCCCGAGGACGAGCGCGCCGGCGGACGTTCGGCTGGTCTGCTGCTCGCCGAGGTCGGCTGCAACGGGCTGACGGTCGGCGGCGCGCGTTTCTCGCCCAAGCACGCGAACTTCGTGGAGAACACCGGAACTGCGACGACCGCCGACGTGCTCGCGGTGATGAACGAGGGGCGTCGGCGCGTGCTCGAGCGGTTCGGTGTCGCGCTCGAGCCGGAGGTCCAGACGCTCGGCAACGTCCGCTTCCCATGGAAATCCGGGTAGGGGTCCGGGCCGCCCGGTTGAATAGGGTTCCGTGGCAAGAACCGCGGACCGCCCAGCTTCGGCGCGCGCCGCGATGCGCAGGGCGCCCTCGACGCCGCGCGCGGCACCTTCGCGGGGCTGATCGCCGGCCAGCGTGGCCGCAGGCTGCTTGTCTTGCTCGTCGGCTGCGTGGTCGCCGCGGGCGCGCTGTACCTGCTCGTCGCCAAGACGCCCGTCTCCGCGGTCAGCGACGTGCGGATCGTCGGGGTCAGCGGCGTCGACGCCCGAGCGATCGAGCGCACGCTGGATTCCAGTGCCCGCGAAATGAGCACGCTGTCGGTGGACGACGAAGCGCTCCTCGCCTCGGTCGCCCATTACAAGGTCGTGCGCGTCGCTGCAGACCCAGGCATCGTTTCCGCACAGCCTGGTGATCACCGTCGACGAGCAGCCGCCCGCCGCGGTGGTCGACCTGAACGGCGCCGTGACGGTCGCCGCCAACGATGGCGTCTTGCTCGGGCCGTCGTTTGTGAGCAATGCGCTGCCGCATATCGAGGGAACCTTCCGCGTCGCCGATGGACGCCTCGATGGGCCGCACGCGGCGGGCCTGATCGCTGTCGCCGGCGCGATGCCGGCTGCGCTCGGGCCGCTCGTGGAACGCATCTACTACGCCAGTCACGGCATCACCGCGGTTCTGCGCGGCGGCTTGCAGGTCTACTTCGGCGACGGTTCGCTACCCCACGCGAAGTGGATCTCGCTGGTGCGCGTGCTCACGGCGCCGAGCTCACGCGGCGCGAGCGCGATCGACGTGCGGGTGCCCTCCGCATCCCGCGGCTGCCTTCCCGACGGGTGTCAGCGGCGGGACATCGACCCCGGCACTCAGCGGTGAAGCCGCTGATCTCGTCGCTGACCGCAGCACTCGGCGGCGGCGGACAGGTCGGGACCGCCGGAGCGACGAGCACGAGCCCATCGCCCTCGACCGACGGGGACCACGACGACAACGCCGGAACCCCGAGAGTTCCGGTGCCGCGCAGGCGACTCCGCAGGAAGCGACTCCCGGCGCTACCGAACCTCCACCGGCGGGATAGCAAGGCTCGAGTCGAGGCCTGAGGGTCGACCCGACGCCAAGCCGAACCCTCGACCAACGCTTTAGACTTCTGGTCTGCAACGGTCTTGCGCCGCTCAGCGGTCGCATTGACAGGGCGAAATGCCGGCATAGCGTGGCCTCTCGCCATAAGTAATCTTGCGGAGCGAGGGGGCTGCGCCTCCCTCAATCGGAACTCGAGCGTCGGACAGGTGACACATGGAGAGCAGCGGAAGCTACCTCGCGGTGATCAAGGTCGTCGGCGTCGGCGGCGGCGGCACGAACGCCGTCAACCGCGATGGTCGACGCCGGGCTGCGCGGCGTCGAGTTCATCGCCGCCAACACCGACGCCCAGGCGCTGCGATGTGCGACGCCGACGTCAAGCTCCACATCGGCCACGAGTCGACGAAGGGCCTCGGCGCGGGCGCCAACCCGGACGTCGGCCTTGCGGCCGCGACCGAGTCGCGCGACGAGATCAAGGAGGCGCTCAAGGGCGCCGACATGGTCTTCGTCACCGCGGGCGAGGGCGGCGGCACCGGCACCGGCGCGGCGCCGGTCATCGCCGAGATCGCCAAGAACGAGATCGGCGCGCTGACCGTCGGCGTCGTCACGCGGCCGTTCGAGTTCGAGGGCACCCAGCGCGGCCGCCAGGCCAACGACGGCATCGAGCGCCTGCGCGAGAACGTCGACACGCTGATCGTGATCCCCAACGAGCGGCTGCTCGCGGTCGTCGAGCGCCGCACGTCGATGCTCGACGCCTTCAAGGAGGCCGACGACGTCCTGCGCCAGGGCGTCCAGGGCATCACCGACCTGATCACGATTCCCGGGCCTCATCAACCTCGACTTCGCCGACGTGCGCACGATCATGCACGACGCCGGCTCGGCGCTGATGGGCATCGGCATCGCCGCCGGCGAGAACCGCGCCGCCGAAGCCGCGCAGGCCGCGATCAGCTCGCCGCTGCTCGAGGAGTCCATCGACGGCGCGACGGGCATCCTGCTCAACATCACCGGCGGCAACGACCTCGGCCTCTTCGAGGTCAACGAGGCCGCCGAGATCATCCAGAGCGCGGCCGACCCGAACGCCAACATCATCTTCGGCGCGGTGATCGACGACGCGCTGGGCGACGACGTGCGCGTCACGGTGATCGCCACCGGCTTCGACCACCGGCCCGGCGCGGCGCGCGAGTCGCGCGCCCGCCGCGAGCGCCGCGGATCGCCCCGACCGCGGCCGACGCATCGGCGAGCGCCAGCGCTCCCTCGAGATCGACGACGACGACATCGACATCCCGCCGTTCCTGCGCTAGCACCGGCGTTTGTGCGGCGGTCGCTCTGTTAGCCTCGCGCGGCTAGCGTGAGCGTGGGTCAATCAACAGTTCCCGGCCAGGAGGGCGAAACCGGCGCGGCTTCGCCACCGGACGGGGGGCGCAGCCGGGTCGTCGACCTTGCGTACCCGGTCGGCTGGACGCTGGCGGCGATCGGCGTCCTGCACGTCGCCTGGAACATCGAGCTCGAAGCGGTCGTCTCGCCCGGGGTGCGCGCGCTCTTCTCGCTCGTCGTCCTTGCCGCACTGGGCTCGATCGCGGCGACCTGGACCACGCGCGGCCGGGCCGCGCGCGTCAACCACTTTGTCCTGCTTGGCCTCTGGGCACTCGCGTTCGCTGCCGCCTCGTACGTCGCCGCACGCAACGCGGGCGGGATGACCGATGAGCTCGCACTAAACCAGCGCGGCGCCGAACTTCTCCTGCAGGGCGTCAACCCGTACGGGCACGCGCTGATCGGGGGCTACTCGCCGCTGCCGCTGATCCCGGGCGACATGACACCGCTGATCGGCGGCGGAAGGGTGTCCGAACTCTCCTATCCGGCGCTTTCGTTCCTGACGATTGTTCCGGCGCGCCTGCTCGGCTTCGGCTTCTGGTCGGGGGCTGTCACCGACATCGTCGCCTGGATCGTGACCGTCTGCCTGATGTTCTGGCTGTTGCCGCGGCGCGTCAGGTGGGCCTCACTGGTGCTCGGGGCGGCTCCCGCCTTCCTCGCCCTCGACTCGGGCGGCACAACCGACTTTGTATTCGTCCCGCTGTTGGTAGTCGCCGCTTGGCGCTGGGATCGCTTCGCAGACCCCCGCGAGAAGTCGCCCGCGAGATGGATCGGCCCGATTGCCATGGGCCTCGCGATGAGCGTCAAGCAGACCCCTTGGCTCGTGCTGCCGTTCCTGCTCGTGGGGCTGCTCGCCGAGTCCCGGGGCAGTGGCGCAAGGCCCGTGTACACCAGGGCGCTGCGGTACCTCGTGATCGCGCTCGCCACGTTCGTGGTGATAAATCTGCCGTTCCTGGCCCTCGGCCCCGGCCAGCTACCTGCGCGACATCACGCAGCCTCTCTCGTCGCTCGTCTACCCAGACGGCGTCGGGCTGGTCAGTTTCGTCGTCCCGGGCCACCTGGTCAGCCACTACGGCCTGCTGCGCTACGTCTCGCTTCTCGTCCTGCTCGTGCTGCTGGCGGTCACGTTCGCGGCCTACCCGCGTGTGAAGCGCGCGCTGTTCCTCTTCGCGTCGATTGGTCTCTTCTTCGCCACGCGCTCTTTCGCGAGCTACCTCGAGATTCTCCTCGCCGCTGCTCGTGTCGGCGTGCACCGTCGCGGTCGTCGAGCAGGGCTTCGCACCCGCCACGCGTAGGTCGCCCGCCTCGTCGCGCTCGCGGGAGCGGCGCTTGCGGCGCTGATCGTCCTGCTCGCGCTCGCACTTCCGGCGCCGCTGAGCCTCGAAGTGCAGAAAGTGCGCGTGAACCGCGCCACGAACCACGTGTACAGCCTCGTTGTGCGCGTCGCGAACAAGACCGGCTCCGAGCAGCACCCGTATTTCGCGGTCTCCCGCGAAGATTCGGTGCCGATCACGAAGGCTGGCGCCCCGACGGGCCGGTCGCGCTGGCGCCGCATGCCACGAGGACGGTTACGCTCACCGCGCCCTCGGTCGAGGCGATGCCCGACAGCAGCGAGTCGCTGACAGTCGTCGCCTTCACGCAGAGTCCCGAAGCCGCGTCACTGTCGGCGCCCGCTGGTGAAGCGGCGCGTCGCTTTGCGCTCACGCTGACGATGTCGCCCTACGCGGTACCAACGCCGGTGCCCCGCGGGCGGTCGATCACGGTACTTGTCAGGATCCGCCACTCAGACGGCAAGCCCTATCCAATCTCGAATGTCGCCGTCACACTCAAGCCGGGGCCGATCAGTGGCGGCAAGAAGGCGCCGCCCGTAACGATCAACTCCGGTCCCGCCGGCCGGCAGGCGACAGCGCTCACGGGCTCGCAGGGCATCGCGCGCTTCAGCGTGTCGTCCGTCGGCGTCGAAGCTCAGGACGTGCTCCTGCACGCGACGATCCACACCGGGCACGGCTGGTCCAATCCCACCAGCGAACTGCTCGTACCGTTTCAGTAGCGGCTGCGCAGGGCCCTCGGCGCGGCATCACCGCAGGCGTGCGGTGGACTGGGAGGGAGAACGCGCGAGCGGTTCGTCGCTCGCGGCTTGCGCGCGGTCGCCAAAGCATGCCCCGCCGGGCTGGAGCGCTGCACGCAGGTCGTAGACGACGAGCCCGCCGACTCGTTCCGGGCGCAGTGCGAGCGTGTCACGCACCCGCTTCCAGTGGCCGGGTGCGCGCGGTTCGGCGATCAGGTAGCGCGCGCCCGTCCGTGCGATGAAGCGGCACATCTCGCGATGGATCGGGCGGTTCACGCGGGCCCCTTCGAGGGCCCGCAGTGCGCGCGTGAACTGCGCATAAGAGGCCGGGCGAGTCGACGTCCCATAGCCGCTGGCGAGCTTGAAATAGAAGTTGCTCTCGATCTGCCACGTCATCTGCTGGCCCGCGATCCCGACGGGCGCCGTGATCACGGTCGACCCCGGCGCGATCGTTTCGTGCAGCAGATGCGCGTCGGTCATCAGCGCGGGTTTGGTCAGCGCCGTCACGTTCGAGCGGAAGATCGCCGCGGGCACGAGCGAAACGAGGACGAGTGCGTAGAGCGCGTAGCGAAGGCTCCCGCCGAGGCGCAGGAACAGCGTCACGCAGGTCGCGACCACCAGCCAGATGAACAGCGCGAAACGAACCGAAATTGCCGATTCAAGGAGTGGCAGGTGGGCGAGCAGCTGCCACGGCATCGGCACGTTCAGCGCTTCTCCGCCGACGTGCAGCGTCGCTCCGAACGCGAGCACTAGCGTGATCAGCGCGAACAGCGCGGCGAACCGTGCAAACACGCTGCGCCTTTGGCCCCACAGGAAGATCCCCAGGAGCACGATCAGCGGGATCCCCAGATAGGCGAGCTGCTCGGTCACGTTGGGCGCCAGGCGCCGCGGGTCGAAGAAGACGTTGCCGAGGCCCGGGACCCACGTTTCCTTGCTTGTCGTGATCAGGTTCGCCAGGTCGAGCCCGAAAAGACTGCCTTTGATCGGCGTTATCTGCCCGGCGTGGCGCGCGAGGGAGTAGAGGAACGGGACGCAGAGCACCGCCGCCAATGCGAACGCGCCGAGGCCCTCGACGACGGTGCGCAGGATCCGGGCCCGGACCTGTGGCCCGTCGAGCACGCTCCACAGCGCGAGTGCGATCGCCCCGAAGATTGCAGCTGAGGCCGCGATCTCGGTGGAGATCAGCAATTGCCCGGCGACCAGCACGCCGAGCAGGATGATGAACCGGGTGCGGCCCATTCGCCCGTCGATCCTGCGCAGGACGACGAGGATCAGGAGCGGGACGAGATAGACCGACGCAAGATTGAGATGGCTGCCGGCCTGCGTCGTCTCGTAGGAGCTGAGCGCGAACGTCACGCCGCCGCCCACGGAGGGCCAGAACGCCTCGCGCCCGGCGACCTCGCGGCACATCAGGTAGGCGGTCCACCCGGCGAGGCCGGGCGCAAGCATCAAGAGAACGTTGAACGAGGCGAACGCGTTCGCTGCGAGCGTCAGCGGCGTGGCGAGCGTGCCGAGCAGCAGCGAACTCGTTGCCCACGCCAACGAGAGTCCTTCGGGCGCGTTCAGGTAGTGCGTATAGCAGCGGGCTGCGCAGGTTCGAGAGTGAGTGCGCCGTCCATGCCAGAAACCACGAGACCTGAGCCTGGTCGCGCCCTGGGATGTAGCCCGAGCCGATCACAACAGAGCCGAGGTGGCCGAGCGCGCCGTGGCCGTAAATGGCCACTGACGCAAGCAGGAACACGAGCAACACGACACCGTCGCGGGCACTCAGGAACGACTGCGCGCCGACTTTTGCTGCGCGCGGCGCTGCGCCGGCCATCGCTGCTGGATTCCCGTCCATCGGAGCGGTGCACTCTATTCTGCGACTGAGCGGCGCCGGCCCGTTTCGCCGGTTGCGCACGCGGCGTTAAGGTCACCTGCTGTGCAGGCGTCTCCGGAGACCGTAACCGCCGCAACAACGGCAGGCGTCGCATCGCCCGTCGAGTCCGCGGCGGCGCTCACGCTGCGCGCCCGGCGCCCGGCGCTCGTGCACAGTGCCTGGGCACTCGTCCTCTCCCGGCTGGTGGTCTGGATCGGCGGGATCGCCGGCGTGTTCCTGCTCGGCGCAAACCCTGCGGGGCTGACGCCGGCGGGGCTGGCGCCACTCGAAGTCAGCGGCCTGATCCTCCGGCGCTGGCCGATCGGCGAGCTGCTCGTCGCGCCCGCGTTTCGGTGGGATTCCGGCTGGTACTACGCGATCGCGGAAGGCGGCTATCCAGTGCATGCGGGAAGCGCGTACACGCCGAAGATGGCCTTTTTTCCGCTCTATCCGGTGTTGGTCGCCGCTTTGCATTCCGTCGGCCTGCCGACGATCACCTCCGGGATCGCGCTCTCGCTCGCGTGCATGTTTGCGGCGCTTTACGGCCTGCATCGGCTGACAACGAGCGAGTTTTCCTGGCGCGGGCGCGAACGCGCGAGCCAGGCGGCACTGATGGCCGTGATGCTGATGGCCTTCATCCCGAGCTCGCTCTTTCTCTCGGCCTTCTACAGCGACGGACTGTTCGCCGCCCTCGTGGTGGGCTGCCTGACCTGTGCGCGCAAGTCGCGCTGGGCGCCCGCCGCGACCCTCGCCGGCCTTGCCGCCCTGACGCGGCCGAATGGCATCGCGCTGTGCGTGCCGATTCTCCTGTTCTACTTCTACGGTCCACGCGAGGACCGCGCACCGGACCGCGGGCGCAAGTTTGCGCCGCGTTATCGGATGCGGACCGACGCGTTGTGGGTCCTGCTTGCTCCGCTGATGCTGGGCTGCTTTTGCGTCTACATCGCCGCCCGGGGCGCGAGTCCGCTGGGCCCGTTCGAGGCACAGGGAGCGTGGAGCCGGAGCTTCGGGGGCCCGCTCTCGTCGCTGTGGATCGGACTCGGTGTCGGCTGGCACGGCGCGCTGCAGGCAATTGGGCTCGAACGCGCGACGATCGCGCATCCGGCGATCGAAGCCGCCGGGCTGCTGTTCGCCCTGATCGCCATCGTGGGCATCATCCCAACCTTCCGGCTGCTGCCCGTCGCCTATGGCGGCTACATGCTCGCGATGACCCTTGGCATCCTCTCCTATCCCGTCACGGCGGAACCACTGACGTCGGTGCCGCGCTTCGTGTTGCCCTTGGTCCCGCTCTACATGTGCGGGGGCTGGTGGCTCGCGCGACGGCCGCGGACCGGCTGGGTGCTGGTCGCGCTCTGCGCGATCGGTCTCGCGGTGCTCAGCGCGCGCTTCGCGGCGTGGAAGTGGGTTGCTTGAGTCAGTCGAGCCGCCCAACTCGCCGCGGCGATGCGGCGGGGCGGGCCCAGCCGCTGGAATGCGATGAAAGTGCCGCGCCCCGGGTCAATGCGGAGGCGCCGGACGAGCGACTCAGGCGACCGGCCCACGGAGACCAACGAGGCCTATGCAGGGTGGTCGAGCCGTGGTGGGCCTCTGGTACTGTCGTGGCCTCGTAGTGGACCGCGCGGAACGACATGCGGCGCAAGCACCCCCCGCCGCTGTCGCTGAAAGGGCCAGCGCCGGTCCGCCGCCGCACACCGGTGGCGCAGGGCGAACCGGCGGCGAGCTCGCGATTGAGGCAGTTGGCTGGACGCTGGCCTCGCTCACCGTTGTCTACTTCGGTTTCGCGATCACCGGCCTGTGGGAGCTTGCGCCCCTCGCCCGGGCACTCGGGCCGCTGATCGGTTTTTTCGGGTTCGCCTCGATCATCGGCTCGTGGGTACTGCGCGGCCGCGCAGCCGTCGCACAGCGACTTGGGTTGTTGGCGCTTTGCGTGGTCGGATTTGCGCTCGCGGCCTACGCGGCACGCCAAACGGCCGCGACCTTCAACTTCACCGACGAGCTCGCCATCAACCAGCGCGGCGCCGAACTGTTGCTCAAAGGGATAAACCCTTACACGGCCGCGATTGCCGGGCGTGAAAGCCCGTTCCTGGTTCCCGCCGCGTTCCAGACCTCTCTGGTCGGCGGCGGCATCGTCTCCCATCTCTCCTATCCCGCGCTATCGATTGTTGCGATCGTGCCCGGGCTACTACTCGGCCTGCACTCCGCGGCGGGTGCGGACACCGACGTCGCCGGCTGGCTGGTGACGATCGTCTTGCTGTTCGCGCTGCTCCCGGGCCGTCTGCGCTGGGCCGCGATCGTGATCGGGGGTTTTCCGCTGTACATCGGGCTTGCGAACGGGAGCCTGACGGACTTCGTGTTTCTGCCGTTCCTCGTGCTCGCGGTCTGGCGCTGGGACCGCTTCGACGACCCCGAGGAGCGAAGCCCGGCGCGGTGGATGGGCCCGATCGCCCTCGGGCTCGCGATGTCGATCAAGCAGACACCCTGGCTACTGCTCCCGTTGCTGGTGGCCGCCATCGCGATGGAGGCGCGGGGACGCGGCGCGGGGACGCCGGCGTGGCGCACTGCGCTTCGCTACGCGGGTTTCGCCCTCGGCACCTTCGCGCTCGTGAACATCGCGTTCTTCGTCTGGTCGCCGGCGGCCTGGATTCGTGGGACCTTCCTGCCGCTGTCGGCCGCCACCTATCCGCAGGGCTCAGGGGTCATCTCGCTGACGCTGTTCGAGCACGTCGGAGGCGTCTACGGATATCTGACCTACGCGGGCGCGTTCGCCTATCTCGCTGTCCTGCTTGCGGCCGTCGCCTGGTACGGGTGGCTCAAGATCCCCCTCGTGTTCCTGACGGCGCTCGTGTTCTTCTGGCTGCCGAGGTCGTTCGAAACGTATCTCGTGGTGATGATCCCGGCCGCGCTGCTGGCGGCGGCGACCGTTCGACCGGCAAAAGTCACGGTGCCGCTTCGCGCCCTGCGGGCGATCCGAGCCGGCGTCGGTCTCGCTACCGCGGGGGTCGTGGCGACGTTCGCTCTGGCGCTGCTTGCTCCGGTTCCGCTGAAGCTGACGGTGCTCTCGTACGCGTCGACGCAGAAGCTTCATGCAATCTACCGGGTCAACGTTGAGGTCGAAAACACTTCGTCTGAAGCGGTCCGGCCCACATTTGCGACGCTGAACGGAGAAATAACGCCGATCACTGAAATCTGGCGCAGCGATGGGCCGGCCCTGATCGCCCCACATTCGCACCGTGAAGTGGCGCTGGTCGCTCCGAGCGTTGCTGCGATGCCGCTGGAACACACAAACTGGGGAGTTGTTGCCTTCACGCAGTCGCCGAACGCCATTTCGGCCTCGGCAACGCAGCGCGGCGAACCGTGCTCTACGCGGCGCTCACGCCGTCAGCCGTCCCGCAGCCGGTCCCGGCGGGGCATGCGCTCTCGTTCTGGGTTCGGGTCTTCAGGTCAAACGGAATCCCGATCGAAACCGGCGGGCTGCTGGTGGACCTTCGGGCAACCGGGATCGACTCCAGCGTGCCTCCCGCAGCGCTGCGGATCAACGGGCTGCCGAGCGGTCGCACGGCCACGCAGCGCACGGGGGCGCATGGCCTGGCGCAGTTCACGGTTGTCGGCGAACCAACGCGCGAAACGACTGTCCTGCTTAGGGCATCGGTCCTTCGAAAGCAAGGAACGGCAGAGGAAAAGGGCCAGATTGTGTCCGTCACCTTCCGCTGAGCGGGTGCCGCCGCCGGCCGATCGAAGCGCCGCGACTGCGCGTTTCGTGCCCGTCGGAACCGCTGCGTTGGTGCGCGGATCGGCTCCGCTCGGTTCGCTAGTCTCGGCGCCATGGGCAGCCGCAGCCAGGTGATCGATGACGCCTGCGCACGGGTCGGATCGGCCAGCGCAAGCTACCCCGGCGAGGACGACCGTGTCTAGCCGGGTGCCGGGCAAGCCGCCGAGTTGATGGTTCACGTCCGGGAGCATTCCGGCAGGCGCCCTGAGTCGGCGCCACGCTCTTCGATGCAGCCATCCCGTGCCGCACGCCGATGAGCTCGGCTCCGGCACAGCCGACCGAACAGGGGCTGCAGAGCGATCCGGCTCCGCAGTCTCCGGCGCCGGCCCGGCGCGGGTTCCGCGGCGCGCTTGCGCGGGTTCCCACCTGGTTGTGGGTGCTGCTCTTCTACCTGGCGCTCGCGACGGTGACGATCGGCTGGTTCGCGATCTCGCACCTCAACTCGGTCTGCGCGTGCGACGGGGGCGCGGACCCGGCGATCTTCACCTGGGCGCTGGACTGGTGGCCGCACGCGATCGTCCACGGGCTGAATCCCTTCTTCACCTACTACCAGTGGTCGCCCACCGGGGCGAACATCGCCCAGTCGCCGGAGATGCCGACGGCGGCCTTCGCGATGGCACCGGTCACCGCCCTGTTCGGCCCGATCGTCTCCTACAACGTCCTGTCGATCACGAGCCCGGCGCTAGGTGCGTTCACCGCGTATCTGCTCTGCCGCCGCCTGGTCAAACGAGAGCTTCCTGCCGTGGTCGGCGGGTTCCTGTTCGGCTTCTCCTCCTTCGAGCTCGGCCAGCTGCTCGGCCATTTGCCGCTCGTCTTCATCTTCCTCATCCCGGTCATGGTCCATCTCGCCCTGAGGCGAGTGGACCGCGAGATCTCACGGACGGCCTATGTGCTCTTGATGGCGCTGGTGCTGGCTCTTCAGCTGGGCCTTTCGACCGAATGGCTCGCGGAGTGCGTGATGCTTGGCATGGTGCTGCTCGTGATTGCGCGCTTCCTCGCGCCGGAGCCGCAGCGGGCCCGCATGAATGGGCTGATCGGGGAGACGATCGGCGCCGGGCTTATTGCGATCGTGGTCTGCTCGCCCTACCTCTACTACGCGCTGATCAGCGGCGGCGGTCAGGCGGGCGGCAACGCAGGCCTCTCGGATGTCGAGGGACTCGACCTAGCGAACCTGATCTTCCCGACCTTCACGACCTGGCTCGGTCACAACGCGTTCCTGCCCCTTTCGATCAAGTTCCAGGGGGGCAACGCTTCCGAGACCGACGGCTATCCGAGCATCGCGATGGTGACGGCCTTCTCGATCTGGTTCTTCACGGAAGGCCGGCGCAGCGTCCTCGGGAAGCTGCTCGCGATCACGATCTTCGTGAGCATCGTGATGGCGCTTGGTTCTCACCTGCACGTCGCGGGCATCGAAACGGTGCCGCTGCCGTACAACCTGCTCAACACCCTGCCGGTGTTCAACCTCATCGTGCCTTCGAGAATTGCGCTGTTCGCCGAGTTCGCGATCGCGATCGGCGTCGCCGCCTGGCTGGCAAAGACGGGCGGGCACGTCCTCTGGCGGTGGGCGCTCGTGCTGGCCGGCGTGATCATGCTCTTCCCCAACGTCAACGCGACGCTGTACGGCGCACCTGTCAACAATCCGAAGTTCTTCGCGACCGCCTTGTACCGCCAATACCTCACGCGGAACGAGAACGTGTTGGTGCTGCCGTTCGGACACAACGACGTATCGACGCTGTGGCAGGCCGAGACGGGCTTTTACTTTCACATGCCTGAGGGCTATGTGCTGGGGACGATTCCGCCTGCGTTTGAAACACAGCCCGGAGTCGTGCGCATGTTCAACAACCTGCCGATACGCGCGCGGACGTTGGGGGCGTTCATGCACGACCATGCCGTGAGTCACGTCGTCGTCGACCCAGCCAAAGCCGGCCCGTGGCCCGCTTTGCTTCACAAACTTGGCCTCCACGGGCGACGCGTAGGGGGAGTGATCCTCTACTCGGTCCCCGCCGAAAGATCCTGACCGATTTAGGGAAGAACGGTTCGGCGAGCGCTCATTTCAGCGGTCGGAAGCGTGTGCGAACCAGCACAAATACGGCGCGAAAGCCATCTCTCCACGTGATGCCCTTGCCCTCGTCGTAGGTGCGTCCGTAGTAGGAAATCGGGACCTCGTAGACGCGCAGGCCGCGCCGGCAGACCTCGCCGGTGATCTCCGGCTCGATGCCGAATTGGTCCTCGGTCAGGTGAAGTTGAAGGAGCGCGGGCCGGCGGAATGCCTTGTAGCCGGTCTCCATGTCGGTCAGCGTGGTGTTGAACAGGACACCCGTGAGGAGTGACAGGAAACGATTGCCTACCAGGTGCCAGAACATATATGCGCGCTGAGGCCTTCCGCCCGATAGGCGGGAGCCATAAACCACGTCGGCCGCATCGACCTGGATGGGCGCGATCAAGCTGGGTACATCGTGCGGGTCGTACTCCATGTCTGCGTCCTGGATGACGACGATTTCGCCACGGCAGTGCGGAATCCCGTGGCGCAACGCGGAGCCCTTGCCTTCGTTGTCCTTGCGCAGGACGCGCAGGCGGCCGTCGGGGTCTGCACGCGCGGTCACGATGTCCAGCGTTCCGTCGGTCGAGCCATCGTCGACCAGGACGACCTCCGAGTCGAGCTCGAGGTCCATGATCCGGTCGAGGACTTCGGAGATGGTCGAAGCCTCGTTGTACGCGGGAATCAGAAAGCTGACCTGCACAGGGCGGGAAGCTAGCAGTTGCGTTGGGCAGCACTCCGGAGTGCCACCGCGGCCCGCCGGCGGGCGGGCACAGGCCGGAGCGCAGTCGCTGGGGAAGCCCCGGCGCGCCCGCCTGGGGGTCAGGCGAGCGGCTTGCGCGCGTGCGTGATCAGGCTCAGACCCCAGGGTGGCCGGCGCCAGTCCTCGACCGGCTGCCAAGCCCGCAGCAACGCCTCGTAGGCTCGCAGTGAGCCCCGGCTGATGCCGGGCGAACGGCGGAAGCGGTTGATCCACCAGCCGGGCACTCCCAGCAGGTTGAACGAGTAGAGCTCGACGCATTCCAAGCCCGCGCCGGCGATCAGTCGCTGCAGTCTCTCGCGCGTGTAGCGCCGGTAATGACCGTACGTGCGGTCGAGATTGCCATATAGCTGAGGGTGCGCAGGCACGAGCAGAGCCAGGTTGCCACCGGGGCGCAGCGCACTCGCCATCGCCTGGACCGCAGCCTGCTCCTCATCGATGTGCTCGAGCACGTTCTGGCACAGCAGGAAGTCGAGCGTGCCCGCCCGCGCACCGAGGGTCGGGGAGTCGGGCAGCGTCTCGCGGGCGACGGTGACCTTCGGGTTTGAGCTGAAGTCACGTTTCAAGACCTCCACACAGACCGGGTCGGGCTCGATGAGCAGGAGGCTGGTCACATCGCGCCGTGCGGCCAGCCGCTCGCTGAAGGTCCCGATGCCTGCGCCGATCTCGGCAACCTCGCCCCGCACATACGGTTCCGACTGCCTGAACATCCAGTCGCACAGCCGTCGCGCCGACCGCAGGTTCTCCAAGTCCCAGAGCTCCTCGCTTGCAGCGCTCGAGTCGATCGTGGCGGTGGTATTGCTGGGCTCAATCATTGGCGGTGGGCTTTCTCGGTCGGGCTTTCCGTGTGGCAGAAGTTGACAGTGGCGGTGCTGCGCGGCCTCTTCAGCCGGCTCCGAGGCGAATCGGTTGCGGAAGGTCCGCCAGTTCCGCAGCCTGTTCGGGGTTGGCACGGTAGGGGTGCCGAGAGTTGTAGTGCAGCAGGAACAGGCCAGCGAGGATATATGGCAAGAAATTGACGGCGTGCAGTACGAGTGCGTAGGGCAGGCTCTCGGACTTCGGCAGACCGTACGCTTTGAGCGCGAGTATCGCGGCGCCCTCGAACACGCCGAGTGCCGCCGGGGCGGAGGGCAGGATCATGCTCAAGCCGACGGCGACGGCGATCAGGAGCCCGGACGCGAATGGGACGTCGAGGTGGAACGCGACCGCGACGAGATATGCACAGACCGCCGTGAGCAGCCAAGCCGCAATCGTCCACAGGAAAGCCTCGACGGCGACCCTGCGGTTGCGCAGTCCGCTGAGGCCGTGTGCGATCTCACTGACGGTCTTTTCCAGGCGTTCCCCGGAGAACAGATCTATGCGCCCGAGTGGGCGCAGCAGGAAGCGGATCGGCCGCTCGCCGTAAATCACGAGGATGGCTGCGATCGCCGCGATCGCAATTGCGAGCACGATTGCCGCAACAGCGGCGGCGCGGAACCAGCTGACGTTCGGCAACCAGGGTTGCGCGACGAAGAAGATCACGAGGACCGCCAGCACGTCGTAAAGGCGCTCCACGATCACCGTCCCGACCGTCTCGACCGGCGGTGTCGGAGTGCGTTGTGTGAGCACGATCACGCGTGCGGCTTCGCCGACCCGCGCGGGCATGATGTTGTTGTAGAAGTAGCCGATCATCATCGCGTCGAGCGTCGGTCCGGGGCGCGGGCGCCGACCCGGGGCGAACAGCGAGCGCCAGCGCATGCCCCGCGCGACGGTGCCCAGGGCGTACGCGAGGAACGCCGGCAGGAGCCACCAGTAGTCGCAGCTGCGCAGGCTCTGCCAGACCGCCCCGAAATTGATCCCGCTGAGCGCGACGTAGGAGAACACGACGGTCACGACGATCGTCGCGACGTTGGCCAGGCGGCGGAAGTGGCGCTTGCGCGCGGCGTACCGGGATTCGTCGTGGACGCTGGAAGCTTGGCCGTGCTCGGGCTCTGGCTCGCGGTCCGTAACCGACACTTGGCGCCACTGTACCCGATGGCGCGAACGTCAATCCGCTGATCAGAAAGTCCTGTCAGCGGCCGCCCGGAGGTTGCCCGCCGAAGCGCAGAATCGCGCCAGCCGCCCCGTCAAGTACTCCGCTAGGCTCGCGAGCCGTGTCCTTCGCGCCACGACGCACCCCGCTCTACGAGAGTCACCTTGCCGCCGGGGGACGGATGGTCGACTTCGCGGGCTGGGAGATGCCGGTCCAGTACGCCGGCGTGGCGAGCGAGCATCGCGCGGTCCGCGAGGCCTGCGGGATCTTCGACGTCTCGCACATGGGGCAGGTGCGCACACGGGGGGAGCGCGCCTTGGAGCAGCTGCAGCTGCTGTTGACCAATGACGTCGCAGCGATCGAGGTCGGCGCAGCGCGGTACTCACTGATGTGCCTGCCCGACGGGGGTGTCGTCGACGACCTGATCACCTACAGGCTCGCGGAGGACGAGTTCCTGACGGTGACCAACGCCGCCAACCACGCCGGCGACTATGCGTGGATGCTCGAGAACCGCCTCGCAGGCGTCGAGCTGCTCGACGAGGCGGACCGCTGGGCGATGATCGCCGTCCAGGGGCCAACCGCGCGCGCGCTCGCCACGACGCTCGCCGACGGAGAGCTGCCGCCGCGGATGCACTGCGCCGAGATGGGGTTCGCCGGCGCACGGGCACTTGTCTGCGGCACCGGCTACACGGGGGAGGACGGCGTCGAGGTCCTCTGCGACCCGCAGGACGCGCCCGCGCTCTGGGACGCGCTGATCGACGCCGGCGCGGTCCCGGCGGGCCTGGCCGCGCGCGACACGCTGCGGCTCGAGGCCTGCCTGCACCTGTACGGGAACGAGCTCAGCCGCGAGCGCCGCCCGATCGAGGCCGGCCTCGGCTGGTGCTGCGTCGAGTCGACGGGTTTCATCGGTGCGGACGTCGTGGCCCGCGAACGCGCGGACGGTCCCCGGGAGAAACTCGTCGCCTTCGCGCTCGAGCAGGGGGGCATCGCCCGCCAGGGCAACCCGGTGCTCGGCGGAGGGGTCGTGACGAGCGGGACGATGTCGCCGTCGCTCGGACTGGGCGTGGGGATGGCCTACGTCCCCGCGGAGGGCGCCGCGGTGGGCGAGCCGATCGAGATCGACGTTCGTGGCAAGATCCGCCCCGCAGTGATCAAGAAAAAGCCGCTCTACAGAAAGGCAGGCTGATGTCACAGGCCAGCTACCCGGACGAGCTCCTCTACCACCCCGAGCATGACTGGGCGCGGATCGAGGGCGACGAGGCGACTCTCGGCATCACCTGGTACGCGCAGGACTCGCTAGGCGAGGTCGTCTTCTTCGAGCCGCCGTCCGTCGGCACCGAGCTCGCGCGCGATTCCTCCTACGCGGAGGTCGAGTCCGTGAAGGCCGTCTCGGACGTGATCGCGCCGCTCTCCGGCGAGGTGATCGCCGTCAACGAGCAGCTCGCCGACGACCCGGCGCTGATCAACGAGGATCCCTACGGCGCGGGCTGGCTCGTGCGCGTACGGCTGAGCGACCCCGCCGAGCGCGAGCAGCTGCTCGACGCGGCCACCTACCGCTCAGGCCTCGCTGGCTAGTCTGGACGCGTGAGCCGCTACACCTCCGCCACCGACTCCGACCGAGCGGCAATGCTCGCCGCGATCGGCGTCGCGCTCGCTGGAGGAGCTGTTCTCCCGCCAGGTGCCCGCGGGCGTAAGGCTCCAGCGCGCGCTCGAGCTGCCGGCGGGAATGCCCGAGCAGGCGGTCTTCGAACATCTGCGCGAGCTGGCCGCGCGCAACGTCGACGCAGACAGCCAGGTGAGCTTCCTAGGCGCCGGCTTCTACGACCACTACGTGCCGGCGCTGATCGACATGCTGACCGAGCGCTCGGAGTTCCTGACCCCGTACACGCCCTATCAGCCGGAGATCTCGCAGGGCAGCCTGCAGGTGATGTTCGAGTACCAGACCGCGGTCGAGCGAGCTGACGGGCCTGCCGGTCTCGAACGCCGCCGTCTACGACGGCCCGTCGGCTGTCGGTGCCGCCGCGTACATGGCCAAGCTGAGAACGGGCGCCGCCGCGTGGTGATCAGTGCCGGCGTCCACCCGCACGCGGTCGAAACGCTGCACACACTCGCCCCGGGGTACGGGATCGAGGTCGTCGAGGTCGGCCTGACCGACGGGCTCACCGATCTCGAGCGCTGGCGCGCCGCGATCGACGAGGAGACGTGCGCCGCGATCTTCGCGACACCGAACTTCTACGGGGCGATCGAGGACCGCGCGGCGCTGACCGCGGCGGCCAAGGAGGCGGGTGGCGAGAAGATCGCCGCGGTCGTCGCCGTCGACCCGATCACGCTCGGCGTGCTCGCGCCTCCCGGCGAGTGGGGCGCCGACGTAGCCGTCGGCGAGGGGCAGGCGCTCGGCAACCGGCTGGATTACGGGGGGCCGTCGTTCGGCCTGTTCACCGCCAGCGATCGATTCCTGCGGCGGATGCCGGGGCGGATCGCGGGCGAAACGGTCGACGTCGATGGCCGTCGCGGCTTCGTGCTGACACTCCAGACCCGCGAGCAGCACATCCGCCGCGAGAAGGCGACATCCAACATCTGCACCGCGCAGGCACTCAACGCGCTCGCCGGCGTCGCGTACCTCGGCTGGCTCGGGCGCGAGGGCATCGTCGAGCTCGGCGAACTGCTGGCGCGGCGCACCCACTACGCGCGTCAGGCGCTCGCCGGCCTCGACGGAGTCGAGCCCCTGCACGCCGCCGCTGTCGTGCGCGAGTCCGCCGTGCGCCTGGACGCGGACGTGGACGCGGTACGGCGGCGTGTATCGAAGCCGGCGTGAACCCCGGCGTGGACCTGCAGGCCCTGACGGGACGCGAGCAGGACAAGGGCGGCCTGCTTGTCGCGATCACCGAGCGGCGCAGCCGCGCCGACATCGACCGGCTCGCCGACGTCCTCGGCGCCGCAGTCGCCGCCGAGCGAGAGGCGGTTGCGGCATGAGCATCGATCTGCGCGCGGGGCCGCCGCTGCAGCGCCAGGCCGCCCGCACGATCTTCGAGAAGAGCGTTCCCGGACGCCGGGCGTTCAGCTGTCCGGACGACCGAAGTTTGACGATTTCGAGATTGCCGAGCTGATCCCCGCGCACGCACGCCGCGCACAGCCGCCGCGTCTGCCTGAGGTCTCCGAGCCGGAGCTGGTGCGCCACTACGTCGGCGTCTCCAAGCGCAACTACGACCTCGACTCCGGCTTCTACCCGCTCGGCTCGTGCACGATGAAGCACAATCCCGCGGCTCCACGAGCGAGCCGCAGCGCTGCCCGGCCACAGCCGGCTGCACCCGCTCCAGGACCCGAGCAGGACGCCCAGGGCGCACTCGAGCTGATGTGGAACCTGCAGGAGGCGCTGGCGGAGATCTCCGGGCTGCCGCACGTCTCGCTGCAGCCCGCCGCGGGCTCGCACGGCGAGCTCGCCGGCCTGCTGCTCATGCGCGCCTACCACGAGGCCCGCGGCGAGCACCGCACGAAGGTGCTCATGCCCGACACCGCGCACGGCACCAATCCGGCGACGGTCACGATGGCCGGGATGGAGGTCGTGAAGGTCGCGACCGACGCGCGCGGCGACGTCGACATCGACGACCTGCGCGCCAAGGCCGACAGCGACGTGGCCTGCCTGATGCTCACCAACCCGAACACGCTCGGCCTCTTCGACCCGAACATCGAGGAGATCGCGCGAGATCTTCCACGACGTCGGCGCGACGCTCTACTACGACGGCGCGAACCTCAACGCGGTGATGGGGATCTCGCGCCCGGGCGACATGGGCTTCGACATCGTCCACTTCAACCTGCACAAGTCGTTCACCCAGCCGCACGGCGGCGGCGGCCCCGGCGCCGGCCCGGTCGCGGTCTCCGACCGCGTCGCGCCGTTCCTGCCCGGCCGGTGGTCGCGCGCGAGGACGACGGCGGCTTCCTGCTCGACGACGAGCGCCCGCAGTCGATCGGCCGGCTGCGCGGCTTCCAGGGCAACTTCGGGTCTTCGTGCGCTCCTACGCGTACATCCGCGCGCTGGGCGCCGACGGGCTGCTGCGATGCGTCCGAGACGGCGGTGCTCAACGCCAACTACCTGCTCGCCCGGCTGCGCGAGCACGGCGTAGCCGAGTATCTGCCGCTCGCCTACGGCGAGCTCTGCATGCACGAGTTCGTGCTCTCCGGCGGCCCGATGAAGCGCGAGCTGCAGATCAAGACGCTGGACCTCGCCAAGCGGCTGCTCGACTACGGCTATCCACCCGCCGACCGTCTACTTCCCGCTGCTGGTCGACGAGGCGCTGATGATCGAGCCGACCGAGACCGAGACGAAGGAGACGCTCGACGCCTTCGCGGACGCCGTCGCGGCGATCCTCGCCGAGGCGGCCGAGGACGCGGCGGTCGTTCAGGCGGCGCCTTACAGCACGCCGGTGCGGCGTCTGGACGAGGCGGCCGCAGCGAAGCGGCCCGTGATCAGACAGGCTTTCTAGCGATGGCCATCGCCGGCTCGCGGTAGCTTGCCGGGATGCGCATCTTCTCGGGAATCCAGCCGACCGGCCGCAAGCACCTCGGCAACTACATCGGCGCGATCAGCCAGTACGTGGCAGCCCAGGAGCGCGGCGAGGGGATCTTCTGCATCGTCGACCTGCACGCGATCACCGTCCCCTACGAGCCCACGGAGCTGCGCGAACGGCTATACGACACGACCGCGATCTTGCTCGCGGCGGGGCTCGACCCCGAGCGCTGCATTCTCTTCCGCCAGAGCGACGTCCAGGAGCACAGCGAGCTGACGTGGCTGCTCTCGTCGGTGACGGAGCTCGGTCGCCTGCAGCGGATGCACCAATTCCGCGACAAGTCGCTGGCCCAGCGGCAGCTGGTCTCGGCCGGCCTCCTGATGTACCCCGTTCTGCAGGCCGCCGACGTCCTCGCCTACCGAGCCGAGGAGGTGCCCGTCGGCGAGGACCAGCGCGAGCATCTCGAGCTGATGCGCGACGTGGCGAGACGCTTCAACGCGCGGTTCGCCGACGGGCGCGAAGTGCTGATTGTCCCTGAGCACCGGATCCCGCCGGTCGGCGCGCGGATCATGGATCTCCAGGACCCGACGTCGAAGATGTCGACGACTGGCGGAAGCGAGCAGGGGACGGTTTACGTGCTCGACGAGCCGAAGGCGATCGACAAGAAGTTCAAGAGCGCCGTGACCGACTCCGGCAGCGAGGTGCGCCGCGCCGCGGACAAGCCGGGCGTGACGAACCTGATCGAGATCCTCGCGGCCGTCCGCGGCATCACGCCGGACGCGGTCGAAGCCGAGTTCGCCGACGCGCGCTACGGGGAACTCAAGGGTGCCGTCGCGGACGCAGTCGTGGCGTACCTCACCCCGGTTCGCGAGCGATACGGCGAGCTTCGCTGCGACCCGGCGGCGATCGAGGCCCACTTGGCGGACGGCGCCGAGCGCGCGCGCGAGATCGCGCGCGGCACGCTCGCCGAGGTTCGCGAGATCATGGGCCTCGGGCCGGCGTGAGCGAGCACCGGCCGCCTTCCGCCGTCGCGCCGCGCAGGTCGTAGACGCGGAAGCCGCCGACTGTGCGTCCGCTTGCCCCGAGGAGGCGGAAGATCACCCCGCTGCGGTGGTGGGAGAGCCCACGCACGATCGCAAAGCTCGCGCCGGTGAACCGCAGCATCGCGCAAAGTTCTGTTCCCAGTCCGGCGTCTTTGAAGCGGCTTCCGGAGAGGGCGTGCAGCAGGTTGGTGTAGTGGTGGTACTCGAGCGCGCTGGTCGGACCGAGGTACCCGCCGACCATCCGGTAATGGAATTCCGACTGGAACTGCCAGAGCATCGAGTTGCCGTGGATTCCCCACGGCAGAGCGATCACGGTGGAATTCGCGGGGATCGTTCGAGCCATCAGCGCCGGTTGTGTCGTCAGGCGCGGTTTTTCGACCCGCGAGAAGCTCCGGTGCGTCAGCGTCGCGGGCAGCAGCGTGACCAGGACGAGCGCGTAGAGCGCTACGCGCCACTTCGACGGCTTTGCCATCCAGAACGCCACGGCGACCGCTGCAGCGAGCCAGAAGAAGAGCATCATCCGGGCCGCGATGACCTTGCCGTAGACCGGCAGCCTGCTGACCACCAGCCAGGGCAGCGGGACGGTCGTCACGTGCCCGGCGAAGAGGAGATGTTCGCCGAGCGCGAAGATCAGCGCCGCCGCGGCGATGATCAGCAGCAGGCGCGCAGCGAGCGTGCGCCGCGCCTGCCAGAAGTACAGGCCCAGCAGCAGGAGCAGCGGGACGCCGATGAAGCCGACCGACTCCGTCGGGTTGACGGCCAGCGCACCCCGGTGGGCCGTGTTGATGAACAGTGACCCGACATCGGGCAGGAGCGTCGCACGCGTCGGCGTGAGTACGTTCGCGAAGTCGATGCCGACCCCGGAACCGACGATCGGCTCAAGCGGAAAGTGCGCGCTGGCAAGTTCGATCAGCAGCGGCAGTCCGAGCAGCGCCGCAACCACGACCGCCATGCAGCTCTCGAGTGCCAGACGTGCCGCGTGGGCATTGCGGTCCAGCGCCAGCCAGACGAGCAGTGCGAGCACGCCGAACAGCGCACTCGTCGCGAGGATCTCGGTCGAGGTGTAGATCTGCAGCCCGAGTACGGCGCCCAGGAGCAGGACGTAGCCGAGCCGCGAAAGACGCTCACGCGAGCGCAGGATTGCTAGCAGCGGGATCAGGGGAACGAGCCCGATGAGCGCCAGATTGAGGTGGCCGTCGCTCTCCACCGTCTCGTAGCTGCCGAAGCCGAACAGCAGCCCGCCGGCGAGCGCCGGCCAGGGGGAGTCCGACGGCACCGCGGTCCGGCAAAGCAGGTAGGCGGTCCACGCCGCGACGCCCGGCGCCGTGATCGCCAGCAGATTGAAGGTGACGATCGGCCCTGCTGAGAGCGTCAGGGGGGAAAGGAGCATGCCGGGTCCGGTCAGCGACGGCGCCCAGGCGAGCGGGTACCCGTGCGGGACGTATGCGGCGTCCGAGAAGAACGGGTTCCCGCCGTAGCGCAGCGCACGAGCAACCCAGTCCAAGCACCAGGCAATCTGGGCCTGATCGCGACCCGGGCCGATGCCGATGCCCGCGAACACCGCCGTCGGGTGCGTGATCACGCCGTGCCCGTAGACGATCACCGAGAGCAGCACGAACGCCGCGAGCGCGATCAGGTTCTCGCGCCGCCGCCGGCCGAGTCTCGGAGTGGGCTTGGTCTCGTCCACGGCGCCGAACGGTAACGACGGAATGCGCGGCGCCGGTCCCCGCCCCCAGGTTGACGTGAGCGCGCGCCGCCGCACCAGGCGTCGTGGGCCTCCGGTACGGTAGGTCGCGCTCCAGCGCCTCGCGTGGCAAGGGCACGGTGTCGCCGGTCTCAATCCAAGCGACGTGGACAATTGCCACACGCCACCAACGAACGCACACAAGACTCGCGCGATGCCGGCGCGCATGACGCGGCCGGCGCGGCGCTGACCGACGGGTCCCTCGAACGCGCGGGTTGGGCCCTCGCAGCGCTCAGCGTGCTCGTGCTGGCGATGGAGGCCGCACTGAGTCTGCTGCTCCCGGCGTCCGTACGGGCACTGATGGTCCTGCTCGTGCTGGCCGCGGTCCTCGCGATCGCTGCGGTCTGGGTCCTCCCGCGGCGCTCGCTGGGTCGCCTCGGGTGGGTGCTGCTCGCGCTCTGGGTGATCGGCTTCGCCGCCGCGAGCATCGTCCAGGTAAAGCAGCAGACCGGCCTTGGTAGCGACGAGCTCGCGTTCAACCAGCGCAGCGCTGAACTGCTGCTGAAAGGCATCAACCCCTACGGGGTTTCGTTCCAGCACAGCTTCGAACGCTTCCTCGTGCCAACGACGTGGCGGACGTACCTGCTCGGTGGAGGCTCGGTCGCGCAGCTCTCCTATCCATCGCTCTCGTTCCTGCTGATCGAGCCCGCGCTCCTGCTGGGATTCCACGAACAGGCGGGTACGGTCACCGATTTCGCGGCCTGGGCGGCGACGGTGGTGATCCTCTTCTTCCTGCTGCCGCGACCGCTGCGCTGGATCGCTCCGGTCGTCGGCAGTCTCAGCGAATATGTCGGCGGCCTCACGGGCGGCGTCACCGATGCGACCTTCATGCCCTTCCTGCTCGTCGCCGTTTGGCGCTGGGACCGTTTCGGCGACGCGGACGAGCGCTCGCCCGCGCGCTGGCTCGGGCCGATCGCGATGGGTCTGGCGATGTCGATCAAGCAGATTCCGTGGCTGATCCTGCCGCTGCTGCTGATCGCAATCGCCTACGAGGGGCGCGCACGCGGCGTCGGGGGCGTCCGGCTGGCGTCGCGATACGCCGCGATTGCACTGGGCACCTTCCTGCTGGTCAACCTGCCGTTCGTTGCATGGAATCCGGGCGCATGGGCGCACGCCGTCCTGCTTCCACTGACCGCCCCGACGGTGCCGGCCGGCGCGGGACTGGTCAGCCTCGTGCTGCTCGAGCACCTCGGCGGCCAGCTCGCCTATCTGCGCTTCGCCGGCGTCCTCGGCTATCTCCTCGTGCTCGCAGCCTGGCTGGGCTTCTACCCGCAGCTCAAGCGGGCGATGGTCCCGCTGGTTTCGCTCGCATTCTTCTGGGCCGCTCGCTCGCTCGGCAGCTACTTCGTCGACCTCGTGCCGGCCGCGCTGGTCGCCGGGCTGTCGGTCCGGCCAGCGCCGGCCGCGGCACTCGGAGCCTCAATTCGCCGCTTTCGCTGGGCCGGCGTGGGGACCGTCGCGGCCCTGTTTTCGATCGCACTGGTCGCGGCCGTCGCCGCGCAGTCTCCGATTTCGCTGCGCGTGCAAGGCACGCGCGTCGCGACCGGCCTGCAGGCCGTCGAAGCCGTCCGTGTGCGCGTCACCAACGCCAGCGACCAGCGCGTGACGCCGTGGTTCACGGTGCAGTCGGGAGGGGGCGCGCCGCTCGCGGGGTACTGGCGTGCAGAAGGCGCCCAGACCGTGCCGGCAAACTCGTCGCGGGTGCTGACGGTGAACGCGCCAAGCGTGGCCGCGATGCCGCCCCTCGGGGTGCCTTGGAAACTGGTCGCGTTCACCTCCTCGCCGGCATCGGTCGCGACTGCGCAGACGATCGCCGGCGGCGGCCGGCAGCTGACCCTCGAACCGTCGGTTATCCCGTTTCCGGTCCCCGCCGGGGCGGCCGTGCACCTGCGCGTGCAGCTGCGCGACAGGCTCGGCAGGCCCGTCGAAGCGAGCGGCGTGCGCATCGCCCTGTCGCAGGTTCGCTACACCGAAGCGGCGACTCTCCCGGCGAACGCGTCGATCAACGCAGGTCCCGCCGGGGCGCGCGGCGTGGCGGTGACGGACTCCCGTGGGGTCGCGGAATTCCTCGTGCGGGCGCTGCCAACGCAACGCGAAAAGACCTACTTCCAAGCTTTCGCGACCGGCGCGGCGGAGGTCGAGAGCCCCCCAAGCCCGGTGGTTCTCGTGACCTTCATCCCGCGGCGCTGACCGCTGCGCAAGAAGCGCTTGTTTTTCCCAGAGCCGGCCAGACCCGTCGTCGCCACTGGTTAGCCTGCGCCAGATGACCGAACCGGGGAACTTCGGCGGCGTCGGCTCGCTGCAACTCGATCTGGACCAGTTCAGCGGACCGTTCGACCTGCTGATGACGCTGCTGCTCAAGGAAGAGATCGACCTGCTCGATTTCGAGCTCGCCGAGCTCGTGCTCGCGTATCTCGATCACCTCGAGCACCGCGGCGAGATCGACCTCGAGTCGGCGACCGAATTCATCGTGCTGGTCGCGGCGCTGCTCGAGCTCAAGTCGCGCCTGATGCTGTCCGTCGACGAGGAGGAGCTGCTCGAGCTCGAACCCGAACAGGCCGCCGACGAGTTGCTCGAACGGATGCTCCAGGCGCAACGGTTCCGAGGCGCGGCCACCCACCTGCGATCGCTCTTCGAAGCCGAGCAGGGCGTCCGCTTCCGGTGCGTGGCCCCGCCAGCCCGTCTGCGCCGCGAAGTGGTGCTCGGCGACGACGGCTCGGAGGCCCCTGCGCGTCTGGGCGCGATCGTCGGCGCGCTGCTCACGCCGCCTGCCGAAGTCCAGATCGGGCACATCCATATGCCGCGCGTGAGCCTCTCGGCGCGTCTGCGCGCGCTGCGCGGCCTGCTCCAGCGCGGAGCATTCGAGTTCGACGACGCCGTGCGCGGCGCCGACCGGATGACCGTGGCGGTGACTTTGTTCGCGCTGCTCGAGCTCTACCGGCGCGGCGAAGCGGAGTGGGTCCAGAGCGAGAACTTCGGGGCGATCACGGTGCGGGCGTCACGCTCCGGGCAGGCCGCGGCATGAGCGATCTGGCGCGAACGATCGAAGCGTTGCTGTTCCTCGCCGGCGACCCGTTGGCGACCGGCGACCTCGCCGATGCAACAGGCGCGGAGCCCGACGCCGTCGAGCGGGCGCTCGCCGAGCTGCGCGCGCAGTTCGCGCCCGGCGAGCGGGGCCTGCAGCTACGCGAGCTCGCGGGTGGCTTCACGCTCGCCACCGACCCGGAGACCGACGCGGCCGCGCGACGGCTGCTCGGCCGGCCGCGCGCGGCGACGCTCACCGGCGCGCAGGCCGAGACGCTGGCGATCGTCGCCTACATGCAGCCGGTCTCGCGGCCGGAGATCGCCCGCGTCCGGGGTGTCAGCGCCGACTCGGCGACCGCGACGCTGCTCGAGCGCGGCCTGATCGAGGAATCCGGCCAGTCCCCGTTCGGCGCGACGCTCTACCGCACGGGAACGGAGTTCCTGCGCCTGTTCGGGATGCGTTCGCTCGATGAGCTTCCGGACCTCGCCGAGTGGGACCCCTCGCCGCAGGAGCGCGGCGAGCTGCGCGACCGCCTGCTGCGCGCCGGCGAGGCCCGCGCCGGCGGCGCCTAGGCCACGCGCGCCGCGAGCTGGCCGCAGGCGGCGTCGATGTCGCGCCCCCGCGTCAGGCGCACGGTCACCGGGATCCCGCGGTGTTCGAGTGCGCCACGGAACGCGGCGATCGCCTCGCGGCTGGAGCCCTCGTAGGGCCCGCCAGTCGGGTTGTACGGGATCAGGTTGACCTTGAAGATCGAGCCGCCGTGCCCGTCGGTGAGCAGGTCGGCAAGCTGCAGTGCCTGGGCGTAGCTGTCGTTCACGCCGGCGAGCATCACGTACTCGATGAACACGCGGCGCTTGCGTCGCGCGTGGAACTCCCGGCAGGCCTCGAGCACGTCGACCAGCGGATAACGGTCGTTGACAGGCATCAGCTGCGAGCGCAGTGCTTCCTCGGGCGCGTGCAGCGAAAACGCAAGGCGCAGGGGCAGGTCGACCTCGACGAGCCGCTGGATCCCCGGGATCCAGCCGACGGTCGAGATCGTCGTACGTCGCGGGGTGATCCCCAGTTCGGGCAACCGTTCGCAGGCCCCGAGTACCGCATCGAGATTCATCAGCGGCTCGCCCATCCCCATGAACACGCAGTTCGTCAGCTGTGCGCCCGAAACGCGGCGCAGGATCAGCGCCTGCTCGAGGATCTCCGAGGCCGTCAGGTTTCGCCCGAAGCGCATCTGGCCGGTAGCGCAAAAGGTGCAGGTCAGCGGGCAGCCGGACTGCGAGGAGACACAGATCGAGCTGCGCCCGTCCCGGTAGCGCATCAGTACAGCCTCGACCGGCCGTCCGTCAGTCGTCTCGAGCAGCACCTTGCGGGTCCCGTCCTGCGAGCTGGCGCGCTCGGCGACGGTCAGGCAGCTGAACGGGACAGTGTCCTGGAGTTCAGTGCGCAGCGCGGCCGGCAGATCACTCATCTGCTCATAGGAGTCGGCGCCACGCGCAGCCCAAGACCACACCTGGCGCGCACGGAATGCGGGCTGGGCGCGTTCGGCAAGCGTCGTGTCGAGCAGCTCGAGGTCCATGGCGGCGCCCCCTTATGGTGGCAGCGATGCAGCAGCCGGCCGGCACGATGCGCCTCGCGCGCTTCCTCGCCCACGCGGGCGTTGCCTCGCGCCGCAGCGCCGAGCGCCTGATCGCCGCCGGCCGCGTCGGCGTCGACGGCGAGATCGTGCGAGATCCGGCGCGCGGCGTCGGAGACGCGAACTCCGTGACGGTGGACGGCCGGCCGGTCGCGGGGCCCGAGCCGCGCGTGACCTTCGCGCTGCACAAGCCCGCCGGCGTGGTCTCGACGGCCAGCGACCCCCAGGGCCGGCGGACGGTCGTCCAGCTCGTCGACGCCGGACGCCGGCGCCTTTACCCAGTTGGCCGACTCGACGCGGACAGCTCCGGTCTGATCCTCCTGACCAACGACGGCGAGCTGGCCAACCTCGTGACCCATCCGCGCTACGAAGTCGCCAAGACCTACCGCGTCAAGCTCGCCGCGCCGATTGCCGGCGGCGCCGTACGCGCGCTGCGCGCCGGCGTGCTGCTCGACGACGGGCCGACTGCACCCGCGATCGTCAGGCGGCTGTCGGCGGACGCGGTGGAGATCACGATCCGCGAAGGGCGCAACCGCCAGGTGCGCCGGATGTGCGCGGCGGTCGGCGCGCCGGTCGCGGCGTTGGAACGCGTCGCGTTCGGCCCGCTGACCCTCGAAGGCCTCGCGCCGGGAAGCTCGCGCGAGCTGACCGCTGCGGAGGTCGCGGCCCTGCGCAGCGCGGCCCTTTGAGAGAATCCGCGGCATGAGACTGTTTGCACTGCGCGGCGCGACCAGCGTTCGGGCGAACGACGCGCCATCGATCCGCGCCGCCACCGCCGAGCTGATGACCGAGATCCTGGCCCGCAACGGCTTGACGCCGGCCAGCGCTGTCAGCTGCCTGTTCACGACGACCGAGGATCTCGACGCCGAGTTCCCGGCCGCCGCCGCGCGCGAGTGCGGCTTCGAGGCGGTGCCGCTGATCTGCGCGCGGGAGATCGCTGTGCCCGGGTCGCTGGCGCGCGTCGTGCGCGTGCTGATGCACTACTACGCCGACGAGGGGCACGTGCCCGCTCACGTCTACCTTCACGAGGCGCGGGCATTGCGCTCGGACCTCGCGGGCGCCCCCCAGTAGAGATGGCGCTCGAGTTCTCCGAGCGCGTAGCGCGGATTCCGCCGTACCCGGTGGCCGGCGGTTACGGTCGCCAGGCGCCGCGGGTGCGGCTTGCGAGCAACGAGTCGCCCTTCGGGATGCTGCCGGGCGTCGAGCAGGCGATCGCCGACCACACCGCGACGCTGAACCGCTACCCGGACCCGGATGCGGTCGATCTGCGCCGCCGTCTGGCCGAGCGCCACGGCGTGCCGGCAGCGCAGATCGCTGTCGGTGCCGGCTCGTGCGAGCTGCTGATGCTGCTCGGCGAGGCGCTGCTGGAGCCCGGCGCGGAGATCGTCCACGCATGGCCCTCGTTCTCGGTCTACCCGCATCTCTCGGCGGCCTCCGGAGCGCGGGCTGTCACGGTCCCGCTCGATCGGCAGTGGCGCCACGACCTGCCGGCGATGCTCGCCGAGATCACGGTTGCGACGCGGATCGTGATCGTCTGCAACCCGAACAATCCGACCTCGACCGCGCTCGGGTTCGAGCAGCTGGCCGAGTTCATCGCCCATGTCCCGCCGCAGGTCTGCGTGCTGCTCGACGAGGCCTACTGCGAGTACAACCTGCTGAGCGACAGCGAACAGTCGATCGCGCTGCTCGCGGAGTACCCGAATCTCGTGCTGCTGCGGACCTTCTCGAAGGCCTACGGCCTGGCGGGTCTGCGCGTCGGGTATGCGCTGTGCGGCTCGACCGAGGTGCCCGCGGCGCTCGACCGCGTACGCCAGCCGTTCAACTCCACGGCGCTGGCCCAGGTCGCCGCCGGCGCCGCGCTCGACGCCGGCGACGCGGTGCTCGAGCGGGTCGCGATGACCGTCGCCGAGCGGATCATGGTCGCCGAGCGGCTGACCGCGATGGGCCTGCGCGTCGCCGATTCGCAGGCCAACTTCTGCTGGGTCGAGCTCGGCGAGCAGCGTGACGAGGCGCAGATCGTCGCGGGCCTCGCCGACCGCGGCGTGCTGGTCCGCGCCGGCGCCGCGCTGGGCTCGGACGTCCCGGCGCTGAGGGTCACCTACGGGCTCCCCGAGGAAGACGAGAGCTTCCTCGCGGCCCTGGCAGAAGTGCTGCAGATGTGAAGGCCCCTTTACCGGGGCCCGCAGGTTTGCTACAAGACAGCTGAACGATTATGGCCACGCCCGAACGCATATCCGCACGCCGCCTGGCCTCACGTCGCTTCGCCTATCGCACCTGGCGATTTATCTAGGCGCTTCGGCCCCTGCCCGGGCGTGAACGGGCAAGCTGGCCGCAGTTGGGGTTCCCACCGGGAACCGGGCGCCAAACGTCGCCGGGCGATCCAGCCCGATCACGCAACACCGAAAAGGACCAGCGCGTCTACCATTTTCAGGGACCGGGAAAGGATCAGTTGATGATGATCGTGATGCAAGAGTCGGCAACCGACAGCGACGTCGAGGCGGTTATCGCCAAGATCGAGCGGGCGGGGGCCAAGGCGCACCTCTCAAAGGGCGCGCGCGTGACCGTGATCGGTGCGATCGGTGACGTGGAGCAGGATGCGTCGCTGACGAGCCTCGGGCTCGAGGCCCAGCCGGGAGTCGACCGGATCGTGCCGATCCTCAAGCCCTACAAGCTCGCTTCGCTGCAGATCCGCCACGGCGAGCATTCGGTGCTCGACATCGCCGGCCGCAAGGTCGGCGGCGACCACTTCTCGCTGATCGCCGGACCTTGCACCGTCGAGTCGCGCGACCAGCTGCTCGACGCGGCCCGGGCGGTCAGCGACGGCGGCGCATCGATGCTGCGCGGCGGCGCCTACAAGCCGCGCACGAGTCCCTACTCGTTCCAGGGTCTCGGCGCCGACGGGCTCAAGCTGCTCGCCGAGGCGCGTGAGCTGACCGGCCTGCCGATCGTCACCGAGCTGATGGACGTGAGCGACCTCGACGCCGTGCTCGAGGTTGCCGACGTGATCCAGATCGGCGCGCGCAACATGCAGAACTACCCACTGTTGACCGAGGTCGGCCGTTCGGGTCGTCCGGCGCTGCTCAAGCGGGGCCTGTCGGCGACGCTCGACGAGCTGCTGATGGCCGCCGAGTACATCCTCAAGGAGGGCAACCCGAACGTGATCCTCTGCGAGCGGGGCATCCGCACGTTCGAGACCGCCTACCGCTTCACGCTGGACCTGATGGCGATCCCGGTGCTCAAGCAGATGACCCACCTGCCGGTGATCGTCGACCCGAGCCACGCCGCGGGGCGCCGCGAGCTGGTCGAGCCGCTGTCGCTCGCGGCCGCAGCGATCGGCGCCGACGGGGTGATCGTCGAGGTCCACCCGAACCCCGACGAGGCGATCTGCGACGGGCCGCAGCAGTTGTTCGCCGACGACTTCCAGGACTACTCGCGCACCGTGCTGCAGGCCGCCGCGCTTGCCGGCAAGGCACTGAGCGCGGTCTGATGGGCGCGGCGAGCGCGGCCGTCAAAGCTGCATGAAGGTAGCGATAGTCGGGCTGGGCCTGATCGGGGGCTCGCTTGCGCTCGCCTGCCGCGAGCACGATCTGGCCACCGTCGCGGGACATGACCCGGACCCGGCCGTACGCGCGGCGGCAGCCGCGCGGGGCGCGTGCCATAGCGTGCACGAGACGCTTGCCGGCGCGCTGGACGGCGCCGATTCGGTCTTCCTTGCCGCCCCGGTCGGGGCGCTGGCACAGCTCGCCGAGCAGGTACTCGAGATCGTCGGCCCCGAGTGTGTGGTCAGCGACGTCGGGTCGACCAAGCGCGCGCTCTGTGAGCAGATCTCCGATCCGCGGTTCATCGGCGGCCATCCGCTCGCGGGAGCCGAGACCGCCGGGATCGAGCACGCGCGCGCAGATCTGTTCGAGGGGGCCGCGTGGTACCTGACGCCGCGCACCGAGACGACCGGCGTGCTCTATGAGCGCCTGTACCGGATGCTCGCGGCGCTCGGGGCGCGGCCCGCGGCCCTCGACGCCGCCGAGCACGACCGGATGATGGCGGCGGTCTCGCACGTGCCGCACGTCGTCGCTAACGTCATGGTCGGGCAGGTCGCCGGCGCGCTGGCGGGCGAGGGGGACACGCCGCTGGCGGCGATCGGCCCGAGCCTGCGCGACGCGACGCGCGTTGCCGGTTCCAACAGTTCGATCTGGGGCGACATCTACGTCGCGAACGCCGCCGCGATCGTGGCCGGCCTCGAGCGGCTCGAGGCGGCTCTGGCCGATGCGCGTGCGCTGATCGCCGGCGGCGAGCGGGAGGCGATCGTGGACTGGAACGACGCTGCGCGCCGGCGGCGCGACGAGCTGCTCGACACCGCGATCGGCGTCGGGCTGACGCAGGAGCTGCGCGTCTCGGTGCCGAACCGTCCGGGGGTGGTTGCGGAGATCGCGCTCGCACTCGGCTCGGCCGGCGTCAACATCGTCGACCTCGTGCTCTCGCCGTCGCTGGACGGCAGCCAGGGAACGGTTGCGCTGTGGGTCGTCGGCGACGATGCCGCGCGGCGCGCCGAAGAGCTGATCGCCGGTCTCGAGCTTCCGGTGGCCCGGCCGTGAGCGAGGCTTTCTTCCCGCCCGCGGGTGGCCTGAGCGGACAGCTGCGGCCCCCGGGCGACAAGTCGATCTCCCACCGGGCCGCGTTGCTCGGGGCGATGGCCAGTGAACCGGTGACCGTGCGTGGCTACCTGCACGCCGCCGACACCGACGGCACGCTCGCGGCGGTCCAGCGGCTCGGCGCGCTCGTCGAGCCGCGCGGCGATGACGTCGTGCTGCGCGGCACCGGGATCCGTGATGCCCGCGAGCCCGAGGACCCGATCGACGTCGGCAACGCGGGCACGCTGCTGCGTCTGCTGCCGGGCTGGCTCGCCGCGCAGCGGGGCCACACATACGTTTTGGACGGCGACGAGTCGATCCGCCGGCGCCCGGTGCGCCGGGTGCTGCGGCCGCTGCGCGAGATGGGCGCCGGTGTGAGCGCGGTCGGCGACCGGCTGCCGCCGTTGACGATCACCGGCGCGCCGCTGCACGGCGTCGACTGGCAGCTCGACGTCGCCAGCGCGCAGGTCAAGTCGTGCATCCTGCTGGCGGGGCTCTCGGCCGACGGGCACACGAGCGTGACCGAGCCGACGGTCAGCCGCGACCACACCGAGCGGATGCTGCTCGCCGCCGGCGTGAGCGTCGCGCGCGAGGGGACCACTGCCCGGGTCGCGAACATCGACGAGCTCGCACTCGGCGAAGTGCGTGTGCCGGCCGACGTCAGCTCGGCGGCCTTCTTCATCGCCGCCGGCCTGCTCGTTCCCGGCTCGCGCCTGCTGCTGCGCGACGTCGGCGTCAACTGGACGCGGACGGGATTCGTGCGGATCGTCCAGCGGATGCGCGGCATCGTCCTGGGCGAGTTCGAGCCGCCCGACGCGCCGCTCGTCGCCGACGAGCCGGTCAGCGACCTCGACGTCGCCCACGGTGCGCTTGAGGGCACGGTCGTCGAGGCCGGCGAAGTGCCCGCCGCGATCGACGAGCTGCCGCTCGTGGCCCTGCTCGGCGCGTTCGCGGAGGGCGAGACGGTCGTGCGTGGAGCGCAGGAGCTACGCGTCAAGGAGTCCGACCGGATCGCGGCCGTCGTCGGCGGCCTGCGCGCGCTCGGCGCCGACATCGAGGCGACCGAGGACGGCTTCGCGGTCCGCGGCACGCGCGGCCTGCGCGGCGGCGTGATCGATGCCGGCGGCGACCACCGGATGGCGATGCTCGGTGCCGTCGCGGGCCTTGCCTCGCGCGAGGGAGTGACGGTTCGCGGCATCGAGGCGGCAGCGGTCAGCTACCCGGGGTTCGTCAAGGACCTGGCGGGTCTGTGCTGATCGCGATCGACGGGCCCGCCGGCGCGGGCAAGTCGACCGTCGCCCGGGCGCTGGCCGCGCACCTCGGGTTCGGTTACCTGGACAGCGGCGCGATGTATCGCTGCGTGGGGCTGCTTTCGCTACGCAGTCCCCAGGCCGACCCGGCCGCGCTCGCGGCCGGCGCACGGATCGAGCTGCACGCCGGATGGGTCAGTCTCGACGGCGAGGACGTGACGGGGGCGATCCGCAGCGGCGAGGTTTCGGCGGCTGCTTCGGCGGTCGCCGCGGACCCGCAGGTACGCACCGCACTCGTCGAGAAGCAGCGCGAGATCCTGGCCGACGGCGACTGGGTCTGTGAGGGGCGCGACATCGGCACCGTCGTCGCACCCGACGCCGACGTGAAGGTCTTTCTGACCGCCGATGAGGCCGAGCGGGCCCGCCGGCGGGCCGGCGAACTGGACGTCGCGGTCGCACAGGTCGCCGACGAGCTCGCCGCGCGTGACCGCCGCGACGCCGCCCGCGAGCACTCGCCGCTGCGCGCCGCCCCGGATGCCGCCGTGATCGATTGCACGGCGCTGGACGTCGACGAGGTCGTCGCCCGGATCGCCGCGCTCGCGGGCCGCGCATGAGCGACGGCCATACTGGGCCGATGAAGGTTGCAATCGTCGGCTACCCGAACGTCGGCAAGTCCTCACTGATAAACCGCCTGACGGGCTCGCGCGAGGCCGTCGTGCACGAGCGCGCGGGCGTGACGCGCGACCGCAAGCAGCTCGACTGCGACTGGAACGGCAAGCACTTCGTACTGATCGACACCGGCGGCGTCGACTTCGAGGACAGCGACCCGCTCGCGGGCTCGATCCGCGAGCAGGCCGCCGCGGGAATTGCCGAAGCCGATGTCGCGGTCCTCGTCGTGGACGCGAAAGCCGGGGTGCGCCCCGGAGACCAGGAGATCGCGGACATGCTGCGGCGCTCGCGGGTCCCGTCGATCGTGGCGGCGAACAAGTGCGACGGCGTGCGCGACGTCCCGCTGGCGGCCGACTTCTACTCCCTGGGGCTCGGCGAACCGATCGCCGTCTCGGCGGCCCAGGGGCTCGGCAGCGGCGACCTGCTCGACCGGATCGCCGACCTGCTTCCCGAGTCTCCCGCCGACGAGGAGTCGGATGCAATCTCGCTGGCGGTGATCGGCCGGCCGAACGTCGGCAAGTCCTCGTTGGTGAACCGCTTCCTGGGCGAAGAGCGGGTGATCGTGGCCGACCTCGCGGGGACCACCCGGGACGCGATCGACACACGCGCGACAGTGGACGGACGCGAGCTGGTGATCGTCGACACCGCCGGGATGCGCCGCCAGTCGAAGGTCGCCGACTCCGTCGAGTACTACACGACGCTGCGCTCCGAACGGGCGGCCGAGCGCGCCGACGTCGCCCTGGTGGTCTGCGACGCGCGTGACGGCGTGACCGCCCAGGACCTGCGGATCGCCGAGCTCGCGATGAAGGCCGGCTGCGCGACGGCGCTGGTGCTCAACAAGTGGGACCTGCGGGGCACCGAGGACGACGTCGATCTCGAGCACGAACGCGCGAAGGTCGCCTCGAAGCTGCGCCTGCGACCGCGCGTGCTGACCGCCAGCGCGAAAAGCGGCCGTGGCGTGGCGCGGCTGATCGGCGAGGTGATCGCGCTCGGCGACCGGATGCAGACGCGGATCCCGACCCCCGAGCTGAACCGCTTTCTCGCCGAGACAGTGCAGGCCCGCCAGCCGCCGGTGGGCACGCGCCGCGGCGCATCCGGCCATCGCCTGAAGCTGATCTACATGACGCAGTTCGAGGTTCGTCCACCGCGCTTCGCGATCCAGGTGAACTCCCGCACGCGGGTGACCCGCGACTACGCGTACTTCGTCGAGAACCGGCTGCGCAGCCGGTACGGAATGGAGGGCGTACCGCTGATCGTCGACTTCGTCGAACGCGGGAGCCGAACATCCTCGCGCGCTGCATAGACTGCCGGGGGGCCGCCGCGGCGGGACGCCAAAACTCACACGAAGGATCAGATGAGCGAGCCACGCGACAACGAATTCCTGTTCACCAGCGAGTCGGTCACCGAGGGCCACCCGGACAAGATCGCCGACCAGATATCCGATGGGGTGCTTGACGCCGTGCTGCGCGACGACCCCGACGGGCGTGTGGCCTGCGAGACGCTCGTCAACACCGGGCTGATCGTCGTCTCCGGAGAGATCTCGACGAAGACCTATGTCGACATCCAGGAGGTCGCGCGCGAGACCGTCAGGCGGATCGGCTACGACGACGCGGCCTACGGCTTCGACTGCGACACCTGTGCGGTGATCAACACGATCGACAAGCAGTCGCCCGACATCGCACAGGGCGTCGACCAGGCTTACGAGGCGCGCCACGGCGCCGGCGACGACGATGAGCTCGACCGTGACGGCGCGGGCGACCAGGGGATGATGTTCGGCTACGCCAGCGACGAGACCGAGGAGCTGATGCCACTGCCGATCTCGCTCGCGCACCGCCTTGCCAAGCGTCTGGCGGAGGTCCGGCGCGGGGAGGTGCTGCCATACCTGCGACCGGACGGCAAGACGCAGGTCACCGTCCGCTATGTCGACGGGCGGCCCGCGAAGATCGAGAAGGTCCTGATCTCGACCCAGCACGCGGACGGCATCGACGCCGAGGCGTTGATCAAGCCGGACCTCTTCGAGCACGTGCTGCGCCCGGTGCTGCCCGCCGACCTCTTCGATGAGGCCGATCTCGCACGCAACTTCCTGGTCAACCCGACGGGCCGCTTCGTGATCGGCGGACCAATGGGCGACTGCGGGCTGACCGGGCGCAAGATCATCGTCGACACCTACGGCGGCATGGCACGCCACGGCGGCGGCGCGTTCTCCGGCAAGGACCCGTCGAAGGTCGACCGCTCGGCCGCCTACGCGATGCGCTGGGTCGCGAAGAACATCGTCGCCGCGGGACTGGCGCGGCGCGCCGAAGTGCAGGTGGCCTACGCGATCGGCGTCGCGCACCCCGTCTCGCTGATGGTCGAGACCTTCGGTACCGAGCACGAGGTCGGCCGCGCGGCGATCACGCGGGCCGTCAACGAGGTCTTCGATCTGCGCCCGGCGGCCTTCACCCGGTCGCTGGACCTTCGCCGTCCGATCTATCAGAAGACGGCTGCCTACGGTCACTTCGGCCGCAACGACGCCGATTTCACCTGGGAGCGCACCGACCGCGTCCAGGAGCTGCGGGCCGCCGCGGGGATGTAGCCGGCGCCGGTCGGCTCCGACCGCGCGCCGCTCTACCGTCCCGGCGTGACAAGGATCGCCCGGGTCGCCCCGATGACCACGGCCCGCGCGCTGCCCGGGCCGTTTGACTACCTCGTTCCCGAGGAGTTCGACGAGATCGTGATCGGCTCGATGCTGGTCGTCCCGTTCGGTCGTCGCGAGGTCCTCGGCGTTGTCGTCGCTCTCGCGGGCGAAAGTGAGATCGATAGCGCGCGGCTGCTCGAGCCCAGACGGGCGCTGGAGCTCGGCGTGCCCGGCGAACTCGTCGAGACGGCACATTGGATTGCCGAGGAGTACTGCTCCACGCTGCCGCGCGCGCTCTCGCTCGTGCTGCCGCCGGATGCCACACGGCGACTCGGTGGCCGGCGGCGGCGCACGAGCACGCCCGCCGAGCAGCCCGCCGTCGGCAGGCTAGCCGGTGCGGTTGAGCTGAACGGCGAACAGCAGGCGGCGCTCGAGCCCGTGCTGGCCGCGCTCGCCGGGGGCCGCCACGAAGAGCGGCTGGTGCACGGCGTGACCGGATCGGGCAAGACCGAGATCTACCTGCGCGCGGCCGCGGCAGCGCTCGAGCAGGGTCGTGGGGCGATCATCCTCGTGCCGGAGATCGCGCTCACGCCGCAGATCGTCACCCGCTTCCGCGACCGCTTCGGCGACACCGTCGCGGCGCTCCACTCGCGCCTGAAAGGCGCCGAGCGATACACGGAGTGGCGCCGCCTGCGCGAGGGCCACGCGCGGGTCTGCGTCGGGCCGCGATCGGCGGTCTTCGCGCCGATCGAGCGACCCGGCCTGATCGTCGTCGACGAGGAGCACGAGAGCTCCTACAAGAACGAGTCCGACCCACGCTACGACGCGCGTGAGATCGCCGCGCTACGCGCGCGGCTCGCGGGCGCGGTGCTGCTGCTCGGGAGCGCGACGCCACGGCCGGAGAGCGTCGCGCGGGTGCAGGTCAGCCGCCTTGCGCGCCGCGCCGACGGGCTGCCAATGCCCCCGGTCGAGGTGCTGGACATGCGCGCAGTCAACGGCGCACTTCACCCCGAGAGCGTCGCGGCGCTCGCCGCGGTGCGCGAAGAGCGCTCGAAGGCGATCCTGCTTCTGAACCGGCGCGGCTGGTCGAACTTCATCTCCTGCCGCAGCTGCGGCCGGGTCTGGCGCTGCGAGCAGTGCGACGTCGCGCTCGTGCTGCACCGCGCGGCCTCGCGCCTGGAGTGTCACCACTGCGGCCACAGCGAGCCGCTGCCGACGCAGTGCCCGGACTGCGGCTCCGCGGCGGTGGCGCGCCACGGCGAAGGCACCGAGCGCCTCGCGCACGAGCTTGCGGCGATCTTCGACGACGGCTCCTTCCCGGTCCTGCGTCTGGACGCCGACATCGCAGCGGGAGCTTCGGTCGCCGAGCTGCTGGCACGCTTCGAGCGCAGCGAGGCCGGGCTGCTGATCGGTACGCAGATGGTCGCCAAGGGGCACGACTTCCCCGACGTGCGCCTGGGCATCGTCTTCGACGCCGATGGGACGTTGCGCTTCCCGGACTTCCGCTCCGAGGAGCGCACGTTCGCGCTGATCAGCCAGCTCGCGGGGCGCGTCGGCCGCGGCGGAAGCGGACGCGTGCTCGTCCAGACGATGACGCCCGAGGCGCGCGCGATCCGCTTCGCGGCCGCACACGACAGCGACGGCTTCGTGGCCGGCGAGCTTGAGCGCCGCCGGGCGCTGCACTATCCGCCGTACGGTCATCTGATCCGTGTCGTGTGCTCCGCGCTCGAGGAGCCGGCGGCGCGCGGGGCGGCCGAGGAGCTGCGCGGCGCGCTCGCGCAGAGCGGCGTGCGGGCGCTCGGACCTGCGCCGCTGTTTCGCCTGCGCGGGCGCGAGCGCTCGCTGCTGCTGATCAAGACCGCCGACCGCAAGGGTGCTGCGCAGGCCGTCGGTGGCGCCGTCGAGCAGGCCGCGACAGGCGGGCGGCACGCCGGCGTGAACTTCGCCGTCGACGTCGAACCCCAGTGAGTGGGCCGAGCGCGCCGAATAAACTGCAGCGCGTGGCCGAGAAGCAGCTGACCGAGGAAATCGACGAGGTCGAGGTCGATGAGACGCGCGAGCGCGAGCCGCTCGACCCCGAGCGCGCGGCGCGGCGGCGCGCTGCGCTCGCCCGGGTCGTCCAGTTCGGCGACCCGGTACTGCGCTCGAAGGCGGCGCCGGTCGACCATTTCGACGAGGCGCTGGCAGCGGAGGCTGCGCGGATGGGCGAGCTGATGGACGAGGCGATCGGCGTCGGCCTGGCCGCCAATCAGATCGGCGCGCTGCACCGGCTGCTTGTCTACCGCGTCGAGGAGGAGGGTGAGATCCACGCGGTCGTGAACCCGACGATCGAGTGGACAAGCGACGAGCGCGAGCCCGGCATGGAGGGCTGCCTGAGCCTGCCCGGCGTCTGGGTCGAGGTCGAGCGTCCCGCCGGTGTGCGCGTTCGTGCCCAGGACCTCACGGGCGCCGAGATCGAGATCGAGGCCGAGGGCTTCCACGCGCGCGTGCTGCAGCACGAGATCGACCATCTGGAAGGGACGCTGATCCTCGACCGGATCTCGCGGGCCGACCGCCGCGAGGCGATGCGCACGATGCGTGAAGCACGCGAAGACGGAGGCCGCGACTGATCGCCGGGGCGGGTCGGCCGGTCTATTTCGGGACCTCGGCCTTCGCGGCACGCGTGCTCGAGCTGATCTGCGCCGACGCGCGCGCACGACCGTCGCTCGTGATCACGCGCCCGGACCGGCCCGCCGGGAGGGGCCGCAAGCTGAGCGCGCCCCCGGTCGCCGATCGCGCCCGGGAGCTTGGTCTGCCGGTCGCCCAGCCGGAGTCGGTCAACGACCAGGCGGTCCTCGAGCGGGTCGTGGCGGCCGCCGAAGGTGCGCCGGCGATCGTCTGCGCGTTCGGCGCGCTGATTCGCGAGCCGTTGCTCTCCGGAATCGAGCTGCTCAACGTCCACCCGTCGCTGCTGCCGCGTTGGCGCGGCGCGGCGCCGGTGGAGCGCGCGATCATGGCCGGCGATGCCGAGAGCGGCGTGTGCATCATGCGCGTCAGTGCGGGGCTGGACGAGGGGCCTGTCGCGCTCCTTGCGCGCGAGCCGATCCACGAGGACGACACGTATGGTTCGCTTGCCAGCAGGCTCGAGGGGCTCGCCGCGACGCTGCTGGTCCGGGCGCTCTGCGAGCCGCTTGAGTTCCGCCCGCAGGCCGCCGAGGGCGTCACCTACGCGGAGAAGATCACCGCTGCGGACAGGCTGCTCGATCCCGCCGACCGAGCATCGGAGCTCGCGCGCACCGTGCGGGCGCTGACGCCGCACATCGGCGCGCGCGCGCAGCTGCCCGGCGGCGAGCTGCTCGGCGTCGCCGCGGCACGGATCGTGGACGCGGCGCCGCCGCCCGGCCTGCATGCCGTCGACGGCCGGCTGCTCCTTGGCTGCAGCGATGGTGCGCTGGAGCTGCTGCGCGTACGGCCGCCCGGTGGGCGCGAGATGGACGGCGTCGACTACGTGCGCGGGCGCGGCGCGCGGCTGTAGTCCGCGACGCCGGGCGGTACGGCGATTCCGCTCGCCAGCCGCGGACAGCCCTGCGGCGCTCCGAACGCCTCGTGTACCGGCACGACCCCGGCCCACACGTCGAGCGCATAGTCGGCATCGTCGTCCCCCGGGGGTCCGCTGCGCATCTTGGCCGATGCCTCCTCCAGACCCAGCGCGACGACGGAGGTCTCACGGAGCTCGTTCTCGGTCGGCCGTCGGGCTTCGAGCCAGCGGCCGGGGGTGATGTGTTCGACGACGGCCTCGAGCGCGCGCAGCTTCTCGTCGCGGTCGGTGACGAGCCGCCCCTCGCCGAGGATCACGACGGAGCGGTAGTTGGCGCCGTGGTTGGCGACCGCGCGCGCGAAGACGATGCCGTCCAGGAGCGTCACGGTCAGGCACACGCCGGCGCCGGACCCAAGGACCTTCAGGGTCCGCCCGGCGGCCGAGCCGTGGCAGTAGACGATGTCGCCCAGGCGGGCGTGCATCGTCGGCAGCACGAACGGCTGGCCGTCCGCGTCGACGATCCCGAGGTGCGCGACGAGTGCCTCGTCGAGAATCGCGTCGATCTGCTCGCGCTCGTAGGAGCCGCGGTTGCGGTAGCGCCGCAGCCGGACCCTGTCGCTTGGTGGCGGGGCCTGCGTCTCGGCCACGGGAGCCTCCATCTGTTACTACGTTTACGTGTCGCCAGTAGGCCAAGCGCGCCGCTCAGCCAGACGGCCCAGTAGCGGCGATGATAACCGCGTTGCGAGCGCCGATCGCGGCGCGGCGCCGGCGCGCCAGGCCGCATTCAGCGCGCTGCGGCGCGTCTTCGAGGACGGCGCATACGCGCCGCAGGCGCTCAACGCGGCCACCGAGTCGCTCGACGGGCGAGACCGCGCACTGGCGCGGCGGCTCGTGTTCGGCGCGGTCCAGCGGCGGCTGGCGCTCGACACCGTGATCACGAAGCTCGCGCGCCGCCCCGTCGAGCAGATCGACGCGCCGCTGCTCGCTGCGCTGCGCCTGGGCTGCTACGAGCTGATTTACAGCGACGGCGCGCCGGCCTATGCGACGGTCGATGACGCGGTCCGCCTGGCGCGCGCTGCGCGTCCGCGCGGGGCCGGGCTTGTCAACGCCGTACTGCGCCGCGCGGTGAGCGAGGGACCGGCGATCCTCGCCGGCTACAGCGACGAGACTCCACGCGGGGCCGCGGTCGTTCACTCGCATCCGCTGTGGATCGTCGAACTGTTCTGGAAGGAGCTCGGCGCCGAGCAGGCACGCCGGACGCTCGCGGCCGCGAACCTGCCCGGTGAGCTCGCGCTGCGCGCGAACACGACGCTGACCGACGCGGACGCGCTCGCGAGCGAGCTCGGCGCAAAGACGCACCGCGACCCCCTGATTCCCGAGGCGCTCGTCGTCGATGCGCCGCTCGACGTCCACGCAACCGCGGCCTGGCAGCAGGGCCGCTGCACCGCACAGTCACGCGCCGCGATGCTCCCGGCACGCGCCCTGGCCCCGCGGCCCGGCGAGCGGGTGCTCGACCTGTGCGCCGCGCCTGGCGGCAAGACCACGCACCTCGCGGCACTGATGGGCGGCGAGGGCGAAGTCGTCGCGGTGGAGCAGAACGCGGCGCGCGCCGAGCGGCTCGCCGCGACCGCCGCGCGGATGGGCTTCAACAACGTCGCGGTCCGCGTCGCCGACGCACGGAACTTCAGCGACGGCAGCTTCGACCGCGTGCTCGCCGACCCACCCTGTTCGGGCCTGGGCACACTGCAATTCCGGCCCGACCTGCGCTGGCGCATCACGCCCGGCGACATTGCCGCGCTGGCGTCCGTGCAACGCGCCGTGCTCGACGCCGCAACCGGCGCGCTGCGTCCGGGTGGCGTGCTTGTCTACTCAACGTGCACGATCGGCCCGGATGAGAACGAGCGGATGATCGAGGACCTTTTGGCCAGCCGCCGCGGCCTCGCGCCGATTGACATCGCAGGCGTCTATCCGCCCGCCGCCGGGTCGGCTGCTCGACGGCACGCTCCAGACACTCCCGGGCCGCGACGCAACTGCCGGCTTCTTCATCGCCGGGGCGGTACTGCGATGAGCGACGCCGACCCGCCGCGCGACACCGAGAAGCCGATCAACCTCGGCGCGATCTGTCCTGACTGCGGCGAGCCGTGGCTGCGTCCCGCACACCTGCCGGGGCGCTACCGCTGCGTCAATTGCCTGCACCGCTTCGAGCTGACCTCGGTGTGTCCGAACTGCGGCGAGCACTCGACGATCGTGCGGATGTCCTCGACCGCCGTGATGCGCTGCAACCACTGCGGCGAATCGATGCTCACCCCAGTATGAGCCGTGTGCTGCCGGACGGCCCGCTGATCGCGCCGTCGATCCTCTCGGCGGATTTCGGCGCGCTGCGCTCCCAGGTCGCCGAGGTCCTGGACGCAGGCGCCCGGGTGGTCCATGTCGACGTGATGGACGGGCACTTCGTGCCGCCGCTGACGATCGGCCCCGCGGTGCTGGCCTCGATCGCGGCGCTGCTCGACGAGTACGGCGCGCTCGCCGATGTGCACCTGATGGTCGAGCGGCCCGAGCGTCACGTGCAGGCGTTCGCCAAGGCCGGCGCCGACCTGATCACCTTCCACGCCGAGGCGACGCCGGACCTCGCGCTCTGCGCCGGGAGGATCCGCGACGCCGGGTGCATGGCCGGCGTGGCGATCAATCCCGGCACACCCGTCGCAGCCGTGGCCCAGATGGCCGCCCACGTCGACCTTGTGCTGTGCATGACGGTCTCGCCCGGCTGGGGCGGCCAGCAGTTCCTGCCCGGATCGACCGAGAAGGTGGCCGACCTCGCTGCGCTCGTCGCCGGGCGCGCGGCGATCGAGGTCGACGGCGGCATCGACGCGGCGACCGCGCCCGGTTGCCGGCGCGCACGGGCGCGGTTGTTCGTCGCCGGATCGGCGATCTTCGGACGGCCGGACCCGGCCGCGGCCTACGCCGAGCTCGGCGCGGCGGTCGCCGGCGCCGGAGCCTGAGCGGGCGTCGAGGAGCGGTAGAGGATCAGCAGCGCGACGGCGAGCGTGCCGGCCGCGAGCGCGTAACCGCTCTCCGCGCGCATCAGCTGTTCGCTGACCAGCGGTACGAACATCCAGACGAGGAACAGGACCGCGACGCCGATCCAGCAGGCGCTGGCGGTCCGCACCCGGTCGCGCGCCAGCGCGGCCTGGTTGAGCGCCCCGCTGGCCAGGTGGAAGCCCATGCCGATCCCGACGAGTGCGAGGCCGATGCGGTTGTAGTGGAACTGCTGGCCGAAGACCTTGCCGAGGACGAACGGGCCGATCGCCAGCAGACCGATCGCGACGGCGCCGGCGAAGGCGAGGATCACGAGCGCGGTCACGCGAATCGCCTTGGCGAACGCGGCGTGGCCGTCGGTGGCCTCGAGCCCCGTGAGGTGCGGCAGGAGCGAGGTCTGGATCGACTGGAAGAGCTGCAGCGGCGCACGGGCGATCAGCATCACGTTGAACACGATGCCCGCGAGGGCAGCATCGGTAGCGGTCACATCGACTGTCAGCACCGACGCGTTCAGCAGCACCTGCTCGGAGAGCATGATCGCCGCGACCGCGACCGCGAAGCCCCCGCCGCGCCGGAGCGAGAGGTTCTCGTGGGTGGCTTCCTGGGCCCCCTCGGTACCCGGTCCGGCGAGCGCGGCATCGGCCTCGTCGACGGTGATCGGCGCGTCCTCGAGCTCGGTGTCGAGCTCGCTGCGCCGGTTGCGGTGCGCGAAAGCGGCGGGAACGACGCACAGCGAGATGAATGGCGCCGCCGCGATCCCGGCGGCGACCGCCGTCTGGCCGTGCGTGATCCCGAGCGCGGCAACGACGGCGAACATGATCCGCGAGACCGCCTCGAGCATCAGCAGCGCGCCGTAGAGGCCGAAGCGTTCGTGCCCCGCCAGCCAGCCGCGCGCGAAGTAGCTCCCGGCGTAGGCGAGCGTGCCGATCATCAGGATCCAGTAGAGGTATTCGTGGCCTTCGAAGACTTCGTCGACGAAGAATTCTTTGGTCGCGAGCCCGATCACCGCGAAGGCGATCGCGAAGCCGCCCTGCAGCTTGATCGCGGTGGCCAGGTTGCCGCCGTGGCCGCCGCGGGCACGCCGGCCGGCGATCGTGCGCGAGAGCAACTGTTCGGTCGGCCGGTAGAGCACCGAGATGATCACGAACATCACCGACCACAACAGGTCGATGCGCTTGGCTTCGACCTTGCCGAGCACGTGGCTGGCGACCGAGAAGTAGACGAACGTCAGCAGCCCTGCGGACGCGATTCCGACCGACAGTACGCGCGCGCCGCGCACGTACTTGCGGTTGCGTGACTCACCGCCCTGGGCGGAGCCCTTCGGGCGCTCTTCGTGGGCGGCGGCGGGCGCCTGTTCCTCGGTTGCTGGACTCAAATCAAACGCGGGGTCGCGCCGCAGACGGACGGCAAGTCCTGCGACGGTCGTGGCCGGCCCAGTATCCCAGAGCTGGGGGCGGCCGAACGTGGCCTGCCCGGCAGGCCACGGCACAGCCTAGACGCCCGGACGGGCAGTTGCCGCGGTAACGGGCGCCGGCAGGCCGGCGATACGCTGCAAAGACGATGTCTCACGACGCAAAGATCGACGAACAGCACATCGCGCAGGCAATCGAGCTCGCGCGGCGGGGTGCCGGCGATGCGCGGCCGAACCCCGTCGTGGGGGCCCTCGTGGCCCGCGGGGCGGACGTGATCGGCGAGGGCTGGCACGCCCAGTTCGGCGGCCCGCACGCCGAGGTCAACGCGATCGCCGCCTGCGGCGAGGCTGACCTTGCCGGGGCCACGCTGTACGTCACGCTCGAGCCCTGCTGTCACGAGGGCAAGACGCCGCCGTGCACCGATGCGATCCTCGCTGCCGGCATCCGCCGCGTCGTCGTGGCCTCAGACGATCCCTCGGATAAGGCCGCCGGTCGCGGGCTCGGGATCCTGCGTGACGAGGGCGTAGAGGTCGTGTCCGTCGACGGAGACCTCGCCCACAGCGCGCGACTTCTCAACCAGGCCTTCCGCAAGCACGCCCGCACGGGCCGGCCGTGGGTGCTTTTCAAGAGCGCGATGACGCTCGACGGCAAGGTTGCGACGGGCTCGGGCGACTCGCAGTGGATCAGCGGCGAGCAGAGCCGCGAGCGCGCGCACGAGTGGCGTGCGACGGTCGACGCCGTGGTTGTCGGGATCGGCACGGCCCTCGCCGACGACCCCCTGCTGACCGCGCGTCCCGCGGGCCCGACGATCGACCGCCAGCCGCGTCGTGTGGTGTTCGACTCGCTGGCGCGCCTCTCGCCCGAATCCCAGCTCGTCGCCGGTGCCGAGGAGGTGCCGCTGACGGTGATCGTTTCCCGCGCCGCTGCGCGCGCCGACATCGCGGCGCTCGAGGCGGCCGGCGTGGAGATCATCGTCGCGACCGGCGAGAACGAGCCGGCGCGCGTCATCTCCGCGCTCGACCAGCTCGGCGAACGAGACATCACGTCGGTCCTGCTGGAGGGCGGCCCGCACCTGGCGGGCGCATTCCTGGACGCCGGCGAGATCGACGAACTGCGGCTGTTCCTGGCACCGATGCTGCTCGGGGGAAGCGCCGCCCGCGACCCGCTGGAGGGCGGCGGCGTGGACCGGATCGCCGACGCCGTGCGTGCGCTGACGCTCGACGTCGAGCGCGTTGCCGAGGATCTGCTGATCAAGGCGCGGCTGCGCGAGTGGTGAACGTGAAGGGAGCGGCGTGTTCACGGGATTGATCGCTGACGTCGGGACGGTCGGCTCGCTCGAGAGCAGCGGCGACGGCGCGCTGATCGCCCTCGTCACGGCACTGGCCGCGCAGATCGCGCCCGGCGATTCAGTCGCCGTCAACGGTGTCTGCCTGACCGCGACCGAGGCCGGCGGCGCCGGCTTCACCGCACAGGCGATGAACGAGACTCTGCGCCGCAGCTCGCTCGGCGCCCTCGTGGCCGGCTCGCGCGTCAACCTTGAGCTCGCGCTGCGCGCCGACGACCGGCTCGGCGGGCACATCGTGCAGGGCCACGTCGACGGTCTCGTGCGGCTCGACGAGGTGAGCGGCGACGGCTTCTCGCGGGTGCTCACCTTCCGTGCGCCCGAGGGACTGTCCCGCTACATCGTCGAGAAGGGCTCGGTGGCGCTCGACGGGGTTTCGCTGACCGTCAGTGCGCTCGACGGCGACCGATTTTCGGTCTCGCTGATTCCCGAGACGCTCCAGCGCACCACGCTCGGCGGCCTCGAGCCCGGCGAACAGGTAAACCTTGAGGTCGATGTCGTGGCGAAATACGTCGAGCGGATGATCGGGGCGCGAGCATGAGCGACACACCGTTTGCGAGCGTCGAGGAGGCGCTCGACGAGCTGCGGGCAGGGCGGATGGTGGTGGTCTGCGACGACGAGGACCGCGAGAACGAGGGTGACCTGACGCTCGCCGCGCAGTTCGCGACCCCCGATGCGATCAACTTCATGGCCAAGGAGGGACGCGGGCTGGTCTGCCTTTCGCTGACCGCGGAGCGCTGCGACGAACTTGGGCTCGACCTGATGGCGGCGAAGAACGAATCGTCCTTCGAAACGCCGTTCACCGTGTCGATCGAGGCGCGCGAGGGCGTCACGACCGGGATCTCGGCCGCAGACCGTGCGCACACGATCCAGGTCGCGATCGATGAGGCCTCGCGGCCGGGGGACCTGGTGCAGCCGGGCCACGTCTTTCCCCTCAAGAGCCGCCGCGGCGGTGTCCTCGAGCGCGCCGGCCAGACTGAGGCCGGCGTCGACCTTGCACGACTCGCGGGCCTGAACCCGTCGGCGGTGATCTGCGAGATCATGAACGACGACGGGACGATGGCCCGCGTCCCGGAATTGATCGACTACTGCGCCCGCCACGGCCTGAAGATGATCACCGTCGCGGACCTGATCGCCTACCGCCGGCGCCACGATCGGCTCGTCGAGCGCGTCGTCTCGACGGCGCTCCCGACGGCCTTCGGCGACTTCACGGCGGTCGGCTACCGCTCGCTCGTCGACGAGAAGCACCACGTCGCGCTCGTCAAGGGCGAGATCGACGGCGCCAAGGACGTGATCGTCCGGGTCCACTCCGAGTGCCTGACGGGCGACGTCTTCCACTCACTGCGCTGCGACTGCGGCGAACAGCTCGAAGCGGCGCTAGCGATGATCGAGGCCGAGGGCAAAGGCGTGCTGCTCTACCTCTCGCAGGAGGGACGCGGGATCGGCCTGCTCAACAAGCTGCGGGCCTACAAGCTGCAGGAGCAGGGGCACGACACCGTCGAGGCCAACGAAATGCTCGGACTGCCCGCCGATCTGCGCGACTACGGGATCGGGGCGCAGATCCTCGTCGACCTCGGCCTGACGTCGATCCAGATCCTGACCAACAACCCGAAGAAGATCCACGGCCTCGAGGGCTACGGGCTGACGGTCAGCGCGCAGCTGCCGATCGAGGCGCCGCCCAACGAGCACAACCTCTCCTACCTTCGAACGAAGGCGGAGCGGATGGGCCACACGCTCCACCACCAGGGGCTCGACGTCGACGCCGAGATGCTGCGCGCGACGCACGCCGCCGGAGAGAGCGTGGAGAGCGAGTGAGCCGCTACGCGATCGCCGTCGCGACGTTCTACCGCGACCTCGCCGACCGCCTCCTCGCGGGCGCCGGCGCGGCCTTCGAGGAGGCCGGCGCGGAGTACGAGACGTTCGAGGTACCGGGTGCGTTCGAGCTTGCCCCGGCGGCCAAGCTGCTCGCCCGCAGCGGCCGCTACGCCGGAGTTGCGTGCGTCGGCGCGGTGATCCGCGGCGAGACCGACCACTACGACTTCGTCTGCCAGCAGGCTGCGGCCGGGATCATGCAGGTGCAGCTCGAAACCGGCGTTCCATGCGCATTCGGCGTCCTGACCTGCGAGACGATGGAGCAGGCGCTCGCGCGCTCCGGGGGCGACAAGCGCGACCAGGGACGCCATGCCGCCGAAGCGGTGCTCGCGCTCGATGGTGTGCGGCACGCGCTCCAGAGCGGCTAGACTGCCCACGATGGCAAAGGTGTGTCACAGCTGCGGGAAGGGCCCGGCATTCGGGCAGAGCCGCAGCCACTCGATGGTCGCGACCAAGCGCCGCTTCGACCCGAACCTGCAGAAGGTCCGGATCCTGGTCGGCAAGGCGCCGCGCCGCGTCTACGTGTGCACACGCTGCCTGAAAGCCGGCAAGGTCACCAAGGCGATCTGACCGGCGCGCAAGTCCGCGGCGCAGTCCCGCGGCACGATGTGGTGAACCGGTGACAGACGACAATCTCGCACGCTTTCGCGCCGCAGTGGCGGGCGCGCTCGCGCACCTCGAATCGCGCCGCGAAGAGGTCAACCGGCTGAACGTATTTCCCGTCGCCGACGGCGACACCGGGGACAACATGGCGCTCACCCTGCGTGCCGTGCTCGACGAGCTCGATCGTCTGCAGGGCGAGGCCGGCGACCGTTCGATCGACGAGATCGGCCGTGAGGAGATCGTGCACTCGGTCGCGCGCGCCGCGCTGCTCGGCGCCCGCGGCAACTCCGGCGTGATCCTCTCGCAGCTGATCCGCGGTGCCGCGGAGGAGCTCGCCAGCCGTCCCGGCCAGCTGATCGACCCGGCCCTGATCGGCGCCGCGCTCGCGAAGGCCGCCGACCGCGCCTACGCCTCGGTGCGCGACCCCGCCGAGGGCACGATCCTCACGGTCGCGCGCGAGATGGCCCACCAGATCGCCAACGACATCGCCCACACCCAGGAGGAGATCCAGGTCGACCCTGATGCTTCGCCCACCGACCAGGACCGCGCGATCGCGCGAACGCTCGAGAGCGCTGTCGAGGCCGGCGAGGAATCGGTCAAGCGGGGCCCCGAGATGCTCGCCGCGCTGCGCGAAGCGGGCGTCGTCGACGCAGGCGGCTATGGCCTGACGATCCTCTTCGCCGGCGTCGTGGCGGCGCTGCGCGGCGACGAGCCGCCCGAACTCGAGCATCACTCCCCGGCGCGGATCACCCACCCCCAGCACGAGTCGATGACCTTCCGCTACTGCACGAACTTCGCGGTCACCGGCAGCGAGCTCGTCGCCTCGGCGTACATCGGGCCGCTCGAAGCGATCGGCGACTCGGTGCTCGTCGTCGGAGACAGCGAGACGCTCAAGGTCCACGTCCACACCGACGAGCCGGAGTCCGCGACCGCGGTCTTCGCGCAGGCCGGTGAGATATCGCGGCTCGACGTCGCCGACATGCGCGAGCAGGTCGCCGAGCGCGAACGCGCGCTGACCGAAGGACCCGAGAACGCGCAGGAGTGGGAGGACCGCTGCGGCGCGGTCGCGATCGCCTCGGGCGCCGGCATCCGCGAGCTGTTCCACGAGCTCGGCGTGCACACGGTCGACGGCGGCCCGACGATGAACCCCTCGACGACCGACATCCTCGCGGGAATCCACTCGGTACCCGCCGAGGAGGTCGTGCTGTTCGCGAACTCGGGCAACACCGTGCTCACCTCCCAGCAGGCCGCGCACCTCTCCGACAAGCAGGTGCTGGTGCTCGACACGGGCTGCCAGCAGGCCGGCCTCGCCGTCTCGGTCGCGCTGCGCCCCGAACTGACGCTCGAGGAGAACGCCGTCGCGCTGAACCGCGCGCTCGCCGGCGTGCGCACCGGATCCGTCGCGCCGGCGGCGCGGGAGGACGCGGCCGGGCGCTTCCAGGTCGGCGACGCGGTCGGCTTCGTCGAAGATGAGGTCGTCGCCTGGGGCGACCCGCATGCGACGCTCGAGGCCGTGCTCAAGTCGCTTGGCGCGGGCGACGACTCGGGCCGGCCCGAACTGATCAGCATCTACGAAGGCGACGGCGCACCCACCGCGATGAACGGCGACCTGACCGCGCCCGACGGGGTCGAGCTCGAGCTGCGCCGCGGGGGGCAGGCCGCCTGGTGGTGGCTGCTCTCAGCCGAGTAGCGCTCTTCGCGACCGCGCCGCCGTCCATCATCAGCGCCAATGCGCGCCGTGGCGACTAGCAGGGAAACTGAACTCGAGATGCCGGCGCCCTTCGGGGGCGGGCCGGCCCCAGCGCGGACCGAGCTGCTCGCCGCGCCCTACGCCGCGCCGCGGCCGTCGCTGCTGCGCGCGCCACTCGCGGCGCCCGGCAAGCGTGCGGCGGCCGCACTCGAGGCACTCGGCATCGTGAGCGTCGCGCAGCTCTTCGAGCATCTGCCTTCGGCGAGCCGCGCGTCGACACGGATCGCTGGCTTGCGCGCCGGTGAGCCGGCAACGATCGAAGCGAGCGTCGTGCGGATCAAGTCGCGCTCGGTCAGGCGCCGCGGGATGCGCCCGCTGGTCGAGGCCGCGGTCAGCGACGGCACGGGCACCGTGCGCGCGACGTTCTTCAACCAGCCGTGGCTGGTCGAGCGCTACCCGCCGGGCACGCGCCTGCTGCTGCACGGGCGTCCCGACGGGCGCGGCGGCATGACGATCACCTCCCACGCCCAGGCGGGCGAGAGCGACGACCTCGTCGCGGAGGGCAGCGTCGCGCACTACCCCGCCAGCGAGGGGATCACCTCAACCGAGATCCTGAACCTCGTCCGCGAGCGACGCGCGCTGTTCGCCGAGGTCCCCGAGCCGCTTCCGGGGCGCCTGCGCGCGGCCGAAGGCCTGCCCGACCGTGCTGCGGCGCTGCTCGCGGTGCACTTCGCGGCCGACGAGGACGAACGTGAGGCCGGCCGGCGACGCCTGGCCTATGAGGAGCTGCTGCTCGACCAGCTGCTGCTCGCGCGGCGCCGGGCCGCGCGCTCCGCGCGTAGCGGGGCGGCCGAGTTCGCCGCGCCGGGCGACCTGACAAGCCGTTGGCTGGGCGCGCTGCCCTTTACGCCGACCGATGACCAGCTGGCAGCGATCCGCGAGATCGACCTCGACTTTGCGACCGGCGCGCCGATGAACCGGTTGCTGATGGGTGAGGTGGGCAGCGGCAAGACCGTCGTCGCGCTCTACGCGATGCTGCGCGCGGTCGAGAACGGAATGCAGGCGGCGCTGATGGCCCCGACCGAAACGCTTGCCGAGCAGCACTTCGCGACGCTGCAGCGGCTGATCGGCTCCGAGCCGCTGACGGCCGAGCTGCTCACGGGGTCGACGCCCGCGGCGCGGCGGCGCGCACTGCTCGCGAGGCTGGAGCGCGGCGAGCTATCGCTCGTCGTCGGGACACACGCGCTGATCGAGCCCGAGGTGCGCTTCGCTTCGCTCGCCGTCGCCGTCGTCGATGAGCAGCACCGCTTCGGTGTGCGCCAGCGCGCCGCGCTCGACGCGAAGGGCGTGCCGCACATGCTGCACATGACCGCCACGCCGATCCCGCGCACGCTCGCACTGGCGCGCTATGGAGACCTCGACTCCACGGCCCTGCGCTCGCTTCCCACGGGGCGCAAGCCGATCGAGACGGAGCTGCTCGCCGGGGACGCACGGTCGGGCCCACGCCTACGAGCTGCTGCGCGCCGAGCTCGACGCCGGCCGCCAGGCGTACGTCGTGTGCCCGCTGATCGAGCAGGGTGACGAGGACGTCGACGAGGCCGGCGGGCGACTGCGCGCCGCGAGCGAGGAGCTCGAGCGCCTGCGCGCCGGCGAGCTCGCTGGCTACCGGCTCGAGCTGCTGCACGGCGGCATGGCGCCGCGCGAGAAGCAGGCGGCGATGAAGGCCTTCGCCGATGGTGACGCACAAGTCCTTGTCGCTACGACGGTGATCGAGGTCGGCATCGACGTCGCGAACGCGACCGTGATGGTGATCGAGAACGCCGAGCGTTTCGGGATCTCCCAGCTGCATCAGCTGCGCGGCCGTGTGGGGCGCGGCGAGCACGCCTCACGTTGTCTGCTGATCGGCCCCTCCGATGGCGGCTCGCGGCGCCTGGCCGCCGTCGCCGCCACAGGCGACGGCTTCCGCCTCGCCGAGATCGATCTCAAGCTGCGTAGCGAGGGGGAGCTGACCGGCACCCGGCAGTCCGGCGCGAGCGCGACCCGCATCGCCGAGCTGCCGCGCGACCTCGAGCTGCTCGAACGCGCCGCTGAGCAGGCGCGCGCGATCGTCCGCGCGGACGCGGGGCTGGAGGAACCCGAGCACGTGCTGCTCGCGCTGGCGCTCGACGGCGAGCACGGCGACGGGGCGAGTGAGCCGATCGAGGCGTGAGAGCATTTCGACGGTTCGCCTGGGACGCGATGTGGGCCGACGGTTCGTCTGATCCTCACCGTCCACGAAAGCCGAGTGGTAGCTTTCTCAGCAAGGCGCTGCGGTTCGCACTGAGGGGGCAACGGTGGTGGGACTTGGAAAAGATGCGCGTCGGCTGCTCGTCATGATCGGCCTCTTCGGCGCCGGAATCGCGGTTGTTCCGCAGGCAGCGACGGCGGCGGTTGCACATCGTCCGAAGATCACTAGCTTTGGCCTGACGCGCGCACTGACGCCGCAGGCCGGCGTCGTCGAGGTCCGGATCAAGGTCCGCGGCGCGACGTACTGTTCGCTGCGCGGGCCGGCGGCGGTTGTCGGCGACGAATGGGAAGGGCGCTGCAGCCCGCGCGGGAGAACCCTGCGCCTGTGGCTCCCGGCGAACGCAACGGCATCGACGATTCGCTACCGGCTCACGTTGACGGCGCGAAGCGGTCGCCGCTCAGTTCGACGGACCGTCACACTCGCTGTCCCCGCTGAAGAAAACTTCGCGACGGGAAACTGGGTGCTGCACCTTTTCGCCGGAGGCAAAGAAGAGGTCCAGTACAAGATCGATTTCTTCCCGGATGGCACTCTGACGTCAGAAGTCCCGCTGGCCGGGATCACGGGGACCTGGAAGTACCGGGAACGCGTGCTCACGTTCACGTTGGCAGTCGCGAGCAAAGATGAAACCACCACGCTCACCGTGTCCGGGCCTCCGCACGGCCCGCTGACCGCGGCCTCGGAGCGGTTCGTCGTCTACAAAGGTGGCGTTGTGGAGCTCGAAGCCGTCGACTCGTTCACGCTCGAAAAAGAACCCGTCGTCTAGTTTCGAAGCGCCGCGCGCGTAACGCCGTGTACGCCACAGTGAGCCGCGGGGGGCACAGGCAACCGTCTCGCGGCTGGACCCCTCTTCTCTGCGGCGGGAGGCTTATCTCCTGCCGACTGGATCGCTTGGGCCCGGCCTGACGTCGCACGTCGTCACGGCGAGCACTTCCCGCGTGTGGCAAACACGGGAGAGCTTCGCGTTCGCCGGGGCGTAAAGCCTTCGGTCGGAAGACGCTCCCAGGTCCAACCGCGTGCGGTGGCGATCCTCTCTCTTGATGCTCGGGGCCACGGGTGGCCAGGGTCTTGACCAGATTGCGGGAAGCGAAGCCCGTGGCGTCGGCGCGCTTTGCGGGGCGCGCCGCAACACCTGAAGCGACCGTTCGTGGACGGTGCTAGCCTTCGCCGATTTCGTCCGTCGACTCGTGAAGGGGCTTGAGGTGCGGAGAACAACTGCGACGGCCGAAAGTCGTCCGGGCGGGACGCGGACGCTACTGCGCTGCAGTACGCTCAACCGATGCAGGGGGGGCGCGGCGTTCGCGACCCGAATCCCAGGGGGCTGAGATGGTCAAGCGGTTCAATACGCTCAAGTTCGGGTTCGCGGTCGCGGTCTCGGCGATTGCCTTCGCGGTCGTGCCCGCCGGTGCCGCTGCCGCCAGGCGGCCGGTGGTCGTGCATTTCGCGCTTTCGGGGAGCGTCCCACGTGAAGAAGGCGGCCTGACAGCCGTGTCGATTCGCGTGCACGGCGCGACGCGGTGCAGCATCACCGGACCATCCGCGGTGATCGGCGGCGAATGGACCGGGCGCTGCTCGGCACACACACGGGCGCACAAGATCTGGCTTCCCGCGAACACCAAGGAACGAGCGGAGCACTACACGCTTACGCTCACGGCCCGCGGGCCCGGGGGAGTGACCCGCAGGCGCCTCACGGTGGTCGTGCCCGGTGAAGCCAAACTGGCGGTGGGCCTCTGGTTGCTGACGATCACCGAGCTCGGGGCGCCGGCTGGCGAGTCGCTTCCCATCGAACTGCTGGCAGACGGAATATGGACAGGCGAAAACGGCAAAGTAACCGGCGTTTGGTCCTACGCCCACCACGAAATCCACCTCAGCTTCCCGGGAAACGTGGCGATTTCGGCGGTAGGAGGGGCGAAGGGGCCGCTCACGAACTCCGATCAGGAGATCGACACCGGCAGCGAAATTCTTCAAGTCTCGATCAGACTCGAACGTGCGGGCAACGGGTGACCCGATGCCACGCAGCCATATCTCCCGTTTGGGAAGAGGGGGGCAGGTGAGATGGGGCGCATCGACCGGTTAGGTCTGCGAGTTGCATTTGGCGTCGTGGTCCTTGCCTGCGCGGCCGTCCCGGCGAGCGCCGCGGCGGCAACCCACAAGCCGGTGATCAAGCACTTCGCGCTGACCGGATCGCCGCTGACCGAAGCGGCCGGCGTGGCCAAGCTCAAGGTCCAGGTGCGCGGCGCGACCAGCTGCACGATCGATGGACCGGGCTCCGTGGTCGGCGTCGAATGGACCGGACGGTGCTCGGCGCACGCCCGGGTGCACGAGATCTGGATTCCGGCGAACACCTCGGAACGCGTGGAGCGCCTGACGCTTACGCTCTCGGCCCGCGGGCCCGGGGGAGTGACCCGCCGGCGCCTCACGGTGGTCGTGCCCGGTGAATCCAAGCTGGAGCTCGGCGTGTGGCGGCTGACGATCGGCGAGTTCGGGGCGCCGGGCGGAGAATCGAACGACGTCGAACTGCTGGCGGACGGTACGTGGATCGCCGAAAAAGACACCGTGGGCGGCCAATGGTCCTACGCCCATCGCGAAATTCACTTCACCTTGCCGGGGAGCGTCACGATCTCGGCGGTAGGGGGGCCGAAGGGGCCTCTCCTGAACCCCGATGACACGGTCGAGTCCGGCGGGAAAACCATTCACCTAAGCGTCAGATTCGAACGTGTGGGCGGCGCTTGAGTTTGGCTGCCCGCGAACGCCGCGGAAACGCCGGAGGCCGACACGCTGCCACTGATCACTGTCAAGATCGAAAGCGTCGCGGCCTTCGTCTGAACCGCCCGCCTTTGCGAAGCGCAGCGTGAGACCGGGGATCGGACGTCTGGACTGTCCCTTTGCGCGTAATCGCCGGCACCCTCGGCGGCCGCACGTTGACGGCCGCACCCGGGCGCGCGACGCGGCCGACGTCCGACCGCGTCCGCGAGGCGCTCTTCTCGATGCTTGAATCACCGGGCGGGCGGGTGCTTGACCTGTTCGCCGGGAGCGGGGCGCTCGGCATCGAGGCGCTCTCGCGCGGCGCCGAGCATGCCGTGTTCGTTGAGAACGAGCGGGGCGCCGCCGATGCCATCGCGGAGAATCTGAAGGCACTCGGGCTCGGTCCGGACGTGGCCCGGCTGGTGCGCCGAGACGCCGCCAACGCACTCGAGGCCGCAGCGAACAGCGGAGACACATACGATCTCGTGTTCATAGACCCTCCGTACCGCGAAGCTGGGGCTTGGGCGGCGCGCCTGCCGGCCCTCCTGGTGCCTGTGCTGGCGCCCGGCGCGCGCCTGGTGGCAGAGTTCGGCCACCGCGACGAGCTCGAGATTCCGGGCGAGGAGCTGCGCCGACAGGCGCTACGGGGACACGATCGTCAAAATCAACGAAATCCAATGAAGCGAACAGAGCCGCTTGTCGCAGTCTGCCCCGGCAGCTATGACCCGATCACCAACGGGCACCTCGACGTGATCCGCCGCACGGCCGCGCTCTACGACGAGGTCGTCGTCGCGGTCGTCAACCGCTCGGTGCGCAAGAAGGACGCCCTGTTTGGGATCGAGGACCGCGTCGGTTTCATCGAGCGTGCGCTCGCCGATCTCGACAATGTCCGCGTCGAGCCGTTCTCGACCCTGCTCGTCGACTTCGCGCGTTCGGTCGGCGCGAAAGCGATCGTCAAGGGCCTACGAGCGATCTCGGACTTCGAGTACGAGCTCGAGATGAACCAGCTCAACCGCCGCCAGGACCCCGGAATCGAGTCGGTCTACCTGATGGCGGGAGCGCAATACAGCTTCCTGTCATCGAGCGGCGTGAAGGAGCTCGCGACGTTCGGCGCCAGGGTCGACGACCTGGTCCCACTCGAGGTTGCCGAGCGCTTGCAGGAGGCGCTCCAGCGGTGACGAATGCTACGGATCGTGCAAGGGTGTAAGACTGGGCGCTTCGCAAGCGGCCCCGAACAGGTGAAATCTTAAATGGACGTCCTAGTTCTCATCGACAAGCTCGACGACCTTGTCCACAACGCGAAGTCGGTCCCGATGACCGACACGGTGCGTGTCGACAAGGAGGAAATCTACGACATCCTCGACCAGATGCGGGCGACGATCCCCGAGGAGATCAAGCAGGCGCGCTGGATCGTCAAGGAGCGTCAGGAGATGCTCGCCGAGGCCAAGAAGGAGGCCGAGCGGATCATCCGCGACGCCCGCGAGCGCCAAGAGCAGCTTGTGGGCCAAGAGGAGGTCACCAAGCAGGCCGAACGCGCCGCCGAGGACATCGTCGAGGACGCGCGGGCCCGCGAGCGGGAGATTCGCCTCGGCGCCGAGGACTACGCGGACGAGATCCTCAAGACCCTCGAGGTCAACCTTTCGAAGTTCATCTCCGCCGTGCAGCGCGGACGCGAGCGACTGCAGGGCCACGACGACGCCGACCAGGGCGACTGACGGCCCGCCCGTCCGGGCGCGGCTTGACGACGCGGTCCACACGGCCGCGACGCTCGCGACCTCGGGTGTCCTAGAACTCGAGTCTCCGTTGCGCGCGGCCCGCGCGCTGCTGGAACTGCGCCGCTGGGGTGCGACGCTCGCCGGCGGCTACGCGTCGGCAGCGGCACGTTCGCCGGATGCGATCGCGCTGGTGGACGAGCGCGGGGCCCTGACATTCGGCGAGGTCAACGAGCGCGCCGAGCTGATCGCGCGCGCACTGGTGGCCGACGGCATCGAGCCCGGCGACGACGTCGCACTGCTCGCCCGCAACGGACGCGGCTTCGTGCTCGCCGCGACGGCAGCCGGCCGCGCCGGCGCGGGGCTGCTGCTGCTCAACACCGGTTTCGCGGCGCCGCAGCTCGCCGACGTCGTCGAGCGCGAGGGCGCGGTCGCGATCCTCTGCGACGCCGAATTCGAGCACCTCGCGGACGCCGCGCCCGGGATCCCGCGCTACTTCACCGACGGCGGCGCGGGCGACTCGCTCGAGGCGCTGATCGCCCGGGGCCGTGCGCTTGCGCCGCTCTCGCCGCCGCCGGCGCCGGGCCGCACGACGGTACTCACGAGCGGCACCACTGGAACGCCGAAGGGAGCGCGCCGTGCGGCGCCCGCGCGGGCGCTCGGCGCCGTCGCGGCAGTCATCTCGCGGATCCCGCTGCGCGCCGGCGAGCGGACCGTGATCGCGGCACCGATGTTCCACTCCTGGGGGCTGGCGCACCTGACGCTCGGCCTCGCGCTGCGCTCGACGCTTGTGATGCGCCGTCGTTTCGACCCCCTGGCGACGCTGCGCGACGTGGCCGATAATCGCGCGAGTGCGCTGGTGATCGTGCCCGTGATGCTCCAGCGGATGCTCGAGCTCCCGGCCGGCGAGCGCGAGGCGCTCGACCTTTCGTCGCTGCGCGTAATCGCCGCGAGCGGCTCGGCGCTGCCGGGCGAGCTCGCGACGCGCGCGATGGACGAGTTCGGCGACGTGCTCTACAACCTCTACGGCTCGACGGAGGTCGCGTGGGCGACGATCGCCACGCCGCGCCAGCTGCGCGCGGCGCCCGGCACGGCCGGCACGCCGCCGGTCGGCACGGCCGTGCGCCTGCTCGACGAGGACGGCCGCCCGGTACCGCGCGGGCGCACCGGCCGGATCTTCGTCGGCAACGCCTTGCAGTTCGAGGGCTACACCGGCGGCGGCAGCAAGCAGGTCCTCGACGGTCTGATGAGCACCGGCGACGTCGGCCACTTCGACGGCGCGGGCCGGCTGTTCGTCGACGGCCGCGACGACGAGATGATCGTCTCCGGCGGCGAGAACGTCTTCCCGCGAGAGGTCGAGGACCTGATTGCCGCGCACCCCGACGTGCTCGACGTGGCCGTGGTCGGCGTGCAGGACGAGGAGTTCGGCCAGCGGCTCGCCGCCTTCGTCGTGCTGCGCACACCCGGGGCGCTCGACGAAAGCGCGGTGCAGGAGCACGTGCGCGCGAACCTCGCACGTTTCAAGGTTCCACGGGAGGTGCGCTTCCTCGCGAGCCTGCCGCGCAACGAGACCGGCAAGGTGGTCGCCGCCTGCTCGGCGATTAGCCGTCGCTACTGTGAAATCGATGGCTCCGCTGGCGCACGAATATGACCTGCGGACGCTGCGACTCACCTCCGGCGAGGGGCGGCGCATCGAGCTCGCGGTGCCCCTGGACCCCGCTCGACCTGAGCGGCGAGGTCTACGAGTTCGCGCCGAATCCGGTGACCGTGCAGCTGTCGGTCTCGCGGATGACGGGCGGCGGCTATGCGTTGCTCATGGACTTCGAAACGCACGTCATCGGCGAGTGCATGCGGTGCCTGAAGCAGGCCGATCGCGCCGTCGCGGTCGAGGCACGCGAGGTCGAGCGCCCGGGCGGCGGCGATGAGCTCGACAGCCCCTACGTCGATGACGAGCAGCTCGATGTCGCGGCCTGGGCGCACGACGCGCTGGTCCTCGCGCTCCCTGCACAGATCGTCTGCCGCGACGACTGCGCGGGCCTGTGTCCGGTCTGCGCCATCGATTTGAACCAGGCGCCGCCCGACCACCACCACGAGAGCCACCCCGATCCGCGCTGGGCCAAGCTCAGCGAGCTGCGGCTGGACTAGCTGGGCCCTGTTACCCTGCCCTGAGCACCATGGCGGTACCGAAGAAAAAGCAGTCGCACTCGCGCACGGCCAAGCGGCGCGCCCAGCACAAGCTGACGGCGCCCGCGGTCAACAGCTGCCCGCAGTGCCACAGCCCGCGCCGGCCGCACCGCGTGTGCCCGATCTGCGGAACGTACTCAGGTCGCGTCGTCGTTGAGCAGCACGCTGCTCACGACCACGACCACGACCACGACTAGCCCGCGGTGAGCGGAGCAGGCGCTGCCGGCGACCAGTTCGTCGTGGCGGTCGACTGCAACGGCGCTGACCTTGGAGCCGCGGAGGTCGCCGCGGGCGCAGCGCTCGCGGCCGAGCAAGGCGTGCGCAGCCTGCTCTTCGGTCCGGCGGCAGAGATCGGCGCGATGCCGGCGGGCGTCGAGGTCGTCGACGCCCCGCTCTCGGTCGCGAAGGCGCAGGACCCCGTCGCGGCGGTGCGCGCGGCGCCGCAGGCGTCGATCAACCAGGCCACGAAGGCGGTCGCCGATGGCCGCGCTCAGGCTCTGGTCTGCGCGGGGGGAACCGGCGCGGCCCTGGCTTCCGGGACTTTCACGATCCGACGCGAACACGGCGTCTATCGGCCGGCGCTTGCGATCCCGATTCCCGTGCCCGGCAAGCCCGTGACGCTGCTCGACGTCGGGGCCAATGCCGACGCCCGCCGCGAGCACATCGTCCAGTTCGCCTACATGGGCGCCGCGCTCGCGAGCACGATCCTCGGCGTGGAGCGCCCGCGGGTCGGCCTGCTCTCCAACGGCGAGGAGTCGGCCCGCGGCAGCTCGCTCGTCAAAGAGGTCAATGCCGAGCTCGCGCTCGGATGGCCGACAGCCGAAGACCTCGTCACTTCGTCGGCAACGTCGAGGGGGACGATCTGGTCAGCGGCATCGCGGACGTGATCGTGACCGACGGCCTGACGGGGAACATCTCGCTCAAGCTGCTCGAGGGCGTCTCGCAGATGATGCTCGGCGCGATCCGTGATGCGGCGGCCTCCTCGGCGCGCGGCAAGCTCGGCGGCGCGCTGCTGCGTCCTGCGTTGCGGGGCTTTCGTGACGAGATCGATCCCGAAGGCGAGGGCGGCGCGTACCTGCTGGGGCTGCGGCGCCTCGGCGTCGTCCCGCACGGCCGATTCACGCGGCGCGGCTTCGCGCAGGCGATCATCCGCGCCGACCGCGGCGCGCGCGAGGGCATCGTCGAGCGCACCCACGCCGCACTGGAGCGCGCGGGCGCGCTGCGCGCCGCGCCGGTGTCCGCGCAGGGCGCTAGCGTGCCCGGCCGATCATGAGCGTCGATCCGACGACAGGCCGCGCGGCCCCGGTGCCGCGTTGACCGACGACCGCGCGGCCGTGCTCGCGCTGATCCGCGAGCACCTCGCTGACGAACTCGACGTCGACCCCGCGACGATCGTCGAGGCGACACGCTTCAAGGAGGACCTCGAGGCCGACTCGCTCGACCTCTACACGCTCGTCCAAGAGCTGGAGGACACCTACGGCGTTCGATGTCCGACGAGCAGGCGGCGCAGACCCTGACCGTCGGTCAGGCGGTCGACTTCGTGCTCGCGCACCGCGGAGTCGCCGTGCGGGCGCCTGATGCTCCTCGCGGAGCTGCTCGACGGGCTGCCCGAGCCGCTGGCGAGCCAGGTGTTCACGCACTCCTCGTGGAGCCATCGACGCGGCGAATCGTACGACCGGCTCGCGTTTCTCGGTGACAGCGTCCTGTCCCTCGCGGTGACCTCGCACCTCTACCCGCGCCTGACCGCCGACCGCTACGGCGCCGGGCGGCTGACAAAAATCCGAGCCCGCGCGGTCTCCGGGACCGCCTGCCGCGAGGTCGCCGAGCGGCTCGACCTGGCCGACCGGCTGACCGCCGCCGCGCCGGCGGAGCGTGCCGGTGCGATGCAGTCACTGTTGAGACCAGGGTGCTGGCGTCCGTGACGGAGGCCGCGATCGGTGCCTGCTACCTGCACTACGGCTACGAGCGAACCGCCGAGGCCGTCGTCGAGGCCTTCGAACCCGAGGTCGAGGCGGCACTCGCGAATCCCGCGGACTTCAAGTCGACGCTCCAGGAGCTGCTCGCCCGCCGCGGTGAGCTCGTGGCAGTACACGGTGACCGAGGAGCAGGGGCCGCCGCACGCGCGCACCTACACCGTCAGCGCGACGGTCGGGGGCCGTTCGCTGGGGAGCGGCACCGGGCACTCCAAGAAGCACGCCGAGCAGGAGGCCGCGCCGCGGAGGCCGCTGTCCACGAGCTCGAGGGTGAGGACGACTGCGATGTACCTGCGGTCGATGACCCTGCGGGCTTCAAGTCCTTTGCCGAGCGCACGTCGCTCGATTCGGACCCGGGGTCAGCGTCGTCGTCGGCCCGAACGGGTCCGGCAAGTCGAACGTCACCGACGCGGTGCTTTGGGTGATGGGCGAGCAATCGCCCTCCGCGGTCCGCGGCCACTCGATGCAGGACGTGATCTTCGGCGGCGGCGCCGGCGTGCAGCCCCGCGCAGCCGCGGAAGTTGAGATCGTGCTCGACAACTCCGACGGCGAGATCGATCTGCCGCTCAGCGAGATCTCGATCGTCCGCCGGCTGGAGCGCAGCGGCGAGGGCGGCTACCTGCTCAACGGAGCGCGCTGCCGCCTGGCCGACGTCCTTGAGCTGCTCTCCGACACCGGGCTCGGGAGCGAGAGCCATACGGTCATCTCGCAGGGACGCGTCGGGGCGATCGTGACCAGCAAGCCGCGCGACCGGCGCCTGCTGATCGAGGAGGCGGCGGGACTGGGCAAGCATCGCGCGCGGCGCCGCCGTGCGCAGCTCAAGCTCGAGCGAACGCAGCAGAACCTCGATCGCGCGCTCGACATCGAGCGTGAGGCGCGTTCCCGCCTGCGGCCGCTGCGCCGCCAGTCCGAAGCTGCGGAGTTACACGAACGGCTCGAGCTGCAGACCCTCCAGGCGCGTCTGGAGCTCGGCCGCGACACGCTGCGAGGGCGACGGAGCTCGTTGCCGGGGCCGAGCGCGACGCTTCGGCAGCGCTCACCCAGCGCACGGAGATCGAGCGCGAGCTCGCCGCCGTCATCGCTGAGCGCACCGCTGCGGAGCAGACGCTTGCTCGCCGCACCGCACGAATGGAGGAGCTCTCATCGCGGACGGTGCGTGCTCGCGCCTCGCTCGAGCGCCTCGAACTGCGCCTCGAGCAGGCGCGCGTGAGCGCCGAGACCGTCGGCCGCCGCGCACTGCGCCTGGAGAACGAACTCGCGGCGGCAGCCGATGCGACACCCGCCGAACGGGCACCTGGCGCCGAGCGCGTGGGCGAGCTCGAGCGCGAACTGGCCGCGCTGCACGCCGAGCGTGAACTCGAGCTCGAGAACGAACTGGCGGACCTTCGTGAGCAGGAGCAGTCGGGCATCGCGGCGCAAGAGCGCCTGGCGGCGGCCCACGCCGCGGCGCAGGCCTCCCGCGAGGAGATCGATTCGACCGCCGAGGCGCTCCGTGCCGACCTCGCGCGCGCCGAGCGAGAGGCGGCGCGCTGCCGCGCGCAGGCCGCGACGATTGGAGCCGAACTAGCCGCAGTGAACGAGTTCCTGCGGGCGCGCTCACGACTCGCGGCGCGCGCCGGCCGCGACTCGCTGGCGGACCGGCTGACGATCGAGGCCGGACTCGAGAGCGCGCTCGCCGCCGCGCTCGGCGGGCGCCTTGACGCGCTGCTCGCCAGCGACCGCGCGGATGCCGCTTCGCTGATCGACGGCTCCGGCGGCGAAGGCGGACGGGCACTTGTCCTCGGCGCCGCCGCGGCGGCAGAGAGCGGCGAGCCGCCGAACCCGGCGGCGCGGGCGATCGGCGAGCTCGTGGACGGCCCCGACGAGGCGCTCGCGATCGCACGCGCCCTGCTGTCGGGCGTCTGGCTCGTTGACCGGATTGAGGACGTCGGCGCCGACTTCCGCGGCATCGCGGTGACCGCCGACGGGCGCCGCTGGGACGGGCGCCTCGGCGAGCTGAGCCAGAATCCGCGCGGCGGTTCGGAGCAGATCCTCGCGCGCCGCACCGAGCGCGAGCGGCTGATCGCCGCCTCGCAGGAGGCGGCTCGGCAGGAGAACTCTGCGCGCGCCGCCTGTGAGCGCGTCAGCGCGGCGCTGGTGCTCGCCGACGAACGCCGTGTCGAGAGCGACGCCGAGCTGCGCGCCGCTGCCGGCAGGGTCGCCGAGGCCAGGGAGTCGCTGCGCCGTACGCGCCAGACGATCGAGCAGCGCCGTGATCAGCCGGGCGCCGGGCCGCTCGCCGTGCGCCGCGCCCAGATCGAGGGTGAGCTCGCCGCCGAGCGACGGCGGCTCGAGTCCGCGGCCGCCGAGCAGGCCGCGCAACAGGCACGGATTGAGCGGATGCGCCTGCGCCACGCACGCGACGTCGAGCTCGTGCCGCGCGCGAGCGCCCTGTGCAGCGCGATCGAGACAGCGTGCGCCGCCGCGCGCAGCCTCGTCTCGGCCGCCGAACAGGAGGTCGCCGCCGACCGGCAGGCCGGCGAGGGCGCCGCCGGCGAGCTCGCCCGCTGCGCCGCGCGCGAGTCACAGCTGCAGGCCGCGCTTCGCGAGTGCGGCGAGCACGTCACGCGCGCCCAGGTCGCCGCCCAGCGAGCGCGCGACCAGCTCGCCGACGCGCAGGCCGAGCTTGCGGGCGTCGCTGAGCGGATGGGCCTTGACGAGATCCCCGAGCCCGACGGGCCCCTGAGCGAGGAGCAGGGCGAGGAGCTGCGCGAGCGAATCGAGCGACTGCAGCGCCGGCGCGAGAAACTCGGTCCAGTCAACCCGTTGGCCAAGCAGGAGTACGCCGAGGCGGTGGCGTACGTCGAGGAGCTCGAGTCCCAGCGCGAGGACCTCGAGGCCGCGATGCGCGAGCTGCGCTCGCTGATTCGCGAGACCGACCGCCAGATCGATCAGCGCTTCGCGGAGACCTTTGAAGGCGCCGCGCGCAACTTCGAGCAGATCGCCGGCGAGCTGTTCCCGGGCGGCTCGGGCCGGCTGCGGCTCGTCGAGCCCGAGCAGCCGATGCGGCCGGTGCTCGGCGGCGAGAGCGCCGATCGCGAGGACCCCGGCGAGCTGGCCGCCGAAGCAGAGGAGGAGCACGCTCAGGAGGCCGAGCGCGAGCTCCCGGGCGTCGAGATCGAGATCGTCCCCGCCGGCAAGTCGCCGCGACGACTTTCGCTGCTGTCGGGTGGCGAGAAGTCGATGACCGCCCTGGCTTTTCTGTTCGCGGTCTTTCTCGCGCGCCCCTGCCCGTTCTACATCCTCGATGAGGTCGAGGCCGCACTCGACGACATCAACCTCGACCGTTTCATCGAACTGCTCGGACGCCACAGCAACAGCGCGCAGTTCATCGTGATCACGCACCAGAAGCGCACGATGGAGGCCGCGGACTCGCTCTACGGCGTCTCGATGGGCCGCGACGGCGTATCGAAGGTCGTCTCGCGCCGCCTACCGCGCGAGCAGCCGCAGCTCGCCGACGCGGCCTGAGCGGCCGCCGCCCGTGCCGCGCGACTGGAGCGAGCTGCTGATCACCGCCGAGCCGCTGACGGCTTCGGGCGACCAGAAGCGAGAACGCCGTGGGCTGTTCTCGCGTCTGCGCGAGGGGATGGCCCGCACGCGCGAGGCGCTCGGCAGCGAGATCCAGGCGACCTTCCAGGGCGAGCTCGACGCGGCAGCCTGGGAACGGCTCGAGGAGGCGCTGATCATGGCCGACGTCGGCGCGCCGGCGACGGCCCGGATCGTCGGTGAGCTGGAGGCCGAAGCGGCCGGGAAGGACGGCCAGCAGCTGACTGAGCGTCTGGTCGAACTGCTCGCGCAGGCGGCCGACGTCGGCGAGCCGCGGATCGACCTGCGTGAGCGCCCGACAGTGATCATGAACGTCGGCGTCAACGGCACTGGCAAGACGACCAGCGCGGGCAAGCTCGCCTGGCACCTGCAGCGCGAGGCCGGCTCGCGCGTGCTGCTCGCGGCCGCCGACACCTTCCGCGCAGCCGCGCGCGAGCAGCTGGAAGGCTGGGCCGAGAGGGCCGGCTGCGCGATCGTCACCGGCGCTGACGGCGCCGACCCGGGTTCGGTGGCCTTCGACGCCGTGGCCCGGGCGCGCAGTGACGAGTTCGACGTGCTGGTGATCGACACCGCCGGGCGCCTGCACACGCGTGAGGACCTGATGGCAGAGCTCGGCAAGATTCGCGACGTCGTCGCCCGCCAGCTTCCCGACGCACCGCACGAGACGCTCCTGACGATCGATGCCACAACCGGCCAGAACGGGCTGCGTCAGGCACGCGAGTTTGCCTCGGTGACGGAGGTTTCCGGCGTGATCCTGACCAAGCTCGACGGCACCGCGCGCGGCGGCATCGCGATCGCGATCGCCCAGGAACTCGGGATCCCCGTAAAGCTGGTCGGCGTCGGCGAGAGTGTCGAGGACCTGCGGCCCTTTGACGCCGTGGAGTTCGCTCGCGCGCTGATCGCAGACAGCTAACCTCTGCTTATGGAATGGTGGATCGTTTGGCTGATCGCAGCGGTCCTCTTGGGGATCGGCGAGATGCACACGGGCGGCTTCTACCTGCTGCCTTTCGCGGTCGGCGCCGCGGCCGCCGCGATCGCTGCGGCAATCGGCCTCTCGTTCCTGCTCTCGGTGCTCATCTTCCTCGTGCTCTCGGGCCTCGTCGTCGTCGGGCTGCGCCCGATCGCGCGCAGCCATCGCAACCTGCCGCCGGCGATCCGCACCGGGGCCCAGGCGTTGATCGGGCGTCACGCGACGGTGCTCGAGCGGATCGCGAACACCGAGGGCGTCGGCTGTGTGCGGATCGAGGGCGGCGAGGTCTGGACCGCCCGCAGTTTCGACGAGGATGTGGTCATCGACGCCGGCGAGCAGGTCGAGGTTGTCGAAATCCGCGGGGCAACTGCGCTGGTGATGCAGTGACCGCCACACACATAGGGGGTGGACGATGATCGCTTCGATCGCCGTCGCATTGATCGCCGTACCGATCGCCATCATCGTGTTCCTGCTGTTCGTGGCCTCGCGTGCGATCCGCGTGATCCCGCAGGCGCGTGCCGGAGTCGTCGAGCGCCTCGGGCGCTACAGCCGCACGCTCGAACCGGGCCTGACGATCATCGTCCCGTTCATGGAACGCGTGCGGCCGCTCGTTGATCTGCGCGAGCAGGTCGTGAACTTCAAACCCCAGTCGGTGATCACCGAAGACAACGTCGTCGTCGAAATCGAAACTGTCCTGTATTTCACGATCACCGACCCGCGGTCGGCGACCTACGAGGTCGCCAGCCCCCTGCAGGCGATCGAGCAGCTGACGCTCACGACGCTGCGTAACGTGATCGGCGGCCTGACCCTCGAGGACACGCTGACCTCCCGCGAGGGCGTGAACACCCAACTGCGAACGGTGCTCGATGAGGCCACCGGCAAGTGGGGGATCCGCATCAACCGCGTGGAGATCAAGTCCGTGAACCCGCCGCCGGACATCCGCACGGCGATGGAGAAGCAGATGCGCGCCGAGCGTGACCGCCGCGCGGCGATCCTCACCGCCGAAGGCGAGAAGCAGGCCGCGGTGCTGACCGCCGAAGGCGAGAAGCAGGCAGCGGTGCTGACCGCCGAAGGTTCGCGTGAAGCGGCGATCCTGCGGGCCGAGGGCGAAGCGAAAGCGATCGACACGGTCTTCACCGCGATTCACGAGGGACGCCCGGACAGCGAGCTCTTGAGCTACGAATACCTCAAGATGCTTCCCGAGCTCGCGCGCGGCGACGCGAACAAGGTCTTCGTCGTGCCGTCCGAGTTCGCGAATGCCTTCGCCGGCCTCGGCAGGGCACTCGGCGTCAGCGACAGTCCCGCCAAGCTCGACTCCCACGAGGGCTGAGAGCTGCTGGACGCCCTCGCCGAGCGCCTTCAGGGCGCCCTCTCGGAGGTACGCGGCCGCGGCACGCTGACAGAGGAGGACGTCGACCGCACGATGCGCGAGATCCGGCTCGCGCTGCTCGAGGCCGACGTGAACTTCAAGGTCGTGCGCGAGTTCACGCGCGAGCTGCGCGAGAAGTGCATCGACGCCGAGATCGTCGGCGGACTGAACCCCGGCCAGCAGGTGGTCAAGATCGTCGCCGACCAGCTCACGGAGCTGATGGGCGGAAATGCCGCCGGGATCACGTTCTCGCCGCGGCCGCCGACGGTGATCCTGATGGCCGGCCTGCAGGGGTCGGGCAAGACCACGGCGACAGCCAAGCTCGCGCAGTTGCTCGCCCGCGAGAACGGCTCGTCGGTTGCAGTCGCGGCCTGCGACGTCTACCGCCCCGCGGCGGTCGAGCAGCTCGTGCGCGTCGGGGCCCAGGCCGGCGCGACGGTCTACGAGCAGGGCACCGACAAGGACCCGGTCGAGATTGCCGGCTGGGCGCTCGACCGCGCGCGCGAGGACGGCAAGGACGTGCTGATCGTCGACACCAGCGGGCGGCTGCACATCGATGCCGAGCTGATGCAGGAGCTTGCCAGGATCCGCGAGCGCGTCAAACCGCACTGCGTGCTGCTGGTCGTCGACGCGATGACCGGCCAGGACGCAGTCAACGTCGCCGAGAGCTTCGCCGAGACCGCGCGCTTTGACGGCGTTGTGATCAGCAAGCTCGACGGCGATGCCCGCGGCGGCGCCGCGCTCTCTGTGCGGGCGGTCACCGGACGGCCGATTCTCTACGCCTCGACCGGGGAGAAGCTCGACCAGTTCGAACGCTTCCACCCCGACCGCATGGCGCAGCGGATTCTCGGCATGGGCGACGTGATGAGCCTGATCGAGAAGGCCGAGCAGGAGTTCGAGGAGAAGGATGCGCTGGCGCTCGAACGCAAGCTGCGCAAAGACGAATTCGGCCTGGACGACATGCTCGAACAACTGCGGGCGGTGCGCAAAATGGGCCCGCTCGCGAACGTTCTGGGGATGATCCCCGGGCTGCCCCAGAACCAGTTGCGTCAGGTCGACGAGCGTGAGCTCGACCGCGTGCAGGCGATCATCCTGGCGATGACACCCGAAGAGCGCCGGCGGCCCGAGCTGATCAAGGGCTCGCGGCGACTGCGCATCGCGCGCGGCTCGGGGACCAGCGTCCAGCACGTCAATCGCCTCGTCAAGCAGTTCCAGCAGACCCGCAAGGTGATGCGCACGATCGGCCGCGGCGGACGCCCGAACCTCGGCGCCCTGATGCGCCAGGCGCGATGACGCGCCGCGATCGGAGTCTGCACCGTCTAAGCTGACGGTCCGCAGGCCGCGCGTGCGCGCGGAGGCATAAGAGAGGAAAACATTGGCTGTAAGGCTCAGGCTCACTCGCGTGGGCGGCAAGAAGGACCCGATCTGGCGCGTCGTCGTCGCCGACCAGCGCTCGCCGCGCGACGGTCGCGTGATCGAGACGATCGGCCACTACAACGCGCAGACCGACCCGTCGACGATCGTGATCGACGAGGAGCGCGCGCGCAGCTGGCTCGCCCGCGGCGCACAGCCGACCGACACGGTCCGCAAGCTTCTGCGCATTCAGGGCATCGACACCGCGACCCGCTAGGAGCGCGCGGATGGCCGAGGAGACGCCAGCCCGCGACCTGCTCGAGTACCTCGCCGAAGGGCTCGTCGAGGAGCCCGACGCGGTGAGCGTCGAGCAGTTCGAACAGGGCGACGGGACTGTGGTCCTCGAGCTCAGCGTCGACGACGGCGACTATGGCCGCGTGATCGGCCGCGGCGGGCGCACCGCCCGCGCGCTGCGCACGGTCGTCAAAGCCGCCGCTGCGGCCGACGACCGGCGCGTGCTCGTCGACATCGTCGATTGAGCGAGGCGCCGAGCAGCGACGAGCTGCCCGTCGGTCGCGTCGGGCGCCCGCACGGACTCGATGGAAGCTTCTACGTAACGCGCCCGCTCGCGCGCGCGTTGCGCCTGGGCACCGTGATCCGTGTCGGCTCGCAGGAGCTCACGATCGAGCGCCGCGCGGGCACGGACCAGCGGCCGATCGTGCGCGTCGCGGGAGTCGACTCGCGTGACGCGGCGCTCGCGCTGCGCGGCAGCGAGCTCGCGATCGACCCGGCGCTCCTGCCGGCGCTCGCTGATGACGAATGGTGGGCGCACGAACTGGCGGGGCTGCTCGTCAGCGACGGCGCCCGTGAGCTCGGAAGGGTCGTCCGGATGATCGAGCTGCCGACCTGCGAGGCGCTGCAGGTTGCGCTCGACGACGGCGGCGAAATCATCGTCCCCCTGGTCCACGCCGCGATTCGCAAGCTCGACGTGCGCGGCGGGGTGGTCGAGGTCGACGCCGGCTTCCTGCGCGAGGATTAGCCGATGCAGATCGACGTCTTCACGTTGTTTCCCGACTGGTTCGGCTGGCTGCTCGAGCAGCGCCACGTGCGCAATGCACGCGCCGCAGGCAGCGAGATAACCCTCGTTGATCCTCCGCACGACGACGCCGCTCGGCGCCGGGCAGGTAGACGACACCCCGTTCGGCGGCGGCGCGGGGATGCTGCTGCGCGTCGACGTGATGGACGCGGCACTGCGGGCACGCTACGGCTGCGACGGCGATCAGGTGCGCGAGAAAAGGCGCGTGATCGCGCTCGCGCCGTCGGGGCGGCTGCTCGACGACGAGCTCGTCGACGAGCTCGCGGCGGAGGACGAGCTGACGCTGCTCTGCGGCCGCTACGAGGGCTTTGACGAGCGGATCGTTGAGCAGATGGCGAGCGAATCGGTCTCGATCGGCCGTTACGTGCTCAGCGGCGGCGAGCTCGCGGCGATGGTGCTCTGCGATGCAGTCCTGCGCAAGCTCCCCGGCGCGCTCGGTCACGAGGACTCGGCGCTCGAGGAGTCATTCAGCGCCGCGCTCGACGGGAACCCCGAGTATCCGCACTACACGCGGCCGGCCTCCTACCGCGGTTGGGATGTGCCCGATGTACTGCTCTCGGGCAACCACGAGCGCATCGCGCGCTGGCGCCGCGAGCAGAGCCGAAGGCGCGGGGCGAAGGTATGTGAGCGGGGCGCCGCGCCGGCTCCGCTAACATGGCGCTTCGCGCCGCGGGGCAGTGGATTTCCCGTGCAATTCTGCGGCGAGACCTCTTTTGGACAAGACATGAGCAGCGTCATCGAAAGCATCGAGCGCGCCCAGCTGCGGCGCGTTCCCACATTTGAGCCGGGCGACCGCGTGCGTGTGCACTTCCAGGTCGTCGAGGGCACCCGCAGCCGGATCCAGGTCTTCGAGGGCGTGGTGATCAAGCGCCAGGGGCACGGCGTGCGCGAGACGTTCACCGTCCGCAAGCAGTCGTTCGGCGTTGGCGTCGAGCGGATGTTCCCGGTGCACTCGCCGAAGATCGACAAGATCGAGGTCGCTGCCCGCGGCGACGTGCGCCGCGCGAAGCTGTACTACCTGCGCGACCGCGTCGGGAAGCGCGCGCGCGTCAAAGAGCGCCGCTACACCGGTCCGGAGGAGACCGTCGAGCCGGGGCTGATGCGACGAGCCCGATGAGCTCGCCGACGAGGCGCCCGAGTCCGCGGCTCGACCCGACGCGGACGCGGTTGACGAGGCCGGTGCGGAGGCCGCCGGCGAGCAGGCCCCGGACGCCGAGGGCACCGCAGAGCCAGAGCAGGCCTCCGAGCCGCAGGGCACAGCCCGCCGACGGGCCGAGGCTGCCGCAGGAGGCGGGAGGCCGATGCCGACGCACCCCGCCGACGCCGAGTAGCGTGGCGAGCGCCGCCAAGCCCAAGAAAAGCCGTTCGCCGATGGCGACCGCGATAGAGCTGGTCGTGATCGTCGCGATCGCGGTCGGCCTGGCCTACCTGATCCAGGCCTTCATCGTCAAGCCGTACAAGATCCCCAGCGGATCGATGGAACCGACGCTCGAGATCGGACAGCGCGTACTCGTCGACCGGATCGGCGAGTCGCTCGGCGACCCGAGCGTCGGCTCGATCGTGGTCTTCCACCCGCCCGAAGGTGCGGGCGACGCGGCGGCGAAGGCAGCAGCGAATGCGGCTCGCCGGACTACAAGCGCGGCGACGAGGCCTGCCCCGAGCCGAACAGCAAGCCGTCGAACCAACTTCATCAAGCGGATCGTCGCGGGACCCGGCGACACGCTTTCAATCGTCGACGGCCAGCCGATCGTCAACGGGAAAAAGAAATCGCGAATCCGTACATCAAACCCTGCGCCGTCCCGAGCGCGGAAGCTGCAACTTCCCGCACCCGATCAAGATTCCGCGCCGGACACTGGTTCATGATGGGCGACAATCGTGGCGAATCCGACGACAGCCGATTCTGGGGGCCCGTCCCAACCTCCTGGATCATCGGCGAAGCATTCGCCACCTACTGGCCTCCCAGACAGGATCGGATCGCTCCAGCGCGGCGCGGTCGCCCGGGCGCGCCGGCGCCGGCAGCGACGCGCCGTGGGCGGCCAGCGCCTCTTCACCTTCGACCGCCGGATCGGCAAGCCGCTCGTCGCGGCGCCGACGAGGCCGGACGTGGCTGCCTGGCGGGACCGCTGGTCGCCGCCGCGGTGTTGTTCGACTACTCGCGGGTCACGACACGCGAGCTGCGGGCGCTCGCCGACCTCAACGACTCGAAGGCCCACACCCCGCAGACGCGGGAGGCTCTCTACCCGCTGATCGTTCGCAGCGCCGCCCGCGTCACAGTCGTCTCACGCTGCGTGCGCGGGATCGACGGGCGGGGTCTGCACCGCACGAACCTGCTCGCCCTGCGCGACGCGATGCTCGGTGCGGGCGCCGGCCATGCCGATGTGGTCCGTACCTGGTCGACGGGTTCACGGTCCCGGAATTCGAGCGCCGCAGCGGGCGATCATCGACGGCGACGCGACGAGCGCGGCGATCGCCGCCGCCTCGATCATCGCGAAGGTGACCCGCGACCGCTACATGCGCGATGCCGAGCGCGACATCCCGGCTGGGGCTTCGGCGAACACATGGGCTACTCGACGCCCGTGCACCGCGAGGCGATCATCCGCCACCGGCGTCTCGCCGCTGCACCGGATGTCCTTCCAGTCGTCGGCCTACGTCGGGCTCGACAGGCGGACCGCAGCTTCTTCGTGATCAAGCCGGACGGGCTCTCCGTCCGTGAACTCGACGGCGATCCGATCAACCCGCACGTTCGCCGGGCGGACGCTGGGGCCCGTCACGAGCACGAGCACGAGTTCGTCGCCGTCGGCGGCAAGCAGAGCGCTGTGCCGGCCATCTCCTAGCGTGCACAGCGGCGTGACGCCGCGCCGCTGCAGGTGCGCCGCGACGAACTCGGTGAGTTGCTCCTCCTGGTCCACGATTCCGGACGCTAAGCGACGACCGCGTGCAGCAGGGATGCAGAGGCGCGCGGCGTGCGCGCGTCGCCCTACAGCAACGCCAACTGCCGACCGTGGCCGCTTCCCGTAGCCTTCCGCCAGATGAGCGATCCCGCCAAGCCGTCGTCGCCGGGCCGCAGCTTCTCGGATCCGGTCAGCGCCTATTTCGGTCTCGTCTTCGAGACGCCCGAGCTGGTGCGAATGCCGATCGGGCAGGCGGTCATCAATGGTGCGGGAATCCTCTCCGGGGTCGCGACGTACGCGATGGTCGACTACTGCATGGGCAGTGCCCTCTGGGCCCAGATCGAGCCCGAGCAGGAGCGCATTGCAACCGTCTCGATCTCGATCAACTACGTCCAGACAGCGGTTGAGGGCGAGGCGCTCTGCCGTACGAGCGTCGACCGGCGCAACCGTACGCTCGCCGTGATGCGCTCAAGCGTCGAGCACACGGACGGCAGGCTGCTCGCGACCGCGATCGGGAACTATTCGATCTTCCCGGCGCGGCGCCTGGAGAAGTTCGCCCGCCCCTACGTCGGCGTTTGACATAATCCCCCGAACGATGCGGCTGCTGCGCATGAAGCCCGGCCACGGCGAGATCGTCCTCGCCGAGGGCGACGTCGAGGTACCCGAGGAGGAGCAGGAGCTGATCGAGGCCTTTCGCCGCGAGCTCGACGCCGGGATGTGGGCGGCGGTGCCCACCGAGGACCAACGGCCGGGCGCCGCGAGGCCGAGCTCGTGCGAGCTTCGACGAGGTGCCCCGCGACGCGGAGCGCGTGATCTTCTTCCCGCGCGCCGCCGGGGCGGCCCCGCGGGCCGCTAGCGCCGTGGCGCTCCCGCTGGGGACCGCCGCCGTACTGCTGCTGTGCTGTTCTGCGAGCTCTCGCGCCCGCGGCTCCGGCGCGCGCTGGCGCGCGGCGCCCGCGTGGCGGCCGCCGTGCCGCGCCGGGCAGCGCCGGACTACGACCCCGGCCGCGAACGGCGCGCCGAGCAGCGCGCCCGCGCGCTGCTGCGCTCCTGCGTCGACGAGCGAGGACTGGGCGATGTATCGCGACCTCGGCTTCCTGCGCGTGCGGGCCAGGCGGGCGTCGGCCCGCCGGCCGCGGCCGGCCCGTACGCCTACCTGATCTACCCGCACAGGCCGATCGTCGCCTACGTGCCGCGGCGAGCGGCGCCTGCTGAACGAGTACTGCGTGCGCCTTCCCGGACCGCGAGCGGCCCTTCGGCAGCGCACCGCCTGCCCGGACTCCGACGACGTGCTCGCGAAGTGGATGGCGCTCACCGCCGACGAGCGCCGCCTGATCGGCGAGGCCAACATGCACCTGCCCGGGCGCCAGATCGATCCCGAAAGGGTCCGCCGCGACCTGGCGCGCCTCGCGCGCTGGGAGCGCGAGCGGGCCGACCGTGGAGCTCGGTAGCGTGCGCGCCGCGTGAGCACGCCGGCATCTTCGACCTCAAGCACCGCAGCCGCGCGCTCACCGAGGGCCCGGAGCGCGCCGCCGCGCGCGCCTACCTGCACGGCATCGGCTACACCGCCGAGGACCTCGCCAAGCCGATCGTCGGCGTCGCCCACTCGTGGATCGAGACGATGCCCTGCAACTTCAACAACCGCGTGCTCGCGGCGAAGGTCAAGGAGGGCATCCGCGCGGCCGGCGGCACGCCGATGGAGCTCAACACGATCGCCATCTCCGACGGCATCACGATGGGCACCGCCGGGATGCGGGCCTCGCTGGTCTCGCGTGAGGTGATCGCCGACTCGATCGAGCTCGTCGCCTCCGCGCACCGCTTCGACGCGCTGCGTCGCGATCTCCGGCTGCGACAAGACGATCCCCGGCACGGTGATGGCTCTCGCGCGCCTGAACGTGCCGTCGCTGATGCTCTACGGGGGGTCGATCCGGCCCGGCCACTGCAAGGGCCAGGAGGTCACGATCCAGCAGGTGTTCGAGGCGGTCGGCGCGCATGCCGCCGGGCAAGATCACGATGCAGGAGCTGCACGGAACTCGAGGAGGCCGCCTCGCCGGGCGCGGGCGCCTGCGGCGGCCAGTTCACCGCCAACACGATGGCGATGGCCTTCGAGGTGCTGGGAATCTCCCCCGCCGGCTCGTCGATGGTGCCGGCCGAGGACCAGAACAAGCTGACGGTCGCCGAGGCCGTGCGGCGAACTCGTGATGGACGTGCTGCGCCGGGGCCTGCGCCCGAGCGAGGTCATCACCAAGCGCGAGTCGCTCGAGAACGCGATCGCGGCTGTCGCGATGAGCGGCGGCTCGACCAACGGCGTGCTGCATCTGCTCGCCGTCGCGCGCGAAATCGGGCGTCCAGCTGTCAATCGACGAGTTCGACGAGATCGCCGCGACGCACGCCGCTGCTCTGCGACCTGCAGCCGGGGGGCACGCTACGTGGCAACGGACCTCTATGCGGCCGGCGGCGTCCCGCTGGTGCTCAAGCGCCTCTCCGAAGCCGGGGCCCTGAACGCGCGACGCGATGACCGTCACCGGCCGGACGATCGGCGAGCACGCCGACGAGGCCACGGAGACGCCCGGTCAGCGGGTCGTGCGCCCGCTCGACGATCCGCTCCAGCCCAACGGCGGGTTCGCGATCCTGCGCGGCAACCTTGCGCCCGACGGCTGCGTCGTGAAGCTCGCGGGCCACGCACGGCGCCGTCACACCGGCCCGGCGCGCGTGTTCGACGGGGAGGAGGCGGCGATGGCTGCGGTGCTCGCCCGCGAGATCAATGCCGGCGACGTCGTGGTGATTCGCGCCGAGGGACCCGCCGGCGGTCCGGGGATGCGCGAGATGCTCGCCGTAACCGCGGCGATCGTCGGCGAGGGGCTTGGCGACACGGTCGCACTGATCACCGACGGGCGCTTCTCGGGCGCCACGCACGGCTTCATGGTCGCGCACGTCGCGCCTGAGGCGGTGCGCGGCGGTCCGATTGGCGGCCGTCGCCGACGGCGACGAGATCACGATCGACGTCGACTCGCGGACCCTGGACGTCGCGCTGGACCGCGAGACGATCGCCGCGCGCTGCGCGGCCTACGAGCCGGCCGCCAAAGCCGACCCTGCACATCGACGTCGCGATCCGCAAGTACGCCAAGCTCGTCGGCAGCGCGTCGGAAGGCGCAGTCCTGGCCTGACAGGCAACGCCGCCGCGCCTGGAGGCAGGCGGCGACCGGCGTCGAAACTCTCTGCGTGCCAGCGCTCGAATCAACCGTGGAACTGACGCCGGCGTGGCAGGCCGCGCTGGAACGACTCGACGACGAGCTCGTGCGCCGCGACGCAGGCGAGCGCACGCGGCGGGCCTACGGCTCGGACCTGCGCCAGTTTGCGAGCTGGTCCCTGGCGCACACGATCGACGGGCCGGGACTGCTGGACGCGCGCGCGGTGCGCCGCTTCATCGCGGACCTCAGCCGGGAGGGCGCCGCGCCGTCGACGAGCGCGCGCAAGCTGGCGGCGATCCGCGCGCTGCTCGAGAGCATGCGTCGCCGCGGCGAGATCACTGAAAACCCCGCCCAGCTGGTTGCAACCCCCAAGCGGCCCGAAAGGCTCCCGCGGGTGCTCAGCGCGGGGCGACGCGGCGAGGCTGCTCGACGGCATTCCGGCGACGGGCCCGCTCGAGCTGCGCGACCGGGCGATGTTCGAGCTCGCGTATGCGAGCGGGCTGCGCGCCGAGGAGCTCGTGACGCTCGAGCTCGCGGACGTCGACCACGATGGCGAGCAGCTGCGCGTCGAAGGCAAGGGGCGCAAGACCCGCTTCGTGCCCGTCGGGGAGCTCGCCCTGGCGGCGCTGGCGCGCTACCTGGAGCGTGGACGGCCGGCCCTGCGCGCAGCAGGCGAGGACCCCGGCCGGATTTCCTCAGCCGCACGGGTCGTCCGCTCGGCACCGGAGATGTCCGCAGGCGGCTCGCTCGCTGGGAGCGGCGCACCGGCGCGGCCCTCGGCGCCTCGCCACATTCGCTGCGCCATTCCTTTGCCACACACCTGCTCGACGGCGGCGCGGACCTGCGCTCGATCCAGGAGATGCTCGGGCACGCGTCGATCTCAAGCACTCAGATCTACACTCGGGTAGAGTCCGCCCGGCTTGTGAGCGCCTACCGGCGTAGCCATCCGCGGGCGTAAGGGGTCAGTAGTGGAGACGAACGTCAAGCCGATCGAGCTGCGCCAGCTCTGGAGGCGATACAAGACGCAGGGCGACAAGGCTGCCCGCGAGCGTCTCGTGGTCGCCTATTCGCCACTCGTGAAGTACGTTGCGGGTCGCACTGCCGCGACGCTGCCGCCGCACGTCGAAGAATCGGACCTGATCTCCTACGGCCTCGGCGGTCTGATTTCGGCGATCGAGCGCTTCGACCTGGGGCGCGAAATCAAGTTCGAGACCTACGCGATGACCCGGATCAAGGGCGCGATCATCGACGAACTGCGGTCGCTGGACTGGGTGCCGCGCTCGGTGCGCTCGCGGGCCCGGGAAGTCGAGCGGGCGAACGCGAAGCTCGAACACGAGCTGCACCGGGCGCCGACCGACGAGGAGCTCGCCGCCGGGCTCGACGTGACGGTCGCCGAACTTGAGGAGATCCTGCAGATGATTTCGCAGACCACGCTCGTGGCGCTCGACGAGCTGTGGACGATCTCCGACTCCTCGGGCGATCAGGTCTCGCTGCTCGACACGATCGTCGACAAACATGCCCCCGACCCCGAAAAGGCGCTCGACGTCGGCGATGTGCGCGACCAGATCGCCTCGGCGATCGCCGACCTGCCCGAGCGCGAGAAGGTAGTGATCGCCCTCTACTATTACGAGGGGCTGACGCTCCGGGAGATCGGTGAGGTCCTCGGAGTCACCGAGTCGCGCGTGTCGCAGATGCACACCAAAGCAGTGCTGCGCCTACGCTCGCGACTACAGCGCGACGGCTTCGACGAGTAGACCCTGACCACGACCATTCACGTGCCCGAGACCGCATCGACACGGACGATCGTCACCTTCCACCCGGAGGTCAGCTGCGACGTCTGCGAACGCTCCCTGCTGCGCGGCGAGCACGCGGACGTCTTCATCGACGCGGGCCGCCAGCGAACCGTCTGCGAGCTTTGCGTCCCGCGAGCCTCACAGGCCGGATGGCGTCGGGCGACCGGAGGCGTCGACGGCCTCGAACTCGGCGAGCCGCGCCAGCGCAACGGCCGTGGCCTGCTGCGCCGCCTGCGTGGCTCCGGACGCAGCGAGCGCCCCGAGCGCCGCGCGTCTCCGGCCTACGAATCGCGAGCGATCGACAACGTCGCGGCCGCAGCACCGGCCGTGCCCGTACCGGCGTTCGAACCACAGGCGGGCGACGAAGCCGGCGAGGAAGTGGACTCGCTCGAGCCCTTCGACTCGGCGCCCGTCGTTGAGACCGACGAGCAGCTGGACGCCGCCGACGCGCTCGAGCGCACGCCCGCCGAACTGGCCGCCGAGGTTTTCAACGCGAGCGAGTTCCCGCGGCGGATCTCGGGCGTTGCGAAGTCGCTCGGCGTCCCGGAGGTCAGCATCTGGAGCGCCGAACACCACCAGGCCGTCGTCCGGATCCTCGTCGCCTGGGAACTGTCGTGGTACCGCTACGAGGTCGACCTGACCGATGAACAGCCGGCCGCGCGCGTGATCGACCAAGGTTCCGAGCTGAGCGACCTGCCACGCGAGGAGCGCCTCTCGAACGTCTTCGTCGATGGCACCGGCCGCCTCGTCTGGACAAGTGTTTGACCCTGCAGGCCTTGCCGAACCACACGTCGAACCTGATAATCAACCTGTGATCTATTGCGTCGTGCCAACCGAGCTCGCCGACGAGCTCTATCCCAAGCTGACCGAGCATTACCGCGATGACGCCAACGTCACGGTGATTGTCGAGCGGCGCAGCTTTGACCGACGCGCCCGAGCGGGCAACTCGCACGCGGGGAGACGAGCGCCGTGAAAGGCGCGACCGCCGACGTCCGCGCGCAGTCGGCGATCCGCTTCCGCTGCCGAGCGCCTGACGGCCGCCCCCGGCGCTTGCGGCTCACGGTATAACGTCGATGGCGGCGCGCGGGGTAACCCGGGCCCGGCGGCCGCGGCGTGCGTGGTCCGCGGCGAGGACGGGGACGTGCTGCTCGAAGACGCGGAGCTGCTCGGTGAGGCGACAAACAACGTCGCCGAGTACCGTGCCTTGCTGCTCGGCATCGCCCGCGCGCGCGAGCTGGGCGCCGACGAGATCCATCTGATCGGCGATTCGGAGCTGATCGTCCGCAGGTCCATGGCGAGTACAAGGTCAAGCATGCGGCGATGAAGCCGCTGCACGCCAGGCCTTGGCCGCGCTCGCCGACTTCGCGCGTGGTCGATCCACTCCGTGCCGCGGGCACGGAACGCCGACGCCGACGCGCTCGTCAACCAGCGCTCGACGCGGCGACGCTAGGGCCGTCCGCGGGCTACCGGCCGCGCGGAAAGCGCGATCGCCAGCATCTGCGCGTTGACAGTTCCTCCGAGAGCGTGTTGGTCACCCAGTAGAGGTCGCCCCCTGGCGCCAGCCGATCACGTGGATGTGGCGCCGTCGTCAACGAGTTTGTACGTCCGCCCGTCGACGACCTCGGTCCGCGAGTGGTCAAAGAGCGGCGGGTTCGAGCCAGTCGGTGCCCTCGACGTCGTAGTAGCCGCCGATGATGTTCTGCTGCCAGACCGCGACATAGGCGTTGCGTCCCGCCTTGCTGGTCGAGCAGCGGTAGGCGCGAACCTCCTGCGGGTTCGGCCTGCGCCGGTCTGGAGTGCCGGGTAGAGCACCCGCAACGGCGTGTGGCGCTGCGCCTGCTCGGCTTCGGCTCGCCGGCGCTGGCGGCAATCCAGTCCCGGTGAGCTGGCCGCGGGCGTCGCGCGCCGGCCCTGGCGCGGCGCGATCGCGGCTAGCGCGCGGGTCGCCCGCGGTGCGCCATAGAGGAATTCGTGCGAGCGTGGCTCGCTCGAGTTCGGGCGTCGAGGTGACGTAGTCGCCTTCGCCGATTTTGTCGTCCTCGTTGGGGTACTGGAACTTCACCTGGCGCAGCGGCTTGTTCTGCGAGAAGGCGACCAGCTTCGCGAGTTCGATCAGCTCGCTCGCCGCTGGCCGGGAAGGTCGTGCGTGATCGCGCCGCCGACGGCCTTGGCGACCGGTCGAGCTGGCCGAGGGCGTCTTCGGGGTCGACCTGCTCGCGCAGGTCACGCAGGAAGTCCTGCTGGCGGGCGACGCGCACGAAGTCCGAGTCGGTGTGCCGGTAGCGCACGTAGTCGAGCGCGTTTTCGTAGCAGAGCTTCTGGTAGCCGGGCTGCGAGGTTGATGCTCGTGTAGTTCGTTTCGGCGTGCCGATGTTTTCGTTGAAGTAGCGGTGGTCGACCTTGACGTAGGCGCAGCCGAGCGTGTCGACGACGTGGATGAAGCCCGCGGAAGTTGACGTCGACGATGCCGTTCAGCTGCAGTTCCGGGAAGACTTCGCGTTTGATCGTTTCCGCCGCCAGCAGGCTGGCCCCCTGCGGGCCGCCGAGCTCGGCTGCCGATCGTGTAGGCCGCGTTGATCTTCTCGTCGGGTAGTCCTGCCCGCTGCGGGTGTGGATCGTCGACCAGCAGGTCGCGCGGGATCGAGAGCACCGAGGTCTGGCCCTGTTCGGGGTCGAAGCGCACCAGCAGGATCGTGTCGCTGTGCGGCGGGTCCTCGCGGTCGCAGGCGTCCTTGGAGCCTTCGCGGCGGTCGGAGCCGAGCACCAGGAATGTCTGCGGGCCGCCGCTGTATTCGGGGATGATCAAGCCCTTCGGCGCGTGGATTTTGTTGGCCGCCGGGAAGACCTCGTCGGCCAGGCCGCCGACGGTGTTCAGCGCCACGGCCGCCGTCGCGCCGCCGCTGACCAGCGACGATCAGCACCGCGGCGAGCAGGAAGCGCCGCCACATGCCGCCGCGGGTGGTCGCGGCGGTTCGTCGTCATGGTCTCGGGCTGTCCGGCGGCCGCCGGGATGGCAGGCAGCGCGGCGCCCCGGATCGGCGTGCATCGCGAGGTCTAGCGGCCGGACCGGAGCCGCCGCGCCGCGCGCGCGGCTACGCCTCAGGCCGTGCTCAGCCCGCGCAACCGGGAGCTGCTCGGCCTGGTTCCGTCGGCCCTGCTGGTCACGGCCGGCTTCACGGCGATCTTCGTCCAGGAGCAGAACAACAGCCCACGGCGAACACCAACCTCATGCTCACCAGCCACGGGCGCGTCGCTGGCTACGGCGCGCTGTTCCTCGGACTGTGCCTGGCTGGCGCACCTCGTGCTGCGCTTCGCGCTCCCCGACGCCGACCCCTACATGCTCCCGCTCGCGGCGGTGCTGGCGAGCATCGGGATCGTGATGGTCTACCGGATCGAACCGGTGCTCGCGCGCCAGCAGGCGCAGTGGATGATCCTCGGACTGGTGCTCTTCGCGGCGACGATCATCGCGCTGCGACAGCGGGGCGTCGGCGTGCTCGAGCGCTACCGGTACACGATCGCCCTGGTCGGCATCATCGCTGCGCTCCTGCCTCGCCTGCCCGGGATCGGCGGCGAAGTCAACGGCGCCTACCTCGCGATCCACCTCGGCAGCGTGACCTTCCAGACGGCCGAGCTCGCGAAGGTCGCGATCGTGATCTTCCTCGCCAGCTACCTGCGCGACAACCGCCAGATCCTCGTCACCGCAGGCCGCCGCGTGCTCGGCATGACGCTGCCGCCGATGAAGCAGTTCGGCCCGCTGCTGGCCGTCTGGGGCGCTGGCGATGGCGACGCTGCTGATCACCCGCGAGCTCGGGACGTCGCTGATGTTCTACGGAGCCTTTCTCGCGCTGCTGTACGTCGCGACCGGGCGCTTCTCCTTCCCGCTCATCGGGATGGTGCTCTTCGCGCGTCGGCGCGTATTTCGTCGCCGACGCACGTCGGGCACGTCGAGTCGCGCGTGGAAGCCTGGGAAGAGCCGTTCAGCCCGCGCCTCTACAACGCCCCCGGCGGCAGCTACCAGCTCGCCCAGTCGCTGTTCGCGCAGTCCGACGGCGGGGTGCTCGGCACGGGCTTCGACCGCTCGCTGCTGCCCTTCTCGCCGGGCACCCGATCCTGCCGGTGCCCGAAAGCGACATGATCTATGCGGTGATCGTCAACGAGCTTGGACTCGTCGGCGCGGCGGGACTGCTGCTCGTTTACCTGCTGCTCGTCGCGCGCGGCCTGCAGACCGCGATCATCGCGCGCGACTCCTTCTCGAAGCTGCTCGCGACGGGCCTTGCGGCGATCGTCGGCCTGCAGGTCTTCGTGATCGTCGGCGGCGTCACGCGGCTGATTCCGCTGACCGGTGTGACGCTCCCGTTCGTGGCCTACGGAGGCTCGTCGGTGGTGATGAACTTCGTGCTGATCGCCCTGCTGCTCGTGATCAGCGACCGTGCGCGGCGCGAGCAGCGCCGCGCCCCCTCCTAGCCGCCGCGAAGGGCTATCCGCGGCGCCGTCGAAGATGAGTGCCGGCATGGCACACAGCATCGAAACCGCGCTGCCTGCGCGTGAAGGTCTGCAGGCGCGCGATAACCGGCGTGCCAGCCGTGCCGAGCTGCTTGGGACGCTGGCCGACGCGCTGACGGCGGACAGCTTCACGCTGTACTACCAGCCGATCATCGACCTGCGCGGCGGCGGCGTGGCGCACTACGAGGCGCTGCTGCGGATCCCCGCCGCAGGGGGCGCGCTGCGCACGCCGGGGCGCTACCTGCAGGCCGCCGAGGAAAGCGGACTGATCGTGGCGGTCGACCGCGCGGTGATCGCACGCGCGATCCGGGTGCTGGCCTACGACCCGCGCTTTTTCGGTGCCGCGCTGGCGGTGAACATTTCCGGCCTCTCGGCGACCGACGAGTCGCTGCCCGACGAGATCGAGCGGCTGCTCGAAGAGCACGGCGTCGAACCCGCGCGGCTTACGCTCGAGGTCACCGAGACCGCCGCGATCCGGGACATGGCGGGCGCGCGTGCGGTCTGCCGCCGCGTGCGCGCGCTCGGATGCGAGATCGCAATCGACGACTTCGGGGCCGGATTCGGGTCCTTCCAGTACCTCAAGCATCTGCCGTTCGACTACCTGAAGATCGACGGCGAGTTCATCCGCGCGCTGCCGAACTCGCGGACCGACCAGCTCGTCGTGTCGGCGCTCGCGGGGATCGTCGCGGGGCTTGGGCGCCTGACGATCGCCGAGTTCGTCGGCGATGAGCGCACGCTCGAGTTGCTGCGCGAATACGGCGTTGACATGGCCCAGGGACACGCCGTGGGCCGCCCGGCAGCCGAGCCGCTGCTGATCTCCTAGGCGGCCGGTGGCCGCGACGGCGACCGGTAGGCTCTGTCCCGTGGGAACAGCTCCAACGGTCGCAGGCCGGGACATCCCGGGTTGCACCCGGCCCCGGCGATGAGCGCCGCAACACAGCCGCTGCCGGCAGCGGCGCCTAAGAGCCAGTCGAGCAGCGGGCGCGCCTTTGCTTATGTCGCCGCGGCGCTGATCGTGCTCGCGACGGCGCTGATCTTCGAGGCCGCGTCGTGGGGGCACGAGTCTGACGTTCCCGAGCAGCCACGGATCTCGGGCTGGATCGGGGGCTTCACCGGCAAGCTGACCTACGACGTCTTTCTGCTCTCGCTGCTGGTGTTCACGCTCGCGTACGCGACCCTTTCGGCGTTTGCGCTGCGTCTGCCGCGCCTGGCGCTCAGTCCGCGCGCGGTGATCTGGCTGCTCGTCGTCCTCTACACGATCGTGCTTCTCGGACCGGTGCTGATCTCGACGGACGTCTTCAGCTACATCGCGTATGCCCGGATGGGCGCGATCCACGGGATCAACCCCTACGAACACGGGCCGCACGCGATCTGGTACGACCACATCTACCACTTCGTCGGCAAGGACTGGATCTATTCGCCGACCGCCTACGGGCCGCTCTACACCCTGCTGACGTACCCGTTCGCCTACCTCGGGATCGACGGGACGATCTGGTCGATGAAGCTGATCGCGCTCGGCTCGACGGCCGGGATCCTGTGGGCGACCTGGCGGATCGCTGAGCGCCGCGGCTTCGACGGTGCCGCTGCGGCGCTGATCGTCGGCGTCAACCCGATCTACCTGCTGTACGGGGCCGGCGGCGCGCACAACGACCTGCTGATGATGTTCCTGATGATGGGCGCCGTCGCGCTCGTCGTCGCCCCGCGCGTCACAGCGGGCCGTGAAGCGACCGCCGGGGCCGCGCTTGTCGCCGGGGCCCTGATCAAGGTGACCGCCGGCGCCGTGCTGCCGTTCATGGTGCTCTCGCGACGCAAAATGCCGGCGGTGCTCGGCGCGCTCGCGATGGCGATCGTCGGCGTGATCGTCGCCGACGCCGTCTTCGGGATCAAGGGCGTGGACATCTTTGCGGCACTGAGCCGCGACTCGTCGTTCGTCTCCACCGACTCCTTCGCGACGGAGTTCGCGCACCTGATCGGCAAGCCGGGCGTCTTCCCGATCGACCATGACCTGCTCAAGGGCGTCCTGGTCGTGGTTCTGGCCTACCTCGTGTGGCGTACCTGGCGCGGCTACGAATGGATCGCGGCCTCCGGCTGGGCGCTGCTCGCGATCTCGGTGACGACAACCTGGCTGCTCGCCTGGTACATCCTCTGGCCGCTGCCGCTCGCCGTGGTCTCCAAGGATCGCCGTCTACTGGCCGCCGTGCTGCTCGTGCAGCTGGTCTACGTGATCCACCAGTATTCGCCGCTGCTGGTGCCCGTCCAATGAGTTCCTCCGTCGACCGTCGCTCCGGCCTCGCCGCCCGTCTGGGGCCTCGCGACGAGGACTCCCGGTCCCCGCGCCGCTGGCGGATCGAGACTGCTGTGCTGATCATCGCCGGGATCCTGCTGCTCGTGATGTCGATCAACGACACGTCCCGTCAGACGATCGTCAACGAACGCCTGAAGGTCGACCTCGTCACCTGGAGCCACTTCACAGGACTGGACACCAAGGAACCGGCGATCGAGCAGGGCGTATTCGGATATACGAACACGATTGACGTGGTCTGCGGAAACCTCAAGCCCGGACCGCCCGAATCCACGGTCCGTCAGTGCGCGGTGATCACGGGCCCGGACGTCCACGGGCTGCGCCACGTGATCGGCGGCTACCGGCTGCCCGCATATTCCGACGACGAGCCAGCGCGGCGGTTTGACTGTTACGGGGAGAAGCTGGTGACCGAAACTTGCCGGCGCTGACGCAGGCCGAGCCCGCCGCGCCCCCGGTGGCGTCGGCGCGCGGCGCCGCGCGCTGGTGGCCGCTCGCACTGATCACGCTGCTGGCCGCGGTCCTGCGGCTCTGGAATCTCGGCTCGCAGAGCCTGTGGTTCGACGAGGCCTTCACCGCGGTGCGGACCCTGCACCCGTCGCTCAGCGCGACGTTCAGCTCGATGGTGCACACCGAGAACTCGCCGTTCCTCTGGTACCTGATCGAGTGGGTCGACTACCGGCTGCTCGGCTCGAGCGAGTTCGCGCTGCGACTGCCCTCGGCGCTGTTCGGGATAGCCACGGTGCCGCTCGCCTGGGCGACCGCGCGCGAGCTGGCCGGACGCCGCGCGGCGCTCCTCGCCGCCTCGCTCGTCGCAGTCGGCCCGCTGTTCGTCTGGTATTCGCAGGAAGCCCGCGTCTACTCGCTGTTCGCGATGCTCGGCGCGCTCGCGACGCTCGGCTTCGTGCGCGTGCTGCACGATCGCCGCGGAGCCACGGTGCTGCTCGCCGTCGGCGGTGGCCTGTGCCTCGCGAGTCACTATTTCGCGTTCTTCCTGCTGGCGCCGATGGCGGTCTGGATCCTCGTCGATCCGCGGCTGCGGCGCCGAGCCTGGCCGGCGGTCGCGGCGTTCGTGCTGGTCGGCGTGGCCCTGATTCCGCTGCTGATCGCCCAGGGCGGGCACTACACGCAATGGATCGGCGAGTGGACGCTCTCGGAAAGGATCCTCGCGATCGCCCAGTACTGGCTGCTCGGCGAGTCCGGCGCACCGCTGGGCCACTCGGTCGAGTTGCTCGTCGCGCTGCCGTTCCTCCTCGGCGCTGCGCTGTGGCTCTACCGCGCCTCGCGCCGACCGGCGCAGGTCGAGCGCCGCGAACTCGACGGGACGCTTGCGATGCTCGCGCTCTGGGGTCCCGCCGTGCTCCTGCCGATCCTGCTGGCGCTCGCCGGGCTCGACTACCTGACGCCCCGCAACCTGATCGCCGCGATGGTGCCGCTGACCGTGATGTTCGCGATCATGCTCGGCTCGCGCTCGACGGGGCTGCCCGGGCTCGCCTGCGCGCTCGCCGCGGTCGCGGCGATGCTGCTCGTGACGCTCGACGTGACGGTCAACCACCGCCTGCAGCGCGGCGACTGGCGGGGCCTGGCGGCGGGGCTGAAGGCGAACCGCGACAGCCGGGCGATAACCGCCGTGCATCTCGGCACGACGCCGCTCCAGTACTACCTCGGCCCGCTGAGGGTGCTGCCGGCCGGCAGCGCGGTCCGGGTTTCGGAAATCGACAGCGCCGGCTATCCGCCGCTGTCCCGCGACGCGCAGTCGCCGCCGGCACCCGGTTTCGCGCTCGTCGGCACGGTGCAGGCGCATGGGCTGCTCGCCTACCGTTTCCGCGCTCGGACGCCGCGCGTGGTCAGCGAGGCCGACCTGGCCGCGCACTCGATCATGGCCGCCAAACCCGGCGAAGCACCCGAAGTGCTCATCGCGCCGGGTGTCGAAGTCGTGCGATGAGCGCCGCGCTGGCGACGATCGCGGCGCCGATGCGGCTCGAGGCCGCGCTGATCACGCCGCTCGTGCCCGCAGCGCGCGTGCACCGCACAGGCATGGGGCCAGTCAATGCCCGGGCCGCGGGCGCGCTGCTGTCCGGAAGTGCCACGGGGCCGCTGCTGATCATCGGGTTCTGCGGCGGCCTTGACGAGCATTCGGTGCCGGGAGAAGTAATCGTCGCCGAGAACGTCTACGGGGCCGCCGACGAAGGCCACAGCTCCCAGCGGGTCGAGTGCTCGCTGGCCGGGGAGCTGATCACGACGCTCACCGGGCGGGGAATGAAGGTTCGCAGCGGGCCGATCGTCAGCGTTTCGAAACTTGCCCTCGGCGCGCGCCGCGCGCAGCTGCTCGCCGACGGAGCGCTCGCCGTCGACATGGAGTCGCTGTGGCTCGCCGAGCCGGCTCTCGCGCGGGACCTGGGCGTCGTGCGGGTGGTCCTGGACAGCCCGCGTCACGAGTTGCTGCGCCCCGGTGCGCTGGTGCGCGGACCGCGCGCGGCGCTTGTCTTGCGTCGGGTCGCCGGGGCGGTCCAGGAGTGGCTCGCGGCGCGTCCGCGCCTCTGAGCGCCGTCAGCCGGCCGGCGCGGCCGCGCCGTCCTGGGGTGGGCGCAGGCCGCCGCGCAGTTCCGTGAACGAAAGCCCTTCGCGCAGCAGCGCCGGGATCCCCAGGCCGAGCGCGGTCACGACCTCGACTGCCTGGAGCAGGATGCCGTACGCCAGCGCCGGCCCGGCTGCCACCCCGGCGGCGGCAAGCACGACGATGCAGGCCGCCTGGAAGACGCCGACGTTCGACGGCGTGGCCGGGAGCACCGCGCTGACGTTGACGGCGAGCAGGACCCCGGCGGCGGTCAGCGCGTTCGAATGAGTGTGAAAGGACAAGGCGAGCAGCAGCGACCAGCACGCGAGCCACTGCAGCACCCACGCGGCGAGCTGCGCGAGCACGGCCGGCGGGCCATGGCGGGGGCTCGCGAAAACCGTCATCCCGCCGCGCGCGAGCGCGAGGACGCGCGCCACACGCTCGGCGCCGTGCGCGAGGCGCGGGTGGCTCGAGCGCCGTGCGAGGCGCAGCAGCGGCGGGCCGAGAATCAACAGCAGCGCGATCACGGCCGGCACGATCAGTGCTCCGCTCAGGCCGCCGAGTCGACCGTGGAGCGCCGGGATCCCCGAGAGCGCCGCGATCGCCAGCAGCGTCAGTGCCCCGAGGTTGATCAGCGTCTGTGAGAAGACCGTGCCCGCGACGAGCGGGATCATCTGGCGGTCGGGCGCATCGAGTCGCCGCGAGACGAGCAGCACGCGCGCAGCCTCGCCGACACGGCCAGGGAAGACCGCCGAGCCCATCACTCCGATCATCGTCGCGCGCACGACCGGCGCAACGGGAACCCGTAGCGTCGGCAGCGCGGCCCGCAGCACCTGGATCCACGACGTTGCACGCAGGAACAGCGAGCTGCCCATCAGGGCCAGGCCCGCGAGAACCCATTCGATGTGGGCGTGCGCGAGCGTGTGGCCGACGCTGGCAAGGTTGATCTGGGTCACCGCGAGCGCAACCGCGGCGACCAGCACCACCACCGTGAGCGCGATCACGAGCGGCCGCCGCGAGCGACGACTGGGCGGCGGACTTGGCGGCGCGGCCATCAGGGAGTCTCTATCACGCCCACTGGCGGCTGCGGGCGCTAAGGTCCGCCGCCGTGGCACATGCAAGTCACAGCGCGGCGCCCGCGAGCTCGCGGCTGCCGCCCGGTGAGCTCCTGGCGATCTTCGCCGGAGGGGCACTCGGAACGCTCGGGCGGGTCGCGCTCGCCGAGACGTTCCCCTGGCACCCGGGGCTCTGGCCGTGGCCGACGCTCAGCGTGAACCTTCTCGGAGCGTTCATCATCGCGTTCGCGGCCGTGCGGCTCCTGGGCTCCGGGGGCGCGAAGGCCCGCGGGTTTGTCGGCGCGGGCTTCTGCGGCGGGCTGACAACGTTCTCGACGCTGACCCTGGAGGTCGTCCGGATGGGCCAGAGCGGGCGCTGGGTGACGCTCGTCAGCTACCTCGTGGTGACGCTCGTCGCGGGATACCTGGCGGTACGTGCGGGGGAGGCGCTCGCGCGCGGATGAGCGGGCTCGTGCTCTGGATCACCGTCGCGCTGATCGGCGGCGTCGGCGCGCTCGCGCGCGTCGCACTGGCCGACACGATCGCGCTGCGTGCCCGCCACGGTGAGCTCGGCGTCGCGCTGGTGAACGTCAGCGGCGCCTTCCTGCTCGGCGTGCTGTTCGCCACGCACGTCGGACACACCGCTCTCCTGCTCGCCGGCAGCGCGCTGCTCGGCTCGTACACCACGTTCTCGGGTTGGGAGCTTGCGGCGCATGAGCTCGCGGCCGCCGGCCAGCGCCGCCGGGCCTGGGTTCTGATCCTTGTGACGCTGGCCGCCGGCCTGGCGGCCGCATGGCTCGGCACGCAGATCGGGTGATCCGGCCCCTTCGGCTAGCCTGAAAACCCCGTCCCCGAAAGACAGGAGCAGCGATGAAAGCGGTTTGGAACGGCGCCACGATTGCCGAAAGCGATGACACCGTCGTGGTCGAGAACAACCATTACTTCCCGGCCGAGAGCGTCAACGACAGCTACCTCGTCGACAGCGCCACGCACACCACGTGTCCCTGGAAGGGCGAGGCGAGCTACAAGACGCTCGAGGTCGGCGGCGAGCGCAACGCCGACGCGGCGTGGTACTACCCCGAGCCCAAGTCCGCCGCGCAGGAGATCCGCGGCCACTACGCGTTCTGGAACGGAGTGACGGTCGAGCCGTAGTTGGTCGGGCCGCTAGCGGCTTTCGAGCAGCAACGTCACGGGCCCGTCGTTTACCAGCTCGACGGCCATCATCGCCCCGAACACGCCGCGCTTGGCGTCGGTCAGCTCGCAGAAGAGCCGGTACAGCGGCTCGGCGTGCTCGGGTCGGGCGGCCGCGATGAAGCTCGGGCGATTGCCGCGGCGCGCGTCGCCATATAGCGTGAACTGGCTCACGCAGAGGATCTCGCGCTCGCCGAGCGCCTCGTTCATGTTTCCGTCGGCGTCGGGAAACACGCGCAGCGCGCGGACCTTCGCCGCGAGCTTCTCTGCGTCGGCGTCCTGATCCTCGTGCGTCACGCCAAGGAACACGAGCAGGCCGGGTCCGATCGCGGCGACGGGCTCGCCCGCGACAGCGACCGAAGCTCGCGCGACCCGCTGGACCAAGGCTCTCAAGCAGGCACCCCGGTTAAATAGCGACGCGGCCCGGAGCCGTTCGAGGAACCTCTCCGGTCGACCACAAGGGCTTTCCGTGTCGGTGGCGCGGCCTCACACCTCGTTGGCCTCGCTCTTTGCGGCTCCAAACCGCGTCTGCCTGCATTCATTACGCAGCGGGGCATCTCGCGCAAGGGGCCGGCGCACGACGATCCCGCATTCTCCGAAAAAAGTTCGCATTGACGCTCATCAGCTGGGCGTCGCGGGCGACAGGGCGACCCTGATCCAGTCGGGCCACGCGCACTTCTCGCGCGTGGTCACATCGATGCAGACGTGGCGCAGCTCGATCGCCGCGAGCTCCTCGCCTGCGCGCAGCACGGCGATCTCGCTGGTCAGCGACGTCTCGCCCAGACGGCGGGGGGCGGTGCGCAGGTCGAGCTCGTCGTCGTATTGCGCTGCGACTCTGAAGCGCAGGCGCGCTTCGGCGACCACCGCATCGACGCCGCGCTCGACCATCTGCTGCCATGGGCACACGGCGTGCCGCCAGAACTCCGTGAACGCGACGTCCGCGTAAAGCAGGTAGTTGGCACTGAACACGATCCCCTGCTGATCGCACTCGGCGTAGCGCACGCGCAGGTCGGTGCCGACCGGCTCGTGCAATGCGCCGACACCGGTCACCGGCCGGCCTGCGAACCTCGCCGGCTCGAATCCGAGAGCGGGTGCCGGGCCCTCCCGGGCGCGCTGCTCATCGGGGTTCGCCGACCGCGGACACGGGGCCAGCCTATGGCATGGGCCAAGCGTCGGCAATCGATAACACAAGGTCGCAGTTTGCGGCTACGATCGCCGGATCGACCGAGCCTCAGTACGCCACGTCGATCGCCTAAACCCGAGTAAGTGAGGGGGAAAGATGGTGTCAAGGAAGGTTTTCAGGCGCCTTGCGGTAATCGCGGCCGGCGCGGTGGTCACGCTCGCCGTCCCGGCGGGCGCTTCGGCCGCCCGGGCCCACACCTGCGGGGCAGAAGGGCCACAGACACTGGAAGGCAACATCGCCGCGCCGGTCGAAGTCGTCGGCACGTGCCTCGTGGACGGCGGGCAGGCGAAGGTTCGCGGCGCTCTGACCGTCGAGCCGGGCGGTCAGCTGATCGCGAACTTCGCCTTCAACACGGTCAGGCCGGGCGGCGCGAATCCCCGGCTGCTGCTGTTCGGGAATCTGACGGTCAAGGAAGGCGGCGTCGCGATCATCGGTTGTGAGCCGTTCTACTTCACCTGCAGCGGCGACGAGGAAAACACGGCAACCAGCCGGTCGGTGATCCGGGGCAATGTCAACGGCCGGGGGGCAGCCGGGATCATCCTGCACGCGGCCCGGATCTTCGGCAACGTCAACCAGGTCGGTGGCGGCGCGCCGGAGAGCGAGTGCGCGATCTACAGCGACTACGAGGATGACCTGATCCACGGGAACGTGACCGTCAGGGAACTGGACTCGTGCTGGCTCGGCCTTGCGCGCGATCGCGTCTTCGGCGACATGCGCATCGAAAACAACCATTTCGAAGACCCGGACGCGATCGAGATCCTCGCAAACCGGATCTCCCGCAACCTGACCTGCAAGGGCAACGGGATGGTGTGGAACAACCGCGAGGCGGAATTTGGACAGGAACCCCTGTACCCGCGCGTCACCGAACGCAACACGGTCGGTGGCAAACGCGGCGGGCAGTGTGTCCACTCGAGTCCGGAAACGCTGGCGGCCTACGAAAAAGGTGAATTCGGCGAAGGCGCCTTCTAGGCGGCGCGCATCGGGGGCGCCGCGTTGCGGCGCCCCCGTCGCCGCCTAGCCCTCGCTCGACGGGGTCCAGCGGAACGTACGCGCGGCGATCAACAGGCAGGCCAGGCCCCAGGCGGCGACGACCGCCAGATCACCGAGCTTCATCGGCTTGCCGCTTTCCAGGAAAGGTTGGCGCAGCGCCTGCGGCGAGGTGGCGGATCGGGAAGATCGGTCGGCGATGTCGCGCAGGACGCTTGGGATCTGGCTTTCGGGGACGAACACGCCGGAGATGAAATACAGCGGCAGGACGGTGAGGTTGATGGCGGGCGCCGCCGCTTCGGCGTCGAGCGGATGCGCGTGGAGACCGCGAAACGCGATGCAGGCGAACGCCGCGGCGCCGACGATCGACGGCCATGACGAGCGCCAGCATCGTCGAGCGCGGGGATGTGCACGTTGTACGCGACGCTTGCCGATCACCAGCAGCAGGGCCGACATCACGACCGCGACGACGACGCCGACCACGGCGCGGCTCGCGATCACGAAGACGCGCCGGCAGCGGCGTGCCGCGCAGGCGCTTGAGCTCGCCGCTCTCGCGCTGGGTCGACGACCGTCTGCGTGAGGTTGACGAAGCTCGCCGAGACGATCCCGAGCGTCATGATCCCCGGCACGTAGAACGTGCTGATCGCTGATCCTGCCGGCCGTCGACGACGGTCGTGCCCTTGAAGATCGCCGCGAAGATCACGAGGAACACGATCGGCAGCAGCAGCGTGAAGTAGCGCGACTGGGGTTGCGCCAGAAGCGCGACAGGTCCGAGCGGAACTGGTGCGCGAACATCGACCGTGGTGCTCATTCGCCGGACTCCGCGTCGCCCGTCAGCCGCAGGTAGATGTCCTCGAGCGTCGGGCGGCCGACCGTCAGGTCGTCGAGTCCGTCGCCGCGCTCCAGTGCCCAACCGGGAGAGTTCGGCGCAGCGCGCGGGCCGGCTGGCTCGTGCGAACCTCGACGCGAGTGCCGGCGCAGTGCGCGCCTCGCCCCGCAGCCGCTCAGGAAGGGCCTCGAGCGAGAAGCCATCCGTGACGCCGAAGGCGATTCGCGTGACTCGCGCGTTCTGCGCCCGCCGAGCGTGTCGGGCGTGCCTTCGGCGACGATCTCGCCGGCGACGATCACCGCGACGCGGTCGGCGAGCGCTGCGCCTCGTCCATGTAGTGGGTCGTCAGGAAGATCGTCTTGCCGAGCGTCGCGCAGGTCGCTGATCACCTCCCATGCGTGGTGGCGCGCGGCGGGGTCAAAGCCCGTCGTCGGCTCGTCGAGGAAGACGAGCTCCGGGTCGCCGATCAGCGCCAGCGCGACGTCGAGCCGGCGGACCTGCCCGCCCGAGAGCTGGTCGGCGCGCGCGTCGCGCTTCTCGGCCAGGCCGACGAGCTCGATCGTCTCCGCCGATCGATCGCGGATGCGGGTAGTAGCCGGCGTAAAGCTCGACGAGCTCGCGGACCGTCAGCTCGGCGGGCATCGTGCACGGACTGCAGCACCAGGCCGATCCGGGCACGCCAGTCGCCGTCGGCGTGCGGCGGGTCCTGCCGAGCACGCTCACCTCGCCGCCGACGCGCTCGCGGTAGCCCTCGAGGATCTCGACGGTCGTCGTCTTGCCGGCCCCGTTGGGTCCGAGGAACGCGAACACCTCGCCGCGCCTGACCTCCAGGTCGATTCCGCGCACGACCTCGATGTCGCCGTAGGACTTGCGAAGTCCTCGTACATCAATCACCGACCCGGCGGAGCTGGTGGCTGGCATCGCGGCGATTATCGCGCCTGGCGGCGGCGGAGGCCGGGCACGGCGCTCCGGGCTAGCATCCCTGCCTTGACCCACCCCTGGCCGCGCCACGACGCGACACCAGAGCACCGCGCCTCGTTCGCAGATGCCGAGCCCCGCTCCTACTGGCTGGACGTGCTCCCGCCGCGCTCGCCGCAGCCGCCGCTAGAGCAGGAGCGGGGAATGCGACCTGTGCATCGTCGGCGGGGGCTACACCGGCCTATGGGCGGCGCTGCTCGCCAAGCAGCGCGCGCCGCAGCGGGACGTCGTGGTCGTAGAGGCCGCGCGCTGCGGTGAAGGCGCCAGCGGCCGCAACGGCGGCTTCCTGAACTATTCGCTCACGCACGGACTGCTCAACGGGATCGCGCGCTTCCCCGGGGAGATCGCCGAGCTCGAGCGGCTGGGGCTCGCCAACTACGAGGAGCTGCGCGCCGACCTCGAGCGCCACGCAGTCGAGTGTGCGTTCACCGAGTCGGGGGAGATGGCGGTCGCGCTGACCGATGCCGAGGTCGCCCGACCTCGGGGAGGAGCTGGCGTTGCTGCGCGCATACGGCCACGACGTCGAGCTGCTCGATGGACCCGCCGTCCGCGCACAGGTCGCCTCGCCGGTCTACAAGGCGGGCCTGTGGCAGCGCAACGGGGCCGCGCTCGTCGACCCGGCGCGCCTCGCGGACGGCCTGCGGGAGGCGGCCTTGCGCGCAGGTGTGCGGATCCACGAGCACTCCGCCGTGCGCTCGCTGCGTCGTAGCGGCGAGAGCATGCTGGTGATCGGCGACGGCGCGCTGCTGCGCGCGCGCCGCGTGCTGCTCGCCACGAGCGCCTACCGGTCGCTGGTCGCGTCGGTGCGGCTGCTGATCGCCCCCGTCTACGACTACGTCCTGATGAGCGAGCCGATCGACGCGGCGCGCTGGGCGCAGGTCGGCTGGACCGCCGGGCAGGGTCTTTCAGACATGGGCAACCTCTTCCACTACTACCGGCCAACGGCAGATCGCCGGATCCTCTGGGGCGGCTACGACGCCGTGTACCGCTACGGCGGCGACGTCGGACCGCACCGCGATCAGGACCAGCGGACCTTCGAACGGCTGGCGCAGCACTTCTTTGCGACCTTCCCGCAGCTCGAGGGCGTGCGCTTCAGCCATCGCTGGGGCGGCGCGATCGATACCTGCAGCCGCTTCTCGCTGTTCGTCGGTACCGCGCATCGTGGGCGCGTCGCGTACGCCGCGGGTTACACAGGACTAGGCGTCGGTGCGAGCCGCTTTGGCGCCCGCGCCGCGCTCGAGCTCCTCGACGGCGAACGCTCGGGTATCGAGCAGCTCGCGATGGTCAGGCGGCGGCCGGTGCCGTTCCCTCCGGAGCCCCTGCGCAGCGCAGTGATCCAGCTGACCCGCAACCGTCTCGCCGCAGCCGACCGACGGGGCGGGCGGCGCGGACTGTGGCTCGCGGCACTGGACCGCGTCGGTCTCGGCTTCGACTCCTAGGTGCAAACGGGGGCGGCGGCCGGTAGTTTTCCGCGCCAGTGAGCGAGACGGTTCAGGAACATCGCGCCGAGGCGCTGGCCCTCGAGCGCCCGGGCGAGGTCGTCCCGAAGGGGCTCAAAGAAGGCGCCGTCGGGCTCGTCCAGAGCACTGCCGTCGGGCTCGCGTCGACGGCGCCGGCATACAGCCTCGCGGCGACGCTCGTGCTCGTCGTGATCGCCGTCGGCTACCAGACGCCGCTGATCGTGGTCCTCGCCTTCATACCGATGTTCCTCTCGGCATGGGCCGCGAAGGAGATGAACCGCGCCGACCCTGACTGCGGCACGAGCTTCACCTGGGCGGCGCGCGCGCTCGGGGTGCGCACCGGCTGGTTTGCAGGGGGCTGGGGGACGATCGCCGCGGATTTCCTGGCGATGGCCAGCTACGCGCAGATCGCCGGGCAGTACGTGTTCCTGTTCTTCGGCGCGAACAAGATCGGGACCGACCCGACGAGTGCCTGGGTGCTGGCCGTCGGGATCCTCTGGATCGTCGTCCTGACCTACCTCTGCTATCGGGGGATCGAAGTCTCGGCGCGGATGCAGCTGATCCTCGTCGTGATCGAGATGGTGCTCCTGCTCGTGCTCGCGGTGTTCGCGATCGTGCGCGTGGCCGAAGGCCACGCTCCGGCCGACGTCGGGTTTTCGTGGAGCTGGTTCAACCCGGCGAAGATCGTCTCGTTCAACAAGCTGATGGTCGCGCTGGTGTTGATGGTCTTCATCTACTGGGGCTGGGACACCACGACCTCGATCAACGAGGAGAGCGAGGACCCGAGCCGCGTGCCGGGCGTCGCCGGGGTGATCTCGACGTTCATGCTGCTCGGGACGTACCTGCTCGTGGTGATCTCGCTGCTGATGTTCGCCGGGGCCGGCTCTAACGGGCTTGGGCTGAGCAACGAAGCGCACGAGGGCGACTCGCTGTCGATCCTCGGCAGCGCCGTCTTCGGCAGCTCGACGTTCGGCCAGGTGATGAGCCGGCTGTTGATCTTCATGGTCCTCAGCTCGGCCGTCGCGCACGACCCAGACGACGATCCTGCCGAACGCCCGCACGACTCTCTCGATGGCCTTTCACGACTCGATCCCGAAGATCTTCGGCCGCACGCACCCGCGCTACATGACGCCGACGTTCTCGACGATCTCATTCGGCGTCGTGTCGGTCATCTACTACGCGGCGATCAACTTCATCTCCGGCGGCAGCGTGATCGAAGACGCAGTGACCGCGACGAGCATCTTCGCGGCCTTGTACCTCGGGATCACCGGTGCGGCCGCCGCCTGGCACTACCGCGACGTGATCTATCTCGGCTTCCGCGCGACGCTCAGTCAGATCATCGTCCCGGCGCTCGCCGCGATCACCCTCTTCGCGATGCTGATCTGGAGCATCAAGGTCTATCTGAACCCCGAAGAAAGCGCCCTGGAGGTGACGATCTTCGGGGTCAAGATCGGTGGCGTGCTTCTGGTCACCGCAGCCACGACACTCGTCGGCCTGGTCTGGATGTTCGTCTGCGAACGCTTTACGAACCGCAGCTTCTTCAAGGCCCGCAAACTCCAGAGCGAGTTCTCACTGACCGAAGAGGGCGCCGTCGTCGCGCATGGCGCGCAGGCTGACGACGCCGGCACCGATCCGTGAGTCTCGCCCGGGCCCGATCTCGTGGCTCTGTGCGGCGCGGCTAGATTGCCCAGCGTGATGCGTTCGCTCGTCCTGCTGTGCCTGCTCTCGGTCGTCGTCGCCGGCTGCGGCGCCAGCTTGGCCACCGGCGGCGGGGCGGGCAGCGAGAAGCAAAAACTCGAGAACGCCTGCGTGAAGGCCTGGAAGCAGGTCCTCGGTGCCGAATCCGGTCTCCACGCCGCCGCCCGGATCCACCAGTCGGGCAATCCGGAACTGCCGCGGGCAAACGTCGAAAAGATCGGCGAACCCGCCGGCGAAGCCTCGTCTGCCTGGACGACCGCCTCCGAAGTCGCACGGTCGCTGGGCTACGCCTCGCTGGCCGGCCTGATGGCCCGCGCCGCGTCCGACTACGGCGAAGTCCAGTTCGACCTCTCGCCGGAAGGCGGCGGTTACGAAGCGACCGAGAAGGTGCTCAGCCAGGCGAGCGCGGCAGACAGTGAAGTTGCCCGCGCCGCCCGCGAACACGGCTTGAGCGCCTGCGCGGGCCCGGCCGCCGGCTAGCGACCGCGCCGCGCGCGCCAGGCGTCGGCCCCGGTCCGGTACACGACGTGGGGCCGCAGCGGGTCGGCGGCGGCGATCGACGGATTGTCGAAGTCGTCGGCCGCGTCGCGCTGCATCCCGAGACGCGACATCACGCGTCGTGAGCGCTCGTTGATCTGCGACGTATAGGCAACGATCTCCGCAAGGCCGAGCTCGTCGAAGCCGTAGTCCAGGCTCGCGGATGCGGCCTCGGTCGCGATGCCGCGACCCCACGCGCTGCGGGCCAGGCGCCAGCCCACCTCGACCGGCGCATCGACCGGCATCGAGACCGGGACGGAGGTCAGGCCGACGAGGCCGAGCAGCGCCGGGCTGTCAACTTCGCGGACGGCCCAGAAGTCGTAGCCGCGGCGCTCGAAGCCGGCTTTGAGCCGCTCGAGCAGCTCATCGCTGCGCGCGCGCGTCAGCGGCGCGGGGAAGTAGCGCATCACTTCGGGGTCCGCGCAGATCGCCGCGAGCTCGGGGGCATCCGAAGGCGCCCAGCCGCTGAGCTGCAGACGGGCGGTGGTGAGCTCGACGGCTTGCACTCGGCTCGGCCTCGCGCCGTTCAGGTCGCGCTGACGCCCGCGACCGGCTCCGGCGCGGCGCGTTCGTCGGCGGCGCGCAGCAGCTCTTCCTCGGTGACGCTCTCGAGGTCGAAGCCGCGCATCGTCAGGAAGACCTGCTGCTCGGGGCCCGGCTTGCCGTCGAGCGTCACGAAACCGGCCTCTTCGAGCTCGAGTAGCTGCCGCGCGGCGGCTCGCTCGTCGAGCTTGGTCCGCTCGGCGAGCTGGGCGACCGTGAGCCCGTCGGGCCCGGGCGGATAGAGCAGCTTGAGGTGGCGCTGCTCGGCGCCGTCGAGGCCCGCTGCGCGCCACGCGGCGTGGATGCGCGCGAACGTTGCGTCGGTCAGCAGATCCTGTTCCTTGGGAAGCTTGGCGATCGCTGCGCGCCCGCGGCGCTCACGCCGCCAGCCCCAGACGAGCAGCACGACGATCGGCACCCAGAAAGGTGCCCACTCCTCGACGGGAATACCTGCCAAGTGCGCGAGGATCACGCGGTCACCATGACCGATTATGCCCGAGTAGGGCATCGTTGCGGCGGCTACATAGACTCGCTGCGATGAGAATCCGACTTCGACGCGCCGGCGCCGGGGGGCTCGCGGCCACGCTCGCGGCACTGGCGCTCCCCGCCACGGCGCAGGCGCACGGAATCGTCGGACGCGCCGACCTGCCCGTGCCCGTCTGGCTGTTCAGCTGGGCCGCAGCAGTCGTTCTGATCCTGTCGTTCGTCGCGCTGTCGGTGCTCTGGACGCGCCCACAGCTCCAGAACCAGCATCGCGTGCGGCTGTTCGGCGTGCCACGGATCGTCGGGCCGCTGGCGTCGCTGTTCGGGCTCGCGGTGTTCGGGCTGGTGGTCTACAGCGGAATCGACGGCGCGCAGGTCTGGTCGGTGAACTTCAGCGTGACTTTCATCTACGTGATCTTCTGGGTCGGGCTGCCGCTCGCCAGCGCGTTCTTCGGCGACGTCTTCGCGGTTCTGAGCCCCTGGCGCACGACGGCGCGCGCGCTGCGCTGGCTGCTCGGCCGCCTGACGCGCGGTCGCGCCGCGCGCCCGCCGCTGCGCTACCCCGCGTGGCTCGGGCAGTGGCCGGCCGTCGCGATCCTGCTCGGCTTCGGCTTCCTGGAGCTGGTCTACGTCGAACGCGACAGCCCGCTACAGCTCGGCTGGCTCTCACTCGGCTACTTCGCCGTCGCGCTGGTCGCGATGATGCTCTTCGGGGTCGAGGAGGTCGCCGAACGCGCCGACGGCTTCGGCGCCTACTTCCAGCTGCTCTCGCGGATGTCGGCCTTCTGCACCGACGAGGACGGGGCACTATGCGCGCGACGTCCCCTGAGCGGGCTGACCTCGATGCCGATCCTGCCCGGAACCGTCGGGATGATCCTCACGATCATCGGCACGACGACGTTCGACGGATTCTCGAACGATGTCGTCTGGCGCAAGCTCGAGCCACACCTGCAGAGCATCGGCGAAGCGCTCGGGTTCGGCGGGACGTTCGCCCAGGAGCTGGCGGGGGTGATCGGCCTGCTCGGCTCCGTCGGGCTCGTCGCCGGCGTCTACTGGATCGGCATCCGCGGCGTGCACAGCGTCAGCCACCGCTACAGCACCGCGGTACTGCGCGACGCCTTCGCGCACACGCTCGTGCCGATCGCGTTCGCCTACGTGCTGGCGCACTACTTCTCGCTGTTGATCTGGCAGGGACAGGCGATCGGCTACCTCGCGTCCGATCCTCTCGGGAACGGGGCGAACATCTTTGGCACCAACGGTGACCAGATCGACTACACGATCATCTCCTACGCGGCGATCTGGTACGTCCAGGTCGCGGCGCTGGTCGCCGGCCACGTCGGAGGTCTGACGCTTGCCCATGACAAGGCGCTCTCGATTTATCGCAACAGCCGCGAGGCCGTCCGCTCGCAGTACTGGATGCTCACGGTGATGGTCGCGTTCACCTGCTTCGGGCTCTGGTTGCTCTCCGCGGTGGGCACGTGAGGGGGCCGCGGCGTAGACTTCTCGCGATGCACGCGCCAAGCAAAGCCGCACGGCGCCCCGCGGCGGCCGCGCTGTTCGCGGCCGGCGCCCTGCTCGCGGCGCTGATCGTCGTGGCCCACGAGCCACAGGCGCTGAGCCTGCTTCCACTCCTCGCCCTGGGTTCCGTGCTGGTCGTGCGTCGGTATCCCGGTGAGCGGATCATCGCGGTGCTGCGTGCCCGCCGGCACGGCCTGGCCCGCGCGCCCCGCCGCCTCGCGGCGCCACGTGCCGTCGCGCTCACGTTGCCCCGCGGCGGTCGTCTGATCGCCAGCGCGCTCGCCGTCCGGCCGCCGCCCGCGTTCGCGGCGGCACGCTGAACCGGCGCAGCAGCTCTGCGCAGGGCGTGTCGCGGTCCTCCGGACCCGCGCGGTCCGGCTCGCGAAGCGTCTGACAGGAGAAGACTTGCTCAATACATCCAGGCGGCGCCTGCTCGCCGTGGTTGCCGCGGTGTTCGCCGTGGTCGCCATCGGCGCGCCCTCGGCGCTCGCGGAACAGACCACGCCGGTCCACGAGACCGGCAATCCGATCAACGACCAGGGTTCGAGCTACCACTACCGGACCTACATCCGATCCATCACACCGCATGTCCACGGGCTGTCGGTCGAAGTGCTCGAGTTCGCCGACCGGTTGCTGCTGCGCAACAACACCGGCAAGGTCGTGACGATCTACGGCTACGAAGGCGAGCCATACGCCCGCGTGCAGCCGGGGGGGACCGTCGAACAGAACGTCGACTCGCCGGCCTATTACCTGAACACCAACTTCTACGGGATCGCGACGGTTCCCTCCAGCGCGAGTGCGAGCGCTGCGCCGCGATGGGAAACCACGGATCGCGCCGGGCAGTTCGAATGGCACGACCACCGGATTCACTGGATGAGCCCGACGACGCCGCCGGCGGTCAAGAACACCGGGGTGAAGACAAAGATCTTCGACTGGACGGTGCCGATCTCGGTCGGCGCCCAGCGGGGAGCGATCCGCGGGGAACTGTTCTGGGTCCCTGATAGCTCCTCGGCGCCGGTTGGCGCATACGTCGCGCTTGCGGTGATCATCCTCGCGAGCCTCGGCCTGGTCTTCTACGTGCGCACCCGGCGCCGGCGCGGTGACGGCGGTGACGGACCGGACTCCCCGGACGTCGGTACGCCGAAGGAGGCATGGTGAGATCCGCGCGCAGTGCCCTCACAGCCGCGGTCTGCGTGATCGCGGCGATGCTCGCGCTGCCCGCAGGGGCGGCCGCGCATGCGCAGCTGCTCGGCTCGGTGCCCGCCGACGGCGCGACGCTCAGGAGCGCACCTTCGCTGTTCTATTTCGAGTTCAACCAGTCGGTCGGCGGCACGCTCGGCGCCGTGCGCGTCTATGACGCTGCCGGCCACGAGGTCGACACGCTCTCGATCATCCACCCCGACGGCAAACAGAGCTGGATCGGCGTCGGCCTCAAGAGCGGGCTACCGGACGGCACGTACGTCGCGACCTACCGCGTGATCTCGGCAGACACGCACATCGTCTACGGCGGGGCGGAGTTCAACATCGGGCACGCGTCGTCCTCGAGCGTCTCCGTCAGTGGACTGATCGCACGCGATTCCGCGGGCGAGCCGACGATCGTGACGTTCGGCGCGGTCCGGGCACTGGACTACGTCACGATCGCGCTCGCGGCCGGCGGTCTGTGTTTTCTGGCCTTCTGCTGGCTGCCCGCTCTGGCCGCTGCAAGCGGCGGTGGCGGCTGGCCGGAGGCCTCGCGTGCGTTCGCGCGCCGCACCGAACGGATCCTCGGCGCGACGATCGTTCTGGGGCTGCTCGTCAGCCTGCTGGGGATCGTGCTTCAGGGCGCCGACGCCGCCGGGATCGCCTTCTGGAACTCGCTCAAGGGACCGGTCCTCGAAAACACGATCGAATCGCGCTTCGGCCTGGTCTGGGGCGGGCGCTTCATCGTCTGGCTCTTGCTCGGGGGGCTGCTGTTCGCCCCGCGGCTTCGCGGGCGCAGCGCGGTACCCGTGCTCGCCGAAGGAAGCGGCGGGTTAGCACGTCCGTCTGCAGTGCGAGCCGGCCTGTTGGGGCTCTGCGCGGTGCTGCTGGTCATAACCCCGTCGCTCAGCGGCCACGCCAGCGTCCAGAGTCCCGTCTGGGCGTTCCTGCCGGCGGACATCGCGCACGTCGCCGGCGCGGCAGTCTGGGTCGGCGGTGTTGCGCTGCTCGCGTTCGCGCTGCCCGCGGCGACACGCTGCCTGGAGCCCGCGGAGCGCACCGGGCTGCTGGCCGACGCGCTCGGGCGCTTCTCTCCAATCGCGCTGGGCTGCGTGATCGCCCTGGCGATCGGCGGGGCGATCGCCGCCTACATCGACGTGCGAACGCTTTCGGCGCTGTTCCAGTCAACCTACGGCCGGCTGCTGCTGATCAAGACCGCGTTCTTCCTCGGCCTGCTGGTTGCCGGCTGGAACCAGCGCAGCCGGATCATCCCGGGGCTGACGTCGCTGCGCGCACGTTTCGAGTCGCCGGGGGCGATCGGCCTCGGCGCCAGGCGCACGTTGCGCACGGAGCTCGTGATGATGGCCGGGGCGTTGGCCGCCACGGCGATCCTGGTCGCCTATGCACCACCGATCGACGCGGCGAACGGGCCGTTCTCGACGAGCGCGACGCTCGGCGCCGCGACGCTCGAGATGACCGTCGAACCGGCGCGGGTGGGTCCGAACACGATCCACCTCTACCTGATCGATGCCAAGACGGGGCAGCCGTACACGGCGACCAAGGAACTGACGGTCCAGGCGCGCCTGCCGCAAAAGGGCATCGGGCCGCTGACGTTGCGCGTCAGCCGTGCGGGGCCGGGGCACTACATCGCAACGGGAGCCGCCCTCGAGCCCGAAGGCGAATGGACGATCGCGGTCACCGACCGGATCTCCGAATTCGAACAGGCCGCGCACACCGTCACCGTGCCGATCCGATGACCGTGCTGCTGGCGCTGATTCCGCTGGTGATCTGCATCGCGCTGCTCGTGCGCGGGCGCTACCCGGGCGAGCGCCGGCTGCGCCGCGCGCTCGAGGGGTCGCCGCGCCCGCTGCGGCGGCTGCTGCCGAGTACGCCGATGCTGGCACGTGGCTTCGGTGTCGCGGTGCGCGGCACGGTGCGCGGCCGCGCACCGCCGCTGCGGCCCTGCTGACCACCGCCGCCGCCGGCCCCCGGCCGGCATCAACGCTTCACAAGGAGAGCAGGCAATGAAGAAGACTCTTGCGGCGAGCGCCGCGATCGCATTTCTAGTGCTGCCGGCAAGCGCCGTCGCGCACATCAGCATCCACCCCGACACGATCCCCGCCAACGCCAACGCGAACGTCTGGATCCGCGTGCCCGGCGAGCAGGTCGGGGCGCACGTCACGAAGGTCGACGTGGAGGTGCCCCCAGGGCTGACGAGCGTCGAATACGCGAACGTTCCCGGCTGGTCGATCAAGGTCGTGATGAAGCACCTTTCGACACCGATCAAGACCGAAGAAGGGCCCGTCAGCGAAGAGGTGCAGCAGCTGGTCTGGACCTGGGCGGGACCGGCGGGGCAGGTCAACAACGGCCAGTTCATCGCGTTCCCGATCACGTTCGTGCCGCCGGTCAGCTACAAGGACAAGGCGATGTTGTTCCCGACGGTGCAGGACTACAGCAACGGGGCGGTCGTCCACTGGATCTCCACCGAACTGGACGCCGAACATCCCGCGCCGCGCGTGAACATCACGGCCGAAGGCGGCGCGATCGAAGAAATCGCGGGCAAGGAGGCAGGGCCGCTGCCGGGCCAGAGCGCCGGAGGCCAGGCCGTCGCGACGAGCGCGCCGAGCAGTTCGAACGGGACCGCGACCGCCGCGCTGATCGTCGGGATCGCGGCGCTGATCGTCGGCATCGCGGCGCTGGTGCGCACGCGCACCGCCAGGTCGGCCTAGCGGCCCGCACGTGGCGCGCCGCAAGTGGCGCGCCACGTGCCAAACTGGCGTGCGTGAGCGTCGAGACACCGGAAACGCCGCAGCCCGCCGAAGACGGCGAGAACGAGCCGCTGTCGACCTGGAAGATGGCGCTTCCGGCGATCCTGATCGTGCTCGTCGTCGGCGTCGCGGCGATCGTGATCGCCCACGCGTCGACGAAGCCGGCGCTGCCCGCCGGCGAGACGACGCAAACCCTCACCGGCTACGACGGGCTCGTTTTGCGGCCGCTGAAACCGGCACCCGCGCTGGACACGCTGCACAACTACAACGGCGAACCGTTCAAGCTCGCCGACTTCCATGGCAAAGCTGCGTTCGTGACGTTCCTCTACACGCACTGCCCGGATGTCTGCCCGCTGATCGCCTCCCAGCTGCATAACGTGCTCGTGCAGCTCGGCCCGGACGCGGCGAAGGTCGGTCTCGTCGCCGTCTCGGTGGACCCGCGCGGCGATACGCGCAGCAACGTCGAAGCGTTCCTGCACGAGCACGGGTTCAGTGGCCAGATGAAATATCTCACCGGCACCGCTGCGCAGCTCGCGCCGGTCTGGCAGGCGTGGAACATCGGAGCCGCCCAGGATGTCGGACACCCTGAATTCGTCAACCACTCGGCGGCGGTGTACGGCATCTCGGCCAGCGGCAAGCTGACGACGATCTACGCCGCGCCGCTGATTCCCTCGCAGCTGATCCACGACGTCAAGCCGCTGCTGCAGAGCTGAGCCGACGCGGTGGCCGGCGGCGAGCTGAGGGTTCGCGTCACGGCCCGCGCGCACGCCGACGAAGTCACCGGCCAGCGTGGCGGTGTGGTGCTCGTGCGCGTCAGTGCGCCACCGGTCGACGGCAAGGCCAATGCGGCAGTCTGCCGGCTGCTCGCGGCCTGTCTCGGCCTGCGGCCGGCGAAAGTGACTGTCGTCCGCGGCGAGCGCTCGCGCGAGAAGGTGCTGCGCTACGAGGGGATCGGGCCGGCGCAGGCCGAACGGCGCCTGCGCGAGCGGCTCGCGCCGCTCGGCTGACGGCGGCGCCTACTGCCGCACGACGCGCAGCTTGCCCCGGTCGGGGCTCGAGTTGCCGCGCACAAAGCCGCCCTGGCTTTCGACGGCGGCGAGGAACTCGAGCACCTCGCGGGTGAGCTCCTCGCCGCCGACGACGTTCGGGATGCCCGGGGGGTAGGCGGAGAGGGTGTCGCTCGAAACGCGACCCGCCGCCCGCTGGACGTCGACCAGCTCGGAGTCGGCGCTCAGCGCCTCGCGCGGCGTAAGGCGCGGCTCGCCGGCGTAGAAGACGGTCGCGACGGGCTGCATTGTTCGGTTCGCGGCCGCGGGTATCTGGCGCAGCGCCTCGATCAGCCGCTCGACTTCCGGGTGCACTCCGCGCCGCGGGCCGACGACCGCCACGATCGCCGCGTGGGTGAAGACCTCAAAGTCGATGCACTGCGCGTCGTGCAGGAATGAGCGCAGCGCGGTCCCCGATTGGCCGGTCCGCGAAACGTCGATGACCACGCGCAGCGGGTCGTGGAAGGCGACATCGGGGTGCTCGGTGAAGCGGCGGTCGGCGACGCTGAAGGCGTCGAGCGCCTCGATTCTCTCGCGCAGATCTTGCGCTGCGGCAAGCGACGCGGGGAGCTCCCGTGGGCCGTCCACCGCGCGCCAACGGCGCGCGCCATCGAGCGAGGCGACGAGAATCGAACTCGCGCTCGTCGATTCGACCAGCGTCATCGCGCGCTCGACGAGCGGTTCCAGGCGCGCTGCGAACGGGCCGTCACCGAGGTGCAGCATCGCTGACTGCGTCAGGCTTCCGACGAGCTTGTGCGTGCTCGACACTACGAGATCTGCGCCGCACTGCAGAGCCGAAGGTGGCAGGCTCGGGTGGGCTCCGAAGTGTCCGGCCCATGCCTCGTCGACCACGAGCGGGACGTCGCGGGCGTGGCAGACCGCCGCGATCGCGGCGACGTCGGCGCCCGCGCCGAAGTAGGTCGGCGAGACGATGAAGGCCATCGCGGGCCGGCCCGCGCTGCGGTCGAGCAGCGCGGCGACCGACTCGGCGGACACGACGTGTGCGACGCCGAGATGCTCGTCGATGTTGGGCAGGACGAACGCGGGGCGCAGGTTGGCGAGGATCACGCCGGCCAGGACGCTGGAGTGCATGTTGCGTTGAACGAGGACGTCCGGCCCAAGGGTCGAGGCGACGATGCAGGCAATCAGGTTCCCCTGCGTGGAGCCGTTGGTCAGGAACCACGTTCGCCGCGCGCCCCACGCGCGGGCCGCAAGGCGCTCGGACCGTTCGCGCGGCGTCGGGCGCTCACCGGCTTCGATGCCGGGCATCAGGGGCGGGAGATCGAGTTCGAAGACGCTCGGGCCGAGAAGCGAGAGCAGGCCGGGATCGGCGCCGGCGGGGCCTTGATGGCCGGGCACGTTGAGTCGCAGCGGACTGCGGGCCGCGTACTCGCGGAGCGCGTCGATGTAGGGCGTCGCCTCCTGGCCGTCAAGCGGAGCGTCGGCGGACCGATCGTCGGGCGTCGCTGCCACGGTCGCCGATCATATTCGGGCCTGCGCGGGGCGGTGGACCGTCAAGCTGTGCGAATCACCAAGCGCCGGTGATTACGAACCGACACTGTTAGATTCATAACTAATGGCCGCGGTCGCCCAGGGCGGGATCGAAGACGAGCACGGCAGGCGCCGGCGGTTGACGATCCTCGCCGTCTGCTGCGCAAGCCTGCTGATCGTCGGACTCGACGTCACGATCGTGAACGTTGCGCTGCCCTCGATCGCGCGTGAATTCAAAGGGTCGATCTCGGGCCTGCAGTGGGTCGTGGACGCCTACACGCTCGTGCTCGCCTCGCTCCTGCTCCTCTCGGGCTCAACTGCCGACAGGTTCGGGCGCCGCCGGACGTTCATCACGGGTCTGGCGATCTTCTCGGCCGGCTCGCTGCTCTGCAGCGTCGCCGGCTCGTTGGGCATGCTGATCGCGTTCCGGATGATGCAGGCCGTCGGTGGCTCGATGCTCAACCCGGTTGCGATGTCGATCATCACCAACACCTTCACCGACCCGCGCGAACGGGCACAGGCGGTGGGCGTATGGGGGGCCGTGGTGGGGGTCTCGATCGCGCTCGGCCCGGTGCTCGGCGGCCTCCTGGTCACCTCGAGCGGCTGGCGTTCGGTGTTCTGGATCAACGTGCCAGTCGGCCTCGCAGCGATCGCCCTCACGCTGCGCTTCGTGCCCGAGTCGCGTGCGCCGCGCGCGCGACGGTTCGACGCTGTCGGGCAGCTCCTCGTGATCGTGTTGCTCGCGGGTGTGACCTTCGCGATCATCGAGGCGCCGTCGCGTGGCATCGGCTCGCCGGAGATCCTGCTCGCGGTCGGACTTGCGATTGCCGCGCTCATCGGGCTCGTGACGTACGAGCCGCGGCGCGAGGAACCGCTGATCGACGTGCGCTTCTTCCACTCGATCCCGTTTGCGTCGGCCACTGCGACTGCCGTCGCGGCATTCGCAGCATTCGGCGGCTTCCTTTTCGCGAACACGCTCTACCTGCAGGGGGTGCGGGGGCTCTCGCCGCTTCACGCCGGGCTTGCGACCCTGCCGCTGGCGGTCGCGACGATGGTCCTCGCGCCGATCTCCGGACGCATCGTGGGCCGTCGCGGCGCGCGCCTGCCGCTGATCGGTGCGGGGATCGCGATCACGGCGGCGTGCATCGCGCTGACCGGGATCGACGCGAAGACGCCGCTGATCGAGGTCCTGATCCCCTACACGGTCTTCGGCATCGGCTTCGGCCTGGTCAATGCGCCGATCACCAACACCGCCGTCTCGGGAATGCCGCGCGCCCAGGCCGGCGTCGCCGCGGGAATCGCATCGACCTCGCGCCAGGTGGGGGCCACGTTGGGCGTCGCGATCGTTGGTGCGCTGGTCGCCGGGGCTGTCAACCACGGTGCTCCTACCTATTCGGGCACGGGCGCCAGCATCGTCTGGATCGCGCTCGCGGTCTGCGGGGCCCTCGTCCTCGCGCTCGGGATCTACGGGACCTCGAGCCGTGCGCGCGCGAGCGCCGAACGCACGGCGATCGAGCTCAATCCCGAGGGGCTGGAGGCCGCGCAGGTGATGCGATGAACGCGGCCGACGCCGACACGGGCACCTCGCTCGGAGACGAAGCAGACACGCGTGCGGTGTGGATCGCACTCTGTGACCTGGTTTTCGAAAACGTTCGCCGTCGCGAGGCCTCCGCAGCGGCGGGCGTCAGCTTCGGGAAGGTCCGCGCGCTTCGCCGGTTGCTCGGCGGCGCGGTTCCAATCGGCGAGCTCGCGACGTCGCTTTCGATCGACGCCCCTAATGCGACGGTGCTGGTCGACGAGCTCGAAGGGGACGGGCTCGTCCGTCGCCGCGAGCACCCCGCGGATCGCCGCACGCGTCTGGTCGAGCTCACGGCAACCGGACGGCGCCGGGCGGCGAAGGCCGAACGCGTGCTCTCCGATCCGCCGGCGGCGCTAGCGGCACTTTCGTCCGGCGAGCTGGCCCTGCTCGCAGCGGTCCTGCGACGCGTCGGCGCCGGCGGCCGGCGGGCCCGCGCAAGCGGCAATCCGACGTAGGTCCGTGCGAGCGGGTGCGCACTGGCGCCCCGCTGTATCGTCGAAGCGAGGTACCGAACGGCAACCGGCCACGGGCACGTGGACGGGGCCTGACGCGAGGGAGGAAGCCATGAAGGTTTATGCCCAGACCCACCTGCCGCGCCGGGCCGCCGCGCGGCTCGCCTGCGCACTTGTGGCGCTCTGCGCCACGGGCATGCTTGCTGCGACGCCATCGCTGGCCTATTGGAAGCCGCCGGCGAAACCGACCTGGTACTGGCAGCTCAGCGGGACGGTCAACAACAACGAGAACGTTCAGGTCTACGACATAGACGGCTTTGAAAACAGCGCCGAAGAGGTCGCGACGCTGCACAGCAAAGGAGTGCACGTCGTCTGCTACATCGACGCCGGCGGCGCCGAGAAGTACCGCCCGGACTACGGCAAGTTTCTGGAACTGGAAAAAGCCGGCATCCCGATCATGGGCGCGAAGATCGGGGGCTGGCCCGAAGAGCGCTGGATCAACGTTCGCGAACTCGCGTACCTGGAGCCGATCATGAAAGCGCGCTTTGAAATGTGCAAGGCGAAGGGCTTTGACGCCGTCGAGCCGGACGAGATCGAAGTCTGGGCAGAATCAGCAAAGCACCAGGGCATCAAGCCCGCGGTCACGAAAGCGCAGCAGCTGGCGTACAACGAGTGGATCGCGGAAACGGTCCACAGCCTGGGCATGGCGGTGCTGCAGAAGAACGACGGTGCGCAGACCTCCGAAGAGGACTCGTACTTCGACGGCGCTCTGACCGAGCAGTGCAACCAGTACTCCGAATGCGGCGACTTCGAGCCCTACCTCGCCGCCGGCGAGCCGGTGATCAACGCCGAATACAGCGAGAAGACGAGCAAGTTCTGCGCGAAAGACGAAGCGGCAGGCATCATGGGCGCCCGCTTCAACCTGGCCCTCAACGGCAAGCGCTTCGAACCCTGCTGGTAGACGCCGTGACGCAGGCCGGCGGCGCGGAGCGCCGCCCGCCTGCGCTGCGCCGCACGCCAACGCGGCGTCGTCAGGTGGCCGGCGACCGGAACAGCTCGTCGATCGCCGCGTGTGCCGCCGCGAAGCTCGCATCCTCGGCGTCGCCGAGGTCCAGGGGGATCATCGCCGGGCTCTCGCGAGCTAGCGTCAGTTCGGCGCTGATGAAGTTCACGTCCGTCAGCCCCAGCTGGCCGAACGCGTGGCTCACCCACTGCTCGCGGTGGTCCCAGCCCTCGCGGGGCGTGCCGGGCCCGTAGCCGCCGCCGGCCGCCGCGGCGATCGTCAGGGTGCGCCCGCCGAGCATGCCGCCGTCCTCACCGACCGTCAGGCCGGGGACCACCAGCCGGTCGAACCACGCCTTGACCGTGCTGGGAACGCCAAAGTTGTAGTGGCCCATGCCAAGCACGATGTCGTCGGCCTCCGAGGATCTCCGCGATGAGCGCCTCGGCCAGAGCGCGCGCCTCCCGCTGATAGGCGGTGCGCTCCTCGGGCGGCGTGAAGTTCGCGTTGAAGGCATCATTGTCCAGGTGCGGGATCGGGTGCTCGGCAAGGTCGCGGTAGACGACTGTGCCGTCCGGGTGGGCGGCCCGCCAGGCCTGCGCAAAGTGCTTGGAGAGCGCTCGGCTGCGCGATTTCTCGACGCGCATTGCCGAGTCGATGTGAAGTAGGTTGGCCATGGAGAACCTTTCGCTCGACTAGATCTTGGTCTTCTGGCAATCGTTATAGCAACGCAAAGAATATCCGGTAGTACTATCAATCACATGGCGGCCACGGCAGAGAACGAAACGGTCACGCACCAGTCGCTCGCGCTGATCAACCACCTCGCCCGGGTCTCGCGTCGCGGTTCCGAGCAGGCCTTGGCGCCGTCGGGGTTGCGTTCACTGCACCTCGTCGCACTGACGTTGCTCCGCGATCACGGGAGCACCAGCCAGCAGGGGCTCGTCGAGGCCCTGCGCATCGACGCCAGCAATCTGGTGGGCCTGCTGAACGACCTCGAGCGGGAGGGCCTGCTCGTGAGGGAGCGCGACCCTGCGGACCGCCGACGCCACATCGTCGCGCTCTCCGCTGCGGGGGCCCAGGCGCTGGAGCGCGCCGAACAAACGCTCGCGGCCGTGCAGGAGGAAGTGCTCGGCGCGCTCGACGGGCAGGAACGGGCGACGCTCCACGCATTGCTGCTTCGGGCGGCGGGAGGCCAGCTCCCGAATGCGGCCTGCTCCGACGCCGCCGTGGAGGAGTGCTGACGCTGCGCCCTAGGCGCTCTGCGCCGCCGCTGCGTTGACCGTCGTCAGGTTGCGGACCGAAGAAAACGAGAGTACGGCCACCGTCGTTGCGATGAACACGGCTGCTGCGCCGATGAGTGTCGCCTGGGTCCCGACTGCGATCGCCACTGGGCCCGCAATCGCATAGCCGACAGGTGTGGCGACAAAGGATCCGAGAGCGTCCCACGAGCTGACGCGCGAGAGCTCCGCCGGAGGGATCAGCTTCTGCACGACCGTGAACCACATCAGGTTGAACAGCGCGAGGTCCGCGCCGGCTAGGAGCGCCGCGGCCACGAGTATGGGAGTCGGCGCGCGGAGCGCCAGGCCAACCAGAAGCGCCGGCGTTCCGATCACCGAGAGGCCCAGCGTCAAACGCAGCGGGTAACGCGGAGTGATCCGCGTTCCGGCGACGCCTCCGAGAACCGCACCGACACCCAGGAACGTGAGGAGCAGGGCCCACGTCGCCGCACCGTTGTAGCTGCTCTTCGCGACTGCCGGCCCGAGCACGAACAGCGGGCCGAATGAGAGCGCGTTGACCACCATGAAGCCCGGCACCGTGACCCGCAGCCACTGACGGGATGTGAACGAGCGCCAGCCCTCGCGCAGGTCATCACGGGTTCGCGAGCTGGGCCCGGTCGCCACGCGGATCTTGAGGTGCATCGCGGCGAGCAGCAACGCGCTTGTCAGGAAGCTCGCCGCATCCACGATCAGCCCCCAGCCTGCGCCGATTGCCACGACGATCACCCCGGCAAGCGCGGGGCCGCCGACGCTCGCGATGTTTTCGCTGATCGAAAGCATCGAATTGGCCCGCTGGATCGCCTTGGGAGCAACCGTTTCCGGGACCAGCGCGATGGACGCCGGGATAAAGAATGCAGAGCCCGTTCCGTAGACGAACTGCAGTGCTGCAATGCCCCAGATAGTCCTTGCAGACGAGAGGACGAGCAGGCCCGAGCCGACCTGCGCTGCGGCGCGTGCGAGGTCGGCTGTGATCATCAGCGAGCGGCGCGGAACACGGTCGGCCCAGACGCCGGCCGCGACCAGGAAAAGCGCCAGCGGCACCGCGCGGGCCGCGAGCACTATTCCGAGGTCCTTGACCGAGCCTGTGAGGTCTAGCACCGCGAAGGCGAGCGCGACGGTGACCACGTTGTCGCCGATCGACGACAGGCCGCGACCGAGCACGAGCAGGCGGAAGTTGCGTTCGCCGTGGGAGTCCTGTGCCATCAGCCGACCGTACCGGCAGGCGGGGCGCCGCGTCCCATGCGGGATGCCGACACCGGCACGCTCAAGCCGATCCCGCAGTTGAACGGGATCATGCGGCCGGACGTCTGGGATCACCACCGCGTCGCCTACGTCACGCTCGCCTCGAGCCGATACCGGACCGCTACCTCACGCAGGACCCCGTGGCGGACGCGATGATTGGCTGAGCAAAGTGGGTTAGGGCGACGGCAAGCTGGCCGGCGGGGGCGGTCGCCCAGCTGTCGCGTCGGCGGAAGGACCGCTCCTCAGCCGGTGCGTTCGAGCGCCACGACTGGAATCTCCCGCGTCGTCTTCTCCCGGTATTCCGCGAACTGTGGCGAGCGCGCGACCTGCTCCTCGAAAAGTCGTTCGCGCTCCTCGCCGGAGGTGATTACCGCGTGCACGCTCACCTTCTCGGTGCCGACCTCCACAGTGGCGTCAGGGTGCGCGACGAGGTTGTGGTACCAGGCAGGATGCGTCGGTGCCCCGGCCTTGGAGGCGAAGATCACCATTCGGCCGCCATCGTTGAGGAACATCACCGGCGTCGTGCGCTCCTCTCCGCTCTTGGCTCCGGTGCTCGTCAGGAGCAGCAGGTCGGCTCCCTCGAAGGGGCCCCCGACGCGGCCGCCGTTGGCCCTGAATTCCTCGATTACTTTGCGGTTGAAGTCCTCCATGTCGGACATCTGTTTCTACCTCTCGCTCGGTTCCAGGAGGGTGGTTCCTTATGGTCAAGCGTACCGGCGGAGGCTCGGACCGGCGGCCCGTGAGGCGGGGGGCGAACGGTCCGCGAACGATGGGCTACTGCGCTCAACTGATCCGCTCGGCGGAGCCTGGGAGGCCACGAAGGGGACATGAAGGCGCGCCGGTGACCCGCGCTATACGATCCCGATTCGCAAATCTTGGGGAGAGGAGAACCCGATGCAGCTCGAGCGCGGTGTCCGATTCAGAGCCTTGGTTGGCGCGGCAGCGTCGCTAGGGGCGATCGCCGTGTTCGCCGGCGCCGCGAGCAGCGCGTTGGCGGCTCCGCCGGTCTACAACCTGAGCGGCGTCTTCATCTCCGGGCCTCTTGAAAAAGGTGTGCGGTCTCCCCAGAACGGGACGGCGTACGTCACATCGATGAACATGCAGACCGGCGCATTCAGCGGCCACTCGGAAGTCGAAGGCGTCGACTTTGCACTGCAGGGCAGCGAGAACGGCACTGAAGTCAACTACACGCAGTCCGAGGGCGGGTACGTCGCACACGACCACATCCCCCACGTCTCGCAGCTTGCCAACGGTCACATCGGCGGAGACGGGAGCTTCGAGTCGGGCGAATTCTGGATGGAAACGAGTAGCGCTCCGCAAGTCAAACACGGCAAGGCGCGGGCCTTCGTCACTGTGCTCTGCAACATCTTTCCCTCCGCGCCGTCGACCTCGAACTGCACCACGGACGTGGGGAGCCTCGAAGGTGTCCAAGGGCCGGTGCCGACCGGAAGCGTGCGCTTGACCACGACGACCGGGACGCTGCAGGAGGAAACCTGCAGTCTGCAGCTCGCGATCGGGCTCGGTTCGGTCGCGTCTTGTACCGTCGGCTTCACGCCGGCACCCGAAACGCCCGAGGGTGTTCCGCTTCCGGTCGTCGGCCACTATTCCGGCGACTCGCACTTTGCGCCTGCCGAAGGCTCGACGTCACCCGTGGCACCCGTGCTCGGCGGCTCTTTCGCGGAAGCTTCGTCCAACGGCTCCTTCGTCGTGCCCCTCACCAACAGCAACGCATTTGAAGTGAGTGGCGAAATCTCGGTTTCGACCGGCGGCGCGGCTGGGGCGATTGCGGCCGTTCACGCAACGCACTTCAGGATCAGGCCCTTCAGGGTCGACCGCGTGCACCTGAGGCTGCGCGGCGCCGCGCTTGCGAAGTTGCGGCACAAGAAACGGCTCAAGGTCACCATCCAGGAGCACGCCTCCGTCCGTGGCCACCGTCTAAGGCGGTCCTTCACACTGCTGGTGCGCCGGCGGCGGCGCTGACGCCAAGCGCCGCCTCGCCGAAACCGTCGACCGATCACACGGCGCGAAGAGCGCGGCTCGCCCAAGACCGTCATCACGTTTCGAGGCGAAGCGGGCCGACGGGCGCGCTCCCGCAGTCGCCTGGTGGGGCGCGTCGACGTGGGCGGGGAGGACCTCGCAGCGACGGGCACCGCACAGGCGAGGTCCTTGTTATGGTCGCAGTCGTCCGTCGGCTCGGATGTGATCACGACAGCGGACGACGCCATGGGGGGCCGGTGCAGGTCAAATCGATAGCGGCGGTGCGCGGCTTATGCCAGGGGGCAGGAGAGTGAGCCCGGCGCGGCGGCGCGCCGCGCTACCCGACGTCGAGTACCTGCCCCAGGCATCGCTCGGCGAGCGCGTCGCCCGTGGCCTCAGCGCGCGCGAGCGAGCACCACTGGCCGGGCATGCCGCGTGGGCTGCCGACGATTCACGCGGTGACCCGGTGGAGCTTCTCGAGGTCCAGGCGCAGACCCGCGTGCCAGAGCTGGTTCCGATCCGCTACGGCAGGATGGCCTCGTCGGCCTTCGCGTTCTTCCGCGGCGCCGCGGCCGTGATGGCCGCGGATCTTGCGCACACGCCATGCGGCGGCCTGCGCGCTCAGCTGTGCGGCGACGCACATCTCTCGAACTTCGGGATGTTCGAGACACCCGAGCGCACGCTGGTTTTTGGGCTCAACGACTTTGATGAGAGCCTGCCGGGGCCGATCGAGTGGGATGTCAAGCGGCTAGCCGCGAGCATCGAGATCGCGGGCCGAGAGCTCGGTTTCGATGCGGCCGCGCGTACCTCGGCCGTCGAAGCGGCGGCTCGCGCCTACCGCGAGGCGACGCTCGAATTCGCCGACGCCGGCAACCTCGCGGTTTGGTATGCGCGGCTGCCGGCGAAGAACCTCCGCCGGCGGCTCCAGGACCACGCGGACCACGGCTCCGGGCGAGAGGCCAAAAAGCGGATCCGTCAGGCGCTGCGACGCGATCACCTGCACGCGTTCGGCCGACTCGTCGAGTCGGACGGCCCGACGGTGCGCTTCGTCTCCAGCCCGCCGCTGCTCGTCCCTATCGAGGAGGTCCTCGATCACACCCAGCAGGAGCGCTACCTGGAGGGTGTCCAGACGTTCCTGCGCAGTTACCGCGACAGCCTGCCGTCGGACAAAAGGACGCTTGCGGAGTCCTACAGATACGTGCACATGGCGCGTAAAGTCGTCGGCGTCGGGAGCGTCGGAACGAGCGCCTGGGTCGTCCTGCTGCTCGGCCGGGACACGGATGATCCGCTGCTGCTGCAGCTCAAGGAGGCGCAGCGATCGGTGCTCGCGCCCTATGCCGGCGAAACGCTCCACGGCTCACAGGGCCAGCGCGTCGTCGAGGGCCAGCGGCTCATGCAGGCCGCGAGTGATCCTTTGCTCGGCTGGTACGACTTCACAGACTGGGACGGCAACGCCCGCCAGTTCTATGTCCGCCAGCTTTGGGACGGCAAGGCCTCCGTCGACATCGCGGCACTGACGCCAAAGGGCCTGTCCGTCTACGGGGAGACCTGCGGCTGGACGCTGGCCCGCGGACACGCAAGATCGGGTGACCGTGTCGCCATAGCCTCGTACCTCGGCGAGCATGACGTGTTCGACCACGCGATCGCAGAGTTTGCCGCCGCGTACGCCGACACGAACGAGGCAGATCACGAGCGTCTGCTCGAGGCGATCGACGCCGGCGAGATCGTCGCCTCGAGCGAGGAGTAGCTTCAGCCGTAAGCGGGGCACCGCTGGCGACGTTCGCCGCGTAGAACGAGGAACGCTTGGAGCTGAGCGCCGCGGTCGTCTCTCTGGTGAGCGCGGCATCGCTGTGGCGGCCCAGCGCGCAATCCAAAAGGGGCCGCGGGCGCCGTCGCGCTTGAAGACGTGGCCGGAGGTTGGCAACTCGCTGCGCTGGCTCACGCCGTCTATTCCGGCCACAGCGCGAAGCTCGAGACCAATTTGAGATCAAATTGAGGTCTCGGGTCCCTCTCCCTGCGTGCCGAAACCCGCGCGTTGCAGGGGTTTCTCAGTGCCGGAGGAGGGACTCGAACCCCCGACACGCGGATTATGATTCCGCTGCTCTAACCAGCTGAGCTACTCCGGCGGGAAGCCGAGTCTAGCCGCCGCGCCGAGTGCCAAGAGCGCAAGACGTTAGCCTCGCGCCGATGGATCGCCCGCTCCTGGCAGTCCCGAACGTGAGCACGGGGAATCCCGAGCTCGCCGCGCGGCTTGCGGGGGCGTTCTCGCGCGCCGGAACGAAACTGCTGGATGTGCACAGTGATCTCGACCACGGCCGCTCTGTTCTCTCCGCCGCGGGTTCCCCGGGCCCCTGGTCGATGCCCTCGTGGAGCTCGCGAGCAGTGCTTGTGCGGAGATTGATGTCCTGGCGGCAACAGCCGGCCAGCACCCGCATGTCGGCTCTCTCGACGTCGCGCCGTTTGTCTACGTCGATGAGAGCCAGCGAGGTGCGGCGTGCGCTGCAGCGCTGACGCTGGGAGCTCGCATCGGTGAGCTCGGAATACCGGCATTCCTGTACGGCGAGTTGACCGGCGACGGGCAGCGCCCGCCGCGCACGCGCTCCCAGCTGCGCGCCGGCGGGGTGACGCGGCTCGCGGAGCGCATCGCCTCAGGGGAGCTCTCCCCGGACTACGGTCCCGCCGCGATCCACCAATCGGCGGGCGCAGTGCTTGTCGCCGCGCGCCGTCCGCTCGTCGCATTCAACGTCGTGCTTGCCGAGGGTGACCTGCTGCGGGCTCGGGAGGTCGCGTCGCTGGTGCGCGAGGGAGGCCGGCACGGGTTGCCCGGCCTGCGCGCGATCGGCGTCTTGCTCGCGGGGCAGCAGGCGCAGGTTTCGATGAACGTCGAGCGTCCCACCGACCCGACACTCGCGGAGGTCGTCGCGGCGATCTCGCAGCTGGCTCCCGTGCAGAGCGCCGAGATTGTCGGGCTGGTGCCGGCGGCGGCGCTCGAGGGCTTTCCGGACTCGCTGCCCATCGAGGGCTTTGACCCGTCACGCCAGGTGCTCGAGAACGCACTAGGCTCCTGCTGATGGCTCAAGTCAAGAAGAAACGCCAGACCAAGCACCGGGGCAACGCGGCGGGGATGGTCGAGTCCCGTGGCCGCACGGGGCGCAAGCCTACGAGCGCCGAGAAGAAGGGCGCCAAGGCAACAGCCAAGAAGCAGCCCGGCGTGGACCGGCGCGATATGCCGCCGAGCTGGAAAAAAGCCTTTCTCGGGGCGCTCTTCGCGGCCGTGATGCTGTTCTTGATCATGGCCGTTGCGTTCAAGAAGCCGGCGCAGGGCGCGATCCTCTTCCCGTTCGTGCTGCTGATGTACATCCCGATCAGCTACTACACGGACAACTTCTTCTACAAGAGGCGCCTGAGCCAGCAGGCCCGCGGTAAGGCGCGGTGACTGAGCTCGACGTGCGCGGGCTGACCGTCGGCCCGGTCCAGGAGAACACGTACATCGTGCGCGCCGCAGTGAATGCGACGCACGCGATCTTGGTCGACCCCGGCGACGAGCCCGAGCGGATCGAAGCCGCGCTCGAGGAGCTCGGCATCACGGAGGTCGACGCAATCCTTCTGACCCACTGCCACTTCGACCACATTGGCGCAGTGGCGCCGATGGCGCGCAAGACGGGCGCACCGGTCTACTGCCCGGCGGGTGAGCTTCAGCTGTTGACCGAAAGCGCTCGCTTCACGCCGCCCGGCTTCGGGCCGTTCGAGTCCTACGAGCCGGAGCAGACACTCTCCGGCGGCGAGCACCTGTCGCTCGCCGGGATCGAGCTCGACGTCCTCTCGACGCCCGGACACAGTCCTGGCCACCTGACCTACGCCGCCAGCGGTGCGCTGTTCTCCGGCGACGTGCTCTTCCAAGGGTCGGTCGGGCGCGTCGATCTCCCGGGCGGCAACTGGGCGACGCTGCGCGACTCGATCGCGACGCTCGTCGACGGGTATCCGGCCGACACCATGGTTTTCCCGGGGCACATGGGCGTCACGACGCTCGGACGCGAGCTGGCGAGCAACCCGTTCCTCGAAGAGATCCGCGAGCGGCGGCTGCCCGCGCGGCCTTGAGCGGGGAGAAGATCAAAGCCCCGCGGGGCACCTACGACGTCCTCGGCGAGCAGGCGGCGGCCCGCGCGCGAATCGAGGAGCTCGCCCGCACGCTGCTCGAAGGGGCCGGCTACGAACGGATCGAGACGCCGGTCTTCGAGGCGACCGACCTGTTCGCCCGCGGCGTCGGCGATTCAACGGACATCGTGCGCAAGGAGATGTTCACCTTCGAGGACGCCGGCGGCCGGTCGCTGACCTTGCGGCCCGAGGGTACCGCGCCCGTCTGCCGCGCCTTCATCGAGCACGGGATGCACAAGCGCCGCATGCCGGTGAAGCTCTGGTACCTGTCGTGCTTCTTCCGCCACGAGCGTGCGCAGGCGGGTCGCTACAGGGAGTTCTGGCAGGTCGGCGCGGAGACGATCGGCTCCGACGACCCGGCGGTCGACGCCGAGTCGATCACGCTGTGCGCGCGCGTGCTCGAACAGGTCGGCGCGCGCGGGGTGCGCCTGCGGCTCTCGAGCCTTGGCAGTCCGGAGACGCGCGCCGCCTATCGCGACAAGCTGACCGACCACCTGCGCGCGAACGAAACGCGGCTCTCCGACGAGGTCCGCGCACGGATCGACCTTAACCCGCTCCGGGCGTTCGACTCCGAACACGAGGGGACGCTGGCCGTGATGGAGACCGCGCCGCTGCTGATCGATGAGCTCGCGGCGGACGACCTCGAGCACTTCGCCGAGGTACGCGCACTGCTCGAGGTGGCCGGGGTTCCCTATGAGCTCGACCCGACGCTGGTGCGCGGTCTGGACTACTACACCCGGACGGTCTTCGAGTTCACCTCCGACGCGCTCGGGGCGCAGAGCGGCGTCGGCGGCGGAGGCCGCTATGACCGGCTGGTCGAGCAGCTCGGCGGCGCCGCGACCCCCGGCATGGGGTGGGCCGCCGGAATCGAGCGGATGCTGCTCGCCGCGGGCGAGGCGCCGCAGCCGGCGCCCGAGGTCGACCTCTTTGTGGCGCTCGCCGACGACGGGGAGGAGACCCGGCGCTGCGCCTTCAAGCTCCTTCAGGCCGCGCGCTCAGCCGCCCTGCCCGCGCAGATGGAGCTCGCGGGACGTTCGCTCAAAGGCCAGCTGTCCGGCGCGGCTGCGCTCGGCGCGCGGTTCGTCGCGATCGTCAGCGGCGAGGAGAGCCGGCTGAAGGACATGCAGGACGGCGGTCAGCAGACGATCGCGACGGATACGGTCGTGCACACCGTGCTGCGCGCCCAGCGCGCGCTGTAACTACCCGGCGCGGCGCTGCGCGGCCCTAGACTCGCGCAGATGGCGCTTTCAAGCGACGAGCTGACGGTCCATCTGCGGTATCCGCTCGGCCTGGAACACACTCCGGCCGGCGCCTACACCGGCGCCGCGGGGGGCGCCGCGTGCGGCGACCTCGTGCGGATCTCGCTCGCACTCGACGACTCCGGCGCGACCATTGCGGACGCCGGGTTCGCCGCCGGGGGCTGCGCTTCGATACGCGCTGCCGGCAGTGCCGTCGTGGCGCTGGTGCGGGGCCGAGACCTGCTCGACGCCGCACGCGTCGGCGAGCACGAGATCTCGCAGGAGCTCGGCGGACTCTCGCCGGCCAGGGCGCACGCGGCCGAGCTCGCCGCCGACGCGCTCGCATCGCGCGCTCGGCGGTGCACTGCGGGGCTCCGGAGAGCTGCCGGCCGCGCCGGGCCGCGCCGTAGTCGCGATGAGCGGCGGCGTCGACAGCGCGACTGCCGCGCTGCTCGTCTCGCGCGACGGCGAGTCGGTAGGCGTCACGCTCGAGCTGTGGGCCGATCCCGAGAACGACGGCGAGGCCAGCTGCTGCTCGGCGCAATCGGTGCGCGCGGCGCGGGCCAGCGCCCACGCGCTCGGCCTCCCGCACTTCTCGATCGATCTGCGCGAGGAGTTCCGCGCCGGCGTCGTCGAGCCGTTGCTCGAGGGGCACGCGGCGGGTCTGACGCCGAACCCGTGCGTCAGCTGCAACGGCCACGTGCGGCTCGACGCGATGCTCTCGCTCGCCGATCGGCTCGGCGCGCAGAGCCTCGCGACCGGCCACTATGCGCGCGTCGCCGAGCCGGGACCGGTGCTGCGCCGCGCCGCGGACCCGGCCAAGGACCAGAGCTACGTGCTCGCGCGCGCTCGCGCGATTCGCTCGCGCGCCTGCGCTTCCCGCTCGGGAGCTGAGCAAGCCAGCAGGTGCGCGCGCTCGCCGAACGCGAAGGCATCTCGGTCGCGCGACAGGCCCGATTCGCAGGACCTCTGCTTCCTCGCCGGAACCGGCAGCGAGCGTTTCCTCGCGCGCCACGGCGGCCTCGGGGAGCGGCCGGGGCCGATCATCGGCGTCGCCGGCGAAGCGCTCGGCAGCCATCCTCGTGCCCACCGCTTCACTGTCGGGCAGCGCCGCGGTATCGGCGTCACGGCGCCGAGCCGCTCTACGTGATCGCCAACGACGCCGCTCAGAACACTGTCACCGTCGGGCCCGCGCGAGGCGCTCTTGACCGACCGGCTCGAGCTCTCAGCTCTCGACCTCCGGCTGCGCGGCCGAGGAAGTCGACGCCGTCCAGATCCGGGCCCACGGGCGCCCGCCGAGCGGCGCGGATCGCGCGTGCCGCCGGTCTCGAGGCGACGGTTCGACTCGACGAGCCGCTCGAGCGCACGGCGCCCGGCCAGCTCGCCTGCCTCTACGCCGGGGATCTCGTCGTCGGGCCACGGCGTGATCTGCGCGTAGCGGACGGAGCGCGGCCCGCCTAACATCCAGCAGGTCGATGAAGACCGACGAGATCCGCGAGCGCTTCCAGCAGTTCTTCGAGGAGCGCGGGCACCTTCGACTCCCCTCGGCATCGCTGGTTCCCTCGGCGCACGATCCGTCGGCGCTGTTCACGGTCGCCGGGCATGCACCCGCTCAAGCCGTACTTCCTGGGTCTCGAGAAGCCGCCGGCAGCAGGCTGACCGATCTGCCAGAAGATGTTCCGCACGGCCGACATCGACCAGCGTCGGCGACACCGCGCGACATCTGACGTTCTTCGAGATGCTCGGCAACTTCTCGTTCGGCGACTACTTCAAGCAGGATGCGATCGCGTTCGCCTGGGAACTCTCGCTGCGACGTCTTCGGCCTCGATGCGGATGACATCTGGGTGACCGTCTTCGAAGGCGACGAGCGAGCTCGGGCTCGGCCCCGACGAGGAGGCGATCGAGGCTGGCTGGAGGTCGGCGTGCCGCGCGAGCGGATCGTCGCCTGCCCGCGCTCGGAGAACTTCTGGCAGGCCGGTCCCGACGGGCCCGTGCGGCCCGTGCTCGGAGCTGTACCTCGACCGCGGCGTCGAGCACGGCAAGCCTGATGACCTTCCCGGCGGCGAGAACGAGCGCTTCCTGGAGTACTGGAACCTCGTCTTCATGCAGTACGAGCAGCACCCGCCGGGCCACGGGGCGCCGCTGAGCCCGCTTCCCGCGAAGAACATCGACACCGGGCTCGGGCTGAACCGGATGGCGGCGATCCTGCAGGACGTGACGTCGGTGTTCGAAACCGACCAGTTCGTGCCGTTGCTCGAGCTCGGCGAGGAGCTGTCGGCGCGCCACGTTACGGCGAGCATCCCGACAGCGACCGCGCGCTGCGCATCCTCGCCGACCACGGGCGCGCGATGACCTTCCTGATCGGCCGACGGCGTGGTGCCCTCCAACGAGGACCGCGGCTACGTGCTGCGCCGCGTGATGCGCCGCGCAATCGCCCAGGGCCGCGCGCTCGAGTTCGCGCCGGGCTTCCTGGTCCGCTACGCCGAGCGCGTGCGCGAGCTGATGGGCGCCGCCTATCCGGAGCTCTTCGAACAGCGCGAAGTAACCGACATGTGGCTCGCCAGCGAGGAGGAGGGCTTCTGCCGCACGATTGCCCAGGGGACGCACACGCTCGGCGAGTACGTCGCGGCGCGCGCGCGCCGCCGGCGCGGGCACGCTCAGCGCCGAACAGGTCTTCCGGCTGCACGACACCTACGGGTTCCCGCAGGACATGACGCGGGAACTCCTCGAGCGTGAGGGCCTCGGGATCGAAGGCGACTTCGAGACGCTGATGGACGAGCAGCGCCGGCGCGGACGTGCGACGGCACGCCGTGCGACCCGGCGAGACCACCGAGCTCACGGCGGCCGCCGCAACGCTGGGCGCGGACGCACCGGCGGCGAGCTTCACCGGCTACGAGCACCGTGAGCAGCAGACGAGCGGCGCTCGCCGTCGGCGACGGTGAGGGCGAACTGAAGATCGTCAAGCTAGCGCAGTCGCCGTTCTACGCTCCCGGCGGCGGCCAGGTCGCCGACACCGGCGTGATCGAAGCGCTCGACGGCGGCTCCGCGGTCGCGTGGTCGACGTGCTGCGGCTCGGCGACGACCAGGCGCTGGCGGTCGAGATCGAGGGCGGCGAGCTCGCCGAGGCGAGCAGGTTCTCGCGCGAGTCGACGCGCGCGAGCGCCACGCGATCGAGCCAACCACACCGCCACGCATCTGCTGCAGGCCGCGCTGCGCAGGGTGCTCGGCGACACATGTGCGTCAGGCCGGCTCGTACGTCGGCCCCGACAAGCTGCGCTTTGACTTCTCGCACGGCAAGGCGCTCAGCGACGCCGAGCTCGCGCAGGTCGAGGAGCTCGTGAACGGCTGGATCTCCGAGAACGACTCGGTCCACGCGCTCACGACGACACTTGATGAGGCCAAGCGGATCGGCGCGATGGCGCTGTTCGGAGAGAAGTACGGCGAGATCGTGCGACTGGTCGAGGTCGGGGAAGGCGACTACTCGCGCGAGCTCTGCGGTGGTACCCACGTGCGCAGCACCGCGGAGATCGGACCTTTCACGATCATCGCCGAGACTTCGAGCTCGGCGAACGTGCGCCGGATCGAAGCGCTGACCGGGCCGGCTGCGGTCGAGCACCTGCTCGCGCGCGATCGCGTCCTGCGCGAGCTGGCAGCGGAGCTGCGAACGCGCCCCGACGAGGTGCCCCAGGCGGTCGAGCGCCTAGCCCAGGAGCGCAAGCGGCTCGAAAAGGAGGTCCGCGCCGGCGCCGCGGCCGGCCAGGTCGACGCGGGCGAGCTCGCGGCGGAGGCCGATGAGCTCGACGGCACGCGGGTGCTTGCAACGACCGTCGAGGTGGCCGACCCGAAGGCGCTGATGGACACGCTCGACCGTGTGCGCGGCCAGCTGCCCTCCGGGGCCGTCGTTCTCGGCGCGATCGTCGATGATCGTGTTCACCTCGCAGTTGCTGTCTCCGAGGACCTGATCGCGCGCGGCGTGAAGGCCGGCGCGATCGTCAAGGTGGCGGCCGCGGAGGTCGGCGGCGGCGGGGGAGGCCGTGACGGCGTCGCGCAGGCCGGCGGACGCGACCCGGAGGGCCTACCGCGGGCGCTGGATGCTGCGCGTGGGGCGATCCGCGAGGCGCTCGGCGCCTGAGCGCAGTGCGGGCCCTCGCGCTCGACTACGGCAGTGCCCGATGCGGCGTGGCGCTCAGTCGACCCGACCGGGACGATCGCGACCCCGCTCGACGTCGTTGAGCAGCCGGGCACCAAGCGCGGCATGGCGCGGCTTGCAGCAGTCGTCGAGGAGCACGAGGCCGACGTCGTCGTCGTCGGCCTTCCGCTCGCGCTGGCCGGGCACGACACCGAGCAGACACGCGAGACGCGCGCATTTGCGGAGCGCCTTGCCCGACGCATCGCGCCTGTGCCTGTCGAGCTACACGACGAGCGCCTCACGACGAGGATGGCGCAACGCTTCGGAGAGGGGGCACGCGCCGCCGAGGACTCGCGTGCGGCAGCACACCTGCTCGAGGGCTACCTCGCCGCCCGTCGGGCGTGACCAGCGGCGTCGATAGTCTCGGGGCAGTTGGCGGGACAGCGCACATCTGAGGAACGCGAACGCGACCGCTTGGACCGGGAACGCCGGAGGGCGGAAAAGCGTGGAGAAGATTTCCCCGAGCCCGGCGTTTCGGGGGAGGCCTTCGCGACGTCGGCCGAGCCTGAAGCGGAGGCCGCGCCGCCTGAGCCTGAGGTCGCGCCGCCGGAGCTCGAGCCGGAGGTCGCGCCCCCTGAGCCGGAGGTTCTGCCGGCCGAGCCTGAGCCGGAGCTCACGCCGCCTGAGCCTGAGGTTGCGCCGCCGGAGCCTGAGCCGGAGCTCGCGCCGCCTGAGCCTGAGGTTGCGCCGCCGGAGCCTGAGCCGGAGCTCGCGCCGCCTGAGCCTGAGGTTGCGCCGCCGGAGCCTGAGCCGGAGGTTGCGCCGCCTGAGCCGGAGGTTGCTGCCCGCCGAGCCTGAGCCGGAGGTTGCGCCGCCTGAGCCTGAGGTTCTGCCGGCCGAGCCTGAGCCCGGGCTCGCGCCTGGGGTTGCGCCCGATCCGGTTGAACCGTGGCTCGCTGATGAGCCATCCCGCGCGGACCTCGAAGCCCCCGGCGCCCACGAGGTACCCGAGGCGCTGCAGGAGCACTCGAGTCGATGGCGATCCGCCGCACGAGGAGCCGCTCCAAGATCAGGTGTGGGAAGACGAGTCGCCCGCGCTGTACGTCGGGCATCCGGCACACGACGAGGCGATGGCGGCGGTCGACGCCGCAGAGGCCGGGCAGCCGCTCCCTTACGTCGCGACGGGCACGCCGGCTGAGATCGCGCACGAGATGGCTCCCGATCAGGTTCCTGACCCGCTCGCTCGCACGCCGCGAGCTCGTCCCGCGAGCCCTCCGGCCGGCGCTCCCCGCTCACGGCGAGGGGGCGTGATCACGCGGGGCATCGCGATGCTCGCTTTGCTCGCGGTCATCGCGGCCATCGTCCTCGTCGTGCGCTCTGGCTCGAGTTCATCGCCGACTGCTGTCAAGACGACGCCGGTGACGAAGGTCACGATCCCCGAAGGCAAAACCCGCCAGCAGGCGGCGCAGATCGCCCGCGCGAAGGGATTGACGGGCAGCTACCTCGCAGCGTCAGTGCGCTCAAGCTGCGCTGAACCCGACCGCCTACGGAGCCCCGGCGGGAACGCCGAACCTCGAAGGATTCCTGTTCCCGGCTACCTACGAACTCTACGCCGGCTCTTCGGCCGCGAAGCTCGTGGAAGAGCAGCTCGCAGCGTTCAAGCAGTACTTCACGCCAAACTTCGTCGCGCGCGCGAAGGCGCTCGGGATCACGCCGTATGAACTGATCATTGTCGCGTCGATCATCGAAAAGGAGTCGGCGACAGCGTCCGACGGGCCGAAGATCGCCGCCGTTGTCTACAACCGGCTACGCGAAGGGATTCCGATCGGGATCGACGCCACCTTGTACTACGCGATCGAGCAGGAACGGCACATCACGACCTACACGGGCGAACTGACCGAAGAAGACCTGCACCTCAAAACGCCCTACAACACGCGCCTGAACAAAGGCCTCCCGCCGACTCCGATTTCCAACCCCGCGCTCGCCGCGATCCACGACGCCGCCTACCCGGCGAACGCGGCTTACCTCTACTACGTGCTGGCTCCGAACGGCTGCAACAACGTCTACCTGAACACCCAGGAAGAATTCGAAGCCGCAGACGCGCGCTACAACGACGCGGTTGCCGCCAACGGTGGCAAGCCTCCAGTCTGCAAGACGCGGTGAGACGCCTTGGCGTAGCCGGATGGCCGGTGGCGCACAGCCGCTCGCCGGCGATGCAAAGCGCTGCGCTGCGTGAGCTTGGCCTCGACTGGAGCTACCAGCTGCTGCCCGTGCCGCCCGCGCTGTTCGCCGAGACCGTCGGCTCACTGGCCGGGCTCGACTACCTCGGCATCAACGTCACGGTCCCGCACAAGCAGGCGGCGCTGGCGCTCGCCGACGAAGCGAGCGAGAGCGCGCGCCAGATCGGCGCGGCGAACACGCTGACGTTCAAGGACGGGCGGATCGTTGCCGACAACACCGATGCTCCCGGGATCCTCGACGTGCTCGCAGAGCCGGTCACGGAACGCAGCGCCCTGGTGCTCGGTGCGGGCGGTTCCGCGCGGGCCGCTGCATGGGCGTTGCGCGAGGCTGGCGCCAGCGTGGCGATCTGGAACCGCACCCCCGCGCGGGCCGAAAAGCTGGCCGCCGAGTTCGGCGTCACGGCACTCGCGATGCCCGAGCCCGCCGACGTCATCGTGAACTGCACGAGCGTCGGCCTGCCGTCCGCACTAGAACAGACGTCCAGCGCCGATGCAGAGCTAAGCAAGCTACACCTAACGGACGAAATGATCGCTAGGTGTACTCATGTCATCGATCTGGTTTACCGTGATCCGCCGACCGCGCTCGCTGCGGCGGGCCGGAGGCTCGGGGTCCAAACAACCGACGGGCTCGACGTCCTGGTCCGCCAGGGCGCGCGAAGCCTGCGCATCTGGAGCGGTCGCGAGCCCGACTTGGAGGTCATGCGCGAAGCCGCGCGCGGCGCACGCTGACGGAGGTGCGCAATGGCCGGCCTGAACTTCAAGGGCCTGCGCGTTGTCGACGAGGACCGCGGGTCGATGGAAGACATGCGGCTGCCGCAGCCGGAGCCGCTGGCACCGGAGCCGCCGCCTCCCGAGCCGCCGCCAGAGCCGCGTGCTCCCGAGCCGCCGCCCGAGCAGCGCGCGGCAGAGCCGCTGGAGGCCCCCGCGACGCATCGAATACACGCCGCCGGAAAGCTCGCCGCGCGAGCACCGTGAGTCCGTGCCGGCCGACCACGTCCAGGCGAAGGCGTTGCGTGCGGACGGCGAAGGCGGAGTTGTCGGCGTCACCTTCCCGAACGCGGCGGCGAACACCCAGCGCTTCCTGACCGACGTGATTGCCGACCTCGGCATCGCACCGACGGCGGCTGTCGAGGAGGCGCTCGAGCGGTCGCGGAGCTCTGGGGTTCCCCCCGAGCGCATCCTGCTCGAAGACGGCACGATCAACGGTGACGGCCTGGCGCGAGCCCGGGCCGAGCGCTACGGCCTGGAACACCTCGACCTGAACGTCTACCAGATCGATCCCGGCGCGGCGAACCTGCTTTCGCCCGAAGTGGCGCGCCGCTACGAAGCGACGCCCGTAGCGTTCGTTGATGATGGCGCGCTGCTCGTCGCGATGGCCGACCCGGCCAACGTGCTCGCGGTCGACGACATCGCGATCATCACGGGCCGGGAGATCCGCGTCGCCGTAGCCGCCGCGGACGACATCCAGGCGCTCGTTTCGCGCCTCGGGGACCTAGACGACGCGGTCGCGCAGACCGTCGCCGAGGAGGAAGAGGACGCAACGGAAACCGTCGACCTGCGCGAGAGCTCCGACGATGCTCCTGTCGTCAGGCTCGTCAACCAGATCGTCGAGCAGGGCGTCGAGCGTGGCGCCTCCGACATCCACCTGGCCCCCGAACAGGGGGAGATCCGCGTGAGGCTGCGTGTGGACGGCGTGCTGCAGGACGTGACGACCGTCTCGCGGCGCATGGCACCGGCGATCATCTCACGCATCAAGATCATGGCCGACATGGACATCTCCGAGAAACGGCTGCCGCAGGACGGCCGCATCGGGCTCAAACTTCGCGACCACAGCGTCGACCTGCGCATCGTCACGCTGCCGAGCGTCGACGGCGAGGGCCTGGTGATGCGCGTCCTGGACAAGTCGTCCGTCGCCGTCGACCTCGACCGGCTCGGCATGTCCGATGGCGAGCGCGTGCGCTTCGAGGAGGCGCTGCGCCGGACCCATGGCGCGATCCTCGTCACCGGCCCGACCGGGTCGGGAAAGTCGACGACGCTCTACGGGGCGCTGAAACTGCTCAACACGCCGGAGAAGAACATCATCACGGTCGAGGACCCGGTCGAGTACGAAATGCCCGGCCTGACGCAGGTCCAGGTCTCCTCGAAGACTGGCCTGACGTTCGCGCAGGGGCTGCGCGCGATGGTCCGTGCCGACCCCGACGTGATCATGGTCGGCGAGATCCGTGATCGCGAGACGGCGTCGATCGCTGTCGAGTCGGCGCTCACCGGCCACCTCGTGCTCTCCACGCTCCACACCAACGACGCGCCGGGTGCGATCACGCGCCTGGTCGAGATGGGGGTCGAGCCCTTCCTGATCGCCTCTGCACTGGACTGCGTCGTCGGCCAGCGACTCGTGCGCACGCTCTGTTCGAACTGCAAGCAGCGCACGATCATTCCGGCCCAGGCGCTGCGCGCGAGCGGTTACAACGCCCAGGTCGACGTCGAGGCCTACGAGCCTGTCGGCTGCCGGCGCTGTGCGGGAAGCGGCTACAAGGGGCGGATCGGCCTTTACGAGGTCATGGGGATGAGTCCCGAGATCGCGCAGCTCGCGCTCGAACGCGCGCCGGCAGAGAAGATCCGCGACGTAGCTGTCGCGCAGGGGATGATCCGGATGCGTGAGGACGGGCTTGAAAAGGTCCGCCAGGGGCGCACCTCGATCAGCGAGGTGACTCGCGTGCTCGGCGCCTAACCGGCGCGGGTCGGACATCCGTCCACGTTTGCCGCGGACAAATGTACGCAGCCTCACGCAGGGCCGATGATCACGACGTGGACATCGACTTCGCACAGATGCTGATGGAGGTGGTCGAGCGCGGAGGCTCGGACCTTCACCTGACGGCGGGAGCCCCCCCGACGATGCGCAAGACGGGCCGCCTGCGCGCGATGCCGGACTACCCGAAGCTCGGTGAAGACGAGACGCGCGAGATCATCTACTCGATCCTCTCCAGCGAGCAGCGCCGGCGCCTGGAGGCGGACTGGCAGGTCGACCTCGCCTACGCGATCCCGGGACTCGCCCGCTTCCGTGTGAACGTCTACTTCCAGCGCGGCGCGCTGGCCGCAGCTTTCCGCCTGATCCCGTTCAAGCTCTTGACGGTCGACGAACTCGGCTTGCCGAACATCCTCCACGAGCTCGTCCGCAAGCCGCGTGGCCTCGTGCTCGTCACCGGCCCGACCGGCTCCGGAAAGTCGACGTCGCTCGCGGCGATGATCGACGAGATCAACATGACCCGCGACGACCACATCATCACGATCGAGGACCCGATCGAGTTCCTGCACTCCCACAAGCGGTGCATCGTCAACCAGCGCGAGCTCGGCAGCGATGCGACCAGCTTCGGCGAGGCGCTCAAGGCCGCGCTGCGCCAGGACCCCGACGTGATCCTCGTCGGCGAGATGCGCGACCTCGAGACGATCTCGACGGCGCTGACCGCCGCCGAGACCGGGCACCTGGTGTTCGCGACGCTGCACACCCAGGGTGCCCCGCAAACGGTCGACCGCGTGATCGACGTCTTCCCGCCCCACCAGCAGGCCCAGGTGCGCGTCCAGCTCTCGGTCAGCCTCCAGGGCGTCGTCACCCAGACGCTGCTGCCGACCGCCGACGGCGCGAGCCGGGTCGCGGCCTGCGAGGTCATGATCCCGACGCCCGGCGTGCGCAACCTGATCCGCGAGGGCAAGACGCACCAGATCCCGTCGGCGATGCAGACCGGTTCGCTGCACGGCATGCAGACGATGGACGCGGCGCTCGCGAACCTCGTGCGCGAGGCCAAGATCAGCCGCGCGACCGCTGAAGGCGCCTCGTCGACGCCGGACGAGCTCGGCCGGCTGCTTGGCGAGTCGACGCTGAAAGCCGCGTAATCGATGGCCCTCTACCGCTTCACGGCAGTAACCGCGACGGGCACCAAAGCCGCCGGCGAGGTCGAGGCCGACTCTAAGACGGCCGTCGCCGAACAGCTCACCGGTCGCGGGCTGATCGTCATCGACATCGCGGCGAAGCACGCCTCGCGGGAGATCGAACTCAAGTTCCTGCAGCGTGTCTCGGCGGACGAACTGGCGCAGTTCTCGCGTCAGCTCTCGACGATGATCACTTCGGGCATGAGCATCCTGCGTTCCTTGTACGTGCTTGAGGAACAGGCGCAGGGCAAGATGCTCAAAGAGACCCTCGGCGACGTGCGCCGCGACGTCGAGGCGGGACAGCCCCTCTCGGTAGCGCTCTCGCGCCACCCGAAGGTCTTCAACCCGCTGTTCGTCGCGATGACCGAGGCCGGCGAGGCCGGCGGCGTCCTGGAGTCCTCGCTACGCCGCGTCGCCGACCAGCTGCAGAAGGACGCGGCGCTGCGGCGCCAGATCAAATCGGCGATGGTCTACCCGGTCATGGTGGTGTCGTTCGCGTTCCTCGTGATGTTTGCGCTCCTGCGCTTCCTGGTCCCGGTCTTCCAGAACGTCTTCAAGCAGTTCGGCGGCGAATTGCCCTTCATGACACGGATCTGTGTGTCGATGTCCCACTTCGTCCAGAAGGACTGGTGGGTGATCCTGCTGCTCGTGATCGGCATCCCGCTCTCGTACATCCGCATCAAGCGGACCCAGCGTGGACGCGAAGTGCGCGACAAAGTGATGCTCAAGCTTCCGATGAAGCTTGGCGGCGTCGTGCAGCAGATCGCGATTGCCCGCTGGTCACGGACGCTCGCCTCGCTTGTCGGTGCCGGCGTCCCGCTGCTCTACGCGCTCGATATCACCGGCCGGACGGCCGGCAACACGGTGATTGAACAGGCGATGGAGAAGGTCATCGAGTCGGTCAAGCAGGGTGGGACGCTCACCAAGCCTCTTGAAGATATTCCCGTGTTCCCGCCGATGGTCGTCCGGATGGTCGGCGTAGGTGAGGAAACCGGCGCCCTGGATGCGATGCTCGACCGCATCGCGGAGTTCTACGAGGAGCAGGTGGAAGCGTCGATCAAAGCCCTGACCTCGATCCTGGAGCCGATCATGATCATCATGATCGGCGCGATCGTCGGCTTCATCGTGATCGCGATGTACATGCCGCTGTTCGAACTCTACAACCACGTCGAATAGCGCATAGGCGCTACTCGAGTGGGTGGATCTGGATGGCGGCGCCGCTGCCGCCGTCCGCGACGGCCAGGGCGACCTGGCCCGAGAGCAGCCGCAGCAGCTCCTCGCCGACGAGTTCACGGCGCCAGCCATTAAGCGGCCGCGCGTCGACCGGCTCGCTTCCCTCCCGTAGCGCGGCCACGATCGCCTGCAGGTCGGCGCGGGTCGCGAGCAGCTCGTAGGCGATCTTGGCCTGTAGCGCGCGGGCCCGCAGCAGTGACTCGGCGAGGGCGACGAGCGGAGCATCCTCCGGCTTGCCAAAGGGGCCGCCGTGGCGCTCGGGCGTGGGCGGCGGCTCGTTCTCAAGACCCCGCTGCACGGCGGCCATCAGTTCCCGGCCACGGTTGCCGCGGATCGTCCCTACCCCGCGAATCCGTTCGAGCTGCTCTCCCGAACGCGGCACCCGGCGCGCGATCTCCACGAGTGTCGGGTCGCCGAGAATGTTCTGCACAGGGCGGTCGTGGCGGGCCGCATTAGCCTCGCGCCAGAGGACGAGCTCGCGCGCGACGCTGCGCGAGCGGGGCGAGAGCGCGGCGCTGCGTGGCAGCCGGCGCAGGATGTTGTCGGGGTCGCGCTCGTCGCTGGCGCGCGTCAGCGGATCACACTCCTCCAGCGCCCAGGAGAGGCGGCCGAGTGACTCGAGGCGCTCGCTGATCCGCTCGGCGAGATCGAGCAGGTGCACGACGTCGTCGCGCGCGTAGTCGAGCTGCTCGTCGGTCAGGGGGCGCGCGTCCCAGCGCGTGAAACTCGCCGACTTGCGCAGTCGCACGCCGAGGACCTCGCGCAGGAGGGAGTCGTAGGAGCTCTGTGACCCCAGGCCGGCAAAACCCGCGGCGACCTGGGTGTCGAAGAGCCGGGTCACGTCGGTCTCGAGGGCGCGGCGCAGCAGCGCGACGTCCTGGCGTCCGGCGTGCACGACGACCTCGACCGCGGGATCGGCGAGCAGCGCGGCCAGCGCAGCGCCGTCGAAGTCGGCGGCCAACGGGTCGAGCAGCAGGATCGGGTCGTCCTCGGTGCTCCAGACCGGCACGGCGAGCTGGATCAGGCAAAGTAGCGTGCGGTAGCGGCCCTCGCCCATGAACTCGGTGTCCAGAGCGAAACGCCCGGCGCTGTGCGCCGCTTCGGCGAACTCGTCGAGGCTCAGCGGCCTGGCAGCGCTCACGCGGCTGCCGTCCTCGCAGCGCGCGCTAGTCTCAGGCCTCCGTGTCCGAGCACGACGAGCAGACAATCGATCCCGTGGATGGTGGCCATGCGTCGCGTGAGTGTATGGCCTGTCACGGCACCGGTCACGTGATCTCGATGCTCGGCGGCGAGCGGGGCGAAGTCGATTGTCCATGGTGCGCGGGCAGTGGAGTTCGCCGCCCCGGTGTCGATGCGCAGGCCCACTGGGCGGCCTCGGCGGGGGCGGACGATCAGGCCGAAACGGCCTGAATGTCCAGCTGACCTATTTCCAAGCTAAAGCTGACCGAAAGGCCAGCCGATGCATGAGGTGAATCAGTCAGCGCGAGGATTCACGTCGGTGGGCAAATGCCGCTAGAGCGGCCAAAAGTCCGAAAGGCCGGCGGGGACCCCCGAGCGCTGGCGCTCATTGGAAATGAACCACACGGAGGTCAAAATGCTGTATCGCCTGCGCCAGCGCTCGAAGGGGGATGAGGGCTTTACTCTCATCGAGCTCCTGGTAGTCATCCTGATCATCGGCATCCTTGCCGCGATCGCTATCCCGTCCTTTCTGAGCCAGAAGAGCAAGGCAACTGACGCCTCGGCGAAGGAGCTTGCTCGTACTGCTGAGACAACGGCGGAGACGATCGCGACCGACAACAACGGAAGCTACAAAGAAGTCACGGTGGCGAACCTCAACAAATACGAGCCCTCGATCCAGACGGCGGCCGGGAACAACAACGCGTACCTCTCGGGCGCAAAAGAAATCGAAACGGGAGCCGGCTACGAAGTCACGGCGACTTCGACGTCGGGTCACACCTTCACGATCGTCAAAAAGGGGACGGGCGTGGTTGAACGCACCTGCACTCCTAAAGAAAAGGTCGGTTCGGAAGGTGGCGGTTGCCAGAACAGCACCTGGTAACGACCGGTCAAATCTGACCAGCGAAGGCGGCCTGCGGGCCGCCTTCGTGCGTTCTGTGCAGAATTGCGCACGCTTCTAAAGGTCTGCCCCAAACCTGCCGATTTCCACGGCATGAGCCGACACGAAAAGATCTCCACACACGTGCCGCACCGCCCGTCCGGCGCCGGCAAGACTTCGCCGACTCGCCCGGCACGGCGCCGTACAGGCGATGAAGAGGGCTTCACCTTGATCGAGCTCCTGGTAGTCATCCTGATCATCGGGATCCTCGCGGCGATCGCTATCCCGTCCTTTCTGAGCCAGAAGAGCAAGGCGACTGACGCCTCGGCGAAGGAGCTTGCTCGTACTGCTGAGACAACGGCGGAGACGATCGCGACCGACAACAACGGAAGCTACAAAGAAGTCACGGTGGCGAACCTCAACAAATACGAGCCCTCGATCCAGACGGCGGCCGGGAACAACAACGCGTACCTCTCGGGCGCAAAAGAAATCGAAACGGGAGCCGGCTACGAAGTCACGGCGACTTCGACCTCAGGGCACACGTTCACGATTACGAAAAAGGCGTCGGGCGTCGTCGAACGGTCGTGCACGCCGAAAGAAAAGACCGGCTCCGAAGGCGGCGGCTGCCAGAAAAGCACCTGGTAGCGCTGGCCATTCGGTCCGCGAAGCGGCTAACCCCCTCTAGGCAGATGTCGACCGCTCCGTTGAGAAACGCATGAAGGCAGATCGGCAAGCCGCAAGCCGGCAGCTGGGCGCCCAGTCGGGCTTCACGCTGATCGAGCTGCTCGTCGTGATCCTGATCATCGGGATCCTCGCGGCGATCGCGATCCCGGCGTTCCTCAGCCAGAAGGGCAAGGCGACCGACGCTTCGGCGAAGGAGCTTGTGCGCACCGCGCAGACGACCGCCGAGACCTACCAGATCGATCACGGCGGAACCTACGCCGGCCTGTCGGTCGAAATCCTCAAGTCCTACGAGCCGTCGATTCAGACGGCCGCGGCGAACAACGCGGCCTACCTCAGCGCTGCGGAACCGATCGAAGCGAACCTCGGCTACATCGTGACCTCGAAATCGATCACCGGGCATACGTTCACGATCACGCACCGCGCGTCCGGGGCGGTTGAACGCTCGTGCACGCCGAAAGAAGCGAGCGGAACGGAAGCCGGCGGCTGCGTTCAGGGGACCTGGTAGGGGCCGACGATGGCAAGCACGCACAAAACTGTCCATCGCCGGAATCAGCTCTCAATCTCTCGTCAACTCCTGCCGATATAGACGTCGTGGTATTCGCAGCGTTCATTGGCGCATTCGGAACGGCCTTCGGGTCCTTCCTCAACGTGGTGGCCTATCGGCTACCGCGCGGCGAGTCGATCGTCGCCCCGCCGTCGCACTGCCCGACCTGCAACGAGCCGATCAAGGCGCGCGACAACATTCCGATCCTCTCGTGGCTGCTCTTGCGCGGCCACTGCCGCAACTGCAAGACCGCGATCTCACCGCGCTATCCGCTGATTGAGGCGGCCACCGGGGCGCTCTGCGTCGCAGCCGTCCTCGCCACGTCGAGCACGGTTGACGCTGCACTCGCGGTGGTCCTGATCTTCGTACTCGTGCCCGCTGCCGCGATCGACCTCGAGTACCGGGTGATCCCCAACCCGATCACGGGTTTCGGTGCAATCGCCGCGGTCCTCGTCGGCACGATCCTCGATCCGGCAGGCGAGCCGACGCGCCTGATCGCCGGCGTAATCGCGGGCGGCCTGCTGCTGATCGCGGCGCTCGCGTACCCGAAGGGCATGGGCATGGGCGACGTCAAGCTTGCCGGCGTGATGGGTTTGTGCCTCGGCACGGCCGTCGCGCCAGCGATGTTCGTAGCGCTGCTCGCCGGCGTGCTCGTCGGGGCCGTGCTCTTGGCGCGCGGCGCGAGCCGTAAGACGGCGATTCCGTTCGGGCCCTTCTTGGCCCTGGGCGGGCTGGTCGCGATCTTCGCCGGTCCGGCGCTGGTCACCCTCTACCTCGGCGCGGTCGGCGCCTGAAAGGGACAAGATGGATCTCAAGTCACTCGCATCGACCGAACTGAAGATGCCCAAGCTACGGCGGCCGAAGCTTGGGGGCACTGACGCCGCCGAGCCCGCGACTCCGGAAGTCGCGGCGCCTTCGGTGACCGCGCTCCAGGAGCAGAAGCCGGCGTCCAACGGAGCCCAGAAGGCCTCGCACCGCATCGAGCTCGGCTCGCTGCGCGACGTCAAGCTGCACAAGCCGTCGATGCCAAGCCTTCAGGTGCCGTTCAAGCGCTCCGGTGGCGGGACGCTCGTCGGCCTGGACATCGAGCCGGGGCGGGCCGTCGCCGTGCGTGTCTCGCGCCAGGGCGAAACGATGTGCGTCGAGCAGTCCGTCGTCGCTGAGCTTCCCGCCGGCGTCGTGCGCGAGGGCGATGTCGCCGACCCGGAGGCGCTCGGCGCGGCCCTCAAGGAGATGTTCGAAGCGAGCGGCCTGCCCAAGCGGGTGCGGGTCGGGATGGCCGGCCAGCGCAGCGTGATGCGGGTTCTGAGCCTGCCGCCAATCAGCGACAAGAAGGAGCTCGCCGCAGCGGTGCGCTTTACCGCCGAGAAAGAGATGCCGATGCCGCTTAGCGTGGCCGTCACAGATTTCCATCCGGTAGGCGAAGTGGAGACCCCCGCGGGCATGCGTCAGCGTGTTGTCTTCGTAGCAGCCCACCGCGAGCCGGTGACGAAGCTGCTCGACGCGCTGCGGCGCGCCGGGATCTCGACCTCGGGCATCGACCTTTCGGCCTTCGCTCTGATCCGTGCGCTGCACACGCCGCCGGAGGTAAAGGAGGACGGCGAGGCCGGCGATTCGGGCGACTGCTTCCTCTACGCGAACGTCGACGGCCTGACGAATATCGCGATCGCCGACGGCACGACCTGCCTGTTCACACGCACCGCGACCGTCGGCCTCGAGTCGATGGCCGCCGAGCTCGCGGCGCGCGCCGAGATCGAGCTCGAGGCGGCGCGCAAGGCTGTCGACGTCTGCGACCTGACGCTAGAGCCCGACGCGGGCACCGTCGACGCCCAGATCGTCGTCGGCGACGGGATGCGCGAGGTGGCCGTCGAGGTCCGCACTGCGCTGGACTTCCACCGCTCCCAGCAGGAAGGCCTGGAGGTCAAGCACATCGTCCTGAGCGGCGGCGCGGCTTCGATCCCCGGGTTCGCGGAGCAGCTCAGCGAAGCCACGGCAATGCCAGTCGAGGTGCGCGCCGTTGACGTGGCCGCGGGCGCGGGAGGCGCGCCCGGCGACGCTGGCCACATGGCGATCGCCGCGGGCCTGGCGGTCGCGGAGGCCCCGCGATGAGGGCTGTCAACCTTCTTCCGCAGGATGCCCGCGGCCGCACCGGCCTCGGATCCTTCAAGCCGCGGCCTGCGCATGCGGTCGCGCTCGTCTTGGTGCTGCTCGCCGGGATGGCATTGCTCTACGGCCAGGCGCGTAATACGGCGCAGCAGGCCGAAAGCGAAGCGATTGTGGTCCGCACGGAAACCGCGAACGTCGAACGCGCGTCGGCCAAAGACGTCGCGACGGCGGCCGAGGTGCCGGCATTCGAAAAGTACGTCGGCGGTGTGGCGAAGGTTGTGACGTCTCGCTATGACTGGGGTCCGCTCTTCCATCAGCTCGCGGTCACCGTCCCCACCGGCGTGATGTTCCAGCAGCTGACTATGACCCTCGGTACCGGCTCGACGACCGCGGGCGCGGCGTCGGCCCTCTCGACCCCAGCTTCAATGGCTCAGCCGCAGGGCGCCGCGATGGTGCTGAAAGGCTGCGCCTCCTCTCAGAACGACGTCGCCGCTCTGATGCGCCGCCTTCGCGCGGTCGACGACGTCTCGGAAGTCGCTCTCGTCTCATCGGTGCGGCCGCTGCCTAACACCACGACCACTGCGACCGGGGGATGTCCGAAGAACCCGACCGTGTTTGACGTCTCGGTTGCCGTCGGCGCGCCGAAGCCCTGGGCCGGCGAGCCGATCACGAAGGTTGTGACGGCCGCGGAGGTCAAGGCGGCGGCCAAGCACGCCGCTGATCACGCCAAGTCGAAGAAGGGGGGCGCACGATGACTACGCGAGACCGGCTTGTTGTTCTTGTCATGGCCATGCTGGCGATCGTCGCCGGCGTGTGGATCGAGGTCGTCTCCCCCGAGCGCAGCAAGGCTCAGGAAGCCCAGACACAGGTCGAATCAGCCCGAGCGTCGCTGTTGAAGGCTCAGCAGAGTGCGGCGGCCGACCACGCGCTGAGCGCCAAGCTTGTGAGCGTCCGCCGATCCGCCGTGGCCCTGGTTCCCGCCGTCCCGGTGCAGAAGGCGGTGCCGCAGATCATCAACGAAGTCTCTACGGCGACGGGCGGGCACAGCGTGCAGTTCATCGAAATTGCCTCGAACGCAACAGCCGGGGAGGCTGCGCCGACGAGCGCGACGGCCGCGGCGTCGACCGTCGAAGGCATGACGCCGGTACCTTTCAAATTCACCTTCACGGGGAACTTCTTCGACCTCGAACGGCTCTTCAACCAGTTCGCGCGGTTCGTCGTCCCAGGGCACACCGGGGAGATGGTCGTCGGCGGCCGCCTCGTTGTCTTCAACACGTTGACGCTTCAGGCGCTGCAGGAAAGCGGCAAGAAGGAGGCCAAGAACCCGTTGCTGCAGGGCACCGTGACCGCTACCGCCTTCACTGCGCCGTCGACCGCTCCAGGCTCGGGTACCTCCGGTTCCAAGTCCGCGCCGGCGACCTCGGGTGCTGCGGGTACCTCGGGGGCCAGTCCAGCTCTTGTCGCAGGAGGTAAGCCGTGAACCAGCTCAAGGACATTCTCGACCAGCTAAAGGCAGACACGCGTGACCGAAGCACGATGGTCATGCTGCTCGTCGCCGCCGCGGTGCTCGTCGTCGCCGTCGCCTGGGTTGCAATGGGCTCATCGACGACGCCCATGACGCCGAAACCTGCTCCGGTTGCCGCGACGCTGCCCGCAGCGCCCACGCGGCAGGTCGCCGACCACGCGGCCAAGGAGCGCAAGCGTCACGCCGTCCGCGCCAAGCGCTCGCGGCCCGCACGAGACCCGTTCGAAGCGATCTACATCGAAACGAAGACCGAACAGGGAAGCGGCAAATCAGAATCCAAGGGCGGCGCCTCGAAGAACGTCCCGGCGCCCGGCTCGACAGGTGGCGGCTCGAGCACCAAATCCTCCAGCGGCCCGACGAACACCAAAGAATCCACGCCGGTCCCGACGAAAGTCACCGCTTCGGTGGCGGTGATGGAATTCGGCGCCGCGACAGCCGAAGGCCAGATAGTGCCGCTCACACTCGTCAACCACAAGATCCTGCGCGCGACAAAACCGGCGAATGCGCCGATGCTTCTCGAAATCGTGAAGATCAACGTCCCAGGCAAAACGATCACCTTCAAGCTCGGCAAGGAAGTCCACATGGTGATCGGTGGCTACTGCGAACCGAGTGTCGCGCGCTGCCTGCAGATCCGCGTCAAAAAGGACGTCGTCGTCCACTTCGAATGGCGCCGGCCCGGGGAAGAAACAACCGTCAAATTCGTCGTGCGGATCTCCGAATTCAAAACCGTGACCGGTAGCGGGGCGCGCCTAAACAGCGCCCGCCGCTCGCGCCGCGCCGGGGCTTTGCGCATCAGCAAATAACCTTCCCCGCGTGGGAGTCGATCTGATTACGGCCGGGGAGTCGCACGGCCCCGGCCTGACGTGCATCGTGCAGGGCCTGCCGGCGGGGCTGGAACTCGCCCGCGAGGCGATCGATCGCGACATGGCGCGCCGGCAACTCGGCCATGGCCGCGGCGGGCGGATGAAGATCGAGTCCGACAGCGCACGCGTAACCGCGGGCGTGCGTCACGGGCGGACGCTCGGTGGGCCGATCGCGCTTCAGGTCGACAACCGCGACTACGCGAACTGGGAAGAGCGGATGAACCCGTGGCCCGTCGACGAGCAGGTCGCGGAGGTCCACCTGCCGCGGCCCGGGCACGCCGACCTCGTTGGAATCCGCAAGTACGGGCTCAGCGACGTGCGCGACATTCTCGAGCGCGCCTCTGCACGCGAGACCGCGGCGCGCGTTGCAGGGGGCGCGGTCTGCAAGGCGTTCCTGCTCGCGCTCGGCGTCACGATCCGCTCGCACGTTATTCAGATCGCCTCGGTGCAGGCCCCGGCGCACGAGCGGGCGCTGACGCTCGCCGATTTTGACGGCGTCGACGATTCGCCGGTCCGTTGCCTGGACCGCGACGCGTCCGCCGCGATGGTCCAGGAGATCAACCGGCTGCGCAAGGCCAACGAGTCGCTCGGCGGCGTCTTCGAGGTAATCGCGTTCGGGGTCGACGTCGGCCTCGGCTCGCACATCTCATGGCAGGAGCGGCTCGACGGTCGCCTGGCGATGGCGATCTGCTCAATCCAGGCGGTCAAGGGCGCAGCGATCGGTGATGCATTCGATGTCGCCGGCGTTCCCGGATCAGCGGCCCACGATGAGATCTTCTACTCCGAGCAGAGCGGCTACTACCGGGAGACGAACCGCTCAGGGGGGCTCGAGGGCGGGATGACGACCGGCGACCCGGTACTCGTCCGCGGCGCGATGAAGCCGCTGCCGACGCTCACCAAGCCGCTGCGTTCGGTCGACACCGAAACGCACGAGCCGGCCCAGGCGCTGCGCGAGCGCACCGACTCGTGCACAGTGCCGGCCGCGGGCGTCGTCGGTGAGGCGATGGTCGCGCTGGTGCTCGCCGACGCCTACCGCAGGAAGTTCGGCGGCGACCACATCGACGATGTGCGTGACTCCGTGAACGCCTACCGCAAGCGGATCGGATGGCATACGTCCTGACGGGCTTCATGGGCGCCGGCAAGTCCTCGGCGGCCACCGAGCTTGCCGCCGCGCTTGGGGGCGCGGCGCTCGACAGCGACAATGCGCTCGAGGCCGAGCTCGGCGAGCCGATCGCGGCGTACTTCGAGCGTGAGGGAGAGGCGGCCTTCCGCGACCGCGAGGAACGCCTGGTCCTCGGCCAGCTCGCGGCGGCCCGCGAGAACGATGTTCTGGCCCTCGGCGGCGGGGCGATCACTACCGACGGCGTGCGGGCCGCCGTCGCCGGCCACACGCTGGTGTTCATCGACACCCCCGTCGATGTCTGCTGGTCGCGCGCGTCCCGTTCGGGCAAGCGGCCGCTGGCCAGTGACCGCGACGCCTTCTTTGCCCTCTACCGCGAGCGCGAACACGGATATGTGACGCTCGCCGACGCGATCGCTGTTGCGCCGAGTCGCGGGCGCTATGGGCCGCTCGCGGCGGCCCTGGCTCGCCGCGGTGGCGACGAGGCACAGCTCCTGTTCTCCTTGCGCGGCGACTACCCGGTGTTCATCGGGGCCGGCTCACTGAACCGGCTGGAGGCGCTCGTCGACTGCCACGGCGCGTTTCTCGTCAGCGACGAGAACGTCCTGCGTGCTCAGGGCGGCGGCCTGCTGCGCGGCGCGCCGCGGATCACAATCACGCCTGGCGAGCGATCCAAGACGCTCCGCGAGGCGGAAGCCGTGTGGGGCGCGATGGTGGAGGCGGCTGTCTCGCGCGAGGGCCGGATCGTCGCGCTCGGCGGCGGCGTCGTCGGCGACCTCGCGGGCTTCTGTGCCGCCTGCTACCAGCGGGGAATCCCAGTCGTCCAAGTGCCGACGAGCCTTGTCGCGCAAGTCGATTCGGCCTACGGAGGAAAGACCGGCGTCGACCTCGAGCGCGCCAAGAACTACGTCGGTGCCTACCACCAACCGCAGGCGGTGCTCGTCGACCCGGACCTGCTCGCGACCCTGCCGGCCGCCGAGAGGTCGTCCGGCTGGGCCGAGGTCGTCAAGACGGCGCTGATCGCCGGCGGCTGGCTTTGGGAGGCGGTGCGCGCCGGCGAGCTCACCGAGGATGTGATCCTCGGCTGCGTGCGCACGAAGCTGGCGGTCGTCGCGCAGGACGAACGCGACGCCGGCCGCCGTCAGGTCCTGAACCTCGGCCACACGGTCGGGCACGCGATCGAGGCCGCCACCGGATACCGGCGTTACCGCCACGGTGAGGCGGTGGCGCTCGGGATGCTCGCGGCGCTGCGACTCTCCGAACGCGCGCAGCTGCGCAGCGAGGTTGGTGCACTGCTTGCCGAGCGCGGACTGCCGACCCGGCTCGAAGGCTGCACCGTGGACGCTGTGCTGCGCGCCGTCGCGCTGGACAAGAAGCGCGACGGCGACGGCGTACCGTTCGTCCTTGTCGGCGGCCCGGGCGACGTGCACGAGGGTGCGCGTGTCGCCGACCAGGCAGTCCGCGCCGCCGTCCAGGAGCTCATGGGATGAGGGTCGCCGTGCTGAACGGGGTGAACCTCAACATGCTCGGGCTGCGTGACCCAGCGCACTACGGCACGCTCACGCTGCCCGAGCTCGATGCGCAGGTCCGCGACGCGGCCGCGGGGCTGGGGATCGACGTCGCGATCAGCCAGACGAACATCGAAGGCGAGTACATCGAGCAGATCCAGCGCGCCCGCGGCACCGTCGACGGCCTGGTCCTGAACCCCGGCGCCTGGACCCACTATGCGTGGGCGATCCACGACGCGCTCGAGGCCGCGGCCGTCCCCGCCGTCGAGGTGCACCTCTCGGACGTCGGCGCGCGCGAGCCGTGGCGCCGCCAGTCCGTGATCGGCGGCCTGTGCATCGCGACCGTTGCCGGAAAGGGTCCGGCGGGCTACGCTGACGCGCTCGTGAAGCTGCGCGAGCACAACGAGACGGACGCGTCGTGAGCGTCCCTGCGGCGCGCGCCGAGCGGCTGCTCGACCGCCTGCTTGCACGCGGGCTCGACGCGCTGCTCGTGACGACGCTCGTCGACGTGCGTTATCTGACGGGCTTCACGGGCACCGCCGGCGGCGCTCTGCTGCGTGCCGACGGCTCGGGTCTTTTCCTGACCGACTTCCGCTACCAGGAGCAGTCCGCGGCGCAGGTCGGGGCGCCGTGGGAGATCGCCGTTGTCGATGACCTGCCGCGGGCGCTCGCCGAGACGCTCGGCGCGGCGGGGCGCCTGGGCGTCGACGAGACGTCGCTGACGCTGCGCGCCGCACGCAAGCTGCGCGAATCGCTCGGCGACGCGTGGGAGCTGGCGGGCGGCGAGAACGAGGTCGCGAAGCTGCGCGAGGTAAAGGAAGCGGGGGAGGTCGATGCGCTGCGGGCGGCGGCGCGACTGGCCGACGAGGCGCTGGCTGAGGTCGTCGCGGGGGGGCTGGCCGGCCGCAGCGAGCTTGAGGTCGCCTTCGAGCTCGAGCTGGCGATGCGCCGGCTCGGCGCACAGGCACTCAGCTTTCCGCCGATCGTCGCTTCCGGGCCGCGCGGTGCGCTGCCCCATGCGCAGCCGACCGGTGAGCGCATCGAGCCCGACGTGCTGGTCACGATCGACTGGGGGGCGGAGCTGGACGGCTACTGCTCGGACTGCACGCGGACGTTCGCAACGGGCGAGTCGCTCCCGGACTGGGCGCGCGAGATCTACGACGTCACGCTGCGCGCACAGGAGACAGGTCTGGCCGCGATTGCCACCGGGACGACGGGGCGGGAAGTCGACGCGGCGGCGAGGGCGGTCATCGAGCAGGCCGGCTACGGGGACCGCTTCGGCCACGGCCTCGGCCACGGGGTCGGGCTTGAGGTCCACGAGGGTCCGACCCTGTCACGGCGCGGGAGCGAGGAGCCGCTGGCCGCCGGTAACGTCGTGACCGACGAGCCGGGGATCTACCTCCCGGGCCGCGGTGGGGTGCGAATCGAGGACCTCGTCGTGGTCGGTGAGGACGCCAACGAGATCCTCACCGGATTGACGAAGGACCTGCAGGTGATCGCCTGAGGGCGGCGCTGCGTTCAGCCGGCGGGCACGATCTTCGGCGGCTGCCAGCCGCGGCCGTCGATGATGCCGCCGATCTGCGCAGGCTTTGGCGCGAGCAGGCGCCAGATCACCTCGAAGCCTTCATTCGCCGGGGTGGGCAGCCAGTTGCGTTCGGCCGCCGCCGAAGCCGGACGCGTTGACTGCAGGTAGATCTCGACGGAGCCGTGGGCTCCGCGCGCCAGCCGCGAGCCGCTGCTGAGCTCGTAGCGGCCGATCGGGTTGTGGACGAGAAAACCCTGGAGGCTGTAGACCGTCAGCGACCAGCCGCCGTTGACCGGTGGAAGCGACGGCATCCGCAGGACATAGGGAGTCGATCCTGCGAGCGGCGCGAAGGCGGCGTCGGTCAGGCTCAGCGCATAGATCGTCTGTTCGGAGGTGAACGCGCCGAGCCCGATCTGTGAGATGACCGCGCGCAGCTTGTAGTTGGTGCCGTACCGTCCAAAGCCGCCGACGAAGTAGCCGTTGTGACGTTCCCCGCTTTCGCGGAACAGCCGCGCGGCGTCAGCCGCGAGCGTGGCCGGGCCGTCCGCGACGGCGGCCGCGAGGCCGCGGCGTGTTTCGCGTCCCAGGCGCTCCTCGTGCGACGGGTGTTTGCCGGGTCCGATGCCGACCTGCGCGAGCCGGCTCAGCAGCCCGCGGTCACGCGCGGGGGGCGGGAAGAGCGCGAGCTGGCGGCCCAGGACGTCGAAGAAGCGCAGGCCCTGCGGCAGCGAGTAGCTGCGCACCTTCGTCTTGCGGCGCGCGGGCGGGCCGGGGGGCTGCACGCAGCCAACGAAGGCGGCGAGCGAGGTGAGGGTGTAGCCGTCCTGGATGCGGTGGACGTTGGCCAGGTCGCGCCTGCCCTTGAGCTGTGTCGAGCCGATGATCCAGATCCGCGAGTAGTCCACGTCGATCCGACCCGTTCCCGGCGGCAGCGGCATGCCGTGCTGGCCGGGTCCAAGGATCGCGTAGTAGCCCGGGCGGGTCGAATTCGCGGTGCCGAGGTTGCGCAGGTTTGTCGTGTAGGGATCCAGCAGCGCGAGCACGAACGAATGGCCGTGCACGCGTGGCACGTGCAGGACCTCGGGCCCGTGAGTGAGGTCGAGCCAGGCGATCGAGGAGAGCCCGTTCGAACCCGGCGCAACGACCGTCTTGCTGTCGGGGTTCGTGAGGTTGCGGACGTTGTTGAACGTGTTGACCGGCCCGTAGCCGTCACCGTTGGAGACGGTGACGCTCGTCTGCGTGACGAACGTCTTGTGCGTCTCGAGCAGCGGCAGACCGTAGATGTAGGCCTGCAGGCCCAGGGCGTAGGCGCTCTGGTAGGCGCCCTGCCGCGCCGCGGCGGCGGTCGGTGCCGCGAACGCGGCACCGCTGAGCGAGAACGCGACAAGCAGAATCAGCGCGCCGGACGGCGCGCGCAGGAGGCTCCGGGTCTTGGAGCTCGTTGCATGCATGCGTGACTGACGCTAGATGCGCGCGGCGGCGACGGCATCCGGGTTTGTCCGCATCCGCGCACAGCCGGGCCGACGAAATGCCGTCCGGGCCGGTCCTTGGCCCGAGTCCCGGACGGACCGGGCGCGCCGTGACGGATACGCTGATGGTCCAATCATTCGCCATCGGAGCAAAAACCTTTCGAGATGACGATCAGCACCAATCAATTCAAAAACGGCAATCACATCGAGGTCGACGGTGTGATCTTCAAGATCGTCGAGTTCCAGCACGTCAAGCCCGGCAAGGGCGGGGCGTTCGTGCGCACCAAACTGCGCCGCGCTTCGGACGGCAACGTGATCGATCGAACCTTCCGGGCCGGCGAGAAGTTTCGCGAGGTGCGAACGGAAGCGCGGCGGATGCAGTTTCTCTACGCCGATGGCACCGATGCGCACCTGATGGACACCGAATCCTTCGAACAGCTTGCGGTTCCCGAGGAGTCCGTCGCCGACGAGCTGCGCTGGATCAAGCCCTCGAACGAGGTCGACGTGCTGTTCATCGACGGCGAGCCCGCCGAGCTGCAGCTGCCGGCGTCGGTTGAGCTTGAGGTGACCGAGACCGAGCCGGGCCTGCGCGGCGACACCGCCTCGGGCGGGGGCACGAAGCCCGCGACGCTCGAGACCGGCGCGGCGATCATGGTTCCGCTGTTTGTCGAGCCCGGCACGCGAATCAAGGTCGATACGCGCAGCGGCGCATATATGGCCCGCGCCTAGATGCGCCGTTCGGACCAGCGCCGCGCAGCCGTCTTCGCCGTCTACCGCCATGACGTCACGGGGCGGTCGCTGGACGAACAGTTCGAGCGCGACGATCTGCCGTTCACCAAGGAGCTCGCGCGCGCCACGGTCGCGCGCCAGGAGAGCTCGACGCTTTGATCGACAGCCACGCCCATGGCTGGGACGTGGAGCGAATCCAGCCGCTCGAGCGGGCGATCATGCGCGTAGCGCTGCTCGAGATGCTCTACGGCGAGAGCGTTCCGGCGCACGCCCCGATCCCGCCGGAGGGCGCGATCGAGGAGGCGGTGGAAACCGCGAAGACCTTCTGCTCGGACCGTGCGCCGGGTTTCCTGAACGGCGTGCTGGCGGCGATCTTGCGCGACGTGCGCGAGAATGCGAGCGCCGCATGAACGACGAGCTCGACGAGATGATCTCCCGCCTGGTCCAGGCCGCAGAGCAGCTGCGCAGCGGCGAGCTGTCGGTCGACGCCGCCGCCACGCTCGTCGAGGAGTGCGCAGCCGTCGCGACGCGATCGGCGGCCGAGCTCGAACGGCTCACGCGCGAGGACACGGCGCCGCCGCCGGGCCAGGAAACCCTGCTCTAGCGGCGATGGCCGACGGCGGCTACCCGGAGCGCCTGCGCGCGCTCGTCGATGCCTATCTCGAGCAGCTGCGCTTTTCGCGTGAAGGTGCGACCGCGGGCCTTGAGGAGGCGATGCGCTATTCGCTGCTCGCGGGCGGCAAGCGGGTGCGGCCGGTGCTGGCGCTCGCGACCGCAGAGGCGCTCGGCACGGAGCCTGAGAGCGTGCTGCCGCTTGCGGCGGCGATCGAGCTGATCCACACCTACTCGCTGATCCACGACGATCTTCCGGCGATGGACGACGACGCGCTTCGCCGCGGCCGGCCGACCTGTCACGTCGCGTTCGGCGAGGACGTGGCGATTCTCGCCGGCGACGGTCTCTATGCGGAGGCCTTCGCCCACCTGCTGACGCGCAGCACCCAGCCCCCTGAGCTCGTGCTCGCCGCCGCGGTCGAGCTCGCCGACGCGACCGGGGTCGGGGGGATGGTCGGCGGGCAGTACGTCGACGTCAGCGGCGGGGCGCCCGCGGGGGCCGACGGCCTGCGGCGATTGCACGAGCTGAAGACCGGCCGATTGATCGGCGCGAGCGTCTTGGGAGTACTAATGTTGTCCGGAATACGGACCGGCGATGACCAGGAACCCCTCCGTCAATACGCCGCGGAGCTGGGCGTGCTCTTCCAGATCGTCGATGACATTCTCGACGTGACCGGCACGGACGAGGCGCTCGGCAAGCCGCAGGGCAGTGACGAGAGGCATGGAAAGAGGACATACGTGAGCGAGTTCGGGCTCGATGGTGCGAGGCGGCTGGCGCAGGAGGCCCACGAGGCCTGTGCGACGCTGCTCGACAGGGCAGCCGATCGCTGGGGACAGCCGCCGCTGGGCGCGCTGAGTTCGATGCACCGACTACGTCTACACCAGAAGCTCTTGACCTATCTCGAGAACATCGACGGTCCCGATGACCTGAAAGGCCTCTCGGACGAGCAGCTCGCCGAGCTCGCCCAGGAGGTCCGCGAGCACATCATCGACACCGTCGGCGAGATCGGCGGCCACTTCGGGGCGAACCTCGGGACCTGCGAGCTCGCCGTGGCGCTGCACTCGCTGCTGGAATCCCCCACGGACAAGATCCTCTGGGACGTCGGCCATCAGGCCTACCCGCACAAGGTTCTCACCGGACGGCGCGACCAGCTGGCGACGATCCGCCAGTACGAGGGCCTCGCGCCGTTCTGTTCGATCGCCGAGTCCGAGCACGACACGATGGGCGCCGGACACGCATCGACCTCGATCGGCTACGCCGTCGGATTGAAGGAGGGCCTGCGCCGCGGCGAGGGTCCCGACGGCCGGGTCGTTGCGGTGATCGGCGACGGCGCGATGACCGGTGGCGTGGCCTTCGAGGCGATTCACCAGGCGGGTGGCCTGCGCACGCCGATCGTCGTCGTGCTCAACGACAACGGGATGTCGATAGCGCCGAACGTCGGTGCGCTCTCGACCTACTTCAACCGTGTGCGCCTGAACCCGAAACTGTGGCATGCGCGCAGCGACATCGAGGGCGGCCTGACAAAGCTGCCGGGCGGGATCGGGGCGGCGTTCGAGCGGCTTGGCCCGCACCTGAAGGAGTCGATCAAGGCCTTCTGGGCGCCAGGCCTGTGGTGGGAGGAGCTCGACTGGGCCTACACCGGCGTGATCGACGGGCACGACGTCCACGCGCTGCGCGCGGCGTTGCGCGACGCACTCTCCGCAGACCGGCCGGTCGTCGTGCACATCTCGACGGTCAAGGGGAAGGGCTTCGCCCCGGCCGAGGAGGGCGGCCTCGAGGGGATGGAGGAGTGGCACGCGGCCAAGCCGCGGTCGATCCTCAACGGCGAGCCGCGCGCGCGGGTCGCCAAGACGCCGGCGCCGCCCACCTACACCCAGGTCTTCGGCGAAAGTCTGGTGCGCGAGTGCCGTCGCGACGCGCGGGTCGTCGGGATCACCGCGGCGATGAACTCCGGGACCGGCCTGAACATCCTCCAGCGCGAGCTCCCGGACCGCTATTTCGATGTCGGCATCGCCGAGCAGCAGGCGATCCTCTTCGCCGCGGGACTCGCGCTCGCGGGGTCCAAGCCGGTAGCGGCGATCTACTCGACGTTCCTGCAGCGCGCCTACGACCAGATCGTCCACGACGTCTGCCTGCAGAAGCTCGACGTCGTCTTTGCGATGGACCGCGCCGGGCTGGTCGGCGATGACGGTCCGACCCACCACGGCGCGTTCGACATCGCATTCCTGCGTTGCCTGCCGAACATCGTGATGATGGCCCCGCGCGACGAGGCGCAGCTGGTGCACATGCTGCACACCGCACTCGACCATGACGGTCCCGTTGCGCTGCGCTATCCGCGGGGAGCGGGGTCCGGCGCGACGATCCCGGCGCGCCCCGAACTGATCGAGATCGGAACCGGCGAGATCCTCCGGGAAGCCGCGGCGAGCGGAGCCGGACGCCGCGTGGCGCTGGTCGGCTACGGCACCGGGGTCGCCAAGGCGCTCGGCGCGGCTGACCTGCTCGCCGACCTGGAGATTCCCGCGACCGTGGTCGACGCACGCTTTGCCAAGCCGATTGACGGCGCGCTGATGGCCCAGCTCGCTGCCGAGCACGACCTGCTCGTAACCGTCGAGGAGGGAGTCCTCGCGGGCGGCTTCGGATCAGGCGTGTGGGAGACGCTCAACGAGATGGGCGTCCAGGCGCGAATTCTTCGCGTCGGCCTTCCCGACCGGTTCGTCACGCACGGCTCGCCGAGCCTGCTGCACGCCGAGGTCGGCTTCACGCCGGAGCGGATCGCGGAACGGGTCGCGAAGGCGATCGGCGAGCGCAGCTCCGCGACGCTCGAAGCCTGACTCCTTAAATGAAACGACCCGCTGGGGTGAGCGGGCCGTTTCGGGGAGGAGGGATCCAAGAGGCAAGATTCGGCTCTCGAACAAGTGAAGAGTTGCATTGATCGAACAATCGTTCTGTGATCTACGTCACACTGCGCATGTTCGTGTGTTCGGCCTTCACACGTCAGGGAGGCGGCGATCAGCGAGCTGGCTGGGTGGCCGGGCCGTCGGCGTCGCCCTGCAGAGCGCGGATCACTTTCGCCGGGTTTCCGGCGACGAGCGTTGCCGCGGGCACATCGCGCGTCACGACCGCGCCGGCTGCGACGACGGCATCGGCTCCGATCCTTACGCCCGGAAGGATCGTCGCGGCCGCCCCGACCCAGACGTTGGCGTCGATCGTGATCGGCGCCGCGGTGATGAATTCCTTGCGCCTTCCAGGCTCGACTGGATGGCCGGCGGTGATCAGGTTGACCTTGTGGGCGATCATCACGTCGTCTGCGATGTCGATCGGTGCATGGCCCGTGAAGGCGCACTCGTAGCCGATGAAGACGGACCGCCCGACCGTGATGTTCAGCCCGTAGTCGGCATAGAAGGGCGGTATCAGGGTGAAGGACTCACCGACGGGCTTGCCGATCAGCTCCGTGAAGGCGCTCTCGATCGACTCGCTTTCATCCATGCAGTGGCCGCTCAGCGCCGCGGATAGGCGTGTCGCCAGCTTGACGCGTTCCTGAAACGCGCGTGACTCCGGGCTCCGCGTCCTGATCCAGAGGCTGCCGTCCGCCGTGGCCATCGCTCCGGACCTTAGGAGGCGCGTCGGCGGCCTGGGCGGTGCCGGCTAAGGGCCGTAGCCGAAGCGCGCCTTGGACGGTGAGGGCGCGGTGCCGGAGAAGAAACTGGACAGCGTTTCGACGGTCACCGGAACTTCGGTCAGTGCGCTGCCGGACGGCGAGGAGACCGTCGGGGCGGTGCCCGGGCCGCAGTCTTCGAGTGCCTGTGCGGCGGTGAACCGCGCCGCCGGGCGGTCGGCGAACGAGATCGAAAGCGGGCAGCCGAGGTTGCGCCCCCCGATCGTGACGAGCGTGCCGCCGGCGGCCGGCCCTGAGTCGGGGCTCAGGCTCGTGACCTGCGGGCGCCCAGGCGGGTAGACCAGGACGCGGTCGCCGTGACCAGCCGTGCTACATCCGGTCACGGTGCACAGGCGCACGTCATCGAGCGCGGGGTGCTCTCGCGACGTCGTCACCTCGATGCTGTCGGGGCCGCGCACGCCGAGCTGTTCGCTGGCCGCTTCCGGACCCCCACCGATTGCCGCCAGGCGGGCCTGCAGGACCTGACCGGTCATTCCCTGGCCACGAACCACCAGCTGCTGGCCGGCGTCCTGCGTGATGCCGGGCAGGCCTTCGAGTTCGCGAGGGTCGGCGGGATTCGTGACGCCCGTCACGCGCGGGATCCCCGCGTAGGTGATCGGCGCTTCTCCGGTTTCGCCGGCGAGCGTGCGCAGTGCGATCCCGAGCGATCGGGGGCGAACACTCGCCTGCGCTGCTTCTTCGACGAGCGCCGGCGCAGCGAGCCGGATTTCGGTGCCCGTGATGTAGGCAATCGAGGCGTCGATGTTTTCGATTTCGAGCAGCGCTTCGAGACGCGGCGAGTCAAAGCGTGCATAGTCGAAAGTGAACCTCCCCAGACCGGTCCCGTGGATCGTGACGAGCGAGCCGCCGATCTCGCTGGCCATCGCCTGTGCGCCCTGCGAGGTCGAGATCGAGGAGATGGCGGGAGCCGGCGCGTAGTCGTACTCGGTCTGCGCGGGGTAGATCTCGCAACCGCAGCCCCCGGGCCGGCGCAGGCCGCCGTCCTGTTCGTAGCTCGGAGCGCCCTCGAACGGCGGCAGGATTTCGCTTGGTTGGCTGCTGCCGCCGGGGCCGGTCACCACCACCTGCACCTGGCAGATGTCATTGAGGGCATTCTCGCCCGCGTATGGCGCGGCGGCGGGCAGCGGGCTGCACTGCGTGGCCGGCGTGTATGCGGGCGGCGTGACGAGGATCCGCCCGGGGTCAAGGATCCGCACGTTCGTGCCGGCGCGGCCTCCGAAGCTGACGCGATCGCCGGCCCCGAAGCCCGCGCCGAGGATCGTGACCGGTTCGGGCGAGCCCTCGCTCCCTCCGTAGGGGGTCACGCCGGTCACGGCCGGCAGCGCGCCCCCCGCCGCGCTTTCGTAGTACTGGAAGGTCGAACCCGGTCCCGGAGCGCTGGACTGGCCGTCCAGTGTGGTGACGATGACCTGCGCGGGCCCCGCGCCTGTCTGGCCTGATGGCGCGTGGGCGGGGAGTGTCAGCCGGGCGGCGGGCAGACGCACGGTGAGGGTTTCCGGGCCCGTGACTTCGATCGCACTGGCGCTCGCGTGCCAGATCCCGATCTGGACCCCGCCCACGGCCGGTTGGCCTTCGGCGGTGAATCCGGTGCCGTGGATCGTCAGCTGCGTGCCGCCCGTGGTCGGCCCGGACGACGGGGCGAGAGACGTCACAGTGGGGCGGCTCGTCTGGCCGGCGTAGGTGCACAGGTACCACGCCAGTCCCGGCGTTCCGCCCGGCCCGGTCATCCGCGGGGACCCCAGTCCGGATGCCAGATCGAAGCCTCGTCGCGCGGGGAAGACCCCGCCGCCGTCGAGGTTGTACTGGTCATTGTTGCCGTGCGTGATGTCATTGAACGAGGCGGCGTAGGCCGTCGGGTTGGAGGCAATCGCGTAGAGCAGCGGCGGTGCGAAGCCGACTCCACCGGCTGTCGCGGGGTTCGCGCGGCAGCCAGGCGAGGCGTCGGCGAGCGCCAGCATGCCGGCCCAGATCGGCGTCGCCGACGAGGTGCCGCCGGAGGTCACCCAGCCGCTTGGCGACTGTTCTTCCCCGGAGCCCCGGTACTCGCGGCTGTAGACGGTGATCGCGCCGGTCTCCCAGTCGGCCTGGGCGGAGACGTCGGGTACCAGGCGGCAGGGTGTTCCCTGCGGGATCCCGTGGAGCGCCGCGTCACAGAAGCCCGGCTTGTAGCCGAAGCGCCGCTCGACTTCATTGGCGTTTTCGTAGTCTTCGCTTCCCGGGAAGTCGATCCCGGGCACCGTGGCCAGGCGTTGCCAGGAGGGCATCGCGAAGCCCTCGGAGATCCCGCCACCGCCCGCGCCGCCGCTGCCCCCGTCGTTCCAGACGTGCTCGCGGGCCGGGACACTGCGCGGCATCGGTGATCGTCGTTCCGCCGACCGCCAGCGCGTAGGGCTGACTGGAGAATTCTCCTGTCGAGACGGGGTTCTGGCCGGGTTGTGCGCTGGTTTCGCGGTTCCATTCTTCGCAGCTGTCCGAGCCGCTGTCGCCGGCGGCGCTGAGGAACGTCTGGCCCTGCGCTGCGGCCTGCTCGAGCAGCAGGTTGAGTGCCTGCTGCAGGCCCGGCGAGGCACGCTGCTCCTCTGCTTCGCAGGGCTGGCCGTAGCTCGAGGTGATGATCTGGTCGCGGTCGGCCTGGACCATCGCAGCGATCTGGGCGAGTTCGCCGTTCGGCGTTTCGGGGTTCTCGTAGACGTCCAGCGTCGCGCCGGGCGCCATCGCGGAGACGTCCTCGACGTCGAGCAGCGCCTCGCCGTCGGAGCCCGGACCCTGGGGGATCCCGCCTTCCAGCGCGATCACGTGCAGGCGCGCGCGCATCTGCGCCGCGGCGCCAGCACCGAAGTAGCAGCGGTCGAAGCGTTCGATGTCCGCAGGCAGAAACGGTTCCTGCTCGAAGACGCCAATGTTCACGCCCTGTCCGGTGTCGCCCTGCGCGTAGAGTCCGAAAGCGCCGTAGGCGTTCGCGATCTGGTCGTCGGTCAGTCCGCCGAACGTCCCCGCTGCCTGGGCCGCTGCGACGCAGGCGTGCGGCGAGCCCGCGGGGTGGGTGAAGGTGCCGCTCTTCGCCGCCGGCAGGCGCGCACCACGCGCACGCCTGCGCAGCGCGCGCGCCGATGAACGGGGGAGGCGGTCCAGGCCGACGACCGCCGCGACGTAGCGTGCGGCGTATGCCGGCAGCGCGGGGGCACCCGTGCTCGCCGTCGCGATGCCTCCGCGCGGCAGACGGTAGGCCGCCAGCCGCGTCGAGAACGCTGCCTGGGCGGCGCCCGCCGAGCCCGAGAAGGGCAACAGCAGACCGTCGGACTCGACGTGCCCGACCTTCAGGCCACGCGCGCGTAGCGCGCTGCGGACGGCGGCGACCGCCTGCGCACCGGCGCCGAAGCGCGCGGCGAAGGCGCCGCGCGGCACCCGGTCGCTGCGGCGATGACCGCCGCGGCGCGCGCCGTCGGCGATCAACTCCTTCAGCGCGCCGGCATCGCGCGGGGCGAGGACGACGAAGCCGTGCACCGTGCGCCTGGAGCCGACGAGGCCGATTCGAACGGCGCCGCCGGGCAATATCGGAGCGACGCCGATGCGCACGACGCCGCCGCTGCCAGTGGCCCCCGGCGCGAGCGCCGCTGCGGCCAGTAGCGCGGCGCCGATCACGCCGAGCATCGCGGCGGCCAGCCGCTCGCGCATCCGAACTCGTTGCACGCTCTCCCCAGTCTCCCTACCGGTCTTGCCCCAAGCGGCAATTATTGAGCAAGCTGCGCTGCTGTCAACGACCCTGCGGCGCGCGCGGGCGATGATGTGCGTGATGAGCAGCCCTGAGAGAGGCCCCCGCGAAACCGGAAGACTGCCGGTCGGCGGCGGACACGAGCTTCACTGGGAGCGCTGGGGAACGGCCGGCGGACGCCCCGCGGTGGCCCTTCACGGGGGGCCCGGCGCCGGCTGCTCGCCGTGGTGGGCGACGCTCTTTGACCTCGAGCTGGACGACGTACTGCTGTTCGACCAGCGGGGCTGCGGACGCAGTACGCCCAACGCCGGCGTGACGACGGCAGCTCTCGAGCACAACACGACCGCCGACCTCGTCGGTGACATCGAGCAGTTGCGGGTCCTTTGCGGTCTCGATCGCTGGACGGTGGTGGGTGGGTCGTGGGGCTCGACGCTCGCGCTGGCCTATGCGCAGCGCCACCCGGCGCGGGTCGCCGGACTCGTGCTCTTCTCCGTCGTCACGACCAGCGCCGCGGAGGTCGAGTGGGTGACGCGCGGGATCGCCGCGACCTTCCCCGGAGAGTGGAACCGCTTTCGCGACGTGGTCCCGGCTGCCCAGCGCGCCGGCAATCTCGCTGCGGCCTACGCCCGCATGCTCTGCGACCCGGACCCCGCGGTCTGCGCCGAGGCGGCCGAGCGCTGGTGCGCGTGGGATGACCGCGCCGCGACGCCGCCGGGGCAAACGCCCCACGACCGGCGGTTCGAGGACCCGCGCTTCAGATTGTGCTGGGCGCGAATCGTGACGCACTACTGGAGCAACGCGGCGTTCCTGCCCCCCGGAGCGCTGCTTTCGGGCATGGCGCGCCTGGCCGCTGTGCCCGGCCGCCTGGTCCACGGCGCCGCTGACCTCGGCTCGCCGCCCGCCACGGCCCGCGCGCTCGCCGCGCGCTGGCCCGGCGCCGGTCTGCGGGTCGTCGACGCCGGCCACGGCGGTCCAACCGTCGCGGCGGCGGTCCGTGAATCACTCGCCGAACTGGCTGTGTCGGCGACGTGAGCGGCGCCGCGGTGATCTTCGGCGCGCCCGGCGCCGGCAAGACAACGGTGCTTGAACGGACCGCCGACCGGCTCGAAGCCGAGCAGGTCACGTTCGGCGCGCTCGAGAGCGAGCAGCTCGCGTGGGGCTTTCCCCTGCTCGCATTCGACAGGATCGTCGAGCAGACCGCCGCGGTCCTTCAGCTGCAACGCCGGGGTGGACGCCGGCTCTTTCTGCTCGCGGTGACCGTCGAGGGCGCCGCTGAACTCGGGTCCTTCTGCAGTGCGATCCCGGCCCGGCCGCTGCTGACGGTCGCCCTCGACGCGAGGCCGCAGACCTGCGCGGCGCGGATCGAGGCCCGCGAGCCCGAGAGCTGGACGGGCAGGGCAGAACTGGTTCGCCGCGCGCGCACGATTGCGCAGGCGGTCACGCAGATCGACGCGCAGCTACGGATCGACACCGAGCTCGTCGACCCCGAGACCGCGGCTCGGCGCGTCGTGCAGGCGCTGCGCGCGGCCGGCGCGCTCACGCCGCACGACGGCGGCTAGCGTACGGGGATGCGCAAGCAGCGGCTCGATACCGTGCTGATCGACCGCGGCCTCTTTACGAGCCGCTCGCGGGCCGCCGCCTCCGTGATGGCGGGGGAGGTGCTCGTCGGCGCGGGACGCCGGCGTGCGGCGAAGCCGAGCGAGCTTGTGGACCCCGCTGACGTGCTGGTCGTCCAGGGCGGCCCGAGGTTCGTCTCCCGTGGCGGCGAGAAGCTCGCCAACGCACTGGCGGACAGCGGCCTCGCAGTTGACGGGCGCGTCGCGATCGACGTCGGCGCGTCGACCGGCGGCTTTACCGACTGCCTGCTGCAGCACGGTGCCGCACACGTGATCGCTGTCGACGTCGGCTACGGGCTGCTCGACTACTCGCTGCGCAGCGACTCGCGCGTCTCCGTGCTCGAGCGCCTGAACGCCCGCGAACTGACCCCCGCGTCGCTCGCCGGGCTGGCGCAGCCGGACCTCGCAGTGATCGACGTCTCGTTCATTTCGCTCGCGAAGGTGCTCACGGCCGTGCTCTCATGTCTGCCGATGCGATTCGATGTGCTGGCGATGATCAAGCCCCAGTTCGAGGTCGGCCGCGAGCGGGTCGGCAAAGGCGGCGTCGTGCGCTCGAGCGAGGACCGCCGCGCCGCGCTGGTGACCGTCGGCGCCGCTGCGCTGAGCGCGGGCTGTGCGGTCGTCGGCTACCACTCATCGGGGCTGCCCGGGCCGAAGGGCAACCGCGAGACCTTCGTGCACCTCGTCGAGGGATCGAGGGGCATCGGCACCGGCAGCGCACAGGACCTCGAGGCTCTGGCTCGAACCGTGGAGCACGACTGATGCGTGCCCAGGTCCTCACACACCGCAGCCACGGCGAGACGCTACCGGCGATCGGCGAGCTGATCGTCGCCGCGGAGCGCGCCGGTGTGACACTCGTGTTCGACGACGACGAGGCCGTCAAGCACGACATCAAGGCCCGGCCGGGCGTCGAGTTCGCGCCGTGCGGCGAGGAGGACATTTGCATCGTGCTCGGCGGCGACGGCACGATCCTGCGCGCCCTGCAGCTGCACGCCGGGACACAGATCCCCGTCTTCGCGGTCAACTTCGGTGCGATCGGCTTCCTCTCGACGGTCGAGCGCGCCGACATGGCGGAGGGGTTCGCGGCCGCGTTCGCCGGCGACTATGAGCTGCTCGAGCTACCCGCGCTCACGCTCGAGCTCGCCGGCGAGCAGTACCCGGCGTTCAACGACATCGCGATCCACCGCAAGGTCGGCGAGCGGGTTGCGGAAATCTCCTACGCGCTAGACGGCGAGGTCGCCGGCAGCGTGCGCTGCGACGGCCTCGTACTGGCGACGCCCGCCGGTTCGACTGGCTACAACCTCGCGAACGGCGGCCCCGTGATGGCGTGGGGGGTGGAGGGTTATGTGGTGTCGTTCATCGCTCCGCACACCCTGAACGCGCGCGCGCTCGTCGTTGCTCCGGCGGACCCGATTTATCTCACGAACGATTCCGCTGAGCCGCTCGACGTAGTTGTCGACGGCCGGCCGGTCGGCGAGCTGCCGAGCCGGCACTCGATGCGGGCGCGCTTCGAACTTGACCGCGCGAAGCTCGCGCAGCGCCACGGCTCCTCTTTTTACCGTCGCTTGCGACAAAAGTTCGGCCGGCTCGCCAGCTGAGAGTCAGGCCGCCGAGCGGCGACCGTCACCGCGCGACATCGACTCGACGAAAACGTCGAGCTGTTCGCGCGAGAAGCGTCGCTGGCCGCCCGGGGTCCGGTAGCAGGCAATGTGCCCGGCATCGGTCCAGCGGCGCACGGTGGCGAGTGAGACGCCCAGGTAGCGGGCGGCCTCGGAGCTAGTGAAGTTCAGCTGGTGATCGCTGTGGTTCTCGGTGATTGAAAAGGCCATCTTGCTGCGGTTATCGCCATTGTGCGCGGATCACTTGAGCAAAGGCGAAATCTGCACAGCCGTGGTCAGCCAAACGTCCAGATCGGTCGTGTTGAAGCAGAACATTCCTCTGCAACCCTTGACGAACCTACTCATTCCGCATATCTATTGGCTCGCCTGACAGGTAGGTGCGAACTGTTTTCGGGATGGAGACAGGGTCGCGCACGTGGGCCGTGAGGCCTGTCCAAAGGAGAATGACGATGTTCTGGGACCGCTAAAGAACCGTTGAAGCGCGTCGCGCCCGCCTGTCGGGCGCGACGCGCCTCCTCTAGCGTCAGGTCGCCGACGTCGCGATCTCTTTGACCCGGCGGCCGAACTCGAGCTCCTCCTCGAAGTTCGCTTCACCGGTGTAGAGCTGCTCGACCCTGTCGCCGCTCTCGATCATCGCGATGAAGGTCTCCACAAGTTCCGCGTCCAGCTGTCGCCCCGCGACACGGCGCAGCTCGCCGATCGCGTCCTGGGGGCTCATCGGCGTGCGGTAGGTGTCGCGGGCCGTGAGGGTGTCGAAGGTCGAGGCGATCGCGATCATCCGCGAGACCAGCGGGATCTCGGTGCCGATCAGGCCGACGGGATAGCCGTCGCCGTCCACGCGCTCGTGGTGATAGAGGATCGCTTCGGCGACCGCTCCGTAGCCGTCCAGCCGCCCGACGAGGGTCGCTCCCTCCTGGGGGTGGCGGCGGATCAGCGCCCAGTCGGCGTCGGAGAGGATCTCGGCGTGGAGCACCCGGTCGGGCAGCGCGAACTTTCCGATGTCGTGCAGCAGCCCGGCGGTGTGTGCGAGTTCCTGGACGCCGGCGTCGCAGCCCGCGGCAGCGGCCAGTTCGCGTGCGTAGCGCGCGACGGCTGCCGAATGGCGCGCCGTCGAGCGGTCGCGCAGTGCGAGCGTCTCAACGAGCGTCGCGAGTACGCCGAACTGCAGCGACGCGAGGTGGATCGAACGGGCTTCAAGCTGGTTGGCGCGGTCCTCCGAGCGCGAAAGCGCGGTCATCAGTGACTGCACGATCGCGATCACGACGAACGTCGCGCAGACCGACCACAGCGTGAAATCGCTGTAGGCAACCGCGAGCACGGCGGTCAGCGCGGCGGCGACGAACTCGCCGGGGAGCATCGGGATGAAGGCCTCGCGGATCTGGCCGGCGATGCTGTCTCCCTCGGTCGCGCCGTCGAGCGCGACGATCGCGAAGTTCGCGGTGTTCGTGACGACGAACACGGCGAAGACGAGCAGCGCGAACTGGGCTCGGGTGATCCCGGAATCGGGCGCGTTGTAGGCGTGGCCGACGAGCAGCCAGATGAAGCCCGAGCCGATCAGGGCCACGACCATGCGGTTGGAGACGCGCGAGAGCCAGACGTTCGCCGGCGCCCGTTGGATCGTTGAGTAGACGATCGCGGAGAGTGCGCCCATCGCCACGGCCGGCGCCGGTCCCAGGAGGCTGATCGCCAGGACGAACGCCGAGAACCCGCCCGAGAGCGAGAGGCCTCCGACCTTCAGGCGCAACCAGTCGCCGGCGACGCAAGCGACAGCGAGCAGGGCGACGAGCAGCACGGGGTGCCATTCCGAGGACCGGCTGAGGGCGATCGCGCCGTAACCCGCGGCGAGGATCGCGGCAACCTCAGCCGTGTGAAACGAAGTCCTCTTAAAGCGCGCGAGCATCTGCCATTCAGCCTCACCGCACTTAACGGACGCAACCGTGTCGTCCTTTTAGGGCTGGGATAGCCATTGCAGGCCGCTCAGCCGGTTGCGACGGCCGGTTCGCCGTCGATCGCCTCCCTCGGAACGCGGGCGAAAGCCGCGATTGTCAGGCAGGCTCCGAGGCCTGCGACGAGGAACGCCGTGCGCGTCGAGCTGTGGACCGCGATCACGCCGGCGAGCAGGTAGCCGGCCGCCGGCGCGATCGAACCGATGATCTCGGTCGCGCCCATCATCTGGCTCAGCAGGTCGTGCGGGGTCAGGCGCTGCACACACCCGATCAGCGATGCCCACTGGATCCCGTTGCCGACGCCGCCGACGACTGCCGCGAGCGTCGCCACGGCGAGCGTGGGTGCCGCCCAGAATCCGAGGTACGCCACGCCGACCGCCAGCGTGCTGAGCATCAGGAGCCTCATCAGCGCCCGGTTCTCACCGCGCGCGAAGACGATGCTCCCGACCGTCACGCCGACGCCCCAGGCCGCGGCGAGCAGGCCGTAGCCGGGTGCACCGGCCCCAAGCGTCGTTTTCGCGTAGGCAACCTGGAGCGGCCCGCCGAAGGTGAAGAAGATGATCGCCACCGACTCGGCGATCAGCAGCAGGCGCAGCGCCGGTACCGCCGAGATGTGGGCGCGGGCCGAGGCGACACGCGCCCGCACGGAGGCGTCCAGTCCGGGGCGCACGTGCGGCGTCAGGTCGAGCATCATTGCCGCGCAGACCAGGAACGAGAGCACGTCGAGCCAGAGCGCCGCGGAAACCCCGTAGGCGGGGACGATCAGGCCCGCGAGCAACGGCCCGATCGCGTAGGTGATCGCGAAGCCGAGGTTCATCGAGCTGTTGGCCGTCCCTTCGGCGGCCATCGCCAGCGCGATCGTCTCCGGGTCGGGCTCGGCGCCGCCGGCGCCCGCGCCCGCGAGAACCGCCTCGCGCGCGGTTTTGGCTGCCGAGGTGCGAACGAGCGCGTTCGCCGACAGCGCGGCGGTGCCGTCGATCGCGACCAGCACCAGGATCGGTGCCAGCGGACCATGGCGGGACGCGAGCAGGGCCAACACCGCAAATGCGAGCGCCTCGAGTGCGTAGAGCGCGCTCAGCCCCCCGCGGCTGCTGCGCGCCTCGACGCGTGCGATCACGGCCGGCACGAGGAACGCAGGGACCACCTGCGCGCAGATCAGCAGCGCCGCGACCGCGAGCTCGCTGCCGGTGCGGTCGTAGACGAGAATCGCCAGCGCGATGTTCCCAAACCACGTCCCGAGCCGGTTGAGCGTGTATGCGAGAACTACCCGCCGGGTCAGTGGAGCACGCGGGATCGGGAGCACGCGCTTACGCTACAGGCCGATCCTGCCGATGAAGGATCCGTGGAAGCGGATCACCCCTCCACGGGCCGCCAGGGCCCGTACACGGTCGTCATCGCCGACGACCACACTGTTGTGCGCGACGGCATCCGTGCGGTGCTCGAACGTGCCGACGGCGACTTCCGGGTGATCGGGGAAGCGGCAGACATCCCGTCGCTGACGAAGGCAATCCGCGATCTCCAGCCGGATCTGCTGACACTCGACCTCACGATGCCCGGAGGCTCGAGTCTCGGTGCGCTGCCATCCTGCTTCATTGCCCACCCGGAACTTGCCGTCGCGGTTGTGACGATGCGCGAGGATCCCGAGTACGCGCGACAGGCGATGCGAGCCGGCGTGCGCAGCTACGTGCTCAAGGAGGCCGATCCGGCCGAAATGGTGCGCGCCTTCCGTGCCGCGGTGAGCGGCGAAACGTACGTGCACCCGCGGCTGGGCGCGGCGCTCGCGGGCGGCGAATCGTCCGAGGGTGCGCCGCTGAGCGAGCGCGAGCTCGAGGTGGTGCGGCTGATCGCGGACGGGTTCACCAATCCGGAGATCGCTGACCGGCTCGAGGTCGCCGAGCGCACGGTCAAGACCTACCGGGCCCGCGCGATCGAAAAGCTCGGCTTCTCCTCGCGCGCCGAGATCACCGCGTACGCGCGGCGCTCCGGCCTGACGCGCTAGCGATCCGGCCGCTTCAGGCGGCCTGGCGAAGCTGGGCCGACGGCGCCAGCTCAACCGTCAATGAAACGGTCGTCCCGCCGCCGGGCGCGGGCTCGAAGGAGAGCTCGCCGCCGACGAGCTCCGCGCGCTCGGCCATGCCCGACATGCCGAAGCCGCCCGCCAGGCCATCCTCGCGCGGTCCGAGGCGGTCGGCTTCGGGCAGGCCGATGCCATCGTCGGTGACGCTCGCCACCAGGCGCCCGTCGCGGGCGTGCACGGCGATCACGGCGCTCGTCGCCTGCGCGTGTCGCGCAACGTTGGTGAGTGCCTCCTGCAGCACGCGGTAGACCGTGCCCTCGATCTCGTCGCCGAGCCGCTCGGCGGGCGGCGAGGTCGATCTCCGTGCGCACGTCGAGGCCGTCGATCGCCTGGGCGCGCCGGGCGAGAGCCTCCAGGGCCGCCGCGAGCCCAAGGTCGTCGAGCGCCGCCGGGCGCAGCTCGGTGATCAGGTGGCGCAGGCCGTCGATCTCGTGGCCGAGACCCTCGAGAACGTCCGTCGACGACGTCCTTGAGCGCCTCGGGATCGTCAACGTCGCGCGCGTTGGCCAGTCGCAGGCGCAGCGCGCCGATGCCCTGGATGCTTTCGTCGTGGATCTCCCGCGCCCAGCGGGCCGCTCGCGCTCGCGGGCCTCAATCCCGAAGCGCAGCCGTTCGACCTCCACGGCGCGCTCGGCGGCGAGCCGCTGCGCGAGACTCGAGGCGAATGCGCCCAGCGCCTCACGGTCGGCGGGCTTGAACGAGCGTTCGAGCCGCAACGCGATCACGAGACCCTCGTGACGCTCGCGCTCGCCGCCGGCGGCGGCGAGCGGCTGGATCAGGATCGACCGCGCCTGGAGGCCGAGCTCGACCAGCCAGGCCGCGTCGTTGCCGCGAGGGCGCTCGAGCGACTGGGCCTGGCCACGTTCGAAGAGCGCCCCGAGGGCCGTGCCGCGGCGCGGCGCCATCCGCACGCGCGGCGAGACCTCGCCGGCGGCTGCGGCGATCCTCAGCTCGCTGCCTTCGTCGACGACGATCAGCAGGCAGTCGGCGTCGAGCAGGGACTGCCCGCGGTCGCCCATCAGGCGGAAGAGCCACAGCTCGGAAGGGGTCAGCATCGCCGCGACGCCTCCTTTAGAAGACGTTCGGCGACTCCACCGCCGCGAGCTGGATCCGTTCGGCACCGGCATGGCGCGCCGCCGAGAGTGCCCGCAGCAGCAGGTCGTCTCCGGTGGCTTCAGCGGCGAAGTTGGCAAATCCGATCGTGACCGTGAGCGGATGCCGCTCGCCGCCGATTTCGAGCTTCACCGAGCGGATCCGGGCCAGCAGGCGACGCGCGACGCGCTCGGCCTCGATCGCGTCGGCGCCCGGAAGGATCACGACCAGTGCGCCGCCGGGCCACTGGCCCACGCGGTCGTAGGCCCGCAGTTCGGAAGCAAGCGTGTCGGCAAGATAGGCGGTCGTGCGGTCCCTCAGCGAGCCGTCACCGTCGTGCACGACGTCATCGAGGTTCTCGATCACGATTGCGAGCGTTGCCAGCGCCGTGCCGTTTCGAGCGGCACGAGCGACCTCCTCGCGCAGGCGCCGCTGCAGCTCCGCGCTGGTGGCCGGCTGGTTGGGGTCCTCGGGGGCTGTCGCGCCTTCGTCCGCCATCGAATACGACTCTTCGTCGATACTCACGTGAGCGTATCGGCGCAAAGCGGCGCGAACATGAGCTGATCGCTCCGTCTACGCGCGCTGGTACACCGTCGAACAATGCTGCTTGAGCTGCGCGTTGAGAACCTGCTCGTGATCGAGCGTGCCGAACTGCGGCTCGCGGAGGGCCTGAACGTGGTCACGGGGGAGACGGGGGCCGGCAAGTCGGTCCTCGCGCATGCGATCGACCTGCTGCTCGGCGCACGCCCGCGGGCCGGCATCGTGCGGCCCGGCGCCGGCGAGGCCTACGTCGAGGGGGTCTTCGAACTCGACGAGCCCCTCCGGGCCGAGCTCGGCGATCGGCTCCCGCCCGACGCCGACGAGCTCGTGCTGGCGCGGCGCGTGGGCAGCGACGGACGCACGCGCGCACTGATCGCGGGACGCAGCGCAACGGTCGGCGAGTTGCGCGAGCTCGCCGGCCGGCTGATCGCCTTTCACGGCCAACACGAGCACCGTCGGCTCCTGGACGCCCCCGAGCAGCTCGCGATCCTCGACGATTTCGCGGGCCCCGAGCAGGTGGCGGCGGTCGCCGAGCTGGCCGGCGCTTACGCGCGCCTGGCCGCGGTTCGAGCCCGCCTGCGAGAGCTCGCCGCCGGGGAGGCGGGCCGGGCCGGCGAGCTCGAGCTGCTCGAGCTGCAGGTCGCCGAGTTCGAACGGGTCGCGCCGGAAGGCGCCGAGGCCGAGGAACTGAGGGCGGCGCGTGAGCGACTGCGCTCGCTCGACGTGCTGCGGCTCGCCGCGGCCGGCGCCGCCCAGGCACTGGAGGGCACCGACGAGGCGGCGGGCGCCGCCCAGTCGGCGGCGTTGGCGGCCGACGCGCTCGCCGCCGGACGGGCAGACGCGGCGCTCGGCGAGCTCGCCGACCGCGCCGACGCGCTGGCGATCGAGCTGCGCGACCTCGCCGGCGAGGTGGACAGGTTCGCCGCGACGCTCGACGGCGGCGCGACGCTCGAACGTGGGCCGCTCGCCGGCGCGCAGCCGACGCTGGAAGCGGTCGAAGCGCGCCTGGCCGACTTCGAGCGGCTCGAACGCCGCCACGGCGCCGCTGCGCACGAGCTCCCGGCCGTGCTCGAGCGCCTGCTCGAGCAGCGCGAGCAGCTCATGGGGGCCGGCGAGTCGGCGGGGGAGCTCGAACCAGAGACCGGTGTGCTCGAAGAGCAGTCGGCCGACTCGCCGGCGAGGCTCTCCGAACGCCGGCGAGAGGCCGCGCCCGACTCGCCGCCGCCGTCCGTGACCCACCTCGACGACGCTGGCGATGCCCGGGGCGCTTCGAGGTCGCGCTCGGTGAAGCGCCTGCGGGGCCGCGCGGGACCGATTCCGTCGAGTTTCGATGGCTGCCAACCCCGGCGTGCCGGCGGCGCCGGTGCGCGACGATCGCCTCGGGTGGCGAGCTTTCGCGGGTGATGCTCGCGATGCTCGAGCGGCGCACGGATCGCGGCCGGGCGCCGGCCGGCCCGGCCGGCGAGCGCCACTGCTCTTTCGACGAGGTCGACGCCGGCATCGGGGGTCACACAGCGCGCGCCGTCGGGAACATGCTCCGTGAACTGGCGGGCCGCGGCCAGGTGGTCTGCATCACCCACCTTGCCCCAGATCGCCTCGCTTGGCGACAGGCATTTCGCGCTGACCAAGGACACCGGCGCGCAGACCGCGTCGACGACCGTCAGCGAGCTCGGTGAGCAGCAGCTCGTCGGCGAGCTGGTCCGGATGCTGGGTGCGCGTGCCGACGACCCGGACGCCCGCGCACGCGCCGAGGGCGCTGCGCGCGCCGCCTGAGGCCCGCGACGCGAGCCCTCGCAAGCGTCCGGTGCGGGGCATAGCGTGCGCCACGTGTTCCCCGCCCACGCAAACAGCGGACAGAACGCCCGGCGCCGGCCCGGTCGGCAAGTGTCCCGCGTCGACTGACCATTGGCGATGGGTCCGAGTCGACGAGAGCGAGAACTGCAGAACACCGGCCGAGACCCGCTTCATCTTCATCACCGGCGGCGTCGTCTCCTCGCTCGGCAAGGGCATCGCCGCGGCGTCGATCGGACGGCTGCTCGTGGCGCGCGGCCTGACGCGTCGGCCTGCAGAAGTTCGACCCGTACATCAACGTCGACCCGGGCACGATGTCGCCCTACCAGCACGGCGAGGTGTTCGTCACCGAGGACGGCGCCGAGACCGACCTCGACCTCGGCCACTACGAGCGCTTCACCGACGCGAACACCAGCCGCGCGTCGAACGTCACCGCCGGTGGCGTCTACGACACGGTGATCCGCCGCGAGCGCCGCGGCGATTACCTCGGCGCGACCGTCCAGGTCGTGCCGCACATCACCGACGAGATCAAGCAGCGGATCGCGCTGATCGCCGATCGACCAGCGACGTCGACTTCGTCATCACCGAGATCGGCGGCACCGTCGGCGACATCGAGTCGCTGCCGTTCCTGGAGGCGATCCGCCAGTTCCCGGTCGACGTCGGGCGCCGGCGCTGCATGTTCATCCACCTGACGCTCGTGCCCGTACATCGGCCACGCCGGCGAGCTGAAGACCAAGCCGACGCAGCACTCGGTCAACGAGCTGCGCCGCATCGGTATCGCGCCCGACATGCTCGTGTGCCGCTCGGAGAGCTCGCTGTCGGCCGACATCCGCGAGCAAGATCGCGCTCTTCGCGAGCCTGCCCGTCGAGGCGATCATCTCGGCCTACGACGTCCACGACATCTACCAGGTGCCGCTCGACGTTCCGCGACCAGGGCGTCGACGACTTCGTGCTCGAGCACTTCGGCGATCGAGGCTCCGGCGCCCGACCTCGCGCGCTGGACGCGAGCCGATCGAGCGGCTCGGCGCGAGCGCCGCGGCACCGTCGCGGATCGCGCTCGTCGGCAAGTACGTCAAGCTCGAGGACGCCTACCTCTCGGTCGCCGAAGCGCTGCGCCACGCCGGCGTCGCATCACGGCGCCAAGGTCGAGATCGACTGGGTCGACTCCGAGACGCTCGAGGTCGAGCGAGCCCGCAGGACGACCGACGCGCTGCTGCGCCGACGCCGACGGGATCCTGATCCCCGGCGGCTTCGGCGGACGCGGCTTCGAGGGCAAGATCCCGCCGCCGGTTCGCGCGCGAGCAGCAGATCCCGTACCTCGGGCATCTGCCTCGGCATGCACGTCGCGGTCGCCGAGTTCGCGCGCCACGTCGCCGGGATGGAGGGCGCCAACTCGACCGAGTTGGACCTCGAGACGCCGCTACCCCGTGATCGATCTGCTCCCCGAGCAGAAGGAGGTCGCCGACCTGGGCGGCACGATGCGGCTCGGGGCCGACCCGATCAAGCTGCACGACGGCACGCGCGCCCGGCGGCTGTACGGCGAGCCCGTCGATCTACGAGCGTCACCGCCACCGTTACGAGGTCAACAACCTCCTGCGCAAGCGCCTGCAGAGCGCGGGCCTGCGTGATCAGCGGCACCTCGCCCGACGAGCGGCTCGTCGAGGCGATCGAGCTTGCACGGGCCACCCGTTCTTCGTCGCCTCCCAGTACCACCCGGAGTTCAAGTCCCGTCCCGAGCGCCCCGCGCCGCTGTTCCGCGAGCTTCGTCGGCGCGCAGCGCTCGCGCACGCGGCGGGCCCCGGCCGGGCGCGCCAGCGATCGCCGCGCGCGCGCAGCGTAGACCGGCGCAATGACGACGGAGGCGCTCGAGGGCGCGACGCGCTGGCCGCACGGCTTCGCCGACCTGTGCGCGATCGAGAGCCCCTCGCGGCAGCGAGCGCGCCGTGCGCAGAACGGGTTCGCGCGGAGCTCGGCGCACTCGGACTCGAGGTCGAAGAGGACGACGCCGGCACGGCGATCGGCGGCGACGCCGGCAACCTGCTGGCGCGCATCCCGGGACCCGACGAGCGGCCAGGACGGTGCTGCTGTGCGCACACCTGGACACGGTCCCGCTGCACTGGCGCCCGCTCGAGCCGACGCTCGACCGACGGATACTGGGAAACGCCGGCGACGGGCATCCTCGGCGCCGACAACAAGGCGGCAGTTGCCGTGCTCCTGATGCTTGCCCGGCGCCTGGCCGAGCAGGGCGAGCCCGTGCGCGATCGAGCTGCTGTTCACCGTCGCCGAGGAGATCTGCCTGCAGGGCTCGGCGGCGTTTGACCGCTCGCGACTGCACAGCGAGTACGGCTTCGTTTTCGACCACGCAACCCCGATCGGCGGCGTCGTGACGCCTCGCCGACGCATTACCGGATCGAGGCACAGTTCACGCGGAGCTGCCGCCCACGCCGGCCTGGAGCCCGAGCGCGGTCGCAGCGCGGTGCTTGCCGCGGCGCGCACGGTCGCCGCGCTGAGCCTGGGCGCCTGGACGAGGCTACGACCGCAGAACATCGGCGCTGATCGAGGGCGGCGGCGCGATCAACGTCGTGCCCGACCGCTGCCGGATCGAGGTGAGCTGCGCTCACTGGACGGCGCGCGCGCGGAGCAGCTCGCGGCCGACTTCGTCGCGGCCTGCAGACCGGGCGGCGAACCTGCCCGACTGCGACGTCGATGTCGATGTGACCTGCGAACGGACCTTCGCCGGCTACCGCCACCCCGAAGCGAGTCCAGGTGTCGAAGTCGCCCGCCGCGCGCTGGCGCGCCGGGGCTACGAGCCATTCGACGTGGCCAGCGGCGGCGGCTCGGATGCCAACAGCTTCATGGTCGCGGGCCTCCGGTGATCAACATCGCGAACGGGACGGAATTCGCCCATCAGCCTCGCGAGCGCGTCAGTGACGAGGCCCTCCTCGCGATGGTCGGCGTGAGCGCCGCGCTGATCGATGAGGCGGCGGCGTGAGCGCTCCGTCGCGCCGCTTCGAGCACCTCGGCGGGGAGACGGTCTACGCCGGCCGGATCGTCGACGTGCGAATCGAGCACTACCGCCACGAGGACGGCGAAGAAGCCACGCGTGAGGTTGTGCGCCACCCCGGCGCCGTCGCGATCCTCGCGCATGACGACCTGCACGTCTGGCTGACGCGTCAGCCGCGCGAGGCGGTCGGCGAGGCCGACATGCTCGAGATTCCGGCCGGGCGGCTCGATCGTCCGGGGGAGCCCCCGGAACGCGCCGCGCACCGCGAGCTGGCCGAGGAGGTTTCGCTCGCCGCGGACACGATGACCCACGTGATGACGTGGTGGACCGCCGCGGGCATCACCGACGAGCGGGTCCACCTGTTCCACGCCACCGGCCTGCGCGCCGCGAGCGCCGAGAGCGGAGAGCAGGAGCGCATCGAAGTCGTGCGCTGGCCGCTGGACGAGCTGAGCGAGGCGATCGCGCAGTGCGTGGACTCCAAGACGCTGATCGCATTGCAGTGGCTCGCGCTGCGCCTGAGCGACGCGTTGCGCTAGCAGGAGCGCGCCCGCGTGGGGCGCAGAACAGGACCGCATGAGCGATGTCGTCCTCGACGCCGACTTCAGCGCGCTCGTCGTCGACTTCCTGGCGTTCCTCGAGCTCGAGCGCGGCCTCTCGCGCAACACGCTGGCCGCGTACGGCAGCGACCTGGACCAGTTCGGCGCCCACCTCGCGCGGACGAGGTCGGAGCGCTCGACGCCACCGCCGAGGACCTCGCCGGCTTCCTCGACGAGCTGGCGCGGGGCACGCAGGGCCAGCCGCCGGCGGCGCCCGCGACGCTCGCGCGCAAGGTCGCATGCCTGCGCTCGCTCTACCGCCACCTGCGCCGCGAAGGCATGATCGACCGGGACCCGGCCGCCGAACTGCGCGGGCCGCGCGCCTCGCGGCGGCTACCGAACGTGCTCACGCGCCACGAGGTCGCGCAGCTGCTCGCCCAGCCACAGGGCGAGAGTCCGCTCGCGCTGCGCGATCGCGCGATGCTCGAGCTGATGTACGCATGCGGGCTGCGCTCGTCGGAGGCCGTGACACTGGAGGTCGGGAACCTCGACCTCGAGGAGGACCTGCTGGCCGCGCGGAAAGGGCTCCAAGGAGCGCCTCGTGCCCGTCGGCGGCGCGGCGGTCGCGCGCGGCGCGGGCGTATCTCGAGGGGGCCGGCCGCGCGCTCGTCGCAGAGCGGGTCCAGCCGCTGCTGTTCGTCAACGCACGCGGCGGACCGCTGACCAGACAGGGGCTCTACAAGATCATCCAGGGCCACGCCGCGAGTGCCGGGCTCGCCGGGCGGATGAGCCCGCACACGCTGCGCCACAGCTTCGCGACGCATCTGCTCGACGGCGGCTGCGACCTGCGCTCGCTGCAGGAGATGCTCGGTCACGCGGACCTCGCGACGACCCAGCTCTACACGCACCTCTCGAGCCGAGCACCTGAAGAACGTCTATTTCTCCGCGCATCCGCGCGCGAGCATCACTCCGCCCGCTTAGATAGGCGGGTGCCCGCGCGTTCGCGACGTGCCTTCGTACTGGTGATCGACGCCCTCGGCATCGGCGCACTCGCCGACGCCGACGCCTACGGAGACGCGGGCACCAACACGCTGGTGCACCTTGCGCAGGCCGTCGGCGGACTGCACCTTCCGACGCTCGCCTCGCTCGGACTGGGCAACATCACGGCGCTCCCCGGCGTGGCGCCGCGCGGAGCGCCCGGTGATCCACGGGCGCCTGGCGCCCTGGGCCCGGGCAAGGACTCGGTCGCCGGCCACTGGGAGCTGATGGGGATCGTGCTGGACGAGCCGCTGCCGATCTTCCCGAACGGCTTCCCGGACGCGCTCGTCGCGCGGCTCGAGGCGGCGACCGGGCACCGCTTCATCTGCAACCGGCCCGCGAACGGGATCTCGGCGATCGACCGACTTCGGCGCCGAGCACCTCGACAGCGGCAAGCCGATCCTCTACACCTCGCAGGACTCGGTGCTGCAGGTCGCCGCGCACGTCGACAGGGTCCCGCCGCAGGAGCTCTATGCGCTGTGCGCCCAGGCGCGCGCGGTGCTGACCGGCCAGTGGGGCCTCGGACGGGTCATCGCCAGGCCCTTCAGCGGCCGGCCGGGAAGCTTCGAGCGCACTCAGGGGCGCCGGGACTGGGCGCTGGCCGCCGCCCGGAGCCAGCTATCTGCTGGCGCTGCAGCGGGCCGGGGTACCGGTCCACGGCGTCGGCAAGATCCGCGACCTCTTCGCGGGCGTGGGGATCGACGTCGCCCACGCGGGCTCGACGAACGCCGCGGCACTGCAGGCCACGCACGAACTGGCCGCCACGCTCGAGGCAGGCTTCGTGTTCACCAACCTGATCGAGACCGACCAGGTCTACGGCCACCGCAAGGACATTGCAGGTTTCGCAGCGGCGCTGAGCGCGATCGACGACTCACTCGCGGGGCTCCTGGCGCGGCTGCGCCCCGAGGACCTGCTCGTGATCACCGCCGATCACGGCGTCGACCCCTCACACCCCGGCAGCGACCACACGCGCGAGCACACGCCGCTGCTCGCGAGCACCGCGGCGATGCTCGGGACGGGCGGGGGCCGGCGACACGAAGGGCCGCTCTCCGATGTCGGGGCGAGCGTCCTGATGCACCTCGCGGGCGAGCGCGCGGACGCGCTTCCCGGAAGCAGCTTCCTCGAGGCGAGCTGATGCCCGAGCTCCCCGAGGTCGAGACGGTCCGCCGCCAGTTGGCTCCGATCTGCGAGGGCCGGCGCCTTCGGCGCGTCGCGGTGCTCGATCCGCGCTGGTGCGCGCCGCTCGCGCCCGCGGAGCTCGTCGACGCGGTCCAAGGGCGGCGGATCGAAGGTCTCTCGCGCCGCGGGAAGTACCTGATCTGGGATCTCTCGGGGGAGGTCCACCTGATCCAGCACCTGCGGATGACGGGAACGATCCTCCTCGACCCGTCTCCCGAGCAGCGCCACGTGCGAGTGAGGATCGAGCTTTCGCGGCGCGCCGGCATGCCGGCAGACCTGGCGTTCGTTGACCCGAGACGCTTCGGCACCGGGCAGCTGGCGCTCGGCGACGCGGCGCTGGAGGCCTTCTTTGCCGATCGGCTCGGGCTCGAGCCGATCGACCCGCGCTTCACGACCGAGCACCTGGCCGGAGTCCTGCGCGGCCGGCGCACGGCGATCAAGCCGCTGCTGCTCGACCAGCGGCGGCTGGCGGGCGTCGGCAACATCTATGCCGACGAGGCGTTGCACGGCGCGGGCATCCATCCGCTGCGCCCGGCCCGGCAGATCCGCGGCGCGCAGGTCGAGCAGCTGCGCGCGAGTCTCGCGACCGTACTCGAAGCCGGCATCGAGTCACGCGGCGCGAGCATCGACGACTTCCGCGGCGTCGACGGCGTCTACGGGAGCTTCCAGGACCGCTTCCGAGTCCACCTGCGAGCCGGCGAGCCGTGCGAGACCTGCGGGCGCGAGATCGTCAAGATCACCGTCGCGGGCCGGGGAACGTACGTCTGCGAGCGCTGCCAGCCGCGCCCGCGCCGGCGTCGCTAGCCTGCGAGCAGCTCGTCGAGTCGGCCGCTGTCGGCGGCGGCCTTGAGTTCCTCGTAGCCGCCGACCAGGTGCCCGTCGATGATCACCTGGGGGAAGGTCATCATCCCCGTTTCGCGCACGAGCTCGGCGCGGCCCTCGGGGTCACGCGCGAGGTTCACTTCCTCGAACTCCACGCCGCGGCCCTTCAGCAGCCCCTTCGCGCGCGCGCAGAAGGGACATGGATCCGTCGTGTACATCAGCACCGAGGCCATGGAATCGAGGATAGCCGCGCGCAGTTTAGGCTCCGCCCGCGAACCTAGACTGCTGTCATGGGCAGACAGGTCAAGACCGAGGCGATCGTGCTGCGCTCGCTGCGCTACGGCGAGGCCGACCGGATCCTGAACCTCTACACGCGTGACCGAGGCCGGGTCGGGGCGATCGCCAAGGGCGTGCGGCGCGCGCGCAGCCGCTTCGGCGGGCGCCTGGAGCCGTTCTTTCGCCTGCACATCGAGCTTCACGAGGGCCGCTCGGAGCTGCTGACCGTCACGGGCGCCGAGACGATCGACGGCTACCCGGCCCTGCGCGCGGACGCGGCAGCGCTCGATGGCGCGTCGCGCTCCTGCGACGCGGTCCTGCGCCTGTTCGATACCGGCGAGGGGCACGGCGACGTCTTCAATCTGCTCTGCAACCGGCTCGCGCTGCTCGGGTCCGCCGACGACGCGCAACGTGCGCAGGCCGCCCACCGGGCCGGCGAGCTCGCGTTCCGCCTGAAGCTGATGCACGCCGCGGGACTCGCGCCGCAGCTCGCGGCCTGCGCGAACTGCGGCGAGCGCGAACACCTCGTCGGTTTCTCCGGCGCGGCGGGAGGAGTCGTGTGTGGCTCCTGCGAGGCCGGGTCGTTCGCGCTGGACGAGCGGGCCTGCGAGTTCATGGTCACGGCGCTCGGCAGCCCACTGCGCGATGTGCCCGCGGCGGACGCCCCGTATCTCGCGCAGGCCGAGCGGGCAATTGCCGCGACGCTCGAGCACCACGCGCATGTGCGCCTGATCGCGGCGGCGGCTTAGCGGGCGCAGGATCCCGACGCGGGGAGGGGCTATCGTGACCCAGCGAATGGACGAGGGAGCGCCGATCGCCTACACGGTTCTGCACGCGGGCGTGCCGGTCTACGCCGCCGACGGCGAGCAGGTTGGAACCGTCGCGCGGGTCCTCGCGGAACCCAACGTGGACATCTTCCACGGCGTCGTCGTATCGAGTCCGGTGGGCATGCGCGAAGTCGAGGCAGCCGACGTGCGCGGACTCTACGAACACGGCGTAGACCTGGCCCTCGACTCGGCGGCGTTCGGCGCGCTCGGAGACCCGCGTAGCGGTCCGGCGGAGGGTCAGGCCACCTGGGACGAGCTCCACGGCCGCTTCGGCGACGGCAAGGCGTGAGCGGGGCCCGCGCCGGAGAACCCGTCGCAGAGCAGTTCGAGCGCGCCCGGCGCGAGCTCGAGGAGATCACACTGTCGCCGCTCGCGGCCCGCTCATATCCTGCGCTGCGCGAGAACGACGAGCCCGATTGTGCGCTGCGCACGCCGTTCCAGCGTGACCGCGACAGGATCGCGCACTCGAAGAGCTTTCGGCGACTGACGCACAAGACGCAGGTCTTCGTCGCGCCGACCGGCGACCACTACCGCACGCGTCTCACGCACACCCTCGAGGTCACGACGATCTCACGGACCGTCGCGCGGGCGCTTGCGCTCAACGAGGACCTCACCGAGGCGATCGGGCTCGGCCACGACCTCGGCCACGCACCGTTCGGACACATCGGCGAGGAGGCGCTCGACGCCTGCCTGAAACAGCGACTTCGGCCGCGATTTTCGCCACTTCGAGCACTCGCTGCGGATCGTCGAACGGCTCGAGCGCGACGGCCGCGGCCTGAATCTCACCGAGCAGGTTCGCGACGGGATCCTCGCGCACTCGGGCCGCGCGCCCGAACCCGCGACGCTCGAGGGGCGGATCGTGCGGATCATCGACCGCGTCGCCTACATCAACCACGACATCGACGACGCAGTTCGCGCCGGCCTGCTCTCCGAGGGCGAGCTGCCGGCCGACGCGATCGAGGTGCTCGGCGCCGGGGGCTCGCAGCGCATCGACCGGCTGGTGCACGACATGGTCGAGCACTCCCGCTGGCCGGCGACATCGTGCAGGGCCCGCTGGCGGGAGCCGCGATGGACGAGCTGCGCTCGTTCATGTTCGAGCGCATCTACCTCGGCGAGGAGGTTCGCACCGAGGCCAGGCGGATCACGAACGTCGTGGCGAGACTGTTCGAGCATTACGTCGCGCATCCCGAGCTGCTCCCGGCGAGCGCCGGCGATGAGGACCTCGCGACCCGCGTGACCGACTACCTGGCCGGCATGACCGACCGCTACTGCATCCGCGCGTACACCGAGTTGCAGGTACCGCGCGCCTTCGCCCGGTAGCGTTTCGCTGTGGCGCTCTACACCAGCGACTCGCGTGATCGCGTCCGTGAGGCGGTCGATTTCGTCGAGCTGGTCTCGACCCGCACCGAGCTGCGCCGCGCCGGCCCGAGCCGCTACGAGGGGCTCTGCCCGTTCCACGACGAGCGCACGCCGTCGTTCGGAATCGACCCGGTGCAGAAGGTCTACCACTGCTTCGGTTGCGGCGCCTCCGGCGACGTCTTCACATTTGTCCAGGAGACCGAGGGCATCGACTTCAAAGCTGCGCTGGAGCTGCTCGCCGAGCGCTACCACGTCAAGCTCGAGCGCGAGGCCGAAGACGCCGGCGAAGCCGAGCGAGGCGCACGCCGCGAGCGCCTCTACGCGGTGCTCGCCCGGACGGCGGCGTTCTACGCCCGCTACCTCTGGGAGGCCGGCGAAGCGCAGCCTGCACGCGCCTACCTCGCGGGCCGCGGCCTGGAGGAGGCGATCCTGCGTGAGTTCGCGGTCGGTTTCGCGCCCCACGCGTGGGACCGCGTGCTCGCCGCGTCCAAGCGCGAGGGCTACAGCGAGCAGGAGCTGCTCGAGGCCGGACTTGCGCAGCGCTCGCGCGAGTCCGGGCGCACCTTCGACCGCTTCCGAGGGCGGATCATGTTCCCGCTGACCGACGGGCGGGGCGGGTGATCGGCTTCGGCGCACGGGCGATGGGGGACGAGAAACCCAAGTACCTCAACAGCGCCGACGGTGAGATCTACCACAAGGGCCGCAATCTCTACGGCGCGCACATCGCACGCCAGCATGCGGCAAAGGCCGGGCGCGTGATTCTCTGCGAGGGCTACACCGACGTGATTGCGATGCACCAGGCGGGGTTGCGCGAGACGGTTGGCCTGATGGGAACAGCGCTGACGGCCGAGCAGGTCGCCGAGCTCGGCCGGATGGCCCCGGTCCTGGTCCTCGCGCTGGATGCCGACAGCGCCGGCCAGGGGGCGATGGAACGCGCGGCGACGCTCGCCGCGGATCGCAGCCTCGAGCTGCAGGTCGCGCCGCTGCCCGCCGGTAGCGATCCGGCCGACCTCGTCGCTCAGCGCGGCGCGCAGGCGGCGCGCGAGGCCTTCGATGCGACCGTTCCCTTCGTCCGCTTCCGCGTCGAGCGGATCGTCGCCGCGGGCGACGCGGGCAGCCCGGAGGGGCGCGACAAGATTGTCGATGCGCTGCGGCCTGTCTTTGCCGCGATCCCGGTCGGCGCGACGCGGCTCGATCTGACGCGCTTTGTGGCAGGACGCCTCGACCTGACAGAGAACCTCGTCGCCGAGATGCTCGCCGCGCCGCGCGGGCAGCGGCGCCCTGCCGGCGCCGGACGGCTCAACGAGAGCGTCGCCGATCCGACCGAGATCGCGTTCCTCGCGCTCTGCGCCGCGCTCGGCGAGCCCGGTCAGCGCGAGCTCGCCCAGCTCGACCTCGACGAGCTGTTCGCCGGCGAGCCGATGCGGCGTCTCGCGCGCCTGCTGGTCGAGCACGGCACGCACGGGATTGCGGCCGCCGCCGACCCCGAACTGGCCCCGCTGGTCTCCGAGCTACTTGTGACCGCCGCGGGTGAGCCGCCCGACCAGGAGCTGCTGCGCCTGCAGCGCTACCAGCTTGAACTGGCGGCGCTCGAGCGCCGGATCCGCCGCTCACGGGCAGGAGCCGGAGAGGACAGCGTCTCCGAGCTCGCGCAGCGCCGCGACGAGCTAAAGCAGACCTTCGACCGCGCGTACAGCGCGGCGCTCGAGGACGGCCGGTGAGCAGCGCGCCGTGCCTCCGCCCGAAGCCCTAGGCCAAGCGCCGCTCCGGCGAGCACCCGCCGGGCTTCAGGCGAGGGCCTAGTACATTCTCTTGCGTATCGGTCTGGGGTAGCTCAATTGGCAGAGCATTCGGCTGTTAACCGAAGGGTTATGGGTTCGAGTCCCATCCCCAGAGCTTCCTAGCGCGGCGGTCCGGCGAGCTGTTCAACCAGTTCGGCGCCGCGCTGAGCGGGGTCGGGGCGTGCGGCTTGCGCGGACGCGATCCCGATCGCCGTTCTGCGCAGCCCGGGTTCGCCGATCGCGCGCGCGAGGGCCCCGTGGACCGCGGCGGGGCTGAGCAGGCGCCGGGGGATCCGCACGCCCGCGCCGGCCCAGTCCACGCGAGCCGCGTTCTCGGCCATGTCTCCCGCCGCGGGCCAGACGACGACCGCGCAGCCGCTGGTCAGCGCGCGAACGAGCGTGCCGTGGCCGCCGTGGCAGATCACGACGTCGCAGGCGGGCATCGTCTTGGCGTAGGAGAGCCAGTCGACGACGCGCACGTTCGCGGCCATCGGCAGCGGGCCTGCGGGAAGCCGCCGGTTGTAGGTCGCGATCACCCGTGCCTCGATGTGCCTCAGCGCCGCCAGTGCGCTGCGCAGCAGCAGCTGCTCGCGGTCCTGGGCTGTCGAAGGCGCGACGAGCACCACCGGGCCGTTACCAGGCGGCGGCGTGATCGCCGCGGCCGCAGGCTCCCACATCAGCGGGCCGATCACGTGCGCATTCGGCGGCCATTGATCGCGGGGGTACTCGAGCTCGGGCAGCGTCGCGATGAGCGCCAGCTCCCGGCTGATCCCGCCGTGCAGATGCGTCAAGGACGGCAGGCCCAGGCCGCTGCGCAGGGCGTTCAGCTCCTGGCGCCCCTGCTCGGCCCCGCGGCGCGCGATCGGCGCGAGCGCGCGCCAGAGCTTGCGGCCGGCGGCGCTGCGCGGCAACCGGGCACCGAGCGAGTAGACCGGGAAGTCGTCCTGTCCCCACGGCAGGACGTGTGGCACGAGCGTCGCGACCGGCACGCCGGCGAGCTCACCGGCCAGGCCCGGCGCGAGCGTGAGGATGTCGGCCACGACGACATCCGGCTCCAGTTCTCGGACCAGCGGCAGTGTGTCGAGCGTCGCGCGGTGCGCGGCACCGTAGAAGTCGATCACCGCCTCGCCGGAGGGGAAGACGTCGTATTCGGGCGCGGGGGCGAAGCGCATGCCCTCCCGCTCGACGGCCTCGCGCCAGCGGTGCCACGTCTGCAGCGTGACGTCGTGGCCGCGCCCCGCGAGCGCCCGGCCCAGCGCGAGCATCGGGAACGCGTGACCGGGATCCCCAAAGGCGGCCAGCAGGATGCGCCGCGGCGTGCAGCTCAGGCCGCGAGCTCCGCGATCAGCCGCAGCTGCTCGATCCGCTCGTCCCGGGTGAACGCCCAGGGCGTCACGCCGAGCGTCCCGACACCGGCGTCGCGGTAGACGGCGAGCCGTTCGCGGACGACGTCCTGCGGCCCGCAGATCGAGACGAGGTCGATCAGGCTGTCGGGGATCGCGGCCATCGCCTCGTCGCGCTTGCCCTCGAGGTAGAGGTCCTGGATCTCCTTCGCGGCGTCGCCGTAGCCGTAGCGGGTAACCAGGTGGTTGTAGAAGTTCTGGTCTCGCGAGCCCATCCCGCCGACGTAGAGCGCGATGAACGGGCGCATCGCATCGCGTGCCTTCACCAGGTCGTCCGTGACATAGACGTTGACGGTCGGGGCGATGTCGAAGTTCGCGAGGTCTTTGCCGCTCTTCGCGGCGCCGCTCTCGAGCAGCGGACGCAGCTCGCTGAGATGCTCGGGGGAGAACAGCGTTGGCAGCCAGCCGTCGGCGATCTCGCCGGCGAGTTCGGTGTTCTTCGGGCCGATCGCGGCGAGGTAGATCGGGATCTCCTCCTGGACCGTGCCGATCGTCAGCTTCAGGGCCTTGCCGGGGCCGTCGGGGAGGGGCAGCTCGAGCGTCTCGCCCTTGAACTCGACGCGTTCGCGGCGCAGCGCCATGCGCACCACGGCGACGTACTCACGGGTGCGCTGGAGCTGTTTGGCGAAGCGCTGGCCGTGCCAGCCCTCGGCGACCTGAGGACCGGACGAGCCGATCCCGAGCATCATGCGCCCGCCGGAGAGCTGGTCGATCGTCGCGGCGGTCATCGCGGTCATCGCGGCCGAGCGGCCGGGCATCTGGAAGATCCCCGAGGCGAGGCGGATCGTCGAGGTCTGGCCGGCGAGCCACGCGAGCACCGTCGCGGTGTCCGATCCGTAGGCCTCCGCGGCCCAGACCGAGTCGTAGCCGAGCCGCTCGGCCTCCTGAACGATCGCCAGCTGGTCCTCGGAAGTCAGGCCGAGTCCCCAGTAACCGATGTGCACGCCAAGCTTCATTGTGCCCCCCCGTTGCCTTCCCTTGAGGCGCGAACCCTATCGGCCCGGGACTGCGCGGGCACTTGAGCCTTCAGTCCGCCGGCAGCTCGCGCTCTTCCGCGCCGGCCGCCGAGTCTGCGGCGTGCGACGTCGGGGGTTCCTGAAGCGGGACGGGGCGCCCGAGCCTGCCCGGCGAGGCGGAGTCGCGGCCGAACAGGAGCGCGACGTTCCAGTCGATCAGCAGTCTCAACCGCCGCCCGACTCCCGGCATCAGCATCAGGTGGTACGTGCGCGTGATCAGCCATGCGGGGAAGCCGCGCCAGCCAACCCCGAGCGTGATCGCGACCGCGCGCGAGCGGCCGAGTTCGGCGACGACGCCTTTCGTCTTGTACGTGAAGGGGGCGGTGGGCCTGCCGACGAGCGCCGCGGCGATGTTCTTGGCGACAAGACGGCCCTGGCGGATCGCGTGCTGGGCGGTCGGCGGGCACACGTGGCCCTCGTGCGAGGGATCGGGCACCGCGGCGCAGTCGCCGATCGCCCAGATCCGTCCGTCGAAGTGGCGGGCCGGATCGGCGGCGCGCAGGTCACGGTCGACGGTGATGCGTCCGGCCGGGTCGGTGCTCAGCGGCAACTTGGCGATCGCCGGGCTGGGGCGCACGCCCGCGGTCCAGACAACCGTGCGCGTGGGGATGATCTCGCCGCTGGCGAGTTCGACCGACGAGTCGCTGACGCGCGCGAGCTGCGAGCTCGTGCGGATCTCGATACCGCGGCCGCGGAGCTCCTCTTCAGCGAACCGCGACAGCGAGCCGGGCATCTCCTTCATCACTCCGCTCGGCGGCCTCGACGAGGACCCAGTTCATGCCCTGCAGGCGGCTGCGCGGGTAGTTTTCAATCGCGCCTGCCGCGAAGTCCTGGAGCTCGGCGAGCCCCTCGACGCCCGCGTAGCCGGCACCGACGAAGACAAAACCGAGGTGTTCGGCACGGGAGCGCTCGTCGTCGCTGGCCTCGGCGATGTCCAGGCATTCGAGCACGCGGTTGCGCAACGCCGTCGCGTCGGCGAGCGACTTGAGCCCGATCGCGTGCTCGGCGAGTCCGGGGATCGGAAAGGTGCGCGAGATCGACCCCAGGGCAACGATCAGGTGGTCGTACTGGATCGAGACCTGCTGCTCGTCGATCCTCGTCACGTCGACCTGTCGGTCAGCGGGGTCCGCACCGGTGACCGAGCCGATCACGACCTCCGTGCGCGGCAGCTGCTGGCGCAGCGGGACGACCACGTGCCGCGGGTCGAGTGCGGCGCCGACGACGCCTGGCAGCAGCGGCGTGTAGAGCATGAAGTTCGTCTCGTTGACGAGCGTGACCCGCGCGCTCTGTGCAGGGAGCAGGCGTTCAAGCTCCCGGGCGGCGTAGAACCCGCCGAAGCCGCCGCCGAGGATCACGATCCGCGCTCCCATTGCTCAACGATAGTCGCCGGACGCTGCGCCTAGAGCGCCGCGCCCGGGCGGACGAACATGATCTCCGGCACGACACAGGCGGGGGAGACGCGCAGCATGAAACGGACCGCCTCCGCGATGTCCTGCGGACGGATCATCTCGTCGGCCGGGACCTGACCCTTGACGAAATCGGTCATCGGCGTGTCCACGAACGCGGGGCACAGCGCGATGGACTTGACACCCTCGCCGCCGAGCTCCTTGTTCATCGCTTCCGTCCAGCCGACGACGGCGTGCTTTGTCGCCGAGTACACCGACAGCCATGCCTCGCCGCTCTTGCCCGAGATCGACGACGTGTTCACGACGAGCGCGTTCTTGTGCTCGGCGCCCGCGGCCCGCAGCAGCTCGACGGTTTCGCGATAGAAGAGGACAATCGAGCGGAAATTGACGTCGATCTGCATGTCGAGCCGCTTCGTGTCGATCTCGGCGACGGCCTGGCCGATGCCGACGCCGGCGTTGTTCACCAGGACGTCCAGGCGCCCGCAGCGCTCCCGATGTGCCTGCACGACACGCTGGATCTCGTTCTCGTCGCCGAGATTGGCCGCCACTCCAACCACGTCCAAGCCGTCGGCGGCGAGCTGTGCGACCGCGCCCTCCAGCTTCTCAGGCCGCCGCGCGGCCATCGTGACCGTGTAGCCCTCTTCGCCCAGGACGCGAGCAATCTCCAAGCCGATCCCGCTCGATGCCCCCGTTACGAGTGCCGCCTTACTGTCGGTCACGTCATCCCCTCTCGCTCTGCTGTGAAGTGAGCGGGGAGCATCTCACACGGTCTCGCTTCGAGGTGCCCCGGGGGAGCACGGAAAGCTGGTTTTGCTCGCAGCGATGCCGCTGCCATTGGTAGCGTCAGCGGCGCGTTGCGCGGGCCCGTAGCTCAGTTGGTTAGAGCTGCCGACTCATAATCGGTAGGTCGCTGGTTCGAGTCCAGCCGGGCCCATGCAGGGGCTGGTCACGTTTCGTGAAGCATCCAGACGTTGGGCTCCCAATACTGTCCGACGTTCGCGGCGACGTCGATCGACACGGTCGAGAGGCCTTGGGGAAACCAATAGGTGCCGCTTTCCGGAAAAGCCATCCGTGTCCGGTCTTCCCACTCGGCGACTGTGCCGGTGATTCGGAGCGACTTCGGCTCCGCGCGAAGGACTCGTGCACCGAGGCGTTCGTGTGTCCGGAGCCAGGGATCGAACAGGAGACCGTCGCTTCGCTGCCAGGTCGCGTATTGCTCGATGGGCACGAGCGGGTAGCGCTCCTTCCAGCTCGGGCGAACCGGGGCGAGCAGGTTGGCGTAGCCATGCGCCATCGCGAGATCTCGCATCGCGCGAAGCGCGGCGGAGCTGACCGAAGCTCCGTGAAGGCCGCGGGGCACGCAGATCACCATCGCGCAGAGAGTGTTCGCATCTTGGTTTTCGAATCCGCGCACGATTGCCCCGTCGATGCCCGCGGGCAGGTCGTCCAAGGATCCGCTCCATCGAAGTGGGAGCGATTCGCAGCGAGCAAGGATCGAGCCGCTTCGGTTGATCAAGCAGAACTGGAAGTGAGGTCGCGCCGATGCAAGTCGAGGCCAGTAGTGAGTCAGCGTGTCCCCGTGGTTGTTGTACTCAGGGAACGCGTCCTTTGTGACCTCCCACGCCAGAGCGTCCAGCTCGGGCCGCTCGGCATATGTGACGACGGTTGCCGAATCGAGGCCAATGTCGCCGGTGGTCTCCTCGGGCGAGTCCATCACGGACGAAGTGTCGCACCGCTGAGTACGACGTCCGGTGTCCCCGTTCGGCGTAGGAGGCAGAGCGCGCGCAGCGCGTCGGCGATCGGAGGCAAAGCGGAGGCAGGTGCGGTGAGCTTCGCCGGTAACGGCGGGCTAGTTCGGCCTTGTGTAACAAATCTGGCCCATGACTGATCGCAACCGGACGTGACCGCGTGCATGTCCGTGATGTTGTACAAACATCTGTGATGCCGGAGGTATCGGGAGAGGTCATGCGCGGTGGTCGCCGCGATTTGATCGTCATGAAGCCTATCGGGCTCGTCGTTTCTTCTCGCACTGAGCCCGTGGACGACGACTGGGATGCGGTTACATCTCGGATCGAGCTTGACGCCCGAGCGTGCGGGCCTGAATCAGTGCAGGGCCTCGATGAGTTCTCACACGTAGAGGTGGTCTATGTTTTTGACCGCGTTAAGGAGTCAGCGGCGAAAGCGAGTGCTCGCCACCCACGCGGGAACAAGGACTGGCCCAGCGTGGGTATCTTCGCTCAGCGCGCGAAGGACCGTCCTAATCGCATCGGAGTTTCGGTGTGCGAGCTCCTCGGCGTCGAAGCGCTTACGCTGACGGTCAGGGCTCTTGATGCCATCGACGGGAGCCCGGTGCTCGACATCAAGCCTTACATGCCTGAGTTCGCACCCCGCGGCGAAATACGGCAGCCTCGCTGGTCTCGAGAGCTGATGGCTAGCTATTGGACGCTCTCGCCATGATGAACAGACAGGCGGTGGCTCCGGCCGCCACCACCTGGGGCGCCGGAGAGTATGAGCTCATGGCCACGAAGCTCGACGCTGCGGCGGAGGCCGCCGTCAGGCGCGCTGAAATCACAATCGACGACCGGGTGCTTGACGTGGGCTGCGGAACCGGAAACGTTGCACTGCGCGCCGCGGAGTCCGCGAGACACGTCGTCGGAGTTGACCTCGAGCCGTCGCTGCTCCAGAAGGCTCAGGCGCGTGCGGACGCTAAACAGAGCATCGCCAAGTTCGTCAACGGAGACGCATGCGCCCTCCCGTTTCCGGATCAGGCTTTCACTGCGGTCATTTCCGTGTTCGGGGCAATGTACGCGCCCGATCAGGGCGCAGCGGCTGGCGAGCTCAGCCGGATGTGCGCGTCGGGTGGGCGTGTCGTGCTTACGGCTTGGTTGCCCGACAGCTTCATGCCGCTGATGGGGCGTGTCGTCGCACCGTACCTTCCACCAGCGCCGCCGGGTGCCTCATCTCCGACGACATGGGGAAGCGCGGACCAACTGACATCTCTGCTCGCCAGAGCCGGCTTGGTGGTTAGGACGCAGTCATCGGAAGACCTTCAGATACACCTTGACGATCGAGCGACGGCCGTCGACTTCCTGATTCGTACTGCGGGCAATGTTGTCGGCGAGCGTGACCGAATAACTCGGAACGGCCAGTGGTCGTCGCTGTTGAGAGACCTGCGAAGCCTCGTCGATCGACAGAACGAGGCCGCGGGACCCGGGGTGGAGCTCCACCTCGCTTACCTCATCACGGTGGCAGTACCACGATGACCCGGAGGTCGGGGCACGCCGTCGCTAGGAGGTAGGCGCCGAGCTGCGGCGGACCTATCGGAGGCAGCGCGGAGGCAGGTGTGGTGAGACCCGCCAATTGCGACGGCATATCACGGCCTTGTGTAACAAATCGGACCCATTGGTCATACCTCTACAGGGGTCGTGGGCTCTGTTTCGCAATGCGTGGTCGGTCAGCTTCGGTGGCTACCGGACCGCCGCTCCATCGGTGAGGACGTCGATGCCCGCGAGCCTCGACGCCAAGGCGTCGTCGAGGCCGTAGCGAGCGGCGAGAGTCGCCGGCGCGGTGTAGGTGAGCTTCGTCTGGCCGTCGTCGGACCAGACCAGGACCTTGAGCGGCAGATCGAGCGCAGCCAAGGGCGCGGCCGCCATTACCGGCGTCCCGGCCTGCGGGCTGCCAAAGATCACCACCTGCGTCTCGCGCAGCTCGAGATCAACCTTTCTCGCCTCTCCGCTGTGGTCGATCACTGCGAACACCTTCAGTCCCTTTTCCTCCGCGAGCGCCTTGAGCCGAGCGACGGTCTGGGCAACCGATCGCGGACTCAGCTTCGTGATGAGACCGTCAACTGACGTCCCACCAGAGACGCGATCTGTCATGACAGCTCCTTTCCGCAGTGTTGGCTGCGCCGTCGTCGGCCTGCGGTCCTCGCCAATTCAATCGGACCAGGCGAGTCCCCGATCCGTCCGGGCATCATTGTGACCGCGCCGGCCCAGCCGGAGCTCAACCCAGAAGGCGGCCCGGCCCTGCGAGGAACGATTGAGGCATCCCCGGCCGGCCGCGTAGGAATGGCCGACGCGGCCGCCGCATTCCTGCTCGGGGCGGAGGCGCGCTTTGTCACCGGCAGCAACCTCCTCATGGATGGCGGCACCGTTGGCGCCCCGGACAGGTAGCTGGTCGTCGCACTAGGCTTCGATGTGGACAATGACCGTGCGCACCAGCGGTATCCAGCAGCCGAGCGTATGGGCGAGTGTCGTCAGTGATCAGGCGCTTGTGCTACGCGACTGGCTGCTCGGCCTTGGTTTCACAGAGGATTTGATTATCCCGGGGAAGGAAGCCGGACTCGTTCATCACTGCCAACTGGATTGGCCAGAGGGTGGTCGCGTGTTGTTATCGAGCACCGGCGAGCGCAGCACACCTTGTCGCGCGGGAACGTGCTCGCTGCACGTCGTGACCTCCGACCCTGATGCTGTGATGGAGCGCGCGCTCAAGCTCGGCGCAACCATCGTGCAGCCACTCGTGGACCAACCCGATTATCCATCGCGTGACTTCACGGTGGCGGACGCCGACGGGAACCACTGGACCTTCGCGACGTTCGCCGGGTAGCCATGGGGCCGATTTCGCGAGACCGCTGATCAGCCTGCGGGTCGGGCTAAGCATTGGCCCAGCCCGCGGGCTCTTGCGCCGATGGATCCGATTTCCGGCTGCGCTGACTCCAGCGCGTCAGAGTTCTACGTCGGGGGAGCGTCCACCCGAACGCGGAACACCGGGTACTGCGACGCGATGGCTTCGAACTCCGCGAGGGAGGCCCCGCGATCTACTGGCACGTGGGCGCGGGCGCCCGGCGCCACCTCCAGATAGCGTTTGAGGATGGGTGCGCGCTGGGGAGATTCAACCTCTTCGAGGCAGACGGCCTCACGATCGCCGTGCCGCAGGACGGCCCGGCAGCCGGCAGCGCGCAGATTCGCCACCCAGTTCGCGCCCTCGCCGAGCATGGCGACCACGTAGCGTTCGCCGTCGTAGTCGGTGACAACCACGGGAAATGACCTCAATCGTCCTGTGCGCCGACCCGGCACTTCAAGCGTGCTCAGTCGGCGGCCCCCGATCCCTGCCGACCCGGCCCAGCGAAACATTGCATTGAGCGCTGAGGCCACGTGATCGGGGCGACCGTTTCTGTACAGCCAACGTTTGATCCTGTCCTGCACGTAGGTGTCAGGCTAGGCGTTGAGCGTCGCAGGGGGACCTCCCCGGCGTTCATGGCTCTGGATCTCTGGGGCCCGTGACGCGCTGCGAGCTCGGCGAGCTACGGATATGGGAGAATGGTTTGCGGCAATGCGAGCGCAGCGATACCCGCGGTCCACCAAGGAGGGGCGATGTCGAAACGGATTCGAGCCGTTTATCTATGTCTGCTGCTGACGATGGCGGCGGCGCTTGTCCAGTCGGCAAGCGCTCTCGCCTCCACACGACTCCTCCTTACGGAGAACGGGTCGCCCGTCGCACGGGGCGCCCTCGCGCAGGACTACCACCTGACGTTCGACGGCGGCTGTCTGCAGGAATCGCGTGGCGAAGTGGTCACGAACGCCAGCGCGACCGACAAGCTCGCGTTCGGCCCGCCAGCTGAATCGGAATGCCTTGAAGAAGGCTATTCGGTCTCCGGGTCCCTCAAGACGGTCAAGCTGACCAGCGCCGGCCTTGCGACGCTCAACTTTGGCCCAAAGCTCGAGATCGGCGGCCCGGGCCCCTGCGTCTATCAGTTTGCGAAGTGGGTGGGACAGTTCCCGGCCTCCATAGAGGTTGATATCGAAGGAACGGGAGTGGGGAAGCTCGTGCGCAAAGCGAGCAGCGCGGCGTGCGCGGGCACCGAGACCATCTACTTCGATGCGGTCGAGTCAGGAATCGACAACGACATTTTCGGCGCCGAACTGGTGCCCTAGCGCGACAGGGACGCGGTGGCGGTCACTCAGCCGGTCGAGCGATTGGGCACCAGCGCCCAGCAGCCCAGACGTCCCGCCACGGCTCTGGACGAACGGCGCTCCGGCCCGAAGCGGGAACCAGCGGTCCGCTGTGCATCTATGCAGCGATCGACGGCGCGGCGCGTAAATCGGTTGCGTGGAGCCCCGCGCGGGTGCTAGTTTCCCGCCACTGGGGGTCATGCAGGACCGAAGCTCGGCGCTCCGCGCCGCGCCGAGTCGAAGCCAATCTCAAGAAGGAGAGCCACGGATGATGAAACGGGCACTTGTCCCTGCAGCGCTGATCTCGACGGTCGTTCTTGCGGCCGCGCCGGCCTTTGCTGCCAAGGCGGAAGCACCGAACACGCACCAATTCACGGGTAGCGCGACGGCGGTCCCGACCTTCACCGGCGAAACGGAACTGACGCTCAAACCGTTCACGGTCACCTGCGAAAAGGCGGCGGCCGCCAAGGGCGGTGCACCGGTCGCTTTCCCGACGAAGACTCTGGGCACCACTTTGAAGCTCGGTGGATGCTCAGCCACCGCGAAGATCTCGGGCGGCGAATACGAACTGAAAGCGAAAGTCAGCCCGATCACCGTGAACTACAGGGCAAGCGGCGCCGTGGAAATCGGTACCGGCGGTACCTTGACCGAAGGCAAGCTTGTCGGAGCCGGGCCGGTTGAAGTTTCCGTGTCAGGTGCCGTCAAGTGCACCATCGCGATAGCCGCAGGCACCTACCCGTCGGCATTCGCCAAGCACCCGGAAGAGCAGTTCGAAACGGCAAAGTACTCGACGATGGAAGAAACAGTCGAACGCCACAAGATGCCGGTCGTCATCAAGCGCCTCGGCATCACGACCGCGCTGTCGCATCTGCCCTATGAACTGTCCGGGCCCTTCTGCGAATCGCTGCCGAAAACGGAACAGGCCTCGGGGACGCTGAGCAGCTCCCTGGAAGCGGGAATCCGCAACGGCGACCTTGGCTGGGAATAGCCCTAGCTGAGACACATCGGGAGGGGCGGCCGCTCGGCCGCCCCTCACGCGTCCGCGCCTGCGGCGGCCGGTCTGTGCCTGTGAGCCGCACGAAAATGTAGGCTGGCGGGCGACTCAAGGGGGAACCGACACGGCTCGGATTCGATTCTTCTGGCCGACGTGGGCGGGCCCGCAGCCAAAAAGGTGGCCGCGGGCCGATCCCGGCCGCCGGGCGGACTGGCGCGGATCCGCGTCAAGGTTCGGCTGTTAGCCTGCGCCTGTCGGCCACCTCCGGGCGGCAGTTTTCGACGAGGCGCGGTCCTCGGCCCGCCTCGGAAGGGAGCGTCATGGGAGTCACACGCTTCGGCCTCCAGGTCCCGAGCTTCACGTACCCCGGAGTGCGTGATGATCAGCTGTTCGGGAGCGTCGCGGACATCGCCGGCGCCGCGGAGCAGTCTGGCTTCGACTCGCTCTGGGTGATGGACCACTTCTACCAAATCCAGGGCGTGGGGCCGCGAACCGATCCGATGCTCGAGTCGTACACGCTGCTCGGTGCCCTCGCGGCGCGCACCAGCACGATCAGCCTCGGAACGATGGTTACCGGCGTCACCTACCGCAATCCCGCGCTTCTGGCCAAGCAGGTCACCACGCTCGACTTGATCTCGGGCGGGCGGGCGATCCTCGGGATCGGCGGCGCCTGGAACGAGGACGAGCACAAGGGCTACGGCTTCGAGTATCCGCCGATCGGAGAGCGCCTTGACCGCCTGGAGGAGGCGCTGCAGATCTGCCGTGCGATGTTCACGCAGGCGGAACCGAGTTTCAGCGGCACCCACTACCGCATCGAGTCGGCGTTGAACTTTCCGCGGCCGCTGCGCCCCGACGGTATCCCGATCCTCGTCGGGGGCGGCGGTGAGCGCCGGACGCTGGCGCTCGTCGCGAAGTACGCCGACGCCTGCAACATCTTCGGCGACGTCGCGACGATCAGGCACAAGCTGGAGGTCCTTGAACGACACTGCGAGGCGATCGGTCGTGATCCGGCAACGATCACGAAGACACGGCTAGGCGGGCTCGTGATCGCCGACAGCACGGAGCTCGCCCAGCAGCGCGGTCGGGAGATGGCGCGCGCCCGCGGCATGGACGAGGAGCGCTATCGCGGCTATGCGATAGCGGGTGACCCCGACTCCGTCGGCGAGCAGGTCGCCGAATTCCTCGATGCCGGGCTCGACGGACTCGTGTTCAACATGCACGACGCGCACGAGATCGAGCCGGTGCGGCTGGCCGGCCGGACACTGACAGGCATCTTCTAGATCCGCGACGCCGCCTGGAGCGCGGCAGCAATGAACTGCGCCTTGGCGTCGGTGTACGCCTCACGGTCGTACTCGAACTCGCTGGCCAGCCGTAGCTTGAGGGCTTCGTAGCCGCGTGCTGCGCCGCGGTCGGCGCGCAGGAAGTCGCGGAACGCAAGCTCCTGTGTGTACCGCCGTGACCCGTATGGCACGAGGTGCAGGTGGAAAGCACGCACCTCCGGGCTGGGCTTGCAGAACCAATGCATCTCGTCTTGCCGATAGGGCGCGTAGTGGTATTCGAGCCGCGCTAGCAGCGGGAACCGGTCCCGTGCCACGTCGAGGTCGCGTATGCCGGCGAGGACGTCGATCGTCGGCTTGGCGGCCAAGCCGGGTACCGCAGTGCTGCCGACGTGGTGCACACCACCGACTGCGACGTCGCCCAGCACAGGCACAAGCGCGTCGCGCTCCTGCTCGAATCGTGCCGGCCAAGCGGCGTCGTACGGGACGACCTTGATCGGCTGATCGACTGTCACAACCGCACGATAGGTCTCCGGCGCTTACAGCGCCGTTGACACCAGCAGGGAGGCGGTGAGCGCAAAGAGCGCCAGCGGGGCACCGCGCCGCGAGAACATCGCCAGTGAAGGATTGGCGTGGGCCTGGCGCGCCGCGCGCCACCACAGGAACGCTGCGAGCGAGCCCGTCGCGGCAAAGTTCGGACCGACGTTCAGCCCGAGGAGCAGCGCCCGCGGATGCGGCACGTGGTGCGCAGAGAGCAGGACGGCGGCCGGGAGGTTGTTGATCAGCACGGCAGCGGCTGCGCCGAGCCCTGTGGTCTCCCAGCGGCCGGCGTGCTCAATCAGCTGCGCCGGGCCGTTCCAGGACCTCGCGAGCGCGCCCAGCGCCAGGCAAAGGAGGAAGAGACTCGCGAGCGCGGCTGGTCCGACAGCGCGAAGCGCGTCCTGCACGCGCATCCGATGTCTTGCGAGCTGGATCGCGACCAGCACGAGCCCCACTGCGAGTACGGGAACTGCAGGGCTTGCCACGGTCACCATCAGCACTGCAGCGAGGACCACGCCCGCCAAGCCGATGCCGAGCGGACGCCACGTGAGCGTCGTCGGGGGCTTGGGCGTCATGCGTGAAACCGGTCGGCCGAAGACGATGAACACGCCCAGCGCGGTCGCGAGTGTGGACGTCAGCGCGATCGCGAGCATCGGCCCGGCAAACGACCCCCCGGCGAGGGCCTGGTGCGGCAGCACGAGGAGGTTCGTGAGATTCGACCCCGGCAGATAGAGCGACGACGCGTTCGCCATCAACACCGTGCCGTACAGGAAGGCGTCCTCGCGCGTGCCGCGCGTCCGGGCAGCGTGAATCAGCACCGGGGTAAGAAAGACGAAGGCCGTATCGAGGTTGAGCAACGCCGTGACGAGCGCGACCAGCAGCAGACAGCAGGCGAGCAGAGCTGGTGTCGGGCCGGCGACCTTCTCGAGGAACAGCCCGGACTTCTCGAACAGGCCATCGCGATGTGCGACGAAGCCGATCAGGAGCAGGCCGGCAACGAGCACAAACGGGGGCCACGCTTGCTGGGCGGCGGCGCTGAATTGCAAGGGCGAAGGGCTTAGCGTCGGGGTTCTCGCGAGCGGGCGAGCATGGCAGCGGAGGCGTTGCTCTCGATGCGACGCGCTACCCCGAGCCCGCCTTTGCAACCCTCGCCGTCAGTACACGGTTGAAAATGACCTACCGCGCGGTCCCACCTTGCTCGGCTTTCGGAGGAACCTTGTGAGTCCGCTTTTCGGCGTACATCGCCTCGTCGGCCTCGACCATCACCGCCTCGGTGTCGCAATGTGCGGATGACATCGCGGCGACCCCGACGCTGACGGTGACGTGCACGGCGACGCACGAGCCCTGGTTGACGGCGTTTTGGACTGCGACTCGCACGTGATCGGCGATCCTGTTTGTCGCCGCCATGTCCATGTGCGGCATGATCACGGCGAACTCGTCGCCGCCGATTCGCGCGGGCAGGTCGCCGGCGCGTACGCGACCGAGGAGCCCGTTTGCGACTGCGATGAGAACGGCGTCTCCCGTCTTGTGGCCAAAGCGGTCGTTGATCGCCTTGAAGGCGTCGATGTCGAGCATCATGAGCACCGCCTTCTCGTCGTAGCGCTTGCAGCGCGCGGCCTGGGCGGCCAGATCGGTCTCGAACACGCGTCGGCTGCGCAGGCCGGTCAGCGTGTCGTGCTCGGCGATGTAGCGCATTCGTTCCTCGAACATCTTGCGTTCTGAGATGTCGAGGTACTGCACGAGCAGATGGGACGGTGCGCCGCCCCGATGGCGCACGAGAGCCGCGGACTTGAGCAGCCAGCTTGTTTGTCCGTGGGCGTTGTAGTTGCGCTTTTCGATTTCGTAGTGGTCGATTTCGCCGGCGACCAGCTGGCCCATCATCGAAAGCTCCGAGGGCAGGTCCTCGGCGTAGCTGAGCGCCCGAAAGTTCAGGTCGAGCAGCTCGTCGACGCCATAGCCGGTGAGACTGCACATTGCGCGGTTGACCCTGAGGAATTGGCCGGCGATGCTGATCAAGGCCATCGGAACAGGGGCCAGCTCGAAGGCGACACGGAAGTCCTCGTCGGTGAGCTCCGGTGCCCTGTTCCCGTTCGTCCCGGGCGAGACCAAGGCGGCAGAACGCCGCGCGTCAGCGGCCTGATTTGCCACCGATGGGTTCTCGGTCCCGGGCTGTCCGCCGCTGGCGTGCGTGCCGCTGTTGTGCGGCGTCTTGGGTGAGTCCATCTGGCCGGACCTCCATCCGGGCGACGAGCAGAGCGCGAGCGTTGACAGATGCGCGGCGCTGAGGTCCACTTACCCGGTTTCGTCCATGATAGGCACCGCAGGGGAGCGGCGGGCGCCGGCATAGGCATTCCCATATGTCGTCCTGCACCCGGCGCCGTGCTGGCGCGAGCGCGCTCAGCTCGGGGTAACGATTACGCCGCAGTCCCCGTAGGGGATCCTGTTGCCTTTGAGTGTTCCGCCGACCACCGCCAGCGCTTTGGTGACCTTTGTTTGAACCCCGTACTTCGCTTTGACGCGGTCCTGGATCCTCGCGAGCTCCTCGCCTTGAACGACGTTGGCGGTTGCGTCGATCGGTGAGGTTCCAGCCTTGACACGCCCGCGGGCGTCACAGGGCTGCACGGTCACGCGCGAGGTGTGCGCAAGGCGCTTCGCCTTGCCCGAGCCGGAACTCGTCCAGAACGCGACTGAATCCCCGTCGTACGGCGTTACCCACACTGGCGTCGAGACGGGCGTCCCGTCGCGGCGGAAGGTGGTCAGCAGCATGTAGCGCTCGTCGGCCAGTCCCACAGGCTTTCGAGCATAACCGCTGCCGGCCGGGCCGGAACTCGCGCATCCGGCCGCGAGACGCGGGCCGGGTGCGCCGAGACCGTCCGGCTCGGGTTCAGGAACCTCCGAGGAGGATCGCGCCGAGCTCGGTTTTCACCTGCTCGGTGAGCGTGAGCAGGTCGCCGCTGGGTGTGTACTCGAGAGTGATCTGGTGTTTGCCTGCCGCGACCGGAGTGCTGACCCCCCAGCTTTCGACGGGGCTCGCGGCTCCTCCCTCGAATATCCGCTCGCCCCCGTTCACCGGTGTGCCGTCGACGTAGATGCCATAGAAGACTTTGCAGGCTTCCGGGCTTGGGGTGCATGAGACATTCGGGTCGAAGTGCGCCTGGACCCAGACGGTGCCCGCCGCCGGCAGGTCGACGGTGAGCGACGTGTCCACAACACTCGCGCTCGTCAACGCGGGCGGGTCATCCCCAGTGGAGACCGTCCCGTACGTCGGGCCCGGGGCCCCCGACGGACCGGGGGAGCCGGCGGAGTTCCAGTTCAGCTTGTGGTCGTGCCTTGCGCACTTCTTGGCAACGTAGAGCGCACCGCCGTGCTTGTGGACGCAGGCTGTGATCGTGGCGCTTCCGCTGGCGAGCGCGTAGGACCCCGCGAGGGCGACGATCAGTCCCGCGCCAAGAACCGCGACGACTGACGTTCTCGCGGCGAATACATGTCTCATGGGTTCTCCCGTGGCTAGGTGGTCTCCAGATCTGCGCCGCGGATCCTATTTCGGTGACCACCGCGTCGCTTGCGCGCGAGCTCCGCGCGCAGGAGCCTGTAAGGCCTTCGCCGCCGGCAGGTTGCGGCGATGTCGATGTGGCGTGCGAGCGCGGCTGCAATCTTCGCCGCCGCGCCCCGTGGACGGCCGCAGTAGTAGGCGGGTAGTCCGCACCATCGTTGGCCGGGTGACTACTCAGGGCGGCGATGAACCGGCGGTTGAGCCGATCGACGGCGTCGTCCGGTCTAGCCACGCGATGTGGCCGCTGTTAGGCTTCAAGCGTCCGTCGAGGCGTTTCTTTGACTTCGATTGTGCGCTCGCCCGGTCCTCGATGACCTCTCTGCCTCGCGACCGCAGTTCGTGAGAGGCCTCCCTGGGGAGTCGCTGTGAACATAGTTACATCGGCCGACCGAGTGTCGCGTCGCTCGTCGGTACACATGGGCTCGGGACGGTTTTCCAGCCGTTCGACGCCGCGCAGCCAGCCGCTGCGCATCGCGATGCTTGCACCGCCCTGGATCTCGGTGCCCCCGCGCGGGTACGGCGGCGTCGAGTCGGTCGTCGGGTCGCTGACCGAGGCACTCGTGCAGCGCGGCAACGACGTGACCCTGTTCTGCGCCCCGGGTTCGCGCTCGAGTGCGAACGTGGCGGCGCTGCTCGAAACCTGCCATCCGAATGAGATCGAGCGTTCGCTCTACGAGGCTGACCACGTCGCACGAGCATTCGGCCAGATCGAACGCGCCGACGACGGGCCGCCCTTCGACGTTGTCCACGACCACTGCGGCTTCACGGCGCTCGCGATGGCCGACCGTCTTGACACACCGCTGGTCCACACGCTGCACGGCCAGTTCACCGCTGACACGGAGGCCTTCTACGCCCACCACGGGCGCAAGGCGACGCTCGTCGGCATCAGCGGCGCCCAGCTCGCGATGGCGCCGGTCGGCCTGACCATCGCCGGCACGATCCCGAACCCGATCGACGTGCGCTCCTGGCCGTTGCGTGAGCACAAGGATGACTACCTGCTCTGGGTCGGCAGGATCACCCCGGAGAAGGGGCCCCACCGGGCGATCGCCGCCGCCCGCGCCTCCGGGGTCCCGCTGGTGCTCGCGGGGATCATCCAGCCGGGGCAGCAGGACTACTTCGACCGGGAGATCGCGCCTCGCATCGACGGCGACCAGGTGCGTTTCGTCGGCGAGATCGGGGGGTCGCGCAAGGCATCGCTGTTCGCCGGCGCCCGTGCGCTGCTGATGCCGATTCGCTGGGAGGAGCCGTTCGGGATGGTGATCGTCGAGGCGCTCGCCTGCGGCACGCCGGTGATCTCGTTCGCGGAAGGGGCCGCCCCCGAGCTGGTCGTCGACGGCAAGACCGGCTTCCTGGTGGATGACGAGCGCGCGATGGCGGCGGCGGTCGACAGGCTGCCCGCGATCCGTGCCCGCGCCTGTCGTGCGTGGGTCAGCGAGAACTGCGACACCCGCGTCGTCGCGGCGGCCTACGAGCGGACCTACCGATCTGTCGCGACCAAGCACGCCAAGGCACAAGTCCTTGCGTGATCGCCGCGTAAGCGTCCTTGACGGGAGCACCTTTGTCGTTGGAGACCGGCTCGGCGACGTGTATCCAGGCGCCGGCGGCGGCGAGCACGGCTTCTTCAGCGACGACACGCGTTTTCTCTCGCGCTGGGCTCTGCATTTCGGCGAGACGCCGCTGTATCTCCTCGGCCTCGACCAGCGCTCGCACTTCGCGGCCCAGTTCTTCATGAGCCCGCACGTCGCGACAGACGACGCCGCGCCCTGTTCGGTCGTGCGTCACCGACTGATCGACGAGGTCTGGATGGAGGAGATCCGCGTCGTCAGCCATCGCCACGAGATGTGCGACATCACCCTCTCGCTCGAACTCGAAACTGACTTCGCCGACCTCTTCGAAGTCAAGCAGGGTGTCGTCGCCGAGCGTGAGATCACCTGCAGCCAGCAGGAGCGAAGTCTGCTGTTCTCCTACGAGAACGGAGAGTTCCGACGGTCGGTCAAGGTGTCCTCCACGCGCCACGGGCCGATTACGCCAAGCGGCTTCACGTATCTGCTGCGGCTTTCGCCGGGCGAGGAATGGTCGACGACCTTCACGATCACTCCCGCGGCGGCGCAGCCCGGGACGTCGTTCCGGCGTCGCAGGCAACGCGGCGCGATCGCGGCGTTGGGCGCGGCGAAGTCCGCCAAACAGGACGAGTGGCTCGCGCAAGCCCCGGAACTGCGGGCCGACGATGCGTCGCTGATGCGCACCTATCGCGCGAGCCTGAGCGATCTCGGCGCGCTGCGAATGCGTTCCGAACTCGACGAGAGCCCGACGCTCCCGGCGGCCGGGCTGCCGTGGTTCATGGCGCTTTTCGGCCGTGACAGCCTGATCACCAGCTTCCAAGCGCTGCCATACCTCCCCGGCCTGGCGGCGACGACGCTGCGCGTCCTAGCGGGCCGGCAGGCCACCGAGCGCGACGACTTCCATGACTGCGAGCCCGGGAAGATCCTGCATGAGCTGCGCTTCGGCGAGCTCACCGCGTCGGGAAGGACGCCGCACTCGCCGTACTACGGGACGGCGGACGCCACGCCGCTGTTCCTGATCCTGCTCGACGAGTACCACCGCTGGACCGGTGACAGCGGGCTCGTGCGCGAACTCGAGTCGAACGCGCGAGCGGCGCTCGCCTGGATTGACGACAGCGGCGACGCCGACGGTGACGGCTATGTCGAGTACTCCTGCCGAAACCTGGCAACGGGCCTGGCCAACCAGTGCTGGAAGGACAGCTGGGACTCGATCCAGTTCGCCGACGGCCGGCTCGGCGAGGGCCCGATCGCGACCTGCGAGATCCAAGGTTACGTCTACGACGCCCGCCTGCGGTCGGCTCGCCTAGCGCGCGAGGTCTGGGGCGATGAGGTGCTCGCCGAGCGGCTGGAGCGCCAGGCCGGCACGCTTCGCGCGCAGTTCCGCACGGACTTCTGGATGCCCGAGCGCGGCTACCACGCGATCGCGCTCGACGGCGAGAAGCGGCAGGTCGACGGCCTTTCCTCGAACATCGGCCACCTGCTGTGGTCCGGGCTGCTGGACGAGCCCGAGGCCGCTGCGACCGCCAAGCGGCTGCTCGGCGACGAGCTGTTCTCAGGCTGGGGGGTGCGGACGCTCGGCGCCAACGAGGCGGGCTACAACCCACTCGGCTACCACACGGGCGCAGTCTGGCCCCACGAGAACTCACTGATCGCCGCCGGACTGGCCCGCTACGGCTACCGGGACGCGGCCGACACGATCGCCCGCGCGATGCTTCGGGCCGCACCCGATTTTGAGCACCGTCTGCCAGAGACGTTCGCCGGCTATCCGTCCTCGATGACGTCCGTCGTCGTCGCCTTTCCGACGGCCTCCCGTCCGCAGGCCTGGGCGGCCGGCACACCCCTGCTCCTGCTCACGACCCTGCTGGGCCTCGAGCCCGGTCGCGAGATCGCTTCCGCTCAGCGGGTCGACGGATTGGGCGCAATCGAGCTGACCAAGAGCGGGGACGGTCGCCATTCCACGCACGACGGCGTCACGCTCGGCGAAGACACCCTCGCGGCGCTTGCGGTCCCCCGCCTGGACTGAGCGGCGCGGCGCGGCCGCCGGCAACTCGTGATAATCGCCGCGTGCGAAAGACGAACTCGCAGCGGATCGAAGGCCTCTGTGCGTGGTGCGGCCCGCTGTTTGGTGTCCTCTTCGCGGTCGCGATGCTCGTCGCGCACCTTGTGCCGCCGCCGTCGAGCGCAACCGGCGCCGCGGGGATCGCCAGGTTCTACGGCACTCACGCGCAGGAACTGAAGTGGGGGATGCTGGTCGCGATGGTTGCGACGCCGCTGATCATCCCATTCGCCGCGCTGATCAGCCGACAGCTGCGCGCGAGCGACGAGCGCCTGGCGCCGCTCGCGACCGTGCAGATGGCCTGCGCGGTGGTCCTGGTGGTCGAGATCCTGCTCTTCGTCGTGCTTGTGGCGGCGGGCGCGATGCGCCCCGGCCGCGATCCGCAAGTCCTCCTTGGCCTGAATGACGTCGCGTTCCTTTTTCTGTTGTGGGCCTTCGCACCGGGCTCCCTCGAGTTCGCGGCCTTCGGCGTCGCGGTTCTCTGGGACCGCAGCGAGGAGCCGCTCTTTCCGCGCTGGGCCGGCTGGGTCGACATCGCGATGGCGCTCGTCTTCGTGCTCGGCGGCCCGACGCTGTTCGTTACCGGCGGCGCGTTCGGCTGGGACGGGGTGATCGCGTTTTGGGCGGTCTTCCTCGCCTACGGCGGCTGGCTGCTCGTGACCTTCGGCTGTCTGTTGCGGGCGTCGCGCACCATCGCCGCCCGCAGCACCGGCTGACGGTGTGCGCTACTCCCGCAGCGTGACGCTGCGCGAGCGACGATACGCGCGCTCGCTGCGCGCTAGGCGCTTTCGGGCGCCGCGCGGCCCCGGTCGGCAGACCGAAACGCGGAGACCCCGAGCGCGGCGACGGTACCGATCACCGCGTAGGCGCCGATAACCGCGAGATGGCCACCGATGCCCTGTCCGGAGAAATACACGATCCGCCTCACGGAGTCGGTGCCCGCGCCGTTCGGCAGGGCGTTGCTGAGCGTGCGCCAGAAGCCCGGCAGGAGAGACTGCTGGTAGGCGCCGCCCGCGGAGGGGTTGCCGAGCACGACGAACAGCAGCACCGTCAGCCCGATGCCGACGACGCCGGCGAGCACCTGGAAGGTCATCGTGACCGCACCGGCGGCGTAGACGATCAGCGCGCCGAGCGCGGCGAGCTCGATGAAGTGGCCGCTGAGCGCTCCGAGCAGCGGGCCGACGATCAGCGCGCCGCCGATTCCCGACGCGATCGCGTAGAGCGCGAGCGCTCCGAGCCGGATTGCGGCGCGGGCGGTGTTCGCCGGCCGTGAGCCGCGCGCGATGCCGAGCATCGCGGCCACGAGATAGCCCCCGACGATCCAGCCGATAACCAGATAGAAACCGGTGAGCCCGCGCGCGTCACCGGGCTGGAGGGGAACGACGTCGGTGACGGTGAACTGCCTTCCCTGGGCGTTCTCCGCGTCGCGCGCGACCTTTTCGACCGCGGTCACGACAGCCGCCCCGCCGCCCGAGGCGACGAGCAGCTGATCCGTGTGCGAGGCCGGAGCGACGACCAGCGCGGCACTCTGTTCGGCGGCTTTGATCCGCGTCACTGCGGCCGCACGTGAGGGCGCAACCGTAACCTTCAACGGGGAACCAGGGGAGGCGTTCAGCCTCACCGCGAGCCGCCGGGCGATGGGTTCAGGGGCCACCACCATCACCGGCACCGAGTGAGGCTTGGGCGCGTGGAAGGCGCCGACATAGCTGAAGACGAAGGCCAGCTGCACGAACAGCACGCCGACGATCAGCCAGACCGTCCGCGGCTCGACCGAGTCGCGCAGCTCGGAGGCGAACCCGGCGCTCGGGGCTTTCGCGCGCGGGCTGTCAGGCCCGTTTCCGGTTTGGTCCGCCACGTTTCGGCGACGTTATCGGAGAGTGCGCGCGGCTCTGGCCGCGCGGGCCGGGCCCGGCAATTGCGCCCCGGGCCGCCGTCGGCGGTGCGGATGCGGGATAATCACACTTGGCAGTGTCGCCCGAGGCCTGCCGTGCTCCCGCCGCCTTTCTCTGTGACGGAAGGAGGGGGCTGGGCCGATGCCGACGGGTCGAGGACGGATACTTGCCGATGAGCGTCCGTGCCCTGGCCGGCGCGACAGGCCGCGAAACCAAAGCGCTGAAACAGGAGAGACCAGATGACGGAGCAGGCAGACGCCGCGCAGGAGACTCACGACGGGTCCGAGGCCCCATCGGAGGCCGGGGGGTCGCTGCCGTTGATCGGAATCAGCCTTGCGGTCGCGGTGCCCGTCATCGTGGTGACTCTCGCCGCGACGCAGGAAAGCACCGCGCTGGTGATTCTCGCCGTGCTCACGATCGTCGTCGGTCTCGGCCTCCTGCTCGTGGTGATGGGGCGGCTGATGGCCGACCCCGACAACGACGGGCACTGACACACGGCCTCAACGCGCCACGCGCCGACTACCGGCCGGGCGAGCAGGAGATCGGCCGCCGGGCCTCGATGCGCTCGATCGCGCGCTGTAGCTGCGCGCGTCGGTCTGGACGGGTTTCGAGCTGCCGCAGCGGCATCCGGGTGCCGTCCGTGCGCACCAGGTAGACGCGCTCGAAGCGGCGCAGCCAGCCCGCGCCGATCTCGAGGCGTGCGATCTGCGGCCACGCCGTGCAGTGCTCGCCCCACGACGATCTGCTGACCACGCCGCGTTCGCCTACGGTGATGCCGAAGCTCGAGCTGTAGGTGAGCACGAACAACGGCAGGGCGATCAGGAGGCTCGCGACCAGCAGCCAGGCGGCGAGCTCCGCCGTGGTCGGGCCGATCGGCGGCCGCAGGCGCAGCGCCAGGGCGGCGGTGAAGACAGCGGCGAGGATGCGCAGCAGCGTGCGTTCACCGTGTGCGAATGCGTCCGGTTCCATAAGGCTGCATCGGCGCCCTGGCCGGTGACGATGAGCAGGTTGGAATCGCTCCGGGCGGGCACACGCCAGTTGTGTTATCGATGCTCGAAAGCGAAAGCAGTCCGAGGAAAGGTTTTCAAATGACCGACACGACTGACACCGCAAATCTTCCCGCGCTCGGCGCGCACGAGCGCGGCGAGGTCGGAGACCAGCTGCAGGCGACGCTCGTCGAACTCGTCGATCTGTCGCTGATCGGCAAGCAGCTGCACTGGAACGTCGTCGGCAAGGACTTCCGTTCACTGCACCTCCAGCTCGACGAGCTGATCGACGAATGGCGCGAACTCGGCGACACGGTCGCCGAGCGCTCGGTCGCGATCGGGCATGCGCCCGACGGCCGCTCGGCGACCGTCGCCGCGCAGAGCGGGATCGCCGCGATGCCGACCGGCACGATCGAGGACCACGAGGTCGTGCGCCTGCTGACCCACGCGCTCGCCGAAGTCTGCGAGCGGATCCGCGGCCGGCTGGAGAAAGTCGGCGAGATCGACCCGGCCTCCGAAGATGTGCTGATCGAAGCGCTGCGCGCGCTCGAGAAGCAGCTCTGGATGGTGCGTGCGCAGCTCGGCGGCTGAGCGGCGTTAGGCGACGGCGGGGTGCTCTTCGCCCACGCCGTCGCCGGCGAGGTCGCCGGCGACCCCGAGCGAGACGGCGATCGGACGGGCCGTCGAGCTGTAGACAATCGCCGTCAGGGCGACTACGAGGAACGTGATCGGCAACAGGTGATGGGCGCCCGGGATCCCGGCCGCCGCCAGCTGGGGATCGAGGACCGCGGCGGTGGCCGCGGCGACGATCCCTCGCGGTGCCATCCAGCCGATGAATGCGCGCTCGCTTCGCGCCAGTCCCTTCCCGCGCGTCGCCAAGAGGGCGACCACGGGTCGCTGGACGAGGACGAGCACGGCGGTCAGCGCCACGCTGCCCGCCAGCACGTCGAGGATGCTCGACGCGTGGATCGTCGCGGGAACGGCGATGAACAAGACGCCGATCACGAGCGCCACCACAGTGTCCAGGAACGGCATCTGGTCATCGGCCTCGAAGGCCTTCAGGTTCGTCACCGCCATGCCCATCAGCACGGCAGCCAACAGGCCCGTGTCGCGCTGCACGATGTCGCACAGCGCGGCTACCAGGATGACGGTGCCAAACGTCGCAGCGGCCTGGACCGGCTGGGAGAACCGCCCACGGTAGATGCCCCAGAGGATCGCCGCCCCGATTGCGCCGCCGACGATCCCGATCGCGACGCTCGCGAGAAACTCCACCCCGCCGTACAGCACGGGGGACGGGTGGTCGCGAATCGTGATTGCGTGGAAGACGACGAGCGCGAGCATCGCGCCCACCGGATCGACGAGGGTGCCCTCCCAGATCAGGATCCTGCGCAGTCGTCCGGACGGGCGCACGTAGTCGAGCAGCGGCCCGACGACCGTCGGTCCGGAGACGACGAGCATCGATCCAAGGATCAGCGCGCTGCTGAACTGCAAGCCGAGCAGCAGCATCGCGGAGAATGTCGCGATGGCCCAGGTCACCGGCACGCCGACCACGAGCAACGAGCGCACGACAGCAGCGTCAGGGCCTTTGAGAATCGAGAAGTCGAGATCTCGGCCGCCCCGAAAGAGGATCACCGCGACCGAAAGGGACACGACCGGCTCGAAGCCGGGGCCCAGCAACGTCACGGGGTTGCTGTCGCGCGTCAGGATGCCCGTGAGAAAACCAACGGGCAGCAAGACGATCAGCGAAGGAAGGCCGAGCCGCGCTGCGGCGACCTGGCAGATCGCGCCGAGAAAGACGATCAGCCCGATCCCGAGCAGAATTGTGTCGCCGCTGGTCATGACGGTCGGCCGGTTGCCTGCAAACGGACGGCCGGCGCTAGCCGGCGGCGCCGAGCCAGGCCGCGAGTTCGCCCGGACGACGGCTGACAAAGAGCTCGCGCGTCGCGGCCTCGACAGGACCGCGAATGACCATTCCGAGCATCCGCCCGGGATCCGTGTCAAGCGCGTAGCGGACGAGCGTGCGCCCGTCGCCCAGGTCCTCGAGTTCCCAGGAGCCATCGACACTCTTCATGTCGCCCTCGACCTGGGTCCATGCAATGCGCCGGGGCTCCTCGTACTCGAAGCGCAACAGCGCCTTGATCCGCCTGACCTTGATGTCGTTCTCGGTGCGCACCAGGGTCGGTCGTCCCGCGTCGTCGCGCTCGAGCGCCTCGAGCGTGTCGAGCCCGTCCTGCCAGTCGGGGGCGGCGTCGACATCGGCGAGTGCCGCCCAGACGTCCGCAACCGGCCGGTCGAGCTCGATCTGTGCCTCTCCGCCGATGTGTCCCATTCGGGCGCGAAGCCTACCGGCGCGGGGCGCGGTAGGTTCAGCGCGTGGCAGGCGACGATTTCAGCGAGCGCGTCATTGGCTGGCGCGCTCGAGGCGCGATGCGCTCCATCGACGGTCGCAGGATCTTCGTCGCCGAGCAGGATGGGACCGGCCCGCCACTGCTGCTGCTGCACGGCTTTCCGTCGAGCTCGTTCGACTGGCGTCAGACCGTTGGCCTGCTGCCCGGGCGCCGCTGGACCGCGCCGGATCTGCTCGGCTTCGGCCTCTCGGAAAAGCCGCGTGGCCGCGCATACTCGATCTTCGAGCAGGCCGACATCGTCGAGCAGCTCGCCGGAGGACCCGAGCCCGTGGTGCTCGTCGCGCACGACTACGGCACGAGCGTCGTGACGGAGCTGCTCGCCCGTGACCTGCGCCGGCAGCTGGCCTTCCCGGTCGCTGGCGTGCTGCTGCTCAACGGCAGCATCGTCGTCGAGCGCGCGAGTCTGACGCCCGGCCAGCGGCTGCTGCGCTCGCCGCTGGGCGCGCTGGCGGCCCGCGCTTCGCTGAGGCCGATGTTCGAGCGTGAATTTGGTCGGCTGTTCGCGCCGTCCGCGCCGCTCAGCAGCGACGAGGCCGACGACCAGTGGGCGCTCTGGGCCCACGACGGCGGCAACCACAACGCGCACCGACTGATCGCGTACATCGGGGAACGCAAAACACACGCCGGCCGCTGGCACGGCGCGCTCGCGCGGTGGCCGGGCGAGCTGCGTCTGATGTGGGGGATGCGCGACCCGGTCTCGACGACCCGCGTGCTCGCAGCCCTGCGTGAACTGCGTCCCGGGGTCCCGGTCGCCGAGCTCGCGGACGTCGGCCACTACGTGCAGATCGAGCGCCCGGACCTCGTGGCCGCGGCGATCGCGGAGCTCGCCGGACCGGCTGATCAGGCTGCTTGAAGCCCCCGAACTGAGAGCACGGGGCCGTTCACGGCCAGGGAACGGGAGCCTGCGCAGGGCTCGCCGGGTCGATCAGGATCTTCGCGTGGACCTCGGGGTCGCCCAGCGCCGCGAATGCGGCGGCGACGCCGTCGAGGCCGACGCGGCCGGTCAACATCGCGGCCGGCTGCACCTTGCCCTCGGCGAGCAGCATCAGCATTTCGCGGAACTCGAGGGGCGTGTAGCCGATCACGAAACGCAGTTCGAGCTCCTTGTTGATCGCCTGGGCGGGCGTGATGTGATCCTCGCCGACACAGACCCCGACCACGACGACACGCGAGAACAGCGGCGCACCCTGGATCACCGACTCGAGCACACCGGGCACACCGACACACTCGAAGATCACAGGACGCTTCGGCGTCGCCAGGCCGAGCCGGTCGGCAAGCCGCCAGCCGTTCCACCAGCCGCCTGGCAGCCGCTGCAGGCGTTCGACGGAACCGACCGCCAGCTCCAGCGTGGCCGGCAGGTCGCGGTGCAGCTTGTCGGGGACGCTCGCGTCGTAGGCGCCGTCCCCGTCGGGAGCGCAGACGATGTCGGCGCCGCAGGTCCGCGCGAGCTCACGACGGCGCGGCGAGAAATCGCTCGCGACGACCGTCCGCACACCATGCGCCTTGAGCAGCATGATCACCGCCAGGCCCACAGGACCGCAGCCGATCACGATCGCCACATCGCGCTTTGCGAGCTCGCCGCGCCGCACGGCGTGCAGCGCGACCGCCATCGGCTCGGTCAGCGCAGCGATGTCCGGCGAGAGCCCGTTGGGCACGGGCAGCATCAGCGACTCCTGCACGAGCAGCTGCTCGGCATAGGCGCCGGGCGCGTGCGGCGAGAGACCGACGGTGTCGATCCCCGCGGCGGCGCGGATCAGCGGCAGGGCGACGACCGGCGTACCCGAGGGAACGTTCTCCCGGCAGCCCGGCCCGTACTCGAGCACCTCGCCGCAAAACTCGTGTCCGAAGATCAGGCTCTCGTGCGAGCGTCCGAGGCGCTTGTAGCCGAGGCGGTCGGTCAGCTTCGCCCACTCGTCGATGCCGGTTCGCGCGTGCAGGTCAGAGCCGCAGATGCCGCAGCGCAGCGTGCGGATCCGGACCTGCCCGGTACCGGGTCGTGGCTCGTCGAGGTCGACCGTCGAGAGTTCGCCGTGCTGGCAGGAGACCGCGCGCATCGCCATGGGGATTATGCCCGCTGGTCGGTGAAGAGCTACGCCGCGGTGTCGAAGCGCAGCACGCCGTCGTCGAGCGCGTCCGCCAGGCGCGCGGCGTCGGCGTCGTAGCTCATCTTGATCTCCCACGGCCCTTCGCCCTGCAGGGGAAAGCGGTCCAGCGCGCGCTGCACGTACCCCGCGCCGAAGTCCAGCAGCGGCCCGGTCGCCATCTGCGGATCGTCGTTGACCGCGGTCGCGGTGCTGTAGCCGCGGGCGTCCATGTAGCTGAACAGCCGGCAAAGGTACTGGCAGACGAGGTCGACCTTGAGCGTCCAGGAGGAGTTCGTGTAGCCGACGATCAGGGCGAGGTTCGGAACGTCCTCGAGCATCGCGCTCTTGTAGACCATCTTTTCGGGTAGGACGACCTCCCTGGCCGTCCACCGTCAACGTGATCCCGCCGAGCGCGATCAGGTCCAGGCCGGTCGCGGTGACGATGATGTCGGCCTCGAGCGTCGCGCCGGACTCCAGTCGGATGCCGTGCTCGATGAAGTCTCGATCCGGTCGGTGACCACCGAGGTGCTGCCGTCGCTGATCGACTCGAACAGGTCGCCGTCGGGGACCGAGCACAGCCGCTGGTCCCACGGGTTGTAGTCGGGTGAGAAGTGGCGCTCGATGTCGATAGCCCCGCGGCAGTCGCTCGGCGTACGCCGCGCAGCAGCAGGCGCCGCAGCAGCTTGGGATGGTTGCGGCTGAGTTTGTAGACGGTCCGTTGCAGCCAGATGTTCTTGCGGCGCGTGAGCGCGTACGCGCGCCGGGCGGGCAGCAGCCGCTTGAGCACGTTCGCGAGCCAGTCGCGTTCCGGCAGCGAGATGACGTACGTCGGCGTGCGCTGCAGCATCGTGACGTGTGCGGCGCTCGTGGCGAGCGCGGGCGCGAGCGTGACCGCGGTCGCGCCGCTGCCGATCACGACGATGCGCTTGCCGCGGTAGTCGAGATCCTGCGGCCACTGCTGGGGGTGCACGAGTGTGCCCTGAAAGCGGTCGTAGCCGGGGAACTCGGGCAGGTAGCCGTGGTCGTAGCGAAAGTAGCCTGCCGCGGCGACCAGCCAGCGGCAGGTGAGCTGCTGCGGGCCATCCGGGCTCTCGACGGTCAGGGTCCAGAGCGAGCTGTGGCGGGAGAAGTCGGCGCCGAGAACGTGGCTGCTGAAGCGGATCTTGCCGGCGACGTGCTCATCGCGGGCAGTCGCCTCGATGTACTCGAGGATTGCTGGCCCGTCGGCGATCGCCTTCTCGTCGGTCCACGGGCGGAACGCGTAACCGTAGGTGTGCAGGTCCGAGTCCGAGCGGATCCCGGGGTAGCGGAACAGGTCCCAGGTGCCGCCGATTCGCTCACGCTGCTCGAGGATCAGGTATCGCCGCTCGGGATGCTCGTGCTCGAGGTAGCGGGCAACGCCGATTCCCGACAGGCCCGCACCGATGATCAGCACGTCGTAGTCGGGCGTCCCTGCTTGCCGGTGCGTCTCGCCCTGCGGTGCGGTCTCAGTGGCCATCGTCGATCGACGGCAGTCTCGCACCTCGCGCGGCCCGCCGCTTTACGGACCCGTCGAAAGCGTCCAGAGGATGTTCACGCGGTAGACCTGGCTCGCCGCCAGGGCCCGCAGCGTCGTCGGTATCGCCAGCTGCAGGCTGGATGTCGAAAAGCCGCTCGCCGTCCAAGTTCCCGTGGCCGTTGTGGGGGCCGAGAGGATCTTGACCGCGGTGGCGCTGTCGACGTTGCACGCGGTCGCGCACTCGAGGCTCGGTGTGGTGCCGGTGCCGCCCGCGACTTTGGCGCCCGTGGTGCTCAGTTTGAGGCTGTCGGCGGGCAGCGAGAATCCGGACGGCTTGTAGCCTTCGGCTTCGGTGCCGCATTTCGCGGCGGCGCAGTACTGGGCGAAGACAGCACTCTTGCCGGTCCCAGTCTGCCCCTGGACGGTCACGTTCCAGCCGGCAGTTTCGGTTGTCGTGACCGAGAAGCTCGCCATCGTCGCGTTGATCGTCTGGCTTTTGCCGTTGATCGTCACGGCGGGCAGCGTCGGCAGTTTCGGGGCGGTGCCGAAGGCCAGCGTCGCCTGGGCCGGCGCGGCCGCGCCGAGGACTGCGGCGAACGCCGCGAGCGCGGCTGCGGTCCGGACGCCTTGGCTACGCATCTCAGGCGCTGGGCTGGGTTTCGCGCCGCCGGCGTCGAAGCAGGACGGTGGTTGTCGCCGCCGCGTAGATCGCGACGAGCGCGAACCCGATCACGGCCCAGGTGGGCAACGACCCGAACAGGCTCGAGCCCGCCGAGCGCCCGTAGATCTGCTGGACGTGCGCCTGGTTTTCCCCGAACGTGACGTTGCGGGCCAGGTGCGCGGTGCCGCCCGGGTAGACAAGGGTCGCGGTGACCGTATAGCCGGTGCCTTCCGGCGGTCGCTGGCCGTGCGTCGGCACGGGGTAGGCGATCGCGGAGTGCGAAACGAACGTGCCGGGGGCGATCTGCTCACTGGCGATCGTCTTGCCTTCGCGTTCGACGCGCACAGTTCCGTGCACACCTTTGACGATCGCGTTGCCGGCATTTGCCGCCTTGACCGTGAAGACGATTCCCGACGGCTGCGTTTCGATGCCCGCGCCGGTGAAGTGGATTAGCGTGTGCAGTGGTCCGGGCACGCTTGTCACGAAGCCGATCGCATAGCGCTCGGCGCTTGCGACCGAAACGCCGTTCGCGGGGTTCGAGGTCGCGTTCTGGCCTAGCGCTTCGATGCTCACGCCGCTGAGGTATTCGCCGCCGCCCGCGCCGTGCGGAACGGTGACGGACACCGGAACCGAGACCACCGCGCCGGGGGCGAGGTTCACGCGAGGGGAGCCGAACCGCAGCCAGGCGGTCGAGCCCGAAGGCGTGCTGCGGGCCGTTTCGTAGCCGGAGCCGAGCGTGTCCAGCGTGCGGCCGTTGACCGCCGCGAGCGAGACGACCAGCGCGCTCTCGCCGGTGTTTCGCAGTTCGAGCGTTCCGGCCGGGGTGTTCGCGCCCGCCTTTGCGCTTGTCGAGAAGTAGCTGAGCGCCGAGTCCGGCGCGGGGTGGGGAACGACGATCAATCCCGGCGCGGCGGCTGCGCCGGCCGGGGCGGCCGCGAGCGCCGCGAAGGCGAGCAGCAGGAGATTTCTGGTTCGTGTCAGGCGGTTTCGCATGACGGCACTTTCGGCCTTGGCGCGGGGATCCCTGCCGGCCTCAGCGACGGGCGGCGGTGCGCGCAAAGGCCCGCGCACCGGCAGAGCCGCGGTAGGTCACGGTGGTGATCATGTCGGTGGCACCGCCGGGGTATCGCAGCCGCGCGCGCACCGTGTAGATCGTCCCCGGCGTGGGGCGCTGTCCGGTCGCGCGGACCGGGTATTCGATTTCCGAGTGAGAGATGAACGTCCCGGGGTAGACCCGGACACGCTCGACGCGGCGGTCGGCCCGCGTGACGGTGATCCAGCCTTCGACGCCGCGTAGCACGGCGTTTCCCGGGTTGCGCACGTCGACGATGAAGACGGGGCCGGGCGGCTGCATTTCGATGTGGGCGCCGCGGAGTTCGAGACGGCGGCGAAGGCGCCCGGGCACGGTCACCAGCACGCCGATCGCGTAACGCAGCTCGCTGTCGATCGCCACACCGCGCCCGTGGGTGATCCGCTCGATCGACGGCAGCGCCGCGATACTCACGCCGCTGAGGTATTCGCCGGGGCGCGCCGTGCGCGGAATCGCGACGATCACGGGAATGTCGATCCGCCGGTGCGGCGCGACCCACGTTGCATGGCGCCTGAAGAGCAGCCAGCGCGCGGCGCCCTGCGGTGGGCGGCCTGGCGGCGCGTAGCCCGAACCGAGGGTGTCCAGCGTCAGGCCGTCGACGCGTTCGAGCACGACCTTCTGGCGCCGGCGGCCCGGGTTACGAAGTTCGACCCAGCCGGCGACGACGCGCTTACCGGGCCGGGCCCGCACCGTCAGGTAGGAAAGGTTGCTCTCGTTCGCCGGACGCGGGACGACGATCAGCTGGCCGTCGGCCGAGAAGGAGCCGGCGAGAAGCAGTGCTGTTCCGAGTGCGAGGACCGGGAGCGCCCGCCTGAACTGACCGAGGAGCTTCATCTGCTCGCGTGCCTGCCGCGGCGTGTGGCCGACGCGTTCGCTGACGCGTCGGCCACAGCTGCATTGGCGGATCGCTCTGCCTACGGCCCCGTCGAGAGCGTCCACAGGACGTTGACCCTGTAGACCTCTTCGTTGGGGAGGGCTTTGATCGTCGTCGGCGTCGAGAGCGCAAGGCTGCTCGCACCGAAGCCGCTCGTCAGCCAGGTGCCCATGCCGGCACTCGTCGCGGCCGAGACGATCTTCGTCGCGGTCGCGTGGTCGACGGGGCAGCCCGCGGAGCACTGCAGCGTCGGGGCCGTGCCCGTCGTGCCGTTCTGGCCGACGAGGGTCGCACCCGTGCTGGTCAGCGTCAGTGAGTTGGCGGCCAGGCTCTGGGCCACCGGTGACGTAGCCTTCGCTTTCGGTCCCGCATTTGGTTTTGCCGCAGTAGGCGGCGAAGACGGCGCTCTTGCCGCTCCCCGACTGGCCTTCGACCGTCACGTTCCAGCCCGCACCGGAGCCGGTCGCGTCATCGACGCCGAAGTTGGTCATCGACGTGTTGGTCGTCTGCGCGCTTCCGTTCAGCGTCACCCCGGAGAGTGTCGGCAGAGCGGGTGCGGAGGAGAACGCCAGCGAGCCGGCGGTCACCGAGAACTGCGTTTTGTCTTCCTGCGTTGCGGCCCTTGCATGGGCCGGAAGCGCCACTGCGAGCGTCATCAGCGCAGCGAGCGAAGCCGCTGCCCCGATAAAGCCGCGGCGGACCCGCAGTGCGGGTGCTCCGGTCGAGAACATATGTGCCCCTTTCGAGTTAATCATCTGCTTGGTTGCCCCCATCCGGGGAGCATCTCGCCCGTCATCGGCCGCAGATGCGTCGAACTTGAGAGGTTCGCGAGGAAAAGCCCAGCCAACGTGCCGAATGGCACGCAATGACTGATTTGACGCTTCTAGTCTCGCCCGGCGCTGGCGCGCACCATCAGCGCCGGCACGCCGCTGCGCGAGAGCGCGAAGTAGAGGGCCAGGGCACCGTCGATCGCGAACGCGGCGACGGGGACCACGAAGGCGAGCAGGATCGCGAGCAGGTACGCGGCGCTGCCCGCAAGCGCCCGCCGTTCCGCGGCCTGCAGGCCGCCTCGCGCCGGCTCGTATACCAGCTCGGGGCGCCGGCGCAGGTAGCGCCAGCTGGCGACGAACGCCAGGCCCATCGCGAACAGGATCGCCGAGTACACGACGGCTGCGGTGCGGGCGTTCGCGCCGCCCTGGCGACCGAATTCGGCCGCCAGCGCCGTCGGCCAGGGGATCACGGAGACGGTCAGCAGGAAGACCAGCGTGCGCTCCATGAAGCGCCGGTTCGCGACCTTCACGGCGCTCATCATCCCGTGGTGCTCGAGCCAGATCACGCCGATCGTCGCGAACGAGACGAGGTATGCGGCGTAGCTCGGCCAGGCGTGGCGCAGAGTGCTCGCGAGCGCCGCGCTCGCCGGTGGACGGGGCAGATCGAGCACCAGCAGCGTCACGGCGATCGCGAAGACCCCATCGACCAGGGCACAGAGCCGTCCGGTACTCATGGCCCACGATTCGGCGCCGCATTGCCTGAACCTGCCGGGGGCGACAAAGGCCCGTCGCTCGACTACCCTTCTGCGCCGGGTCGCGCGTGCGGCACCAGAACGAGGGGGAACCTATGAAGGTGATTGGCGCCGGCCTGCCGCGGACGGGAACACTCACGCAGAAGCTCGCACTCGAAATGCTCGGTCTCGGGCCCTGTTACCACATGGTCAACGTGCTCTCGGACCTCGAGCAGGCCGCGCTGTGGTCAAGAGCGCTCGACGGCGAGGAGCTCTGGGACGATCTCTTCGACGGATTCGAGTCGACCGTCGACTGGCCCGGTGGATACTTCTTCGAGCGCCTCGCCGCCCGCTACCCCGAGGCTAGGGTCGTGCTCAGCGTGCGCGACGAGCGCCGCTGGGCCGAAAGCATGTTCGAGACGGTCTGGGCGGTGCGCAAAGGCGGATCGCTGACACATCTGCTCTCCGACGCGCGCGCCAAGGTCGACCCCGATTGGGCGGCCTTCCTGGACCTGATCGACGGGCTGCTCTGGCAGGACGACGGCACGTTCGCCTTGGCCAATTCAGAGGCCGAGGACCTGATCGCGCCGGCGCGCGAACACCGGGAACGCGTCGAAGCGGCGATCGACCCCGAGCGCCTGCTCATCTGGGACGTCAGCGAGGGGTGGGGGCCGCTGTGCGGCTTTCTGGAACTCCCCGAACCGAACGTCGAGCTGCCTCACATCAACGATCGCCTCGAGTTCGCCGGGCGGATCGCGGACGGCGCACTGCAAGCCCTTTCGCAGTGGCGCGCCGAACAGGCCAGCGCCGAGGCGGCGCCGGTGCGCCGCCAGCGCTAGACGCCGACCGGCGCGGCGGGTCGCTGCGCCGCTTCGCCGGGCGTCGCACCGGCCGCGGGCGCGTTCGCCGCAGCGATACCGCCCTCGTGCGGAAGCGTCTGCAGCTCGATCTCGCGGAAACCCGCGTTTGCGAGTGCCGCGCGCCACCACTCGGCGTTCACCGGGTGCTCCCAGTTGCCGGCCGCGAGCCGCGCCGCGTTCTTGGCCAGGCGCCAGAGCCCGGGCAGGCCGCGCGCGGCGATCGCGCGTACCTTCGCGGCGATCAGTTCGCGGTCGCGCCCGGAGCGCATCTCGATCGAGAACATCATGTCCCCGAAGACGAAGCGGCCCCCTGGACGAAGGACGCGCATCACCTCCGCGAGCGCGAGGTGCTTGTCCTCGTCTCGCAGCTCGTGCAGGCAGTAGTTGGAAACGACGACGTCCACGCTCGCGTCGACGAGCGGCAGGTTCGTTGCCGAGGCGTGTACGACCTCGATGTTGTCGAGCCCGGCGCTCTTGGCCTTGACGGCCAGGTAGTCGCACATCGCCTGTGAGAAGTCGACGGCCCAGACGCGGCTCGCGTTCTCGGCGACCGCGAACGTGAGCAGCCCGGTTCCGGCGCCCAGGTCGACGACCTCCTGGCCCGGCTGGACCCCGGCGAGCTCGACGATCCGGGCGCGCAGTTCCTGGAAGCCCGCGCCACGGGCGATCGTCTCGGCGCTGTTGACGCGCGTATCCCAGTTGCGGGGACTCAAGTTCGTGGCTCGATCGCGTTGGTGGTCACAGACCGAGTGTTGCCGATCTGCTCGCCGCCAACAATTAGAGCGATCTCATGCTGCGTTGGCGAAGCCGCCACAGGCCAGCACGGGCTATCAAGCCGCCGCGTGAAGATCCCGATAAATCAAGGAGATGGACCTTCGGGTACCCAAGGCCGTGCGCGCAACGTTCGCGCTTGTCGCTCTCTGGCTGGGGGCGTACCTGATCACGGCCATTCTCGGCGTCCAGGGCAGCGTCCCGATCCTCTTCGGACGCTACGCGCACATCGTCGTGCTCGCGGCGATCGCTTCGACCTGTGTGGTGCGCGCGGTGCGCGTCCCGGCCGAACGGCTCGCCTGGGGGCTGATCGCGGCCGCGATGCTCTGCTGGACGCTGGGCGAGCTCTACTTCACGGCCCACTATTGGACCGCGACGAGTGTCCCGACACCGACGCTTGCGGACGCCGGCTACCTCGCCGTCTACCCGCTCGCCTTCGTCGGCTTGATGGTCCTGCTGCGCTTCCGCGCGCGCGACGCGCGCCTGACGCTCTGGATCGATGGCGTGGTGGCGGCCCTGGTGGTCGCGGCGTACGGCGCGACGGTCGTCTTCGATGCCGTGCTCTCGGCGCTCGGCGGCGATCCGCTGTCGGACGCGGTGAACCTCGCCTACCCGCTCGGCGACCTGCTGCTGCTGGGGATCGTCGTGACGGCGTTCGCGATGGCGCGCTGGCGAGTGAACCGCTCCGGACTGCTGATCACCCTCGGCGTGCTGTGCTTCTGGGTCGCCGACAGCCTCTATCTCGTCAGCTCGGTCCAGAAGAGCTATTCCCAGGGCGGAGCGCTCGATGTGATCGGCTGGGGAGGTTTCATGCTCGTCGCGCTCGCCGCCTGGCAGCCCGCAGGGACGATCCGCCAGCGCTCCTCGCAGGAGACGACGCGCACTGTGCTCGCGCCGGTGCTCTTCGGCGTGCTCGGGCTCGCGCTGCTCTTCGCCGGCACGGTGACGCACGTCAACGCGCTGGCCACGGCGCTCGCGAGCCTTGCGCTGCTCGGCGTGCTCGCACGCCTGATGATGACCTTCCACGAAAAGAACACGCTGCTCGACGGCACGCGCCGCCAGGCGCTGACGGACTCGCTGACCGGCCTGGGCAACAGCCGCGGGATGCGGCTCGAGCTCGACGCGCGCTTCGAGGAGCCGCGCCGACCGTTCGCTCTGGCGCTCTTCGACCTCGACGGCTTCAAGCCCTACAACGACCGCTTTGGGCACCCGGCGGGGGACTCCCTGCTCGAGCGCGCCGGCCGCCGACTGGCCCTGACGGTGGACGGTCGCGGGGCGGCGTTCCGCGCGGGCGGAGACGAGTTCTGCGTGATGCTCGACTGCGATCACGGTTCGATCGCGACGATGATCGAGCGCTGCCGCCACGCGCTCAGCGAGCGGGGGGAGGGGTTCGACGTGGTGGCCTCGGCAGGCGTCGTGCACGTACCCGAGGAGGCCTCGGACGCGAGCTCCGCGATGCGCCTGGCGGACCTGCGTCTTTACGACGAGAAGCACCTGCGTTCAGGAGACCCGCGCCATCAGGCGGCGCGCGCACTGGTCCAAATGATGCGTGAGCAGAATGCGGAGCGCTCGACGCACCTCTCGCGCGTGGCTCGCCTCTCGCGCGCGGTCTGCCGCCAGCTCGGCCTGCCCGCCGAGCAGGTCGACGAGGTCGTCCGCGCCGCCGAGCTGCACGACATCGGGATGATCGCGATCCCCGACACGCTGCTCGAAAAGCGCGGTCCGCTGACCGAGCAGGAGCGGGCGTTCGTCGAGCGCCATCCGGTGATCGGCGAGCGTGTGCTCGGAGCGGCGCCCTCGCTTGCGCCGATCGCCCGGATCGTGCGTGCCACGCACGAGCGCTGGGACGGTACGGGCTACCCCGACGGGATCGCCGGCGAGGCGATCCCCGTTGGCTCACGGATCATTCTCGCCTGCAACGCCTACGACGCGATCACCAGCGAGCGTCCCTACCGCGAGCGGCGCTGGCCCGCCGAGGCCCTCGCGGAGCTGTGGGTCGCCTCGGGCACCCAGCTCGACCCCGCCGTCGTCGCTGCGCTGCAGGCCGCGGTCCGCGCGGGCGCGGACATCGCCCCGGAGTACGTCGTGCGGGTCGCCGAACCGATCCTCTAGAGCGGCTCGGCGGGCGCCGGCGAACGCGGCGCGAGGTCGCGCTGGACGTAGAGCACGTCATGCCAGGCGCCGAGCTTGAATCCCACGCCCCGATAGGTCCCGATCTCCGTGAAGCCGAACTTCGCGTGAAGCGCCCGGCTGGCCGGGTTGGGCAGCGTGAGTCCGGCGATCGCGGTGACATAACCGCGTTCGACCAGCCGCTCGAACAGCGCCGTGTAGAGCGCGCTCCCGACGCCTGCGGCGCGCGCGTCGCGGGCGACGTAAACGGAGACCTCGCAGGCCCAGCGGTAGGCCGCCCGGGCGTGAAGCCGCGCGCCGTAGGCGTAGCCGAGCGCCTGCTCACCGCGCCGCGCGATCAGCCACGCGTGTCGGTCGCTGGCGGCGATCCGCGCCGCCATCGCCTCGGGGCCCGGGGGCTCGAGCTCGAACGAGATCGCCGTTTCCAGCACATAGGGCGCATAGATCGCCGCGCAGTCGGCGCCGTCGGCGGCGGTTGCGGGCCGTATCTCAACTGTCGAGGCCATCGCGAGCGGCCAGTCTAGGCGGCGTGCGGCCCGCTGGCGTGGCCTACGCGGAGTCGCCGCGCCGGCTCGTCGGCTGGAGCACCGCGGCCGAGAGGCCGCGCGTGCGCAGCTCGGTGATCTGTTGGTAGGCGGGGTCTTTGACCATCTCGAGAAACGCGCTGCGGCTTGGGTATTCGACCAGCAGCACCGAGTCCCAGGCGTCGCCCTCGGGCGCGACGAGCGCCTGGCCGCAGTCACCGGCATAGATGACGCGTCCGCCGACGGCGCCGAAGAACTTCCTCGCGCGGGAGAGGTACTCGCCGTAGGAGCGCCGGCCCTGCTCACCGTCGTAGCGCAGCAGGTTGAGCATCACGATCGGCTCACCGTCGTCGTGTGCCATGAACGCACGGACGTCCTCGCGGGTGGGGTCGACGTCGTTCAACCGAAGAAGAGTTCCGCGGTCTCGTAGAACGCCGGGTCGAGCAGCTTCGGCTCGGCGAGCGCCTCCTCGAGGTCGACGAGCACGACGTCGGTGCCGCGCAGGGCAACCATCGTGCCGAACTCGCCCTGCTCGGCGGCGCGCATCGCCTCGACGCCGAACCGCGTCGCGAGCACGCGGTCGTAGGCGACCGGTGTGCCGCCGCGCTGGACGTGACCGAGGATCGTGACCCGCGTCTCGTATCCGGTGCGGCGCTCGATCTCCTCGCCGAGGGCCTGGCCGATGCCGCCCAGGCGCACGTGGCCAAAAGCGTCGGTGCCCGCGGCGCCGGTCGTCAGGTCGCCCCCCAACGGCGTTGCGCCCTCGGAGACGACGACGATCGAGAAGGTCCGGCCACGGTCGTGGCGCGCCGTCACATGGCTGACGACGTCATCGATGTCGAATGGGCGCTCGGGCACGAGAATCACGTCCGCGCCGCCGGCGATGCCGCCGTGGGCCGCGATCCAGCCGGCGTGCCGGCCCATCACCTCGACGACCATCACGCGGTCGTGCGACTCGGCGGTGGTGTGCAGCCGGTCGACCGCGTCACAGACGATCTGGACAGCGGTCTGGAAGCCGAACGTCACATCGGTTCCGCCGAGGTCGTTGTCGATCGTCTTCGGGACGCCGACGACCGGAACCCCGTCGCGGTGCAGGCGCAGCGCGACGCCGAGCGTGTCCTCACCGCCGATCGGAATCAGCGCGTCGACCCCGTACTCCTCGAGGCCGGCGCGAATCGCGGGCGTGCCGTCCGCGCCGTCGCGGTACGGGTTCGTGCGCGAGGTTCCGAGGATCGTGCCGCCGCGAGGCAGGATCCCTGCCGTGTTCTCGAACGTCAGCTCGTTGGCGTCTCCGCTGAGAACGCCCTGCCAGCCGTGACGGAACCCGATGAAGCGGTGGCCGTTGCGCGATCCGCTGCGCACCACGGCGCGAATCACGCCGTTCAGGCCCGGGCAGTCCCCGCCGCCGGTGAGAAGTCCGATCGTCGCCACGCGCGGCATTGTGGCGGATCGCCGTCCTGGGCGTCGTGCGACCGGCGGCGGCGTGTTGCGCAGCCGTTACCCTCGAGCGCGACGGCCGGCAACGCCCCCGAAACCCACGATGCCCCAGCAGAGAGCGCCACGCCCGCGGCCGCCCCGCCGCACACCACAGGAGCGCGCGCGCGACCTGCAGCGCCGCCGCCGACGCGCCGTCGCCGCGCTCGCGTTGATCGTTCTGGCGCTGATCGCGATCGTCTACTCGGCCTTTGCCGGCGGTTCGAAGACCCGCGCCGTGGTCGACGCCGATGGCCACACGCACCCCGCGCCGGTGCACCACCGGCCGCCGCGATCCTTCGGTGCCGGGGTCACGACCCGCCATTTCGTCGATACCAGCCGCTCGGTGACAATCGACGGCCAGGCGCAGGCCCGGCCGCTCGAAACCGTCATCTACTACCCGACGCTCGGCGGCCCGAAGGACGAAGTGGTCGCGGGGGCGGCGCCGGCGAGGACCGGCGGCCCATTCCCGCTGATCGTCTTCGGGCACGGCTTCGAAAAGCTCCCCCAGACCTATCAGCCGCTCCTCGAACGCTGGGCGCGTGCCGGCTATGTCGTCGCGGCGCCGGTCTTTCCGCTCGAGAACGAGGACGCACCTGGCGGACCGAACGAGTCCGACCTGCCAAACGAGCCGCAGGACATCAGCTTTGTGATGACGCAGATGATCGAAGAATCCGAGCACGGCACTGGGCCGCTCGCGCACCTGATCGATCCGCGGGAGATCGCCGTCAGCGGGCAGTCCGATGGCGGCGACGCGGCGCTTGCCGCCGCTTACGACCCGAAGCTGCGCGACAGCCGGATCGACGCCGCCGCGATCCTCTCCGGCGCGATGATCCCGATGCTGGGGCCGTTCACATTCCCCTCCAGCGGCCCGGCGCTGCTCGCCGTCCAGGGGACCGCCGATCCGATCAACAAGCCGCAGGAAACCTACGCCTACTACGACGTTGCGCCGCGGCCCAAGTACCTGCTGCGCCTGAACGGGGCAAGCCACCTGCCGCCGTACACCGAAGAGGGTCCCCAACTCGATCTGGTGGCGCGTGTCACGACCGCCTTCTTCAACGCTTACCTGAAGGACGACCAGCAGGCGCTCCGGGAGCTCCAATCGATCGGCAATCTCGGTGCGATCGGCTCGCTGCTCGCCGAACCGTAGGCCCGTAGCGGACATGGGGTAATCTCGCGGCCGCAATGGGGTTTTACCGCGACACGCTGCTCTGGCTCGGGGAAAAGCCGTGGTTCAAAGGCCGGCCCGCGGCACTGACGACGGCGATCGACAAGCGCGTCTACCGCCTTTCGAAGGGACGCATGTCGCTGATGCACGCGGGCGGCAGCGACGCCCTGCCGACACTGCTGTTGACAACGACCGGCGCCAAGAGCGGACTCGCGCGCTCAACGCCGGTGCTGTACCTGCAGGAAGAGGGTGACGCGGTCCTCGTCGTCGCATCGAACTTCGGGCGCGAAACGCACCCCGCGTGGTCGGCCAACCTGCTCGCCGACCCGCGGGCGCACGTCGAAATCCATGGGCACCGCCGTGCGGTCCAGGCGCGGCGCCTGGACGACGTCGAACTCGAGCAGCGCTGGGAGCGCCTGCTCGTGATCTACCCGGGCTGGGCCAAGTACCGCGAGCGAACGGCGCGCTCTTTCCGCGCCTTCGTGCTCGAGCCCGCCTGAGGGCCCGCGCGACACTTCTAAAGTCGGCACATGAGCGTCACCACCCGGGAGCCGGCTGCGGCGCCGTCGCACGCGCCGCGGGCGCCGATGATCGAGACCGTCGCCCTGACCAAGGTCTATCCCGGAGGACACGCGGCCGCCGTCGACCGGCTCGACCTGACCGTCGCGAGCGCCGAAGTCTTCGGCCTGCTCGGACCCAACGGTGCCGGCAAGACGACGACCGCGGGGATGCTCACCACGCGCGTCGTGCCGACGTCCGGGCAGGCACACGTCGGCGGCGTCGACGTGATCAGCGAACCCGCGAGGACCAAGCAGCTGATCGGCGCTGTCTCGCAGACCAACACCCTCGACCGCCAGCTGACGGTCGTCGAGAACCTCTACTTCCACGGCCGGCTGTTCGGCTTCGCGGCCGGTGAGTCCCACCGGCGCGCGGACGAACTTCTCGAGCGCTTCCAGCTGGCCGACTGGGCCGACGCATCGGTCTACGCGCTTTCGGGAGGCATGGCCCAGCGACTGATGGTCGCCCGCGCGATCTTCCACCGGCCCGCCGTACTGTTCCTGGACGAGCCCACCGCCGGCCTTGACCCCCAGAGCCGTCTTGCGCTCTGGGACCTGGTGCGCGAACTGAACGGCGACGGCCAGACGATCCTGCTGACCACGCACTACATGGAGGAGGCCGACCAGCTCTGCGATCGCGTGGCGATCATGGACCACGGCCGGATCCTCGCGCTCGACGATCCAGCGTCGCTGAAGCTCACGCTCGGCGCGGCAACGGTCGTGACGATCCGTGCGCAGGGCGACCAGGAGGCGCTCGCCGGGGCTCTGCGGGAGGCCGTCCCGGAGATCGCGCGCGTGCGACCCGACGGCGAGGTGCTCGAGCTGCAGGTCCGCGAAGCGCAGCGGCTGGTGCCGCGGCTCGTCGCGGCCGCCGAGCAGAGCGGCCACGAAGTGCTCGACATCTCGGTCTCCGAGCCGACGCTCGAGAACGTCTTCATCGCGCTGACAGGCAGGGCGCTGCGTGAGTAGCGCGCCGGGCACGATCGACGTTGGCACGCGGCCCGTCGCGGCCGCCAGCCGGGCCGTCCTGCGGGCCCTGGTGCTGCGCGACCTCGTCGTGCTGCGCAAGAACATCGGCGAGTTCGTGGCGCGCACGTTGATCCAGCCGTTCCTGCTGGTCTTCGTCTTCCTCTACGTCTTCCCGTCGATCGGCCAGAGCGTCGGCGGGCACGGCGGCGGGCACGAGTCGGCGTTCGCGACGGTGCTCGTCCCAGGGGTCGTGGGGATCTCGATCATGTTCCAGGGCATCCAGGCGGTCGCGCTGCCGCTCGCGACAGAGTTCGGCTACACGCGCGAGATCGAAGATCGCGTGCAGGCACCGTGCCCGATCTGGCTCGTCGCTGTCGCGAAGGTGCTCTCCGGAGCCGTGCAGGGCGCGATCGCGGCGATCGTCGTGTTCCCGATCGCCGCGGTCGTCCACGCCGAAGGCGTCGAAGCACACCTCTCTGTGCACATCTGGGTGCTGATCACGCTGATCCCGCTGGCCTGCGTCGCGATGACCTCGCTGGGGCTGCTGCTCGGCACCTTCTTCGAGCCGCGCAACATCGGCCTGATGTTCGGCTTCGTTGTGCTGCCGCTGACGTTCCTCGGGGGCACCTACTACCAGTGGCAGCGCCTCGCACCGGTGGAAGTCGCCGGGATCCACTGGCTGCAGATCATCGTCCTGATCAACCCGCTGATCTACCTCAACGAGGGCCTGCGCGCGGCCCTCACCGAAGCTCCGCACATGCCGCTCTACGTGGTCTACCCGGTGATGATCCTGTTCCTCGTCGTCTTCCTCTCGCTCGGACTGCGCAGCTTCCGGCGCCGCGTGCTCTCCTAGGCCCTCCGACCGCGCCAATAAGGTCAGGCCATGAGGCCCGGCGAGCGGCTCGCAGTCATCGACCTGGGCTCCAACTCGTTCCGGCTCGTGGTCTTCCAGGCCGGCGACGGCTGGTGGCGGCGCACCGACGAGATCTACGAGCCGGTGCGCATCAGCGAAGGCCTCGCGGCGACCGGCGAGCTCGGCGAGGAGCCGATCGAACGGGCGCTGGCGACGCTCGACGTCTTCGACCACTTCTGCCGGGCGGCCGGACTCGAGCGCGAGGCGCTCGATGCCGTCGCCACAAGTGCGATCCGCGACGCCACCAACCGCGATGCCTTCCTCGCGCTCGCCGGGGAGCACTTCGACGCGGAGATCCGCGTGCTCAGCGGCGAGCAGGAGGCCAACTACGGCTATCTCGCGGCCGTCAACTCGACGACGCTCGACGACGGCTGCGTGCTCGAACTCGGCGGCGGGTCGATGCAGATCGTGCGCGTCGCCGGGCGCGCGTGCAGAGCGCTTCTCCTCGTGGCCGCTCGGCACGGTGCGCATGACCGAGCGCTTCCTGCCCCCGAACGGCCCCGCCAAGCCCCGTCAGCTGCGCACGCTGCGAGATTTCGTGACCGGCGAGCTCGAGAAGGCCGACTGGCTCTCCCAGGCCGACGGGCGTCTGGTTGGCGTCGGCGGCACGATCCGCAACCTCGCGGCCGCCGCCCAACGGGCACTCGGCGCCTCGATCGGTGGAGTGCAGGGGGTGATCGTCGAGCGCGACTGGCTGGAGGAGCTGATCGAGCGAGCTGGCGGCGCTGCCGGCCGCCGAGCGCGCGAGCATCCCCGGGATCAAGCCGGCCCGGGCGGACCTGATCCTCGCCGGCGCGCTGGTCGTCCTCGGCGTGATGCGTGCCGGCGGCTTCGAGGCGATGGAAGTCACAGAGGCCGGGCTGCGCGAGGGGATCTTTCTCCAGCGGCTGCTCAGCGCGCAGCCCGAGCCGCTGCTCGAGGACGTCCGGCGCGCGAGCGTGATGAACCTCGCACGCCAGTACGACGTGCGCGCCGAGCACACCCGGCACGTCGCGAAGCTGGCGCTCGCGATGTTCGACCAGCTCGCCACGCTCGGCCTGCACGACGGCGACGCCGTTGAGCGTGAACTGCTCTGGGCGGCCTGCTGCCTGCACGACATCGGGATGTCGATCGACTACGACGATCACCACAAGCACTCCCGTTACCTGATCCTCAACGGAGGGCTGCCCGGCTATTCGCCGGTCGAGGTGGCGATCATCGCCCAGGCGGCGCGCTACCACCGCAAGGGAATGCCGGCGCCCGGGCCGCTCGGCGCGCTGTTCGACAGATCTTCGCTCGAGGTGCTCGAGCGCTGCGCGCTGCTGCTGCGCCTGGCCGAGGATCTCGAGCGCTCGCGCGATCAGGTCGTGCGCGACGTGCGCTTCAGCGAGCGCGAGGGGGCGGTGCGCCTGGAACTCTTCGCCGCCGGCGAGGTTGCCGTCCCCCGCTGGGCGGCCAGCCGCGAGTCCGAGCTGTTCAGGCGCGCATTCGATCGCACACTGGAAGTCGAGCGCGCGGCCGCCTAGCGGCTACTTCGAGCGCGCCTCGCGCTTGGTGCGCGCAGCCTCGGTAGCGTCGAGCCGTTCGCGGTCCACGACACGGTCGTAATGCTCCATCGCGCCGCCGGCGGCGCCGCAGTCGAAGAGCTCCAGCCCGAAGGTTTTCGGGTACGGCGCGTTCCAGAGCGCCGGCTCCAGGAGCGTGCAGTCGTGCACCACGGCGCGCGTGGCTTCGTTGCCGCCGCGGTTCCAGAACGGGCCGCCGAGGACGACGTAACGTGCCTGCCCGCTGCGCAGGATCGCCGCCAGCTTCTTCGCGGGGAAGGGGTCCGTCCCGCTGTAGCCCGCCAGCGCCGCCGCGCGGCCGCCCATCAGGATCAAGTTCGCGGCCGCCATCGACGAGACCGTCAGCACGCCATAGCGGCGCGGGTGCGAGCGTTCGCCCGTGTAGCGCAGCAGCTGTTCGTAATTTTCCTGCGGCCCGCGTTCGATCCCGTAGAGCCCGTGGCCCGCCGCGTTGCGTGGCCCCGCGGCCGGGAATGTGCCCTGGACCGGGGCTTCCCACGTCGTCGCCGCGTAGGCGGTCGGCACGATCAGCAGCAGCGCAAAGGCGATCGCCAGCGCGGCGCCGGCATAGCGGCGCAGCAGCGCAAGGCACACCAGGCAGGCGACGATCCCGCCGAGCAGGAACGGGATGAAGCCCTGCATGTAGAGGTAGTGGTCCATCAGTTTCGCCTGCACGAAGGCCGTCGTGCCCAGCGCGAGCACCGCGATCGCGACGCCCGCGACGCGCCAGTGGCCTCTCAGCAGGCGCTCGATCGCGACGATCCCGGCGCCCGCCATCGCCCCGACACCAGGTGCGAGCGCGCTCGAGTAATAGGGGTGGATGATGCCCTTGGACCAGCTGAGCACGACGAACTCGACGACCAGCCAGCCGCCGAAGACGACGAGGTAGGCAAGCCAGGGATCGCGCCGCGGCGGCAGGTGGATGCCCTCACCGGGCTTCTCGCGGCGCCGGCGGGTGAGGATCATCGCGATCAGGCCGATCATCCCGAAGATCCCCAGGGGAACCAGCCAGCCCGCCTGGTCGCCGAGCCCCAGGCCGAACAGCCGGAAGATCCCGACCGGTCCGCCGAACGGCACGGCCGCAACGTGGCGCCCGCCGGGCAGGACTTTCACGTGGCGCATGTAGACCGTTTCGAACTGCTTCTCGTGGCTCCAGCGCTGCGGGGCGGGCGCGCCCCGCCGGTGCTGCGGGGTGCCGTCGGAGACGTTCTTGACACCGCCCGGGCCGCCGTACTCGCCTTCGATCCGGCCGAAGCCGTTGTAGCCGAAGGTCAGGTTCAGCTCCGTGTTGTCCTTCGAGCTGCCGACGTACGGACGGCTGTGGGCCGGTGTCAGTTCGACGAATGCGGTCCACGACGCCGCAACGAGCAGCATCACGGCGCCGGCCGCCAGCAGCCGCACGAGGCGCCGCGGGAGCCCTCCCGGCGCGCACAGCAGGTACCCGGCGGCGATCGGCGGGACGATCAGCACCGCCGCCAGGGTCTTGGTGTTGTAGGCCAGCCCGACCAGCACGGCCGCCCCGAGCAGCGACCGCCAGCGCCCCGAGTGGATCGCCGCGAGCGTCGCGCAGGCCGCGAGCGTCATCAGCAGGATCAGCATCGGGTCCACGCCGTTCTCGCGCGAGACGGCAACGAAAGCCGGGAACACCGCGGTGACCAGCGCCGCGCCGAAGGCCGCTGCGGGGGAGAGATAGCGCGCCGTGATGACGTAGATCGCGATCACCGTCGCGACCCCGATCAGCGCCTCGGGCAGCAGGATCGCGACCGGCGAGAAGCCGAGCACCTTCGCGCTGAGGACCTGTGCCCAGATCGCGAGCGGCGGCTTGTCGATCGTCGCCAGGCCGCCCGGGTCGAACGAGGCGTAGAGGAAGTTGTGCAGCGAGTGGAGCATCGAAACGACCGACGCCGCGTAGAACGTGTTCGCGAAGGCATTTTTCGCGAGGCTGTAGGTGTTCAGCGTCGCCGCCACCGCGACAACGATCGGGAAGCCCGCATGGCGCAGCGCGAAGGCCTGCCACGCCGGCCTCGCGGCGGGCTGCTCCGCCGCCGGCGCGAGGAATTCGGCGGTGTCGGCCGTGGCGCTCAACCCGCGAGGGCCTCCACGAGCCGCCGCGCGTCCCGCTCGTTGTTCCAGGCGCCGACCGAGGCGCGCAGCCACGGCCGCCCGGGGACGTCGCGCAGCACGACGCCGGCGGCGGCGAGGCTCGCGCGCTCCGCGGGCGGGTCGTCGCTCGTGAATGCGACGAGCGTCCCGGGCTCGCGCGCCGCCACCGTGCGCCCGGCGGCGCCCAGCAGCTCACAGAAGTGCTCGGCGAGCGCCGCGGCGCGCTCATGCAGCGCCGTCCAGCCGGCCTGGGCGAGCGTGTCGAACGCGGCGAGCGCGAACGCGAGCGTCTCACGGTTCAATCCGAGGGCATCGAAGCGCCGCGCGTCGTCGTGCAGGCGGGCCGCGAGGCCGTCACCGGGGTTCGCCATGTTTCCGTAACCGCGGCGGTCGACGCTCAGGCGGCTGCGCAGCTCGGGCGTGGTGTAGAGCATGCCCGTCCCGTCGGGGCCGCAGAGCCACTTCTGGCCCGCGCCGGCATATGCGTCGCAGCCGAGCGCGCGCACGTCGACCGGCACCGCACCGACACCCTGGGCCCCGTCCAGCAACACCGGCACGGGGCAGTCCGCGAGGTCCGGCGCGCGGCGCCCGCACAGCCAGCTGACGTGCGAGCAGGCGAGCAGGCGGGTCGCCGGACCGACCTCCAGCCCGATGCGCGCGAGCGGAACTTCGCGGACCGTGACGCCGCGCTCGCGGGCCGCGGCGAGCGCCCCGAGCAGTCCGGGGTGCTCTTCGTCGCTGGTCAGGATCTCGTCCCCGGCGACGAGGCCGAGCCCGCCGACGACGGCCGCCATGCCTTCGGTCGTGCAGGTAGTCAGCGAGACGTCCTGTACGTCCGCCTGCAGCAGGCCTGCATAGCGTTCGCGCAGCTGGGACTTCAGCTCGCTGTTGCGTTCGAAGTGCGCGGCGGTGCGCCCGATTGCGAGCTGTGCGCGCAGCTCCTCTTCGGCTGCGTCGATCGCGGCGCCGGCAACGGGGCCGTCCGTGCCCGCGTTCAGGTAGGCAGTGTTTTCGAGCACGGGAAAGCGCTCGCGCAGGAGGGCGACATCCATAGCGGGAAGATTAACCGCCGTTGGTGCGTCACCGCGCGCGCTGTCGCTTCGGTGTAAGAGTTTGCGCAAGCTATGAGCCAGGCGGGAGGATCGATGGGTCAACAGGAGCCGCTGTGGCGGCCTTCAGTGGAGCGGGCCGCGGCGAGTGCGATGGCCGCGTTCATGCAGGCTGCCGGTGAGCATCGCGGTGCGCCGTTCGCCGACTACGACGAGCTCTGGCGGTGGTCGGTCGACCGGCTCGAGGACTTCTGGGCGGAGATTTGGAGCTGGTCGCAGGTGATTGCCTCCCAGCCCTACGACGAAGTGCTTGCCGCGCGCGAGATGCCGGGAGCGCAGTGGTTTCCCGGGGCCCGCGCTGAACTACGCCGAGAACCTGCTGGCCCGCGGCGACGGCGATGCGCTCGCGGTGATCGCCCGCTCGGAGGCGCGCGAGCGCAGCGAGCTCACGCGCGCCGAGCTGCGCCGCGCGGTGGCGTGCGCCGCCGGCGGACTGCGTTCGCTGGGAGTCGGCCGCGGAGACCGCGTCGTGGCGTACATGCCGAACATCCCCGAGACGCTGATCGCGTTCCTGGCCTGCGCGTCGATTGGCGCGATCTGGTCGAGCGCCGCGCCGGAGTTCGGTGCGCGCGCCGTGATCGACCGCTTCGCGCAGATCGAACCCAAGGTCCTGCTCGCGGTGGACGGCTACCGCCACGGCGGCCGCGACTTCCCGCGCGCAGCGATCGTCGAGGAACTCGTCGCGGCCCTGCCCAGCGTGGAGCAGGTCGTCACGCTGCGGTATCTGCCCGGCGCCGCGCCCTACGCGGGCGACGCGCTCGACTGGGATCAGCTGCTCGCGCGCGGCGAGCACGCCCCGGAGGACTTCGCTCAGCTGCCGTTCGATCACCCGCTCTGGGTCCTCTACTCCTCGGGCACCACCGGCCTGCCCAAGGCGATCGTCCACGGACACGGCGGAATCCTGCTCGAGCAGTACAAGAAGGCCCTGCACCTGGACCTGCGGTCCGGCGACCGGATGTTCTGGTTCACCACGACGGGCTGGATGATGTGGAACTTCCTCGTGGGCTGCCTGGTCTCCGACGCCGCGATCGTGCTCTACGACGGGAGCCCCGGCTATCCGGACCTCGGTGCGCTCTGGGACCTCGCGGCGCAGGAGCAGATCACCTGCCTGGGGACGAGCGCCGGGTTGATCGCCGCCTGCGAGAAGGCCGGCGTGCGCCCCGCCGAGCGGGGCCTGGCGCACCTGCGCGCGATCGGCTCGACCGGTTCACCGCTCTCGCCCGAGTCCTTTCGCTGGGTCTACGCGGAGGTCGGGAGCGATATCTGGCTGTTCTCGACCAGTGGCGGCACGGATGTCTGCACGGCCTTCCTCGCCGGCTGCCCGCTGCTGGCGGTCTACGAGGGCGAACTGCAGTGCCGCGCGCTGGGCTGCGCCGTCGCGGCTTGGGATGAGGACGGCAATCCGGTGGTCGACGAGGTGGGCGAGCTCGTGATCACCGAGCCGATGCCCTCGATGCCGCTCTTCATGTGGGGCGACCAGGACGGCGTGCGACTGCGCGAAAGCTACTTCGAGATGTTCCCGGGGGTCTGGCGCCACGGCGACTGGGTGCGGATCACCCCGCGCGGCGGCGCCGTGATCTACGGCCGATCCGATTCGACGATCAACCGCCAGGGAGTACGCATGGGGACCAGCGAGATCTATCGGGCGGCGCTGGCGCTGCCCGAGGTCCTCGACGCGCTGGTCGTCGACGTCCCGAAGGCCGACGATCCCGGCGAGCTGTGGATGATGCTGTTCGTCGTGCTCGCGCCTGGCTGCACGCTCGACGACGCGCTGCGCGGGCGGATTGCCGCCGCGATCCGCGAGAACTGCTCGCCGCGGCACGTACCCAACGAGATCCTCGCCGTCGCGCAGGTGCCGCGAACCCTCTCCGGAAAGCTGCTGGAGGTCCCGGTCAAGCGGATCCTGATGGGGATGGAGCCCGGCCGCGCGGTCAGCACCGGCTCACTCGCGGACCCCGCGGCACTCGACTACTTCCTCGAGCTCGCCGCTGCTAGAGCCCCAGCGAGCGACCCACGATCTCCCGCATGATCTCGTTGGTGCCGCCGTATATCCGCGTGACGCGCGCGTCGGCCCAGGCCCGTGCGACCGGGTACTCGGCCATGTACCCGTAGCCGCCGTACAGCTGGACGCACTCGTCGAGCACGCGGCCCTGCAGCTCGGTCGACCACCACTTCGCGGTCGCGGCGTCCTCGGCGCTCAGCTCACCGGCGACCAACGCGCGGATCGCGCGGTCGATGTACGCCCGCGCGACGTCGAGTTCGCCGCGTAGCTCGGCCATCCGGAAACGTGTGTTCTGGAAAGCGCCGATCGGCTGGCCGAAGGCGCGGCGCTCGCGCACGTAGTCCAGTGTCCAGCCGAACGCGGCCTCTGCGGCGGCGACGGCACTGAGCGCGATCGAGAGGCGCTCCCGGGGCAGGTTCGCGACGAGGTAGCCGAAGCCCTGGCCCTCCTCGCCGAGCAGGTTTGTCCGCGGCACGTGCAGATCCTCGAATGCGAGCTCCGCGGTGTCCTGCGCCGTGCTGGCCGATCTTCTCGAGGTTGCGTCCGCGCGTGAAGCCGTCCATGCCGCGCTCGACCACGAGCAGGCTGATGCCGGCATGGCGCGCGGCGGGATCGGTCTTCACGGCGGTGATCACAAGGTCGGCGTTGATCCCGTTGGTGATGAAGGTCTTGGCGCCGTTGATGAGGTAGCCGTCGCCGTCGCGCTCCGCGCGCGTGGCGATCGACGCAAGATCCGAGCCGGCGCCCGGCTCGGTCATCGCGATCGCGGTGATCAGCGCGCCGCTCGCGATCCCCGGCAGCCAGCGCTCGCGCTGCTCGTCACTGGCATAGCGCGTGAAGTACGGCAGGCAGATGTCGTTGTGCAGGGTGATTCCGAGGCCGAAAGAGGCGACGCCCGCGTACTGCGTCTCCTCGCCGATCACCGCGTTCAAGCGGAAGTCCTGCGCGCCCGCGCCGCCGAACCGTTCGGGGACCTCCATCGCCAGGAAGCCCCCGGCGCCGGCCTTCTCGAAGACCTCGCGAGGCACGATCCCGGCGCGTTCCCACTCGCCGCAGCGCCCGGCGTCGCCGACGACCTCGCGTTCGAGGAAGGTGCGAAAGCTCGCACGGAAATCCTCGTGGAGATCATCGAAGCCCTCGCGGCGCACCGGGGAACCCTATCTCCGGCGAGCTGGGGGGCGCAGGCAGGACTCGGAGCGGCGCGCGTCGAAACACCCCGCCGATGAAGCGATCCGACACAGCCACTCACGCACCGCCGGTTGACGGCACCAGCGAGCACCAGTCGCTCGCGAAGTACATCCAGTCCCGTTTCGACGAATGCTCGCGGTCCCAGAAGGACGTCGCGCAGTACATCGTCGACCACCTCGACGAGGCCGCCTTCCAGACGGCGGAGGAGCTCGCGCGTCGCGCGAACACCTCGAGTTCGACTGTCGTGCGCTTCTCGCAGGCACTCGGTTTCGAGGGTTACCCGGAGCTGCAGGCAGCGGCCCGGGAGGAGTACCGCCGGCTGCACGCCAACGGCGCCGAGGGATCCGCCGCGCCCAAGCCGCTCTTCGCGCTCGACCAGAACGAGTTCGAGTCGGCGCTCGCCGCCGACCACGCGAACATCGAGGAGACCGCGCGCAAGCTCTCGCGGACCGACGTCGAGGACCTGATTGCCGCGATCGTCGGCGCCCAGCGGGTGCTCGTCGTCGGCACCGACCAGATGGCCTTCTTCGCGAGCTACCTGCGTCACCTGCTGATGCTGCTCGACCTGCGCGTGGACGCGGTCGCGAGCGCTTCGCAGGAGTCTCTCTCGCGGCTCTCGCGGATCGACGCGGGCGCGCTGGTGATCGGGCTCTCGGCCGGCCGGCCGCATCCGCTCGTCGTGCGCGCGATGAAGCTCGCACGCCACCGCGGGGCCAGCACGGCGGCGATCAGCGACGCGACGCTCTCCGAGGTCGCCAAGCTCGCCCAGATCCGCCTGTACTACTCCTCCAACACGCCGGCCTTCGTGCGCTCGCACACGGCGCTGCTGTCGATCATCCAGGCGCTGGCCTACGGCGTCTACTCGCGCGACAGCGAGCAGTACGAGGAGCGCATCAAGGCCTTCCGGCTCAAGTAGCGGCGTTCAGTCCGGCCGAACGGCCGGACGCATGTCAAGATATGGGCATGCGCGACGAGTCGACTTTCACCGTCAAGAGCGGGCTGGCGGAGATGCTGCGCGGAGGGGTGATCATGGACGTGGTCGACCCCGACCAGGCACGCCTCGCCGAGGATGCCGGAGCATGCGCCGTGATGGCTCTCGAACGCGTGCCGGCGGACATCCGGCGTGACGGTGGCGTCGCACGGATGTCCGATCCCGAGATGATCCAGGGAATCCAGCAGGTCGTCTCGATCCCCGTGATGGCCAAGGCCAGGATCGGCCACTTCATGGAGGCCCGGGTGCTCGAGGCGCTCGAGGTCGACTATGTCGACGAGTCGGAGGTTCTGACTCCCGCCGACGAGGCGAACCACATCGACAAGTGGGATTTCAAGGTCCCGTTCGTGTGCGGCGCGACGAATCTCGGCGAGGCGCTGCGCCGGATCGGCGAGGGCGCCGCGATGATCCGCTCCAAGGGCGAGGCCGGGACCGGGGACATCGTCGAGGCCGTGCGGCACATGCGCCAGATCACCGGCGAAATTCGCCGTCTGACGACGCTTGCGCCGGAGGAGCTCGCGAGTGCAGCGAAGGACATCGCCGCGCCGTTGCCGTTGGTCCGCGAGGTCGCCGGCGCCGGTGCGCTGCCCGTCGTGCTGTTCTGCGCGGGCGGGATCGCCACACCCGCCGACGCCGCGCTGATGATGTCACTCGGCGCCGAAGGGGTCTTCGTCGGCTCGGGGATCTTCAAGAGCCAGGATCCCGAGCGGCGCGCCCGGGCGATTGTCGAGGCGACCACCCACTGGCAGGACGCCGAGCGCGTCGCCCAGGCCTCACGCGGCATCGGTGGTGCGATGGAGAGCCTGGAGAGCTCCAAGCTCTCCGGCGAGCAGCTCCTCGCGCAGCGCGGCTGGTAGCGCTTGGCGCCGCCGACGATCGGCATCCTTGCCCTTCAGGGCGGGTATGCCGCCCACGCAAAGATGTTCGCCGAGGTCGGCGCGCAGACGCGCGAGGTCCGCGTGCCCGGCGACCTTCAGGGGCTCGACGCGCTCGTGATCCCGGGCGGCGAGTCGACGACGATGACGCTCGGCATCGAGCGCGAGGCGCTAGCCGAGCCGCTCACGCGCTTCGCGGCGACGCACCCGGTACTCGGCAGCTGCGCCGGCCTGATCATGCTCGACTCCGAGCACCTCGCGCTGATGGACATCACCGCGCAGCGCAATGCCTTCGGGCGCCAGATCCACTCCTTCGAAGCGCCGCTGCAGGTCGCGGGGCTCAGCGGCGGCCCGCTGCGGGCGATCTTCATCCGGGCCCCGTGGATCGAGCGCGCCGGTAGCGGCGTGGAGGTTCTGGCGGAGCTCGACGGTCACCCTGTCGCGGCCCGCGAGGGGAACATCTGGGCGGTCGCCTTCCACCCCGAGCTCGGGCAGGACACGCGGCTTCACGAGCTCTTCGCGGCCGCGGCGAGCGGCCGCGGTCAAGCCGACTCGTAGACCGTCACGCCGTCGCGCTCGGTCTCCACCGTGCGGCCGTCGCGGACCAGCAGGTCGGCGTGGCCGACAACCTCCGAGAGCGTCAGATACGACTGGGTGACCGCAATGTTGCCCCACATCTCGAGCGCCACCTCGTGGGCGGTGCGTGGCCGCTCGTCGACCAGGCCGGCGATCTTCGCTGCACGGCGTTCATGCAGGCGCAGACGCTGGTCGATCAGCTCGCGGTGCGCGCCGAGCGGATCGCCGTGCCCGGTGAGCACGATGTCGAGGTCGAGCTCGCGGGTGCGCTCGAGCGAGTCGAGGTACTGCACCAGCGAGCGGGTCCGTTCGGCGCCGCCGCGCTCGGGCAGCGCGAGGGCGATCACCGGGTTCGACGAGATGTGGGCGAGCAGGTGGTCGGCGGCGATCAGGATCCCGCGCTCTCGGTCGTAGAGCACGGTGTCCGACGGTGAGTGTCCGGGGCGGTGCAGCACCTCCAGCCGGCGGTTCGCGAACTCGAGCGTGTCTCCCTCGCGCAGCGGGCGGGTGATCTGGACCGCCTGGCCCCAGCGACGGAAGGCGGGCAGCACCGCACGCAGGCCGTCGACCATCTCGTCGGGAATCCCGTGGCGGAGCATCACGCGCTGGGCGAACTCTTCTTCGCGGTCGTTGAAGGCCTCGTAGTCGCCGAGCACGGGGACGAGCAGGTCGAGCGCCGCGACCTCGGCGCCGGAGCGCTCCGCGAGCGCGGCCGCGAGCCCGAAGTGATCCATGTGCTGGTGGCTGATGACCAGCAGTTCGAGGTCCTCGACGCGGTGGCCGAGCGTCGCGAGGCCAGCCTCGAGCTCGGCCAGCGAGCGCTCGCTGTGGGGCCCGGAGTCGACGAGCGTCAGCGGTTCGTCCTCGATCAGGTATGCGTTGACGCGACCGACCTGGAACGGCGTCGGCACGGCGATCCGGTGGATCCCGGCCTGCGCTGCCCGCCGCTCGTACTCGTTCACGAGCGGATCAGTCGCAGGACCTCGTCGCGCCGCTCGACCATGTCCTGCGGCGAGACGAGCGACTCGAGGCACAGCCGCAGCAGCGGCTCGGTGTTCGAAGAGCGCACGTTGAAGTGCCACTGCGGGTAGTCGACCGAGACGCCGTCAAGGTGCGTGATCTGCGCGTCGCCATAGGCGGCCGCGAGCTCGTCCATCTTGGCCCGCTGGTCGGCGACCTGCGAGTTGATCTCGCCGGAGATGAAGTACGCGTCGCGGTAGGGCGCGAGCAGCGCCGACATCGGCTCCCCGCGCCGGCAGAGCAGCTCGAGGATCAACAGCGCCGGGAGCGTCCCCGAGTCTGCGCAGTAGAAGTCGCGGAAGTAGTAGTGACCCGAAACCTCGCCGCCGAACAGCGAGCCCTCCTCGCGCATCCGGGTCTTGAAGAACGCATGGCCGACGCGGTTGATGTGCGGCACCCCGCCGGCGGCGATAACGGCGTCCGGGACGGCGCGCGAGGCGCGCACGTCGTAGAGAACCTGCTGGCCCTCGTTGCCGGGCCGTTCGAGCAGTGCCGTGGCGAGCAGCGCGGTCAGAAAGTCGCCGTCGACGAAGGCGCCGTGCTCGTCGATGAAGAAACAGCGGTCCGCGTCGCCGTCCCAGGCAATCCCGAGGTCCGCGCCGCTCGCGCGCACGCGCTCGATGATCGCCTCGCGGTTCTCGGGCAGCAGCGGGTTCGGCTCGTGATCCGGGAAGTTGCCGTCCGGTGTCCAGTAGGTCTCGACGAGCTCCAGCCCGAGCTGCTCGAGCAGCGGGCCGACCATCGGCCCGGCCATCCCGTTGCCGCCGTCGACGACGACCTTCAGCCGCGGCTCGTGTCCGCGCACGAGCTGTGGGTCGATGAACTTCAGTGCAGCGCCGTGGAAGTCCTCGTAGATGTCGACCTCCGTCGCCGTGCCGCGCGGCGCGTCGGCCGGCGCGTCGGCCTGCACGAGCTCTCGCACGCGCTGGATCCCGCTGTCGCCGGAGAGCGCCAGGGCGCCGTCACGTACCAGCTTGGCGCCGGTGTAGGCCTTCGGATTGTGCGAGGCGGTGCACATCAGCCCGCCGTCCAGGCCGCGCGAGCCGACCAGGAAATAGAGCATCTCGGTCCCGACCTGTCCCGCGTCGAGAACGTCGGCGCCCGCCGACAGCATGCCCTCGCGGTAGCGGGACGCGAGCTCCGGCGCGGTGAGGCGCATGTCGCGCCCGAGGCCGATCGTCAGCTCACCGACCGGCCGGCCGACGAGCTCGGCGAGCGTGCGCGCGAACGCGCGGCCGATCTGCTCGGCGAGATCGCCGTCGATCTGCTCGCCATAGATGCCGCGGATGTCGTAGGCCTTGAAGATCGTCTCGTCGAGCTCGTCCATGCCCGCGCATCCTATGGGCCGCGGACACCGCGCGACGCCGAGCACCTAGAATCGGCGCCATGTCCGGACATTCGAAGTGGTCGAGCATCAAGCACAAGAAGGCGATCGTCGATTCGCGTCGCGGCGCGCAGTTCTCCAAGCTCTCGCGGGCGGTCACGGTTGCGGCGCGCGAGGGCGGGGGAGACCCCGACGCCAACGCGGCGCTGGAGAATGCGATCCGCAAGGCCAAAGAAGCGTCGATGCCGAAGGACAACATCGAACGCGCGATCGCAAAGGGCACCGGTGAGGGCGGCGAGGCCGACGCGCTCGAAACCGTGCTCTACGAGGGCTATGGACCCGGAGGGGTCGCGATCCTCGTCGAGGCCGTCACCGAGAACCGAAACCGCACCGGCTCCGATGTCCGGCACATCTTTTCGAAGAACGGCGGCAGCCTGGGTGAGCCCGGCTCCGTGGCCTACCTGTTCGACAAGAAGGGCGTGATCCTGATCGATGCCGCGCGCTACAGCGAAGATGACCTGCTGCCGGCCGTCGAGGCCGGCGCCGAGGACGTCGAGCTCGACGGCGACGTGCTCGAGGTGGTCACCGAGCCGACCGACTTCCAGCAGGTCCGCCGCGCGCTGGAGCAGGCGGACGTGTCGATGGAGAGCGCCGAGATGGCCTGGCGGCCCTCGAGCCTCGTGCCGCTCGACGAGCGCGACGCCGCGAAACTCATGGCCCTGATCGAGAAGCTCGAGGACAACGACGACGTCGCGGCGGTCAACGCCAACTTCGACATCGCCGCCGACATCCTCGAACGCGTCGCGGGCTAGAACGCCTTGACGCATCCGGTCGTGATCCTCTGCGGAGGACGCGGGACACGGATCCGCGGCCATGCCGGGAACCTGCCCAAGGCGCTGGTCGAGGTTGGCAGCGAGCCGATCGTCTCGCACGTGATCGAGCTCTACGCCGCGCAGGGAATGCGCGACTTCCGGCTCGCTGCCGGCTACCGCGCCGACCTGCTGGCAGCCTGGTGCGAGAGCCCGGGTCGCCCCGAGGGCGTCGCCGTAACTGCATCGACACCGGCGAGCTGACCGAGACCGGGGGGCGCGTCGCGGCGCTCGCAGACGAGCTGCAGGGCTGCGGTGCGTTCCACCTGACCTACGCCGATGGCCTGGCCGACATCGACCTCGCAGCGCTCGAGCGCGCGCACGCGGCGAGCGGGGCGCTCGCGACGGTCACGGTCGTACGGCCCGAGCTGCAGTTCGGCGTCGCCGAACTGTCCGAGGGAGACCAGATCACCGGCTTCCGCGAGAAGCCCCGCTCGGACCATTGGATCAACGGCGGCTTCATGTGCGTCAGCGAGCAGGCGCTCGAGGCCTTCGGGTCCGACAGCGTGCTCGAGCGCGACGTCCTCCCGGCGCTGGCGGCGGCGGGCCGGCTGCACGCCTTCAGGCACACCGGGTTCTGGCGCTGCATGGACACCTACAAGGACGCCGTCGCGCTCAACGATCTGTGCCGCGAGGGCGATCCGCCGTGGCTCGCGGCTACGCCCGCGCTGGACTGACCGCGGCAGGCGTCCGCGCCCGGGCGCAGAATTGGGAAGCGTGATCGTTCTCGGCATCGACCCGGGCCTGGCGGCGACGGGCTACGGCGTGGTGCGCTCCGGCGCGAGCGGCATGGCCGCGCTCGGCGGCGGCGTGGTGCGCACCGCCGCCGGCGACGGCGAGGAGCAGCGGCTCGTCGACCTGCACGATGCGGTGCTGTCGCTGATCGACGAATACTCGCCGGAGTTCGTCGCGCTCGAGCGCCTGTACTTCAATCGCAACGTGTCCAGCGCGCTGGCCGTCGGGCAGGCACGCGGCGTTGTTCTGCTGGCCGCCGGCCAGGCGGGACTGCCGTGCAGCTCTTACACGCCGCAGCAGATCAAGGCCGCGGTCTGCGGGTCGGGATCTGCCGGCAAGGACCAGGTCGCGCGGATGGTCAAGGCGCTGCTCGCGCTCCAGGCGGCGCCCACGAGCGACCACGCATCCGACGCCTTCGCCGCGGCGATCTGCCACCTCAACAGTGCGCCGCTGAGCGCGGCGCTGGCGGCGCAGCGATGATCGCTCTGCTGAGCGGCGAAGTCGCATTGCGGCGCCCGGACCATGTCGTGCTCGCCTGCGGCGGGGTCGGCTACCGCGTCGCGGTCTCGGCTGAGACGTTGCGCCACGTCGGCCAGGTCGGGACGAGCGCGACCCTCCACACGCAGCTCTTCGTGCGCGACGACGCGATGGTGCTCTATGGCTTTCATTCCGAGCAGGAGCGCGACCTGTTCCTGATGCTGCTCGCCGTCCAGTCGGTCGGCCCGAAGGTCGCGATCGCTGTCCTTTCGGCGCTGCCGGCGCGCGAGCTCGTGGCCACCCTCGCGGCCGGCGACAGCGCGCGGCTGTGCAAGGTGCCGGGCATCGGCAAGCGCACCGCGGAACGGATCATCGTCGAGCTGCGAGAGAAGGTCGGCGTCGAGAGTGCCGGCGCGACGCAGCTCGCCGCGGCGCCGGCCCCCGACGACCCCCTCGCGCTGGCACGCCAGGGGCTCCTGGAGCTCGGCTACGGGATCGACGAAGCCCAGACGCTGCTCGCCGGACTCGACGGCGACGACGCGGCGGCACTGATCGCCCAGGCGCTGCGCGCGTCGCGGAGTGCCGCGTGAGCGCATCGACGGAACGGATCCAGACTCCGTACCTCTCTGCGGAGGACGAGCTCGACCGCTCCCTGCGCCCGAAACGGCTCGCGGAGTTCGTCGGGCAGCCGGCGCTGCGCCGCCAGCTGCAGGTCGCGATCGACGCGGCTCGCGCCCGCGGCGAGGCGCTCGACCACCTGCTGCTCGCCGGTCCGCCGGGGCTCGGCAAGACGTCGCTGGCACAGATCGTGGCCGCCGAGCTCGAGGTCCCGTTCGTCCAGACCGCCGGCCCGGCGCTAGAGCGCAAGGGTGACGTGGCCGCGTTCCTGACGGCACTCGAGCCCCGCAGCGTGTTCTTCGTCGACGAGATCCATCGCCTGCAGCGTGCGCTCGAGGAGACCTTCTACCCGGCGATGGAGGATCTGCGCCTGCCGATCACCGTCGGCCAGGGCGCCGGCGCTCGCGTCGTGACGCTCGAGCTGCCGCCGTTCACGCTGATCGGCGCGACGACCCGCGCGGGCCTCTTGACGACGCCGCTGCGCGACCGTTTCGGGATTCAGGCCAGGCTCGACAACTACAGCCCCGAAGAGCTCGCCGCGATCGTCCAGCGCTCAGCGATGATCCTCGGGCTCGAGGTCCAGGCCGGCGCCGCCGAGGCGATCGCGTCGCGCAGTCGCGGCACGCCAAGGGTCGCGAACCGGTTGCTGCGCCGCGTGCGCGACTACGCCGAGGTCCGCGCCAACGGAGAGGTCAGCGAGACGGTCGCAGACGAAGCGCTCGAGCTGCTCGAAGTCGACGCGCTCGGCCTCGACCGTCTCGACCGCGAGATCCTGTCGGCGATCTGCGTGAAGTTCGCGGGCGGCCCTGTCGGCCTGTCGACGCTCGCCGCGGCGATCGGCGAGGAGGGCGAAACGATCCAGGACATCTACGAGCCATATCTGCTCGCGTGCGGCCTGATCAAGCGCACCGCGCGTGGCCGAGTGGCGACCCCGGCGGCCTACCAGCACCTCGGTTTCGCGCCCCCGAGCCAACAGCTCTTCACATAACCCTCGCGGCCCCGGCTCGCAGTTTCGTACTCTTACCCTCGGCATGGCACATCCCTTCATCTGTCCGAACTGCGGACACCGCACGGCCGAGGTCGACGGCCGGCTCGGCTTCACGCGCGAGCGCAAGGGCTGCAGCAAGTGCGGGTTCGCGTTCCTCTTCGAGCTGCTGGACGACTATTACCCGGCGCCCGACGCGGCATTCTTCGTCGGCGACCGCCAGGGGCGCGTGATCGGCTGCGGACGAAACTCGTACTCGCTGACGGGTGTCGAGGAGCCCGAAGCGATGGGCCAGGACATCGGCACGATTCTCGGTCTCAGGTTCGAGGGTGAGGACGACCCGATCGAACGGGTACTTGAGTGGGGCGTGCGCGCACTTGAGGTTCCCGTCCAGGTCGCCGGCCGCCGTGACCACCCGGCCGCCGCGAGCGCAGACATCTTCCCCGCCTACGACGAAGACGGCGAGGGCGGGCTGCTGCTCGTCCTGACGCCGGCCAAGTAGGCTCGCCAGCGCGATGACCGACCGCCGTAAAAACCTCCTGGTCCTGCTCGTCGTCGCGGGACTCCTCGTGGCCTCGCTGGTCGTGATCATCACGCAGCCGACGAAGCTCGGCCTCGACCTGCGCGGCGGCGTCCAGCTGATCTATGAGGGCAAGGCGACGGCGCAGTCGAAGGTCAACAGCGAATCGCTCGAGCGGGCCGTGGAAATCATGCGCAAGCGCGTCGACCAGCTCGGGGTCTCGGAGCCCGAAATCCAGCTCTCCGGCGAAAAAGAAATCACCGTCGCGCTCCCGGACGTCAGCAACGCCGCGCGCGCCCAGAACGAGGTCGGCAAGACCGCGCAGCTGCAGTTCTATGACTGGGAGCCGAACGTGATCGGCCCCGAAGGCAAGCCGGAGCCGACCGAAGCGTCGGTCACCGGCGGCGCGAATGCCGGGTCCGCCGCGTCGGGCGTCAGCGAGTACGACGCGATCCAGCGTGCCCTCAAGCGGCCAGTCGAACTGCACACGCCGTCGACGACCTGGACCCCGGGCTGCACCGAGGAACAGGGCGCCAAGGGGACCTGCCTCTACGGCACGTGGTACCTGATCGAACCCAAGCACGAAAAGGTCCTGTGCCCCGGTGGCAAGCCCTACTGCCAGGGCGCGGAAACCGAACAGGCGCTGTACGCCGGCTACACGCCGCCCAAGGGTGCCGTGGTCAAGGCGGTGCGTGTCCCGCCGGGCACCGTGCTCGTCCAGGCGCGCCCCGTCGAAAACGCCGAAGGCAAGAAGATCGTCGAATCCCCGAACCGCTGGTACGCCCTGAAGGACGTGCCGGTGCTCGACGGGTCCGACGTCACCAACCCGGTCCAGGGGTTCGACGAAGGCAACGGCGGCTCGGGCCAGCCGAACGTCTCGTTCGGCTTCACCGAACACGGCAAGAACGTCTTTGAACGGGTTACCAAGGAAATCGCCGAACGCGGGCGCAACGCGCTGCTGCCCGGTGTCTCGAAGGCCAACTCCGTCCAGCACTTCGCGATCGTCCTCGACGGTCAGCTGATCACCGTCCCGTCAATCGATTTCGAACAGTACCCCACCGGTATCGACGCGACGAACGGCTCGGAGATCTCCGGGGGCTTCACGATCAGCAGCGCCCAGGAACTCGCGTCCGAGCTCCAGTCGGGAGCCCTGCCGATCCGCCTGGCACTGATCTCGCGTTCGCAGGTCTCGGCGACGCTGGGCAAAACCGGCGCTCAAACAGGCGCTCGTCGCGGGCCTGCTCGGCTTCCTGATCGTCTGCGTCTTCCTGCTGCTCTTCTACCGCGTGCTCGGTGCGATCGCGGTCGGCGGCCTGGTGATCTACGGGATCTACTTCTTCGCGCTGATCAAGCTGATCCCGATCACGATGACCCTGCCGGGGATCGCCGGGCTTGTGCTGACGATCGGCGTCGCGGCAGACGCGAACATCGTGATCTTCGAGCGCGTGAAGGAGGAGATACGCAGCGGGAGATCCGTGATCGCCGGTATCGCCACGGGCTACAAAAAGGGCTTCGCCGCGATCGTCGACGCGAACGTCGTGACGTTCATGACCGCATTCATCCTGTTCGCTCTCGCGACCTCCGAAGTGAAGGGCTTCGCGTTCACGCTCGGGATCGGGACGCTCGTCTCGCTGTTCACTGCGGTGCTCGCCACGCAGGCGGCGCTCGGCGTGATGAGCTCCACCGGCGTCGTGACGCACCCGCACGCGCTGGGCGCCAGCAAACAGTCGCGTCGCTGGACGTTCGACTTCATGGGACACGCCAAGTGGTTCTTCTCGCTCTCGGGAACGATTCTGCTGATCGGGGCGCTCGCGGTCGGCGGCAAAGGCCTGAACTTCAGCTTCGACTTCACGGGTGGCACACGCATCCAGACGGCCTTCGACCATCCGGCGACGACAGCCCAGATCAACGAAGAGATGACCTCGCTGGGGATCACCGGCGTCCAGGTCCAGAAGATCTCCGACGCGAGCGTCGGCGGCTCCGGCTACCAGATATCGACCGCGACGCTGAGCCCCGAAAAGCTCGTCAAAGTCGAAACCGCGCTGCAGAGCCGGTTCGGCGTCAAAGACTTCTCCGAGAAGTCGATCGGCGCGACGTTCGGGCAGGAGGTCGCCAACTCCGCGGTGATCGCGATCATCGCGTCGCTGCTCGTGATCAGCGCGTACATCGCACTGCGCTTCGAATGGAAGTACGCGGTCCCCGTGCTGATCGCGCTGATGCACGACCTGCTGATCACCGCCGGCGTCTACTCGCTGACCGGCAGGGAAGTGACGACCGCCACGGTCGCTGCGTTGCTGACGATTCTCGGATATTCGCTCTACGACACGATCATCGTGTTCGACCGAATACGCGAGAACGTGCCGCGCATGCCGCGCGCGGCCTTCTCACAGGTCGTCAACCGCTCAATGTCCGAGGTGCTGACCCGATCGCTGGCGACAACCTTCTGCACCCTCCTGCCGGTCACGGCGCTGCTGCTCTTCGGCGGCGAAACGCTCGGCGACTTCGCGTTCGCACTGATCGTCGGGATCGCCTCGGGCGCCTACTCGTCGATCTTCATCGCCTCGCCGGTGCTGATGGAGTGGAAGGAACGCGAGCCGACCTACCGCGCCCGCCGCGCGCGGATCGTCTCCGAGCTCGGCGCCGTGCCCGCATACGCCGTCGGCACCTCGGGGAAGATGGAAAACGTCGAGCCCGAGCGCAAGCGCCGCACACGCCGCGGCAGCCTGATCGCCGCCGAGGCGCCCGGCGAGCAGCTCTCCGGCGAGGAGTTCCGCGAACTGGTCCGCGACATCGAGCCGGAGACCAAGCCGGCGACCGCGGTCGCCGAGCCGCCGGCACCCGCGCCCCCCGCGCCGGCGCCCGAGCCCAAGCCCGAGCACGCCGCCGACCTGACGCCGGAGGACCTCGTGCTCAAGGACGAGCCCAAACGCGAGCGCAGCAAACGCGGCCGCAACCGCCGCCACGGGAGACCGCGATGAGCCGCGCCGGGAGGAACGTCTGATGGGAATGCTCGGCTGGGTGATGATGGGCCTTGCCCTCTGGCACTTCACGATCTTCCTGCCTGACCGGTTCTACGGCGGGATTGTCGGCGCCTTCGTCGGCTCGCTGCTCGGCGCCGCGATCGGCGGTCTGCTGATCTACGCGCTCGCAAATTCCGAACTGGCGGTCCCGGGCCGCTCGGAGACAACGATCGCTGTCGTGCTCTACGCCGTGCCGGGGGCGCTGCTCGGCATCGCCGCCGCGTACGCCCTGGGCATCTCGCGCCGCCGCAGCGCCTAGCTTTTCCGCCCGCAGGCGCGCGTAGCCTGCATCTCCTGATGCAGGCTTGGCAGCTGGACATTCCCGACGCTCCCTCCGCGCAGACCGCTCGCCTGCGCGCGGAGCTCTCGATCGGCGACGCACTCGCCCAGGTGCTCGTGCGGCGCGGCTACGACGAGCCCGAGCAGGCGCGCGAGTTCCTGCGGGCGCGGGTCAACCATCCACCCGAGCAGTTCGACGGCATCGACACCGCGGCGGCACTCGTCGAGCGCCGCATCGCGGCCGGCGAGCGAATCACGGTGCACGGTGACTACGACGCCGACGGGATCTGCGCGACCGCCGTGATGGTGCGCTCCCTCGAGCGGCTCGGGGCCGACGTCGACAGCTACATCCCGGACCGCACCGAGGGGTACGGCCTGTCGGCCGAGACCGTCGAAAAGCTCGCCGCCCGCGGGACCGCGCTGATCATCACCGTGGACTGTGCGATCACCGCCGTCGAGGAGGTCGAGCTGGCCCACGAGCTCGGCCTCGAGGTCCTCGTGACCGACCACCATCGTCCTCGCGCCGACGGGCGGCTGCCCGATGCGCCAATAGTGCATCCGACGGTCTGCGGCTACCCGTTCGCGGGCCTCTGCGGCGCCGCCGTCGCGCACAAGTTCGCGCAGCGTCTGGAGACGCGCGCCGGGATCGAGCCCCGCGGGCGCCACGGCGACCTCGATCTGGTCGCGATCGGGACGATCGCGGACGTCGTCCCGCTGCTCGAGGAGAACCGGACGCTCGTGCGCTTCGGCCTGCGCGCGCTCGCAGCGAGCGCCAAGCCCGGGCTGCGCGCGTTGCTCGCCGCGCTGCACATCGACCCGCGGACCGTCGGCGAGCGGGATGTAGCGTTCCGCATCGCTCCCCGGCTCAACGCCGCCGGCCGGCTTTACCACGCCGACGCCGCGCTCGAGCTGCTGATGACCACCAGCGCCGAGCGCGCCGCGGCGATCACCGCCGAGCTCGAGCGTGCGAACGGCGAGCGGCGGGACGTCGAACGCCGGATTCACGGCGAGGCGGCCAAGCAGCTGCGCGCCGCCGGCGAACGCTCCGGCTACGTGCTCGCCGGCACCGACTGGCACCCCGGCGTCGTCGGCATCGTCGCCTCGCGGCTCGCGGAAACCAGCGGCTGCCCGGTGGTCCTGCTGTGCATCGAGGGGCAGACCGCACGCGGCTCCGGCCGCAGCGTTCCCGGCGTCGACCTGCTCGCGGCCCTCGGTGACTGCGCAGAGCTGCTCGGCCGGCACGGCGGCCACGCCGGCGCCGCCGGGCTCGAGCTCGACGCAGGCGATCTTCCGGCCCTGGCCGAGCGCTTCGACGCCGCCGTGCTCGCCAGGCGCAGCGCGGGGACACAGGAGCACCTCGAGCGTGTCGATGCGATCGTCGATGCCGGCGCGATCGGGCTGCCGCTCGCGGAAGAACTCGCCGCGATGGGTCCCTTCGGCGAGGGCAACCCGCCGCTGTGCGTGCTCGTTCAGCACGCGCTGCTCGCAGACCTGCAGCCGATGGGCGAAGGGCGACACCTGCGCTTTACCGTCCGCGGCGAGGGCGCGAGCGTGCCGGCCGTCGCCTTCGGCACCACACGGCTCCCCGTCGATGAAGCGCAGCCCGCCGAAGCGACCTTCACGCTCGAGGTAAACGAGTGGCGCGGCTCGAGCCAGGCACGGCTGGTGCTGCGCCGCGCGCGGGCCGCGCAGGCGCAAACAGCGGCCCAGGCCGCGTGAGCTGGCCTTACCCCGACCGCAGCGAGCGCCTAACCTAGGGGCATGGCCGTAGCGCCCAAAACCGGAGCGGAGACCGAGCGGCTCGCGCTCAGCGCGAGCGAGCAGCAGCTGCTCGACGATCTCTACGCCGTCGTCGCCGAGCACGCTTCGGAATCTGCCGTCGAGATCGACCGCGAGCGGGTCCGCGCGGCGTTCGAGTTCGCCTGCGAGCACCACGCCGACCAGCGCCGGCGCTCGGGCGAGGACTTCATCACCCATCCCGTCGGCGTCGCGCGAATCTGTGCCTCGATGCGGCTCGACACCGACGCGCTCTGCGCGGCGCTGCTGCACGACACCGTCGAGGACACCTCGGCCTCCGTCGACGAGGTCCGCGCACAGTTCGGCGAGACGGTCGCGCAGATCGTCGACGGCGTCACGAAGCTGACGGGGATCACCTTCACCTCGCGCGACGAGGCACAGGCCGGCAACTACCGCAAGATGATGGTCGCGATGGCCACCGACGTGCGGGTCATCCTGATCAAGCTCGCCGACCGCCTGCACAACATGCGCACGATCGGGGCGATGCCCAAGAACAAGCAGCTCGAGAAGGCCCGCGAGACGCTCGAGATCTACGCGCCGCTTGCCCATCGGCTCGGGATCCACGCGATCAAGTGGGAGCTCGAGGACCTCGCCTTCGCGACGCTGCACCCGCGCAAGTACCAGGAGATCAAGGCGCTCGTGGCCCAGCAGCGCGACGAGCGCGAACGCTACGTCGCCGATGCGGGCGAGTACCTCAAAGGCGAGCTCGCGGCGGTCGGGATCACCGCGCAGATCGCCGGGCGCGCCAAGCACTTCTATTCGATCTACTCGAAGATGACCCGCAAGGGCCGCGAGTTCAACGAGATCTACGACCTGACCGCGATGCGCGTCGTGGTCGAGTCGGTGACCGACTGCTACGGCGCCGTCGGGGTGATCCACTCGCTCTGGAAGCCGCTGCCCGGCCGCTTCAAGGACTTCATCGCGATGCCGAAGTTCAACATGTACCAGTCACTGCACACGACGGTGATCGGTCCCGAGGGGCGGCCGCTGGAGATCCAGATCCGCACCGGCGAAATGCATGAGATGGCGGAGTTCGGCGTCGCCGCCCACTGGGCCTACAAGCACCAGGCCGGCGACGGCAGCTGGGAGGCCGGGGAGGACGCCAAGCTCAAGTGGCTGCGCTCGATGCTCGACTGGCAGCAGGAACTCTCGGACCCCGACGAGTTCATGCAGGGCCTCAAGAGCGACCTCTTCGAGGAGGAGGTCTTCGTCTTCACGCCAAAGGGCGAGGTCCGCTCGCTCGCGGCGGGGGCCACGCCGCTCGATTTCGCCTACGAGGTACACACCGAGATCGGGCACCGCTGCGTCGGGGCGCGAGTGAACGGGCGGATCGTGCCGCTCTCCTACGAACTGAAGAGCGGCGAGATCGTCGAGATCCTGACCTCCAAGCGCGAGCGTGGCCCCTCACGCGACTGGCTCGCGCTGGTCAAGACGACGCGGGCGCGCAACAAGATCAAGGCCTTCCTGAAAGCGGAGTCGCGCGTGGACACCGAGCACGCCGGGCGCGAGCTGCTCCAGGAGCACCTGCGCAAAGCCGGGCTGCCGGCGCAGAAGATCGTCGGCTCGGCGCTGCTCGCCGACGTGATCCGCGAAGTCGGCTTCCGCAAGGCCGACGACTTCTACATCGCACTCGGCGGCGCGAAGGTCTCGCCGCGCCTGGTCGTCGGCAAGGTGCTCCAGCGACTCAAGCAGGGCGAGGCCGCCGACAACAAAGCCGAGCGCACCGTCGAGGCGCTCGGAACGCGCTCCTCGCGCCGGAATTCGGGTCGCAGCTCCGAGCAGTACGGGATCAGCGTCGAGGGCGTCGACGAGGTGATGGTCCGACTGGCGAAATGCTGCCTGCCGGTGCCCGGCGACGAGATCGTCGGCTACATCTCGCTCGGGCGCGGCATCACGATCCACCGGCGCGACTGCCCGAACATCGCGGCGCTGGCCCGCAACGCCGAGCGCTTCACCGACGTCAGCTGGGAGAACGAGCGCTCGAGCGCCTTCACCGTCGAGATCCAGGTCGACGCGTGGGACCGCCATCGGCTGCTCGAGGACCTCTCGCGAGCGTTTTCGGAGTCCGGGGCGAACATCGTCCAGGCGAGCTGCCTCTCGATGCCGCCGATGGTCAAGAACCGCTTCGTCGTGGAGATTGCCGACACGCACGCGCTGAAGGCCGCGATCTCGCGCCTGCGCAACACCGAGTCGGTGTTCGACGCCTACCGCGTGACGCCCGGCGCCGCCGAGTAGAGCGCCAGCGGCACACGCAGCGCGCGCGGCAGCACCGCGTAGCGGGCCTCGCGCACGCGGCCGATGAAGTCGCCGTCGACGTGCAGCGGCAACCGCTCCTCGCCCTCGGCGCTGATCGTGACCTGCGCCGACGGGGCGATCTCCGCAACCCGCGGGTCCTCGGCGATCGCGCGGCCGAAGCTGAGCGCGCGGCGCGCGATCGCGGGCAGCGCCAGCGGCGAGACGTCGGTCAGCACCGCGCCGGCCAGCGAGCCCGACTCGAGCCCGGCGTGACGCGAGAGGTCGACCGGGCGGCTTCCGAAGTAGGTGTACGGCCGACCGTTCTGGATGATCGCGGTCAGGCCCGGGATCCTTTCGCCGTCAGCGGCCACGAGTGCCAGCCGCGGCACGTGCCCGCGCGCGTAGCCGCGCAGGAAAGTGCTCGCGGCCGTCGCCGCGAAGAACCAGGGGCCGAAGCGTCGCTTGGCCGCCGGCCGCGCATCGACGCGCTCGACGACCGCCGCGTCGAAGCCGACGCCGGAACAGAACGTGAACAGGCGGTCGTTGACGGCCGCGAGGTCGACGCTGCGCAGCCGTCCGTCGCGCAGCGCCCCGAGCAGCATGCCCGTCGCGTCGACGAGCTCGCCGGGGATCCCGAGCATGCGCGCGAGCACGTTCGCCGAGCCGCCCGGCAGCGGGAACAGCGCAACGCGGGAGCCGGCTCCGATGCCGTTGACCGCTTCGTTGACCGTGCCGTCGCCGCCGAGCGTGACGATCAGCTGCTGACCGGCGCGCGCCGCGCCAGCCGCGAACTCCCTTCCCTGCCCGGCATATTCGGTGCTCGCGACCTCGAGCGCCGTGCGGCGGGCGAGCGCCGCGGCGACCAGTTCGCGGCGCTCGCGCGTGACTGAAGCGGCGTGCGGGTTGACGATCAACAGCACCGCCGGCCTGTCGGCGGCGCTCAACTGCACCGGGGTACCGGACGACGGAAGGACGGCAGCATCTGCTGTATTATCCCCCGCACATAGCTGGACACATCCAGAGGGGTGAAGGGACTGGCCCGATGAAACCCCGGCAACCACCGTCAATGCCACGGCGGGAAGGTGCCAATTCCAGATAGATGTGTGGCGAGCTCCGGCTCTTTGCCACACCTGTGGCCGAGCAAAGAGAACGGAGACAGTAGCTATGGCGGTCAGCCACCTGCAGTGCAAAGAGTGTGCAAGCCAGTACCCGTTGGAGGCCCTGTACGTCTGCGAGCAGTGCTTCGGGCCGCTCGAAGCGGCCTACGGCAAGCTCCCCACGAGCGACGTCAGCGAGCTGCGCCGCAAGATCCAGGGCGGCCCGCAGAACATCTGGCGCTACGCCGACTTCCTGCCCGTGACCGAAGGTCCTCCCGGCCCGTCCGGACGCCTCTCGAGCCGCGTCGGCCTCTCTCCGGGCTGCACGCCGCTGATGCGCGCGGACCGGCTCGCCGCCGAGCTCGGGCTGCGCGAGGTCTGGGTCAAGAACGACGCGGCCAACCCGACGCACTCGTTCAAGGACCGCGTCGTCTCGGTCGCGGTGGCACGCGCCCGCGAGCTCGGCTTCGAGACGATCGCCTGCGCCTCGACGGGGAACCTCGCCAACTCCGTCGCCGCTCACGCCGCCGCGCTGGGCCTGGATTCCTACGTCTTCATCCCGGCCGATCTCGAGGAGCAGAAGATCCTCGCCACCGGGGTCTACGGGACGAACCTCGTCGGCGTGCACGGCAACTACGACGAAGTGAACCGGCTGTGCACGGAACTGTGCGCCGAACGCGGTTGGGCCTTCGTGAACATCAACATGCGCCCGTACTACGCCGAGGGCTCGAAGACCTTGGCCTACGAGATCGCCGAGCAGCTCGGCTGGAGTGCTCCTGACCGGATCGTCGCGCCGATCGCATCGGGTTCGCTGTTCACGAAGATCGCCAAGGGCTTCAGCGAGTGGCAGGAGCTCGGCCTGATCGACGGCGGCGTGCCCGCGATGAGCGGCGCCCAGGCCGACGGCTGCTCGCCGGTCGCCGCGGCCTTCCGCGAGGGCCACGAGGTCTGCCGCCCGGTCAAGCCCGACACGATCGCCAAGAGCCTGGCGATCGGCAACCCCGCCGACGGGCCGTACGCACTCGAGCTCGCGCGCCGCACGGGCGGCGTGATCGAGAGCGTCAGCGACGAGGAGATCCGCGAGGGAATCGGCCTGCTCGCGCGCACGACCGGCATCTTCACCGAGACCGCGGGCGGCGTGACGACGGCCGTGCTCGCGAAGCTTGCGCGCAGCGGCGAGATCGACCCCGACGAGCGCGTGGTGGCCGTGATCACCGGTGACGGCCTCAAGACGCTCGACGCCGTCCGTGGCAGTTTCGAGTCGGTGACGATCGAGCCCTCACTGGAGGCCTTCGAGGCCCAGGTCGCGGTGGCCGCGTGATGGTCACGGTAAAGATCCCGACCCAGTTGCGCGTCGCCGCCTCCGGCCAGGCCGAGGCGCAGGTCCAGGGCGACAGCGTGCGCGAGGTGCTCGACGCGCTGTTCGAGCAGCACGCCGAGCTGCGCGCGCGAATCGCCGACGACGACGGCTCGCTGCGGCGCTTCGTGAACATCTACGTGGCCGGCGAAGACATCCGGTTCCTGGACGGTCTCGCGACGCCGGTCGCCGACGGCGCCGAGGTCACGATCCTGCCGGCAGTCGCCGGCGGCTAACGCGTCGCGCGGACGGCGAGGTGGTGCTTCGCCGCGTGCGCGGGCGGCGTCGAGCTGACCTGGTGCTGAGCCGCCTTCGCGGGCGGCGTCGAACCGCTGAAGCCGACCGTCGAGACGACGCCGGCGGCGACCATCGCCGCGAGCGTTATCCGGCGCAGCCGTGCCGGCGTCAGCCAGGTGTAGCCGCGGGCCTGCAGCCAAGTCCGTAGGCCGGTCGCGGCCGATGCCGCGGTGATCGCACATCCAGCGCACATACCTCCACAAGGCTAGCGGCTGGGAGCGACGCTCGAGCGATTGCAGCGCCCTGGCGGCGGTGGTAGAGTCGCTGCGCTTCTGGGAGGAAGATCAAGAGACCGCCGGCCCCGCGGGCTGCGGAGGAGGAGACAGGGAATGCTCGGCAGATTTGCCACTTGGACAGGGATTGTTCGCGAGCGGGGCATGTTGCGCCTCGCGCTCGCTGCAGTAGTAGGCCTCGTGATGATGGGGGCCAGCACAGGTGTCGCGGCCGCCGAAGGCGGCGAATACGGTGACCTTTCGGGGCAGGCGTGGCAGATTCTTGCGCCCGGCGCCGAAGGCGGACTGATACCGGGCGAATACTCATTCGACCAGGCCGCGATCTACAACTCGCTCACGCCGCACGAAGGGCGCGTGACCGAAAAATCGCTTTCCAAATATTACCTGTCGGAGAAGTTTGGAGTCCCGCAGGCAGCCACCAGGAGTTCACCTCGCGTGCGGGTCTGGAAATCTGGCGCGACACCCACGACATCCCCCATATCTTCGGCGCAACCCGCGACGACGCGATGTTCGGCTCGGGCTAGGTCGCCGCCCAGGACCGCGGCCTGCTGCTGAAGCTCGGCCTCGGGCCCGGCCTACGTCGCGGCGCTCAGCATCGCCCGGCCTGAACCCGTTCGGACTGCTGCTTGACGCGCGCACCTTCACGCCCAGCGCCGCAGGCCGAGAATTCGATCCACGAACCAGCTGAAGATCGCTCGCGAAAAAGGCCCCCAGGGCGAACGGTGATCGAAGACCTCGAAAACTGGGCCGAAGGCGTCAACGCCTACGACGCCCACAGCCGCGGCTGCCCGCACGTCGGCCTCAACGCAGGCGATCGCCGGGTTCGCCTTCATCGGCTCGATCTTCGGCAACGGCGGCGGCGCAGGAAGTCGCCAACTCCGAATTCCTGCGCCAGGCTGGAGGCCAAATTCGGCGAAGCCGAGGCCGCTGAAGATCTTCCACGACCTGCGCGAGAGCAACGACCCCGAAGCTCCGACGACGGCCAAATGCCGTTCCCGTACGACCAGGAACCGACCGGCACCCGCCGGCCGGCGCGGCGGTTGATCGAACCGGAATCGCTCCAGCCGGAGCTCGTCAAGACCGACGCGGACGGCCTGAAGCGCTTCGCGTCGAAAAGACGTCGAACTTCCTGCTGGTCGGTCGGAACTGACCAGAGCCGCACACGGACAGGAACCCACCCGATGGCCGTGATGGGGCCGCAGCTCGGGTACTTCTACCCGGAGATCGTCTTCCAGGCGGACATGCACGCCCCGGGCCTCGACGCCAGGGCGTCGTCGCGCCGATCTCGCCCGTACGTGTTCATCGGCCGCGGCCGAGGACTTCGCCTGGGCCTCACGAGCGCCGACAGCGAGAACGACACAGCAGTTCCTGGAGAAGCTGTGCGAACCCGACCACGAACGCGGAAGTCACGCGCTAGACCGAATACTACGAATACGAGGGCGAATGCATCCAGTTCGACGAAGTCGACGCGGGCAAGATCGGCGCCGGCAACGGCGAACCGGAACACGAGGTGTTCTTCAAAGAAAGCATCTACGGGCCGATCAGCGGCACCGTCAAGGTGGACGGCGAGCCCTACGCCGTGGCCACCGACCGCGCGGACCCGCGGCCGCGAGCCCGCAGGCGAGGTCGCCTTCAGCGACCTCGACTCCAACCGATGTGCACAACCCGCAGCAGTTCTTCGAAGCGGCGAACAACTCGGGACGACGTTCAACATGGCCTACGTCGACGACAAGCACATCGCCTTCTTCTCCACCGGGCTGCTGCCGAAGACCGCCGCGGGCACCGAACCCGAGCCTGCCGACGTTCGGCACCGGGGCCTACGACTGGAAAGGCTGACTCTCGCTGAGAACGAACACCCGCACGAAGTGCGACCCGGCAACTCGGCCTGCTGCTGAACTGGAACAACAAGCCGGCTCCCGGCTGGGGCAGCGGCATCGGACCGAACTGGCAGCTACGGCCCGCTGCAGCGCGTGCAGATGTACACGGCTTCACAAGCAGCGGCGCGAAGCTCTACCGAGGCCACGGACGTGTCGGTCATGAACAAGGCCGCGACGGAAGACTTCCGCGCGCGTTCGTCTGGCCGGAGATCAGAAGGTGCTCGAAGCCGGTCCGGCGCCGAGCAAACTCGCTCGAAGAAGCCGTCGACGAGGTCTCCGCGTGGTCAACGAGCGGCGCCAGCCTGTCGGCCAGAAGTACCCGAAAGCAGCCCGCCGCGGCGGTCATCGAGAAGGTCTTCGACGCCGATCGCGGAAACCGTGATGAAGCCGGTGCTCGGCGAACAGCTCGGCGAAGCGGTCGGATCTCCGGCGGCACTCGACAACGGGCCCGAACCAGGGCGGCTCGTCGTTCGGCGGCGGCTGGTACGGCTACGTCTACAAGGACCTCAGGATCTGCTCGGCGAAACGGTCGCGAACCGTACAGCCGCAAATACTGCGGCAGCGGGAGCGCTGAAACTGCAGCGAATCGCTGTGGTCGGCGATCCAGCAAAGCGTCGAAGAACTGTCCGCCACCGCAGGGCCCGAGCAATCTCGGCCTGGAAGGCAGCTCCAGGTGAGGATCGAATTCCCGCCGCTGCCGTTCAGTAAAACGAACGATGCGTGGACGAACCGGTCGACCTTCCAGCAGGTGATCGAATTCACCGGCCACGGGCCGAAGAATAGGAACAGGCGCTCGAACAGCACCGCGAGGGGCCGGTCGCCGCGAGGCGGCCGGCCCCTGCCGCGTTGCGGCGATGCTCAGGCGGCGCCGGAGTCCGAAGCTGACGCCGGTCAATTCTTCCGAGAGAGCCCACAGACGGGCCGCGTCCGCCGCGTCGAGTGCCTGGCGGCTCGGTGCGACGAGCCGGGGGTGCCCGCGCATTTCGCCGACGCCGTCCGGGCCGTGTAGTGCCGCCCGGAGAGCACGTCGGGCATCGTGGCGGCGTACAGCGGGGCAGAGCGCCCATCGCCGGGCTCTGGGCGCGACCAGGTTGGTGAGCTCCATCACCGCCCGGTCGAGCGCCGGCGCCGCCGCGCCTGCAGGTTCGTAGTGGCGTACCCGGGGTGCGCGGCAACCGACTTGATCGTCGAGCCGGCGGCGTTCAGGCGCCTGTCGAGCTCGAGCGCGAACAGCAGGTTCGCGAGCTTGGAGCTGCCCGTACTGCGTCCAGCGGAAGTAGCGGCGTTCGGCCATCGGGTCGTCGAAGTCCATCCTGCCGGCACGGTGTGCGCCGCTGCTGACCGTCACGACGCGAGCGTCCGGTCGGCCCGGCATCAGGTCGAGCAGCCGGCCGGTGAGCGCGAAGTGCCCGAGGGGTTCGTGCCGAGCTGTAGCTCGAAGCCGTCCTTGGTCGTGCGGCGCGGCGGCGCCATCAGGCCGGCGTTGTTGACGAGCAGGTCGAGCGGGCCCCGCGCCTGGTCGCCGGCGGCGAAGTCCGCGACCGACGCGAGGTCCGCGAGATCCAGCGGCGCGACGTCGACCCGTGCGCCGGCGGCCGCCGCACGGATCTCCTCGGCCGCCCGCTCGCCCTTGACGGTGTTCCGGCAGGCGAGCACCACGTAGGCACCGTGTCGCGCGAGTTCACGGGCGGTGGCCAGGCCCAAGCCGCTGTTGGCCCCGGTCACGATCGCCCGGCGCTCGCTCTGGTCAGGGATCTGGTCCGCGCTCCAGCGGGTGACGGTCATCTGGCAATTCCTCCTCGGTCGGGGAGGCGATGTTACGCGCTGTGCTCAGGCGCGCGTCAGTGGAAGACGCGCCGGACCACGGGGCGCGTCAGGAAGGCGACGGGGATCAAGAGCGTGAACAGCTCGATCAGCGCAGTGCCGCCTTCTTCGGGTGCACGGATCGCAGCCGTCGGACCGCCCTGTTCGCCGGCCACGGCACCCTGCGGGGCGCCTTGCGCCGCCGCGGAGCGGCTCGCCTGGGCAGTGTGTTCTTTGACGACTTCGACCCCGAAGTAGACGATCCCGATGCACGCGAGCGCGACGAACAGGCGACGCGCATACTCGTTGCGCAGCATCAAGCCGACGCCGAGCACCGCCTCGGCGATCGCGACCGCGCGCGCGCCCTGCGCGAGCGGAACCGTAAGCAGTCCATGCGGCAGGGCACCGGTGAGGACCATCACGCCCGGCAGGGCAATCAGCATCCCGAACAGCGAGACGGCCGCCACGATCAGCGTCTCGTGTTCGCGCGAAGTCTCGTAGATCTTTGGCGAGCGTCCCATCCTGCGGACCGATCGGCAGCACGGGGGCGGGGGATGAGCACAAACCGGCCGGGGCGGACGGGCTGGCGACCCAAAATCGACGTTCGTTCGATCGGGCCGCGCCGCGTTGCGCAGATCACGGGAAGGTCCTCGCGGCCCCGCGTCGAATCAGCGCCTTGAGGTAACGATGACGCAAGCCAAGCCGGGGTCAGCCAGCGAGCACGCAGACCCGCAGTTCAGGGTCTTGGATGAACGCGCCCGGGCCGAAGCGCTCGTCGATCGCGCGCTCGATCCCGACGGGACCGACCCCAATCCGCTGCTCCTTGCGATGGACGCCGATCAGGCCGCGGCGCAGGCGCGTCTTGCACAGGAGAACGGGAGCGGCGGGGCAGCAGAACTGCCCGCGGGCCACGAGCAGAGCGTCGCCTAGGCGCGCTCGGGCTCCCGCGAGGCGACCCGGCTAACGCCAGATTGCCTGGAGCGTCCCGAACGCCGCTGCGCCGAAGCGGACCTGAGCGACGCCGACGCCTTCGGGCAATTCGAAGGCGACGCAGCCGGCGACCGTTTCTCCGGGGACCACGATGAAGTATCCGTAGCCAAAGTTCGTGCAGCCCGCGAGTTCTCGAAAGACCGCCTCGCGCACCTGGTGGTCCGTGCCGAGTACAGCGAGGTCGACGTTTGCATTGCCGTTGACGTTCACAGCGCCGACGTCAGTGAGGGTCAGGAGCACGGCAACGAACCGCATGCCCGCTTCCGGCGTGACGAACGTTTCGGCGCCCGCTGCCGGATCCTGAACGGTCGCGGTCGCGGCCAGGTTGCCGTTTTCGACGAGCTGCGTGGAGCCCAGCGGCCCCGTTTCAGGCAGTCCGCACCGCAGCACCGAATAATTGCGCCAGCGAATCACCCGAACACGGATGCGGACCGTGGTGTACGACCGGCGGCGCGAGCGTCCGCGCGAGCGGCCGCGTGCCGGGCGACGACGGTGAACTCGCCGCCACTCGTGCCGCACGAGCCGCTGGTGCACTTGCACCGTGTGGCACGTCGGCGCGGCCGCGGCAGGCGCGGCCGCGACGCACATTGCGACGGCCACTCCGATGCCAAGCACGGCCGTCCGAAAGGTCACGCTTTCGAAGCTATCTGCGAGTTGGCTCGCGGTCAAGCGAATAACGGAGCGGACGCAGTGCGCCCGGCAGGATTTGAACCTGCGACCTCTCGCTCCGGAGGCGAGCGCTCTATCCACTGAGCTACGGGCGCGTGCAGGCAAGGTTACTGCGCGCACAACGGCGCAAGGCCTCTGCGCGGACCCACGATCGGCGCGCCGTGCGCGCCGCCGTGCGAGCACAACGCGGCACGTTGCGCGCCGCTACGGTGCAGGCGTGGACCTCTCGGTCTTCTTCGTCGGGACGGCCGGCTCGGTTCCGAGCCGTGGCCGCGGCCTGCCCGCGGTCCTCGTGCAGCGCGGGGGAGAAAGACTGCTTTTCGACTGCGGTGAAGGCACCCAGCGCCAGCTCCTGCGCTCGATCGGCCTGCCGGACATCGAGCGTGTCTTCATCACCCACTTTCACGCCGACCACTGGCTCGGGCTGCCCGGGATGCTCAAGAGCTTCGCGTTGCGCGATCGCTCCGCGCCGCTCGTCGTCTACGGGCCGCGGGGGCTGCGCCAGCTGATGGACGCGATGCTCGTGGTCTACGGGAAACGCTTGCCGTACAAGCTCGACCTGATCGAACTCGAGCCCTGGGACGAGATCGACTTCCCGGACTTTCAGATCGCATCGATTCCCGTGACGCACAAGGGCAACGAGGCCTACGCCTATGTGCTGACCGAGGACGAGCGCCCCGGCGAATTCGACCCCGCGGCGGCGATCGACCTCGGCGTTGACGAAGGCCCGCTCTTCGGCCGCCTGCAGCGCGGGGAGGCGGTCGAGGTCCAACGCGACGGCCGGCGAGTCCTCGTCGAGCCCGCTGACGTGATGGGCGAGAGCCGCCTCGGGCGCCGGGTGGCGTTCTCCGGTGACACGACGCCGTGCGAGGCGCTGCGCTTCGCGGCCGACGGCGCGCAGCTGCTCGTGCACGAGTCGACGTTCCTCACGGCGGACGCCGAGCGCGCCCGGGAGACGGGCCACAGCACAGCGCGCCAGGCGGCGCTCATCGCGGCCGACGCCGGCACGCAGATGCTGGCGCTGACGCACATCTCGGCCCGCTACAGCGCGCGCGAAATGCTCGACGAGGCGCGTCCGGTCTTCGAGCACACGGTCGCGCCGCGCGACTTCGACACGATCGTCGTACCCCAGCCAGAGCGTGGCGGCCCCGAACTGGTCGTCTGGGCTGAGCGTCGGGGCGACCCCGGGATTGAGCGCGTCGCGAGCGCCTGATAGCTTGGGCGCAGATCCTTAACCCGGTCCCGCGAGGCCAGGAAGGAGTACCGATGGAAGACGAGCGCGTGGTCCTGCACGCGGATGACATCGCGAGAGCGCTGCGCCGCGTCGCCCACGAGATCGTTGAGCGCAACCCCGACGAATTGCCGGCGATCGTCGGCATCCACCGCCGCGGTGCCGTGCTCGCGGTCCGGCTGCGCGAGATGCTCGAAGAGATCACCGGCGAAGAGATCGAGGCCGGCGACCTCGACATCGGCTTCTATCGCGACGATCTCGCGACGCGGCCACAGGCCCCGGTGCTGCACTCCTCGCACATCGATTTCGACCTGACCGACGCGACGGTCGTGATCGTCGACGACGTGCTCTACTCCGGCCGCACGGTGCGCGCCGCGATCGAGGCCCTGTTCGCCTACGGGCGCCCGCGCCGCGTGCAGCTTGCGGTGCTCGTCGACCGCGGTCACCGTGAGCTGCCGATCCGCCCCGACTACGTGGGCAAGAACCTGCCGACCTCGCTCGACGAGCACGTCCACGTGCGGGTCGCGGAGCTCGACGGCATCGACGAGGTGGCTATCGACGGCGGCCGGCTGCGGGTTGGCGCATGAGGCACCTGATCTCGGTCGATGAACTCGACCGGGCCGCAATCGAACGGATCGTCAGGCAGGCGACCCACTTCGCCGACATCTCCGACCGGGAGATCAAGAAGGTCCCGGCGCTGCGCGGGAGGATGGTCCTGAACCTCTTCTACGAGGCGTCGACCCGCACCCGGTCCTCGTTCGAGCTCGCAGCCAAGCGACTGTCCGCCGACGTGGTCAACTTCGCCGCGAGCGGCTCGAGCGTCGAGAAGGGGGAGTCGCTGAAGGACACCGTCCTGACGCTCAGCGCGCACCGGCCCGACGCGATCGTGATCCGCACCCCCTGGGCCGGCGCGGCCGCCCTGGTCTCGCGCTGGTGCGATGCCGCGATCGTGAATGCCGGCGACGGCAAGCACGAGCACCCGACCCAGGCTCTGCTCGACGTGTACACGCTCGTCTCGCGCCTCGGGTCCCTCGATGGCTGTTCGATCTGGATCGTCGGCGACGTCGCGCACTCGCGCGTCGCGCGCTCGGACATCGTGGCCTTCCAGCGGATGGGCGCGAAGGTGACTCTCGCCGGGCCCCCGACGCTGATCCCGCGCGAAATCGAGGCGATGGGATGCGCCGTGCGATACGACCTTGACGAGATCGGCGACGCGGACGTGATCTACACGCTGCGCATGCAGCACGAGCGGATGACCGAGCCGTGGGTGCCATCACTGCGCGAGTACGCGACCCGCTACCAGATCAACGAGTCGCGGCTGCGCTCGAGCCAGATCGTGATGCACCCCGGGCCGGTGAACCGCGGCGTCGAGCTCTCCGGCGAGGTCGTCGACTCGCCGCAGGCCTTGATCGCCGAGCAGGTCAAGGCCGGGGTCGTTGTCCGAATGGCTGTGCTGTACGAGCTGCTGGCCTCATCACCGACAGCCGCAAGCGCGCCGGCGCAGCTCGGCGAGGTCCACGTATGAGCCGCACGGAGCTGGTCTGCCGCCCGAGCACTCCTGAACGGCTGCTCTTCAGCGAGGTTCGCGTGCTTGATCCGCGCAGCGGCCTCGATGAACTGCGCGACGTGCTCGTCGACGGCGGCGTGATCGTCGAACTCGCGGCTCCCGGGAGCCTGGACGGAGAGGGTGCGCGCACGATCGTGGCCGCCGACGAGCTGGTGCTGACCAGCGCGTTCTTTGATCCGCACGTACATCTGCGCAGCCCGGGCCAGGAGCACAAGGAGGATCTGGAGTCCGGCACGCGCGCAGCCGCGGCCGGCGGCTACGGCGGCGTGATCGCGATGCCGAACACCGAACCGGTGATCGACTCGGCACCGCTGCTGCGCTCGCTGCGCGACGCCGCCCACCGCCAGGCGATCGTGCCGGTCGGCTTCCTGCCGGCGATCACCGTCGGCCTGCAAGGCGATCAGCTGACCGAGATGGTCGCACTTCGCGAGGAGGGCGCGCTCGGCTTCACCGACGACGGTCGGCCGGTGACCTCCGCCGGGATGCTGCGCAAGGCCCTGCAGTACCAGCGCACCGCGGGCGGCGTGATCGCACTGCACGAGGAGGACCCGACGCTGTCAGCCGGCGGCTCGATGCACGAGGGTGCGCTCGCGAGTTCACTGGGCGTGACGGGCGTCCCGACGATCTCTGAGTCGACGATGGTCGCGCGCGACGCCGAGCTGGCCGCCTACGAGGAGGGCCGGGTTCACTTCCAGCACCTGAGCTGCGTCGCGTCGGTAAACGCCGTCGCGAACGCCAAGGCCAACGGTGCCCGCGTTTCCTGCGAGGCCACGCCGCATCACCTGCTGCTGACCGACGCCGCGGTGGCAACCCTCGACACGCGGATGAAGATGAATCCGCCGCTGGCCGGCGAGGCCGACCGCCAGGCGCTGATCGAGGGGCTGCGCAGCGGCACGATCGACTGCATCGCGACCGACCACGCGCCCCACGCCCGTGACGAGAAGGAGGTCCCGTTCGAACAGGCGCCGATGGGCACCACGGGCCTCGAGACGGCGTTCGCGGCGCTCAACGCCGGCCTCGTCGAGCCCGGACACCTGCGGCTCGAGCTGCTGCTCGAACGCCTCACCGACGGCGCGGGGCTCTACGGGCTGCCAGCACCGCGGATCGCCGCGGGCGAGAGCGCCGATCTCGTGCTGATCGACCTCGGCGCCTCATGGATCGCCGGAGAGCACGGCTGGGCGAGCCGCTCGGAGAACTGCTGCTTCGCGGGGCAGCGGATGCTTGGCCGCCCGCTGGTGACCGTCAGCCGGGGCGCCGTCGTCCACGACCTGCTGCGCGAGGGCGTCGCGTGAGCCGGATCACACCCGCGCAGACGCTGCTCGTCGTCGTCGACGTGCAGGAGGCCTTCCGGCGCTACGAGTGCTTCGAGCGCGTCGTCACGGGGAGCGCGCGTCTGCTCGCGGCCGCGCGGATCGTCGCGATCCGCGCCGTCGTCAGCGAGCAATACCCGAAAGGGTTGGGCCACAGCGCACCCGAGCTCGGCATCGCCGGCGAGCGGGTCCTGGAGAAGACGTCCTTCTCTGCCGCCAGCGCCGACGGCTTTGACCGCGACGGCGCAGACACCGCGATCGTCTGCGGGATCGAGAGCCACGTCTGCGTCGAGAACACCGTCCGTGGGCTGCTCACCGCCGGCGTCGAGGTACACCTCGCGGCCGACGCGTGCGGCTCACGCTCCGAGCTCGACCACCTGCTCGCGATCGAGCGGATGCGCGCCGACGGCGCAGTCATCGACAGCGTCGAGTCGGTGCTCTTCGGGCTCTTCGACGGCGCGGGAAGCGACGAGTTCAAGGCCGTTCAGAGGCTCGTTCTGTGAGCGCCCGCCCCGGCTACGTGCTGCTCGAGGACGGCACGCGATTCGACGGCGAGCTCTGCGGTGCCGACGCCGAGGTGACCGGCGAGGTCGTCTTCACGACCGGAATGTCGGGCTATCAGGAGTCCGTGAGCGACCCGTCGTTCGCCGGCCAGCTGCTGACCTTCACCTATCCGCACATCGGCAACTACGGCGCGAGCAGCCGAGCGATGGAGTCCCAGCACGCCTGGGCGCGGGCCGCGATCATGCGCGAGGCGGTCAACAGTGAGGACTCGCCCGGCGCCGAGCGCGGCTGGCTCGAATGGCTGGCCGACTGCGGCATCCCCGCGATCAGCGGCGTCGACACGCGCTCCCTGGTGATGCACATCCGCAGCGCCGGAGCGATGCGCGGCGGCGTTTTCGCCGGCGAGACCGACGAGGATCGGGCCCGCGGGCTGATCGCCGCCGAGCCGGCGATGGACGGGCAGGACCTCGCACGGGTCGTCACGCCGCAGGCCGTCTCGCTTCACGGCGAAGGCGACGGGCCCCTGATCGCCGTGATCGACACCGGGATCAAGACCTCGATGGTTCGCGAACTGATCGCCCGCGGAGCGCGGCTCGAGCTTCACCCCTGCACGGCGAGCGCCGACGAGCTGCTCGCCTCGGGCCCCGACGCCGTGTTCCTCGCAAACGGTCCCGGCGACCCCGGAGCGCTGGACTACATCGTTGACACCGTCCGAGAGCTGATCGGCCGTCGTCCCGTGTTCGGCATCTGCCTGGGGCATCAGCTGCTGTGCCGCGCAGTCGGCCTGGAAACGTTCAAGCTGCCATTCGGGCACCGCGGCGCCAACCACCCGGTACGCGACCTCTCGACCGGGAAGGTCGAGATCACCTCCCAGAATCACGGTTTCGCCGCGCTCGGACCCGACGGCGCACGCACGATCGACAGTGACGAGCCCGTGCGCTGGGAGACCTCGGTCGGTGCCGCCGAGCTGACGCACGTCAACCTCTATGACCGGACCGTCGAGGGACTTCGGCTGCTCGACGTCCCTGCCGCGACTGTCCAGTACCACCCCGAGGCCGGCCCCGGCCCGCACGACAGCCTGTATCTCTTCGACCGCTTCCTGGATCTCATTGCCCAGGCGTGAGGACATCCGCAAGATCCTGATCCTCGGATCGGGGCCGATCGTGATCGGCCAGGCCGCCGAGTTCGACTATTCGGGCGTCCAGGCCTGCAAGGTGCTGCGTGAGGAGGGCTACGAGGTAGTGCTCGTCAACTCGAACCCGGCAACGATCATGACCGACCCCGAGTTCGCCGACGCGACCTACATCGAGCCGCTGCGGCCCGGCCCGGTGCGCCAGGTGATCGAGCGTGAGCGCCCAGACGCGCTGCTCGGCACGCTCGGCGGCCAGACCGCGCTGAACCTCGCCAAGTCACTGCACGACGACGGCACGCTGGCGGAGTTCGGTGTCGAGCTGATCGGCGCCGACTATGAAGCGATCGCGACCGCCGAGGACCGTGAGCTGTTCCGCGCCGCGATGGACCGCGCGGGCCTGAAGATGCCACGCAGCGCGATCGCGACCGACCTCGGTGGTGCCCGCGAACACCTCGCGGCGATCGGACTGCCGTGCGTGATTCGCCCCGCGTTCACGCTCGGCGGGCGGGGCGGCGGCATCGCCTACAGCGAGGAGCAGTTCGAGCTGATCGTCCAGCGGGGGATCGAGGCCTCGCCGATCGGCCAGGTGCTGCTCGACCAGTCGGTGATCGGCTGGGGCGAGTTCGAGCTCGAGGTGATGCGCGACGGCGCCGACAACGTCGTGATCGTCTGTTCGATCGAGAACGTCGATCCGATGGGCGTGCACACCGGCGACTCGGTGACCGTCGCCCCGCAACAGTCGCTTCCCGACCACCTCTACCAGCAGTTGCGCGACCAGGCGATAACCGTGATCCGGGAGGTCGGGGTGGAGACCGGGGGCTCGAACGTGCAGTTCGCCGTGAACCCCGACACCGAGGAGATTCTCGTGATCGAGATGAACCCGCGCGTCTCGCGCTCCTCGGCGCTGGCCTCCAAGGCGACCGGGTTCCCGATCGCGAAGATCGCCGCGCGGCTCGCAGTGGGGTACCGCCTCGACGAGATCGACAACGACATCACCGGTGTCACGCCCGCCTGTTTCGAGCCGACGATCGACTACGTCGTCGTCAAGTGGCCACGCTTCGCATTCGAGAAGTTCCCCGGCGCCGACCAATCGCTGACGACCCACATGAAGTCCGTCGGCGAGGCGATGGCCTTCGGCCGCACGTTCGCGCAGGCCTTCGCGAAGGCGCTGCGCTCACGTGAGCTCGACGCCACGTGCGAACTCGACGGCGTCGCGGATGACGAGCTCCTCGTGCGCCTGCGGGCGCCGTCCGCCGACCGTTACGAGGTGCTGCTCGAGGCGCTGCGGCGGGGGACCGGTCAGGCCGAAATCCGCGAGGCCACGGGGATCGACCCGTGGTTCCTGCGCGAGTTCGCGGCCTATGCGCGCGACGAGGACGCGCCGTTTGCGGGCGAGCGTTCGTTCCGCTCGGTCGACACCTGCGCGGCCGAGTTCCCCGCGCGCACGCCCTACTACTACTCCGGCTGGGAGCGGCGCGCGGTGAGCGAGGTGACCGGCAACGGGAGAGAGTCCGTGGTGATCCTCGGTTCGGGACCGAACCGGATCGGCCAGGGGATCGAGTTCGACTACTGCTGCGTGCACGCCGCGATGACGGTCCGTGAGTCGGGCCGCGACGCGGTGATGGTCAACTGCAATCCCGAGACCGTCTCGACGGACTACGACACCTCCGACCGCCTGTATTTCGAGCCGCTGACCTACGACGACGTGCTCGCGGTCGTCGAAGCCGAGCGCGAGGTCGGGACGCTGAAGGGCGTGATCGTCCAGTTCGGCGGCCAGACCCCGCTGCGGCTCGCGGAGAGCCTCGAGCAAGCCGGCGTGCCACTGCTCGGCACCAGCGTCCAGGCGATCGACCTCGCCGAGGACCGCGGCCGCTTCGGAGAGCTGCTCGAGCAGCTCGGGCTGCATGCCCCGCCGTACGCGACGGCATCCACGCCGCAGGATGCGCTCGAGCAGGCTGAGTCGGTCGGCTACCCGCTGCTGGTCCGGCCTTCCTACGTACTGGGCGGCCGGGCGATGCAGATCGTCTACTCACGCGAGGGACTCGCCGCGTACCTCGAGCGCGAGGCCGTCGTCTCGCGCGGGGAGATCTTCCTCGATCGTTTCCTGGAGGACTCCGTCGAGGTCGACGTCGACGCCCTCTGCGACGGGGCGCAGGTCTGGATCGGCGGGATCATGCAGCACGTCGAGGAGGCCGGCGTGCACTCCGGTGACAGCGCGTGCGTGCTGCCCCCGCACTCGCTCGGGGAGGAAATGCTCGAGCAGATCCGCAGCGCGACGCGCGAAATCGCGCTGGCGATCGGCGTCGTCGGCCTGATCAACGTGCAGTACGCGATCCACGGAAGCCAGCTTTTCGTCATCGAGGCCAACCCGCGGGCCTCGCGCACCGTGCCGTTCGTCTCCAAGGCTGTCGGGCTGCCGCTCGCCAAGCTCGCCTGCCGGATCATGCTCGGCGAGAGCCTCGCCGAGCTCGGGCTGCCGGGAGGCCCACAGGGAATCGGCTACGGCGAGCACATATCGGTCAAGGAGGCCGTGCTGCCGTTCGACCGTCTCGAGGGCGCCGACGCGCTGCTCGGCCCGGAGATGCGCTCGACAGGCGAGGTGATGGGCATCGCCCGCGATTTCCCGACGGCCTTCGCGAAGGCCCAGGCCGCCGCCGGCTCGCCGTTGCCGACCAGCGGCACGGTGTTCATCTCGGTGACCGACGGCGACAAGGCCGGCGCGTTCGCGATCGCCCAGATCCTGCACGACTGTGGCTTCCGGATCGTCGCGACGCGCGGCACGGCCCAGGCGATCGCGCGGATGGGGATCCCCGTCGAGCCGCTGAACAAGATCGGCGAGGGCTCACCGCACGTCGTCGACTGGATCGAGCGCGGCGACGTCGACCTGCTCGTGAACACACCGACCGGCGTCGGCGCCCGCAGCGACGGCTGGGAGATCCGACGCGCGGCGGTCGCGCACGGCGTGCCCTGCCTGACGACGCTTGCGGCGGGCATCTCCGCAGCGCGCGCGATCGCGAAGGCCGCGCGCCGGGGGCGAAAGCGAGGTCCTTTGCCTGCAGCAGCTGCACGGTGCCGCGCAGCTGGAGCAGAGCACACGGTGACCGACCCCGGGTACGGCACGCGAACGCTCGGCGTCGCGCAGCGCCGGCAGGTCGGCGCCTACACCCTGCTCGCCGTACATGACGACGCGCCGGCGCCGCTGCCGGGGCAGTTCGCGATGCTCGCGGCCGCCGATGGCTGGGGCGGAGGGGAGGACGAGCGCCCGTTCCTGCCCCGCGCGGTCTCCGTCTGCGCCCACGAGGAGGGCCGTGTCGAATACCTGCTGGAGGCCGTGGGGCCGGGGACCGAGCTGCTCTGCGGCCTGCAGGCCGGCGCGCGGTTGCGCGCGCTCGGGCCACTGGGCAACGGCTTTTCGGCCCCTCGGGAGGGTGAGCACGCGGTGCTCGTCGGCGGCGGGATCGGCGTCGCGCCGCTCGTGCTGCTCGAGCGCCGCCTGTCGGCGGCGACGGTGCTGCTCGGTTTCCGCGACGCGCCGCGGGCAGCCGCGGCGGAGCTGTTCACCGCGCCGCGGGTGGCAACCGACGACGGCAGCGTCGGCGCACACGGCAGCGTGTTGGCCTTGCTCGAGCCTGAGCTCGCGGCCCAAGGCGCGAAGGTCTACGCCTGCGGGCCGGCGGCGATGCTCGAGGCCGTGCGCGCGCTGTGCGACGAGCGCTCGGTCGCCTGCGAGCTCGCGCTGGAGTCACCGATGGCCTGTGGATACGGCGCCTGCTGGGGCTGCGTCGTGCCGCTCTCGGACGGCTCCTATGCGCGGCTGTGCTTCGACGGTCCGGTCATCGACGCGGCGCGGCTGGATCGCGTCGGCGAGGGGTTCGGAGCGGCGTCGTGAGCGTCGAATTCTGCGGGCTGCGGTTGGCACATCCGGTGATCAACGGATCCGGGACGTTCGACGCGCTTGCCGCCGCTCGCGCCCTGGGCCCGGGCGTTGAGGAGGATTTCCCTTTCGCCGCATATGTTTCGAAGACGATCACGCTGGAGCCGCGAGCAGGTAATCCGCCGCCGCGGCTGTGGGAGGCAGCCGCGGGAATGATCAATTCGATCGGCCTCCCGAACCGCGGCGTCGACTCTTACCTGGGGCAGGACCTCCCGCGTATGCGCTTCACCGTCACCGGCGCGGAAGGCCCGGTCCCCGTGCCGGTGATCACGAACGTCATGGGCTCGGATGCCGCACAGATCGCGCGACTGTTCGAACGCTGCGACGGGGAGCCGGCGATCGCGGCGCTCGAGCTGAACGTTTCGTGCCCGAACGTTGCGACGGGGCTGGACATCGGCGCCGACCCCGCCGAACTCGAGAGCGTTCTGCGCGCGGTGCGGCCGCTGACCGCGAAGCCGTTGATCGTCAAGCTGACACCCAACACAGCCGACGTGGCGGCCTGCGCCGCGGCCGCCGAAGCCGGGGGCGCCGACGCCGTCTCGCTCGTGAACACGATCCGCGCGATGGCTGTGCGCGCCGGACCTGTCAGGCCCGTGGCTGGGCGGACGCAGCGGCGGGCTTTCGGGCCCCGCGATCCGCCACACCGCGCTCGCCCAGGTCTCGGCCGTCTGCTCGCGTGTCAGGATCCCGGTCGTGGGCATGGGCGGCGTGCAGAACGCCCGGCATGCGCGCGAACTAATGGCAGTCGGCGCCGCGCTTGTGGCAGTCGGGACCGAGAATTTCCGCGATCCGGCCGCGGGGCGGCGCATCGCGCATGGGCTGGCCAGCCAGCCCATTTGATTTCGCTATCTCAACCGTCGGGGTGCGATAGCGGAAATCCGGGCAAAAACGCTTCACCCGACGCCCGGGCAAAGCTCCAGCAGCCTGCATTCAGCTCACCCTCAGGCTGACGTTGAGATGAATTCGGCCTGTAACCCTTGATAGCGGTCCCGGGCGGTGTATATTCGCCGCCCATGCCGAGCCCCGCCGCGAGCGCCACGACCCCTTCAGCCGCAACCCCCGAGCGCTCCCGCGACCAGCGAATGGAGGCTCTGGCCCGCGCGAACGAGATTCGCATCAAGCGCGCCGAACTCAAGCGGGACCTCAAGGCGGGCCGCCGGACGATCCAGGGCCTGCTGGTCGACACCCCGGACTACCTCGAGACCGCCAAGGTCTTCGACATGCTGCTGGCCGTCCCGAAGTACGGCCGCGTGAAGGTCAACAAGATGCTCTCGCAGTGCCGGATCGCCCCCAGCAAGACAATCGGCGGGCTCTCGGACCGGCAACGCAGCGAGCTCGTCACGCTGCTCAGCCGCTGACCGCGGCGAGTTGCAACCGCAGCCGCGGATAACGTCAGCGGCGTGTCACGCGTCTTCGTAATCACCGGCCCTTCGGGAGTCGGGAAGGGCACACTGATCCGCGCGCTGATGGAGCGCATCCCGGAGCTCGAGCTCTCGGTCAGCGCCACGACGCGCGCGCCGCGCGCCGGCGAGCGCGACGCCGTCGACTACCACTTCATGTCCGCCCAGGAGTTCACCGATCGGGTCGACGCGGGCGACTTCGTCGAGCACGCCGACTACGCCGGACGTCGCTACGGCACGCTGCGCAGCGAGCTGCAGCGACGCACCGAGCGGGGCGTGCCGGTGCTGCTCGAGATCGAGGTGCAGGGTGCCCGGCAGATCCGCGCGGCGCTGCCCGAGGCCGTCCAGGTCTTCATCGCGCCGCCCTCGGTGCAGGCGCTGCGTGAACGGCTGGAAGGCCGCGGCACCGACGATGCCGAGGAGGTCCGGCGCCGCCTGGCCGTCGCCGAGGACGAGCTCGAGGCGCGCGGCGAGTTCCAGCACGTGGTGGTCAACGACCGGCTCGACGTCGCCCTCGACGAACTCGCCGCGATCGTCACCGGCGCCCTCGCTCCCTCGGGCGCGTGAGCGGCCCTCTAGACTGGTTCTTCCAAGCGAACGACAGGGAGCAACCTTGATCTCACCCCGCATCGACCAGCTGCTCGACGAGGTCGACTCGAACTACGCCGCGGTAATCGTCGCCGCACGCCGAGCCCGCCAGATCAACAGCTACTACCACAACCTCGGAGAGGGTGGGGCGTTCGACGAGTTCCCGCCGCCGATGGTCGACACCGGCTCGAAAAACTACCTCACGATCGCCCTCCAAGAGGTAGCCCAGGGCAAGCTGAAGTACCACTACCGCTAGAGCCGCGCACGCAAGGGGCCGGCCAGAGCTTGAGCGGTCCCGGCGCTGCACTGCAGACTGACGGCGATGGCCAGGATCCTGCTCGGAGTTTGCGGCGGCATCGCCGCCTACAAGGCGCTTGAGCTCGTGCGCGAGCTCACGGCGGCCGGCCACGGCGTCCGCGTGCTGCAGAGCGCGGGCGCCCAGCGCTTCGTGGGCGCAGAATCATTTCGTGCGCTGAGCGGGGCGCCGGTCCTCGTCTCCGAGTTCGACGAGGACCCCGCCCGCGGCGTCTGGCCCGGCGAGGAGCTTCCGGCGCAGATGCCGATCGGGCACCTCGCGCTCGCCGAACGTGCCGAGCTCTTCGTGATCGCGCCGGCCACCGCCAGCACGATTGCGCGCCTGGCCTCGGGCCAGGCCGACAACATGATCACGGCCTGCGCGCTCGCCGCCCGCTGCCCGCTGATCCTGGCGCCGGCGATGAACGGGCGAATGTGGGAGCACCCGGCGACGCAGGCCAACATCGCGCTGCTGACGCAGCGCGGCGCGCGGGTCGTCGGCCCGGAGTCCGGGCGCCTGGCGTCCCTTGGTGAGCAGGGGATCGGCCGCCTTGCGGATCCGAGCGCGATCGCCGCGGCCTGCGCCGATGCGCTCGGCGCCGCGTCGGACCTGGGCGGTCTGCGTCTGCTCGTCAGCGCGGGCGGCACGCGCGAGCCGATCGACAGCGTGCGCTACGTCGGCAACCGCTCGTCGGGGCGGATGGGGTTCGCGCTCGCCGAGCGGGCCGCGGCGCGCGGCGCCCGGGTGACGCTCGTCGCCGCCAACGTCGCGCTCGCGACGCCCGCCGGAGTCGAACGCGTCGATGTCGGCACCGCCGCAGAGCTCGCCTCCGCCTGCCGCGCGGCCTTCGCGGGCGCCGACGCGGTGCTGATGGCCGCCGCGGTTGCCGACTTCGCGCCGCGCGCCCAGGAGGGCAAGATCAAGCGTGCGGGCCGCGAGCAGCTCGACCTGATGCTCGAGCCGACCGTCGACGTGCTCGCCGCGCTGCGCGAGGCGCGCCGGCCCGGGCAGTCGATCATCGGCTTCGCCGCCGAGCACGGCCCGCAGGCCGATGTCCTCGCCCGCGAGAAGCTCGCCGCCAAGGACATCGATGCGATCGTCGTCAACGACATCGCGGACCCGCTGATCGGCTTCGACAGCGAGCACAACGAGGTCACCGTCCTCTTGGCCGCGCCCCACGGCGGGGAGAGGTCCGCGTCGCGCGGGCCGACAAGAAACGGGTCGCCGACGGGGTGCTCGACGCGTTGATCGGCGTACTGACCCGCGGCTAGAATCACCACGCGATGGACAGCGCTTACGAGCTCTACCACGCGGGTTGTTCGCTGCTGCGCCACGGCGACCATCAGGCAGCGGTCGTGCCGCTGAGCAAGGCGCGCGATCTCGAGCCACAAATGGCCTCCGTGCGCGAGGCGCTCGGCCGGGCGCTGTTCGGCGCGCAGAACTACGAGAGCGCCGCCGCCGAGTTCCAGGCGGCGACCGAGATCTCGCCGACCGACGATTACGCGCTGTTCTGTCTGGGCCGCTCGATGCAGCAGCTGGGACGTCACCGCGAGGCCTGCCGCGCACTGTCGCTGGCAGCCTCGATGCGGCCCGAGCGCGCCGACTATCGGCGCTACCTCCAGGCTCTCGCGCGGTCCTCGAAACCGCTTAACGCGCGCCCCCCGGGGCCCCGCGCTGCTAACCTCATAGAGCTTTCGTCCCGGCCCGCAAGGCCGGGAAGCAGAACCGAGAGTGGGCTCAAGCCCGCTCTTTTTTATGGAGACAGCCACTTTGACATCACTGCAGAGCGACATCGAGTCCCGGCTCGCGGATAGCGAGCCGGACGTCGAGGTGCTGCTCGCCGAAGTTTCCGGCGGACGTCGTGCGGGTCTTCATCGATCACCCCGACGGGGTGACGATCGGCCTGTGCGAACGCGTCACGAAGGCGCTCGGCGACCTGCGTGAGCGATACGCGGTCGAGGTCTCCTCACCGGGCCGCAACAGGCCGCTGACGCGGCCCGCGCACTACCAGCGGTTCGTCGGCCGGCGCGCACGCGTGCGCCTGGCGGGCCGCTGGCGCTCGCCGAGGCCGAAGAGCGCCCAGGCGAGCCTCGCCGGGGAGATCGTCGTCGCCGACGGCGACGCCGTCACGCTCGCAACCGCCTCCGGGCTGGTCGCGGTGCCCTACGCGGACGTTCGCCGAGCGAACTTGATCGAGGACTAGGGAGAGAAGCTTGTCACGCGAAATTCTGGAGGCCATGCACGCGCTCGCGCGTGAGAAGGGCATCGATCCCGAGACGCTGATGGTCGCGCTCGAGGACGCCCTCCTCTCGGCGTACAAGAAGCAGCCCGGATCGGCGAAGTACGCACGCGTCGAAATCGACCGTGAGACGGCCGATTTCCGCGTGATCGAACTGAAAATCCCCGAGCGCCTGGAGGCGCACCTGATCGTCGAGACGATCGACGAGGGGACCGTCGTCGACCCCGAGACGGGCGAGCTGCGCGAGCCCGAGGAACCGGAAATCGACCCCGCCAAGTTCGCGGAATACCGCGACCAGATCGAGGAGCGCGACGTCACGCCCGACAACTTCGGCCGCATCGCCGCGCAGACCGCCAAGCAGGTGATCCTGCAGCGGATCCGCGAGGCCGAGCGCGAGATGATGTACGACGAGTACATCGACCGCGTCAGCGAGGTCGTCACCGGCATCGTCCAGCAGGCCGACTAGCGCAACAACGTCCTCGTCGATCTCGGCAAGGTCGAGGCGCTGCTGCCCCGCTCCGAGCAGGTCGACGGCGAGCGCTACGAGCAGCTCGCAGCGGATCAAGGCGGTGATCACCGAGGTCTCGCCGACCGACCAAGGGCCCGCAGGTCATCCTCTCGCGCCGCGACCCGGAGCTGATCAAGACGCTCTTCGAGCTCGAGGTGCCCGGAGATCGCCGACGGGCTCGTCGAGATCCGCGGCGTCGCCCGCGAGCCCGGCTACCGCTCGAAGATCGCCGTCGAGTCGCACGCCGCCGGCGTCGACCCGGTCGGCGCCTGCGTCGGCCCGCGCGGCTCGCGCGTGCGCATGGTCGTCTCCGAGCTGCGCGGCGAGAAGATCGACATCATCCCCTGGAACGAGGAGCCGGCCCGCTTCGTCGCCAAGGCGCTCTCGCCGGCGCGCGTGCGCGAGGTCTCCTCGACGACGCGGCCAAGGAGGCGACGGTCGTCGTCCCCGACGACCAGCTCGCGCTGGCGATCGGCAAGGAAGGGCCAGAACGCGCGCCTCGCCCACCGCCTGACCGGCTGGAGGATCGACATCGCTCGGAGACCGAGTTCGCCCAGAGGAGGCAGAGCACGGCTACGCGGCGAGGAGGAGGTCTCCGGCCGCTGCGCGCGGTGCTCTCGAACGGCAAGCGCTGCCCGAACGCATGCGCTGCCCGGCTCGCGCTACTGCGGCGTCGCCAGCCACCAGGAGCTCGCCGAGATCGACACCGACAACGTCGCCGACCTCGCCGAGGGCGATCGAGCGGCGCCGCGGACGAGCAGGAGTCGCGGTGGCCCGAGGTCGCCGAGGCAGGGAGGCCGGCGAGGCCCAGAGCGCCGGAGCCGCGCCGGCGAGGAGCGCCGCCGGCGGCGCCGGCCGAGGAGCCGAGCGAATAGCGCTCCGTGAACCCCAGCGACGCTGCGTCGGCTGCGGCCGGGTCACCGGCCGAGCGGCGCTGATCGCGCTTCACCGCCGCAGCCCGGGCAGCCAACAGCGATCGCACGTCCCGATCGGCGCCCGCCGAGCGGACGGGCGCGGCGCCTACCTGTGCCGAGACCGGACCGGCGGCGCCGAGGCGGCGTGTCTCGCAGCGGCCACCGCACGCAGGGGCTTCGCCCGCGCGTTGCGCGCACCGTGCGCGCACAACCCGAACTCTTAGAATCGAGCACCGCATGAGCAAGCGCAGGGTCCACGAAATCGCCAAGGAGCAAGGGCTCTCGAGCAAGGAACTGCTCGAGAAGCTGCACGCCGCCGGCGTCGAGGCCAAGGCGGCCGCGTCCTCCGTCGAGGAGGCCGATGCGCTGCGCGCGATCTCGACCAACGGCGCCGCACCGTCGGCGAACGGAAATGCACCCGCCCCGCCAGCGCAGGCAGCGGCGCCCACGGCCACCACGTCCGCCCCGGCGCCGACGACCGAGCAGAGCGCCGGCCAGGCGCAGGCCGCAGCGCCGGCGCAGCCTGCCGGTGAGCGCGTGCGCCCGACCCGCGACTCGCGCGGCGGCGAGCGCGCCCCGGGCGATTCGAGCCTCGGGGGCCGCCGACGCGTGGTGATCGACTCGCAGGCCTCGAGGCGCCCGCAGACCGGCCCCTCGAACCTGCCCCAGCGGCGCCCGCGGCGCGGCCGGCGCCGTCGCGGGACCTACGACGACAGCATCGCGCCGATCGACACGGCGGCGACTCGAGGCCACCGACCTGATCCGCGTCAACTCCGGTTCGACCGTCAAAGACGTCGCTGAGTACCTGGGCGTCGCCGTACCGGAAGTCATCAAGAAGCTGATGACGCTCGGCGAGATGGCGACGCTCACGCAGACGCTCTCGGACGACGCGATCGAGATCATCGCCGAGGAGTTCGCGAAGAAGATCGAAATCGTCCACGCCGCAGACGACGTCGAGGCCGAGCCCGAATACGCCGACCAGGAGAGCGACCTCGTCAGCCGCCCGCCGGTCGTGACGATCATGGGCCATGTCGACCACGGCAAGACCTCGCTGCTCGACGCGATCCGCGAAACCGAGGTCGTCGCGGGCGAGGCCGGCGGGATCACCCAGCACATCGGCGCCTACCAGGTCCGCCACGACGGCCGCGTGATCACCTTCCTGGACACGCCCGGCCACGAGGCGTTCACGGCGATGCGCGCCCGCGGCGCAAAGGTCACCGACGTCGCCGTGATCGTCGTAGCCGCCGACGACGGCGTCAAGCCGCAGACGGAGGAGGCGATCGACCACGCCAAGGCCGCCGAAGTCCCGTCATCGTCGCGGTCAACAAGATCGACAAGGAGGGCGCGCAGCCTGAGCGTGTGCGCTCCGAGATGGCCGCCCACGGCCTTCAACCGGCAGAGTGGGGTGGCGAAATCGAGTTCGTCGATGTCAGCGCGAAGACGCAAGCAGGGCCTCGACTCGCTGCTCGACACGATCCAGCTCGTCTCCGACCTCGAGGAGCTGAAGGCCAACCCCAACGCCGAGGCGTCGGGAACTGTCATCGAGTCCAAGCTCGACCCCGGCCGCGGCGCCGGTCGTCACGATCCTGATCCAGCGCGGCACGCTCAAGTCGGCGACGCCTCGTCGCCGGCGCCGATTTCGGCCGTGTGCGCGCGATGTACGACTTCACCGGGGCGAACTCAACGCGCGCTCCCGGGCCAGCCCGTCGAGGTGCTCGGCTTCGACGGGGTGCCCGAGGCCGGCGAGCACGTCCACGCCGTCGAGAACGAGCGCCGCGCGCGCCAGCTCGCGGGCGAACGCGCCAACCGCCTGAAGACCGAGGCGCTGGCGCGCCGCTCGGGCCGCAAGGTCTCGCTCGAAGACGTCTTCAAGCTCGCCCAGGCGGGCGGGGTCAAGGAACTCGGCATCGTGCTCAAGGCCGACGTCGCCGGTTCGCTGGAGGCGATCGAGGACGAGATCGCCAAGCTCCCCCAGCAGGAGGTGACGGTCAACGTCATCCACCGCGCCGTCGGCGGCATCACCGAGTCCGACGTGATGCTCGCGGCGGCTTCGAACGCGTGATCCTCGGCTTCAACGTTCGCCCGTCGGCGACGCGCGGGCGCTCGCCGAGCGCGAGGGCGTCGAGATCCGCCACTACTCCGTGATCTACGCGCGATCCAGGAGCTGCGCGACGCGATGCAGGGCATGCTCGAGCCGGAGGAGGTCGAGACGCCGCTCGGCCAGGCCGAGGTGCGCCAGCTCTTCAAAGCCTCGCGGATCGGCACGATCGCCGGCTCGATGGTCACGAGGGCGTCGTCACGCGCGGCTCGCAAGTCCGCATCTTGCGCGACGGCACGTGATCTACGACACCACGATCCCGAGCCTGCGGCGTTTCAAGGAGGACGCGCGCGAGGTTGCGGCCGGCTTCGAGTGCGGCATCGTGCTCGACAGCTTCCAGGATCTGCGTGTCGGTGACATGTTCGAGACCTATGAGACGCGCCAGGTCGAGCGCGAGCTGCAGAACTAGGCCGCGACGGTTCACCTCCGCGCCGCGCAGGGACGATCTCTAGGATGGCCGAAGGCAGGATGCGCCGGGTGGATGAGGCGATTCGGCAAGTCCTTGGCGACGCCGTGACCGGCGAGCTGAAGGACCCGAGAGTTGGATTTGTGACCGTGACTGACGTATCAACGAGCCCAGACCTGCGCCATGCGCGCGTTTACTACAGCGTCCTGTCCGCTGAAGGACGGCCGTCGAGCCTGCGCGAACGCGCCGACTCGCAGCTGGGCCTCGAGAGCGCGCACGGCTTCCTGCAGTCCCGGATCGCCGACGAACTGCACCTGCAAGCGCACCCCCGAGCTGCGCTTCATCTACGACGGCACGACCGACCGCGCGATGCGCGTCGGCGAGCTGCTCGAGGACGAGCAGGAGCGATGAGCGTCGACCTGCGCGCCGACCGTCTCGCTGTGCTCGAGCGCCTGCGCGAGGACAGCCGTTTCGTGCTCGTCGCCCACGAGAGCCCCGACGGCGACGCGATCGGCTCGCTCGTCGCGATGCAGGGCCTGCTGACCGCGCTCGGCAAGGACGCCGTGATGTTCGTCTCTCCTGACGACCTGCCGCTGGCCGACGAGTACCGCACGTTCTCGCTCGACGGCCTGATCAAGACGCCGCCCTCGGACATCGCCGACCGCACCGCGGTGTTCCTGGACTGCGGCAACATCGACCGCAACGCGGTCGCCGAGGCGCTGCACGCCGCGCCGCACACGCTGAACATCGATCACCACCACGACAACACCCGCTTCGGGACGATCGACCTCGTCGAACCGCAGTCCTCGTGCACCGCCGAGATCGTCTGGACGCTGATGCGCGAACTCGATGTCGAGCCGACGCGCGAGATGGTCGAAGCGATGTACATCGGCCTGATCACCGACACCGGCCGCTTCATGTACGACAACACGACGCCACGGGCCCACGAGATGGCGGCCTACCTGGTCGCGGCCGGCGTGGACTCGCAGGGCATCTATCGCCGGCTCTACGAGGACATGCCGCTGGCACGGCTGCAGCTGCTCGGCCGCGCGCTCGGGAAGATCGAGCGCTACGACTTCGGCGTCCTGTCGCTGGCGGTGCTCGACGTCGCGGACTTCGAGGCGGTCGGCGCCGAGCCCAGCCACTCCGAGGGGATCATCGACGAGCTGCGCAAGCTCAGCGGGACGAAGGTCGCGATGCTCGTGCGCGAGATACCGTCCGGGCCGCGCGAGGGACAGTGGAAAGCCTCGCTGCGGGCAACCGACGACGACGTCGACGTTTCGGTGATCGCCCGTGAGCACGGCGGCGGAGGACACCGCCGCGCAGCCGGCTTCACCACGACGCTCGCGCTCGACGAGCTTATTGCAGGGCTGCGCAGCGCGATCGCCGCGCAGCTCGACGGCGAGCCCGCCGCAAGCGTCGCCTGACCACTGCGCCGTGGCCGGCGGCGAGTTTGAGGGGGTCCTGCTGGTCGACAAGCCGGTCGGGCCGACCTCGCACGACATCGTCGCGCGCGGTGCGCCGCTCGCTCGGCGGCGCGAAGACCGGCCACGCGGGCACGCTCGACCCGTTCGCCAGCGGCCTGCTGCTGATCCTCGTCGGCCGCGCGACGAAACTCCAGCAGCAGCTGATGGAGCTGCCCAAGCGCTACGAGACCCTCGCGCGGCTCGGGGCCACCTCGACGACCGGCGACCCCGAGGGCGAGATCACGGTCACCGGCAGGCTCCCGCCCGACCCGCCGGACCTGCCGACCGGCGAGCTGCGCCAGCGCCCGCCGGCCTATTCAGCCGTCAAGGTCGGCGGCGAGCGGGCCTACCGCCGGGCGCGGCGCGGCGAGAGCTTCGAGATGCCCGAGCGAATCGTGACGGTGCACGCCTTCTCACAGCTGTGGCGGCGCGAGCTGCCCGAGCCGACCGCGGCCTTCGCGATCGAATGCTCGTCGGGAACCTACGTGCGTTCGCTCATCGCGGACCTCGGCGACGCCTACTGTGTCGAGCTGCGGCGCACCGCGATCGGCCCGTTCGAGGTCGCACAGGCCGTCGCGGCGCCCGCCGGCGAGCCGTGGGTGGACCCGCCGCTGATCGCCCGCGAGGACGTCCTGGCTCGGCTGGGCGTCACGCCGCACTAGGCTGTCGCGGCGTGAAGATCGCCAGCCTCCAGGAGACCGCCCCGCGCGCGGGGGGCCGCGCGATCGCGCTCGGCGTGTTCGACGGCGTCCACCTCGGCCACCGGCGGGTTATCGACGGCGCGGACAGCGTGCTGACCTTCGAGCCGCACCCGATGAGCGTGCTCGCACCCGAGCGGGCGCCGCTGCTGCTCACGGGCCTGGAGCGCAAGGCCGAACTGGCCGCCGAGGTCGGCGCGCAGGAGCTGATCGTGATCCCCTTCGACCGCGCGTTCTCGCAGCTCTCGGCGCAGGAGTTCATCGACCAGGTGCTCATCGAGCGGCTCGGCGCAGCCAGCGTCGCGGTCGGCGAGAACTTCCGCTTCGGCCACGGCGCCAAGGGTGACGCGCCGATGCTGGCCGCGGACCCCCGCTTCGCGGTCGCGGTGCACCCGCTGCTAGCGCTCGACGGTCAGGTGATCAGCTCGACGCGGGTCCGTGAACTCATCGCCGGCGGCGACGTCGCGGGCGCCGCGCGGCTGCTTGGCGACACATTCCAGCTGCGCGGAACCGTCGTCGAGGGAGACCGGCGCGGCCGCGAGCTCGGCTTCCCGACCGCCAACATCGTCCCCGACCCGGGATACGCGAGACCCGCGCACGGCGTCTACGCAGCGCTCTGCGACGGCCGGCCCGCCGCCGTGAACATCGGCGTGCGCCCGACCTTCGACGACGCGCAGGGGGAACTCGTCGAGGTCCATGTGCTCGATTTCGACGGCGACCTCTACGGCCGCGAGCTCCACGTCGACTTCGTCGAGCGGCTGCGCGGGGAGGAGCGCTTCGACGACGTCGCGCAGCTCGTCGAGCAGATGGAGCAGGACGTCGCGCAGGCCGCGAGCCTCCTGCAAACCGCGGGTTGAGCGGCCCGCCTTCTGCTACCTTCATCGGTCGATGAGCACGCTGACAGCAGAGCGCAAGCGCGAGATCACCGCCAAGTTCGGCAGCGACGAGAAGGACACCGGCAACACCCGGGTCCAGGTCGCGCTGCTCACCGAGCGCATCAACGACCTGACCGACCACCTGCGCGAGCAGAAGAAGGACCACCACTCGCGCCGCGGGCTACTGATGCTCGTTGGTCGGCGCCGGCGCTTCCTGGACTACCTCCAGCGTGAGGACCTCGAGGGCTACCGGGCGTTGATCAAGGAGCTCGGGCTGCGTAAGTAATGGCGCTTGCGGCCGGCGAGAAGGTTCCCGACTTCAAGCTCCAGAGCGCGAGCGCCGATGAGTTCGGCGGGCAGGACCTGCAGGGACGAACGATCGTGTTCGTCTTCTACCCGTTCGCCTTCAGCCCCGTCTGCACCGACCAGCTGCAGATCTACGAGGGGGCCCTGGCCGATTTTGCCGCCAAAGGCGTCGAGCTGTTCGGCGTCTCCTGCGACTCGACCTACGCGCAGTCCGCCTTCGTCGAGAAGCTCGGCGTGACCAGCGCCCAGCTTTCGGACTTCGAGCCCAAGGGGGCCGCCTGCAGTGCGTTCGACACGCTTCACCCCGGCGGCTTCGCACAACGGGCGCTCGTGATCACCGGCCCCGACGGCCGCGTCCTGTGGAGCTACCAGGCCGCCTCGCCGGGCGAGCTTCCGTCGCTCGAGCTGCTGCGCGATGGTGTGCAGCAGGCGCTCGCAGTCCGCGATTCCTAGGCCCCGGCCGGCAGCGGTCGGCTAAGCTGGCCTAGTTCGGAACGAGAGAAAAAGCAAGCAAGGCCGCCGAACCAAGCGCGGCCGGAAAAGGCAGTGAATATGAACAGCAGTACCGTTACGCGGCTCGCCGTAGAGATTGCGGGCAGCGAGATTTCCTTTGAAACGGGCAAGATGGCCAAGCAGGCCTCAGGCGCCGTCGTCGTACGCCAGGGGGACACGATGGTCCTCGCGACCGCGGTCGCCGGCCAGCTGCGCGACGTCGACTTCCTCCCGTTGACCGTCGATGTCGAGGAACGCATGTACGCCGCGGGCAAAATCCCCGGCTCCTTCTTCAAGCGCGAGGGCCGTCCCGGCGAGAAGGCGACGCTCACCGCGCGCATGATCGACCGTCCGATCCGCCCGCTCTTCCCGAAGGACTGGCGTTACGACACGCAGCTCGTCGCGATCCCGATCTCCGTCGATCAGGTCAACGCATTCGACATCCTTGCGATGAACGGCGCCTCCGCGGCGCTGATGATCTCCGACATCCCGCTGCCGACACCCGTCGGCGCCGTGCGGATCGGCAAGATCGGCGGCGACTTCGTCGTCAACCCGCCGGAGACCGCGCTCGCCGCGGAAGCCGAGGAGCCGACTCGAGCTCGACCTCGTCGTCGCCGGAACGGAAGAGGCGATCCTGATGGTCGAGGCCGGGGCGAACGAGATCCCCGAGGCCGAGATCCTCGACGCGCTCGACATCGCGCACGACGCGATCAAGAAGATCTGCGCGCTCCAGCGCGAGCTCGCGGAGAAGGCCGGCAAGACCAAGAAAACCTTCGCCGCGATCGGCGTCGACAGCTCGGTGCTCGACAGCGTCCGTGCCTCGCACGGCGCGCAGCTCGACGCTGCGACGCAGGTCGAGGACAAGCTCGAGCGCCAGGACGCAACGAAGGCCGTCGAGCAGGAAATCCTCGCCGAGCACGCCCCCGCTGCGCCGACCGGCGCCTCGGAGAGCGAAGTGCAGGCCGCCGCGGAGCGCCGCTCCGCGGTCCAGCGCGCGTTCGACTCGCTGGAGAAGTCGATCATCCGGGAGCGGATCGCGGTTCACAAGCGCCGTCCCGACGGCCGCAGCGAGAACGAGATCCGCGACATCTCGATCGAGGTCGGCGTCCTGCCGCGTGCGCACGGCTCCGCGCTGTTCACGCGCGGCCAGACGCAGGCGCTGTCCGTCGCCGCACTCGGCACCCTCAAGGAGGAGATGCGGATCGACACGCTCGGCCTGGACAGCAAAAAGTACTACTGGCACCACTACAACTTCCCGCCGTTCTCGGTCGGGGAGGCGGGCCGGATGGGCGGCGTCAAACGCCGTGACATCGGCCACGGCGCGCTCGCCGAGCGTGCACTGGCGCCGATGGTCCCCTCGATCGAGGAGTTCCCCTACTCGATCCGGGTGGTCTCCGACATCCTCGAGTCCAACGGTTCGTCGTCGATGGCCTCGGTCTGCGGATCCTCGCTGTCGCTGATGGATGCCGGCGTGCCGATCAAGCGCCCAGTAGCGGGTATCGCGATGGGCCTGATCAAAGAGGGCGAGGACTACATCGTCCTGACCGACATCGCCGGTGTCGAGGATCACCTCGGTGACATGGACTTCAAGGTCGCGGGCACCGAGAACGGCATCACCGCCCTGCAGATGGACATCAAGATCACGGGCGTGACGTTCGAGATCCTGCGCGACGCGCTGGCCCAGGCCAAGGAGGCGCGGACGTTCATCCTCGGCAAGATGTCCGATGTCATCTCCGGTCCGCGCGGCGAGCTCAGCCGCTACGCACCGCGGATCCAGACGATCCAGATCGACCCGTCGCAGATCGGCATGCTGATCGGCAAGGGCGGCGAAACGATCCGCGCGCTCTCGGACGAGTACGACAGCCAGATCGACGTCAATGACGACGGCCAGGTGCTGATCTACTCCGCCAACGGCGAGCTCGGCGACGCGCTCGTTGAGCGCGTGCGGCTGATGATGAAGGAGGTCGAGGTCGGCGACGAGTACGTCGGCAAGGTCGTCAAGACGACGACGTTCGGCGCCTTCATCGAGCTCTCGAAGGGCACCGACGGCCTGCTCCACATCTCCAACGTCTCGCCCGGGCAGCCGGGTCGAGTCCGGTCGAGGAGGTCCTCAACAAGGGCGACGAAGTCACCGTCCGCGTGGTCGAGGTCGACCGTGAGCGTGGCCGCATCGGCCTGCGCCTCGCGCACGACCCTGAGATCGCCGGCAAGAGCGTCGAGGAACTGCGCCGTCGGTCGGCGGCGGCAGCGGCGGCGGGGGCGGCGGGCGCGACCGCGACCGCGGCGACCGTGGTGGTGACGCGTCACGGCGCGTGGCTCGGGCCGTCCGCGCCGCGACCGCGACTGACGCCTGGCAACCGGTGAGCGCCGACGCCACCGGACAACGGAGCTCTGCGCACGGCGTGCGCGTCATCACCGAACCGGTGCCCAGCGACGTGCGCTCCGTGGCGCTTGGCCTCTGGGTCGCAAACGGCTCGGCCGACGAGACCGAAAGCGAGGCGGGCACCTCACACCTGCTCGAGCACATGCTGTTCCGCGGCACGCCGCGGCTGAGCTCGCGCGAGATCGACGAGCTCTTCGACTCGATCGGCGCCGAGATCAACGCGGCGACCGACCGCGAGACGACCGTCCTTTACACGCGCGTGCTCGACGTCACCTCGAGCAGGCCTTCGCGGCGCTCGGGGAAATGCTCGTCGAGCCGGCCTTCGAAGCGCTCGAGACCGAGCGCGAGGTCGTGCTCGAGGAGATCGCGATGTACGAAGACGACCCCCAGGACCGGATCTTCGACGTCTCGGCGAACGCTCTACGGCGGCAACCCGCTCGGGCGCCCGGTGATCGGCAAGGCCGAGGTCGTCGGGGCGATGACGCCGGAGCGCCTGCGCGCCTTCCACGACCAGCGCTACACCGCGCCGAGGCTTGTCGTAGCGGCCGCCGGGTCGCTCGAGCACGAGCGGATCGTCGCGCTCGCCGAAGGCTCTCGCCAGCGCATCAAGCAACGCGCCCGGCGCCGGTCAGCCGGACCGGCCCGTTGCGAACGTGCGCATCGAGCGGCGCATGCGCTTCTTCGAGAAGGAGACCGAACAGTTCCACGTCTGCCTCGGTGGACCGGGCCTCGCCCGCGACGACGAGCGCCGCTTCGCGCTGCGCGTGCTCGAAGGCGTGCTCGGCGGAACCGCCTCCTCGAGGCTCTTTCAGCAGATTCGCGAGCGCCGCGGGCCTCGCCTATTCGGTCTTCAGCTTCTCCAACCTGTAACGGCAGGGTGCGTGACGTCGGGATCTACCTCGGCACGCGGCCAGAGAGCCTCCCGCGAGGCGCTCGCGGCTGCTCGCCGGCGAGCTCGAGCGCTTCATCGAGGACCCCGCAGACGAGCGAGGAGCCGAGCCGCTCCCGCGAGAACCTCAAGGGCAGCGTCGCGCTCTCGCTGGAGTCCACGGGCGCGCGGATGCGCCGTCTAGGCGCGGCACTGCTCATCGACCTGCCGATCCTCTCGCTGGAGGAGATGATCGAGCGGATCGACGCGGTCGATCTCGCGGCGTGCGCGAGCTTGCCGCGAGCCTGTTTGACCCGGAGCGGCTCTCGGTCGCCGGGCATCGGACCCCAGGAGAGCGCCTTCCGAGGCGCTCGCCAGCGGACCGTTCAAGCCGAGTGCTCGGCGGCAGTGATCCGCGTCGCGGTCGCCGGCGCGGCCGGACGCATGGGGAAGACCGTCTGCCTGGCGCTCGACGACGCCCCCGACATGGAGCTTGACGGCAACGCCGACCCGGCCTGGCGATCGGCCTCGACAGGTTCTCGCCACTGTGCCGACGTGCGTCGTCGACTTCACCGGCCCGCAGACGGCGATCGAGAACGCGCTGCACCTGCCGCGCGCAGGCGTCCACGTCGTCCTCGGCACCACGGGTTTGATCCCGGCGCCGCTCGCCGGGGTCGACGCCGGACAGCGGCGGCGCGCGCGCGAACGGCCTGATCGCGCCGAACTTCGCGATCGGCGCGGTCCTGATGATGCGCTTCGCCGGCCGAGGCCGCGCGGCACATGCAGGCGCCGCCGAGATCATCGAGCTTCACCACGACGCCAAGCTCGACGCACCGAGCGGCACCGCCCGCGGACGGCGGGCTGATTGCCCAAGCCAGTGGCCGGGAGCAACCGAAGATCCATTCGGTGCGCCTGCCCGGCCTCGTCGCCCATCAGGAGGTCATCTTCGGTGACCTGGCCCAGACCTTGACGATCAGCCACGACAGCAATGGGCGCGAGTCGTTCATGCCAGGGGTGTTGCTGGCCGTCAGGCGGGTCGCCAGCTCGATGCTCTCCCGTCGTGGGGCTGGAGGGCCTGCTTTTCTCGTAGCCGCCCGACTGGGATCGCTTGGGATAATGCCCCGATGATCAGCCTGGGAGTCACGATCTCACCGCGATCGTCACGCCCTTCGACGCCGACCTGCGCGTGGACGAGGAGGCCTTCGTGGCGCTGATGCACCACCTCGCACAGCAACGGCTCAGACGGCTTTGTGGTGTGCGGCACCACCGGCGAGGCCGCGACACTAACCGAACGCGAGCACCTTGGCCTGATCGAGCTAGCCGTCGCGAGCGGCCGGCGGGCAAGACGATCATCGGTGGGACCGGCTCGAACGACACCCGCCACGCCGTACATCTGACCGAGGGCGCGACCGAGCCGGCGCCGACGCGATGCTCATCGTGACCCCCTACTACAACAAGCCGAGCAGGCGCGGCCTGATGCGCCATTACGGGGAGGTGCCGCGGCGACCGACAGGCCGATCCTCCTCTACAACATCCCCGGGCGCACCGCCACGAACATGCCGACCGATCTGCTCCGGGAGCTTGCCCAGATCGACGGGGTGGAGGGCGTCAAGCAGGCGAACGCGACGAACTGCCGCTGATCGACGGCCTGCAGATCTACGCCGGAGACGACGCGAGCTTCGCCCGTACGCTGGACATGGGCGGCGCCGGCGGAATCCTCGTCGCCAGCCACGTCGTCGGCGACCAGATGCGCCGGATGGTCGATGAGCCCGAGCACAGGCACGAGATCGACACGAGCTTGCAGGACGTCTACCAGACGCTGTTCATGCACCGCCAGTCCCACCTGCACGAAGGCCGCACTGAACATGCTCGGACACAGGGTCGGTGGCCTGCGGCTGCCGCTGGTGGAAGCAAGCGAGCAGGAGCTGCAGGCCGCGGATGCCGGCGCGATGCTGCGAGACGCGCACGGCTCTCGCTCGACTCGCCAACGCTCGGCCGTCCGCGTGAGCGGCGAGCTGCGGGTCCTGCCGCTCGGGGGCCTGGGCGAGATCGGCAAGAACATGACCGTCGTCGAGTACGACGGTCGCATCATCGTCGTCGACGTCGGCCTTCGTTTCCCCACGCCGGAGATGGTCGGCATCGACCTTGTCCTACCCGACTTCACCTACCTGCGCGAGCGTGCCCGAGAGATCGAGGCGATCGTCGTCACCCACGGCCACGAGGACCATCTCGGCGCGCTGCCGTGGGTCCTTCGCGAGCTCGGCGGCGACAGCTGCCGCCGGTCTACGGCGGCGCCGCTGACGATCGCGATGGCCCGCTCGAAGCTCGAAGAGCACCGGCTGAAGGACGTCGAGCTGATCGAGTCTGCGGCGGCGAAGAACTCGAGCTCGGGCCGTTCTACGCTCGAGCTGGTGCACATGACCCACTCGATCCCCGATTCCAGCGCCGTCGCGCTGGCACCGACCTCGGCACGGTCCTGATCACCGGCGACTACAAGTTCGACCAGACCCCCGTCGACGGCCCCCCGGCAGACGTCTCGCGCCTGGCCGAGCTCGGCCGCGAGGGCGTGCTGCTGCTCTGCGGCGACTCGACCAACGTCGACCGGCCAGGGCTTCTCGCCCTCGGAGTCGGTCGTCGGACCGGCATCTCGAGGAGGTCTTCGCGCGCTGCGAGGGCCGGATCGTCGTGACCAGCTTCGCGAGCGAACATCCACCGTGTCCAGCAGGTCGTCGACGCGGCCGCACGCGCTGGAACGCAAAGTCGCGCTCGTCGGTCGCTCGATGCGCAAGAACGTCGGCATCGGCCGCAAGCTCGGCCACATCGAGGTCCCCGAGGGGATGCTGGTCGGCCCTCGCGAGATCGAAGACCTCCCCGACGAGAGCGTCGTGATCGTCTCGACCGGCTCCCAGGGCGAGCCGCTCTCGGCGCTGCGCCGCATGGCCTACCGCGACCACCCCCAGGTCCAGCTGCACGAGGGCGACACCGTCGTCTTCTCGGCGACCCCGGTCCCCGGCAACGAGCGCGCCGTCAACGAGACGATCGACCGCCTCTACCACATCGGCTGCGAGGTGATCACCCCGCGCGAGGCGCCGGTCCACGCCTCCGGACACGGTTACGCCGAGGAGGTCAAGCTGATGATGAACCTCGTGCAAGCCCCGCTATGTGATGCCCTTCCACGGCGACTTCAAGCGCCTGCGGCTGCACGCCCAGCTTGCCGAAGCGGTCGGCATCGCCGCCGAGGATATCTTCCAGCGGCGAAAATGGACTGCCGCTCGACATCGACGCCAGGGGCGCGCGCTTCGGCGCGCCGAGCAGGCCGGGATGCTCTTCGTCGACGGTGTCGAGATCGGCGAGATGGCCGACGTCGGCGCTGCGCGACCGGCGGATGCTCTCCGCAGACGGGATCTTCATCGTCGTCGTGACGATCTCCGAGCAGGACGGCACGCTCGGTCGCCGAGCCCGAGGTGATCTTCCGCGGCGTGCCGTTCGAGGATCAGGCCGGCAGCGCTGCGCGACGAGATCGCGCGACGGTCGAGAGACGCTCGCCGACGCCGCCGGGAGGAGATCACGCGAAGTCGACCTGCTCCAGCAGTCCCTGCACGACGACCTGGCCAAGCTGGTCTACGACCGGCTGCGCCGCCGGCCGATGGTCCTGCCGGTCGTCATCGAGGTCTGACGCCGCCGGCAGGCGCAGGCAGGTTCGCGCCGGGTCCGCCGTCGCGCACCAGCTCAACGCTCCCTCCGTGCGACTCGGCGACGGCGCGACGATCGCCAGGCCAAGGCCGGTACGAGCCGCCTCGGTCACCGTCCCGCACACGAACGCTCGAACAGCCTCGGCGCACCTCGTCCGGCACGCCGGGGCCTCGTCGGCCACGAGCAGCTCCACCGCGTCCCCGGCCGGGCGGACCGTGACGTCGATCTGGTGCCCGGCGGCGTGTGGCGCACGGCGTTCCCGATCAGGTTGATCGCGAGGCGGTGAAGGTCGTCGTGGGCTGCCGGAACGAGTGGCCGGCGTGAGGTGCACGGCGATCTCGTGGCCGTCGGCGACGGGCCCGAGCTCGGCGACCGCCTCGACGGCGATTTCGTGCCAGCTCGACAGGCTCGGTCGCGGTCCCGCGGGTGGCTTCGGTGCGCGCGAGCAGCAGCAGGTCGGCGACCAGGCGCCGCATCCGCTGGGAGGAGCGCAGCGCCGAGTCGGCCGCCTCGCCCTGCTCACCGTGCAGCGATTCGGCGAGGATTTCGAGGTTCGCCAGGACGCTCGTGAGCGGCGTGCGCAGCTCGTGCGAGGCGTCGGCGACGAAGCGCCGCTGGCGCGCGAGCGTGGCCTCGCTTTCGCCGCGTGCCGTGTCGAGCTCGTGGAGCATCGCCTGCAGCGTGCGCGAAAGTTCGGCGACCTCGTCTTCGGCCGCCGAAGCCGGCAGCGGGTCGACGGGTCGCGCGTGCGTGCGATCTCGGCCGCGGCGCCCGTGAGGCTCGCGATCGGCGCCATCGCGCGTCGCGCGATCGCGATCCCGGCAAGCAGCGCGAGCGCGGTGCCGCCGAGCACGCCGAGCACCAGGAAGAGCTCGATCCGCCCGACCGTCGCGTTCAGCGAATCGGTGCGCCGCCCGTACTGCAGGTAGATCTGGCCGACCTGTTCGTGGTTCTGGTTCACGAGCGGGACACGCGTCTCGACGACCACGAAGTCGCCGCCTGCTGGGTCACGGTTTCGTCGCGCGACTGGACGTGCAACGGGCCGAGCGACGGCGCTTGGGAGGGGTATTCGCCGACCAGGCTCCCGGACAGCGCGAAGATGCGTATCGCGGAGGTTTCGGAGATCTTCACCGCCCGTCGAGCGGAACGAGGTCGAGGTGTCCCTGCGGGGAGAGCTTCCACGTCACGCCGTTGCGCGAGCCGCTCCGCGTCGGAGACGACACGTGGTTGAAGTCTTCGCGGATCGCGAGCACCGTCAGCGAGCCGATCACGATCGCGAAGACACAAAGGATCACGAACGTCAGCAGCGCAGAGACGAGCGCCAGCCGCATCCTGATCGGCAGCCGTTCGAAGCGCGCCGCGATGCGCGCGACGAACCGCGAAGGGGAGCGGTGAAAGCTCCTAGGCTGCCCGGAGGACGTAGCCGGCACCACGGATCGTGTGCAGCAGACGCGGCTCGCCGCCGGCCTCCAGCTTGCGCCGCAGGTTGGAGACGAAGACCTCGATCGTGTTGGTCGTCGAGAACGGGTCGTAGCCCCAGACCTCGTCCAGCAGTCGCTGGCGCGAGATCACGATCCGCTCGTTGCGCATCAGGTATTCGAGCAGCTCGAACTCACGCTGGGTCAGCTCGACGTCACGCTCGCCGCGGCTGACCTCGTGGGTGTCGGCTGTTGAGCGTCAGGTCGCCGACGCGCAGCGGCGCGCTGCCACGCGGCGGGCGCCGGCGCAGCATCGCGCGGATCCGCGCGAGCAGCTCCTGGCGCTCGAACGGCTTGACGAGGTAGTCGTCGGCGCCCGAGTCGAGGCCCTCGACGCGCGACTCGACGGCTCGCGCGCGGTCAGCATCAGGATCGGCACGTCGCCTTCCGCGCGCAGGCGGCGCGCAACCTCGATGCCGTCGATCTTCGGCAGGCCGAGGTCGAGGATCACCACGTCCGGCGAGAAGCTGCGGGCCTGGTCGAGCGCATCCTCGCCGTCTGGCGGGATCGCGAACGTCGTAGCCCTCCATGCGCAGCGAGCGCTGAAGGACTCAGCGCGATCTCCTCGTCGTCCTCGACGACGAGCACGCGGGCTGTCCGTCCAAAGTCGTTCATCTGATGTCCATTATCGGCAGCAGGGGTAAAGCGATGCTAAGAGCGGGGCAGGAAGGTGCGCGCCGGCCGATGTCGAAGGTGGGCCGGTGCTATGCCGCAACACGCCGCGAGAGTCGCGGCCCGCAAAGGCACGCGCAGCACACGCACGCAGGGCCCGCCGCAGACGACGCTGGCCGGCTCGCGGCTGCCGCTGCTCGGGCAACGCGACGTGACGTCCTCGCGCTCGCGCTCGTCGCGCTCGGCGTGTTCCTCGGCTTCGTGCTCTACGGCGGCTGGCACGGCGGCCGCGGTCGGCCATGGACTCGCCACGGCAAGCGCCTGGCTGGTGTCGGCCGCGCACGGATCCTCGCGCCACCGGCGCTCGTGATCGCCGGCCTCTCGATGCTGCTCGGCCCGCTCGTCGAGACGCCGCGCGCCGCTACGAACCGGGGCGGCCTGCCTGCTCGCCGCGGTCCGCTCGCGCTCGCCGGCCGGCACTGCTCGGGCTCAGCTCGACGCGCCGGCTCGCAGCAGCTTCGTGGCGCTCACGCGCCCTTCCAGCCCACGGCGGCATCGCTCGGGCAGGCCCTCTACGAGGTTGCCGAGCGCCTGGTCGGCAGCCTCGGCGTGGACCTCCTGGTGGTCTTCCTGCGCTTGCCGGCGCGGTGCTGATGAGCGGCGCCTCGCTGGCGGGCGTGCTGCGCGCCACGGGCGCCGTCTGCCGAGACACGCACGGCGCGTGCGGGCCCGCTCGCGCCCGGACGCCGGCGAGGGCGCGGCGCACCGTCGCTCGAGCCCCCGAGCCCGCAGCCGAGCGAGCTGATCGTCCGCGCGACCCACGTCGAGGCGCCGGCGCGCGACGAACGGGCGAGCCGCCCGCCGCACGAGCTCGGACGCGTGCCCGAGCCGCCCGCGCTCGAGTGCCGACGCGGCGAAGACGCTACGAGGAGCCGCGGACGAGCGAGGACGCGCCGAGCAGCCGGCCGCGGTCGACGAGGACCGCTCACGCCGCAGGGTCGCTACCGCGACAGCGTCACCGACGACCCGAACTTCGAATGGCGCCTGCCGTCCGCGGCGAAGAGCCTCTGACGCGCTCGAGCGGCGAGCAGTCCAAGCCCGACACGCCGGGCAGGAGCGCACCGCCACGGCGCTGGTCCAGGCCCTGGGCCACTTCGGCGTACAGGCGCAGATCGTCGGCACGGTCAGCGGACCGCATATCACGCGCTACGAGCTGCGGCTGGCGCCCGGGCACCAAGGTCGCCAAGGTCGCCCAGCTCAAAGACGACCTTGCCTACGCGCTCGCCGCCACCGACATCCGGATCCTCGCGCCGATCCCCGGCAAGCAGGCGGTCGGCGTCGAGGTCCCGAACAGCAAGCGCCGGATCGTGCGCCTCGGTGACGTCTACCAGGAGCCGCCGGCCGACTGGTCGCCGCTGACGGTCTGGCTCGGCAAGGACGTCGCCGGCAAGGCGATCGGGGCCGACCTCGCCAAGATGCCGCACCTGCTCGTCGCCGGCACGACCGGCGCCGGCAAGTCGGGGGCGATCAACGCGATGCTCGCGAGCATCCTGCTGCGCGCGACCCCGCGCGAGGTGCGGCTCGTGCTCGTCGACCCCAAGCAGGTCGAGCTCAACCACTACGAGTCGATTCCCGCACCTGCTCACCCCGGTCATCACCAGCCCGCGGATGGCCGCCAACGCGCTGCAGAACCTCGTCCGCGAGATGGAGCAGCGCTACGGGATCATGTCGCTCGGCCGCACGCGTGGCCTGCCCGGAGCTCAACCGCGCCCGCGAGGAGCGCGGCGAAGCACCGCTGCCGTACATCCTGTGCGTGATCGACGAGCTCGCGGACCTGATGATGGTCGCGCCGGCCGACGTCGAGGACTCGATCATCCGCCTGGCCCAGAAGGCCCGCGCCGTTGGAATCCACCTCGTGCTCGCGACCCAGAGCCCACGGGTCGACGTGATCACCGGGATGATCAAGGCGAACGTGCCCGTCGACGGATCGCCTTCGCGGTCTCCTCGCAGACCGATTCGCGCGTGATCCTCGATCAGGGCGGCGCCGAGTCGCTGCTCGGACAGGGCGACATGCTCTTCAGCCCGATCGGCAGTTCGCGCCTGCAGCGCATCCAGGGCGCATTCATCGACGAGCCGCAGATCGCCGCGCTGACCGACGCCTGGCGCAGGCAGGGCGAACCCGAACTGCGCGAGGAGCTGCTCGAGCAGGTCGAGGGGGAGGAGAGCGCCGGGTCACCTGACGAGCTCGACCCCGACGAGGATCCGCTGCTGCGTGACGCGATCCAGCTGGTCGTCGAGATGCAGACAGCATCGACCTCGATGCTCCAAAGGCGGCTGCGGCTGGGTTACACCAGGGCCGGGCGAATGATCGACATGCTCGAGCGCCGCGGCGTGATCTCCGGCTACGAAGGTTCGAAGCCGCGGCAGGTTCTGATCACCGAAGCAGACCTCCCGCGGGTGCTTGCGGCAATCCCGGGCTCCGAACCGCGCCGCAACCGACTAGCCTTCCCTGCGCGATGCCTGAGATTGGCCCGACGCTGCGCGAGGCCCGCATGCGGGCCCGCATCGACATCTCCGAGATCGAGGCGCAGACGAAGATCCGCGCGAAGTACCTGCGCGCCCTGGAGAACGAAGAGTGGAGCCTGCTGCCAGGCCCGACTTTCATCAAGAGTTTCCTGCGCACCTACGCCGAGGCGCTGGGGATCGACAGCCGCCCGCTCGTGGACGAATACCGCCTGCAGCACGAACATCCAGGACGCGGCCCACGAGCCGATCATGCCCTCCTCGCGGCGCGGCGGCGACTCCGGAGAGCGCGCCTCGACCGCGCTACCGCTTCGCGGTCGCCGCGATCGTGCTGCTGATCGTGGTGCTCGTCGCGCTGCTCGTGCTCGGCAAAGGCAGCTCCAAATCCAACCCTCCGGCGTCGAGTTCCGGCGTCACGCTCTCGCTGCGCGCCACCGCGCCGGTGCGCGTGTGCCTCAGCGAAGGGTCCGGCGGGCGCCTGCTCCATTACACGCCGCTCGCGGCGGGCCAGCGCACGCGCTCCTACCACGCGAGCGAATTCATCCTGTGGGCCGAAAACAGGTCGCTGCGCCTGACGATCGACGGCACCGAACATCAGATCTCGGCGGGCGGAGCGTTCACCGTGACCGCCGCCGGCGCTCAGGACGCAGGCTCCGAAGGGCGCCTGCGGGCCTGCGGCTGAGATGGCCGCCCGCGCGGGGATCATCGTCACCGGCACCGAGGTGCTCACCGGCCGCGTGACCGACCGCAACGGGCCGTGGATCGCGCAAAGGCTCCGCGAGCTCGGCGTGGACCTCGCGCACACAGTGGTCGTCGGCGACCGGGTGCCGGACATCACGAGCGCGCTGCGCTTCATGGCCGCCGAGGGGCTTTCCCTGATTGTCACGAGCGGGGGGCTGGGCCCGACCGCGGATGACCTCACCGACGGCGACCGTCGCCGCGTTCCAGGGCCGTGCGCTCGAACTCGACGAGCGGCTCGAGGCGCGGATTGGCGAGATCGTCGCGCCGCTACTGCGTCGCTGGCCGAACGTCGACCAGGAGGCGCTCGCCGCGGGCACGCGCAAACAGGCCGAAGTGCCGGCCGGCGCTGCGATCCTCGAGCCCGTCGGCACGGCACCCGGTGTCGTCGTACCGCCCGCCGAGCCCGCGGGACCGACGGTGCTCGTGCTGCCGGGGCCGCCGCGCGAGCTGCAGCCGATGTGGCAGGCGGCCGTCCAGACCCCGGAGCTGCAGAGCGCGATCGCCGGGGCGACCGTCTACGAGCAGCGCACGCTGCGGCTGTTCGGGATCCCGGAGTCCGAGATTGCCGAGACCCTGCGGCGCGCCGCAGCCGACGGCATCGAGCTCGATCAACTGGAGATCACAACCTGCCTCAAACGCGGCGAGGTGGAGGTCGTCACGCGCTACGAGCCGCCGGCGACACAGACCTACGAGCGGTTCGCCCGGTTCGTCGCCGAGCGCCACGGGGCGGTGCTTTTCTCACCCGACGGGCGTACGGTGGACGAACTGGTCGCGCGCCACGCTGATCGCGCGCTCGTTGACCGTCGCGACCGCCGAGTCGTGCACGGCCGGCCTGCTCGCCGCGCGGCTCACCGAGCTGCCGGGCTCCTCGGCCTATTTCGTCGGTGGTCTGCTGACCTACTCCAACGAGTCCAAGGAAGCGCTCGCAGGCGTCGCGCACGCGTCTCTCGCCGAGCAAGGGGCGGTCAGCGAGCAGGTTGCCGTCGAGCTGGCCCGCGGGGCGCGCGAGCGGCTCGGCTGCGATCTCGCCGTCTCGGTGACCGGAATCGCAGGCCCCGACGGCGGGAGCGACGAGAAGCCCGTCGGGACCGTCTGGTTCGCCGTCGCGGACGCCGCCGGCGAGGTGACCAGGACGCTTCGCCTACCGGGCGGCCGGGCCGACGTGCGCGATCGCGCGACCACGATCGCACTGCACATGCTCCGCGCGCGCCTCGCCGGATAGTTGCCCGGCCGCGTCTCGACGGTGCGGCTGTTCGCCGCGCTGACGCCGCCCGCCGCAGTCAGTAGCGAACTCGCACAGTGGGCGCGCAGCTGGCTGGCCCGCGACGGCGTGCGCCTGCTTCCCGCGAGAGACCTGCACCTGACGCTGGCATTCCTCGGCGACCGCCCGCGCGAGGAGCTCGCGGCGCTCCAGACAGCGGTCGAATCGTTCACCGCGAAGGCCCCGCTGCTCGCGGTGGGTGCGCCACTGCTTCTGCCGCACCGCCACCCGCGCACCGTCGGAGTCGAGGTCGGCGACGCCGGCGGCGACCTCTGGGACCTCCAGCGCGACCTCGTCGGCGCGCTCGCGGGTGCGGGCAGCTGGGAGCCGCCGCGCCGGCGTTTTCACCCGCACGTCACGCTCGCGCGGATGCGCAGCGGAACGGAGCTCACACAACTGCCGCCGCCGACGCCACAGCTAGTCTTCGCGCCTGTTGCGATCGAGCTGCTGCGCTCGCATCTCGAACCGTCGGGAGCCCGCTACGAGACGCTCGCCGAGACGGGCTTTCAGGCCGGCTGACGAGCGGCGGTTCCGTCCGCCCTCGGCGCTACTTTGGCTGATCCAGCGAGAAGGAGTGGATCACAGATGGCCGCAAACGAGCAGGAGAAGGCAGCGAAGGCACGCGATGCGGCCCTGCAGGGCGCGCTCGCCCAGATCGAGAAGGAGTTCGGCAAGGGAAGCGTGATGCGGATGGGCGACGAGGGAGCCCAGGTCCGCTGTGAAGCGATCCCCACCGGCGCCCTGTCGCTGGATCTCGCCCTCGGGATCGGCGGCGTACCGCGCGGGCGGATCGTCGAGCTCTACGGCCCGGAGTCCTCCGGAAAGACGACGCTGATCTACCACATCCTCGCCCAGGCGCAGAAACTTGGCGGCGTCTGCGCGTTCATCGACGCCGAGCACGCGATGGACCCGCTCTACGCACGCGAGATCGGCGTCGACATCGACGAGCTGCTCGTCTCGCAGCCCGACTACGGCGAGCAGGCCCTCGAGATCGCCGACATGCTTGTCCGCTCCGGCGCCGTCGACGTCGTCGCGATCGACTCGGTCGCGGCCCTGACGCCGCGTGTCGAGCTCGAGGGGCAGATGGGCGACCAGACAGTCGGCGCCCAGGCTCGAATGATGTCGCAGGCGATGCGCAAGCTCGCCGCGAACCTCAACCGCACCAGCACGCTCTGCATCCTGACCAACCAGATCCGCGAAAAGGTCGGCGTGATGTTCGGTTCACCCGAGACCCAGCCGGGCGGCCGCGCGCTGAAGTTCTACGCCTCCCAGCGCCTGGACATCCGCCGTATCGAGACGATCAAGGACGGCACCGAGGCTGTCGGCAACCGCGTCCGCGTGAAGGTCGTCAAGAACAAGGTCGCCGCACCGTTCCGCCAGGCCGAGTTCGAAATCGAGTTCGGCAAGGGCATCTCGACCGCCGGCTGCCTGATCGACCTCGGCATCGAGCACGGGGTCGTCACGAAGTCGGGAGCATTCTTCTCCTACGGCGACCAGCGACTCGGCCAGGGCCGCGCGGCCGCGAAGAACTTCCTCAACGAGAACCCCGAGGTCGCGCTCGAGATCGAACAGAAGGTCTACGCCGCACTCGGGCTGACCCCCGGCGAGGTGACGCCGATCGTCCGCGCCGAGAAGGGCCCGGTGCCGATCGAGTCCGAACCGGCGGTCGCAGCGGCCTGAACTAGCCGCGCAGCCTAGGCGGCTGCCTCGAGCAGCCGCCCAAGCGCGCGCTGGACCGCTCCCGGGGCCTCGAGCCACAGGAAGTGTCCGGCGCCCTGGACGACTTCGAGACCTCCCTGCGGGGAGATCTCCGCACTGGCCATGCCCGATGCGCCCCAGGGCATCGGGCTGGACGCCCCCGAGAGGATCAGGTAGGTCACCTCGCCGCGCGCGAGCCGCTCGACGACGAGCGCGGCTTCCTCGCCGAGCGAGCCCATGATTCCGGCGAACGCCTCGGAAGAGATGCGGATCTCGCCGGGCGGGGGAGCAGCCGCCGGCTCGGCGAAATACGCCGGCCAGTAGAGGCGCACGGCTTCCGTTGATTCGGCGAGCGTGGCCGTGCCCTCATCCTCGCGTGCCGCGATCCGCTGGGCGCGCTCGCGCACGGCTGCCGGCAGGCGCGCATCCATCTCGTCATCGAAGGCCTCCATGCCGCCGTCGCCGACGACGCCGAGTGGATCGATCGCCAGCACGCCGCGCGTCCTGCCGGGATGCAGCGCGGCGACGCGCAGCGCGAGGTGCCCGCCCCAGGAGTGACCGATGATCACGGGCTTCTGCCAGCCGAGCGCATCGAGCACCGCCAGCACATCATCGACGGCCTGCCGCGCAGTGAAGGGACCCCCGGTCGTCGAGGGCGCGAGCCCGCGCTGCTGGAAGCTCGCGACCGTGAAGCCAGCGAGCTCCTCTGTGATCGCGTCGAGGTACTCGTAGCCCATTCCGGGACCGCCGTGCAGCAGGAGCACGGGCTCGCCGGCACCGGTGATCCAGCCGCGGATCTCACCACCCTGCACCGGCGCAACCAGGTCTTTGCGCTCATCCACGCGGCGGATGGTAGTCGCGCGGTAGCGGATCGCGGCGGATCTGCCCGGTCCCCGCCGGTACGCTTGGCGCGTGAAGCGCTACCACGTCACGACCTTCGGCTGCCAGATGAACGAGCACGATTCCGAGCGGATGCGCGGGATGCTCGAGTCGCTCGGCTACACCCAGGCTCCCGAGCGCGAGCAGGCCGATCTGATTCTGTTCAACACCTGCTCGATCCGCGAGGCGGCGGACAGCCGTTTCGTCGCCCATCTCGAACAGAGCAAGATGGTCAAGCGTCGGCGACCGGAGACCGTGATCGGGGTCGGGGGATGCTGGGCCCAGTCGGTCAAGGAGGAGGTCTTCGAGCGCTTCCCGTACGTCGACGTCGCCTTCGGGCCGGGGCAGATCCACAAGCTCGCCGAGTTTCTGACCTCCGAGTCCCTGACCGCGCAGGGCTACTTCGAGTTCGAGGGCTTCAGCGGCGAGCTGCCCGCACACCGCGAACGCCGGTTCCAGGGCTGGGTCCAGATCAGCGTCGGATGCAACTGCGCCTGCAGCTACTGCATCGTGCCCTCGACGCGCGGGCGGGAGGCCAGCCGCGCGCCGGAGGCCCTCGTGGCCGAGGTCACGCGGATGGCCTCGGAAGGCGTCCGCGAGGTCACGCTGCTCGGCCAGAACGTCAACTCCTACGGGCGCGACCTACCCGGCGGCAAGGACAAGCCGACCTTCGCGGGCCTGCTCGCGCGGATCGACGCGATCGACGGCATCGACAGGATCCGCTACACCAGCCCGCACCCCAAGGACATGCGCGAGGACGTGATCCGCGCACATGCCGAGCTGCCCGGCCTGTGCGCCCACATCCACCTGCCACTCCAGTCGGGCTCGACGCCAATCCTCAAGGCGATGCGGCGCACCTACACCCGCGAGCGTTACCTGGACCGCGTCGCGCTGATCCGCGAGCACGTCCCGGACATCGCGCTGACGACCGACGTGATCGTTGGCTTCCCGGGCGAGACCGAGGCCGACTTCGAACAGACACTGACGCTCGTCGACGAGGTCGGCTACGACGGCGCGTTCACCTTCATCTTCTCGCCGCGGCGGGGCACCGACGCCGCGCAGCTCACCGAGGGCGTCGTCCCGCACGAGGTCAAGGTCGAGCGTCTCGAACGGCTCGTGGAGATCGTTCAGGGCCGCGCGCGCGAGCGTGCGCAGCGCTTCGTCGGCCGGGAGCTCGACGTCCTTGTCGAAGGACACTCGCGCAGCGACCCGGAACGGCTGCGCGGGCGCAGCTCTCACAACAAGGTGGTCAACTTCGACGGTTTGGCCGAGCCCGGCGAGATCACGTGCGTGCGCGTCGAGCGCGCCACGAGCCAGACGCTCGCCGGCTACGAGCTCTTGGAGGCACGCGCGGCCGCCTAGCGGCGCTCCGCGTGGCCTTCTTCCATCGTCCGGCTGAGTTCATCGGCGCCCATCTTGCGCGACAGCGCGGCGGCAGTGTCGGGCGCAAAGTTCGCGAACCACGCCCCGGCGCGCAGCGAGATCGGCGCGACGTCGATCTCGGCGAGGTCACGCTGAACGGCCTTCGACACGGCAGCGGCGACCTGCTCCGGCGAGCGCGTCGAAACGCCGGCCGGCAGATCGCCGCCGGACTCGACGAACATCCCGGCTTCGCTGATGAAGCCGGGGAAGATCGCCGAGACGCCGATGCCGGTCCCGTGGAGGTCTGCGCGCAGCGCGCCGGCAAAGCCGCGCAGGCCGAACTTGCTCGCGTTGTAGATCCCGGTACGCGTCGAAGAGACCTTGCCCGAGAGCGAGGAGATGAAGACGATCTGGCCGCGTCCGCGGCTGCGCATCCCGGGAAGCAGTGACTGCGCAAGGATGATCGGCGCGTGGAGGTTCACCTCGAGTGCCCGGTCGATCTCCTGCTCGCTGAAGGACTCGAGCCTCCCCGCGGCCGGCAGCGCGGCGTTCGCGACGAGGATGTCGACCTCGCCGGCGCCGTCGACCAGCTCGTGCAGCTCACTGCGGACCGCCAGGTCGGCTGTGATCACCGTCGCACCGATCTGCCCGGCCAGCTCGTCGAGCGGCTCGCGGCGCCGGCCGGAGATCACGAGCTCGGCACCTTCTGAGCGGAGCCTTCTGGCGATCGCGCTGCCGATGCCGCCGGCCGCTCCGGTGACGAGCGCCCTTGTCCCTTGGATCTGCACGGTGTGTGAGGCTATCGCCCGATGCGGGTGCTTGCACTATTCGGGCCGACAGCGGTCGGCAAGACGCAGATTGCGATCGCCGCCGCGCAGCTCCTGCGTCGTGGGGGAGAAGACCCGGTCGCCGTGTCGGCCGATGCGCTGCAGGTCTACCGCGGCCTGGCGATCCTCACCGGCGCGCCGAGCGACGGGGAGCGCCGCGCGCTCGAGCACCGGCTCGTCGGTTTCCTGGCGGTCGCAGGAGACCTTCAGCGTGGGGCGTTACGCCCAGCTCGCGCACCATGAGATCGACACGCTGCTGGCCGAAGGGCGTCGGCCGATCGTCGTCGGCGGCACCGGCCTGTACCTGCGCGCGGCGCTCGCCGACCTTCGTCTGCGCCCGCAGCCGCCGGCACACCTGCGCGAAGAGCTGACAGCACGGCTGGAGCGCGAGGGGGCGGGCGCGCTTCACCGACAGCTGGCAGAGGCCGCGCCATGGGCAGCCGCGCGCATCGAGCCTGCCGACGGGCGGCGGATCGTCCGCGCACTGGAGCTCGCGGCGATCGGAGAGCTGCGCGAGCGAAGCGGCGAGTCAGAACTCTGGAGCGAAGAGTTGCGTCACCCGACAGCATCGTTCGCCCTGGTGCCCGATCGCGACGCGCTGCGTGAGGCGATCGGCAGCCGAGTCGACGAAATGTTCGCCCAGGGCGCTCGCGAGGAGGTCCTCTCTGCCGAGGCGCAGGGCGCTTCCGCAACTGCGCGTGCGGCGCTCGGCTACCGCGAGCTGCTCAGCGGCGACCTCGAGGCGATGAAGCGGCGCACCTGGGCCTACGCGCGGCGCCAGATGACCTGGCTGCGCAAGCTGCCGGCGAGCGTGCGGCGGATCGAGGTCAGCGACCGCAGCGCCGAGGACGTGGCCGCGGAGATCGTAGACTCGGCCGCGCCGTGAGATTCGAGAAGTGGCAAGCGCTGGGCAACGACTATCTGCTCGTCGAGGCCGACGCGCTCACATTCGAGCCGCAGGCGCCCGCGATCCGGACGCTGCTCGCAAGGCACACCGGAATCGACGCTGACGGGCTGATCGTGCTGCACCGCGACCCCGAGCCGGACGTCGTCGCTCGCCTGGAGATCTACAACCCCGACGGGTCGCGCGCGGAGCTCTCCGGCAACGGTGCCCGGCAGGCGATCATCTACCTGCGCACGCGCGGCTGGACCGACGCCGACGAGTTCGTCGTGCGCACCGACGCGGGGCTGCTGCGCCCGACGATCACGGGCCCCGACAGCTGCACGGTGGACATGGGATCTGCCGCACTGGCCTCCGCGGACTTCCCGTCCGGGACGCCCGACGGCCGCGGCGCGTCGACTCCGGCGGTCGCAGCTGGGAGTTCCAGCACGTATCGATCGGCAATCCGCAGTGCGCGATCCATGTCTCCGACGAAGCGCAGCTCGCGGCCCTGGACCTGCCCGCGATCGGTCCGGCGATCGAAGGCGCGGCGATCTTCCCGAATCGCAGCAACGTCTCGTGGTACAGCGAACGCAGCCCCGAGGAGATTCGCGCCAGGATCTTCGAGCGCGGTGTCGGCGAGACGCTTTCGTCGGGGACCGGCGCGACCGGCGCGGCGATCGCGCACCTCACACGGCTCGGCCGGACGTCCGGCAGCGTGCGCGTCGTGCTCGACGGCGGGACGCTGCTCGTGACCGTCGATGGCGACTTGCGCGTCGATCTGGCAGGCTGGGCGCGCCCGTCTACGCCGGAACGCTCGCTCCCGAGCTCGAAAAGGAGATCCATGCAGCCCAGTAAGCGCCTCGAGCGGATTCCGCCCTACGCCTTCGCCCAGCTCGAGCGCAAGATCGCCGACAAGCTCGCCGCCGGGATCGACGTGATCAGCCTCGGCATCGGTGACCCCGACCGGCCGACGCCCCAGCCGATCATCGATGCCATGCAGCGCGCCGTGGCCGATCCCTCGACGCACAAATACCCCTCCAACCGGGGACGCAAGGAGTTCCGCGAGGCGATCGCGGACTTCTACGCGCGCCGGTTCGGCGTGACCCTCGACCCGGAGAGCGAGGTCATCCCGGCGCTCGGCGGCAAGGAGGCGATCTTCAACCTGAACCTCGCCTTCCTGGACCCGGGCGACCTCGCGCTCGCCTCTGACCCGGGCTACCCCGTCTATACGGGCGGTCCGGTGCTTGCCGGCGCCGAGGCGTACCCGATGGCCCTCGTCCCGGAGCTCGGATTCGCCCCCGACCTCGACGCGATCGACGCGGAGACCCTGCGCCGCAGCAAGATCATCTTCTTGAACTACCCGAACAACCCGACAGGGGCAATCGTGCCCGACGGCCTGTTCGAGCGGGTAGTCGAGTTTGCCCGTGCGAACGACCTGATCGTCGTGCACGACAACAGCTATTCGGAGATCGCCTATGACGGCTACCGGCCGCCGTCGTTCCTCGAGACCCCCGGAGCGCGGGAGGTCGGGATCGAGGTCTTCTCACTGTCCAAGGGCTACAACATGACCGGATGGCGGGCTGCGGCCCTGGTCGGGAACCCCGAGATCCTCGAGCTCTACTGGCGGCTCAAGACGAACGTCGACTCCGGGATGTTCGCGGCGATCCAGCTCGCGGCGGTCGAGGCTCTCTCGCCGGCGGTCGACGCCGACGTGAACGCGATGAACGAGATCTACCGCCGGCGGCGCGACCTCGTCTGCGACGCGCTGCGCGGCATCGGCGTTGACGTTTCGCCCCCGAAGGGCTCGATCTACGTCTGGGCTCCGATCCCTGCCGGCTTCGAGAACTCCGCCGCGTATGCCGAACACGTCCTCGAGCAGGCGGCCGTGGTGATCTCGCCCGGCGCGATCTACGGGGCGGCAGGGGAGGGCTGGTTCAGGATCTCGCTGACGACGCCGGACGAGCGGCTGCTCGAGGCCGTCCAGCGGCTCGGCAGTCTCGCTCCCTGACCACGCGGGCCCGCGCACGGCCTAGACTGATTGTTGAATGGAAAGAGGCCGTGACGGTCGACGATCACCGACTCGCCGCGCTCCCCAGGAGCCAGCGGCACCGAGGGCGCGCCAGCGCGCCCTGCTGATCGGCGTCTCACCCGAATCGGGCGACCTCGCCGAGCTCTCCGAGCTTCTGCTGACCGCCGGGGTGGCGACCGTCGGCGAACTGGTCCAGCAGCGCGACACCCCGCACCCCAACACCTATCTCGGGCCCGGGAAGGTCGCCGAGGCCAAGGCGCTCGCCAACCGCCTGGATGCGAACGTCGTGGCCTGTGACGACGAACTCTCCGCCCGCCAGGAGCGCAACCTCGAGCAGGCGCTCGGACTGCCCGTCGTCGACCGTACGACGGTGATCCTCGACATCTTCGCCGACCACGCGGGCAGCGCCGAGGGCAAGCTCCAGGTCGAGCTCGCCCAGCTCGAGTACAACCTCGCGCGGATGCGCGGGCTCTGGACGCCACCTTGAGCGTCTCGGCGGCGGGATCGGAACCCGAGGGCCGGGCGAGACGCAGATCGAGACCGACCGACGGCTCGCCCGCGACCGCATCGCGACGCTGCGCCGCCGGCTCGACGCACGTCAGCGCTCCACGCGCGATGTCCAGCGCGCCGAGCGCGAGCGGGCCGCGTTGCCGACGGTCGCTCTCGTCGGCTACACGAACGCCGGCAAGTCGACGCTGCTCAACGCCCTGACCGGCGCCGAGGTCGGCGTCGGGACCGCCTCTTCCACACCCTCGACCCGACGACCCGGACGCTGACGAGCTCTCGGGCGCCGCTACCTGCTCACCGACACGGTCGGCTTCATCCAGCAAGCTCCCCCACCAGCTGGTCGACGCGTTCGGCGCGACGCTCGAGGAGACGCGCCGCGCCGACCTGCTCGCGCACGTGCTCGACGCCTCGGCTTCCGACGACGAGCAGCTGGCGATGATGAGCTCGGTCCAGGAGACGCTCGAGGAGATCGGCGCCGGCAGTGCCCCGACCGTGCTGGTGCTCGCCAAGGCGGATCTGATCGACGAGGCGCGCCGCCACGAGCTGCTGCTGCGCCACCCGAAGGCCGTGCTCGTCAGCGCCCAGACAGGGGAGGGCCTGGAGCGCCTCGCGGCCCGTCTGCAGGAAGAGCTCTCACACACGCTGCGGCGCATGGAGCTGCTCGTGCCCTACGCCGAGGGAAGCGAGCTCGCGGAAATCCATCGCCTGGCCGGCGACGTCGTACGCCGCGACACGCCCGAGGGCGTGCACGTCCGGGCGCTCGTTCCCGCCCGCCTTGCGGAGCGCTTCGATCGCTTCGCCGTTGCCGGCTAGCGCCGGTCGCCGCTGCCGGCGATCACGCCACGCTGCGCGCGCGAGGCGAGCTTCGCGAGGTTTCCCTCGGCGATCTCCTCGAGCTCGAGGTCGAGCTCTGTGGCCAGCTGCGCGATGTACCACAGCACGTCGCCCAGCTCGCCGGCGATCGCCTCGCGGCGCTCGGCATCGACGATGCCCCCGTCGTCGCGGAAGACCTTCTTGATGTGGTCGGCCACCTCGCCGGCCTCGCCTGCCAGTCCGAGCGCCGGGTAGGTGATCGCGACGTCGCGTGGGTACGCGGCGGTGCTGCGCGAGCGGCGCTGATACTCCGATAGCTCCACGTCGACGATCCTAACCGGCGTCGACCCCGGCAACGCGCAACGCGTCGCGGTGCGCGAGATCCGGGAACCGGTCGTCGAGCGGCTCGAGCTCGCCGGGGTCCACGCCGAGCGCGCTCGCGAGCAGCCAGTCGGCGAACCAGGCGTTCTTGGGCAGCAGCGGGCCGTGCAGGTAGGTGCCGATCACGTTGCCGCTGACGACGCCCTCCATGCCGCTGTCGCCGTTGTTGCCGTGGCCCTGAAGCACGCGCCCGAGCGGCCGCTGGCCGAGGCCGAGCCGCGTGCGGCCACCGTGGTTCTCGAAGCCTGCCAGCCTCGATCGCCCGCTCCCCGAGGCGCGCCTCGATCGCGACGTTGCCGATCAGCCGCGGGCCGTCGCTCGCGGACCGTCTCGACGTCGAGCAGCGCGACGCCCTCGATCTGCTCGTCGCCGAGTGCGTACGAGCGGCCGAGGAGCTGATAGCCGCCGCAGACGCCGAGCATGACGGCTCCGCGGTCGGCGGCCTCGTGCAGTGCCCCGCGCTTGCTGTCGAGCAGGTCCTCCGCGCACAGGCGCTGGTCGCGGTCCTGCCCGCCGCCGATGTAGTAGATGTCGTGCCGCCCTCGCGTCGAGCGGCTCGCCGGCTTCCTTGGCGCCAGCTCGAAGCCGATCCCGCGCCAGCGACAGCGCCGCTCGAGAATCAGCAGGTTGCCGCGGTCGGCGTAGATGTTCATCAGATCGGGGTACAGCGCGCAGACCCGCAGCACCGTCTTCAGCCAGTGGCACCCAGCACACGACACCTCGTTCGCGACTGTTCGTCGGTCTCGGGTGGACCTGATCAGCTCCGACTGGCTCGAGGCCTCGGCGCCCTCGCCCTCGCGGGAGTCTCTCTGCTGCAGCGCTCGTGCAGGCGGAAGGTCGCGCTCGCGTCGGCGGCCGGCGCGCCGGCACGGCCGATCCCGCGCTCGCGTTCGATATCCACGCCGCGTCGGCCTCGAGCGAACCGCCGTGGCGGTGGATGAACACGTCGCCTTCGAGCTCGCGTCTCGGGCGACGGACCGTCGCGGTCAGCCCGGTCGAAGGTCTCAGCGGCGTCGACGATCGACGTCTGCCGAGCAGGCCGCCCGCGCGCGAGCTGCCGGCGCCCCTCGCGTAGGAATCGGCCGCCGCGCGGGCCCGTCGAGCAGCTGGATTGTCTGCATCGGGATCAGCACGAGCGGCCAGCGTTCGCGGTGGCCCGAGGTGCGACGTCGGCCTCGACGGTGCGCACCTCGCGACCGCGCCGCGCGTGCTCGAGCGCCGCGACAGCAGCTCGGGGTCGAGATCGACCGCTGTCACCGGCGAGCCCGCGCCGGCGAGCGCAGCGCGTGCGCCCGGTGCCAGCCCCGATGTCGAGGACGGCCCACCCCGCCGCTTCCGCGGCGAGCGCCGCCACACCGCAGGTCGCTCCGTTAGCCGGCCGCACTCCAGATCGTGCCAGCGCACGGGTTCTCGTCGCGTCGCGCCGGCTCCCAGGCCGGTGACCACGCGCTGCTCGACCTCGCCGCGCGCGGCGACACCGCGCAGCTCGAGCATCGCGGTGTAGGTCGGCAGGCTCACGAGCTCGCCGCCGGCGGGGGTCAGCTCGAGGCCGCGGTCAAGCGCACGCTCGAGCTCCACGATCACCTCGATGCGTTCGCGCGGGAAGCCGGCGTAGCAGGCGGAGCGCGAGTTCGGCCGCGCGTGTGCCGCTGCCGATGACGCTGCCTCGACCGCGAGCAGCGGCTCGAAGTCGACGTCCCAGATCCAGGAGACGTCACGTCCGTCGGCGATGTCGTCGTTGAGGGCGACGAGCACGCGAGCGGCGCGCCTCCAGCGCGGAGCGTCGCGCACCACCTCGTTCGCGCCGGCCGGATTCTTGATCAGCAGCATCAGCAGCCGTCTCGTCGGCCGACCGCGATCCGCTCGAAGCGGCCGAAGGCGGCGCGGACACGGCCGAGTCCGGAGACGATCTGGGCGAGCGGCGTTCCGAGCGCGTGGGCGACGGCCGCCGCCGCGGTCGCGTTGTAGACGTTGTAGAGCCCGGGCAGCGCGAGCGCGACGCGGCCTCGCCGGCCGGGGTGCGCAGCGTGAACCTGCTTCCTTCCACGCCGTCGAGTTCGATCTCGCGTGCGCCGACCGCCGAGCGGCGGCCGGCGGAGGCCGCAGCTGGGCAGTGGTAGTCACCGAGGTGTCCGACATAGACGGTTTCGTAGACGCAGCGGCGCGCCGCAGCGGGGCAGTGCGTCGAATCGGCGGCGTGGGGGAGGCCGCTCCGTGCCCGGGTCGTCGAGGCCGTAGCAGCACGACCGCGGGCTCGCGCGCAGGGTCGCGAGCAGCGGGTCGTCGGCGTTGAGCACGAGCAGTGCGTCCGGATGCTCGGCGACGCAGCGCGCGCCAGCGGACGGCGACGAGTTCGAGCTCGCCGTAGCGGTCGAGCTGGTCGCGGAACAGGTTCCCGAGCGCGATCAGGCGCGGCTGGAGCCGGTCTGCGACCTCAGGGAGCGCCGCCTCGTCGACCTCGAAGAGGCCGAGCTCGCGCGTCCCGCCGCGCGCCGGCGGGCCAGCAGCGTCGAGGTGATCCCCCGGAGACAGGTTGGCGCCCGAACGGTTGTAGGCGAGGCGCAGCCGCTCGAGGATCTCCGCGAGCATCGCGCTCGTCGTCGTCTTGCCGTTCGTCGCGCGGATCACCGCGCTGCCATCAGTCAGGCGCGTCGCGAGGTCGCGGATCGCGTCGGGCCGAGATGCGCAGCAGCACGCCGCCCCGGCGCGCTCGTCCCGCCCCGACCACGCAGCCGTGACAGCGCGCCCGACGGTGCGCGCGAGGGAGATCTGCGTGCGGAGCCCAGGCGCGCTCACGTGGCCGCCCCGAAAGCGCTGGCGACCTCCTGGCGGGCAGATGACCGTGATCGCGCCGGCCAGCGCCGTCACCGCCGCAGGGCGCGACGTCGGACCCCGATCGGGTCGCCGTCGGCGTAGACGACGAAATCGCGGTCCGCTTCGAGGCGCACGCTGCGCGCACGCAGCACGCGCACCGATGCCTCGTGCACGTGCGTACCGCTGAAAACACGCGGCAAGTTCGCGAGGAACTGCAGCTTCGAGCCGTCCGCGACGCAAACAATGTCGAGCAAACCGTCGTCGAGCAACGCGTCGGGCGCGACGAACATGCCCCCGCCGTAGGCTCGCGAGGACGCGGCGGCGAACGAATAGCCCTGAAACTCGAATCGCTCCCTTCGTCGGTCAATGCTCGTGCCAGCCGCGCGGGCCGCCAGGCGACGAGCGCGCGAAGCGCGCCGTACGCGTAGACGGCGCCGCCCAACCAGGCGGGCGCCTCATTCGCGATGCGGTTAGCGTCGCTGTCAAAGCCGGCTGACGCGATCCCGACAAACGCGCGCCGCCGGACCCACGGCAGGTTCGACAAGGCCCACATCGACCGCGCGCTCGATGCCGTCGAGCAGGACGTTCGCGGCCGCGAGCGGGTCGGTCGGAATCCCCAGGACACGGGCGAGGTCGTTGCCGCGACCGCCCGGCACGATTCCGACCACCGCACCGGGGAGCTCGCGCAGCTCGTCGGCGATCGCGCCGATCATCCCGTCGCCGCTGACGGCGACCGCGATCCGCCCTCGTCAGCGGCCGCCGGGCCAGTTCGCGCGCGTGGGCGAGATCGGTCGTCTCGTCCATCGTCGCGTCGATCCCCTGCTGGTGCAGCCGAGCGAGGGCGACCGGAGCCGCACGACGCGCCCGACCCCCGCCGGCGACGGGGTTGACGATCAGACTGCTGCGCGACGAGTCCACGCCGCGACGGGCTTAGCCGCCGGCTCTGGCGCGTCCGCTTCGCCGACGGCCGAAAGCCGTGGCTATCGCGATCGCTGCGATGACGAAGAACAGGCCGAGCAGCACTCCGGGAGCGGCGCCGAGACCGCCGAACGGCAGTGAGATCAGCTCGACAATGCCGGCGCCCACGGCAATCAGCACGACGACGAGGATGATGATCAGGACGATCCCGCGGATCCGGGCCAAGATCCCTGCCGACGCGGGGGGACGAGCAGGCCGGCTGCGCGCGAGCGCCAGCATTTGGCGCCCGCTCGGGGCGGGCTGCCCCAGCCGCTCGGTGGCCTGCTTGAGGTCGCCGGCGCGACGCTCGGCGAGGGCCAGCGAGACATCTGCCATGCGCCGGATCTGCATCCGTTCCTGCGGCCGCGCCGCGGCGATCGCCCGCTGGAAGTAGGCGCGAGATGTCTCGGCGTCGAAGCGCTCCGCGGCACGTGCACCGAGGATCGCGAGCGCCTGAGCCTTGAATTTGGTCTCCGACTCGAGTTCCTCGTCCGAGCGCTTCTCGAGCGCTTCGAGTTCGGCCATCGCGCCGCGCTGTTCGATCTTTATCTGTCGCTGTTTCTGCGCCACGGGCGCCGATTGTATGCGCGATCGCCCCCGGACAGGGGATGGTCGGTGCCCCCGGCGCCACGCCGGGGCGCCCCGGCGTGGCTATTCTCGTGCGCGTGCCCCGTCCCAACGCAAGACCGATGTTGCTCGCGCTCTTCGCGTCCGCTCTGCTCGCGGCCGGGCCGCTGGCGGCGATTGCGAACGCCGAAGGCTCCCTCGGTGGCTCGTCGCTGACCGAACAGGCTGAAAGCCAGTCGCAGAAATCGACGACGACGTCGAAATCGGCGAGCGAATCCGGCAAAGAATCCACGACGGAATCCTCGAACAGCAGCTCGATCATCCTCCTCGGCACGATCGTCTCGATCGTGCTCCTGGTCGGCATCGGCTTCGTGATCGTCCGCGACGCGCGCCGCCGCGCCCCGGTAACCGACGCTGAACTGGACGCCGCCGAAGCGCGCGTCAAGCATGATCGGTCGGCGCAGCTCAAACGGCGGCGAGCCAAATCACGCGCCGCCAAACAGCAGCGCAAGAAGAACCGCTAGCGAATCGGCCGGACCGGGCGTGCTGTGCGCGCCGGAGTACGCACGCGCTTGGGCGAGTCCGGCGTCGGAGCGCCATGCGGGCCGCGGCGCGGGCGCCGCGGGAATGGCGTGCGCGGGTGAGGGTCGACCGGGCTCCCGGGAAGCACGTGCGAGCCGCCTTCGTCTTCAGATGAGCTGTCGGCTTCCGGCTCTGCGAGCGCGTTGTCGTACTTGATCGGCAGCCACAGCATGGCCGCAGCAATCGGAAGCTTGATGAACGCGATGAAGATGAGCACCCAGAGCCACAGCGGCACAAGGCGATGGTACTACTGGCGGGTGGAGGAATTCCACCCTCTAGACATTGCGGCATTGGACGCGGCCGTGATCCAATGCCGCGCCTGCCCGCGGCTCGTCGCATGGCGCGAGGAGGTCGCCTCCACGCGCCGCAGGGCGTTCGCCGACCAGGAGTACTGGGGCAGGCCGGTTCCCGGCTTCGGTCCAAGCAACGCACGCATTCTCGTATACGGGCTCGCTCCGGCCGCGCACGGCGCGAACCGCACAGGCCGGATGTTCACCGGCGACCGCTCCGGCGACTTCCTCTACGGCGCGCTCTACCGTGCCGGGCTGGCGAATAGGCCACTGAGCAGCGCGCGCGACGACGGACTCGAGCTGCGGGATGTCCGGGTCAGCGCCGCCGTGCGCTGCGCGCCGCCCGCAAACAAGCCGACGCCGGCAGAGCGTGACCGTTGCCGACCCTGGAGCGTGCGGGAACTGGAGCTGCTGGAGCGGACCGTGGTGATCGTCTGTCTGGGCGCGTTCGCGTGGAACGCCGCCCTCGGGCTCGTTTCGGACGGTCTCAACGTCGCGCCGGTGCCGCGGCCGCGGCCGCGTTTCGGGCACGGGGCCGAACTGCAGCTGGGACGGTTCACGCTGCTGGGCTGCTTTCACCCGAGCCAACAGAACACCTTCACCGGCCGTCTCACGCCGACGATGATCGACGCCGTGATCGCCAGGGCGCTTGCGATTGTGGGTGACGCGGGTGTCCGCGCCTCTAACCTCGACGGATGACCTACTCCTCCCACGAGGGTTACGAGCGCATCTTTAGCGACAGCGCCGAAGCCGCGTCCAGCCTGCTCGGGGCCATCGAGGCGCTCGGTACGGCCTACGAGGCGCTCGACGAGCACGCCGCGGACGAGCTCGAGAGCCAGCTCTACGGGCCGATCGGGCTGGCGGCGAAAACGCTCCTTGCGTCGGTTACCGCGTTCGCCAGTCGCTGCGGCGAGGCGTTCGAGCGTCCGGTCGCCAAACACTTTGCCGGCGGGCGCGAAGACGGTGCGCGCCAGCATGTCGACGCCGCGCTCGCCTTCGTGGGGGAGGCCGACGAGATTCTCGCTGAACTGCAGGACTCGCTGATACCGGTCGAAGTCGGTGACGCCCCGCTGCGCGAGGGCTTGGCGGCGACCCGTCGGACACTCGCGCCGCTTCCGCAAGCAGCACGTGAGCTCGAGCGGACGCTCGGCCGATAACGCGGGGGGAGCCGCCTCGCGCGTCTGGGACCGGCGCTCGAGGTACGTGACTTCCGCCACCTCTGGGGCGCCGCGCTCGGCTGGGACATCGGCGAGCAGATGATCCTGCTGGCGATCGGCTGGCAGGTCTACGACTACCACCACAAGGCGCTCTACCTCGGCCTCATCGGCCTCGCCGAGTTCATCCCGATGCTCCTGCTCGCGCTTCCGCTCGGGACCGTCGCCGACCGCAGTTCACGGCGCGTGTTGCTGACCGCAGCAATCCTCATCGACGTCGGCGTGGCCGGCGGCCTGGCCGTGCTCTCGGCGACGGGCGTCACGCTGCTCTGGCCGTTCCTGGCGCTTGCGATGGTCGCGGGGGTCGCGATGGCACTCGGGTCCCCGGCATCTCGATCACTGCCGCCGATGCTCGTACCAACCGGTCTGGTCGAGAGCGCGGTCACGCTGCGCGGCGCGAGCATGTATGCCTCGACGATCCTCGGGCCGGCGGCAGCTGGCCTGCTTCTGGTGATCTCGCCCGTCGTGACCTATTCCGTGTCGGGAGCGGTGATGCTCGTCGGCGCCGCGCTCGCCTGGACGATGCACTTCCGCGAGGCGCCGGGTCGACTGGGCACGACAGGCGGCTCCGGTCGAGATCTGTTTGCCGGTCTCCATTTCATCCGCGGAACCCAGGTGATCTTCGGGGCGATCCTGCTGGATCTTGTCGCCGTGCTGTTCGGCGGCGCCGTCGCGCTGCTGCCGCTCTATGCGGCGTCGATTCTGCACCTCGGGACAGTCGGCCTGGGGATCCTGCGCAGCTCGGCATCGGTTGGCGCACTGATCGCGGCGGTTGTCATAACGCGGACAGAGATCGGCGAGAGAGCGGGGAAGAAGATGCTCCTCGCGGTCGGGGCCTTCGGCGTCGCCGTCGTCGTCTTCGGGCTGTCGCGATCCTTCCCGCTGTCGATTGTCGCGCTGGCCGCCGCCGGCTTCGCGGACATGTACAGCGTGAACATCCGTGGCACGGCGATCGCGCTCGCGACACCAGACAGCCTGCGCGGCCGCGTCACAGCCGTCGAGATGGTGTTCATCAGCGGCTCAAACGAGCTCGGGGCCTTCGAGTCCGGGCTCGCCGCGGCACTGATCGGAGCGGTTCCGGCCGTCGTCGCCGGCGGCGCGCTGACGATCTTCTTCGCAGCGATCTGGCCACGATGGTTTCCCGGCCTGGCGCGCGTCAACCGTCTTACGGACCTCGCGCCGGAAGGCGAGGAACGAGCCGCCTGATTCGCCCGCCGACGGGCTCAAGCGGAGCAATTCCACAGGAAACCCGCTCGAGTCTCAGGCAAGCGTCACCGTTGCCTCAAGAGTCGCTCAAGGTTGGTCAGAATCGCTTGTCTACCGGCCTTCCAACTGGCACTGTGCAGAGACCCGAGGACCTGACCTCCTTGTGGCAACTCATCGCCGATTCCCCCTCGGCGAGGGATCAAGGGGTGCGCCGCTTGCGGCGCACCCCTTTTATTTGGACCCGCAGTGCGGGAACCCCAGAAATCCATGGAAGGGACACCAATGATCAAGAGGATCGGAACACTCGCCGCAATCAGCATCACGGCTCTCGCGGTGATCGCGCCAGCCGGCGCTTCGGCGTCGAAGCCGACGCAGCCTAAGTGCGGCTCGGTCGCCAAGGCCGAACTCGCGTACGCCAAGGCGGAAACCGCGACCTGGACCGACTGGGATGCGATCTCTGAGCAGAGGTGGGTCGTGACGACCGCGCAGCGCGCGCTGGGCCCTGAAAGCCCCGCCGCCCTGAGGGCGGAAGCAAAGCTCCGCCGAGACGAAGCGAAGTTCGTCGCCGCTCAGGCCAAGTCCGACGCGGCCGCCAACGCCCTCGACTACATGGAGTGGGTCTGCGGCTCCTAGAACCGACGGACTAACGGGCCAGCAGAGTAACGGCGGGTGCGCTGCGAATCGAGGGCGCACCCGCCCCTTCTTTCCTGCATGGGTTTACATAACATGCATTATCGGGCTGAGACAACGAGCCCGCCGTCGATCGGCACCTCGACGGTCACCAAGTCTCGTTCGCTGCAACTCACGTAATCGTGATACCGCTTGTGGTGCGAGTCCCCGTGACTCATGTCGGCGACGACCAACGCCGGCCGACTCAGATTGGGTTCGAGCACTTCAAGCACTGGTACATAGAGATCGTTTGCCCCGTCGAGGAATAGGAAGTCGATCGGACACACGTCGCTCAGGACGTCTCTGGCGTCTCCGCAACGAACGTCGACCACATCCGCCAGACCAGCGGCCTGCAAGTTCGACGCGGCGCGCTCTGCCTTAGCCTGAACGAACTCGCAGGTGATGACCACCCCGGACCCCAAGTCGCGAAGCGCGCTGGCCATGAAGATGGTCGAGTAGCCAAAAGACGTTCCAAACTCGACGATTACGGCCGGTCTGGCGGCGAGTACCAGCGCATGAAGCGCGTACGCCTCGGGCTCAGAAAGTGCCTGGGGAGCGCCTTCCCCCATCACCGCGCGATGCCGCCAATCGGTGGCAGCTCCAGACCGCTCGGCCCGGGATACCGAATCAGGCAATGCGGGGTCCTGGACCGTTGCAAGATTCCGAATACCACTGAGGACGTCCTGGACGCTCGGTGAATCGAGAGCAGAAGAGGTAGTCACGTCACATGCATTATCAAGCGTCACCGGCAACGCGTCGCTGCCCTTGGTTTAGTCGAGCGATCAACGGACCTCGCGCCAGCGGCGCGCAAGCTCTCTCGCCGGCCCACGAGTTGGGCCTATCGGTCGAAGTAGAGCTTGAACCCTTCAGCGACCGGTCGATATCCAGCCTGTTCGTAGAGCGCGTGGGCCTCTAGGCGATGCTTCCCCGAGAGCAGCCCGACCTTGTGGCAGTTCGCAGCACGAGCAATCTGCTCGATCTCCGCTAAGAGCGCGCGCGCAACTCCCCGCCGCCGGAGATCATCCCGGACGACAACGTTCTCAACAATCCCCCATGGCATTCCGTGATGAGTGACGTTGTCGATCACCGCCAAATCCGCTGTTCCGACCACTTCGCCATCGATCACCGCCACGAGGAGATGCCTCCCCCGCGGCTGGAGAACCCGGTTGAGTGCGGCGATCGAGACGCTCTCATCACCGGGGGCAGCTGATGGCGTGCCTTGGGTCAGCTGGGCGTAGAGACCCAGGAGATCAGGCAAGTCCTCCGGCTTGGCTTCCCTCAATTCAACGCGCACGTCACATGCATTATCAGGCGGCACACGCCACTTCCAAGCGCTGATCAACGCCGGGAAGCCGAGATCGAAATGCGACCCGGCCGGGCACGCGGACACGGCGGGATCTCGACGACGTCCACTCGGTGGCCAGATCGACTCCCACCTTCGAGGCAGAACTTGTCGTCGCGTCGAGTAACGCACCGCCGAGCGCGAAGAACTTCGGCGTAACGCGGACAAACCTCTAAGCCCGCGGGACGCGGCTGACCTTTCGCCGTGACAGCGGCGACCTGACGGTGGGATGCGCTCGCACACGCGCCGAGGCTCAGGGGTACCGCCAGGGCCACCGCGACCTCAACCGCCTGCCGCGAGACCGTTCGACGCCGCACCTCTACATCGGCTCCCAGCGCTACGCCCACGGACAGCTAGAAGAACTCGATTCGCAGGTGAGCAACAGCCCGTAGGCAGCGAGCGATGGCGCATCCTTGACAACGCCGTCGCGCACCATCGCTTCCCATTCAGCGCGCGGAACTTGCCTTGCACGCATGTCCTGCTCGGTGGACTCCCGGCGCGCGTCTCCCTGGACAAGGTCAGTGGCGAGCCAGACATCAAACCCTTGCGTGCTGTATCCGTAGGCCTCGTACAGATGGCCCAAGTGGCGCATCGATCCTGCCCCCAGCCCAGTCTCCTCGGCTAACTCGCCGCGAGCCAGATCGGCCGCGTCGACCTGCTCGGCGTGCTCCCACGATCCCTGCGGAAACTCCCAGTACCGCCCCGCTACCGGGTATCGGTACTGCTCGACGAGCCAGAGGCTGCCGTCCCGCTCCTGCGGGATGACAAGCGCGAAATCTGGCTTCTCCACCACCCCATAGATGCCTTGGCTTCCGTCCGCTCGCTCAATTCGGTCCTCCCGGACACGCATCCACGGATTCTCGTAGACCGTCGCGGTCGAGACGCGCCGAATACTCATCCAAGAATCCTCCGGTTGCTCATCGTCGCGATCGTACTCACGAGGCCCAGCGCCGTTCTTACGGCGACACAGAAATCTGTTGCTCTAGTTGTTCCCGTACATGCACTATCAGGCGGCGCGACGTTAGTGTGCGCGACGACTCGCCCAGGTCCAGCGGACAACTTCGACAACTCCGCCGACGAGCGCGCCTACAAGAAGCGCCCCGATACCCGCTAGAAGCCCAGCCTCGATCACTGCGAACCATGCCGTCGCCGGGTGAACGTGCAATCCGATCACAAACCCCACGACACCGCCGATGAACGCGGCGACGCTGCCCGCGCCGAACGCGCACCTCAGCCACAGCGGAAGTTCAAGAAAGCCCGCCACCGAGGTCCAGTCTAAGGCGTCAGGTCACATGCATTAGCGAGCAGCGGGGTTAGCGCCGGCGCTTGTTCCGCCCCTCACCGCGTCGCGCCAGCAGCAACAGCACGACTAAGCCGACGACGCCCGCGACGATTGCAACGGCGGGGACAGGATGCCGTTCTAGTTCTTCGCCCACGCTGGGCGTGTTCGGCAGCGTGTCAAGTGCAGCTAGCACGGTCATGTGCACGCGGCGAGCGTACTCAAACGATCACGCTCGTTGACGCGTCACATGCATATCGAGCGCAGCGCTAATCTGGGCCCACGAGCGACCGCGCTGACCCCACGACGCGAAGCCGAACGGGGAACGGCTGTAGCTCGCTCTCGGTCACGACAACGCCGGCCTCGGCGAGGGCCTCGACCAACGAGGCCCATCTCGTGGGTGACGGGCGCGGTTCGTTTAAGCGCCCGAACCCGGTATCCAAGACTTCCCGTACCGCCCCGAGCGAAACCGGCGGCCTTTCGGTGAATCCGGACGCCTTCGCCTCGACACGCATACCGTCGTCTAGCACGGCGCTCAAGACCAAAATGAGCATGACCTTTCCCGGCGGAGGAAGCACACGCGTCTTTGCGGAATCGTGATCCAGACTGCGTTCGTCGAGGACTTCGACCTCAATCCGTTCGACACGTGAGTGGGCGCCGCGGTGCGCATCGGCACGCGCCTCGACTGCACAGTCGATGACGCTCCACGCTCCGTCACGCCATTCCCACTCGCTGCAGCCTCGTGTAGTCACGACACATGCATTATCGCCCGCGGCGAGCTGACCGGTCAGCCTCCGCGCGCTTGCGCCGTTGGCGCCAAGCTTCGAAGTCCAGCTCGGCCACCCACCACAGCTGGTAGGCCGCGTAGCCGACGAGGAAGACCGGCACGGCTAGCAGGCCGACGCCAGCCAATGAACACCCCCACCCGGCTCGGACTCTCCTGCGCCGCTCGCTTCCGGATCATCTGACCACCTGACGTCGTCGCAAGTCAACCTCTAGGATCGTCGGGCGCGTCCGACGCTCGGTCGGGTTAGGTCAGATGGATCAGTCAAATCGGGGACGATTACTTCGCCGCCTCATTGTCGCATTGGTCGTCCTCGTCCTAGCGATCTTCGGCATCAAAGCGCTGGGCGAAGGGCCCCCAACTCCTGAAGGCCCGCCCGAATACCACATCCCTCAGGCCGGAAGCGGCGAAACTCGCTAGCGCGCTTGATGCCACGACGTGCGATCACGTCACATGCATTGTCGGCGGCGCGAACTGGCCGGACCGGCATCACATCAAATCCAGGGTTAGGCCTGCATGCGTCATCCAGCGTTAACGCCCGAAGCGCTTCGGCCCCCGCGTGTCGCAGGACGCGGCGGTACTGCTAGCCGGCGGCGTCCTTAGTGCGGATGCGCGTGTAACGCTCATATACGACGCGCGAGGCGAACGTTTTCGTCTCCATAAGGTCAAGCTCGACGCGCTCGGGCACCGCGGGCAGGAAAGGCGTGCCGCCGCCGAGGATGATTGGGTTGCGGAACATCCGCAGTTCATCGACGAGACCGAGCTCCATTGCCGATGCGGCCAGATGCGCCCCGCCGATGGCGACGTCCTTATCGGTCGCGCCGAGCGCCTGTATGAGCTCGTCCGCCACGGATCCGGAAGCAAGCCCCGCGTTGCCCTGCACGCTCGCGAGCGTGCGGCTGAACACGACCTTCGGGATTACGCTCCAGGCGTCGGCGAACGCCGCTCCGAGCTCACTGTCGCGCAGCGATGGATCGGTTTCCCACGGCAGGAGAGTCTCGTACAGTCTGCGCCCGCACAGGTAACCGCCGAGTTCACGCACCTGCTCGGTGTGAAAGCGAAACTGCTCGTCGCTGGGCACGGTCCAGTGGAATGAGCCCTCGCGGTCGGTGATGAATCCGTCGACCGAGACGCTCATCGAGTAGATCAGCATGTCGTGAGGTTCATCGCGGGCCGAACTCGATGGACTGGCACCATTCGGACACGCTAACACCCGGTGCTGTGCGAGTTCGGCGGATCTCGTGGCGGCGCCGGCTGCCGCGTCCTCGGCACGCTAATCTCCGCGCGCCGGCTCCGGACAGATGGCGTGATACCGAGAAACCAATCTCCGCCCCGGCGGCCCTAAGCTCGTTGCATGATCTGCGTGGCCCCGACCCGTAGCTTTCCCGCGTGATGCACGCAGGAGAAAGGGTTCGCGCTTCGGTTGAGGCGAGGATCTCACACGAGCTCGGGCACCCGCGTGTGTGGATCACCGTCAGGATCGTCGCCGGCGTCTGGCTGCTCGTACTCGCGGGCGTGCTCTACGCGTACGACGTCGGTGGTTGGTGGCGGGCGCTGCTGGTACCCGCGGGGTTGTTGCACTTCTACTGGGCATTCATCCTGCATCACGACGCAGCCGGGCGCAAGTCCGGCTAGCGCTAACGGCGCGCCACGGTCGTTGTGGCAACGTGCGTCGACCCCCACCCGCGACGAAGGCACCGGGAACGCACGCCAGTTGCGCCGCCAGCGGTTCGCCGTGCGTCCCGGTCGGCGGCTCAGGCCGGTTTTTGCTCGCCCGTCAGCCTCTGAATCTCGTCGACCGCCGTCCGGATTTCGCCCTGCCACTTCTTTAGCGCCAGGTCGGCATCCGGCCCAAGGTAGTCGTGGAGCTGATCGGCGAGCTCCCCAAGCTCTCTGGCGACCTGCTCGAGCCGTGTGAGGGGATTCTGTGCGGGCACGGGCGGATCATAAGCTTGAGCGCCACGCCGCCCCTGCCGAAGCTCGGATCGCGGGTTGCCCGACGGGCCTGCGGGTACCGGTGTTGGGAGTCCACGAAAGGAGCGCCCTGGATGCCGAAGTTTGTGACCATCGGATACGGCGACCGTGCGGGATACGACAGGACCGATCCGGCGACTCGCGAAGCTGCCCACGCACACGACGAGCGGCTGCGCGCGGCGGGCGCGCTGATCGGCATCGCGGGTGAGCCTGTACAGGTCCGCAATCCCGACGGTCGAGGTCTGGAGGTCAGCCAGGGTGCCTATCTCCGCTCCGATCTCCCGATCGCGGGGTTCGCGATCCTCGAGGCACCGACTCTGGGGCAGGCGGCCGAGCTCGCCGCGCAGTCGCCATGCGCAGTCGCCTACGGCGTCGTCGAGGTCTGGCCGCTTTCGGCTTCCTAGCGCAAGGCACATGGCCAACGGCTGCCGGTGCTCAAAAGTGCTTGGCGACGTACTCCGCAGCCAAGCGCGGAGGTGCCCTGGCCAGCCAGGCTTCGATCACGATCTCCCGAAGTTCGGCCGCGGTGATTGCCTCCAGTAGAACCAGCACTGCCGGGTAGCCGTCGAAGTGAGACGTCGTGAAGAAGACGCCGGGCTCGCTGGCGAGGAGCGCCGCCTTGGTCGCCTGATCCTCGACCCGCGCACCGAGGATCGGGCCGCTCGGCGCGTCGTCGCCGAGCTCTGCGAGTTCCCGCTTGGTGAGCGGCCGCTGCCAAACGAACAGCTTTCCCCGGACCCGCCATTGCAGGCGCTCGCGGGATAGACGCTCGTCGGTCTCGGGCAAGTCCAGTGCCAAACGCCTGACGTTCTCCCACGTCGCCATCGGGTGCGAAGTTACCCCGAACCGGGGGCCGTGGCCAGCGAGCCGGCGCCGTGCACGCGCCGGCCCAGGACGCGCCGCCTACGCAAACCGCGCCAGCACGCAAGGAACTCTCCGCCAAAGAAGCTGTCGCGGCTGCTGGGCGCTGAAGCAGCCGCCGATACCCATGCAGGAAGCACATGCGATCTCTGCGCTATCTCCTGCTCATCGTCGCGGTCACGCTGGTTTCGTTCGCACTGGTTCCGCTGATCGGGATCCTCGCGTACGGCGTGCTTGCCGGCGCGGTGACTCTCTGCGTCGGCTACTGGGTCGCCGGCTGACCCGGCGACGAGCGCCCGGCCCGCGGCGGTACCGTGGGCGGATGCAGTTCAAGCGCGCCGCGTGCGCCCGATGAGTGCTCTCGCCCCGGTCCCGCTGATGTTCGTCTCCAGTGCGGCCGGCTGGCTGATCGTGGGGGTGATCGTCCTCGCGGTCCTGACTGCCGGCTATTTCGCTTTCGGGCCTGCCGCTCTCGGGTTGCCTTCGTGGATCGCAGTGCTCGTGGTGCTCGCAGTACTCAGCCTCCCCTGGTCGATCCAGGCGCGCGTGATCGGCGCCGCGGTCGGCGGCCTGGTCGTCCTGCTGGTGATCGGATTCGCGATGCGTCAGCGCTCGCAGCCCCCCGGGGGCAACGAGCCGCCCGAAACCACGCCGCCTGCGCCGCCGCGCGAACCAGGAGCCTGAAAGCGTCGCCGAACGCCCCTACGCTCGGGGCGTGAGAGCCAGTCGAGCAGCCGGTCGCCTCGCGTCACTGCGGGCGTTGCTCGGCGCCGCGCACCCTGTGCCGGCGCTCGCGGTCTCGGCGATGATCACGGCGCTCGCCTGGCAGGCCGCGGGCCTCTCCTGGCCCTTGCTTGCCGCGGCCGGAGCGGCGTTGGCGGGCCAGCTGTCGATCGGGTGGTCCAACGACGCCGTCGACGCCGAGCGGGATGCCTCGCTAGGGCGCACCGACAAGCCGATCGTGACGGGCATGATCGGCGTTCGGGCCGTCTGGGCGGCAGCGCTCGGCGCACTTGCGTCGACGTTGTTGCTGGCGGCACTCGCCGGACCTCGCACGGCCGCGATCAATGCCGTGATGATGGCCGCCGGCTGGACCTACAACCTCGGCCTGAAGGCGACACCCGCCTCGGGCCTGATGTACGTCATCGGGTTCGGGCTGGTCCCGGCGTTCGCCGCCAGCGTCGCCGCGGGCAGCCCGGCACCCGGGGCAGCCGTGAGCGCCGCCGCAGCACTCCTGGGCCTCGGCGGGCACTTTGCGAACGCGCTCCCGGACCTGGCCGGAGACCGCCGCACGGGCGTAGCCGGCCTGCCGCAGCGCGTCGCCGCGCGGTGGGGAGAGCGCGCTGCCGCGTTGACGGCGACGACGTTGCTGCTCGCAGCGTCGGCTCTGCTCGTCGTTGCAGCCGAACGGCGCGCGGTCGCGCTCCTCGGGCTGCTGGCGGCGGGGACCATCGCCGTGTTCGGCGCCCGCGGGACCGGGCGCGTGCTCTTCCGGTCGGCGATCGCAATCGCGGCGACCGATGTGCTCGTGCTGCTCGTGGCCGGCGTCGCGCTGACCTGAGCCAACAATCGGTTGCCCGGGCAGTCGACGCCCGCGACCCATGGCGTGACGCGACGCCAACCGCTAGCCTGCGCATGCAATGAGTACCGTTCCGCCAGAGGCAGAAGGCCCGGCTCCGGATCCCAGGTCGCGACTGATGAACGAAGTCGCAGCGCAGATGGACGCCATTGAAACGGATCTGGGGTCGGACTTCCAGATCGGTCGCGTGATCACGATGGCCGAGGTCATCGACTCGGACGGCAACGTGAACCTGCGGGTCCGCCACGGGCAGCTCCCCTGGGTGACGCTCGGAATGCTCGATTGGGCACGCAAAGTGCTCGAGCTCGAACTCTTCGGTCGTCCCCCGGGTCGCGAGTAGTCAGGCTCTCGCCGCACCCGCAGGACCTCGCGGGCGCTCGGCAACCGGTCCGCCCGAATCCATAGGCTTCGCTTATGGGCATCCGTGCCGTCGCCGTGCCGCATACTGAGGTCGTGGCCGAGGACCTGATTGGGCTTCAGGAGCGACTGCTGCGCGCCGTTAACGCTAGAGAGGTGCCGCAGGGACTCCTTGCGCCCGGCTTCTCAATGCAGCAGAGCATCACCTCGGCCACGGACTACGCGTACCACGGCGCCGACGGATGGCGGGATTGGCTAAACGACATATTCGAATTCTTCGGGAACGACACGCACTGCGAGCTCGTCGAAGTCCCGCTTGTCGGGGCGGACTTCGTCGTCGCGACCGTCCGGCTGACGGGGCGCAGCGCGCTCTCGAACAGCGAGCTCGAACTCCAATGGACGAGCGTGACCCGCTTCCGCGACGGCCTCGCAATCGCCGCCGCCGCCTTCGCGACGCCGGACGAGGCGCTCACCTCGCTCGACGCGATCGCCGGCTGACGGCGATGCGCCGAGCCCTGCTGCTCGCCGCGCTTCTCGCGCTCGTCGCCGCGCCGGGCGCGCTCGCGCGCGGCATCTCGAGCAACTGGGCGGGCTGGGTCGTCGTCTCACCGAACCACACGCGCAAGTTCACCGCCGTGTCGGGCAGCTGGCGGGTGCCCACCGTGAATTGCGAAGGCTCGGCTGCGCAGAGCGCCTCGGCATACTGGATCGGGCTCGGTGGCGACAGTGAACGCGCGCCGGGGCTCGAGCAGATCGGGACGGATTCCGATTGCGAACACGGGCACCCGATGTATTACGCCTGGTATGAGCTGATCCCGGCCGAATCGGTGCCACTGCGACTGCGGATCGAACCTGGAGACCTGATCAGCGCGTTCACCTCGGTGCGCGGCCACCGCGTGATGCTGCGGATCACGGATGTCACGCGTCGGCGCCACATCCTGATCCACCGCTACGCGCCGTCGGTTGATACATCGTCGGCCGAGTGGATCGTCGAGGCGCCGCTGAGCTGCACGCGACCGGGCAGTTGTGCCGCGACGCGGCTCGCCAACTTCGGTTCGGTCGATTTCCTGTCGGCGCACGCTACGGTCGGGCGGCGAACTGCGTCGATCGGCTGGCGCCGTTGGCGCTCCAGCTCGATCGAACTCGAGCAGGCGCCGGTCCGCGATGCGAGCGGCAACATCGTGATCTCGGCGGATCCGACCCCCCACCCCACCCGGCGCGGCGGATTCATCGTCTACTGGCATAGCCACCCGGCACCCGTGGAAGCAAGGCTGAACTAGTTTTTTGACATGCCATAATCTCCTTTCAGGAGATTCAAATGGCACAGACAGCGGCTGTCGAGGACTACGCAAAGGCAATCTACGCACTCCAAGTGCGGGGTCCGGGGCCGGTCACGACCAACGACCTCGCAGAGCGTGTCGGCGTCACCGCCGGTTCGGCATCGGCGATGCTCCGTCGCCTCGATGAGCTCGGGCTGACGGTCCACGTCCCCTATCGCGGCGTCGAGCTGACCGACCAGGGCCGCAGGCTCGCGCTCGAGGTGCTCCGGCGCCACCGACTGCTCGAGAGCTTTCTGGCGCAGGAACTCGACCTGCCGTGGGACCGCGTGCACGACGAGGCCGAGATCCTCGAGCACGTGCTCTCGGATGAGCTCGAGGCCGTGATCGCCGACAAGCTCGGCCACCCGACAGTGGACCCGCATGGCGATCCGATCCCCAGCCCCGAGCTGGAATTCGAGGAGCCCGACAGCGAGTCGCTCGAGAGCCTCCAGCCCGGCGACCGAGGCCGCTTCGTGCGCGTCTCGGACTCCGATCCGGAGATGCTGCGCTATCTCTCGAGCCGCGGGATCGCGCCAGGACTGGGCTTCGTCGTCGTCGACCGCCAGCCGTTCGGCGGCCCGCTGTTCGTCTCCTTCGACGGTGCCGAGCACGCAATCGGCGGCGAGCTTGCGCGGGCGATGCGCGTGACCCGCGAGGAGGCATCCCCTGGCTGAGGCCCTTCAGGACGCGCCCGGCGCTGACGCCGGAGGACACGGCGCGCTCGCACGACCGCGCGCGCGTGCACACGGCCCGTCGCCAAGGCCACCGCTTCCATCTCCTGTGGCTGCTCGCGGGCCCGGGAATTCTCGCGATGCTCGGCGAGAACGACGGGCCGAGCATGATTGCCTACGCCGCCGACGGCGCCCAATTCGGCGTCGACGTCTTCGCCGTTGTGCTGCCGGTGCTGTTCGCGATGGCCTACGTCTGCCAGGAGATGTGCATGCGCGTCGGTGCGGTAACGCACCGCGGCTACGGCGAGCTCGTGCTGCAGCGCTACGGCAGGGCGTGGGGCTGGTTCGGGGCGGCGGACCTGACGCTCACCAACCTCGTCACGCTCGTCGCCGAGTTCGTCGCGATCCGCGTGGGGCTCGCCTGGTTCCACCTCGGCGCGGGGATCGCGGTCGCGCTCGGCGTCGCGCTGGTCCTCTTCACCGCGGCCGGCGGGCGCTACTGGCGTTGGGAGCGGATAGTGCTGGGCCTGGCGGCCTTCAACGGCCTGTTCCTGATCGCCGCGATCGTCGCCGGCTACCGCTCGCGCTCGCTGCCCGCGAACGTGAAACTCGACGCGCTGCCGCACGCCTCGACGACCACCGTGCTGTTGCTCCTCGCCTCGACGGTCGGCGCGACCGTGACGCCGTGGATGATCTTCTTCCAGCAGAGCGCATCGGCCGACAAGGGAATGACGCCCGACGACCTGCGCCAGGGCCGCGCCGACACGGCGATCGGCGCCGGACTCGCCGCGTTGTTCGGGCTCGGTGCGCTGGTCGCGGGCGCGGTGCTCGCGAGCAGTTCGGGCGTGATCAACGGCTACAGCGGCGCGGGCTTCCCGGCAGGCGTGGCGCACGCCACCGGCAACCTGCCAGGCACGCTGCTCGCACTTGGCCTGATCGAGGCCGGCGCCGTGGCGATCTTGACGATCTCGGCCTCGACGGCGTACGCGGCCGCAGAATGCGCCGGCGTGGCCCACAGCTTCAACTACACCCCGCGGGCCGCCTTCACCTTCCACGGCGCGAATGTCGGGATCGCGCTGCTCGCGGGCCTCGTCGTGCTGATTCCCGGGGCGCCGCTGCTCTCGATCGCGCTAAACGCAAACGTCCTCGCGACGGTGCTGCTGCCGGTCACGCTTGTCTTCGCGCTGCTGCTCGCCAATGACCGCGAGCTGCTCGGGCACGCGGTCAACTCGCTGCGCACGAACGTCTTCGCGATCATCACAATCGTGACGGTCGTCCTGTGCGGCGCGGCATACGCGATCTTCAGCTTCCTCGAAGTCGTCGGGGTGGTGAACTGATGCACGAGCCAGACGAGAACGTCGAGCTCGTCGAGCACCTCGAGAGCGACCAGCTGGTCGCCGAGACGATGAAGCCCGTTGAGCGTGCGCAGCTCTCGCCGCTGACCATCGCGCTGCTCTGGGCACTGCGAGTGTTCGTCGTCGTGATGGGCGTGATGGTCGTCTACGTGTTCGTGGCGACGCTCTAGGCGAGCAGTTTCGCGATCGCGACGACGCCGACGAACACGATCAGAGCACGCAACGCGTTCGGCGACAGGCGGCGTCCGTATCGCGCCGCGACCTGCGCGCCGATGATCGAGCCGCCGGCGATCAGCAGCGCCGGCAACCAGGCGACGTGGGCGGCAAACACAAAGATCAAGCCGGCCGTTGCGTTCGCTGTTCCCGCGAGCACGTTCTTCAGCGCATTGGCCCGCTGCAACTCCGGGGCCGGGCCGAGCTGCAGCAGCGAGAGCAGCAGGATTCCCTGGGCCGCACCGAAATAGCCGCCGTAGATCCCGGTGGCGAAGATCCCGAGCGCTGAGATGGGCCCGACGCCGTGCGCGCGGTTCGGGCGCGTGCGGCGCGCGAGCAGCCCGCCGATCCGCGGTTGCAGGACGATCAGCATCAGCGAGAGCGCGATGATGAAAGGGATCACCACTTCGAAGGCTTTCGGCGGCAGCGCCAGCAGCAGGACCGCGCCGCAGATCGCGCCTGCGACCGAGCACGGGATCAGGCGCGTCGCCGTCGCGCGCTGGCCGGCAAGCTCCGCGCGGTAGCCCCACGCACCGGACGCCGAACCGGGGACGAGCCCGATGTTGTTCGAGACGTTCGCCGTGACGGGCGGGTAGCCGAACGCGAGCAGCACCGGAAAGGTGATCAGCGTCCCGCTGCCGACGAGGGTGTTGATCGCACCCGCGGCGGCGCCCGCCAGGGCGATCGCGATGATCTCCCCGGCGCTCACCGGGTCGCGGCGGTATGGACCACAACGTCGGTCACTCCCGGCAGGCGGCTGCGGATGTGCTCCTCCAGGCGGCTCGCCAGGTCGTGGGCCTCGGTCAGCCCGACACCCGGCTCGAGCTCTACGGTCAGAAAGATCACGAGCCCCCCGTCGGTCTCCAGGACGCGCCAGTCGCGCGCCTTCACGCCGACTTCGCGAGCCGAGCGCTCCAGCTGCGCGGGGACGTGCGCGGCGCCGCGCTCCGGGACGACACGCACCGGCTCCTCGAGCGGCTCGAGGTGGACCTGCACCTCCCCCACCCCGTCCTGGCGACAGATCGCCGCGCCGACCCGGGTCGCCACGGCGTCGGCCTCCGAGAGGCTCAGCTCGGCCGGCAGCTTGAGGTGCAGCGACACGCTGCGCCGGATCCCGTGGCGGTAGACGGTCATGTCGTGCGCCTCCTTGACGAGCGGCTCGCCGAGGGCGGCCGCGAGCACGGCGTCGCGCAGATCTAGGTCCGCGGTGCGCGGCTCGACATGGACGACCACGTCGCTGCCCGGGCAGTGCGTCGTGCACGGCCTCCTCGATCAGGTCGGCGGCGCGTGTCCCTCGACGACGGCCTCCCCGGGCGGCGACGGAGACGACCACGTCCGCGAAGTAGCGCCCGGCCGACTCGCGCAGGCGCAGCCGTCGAGCTCCATTTCCGCGCCCAGACCCGCGATCGCGCGCTCGGCGACACGCCGTGCCTCCGGCGGCGCGCTGTCCATCAGCACGCTCGCATTCTAGCCGATCAGCCGCAGCGGCCGCGACGGATCATGCGCCGCCACGACCAGCGCAGCGATCGAGTCGCCCTCGTGAAGCCCGGCGCGGACCGCGACCAGGCCGATGATCACGGCCACCGATCCCGCCATGTCGGCGGCGAAGTGCACGGCGTTCGAGCGCAGCGCCGGGCTCCGTAGCGCGCGCCGCGACGCTCGAGGAGACGGATCGTGCGGCGCGTCGAGCAGCAGCGCCACCGCGATCACCGCGAACTGGTACCAGCGAATTTCCGGAGACTCGCCCTGCGCCAGGCGGCGGATCGCCTCCACGCTGACGAGCAGTGCCGCCGGCGAGCAGGATCGCCGCCTCCCCCAGGGCGCCCAGGTTCTCAGCCCGGCGGTGGCCGTAGGGGTGCCCGCGGTCGGCCGGGCGCCCGCCCAACGCGCACCGCGAAGAAGGTGAGCAGGGCGGCGATCACGTCTCCGCTGGACTCGATCCCGGCGGAGATCAGCGCGAGGCTCGCCGGTCGCGATGCCCGACCCCGAGCTTGAGCGCCACCAGCACCGCTGCCACCCCGATCGAGATCGATCGCGGTCCGCTGCGCAGCGCACGCCCGTTCACCGCTCGGTGGCCATCGGCCATCGCTAGAGACTAGAGCCGCCGGACGGCCTGCGCGCGTGGCCTAGCCTCGTCAGTTCCGTGGCGCATGCGCATCGGCGCACGACAGCCCACGAGCACGCCCACGCCGCAGTAACGGCCGAGCCGACCGCCGGCGCTCGCGGTCGCGCTGGCCTGATCCCGCCTTCATGGCCGTCGAGGTCGCCGCCGGCGTGATCGCCCACTCGCTCGCGCTGCTCTCCGACGCGGCGCACATGCTCACCGACGCCGCTCGCGCTCGGCTTCTCGCTGCTCGCGCTGCGGATGCTCGCCGCGGCCGGCGTCGGGCGCGCATGACCTTCGGCATGCGCCGCGTGGAGATCCTCTCCGCCCAGGCCAACGGCGTGACGCTGCTGCTGCTCGCGGCATTCGATCATCTACGAGGCGATCCGCCGCCTGTTCCACCCGCAGGCCGTCCACGGGAGCCTCATGCTCGTGGTCGCGCTGCTCGGCGTCGCCGACGAATGTCGCCGCCGTGGCACGCTCTCGGCGGGGCGCGAGCGGCAGAGCCTCGAACGATCGAGGGCAGCTTCCAGCACGTGCTCACAGACCTGTACGCGTTCATCGGCACCGCCGTCGCCGGCGGTCGTCATCCTCATCACCGGCTTCGAGCGCGCCGACCCGATCGTTTCGCTGTTGATCGCCGCGCTGATGTTCAGCGCCGGCTTGGGCCTCGTGCGCGGCCTCGGGCGGGTCTTCCTGGAGGCCGCGCCGCAGGGGCTCGACCCTGAGCCGATCGGGCCGCGCGTGGCGGCGACCGGCGGCGTTGCCGAGGTCCACGACCTGCACGTCTGGGAGATCACGAGCGGCTTTCCGGCGCTTTCGGCCCACGTCTCGGTCGCGCCGACGCCGACTGCCACGCGGTCGCGCGCGAGCTGGAGGCGCATGCTGCACGAGCGCTTCGGGCTCGACCACACCACGCTGCAGGTCGACCACGCGGGCGAGCGACCTCGTGCAGCTCCAGCTGGCTCCGCAGGGCTGGCTGGCCGGGGGCCGCCCTCCGGTCTAGCCCGGTTTCAGCGCTGCTGGCTGGTGGGCCGAATCAGCACCTCGTTGACGCTACGTTCGCGGGCTGCGATCGCGTAGAGCACTCGCGTCCGCGATGTCCTGCGCCTCGAGCGGCGTCGTGTCCGCGAAGCGCTTGCGGACCATCTGCTCGATCACCTCGGGCGATTGTGGCCCGACGAGCTCGGTGGCGACCGCGCCGGGCTCGATCAGCGTCACGCGCACGCCGAGCGGCCGCGACCTCCTGGCGCAGCGACTCCGAGAACGCTCCGACCCCGAACTTGGTGAGGTTGTAGACGCCGGAGCCCGCGCGCGCGACGCGCCCGGCGACGGAGCTGACGTTGACGATGTGGCCCGATCCCTGCTCGTGCATCAGCGGCAGCGCCGCGTGGGTGCAGTAGAGGACGCCGAAGACGTTGGCCGTCGATCATCCGCCGCCACTCCTCGGTGGGGGCGTTCTCGATCGGGCCGAGCAGCATCACGCCGGCGTTGTTGACGAGCACGTCCAGGCGCCCCAGCTCGGCGTGGGTGCGCTCGACGAAGCGCGCGCCTGCTCCTCCTCGCACATCGGTGGGCACCGCGATCGCTCGGCCGCCCTCGCCCGTCGATGCGCTCGCGCAGCGCTCGATGCGGTCGGAGCGGCGCGCGGCCAGCGCCACGGCCGCGCCGGCGCGCGCGCAGGCCAGCGCGACGGCCTCGCCGATGCCCGACGAGGCGCCCGTGACCGCGACAACCTTCCCGGTCAAAGGTCATGGCCATCGTGCCCATCCTAGCAGCGCAGCTCAGCGCCAGGGTAGGATCCGCGCCGATAGCGAACGAACATTCCAGGTCGAGCTTTTCGACGTCACGGGTTTAGTCCTGCCGGCGCGGAGCATCTGTGGATCTCAACGGCCAGGTGAGCGCCGTATCCCGATGTCGAACGAGACCCCTGAAAGCTGCCGGCACAGGATGATTGACAACGCAACTATCGAGGCGTATAATTCCGACTCCAAGCATCGGATTAGAAGGACACCCTCATGTCAGACACGACCGTAAACCCAACCGCTAACGCTCGATCCGCAGGCCCCGCGCCGACGAGGCCGAGGACGCCGAGACCGTCGCTGGACGGCGCGCCGCCGTGGCGCCCCGGACGGCTCGACAGCCCCATCGAGCGCACCGACCTCTGCGACGCCGGCGACACGTTCATCCCCGAGTCCGTCGACCAGCTGCTCGCGCACTCGCGGCGCTACCCCCTGCTCACCCCGGCCAGGAGATCGACCTGGCCAAGCGGATCGAGCGCGGCGACCTGCACGCCAAGGAACTGCTCGTCAACTCCAACCTGCGCCTGGTCGCGTCCAACGCACGGCGCTACCAGAACCAGGGCCTGCCCCTCGCCGACCTCGTCCAGGAGGGCATGCTCGGCCTGATCCGCGCCAGCGAGAAGTTCGACTGGCGCAAGGGCTTCCGCTTCTCGACCTACGCGACCCTGTGGATCCGTCAGGCGATTCAGCGCGGCCTGGAGAACTCCGGGCCGCACGATCCGCCTGCCCGTCCACGTAGCCCAGCGCTCCCGCAAGGTCGGGCGCGTCGAGCGCGAGCTGTCGGTGCGCCTCGGCCGCGAGCCCACCATCGAGGAGCTCGCAGAGGAGACCGGCCTGACGATCGAGCAGGTCGAGGAGGTCCGCCACCAGCGCGCCGCCCTCGTGAGCCTCGACCAGCAGATCGGCGAAGACGGCGACACCGCCCTCGGCGACCTGCTCCCCTCCGACGCCGAGGCGCCGGAGGAGACGGCCTGGGACAACGAGCGCGAGCGGATCGTGCACCGGCGATCTCCCAGCTGCCCGAAACCGAGCGCACGGTCCTGACCCTGCGCTTCGGCACCGGCCGCGAGGAGCCCCAGACGCTGACGGCGATCGGCAAGCGCCTCGGCTTCTCGGCCGAGCGGGCCTCACAGCTCGAGCAGCGCGCGCTGAAGAAGCTCGCCGAGTCGCCCGAGCTGGCGGCGCTGCGCGAGGCCGCCTAGCGCGCGCCTGACGCCGACGAACCTCTACTAAGCTCGCCTCCCGCCGGCTGACCGCGCGGGAGGGAGTTTGTTTATGCAGACAGAAGTCACCGTGGGAACGATCGTCGCAGCTGACGATCAGCCGTCGGCGAAGCGGTCCTCGGCGCCGGTCGAGCGCTTCATCGGCAGACGCTCGCTCGTCGGCGACGCGACCTTCTTCGCCGCTCGAGGCTTCCCTGGATCGAGCACGTCGAGGACAACTGGACGGTCATCCGCGAGGAGCTGGAGCGGGTGCTCGACGACCGCGCCGCGCTGCCGAACTTCCAGGACATCTCCAAGGACCAGATCGAGATCACCGACGACGACCGCTGGAAGACCTACTTCCTCTACGGCTACGGCTTCGAGGCCAAGCTCGGCGTCGAGATGTGCCCGCGCACCGCGGCGCTGATGCGACAGATCCCCGGGATGACGACCGCGATGTTCTCGATCCTCTCGCCGCGCAAGCACATCCTCGACCACCGCGGCCCCTACAAGGGCGTGCTGCGCTACCACCTCGGGCTGATCGTCCCGCAGGACGCCGAGGCCTGCCGGATCCGCGTCGGCGAGGACATCCGCCACTGGGAGGAGGGCAAGTGCATGATCTTCGACGACACCTTCAACCACGAGGTCTGGAACGACACCGACGAGACGCGGGTGGTGCTCTTCGTCGACGTCCTGCGCCCGCTGCCCGAGCCCGAGTCGACGATCAACCGGCTGATCGTCAAGGCGATCGGCTACTCGCCGTTCGTGCTGGACGCCAAACGCAACCAGGAGGCCTGGGAAAAGCGCTACCGCGCCCGAAAGTCCGCCAGCAACGGCGCCGCCCTGAGCAGCGTCTCAACCGACGGCTAGCAGCCAGCCACCGGCGGCCCCGGCACCTCAGGCGGCGTCCGCCGCTGAAGGGCGGGTCCCCGCGCGCGGCGGACGTGCAACCAGGACGCCGCCGCACTTCGGGCAGCGGTGAGACATCTCGCTTGCGCACGCCTCGCAGAACGTGCACTCGTAGCTACAGATCATCGCGTTCCCCTCCGCCTCAAGCGCAATCGAACAGCGTTCGCACCTGTCCTTCATCTCGAGCATTCCGATTGGCTCCTACAGGGGCGGCCGCGCGCCGGCCAGCCCGTCAGCGGAGAGTTCTCCCTCGATTGCCGCGCGGATCGCTTCCAGGGCCTGCGAACGTGCCCGGCTCTTGGTCTCGGCGTAGGCCGCCCTGTCCAGCTGCGCGAGCCTCGCGGCCTCGGCCAGGCTGTGCGCTCGCAGCTCGCCCGGCGGGACGACCGCGTCGTAGTAGCCAACCGCGACGGCCTCTGCGGGTGTGTAGATCGCGGCGTCGATGACAGCACGCGGGAAGTGCCCGGGGTGCAAACGCCGGCTCGCGATCTCGATCACGAAGCGCGGCACCGCGAGTCCGATCGCGACCTCGTTCAGGCCCGTGCGGTAGTCGCCGTCGGTGCCGATGCGAACGTCGGCGGCGAGCAGCAGGAAAGCCCCGGCAGCCACCGCGTGTCCGCTGCTGGCAATCAGTACGGGAGTCGGGAAGCCCATCACGCGCTCGGCGAGCGTCGCGCCGAGATTCAACATCCGCAGGATCTGCCCGACCTCGCCGCCGGCGAACACCTTGAGGTCGAAGCCCGCCGTGAAACAGCCCTCGCGCCCTGTCAGGACGACGACCGCGTCGTCACTTTCGGCGCGGTCAAGCGCACCGTGCAGCGAGGTCAGGGTGTCGATCGAGAAGGCGTTGACCTTGCCGTCGTCGATCGTGATCGTCGCGATGCCCTCGTCCAGCTCATATCCGACCGTCTCGCCCATTTCTGCCCCGTCCGCGCTCGCTCGGTGCCCAAATATAGGCCCCGCTGCCGATCCGCGGTTTCTAGAGGTTCGCGATCCCCGGGGTGTGTTCGGACGCCCAGCTGTTGAGCACCGTGAACTCCCCGGTGACGATCAGCACCCCGAGGGTGATCATGATCGCCCCGCCGACGCCGATCACGACGGGGAAGTGGCGCTTGACGACGTTCAGGCCGATCGCCATCTTCTCGAACGCGAGCGCGATCAGCAGGAACGGGATCGCGAGCCCCAGCGAGTAGCACGCGAGCAGCAGCGCGCCGTGCGCCGCGGAGTTGGACACGGCGGCCTGCGTGAGGATCGCGCCGAGCGTGATGCTCGTGCACGGCGTCCAGGCGATTGCGAACGCAGCTCCGGCGACCAGCGGCCCCCCTTTTCCCGCCAGGCCGATCAGCCTCTCGGAGTGCCACTCGCGGTTGAGCGCCGGGATGATCGGCGTCAGCAGGAAGAAGACGCCCATCGCGATGATCACGTAGCCGCCGATCTTCTCCAGTTCGGCTTTGTGGGTGTTCAGCGCGGAGCCGATCACTGTGGCGGAGAGGCCGAGCAGGATGAAGATCGCCGAGAAGCTGGCGATGAACAGCAGGCTGGGAATCAGGACCCGCCGAGCGCCGACGCCTTCTTTGAGATCCACCGGCGTGACGCCGATCACCGTCGAGAGGTAGCCGGGCACCAGCGGCAGTACGCATGGCGAAAGGAACGAGACGAGTCCGGCGGCGATCGCGAGGGGAATCCCGACGCCCGAGGCGCTGTCCGATGCGATCAGCAGATGGGTCATCGCTCGGCGCTGACGCGCAGCTGCTCGCGCAGGTGTTCGACGTCACGTTCCAGGCGCGCCACGCGCTCGGCGAGCCCCACGGCATCCGCCGCGGGTGCCTCGTCCTCGACGTCGCCGTCGAGCAGTTGACGGTAACGCTCCTCCTTCTGCCCGGGGCGGCGCTCCTGGACCTCGACGAGTCCCGCCTGGACAAGGAGCTCGAGCGCCCCGTGGACCGCGTCGATATCGGCGAACGGGTAGAGGCGCTCGCTTCGTGCCTTCAGCTCGCCGGGCGTCTGCGGGCCGCGCAGCATCAGTACGCAAAGCAGCGCCGTCTGGCCGTCATCGATCGGCAGCGCGTCCGCAAGACGGTGGCGGTACTTCGCGGCCCGCGAGCCCGCGCCGCTCGCCAGGCGCGCGAGTCCCCGGCGTGAGAGGCGCTGCACCGCCTCGCGGACCTCGTGCTCGTCGTAGTCGACGACCGGGTCGCGATTGGTGCTCTGGTTGCACGCCAGGCGCAGCGAGTTCAGCGAGAGCGGGTAGGCGTCGGGCGTCGTGCGCTGCTTCTCGATCAGGCAGCCGAGGACGCGCACCTCGGCGGGCGCCAGTTCCAACGGGCGTGACCGGACGCTCATTGCGGCGTTCTCGGGACGGCGGACATCAGCCCTCAGGGTATCTTCGGCGGCGCCGGGGGGCCTGCGCGCGGCGCTACAGTCGCAGTGACTGTGAGCGCGCAACCTTTCGGCACCCCGCGGCACGGTGAGGGCCGCCGCCGCGCCGCCAAGACGCCTTCGCCCGAGGACACACCGGCCAAGCCGGCCTCCCTGCGGCGCATCGCGGCGCTCTTCAAGCCCTACCGCCGGCGCCTGTCGGGCCTGCTCGCCCTGATCTTCCTCTCGTCCGGGCTCGGCGTGCTCTCGCCGTTCCTGCTGCGCGAAGTGCTCGACACCGCGATTCCCAAGCACGAGACGAAACTGCTCACGCTGCTCGTGCTGGGGATGGTCGGCCTGTCGGTCATCACCGGCGTGATCGGCGTCGCCCAGACGTGGATCTCCAACGAAGTCGGGCAGCGGGTGATGCACGACCTGCGAGCGGCGGTCTATGAGCACCTGCAACGGATGTCGCTGGCGTTCTTCACGCGCACGCGCACCGGCGAGGTGCAGTCGCGGATCGCGAACGACATCGGCGGGGTCGACAACGTCGTGACCTCTACGGCGACGTCGATCGTCCAGAACGTCACGACCGTCGCCGCGACCGTGGTCGCGATGTTCCTGCTCGACTGGCGCCTGGCGGTCTTCTCGCTCTTTCTGACCCCGTTCTTCATCTGGCTCACGCGGCGCGTCGGCGAGGAGCGAAAGCGAATCCAGGCCGTCACACAGAGCCGGCTGGCCGACGTTTCGACGCTGGTCGAGGAGTCACTCTCGGTGTCCGGGATCCTGCTCGGCAAGACGATGGGCCGCAGTCCTGAGCTCGTGCGGCGCTTCCGCGGCGAGTCGGGTGAGATCGCCGACCTCGAGGTGCGCTCGCGGATGGCCGGGCGCTGGCGGATGGCGACCGTCCAGATGAGCTTCGCGATCATGCCGGCGCTCGTCTACTGGTTCGCGGGCCAGAGCATCGCCTCGGGCTCCCAGGCGATCACGATCGGCACCGTGGTCGCGTTCACGACGCTCCAGACGCGCCTGCTCTTCCCGATCCAGTCGCTGCTTTCGGTGGGCCTCGAAGTCCAGACCTCGCTGGCGTTGTTCGGGCGGATCTTCGAGTACCTCGATCTCCCGGTCGACATCGCCGAGCGCCCCGGGGCACACGAGCTTTCGGGCGTGGCGGGCAACGTCGCGTTCGAGGGCATCTACTTCCGCTACGCGGACTCGTCGCCGTGGACGCTGCGCGACATCAACGCGAAGGTGCCGGCCGGAACCAGGACCGCGCTCGTCGGCGAAACCGGCTCGGGTAAGACGACGCTCGCCTATCTCGTCGCGCGGCTATACGAGCCTCAGGAGGGCTCCGTCACGATCGACGGGATCGACATCCGCGACGTGACGCTCGCCTCGCTTGCGGCAACAGTCGGGCTGGTCTCGCAGGAGACCTACCTGTTTCACGCCTCGATCCGCGAGAACCTGAGCTTCGCCAAGCCCGACGCCTCCGACGAGGAAATCGTCCAGGCCGCGAAGGCGGCCCAGATCCACGAGCTGATCAGCTCGCTGCCCGAGGGCTATGACACGCCCGTCGGAGAGCGCGGCTACCGCTTCTCCGGGGGCGAGAAGCAGCGCATCGCGATCGCGCGCACGATCCTGCGCAACCCCCCGGTCCTCGTACTCGACGAGGCAACCTCGGCGCTGGACACGGAAACCGAGCGCGCCGTTCAGGCCGCGCTCGACGAGCTCGCACGCGGCCGCACGACGATCGCGATCGCCCACCGGCTCTCGACGATCCGCGATGCCGACCAGATCCTCGTGCTCGACGGCGGGGCGATCGTCGAGCGCGGAACCCACGACGAGCTGATGGCGCTCGGCGGGCGCTACGCGGCCCTCGTCGCAGGCGCCGAGGTCGGCGAGGATCCCCGCCCGGCGCTCGCCTAGGCGACGGCTTCGACGAGCAGGTGCACGCGGGAGAAGTCGGGACGGTCGCGGATCAGGGCCGCGACGTCGCGTTCGAAGGGCACGCGCAGCTCCTCGGGCAGCTGCGCGCTCAGTTCGCGGAAGGTCTGGGAGTCGGCGAACTGCGGGTGTCGCGGCGCCGGCTGCGGCGGGAGCTTTTCACGGCGGCATGTGGCGAAGGCGAAGCCGGCGTCCAAGAGCCTTGACTCGGTCTCCTCGGCGCCCGGCAGGGCGGCCTCTTCGAGCTTGACAGCGATGTAACGCGCATAGGGCTCTTGGGCGGCGACGCCATGCGCACAGGCGTGCAGCTCGGTGATCAGCGCGTCTTCCTCGTCGTGCGCGGCGAACCTGCCGCCGTTGCGCAGCCAGCCGCGCACCTTCTTGAAAAGGCGTTCGGGATCACCCGAGGCGGTCAACCCGGACACGACGACGGCATCCGCGGGGCGCTCGAGCGCGAGCGTGTCCGGATCGACCGCGAGCAGCTCGGCGGCGGGTACGAGGGCCGCGATCGCTTCGAGCGCCGCCGCATCGGCGTCGACGACGATCAGCCGGCCCTCGGGAAGGCGTGCGGCCAGCTGCGCCGCAAGCGCGGGATCCGAGCCCCCGACCTGCACCACTGTCTCCGAACCCTTGAGATCGAGGGCCGCGAGGATCCGCCCCGACCGGTTCTCGTCCAGCGGCGCTCCCGCACTGTGGCCCTTGTGTCGAAGCCGCAGATCCATCACACCATCGTGGCACGCCGGTCACGCGGATTCTCGCGGCGCGGCGGCCACGAGTTCGGCGATCAGCGCGCTGACCCTGCCGCCCTGCCAGGCCAACGGTGATCGGCCGGGGTCCTCGACCGCCAGCTGCGCCCCGGGGATGGTGTGCGCCCAGTGTTCGGCGAGGGCCAGCGGGTGTCCCGGGTCGGCCTCGTCACGACTGGCCACGATCACCACCGGCGCCTCGATCGTCGCGAGCTGCGCGTAGGACTCGAAGGGCCGCGAGCGCGGCACCTGTTCGAGCGCATCGGCAAGCGCGGCGGGATGCTCCTGGGCCACCAGGCGCTGTTCGATCACCCGCCGGGCGCCCGCGCGCCACTGCGCCGGCATCCCGTCGAAGTCGTAGGCAGCCAGGAAACCCTCGATGCCGGCGCTGCGCAGTCCGCCGGCGAGTGCATCCCACGACGCCGTCACCAGCTCGGCCTGCGGGTCGAACGCGGGCGTCACGAGCGCCAGGCCGGCGACGCGCTCAGGCATCGCCAGCGCCAGGGCCACGGCGGTATGCGCCCCCATCGAGACTCCCGCCAGCACCGCGCGCTCGACCCCGGCGGCATCGAGCACCGTCGCGGCGTCCGCGACGAGCGCCGGGTAGTCGTAGCGGCCTTCGGCCGCCCGCGAAGAGGCGCCGTGGCCCCGCGCGTCATAGGCGATCACGGTGTGCCCGCCCCGCTCGAGTGCACGCGAGCCCATCAGCACGTAACGGCGCGTCGCCGTCAGCCCGTGCAGCGCGAGGACCGCGGGACCGCTTCCGGCGACTTCGCCCGCCAGCGTCGTGCCCTCGCGCGTGACGGCGAGCGGCGCGGCCACGCTAGGCAGCGAGCTCGCCGGCGAGTTCTGCGGTGCGGTCCGGGATCTCCCAGAAGAAGAGGTGTCCGCGTCCCTCCAGACGCTCGAAGCGCGCCCCCGGGATCAGCGAGGCGATCAGTTCACCGTTCAGCGGCGCAAAGATCCGGTCGGCGGTTCCGTGCAGCACCTGCGTTGGCGTGGTCACCGAACCAAGCCGATCGCTCGTGTCGTGACCGCGACAGGCCGCGAGCTGCGCGATCACCGTGGCGGGCGGGATGGGCCGGCTCGCCCCGACTCGCACGAACTCCGCGAACGCCGCGTCGTCGTCGACCAGCGGCGGCGCGATGTTCGCCTCCCATGCCGCGCGCACCGCGCGATCGAAGTCACCGGCTTGGAGCGCCTCGAACAGCGGCTGCAGCGCAGCGAAGTCCCCGAGGTCGGACCCCGGGCCGCCGCAATAGCTGCAGCCGATCGTCAACGTCGCGAGCAGGTCCGCGCGGGCGATCGCGAGCTCCTGGGCGATCATCCCGCCCATCGAGATGCCGAGCACATGCGCGCGCTCGATATCGAGCGCCGCGAGCAGGTTCGCGGCGTCGTCGGCCATCTGCGCGATCGAGAGCTTGCCCTCCAAGGGCGAACTCTCACCGACGCCGCGGTGGTCGTAGGCGATCACGCGGAAGCGCGCACGCAGCGCATCCAAGAACGGCGTGCCCCAGTGCAGTGCCGTGCCGCCGAGCCCCATGATCAGCAGCAGCGGCTCGCCGGCTCCGCCCGCTTCGTAGGCAAGGTCTATGTCTCCGGCGCGTGCGAGCGGCACCGGGCGATCCTAGCTAGAGCTCCAGCGCGAGCTGTGGCTCGCCGCCGGCGGCGCCGTCGGGCTGCAGTCCGGCGACGCGCACGCCGAGCAGCCGAACCGGGCGCGGCGGGTCGTACTCGGCGAGCAGCCGCTGCGCTTCGCTCGCGACGAGCTCGGGCGAGCGCGTGGCTTCGGCAATCGTGTGCGCCCGCGTGACGGTCGTGAAGTCCGCGAGCCGGACCTTGATCGAAATCGTGCGTCCCGAACGACCGTGGCGGGCGAGGCTGGCGCAGAGCTCCTGCGACATCCGCTGCAGATGGGCGCTCAGCGCCGCGCGATCGGCGACGTCGACGTCGAAGGTCCTCTCGCGTGACTCGGAGACGACCTTGCGTGCCTCACTCACCTGCGCTGAGCCTTCGAAGCGGGCTCTCCGGATCAGGTCGGGCCCGTGGTTCTCGCCGAAGCGCTCGATCAGCATCTCGGGCGGTGCGGCGGCCAGCGCCGCGAGCGTCGTGAGGCCCAGCTCGTCGAGCCGCTCGGCGGTGCGCGGGCCGATTCCCGGCACCAGCGAAGGCGCACTGCCCGCGAACCGCTCGCACGCCTGCTCGCGCGTGAGGAACACGAAGCCAGCTGGCTTCTCGGCATCCGATGCGACCTTCGCGACGAGCTTGTTCGGGCCGATGCCGATCGAACACACGAGACCCGTTCGGCGCCGGATCTCGGTCAGCAGACGGCGCATCGCGGCGCGCGGCGAGATCAGTCCGCCGAGGTCCATGTACGCCTCGTCCAGCCCGACGACCTCGACTGTCTCGACGTGGGCGCGAATGATCTCCATCATCTCCCGGGAGAGCGCCCGGTAATACTCGAAGTCCGGCGGCAACACGACTGCCTGCGGGCACAGCCGCCGGGCGCGTGCCGCGGGGATCGCCGATCCGACGCCGAAACGCCGCGCCTCGTAGCTGGCGGTGGTGACCACCGCACGCGGCCCCGAGCCGGCGACGATCACCGGCTGGCCGCGCAGCTCCGGCCGGCGCAGCAGCTCCGCCGACACGTAGAAGGCGTCGGCATCGAGGTGTGCGACGAGGCTCGGATCGTCAGTCACCCGACGAATCTAGTCCGGCGCGCGGCGCCTGCCGGGCGCGGAGAGGTCTGGCCGCGGCAGTGCTGTAGGCTGCCCGCGATGTTCAAGGAATTTCGCGAATTCTTGACGCGCGGAAACGTCGTCGACCTAGCCGTTGCGGTGATCCTCGGCGCCGCTTTCGGCGCGGTCGTCAAATCGTTCGTCGAAGACCTGATCACCCCGATCATCGCCGCGATCTTCGGCAAACCGAACTTCGGTGCGCTCGCCTTCACGATCAACGGCAGCGTGTTCCACTACGGCAACTTCCTGAACGCGGTCGTCGCCTTCGTGCTGATCGGCGCCGCCGTCTTCTTCTTCGTCGTCAAGCCGATCGCCACGCTCGAACGGATCCGCCGTCGCGGCGGCGATCCCGACTCGGAGAACGTGGCGTGCACCGAGTGCCTGAGCGAGATCCCACGCGAAGCCCGCCGCTGCGCGTTCTGCGGCTCGCCGCAGGGCGCCGCCGCGCAGGCGGCCTGAGGCACGGGCCCGGCCCGCTCGGATACGCTTCGCCGCCATGGACCTGACCTTCAGCGACGAGGAGATCGCCTTCCGCGAAGAGATCCGCGACTGGCTGCGCGAGAACCCGACCGGCGAGCCGCCGAGCGAGGGCGGCGAAGACGCCCAGTACGCGTGGCGACGCGACTGGCAGCGGCGGATGTACGAGGGCGGCTGGGCCGCGCCGAGCTGGCCCGTCGAGTTCGGCGGACGCGGCGTGACGCCCGACCAAGTCGGCGATCTACTTCGAAGAGATCGGCCGCGCCCGCGTGCCGATGCCCGCCAACGTGCTGGGCCTGCTGCTCGGCGGCCCGACGCTGATGGTCTGGGGCGACGCTGCGCAGAAGGAGCGCTACCTCTCTCCGATCCTCTCCGGGGAGGAGATCTGGTGCCAGGGGTTCTCCGAGCCCGAGGCCGGCTCGGACCTCGCCGCACTGAAGACGCGCGCGGTCAAGGACGGCGACGACTGGGTCATCACCGGGCAGAAGGTCTGGACGAGCGGCGCCCAGTACTCGAAGTGGTGCATGCTCGTCGCGCGCACCGACCCGGACGCGCCCAAGCACAAGGGGCTGACCTACTTCCTGATGGACATGGAGCAGGACGCCGTCCAGGTCCGGCCGCTGCGCCAGATCACCGGCGAGTCCGAGTTCAACGAGCTGTTCATCGAGGGAGCCCGGATCCCCGACGAGAACGTCGTAGGCGGCGTCGGCAACGGCTGGAATGTGGCGCTGACGACACTGATGAACGAGCGCGCGGGCCTTGGCTTCGTGCTGCAGATCCGCCTGCGCCAGCTGCTCGACGACGTGATCGGCGCCGCGCGCGAGCGCGGCCTGCTCGAGGACGGCTACTACGCCGACCGCATCGCGGACCTGCACGGGCGCTGCGAGTCGATCCGCCTGCTCGCCTGGAAGGGGCTGACCGACGTCGAACGCTACGGCCAGCCCGGACCCGAGGGCTCGCTGGTCAAGTGGCTGTGGTCGGAAACCAACCAGCTGCTCACGCAGCTCGCGGTCGACGTGATCGGGCCGGCGGCGCTGAGCGGCGATTCGCCGTGGAGCTACGAGCTGCTGCGCGCCCGCGGCAACACGATCGAGGGCGGCACCACCGAGGTGCTCAAGAACATTGTCGCCGAGCGGGTGCTCGGTCTGCCACGACTGAAGGCGGCCGCCTGATGGATTTCGGCCTGACCGAGGACCAGCGCGAGATCAAGCGCACTGCGCGCGAGCTGCTCGCCGAGCGAGCCCGCCCCGAGCGCGTGCGCGAGCACGCCGAGGCCGGGAGCGTCGACGACGGGCTCTGGCGGGAAATCGTGTGAGCTCGGCTGGACCGGGATCGCCGTCGCTGAGGAGTACGGCGGCCAGGGCATGGGCGCGATCGAGCTGGCAATCCTCTGCGAGGAGCTCGGCCGCGTCACCGCCCCCGTCCCGCTACCTCCCGACCGTGCTGGCAGCAACGCTGATCGAGCACGCCGGCAGCGACGCGCAGCGCCGGCAGTGGCTGCCGGGGCTCGCGGCCGGCGAGCTCGCCGGCGCCGTCGCGCTCGCACGGGGCGGCGAGGCTCGCTCGTCGTCGGGGCCCGTGAGGCTGCCGTGATCGTGCTGATCGAAGACGGCCAGGCTTCGCTGGCGGGGCGCGATCAGGCCGACATCGCAGTCATCGAGACGGTCGATCCGACACGCAGCGCAGGCCGCGTGCGGGCCACGGGCGAGGGGCTGCCGGGCCCGTTCGGACCGGCTCGCGACCGGGCGCTGGTCGCGCTCGCCGCGGAGCTCGTCGGGGTCTGTGATCGCGCGCTGGAGATGACTGTCGCGTACGTCAAGGACCGCAAGCAGTTCGGGGTCCCGGTCGGCGCGTTCCAGGCTGTCTCGCATCGCTGCGCCCAGATGCTGCTCGACACCGAGCGCGCCCGTTCGACAACGTCCTATGCGGCGTGGACCGCCGACGCCGACGGCGCGCGGCTCGAGGAGGCCGCCGCGATGGCCGGCGCGATGGCGGCCGAGGCGGGTCGCAGCGTGACGGCTTCGGCGATCCAGGCGCACGGCGGCATCGGCTTCACGTGGGAGGCCGATGTGCACTGGCTCTACAAGCGTGCGCAGGTCGACTCGGTGCTCCTGGGCGGCACCGGCTCGCACCGCACGCGGCTCGCCCAGGTGCTCGCGTCACGGCCGGCCGCGGCCTTGGCCTGACCGCAGGACCGCGACGCGAAGCCGGGAGGAGATTTCGATGGCTCCAGTTCAGACAGTCACAGGACCCGTTGACGATTCCGAGCTCGGGCTGACGCTGGTTCACGAGCACGTGCGCTTCCGCGACGAGGCGGTCGCGGTGCAGTGGCCGGACCGTTACGACGCGCGAGCAGAACTTCAGACGGCAGTGGAGGCGGTCACCGCCGCCGCCGACCGCGGCGTTCGCACGATCATCGAGCCGACAGCGATGTTCGGTGGCCGCGACATCGGTTTCATGCGCGAGGTTTCGCAGTTGACCGGCGTGCGGCTCGTGCCATGCACCGGCATCTACACCTACGACTATCTGCCGCATTACTTCCAGACCCGCGACGCAGACCAGATCGCCGACCACTTCGTCCACGACATCAACGTCGGGATCCAGGGCAGCGACGTGCGCGCCGCGTTCATCAAGTGCGCCGCGGACGCCGCCGGCGTAACCGAGAACGTCGAGAAGGTCCATCGCGCCGCGGCACGCGCGTCGAACGCAACCGGCGTGCCGATCATGGCCCACTCGATGCCCGCGGTCGGCACCGGGCCGCGGCAGGTCGAGATCTTCCTCGAGGAGGGCGTGCCGGCCGAGCGGATCCAGATCGCGCATTGCGGCGACAGTGCCGACGTCGACTACATCGAGGGCCTGCTCGCGCAGGGCGTCTACGTCGGGCTCGACCGTTACGGCATCGAGATGTACCTCCCGATCGACCAGCGCAATGCGACGACCGCCGAGCTGCTGCGCCGCGGCCACGCCGAGCGGATCGTGATCTCGCAGGACTACACGGCGAACATCGACTGGTTCCCGCCGGAGGTAGCCGAGATGCTCCAGTCTCAGGGGGCGGTACGTAACTGGTCGATGACGCTCGTCTTCGACGAGGTCGTGCCGTTCCTTCGTGAGCAGGGTGTGATGGATGACGGCGTGTTCAACACGGTCTTCCTCGAGAACCCGCGCCGCTGGCTGACGGCTTAGTCGGCCTTCGGCTCAGGCGGTGCGAGCATCGCGGGGCCTTCGGCCCCGGCGCCGACACGGTTGACGGCGCTCGTAACCGGCCGTACCTTCATCCGGCTCGCCGGAGCGGGCCGCACAGCGCGAGGGCTTCTTCGGTCCCGATGGTCGGGTCCAGCCAGGCCTCGCGCGCGGCCCTCGTCGCGCAGGATCACCGGCATCCTGTTGTGGATCGCGCTGACAACGCGGTTGCTCGCCGAGTCGCAGGTCAGCATCGTCACGCTTTCGACGCGTTCGCCGGCGATTTCGGCGCTCGTCCAGAGCGAGGCGAACGCGAACGGCTCGCCGTCCTCGAGTTGGAAGTAGAACGGCTGTCGGGGCTCCCCCGGGCGCTCCGGTTTGATCCACTCGAAGTAGCCGTCGCCGATCTGTAGCGCGCGGTGCGAGGCCTTCGGGACGAGGCTGCGGAACGACGGCTTCTCGGCAACGGTCTCCAGGCGCGCGTTGATCATCCGCGAGGCGCCCTTGGTGTCCTTGGCCCAGCGCGGCACGAGCCCCCAGCGCAGCATCCGCGCCTCGAGGCTCTCGTCGTCGCGTACGACGGTGAGCACCTCCGGTCGGCGCGATGTTGTAGCGGCCGGTGCCTTCGTCGCGGACGATCGGCAGGTGCAGCCGTTCGGAGAGCTCGCCGGCCGAGGCGGTGTTCGTGTAACGACCGCACATCGTGGCTAGCCCTCGCCGGCGCTGCGCAGGAATGCTGCCACGGTCTCGCGCGAGAGCCCGCTCAGGAGCACGATCGCCTCCGCCGTGAAGCCCGCACTGCGCGCCTCGACCATCACTTCGGCTGCGTTCTCGTGCGCACGGGTGAAGTCCTCGCCCGCTGCGCGCAGGCGCTGCTCGGTTGCGGCGTCGCTCATCTGCGCCAGCCTAGCTGCGAGCCCGCCGCGAAATTGACACTTGTGCCGCAGCTATGCGAACATATGTTCGTATGGGGCGCCCCTTCCGACCGGTTCGCGAGCTCGAAGCCCATCTTGAGCGCGGCGAGCTCGATTCAGCGGTCGTGCTCGCCCGCGGGATCGCCGGCGAACGCGGGCGCTCGCTCGACCTGAATCTCTCGCTGCGCTTCCTGCCGCTCGTCGCGCGCCAGCGGCCCGAGCGCTACGACTCCTGGGCGCTGCGCTGGCTCGAGCAGTGGTGCGCCCAGATGCGCGACGTCGCCGGCGTCGAAGAATCGGTCGACGTCGCCTCGGCGCTTGTCGCGATCGCCGAAGGCCGCGAGACCGGGCTCGCGCGAGCCGCTCAGCTTGCCGACAACGCGGACGCCGCGGGCGACTGACACGCGGCCTCACGTGTCCAGCAGGCGCGCGACCATCGTCCAGGCGTTCTCGACGCGGCCGACGGGCTCGAACCCGAAGCGTCGGTATAGGTCAACGGCGGGATTGTCCTCCTCGACACTGAGGCTCAGGGCGCCGAGACCGTCCCGGCGCGCGCCTTCGATGAGCGCCGCGAGCAGCGCGCTTGCGATTCCGCGCCGCCGCATCGCCGGTGCCACCGCGAGCGAGAGCTCCGGCACTGCCGGATCGATGAAGCCGTAGCCGTGGTCGGCCGCGTCGAAGCGGCGTGCCCAGGCGGCGCCCGCCGGGCGCCCGTCGACTTCGGCGATCACTCCGCTGTCGCCCTCGCGACCCCAGCCCGCGACATAACGGGCGAAGTCGGGGTTCGTCTGCAGCTCGCCCCGAGGGGTCCGCGGGGCACCCCCACGCCAGCCGGCTGCCTCGGCCAGCATCAGCCAGAGGAACTGCTCGTCATGCGGGTCGTGACGAGCGGGCCTGACGATCACGCCGCCGGGTAGGGCCCCGCGCTCTGCTTGCTCTCGTCGCCGCCGCTTCGGACCTCGAGCGCTCCGACGACCAGGTGGTCGACGTGCAGCTCGCCGATCCTCACGCGGCGCAGCTTGACCCGGTCGATCGCAAGGCTCCCGATCGCCACCGCGCCGACCGCCACCGCGCCGATCGCGAGCGCGCCGGCCGAGAGCGCGAGTGCGCTGCCGATGCCGATGCTCGCCGCGCCGACGGTGCCCGCGCCGGTCGTCGAGGTGCGATGCGTGACGGACTTCTTCACGCGCCGAGTCTAATGCGCGGCGCCGCCGGCGGGCCGTTCCCGCCGGCGGCTGCGCCTCAGATCAGCGGTTGCTCCAGACGGCGCCTACGCCTTCGAAGCCGAGCGCGTTGCGCGTGCCTTCGGTGAGGTCGTATTCGCGGCCGGGAACGAACGGACCGCGGTCGATCACGGGAACCGTGACCGTCCGTCCGCCGTAGCGCAGCGTCACCAGCGTGCCGCATGGCAGCGTCTTGTTGGCAACGCCGAGCGTGCTCGGCGTCAGCTGCTCGCCGCAGGCCGTCGAGCCGTAACCGCCGTACCACGAGGCAACGGCGATCCGGAACGAGTCCACCGGCCGCACCCGCACGGTGGCGCCGGTCAGCGACGCGTTGCCGCTGTAGCGCACGCGCAGCGTCGCGCTGCCCAGTGACTGCGGCAGGTAGCTCACGCGGAAACGGCCACCGCGGCCGGTCCTCGTGCGGGCGACCGTGTCCCAGCCGTTGCGGCGCAGGACCTGCAGCGAGACCTGGCGGCCCCGCGTGAGGCCGGGGCGCCGCGCGGCGAGCGCCCCCTTGATCGATGCCGTTTCCCCGACGAGAACCTCGTTGTTCTCGCGCAGGATCCGCAGGTGTGTGCGGGTCCGCTCGAACGGCGGTGCGAGCGCATTGTCGCTCTGGGCGAGAACAGCGATCGGCACCAAAGCCGGCGCTTCCGGCGCAGGCGTAGCTTGAAACATCTGGTTGCTTGAACCTCCTGTGGCACGCCTACGGGGTTAGCTGTCGGGCTCACGACCGGTTTCCGGTGCGGATAGGCCGCACGGATTCCGGGCGTTACAGCGGCATCAGCCACCGATTCGCCCCCTTCGGCCGCTGCGCGTGGCAGACGGCCGACATTGGGTCCCCCGATCGGCCCCATCCACGGGCCCGACTCGGCGTTGAGTACAAAATGGTAGGAGGGCTAAACCAAAAACCCGTAAGAAACCGTTCACAGCTCGCAACAAATGTCACTAAAGCTCGGCGCCCGCTTCCCTCAAAAGCCGTCGGCGGTGCACGGCGCTGTCGCGGTGGATACCCTGCAGACGTGTCGATGCACGACCGCGAAATCCCGGCAGCCGATCGCTGCGACACCTGTGACGGTCAGGGCTGGAAATGGTTCGCGCCGCCGGCCGAGAGCGGCCAGGAGAGCCACTGGATCGTCTGCCGCGAGTGTTTCGGCACCGGGCGCAAGGACAAGAAGGGCCGCAAGCGCCAGCGGCCCGAGGGCAAGCCGGCGTAGGCGGCGGCGATGAGCGGACACGGACGAGACCAGAGAGACCTGCGATGGCCAACCCAGACCGCCTGACAGCCCTCGACTCGGCTTTCCTGCACCTCGAGGAACGCTCGAGCGCGCACATGCACGTCGCATCGGTGATGATCTTCGAAGGGGCCGCGCCGACGCTCGACGAACTCGTCGAGCACATCGAGTCGCGCCTGTATCTCGTTCCGCGCTATCGCCAGCGCCTGACCTACGTGCCGTTCAGCCAGGGCCGGCCCGTGTGGGCCGACGACCCGTACTTCAACCCCTACTACCACGTGCGCCACACAGCCCTGCCGCGTCCCGCCGATGAGGAGGTGCTCAAGGGGCTCGCCGGGCGCCTGTTCTCGCAGCGTCTCGACCGCTCCAAGCCGCTCTGGGAGATGTGGCTCGTGCAGCGGATGGCCGGCAACCGCTTCGCGATCATCGCCAAGACCCACCACGCGCTCGTCGACGGCATCTCCGGCGTGGACATCACGACGGTGCTCTTCGACACCCAGCGCGATCCGGTGGCCCCGACCGCGCCGGCTCCGGCCTGGGCGGCCAAGCCGCTGCCTGGCTCGGCCAAGCTGCTCGGAGAGGCGCTGATCGAACGCGCAACCGTGCCGAGCGAGATGCTGCGGGGCACGCGCCACGTGCTGCGCCGCCCGCGCCAGGCACTGACGCAGGTCCACCGTGGCGTCCAGGGCTTGACCTCGACGGCGATGGCGGGGATCAACTCGGCGGCGCCGCCGAGCCCGTTCAACGTCGAAATCGGCCCCCACCGCCGCTACACCTTCGTCAACGAGGAGCTCGCGACATTCAAGGCCGTCAAGGACTCGCTCGGCGGCACGCTCAACGACGCGGTCCTGACGTCGGTCGCCCTCGCCCTCGGGCGCTACCTGCGCCGCGAAGGGCACGACACCGACGGCCTCGTGCTCAAGGCGATGGTGCCCGTGTCGGTCCGCGCGCCGGAGCAGCGCGGCGCGCTCGGCAACCAGGTCGCCGCGATGTGGGCGCCGCTGCCCGTGGGCGTCGAAAACCCCGCGCAATGCCTCTCCGAGGTGACTGCCGCGATGGCCGAGCTCAAGCACTCCGGTCAGGCGGTCGGCGCCCAGGTGCTGACCGAGCTCGCCGGGTTCGCGCCGCCGACGATCCTCTCGCAGGCCGCGCGCCTGCAGGCCCGGCAGTCGTTCTTCAACATCGTCGTGACCAACGTTCCCGGACCGCAGATGCCGCTGTACCTGCTCGGCCGCGAGCTGCTGAACCTCTACCCCGTCGTGCCGCTCGCGCAGCGCCAGGCCCTCGGTATCGCCGTGATGAGCTACAACGGCCAGCTCGGCTTCGGCCTGCTGGGCGATTACGACGCGCTGCCCGAACTCGAGGCGCTCGGTAACGACGTCGACTGGGCCGTATCCCAGCTGGCGCGTGCGGCGGGAGTCACCTCGGCCAAAGAACGCAAGTCCGCTTCGCGCAAGCGACCGGCGAGCGCCCGCAGTACCCGCAAGTCGGCCGGCGCGGCCTAGCCGGCGTCGGGGGCCCCCTGCTTCTCGCGCTCTGCCAGATCAACCCGACGGTCGGTGACATCGCCGGCAACACGGAGCTGATCGCCGACTACATCGATCGCGCTACCCGCGCCGGAGCCGATCTCGTGCTGCTGCCGGAGCTGGCGATCACCGGCTACCCCCCCGAGGACCTGCTGCTCAAGCCCCACTTCCTGCAGGACGCGCGCGTGGCGCTCGAGCGCCTCGCCGCCCGCTGCACCGAAACCACCTGCATCGTCGGCCTGCCGCTCGCCGAAGACGCCGTCTACAACGCCGCGGCCGTGCTGTCAGGCGGAGCGGTGCACGCCATCTACCGCAAGAACCTGCTCCCCAACTACGGCGTCTTCGACGAGCAGCGCTACTTCACCGCGGGTCCGCGCGGCACCGTGCTCGACGGGCCATGGGGCCGTATCGGCCTGACGGTCTGCGAGGACATCTGGGTGCCGGGCGCGCCCAGCGAGAGCGAGGCACATGCCGGCGCGTGGCTGATCACGAACATCTCAGCCTCGCCGTACCACGCCGGCAAGGGCGCCGAGCGCGAGGCGATGCTCGCTGCGCGGGCGATCGAAACCGGCGCCTACATTGCGTTCTGCGCACTTGTCGGGGGCCAGGACGAGCTCGTCTTCGACGGCCATTCGTGCGTCATCGATCCAGCCGGGACCGTTGTCGCCCGGGCCGCGCAGTTCGAGCCGGAGCTGCTGCTGTGCGAGATCACCGAGTCGGCCGACAAGCCCGTCCGGGCCGACGCCGACGTCGAGATCGCGCCGCCGCTCGGCGCGACCCCGGTGGCTCGTGGCGCGAGCCAAGCGCGACGGATCGCACCGCTTCTCGAGCCACCCGCGGCAGAGGTCTACGGCGCGCTGCGCCTGGGACTGCATGACTACGTCGAAAAGAACGGCTTTCAGGCGACCGTGCTCGGACTGTCCGGGGGAATCGACTCGGCGCTCGTCGCGACGCTCGCGGTCGACGCCCTCGGCCCCGAGCGCGTGAACGTTGCGGTGATGCCCTCGCCGTTCAGCTCCAGTGCGACGCAGGACGACGCCCGCGCGCTGGCCGCGGCGCTCGGCGCGGGGCTGCACGAGCTGCACATCGAGCCCGTGATGGGCGCCTACACCGCGACGCTCGCGGACGAGTTCGTCGGCCGCGACGCCGACATCACCGAGGAGAACCTCCAGGCCCGGATCCGCGGGAACCTGCTGATGGCGCTCTCGAACAAGTTCGGCTGGCTCGTGCTCACGACCGGCAACAAGTCCGAGATGTCGGTTGGCTACTCGACTCTCTACGGCGACCTCGCAGGCGGCTTCGCGGTGATCAAGGACGTCCCGAAGATGCTTGTCTTCCAGCTCAGCGAGTGGCGTAACACCCGGCAGGCAGCGGACGTCGTGGGCGGCGTGCCGGCGCCTATCCCGCCGTCGATCATCGAGCGCCCGCCGTCCGCCGAGCTGCGCCCGGACCAGCGCGACGAGGATTCACTGCCGCCATATGAGCTGCTCGACCGGATCCTCGAGGGGTACGTCGAGCAGAACCTCAGCGCCGAGCAGCTGATCGCCGCCGGCCTCGACGCCGATGCTGTGCGCCGCACAGTGCGGCTCGTCGACCTGGCCGAGTACAAGCGGCGCCAGGCTCCGCCGGGTGTGAAGATCACACCGCGCGCATTCGGTCGCGACCGCCGAATGCCGATCACCAACGGCTACCGCGGCTAGGCTGCCGACGATGTTCAGAGCAGTTCTCGCCGCGATGGCGCTCGCCACGCTCGGCGCCGTCGGTTGCGGCAACACGGTGCAGTCCGTTCCCGCAGGCCGCTCGTCGCTCGAGGCCGTGATGGTCTCCCCCTTCCCCGTCTACTGGGCCGGGTCGCAGCTGAGCTCGATGAGCATCCGGGAAGTCACGCGCGACCCGGGGGGCGCGATCACGATCGACTACGGAGACTGCCTCGAAGGTGGCCAGGGCGCGTGCGTCTCACCGCTGCGGATCGTCACCTCGCCGAACAACAGCTTCACTCCGGGCGGTGCCGGGCCATTGCGTGAAGTGGAAGTCCGCGGCGTCAAGGCCCGCGAGATGAGCGGCGGGCGGACGCTGATCATTCCGACGGGGAACGTCGTGCTCGACATCTACGCCGACAACCCCGGCCTTGTGCGCAGCGCAGCGGCCGCCGCCGTACCGCTCGGCGAGGCCTCAGCGTTCGGCGAGGATCTGCCGGCGCCGCTGCCGGATACCGGCTACGCGAACGTTCCGGTCAAGGGGCAGATCCCGCCGCTGGCTCCGGTCACGCCGCGCCGCGCGCACCCTAGCGGGCGTCGCGCACGGCGATAGTCATCCGCGTCAGCGCGCAGCGCCGGCCCTGGTCGTCGGAGCATTCGACGTCCCAGACCCAGGTCGAGCGGCCACGATGGACCGGTACCGCGGTCGCGTTGATGTGGCCCTCGGTGATCGGCCGCAGGAAGCTCGTCGCGTTCGAGAGGCCGACCGCGAGCTTGCCTTGGTCGAAAACCGAGAGCGCCGTGCCGATCGACGCCAGCGACTCGGCGATTGACGCGTACACGCCGCCGTGGACCAATCCGTATGGCTGACAGACCTCTGGCCTGACCTTCACGCGAGCGCTGACGTGCTCCCCCTCGGTGTCGAGCACTTCGAGACCGAAGAGCGCGTCGAAACCCGATGCGTACTGCTCGATCGTCTCAAGCGGCGAGGCCATCGAGGCGCCACGATAGCCTAGGCCGAGCCCGTCACGCGGGCCCCTAGCCGATGAGCGCGCAACAGCAGCTACCCGAGGACCAGCGCACCGTGATTGCGCTGTTGGTCGACCGCGGCCTGACCTACGAGTCGGCGGCCGCGGCGCTCGGCGCATCCCGCTCGGTGGTGCGCGACCGCGCCCAGCTCGCGCTCGCGATGCTCGCCCCCGCCCAGGCGCGGGACCTGCCCGGGGCCGAGCGCGAACAGATCGGCGACTACATGCTCGGCCAGCAGGACGGTCAGGAGCAGGATGAAACGCGCCGCCTGATCGAGAGCTCGGCGCCGGCGAGCGCCTGGGCCCACGCCCTCTCGCACGAGCTCGCCGGCGACAACGAGCCGCGCGCGGGCGCCGCGCCGGCCGCTGCGACGGGCGCCGACGCCGGCGTTCCGGCCACCACCGCGGCGCCCGCGGGCGCCGTCGCCGGGCGCTCCGCCGACGCAGCGCCGGCGAAGGGAGCGCGCCGGCGCAGGCTGCTCGCGCTGACCCTCGTGGCCGCGGTCGTGATCGTTGCGATCGTGCTCGCCGTGGTGCTCGGCAAATCGAGCAAAACGTCGAGCACGGCGAACCGCAGCGAGCCGAAAATCATCGGCCACGCGATCCTCGCATCGCCCAGTGGTGCCCGCTCGGCAGGCCTCTTCGAGGTACTCAAGGGCGGATCGAAGCTCGCCTACTACATCGCCGCGGTCGGTCTCGAGCCGACCAGCAACTTCTATTACGCGCTATGGCTGAGCAATGGCGCGGGCAAGTCGCGACCGCTCAACCGTGCTCCCTCCGTCGGCAGCAACGGCAGGATCGTGGGCGGAGCACTGCTGCCGACGAACGCCGCCGCCTACAACGAAGTTCTGCTGACGCGCGAGACGCAGACGAGCAGCGTGCCCACCACGCCGGGCGAAACGATCCTCAAGGGCAAGATCCAGTACGCGCGCTAGCCGGCGAGCAGCTTGCCGGGGTTCATGATCCCCGTGGGGTCGAGCTGCGTGCGAAGCGCCGCCAGCGCACGCAGGCCGGCCGGTGAGACCTCGTGGGAGTACCACTCGCGGTGGTCCTCGCCGACAGCGTGGTGGTGGGTTACGGTGCCGCCGGCCGCGGAAATCGCGTCCAGTGACGCGCGCTTGACCGACCGCCACTGCTCGATCTCGCGCCCCTCGTCCTGGCGCGCGATCACAGTGAAGTAGAGCGAGCAGCCCGTCTCGTAGACGTGTGAGACGTGACACATCACGATGCCCGGGGTGTGCTGCGCCTCGAGTGCGTCATGGACGGCGGCGGCGACCTCGCGGTGCAGCGCTTCGACGTTGCTCCAGACGGTGGCGGTCTCCATCGTCTCGACCATCACGCCGAGCGTCAGCAGTTCGTCGCGCAGGTACGGCGCGGCGAAGCGGCCGTGCAGCCACGCCTTCCCGGGGCCGCTGCCAAGCGGCGCCGCACCGGCCTGCCGCAGCACCCGTTTGGTGTGCCCGGCGCGTGAGCGGACCGCCCGATCGTCGCCCTCGGTGCCGATTATCACTACGCAGCCGCGCCCCCGTGCGCGCAGGTAGCCGCCGAGGAGTCTCGCCGGCCGCCCCTCGGCCAGCGCGAGCTGGACCTCGCTCTCGCTCTCGTCCGAGAGCCGCACGACGTCGGGCAGCGCGCGCTGCTGGGCTAGCTCGCGCAGCGCTTCGAACCCGGATGCGAAGTCGGCGAACGCGTAACCCTCGTAGGCCAGCCGCTCCGGGGCGCGGCGCACGCGCAGCGTCGCCTCCTCGACCACCCCGAGGGTGCCCTCCGAACCGGCAATCAGTTGACGCAGATCCGGGCCGGCGGCGGTGTGCGGGACGGCGAGCGTCGCGACCGTGCCCGCGGGCGCGACGAGCGTCACGCCATCGATCATCTCCGCGATCGAGCCGTAGCCGGTCGATGCCTGGCCTGCCGAGCGCGTGGCAATGCAGCCGCCGATCGAGACGAACTCGAAGGACTGTGGAAAGTGGCCGAGCGTGAAGCCCTCCTCGGCGAGCCGGCGCTCGAGGCTCGCCGCGCGGATCCCGCCCTGGACGCGAACGGTCTGGGCGGCGCGGTCCAGGCCGAGCACCGCGTCGAGCGCCGCGGTGTCGAGGCTCAGGACAGCACGGTGAGCCCGCGCCTGCGGGCTGACCCCACCGACAACGCTTGTCCCGCCGCCGAACGGCACGACCGCGATCGAGCGCTCCACGCAGTGGTCGAGCAACGCCGCCAGGCGCTCGCGGTCGCGCGGGTAGACGACCGCGTCGGGCGCGGCGGCCGGCCTGCCCGCGCGCGCCCGCAGGAGATCCGGATAGCCCTTGCCGGCGCTGTGCAGGAGCCGTTCGGGCAGCTCCGTCCGCACGCTGCCGGCACCGAGCAGGGCCCGCAGGCGGGCAAGGTCACTCTCCCCCAGGCGGCTTGGCGCGAGATCGACGGAGGCGAGGGTCACAGGCGGGTGCGGGTCGGTCGAGATGCCAACGCGCTCGCGGAGCATCGCGAGCGCCCCTGGCGTCAGGCCATCGACGTGCTCGCGGTCGCCCCAGCCCCACCAGCGCATGCGGGCAGGCTCAACCAAGGTGCTCCCCAGCGAGTCGAGTGCTTCACGCGCTGTCGAGCGGGCGGCCCGGGAGATGAAGAACGACCCGATCCGGGCGAGCCCCGAGGCGGGCAGCTGCTCCAGCTCGACCTGCACCTCGCAGCGCTCACCGTCGCCGTCGACGGTGATCGTCGCGGTCGAGTGCGCGATCACGCTCTCGAACGGCGTGCCCTGCACGAGCTGTTCGATCTCCAGCCTCATCGTCGCTTCGTCGCGGACGAGGATCCGGTAGTCGCCGCGCACGATCCGGCCGTGGCTCGAGCGCATGATCTGCGTGAACTCGCCTTCCGCGACCCCCTCCACACGCTCGACGCGCGGCCACCATTCGGGCATCCGGTAGGGGTCGCTGACGAGCGCCCAGACCTCACGCGCGCCGGCATCGATCTGCTTGTGCTCTCGCGTTGTCGGCACGGTCAGTCGTCATAGCGCATCAGCGCCCGGACGTCGTAGCCGGCGAGTGACGCGCGACCGCCGAGTCCGGCAAGCTCAATGATGAACGCGCAGCCGACGACCGTCGCGCCGACCCGCTCGGTGAGCGCACAGAGCGCTCCGGCCGTGCCGCCGGTTGCGAGGAGATCGTCGTGAACCAGCACCCGTGTCCCCGGGCGAATCGCGTCGGTGTGCAGCTCGAGCGCGTCGTCGCCGTACTCGAGCGCGTACGTCGCGCTGACCGTCTCGCGCGGCAGTCGGCCGGGCTTGCGGGCCAGCGCGAAGCCCGCGCCGAGCTCGAGCGCGAGGGCGGGCCCGAGCAGGAAGCCGCGCGCCTCGGCGGCGATCACCACGTCGACCGCGAGCGGCCGGCTGAGCTGCGCCAGGGCGGCGACGGCCTCGCGCAGCGCCTGCGGATCGGCGAGCAGCGGGCTGATGTCACGGAACAGGATCCCCTGACGCGGGAAATCCGGCACATCGCGGACCAACGCCCGCAGCCGTCCCGCGTCCATCAGCGGACGATCTTGCGCAGGTCCCTGATCAGCAGCAGATGCTTGAGATGGGTCGCGACGGCCGCGAGGTTCTCAAGCGCTTCGACCGCCTCCTTGCGCCGCTGGGGGTTGCGCGAGCGCAGCGCCGGAGCGAGGATCTGCTGCAAGAGACTCGCCTCGCGGTCCGCGGAAGAGCGAAAGACGCGCAGGTTGCGCCCGCCGACTCCGTACTGCGCGAGTTCGGCGACCGCGGCGATGATCTCGCGCTCAGTGTCGTCGAAATAGCGCACGCCGGCGCGCACCTCGCCCTTGACGACGCCGTACTCCTCCAGTTCACGCACGAGCTCGCTGTCGGCCCCGGTTTCTTCGATCACGGCGTCGAGCGAATAGAGTGCGCCGCTGGCGTCGCTGACGGAAACCGTCTTGCGGCGCGGCCGGGCGGCCTCGCGGCTGATCGTGCCGGCCGGCTCGTTCGCGCGGCCCGCGGCGAGCTCCTGGCGGATCACGCGCAGCGGCAGGAACTCGTCGCGCTGCATTCGCAGGATCGTGCGCAGCCGGTCGATGTCGCTCTGCGAGTACAGCCGGTAGCCACCGGGTGTGCGACGCGGCGTGAGCAGCTTCTGGTCCTCGAGGTAGCGGATCTTCGAGATCGAGATGTCCGGGAACTCCGGCGAAAGCTGCTTGCAGACCGCGCCGATCGTCGCCGAGCGGCGTGGTGTCTCGCTCGTCGGAGGCGCGGTCGGGTGTCGGGACGCTCGTGCTCATCGCTCGTAGAAGGTCATCCGGTACTTGCCGATCTGGACCTCGTCGCCGTGGGTCAGGCGGCACGGAGTCGATCCGCTCGCGGTTCACGTACGTGCCGTTGAGCGAGCCGCCGTCGTCGAGGAACCACTCGCCGCCGCGCGCGCTGAGTATCGCGTGGTCGCGCGAGACGGTCACGTCGTCGAGGAAGATGTCCGACGTCTCGCGCCGGCCGATCGTCGTGCGCTCGCCGGTGACCGGGAACGACTCGCCGGCGCGCCCGCCGCCGGCATAGATGACCAGCGCGGGGCCGCTTGCCGAAGGCCCGTGCTCCTCGGGGATCAGCTCACCCTCATCGCCGAGTTGGTAGGTCGCGGTTATCGGATCGCCGGTCCCGTCCTCGCGGGGCAGCAGCGCCCCGCAGCGCTGGCAGTAGTTCGCCGACTCGGCGTTCACGAAGCCGCACTCCGTGCAGTGCAGTGCCACAGCTTCCCCTGTCCTGGCTGCGCGTAGCGCGTCTCGCGCTACGCGTCCTCGGTCGGCTGTCGGTGCGCGAGGATGTCCGTGAGTTTCTGGACGTCCTCACCGGTGATCGCGATCTCGCCCTCGTCGTGCTGGCGGCGCAGGCGATTGACGAGCTCCGCGCGCAGGATGTCGATCTTGCCGTGCAGGATCCGGCGCCGGTAGGAGATCTCGGTCTCCTCTTCGGTCAGCTGGCGGATCAGGTCTTTCAGTTCCGCGTCCGACAGCGCGCCGAGATCCGGGAAGGTCTCATCCATCGCCGGGCCTCCTCTCCTAGCCGTTTGCGCCGGAACGGGTCCCCAGACCGGCCTTCACTGCACGCGGAGTATAGACCACAGGCTCAAGCTGAGCTAGAGAGTCTGGACGGCCTATCGACGACCGTTCAGGTAGCCGACCGCGAAACGCGCGTAGAGCACGCTCGCCCAGAGCGCCAGCGCCAGGCCGGCGTAGAGCAGGATCTCCGCCACCGTCCCGAGCCCGACGAGCGCAAAGAAGATCGATCCCGCGAGCGGGGCAACGGCCAGTCTCCCGGGCCAGTTGATGAGCACCGGGACGCCCCGCGAGACCGCAAACCGGCCGAAGATCAGCATCGCGACTTCGCGCGCGGCGAGGACCGCGAGCGCCCAGTGGGGCAGCAGCGCGAAGTGCCACGTGACAACCACGCCGCTGATCAGCAGCAGGCGGTCGGTGACGGGATCCATCAGCGCCCCGAGGCGCGAATACTGCCCCGTCAGCCGCGCCGCGATCCCGTCGGCGTAGTCGCCCCACCCGATTACCCCGAAGAGGATCGCCGGCGCCGCCCCGACGCCCCCGGGGTGTCGAATGCCACGACTAGGAAGACCGGGATCAGGGCGAGCCGCAGGAAGCCGATCGCATTGGGAACGGTCCACGGCCGAAGTGGCTGGCCGGCGGCCGTCTGCGCCGGCGCCGGCCCCGAGCGGTCGAGGCCAAAGAGCCGGCGCGCGGTCAGCGGCCGGCGTCCGGTGCCCTTTACGGAAGGCTCCGCCACAGCTCGTCGACGGCCCGCAGCTGCGCGTCGGGCGAGGCGCCCAGCGGCACGCCCGCGGCCTCGATCCGCCCCCGCCTGATCTGCACCTCGGCGCTGCCGGACTCCAGCGAGCGCCGGCCGACTGTCAGGCGCAGCGGCGCGCCGAGCAGCTCGGCGTCGGCGAACTTCTCGCCGGGACCGATGTCACGGTCGTCGTAGAGGACCTCGACCCCGCCGGCCAGCAGCGTCTCGTAGAGCCGGTCGGCGGCCTCGCGCTCGGGCGTTCCGGCGCGGCCGAGCGCGACGAGCTCGACACCGAAGGGGGCGATTGCCCGCGGCCACGCGATCCCGTACTCGTCGCCGAACTGCTCGACGGCGGCCGCGACGATGCGCGCCGGGCCGAGACCGTAGGAGGCCATCCAGATCGGCTGCTCCTTGCCCTGCTCATCGGCGTAGAAGGCGCCGAGCGCCTCGGAGTAGAGCGTCCCCAGCTTGAAGATGTTGCCGATCTCGATCGCCGGCTCGACGGTCAGCGTCTGCCCCGCCCGCGTCCAGACACCGTGCTCCTCGCTGACGCCCTCGCTCGCGCGGGCGACCTCGACATTCGCCGCGTAGCCCTCGCCGAGCACGACCTCGTCCTCACCGGCCGCACAGGGCGCCATGTACTCGTGGGCGCCGACTCCCCCCATCATTCCGACGTCCCCCTCAACCTGGTACCAGCGAAGGCCCGTCCGGTCCATGATCCGCTCGTAGGCGCCGACGTGCAGCGCATAGCGCTCCTCCATCCCCGCGGCGTCGCGATCAAAGCTGTAGGAGTCCTTCATCACGAACTCCCGCGTGCGCAGCACCCCTGCGCGCGGGCGCGGCTCGTCGCGCTCCTTGACCTGGAAGTGGTAGAGGATCAGCGGCAGGTCGCGCCAGGAGCGCACGAGCTGGGCGACGTGGAACGTCACCGCCTCCTCGTGCGTCATCGCCAGCACGAGGTCCGAGCCCTTGCGATCGGTGACCTTGAAGAGCTCCTCGATGTCGTAGCGGCCGGTCTTGCGCCAGGCGTCGGCGGGTTGCAGTACGGGCATCAGCATCTCGTTCGCGCCGATCGCGTTCATCTCGTCGCGAATGATCCCGACGACCTTCTGGTGAACGCGCCAGCCGGCCGGCAGCCAGGTCCACATCCCGGCGCCCATCTGGCGCACCAGGCCGGCGCGGACCATCAGCTTGTGCGAAAGCGCCTCGGCGTCGGCCGGCGCCTCGCGCTCGGTCGGCAGCAGGTAGCTCGAGATTCGAGTCATCGGTCGGCAGCGTATCCGCCCGGGCGCCCGTCCTCGACGGTCGGCCACTGCTCGACGCACAGGGCCCAGCGCTCGTGGTCGCGCCACTGGCCCGCGACCTGCAGATAGCGCTCCGAGAAACCCTCCAGGACGAACCCCAACCTGCGCACCAGTGCGGCCGAGGGCCGGTTGCCGGGCTGAATGTTTGCTTCCACGCGATGCAGCGCGAGCGGGCCGAAGGCCTCGTTCAGGACCAGGCGCATTCCCGCCGTCATGATTCCTCGGCCGGCGTACCGCTGGACGGCGCCGTAAGAGATGAACGCGTTCTGGAAGGACCCGCGGACGACCTCGCTCAGCGTCACGAAACCGGCGATCTCTGTACCGGCGAGCACCAGGCGGTGCACGCAGCGGCCATCCTCGCAGCGGCCAAGCCAGACGGTGAAGGCCGGGGCGCTCGTCGCCGGAGCGATCCAACCGTCGTGAAGTGCGGTGCTCTCGCGCATCGCCGCGGTGAATAGATGGCCATCTTCGGGTATCGGGGACCTGATCGTTATTTCCTGCGGGTCAAGCACAGTGCAAACTTCCCACAAACCTCACCGCGCGTCATGCACGCTGCGCCGGTGTCCTGCTAGAACCGCTTGCAACCGACCGGACCACGAACAAGGAGCGCACGATGGCCTTTTCCGTACCGCCTCTGTCCTACGCGTTCGACGCGCTCGAACCGCACATCGACGCGCAGACGATGGAGATCCACCACGACAAGCACCATCAGGCCTACGTCGACAAGGCCAATGCGGCGCTCGAGGGAACCGCCCTCGCCGACGCGGCCGTCGAGGACATCCTGCGCGACCTCTCACAGGTCCCCGAGGACAAGCGCAAGGCAGTGAAAAACAACGCCGGCGGACACCACAACCACACCCTCTTCTGGGAGTCGATGAGCCCCAACGGCGGCGGTGAGCCGACGGGCGAGCTCGCCGAGGCGATCAACGCGAAGTTCGGCTCGTTCGCCGACCTGCAGGCGAAGATCAAGGAGACCGGCGTGAACCAGTTCGGCTCCGGCTGGTCATGGCTGGTGACGGGACCGGATCGGCCTCGCAGTGGTCGGCACCGCCAATCAGGACAGCCCTCTCTCCAGCGGCCAGGTGCCGCTGGTCGGCGTCGACGTCTGGGAGCACGCCTACTACCTCAAGTACCAGAACCGCCGTCCCGACTACATCGACGCCTGGTGGAACGTGGTCGACTGGGACGTCGTCGCGCAGCGCCTCGCGGCCGCCTGAGTTTCAGGAACTGCGCGTGAAGCGGCGCCCGGCGACCGGCGAGGCATCTTCGCTGACGACGGGCGCCGCCTGCGGCTCGAGCATCCCCTCGAGGACCGCACCGGCCTGCGCCTCGGCCTCGGCGGCCGCTGCCTCGAGCGCCGCGAGGCGCTCGGGTGTCATCGCCGTCGGCGTCTTCGTTGTCGGCGAGCCAGGCCCGCGCCTCCGCCGCCATGCGCTCGTCGCGCTGGACGGTCTTGCCGGCGGCGTAATAACGGTCGATCTCCTTGAAGAGCTCATCGACGAGCTGCTCGGTCGCGACCTTCTTGAGCGGCTCACCCTTCGAGTAGATCATCCCCATGTTCTTCGCGCCGGTGATCCCGAAGTCGGCATGGCGCGCCTCGCCGATGCCGTTCACGGCGCAACCGAGGATCGAGACCTCGATCGGATCGTCGTAGGCCTCCAGCCGGCGCTCGACCTCGGCGACGACGGAGTCCATGTCGAACTGCAGGCGCCCGCAGGTCGGGCATGCGATCAGGCTCGGGCCCGCGCTACGCAGCTTCAGCGCCTGCAGGATCTCCCAGGCGACCTTGACCTCCTCCTCGGCGTGGAAGGTCGAGAGCGAGATCCGGATCGTGTCGCCGATGCCGTCGGCGAGCAGCGTGCCGAGGCCGACGGCGGACTTCAGCGACCCCGACCACTTGGTGCCCGCCTCGGTCACGCCGAGGTGCAGCGGATAGGGGATCCGCTCGGCGAGCAGCCGGTTGGAGGCGATCGTGTTCGGGCACCGAGGTCGACTTCATCGAGACCTTGAAGTTCGTGAACTCAAGGCGCTCCATCAGTTCGACCGCCTCGACCGCCGCGGTGACGAGCGCCTCGACGGGGTCGCTGTACTCCAGCTCGCGCAGATGCTTTGGCAGCGAGCCGGAGTTGACGCCGATGCGCATCGGCGTGCCGTAGCGCTTGGCCAGCTCGACGACCTCGGCGACCTTGTCCGGGCCGCCGATGTTGCCGGGGTTCAGGCGCACGCAGGCGGCGCCCGCTTCGATCGCCTTCAGCGCGAGCGTGTGGTTGAAGTGGATGTCGGCGATCACCGGGATCGGGGACTGCTCGACGATCGTGCGCAGCGCCACGACGTCGTCCTCGCGCGGCACGGCGACGCGGACCAGCTCCGCCCCGGCCTCGGCGACGCGATGGATCTGGTCCATCGTCGCCTGCAGGTTCGCCGTCTCGGTCTTCGTCATCGTCTGCACGACGACCGGGGCCCCGCCGCCGATCGGCACGCCGCCGACCGTTATCTGGTTCTTGGAGGCCACTTGACGGCAATTCTATGACGGCTACCCCGTCAGGCGGCCGATGTCGTTCGCGACGCCGTTGACCACGAGGAACAACAGCAGCACGATGCCGACCGAGCTGAAGCGGTACATCGCCGCCAGCGAAACCCGCTTGCCGCGCACCTTCTCGGCGAGAGCCCACAGCACGTGCCCCCCGTCGAGCGGCAGGAACGGCAGCAGGTTCAGCACGCCGAGGACCAGCGAGATGAAACCGATCAGCACAAGTGCGTAGCCGAGGCCGGCCGCGACCGCTTCCTGGGTCTCGGTCGTGATGCCGATGATGCTGCTGACGTGGCTACGGGCCTTCGCGCTCGTCAGGGCTTCCCCGAGGCCGCCGATCGAAGCCACGGTGATGTGCCACATCTCGCCGACCGCCGCCACGCCCGCACCGAGGACGCCGAACTGCTTGGCCTGCGTCGGCAGCAGTCCGAAGCCGACGCCGATCATCATTCGTTTGGCCTTCGCGACGTAGCGCGGGTAGATCTCGACTGTCCGGGCGCCTCCCGGCCCCTTTACGCCGACGCTGACCGGCGTCGTGGCGACGCACCCGTCGTGCTCGGGTCCGGCGCAGTGCGTTGCGCGGATTGCGGTGACGGCGGCCGCCGCATTGGCGGGCTTGCCGTTGATCGCCACGATCCGGTCGCCGGTCTTCAGCACCGCCGCGGCCGGCTCGCCCGCCACGAGCTCGCTGACAACCGTCTCGGAACGCGCGATCGTGGTCAGCCCGGGGTCGCGTTCTGCAGGGCCGAGGCACCGTCGAGGCTGCCGCTGTAGAGCACTATCCAGAAGAGCAGGAAGGCGATCAGGATGTTCACGCCCGGCCCGGCGAGAATCACGACGATCCGCTTCCACGGCGGCTGGTTGTAGTACGCACGGGCCGCGAGCTCCGGCGGCAGCGCGGCACATTCGTCGGGCGACATGCCGGTGATCTTCACGTAGCCGCCCGCGGGGATCGCACCGACTGCGTACTCGGTCTCGCCGACTTTCCGGCGCAGCAGCAGCGGCGGGAAGAACACCGAAAAGCGCTCGACGCGCATTCCCAGCCGCTTGGCGGCCACGAAGTGGCCGAGCTCGTGCAGCAGCACAGCATCACCACGGCGAAGATCGTCCAGATCCAGCTCACGCGCCCATTTTGGCAGGGCCCGCGCGCCCGCCGGCGCGTGCGGGCCGGCTGCACGCTTCGTGGCGCTGCGGCTCGCCAAGCAGCGCGACGAGAAGCGCCCCCGCGAGCTCGCGCGCGCGCGCGTCGGCGCGTAGAGCGACTCGAAGGACTCGACCACCGTCGCGGGGCAGCTTTCGAGCGTCGCCGCGATCACGTCGGCAATCGCCAGGAACGGGATCCGGCCCGCGAGGAAGGCATGGACCGCAATCTCGTTCGCCGCGTTCAGGATGCACGGCGCCGTGCCCCCCGCACCCGCCGCCTACGGGCCAGCGCCAGACAGGGGAACGTCGCCTCGTCGACCGGTTCGAAGCTGAGCGATCCGAGCGTGGCGAGGTCCAGCGGCCCGCACCCGCGGTCTCGCCGCTTTCGCCGCCGCGCAGGGCGTAGCCGATCGCGATCCGCATGTCCGGCGGCCCGAGGTGGGCGAGCATCGCGCCGTCGGCGAGCGTCGACCACACCGTGGATCGTCGACTGTGGATGCACGACGACGTCGATGCGCTCGTAGGGCACGCCGAACAGGTGGTGCGCCTCCATCACCTCCAGGCCCTTGTTCATCAGCGTCGCCGAGTCGATCGTGATCTTGCCGCCCATCGCCCATGTCGGGTGCGCGAGGGCCTGCTCGACCGACACCTCCGCGAGCTCGGCGCGGCTCATGCCGCGGAAGGGCCCTCCGGAGGCGGTGATCGTCAGACGCTCGAGCGTGCCGGCGGGCAGCCCCGCGATCAGCTGATGGAGCGCCGCATGCTCAGAGTCGACCGGCAGGATCCGCGCCCCGGTCGCCTGCGAGAGCGCGGTCACCAGCTCGCCGCCGACGACGAGCGACTCCTTGTTCGCGAGCGCCAGGTCGATTCCCTCGCCGAGCGTCGCGACGGTCGGCGCAAGGCCAGCCGAGCCGACGAGGGCGTTGAGCACCAGTTCGGGTTCGCTCTCGAGGACCAGGCGCACGAGCCCTTCCGGGCCGCCGAGCACCTCCCCCTGTCCAGGCAAGTGCGGCGCGCGCGGCACTCGCACCGTCGGCCAGCGCGATCGTGCTCACCCCATGCTCGCGCGCCGCCGCGACAAGCGGCTCCCAGGAGTGCTCTGCCGAGAGCCCGACGATCTCGTACTCGCCGCTGCGCGGCACAGCTCGAGCGCCTGGCGTCCGATCGAGCCTGTCGCCCCGAGGATCAGTAGACGGCGTCGCTCGCCGGTCTGCGCGCTGTGCACGCGCGGATGATAGGCGCGCTCGACTAGTTGTACGTGTAGCTGTCCGCGGGGCGCACGCGGGCGCTGGACTTCCCGGACACCGTGGCCCGCACGTCGACGGTCCCGGAGGCCTTGGCCGCGGGGACGGTGACGGTGCAGCTGATCGTGCTCGCGCAGCTGACGCTAGATGCGGCCGCTTTGCCGAAGTGCACGGTCGTCGCCGCGCCGAGCGCGAAGCCGCTTCCCGACAGCGTCGCGGCGCCGCCGCCGACCAGCGCGCCGCTGGCAGGCGAGACACCCGTAATCGTCGGCGCCCCGTACTTGTAGGTCGCGCTGCTGGAGGGTGCGCTGGAGCCGGCTTCCGCGACGACCGTCACGGCGGCGCTGCCGGTGGTGCCCGGGGGCACGCGCACTTCGATCGTCGTCGCGCTGAGAACCTTGAACTTGGTCGCCGCGACGTTCCCGAAACGGACTTCGCTCACGCCCGTGAACGAGCTGCCGTTGATCAGTACGGTGTTGCCGCCGATCGCCGCGCCCGAGCGCGGTGAGAGCGAACTGACCTGCGGGCCGGCCGCCGAACGTCGCTGCGCGCAGCCGCCGATTTCGTTGCTCCACTCCTGCTGGTAGTAGTAGGGGTGCCCGTTGATCAGCTGGTTGTAGGGCGCGCCGTCTTCAGCGACGCCGAGCGGCGTGCCGAATTCGCTCGCCGGTTCGAAGGTCCGGCACAGGTCGCCGATCTCGCCGCCGTTGCCGTACCAGGCGTTGAGCTCCGGGTCGGTGATCATCTCGGCGTGCTCGTGGCTGAGCCCGCCCTGGATCTCGCCTTCGGACGCGAGTCCGCTCGGGTGTTCGCCGGTGTCGCAGCCTTCGATCCCGACGGCGTACGGATCGACCCCGAAGATCAGCGGTCCACCGGTGGTCGAGAGGTCGTCGTGGAAGGCGCAGTAGTAGGGCTGTTTGCTGCCGGCCGAGCATTCCAGGGAGTTCGATTCGAAGCAGGATTCGACTTTCGGCGGGGTGAGGATGAAGTACGCGCTCGTCACGTTCGTCGACAGGCCGTGCGCCAGGACATAGGCGTGAAGCTCGCCGGAAAGCTGTTCCTCGGTGAGGCATTTCGCCGCGGCGGTACAGCCGTTGCGCGGATAGGCCGTTTCATCGACCAGCGTGCCGCCGAAGCTCATCGCGTATTCGGCGTGCTGGCCTTCCGCGTCGCCGTACTGCGCCGCAACGGACTCCACGTTCTGGGTCCCGCCCGCGTCGTGCACGAGGTCCGTGAAGAACCGTTCGACCCCTTCGATGTAGCCCGCCGGATAGCTCGCGAGGCCGTGAGGGGCCCAGACGAACAGGTAGTTGCGGCTCGCCGGCATCACCGGGCCGCCGTGGTAGCTGACTTTGACGGCGCCGGGTTCGCTGTCCTTTCGCGCGAACGGATTCGCCAGCGCTCCGCCGCGCACCGGCGGAAGGTAGGAGACCGTGCGGCCGTCGTCGAGCTTCACGAGCACCGCACCGGCGCTGCCGGCGAGCGTCGCGAACGCACCAAGTGCGAGCACGAGTACTGCGACGAGGATGATGCCCCGTCGATTCGAGCTGCGCTTCAAGCCGCCCGGTCTCCTTTCCGCTGCACGCCGCCTGCTAGCTAGCGCCCATCATGTACTCGACAAACTGTAGGGAAGGGCTTAGGCCAGTGCGCCGCCTTGGACGCTTGTCGCCCAGCGGTGCCCGAAGCTCAGTGCACGTAGGCCAGCCAGATGCAATAGCCCGCGACGGCGGCGAACAGCACGGCGTCGAGGCGGTCCAGCGCGCCGCCGTGGGCACCGAACACCCCGCCGGAGTCCTTGCTGCCGGCCTCACGCTTGACGTAGGACTCGAACAGGTCCCCGATCGGCGCGACCATGGCGATCGCCGAGCCCGAGCACCAGCGCATGGGTGCCGGGCAGCCATTCCTGGTAGCGGCCCGCGAGCCACACCACGGCGACGGTCGCACAGCCATGCCGATCACCAGGCCCTCGACGGTCTTGCCGGGCGAGATCGTCGGGGCCAGTGGCCGGCGTGCCGAAGGTCCGCCCGCCGAGGTACGCGCCGGTGTCACCGAGGAAGGTACCGACGGCGACGTCGATCACGACGCCCTCACCGTGCGGCAGGCCGCGGAGCATCACCGCGTGGGCGAGGCGCGAAGCCCGATCCAGAAGATGCCCAGCGAGCGTGATCGCGAACGACGCCATCGACGGGCGCGCCTGCAGCAGGTCAGCGCGAACAGCAGCGGCATGCAATCACGGCCACAGCAGAACCTGTACTGGCCCTCCCGCCGAGCGCCGCGGCAGCAGCGCCGCGAGCGCGATCAGGCCGCCAGGCGCACCGGCCGGGCCCGCTCGTACATCGCGAAGAGCTCGTGCAGGCACAGCCCCGCCGACGACGAAGCAGGCCGACGGCGAGCACCGCCCCCCGTCGATCACGAGCGCCAGCGCCACGGCTCGCCGGGGGATCGCGACGAGGATCCGTGCCGTCAGGTCCGAGCCGCCGCGCGGGTCGCGTCCGCGCCGGCGCGGGCCGCGGCTTGCGCCCCCGGCGCGCGAGCGGCCCGTGCCCCGCCAGGTGTCTGCGGACGGCTCGCCATCGAGCTGCTCCTCAGCGCCCGCCGAAACGCCGTCGGCGCGCTGCGTACTCATCCAGGCACTCCTCGAGGCTCGCGCGCGTGAAGTCCGGCCAGAGCTCATCGCGGAAGACGAGCTCCGAGTAGGCCGACTGCCACAGCAGGAAGTTCGACAGGCGCCGCTCGCCGCTGGTGCGGATGATCAGGTCCGGGTCGTGCATCTCGGGTGCGTAGAGCAGCGCACGAAGTGCCTCCTCGCCGCCGCCCTCGAAGCGTGCGGGCCGCGTCGAGGATCTCTGCGCGCCCGCCGTAGTTGAACGCGACGTACAGCGTGATCCGCGTCGTTCTCGGCGGTCATCCGTTCCGCGCCAGTCCATCGCTCCGAGAGCCGCCGCGAGACGCCCTCGCGGCGGCCGATGAAGCGCATCCGCACACCTTCGCGGTGCAGCTCGGGGGTTTCGCCTGCGATCCGCGATGCGAACATCCGCATCAGCCCGGCGACCTCCGCTCTCGGCCGCGACCAGTTCTCGGTCGAGAACGAGTAGACCGTGAGCTCCTCGCATGCCCAGCTCGGCAGCATCACGCAGCCGCGCCTTGACGGTGTCCGCCCCCGCCTCGTGGCCGCGTTGACCGCCAGCCCCCGGGATCGCGCCCAGCGGCCGTTTCCGTCGGTGATGATCGCGACGTAGCGCGCTCGCCCCGGCGGAGCCGGCACATCGGCCGTCGGCCCCGCGTGCGTCGCCGACGGCCATCAGACCGCCAGGATCTCCTCTTCCTTGGCCTTCAGCGCGACCTCGAGGTCGGCGATCCGCCCATCCGTGAGCTTCTGCAGCTCGACCTCGGCGCGGTGCTCGTCGTCCGAGGAGGCTTCGCCCTCGTCCTTCAGCTCGCGCAGGTCGCTGCATCATGTCTCGGCGCACGTTGCGGATCGAGATGCGGCCCTCCTCGGCGAGCCCGCGCACCACCTTGACGAGCTCGCGGCGGCGCTCTTCGGTGAGCTCCGGGACCGACCAGGCGCACGACGTTGCCGTCGTTGGAGGGCGTCAGGCCGACGTCCGACTCGCTGATCGCTTTCTCGATCGCCTTGATCGAAGACTTGTCGTAGGGCTGAACGGTCAGCAGTCGCGCTTCGGGCGCGGAGATCGTCGAGAGCTGGTCAGCGGCGTCATGGCGCCGTAATAGTCGACCACGATGCGGTCCAGCAGCGACGGGCTGGCCCGTCCGGTGCGCACCGTGGAGAACTCGTGCTGGCGCGGTCTCCACGGACTTTGCCATCCGCTCGCGCGCATCCTGAGCATCTCGTCGATGATGTTTTCAGCTCGGCATCACTCGTCTCCTGTGCCGTCGCTGGCCACCAGGGTCCCGACGCGCACGCCGGAGATTATCCGCGCGAGGCCGGTCTCGTCGTCCATGTTGAAGACGTTGATCGGCATGCCGTTGTCCATGCAGAGCGCCAGCGCCGTGGAGTCCATCACCCGAGCCGGCGCTCGATCGCCTCCATGTGGGTGATCTCGGGGATGAACGTCGCGTCGGGATCGATCGCGGGGTCGGCGGTGTAGACGCCCTCGACGCCGTTCTTGGCCATCAGGATGATGTCCGCGTGGATCTCCGCGGCGCGCAGCGCCGCCGCCGTGTCGGTCGTGAAGAACGGGTTGCCGGTGCCCGCCGCGAAGATCACGACCCGCCCCTTCTCGAGGTGGCGCATCGCCCGGCGCCGGATGTAGGGCTCGGCCACCTCGGAGACGCCGAGCGCCGACTGGACGCGGGTGTCGATGTCCGTGCTTCTCGAGCGCGTCCTGCAACGGCAGGGCGTTGAGCAGCGTGGCGAGCATCCCCATGTAGTCCGCCGTCGCGCGGTCCATCCCCGCGGCCGCGCCGTGCATGCCGCGATAGATGTTGCCGGCGCCGACGACGATTGCGACCTCGACGCCCTGCTCGCGGACGTCACCGATCTGGCGGGCCACGGCGCGAACCCGATCGGGATCGGTGCCGTAGTCCCGGCTGCCCATCAGGGACTCGCCGGAGAGCTTGAGCAATATCCGCTTGAAGGCGGGGGCCACGCGTTCAGCCTAGTAGCCGGTTCGGGGGCGGGCGTTACTGGCCGATCGCGAACCGGACGAAGCGCCGGATCACGACGTTCTCGCCGGTCGTCGCGGTCAGCTCGTCGCGCAGCTGCTGAACGGACTTGCCGTCGAACTTGGGGTTGTGCATCTCCTGCTCGAGCAGGACCACCGTGCCGTACCACGAGTCGAGCTTGCCGGTCACGATTTTCTCGCTGATGTTCTCGGGCTTGTCTGCGGCCTCCTGCTCGTAGACCCGCGACTCGGCCTCGACCTTCTCCGCGGGTACCTCCTCGCGGCTGACGTACTCGACGGTCGGCGAAGCCGCGATCTGCATCGCGACCTCGCGGGCGAAGGTCACGAAGTCCTCGTTCTTGGCGACGAAGTCGGTGTTGCAGTCGACCTCGATCAGGACGCCGACCTTCGAGCCGGCGTGAACGTAGGCCTGCACCGTGCCCTCCGTCGCGGCGCGCTCGCCGAGGTCCTGGATTTTCTTGCCCTGCCGGACCCGCAGCAGCTCGATCGCCTTCTCGACGTCGCCCTCTGATCTCGGTGAGCGCCTTCTTGCAGTCCATCATCCCGGCGCCGGTCCGGTCGCGCAGGGCCTTCACGTCCTTGGCTGAGATCTCGACGCTGCTCATGACTGCGGTGTCCCCGTTTTCGTCTCGTCGGTTGAACTGGTCTGCTCGGCCGCCTCGGCGTCGGCACGCTCGATCGCGACAGCCGGCTCGGCGGCGACTGCCTCGCTGACCTTCTCGCCGGCCTGCTCGGCTGCCGCCTGCGCCTCGGGGGCGGGCGGCTCGGGGGCCGACTGGGCCTCCGGTGCAGGGGTCTGCTCGGGGGCGGGCGGCTGCGCGGGCAGCGGCCTCTGCGGCGGCCGCGGCCTGCGCTGCGGCGGCTGCTGCCTGGGCCGCGGCGGCAGCCTCGGCTGCCTGCCGTGCGCGCTCCTCTTCCTCCTTGCGGGCAGCCTCTTCGGCCTCCTGCTTCTCTTTTTCCTCGGCTTCGCGCTTGGCGCGGGCCTCGGCCTCCTGGCGGGCTTTCTCTTCGGCTTCCTTGCGCGCCTTCTCCTCCTCGGCGCGGAAGATCGCGTGGCCTTCGGCGACCACCCTTCCGATCGCTTCGGTGACCAGCGCGCACGAACGGATCGCGTCGTCGTTGCCGGGGACGACGAAGTCGATGCCGTCCGGGTCGCAGTTGGTGTCGACCAGGCCGATGATCGGGATCCGCAGGCGCTGGGCCTCTTTGACAGCAATCGCCTCGGTTTTCAGGTCGATGATGAAGATCGCGTCCGGGACGCGCTGCATGTCTTTCACCCCGCCGAGATTCGCGCGGAGCTTCTCGAGGTCGGCCTGGGCCGCCATCCGCTCGCGGGTCGGCAGCAGAGCCAGCTGGCCCTCGCGCTCGTAGCGCTCGAGGTCGTGCAGGCGCCGGATGCGCTGGTTGATCGTCTCGAAGTTCGTCAGCAGGCCGCCGAGCCAGCGGTGGTTCACGTACGGCATGTCGGCCGCGCTGGCGACGTCGCGCACGGTGTCACGGGCCTGCTTCTTGGTCCCGACGAACAGCACGGTCCCGCCGCGGCTCGCGATCGAGTCCAGGAACTGCTGCGCCTGCGTCAGTAGCGCCTGCGTCTTGAGCAGGTCGATGATGTAGATGCCGCCGCGCTCGCCATGGATGAAGCGGCGCATCTTGGGGTTCCAGCGTCGCGTCTGGTGGCCGAAGTGAACGCCGGCCTCCAGCAGCTCCGCGATACCTACTTCGGTCACGGGGTGCTCCTTGCTTGTGGTCTTGCTGTTAGCCGCGCGAAGAGGCCGCGAACCCGGCAGGCTGCCGGGCAGCACCGCGACCGCCGACCGCGCGGGTCGAAGGTCAACTGCTACGTCGAGGATACCCGCTCGGCGAGCTCGAGCGCGGCGGCCAGATCCGCAGGCAGCGCTGAGACGATGTCGATCTCGCGCGCCGGATCGAACGGATGCGGGAAGCGCAACCGCGTGGCGTGCAGGAACTGGCGTTCGAGACCGAGCATCCCAGCCCGCCCGTAGTCGGGATCTCCGACCACCGGATGGCCGATCGCGCGAAGATGCACGCGGATCTGGTGGGTCCGGCCGGTGTCCAGCTGCAGTCGCAGCAGCGTCGTGTCGGGCAACGCCCGCTCGAGCGTGAAGTTTGTGCGCGCTTCGCGCGCCCCCGAGCCACCGATCGCCATGCGCGTGCGCGCGCGCGGGTCGCGGCCGATCGGCGCTTCGATCGTCCCGCTCTTCGCGGGCGGGCGCCCCTCGACGAGCGCGAGGTACTCGCGCGTCACCTCGCGGGCGGCGATCTGCTCCTGAAGCCGCGTGCGCGCCTCGGCGGTGCGCGCAACGACCATCAGGCCCGAGGTCCCCTTGTCCAGGCGATGGACGATTCCCGCGCGCTGCTGCTCGCCCGGGAGATCATCGACCGTGAACTGCGCCAGCAGCTGGCTCAACGTGCCCTCGCGGTTGCCGGCCGCCGGATGCACAACGATGCCCGCAGCCTTGTCGACGACGAGCAGCTGCTCATCCTCGTAGCGAATCTCGTACGGCGCTTCAGCCACCGCGCGACCTCGCGTGCTCGACCACGAGGTACAGGGACACGATGCCGAGGGTGATCATCGTGTCGGCGAGGTTGAACGGTGGCCAGCCGAGCGGCAGCTTGACGAAATCGGTGACCGAGCCGTGGCGCAGGCGGTCGATGATGTTGCCGAGCGCTCCTCCGATCAGCATTCCTGTCGGCAGCCAGATCAGCGGCATCGAGGCGTGGCGCGCGAAGTACACCACCAGCGCGACGAGCGCGAGCGCGATCAACCCGATCACGACGCCCGGCGCGTTCGGAAACAGGCCGAACGCCACACCGTGGTTCTGCGAGTGCACGAACTGCACGCCGGGCAGCACGCGGCGTTCTTCCCCGATCGCGATCGAGTGGACGATCAGCGCCTTGCTCGCCTGATCGATGCCGATCACCAGCAGCGCGACGAGACCCGCGAGGAGCCAAGCGCGCCGCGCGGCCGTGGCGGCGTCACGGGCCATTTGCTCAGCCCCGGATCAGGCCTTCGACAACGATCGAGCGCACAAGCAACAGCGTCACGAACGCGAGGATCGGGCTCAGGTCGATCCCGCCGAGCGGCGGGACGAACCGCCTGAAGATCCCCAGGAAGGGCTCACTGACGTCGCGCAGGAAGCCGAACAGCACATCGAAGGTGCGGGAATACGGGGGCCGCACGCCGGCCGAGAACAGCAGCTGGATGATGATGTACACGAAGAGGATCACCGTGTACACGTAGATCAGGGTGCCGAGGAAGTCGGCGATGTCGACGCGTGCGCTCGCCAGCAGCGGCATTTCTCAGCCTTCGAGCGCGGCGTCCATCGCGTCGCTGAACGCGGCACGCACGCCGCCGCGCTCGAGCGCCGCGAGCCCGCGCGCCGTCGTGCCGCCGGGCGAGCTGACCTCGCGCCTCACGCGCAGCGTGTCGTTGCCCCGCTCGCGGAGCAGCTCCGCCGTGCCCGCCAGCGTCTGGACGACGAGCTGGGCGGCCTGCTCGGCGGGCAGGCCGTGGCGCACGCCGGCGTCGATCTGTGCCTCGGCGACGAGCGCTACGTAGGCCGGCGCACAGCCCATCAGGGCCATCGCGGCGTCGATCTGAGTCTCCGGCAGGACGGTCAGCGAGCCGAGCTCGTCGAAGAGGGCAGGAACCGCGGCGTCGAGCTCGGGCGCCTGTGGCTCCCCGGCCGCCTGCACCACCGCGCCGCGTCGCACCTCGACCGGGAGCGAAGGCATGAACCGGTAGACGGGACGGTCGGCGTAGGCGCCGCGCAGCTCGGCGAGCGTCACGCCGGCGAGGATCGAGGCGACCGCGCGGGCGCCGGACAGCTCCGCCGCAACGGACTGCAGCTGCGCCGGCTTGTGGCACAGCACCACGACATCGGCTCGCTCGGCGACGGCAGCGTTCGAGTCGAGCGCGGTCCCGCCGACGAGCCCCGCGAGGTCGCCCGCACGTCCGGGCACGGGGTCCGCGCACAGCACGGGCCTGCCCCAGCCCCGCGCAAGGGCGCGCGCCATGTTGCCGCAGCCGATCAGTCCGATTTCCATGGCACGCATGTCGCGCGGCCCGCGTGTACGCGCGCCGCTACGACTGGTTGAAGAAGCCCTTCTCGATCAGCCGCGCGCGCTCCTCGGCTGATATCTCGACGTTGCGCGGGGTCAGCATGAAGACCTTGTCGGCGATCCGTTGCATGCCGCCGTCGAGCGCGTACGTCAGACCCGAGGCGAAATCGATCAGCCGCTTGGAGAGGTCGGCTTCGGAGTTCTGGAGGTTGAGGATCACGGGCACACCGTCCTTGAAGCGGTCGGCGACCTGTTGGGCGTCGTTGAACGACTTGGGGATCACGAGATGAACCTTCACGTCGCCGTTCGAGCGTCCGATCGAGCGCAGTGCTGTTGCGCTGCCGCCGCGCCCGCGGCCGGCCCGGACCGGTTCGTCGAGATCCTCCTCGCCGAAGATGTCGTCGATCTCGTCGCTGCGCCGGCGCAGCCGGCGAACGTTCTGACGGTCCCTCGTGCGGCTCTGGATCTCTTCCTCGGCCTCGTAGGCACCGTCGTCCCACTCTTCGTCGTGCTGGCGCTCTTCGGCCAAGCCGAAATAGACGAGCGCGCTATGCCATGAGTCGCGTAGTGCCATCAGGGTCCCGAATCTCTTGGTTTCCTCGTGTTTCTTCGCGCGATGCGGCGCTTTCCCTGCCGATGCTAACCGCTGGAGTGGGCGTCGCCGTCGCGCGGCACGAAGAGACTAGTTCCGATTCTCACGAATGTCGCCCCCTCCTCGGCGGCAACACGCCAGTCCTGGCTGGTCCCCATCGACAGGTGCTCGAGCGAATGGCGGTCCGCGAGCTCGCGCAGAGCGGCGAAATAGGGCCGGCTCGACTGCGCGTCGGTGCTGAACGGCGGCATCGTCATCAGCCCGACGACCGGTAGCGGCGCATCGTCAAGGTAGGAACCCAGTTCACGCGGGTCGATCCCGGCCTTGCCCTGCTCGCCGGAGATGTTGACCTCGACCAGCAGCCGCAGCTGCGGGTGGGCCGTGTCCCGCGCCCGCTCGAGTGCGGCGAGCGCCGAACGCGAGGCGAGCGAGTGGATCATCACCACGCGCGGCGCGATCGCGGCGACTTTGCGGCTCTGGAGCTGACCGATGAAGTGCCACTCGAACAGTGGGCCGTAGGCGTCCTCGCGCTCGTTCAGCTGCTGTGCGCGGTTCTCGCCGACGAGCGTCACGCCCGCCTGCGCCAGCACCGCAAGCTGGTCGTCAGGCAGGTACTTGATCGCCGCGAGCACGCGCGGCGCGGGTCGCCCGCCCGGGGATCGTCCGTGTGCGTCGCGCAAGCCGTCGTCGATCTCCGCGAAGTTCGCGCGCACGACCCCGACGTCGAGATGCTCGATCAGCTGCGCCACAGGATCACCGCCTGGCGTCCGGCGAGCGCGCCTTCGCGGCGGTGGGAGAAGTAGCGCTCGTCACAGATCGTGCACCGGTCGATGACCTCGACCTCCCCCACGCCGGCGCCTTCGAGCCGCTCCACGGCGATTGCCCGCAGGTCGATCGTGCGTGCAGCGGCGCCGGGCAGGCCGAAGGACGCGAAGACATCCGGCCCGACCTCGTAGCAGCACGGCCCGGCGCTCGGGCCGATGACCGCGCGGCTCACCGGCAGCCCGTCGAGCTCCCGGCATCGCGCGAGCGCCGCCTCGAGGACCCCTGCTGCCAGTCCACGCCAGCCGGCGTGGACGGCCCCGACGCTGTGCCCTGCGATCAGCGCGATCGGCATGCAGTCGGCGGCGAGGACCATCGCCCCCACCTCGCTGAGCGCCGTGATGCGCGCATCGGCAGGCCGCTCGAGCGGGCGGGCGCCGCGCGGCTCGCCGCTGCTGATCACGTCGACGTCAGTTCCGTGAACCTGCGGTCCGGCACACAGGCGGCGCAGCGCCAGCTCCTGGGCAAGGCGCTCGCGGCGCTGGGCCCCGTGCTCGGCGTCGAGCCCCGCGAGCGTCGACAGGTTGCCGTCGGCGCGCGCCGTGAACAGGACGTGAGCGCGGCCGGCACGCCGTTCGATGCGGGCCGCCTCGGCGACGCTCACGGCGTCTCCAGCGCGGCGGCGAGCTCGCTCTCGCGCCCGGGCTGCACGTCACCGTCGATCACGCGGGCGAGGGTCCGCGCAAGGCGCGAGCCGATCTGGGGACCCTCGGGTACCCCCGCCTCAAGCAGGTCCGCCGGCCCGATCGTGAGCGTCACTGCGCGCAGCCGGTCGCGCCAGAGCCCGACGGCGCGCACGGCGCAGGGATCGCCGTCCGCCGCGGCAAGCGCGGCCGCCTCGGGCGTCGCCGCGCCGAGCACGGCCGCGACATCCGACTGGCGCTCGGCCCGCGAGAGTTCCCCGAGCAGCTCATCGCCGCGCAGGGCGGCGAGAATCGCCTCGCGCTGCGCCGCGGCGAACTCGAATTCGTTCAGCAGCGCTCGCGCTTCGTCCTGCCCGCAGCTGAACAGGCAGGCGGCGAGCAGGATCTCGACGCGACCGTCGGCCGGCAACTCGGCGAGCGCCGCCGCGGCGCGCTCGGCGTCGAAACGCAGGCCGGGCGCGACGGAGCGCCAGAGCCCGAGCTCCTCGCCCACGGCGAGCGCGCGCAGCGGATCGGGCTCGCCCAGCGTGAGTCGCAGCTCGGCACCGACCCGTGCCCGCGAGACGCTCTCGAGCGCCCCGTCCTCGAGCGCCGTTTGGGCGAACCCGGCCGTCTCGGGCTCCGGCTCGAACCCCAGCCGCGCGCTGTAGCGGACAAGCCTGAGCAGACGCGTCGGGTCGTCCGCGAAGCTGGCGCGATGCAGCACTCGCAGGCGGCCCGCCGCGAGATCCGCGAGTGCGTGCGGCACGGCATAGATCTCCCCGCGTTCGGGGCCGCTGAGCGCGACCGCGATCGCGTTGACGCTGAAATCGCGGCGCGCAAGGTCCGGCTCGACCCCGGCCGGCATCACGTCCGGCAGCGCGCCGGGGCGGTTGTAGCTCTCGCAGCGCCGCCGGGCGAGGTCGACCCGTCCGCCGGGCCAGTCGACGCGCGCCGTCGAGAAGCGGGCGTGCTCGCGCACCTCGCAGGCCCCCTCGCCGGCCCGTTCCAGGGATCCCGCCAGCGCCATCGCCGCGTCGATCGCCGGCACGTCGAGCGTCACGTCGAGCTCCCGCGGGGTGCGTCCGAGCGCGAGGTCGCGGACCGCCCCGCCTACGAGCATCGGCTCGCCTGGCAGGGCAGCGACATGGCCCCCGCCGGGCAGGCCCGCGGCGTCGTCGATCAGCTGCGCCCCGTTGAGCTTCACGCGAGCTCCCGCACCGGAATCCCGGCTGCGTGCAGGTGCTGCTTGGCCTCGGCAATCGTGTAGCGCCCGAAGTGGAAGATCGAAGCGCAAAGCACGGCGTCCGCACCGGCCTGCAGTGCCTCGACGAGGTGGTCGAGCGTGCCGGCTCCCCCCGAGGCGATCACCGGAACGTCAACTGCGTTTGCGACGGCGCGGGTCAGCTCGAGGTCGTAACCGTCAGCGGTGCCGTCGCGGTCCATGCTCGTGAGCAGGATCTCGCCGGCCCCGCGGCCCGTCGCCTCACCGGCCCACGCGAGCACGTCGCGGCCCGTCGGCCGACGGCCGCCGGCCGAGAATGCCTGCCAGCTCTCGCCGCTGCGCTTGGCATCGATCGCGAGAACCACACACTGGCTGCCGAAGTTTGCGGCGAGCTCGTCGATCAGCTCCGGTGCGACGAGCGCCGCGGAGTTGACCGAGACCTTGTCGGCACCGGCGTCGAGCACCGCCTGCGCGTCGGCGACGGTGCGCACGCCGCCGCCGATCGTGAACGGGACGAAGACCTCGTCCGCGCAGTGACGCGCGAGCGCCGCGATCGTGTCCCGCCGCTCATGCGTCGCGGTGATGTCGAGGAAGACGAGCTCGTCGGCTCCCTCGCGGTCGTAGTGGGCCGCGAGCTCGACCGGATCGCCGGCGTCGCGCACGTCAACGAACTGGACGCCCTTGACGACTCGGCCCGCATCGACGTCCAGGCACGGGATCAGCCGCTTGTAATGCATGCGCCCACGGTAACGGCGGCGCTGCCGGACTACCCGCCGAGCGTGCGCACAGCTTCGGCCACACCGAAGCGGTGCTCGTATAGCGCCTTGCCCGCGATCACGCCCTCGAGGTCGAGCGCCGCGAGCGCCTCGAGATCGGCAAGCGAGCCGACGCCGCCGGAGTAGATCATCCGTGCCCCGGTGTGCTCGATGAGCTCGCCGAGCCCCGCCGTGTCGACGCCGCCAAGCATCCCGTCGCGGTCCACGTCGGTGTAGACGAACAGCCCGACGCCGCGGGCGCGCAGGTCGGCGATCAGCGTGTCGACGGGAGCGTCGGCGCTCTGCGTCCAGCCGTCGGTAGCGGGTCGGCCGCCGCGAACGTCGACGGACACGACGATCCGCTCATCGCCGTGTGTGGCCAGAGCGCCTTCGAGCATCGCCGGATCGGTGATTGCGGCGGTGCCGAGGATCACACGCGCGGCTCCCGCGGCGAACGCGTCCGCGATCGCTCCGCCGGAGCGCAGACCCCCGCCGTACTGGACCGGCACCGCCAGCCCCCGGGCGATCCGCTCGAGGTGCTCGAGGTTCACCGGGCGGCCACTGCGCGCGCCGTCGAGATCCACGACGTGCAGTGCCCGCGCGCCCTGCTCGCACCATTCGTGGGCGACGCGCAGCGGGTCCTCGTCGTAGACCTTGCTCTGGTCGTATTCGCCTTGGGTCAGGCGCACCGCGCGGCCGTCCAGGATGTCGATCGCGGGAAAGAACTTCATGCCGGGGCCCCGCTGAGTGCGAGCTCGGCGAAGGCGCGAAGCAGATGCAGGCCGAGGGTCGAGGACTTCTCCGGGTGGAATTGAACCCCGTAGAAGCTGCCGCGCGCGACGCCTGTGACGAACTCGCTGCCGTAGGTCGCGCGCGCCAGGACGTCGCTCTCGTCGGCGGGCTTGGCCGCGAAGGAATGCACGTGGTAGAAGGCGCCGTGGGCCGGGAGCGAGCGTGCAAGGTCGCTGCGGCCGGCGAAATAGACCTCGGTCCAGCCGATGTGCGGGAGCTTCAGTCCGGCGCCGTCGAGCGGCTCGACCGTGCCCGGAACGATCCCCAGGCCGCGATCCCCGCCGAGCTCCTGCGAGCTGTCAAATGCGAGCTGCATTCCGAGGCAGATCCCGAGGACGGGGGTCCCGTCGTTCACGCGCTCGACGATCAGCGCGTCCAGCCCCGCTGCGCGCAGATTCGACATCGCGCGCGGAAACGCCCCTACGCCCGGCAGCACGAGTGCCGGAGCGGCGTAGAGCTCCTGCTCGTCTGCCGTGACGAACGCGCTCGCGCCGACATGCTCGAGCGCCTTTTCCACCGAGCGGCGGTTGCCCATGCCGTAGTCGACGATCGCGATCGCCGCGCCGTCGGCGGCGCTCATCCGGTCAGGGTTCCCTTGGTCGAGGGCACGCCCCGCTCTGCAGGATCGATCGATACCGCCTCGCGCAGCGCACGGGCGAAGGCCTTGTACGCCGCCTCGATCATGTGGTGGGCGTTGGTGCCCGCTTCGACCCGCAGGTGCAGCGTCAGGCGCGCCGAGTTGGCGAGGGCGCGGAAGAACTCCTCGGTCAGCTCGTGATCGAACCCGCCCGTCGCGCCCGCCGGCAGGGCCGCTTCGAACAATGTGAAGGGTCTCCCGCTGATGTCCAGAGCGCAGCTCGCCCGCGCCTCGTCCATCGGGATCGTCGCGTTGCCGTAGCGGCGGATGCCGGCGCGGTCGCCGAGTGCTCTGTCGAGCGCCTGGCCGATCACGATCGCCGTGTCCTCGGCCGTGTGATGCGCACCGGTCTCGAGATCCCCGGTGACCGTGACGTCGAGATCCAGTGCGCCGTGCCGCGCGAGAAGGTCAAGCATGTGGTCCAGGAACCCCACGCCGGTGCGCCGCTCGCCGGCTCCGGTGCCTTCGAGTGTGACGCGCACGTGGACCTGCGTCTCTGCGGTATCGCGTGAGATCTCTGCGCTGCGATTGCTCATTGCTCGTCATTCTCCCGCACGCGGGCGCGCATCGACTCGGCGTGCAGGACGAATCCCTCGGCGATCGCGATCGGATCGGCCGCCGCCGCGAGTTTCGCGGCGCCGGTCGCGACGTGGACCTCGTTCATCCGTCGGCGAAATGTGCGGGGCGAGAGCGTCGAGGCAAAGCGCGCGGCGCCGGCCGTCGGCAGCACGTGGTTCGAGCCGGCGACGTAGTCGCCGAAGGCCGTCGCGCTCTCGGAGCCCACGAACAGGCAGCCGGCGCTGGTTACGAGCGGCGCGAGCGCCTCGACCTCGGGGCCGATCAGCTCGAGGTGCTCGGGTGCGAAGGCGTTGGCGAGCGCGAGCGCCTCACGTGGCGAGGCGCACTCGGCGATTGCGATCTGCGCGTCGGCGACCGCCGCGCTGCCGGTGCCCTGCGCCCGCAGGGCCTGCTCGAGCGGCTCGGCGATGCCCGGGCCGGCGCAGGCGGCGAGGACCGCCGAGCCGGCGCCGTGCTCGGCCTGGGCAAGCATGTCGAGGGCGGCGAGTTCGATCTCCCGGCTCTCGACGTCGGCGCCGAGCACGACGAGCAGGTCGCTGGGACCGGCGAAGCCGTCGATCCCGACGATCGCCGACAGCTGGTGCTTGGCCTCCTGGACGTAGAGGTTTCCCGGTCCGACGATTACGTCGACAGCGTCGACCGTCTCGGTTCCGTAGGCGAGAGCCGCGATCGCCTGCGCACCGCCCATCCGGTACACGCGCTCCACGCCGCACAGCCGGCAGGCGCCAAGGATCACCGGATCGATGTCGCCGGCTGGCCCGGGCGGCGCGCACACGGCAACGTCGAGCACCCCCGCCGAGCGCGCCGTCACGACTCCCATCACGACCGTGCTGGGATAAGGCGCGCGGCCCGCCGGAACGTAGATCGCCGCGGACGCGACGGGAATGTCACGGATCACGACTCGCTGTCCCTGGGGCAATGTCACGGCCGCGTCGCTGTCGATGCCGGCGTCGGCGACGAGCGCGACGTTCGTGATCGCAACCTGCAGGCCCGCGACGAGCTCGAGCGGCAGCGCACGGATCGCGTCGTCGAGCTCGTCGGCTCCGACGAGCAGCGCCGGCGGCTCACCGCCTGCCATGTCGAGTTCGCGGGTCAGCGCGAGGACCGCGGCGTCGCCGCCGTCGCGCACAAGGGCGGTGATCTGGGCGACCCGCTCAGCCACCGCGCTGCCACCGGGAACCCCGGTGCGCAGCGCACGGCCGGCGCTTCGGCCGCCCCCGGCAGCCGCGACCGCATCGGCGTCCAGCACGCGGATCTGCAACTCAGTCCCCCGCGACGACCGCTCGCCGCGCGCGAGCCACGAAGTCGTCGATGGCGCCTGCCTTCAGCTTGTGGGCCACGGCGTTGGCGATCAGCCGCGCCGAGACGGTCGTGATCTCCTCGCGCACGACGAGCCCGTTCTCGCGGAGCGTGGCTCCCGTCGCGGTGAGGTCGACGATCGCCTCGACGATGCCCGTCAGCGGCGCAAGCTCGACGGAGCCCTTGACCTCGACGATCTCGGCCTGGCGGCCGGTTCTCTCGAGGTAGCGCCTGGCGATCCGCGGGTACTTGGTCGCGACGCGCATGACGCCGAGTCGCCGCAGCGCCTCGGCCGCGGGATCGGGGCCATCGCGGCCGGCGAGGACCATCGTGCAGCGCCCGTAGCGCAGGTCGAGCAGCTCATAGACCGCGCGCCCGCCGGCCACCGGCTCGTCGGGCAGCTGCTCCAGCAGGACATCCTTCCCCGTGATGCCGATGTCGGCTGCGCCGGCCTCGACATAGGTCGGAACGTCACTGGGGCGCATCGTGATCACGCCGATCTGCTCGAAGAGCAGCCGCCTGTCGTTCTCGCGCAGCTCCGCGGTCTCGACGCCGAGCACGGCGAGCAGCTCGACCGTCGGGTCGAAGAGGGCCCCGCGCGGGACCGCGATTGTCAGCCCACCCGCGCTCATTGCGGGCGGCTGCCGGCGAGATCCAGCGCCTCGTGCCGCGCTCCTCGCCGGCCAGCGCGACGTGGAGCCGATCTACGCCGAGCGCGAACCCGACCGCCGGCAGGCTGCGACCAAACCGTCCGAGCAGGTCGTCGTAGCGTCCGCCGCCGCCGATCGGCACGCCGACCGCGGGGTCATAGATCTCGAACACCGCCCCGGTGTAGTAGCCGATGTTGCGCACCAGGCCGAGGTCCACGATGACCCTGCCGCGGACGCGCTCGTCGAGCAGCGCGAGCAGGTCGACCAGACCGCTCGCGGCCTCGCGAGCTCCCGCCGGAAGGCGCTCGAGCGCGTCGCTGCCGCCGCAGCGTGCGCGACTTCGAGCAGCATCTGGACCGCCGCATCATCAAGTCCGCAGCCGCGCAGGCAGTGCTCGAGCCCGACGATGTCGCGCATCGCGAGCGCCTCGACGGCAGCGCGTCGGGTCGCCTCGTCTAGACCGACCTCGCTCATCAGCCGCGGGTACAGCGATGCGTCACCGACACCGATCCGGTAGGCCTCGAGACCGACGGCGTCGAGCGAGTCACAGATCACCGTGAGCACCTCGGCGGTGCCTTGCGGTGCCGGCGCGCCGACAAGCTCGATCCCGGCCTGGAGGAGCTCGCGCAGCTGCCCACGCTGCGGTGTCACGCCGCGGTAGCAGTGCGCGAAATAACAGAACCGCAGCGGCGGCTCGGCGTTCGCGTAGCGCGTCGCGACCACGCGGGCGATCGGAACGGTCATGTCAGAGCGCAGGGCGAGGACCGTGCCCGTCTCGTCGAAAAGCCTGTACGCGGGGCTCGCTTCGGCCATCTCGGCCCGCTGGAGCACCGACTCGTACTCGAGCGCGGGCGTGTAGAGCTCACCGTAGCCGCGCCGCTCGAACGCGCCGCGCAGGGCGTCCGTGATCGCGCGCAGCTCGCGGGTCTCGTCTGGCAGCACGTCTCTCGTGCCGCTGGGAATCGGGTGGATCACGCCCGCAGCCTACGCGGGTATCGGCTCGGTCGCGACGCGCTCGATGCGAGCGCCGAGTTCGCGCAGCCGCTCGTCGATCCGCTCATAGCCGCGGTCGATCTGACGGATGTTCCCGATCTCGCTGCGGCCCTCGGCGCAGAGGGCGGCGAGGAGCATTGCCATCCCGGCCCGGATGTCCGGTGACTCGACGCGCTCACCGCGCAGCCGCCGCGGCCCGGTAACGATCACGCGGTGCGGATCGCAGACGACGATGTCCGCCCCCATCAGGATCAGCTTGTCGGTGAAGACCAGCCGGTTCTCGAACATCCACTCGTGGACGAGGATCGAACCCTCGGCCTGCGTCGCGAGGGCGACGACGATCGAGGTCAGGTCGGCCGGGAAGGCCGGCCAGGGCCCGTCCTGGATCTTGCTCTTGTCTCGCCGACATCGGACTGGACCACCAGCTCGCTGCCCGCCGGGAACGATGCACGTCGCGGCCGTCGAGCTCGAGTGCAGCCCGAGCCGCTCGAAGACGAGGCGGATCATGCGCAGGTCGCCGGGCTCGGTCTCGCTGATCCGCAGTTCGCCGCCGGTTACTCCGGCAAGCGCCATGAAGCTGCCGATCTCGATGTGGTCGGGGGCGACGCGGTGGCGCGGTCCGCCGCAGGCGCGCCTGCCCGGTGACGGTCATCAGGTTCGAGCCGATGCCGTCGATCTCGGCGCCCATCGAACGAGCAGCCGCGCGAGGTCCTGGACGTGCGGCTCGCAGGCGGCGTTGCAGATCCGTGGTCGTCCCCTGCGTCAGGGCGGCGGCCATCAACGCGTTCTCGGTCGCCATCACGGACGGCTCGTCCATGAATACCGTGGTGCTGCGCAGACCGAGCGGCGCCTCGAGCACGATCTCGCGCTCGCACCGAGATCCCGGCGCCCATCGCGCGGAATGCGTCGAGGTGCGGATCCAGGCGGCGGCGGCCGATTACGTCGCCGCCCGGCGGCGGCAGCTGGGCGCGGCCAAAGCGCGCAAGCAGCGGGCCCGCGAGCAGGAAAGAGGCACGGATCTGCTCGGCGAGCGTCGCGTCGATCTCGGTCTGCGTGATCTCCGCGGCGCACAGTTCGACTTCGTTGGTCCGAACGCCAGGCGACGTCGACCCCGAGCGCGGCGAGGATTTCCAGCATCGCCTCGACGTCGCGAATCCGCGGCACGTTTTCGATCTGCACGGCCTCGTCTCGTGAGCAGGCAGGCGGCGAGGATCGGCAGCGCGCCGTTCTTGTTCCCGGCTGCGGTGATCGTGCCGGACAACGGCACGCCGCCTTCGATTACGAACTTCTCCATGAGCTTCCTCCGCCCACGCCGACGAACGGTCGCCGCTACCTCTATCTGGCGTTCGGGAAGCGTAACAGCCATGCTCTGCGCGCCCCTTTCGGCAAACGGAGGCCTCAGACCTGCCGCGGAGAGCCACGATGGCACCGTTCCGGAGCGCTGCGCTGCAATCCCACTTGCAACGCAGAACGCGACAATCCCGCTCAACCAAGCCATATCCGCACCGCAAGCCCGGGGCGCTTCAGGTGCACGGCATTCCGTCCGCCGGCACTCCTAACTTACCCGAACACATGTTCCCATCATGGACACGACACTGCGCAACGGGGTCTCCGGGATGGCCCGCCTGTCAGGCGCCGCGCTCCTGCTCGAGGACGACTTTCCGTTCGGCTGGGAGGCCGATGTAGAGAGCCGCTCACAGGCCACACCCCACCGAGTCCCGCTGCGCAGCTCGCGCATCCGTCGCCCCGGCCAGCCGGCGCAGTGCCGTGCAGCACTGCACGACGCCAGTCGCCGCGCGCGGCAAGCCGCGCGCCTTCACGCCGATCGACCGCCGGGCGAAGGCCCGCAACCGGGTTAACGTGCGACGGCCGCCCGCGGGCGGCCATCGAATCAAAGAAACCGGCAGCGTCCTACTCTCCCAGGCCCTTTCGGGCCAAGTACCATCGGCGCTGAGAGGCTTAACTGCTCTGTTCGGAATGGGAAGAGGTGTCTCCCTCTCGCTAAAGCCACCGGAAAGTGGCGAGAGACCCGCCTCCGCGGTCCTTCAAAACTGCACAGCGCCACACCGGGTATCACAAAAATATCCGTCAAGCCCTCGACCCATTAGTACCGGTCTCCTACAGGCGTCACCGTCCTTCCAGATCCGGCCTATCAACCTGGTGGTCTACCAGGGGTCTTACTCCCTCTAGGGGATGGGAGAGTTCATCTCGAGGCCGGCTTCCCGCTTAGATGCTTTCAGCGGTTATCCGATCCACACGTAGCTAGCCTGCAATGCCCTTGGCAGGACAACAGATACACCAGAGGTGCGTTCATCCCGGTCCTCTCGTACTAGGGACAAATCCTCTCAACTCTCCAACGCCCACGGCAGATAGGGACCGAACTGTCTCACGACGTTCTGAACCCAGCTCGCGTACCGCTTTAATGGGCGAACAGCCCAACCCTTGGGAGCAACTCCACCCCCAGGATGCGACGAGCCGACATCGAGGTGCCAAACCGGGCCGTCGATGTGGACTCTTGGGCCCGATAAGCCTGTTATCCCCGGAGTACCTTTTATCCGTTGAGCGACGGCACTTCCACTTGCTACCGCCGGATCACTAAGACCTGCTTTCGCACCTGCTCGACTTGTCAGTCTCGCAGTCAAGCTCCCTTACTACCTTTACGCTCTACACACGATTTCCAACCGTGATGAGGGAACCTTTGTGCGCCTCCGTTACATTTTGGGAGGCGACCGCCCCAGTCAAACTACCCGCCTGGAACTGTCCAGCGCCCGGATTCACGGAACGCTGTTAGAAATCCAATACACCAAGGGTGGTATCTCAAGGTTGGCTCCACGCCGGCCGCAACCGGCGCTTCAAAGCCTCCCACCTATCCTGAGCGAAATGCACCGAATCCCAATACCAGGTTGTAGTAAAGGTTCACGGGGTCTTTCCGTCTAGCCGCGGGTACTCGGCATCTTCACCGAGACTGCAATTTCACCGAGCTCCTCGTTGAGACAGCGCTGAAGTCGTTACGCCATTCGTGCAGGTCGGAACTTACCCGACAAGGAATTTCGCTACCTTAGGACCGTTATAGTTACGGCCGCCGTTTACCGGGGCTTAGCTTCGCTGCTTCGGGTCAAGCCCTAACAACTCCACGTAACCTTCCGGCACCGGGCAGGCGTCAGCCCCTATACGTCGTCTTTCGACTTAGCAGAGACCTGTGTTTTTGGTAAACAGTCGCTTCAGCCTATTCACTGCGGCCCTCTCAGGCTCCATCCGCGAGGAGTTTCACCCTACTGGGGCGCCCCTTATCCCGAAGTTACGGGGCGATTTTGCCGAGTTCCTTAACGAGGGTTATCTCGATCACCTTAGTATTCTCTACTTGCCCACCTGTGTCGGTTTTGGTACGGGCACGCGCTTCCTCCCTAGAGGATTTTCTTGGAGGTATGGCGTCAGGGACTCGCCGGCTTTACGCCAGCTGGCATCGCACCTCAGGTTATGCGGCCCCGCATTTGACAAGGGCCACCCCTACATGCTTACCCCAGGTCAACCATCGCCTGGGTTCCCTTAGCCTTCCTCGTCCCCCCATCGGTCAAACGGATGCGACGTGGTACAGGAATATCAACCTGTTGGCCATCGACTACGCCTTTCGGCCTCGCCTTAGGTCCCGACTAACCCTGAGCAGACGAACTTTACTCAGGAATCCTTGGGCAATCGGTGGAGGGGATTCTCACCCCTCTTTCGTTACTTATGCCGGCATTCTCACTTCCCAAGCCTCCACGGCTGGCTTACGCCGCCGCTTTACTGGCTTGGGAACGCTCTCCTACCGCGCGATCGATCCGAAGATCTCACGCACCCGCAGCTTCGGTGACTAGCTTGAGCCCCGTTACATTGTCCGCGCTCGAACACTTGACCAGTGAGCTGTTACGCACTCTTTCAAGGATGGCTGCCTCTAAGCCAACCTCCTGGTTGTCTATGCACTCGAACATCGTTTCCCACTTAGCTAGTACTTAGGGACCTTAGCTGGCGGTCTGGGCTGTTTCCCTTTTGACGCTGAAGTTTATCCCCCAGCAACTGACTCCCGGAGTAAACGTGATGGTCTTCGGAGTTTGCCTGAAGTCGGTAACCTGGTAGGGCCCCTAGTCCAAACAGTGCTCTACGGCCAACACGCAATTTATCCGAGGCTATACCTAAATATATTTCGGAGAGAACCAGATATCACTGAGCTTGATTAGCCTTTCACTCCGACCCACAGGTCATCCGCCCAGTTTTCAACCTAGGTCGGTTCGGCCCTCCACGAGGTCTTACCCCCGCTTCAGCCTGCCCATGGGTAGCTCGCTCAGTTTCGGGTATACCGCCTACGACTATGTCGCCCTATTAGGACTCGCTTTCGCTACGGCTCCGCTCATCGCTTAACCTTGCCGCAGACGAGTAACTCGCCGGCTCGTTATGCAAAAAGCACGCGGTCATCCCCTAAAGGGACTCCCACCGCTTGTAGGCACGCGGTTTCAGGTACTATTTCACTCCCCTTCCGGGGTACTTTTCACCTTTCCCTCACGGTACTTGTCCGCTATCGGTCACCAAGGAGTACTTAGCCTTGGAGGGTGGTCCCCCCAGGTTCAGTCCGCGTTTCACGGGAGCGGACTTACTCAGGAACGTCTGACGGAAGATCGTGCAGTTTCGTCTACGGGACGATTGCCCTCTATGGTGCGCGGTTCCACGCGCTTCGACTACCACACGATTTTGTAACTCCTGCCGAGCCGGACACGACCCGGAACAAACGCCCTACAACCCCAGACAGACAACGCATGTCCGCTTACATCTGCCGGGTTTGGGCTGATCCCTTTTCGCTCGCCACTACTCAGGGAGTCTCTTTTGATTTACTTTCCTCGGGGTACTGAGATGTTTCACTTCCCCCGCTTGTCTTCGCCCGGTCTATGTGTTCAGCCGGGGATAACGCCGCATTACCAGCGCTGGGTTTCCCCATTCGGGAATCCACGGGTCAAAGGCTATTCAGCGCCTAACCGTGGCTTATCGCAGCCGTTCACGCCCTTCATCGACTCTTGGTGCCAAGGCATCCACCGTGTGCCCTTACTATCTTGACGGTGATCAGATCCGCGGACCGCGCAATGCTCCGCGGGCCCGGTGATACCCGTTTTCAGCCGCCGGCTTATCGATGGCGGCTGATTGTGGCTTCTGTGCAGTTTTCAAGGACCGCGGAGAGGCTCGTACGCCGGCCGGATCAGGCCTTGATGCGCGACCACTCTTTGGAGTCTCGCGCGCCGACGCCGGCGGACGCCGGTCTCTCAAAACTCAACAGCATGCTGGGCGTTTGTTGTGGCCGCGCTTCGCGGCGCACCCAAGTAGAGAGGGTGCGACGGCAGGCTCGGCGGCCCAGCCAGGTTCGGTCGACATGCTAGGCCCGGTCCGCTTGGACACCGCCGGCCTCGAGGGCCTGCGGCCGCATGGACCCTCGCGAGGGCCCTGGACCGGGGCACCGCTAGGTGCTCCCTAGAAAGGAGGTGATCCAGCCGCAGCTTCCGCTACGGCTACCTTGTTACGACTTCACCCCAGTCACGAGCCCCACCTTCGACGGCTCCCTCCCTTGCGGGTTAGGCCACCGGCTTCGGGTGTTGCTCACTCCCGTGGTGTGACGGGCGGTGTGTACAAGGCCCGGGAACGTATTCACCGCGGCAATGCTGATCCGCGATTACTAGCAACTCCGCCTTCATGCAGGCGAATTTCAGCCTGCAATCCGAACCGAGACGCACTTTAAGGGATTCGCTCCACCTCGCGGTATCGCAGCCCTCTGTATGCGCCAATGTAGCACGTGTGTAGCCCTGAACATAAGGGGCATGAGGACTTGACGTCATCCCCACCTTCCTCCGGTTTGTCACCGGCAGTCTCGCATGAGTCCCCAACTAAATGCTGGCAACATGCGACGGGGGTTGCGCTCGTTGCGGGACTTAACCCAACATCTCACGACACGAGCTGACGACAGCCATGCACCACCTGTGAAAGTGCCCCGAAGGGAAGACGTGTTTCCACACCGGTCACTCACATGTCAAGCCCAGGTAAGGTTCTTCGCGTCGCGTCGAATTAAACCACATGCTCCGCTGCTTGTGCGGGCCCCCGTCAATTCCTTTGAGTTTTAGCCTTGCGGCCGTACTCCCCAGGCGGGCAACTTAATGCGTTAGCTTCGACACGGGGGGAGTCGACACCCCCCACATCTAGTTGCCATCGTTTACAGCGTGGACTACCAGGGTATCTAATCCTGTTTGCTCCCCACGCTTTCGCGTCTCAGCGTCAGTCACGTCCCAGCGAGCTGCCTTCGCCATTGGTGTTCCTCCTGATATCTGCGCATTTCACCGCTACACCAGGAATTCCACTCGCCCCTTCCGGACTCTAGCCCGACAGTATCCACCGGCATTCCAGGGTTGAGCCCTGGACTTTCACAGCGGACTAATCGGGCCGCCTACACGCTCTTTACGCCCAATAATTCCGGACAACGCTTGCACCCTACGTATTACCGCGGCTGCTGGCACGTAGTTAGCCGGTGCTTCTTGTGAAGGTACCGTCACTCCGTCCGGCTATTCACCGGCGAAGCTTCGTCCCAACTGAAAGGGGTTTACAACCCGAAAGCCTTCTTCCCCCACGCGGCGTTGCTGCGTCACGCTTTCGCGCATTGCGCAAGATTCCCCACTGCTGCCTCCCGTAGGAGTCTGGGCCGTGTCTCAGTCCCAGTGTGGCTGATCGTCCTCTCAGACCAGCTACCCATCGAAGCCTTGGTGAGCCGTTACCTCACCAACAAGCTAATGGGCCGCGGGCCCATCTCGATGCGGAGGCCGAAGCTTCCTTTCCCCTTGCGGGCACATCCGGTATTAGCCCGAGTTTCCTCGGGTTGTCCCGGTCATCGAGGCAGGTAACCCACGTGTTACTCACCCGTTCGCGGCTCTGCCCCAGGGCAAGCCCTGGTTCGTCGCTCCACTTGCATGTGTTAGGCACGCCGCCAGCGTTCGTCCTGAGCCAGGATCAAACTCTCCGTGAAGAACTTCACGAAAAGCTGTCATGAGTTGCCGGACGCCCGAACGCCGGCCGACGGGGACCTATACACCGTGGTCCCAAACCATGACGGGGTACTTCTCCTACTTGACTCTTTACCGTCGCTCGAGTGCGCGCAACGCGCTCCCGCGACGGGTCGAACCTGGACGCACACCACGATCCATATAGATCGTAGATGCGCATGCTGTTGAGTTTTCAAAGACCGCCAGTACCGTCCTGCCGAAAGGGGTTCCTTCTGGAGTTTAGACCGATTCGACCCAGCGCCCAGGGGCGCCTTCGGGCCGACCGGGGAGTATAGCGCCGCAAAACTCCCGTCCGGGGCTTTATCGATGCCGGAGGCGGCTCACAGGAGCCGTCCCGAAGGCGGCTAGCAGCGCCCCCGGCGCCAACCGCTAACTGACCAGGCGAACGCGGGCGAAGCGGCGCTTGCCGACCCTCAGTACCGCGCCGTCGATCCGCTCCGACGGGACGTCGTGCTCGCCCGCCGCGAGCTGCTCGTCCCCGAGCGCAGACGCCGCCCTGGTCGATCAGCCGGCGGGCCTCCGAGCGCGAGACGCCGAACTGCCGCGGCGATCAGCCCCGGCAGGTGGACCGTCCCGTCGCGGCGGCGAACCGCGCCTCCGCGATCTCCTGCCGGCTGCTCTTTGGCGACGAACACGCGGTCGAAGTGGGCCTCGGCGCGCTCGGCTGCCGCGTCGTCGTGCAGCCACGCCACCAGCTCGCGTGCCAGCCGTCGCTTGGCGTCGCGTGGCGCTCGCTCGCCGGTGAGCTCGCGGCCGAGCAGCAGGCGGTAGTACTCGGCCATCGCCCGGTCGGGGATCGCCATCGTCCTGCCGTACATCTCCTCGGGCGGGTCGGTGATCCCGATCTGGTTGCCCAGCGACTTGGACATCTTCTGCGTCGCCGTCGATCCCGACGAGGATCGGCATCGTCAGATCGCCTGCTCGGGCGTCCGTAGGCGCGCTGGATGTCGCGGCCGAGCAGCAGGTTGAACTTCTGGTCGGTCCCGCCGAGCTCGACGTCGGCGTCGATCGCCACCGAGTCGATAGCCCTGCAGCAGCGGATAGAGCAGCTCCAGCATCGAGATCGGCTCGCCGGCCGCCATGCGTTTGGCGAAGTCCTCGCGCTCGAGCAGCTGCGCGGCGGTCGTCGTGCGCGCGAGCGCCAGCAGCTCGGTCATCGGCATGTCGAGCCACTCGCCGTTGCGCCGGACCTCGAGCAGCTCGGGGTCGCTCGTCGCAGGATCCGCATGGCCTGCTCCTGGAACGTCGCGGCGTTGGCCTCGATCTCCTGATCGCTGAGGATCGGGCGCAGCGTCGAGCGTCCCGAGGGGTCCCCGACGCGCGCCGTGTAGTCGCCGATGATCAGCACGACCCGGTGCCCGGCGTCCTGAAACTCGCGCAGCTTGCGCAGCACCACTGCGTGGCCGAGGTGGATGTCCGGGGCGGTCGGATCGATCCCCAGCTTCACCCGCAGCGGGCGTCCCTCGCTGCGCGCGCGCGCGAGCTTCGCGCCGAGGGCGCCCTCGGGCAGGCTGTCGACGGCGTTGCGTTCGAGCTCGCTGGCCGCCGTGGCGGCGTCGTAACCGTCGCTCGGCATCGCGCGCCAATGCTAGACTCTCGGCCTTCGAGGGCACCCGCAACGGTTGCCGCTTGGCTGTGTTACTGATGCGACGCAGCCCACCCCTGGAAGGACCCGTGTCCCTCGCCGCATGCGCCGATGAGCGTCGCCGACCGATCGACAGCAACACGATCAGCATGCCCCAGCCGCAGACGAAAACGCGGCTCAAGCGGCTGCGCCTGCTCGCGGTCGTGCTCGCCGTGCTCGCGCTTGGCGGCGGTCTCCTTCGCATTCGGCCTGTTCGTCTCGATCGCCTGCCGACCTTCCGTCGCTGACCCGCTTCGCGCCGTTCAAGGAAGAGCGCAGCTCCGTGCTCCTCGACGACCTTGGACACCCGATCGGCGTGCTCAGCCAGCAGACCGCGTGATCGTCACGCCCGCCCAGATCCCGCGCGATCGTCAAGGAGGCGGTGATCTCGATCGAGGACAAGCGCTTCTGGACGCAACAGCGGCGTCGACCTCCGCGGCATCGCCCGCGCAGTCTCGCCGACATCACGCACGGCAGCAACCGTCCAGGGCGCCTCGACGATCGAGCAGCAGTTCATCAAGAACGCGCTCTGCAGGCGCAGTCGCACCGGACGATCTTCGAGAAGCTCCGCGAGGCCGCGCTCGCCTACCAGCTCTCCGCACAAGTGGTCCGAAGCACAAGATCCTCGCGGCCTACCTGAACACGATCTACTTCGGCAACGGCGCGTATGGCATCGAGGCCGCGGCACAGACCTACTTCGGCCACGAAGTCAACCACCAGGGCTGCGGGACCGCCCGGCCACCATCTGTGCGTCGAAGAACTCGAGCCCTGGGAGGCGGCGCTGCTCGCCGGCATCATCCAGTGACCCGACCGCCTACAACCCGGTCTACTTCCCCGTCGCAGGCCAAGGAACGCCGCAACATCGTGCTCGAACAGATGCTACCAGCAGGGCTACATCACGCAGTCCGTGTACGAACACACATTGCACCAGGCGCTCCCGGCGCCGACGGAGATCCAGGCCGCCTCAGCTGCAGACCGTCGAAGGCGTCGATGCCGGCTACTTCACGAGCTGGGTCCAGCAGCAGGTGATCGAACGCTACGGCGCCCCGCGGGCCTACGACGGCGGCCTGCAGATCAAGACGACGCTCGACCTCGAATCTGCAGCGCGCGGCCGAACAGGCCGTCAACGCCTATCTCGCCGAACCCCGAAGGGCCGTCCGCCTCGATGGTCGTGATCGAAAACTCGACCGGCGAGGTGCGCGCGATGGTCGGCGGGCGCAACTACAACGAAACGCCCGTTCAACCTCGCGACCGAGGGCGAGCGCCAGCCCGGCTCCTCCTTCAAGGCCTTCGATCTCGCCGCCGCGCTCGAGGACGGGATCTCGCTCGTACTCGGTCTGGACCTCCAAGGGAAAGACGTTCTCGTACACGCTGGCGAAAACGGCCTCGAACGATTCGTCGTGCACAACGACGAAGGCGCCTACTCCGGCACGAACACGCTGCTCGGCGCGACGACGCCTTCTCCGACAACTCGATCTACGCCGAAGTCGGCCTCAAGGTCGGCACCGCGCAAGATCGCGCGAGCTGGCCCACCGGATGGGCATCACCACCCCCCTCTCGACCAACGCCGGCGATGACGATCGGCGGGCTGACGGTCGGCGTCACGCCACTCGACATGGCCCACGCCTACGAGACGATCGCCCACGGCGGCGAGCGGGTCGAGCGGCTCGCTCGCGGCCGCGGGCACGCCGGTCGGCATCCAGGAAGTGCGCAGCCCTCGCAGCCGCTGCCCGACGGCTCGCACGTAGACGGCAACCGCGTCGAAAGCCAGCCGGGTCCTTCCCGCCTCGGTCGCCAAAGACGGAGACCCGATGCTCTGGAACGGTGATCCAGTACGGCACCGGCACGGCCGCCTCGATCGGCCAGTTCGCCGCCGGCAAGACCGGCACCACGTCCAACTACGGCGACGCCTGGTTCGTCGGCTGGGACTCCAAGTACACGGTCGCCGTCTGGGTCGGCTACCCCAACAAGCTGGTCCCGATGACGACCGACTTCAACGGCGGCCCCGTCTACGGCGGGACCTTCCCGGCGCTGATCTGGCACGAACTTCATGACCTCGGCGCTGCGATCGACGCTGGCCGAAAACCACGGGCACGCAGACCACCGTCAGCCGTCTTCGAGCCAGCACCTACTCAGTCGCCGGCGACAACGACCAACGGCGACGACCGGCAGCCCGCACAGCGAAACGCACACCGAGAACCAGAAGCGCCGGCGACGGCCACGCCCGGCGCCGGCGACGAAAGCGCCGGCGGCCGAACGAACCCGCCGCAACGCCGACACCGGCACCCCCGCCAACCCGCCAGCCGAGCGGCGGTGGCGGCGGCGCGCCCTCGCCGAGCGGCGGCGTCGGCGCCGGCTGACGCCGGCCGGCGCCGCGGTCAGGGCCGCGGGCGCGAGACGCCAGGCGTGGTCCGCCACTGCGAAGCGCCAGGGCAGCTCGGCGGCCGGGTGATCCCGACCGCGGCCCCGCCACGATCTGCGGCATGCCCCAGGCCGCGGCGCGGCCGATCTACGCGACCGGCCCCTCGCGAGCGGGCCCCGTTCGAGCTCCAGCGTCGACGCCAAGCGCCTGCGTCAGCTTGCCCGGGCCCGAGCACAGCTCGGCATCGCCGGCGCCGCGCCGGGCGCCGCCGCGCGCCCGCATCAGCCTCGATGCCGGCGACCGGCTGCGAGCGCGCGGATCAGCACGGCCGCGCCGACGCCCTCGGGCTCGCAGACGGCGTTCAGCGAGCGCGTGGATGCCGTAGGAGCGGTACACGTAGGCGCGGCCGGGCGCGCCGAACAGGGTGCGCTGTGCGGGCGTCAGGCCGACGAAGGCGTGGCGAGGCCGGCTCGCTCTCGTGGTAGGCCTCGGTCTCGACGATCACCCCGCTCGCGGCGCCGTGGCGCAACGGTGCAGCCGATCAGCTCGCGGCGCCACCTCGAGCGACCGGACGCTCGTAGAACTCAGGCGGCAAGCGGCCGCCATCGAGGACCGCCGCGGCCAGCGCGAGCTGCTCGCGCAGACGCACCGCCGGAGGTGCCGCCCTCGGAGACCTTCGACTCCAGCCAGGACTCGGGCGCTGAGCACCGCGCGGAACTCCCGCGCGTGCGTCGGCCAGCGACGCGGGCTCTGCGGCCGCGAGCTCGCGCGTCGGTCAGCTCCGAGAGCGGGCTTGCCGCGCTCGACGGCTGTCCGCACGAGCCCGGCGACGACCCCGTGGGCCTCGCGGAAGGGCACGCCCAGCCGCACGAGCAGGTCGGCGACGTCGGTGGCGGCGATCAGCTCGTCGGCGGCCGCCGCCGGCCATCCGCTCGCGGTCGAAGCGCGACCCCGGCGAGCATCCCGTCGGCCGCCGGCGAGGCGCAGCTCGATCGTGTCGACGGCGTCGAACAGGTGCTCCTTGTCCTCCTGCAGGTCCTTGTTGTAGGTCAGCGGCAGCGCGTGGATGACGCCGTGCAGGGCGCTCAGGTGCGCGACGACGCGCGGGGCCTTGGCGCGCAGCAGCTCGGCGGCGTCGGGGTTCTTCTTCTGGGGCATGATCGAGGAGCCCGAGCTCCACGCGTCGGGCAGCTCGCAGAAGCCGAACTCGGTGCTCGACCAGAGCACCAGCTCGGCGCCCAGCCGCGAGAGGTGGGTCGCGCAGGTCGCGGCCGCGGCGAGGTAGTCGAGCGACGAAGTCGCGCCCGGACACGGCGTCGATCGAGTTGGGGGCCACGCCGGTCGAAGCCGAGCTCGCGGGCGACGAGGCCCGCGGTCGGTGTCGAAGTTGACCCCCGCGAGCGCGCCGGCGCCGAGCGGCAGCCGGCGCAGGCCTCGCGCTGGGCGCAGGCGAACCGCGTGCGGTCGCGGTCGAGCATCCAGAAGTAGGCGAGCAGGTGGTGGCCGAGGTACACGGGCTGGGCGCGCTGCAGGTGGGTGTAGCCGGGCATCGGCCAGCCGGCGTGCTCCTCGGGCCCGCGCGCAGCGATCCGCGCCATCAGCGTCGCGATCAGCCGCGCGTGGCGCCCGCTCGGCGCGCTCGCGCGTGAACATCGCGAGGTCGGTGACCACCTGGTCGTTGCGCGAGCGGGCCGTGTGCAGGCGGCCGCCGACCGGCCCGGCGATCTCGGTCAGCGCGCCGCTCGATCGCCATGTGGATGTCCTCGTCGTCGGCCGCGAACGGGAAGCGGCCCTCGCGCAGCTCGCCTCTCGACGGCGTCGAGCCCCGCAGCAGCGCGTCGCGGTCGGCGTCGGCGATGATCCCCTGCGCGGCCAGCATCTTCGCGTGGGCCCGCGACTGGGCGACGTCCTGCGGCCACAGCCGCCGGTCGAAGGCGATCGAGGCGTTCAGCTGCGCGAAGAGTCGGGGTCCTGCGGCTCGGAGAAGCGCGACATCGCGGCGCAGTCTAGGGCGTCGGCGAGCGACGGCGCGCGAGCGCCTGCGCGACGCGCGCCACCTGCTCCTCGGTCATCGCCGGGAAGAACGGCAGCGCCAGCGAGCGGGCGGCGACGTCCTCGCAGACCGGGAACTCGCCCTCGCGGTGCCCGAAGCGCTCGCGGTAGAAGCTCATCAGGTGGATCGCCGGCAGGTAGGGCTTGCTCTGGATCCCGCGCGCGCGCGAGCGCCGCGATCAGCCGCGTCGCGGTCGACGCCGTGCCGGCAGCTGGACGACGAACACGAACCAGCCGCGCTCGTCGCCGCCGCGTCCGGGCAGGGCAGCGTCAGCCCCTCGAGCCCGGCGAGCGCCTGCGCGGTAGAGCCGGCGACGCGCGCGCGGCGGCGAGCATCGCTCGAGGCGCTCGAGCTGCGCGATGCCGAGCGCGCAGGCGAGCTCCGAAAGGCGGTAGTTGAAGCCGAGCCGGTCGTGGTCCAGCCAGCCCATGTCGGGCGGCGCGGCCCTGGTTGCGCTCGGAGTCGATCCGCTCCTTCAGGGCTCTCGTCGGCGAGCGTGACCATCCCGCCCTCGCCGGTGGTCAGCTGCTTGTTGGCGTAGAAGGCGAAGACCGCCGGGTGGCCGCGCGCGCCGACCGGCGACGCCGTCGCGCGTGGCGCGCGCCGAGCGCCTCGCAGGCGTCCTCGACGATCGCCAGCCCGTGCGCTCGGGCGAGCGCCTCGAAGGCCGGCATGTCGGCGGGATAGCCGAAGATGTGCACCGGCAGCAGGGCGCTGGTGCGCTCTGTCACGGCGGCCGCCGCGGCCTGCGGGTCGAGGTTCAGCGTCGCCGGGTCGATGTCCGCGAAGACGGGTCGGGCGCCTCGTAGACCACGGCGTTCGCTGAGGCGACGAACGAGAACGGGCTTGTCACGACCTCATCGCCCGTCGCTGCACCCCGACCGCGCGCAGCGCGAGGTGCAGGCCCGCGGTGCCGCTCGAGACGGCGCTGGCGTGCGGCGCGCCGACGAAGCGCGCGAAATCGCGCTCGAACTCGCGCGAGCCGCGGCCCCAGCGACAGCCGCCCGCGAGCGAGCACCTCGAGCACCGCCGCGCTCCTCCGCCTCGCCGATCACCGGGCGGGCGAGCGGGATCTCCGCGTCGCTCACGAGACGGCCGCGAAGCGGCTCTTGGCTCGGCGAGTCGGCGCGCCGGTGCATGCCGTACTCCAGGGAGTCCACCAGCGCATCCCAGGAGGCCGCGATCAGGTTCTCCGAGACGCCGATCGTGCCCCACACGTCGCTGCGCCGTCGGAGGCGTCGATCAGGACCCGGGTCACGGCGTCCGTGCCCTTGGCCTCGTCGAGGATCCGGACCTTGAAGTTGACCAGCTCGATGTCCCGCAGCTGCGGGTAGATCTCGCCGATCGCCTCGCGCAGCGCCGCGTCGAGCGCGTTGACCGGACCGTTGCCCTCGGCACGTGGCGACGTAGCGCCGCCGTCGACGCCGATCTTCACCGTCGCTTCGGTCTCGACCTGGCCGTCCGCCCGCTTCTCGACGATCACGCGCCAGGACTCGAGCCTGAAGAGCGGCTCGTAGCGCCCCGCTCTCGCGCCGCATCAGCAGCTCGAAGGAGCCGTCGGCGGCCTCGAACTGGAAGCCGCGGTGCTCAAGCTCCTTGACGCGCTGGACGACCCGCTCGGCGAAGTCGCCGTCAACGGCGATTCCGGCGGCGGCGGCCTTCTCGACGATCGCGCCCCGACCGGCGAGCTCGGAGATCAGCACCTCGCGGTCGTTGCCGACGACGCCGGGCTCGACGTGCTCGAAGGTTCCCGGGTCGGCGCGCACGCCGGCCGCGTGCAGTCCCGCCTTGTGCGCGAAGGCGAGCCGCCCGACGTAGGGCTGCGCCGGGTTCGGCGCGCGGTTGAGCAGCTCGTCGACGAGATGGGCGGTCTCGGTCAGCCGCTCGAGGTGGCCTCCGGCGAGTACCTCGTGGCCCATTTTCAGCTGCAGGTCGGCGATGATCGTGATCAGGTTCGCGTTGCCGGTGCGCTCACCGATCCCGTTGACCGTGCCCTGCACCTGCGTCGCGCCGGCTTCGACGGCGACGAGCGAGTTGGCGACCGCGCAGCCGCTGTCGTTGTGCGTGTGGATGCCCAGCGCCGCGGCGCCGAGCAGCGCCCGCTGCCGCCTGCACGCCGTCGATCACTGCTCGCGGCAGCGAACCGCCGTTCGTGTCGCACAGGACGATCCGCTCGGCGCCCGCCGCGCTTGCCGCGCGCAGGCATTCGAGCGCGTAATCGCGGTCGAGCGCCAGGCCGTCGAAGAAGTGCTCGGCGTCGAACAGGACGCGCTTGCCGGCGCGCACGAGGAATGCGACCGAGTCGGCGATCATCGCGAGGTTCTCCTCGCGGCTCGCGCGCACGACCTTCTCGACGTGCAGTATCGAGGCCTTCCCGACGATCGTGCAGATCGGCGCGAAGGACGCCGCGAGAATCGCGAGCCCCTCGTCCGCGTCGGCGCTCGCGTCGCGGCGACGCGTCATTCCGAAGGCCGCTATCTCGACGTGCTCGTAGGCCTCCTCGGCGAGCATCTCGAAGAGTTCCTGCTCCTTCGGGTTGCTCGACGGGAAGCCGGCCTCGACGATGTCGACGCCGAGGCGGTCCAGGGCCCGCACGACGCGAAGCTTCTCGTGGGCGGTCAGCGACATGCCGCCGCCCCCGATGCCGTCGCGCAGCGTCGCGTCATATAGCTGTATGTCGGCCACGAGGCTCCTAGCCGGCGCGTAGCGGCGGCGGCGTGCGCCGCCGGTGGGCGCTGGTCGCCGGCACCGGGTCGAGCCACTCGCGATAGCGCTCGCTGCGACCGTACAGCGCGTCCTCGAAGGCCTGCTGGATCACGGCGTGACCTCGCCGCGCCGGCCGCTGCCGATCGTGTGGTCGTCGATCTCGCTGACCGGCGCGAGCTCCGCGGCCGTGCCCGACAGGAACACCTCGTCGGCGACGTACAGCTCCGCGCGCGCGATCGTGCGCTCGTGGACCTCGTAACCGAGGTCGCCGGCGATCTGCAGCACCGAGTTGCGGGAGATTCCCTCGAGAATCGAGTTGTGCATTCCGGGCGTATGGATCACGCCGTCGCGGACGACGTAGATGTTCTCGCCGGTGCCCTCGCACACGTAGCCCTGGTCGTCGAGCAGGATCGCCTCTTCGTAGCCCGCCTTGACCGACTCGATCTTCGCGAGGACGCTGTTGAGGTATTGGCCGGAGGCCTTGGCGTGGGGAATCAGCGACTCGCGGGCCGATCCGCCTCCAGGAGGAGACCTTCGCGCGCACGCCGCTGCGCTTGCCCTCCTCGCCGAGGTAGGCGCCCCACTCCCAGCAGGCGATCGTGACCTCGACCGGCGCCTCGAGCGGGTTCAGGCCCATCTGGCCGTAGCCGCGGAAGACGATCGGGCGGATGTAGCACGAGCGCAGGCCGTTGCGCGCGACCAGCTCGAGCGTCGCCGTCGCGCAGCTGCTCGCGCGTGAACGGCACGGCCATGTAGTACAGCTCGGCCGACCGCAGCAGGCGGTCGACGTGCTCGACGTTGCGGAACACCGCCGGACCGAGCTCGGTGTCGTAGCAGCGCATGCCCTCGAAGACGCCCGTGCCGTAGTGAAGACCGTGCGTCAGGACGTGGACCTTCGCGTCCTCCCACGGCGACGAACTCGCCGTTCATCCAGATCAGCTCGGTCGGCTCCACTTCAACTCCTCCTTTACTCGAGGTTGGCGAGCACCGCGTCGGTCGCCTGCGCGCGTCGTCGCATCGCCCCCGAGGTCGGGTGTACGCAGCCCGTCGGCGAGGGCCGCTTCAACCGCCGATTCTACAGCCGCCGCCTGCGGCTATCCAAGCCAACCGTGGCGCAGCATCAGTGCCGCCGAGAGGAACATCGCGAGCGGGTTGGCGATCCCGCTGCCCGGCGATGTCCGGCGCGGAACCGTGGACCGGCTCGAACAGTCCCGGCCCGTCCGCTCGCCGAGCGACGCGCTCGGCAGCATGCCGATCGAGCCGGTGATCATCGCGGCCTCGTCGCGAGAGGATGTCGCCGAACATGTTCTCCGTGAGGATCACGTCGAAGCGGTTCGGCTGTGAGACGAGCTGCATCGCCGCGTTGTCGACGAGCACGTGCTCGAGTTCGACCTCGGGGAACTCGAGGCCGTGCAGCTCGCTGACGACCTGGCGCCACAGGCGGGAGGTCTCGAGCACGTTCGCCTTGTCGACCGACTGCGACCGCGCCGCGCGAGGCGGTGAACGCCACGCGCGCGATCCGCTCGATCTCCTCGCGGGTGTAGAGACACAAGTCGCTCGCGCTGTCTGCGGTGCGGGTCTTCTCGCCGAAGTAGATGCCGCCGGTCAGCTCGCGCACGACGATCACGTCGGTGCCCTCGATCCGCTCGCGCCGCAGCGGCGAGGCATCGAGCAGTGCCGGAATCGCCTTGACCGGCCGCAGGTTCGCGAACAGTCCCAGTGCCTTGCGCAGACCGAGCAGTCCCTGCTCCGGGCGGGGCTTGTCGGGGTCCGTCGTGTCCCACTTCGGGCCACCGACGGCCGCTAGCAACACGGCGTCCGCATCGCGGCACGCGGCCGTCACCGCATCGGTGAGCGCGACCCCGTTGGCGTCGATCGACGCGCCGCCGAACAGCTGCTGCTCGAACTCGAAGTCGCCGAGCCGCGTCAGCAGCTCGATCGTCGGCGCCATGATCTCCGGGCCGATCCCGTCGCCGGGAAGCGTGACGATGCGCTTTGTCATGCGCGCGAAGCTAGCACGCGCCGTCGGCGCCGCCGCGCACGGCCGAGACGTTCAGGCGCACGTAGTCCAGCGGCAGCTCGACGCGCCCGACGACCGCGGCGGCGTAGGGTTCGCGTTCCTCGGGCGCGAGCCGATCGAGGTGCGCCGGGAGGATCGACGTGCGAATGAACTTCGCGGGGTCCTCGGGGACGGTCGGGCGATCGGCAAGCCAGCAGCGGACCTGCTCGAAGCCGCTCGCGGTGAGTCGCCGCTCGGTCTCCTGGGGTCCGGCGAAGTTCCACGGCTGCCAGCCGACGAGCTGCGGGGCTCGTTCGCCGCTGACCGCTTCGATCACCGAATGGACGCGGGCGATGTTGCCGGCCCCGCCGCACTGGACCTCGAGGCGGCCACCGGGCCGCAGCGCCGCCGCGAGAACGCCCCAGAGCCGGTCGTGGTCCTTGACCCAGTGCAGCGTCGCCGTCGAGACGATCAGGTCGAATGGCGCGTCGGGGTACAGGGCGAGCACGTCACCCTCGATCACCGTGGCTCGGCCGGCGAGGTGTTCGCGCGCCAGCTCGGCCATCGCGGGCGAGGCGTCCAGGGCGACCACTTCGCCGTCGGGGACGAGATCGCAGATCCGCGCGGTCACGCGCCCGGTGCCGCAGCCGACGTCCAGGACCCGGGCGCCGCTCGCGAGCCCGTCGAGCCGCGCGAGGACGTCGTCGGCCCACGCCTGCTGCGGAGCGCTCGTCGCGTCGTAGGTACCGGCGTCCCAGTCTGTCGGGATGTCGTTCACAGCGCTGTTGTCACCGGCCCGCGACGTTCACGCGTTGCTTCATAGTCGGCGATCCGCTGCTCCTCGGAGAGCGTCACGCCGATGTCGTCGAGCCCGGCGAGCAGCCTTCGGCGGATCTCCTCGTCGATTGCGAACGGCACCGCGCGGCCGGCGAAGCGCACCTCCTGGTGCTCGAGGTCGATCTCGCCCTCGCCGGCCGCCGCGAGCGCCGCGCAGTCCTCGGCCGCCAGCTCGACCGGGAGCAGCCCGATCTTCGTGCAGTTCGAGTAGAAGATGTCCGCGAAGCTCGGCGCGACGATCGCCTGGAAGCCGTAGTCCTGAAGGCCCCACGGCGCGTGCTCACGCGAAGAGCCACAGCCGAAGTTCTCGCCGGCCACCAGGATCGGGTTCGCCGCCAGATCCCACCCCGGCTCCTTGGCCCAGTCGTAGAACAGGAACTCGCCGAAGCCGGTCCGCTCGACCCGCTTGAGGAACTGCTTGGGCATGATCTGGTCGGTGTCGACGTTGGCCCGGTCGAGGTGACTCACCGGTCCGCTGATGGTTCCGATCGCTTCCATCGCTTCGCTCTCCTTCAGAGTGGCTTGACTGCGCCGAGGACCGCCGCCTCGGCCCATTTGAAGTGCACTTCGACCTGCTCGAGCCCGGCGGCCTCGAGCCACGCAAGCTGATCGCCGACGGGGTCCGGCAGGTCCTCGTCACCGTCGAACTCGATCGACTCCCCGGCCTGCTGTGCCTGGGTTTCCATGTACTCGAAAAACAGGCCGTCCAGCGGCCCCTCGGTCTCGACGATGTCGACGTTCACGAACTGGCCGCCGGGTGCGAGCAGCAGCGCGACCTCGTCGAACAGCGCCCGCTTCGCGGCGCCCGTCAGGTGGTGGATCGCGAAGCCCGAGACGATCGCGTCGAACCCGCCGTCGCCGAGCTCCGCGGCCCACGCCGACGTCGCGAGATCCGCGACCCGGAACTCGACCGAGCAGTCCGCCTGCGCGAAGCGGGCGTGCGCCCGCTCGAGCATCGGTTCCGAGAAGTCGACAAGCACGCCGTGGGCCGCCGGGAAGACCTCGAAGACGACGGCGCCCATCGCGCCGTCGCCGCAGCCCAGGTCCACGAAGCGCTCGACGCTTCTGGCGCCCCTGCGCAGCAAGGTCCTGACGAGCTCCTCCTGGACGTCGAGCAGCGGTATCAGCCGCCGGCGGCGCTCGGCGAAGGAGCCCGCGACGTGCTCGTGCTGCCAGGCAGAGGTATGTTCCCCGTCGCTCACGACCAGGCCCGGATGTCGACGAAGTGGCCCGCGATCGCGGCGGCCGCGGCCATCTGCGGCGAAACGAGGTGCGTGCGTCCGCCCCGCCCCTGGCGCCCCTCGAAGTTGCGGTTCGAGGTCGACGCGCAGCGCTCGCCGGGCGAGAGCGTGTCGGGGTTCATCCCGAGGCACATCGAACAACCTGCCTCGCGCCAGTCGAAGCCCGCGGCGCGGAAGACCTCGTCGAGCCCCTCGGCCTCGGCCTGGGACTTGACCTGCTGCGAGCCGGGCACGACCATCGCGTTGACGCTGCCGGCGACCTTGCGGCCCTCGACGATGCCCGCCGCGGCGCGCAGGTCGCCGATCCGCGAGTTCGTGCATGAGCCGATGAACACGCGGTCGAGCTTGATCTGCTCGATCGGCGTCCCCGGCGCGAGATCCATGTAGGCGAGCGCGCGGCGGGCCTCGTCGCGCTCGGCCTCGGTCTCGAACTCGTCGGGGTTCGGGATCGCTGCCGTCACGGGTCGGACCATGCCCGGGTTCGTGCCCCAGGTGACCTGCGGCGTGATTGCGCCGGCGTCGATTCGGTGCTCGGCGTCGAAGCGCGCGTCATGGTCGCTGCGCAGCGCCTCCCATTCACCGATCGCGCGATCGAGGTCCGCGCCCTGCGGCGCCCCCGGCCGGGCGGTCTCGGTGAACCACGCGTATGTGGTCTGGTCCGGCGCGATCATCCCGGCGCGCCCGCCGCCCTCGATCGTCATGTTGCAGACGGTCATCCGGCCTTCCATCGAGAGCGACTCGATCGCCGGCCCCGCGTACTCGACGACGTGCCCGGTCAGGCCACCGACGCCGACGTGGCCGAGTGTCGCGAGGATCAGGTCCTTGGCGGTGACCCCGAAGCCGAGCTCGCCCGAATAGTGGATCCGCATCGAGCGCGGGCGCTGCTGGACCATCGACTGCGTCGCGAGCACGTGCTCGACCTCGCTGGTGCCGATCCCGAAGGCCAGCGCGCCGAACGCGCCGTGCGTCGAGGTGTGCGAGTCGCCGCAGACGATCGTCATCCCGGGCTGCGTCACGCCGAGCTCCGGGCCGATCACGTGGACGATTCCCTGGCGCTCGCTGCCGAGCGAGTACACGGGTACGTCGAACTCCGCGCAGTTGCGTTCGAGCGTTTCGACCTGGACGCGTGAGAGCGCGTCCTTGATCAGGGCGGCGGCGCGGGTGCCATCGGTCGGCGTGTTGTGGTCGGCGGTCGCGAGCGTGCGGTCCGGCCGGCGCACGCGGCGCCCGGCGAGGCGCAGGCCGTCGAATGCCTGGGGGCTGGTGACCTCGTGGACGAGGTGCAGGTCGATGTAGATCAACCCGTCGGCGACCTCGTGGGCCTCCCAGATCTTCTCGAACATCGTCTTGGCCATCGTTGCTCCTGTCTGTTGTCGCTTCGCCGGCGTCTCAGCTGCGGCGCAGGCCGGCCGAGAGCACCGCGAGGAACGTCGCCCCGCGGTCCGTGGGGTTTTCAAATCGGTGCGGCAGATCGGCGTCGAAAGTGACGCAGTCGCCCTCCGCGAGGTCGTAGTCGATCCCGTCGCAGCGCAGCACGATCGCGCCGCGCTCGACGAGCGCGGTCTCACGGCTGCCGGGCTCGTGAATCGGCGGATCGTCGGCGGCGCCGGTCGCGGCGCCCGCGGCAAGTGTGTGGCGTGAGAGCTCGGCGCGCTGTCCGGGCAGCGGCGAGGTGAGCACCTCGAAGGTGTGGCCCGCCTGGGCGCTGCCCCCTGTGGTGCGGGTCCCCGCGCGCGTCACGGTGACCGAGCCTTCCTCGTCCAGGCGCAACAGCTGCGAGAGGCGCAGGTCCAGGCCGTCGGCGATCCTGGCCGCAACCGTGAGCGTCGGGTTTGTCTCTCCACGCTCGACCTGCGAGAGCATCGGCGCGCTGACGCCCGAGCGCTCTGCGAGCTCGCGCAGCGAGTAGCCGGCCGCGTCACGCAGTGCGCGGACCCGTCGCCCGAAGTCGCCCGCCGCCTGGCGCGCGCCGTCGATCACGGCCTCGGTCCGCGTATCAGACATCATACGGGCGTATGTTATCACGCTCGCGCAATTCGTCGCAGTCTGGCCCGCCGGGCGCTCTCAATGGAGCAGGCGTAGTCCTCGTGAACGCTTACGGCGTGCCGACGGGCTCGGCGAGCTCCTCGCCTGAGCGCTGGGACCGTGCCACCGCGACCGAGAGCGCGCGCAGGTAGGCGCGCGCACCGGCATCGATGATGTCGGTCGAGACGCTCTGCCCCGCACCCGAGAAACCGTCGACCTCGACGACGACCGAGACCTCTCCGAGCGCGTCCTGGCCTTCGGTGACGGCGCCGATCGTGAACTCGGTCAGCTTCGGGTGCAGCCCGGTCGCGACGTCGATCGCGCGCATCACGGCGTCGATCGGTCCGTCTCCGCTGAAGGAGCCCTCGGCGGTTCCCCCGTCGGGCAGCGCGACGGTGACCTTCGCGTGCGGTGGGCGCCGCGTCGATGCCTCGACGTCGAATGACTCGAGCGTGAAGCCGCTGATCTCCTGGCGCAGCTCGTCGGTCACGAGTGCCTCGAGGTCCATCGCGGTCACGCGCTGCTTGCGGTCGGCGAGCTCCTTGAAGCGCTTGAAGGCGGTGTTCAGAGCCTGCCCGTCGAGCGTGAAGCCCATCTCCTCGAGCGCTTTGCTCAGCGCATGGCGCCCGGAGTGCTTGCCGAGCACGATCGAGTTGCTCGCCAGGCCGACGCTCGTGGCATCCATGATCTCGTAGGTCCGCCGCTCCTTGAGGACGCCGTCCTGGTGGATCCCGGCCTCGTGCGCAAAGGCGTTGCGGCCGACGATCGCCTTGTTCGGCTGCACGGGATAACCGGTCATCCGCGAGACCAGCCGGCTCGTGCGCGCGATCTCGCGCGTCTCGATTCCGGTCCAGAGGCCGAGCGCCGGCTCGCGCGTGCGCAGCAGCATCACGATCTCCTCGAGGGACGCGTTGCCGGCACGCTCGCCGATCCCGTTGACTGCACACTCGACCTGGCGGCAGCCCGCTTCGAGGCCGGCCAGCGAGTTCGCGACCGCGAGCCCGAGGTCGTTGTGGCAGTGCACCGAAACGGTGACCTTGTGGAGGTCCGGCACGAGGCGGTAGAGCTCGGTGAACATCCGCCCGTACTCCTGCGGCAGGGCGTAACCGACGGTGTCGGGGACGTTGATCGTGCCGGCGCCCTCGTCGATCGCGATCTGGATCACCTCGGCCATGAACTCGATGTCCGAGCGCGAGCCGTCCTCGGGCGAGAACTCGACGTCGTCGGTGAACTCGCGTGCCTGCGCGACGGCCGCTCGCGCCTGGCCCTTGACGTCCTCGCGGGTGGTTTGAAGCTTGCGCTCGATGTGCAGGTCGCTGGTTGCGATGAAGGTGTGGATCCGGCGCCGCTCGGCATCGCGGATCGCGTCGGCGGCGACCTCGATGTCTCGCGCCGCGGTTCGCGCGAGGGCGCAGATCACGGGCCCCTCGACCTCCCGGGCGATCGTCTGCACGGCCTCGAAGTCGCCGGGCGAGCTGACCGGGAACCCGGCCTCGATCACGTCCACGCCGAGGCGCGCGAGCTGCTGCGCGATCTCCAGCTTTTCCTGCCGGTTCAGTGCGATCCCCGGCGACTGCTCGCCGTCACGGAGCGTCGTGTCGAAGATCGTCACGCGCCGTGCTGCATCTCGCTCGTTCTCGTTGCCCATCGGTCGGCTCCTTTTCTCTCTCTCGCTGTCCCTTCCTGTCTGCTGGTTATGCGGCTTTGCGGCCGCCACGCACTATTCCCCCCGAGGGGGGAGCAGAAGGAGAGCGAGAGTGAGGAGCGAGGTGCCCATCTGAGCGGAGGTTAGCAGCGGGTCAGGGCACCGTGATCAGCCGAGCTCGACTGCCCAGCCCTCGACAAAGCCCTCGCTGGAGAGGATCTCGCTGAGTGCCTCGCCCGAGACCGGTGCGTCGCTCGTGACGACCATCGCGGCGAGCGCATGTCCCTCCCCCCGTGGCCGACCGCCGCGGAAGAGATGTTCACGCCGTGCTGGCCGTAGACCGTCCCGACCCGGCCGATCATGCCCGGAAGGTCCTCGTAGCGGAAGATCGCGACGTGGGGCTCGAGCTCGATCGTCAGGCGCCGGCCCTGCACCTCGACGAGGTGCGGGACGCGCGCCGGGCCAATGCCGGTTCCGGCGACGGCGACACGCCGCTCGCCGGCGACGACTGTGACGCGGATCAGCTCGTTGAAGTCCTGGGCCTCGGAAACAGCCTTCTCCTCGAAGACGATCCCACGCTGCGCCGCGAGAGTCGGCGCGTTGACGAAGTTGACTGGTTCCTCGGTGCGCCCGCCGAGTGCGCCGACGATCACCGCCAGGCCGAGCAGCCGCGTGTCGAAGTCGGCGATCCGGCCGAGGAAGGCCGCCTCGATCCGCTCGACCGAGGAGCCCTCGGCGAGCGCCATCGCAAGCTGCCCGAGCTGCGTTGCCAGGGGCAGGAACGGGCCGAGCACGTCCATGTCCTCGGCTCCGATCGCGGGGATGTTGACCGCCGTCGAGACGACACCGCCGGTCAGTGCCGCGACGACCTGCTCGGCCGACTGGTATCCGGCGCGGTCCGTCGCCTCGGCGGTCGACGCGCCGAGGTGCGGTGTGACGATCACGTTCTCGAAGGCGAACAGCGGATGCTCGGTGACGGGCTCGCCGACGAAGACGTCGATCGCCGCGCCGCCGACCTTCCCGGACTCGAGCGCGGCAACGAGCGCCGCCTCGTCGATCAGGCCGCCGCGCGCGACGTTCAGCACACGTACGCCGTCGCGCATTTGCGCGAACTCCTCACTCGAAAGGAAGCCTTCGGTCTCCGGCGTTTTCGGCAGGTGGATCGTGACGAAGTCGGCTTGCGCGTAGATGTCCTGCGGGCTCTCGGCCTTCTCCACGCCGAGCTCGCGGTAGCGCTCGGCGCTCACGAATGGATCGAACGCGAGCACGCGCATCCCGAAGCCGCGGGCGCGCTGGGCCACGAGCTGCCCGATCCTGCCGAAGCCGAGGATCCCGAGCGTCTTCTCGTAGAGCTCGACGCCGGAGTACTTCGAGCGTTCCCAGCGACCTGCCTTGAGCTCGGCGTCGGCCTGCGGGACGTTGCGCGCGAGCGCGAGAAGCAGCGCCAGCGTGTGCTCCGCGGCGGTGACGACGTTCGACTCCGGCGCGTTGGCGACGACGATCCCCTTGCGGGTCGCGGCGGGGACGTCGACGTTGTCGACGCCGACCCCGGCCCGGCCGATCACCTTCAGCCGGTCGGCACGTGCGATCAGGTCGGCGGTCATCTTCGTCGCCGAGCGGATCAGGATCCCGTCGTACTCGGCGATCCGCTGCTCGAGCTCGCCGGCGTCCCAGTCGACACCGAGATCCACGTCGAAGTGCTCGCGCAGCAGCTCGATGCCGGAGTCGCCGATCTTCTCCTTGACCAGTACCCGGGGCAGTTCGACGGCCATCACGCAGCCCTCCCGACGACCCAGTCGATGCACGCGGTCAACGCCCGTACGTCCTCGCTCTCGATCGCGGGGAACATTCCGACGCGCAGTTGGTTGCGCCCCAGCTTGCGGTAGGGCTCGACATCGACGACGCCGTTCGCGCGCAGCGTCGCGGCGACCGCGGCGGCGTCCACGCGCTCATTGAAGTCGATCGTGCCGACGACCGTCGAGCGCTTCGCCGGGTCCTTGACGAACGGTGTCGTGTAGCTCGTGCGCTCGGCCCAGTCGTAGAGGACCTTCGCGCTGTCGCCGGTGCGTTCGACGCACGTCGGCAGACCGCCGATCATGTTCATCCAGCGCACCTGCTCGAGCAGCAGGATCAACGTCGCGACCGCGGGCGTGTTGTAGGTCTGGTCCTTACGGGAGTTCTCAAGCGCCGTTGCGAGCGAGAGGAAATCGGGAATCCAGCGGCCGCTCGCGGCGATCCGCTCGATGCGCTCGACGGCCGCGGGGCTGAGCAGCGCCAGCCACAGTCCCCCGTCGGCGGCGAAGCTCTTCTGCGGCGCGAAGTAGTAGACGTCGGCCTCGCGGGCGTCGAACGGAAGACCTCCGGCGCCGGAGGTGGCGTCGATCAGCAGCAGCGCCTCGGCGGCCGCCGCGGGGCGCACGACCGGCACCATCACGCCCGTCGAGGTCTCGTTGTGGGCCCAGGCGACCACGTCGGCGTGCTCGTCGATCGAGAGCTTGCCGGCCTGCGCAGGGTCGGGCGCGTCGCCGGGATCGGCCTCGAGGATCACGCTCTTCTGCAGGAACGGCGCGCCGTCGGTGACCGCGGCGAACTTGCGGGAGAACTCGCCGTAGGCCATGTGCACCGCCCGCTCGTTGACCAGGCCGAATGCCGCGGCGTCCCAGAAGGCGGTCGTGCCGCCGTTGCCGAGCGCGACCTCGTAGCCGTCGGGCAGGCCGAAGAGCTGCCCGAGCCCTTCGCGGATCTCTTTCACGAGACCCTTGACGGGCTTCTGCCGGTGCGAGGTGCCCAGGATCATCCGCCCGGCACCCGCGAGATGGTCCACGGCCTCGCCGCGCACCTTCGACGGGCCGCAGCCGAAGCGCCCGTCGCCGGGAAGCAGATCGTCGGGGATCGTAAGGTCGTCGGTCGCCTGCGCGCTCATCGTGGGGCCTCCTGCTGGTCGCGATTCTCGTCGCTGTCGGGTTAGCCCAGGCGCGCGGCTGGTGATCTTCTCGTCGCTCCCCGGTGGTTGTTTCCACCCGAGCGCCAGTTGCGACGACGCGGCGAGTGTAGCGAACGCCCGGCGGGACGGGCTCAGCCGCGGCCGGGCGGCTGTGACCAGTCGTAACCGGGGCCGACAGGGATGATCCGCTTCGGGTTCAGCTCGTCATGGGTCGTGTAGTAGTGGCGCTTGATCTGGTCCATCGCGACGGTTTCTGCCACGCCCGGCTGCTGGTAGAGGTCGCGCGCGTAGGGCCAGATGTTCCCGTAGTCGGCGATCCGGCGGCGGTTGCAGCGGAAGTGGGTGACATAGACCTCGTCGAAGCGCGCGAGCGTCGGGAAGATTCGCCAGTCGGCCTCGGTGATCGCGTCGCCAAGCAGGTAGCGCCGCTCGCCGAGCAGCCCGTCCATCCAGTCGAGGCTCGCGAACAGTTCGCCGAACGCCTTTTCGTAGGCGCCCTGGCTGCGCGCGAATCCGGCGCGGTAGACGGCGTTGGCGATCGTGTCGAAGCAGCGGGCGTTGATCGAATCGATCTCGTCACGCAGCGCGGCCGGGTAGAGCGCCAGTGAAGCGCCGTCGGCGAGGCCCCCGAGCGAGCTCGTTTCGCCCATCATCCGCACGATGTCGGCCGACTCGTTGTTGACGATCCGACCGCGCTCGGCGTCCCACAGGACCGGCGCCGTGACGCGCGCCGCGTAGCCGGGATCACTCGCGTAATAGGCCTCGGCGAGAAACGCCCAGCCGTTGAGCGCGTCGATGTAGCGCCCGCCGGGCCCGTCGTCGAACTCCTCCTCGGTGAACGCCCAGCCGCGCTCGTCGCGGAACGGCGCGACGAAGTGCATCGGGATCGCGTCATCCAACCCGGCGAGCTCCCGGACGATCGCCGTGCGGTGGCACCACGGACAGGCGAGCGAGACGTACAGGTGATAGCGCCCGCTCTCGGCGGGCAGGCTCTGCTCGCCTGCGGCGCGCGGATCGGCTCCGACCCAGTCGCGGAACGAGGAGACCTGCCGACGGAACTCCCCGTCGCGGATCTCTTTCTCGACAATGCCCGGACTATCGCTCAAAGTGCCTCCCTTTCGACGTCGATTGTGGTCCACCGCCCGGTCTCGGGCGCGGCCGCGGCCGGCGCTGCCAGGCACAGCTCGGGCGCCGGGCCGAGCACCAACTCGCGGCTCCACAGGCTCGCGCCTTCCTCTGCGGCGAGCGCGAAGTCCGCGAGTGTCGGGTAGCTCGCCGCGAGCGGACGCTCGATCCAGCGGGCTCTCGTGCATCTGCTTTCGAGGGCGGCGTCTGCCGGCCCGTCGCGCAGCGAGTAGAGCGCGGCCGCGCCGCGCTCGAAGGCCCGCGCGGCGGAATCGTGGGCGCTGCGGTGCTCGGGTGCGGTGACCCCCGCGGCCAGCGCACCGAGTGCGGTGAAGTCCTCGACGAGATACCAGTCTTCGTATCCCCCGCCGGCCAGCCACGGCAGCTCCGGCACGCGGAAGCTGCGGCTGCCGGCGAACCCGGCGGGCGGCGAGCCGCTCAGCGAAGCGTGAAAGACGACCTGTGCGTGCTCATACCCGGCGCCGTCGGCTGCCTCGCGCGGACGGTGCCAGAACACGTAGGCCAGCACCGCGCAGCCTAGAAGGCCGGTTTCAGCCAGTCCATGTGGGAGCGCAGCTCGGCGCCGACCTGCTCGATCTGTGTGCCTTCCTGCTCGGCACGCATGCGCTTGAAGTTCTCCTGCCCGGCACGGTTCTCGGCGATCCACTCGCGCGCGAAGTCCCCGGACTGGATCTCCCCGAGGATCGCGCGCATGTTCTCGCGCGTCTGCTCGGTGATCACGCGCTTGCCGCGCGTGTAGTCGCCGTACTCGGCGGTGTTGGAGATCGAGTAGCGCATCCCCGCAAGGCCCTTCTCGTACATCAGGTCGACGATCAGCTTGACCTCGTGCAGGCACTCGAAATAGGCCATCTCGGGGTCATAGCCCGCGTCGACGAGCGTCTGGAAGCCGGCCTGGACGAGCTCGGACACGCCGCCGCAGAGTACGGCCTGCTCGCCGAAGAGGTCTGTCTCCGTCTCGTCCTTGAAGGTCGTCTCGATAACGCCGCCCCGCGTGCAGCCGATGCCCTTGGCGTAGGCGAGCGCGAGCGCACGGGCGTTGCCGGTCGCGTCCTGCTCGACCGCGATCAGGCCGGGGACACCGCTGCCTTCGGTGTACTGGCGGCGCACGAGGTGGCCGGGGCCCTTCGGCGCGACCATCGCGACGTCGACGCCGACGGGCGGCTCGACCTCGCCGTAGTGGATCGAGAAGCCGTGGCCGAACAACAGCATGTTGCCCGGCGCGATGCCGTCGCGGATTTCCTCCCAGACCGCGTGGTGCAGCTCGTCGGGGACGAGGATCATCACCAGGTCGCCGCGGCTCGCGGCGTCGAGCACGGGCAGCACCTCGAGCCCGTCGGCGCGGGCCTGCTCCACCGAGGCGGAGTCGGGCCGCAGCCCGACGACCACTTTGACGCCCGAGTCCTTGAGGTTTTGCGCGTGGGCGTGGCCCTGCGAGCCGTATCCGATGATGGCGACGGTCTTGCCGTCGAGAAGTGAGAGGTCAGCGTCGTCGTCGTAGATCATGCGCCGCAGGCTATCCGATGGCGAGCGCGGCGCGGTCAGGCGTCGGCACGCGCGACCAATGTGCGCGCGGGTATCGCGAGCGAGCCGTCGGAGCCGGTGTAGGGGGCGAGCGCAGCGCGGACCGCATCTGCGATCTGCCGCCCGCGCTCCTGCGGCACCGACATCACCGCGTCGTGCAGCCCCGCCGAGAGGTCGACCTGGCTCTCCCAGAACTCCTCGAAGCTCGCGTGCCGGCGCTCGAGCGCGACGTCCTCGATCACGGCGTCGACGAAGCCGGCGTCGGCGAGGAGCCCGGCGAGGCGGGCGCGATCGCCGAGGGCGAACGGACCGGGTCGCCATGCCTGCGCTGACGGTGGCTGCGCGAGCCCCTCGGCGACGAGCACCTGCGCGGCGGCACCCGACCACGGGTTGACGGCCAGGCTGTCCCAGACGGCCAGCACGAGGCGCCCGCCGGGGCGCAGCACCCGCCTGGTCTCGCGCAGCGCCGTCTGCGGGTCGACCATCAGCATGTAGCCCCAGCGACAGAGCACGCCGTCGACAGCCGCCGTCGGGAGGTCGATCCATTCACCGGCCATCTCCTTGAACTCGACGTTCTCGATGCCGAGCTCCCGCGCGCGCTCGCGCGCTGCCGCGACCATCGCGCGTGCCTGGTCGGTGATCAGCACTTTGCCCGCGGGCGCGACGAGCTCGGCGGCCAGCAGCCCCGTGTCGGCCACGCCCGCGGCGAGCTCGAGCAGTTCCTCGCCGCGCTGCGGCGCCAGGGCATCGATCATCCAGGCGCTGACGGGCGCCGCGAACTCACGCATCGCGGCCTGCCGGCGTACCCAGCCGGGGGCGGCGGCTTCCCAGCTTTCGAGACTTGCGTTGCGCTGGCGGTCGGGATCGTTCATCTGAGCTCGCGACGCAACAGCTTGCCCGATCGGGTCCTCGGAAGCGGCTCCCGCGTGATCACGATCCGCTTGGGCACCTTGAAGCCCGCGAGCGACGCGGCGCAGAACTCCCGCAGCGCCGCGGGCTCGACGCCCGCCTCGTCGCGGGTGACGACACGCGCGCAGACCAGCTCCCCCCACTGCTCGTCCGCGACCCCGTAGACGCCGGCCTCGAGAACGCCCGGGTGGCGCTCGAGCACGGCCTCAACCTGAGCCGGGGCGACGTTCTCGCCGCCGGAGACGATCGTGTCGGCGGCTCGGCCGGTGACGCTCAGGTTGCCGTCGGCGTCGAGCGCGCCGAGGTCGCCGGTGTGCAGCCACCCGTCGCCGGCAAGCGCGCCGGCGCTCACGGTCGGCCCCGCGATCAGGATCTCCCCGTCGGCGGCGATCTGCACCCGGGTGCAGAACAGCGGCGGCCCGCCCGCGGCCGGCCGGCCGGTGATCGCCGCAGCGGGCGTGCTCGTGACCTGCGATGCGGCCTCGGTCAGGCCGTAGGTCAACGAGACCGGGATACCGGCAGCGGCGGCGCGCTCGCGCAGCGGCTCGGGGACCGGTCCGCCCCCGGTCAGCGCCGCGCGCAGAGCGGGCGGGCGGGCAAGCCCGCCGTCCAGCAGCCGCGCGAGCGTCGTCGCGACGAGACTCACGAGCGTCGCTTCTCCCGCCGCGAGCACGGCGTGGACCCGTTCGCTGTCGAAGCGCTCGTGGAGCACCGTCGTGGTGCCGTAAATCGCCGACCGCACGAGGATCGAAAGTCCGCCGACGTGGGTCAGCGGCATTGCGCAAAGCCAACGCTCATCGTCCCTCAGGCCGAGCGCCACCGCCGATCCAAGCGCGCTCCAGAGAAGGTTGCCGTAGGTCAGCGGCACCGGCTTCGGTGCGGCGCTCGTGCCGGAGGTGTGCATCAGCACCGCGGTCGCAGCGAGGTCGTGACCGCCCGCCGGTCGCCAGCCTCCGCGGCGCTCCAACGGCTCGTCGACCAGCACCGCGCAGCCATCGGCGAGCGCGGCGCGCTCGGCGTCGCCGAGCCGCAGGTCGATCGGCACCGCGACCGCCCCCAGCAGCAGGCAGCCGTGCAGCGCAAGCACGAACTCGGGCCCGGGGCCCAGCGCGAGGCCAACGCGATCGCCCTGACCGACCCCGCGCGCCGCGAGGGCGCCCGCCGCGCCCGCGGCCTGCGCGAACAGCTCGGCCTGGGTCCATGTCCGCCCGGCGCACAGCAGCGCGGGCCGGTCCGGCTTGGCACGCGCGGCGCGCTCGAGCCAGTACGGGACGATCATCGGCCACAGGCTAGCCTTCGCGCCATGAGCACCTCTTGGACACGTGTCGAGCACCCCTCGGTCGCCGACTTCGAGGACGTCATCTACGAGCATTCGACGGGCGAGGATGCGGGGATTGCGAAGCTCACGATCAACCGCCCCGAGGTGCGCAACGCGTTCCGGCCGCGCACGATCATCGAGATCTCGCGGGCGCTCGAGCACGCTCGCGAGGACACCTCGGTCGGGGTCATCGTGCTGACCGGCGCCGGCGAGCTCGCCTTCTGCTCCGGCGGCGACCAGAGCGTGCGCGGCGACACCGGCTACCTCGCCGAGGGCGCGAGCGTCGGGCGCTTCCACGTCACCGACCTGCACATCCAGATCCGTCGTCTGCCAAAGCCGGTGGTGGCGATGGTCGCCGGCTACGCGATCGGCGGCGGCCACGTGCTGCACCTCGTCTGTGACCTGACGATCGCGGCGGACAACGCCCGCTTCGGCCAGGTCGGCCCGCGGGTCGGCTCGTTCGACGGCGGCTACGGGGCGAGCCTGCTCGCGAGTCTCGTCGGCCCGAAGAAGGCCAAGGAGTTCTGGATGCTCTGCCGCCAGTACGACGCCGAGCAGGCCCTGCAGATGGGGCTCGTCAACACCGTTGTTCCGCTCGCCGAGCTGGAGGACGAAACGGTTGCCTGGTGCCGCGAGATGCTCGCCCTCTCCCCCTTCGCGCTGCGCCTCGTGAAGGCGAGCTTCAACGCCGGCGAGGACGGCATGGCGGGGCTGCAGCAGCTCGCGCACGACACGAACCTCCTCTTCTACGAAAGCGAGGAGGCCCAGGAGGGCCGCAACGCTTACCGCGAGAAGCGCCGCCCGGACTTCTCGCACTTCCCCAAGCGGGCCTAGTCGATGGGCACGGTGCGCATCTGGGTGATGGCTGCCCGCGTGCGCACGCTGCCGGCTGCGGTCGCCCCGGTGCTCGTCGGGACCTCGCTTGCGCTCGGCGCGGGGCACTTCAACGTCTGGGCGTTTCTCGCGGCGCTGTTTGGCGCGCTCTTCATCCAGGTCGGCACGAACCTCTCGAACGACTACTCCGATGCGCGCCGCGGCGCCGACACCGAGGACCGCCTGGGACCGGTGCGTGTGACCGCCGGCGGCCTGGTCCCGCCGCGCCAGGTCCTCGTCGCGACCTACATCACGTTCGGCCTGGCCTGCCTGTGCGGCGTGTACCTCGTCGCCGTCGCCGGCTGGGAGCTGCTGATCCTCGGCGCCGCGTCGATCCTCGCGGGGGTGCTGTACACCGGTGGTCCGCGTCCGTACGGCTACGAGGGCCTCGGCGAGCTGTTCGTTTTCCTGTTCTTCGGGCTCGTCGCGGTCGCCGGCTCATACTTTGTGCAGGTCCAGCAGTGGCCCTGGCAGGCATTTGTCTGCGCGGTTCCCGTGGGCCTGCTGGCAAGCGCGATCCTTGTCGTGAACAACGTCCGCGACCTCGAGACCGATCGCCGAGCCGGCAAGCGCACACTCGCCGTGCGTCTCGGCCGCCGGCGTACGCGGATCCTCTACGGCGCGATGTTGGCGATCGCATTTCTCACCGCGCCCCTGCCGTGGTGGCTGGGCTCGATGACGCCGTGGCTGTTCCTCGCGTGGCTCAGCGTGCCGCTCGCGGTGCGCCAGTTCCGCGTCGTCCGCGACCGCACCGACGGGCCGGCACTCAACGGGGCGCTCGCCGGGACCGGGATGCTTCAACTGGTCTTCTGCCTGCTCTTCTCGGCCGGGATCCTCGCCAGCGGCGGCATCCCCAGTTGAGGCTCGAACAGCGCCGGCGCACGCTCTCGTTCAGCGCGGCGGCGCGCGCGGCTTACGGAACGCTCGCCGAGCGCGAACTGATCGAGGTTCGCGTCGTCGCGGCAGACGGCGTCACCGGACACGGCGAGGCGGCCCCGCTGGAGCCCTACGACGGCGTCTCGCTCGCGCGCTGCGAAGCGGCGCTTGAGCGCCATGCGGCGGCGCTCGCCGGGACCGAGGACCTCGCGGCGGCCCGCGCGGGCGCGGCGAGCGCCGACCCGCTGCCACAGGCGTTCGCCGCCGTCGATCTCGCGCTGTGGGACATTGCGGCGCGCCGGGCGGACGTCCCGGTCGCGGCGCTCCTGAGCGACCGGCCTGCCCCGACGATCGCGGTCAACGCGACGATCACGGCCGAGGACCGCGCGGGAGCGGCGCGACAGGCGGCAGGCGCGGTCGCAGCGGGCTTTGGCTGCGTGAAGCTGAAGGTCGCGGTGGGCGACGACGCCGGGCGGGTCGCCGCGGTGCGGGCCGCCGCCGGACCCGCGACGCTGCTGCGGCTGGACGCGAACGGCGGCTGGAGCGTCGATCAGGCGCTCGCCGCGATCGGCGTGCTCGAAGCTGCGGGCCTCGAGCTGGTCGAGGAGCCGGTCCACGGGATCGAGGCTGTCCGGGCGGTGCGCGCCGCCAGCGCGGCGCGGATAGCGATCGACGAGACAGCCGCCCTGCCGGGCGCGCTGGAGTCCGGCTGTGCCGATGCCGTCTGCCTGAAGCTCGCTCGCTGCGGGGGTATCAGTGGCCTGCTGGCGGCCGCCCGCACCGCGCGCGCGGATGGCTGCGAGATCTACGTCGCCTCGACCTACGACGGTCCGGTCGGAATCGCCGCCGCCCTGCACGCCTGCGCTGCGCTCGCGGCCGACGGGCCGCTGGCGCATTGCGGCCTTGCGACGCTCGAGTTGTTCAGCGCCCCGCCTGCGGCGCTGCTGGCCAGCGGCGGCGAGATCGCCGTCCCCGTTTCAGCGGGACTCGGCGCCGAGGGCTTCCAGCTCGCGCGCTAACGCCGCGGGGTTCTCGAGGTGCTGGCGGTGCCCGCCGGGCAGCACCCGCGCGTTGCCGCCCGTGAGCTGCGCGAGGCGTCGCGCATGGCCCGGGTAGGGACCGTCGCCGGCGCCCGCCAGGGCGACGAGCGGGACCCCGAGGCCCGCGAGCTGATCCCAGACGGGCGTGAAGCTCGCGGGCCCGAGCACGCGCAGCGCCGCCGCGAGGGCAGGCGTCCGGACAGCGAGCAGCTCCTGCCGGGCGCGCTCGTGGACCGCCGGCGTCTCGTCGGCGAAGATCGGCTGGGCGTTCCACAGCTCGGCGAACTGCGCGGCGTCGAGCTGCTCGATGCGCTCGGCGAGCACCGCGTCGGCCCGACGGCGCGCCTCGCGCGCCGGACCGTCCTCGATGCCGGCGTGACCGGAGACGAGCATCAGGCCCGCAACGCGATCGGGCGCGCGCAGCGCCGCCGCGAGCGCGACACGGGCGCCGAGCGAATAGCCGCAAAGCACCAGCGGACCAGGCGCAGCGGCCAGCGCGAGCCGCGCCGCCTGCTCGTAACCGGTCGGCTCGAGGCCGGCCGCATCGCCGTGCCCGGGCAGCTCGAGTGCCAGCGGCCGATAGCGTTCGCGATCGAGATGGCCGACGAGCTCATCCCAGGAACCGGCGCAGCCGGCGAAGCCGTGGATCAGGACGAGCGCGGGCACGGCGTCGATCCTACGGACCAGGCCGCCTCGACCTACGCCCTGCTCGCCGCCTTCGTCGACGAGCTCGTGCGCTGCGGCATGCGTCACGCCTGCACCTCGCCCGGGTCACGCTCGGCGCCGCTCGCGCTCTCGCTCGCCCGCGACGAGCGGCTGGCATGCCACCCGCACATCGACGAGCGTTGCGCATCGTTCTTCGCGCTCGGCCTCGCGAGGGCGACCGCGACCCCCGTTGCGGTCACCTGCACCTCCGGCACCGCCGCGGCGCAGCTGCACGCCGCGGCGATCGAGGCGCACGAGTCGCGCGTCCCGCTGCTCCTGCTGACCGCCGATCGCCCGGCCGAGCTGCGCGAAAACGGCGCCGGCCAGGCGATCGACCAGATCAAGCTCTACGGCTCGTCCGTGAAGTGGTTCGTCGAGGTAGAGCTGCCGCCCTACGGGCCGGCCGCGCTGCGCTGGATCCGCACGCTCGCCTGCCGGGCCTACTGGACGGCGGGCGAGGGACGGCCGGGTGCGGTGCACCTGAACTTCCCGCTGCGCGAGCCGCTGGTGACCGATCTGCCGCCCGACCGCACGGCTGGCGCGCGGCCCGGCGGTGCGCCGTACGTGCGCCGCAGCACGCCCGTTGCACGGCCGTTGCAGGGGGCATTGACCGAGGTCTTGGCAGGCGCCGAGCGGCCAGTGCTCGTCGCCGGCCGCGGAGGCTTTGCGGCGCCGCTGGCGGGCCAGCTGAACTGGCCGATGCTCGCGGATCCGCTCTCCGGGTCGCGCTGCGGACCCGCCGCGATCGCTCACTACGACGCCCTGCTTCGCGACGCGCGCTTTGCGCAGGAGATGCGCCCCGACCTCGTCCTGCGGGTTGGCGACCTGCCGGTCTCCAAGCCCCTGCGCAGCTGGCTCGCGCAGCTGGACGTGCCGCAGGTCGCGTTCGATCCCGACGGCGCGTGGCAGGACCCCGACAGCCGCCTCTCGGAGAGCTGGGCCGCGTTGCCGGCCGGCGCGGTCCACGAGCTCGCCGGTGAACTCGAGCCCCGCCCGCCCGAGTGGCTCGCGCGCTGGCGCCGCGCTGACGACGCCGCCGGCGAGGCGCTCGCCGCGCTCCTGGACGGCGGGCTCAGCGAGCCGGCTCTCGCGCGCGACCTGGCAACCGTCATGCCGGTAGGCGCGACGCTGTTCGTCGCGTCCTCGATGCCGGTGCGCGACGTCGAGACGACCTGGCCGGCGCTCGATCATCCCCCTCGCGTGCTCTGCAATCGCGGGGCCAACGGCATCGACGGCATCGTCTCCAGCGCGTTCGGCGTGGCGGCAGTGCCCGCACCGGTCGTCCTGCTGATCGGCGACGTCGCGCTGGCCCACGACATAGGCGGCCTCGCGGCAGCGCGCCGCCTGGACCTGCCGCTGACGATCGTCGTGCTCGACAACGCCGGCGGGGGCATCTTCGACTTCCTGCCGCTGGCGCAGACGCCGCTCGCCCGCGAGGGCAATGGCGAGGGGCTCTACGAACGCCACATCACGACCGACCCCGGCCTTGACCTCGCGACAGTAGCGCGGCTCTTCGACCTGGACTACGTCGCGGTCACCGCCCGCGATGAGCTGGCGGCCGCAGTGCAGGAGTCGTTGGCACCGCCGCGCGCGACGCTGATCCACGTGCGCACCGACCGGGCCGAGAACGTCGCGCTGCACGGCGCGATGTGGCGCGCTGTCGCCGACGCGCTCTAGCCGGCCAGCAGGGGCAGCAGCGCCTGAAGCTTGATCTCCGTCTCGGCGAGCTCGACGTCCGGCTGCGAGTCGCGCACGATGCCGCCACCGGCGTAACAGCGCGCCACGCTGCCTTCGAGCAGCGCGCAGCGCAGCGCCACGCAGAACTCCCCGTCGCCGACCGCGTCCGTCCAGCCCACCGGCCCGAGGTACCAGCCGCGGTCGAGGCCCTCGAGCGCCGGGATCATCGGTGCGGCGTCCGCGAGCGGCTCGCCCCCGACCGCCGGGGTCGGGTGCATCAGTCCCGCGAGCTCGAGCGTGTCCATCGGGCGCGCCAGCTGCGCCCGGATCGGGGTCGCGAGATGCTGGATGTTCGCGATCCGCACGATCTCGGGGTCGGGCGCCGCCGCGACCCAGACCGCATGCGGTTCGAGCGTGCGCTCGATCCGTTGCGCGACGATCTCGTGCTCCTCACGCAGGCTCGGGTCGCGGAGCATCTGCTCGCCGAGGTGGTCGTCGACGGACGGGTCGGCCGAACGCCGCGTCGATGCGGCGAGCGCGATCGTGCTGACGCGCTGGCCCTCGCGGCGCACGAGCAGCTCGGGGCTCGCGGCGATGAAGGCGCTCGCGCCGCGCCCGACGCAGAAGTTGAAGCACGACGGGAACTGCTCGCGCAGCACGCCAAAGATCGCCGCCGGGTTGTATGGCAGCGGGGCGTGGACCTGGACTTCCCTAGCGAGCACGATCTTCCGGAAGCGCCCGGCGGCGATCATTTCGGTGGCCCGCTGGACGGCCTGTTCGTGGTGCTCGGGGGGCATCGTGCTGAGCACCCGGTAGCGCCCGGCGGGAGCCGGGTCCAGCAGCGGCAGCGATCCGCCGTGCAGCTCGCCGACGCGCTGCTCGAGCCGGGCCTGGAGTTCCTCGAGCGTGTCGTCAGGCGCTGCGAGCGTGGCGAGCAGTAGCTGCACGCCGGTCCCGCGGCGCACGATCGCGGCCTCCGGGACGATCAGCGACGCGGGGGCATAGGGCTGCCAGTGGGCCGCCGCGCCGCCGTCCGGCGCGAAGGCGAAGCCGCCGGTCGCGATCGGACCGGGCCCCTCGCCGACGACGGCATCGGCGGCGAGCTCGCGCCAGCGGTCGGCGACCTCGCGGAAGCGGCCGGGGCCGCGGGCATCGATGCGGCAGGCGACGCCGAGGGCGCCGATCGCGGCCCGGTCGTGTTCGGGCTGCTCAAAGAGGAACCAGTCCTCCCCGGGCCGCCGGCTGGCGTAGGCCCACGTCGCGGGGTCGACGCTCGGCTCAAGGTCGATCGTGTGGCTGGCGAGCGTCGGGCGGCCGCTGCGGCGCGCGCGCCGCAGCGCCTGCGCGAGCGCGCGGCGCAGCTTCTCGCTCTCTGCCGTGCGGAGGTCCGCCGGCGACCCGGCCGGGCCCATCAGGTCTCGCTGCGGCCTCGCGCGATCGCGATCTCGCCGGTGCGCATCATCTCGATCAGGCCGAACGGGCGAACCATCGCCTCGAATGCCTCGATCTTGTCCGAGTTGCCGGTGACCTCGATGATCATCGCGCGCTTGGTCACGTCGACGACCTTGCCGCGGAAGATCTCGGCGATCTGCACGAGCTCACCACGGTGGACGCCGTCAGCGTTGATCTTGAACAGCGCGAGCTCCCGGGTGACCGTCTCGGACGGCTCGAGGTCGCGGATCTTGAGCACGTTGACGAGCTTGTGCAGCTGCTTGGTGACCTGGTCGATCGGGTGCAGCGCACCGTCGACGGTCAGCGTCACGCGCGAGATCCGCTGGTCCTCGGTCGGCCCCACGGTCAGCGTGTCGATGTTGAAGCCGCGCCGCGCGAACAGGCCCGCGATGCGCGACAGCACGCCCGACTTGTCTTCGACGAGGATCGACAGCGTGTGCTTGCGGCCCGTGCGCAGGCTCGCGGCAGCGTGCAGCTCCTCGAGGCTCAGCGGCTCCTTGGTTCCCGGTTCGCCCATCGCTCAGCCGACCATTTCGCGCGCGGCATGGCCGGCGGGGATCATCGGGAACGTGTTCTCCTCTCGCGTGACGCGCACGTCGACGAGCACCGGTCCGGGAGTCGCGAGCGCCTCGCGCATGTCCTGTACGAGCGTCGTCTTGTCCGTCAGGCGCAGGCCCGTCACGCCGTAGGCCTCGGCGAGCTTGACGAAGTCCGGGAACTCACCCATGTCGACGTGGCTGTAACGCCCGTCCCAGAAGAGCTCCTGCCACTGACGGACCATCCCGAGATAGCCGTTGTTCAGGATGAAGACCTTCACCGGAATGTCGTTCTGGGCGCAGGTCGCCAGCTCCTGCGCGTTCATCTGCACCGAGCCGTCGCCGGCGACGCAGACCACGGTCCGCTCGGGGCAGGCGACGGCGGCGCCCATCGCCGCCGGCAGGCCGAAGCCCATCGTCCCGAGCCCGCCGGAGTTGATCCAGCGACGCGGCTCAGGGAAGTCGTAGTACTGGGCGGTCCACATCTGGTGCTGGCCGACGTCGCTGGTGACGATCGCCTGGCCCTCGGTGGCCTCCCACAGCGCACGGATCATGAACTGCGGCTTGATCTCGGTGTCGGTCGTTTCCTCCCAGCGCAGCGGGTAGGTGCGGCGCCAGTTCTCGATCCGGTCCCACCACGCGTCGAGGCGGTGCGGGTCGGTCTCGATCTCGCTGTAGGCCGCCGCGAGCCGGCCGAGGACGTTTTTCGCATCGCCGACGATCGGGATGTGGGCCGGGACGTTCTTCGAGATCTCCGCCGGGTCGACGTCGATGTGGATGAACTTCGCGCGCGGAGCGAACTCCGAGAGCTTTCCCGTGATCCGGTCGTCGAAGCGGGCGCCGACGGCGAGGATCAGGTCGGCCTCGTCCATCGCGTAGTTGGCCGCGCGGGTCCCGTGCATGCCGAGCATCCCAAGCCACTGCTCGTGCGGCGCGGGGAAGGCACCTAGTCCCATCAGCGTGCAGGTCACCGGGAAGCGGTCGCTGGAGGCGAGCTCGCGCAGCTCCGGCGCGGCTTCGGCGGCGATCACGCCGCCGCCGGCGTAGATCACCGGGCGCCGCGCGGCCGCGAGCGCCTTGGCGGCCTGGCGGATCTGCTTCTGGTTGCCCTCGACTTTCGGCTGGTAGCCCGGCAGCCGCACGTCCTTGATCGGCTTGTAGTCGATCTCGGCACGCGAAATGTCCTGCGGGATGTCGACGAGCACCGGGCCGGGCCGGCCGGTCAGCGCGAGGTGAAAGGCCTCGTGGATCGCGCGCGGGATCTCCTGCGGGTCCTGGACCATGAACGAGTGCTTGACGATCGGCATCGTGATCCCGATCGTGTCGGCCTCCTGGAAGCCGTCCGTGCCAAGCAGCTCGGTACGGACCTGGCCGGTGATGAAGACCACCGGCACGGAGTCCATCATCGCGTCGCAGATCGGGGTGATCAGATTCGTGGCGCCCGGACCGCTCGTTGCGAAGGCGACGCCGACGCGGCCGGTCGCCTTCGCGTAGCCCTCGGCGGCGTGGCCGCCGCCGGCCTCGTGGCGCACGAGGATGTGCCGGATCCCGGCGTCGACGAAGGCGTCGTACGTCGGCAGGTTCGCCCCTCCGGGCAGGCCGAAGACGACCTCGACACCCTCCGCCTTCAGGCATTCCATGATCGCGTCGACTGCGCGCAAGCCGCCCCCTTTCAAAGTTAGTGCTCGGACCGTTGAAAATCCGAGTCTACCACTGGGAATTGGGCCGCTTTAGGCCGATCCGACGCTGATCCCGATCGCGAGCACGATCAGCCCGCCGACGGTCACGTTGAGCAGCGAGGAGCGCATCGAGACCTCCAGATAGCGTTTGCGCACGTAGGCGATCAGCACGAGCTCGACTGCGACGACGCAGCCGGCGACGACGAGCGCCGTGTGGACATCGCTGATCAGGAACGGCAGCGTGTGGAAGATCCCGCCGAGGGTCGTCATCGCGCCGGTGATCAGCCCGCGAACGGGACCCGAGCCGCGGCCCGTCTGGTGACCGGTGTCCGAAAGGGCCTCCGACCAGCCCATCGAGACGCCGGCGCCAAGCGCCGTGGCGATGCCGACCAGGAAGGCGGTCCGCGAGTCCGATGAGAGCGCCGCGGCGAAGATCGGGGCCAGCGAGGAAACCGTTCCGTCGATCATTCCGACGAGCGCGGGCTGCACGACGCGCAGCACGAACTCGCTCTCGTCCTCGAACCCGAGGCGCAGAACGAGGCGATGGGTGAACGTGTCGCTGGCCTTGGCCGGCGCCGCCTCGTGCTCGCTCGACATACCGGCAGGGTATGCGAGCAACCGGATTAGGCAGGCCTAATCTTCGCTCACTCGGGGTGCCCGGTCGGCTCGACCGGGCGGCCCCAGGACTGCGGGGCGACGAGCTCGTCGGGAAACTCCAGCTCGGCGCCGCAGCGGGTGCAGACCGCGTCGTGGAGCTTGACGACCGTGCCGCAGCCGGGGCAGACACGGCGCATCTCGTCGCGTTCGGAGCGGTAGACGATCGCCCCGAGCAACCCGAGCCCCGGGATGATCGCGCTGATCAGGAACCAGACGATGAACGAGCTGCCCTTCATCCGTCCGACCAGGCCGCCCGCGATACCGAACAGCAGCGCGATCGACAGATAGGCCATCGGCCTAGAAGATGATTTTCAAGGCCCAGATCGCGGCGATCACCGCAACGACGAGCAGCAGGGTGCTGAAGATGAAGGACAGCAGGTGCCCGATCACGCCGATCAGCAGCCAGGCCGCGACGAGCAGCACGAGCACGGCGAGCGCGGTGCGCCCGAACGACCCCGATTTGCGCTCCTGCTGTTGCTGCTCCATATCGTGGAGTCTAGTCCGCTTGGGAGCCGAGCTGCTCGGCAATCAGCCGCGAGACCTCGCCGCCGTCGGCGCGGCCGCGGCTCTCGCGCATGACCTGGCCGACGATCGGCCCGATCGCCTTGGCGTTGCCGGCGCGCACACGCTGCGCCGCATCGGGGTTGGCGGCGATCGCGGCGGCGACGATCTGCGACAGCTCGTCCCCCGAATCCATCGCCGCGAGGCCCTCGCGCGCGACGATCTCGGCCGCGCTGCCGCCCTGCGCGACGAGCACGTCGAGCGCCTCGCGTCCGCCGGCCTGCGTGATCTCTCCGGCGTCAAACATCGCCACGAGCGCCGCGAGCTCGCCCGGCGCGACCTTCGAGTCCGCCGGCGCCGTCTCGTCGTCCAGGCGCCCCTGCAGGTCGTTGAGCCAGTTCGCGAGCGCGGCCGCGGGAACACCCTGCCGGGCGGCGAGCGCCCGATCGAAGTAGTCGCCGAGCTCGGGGCGGTACGCCAGCAGCTGCGCGGCCTCGGCGCTCAGTCCGTGCTCGGCGGCCAGGCGCTCGGCGCGCGCGGCCGGCAGCTCGACCATCGCGCCGCGCGCGGAGTCGAGCATCTCGGCCGAGATCGTGATCGGCAGCAGGTCGGGGTCCGGGAAGTAGCGGTAGTCGTGGGCCTCCTCCTTCGAACGCAGCGAGGTGATCGAACCCGAGTGCGGGTCGAAGTGCAGCGTCTCCTGGACGACCGCGCCGCCGCCCTCGATCGTCTTGCGCTGACGCGCGATCTCGGCGCGGATCCCGTGTTCGAGGTAGCGGAACGAGTTCATGTTCTTGAGCTCGGTCTTGGTGCCGAGCCGGTCGCTGCCGGCCGGGCGCAGCGAGATGTTCGCGTCGCAGCGCAGCGAGCCCTCCTCCATGTTCACGTCGCTGACGCCGAGCTGGCGCAGCGTCACGCGCAGCAGGCGCAGCCACTCGCCGGCCTGCTCGGCGCTTCGCAGGTCGGGCTCGGTGACGATCTCCGCGAGCGGTGTGCCGCCGCGGTTGAAGTCGACGACCGAGAGCTCGGAACCGTGGATCCGCCCGCTGGCCCCCATGTGCGTGAGCTTCGCCGCGTCCTCCTCGAGGTGCACACGGTGGATCCGCACGTCGCCCAGGCCCCCGCCTTTGCACAGCGGTTCGTCGTACTGGGAGATCTGGTAGCCCTTTGGCAGGTCGGGATAGAAGTAGTTCTTGCGGTGAAAGACCGAGTGCGGCGCAAGCTCACTGCCGAGCGCGAGGCCCACCATCAGGCCGAGGCGGACGGCCTGCTCGTTGACTGTCGGCAGGCTGCCGGGCAGGCCCAGGCAGACCGGGCAGGTTCGCGTGTTCGGCTCCGCGCCGAACGTCAGCTCGCAGCCGCAGAACATCTTCGTCCGAGTTTTCAGCTGGACGTGGATCTCCAGCCCGATGACCGGCTCGAGCTCAGACAAGTGCGCTGCTCCCGTCGAAGGCGATGGCCTGCTCGAGCGCGTATGCGGCCTCGAGCAGCGCGCTGTCGGCGAATGCCGGCGCGGCGAGCTGCAGGCCGACCGGGAGCCCGCCCGAGAGACCGCAGGGAATCGAGATCGCCGGCACGCCGGCGAGCGACATCGGCACGGTGCAGTAATCGCTGAGGTACATCGCGAGCGGGTCCGCGGTCTTCTCGCCGAGCTTGAACGCGACCGTCGGGGCGGTCGGCGTGGCGATCAGGTCGACGTGCTCGAAAGCGGCCTTGAAGTCGCCGGCGATCAGCGTGCGCACGCGCTCGGCGCGATCGTAGAAGGCGTCGTAGTAGCCGGAGGAGAGCGCGTAGGTCCCGAGCATGATCCGCCGCTTGACCTCCGGGCCGAAGCCCTCGGCGCGGGTCCGCGTGTACATCGCGACGAGGTCGTCGGACGGCACGCGCTGCCCGTAGCGCACGCCGTCAAAGCGGGCAAGGTTCGAAGAACACTCCGCGGGCGCGAGCACGTAGTAGGCGGAGAGGCCGAACTCGGCGCTCGGCAGCGCGATCTCGTGGATGCTCGCGCCGAGCGCCTGCGCGCTCGCGAGCGCCGCCCGGAAGCTCTCGAGCACGCCCGCTTCGATCCCCTCCCCCGTCAGCTCCGGCGGCACGCCGATCCGCAGGCCCTGCAGGTCCTCGCGCGAGGGCAGGCCGATCGCACCCGGGAAGGCGAGCGAGGTCGCGTCGCGCTCGTCCTGGCCGACGATCGTCTGGAGCATCAGCGCCGCGTCACGGACGCTGCGCGTAAGCGGCCCGGCCTGGTCGAGCGAGGAGGCGAAAGCGATCATCCCGTAGCGCGAGACCGAGCCGTAGGTAGGTTTCATCCCCACGATCCCGCAGAGCGCCGCGGGCTGGCGGATCGAGCCACCGGTGTCGGTGCCGAGCGCCCACGGCGCGAGCCCCGCCGCCACGGCCGCCGCACTGCCGCCCGATGAGCCCCCGGGAACACGCTCCCGGTCCCACGGGTTGCGCACCGGGCCGTAGGCGCTGTTCTCGTTCGAGGAGCCCATCGCAAACTCGTCCTGGTTTGTCTTTGCGACCAGCGGCGACCCTGCCTGCTCGAGCCGCTCCACGGCGGTCGCCGTGTAGGGCGGCCGGTAGCCCTCAAGCAGCCGCGAGCCCGCCTGGCTCGGCACGCCCGCGGTGCAGAACAGGTCCTTGGCGGCCTGCGGAACGCCGGCGAGCGGGCCATCGGCGACCGCGGGGCGCTCGTCCGCGACCCAGGTGAAGCAGTTCAGCCCGGCCTCGCCCGCGGCGCGGTCCGCCGCGGCGCGGGTGCGGTAGGCCTCGAAGAGCTCGGCGGCGTCGAGGTCACCGGCCGCCACGGCGACGGCGGCCTGCTCGGCGCCGATCGCGATCAGCTCGCGGGTGTTCATGCCTGGGGGCTCGGGACCAGGAAGCCGTCGGCGTCGGCGGCGGGGGCCTGTGCGAGCGCGACCTCGCGCGCGAGCGACGGGCGGACCTCGTCCGCGCGCAGCGCGCCGGAGACGGCGACGACGTGCGAGGTCGGCTCGACGGCGTCGAGGTCGAGTTCGTTCATCCGCTCGATGTGCCCGAGGACGTTCGAGAGCTCCCGGGCCATCGGCTCGATCTGGTCCTCGTGCAGCTCGAGCCGTGCCAGCGCGGCGACGTGCAGTACCTCGTCTCGGGAGATCACAGGTCCGGCATTCTAGGCGTCGGCGTGACGCTCAGGGCCGCGGCCGTGGCGTCGAGCGCACTGGCGGGTAGAGACTGCGGCGCTCATCGCGCATCGAGATCCAGGAGCCGACGAGCACCGCGGCGCAGCCGGCGAGGCCCAGCCACAGGCCGATGCAGGTGCCTGTCGCGTGGTCGGGGCGCTCGAGTACGCGCACCACCGAAGCGATCACGCCGACCAGCGAGACCACCGCGCACCACACGCCGCAGGCGACGGACACCGCGGTGCTGTCGCGCTCGAGCAACGCCGCGACGATCATCGTCAGGCCCGCGAATAGCGTCGCGATCTGCAGCGCGACGGCGGGCCCGAAAGTTTCCCAGGCGCTGAGGTTGCCGACCGGCGAGCTGTAGGCCCTGGTCACCAGCGACGCGACGATCAAGGCGCAGCCGACGAGCGCCAGGGCCTCGCCCGGCCGCAGGCGGCGCAGCATCAGGCCTCCTGCAGCTCGGCCGCCGCGAGCGTGTTCTCGAGCAGCATTGCAATCGTCATCGGGCCCACGCCGCCCGGGACCGGGGTGATTGCACTCGCGTGCTCGCTCACAGCGGCAAAGTCGACGTCGCCGACCAGGCCGCTGCGGTTGCCGGCCTGCTCGGGGGTCAGGCGGTTCATGCCCACGTCGATCACCACGGCGCCCGGGCGCACATAGCTCGCGTCGACCATCCGCGCCCGGCCGATCGCGACGATCAGCACCTCCGCGCGGCGGCAGACGGCGGGCAGGTCGCGGGTCCGGGAATGGCATGTCGTGACCGTCGCATTGGCCGCCAGCAGCAGCTGGGCCATCGGCTTGCCGAAGAGGTTCGAGCGGCCGACGACGACCGTCTCGGCGCCTTCGAGCTCGACGGCCGCGCTACGCAGCAGTTCGATCACGCCCGCCGGGGTACACGGGCGCAGCCCCGGGCGCCCTAGTGCCAGCAGGCCCGCGTTCTGCGGGCTGAGCCCGTCGACGTCCTTCGCGGCAGGGATCAGCCCGAGCAGCGCGTCACTGTCGAGGTGTCCCGGCAGCGGCAGCTGCAACAGCACGCCGTTGACCTCCGGGTTCTCTGCGAGCCCCGCGAGCGCGCCGGCGACCTCGCCGTGTGCCGCGTCGGCAGCCAGACGCACATCGAAGGCCCGCATCCCGACTTCCTCGCACGCGCGCTGCTTGCCACCGACGTAGACCGCCGACGCCGGATCGTCGCCGACGAGCACGGTCGCCAGTCCCGGCCGCGGCAGCCCCGCCGCGACGCGCGCGGCGACGCGCTCGGCGACGCGCGCGCGGACCTCGGAGGCGACCTGCTTGCCGTCGATCAGTGCTGCGCTCACGTCCGCAACCCTACGAGGCCCGCCGCAGCGGGGCGTACTCGGTGACCAGCTTGCGTTCGCTGCCGTCGCCGGCGAAACGCACGACGATCACCCCGCCGGGCTCGAGGCCGGTCACGACGCCATCGCCCAGCGAGGCGTGGATCACGTCTTCGCCGAGCCGGAACTGCTCGCCCGCGGCTGCGCCGGCGCCCGCCGGTGCGCCCAGCGAGGTCCCGAACGCCGGCGGTGCGGGCGTCGTCAGCAGGTGCGCGGGAACCTCGTCGATGAAGCGGCTGCGCATCGCGATGTTGGTCTGCCCGAAAACGGCGCGACGGCGCGCGAAGGTCATGTACAGCGTGCGCATCGCGCGCGTGACGCCGACGTAGAACAGACGTCGCTCCTCCTCGATCGAGCCCTCGTCGATCGAGCGCGAGTGCGGGAAGACGCCGTCCTCCATGCCGGCGATGAAGACCACCGGGTACTCGAGGCCCTTGGCATTGTGCAGCGTCATCAGCGTCAGCAGACCGCTGTCGCCGCGGCGCGAGTCGGCGTCGGCGACGAGCGCGATCTGCTGCAGGAACTCGTCGAGCGTGCCCGTCTCGTCCCGTTCGCGGCCGAACTCGCGCGCGACCTCGACGAGCTGTTCGAGGTTTTCGATCCGGCCTTCGGCCTCGATCGTCCGTTCGGCCTGCAGCGCGTCGGTGTAGCCGCTGCGCGAGAGCAGCGTCTGCAGCAGCTCGGCGACCGGGGTGCCGGTCTCGGCGAGCTCGCGCAGCTCGACCATCGTGGCCATGAACCGCCCGAGCGCCTTGACGGCTGCGGCGCCGAGGCCCGACACACGCGACGGTTCGGCGGCGGTATCCCAGATCGTCTCCTCGAGCGCCTGTGCCTGGCCCGTGACGCGCGCCAGCGAGGTGTTGCCGATCCCGCGCCGCGGCGAGTTGACGACCCTCGTGAAGGCGACCACATCGGCGGGATTGGCGAGCAGCGTCAGGTACGCGACGGCGTCCTTGATCTCCGCGCGCTCGTAGAACTTGGTGCCCCCGATGACCTGGTATGCGACGTCGCTGCGCACCAGCTGGTCCTCGATCACGCGCGACATCGCGTTGGTGCGGTAGAGCACCGCGATCTCGGCCGGCGAGGTGCCCTCGTCGATCAGGCGCTGCGCCTCGCCGACGATGTAGCGCGCCTCTGCATGCTCGTCGGAGAGTTCGCGCAGCTGGACGGGGTCGCCGGGGCCGAGGTCGCTCCAGAGCTCCTTGGCGATGCCGCCATGGTTGTTGGCGATCACGGCGTTGGCGACCTGCAGGATCGTCTCGGTCGAGCGGTAGTTCTGCTCGAGCTTGACGACCTCGGCTTCGGGGAAGTCGCGCTCGAAGTCCAGGATGTTGCGGACGTCCGCGCCGCGGAAGCCGTAGATCGACTGGGCGTCGTCGCCGACGACCGCTAGGTTGCGGGGCGCGCCGGGCTCACGGCCGGCCATCAGTAGCTGCAGCAGCCGGTATTGGGCGTGGTTCGTGTCCTGGTACTCGTCGACGAGCACATGCGTGAACGCGTTCGCGTAGCGCGAGCGCACGTCGCCCTCCTGCTCGAGCAGCTGGACCAGGCGCATCAGCAGATCATCGAAATCCATCGCGTTCATCCGGCGGATCTCGCGCTCGTAGTCGAGGTAGACCTCGCCGATCATTTCCTCGAACTGCGAGCCCGCCTGCTCGCGATAGGTCTTGGCGTCGATCAGGCGGTTCTTGGCGTCCGAGATCTGCGCCTGAAGTGCCGCCGGCTTGAAGCGCGTGAGGTCGACGCCGACCGCCTCGGCGCTGCGGCGGGCGAGGCGCCGCGAGTCGGCCTGGTCATAGATCGTGAACGAGCGCGTGAAGCCCAGCCTGTCGGCCTCGTTTCGCAGGATTCGCGCCGAGGCGGAGTGGAACGTCGTCAGCCACATGCCGCGCATGCCGCGGCCGAGCAGCTGTTCGACGCGCTCGCGCATCTCGCCGGCGGCCTTGTTGGTGAAGGTGATCGCGAGAATGTCTTCCGGCCGTGCCGCGCCCGTCTCGACGAGGTAGGCGATCCGGTGCGTCAGGACGCGCGTCTTGCCGCTGCCCGCCCCGGCGAGGATCAGCAGTGGGCCGTCGCCGTGTTCCACGGCGCGCTGCTGCGGCGCGTTCAGACCGGCGAGCAGCGCCTGCGCACGCGGAGAAATCTGCTGGTCACCCACGGGCGCCAGCATAGATGTGGCCCCGGGCGCCCGGCGCGGGCGCTCAGCCGCCGGCCGGGTTCGGGCCGCGCGCGCTGCGCAGCGGACGCACTTCGGCGCCGTGGTGCTCGCGGCCGGTCAGCTCGGCGATCAGCTCTTCCTGCGCGGCGATCCGTCGCGAGAGCTCCTGCAGCGCCTCGGCGATCGGGTCGGGGAGGTGGATCCAGTCGGCGTCCGGCCCCTCGACCCGCCGCCCGTCGACGCGCACCGGGTGACCGGGGTTGCCGACGACCGTCGAGTTCGGCGGGACGTCGGTGATCACGACCGTGTTGGCGCCGATCTTCGCGCCATGGCCGACCGTGATCGGCCCGAGCAGCTTCGCGCCGGAGCCGATCGTGACGTTGTCCTGGACGGTCGGGTGGCGCTTGCCGACGGCAAAGCCGGTGCCACCGAGCGTCACGCCCTGGTAGAGCGTGACGTTGGCGCCGATCTCGGCGGTCTCGCCGATCACGACGCCCGCGCCGTGGTCGATGAACAGGCCCGGCCCGATCTTCGCGGCGGGGTGAATCTCGATTCCCGTGAAGGCCCGGGAGATCAGTGCCATCAGCCGCGGCAGCAGGGCTACGCCCGCGCTGTCGAGCCGGTGCGCGACGCGGTGCACCAGCAGGGCGTGGATCCCCGGCCAGGTCGTGAGGATCTCAATGCGCGAAACGCCGCGCGCGGCCGGGTCGCGATCGCGGGCGGCCGCGACATCTCGCCGAACCTCCTGGGCGACCCCGGAAAGGGGACCGAAAAGGGCCATCGGGGTGAATGTAGCGCCGGGCGGCGGCTACGGGGTGAAGAAAGCCTGCGAGATGTAGCGCTCGCCCGAGTCGGGCATCACGACGACGATCCGCCGTCCGGCGCTTTCGGGGCGCTCGGCGACCACCAGGGCGGCGTACAGCGCTGCGCCGCACGAGATCCCGGCGAGCACACCCTTGCGCCGCGCGCAATCCCAGGCGGTCTCGATCGCATCGTCGTCGCTGACCGCGATCACCTCGTCGATCAGCTCCCTGTTCAAGACGGGTGGTACGAAGCCCGCGCCGATTCCCTGGATCCGGTGCAGGCCCGGACGGCCGCCGGAGAGCACCGGCGAACCCGCCGGCTCGACGGCGACGATCCGCAGACGCGGGTTGACCTCGCGCAGGTATTCGCCGGTCCCGGTGAGGGTCCCGCCGGTCCCGACGCCGGCCACGAAGACGTCTACCTCGCCGAGCGCGCGGGCGATCTCGGGCCCGGTGGTCCGCCGGTGGACAGCCGGGTTCGCGGGGTTGGTGAACTGGTCGGGCAGGAAGGCCTCGCCCGCCGCGGCCATCGCCCGTGCGGCGTCGACGGCCTCCTGCATCCCGCCCATCGACTCGGTGATCTCGACGCGGGCGCCGTAGAGACGCAGGAGTGCCTCGCGCTCGCGGCTCATGCCCTGGGGCAGCGTCAGCACCAGCTCGTAGCCCTTCGCGGCGCAGACCAGCGCCAGCGCGATCCCGGTGTTGCCGCTGGTGGCCTCGACGATCGTCGTGCGCCCCGGCTCGATCAGTCCGTCGGCCTCGGCGGCCTCGATCATCGCGACGCCGATCCGGTCCTTGACGCTGCCGCCCGGGTTGAGCGCCTCGAGCTTGGCGAACAGGCGCGTCCCCTGCGCCGCGGCCCGCTCGCCGAGCAGCGTGCTCAGCTCGATGACGGGCGTGCCGCCGACAACCTCTGAAATGTCGATCGGAATTGGCCCCATGGCGCGACTCTAGCGGCGCGCCGACGGGCCCGGCCGAGCCGCGCCGCTCAGATGAAGTACATCGCCGCGCCGGCCTCGCTGCGCTCGCGCTCGAGCACGTCGGCGACGGTCGCGGCCTCGAGCACGCCGCGCGCCGCGGCGCAGGCCTCGGCGAAGATCCCCTCGGCGTCCTGGCCGAGCGGCCCGTCGAGCAGCTCGACGACCTCCAGCACGGTTACCTGCGAGGGGTCACGCGCGAAGCGGTAGCCGCCCTTGACGCCGCGCTGCGAGGCGATTATCCCGGCGCGACGCAGGACCGCGAAGAGCTGCTCGAGGAACTGCGCCGGGATCTCCCGCTTGCGGGCGAGCTCACCGAGCGGAACCGGCTCCTCGCCGCCGCACGCCGCGAGCTCGCAGAGAGCCGCGAGCGCGTACGGGGACTTTGAGGTGATCGACAGCACCAGTGCCGATCGTAGACGGCCGGCGGGACCTAGAGCCAGCCGCGCTCGGTGGCCATCAGCACGGCCTGTGCGCGATCGACGGCGCCGATCTTGCCGTAGATGTTGTGCAGGTGGGTGCGCACAGTGCTCGTCGAGAGCCCGAGCTCGGCGGCGATCTGCTTGTAGACCTTGCCTTCGGCGAGTGGGCGCAGGACCCCGAGCTCACGTGCCGAGAGCGGGCAGGGCTCGGTGTTGCGCGGACGGCTCGTGCCGCCGGTGCTCGGCAGGTCGTACATCACCGTGCGCAGCGCTTCCTCGCCGATTCCGACGCTGCGCGCACACTGCATCAGCGCGGTCGGTGAGATCTGGCCGCCGCGCGCATAGTGGGCGAGCATGTCGGCAAGACGGATCATCGCCGCTTCGCCTTCGGCGTCCGGGTTGTGGTGGCGCTCGACGGGCGTCGCGATCGACGCCGGCAGTCCCCAGCGGCGGATCAGCACGCCGCCGACGACGGCATGGTCGACGCCGAGCTCGAGGCGCTCGCGCCGCAGGCGCTCCTCAGGGGTCCGCGCGTCGCGGTGCACCTGCGCCGGGTATCCCGGGTAGGCGTGCAGCAGGACGAGCTTGCCGACGTCGTGCAGCAGACTCGTGGCCATCAGCCGGTCGCGTGACTCGTAGCCGATCTCGGCGGCGATCATCTCGGCCGCGCGCTGCGTTGCGAGCGCGTGCAGCCGGAAGCGCTCGGGGACGGTCTCCCAGATCCCGGAGCGTTCGAAGAAGTCGAAGGTCCGCAGCCCGCCGGCGAGGTTCTGGACGGTGTGCGGTCCGAGCGCGCGCACGGCATCGACGACGCTGTCCACGTGCTGGCCCGAGCCCGGAGCGCGGTTGGCGAGCCTTAGCACCGCGATCAGCAGGGCGACGTCGGACTCGACGGTCGCGACGACGGAGCCGATCGGCGGCTGCTCCTGGCCGGCGAGCGAAAGCAGGCGGTCGCGGGACTCCACGAGCGCCGGGAACGCCTCGATCGCTTCGAAGGCTTTGGTCAGCCGGCGGCCGTGTCCCTCGCGCGCGTCCTGGTGCGTGTCCGAGACCGAAGCGGGAACCTCGGATCCGAGGCTTCCGTTTGAGTTTTTTCCAGAGAGGTTCGCCGCCATCATTCCCACCACTTGGACTATCGGCAAATGGTCGAGCCACTTGAGCCTCAAGCGAGGCGATCTCCTGTTTATTTGTGGCCAAAGCTCCCACTCGTGGGTCATCGCGACGCCGGCGGGCGCGGACAGATGTCTTGCGCGGGCTCGCAGGCCGCCAGCGGGGGGCCGCTCAGCGCACGGCGTCGATGCGGCGCAGGGTCTCCTCGCGCCCGAGTAGCGCGATGCTCTCGAAGATCCCGGGTGAGATCGCGCTGCCGGTGAGCGCGACGCGCAACGGCTGGTAGACCTCGCGGGGCTTGGCCGCGCGAGCGGCGACGACACCGGTCAGCGCCGCCTCGATCGCCGGCTCCGTGAAGTCCTCGAGCGCGGCGAGCGCCGCCCGGGAGTCCGCGAGCGAGGCGCGTCCGTCGTCGTCAAGCCACTTCGCGACGGCCTTCTCGTCCCACCGCGGGCCGTCGAGCAGCGGCCCGGCGAGCGGCATCAGGTCCGCGAGGGTGTGGATCTTCTCGGCGCTGATGCGCACCAGAGGTCCGAGGTCCTCGCGGCCGGTGAATGCTTCCGCGCGCCGTGTCAGCTCGTCGGGGTCGAGCGCGCGGATGTACACGCCGTTCAGCCAGCCGAGCTTGACCTCGTCAAAGCGCGCCGGGTTACGGCTGATCCGCGCCAGCGTGAAGCGCTCGACGAGCTCCTCGGTCGACATCACGGTCGCGTCGTCGCCGGCGCCCCAGCCGAGCAGCGCGAGGTAGTTGCGGACCGCCTCCGGCAGGTAGCCGGCCTCGCGCAGCTCCTGCACGGACGCTGCACCGTGACGCTTGGAGAGCTTCTTGCCGTCGGGACCGTGCAGCAGAGGCAGGTGGGCGTAGAGCGGGTCGGGGGCGTCCGTGAAGCCCGCGGCGCGCAGCGCCTCGAGCACGAGCAGCTGCTTCGGCGTGTTCGAGACGTGGTCCTCGCCGCGCACGACGTGGGTGATCTGCGCGTCTGTGTCGTCGACCGCGACCGCGAAGTTGTAGAGCACGCTGCTGTCCGCGCGCGCAATCACCGGATCGTCGAGGTGCAGATGCTGGAAGGCCGTCTCGCCGCGGACCGCGTCGTGCACGACCGTCTCCCCCGCGTCCCCGACCCGCAGGCGCACGGCGCCCTGGGCTTCGCTCTCGCCGCGGAAGCCGCGCTCGGCGCCGTGGCGGTCCTTGTAGGCCTGGACGTCCTGCGCCGTCGCCTGCGAGCGGTAGGCGAGGCCTGCCTCGAGCAGCGCGTCAAGTGCCGCCGCATGGCGCTCTGAGCGCGAGCTCTGCATCACCGGGCCCTCGTCCCAGTCGAGTTCCAGCCACCGCAGGGCATCGATGATCTGCGCCACGTTCTCCGGCGTCGAGCGCTCGCGGTCGGTGTCCTCGATGCGCAGCACGAGCTCACCGCCGTCGTGGCGCGCGAGCAGCCAGTTGAACAGCGCGGTGCGCGCGCCGCCGATGTGCAGGGCACCGGTCGGTGATGGAGCGAAGCGAACCCTCATAATCGCGGCAATGCTAATCGGGGCTCACGTCTCTCCCGCCGGCGGGCTCGCGAAAGCCGTCGAGCGCGGCACCGAACGCGCCTGCCGCGCGATCCAGATCTTCAACCAGTCGCCGCGGATGTGGCGCCCGACGGCGCACAGCGACGAGGCGATCGCGGAGTTCCGCGCTGCGATGGACGCCAGCGCGGTCGACGCGGTGGTGATCCACGCCGTCTACCTGCTCAATTGCGCGAGCGAGGACGCGGAGATCCGCGCCAAGACCCTGACGTCGCTGATCAGCTCGCTGGAGTTCGGCCGGCGGATCGGCGCCGCGGGTGTCGTGCTGCACCCCGGCTCGGCCAAGCAGTCCTCGCCCGAGGCGGCGATCGCGCGCGCCGGGGAGACGATCCGCGAGGCGCTCGAGGAGACGACGGGCTGCCCGCTGCACCTCGAGAACACCGCGGGCGCCGGCGGCACGCTCGGCCGCTCGATCGATGAGCTCGCGCAGCTGATCGAGGCCGCCGGCGCAGACCGGCGCCTGGGCCTGTGCCTCGACTCCTGCCACCTGTTCGCCTCCGGCCGGGACATCCGCACGCCGGCGGGCGTCGACGCGGTCATCGAGGACGTGCGCGCGCGGATCGGCATCGAGAGGCTCGGCTCGCTGCACCTGAACGACTCCCAGACACCGCTCGGCTCCCAGCGCGACCGGCACGCGAACCTCGGCGAGGGCGAGCTCGGGCGCAAGGGCTGCGCGTCGTTCCTCGCGGCGCCGGACTTCCAGGACCTTCCGTGCATCCTCGAGACGCCCGGCGAGAACCGTGAGGGCGCCGGCGAAGCTGAAGTCAAGCTCGCCGAGCGGCTGCGCCGCCAGGGCATCAAGGCCCGCGGCTAGGCGGCCAGCGCCGAGCGCCCGCGCAGCAGCGCCGAGAGCTCCGCGCGCAATGCCGGCGTGTGCAGCACGCGGAACGATTCGCCGAGCCGGAAGCGGCGCATCCCGTCGTGCGTTTCGATCTCGATCACGATTTCGGCGTCGCCCGGGAAATCGCCGATCATCTGCTTGAGGTCATCCAGGCGCCGCGTCGAGAGCGCCTCGGCAGCGACCGACAGGCGCACGGTCGTGGCCGCCGCCGCCGCCTCGCGCTCGGCGGCGCGCGCCGAGGCGTCGGCGCGTGCGATCTCCTCCTCGGAGGGATCGAACGGCTGCACGGACTGGACGAGGATCGTGTCGCCGAAGTCGCTTTCGCGGCGCTCCAGGCGGCCGCGCACGAGGACCACCGCGTCGAGCGCGAGCGCCTGCTGCTGCTCGGCTGGCGCGCGGTCGGGGAAGAACGTCAGCCCGATCACGCCTGTCAGGTCGTCGAGTTTGCCGACGATCATCGTCTGCCCGGAGCGGGTTTTGATTTTGCGCAGTTCGCTGACGATGCCGCCGACCGTCACCTGGTCGCCGTCCGGGCGCGACTCGAGCTGTCCGATCGTGCGGTCGACGCGGGCGCGCAGCGCGGCGCGCACCGGCTTGAGCGGGTGCGCCGAGATGAACAGGCCGATCGCTTCCTTCTCGGCAGCGAGCAGTTCGCCGCGCTCGAACTCCTCGCCGGTGATCGCCGGGTGCGGCGGGCGCGTGACCGCGCCGCCTTCGCCGCCGGCGCCGCCTTCGAGGTCGAAGATCGAGCCCTGCCCGATCTGCGCGTCCTGCTGGGACTTCTGACCGGCGCTCTGGGCCTGTTCGAGCACTTCGAGCATCCCCTTGCGACTCGCCCCGGTCGACCCGAACGCGCCGCACTTGACGAGCGCCTCGATCGCCGCGCGGTTCACCGCGCGGTAGTCCACGCGCTCGCAGAAGTCCCAGAGCGACGTGAACTCGCCGCTCTCGTCGCGGGCCCGTTTGATCGCCTCGACGGCCTGGAAGCCGACGCCCTTGACGGCGTCGAGACCGAAGCGGATGTTCCCCTCGACGACAGTGAACTCGTGTTCGGAGCTGTTGACGTCGGGGGGCAGGATTTCGATTCCCATCTCCTCGCAGCGGGCGGCGAAGAAGGGCACGCGGTCCTTTGTCGACATCACCGACGAGATCAGCGCGGCCATGTATTGCGCCGGATAGTTGGCCTTCAGGTACGCCGTGCGGTACGCGATCAGCGCGTAGCAGGCGGCGTGGCTCTTGTTGAACGAGTAGTCGGCCGATTTCTCGTTGGTCTGCCAGAGGTAGTCGATCACGTCCGGTTTGGTTCCCGATGCCTTGCAGCCCTCGACGAACTCGGGCTTCAGCGCGGCCATCGCCTCGCGCTTCTTCTTGCCGATCGCCTTGCGCAGGTCGTCGGCCTTGGCGCCGGAGAAGCCCGCGATCTCCTTGGAGATCTGCATCGCCTGCTCCTGGTAGAGGATCACGCCCTTGGTCGGCTCGAGGATCGGCCGCAGGCGATCGTCGGGGTAGCTGATCGTTTCGGGGTTGCGCTTGCCCCTGGCGTAGTTGGGGATCTGGTCCATCGCCCCCGGGCGGTACAGCGCGACGAGCGCGACGAGGTCGTTGAATTCGTCCGGGCAGACCTTGCGTAGGGCGTCGCGCATCCCTTCGGACTCGAACTGGAAGACCCCCACCGAGTCGCCGCGGGCGAGCATTTCATAGGTCTTCTGATCGTCGAGCGGCAGCTCGGAGATGTCGATCCGCTCACCGGTCGTGCGCGCCACCAGCGCCAGTGCATCGTCGATCACGTCGAGGTTGCGCAGTCCGAGGAAGTCCATCTTCAGGAGGCCGATCTCCTCGATCTGGCCGCCGGCAAACTGCGTCACGACGCGCTGCTGGCGCTCACCGTTGTCGCCGGCGGGCATCTCGGCGAGCTGCAGCGGCACGATCTCGTCGAGCGGCCGATCGGCGATCACGACGGCCGCGGCATGGATCGAACTGTTGCGCACGATGCCCTCCATGCCGCGCGCGAGTTCGACGATCCGCTTGGCCTGGGGGTCGCCGTCGACGGCCTTGCGCAGTTCCTGGCCGCTCTTCAGACACTCCTCGAACGATGGGGCGCGGCCCATGATCGGGTCGGGGATCATCTTCGCGAGCCGGTCTCCGGTCGCGTAGTCCAGCCCGAGCACGCGCGCCGAGTCGCGCGTCGCCTGCCGCGGCGCCATGCGGTTGAAGGTCCCGATCTGCGCGACGCACTCGCGGCCGTACTTTTCGGTCACGTAGCGAATCACGCGCTCACGGCCGCGCACCGAGAAGTCGATGTCGATGTCCGGCATCGAGACGCGCTCGGGGTTCAGGAAGCGCTCGAACAGCAGCTCGTAGCCAAGCGGCTCGAGATCGGTGATGCGCAACGAATAGGAGACGAGCGAGCCGGCCGCCGAGCCGCGGCCCGGGCCGACCGAGATGTCGTTTTCGCGGGCGAACTTGATGAAGTCCCAGACGATCAGGAAGTACGCGTTGAAGCCCATCCGGTCGATCACCCCGAGCTCCATCTCGGCGCGTTCGACGGCCTGTGCGGGCACGGGGTCGCCGTAGCGTTCGCGCAGCCCCTGGTCGACGAGCCCCCGCAGGTAGTCGCGCTCGCTCGAGCCGTCGGGGGTCTTGAAACTCGGGATCAGCTGGCGGTCGAGCTCGAGCGAGATCTCGCAGCGTTCGGCGATCTCGACGGTGCTGGCGATCGCCTCCGGCCACTCGGCGAACGCGGCGGCCATTTCCGCGCTGTCGCGGAGGTAGAACTCGTTGGTCTCGAAGCGCAGCCGTTTGGGGTCGTCGAGCGTCGTCTTTGTCTGGACGCACAGCAGGGCCTCGTGCTGGTCGTAGTCCTCGCGGCGCAGGTAGTGCACATCGCCGGTGCCGACCAGCCGGCCACCGAACTCGCCGGCGATCTTCACGATCCCCTCGTTGCAGCGGTCCTGGAGCGCGATCCCGTTCTTCTGGACCTCGAAGTAGACGTTGTCCGTGCCGAAGATCCGGCGCAGGTCGTCGGCGTGTGCGCGCGCGTCGTCGACGCGGTCTTCGGCGAGCCGCTTGCAGAAGCGGGAGGCCAGGCAGCCCGTCAGTGCGATCACGCCTTCGGAGTGGCGCTCGAGGTGCTCGAGGCTGACGGCGGGACGTCCGCGCGTCATCCCGTCGATGAAGCCCGCGGAGCTGAGCTTCATCAGGTTGCGGTAGCCGGCGTCATCGGCGGCGAGCAGCGTCAGGTGGTTGCGCTCACGGCGCCCGCCGGGCATTTCCTCGCCGGCGAGGTAGATCTCGCAGCCGAGAATCGGCTTGATGCCGTGACGCTTGGCGGCCTTGTACATCTCGATCGAGCCGCTCATCACGCCGTGGTCGGTGAGCGCGAGCGCCGGCTGGCCGAAGGCCGCGGCGCGCTCGGCAAGGGCGTCGATGTTGCATGCCCCGTCGAGCAGCGAGTACTCGGAGTGGACGTGCAGATGGACGCAGGACTGGTCGCTCACGGGCCGTGAATGCTAGGCCGCGGCCCGGCGGAGCTTCAGCCCGCGTTCCGCTGTTTGCGGCGCCGGCGCAGGCGTCCAATCAGCGAAAGCGAGTGCTTGTGCGGCTTGCGCTCGGCGACCGGTTCCGCGGGCGCCTCGGCGCTCGCCGGCGGGGTCTTGGCGGGCGGATCCGGCGTCACAGGCGGGGTCGGCGGCCCAGGGTCCTGGCTCGCGGCGGCCTCGGCCTGAGTCGCGGGCGCGTCGGCGGGCGACTGCTCGGAGTCCTGTTCGGCGGCCCGCGCGCGCAGCCGTTCGGAGGCCGCGGCGAGTGCCTCGGCGAGCTCCTGCACCTCCGGGGCCTCGCGGACGGGCGCGGCGTGGGGCTGCGGGGCGCGTGCAGTGACCGGGCGCGGCGCCGGCGTCTCGGTGGCTTGGGCGGTGGCGAGCTCCTGCGCCTCCTGCACCTCGCGGACGGGCGCGGCGTGGGGCTGCGGGGCGCGTGCGATGACCGGGCGCGGCGCCGGCGCCGGCTCGAGGGCCCTGGCCAGCTGGCCGATCAGGCCGCGCAGCTCGCCGATCGTCGCGGCGGCGCGCGCGAGCGCGCTGCGCAGGTGCGTCAACGCCGCGGCGAGACGCTCGCGCTCTCTGCGCTCGGCCGCAAGCTGGTCCTCGGCCCGCGTCGCGCGACGCTCGAGCTCGGCGACGCGCGTCTGCAGTGCGCTGCGCTCGAGGCGCTCGCGGTCGAGCTCCTGCTCGAGGCGGCCTTCCTGCGCGGCCCGCGCCTGGTCGATCGCGTCCAGGCGAAGCGTGATTCCCGCACCTGCCTGCTCGTTCTCGCGCATGCGCTCACGCAGGCGCTCGACCTCGACGGCCTGCCGGCGCTCGCCGGTGCGCGCAGCCTCGGCCGACTGCTCGGCGGCCGTCAGCGCGCGCTGCAGCTCATCTGCGCGGCGGGCGAGCTCCTCGGCTGCGGCTTCGCCGGCCTGCATCCTGCGGCGCAGCTGCTCGAGCGCCGCCGCACTGCGGCGTTCGGCGGCCACCGCGCGGCCCTCTGCCTCCGCGCGCTGCTGCTGCTCGGAGTACTCGCGCTGGCGAAGGCGCTGCAGCTCGCTGTCGCGGTCGACCGCCTGTGCACGCTCGGCGGCGAGCTGCTCGGCGGCGCGGCCGGCGTCGCGCTCGAGCTCGGCCACGCGTCCGTGAAGGGTCTCGACCGTCCGCTCGAGGGCCTCGCCGGCAGGGTCGACGGGCTCGTCGGCGGCGCGGATCGATCGGCGGCGTGCGAGGAGGTGCCGTTCCAGCGCGCTTCCCTCCCGGGTCCCTTTCGCCGGGTCCTCAGCGTCGGCAGGTCTCACGGCGTGGACCTTATGAGCCCGGGCGGACGGGCTAGCGCTCGAGCTGGCCGTGGTGCAGCTGCCAGGCCAGACGTGATTGCAGCGTGAAGAGTTCGATGAAGCCCGGCGAGGCGCTCTGGCTGAACAGCCCCCCGGACTCCGCGAAGGTTGCCAGCTGGGCGTCGTAGACCGCGTTCGGCGAGCTGCGCGTGACGACGCGCACGTTGCCCTTGTAGAGGTCCAGGCCGATCGTGCCGGAAACCCGCTCGTTGACGTGCGTCATGTACGCGTCCAGGTCGCCGCGCAGCGGCTCCCACCACAGTCCGGCGTAGACGAGGTAGGCCCAGCGCCGGTCGAGGTCGGGCTTGAGCTGGTTCTGGTGGATCGTGTTGACGAGCCGCTCGAGCTCGAGGTGCGCGGTGAGGATGATCGTCGCCGCCGGCACCTCGTAGATGTCGCGCACCTTCAGGCCGACGATCCGGTCCTCGATGTGGTCGACGATGCCGATCCCGTGGCGCGCGCCGATCTCGCCGACGGCTTCGATCAGGTCGACGAGGGACAGCTCGACGCCGCCGAGCGCGACCGGCACGCCGCGCTCGAACGCGATCTCGATCCGCTGCGCCTCGTCGGGCGCGCGGTGCGGCGGAGTCACGAGCTGGAAGACATCTTCCTCGGGTGCGGTCTCGAGGTCCTCGATCCAGCGGCCCTCCGAGGAGCGTCCCCAGAGGTTGTCGTCGATCGAGTAGGGCGCGACCTCGGTGCCGCCCTTGATCGGGATGCCGTGCTCGCGTGCGTACTCGATCTCCTCCTCGCGGCCCATCGACCAGAGGCGGACCGGCGCGAGCACCTTCAGCTCGGGGCCGAGCGTGGCGACGGTGCCGTCCAGGCGCACCTGGTCGTTGCCCTTGCCGGTGCAGCCGTGGGCGACCGTGTCGCAGCCGCTGGCGCGTGCCTGCTCGACCGCCAGCTTCGCAATCAGCGGCCGTCCGAGCGCGGTGAACAGCGGATAGCCGGAGCCGTAGATCGCGTTCGCACGGATCGCGGGTGTCAGGTAGTCGCTCGCGAACTCCGCGCGCGCGTCGATCACGTGGCACTCGTCGGCACCGAGCGCGAGCGCCTTCTCCCGGATCACCTCGTAGTCCTCGCCGGGCTGGCCGAGGTTGACGGTCAGGCACACGACTTCGGCGTCGTAGTGCTCCTGGATCCACTTGAGCATCACGCTCGTGTCCAGCCCGCCGGAGTAGAGCAGCAGGACGCGCCCGACGCTGTCGGGTTCGGCCTCGTATGCGGCGCTCGGTTTGCTCGCCTGAGAGCTCATACGGCGCGCAACCCTATCCGCTCGCGCCGTCGGGCGCGCAGGCAGCGATTGCCCGTTCGAGGCGGTCGGCGGCGGTTTCGATCAGCCCGCGGCCGGCGGTCAGGGGCGGCAGGAGCCGCAGCGTCGACGGGCCGGTGGCATTGACGATCAGCTGCTCATGCTCGAGCGCGTGGCGCGCGACGGCGGGCGCGTCGCCGTCGATCTCGGCCGCGAGCATCAGTCCGCGGCCGCGCACCTCGCGGACCCCCGGGGTTCTCGCCAGGCGCCCTGCGAGCAGCTCGCCGTCGGCGCGCACCCCGGCGAGCAGCGCGGCGTCGTCGGTGGCCGCGAGCGCGGCGCGCGCGGCGGCGCTGACGACCGGGCCGCCGGCGAACGTCGAGCCGTGGTCGCCGGTCCCGAGCTCGTCCGCCAGCCGCTCACCGGTGACCAGCGCCCCGATCGGCAGGCCACCCCCGAGTGCCTTGGCGACAGTCATCGCGTCGGGCCGCACCGGGGTCGCTTCGTAGGCCCAGAGTGTCCCGGTGCGTCCCATGCCGCTCTGAACCTCGTCGAAGATCAGCGCGGCGCCGGTCGCGTCGCAGGACTCGCGCGCGGCGATCAGCACCTCGTCAGGCACCACGTGCACGCCGCTCTCGCCCTGGATCGGCTCGAGCAGCACGGCGGCGGTGCGCTCGCCGACGGCCTGACGGATCGCTTCGGGCTCGGCGACCACGGCGCGGAAGCCGGGAACCAGCGGCGCGAACGGTGCCTGCTTGCTCTCCTGCGGTGTCGCCGAGAGGGCGCCGTACGTGCGTCCGTGGAAGGCGCCGTGCAGCACAATGATCTCGCCCGCCGGGCGCGCGCGCCGCGCGAGCTTGATCGCCGCCTCGTTGGCCTCGGCGCCGGAGTTGCAGAAGAAGACCTTGCCGCCGAGACTCGACTGCGCGAGCTCGCCCGCCAGGCGCATCGCCGGCTCGGTGTAAAAGAGGTTCGAGACGTGCATCAGCACCCCGGCCTGCTCCCGCACCGCGGCGACGACGCGCGGATGGCAGTGGCCGAGATTCGTCACCGAGATTCCGCAGAGCATGTCGAGGTACTCGCTGCCGTGCTCGTCGTAGAGGTAGGGGCCGTCGCCGCGAACGAACTCGACGGGCGAGCGGGCGTAGGTCCCCACGACGTGCGCGGCCTCGAGCTCGCGCAGCTCGGCCAGGCTCACAGCGCCGCCTCGATCTTCGTGCCGACGCCGGCGTCGGTGAACAGCTCGAGGAGCAGCGAATGTGGCGTGCGCCCGTCGAGGATGTGCGCCGCGCCGACGCCCTCGTCGATCGCGTCGATGCACGCCTGCAGCTTGGGCCGCATGCCCCCGCCGAGGCCGTCCAGCGCGGCGCGAGCCTGCTCGACGTCGGCCGAGCCGATCAGGCTCGCGGGATCGTCGGGATCGCGCAGCCACCCGGGGACGTCGGTCAGGAAGATCACCTTGTGCGCACCTAGAGCGCCCGCCACGGCGCCCGCGGCCTCGTCGGCGTTGACGTTGTACGAACTGCCCTCACGGTCGGCGCCGACGGACGCGATCACCGGGATGTAATCGGCGGCGATGTGCTCGATCACGCCGGTGCCGACGCGCTCGATGCGCCCGACGAAGCCGATGTCGCGCCCGCTCGGAGCGCTGCGTCGCACGACCCGGAACAACGCGCCGTCGTCGCCGGAGAGCCCGACCGCGGGCTGACCGTGGCGCGAGATCCGCAGCACGATTTCCTTGTTGACCTTCCCGACGAGCACCATCTTCGCGACCTCGACAGTCTGGGCGTCGCTGACGCGCAGCCCCTCCACGAACTCGACCGGCAGGCCCAGGCGGTCCATGTAGCCGGTGATCTCGGGCCCGCCGCCGTGGACGACGATCGGGTTCATGCCGACGTACTTGAGCAGCACCACGTCGCGCGCGAACTCCTCGCGAAGGCCCTCGTCGACCATCGCGGCGCCGCCGTACTTGATCACGATCGTCTTGCCGTGGAACTGGCGGATGTAGGGCAGCGCCTCGAGCAGCGTGCCGACGTCGCGCGTCGGGCCGTTCACGTCGTGTACTCCGCATTGAGCGTCACGTAATCGTGCGAGAGGTCGGAGAAGAAGACCTCCGTCTCGGCCTGCTCGCCGGGCAGGGCGATGCGGTACTCGACCTCGTCGCGGGTCACCGCCGCGGCCAGCTCGGGCTCGTCGTAGTCCAGCGCCGCGCCCCCGGCGCAGACCTGGATGCCCTCGATCCAGACGTCCATCGGCAGCACCGCCCCGCCGGCGAGCGCGCCGCCGACGGCCTGCACAATCCGGCCCCAGTTCGGGTCTCCGCCGTTGAGCGCGGTCTTCACGAGCGGCGAGTTGGCAACCGCGCGCGCGGCGGCCTCGACGTCCTCCTGTACCCCGCCGGTGACATGCACGCGCGCGATCCGCGCGGCCCCCTCACCGTCGGCGACGATCATCAGCGCGAGCTGGCGTAGCAGTGCGTCGAGCGCTTCGCCGAACAGTCGCTCATCGGCGCTTTCCGGCTCGATCCGGACGCCGCCCAGTCCGCTGGCGATCAGGATCGCCGTGTCGTTCGTCGACAGCTGCCCGTCGACCGAGATCCGGTCGAACGATCGGCGCACGCAGACGCCGAACAGCAGGTCGGCGGTCGCGGTGTCGAGCAGCGCGTCGGTCTCGACGAAGCAGAGCATCGTTGCGAAGTTCGGCGAGATCATGCCCGCGCCCTTGCACTGCGCCGCGATCCGAACCGTGCCGCCGGCGAGCTCGACCGCGAGCTCGGCGCGCTTGGTCGAGCGGTCGGTGGTCTCGATCGCCGCCTGCATCGCGCCGGCGCCGTCGGGCGAGAGCCCAGCGCGCGCGGCGAGAATGCCTTTGAGCACCAGGTCGACGGGAAGGCTGTGGGCGATCGCGCCGGTCGAGGCGACGGCGACGTGCTCGGGGCCCATCGACAGTGCCGCCGCCGCGGCGCCCTGGCACTTCGCCGCGTCTTCGACCCCGCGGCGCCCGGTCGCCGCGTTCGCGCAGCCGCTGTTGACGAGAACGCCGCGCAGGGCATGCTTCGCGGTCCGCTCGTCGGTGATCAACACCGGTGCCGCGGGAGCAGCAGTCGCGGTCAGGCGCACCGCGCTGACCGCCTCCGGGCTGTCACAGACGAGCAGCGCCACGTCCGGCTTGCCCGACGGCTTCAGGCCCGCAACTGCACCGGCGGCGCGGAACCCGGCCGGCAGCTTCGTGTCGAGCGGGAGCTCGCGGACAGCGTCGGGTACGGGGACCCAGCGCGAGGCGAAGAAGCTCACAGCAGGCCCTCCCCCTCCGGCCGTCCGTACATCAGGTTCAGGTTCTGGATCGCCTGTGAACTGGTCCCCTTCCAGAGGTTGTCCAGCGCGGCGAAGGCGATCACGCGGCCGGTGTGCCGGTGAAGCGCGGCGTGGATCCGGCAGAAGTTCGTCTCGCGCACGTCGCGCGTCCCCGGTGGCCCGGCCGTGACTTCGATGAACGGCTCGTCGGCGTAGGCGCGCTTGTAGATCGCTGTGAGCTCATCGCCGTCGATCTCCCGCGTCGGCGTGACGTAGCAGCTGACGAGCTCGCCCTGGTCCAGCGGCGCGAGATGGGCCTGGAAGAGCACGCGGCCCTCGTAGCCGACGAGCGCTAGCTGCTCCTCGATCTCCGGCGTGTGGCGGTGTCCGGTGACCGCGTATGGCGCGATGTTCTCACCTGCGAGCGACAGGTGCGTGCGCTCGTCGAACGAGCGCCCGGCTCCGGAGATGCCCTGCTTGGCGTCGATCACGACGTCGGCGATCAGCTCCTCGCGGGCGAGCGGTGCGAGCGCCAGCAGAGTTGCCGTGGGATAGCAACCCGGGTTGCCGACGATCCGCGCGTCGGCGAGCGCCGGGCGGTGCAGCTCGGTCAGCCCGTAGACCGCCTCGTCGAGAAGCTCGCTGCGCGGGTGCTCGCCGTACCACTGCTCATAGGTCTCCAGCGACGCGAGGCGCATGTCGGCCGAAAGGTCGATCACCCGCAGCCCTTCGTCGTAGAACTCGCCGACGGCGCGGGCTGAGGCGCCGTGCGGGTAGCCGACGAGCGCCGCGTCCGCGCCGCGCGCACCCGCCGGCTCCTCGAACGCGAGCGGGACGCGATAACGCGGATAGAGCTCCTGCAACTCGACGCCGCCGTGCGAGCGCGCCGTCACGGCCGCGAGCTCGAAATACGGGTGGTGCCACAGCAGCTGTGCCGCAAGCGCACCGGCAAAGCCCGTGGCTCCCGCGACCAGCACGCGCGGCGCCCCGGGCTCGTGCAGCTGAGCGGGCTCAGGCACGAAGCTGCCCTCCGAGCGCGGTGATCGCACCGACGATCCGCTCCTCGGCGGGCTCGACGTCCTCGTCGGTCAGCGTGCCGTCCTCGAGCGCGAAGGTCAGCGCCAGCGCGAGCGAGCGGCGTCCCTCGCCGACCTGCTCGCCTTCGTAGACGTCGAAGACCTGCACCTCGCGCAGCGCGGGGCCACCGGCGCTGCGCACATCGGCAACCAGCTGCTCGGCGCTGACCTGCGCCGGCAGCGCGGCCGCGATGTCGCGGCGCAGCGGCGGGTACGGCGCGAACGGGCGGAACGCGATCACCTGCGGGGCGGCCGCGGCCAGCACGCCGACGTCGAGCGCGAAGGCCGCCGTGCGCTCGAGCCCCCAGGCCTGCGCGACAAGCGGGTGAAGCTCGCCGACGAAGCCGATCCTGCCGGCGTCGCTCTCGATCGCCGCGCTGCGCCCCGGGTGCAGGAACGGCCAGCGCTCGCGCTCGAAGCGAGCGTCGGCGTGAAGGACGCAGAGCAGGCTTTCGACAAGTGCCTTGGCCGTGAAGAAGTCGTGCTGCTCGCGTCCGCCGCGCCATGCGCGCGGCGTCGCGGCGCCGCTGAGCAGCGCGCCAAGCGCATGGTGTTCGTCAGCCAGGCCGCCGGCCGCGGCACGGTAGACGGCCCCGGACTCGAAGATCGCGATGTCCGGCCCGTTGCGGGCGACGTTGTGCGCAGCCGCGTCGAGCAGCGAGGCCAGCAGCGTCGGGCGCAGGATCGACTGGCTCTCGGAGAGCGGGTTGAGCAGCGTGACGACGTCGCGCAGCGGATCGCCCGCGGGGATCCGCAGACGCTCGAGCACCCCGGGCTCGGCAAAGCTCCAGCCGACGACCTCGTGGAGTCCGTGGCCGGCCAGCGCGTCCTCGGCGCGCCGGCGTACCAGCTGGGCATGTGTCAGGCGCCCGGCGGCTCCGCGCCGCGCGGGGAGCGTCGCGGGCAGGTTGTCGACGCCCTCGATCCGCGCGACCTCCTCGATCAGGTCGACCTCGCGCGTCACGTCGCGCCGGCGTGCCGGCGGCACGGTGACCAGCAGCCCCGCGCTCTGGGGCGTGACGCCGAAGTCGAGAGCCGTGAGAATCTGCGCCTGGCGCGCGAGCGGCACCTCGACGCCGAGGATCTCCCCGACGCGCTGCTCGCGCAGTGCGATCGGCTCGGGCGCAGGCGGCGGCTGCCACGTGTCGAGCGTGCCCGGCTCCAGCGTGGCGCCGCAGAGCTCGAGCATCAATGCCGTGGCCACCGCCTGCGCCCAGCTGCATTGCTCCGGCGCGAGGCCCTTCTCGAAGCGGCCGGAGGCCTCGCTGCGCAGTCCCAGCGCCCATGACGCGCGGTGGATTGCCGGCCCGTCCCAGTTGGCGACCTCGAGCAGCACGTTCGTCGTCGCCTCGTGGACCTCGGAGCGCTCGCCGCCCATGATCGCGGCGATCGACGTTGGTCCGTCGGCGTCGTCGATCACGACCATCCCTCCGTCGAGCGTGCGCTCCTGGCCGTCGAGCGTGCGTACCTTCTCACCGTCGTTCGCCCGGCGGATCGTCAGCTGCGCGCCGGCTATCCGGTCGAGGTCGAAGGCGTGCAGCGGCTGGCCGGTGAGCAGCATCGCGTAGTTCGTGATGTCGACCACGTTGTTGATCGGCCGCTGGCCGGCGGCGAGCAGGCGGGCCTGCAGCCAGAGCGGCGACGCAGCGATCGTCACGTCACGGAAGATCCGCGCGGTGAACCGCGGGCAGAGGTCCGGGCAGCGTACGTCAACTGTTACCGCGGTGAGCGGCCCGGCGCTACCGGGGTCGTGCTCCCATGGCGCCGGGGCGAGCGGTGCGCCGGTCGCCGCGTGGACCTCGCGCGCGACGCCGTAGATGCCAAGGCAGTCGGGGCGGTTCGGCGTGATCTCGAGCTCGAGCACGTCGGCGCCGATCGGCAGCAGCTCGGCGAGCGCGGTCCCTGGCCGCGGGCCGGGCTCGAGGACCATGATCCCCTCTCCGCCTGCGCCGACTTCGAGCTCGTTCTCGGCGAGGATCATTCCTTCGGAGACGATCCCGCGCAGCTTCGCGCGCCCGAGCTTGGTGCCGCCGGGCATCAGCGCGCCCGGCAGCGCGACCGCAACGGTCTGCCCGGCGTCGACGTTCGGCGCGCCGCAGACGATCGTCGCGGGCTCGCCGCCGCCGATGTCCACGCTGCAGACCTTCAGGCGGTCGGCGTCTGGGTGCTGCTCGGCGCTGAGCACCCGGCCGACGACGAAGTTGGCGTCCGACGGGACCCCGTGGCGGTGGATCGCCTCGACCTTGGTGCCGGTCATCGTGAGGCGCTCCTCAAGCGCGTCGGCGTCGAGGCCGGCGTCACAGTAATCGGCGAGCCAGGGCAGCGGGACGCGCATCAGAGCTGCTCCAGGAAGCGCAGGTCGTTCTCGTACATCAGGCGCAGGTCGGGGATGCCGTGCAGCAGCATCGCGATCCGCTCGATGCCCAGCCCCCACGCGAAGCCGCGCACGCGCTCGGGGTCGTAGCCGGGCGCGTTCGCCGCGGTGTCCGGCACCGCGGCGAAGACGTTCGGGTCGACCTCGCCGGCGCCGAGGATCTCAAGCCAGCCCTCGCCCTTGCACAGCGAGCAGCGCGAGCCGTCGGCGAGGTGGCCGCGCCCTTCGCACTGGAAGCAGGACACGTCGACCTCGACGCTCGGCTCCGTGAAGGGGAAGAAGTGGGGGCGCAGACGTACCTCGCGACGGTCGCCGAACACGGCCTTCGCGAACTCCAGCAGCGTGCCCTTGAGGTCCGCGAGTGTGATGTCCGCGTCGACGGCGAGTCCCTCGATCTGGTGGAACTGCGGCGTGTGCGTGGCGTCCGAGTCCGGCCGATACACGCGGCCGGGGATCACGACGTAGAGCGGCGGCGGGTGGGCTTGCATCGCGCGGATCTGCATCGGCGACGTGTGGGTCCGCAGCACCGTCTCCTCGGTGACGTAGAAGGTGTCGGTGCGCGCCCGCGCGGGGTGCGTCGGGCTGTGGTTCAGGGCGTCGAAGTTGTAGTGCACGGTCTCGACCTCGGGACCCTCCATCACGGTGAAGCCGAGGCCGAGAAAGATGTCTTCCAGGTGCCGGCGGGTCGTCGTCAGCACGTGGAGCCCGCCGGCCCCGAGGGCGGGCGCGCCCGGCAGCGTGACGTCGACGGTGTCCGACGCGAGGCCCTTCTCGAGTTCTCCGGCCGCGAGTTCGCCGGCGCGGCGCTCGATCAGCTCCTCGAGCGCGCGGCGCGCTTCGTTGGCGGCCCGGCCGACCGGCCCGCGCTCCTGCGGCGGCAGCTCGGAGACCGAGCGCAGCAGGAGCGGCAGCTCGGCACGGCGACCCAGCCAGGCGACGCGCAGCTGCTCCAGCTCGGCGCCGCTGGCGGCGGCCTCGATCTCGGCGGCTGCCGCGGCCCGCAGCTCCTCGATGCGCTCGTTCATGAAGCTGGGACCCTAGATGACGGCCGCGTCATCTCGTACATCGCGACGGTGGCGGCCATCGCCGCGTTCAGCGACTCGGTCTGGATCGGGATTCTCGCGACGGCGTCCGCGGCGTCGATCAGCTCGCCGGGCAGCCCGTCCCGCTCGGCGCCGACAAGCAGAGTCGTGGGCCCCGGCACGGGCTCGAGCTCGCTCAGCGCGGCCCCGCGGTGCGCGTCCAGCGCCACGGTGCGCCCACCCGGCACTCCGCGGCCCAGCGTGAGCGCGAACAGCGCGCCCATCGAGGCGCGCACGCACTTCGGGCCGTGCGGGTCCGCGCAGCGAGGGCCGAGCACCAGCCCCGCGAAGCCGAAGGCAGTGGCCGAGCGCATGATCGTCCCGACATTGCCGGGATCGCGGACACCGTGCAGGTAGACGCAGTCGCCGGCCGGCGTACCCCACTGCTGCTCGTAGACGCCGATCACGCGCGTCGAGGAGCCGAGCGTCGAGGCCGCGGCCAGCGCCCGCTCGGACGCATCGGTGAAGCCCTCCCCTCCCAGGCCGCTGCCGGCCGCGCGCAGCCCGAAGCGCGGCTTGCGCCCGGCCGCCGCGGCAGCGGCCACCAGATCCTCCCCCTCGGCGATGAACAGCCCGCTGCGCGCGCGCTCGCGGCGCGTGTGCAGGCGGCGGATCTGGCGCACCTGGGGATTGCTCGGGGATGTGATCTCGGTGTCGGTCATCGTCTCTCGCGGGGCAAAAAGAAAGGCGCCGGCCCCCGGCTGGGGAGCGGCGCCCGAGAGGAGCGGCGGCTGTCGCCTGCGACGGCTAGGCCTTCGCCTCCCGGGCGATCTCGGCAAAACGTCGGAATGCGTCGGCGTCGCGGACCGCGATGTCCGCGAGGACCTTGCGGTCGAGCTCCACGCCGGCGAGCGTCAGGCCGTGCATCAGCTGCGAGTAGCTCATGCCGTTCTGGCGTGCCGCGGCGTTGATCCGCGTGATCCACAGGCGGCGGAAGTCGCGCTTGCGGTTGCGCCGGTCACGGTAGGCGTAGGCGTCCGCCTTCAGCAGCGCCTCCTTGGCGCGACGGTAGTTCGAGTGCGCCTCGCCGCGGAAGCCCTTGGTCTGCTCGAGTGTCGCGCGACGCTTCTTGCGCGCGTGAACCGAACGCTTTACGCGCGTCACTTGCCGCCTCCGAGCATCCGCTTGACGCGCGGCGTGTCATCCGGCGAGAGGATCGCGGGGGCACCGAGCGAGCGGCGCCGCTTGGGCGACTTCTTCTCGAGAATGTGGCTCGTGTTCCCGTGGCGGCCGCGGACCTTCCCTTTGGCCGTCACTTTGAAGCGCTTCTTCGCGCCCGAGTGGGTCTTCATCTTCGGCATGGCCGGGGAATTATGACACGGCGTCGCCGACATCCCCGTCACTGGGCTCTTGCGTGAGCTCCGGGGAAGGCGACTCGGGCTCGGCTGCGAGCTCCGGGGTCCCTGCGTCTGGCTGTGCTGCGGGCTCGGCGGCGGCGGTCTCGGCGTCGACCTCGGCGGTGCCGTTGGCCTCGGCCCCGTCGAGCTGACCCGCGAGTACTGCTTTCGAGGGGCCCATCATCATCGTCATGTTGCGCCCTTCCTGCTGCGGGCGCTGCTCGACGATGCCGTACTCGGAAAGTTCCTCGGCGAGCCGGTCGAGGATCGCGGTCCCGCGCTCGGGGTGCGTCACCTCGCGGCCGCGGAACATGATCGTCACCTTGACCTTGTCCTTGTGGCGCAGGAAGCGCTCGACGTGCTGCTTCTTGGTCGAGTAGTCGTGCTCGGCGATCTTCGGCCGGAACTTGATCTCGCGCACCGTGATCTGCTGCTGGTGCTTGCGCGCGGCCTTGACCTTCTGCGCCTGCTCGTACTTGTACTTCGAGTAGTCAAGGACGCGGCAGACCGGCGGGCGCGCCTCGGGGGCGACCTCGACGAGGTCGAGGTCGCGTTCCTGGGCGAACGCGAGCGCATCGGGCGTCTTGAGAACGCCGACCTGGTTGCCCTCGTCGTCGATCAGCCGGACCTCGGGTACGCGGATACGGTCGTTGATCCGCGTCGTGTCCCGCTCGGGCGGACGCCGGTCGAACCTGCGAGAAACCGGCACTAGCTGTGGCTGCCTGGCGTCAAGTTGGCGTCAGTCGCGCTGCTGGTGATTCTCGGCGGTCTTCAACGTGGGCGAGTATAGCTGGCTGCCGATGCGGGCCGCGAACTCCTCGAGCGGCTCGGCGCCCGTGTCTCCGCCCTGATGCTCGCGCACGGAGACCGTCTGCTCGGCCGCCTCGCGCTCCCCGACGATCAGCATGTAGGCGATCTTGCGCAGCTCGGCGTCGCGGATCTTGCGTCCGACGGACTCGCCGCGCAGGTCGGCCTCGACCCGCGCGCCATGGGCGAGAAGCGCGCCGCGGACGCTTTCGGCGTAGTCGTTGAAGCGGTCCGATACGGGCAGCACGATTGCCTGGACCGGCGCGAGCCAGAGCGGCAGTTCGCCAGCGAAGTGCTCGAGCATGATGCCGATGAACCGCTCGTAGGAGCCGAACGCGGCACGGTGGATCATCACCGGGCGGTGCTCGGCGTTGTCGGCGCCGGTGTAGCTCAGCTCGAAGCGCTCGGGCATCGAATAGTCGAGCTGGACCGTGCCCAGCTGCCAGGAGCGGCCGAGCGAGTCGGTCATGTGCATGTCGATCTTCGGGCCGTAGAACGCCCCGTCACCCTCGTTTAGCTGATAGTCGACGCCGAGTTCCTCGAGCACCGCTTTGAGCTTGCCCTCCGCGCGGTCCCACATCGCGTCATCGCCGATCCGGTTCTCCGGCCGCGTCGAGAGCTCGAGCTTGACGTCCAGGTCGAACAGCTCGTACGTGTCGAATGCGAGCTGCACGCAGTCGCGGACCTCGTCCTGGACCTGCTCCTCGGTGCAGAAGATGTGGCCGTCGTCCTGGATGAAGTGCCGTACGCGCAGCAGGCCGTGCAGGACCCCCGATGCCTCGTTGCGGTGCAGGTGGCCGGGCTCGAAGTAGCGGATCGGCAGTTCGCGGTAGGAGCGCCGCGTCGAGCCGTAGAGGTACGCATGGCCCGGGCAGTTCATCGGCTTGACGCCCATTTCACGGTCCTCGACCTGCAGCTGGAACATGTTCTCGCGGTACTTGCCCCAGTGTCCCGAGGTCCGCCACAGCTCGGCGTCGAAGATCAGCGGCGTCTTGACCTCGCTGTAGCCACGTTCGGCGACCATCGCGCGGGACACCGCGACGAGCGAGTTGAAGATCGCGGTGCCGGCCGGGAGCCAGAAGGCCGACCCGGGTGCGAGGTCCGAGAAGGTGAACAGGCCAAGCTCGCGGCCGAGTTTGCGGTGGTCGCGCAGCCGCGCCTGCTCGAGGCGCTCGAGGTACTCCTCGAGCTCCTTCTTGGAGAAGAACGCCGTGCCGTAGATCCGCGTGAGCATCGTGCGCGTCGAGTCCCCGCGCCAGTAGGCGCCGGCGACCGAAGAGAGCCGGAACGCCCCGATCGTGCCCGTGCCGGGCGCGTGCGGCCCGCGGCACAGGTCGGTGAACGGCCCGTTCGTGTACAGCGAGACAGTCGTGAGCGTGGGGTCGGCGGCGACGAGGTCGTCGATCAGCTCGATCTTGTAGTCCTGCTCTTCGGCGACGAAGCGCTCGCGTGCCTGGGCGACGGCGATGTCGGCGCGCTCGAAGGGCTCGGCCGCCTTGATGTGCTCTCGCATGCGCTCTTCGATCCGCGGGAAGTCCTCCTCGCTGACCGAAACCCCGTCCGGGAACTGGAAGTCGTAATAGAAGCCGTTCTCGATCGCCGGCCCGATCGAGATCTTCACGCCCTCGTAGAGCTCGAGGACGGCGGTTGCCAGCACGTGCGCTGCGTCATGGCGGATCAGCGCTAGCGCCTCGTCGCCGCTGCGCGCGGTGATCACCGAGAGCTCGACGCCGTCGGGCAGCGGGCGAGCGAGGTCGCGCACTTCGGGCTCGCCGCCGTCGGCGACGGTCACCGCCAGCGCCGCGCGCGCGAGACCGGGGCCGATCGCCTGCGCGGCGTCGGCGCCGGTGGCGCCATCGGCGAGCTCGAGCGGCTTGCCGTCCGGCAGCGTGACGGTGACGGACACCGTTCCCCCTATGCGGCTGGGCGCCAGAGCGCGTCGTCGCCGAGCGCGATCCGCTCGACGCGGCCTTCGCCGAGCGCCTCGATCAGCGCGGACTCGGCGGCAAGATGGTCGACCGGCATGTTGTTGTGCGTCATCACCGCCGCGACCTCCTGCGTCGCCAGCGGATAGCCGAAGGCGTTGAGCGCCTGGACTGGGTCCTCGGCCGGCGGGCGGCGCTCGAGGCTCGTGTCGAGGTTCGCGATACAGACGTCGTAGGCCTCGATTGACTGGAATCCCCCGGCCTCGAGTCGCCTGCCGTCCTGTGCGGTGAAGATCAGCGACGGCGCCGAGTAGCGCACCGGACCGTCGGTCTGGCGTGCCTTGCCCTGAAACTCGGTCGGGCCGCCCTGCGCCTGGCGCGTCATCTCACGATCGGCCATGAACGCCGCCTCGGTCTCAGGGTCGTCGATCGCGGCGATCACGGCATCGGCGTCGAGCCCCTCGACACGCGAGATCGCCGTCCGCAGTGCCGCAGGCTCGTCGAGCAGCAGGTCGGTGTTGAACCACGCAAACTGGATCGAGCGCAGCACGTGGCGCTCGAGCTCGGGAAACATCCGCCGGGTGGCGATGACCGTGCGGCAGCCCGGATAGGTCGCCAGTACACGCTCGCGCGGGGAACGCAGAAACGGCATGCCGAAGCGCTTGAACATCAGCGAACCGAGCGCGGCTCGGGTTGGCGTATAGCCGCGGTCCACGTAGACCGCGCCGTCCTCGGCCAGTCCGATCATCACCGTGCGCCAGTCGAGCTGATCGCCGTAGCGCCACAGCAGCACGGCGAGCGCAGGGCTCGCGGAGTACGCCCACGGGCATCCCGAGTCGGTGAACTCTGTGACCTCGATGCGCCCCATCGCTGGGGCAATCGTAGGGCACCCGCGCCCGCGCCCCGGTGCGCGCGTAAGATCGCGGCGATGGTGCGCAGAATGCTCATCGTGGCGATCGTCGCAGGGGCGGCCCTCGCCGGCTCACAGCTCGCCTCGGCCCTGCCGTACTCGACGGCCAGCGCCTACCGCGTGCAGCGCCAGCCACGTGCCGGGAGTTGCCATGCGCGCGGGCGCGGGCTGTACGCGCTACCCGATCCGCACTGCACCCCGGGCGCGCTTGACCCGGCCGTTCGCCAGGCGACGATCTATTCGACGATCTGTCGCTCCGGCTGGACGTCGGCGGTCCGCCCGCCGGAGTGGGTGAGCGAGCCCGAGAAGTACGCGAGCCTGCGCGCCTACGGGGACGGAAGCGCGGTCTGGCGCTTCGAGTACGACCACCTCGTGCCGCTCGAGCTCGGCGGGGCCGCGAATGACCCGCGCAACCTCTGGCCCGAGCTCGACTGGGCTCAGCCGCACGGGTACTACAACCACAACCCGAAGGATGAACTCGAGTACGAGCTGCGCAACATGGTCTGCGACGGCGAGATGCGCCTGGCCGCGGCGCAGCACCTGATCGCGACCAACTGGGTCGCGGCCTGGCGGCGTTACGGCTGAACGTCGAGCGCCTGCGCGAGCGCCTGCGCGCTCGGCGCGAGCTCGGCGGGCAACCGGCGTAACAGCAGCTCCCAGCCGCCATTGACGGCAATCGCCCCGCGCACCAGCTCGAGGCCACGCTCGATGTCCTGGCCCGCGATGCCGACCCCCGCCCAGAAGATCAGCTCGTCGCTCTCCGGCGCCATCTCGGCCGCCTGCGTGTAGAGCGCGTTCGCCTGCCCCTGGTCGCCGGCGGCGAGCAGCTCGTCTGCCGCGCCGGCCATCTCGTAGGCCCGCGCGAGGCGCACGAGCCGCCGGATCTCCACCAACGGCTCCGGCGAATCCTCGACGCGAACGTCGAATCGCGCACGCCAGCGCTCGCCGACTGCCGGCACGACGAGCAGTGCCGCCGACTGGCGCCCGCGGACGTCGCCGCCGGCGTCCTCCGCGGCCTCGAGCGCGAGCAGCAGCCGCTCGGCGAGGTCGCCTTCGGCTGCGCGGTAGGCGCCCGCCATCGCCTCCGGCACGCCCTCGTTGGCCATCATGTTCGCCTGACAGGCGAAGTTTGGTCCGACGACGTCGCCGGCATGCACGATGCAGTCCGGGCCGGTGAAGGAAGCGGCGTTGCCGGCCGCGTCGACGAGCCCCAGCTGACGATACTCCGCAAGCTCGTCGCGCTCGAGCACGCGTGCGATCGCGGACGGCGCGTCGCGTCCCTCGACGAGCGCGTCGAGCATGTGCGGGCCATGCGCAGGCTCGGCGATCGATTGCGTGGCGGCGGCCCCGACCCCCGGCCTGGCCCAGGTCACGACGCTGCCGACCGAGAACCAGTGCGACTGAACCGCGACCCCCAGCTCGCCGCTCTCCGGATCGCACGCGACGATCGAGTAGGTCCCGTTGCGCACCAGAAGGCTTCTATCAGACGGCCAGCAGGCCGGCGCCTAAGATTGCCGGCCAACGACGAAAGGTTGGTCAATGGCACGCAGGACAGTTGCGGCATACAGCGGCGACGCCTTCGGGACGGTCGAGACGATCGGGACCGCTGGCGTCTTCGGCGAGGTCATGGGATTCGTGGCGATCACGGTCGGGTTCTTCACGCTCGGCGCGTACCTCGGCCGCGACGTCACCGGTGTCCTGTCGTTCGTGCTCTTCCTGGCCGCCTTCGGCTGCTTTATCGGCCTGAACTTCGTGCGCTCGCAGGGGATCGCGCTGACGTTGCTGTTCGCTGCCGGGCTGCTGCTCGGCTTCGGCGTCGGCGCCGTAGTGCACTACTACGCCGAAACCGACCCCGAAGCGGTCTGGAACGCCGCCGGCGCTACCGCGCTGTTCGTCGGCGTGCTCGGCGCCACCGGCTACTCGATACGCCGCGATCTCGGAGCGTTCTACAAAGTCCTGTTCATCGCCTTGCTCGTGCTGCTGCTGTTCGGGCTGCTGGCCGTATTCCTGCGGATCCCCAACGGCGACGTGATTTATGCGGTCGCGGGGCTCGTGATCTTCGGCGGCTACACGGTGCTCGACTTCAACCGTTTGCGCCGCGCCGGTCGCGAAGAGGTCGTCGCACTCGCTGCGGGGATCTTCCTCGACGTGATCAACATCTTCCTGTTCTTCCTGGACCTCTTCGCGCGCAACTAGCGCGCAGGATGGCCGGACCGCTGCGCGCCGTGGAATAGTGCGCCAATGGACGGCGCGTCGGAGGTCTTGATCGTCGGGGAGCCCGGGGGGCTCGCGGCTGCGCTGGCGCGGCGCCTGGAAGAGGCCGGAATTCCCCACACGACGGCCGCGATGCCGACCGACAGCGAGCTGGCCGCGCTGCTCGCGCGCCCGCGCTGGCGGGCGGTCGCGGTGATCACGCGCGACGACGTGCTTGCGCTGCGCCTGACGCTGCTGGCCGCGCACGTGCGCGACGACCTGCCGCTGTGGGTCACGATGTTTGACCGCACGATGATCCGTGAGCTCGCGAGCGACGTGCCGCGGCTGCACATCGTCTCGCCGTCGGAGCTCGTCGCCAGCGACCTCGCCGCGATGTGCAGCGAGCTTGCGGGTCGCCCGCGCGCCGGTGGGGTGCGCCTCGTCGACGACTCGCTGCGACTGATGGTCGGCGCCGGCGTCGGGCTGTTCCTCGCGCTCGTCGTCGACGCCGCCGACGGGATGATCGGACTGCACGAGAGCCTCGTCAACGCTGTTTACTTCTCGACCCGGTCGGTTGCCTCGGTGGCCGGGCCGCCCGGCGCGGCGACGGCACCGGTGCTCTACAAGCTCGTGGCGATCGTCGACGTGATCGCTGCCCTGCTGCTCGTCGCGGTCTTCACGGCTGCGCTCGTGCGCCGCCTTGGCCGTCGCCGCCTGACGACGCTGTTCGGCGCGACCGCCGCACCGGCGCGCGGCCACGTGATGCTCGTCGGCTTCGGTCAGGTCGGTTTCCGGCTCGCTCAGGAGCTGCAGCGCCGCGGCCTGCGCGTGCTTGCCATCGAGCGCGATGCCGAAGCGCCTTGCGTGCGGCTCGCGCGCGCGGCCGGCATCCCCGTCTCGATCGGCCGCGGCGATGATCGCCAGACCCTCGAACGGGCCGGCATCAAGCGATGCGCCGTGGTCGCTGCCGTGACCTCTTCGGACCTCGTCAACGTCGAGGTCGGCCTCGCGGCCGCGGACCTCTCGGCCGGAACGCCCTTGGTGATGCGCCTCGGCGACGGCGACGTGGCGGCCGAGACCGACTCGCTGCTGCACCTCGGGCGAATCTGCGACGCGCACCGGATCGCGGCGCAGACGCTGCTCGACGGGATCGCCGGCTAGCTGCCGCTGCAGGCCTGCGGCGAACCGGGAGCGAGCCGTCCGAAGACGCCCGCGAGGGTCGCGAGCTCCTCAACGTCGAGCTGCGCGAAGAACCGCTCTTGGACTGCCGCAAAGTGCGTCGCCTGCGCACGGCGCGTGAGCTCGAGCCCTGCGCCGGTCAGCTGCGCTTCGACCGACCGCGCATCGTTCGGGCACTGTCGGCGCTCGACAAGCTCACGACGCTCCAGTGCGTCGACGATCCGCGAGACACGGCTCAGCGACAGGTGAGCCGCTTCGGCGAGCGAGGAGAGGCGCATCCGCTGCTCGTCGGCCGCGGCGAGACGACCGAGCAGCTCGAGCGAGCTCAAGCCGATCCCGTACCGCGCCTCGAGCTCGCCGTCGAGCTCGCGGGTCATCCGTTTCGCGACCTCGAGCAGACCGATCCAGGCATCGGCGTGCATCTGCGACCAGCGCGCAAGCCCGTCGTCCCCGACCACGTACGGGCACGGTCCCGGCTGCTTCTGGCTCGCTGCAACCCCCACACGGACTCCTCTTTCGAGTCTACCCGCGGTTGCGAACGCATCCTAGGCTTGGCTGAATGCCGGCGGACGTGACGCGCGTGGACATCGACCTCGAGACGGACCTCGCCGAGCTGTACGCGCTCGAGCAGCGCGTTGTCGCGGCGACACCGGCGGTGCTGGACACGCACTCCACAGATGGGTTCCTGGCGTTCCTGAACGCAGCGGGCCCCGTGACCGTGGAAGGTTGGCGCGGCCCCCGCGGGCAGCTCGTCGGCTACCTCGCGGTGAGCGGCGAGGGCGCCGTGCTGGAGCTGCGCTCGGTCGCGGTCGACCCGTCCTTCCAACGTCGCGGCCTGGGCCGCACGATCGTGCGCCGCGCGGTCGAGCTCGCGCGGCTGCGCGGCGCCGCGCGGCTCGAGCTCGCGACGGCCCCGGGGAACGAAGCCGCCCGCGCGCTCTACGCCGGCGAGGGGTTCGCGGCCGTGCGGCTCAGCACGGACCACTACGGCGACGGCAGCGACCGTCTGATCCTCGCAATCGAGCATCCGTGAACCCGTTGCTCGGCTACGCTCTGGCGCGATGGCAGCGCAAGTCGCCGTGCGGCGCAAACCGGGCAGCTTCGATCGGTGCACCACGCGGGGCGACCGAGCGCGGCGAGTGACCGGCCGGTGAAGCTCGTCTCCTACGAACTCGACGGCGCCGTCCACGGCGGGCTGCTCCTCGACGGTCAGATCGTTGCGCTGGCGGCGCTCGGAGCACCGGACTCGGTCCGCGAGCTTCTCGGAGCGCTCGACGGCGTCCGGCGCGCCGAGCTCAGCGATGCGGCGGCCGGAGCCGAGCGTCTTTCACCGAGCGAGGTGAGGCTGCTCGCCCCCGTCCCTGACGCGGAGAAGATCATCTGCCTGGGCCTGAACTATCGCGACCACGCTCAGGAGACGGGCCAGGAGATCCCCCACGCGCCGATGTGGTTCGGCAAGTTCCGCAACTCGCTGGCGGGCGACGGCGCGCCGATCGCGCTGCCCGCAGCACTCCCTGACTACGTCGACTACGAGGCCGAGCTGGCGATCGTGATCGGGTCCCCGGCGCGGGCCGTCGAGCGCGAGGATGCGCTCGCCCACGTCGCGGGCGCGATGTGCATGAACGATGTGACCGCGCGGGACCTGCAGTTCGAGAATCCCTTGTGGACCAGCGGCAAGGCAATCGACGGCTTCGCGCCGTGCGGGCCGGCGCTCGTCACCCTCGACGAGGTCGCGGATCTCGCGAACCTCGCGATCGAGACGCGCGTCAACGGGGAGGTCATGCAGCGCGGCTCGACGGCGGACATGATCTTCGACGTGCCGTACATCGTCGCCTGGCTCTCGCGCACGATGACGCTGCAGCCGGGCGACATCATCGCAACCGGGACACCGGCGGGGGTCGGCGGCAGCCGTGGCGCGTTCCTGCGCGACGGCGACCGGGTCGAGGTGCAGATCGAGCACCTCGGCACGCTGACCAACACCGTCGTTCGCGCGTGAGCCGCGCGCCGCGCGCGCTAGGGCGCCGGCTCTGCGGCGCAGCCGCGCCCACGCCTGGGACGCGCCGGCCGGACTGTCCTGGAACGGCGTGAGTGCGCAGGCTGCAACGAGCGGCGCACGCGGTTCGGGCGGCGCCTTTGACCGTCGGCTGCTGCGCCGCGCGAGTTCCACGCGGGTCTTCCTCGGCCTGACGGTCGCGATCGGGCTGGCTGCCGCGGCGGCGACGATCGGGCAGGCATGGGTGATCGCGCAGGTGGTGGAACGGATCTTCGTGCACCACCGCCCGGCCTCGGCGGTCACGGGACTGCTCGGCGTGCTGCTTGCGATCGTGCTGGTCCGCACGCTGCTTGCCGCCGCGGTCGAGACGACCTCGGCGCGCGCCGCGGCGAACGTCAAGTCGCAGCTGCGCGGCGCACTGCTCGCGCGAGCGGCCAAGGATGCGGCGCGGCCCGGCGCCGGGCGCGAGACGGCATCGGTGACCGTGCTAGCGACACGCGGGATCGATGCACTCGACGCCTACTTCTCGCTCTACCTGCCACAGGTCGTGCTCGCGGTCCTCGTGCCGCCCCTGATCGTCGTCGCGGTCGCCTTCGACGACTGGCTCTCGGCGGCGATTCTGCTGGTGACGGTCCCGCTCGTGCCCGCCTTCATGGCGCTGATCGGTCTCGTCACCGGCGAACGGATGCAGCGCCAGCTGCTCGCGCTGCAGCAACTCGGCGGCCAGTTCCTCGATGTCGTCGCCGGTCTGCCGACGCTGCGCGTCTTTGGCCGCGCCCGCGCCCAGGAGCGCTCGATCGCGACGGTCTCCGGCGCCTACCGCGAACGGGCGCTGGCCTCGCTGCGATTGTCGTTCCTCTCGTCGCTGGTCCTCGAACTTGTTGCGACGCTCGCGGTGGCGATCATCGCGGTCGCGATCGCGCTGCGGCTGATGGAAGGCGGCATCACGCTCGGCGCCGGACTCTTTGCGCTGATCCTCGCCCCCGAGGCCTACCTGCCCCTGCGCCGGCTCGGCGCCAACTACCACGCCAGCGCCGAGGGCGTCGCGGCGGCCAACGCGGCGCTCGACGTGATCGAATCCCCGGCGCCGGCGCCGGGTTCGCTCGCCGCGCCCTCACCGGCGGACAGCACGGTCTCACTCGCCGCGGTGACGGTCCGCTACCCCGACTCGGCGGGACCGGCACTCGAGCGCTTCTCGCTGGAACTCGCGCCCGGCGAGAGCGTCGCGCTGGTCGGCCCGACCGGCTGCGGAAAGTCGACGGTCCTGCGGCTGCTGCTCGGGCTGCTCGCGCCCGACGCGGGGAAGGTGAGCGTCGGCGGCGTCGCGCTGGCCGACATCGACCCGGATGCCTGGCACGCGCGGATCACCTGGGTTCCGCAGGAGCCGCACCTGATCCGCGCGTCGCTGGCCGAGAACATCCGCCTGACCCGTCCGCAGGCGAGCCTCGAAGAAGTCCACGAGGCGATCGAGCGGGCCGCGCTCGGGGACGTCCTCGCGCGGCTGCCGCAGGGCCTGGAAACGATGCTCGGCGAAGGCGGCGCCGGCCTCTCGGCCGGCGAGCGCCAGCGACTCGCTCTCGCGCGCGCATTCATCGCCCCCCGCGAGCTGCTGCTGCTCGATGAGCCGACGGCAAGCCTGGACGGCGCCACAGAGGACCGGGTCCTGACCGCGGTCGCCGAGCTCGCGAGGGGGCGCACGGCGGTCTTCGTCGCGCACAGCCCCGCCCTCGCCGCCATCGCCGGCAGGATCGTGACCGTCGGGCCGCGCGGAGCGAGCGGTGAGCGAGCGACGCGAAGCGCAGGCGCCGTCGGTGCGGGAGATCCTCGACCTGCTCGATGTGCGCGACGAGGGACGCAAGGCGCTGATCGCCTCGACGGCGCTTGGTGTTGGCGCGATGGCCTGCGCGGTCGGGCTGATCATCCTCGCCGCGTGGCTCATCTCGCGCGCCTCGCAGCGGCCGCAGGAGTCGGCCGTCGCAGTCGCGACCGCCTTCGTGCAGTTGTTCGCGCTCGGCCGCGGGCTGCTGCGATACCTCGAACGGCTGACCGGCCACGACGCCGCATTCCGCACGCTCGCCGACCTGCGCGTGCGGGTCTACGCGCGGCTCGAGCACCTCGCGCCGGCCGGGCTGGCGGCCTTCTCCAGCGGCGAGCTGCTCGCGCGGCTGGTCCAGGACGTCGATTCCCTGCAGGACCTGCTGCTGCGGGTCTGGCCGCCGTTCGCCGTCGCCGCGATCGTCGGCGCCGCGACGGCACTCGTGCTGGTCCTGATGCTCCCGGCGGCGGGGCTGATCTTCCTTGCCGCCCTGGTGCTCTGCCTCGTGGCGATCCCGCGGATCGCCGGGCTGCTCGCGCGGCGGTCGGCTGAGCGGCGCACCGCCGCGCAGGGCGAGCTGACCGCCAGCGTCGTCGACCTGTTGACCGGAGCCCCGGAGCTGACCGTCGCCGGGGCCGCCGGCGTCGCGCTGGAGCGCGCGATGGCCGCCGACGGGCGTCTGCGGGATGCCGCGCTGCGCGAAGCGCGCAGCGCCGGCGCCGGCCAGTCGCTCGTGACGCTCGCCTCGGCGATGGCGATGTGGGGCGGCCTGGCCGTCGGGGTCGCGGCAGTCTCGTCAGGCTCGCTGCCCGGTGTGCTGCTCGCCGGGCTCGCCCTCGCGCCGCTCGCCGCGGCCGAACTGCTCGCGCCGCTGCCGACCGCGGCGCAGGCGCTCGAGGGCGTGCGGCGCGCGGGCGCGCGCGTTGAGCAGATCTTCGACGCCGCCGAACCGGTCGGTGAACCGGCCGCGCCCGCGGAGCTCGACCGCCCACCCTCGATCGTGATCGGCCGGCTGAACGTGCGTTACGCCGGCGCCGACCGGCCCGCCGTCGCCGGCATCGACCTGGAGATTCCGTTCGGCTCGCGGACAGCGATCGTCGGCGAGAGCGGCGCCGGCAAGACGTCGCTGGCATGGACGCTCGTTCGTTTCCTGGAATACGAGTCCGGCAGCGTGACCGTCGGCGGCGTCGAGCTGCGCGAGGTCGCCGGCGACGCGGCGCGCGAGACGATCGGCTTCGTCGCCCGCGACGACCACGTCTTCAACGCGACCGTCCGCGAAAACCTGCTGCTCGCCGCGCCGTCCGCGGACGACTCGGCGCTGCGCAGCGCGCTGGGACGCGTCGAGCTCGACGGCTGGCTCGCGACGCTGCCCGACGGCCTCGCGACGGCGCTCGGCGAGCGCGGCGCCCGGATGTCCGGTGGCGAGCGCTCGCGCCTGGCGATCGCGCGTGCGCTGCTCGCGGACTTCCCGGTGCTGATCCTCGACGAGCCCGGCGAGCAGCTCGACCGGGCGACCGCGACCGCGGTGCTGCGCAGCGTTCTGGCGGCGCGCGCCGGTCGCACAACCGTGGCTATCACGCACCGTCTGGCCGGGCTGGACGAGTTTGACCAGATCGTCGTACTCGACCAGGGCCGCGTCGTGCAGCGCGGCACGCACGCCGCGCTACTCGCCGCCCCCGGACGCTACGCGGCAATGTGGCGGCGCGAGACCGGCCTGATCGAGCTCTAGCCGGCGGCCGGCGCGGGCGGGGCCGCCGGAGGCGGCGTCGGGCTCGCACTCGGTGTCGAGGCCGACGCCTCGGCTCCCTCGACCGGCGCGATGATGCGCTGGCGCATCACCCAGAACGACCACGCCTGGTAGGCGAGCACGACGGGCAGCAGCAGCGCGGTGACGATCGACATCACCGTCAACGTGTAGCCGCCGGACGCGGCGTTGGTCACCGTCAGGTTGTAGGCGTGGCTCGTGCTCGAGATCAGTACCCGCGGGTAGAGGTCGATGAACAGCGAGCCGACGACGGAGGCGATCGTCACCGCGGTGCAGGTGAACGCCCAGCCGACGCTGTCGGTCATCGCGAGCCGCGCGGCGAAGAGCGCCGCGAGGATCGCGAGGATCTGCACCGGCTCGGGCACCGCTGTGACGCCGACGACCAGGCGCGTCCCGATCACGAAGGCGATCACCAGGACGATCGATGCGATGCCCAGCGGCCCGGCGAGCGCTTTCGCCCGTTCGGTGATCGGGCCCGTGGTCCGCAGGCGCAGGAAGATCGCGCCGTGGAACAGGCACAGGACCGTCAGCGTGATGCCCGTCAGCAGGCCGTACGGTTTCAGGACGTCGAGGAAGTTTCCGGTGAAGTGCTGGGCCGCGTTGACCGGCAGGCCGGCCAGCAGGTCGCCGAGCCCGGTGCCGAGCAGCAGCGGGATCAGCAGGCTGCCGATCGCCAACGCGAGCGTCCAGACTTTGCGCCACGTCTCGTCCGGGAGCTTGTTGCGGAACTCGAACGCGACGCCGCGCGCGATCAGCGCCGCGAGGATCAGCAGCAACGCCAGGTACAGCGATTCGAACATCGTGCCGTACCAGTCGGGGAAGGCCGCGAAGGTGCCGGCGCCGGCAACGATCAGCCAGACCTCGTTGCCGTCCCACCACGGGCCGATCGTGTTGATCGCGATCCGCTTCTCGAGTTCGGTCTTGCCGACGATCGCGTGCAGCATTCCAACGCCAAGGTCGAAACCCTCGAGGACGAAGAAGCCGACCCAGAGGATGGTCAAAAGGACGAACCACAAAGTAGTCAGGTGCATGATCAGTACGCCAGTCCGGCGACTGCCGGCGTCGGGGTCTCGTCGCGACCGCCGGGCTGCTGTGGCGGTGGCGCATCGTCATCGCGCAAACCACTGCGGGCGTAGCGGATCATCAGGTACACATCGGCCGCGCCGACGAGGATGAAGATCAGCACGAAGGCGATCAGGCTGATCCAGACTTCGGCCGAACTGACGGCGGGCGAAGCCCCGTTGACGGTCTTCATCACCCCCTGCACGATCCACGGCTGACGGCCGTTCTCGGTCAGGAACCACCCGGCCGTGTTCATCGCGAACGGAGCGACGATCGCCCAGATCGACAGTCGCAGGAAGCGTTTGGACTCGGCGAAGGTCCCCTTGTGCAGGAGCCAGGCCGCCCACAGCATGAGGAGCGCGACGAGCCCGGCGATGTACGCCATCACGCGCATCGACCAGTACTGCAGGAAGACGTCGGGGACGTAGTTGCCGGGGCCATATTTCTTTTCGTATTCGGCCTGGACCTGGTTCAGGCCCTTGACTTCGCCTTCCCAGGAGTTGGTCGCCAGCAGCGAAAGCAGGTGCGGGACCTGAATGATCTGCGACGGCGTCTTGTCACCCTGGCCGCCGCCAACCTGGAACAGCGAGAACGAACACGGTTTGCAGGTTTCCCACTGCGCCTCGGCGGCCGCGATCTTCATCGGCTGGTACTTGGCCTCGACCACGCCGAGCTCGCTGCCGACCGCAATCGCGAGGATCGTCGCCGGCACCGTCACGATGATCGCCAGGCGAGCCGTGTTCTTGAACGCCTCGACGCTGTGGCCTTTCATGATCTGCCACGCCGACACGCCGAGCATCAATACGCCCGCCGTGATCAGCGCGGCGAGCAGCACGTGGATGTAGCCCCAGAGGAACGTCGGGTTCGTGAACAGCGCCCCGATGTTGTTCAGTTCGGGCTTCCCGTTGTGCATCGTGTAACCGACGGGGTGCTGCATCCAGGAGTTGGCGACCATGATGAAGGCCGCCGACAGCGCGGTCCCGATCGAAACGAGCCAGATGCTCGCCAGGTGGACGCGCTTGGGCAGCCGGTCCCAGCCGAAGATCCAGATCCCGAGGAAGGTCGACTCGAGGAAGAACGCGACGAGCCCCTCCATCGCGAGCGGGCCGCCGAACACGTCGCCGACGTAGCGCGCGTAGGCCGACCAGTTCATGCCGAACTCGAACTCCTGCACGAGCCCCGTGACGACGCCGACCGCGACGTTGATCAGCAGCAGCGTGCCGAAGAATTTGGTGAGCTTCTTGTACTCAGGATTGCCGTTGCGATACCAGGAGGTCTGCAGGATCGCGACGAGAAAGGCCAGGCCGATCGTGACGGGTACGAAGAAGAAGTGGAAGATGCTCGTCGTCGCGAATTGCCATCGCGCCAGTTCGGTTGCCACTTTTCGTACCCCCTCAGGACGAATCCGCTTTGGTCGCGAGGGACGCTATCAGTGCCCCCCGGCCGCTCTATTGCGGTTTATTACGGCTTTTCGGCTCGTGGCTGGGCCGCATCGGGCAAGATTTGGCCGTGCTGCGCGTGGCGTTCCTGCGAGGTGTCAATGTCGGGCGTGTACGCGTGCCGATGGCCGACCTGCGCGACCTGTTCGCCGAGCTCGGGTTCGCCGGTTCGCGGACGGTCCTCAACACCGGGAACGTGCTGTTCGAGTCCGGCGCATCAGAGAGCGAGCTCGCCGGCCTGCTCGAGCCGGCACTGTCAGAGCGTTTCGCCTACGCAGCCCGCGTATTCGTGCTCGACCACGACGCGGTCCGCAGCGCCGCAGAGGCCTGCCCGTTCGATGAGTCACCCGAGCACCACCGTTACGCGGTTCTCTGCGCCGACGAGCGAGTTGCGCGCGACCTTGCCGGCGTCCCCGTCGAGCTCGGCCCTGACGAGGACCGCGCGCTGGGCGGCCGGATCGTCTACTGGCGGGTGCCGCGCGGCCAGACGCTCGACTCGCCGTTCGGCAAGGTCCTCGCCGGAAGGGAGTTCTCCCCGGCGACGACCAACCGGAATCTCAAAACGCTGATCCGCATCGCCGACCATTCGACGAGCTGAACGACGCGGCGCCGCGCAAAGTGGTAGACCTGTTGGTGAGAGAGCGCGAGTGTTCCGCTCAGGAACGACCGCCAAACCGGCCAGCGGCGTACGCGCCGCACACCGAACGGCACTCGCGCTCTCATTACGTTCTCCGCGCAGGCACCGGCACGGCTCGCCATCAGCCGCGCTAGCGCTGCGAAGCGACTAGAGGTCCCAGCGACGGCGCTTCAGCGAAGCTGAAAGGCGGCGTGAGAGGTAGGCGTGCATCGCGAAGAAGGCGAGCGCCGGGACGATCAGCAGCGCGGGCCAGAAGTCTCGGCCGCCGGCCAGCTCCCAAAGGCCGAGCGACCCGATCGCGACGGCGGCGACGAACACGCCGTGTGCGCGCAGCGCGAGACGCTGCACGCGGCGCACGAGCCGCGCGCCCAGCCCCCGCGCGCAGGGCGCGACGGGTGCGAGACCGGCGCTGAGCGCCAGCTGGCTCGCCGTCCGCGAATCCAGCACGCCGCTCGCGCGGCGCTCGAACTCGCGGATCGAGATCCGTCCTTCGGCGTAGCTGCGCTTCAGCCCCGCGAGGACGAACTCCCGCGGCTCGGCCACCTGTGTGCCGGCGAGGACCTGTTGACGACTCATCTTGAGCTGATTATTGCGCTGCCCGATGCGCCTCGCGGCGCTCCTGTTCGGGCAGGTCCCAGATGATCGTGCCGCGGCCCTGCTCATCTGCACGCAGAGCTGCTCATGTCGCAGGCGCAGCAGGCCGAAAACTCCAGTGGGAACACCGATGGAACTTGCGTCGCAGCTGAGGATGTGGGATCTCCGGCGCCTCGTCGTGCGAGCCGCCTACGTTGCCCTGCTCGGTCTCGCCGTTGTCCTGCCGCGTGTCAGCAGCAACGGCTTCGAATTCCCTGGCATCTCGCACGGCTGGGTGCTGCTCGTGTTCGCGGCGCTGATGGTGATCGCGCTTCTCGAAGGCGGCCCGCTGTTGCGCCTGCGCTATCTCGACGCGCTCGTGCTGGTGGTTCCGGCCCTGGCGCTGGCGCTCGAACACCGCCCGCGACAGTGGCCGATCCTCCTGCTCTACGCAGCGTTCGTCTACCTCGCCGCGCGGATGCTCATGATCGCCCGCTCGAACGCCGAGCCGGGCGGACGCGGTGATCCGCTCGTGCCGCGCAGCTGGCTGATCGCGGGGCTCTTCGTCTTGGCGCTGGTCCACATCGGGTGGGCGTGGCAGTCGAGCGTGACCAACGACTCCGCCCAGGGCGCGGCGCAGGGCGCGACGCGGGTGCTCGAGGGGCGCAGCGTCTACGGCTCGTCGGCCACGATCGCGGCCGCGCCGCACGGCGACGTCTACGGCCCCGTGCTCTACGAGGCCTACACACCGTTCACCGGCAAGATCGCCGGGCGTCCCGCCGACCGCCTGCTCGGCGCAGTCGCGGAGCTGCTGTGCGCGTTGCTGCTCTTCATCCTCGGACGCCGGCTCGGCGGCCGCGCCACCGGCACGCTGCTCGCCTTCTGCTGGCTCGCCTATCCGCTGACGCTCTATGAGGACGGCCTCGGCTTCAACGATGGGCTTGTCGCCGCCGCGCTGCTCGGCGCCGTGCTGGTCTCCCGCTCGCCCGCTCGGCGCGGCGCGATGTCCGCGCTCGCTGCATGGCTGAAGCTGACACCACTGGCGCTCGTGCCGGTCCTCGCCCTCTACCGGCCGGCGGGCGGACAGCGGAAAGCCAGGATCGCAAGGTTCGCTGCGGGCTTCGCGCTGGTCACCGGGATCGTCTTCGCGCCCGTGCTGCTCCACGACACCCCGGCAACGTTTCTCGATCGGACGCTCGGCTTCCAGGGCACGCGGGAACCGGCCGATTCGCTTTGGAGCTCGCTGGAGGTGGGCTACGGCTACGCACTGCCGTGGCTCGCCTCAGCCGCGCGCATCGCCCACGGGCTGGTGGTCGCCGGCGCCGCGGCGCTCGCGCTGTTCGCACCCCGGCTGCTGCGCCGCAACGACGAGCTCGGACTCGCGGCGATCAGCGCCGCGATCCTGATCGCCGTCCAGATGGGCCTCAGCTACTACGCCTACGGCTACGTCCTGTGGTTTGCACCGCTCGTACTCGTCGGGCTGTTCGCGGGGGTGCGTCAGCGCGAACGCGCGCCGGGCTCTGTTGCCGTACCGCCGGGGATGCACGCCGTGGCCGGATGGCGGACTACTCAGCGCTCCTGCGGCGAGGGGTTCCCGTAAACGCGCTCGACCGCTGCTGCCCGGCTTCGCGTCGAGGTCTTTGCGAGGATCTGCTTGACGTGCCACTTGACCGTGTTGAGGCTCACGCCGAGCGCCTCGGCGGTCGCGGCGGTCGACTTGCCCGCGGCGATCAATTCGAGGACCTCGCGCTCTCGCGCGGTGAGCCCATACTCGGCCTCCCGCTGCGCGGCCTTCGCCGAGCCTTCCGCGCTGCGCTGCTCGGTGACATCGATCCCAAGCGTGATGTAGCGGGCTGGAACACTCCCGGGTAGCGGATAGAGCGTGACGAGCAGGTGCCGGTCGCGGCCGGCGCGGTCGGTCACGACGCGCTCGTAGTTGCGCACGACCGAGCCCCGCGCCCAAGCTTTGACGCGCTCGATCGGAGGGCGGCCCGGATCATCTTCCAGGAAGTCGGCCATCGAACTCGCCCTCGCCGGCGCGGCGTCCGAGACCTCCGAGAGGAACTGCTGCAGCGCCGGGTTCGCATAGATCAGCCGCTCGCCGTCCCCCTCGATCTCCCAGAGCGCGACCTGCGCCGGAACTACATCGACGAGACCCGAGACGTCGATGTCGGCGAACTGCTCGCCCCCGGGTCCCGGCTCCGCCGGTTCGTCGCGCAGCCGCGCGTCTTCATCGACGCCGACCGCGATCATTTCGGTCGGGTTCTGTGAGTCGACGAGCTTGAAGACGCGCTGGATTCGCCGGACCCCGCCTTCAGGATCGACGATCGTCCCCGGCATCGTCACCGAGCCCGAGTGCTTGACAACCTCGATCTGCTCCGGGGTCAGCGGCTGATTGAGGGCCTGGGAGAGCACTTCGTGGATCGACTGCGTCCCGAGTTTCTGGTCCGGGGACTGTCCGAACGCACCCCGGAACGCCCGGTTGGCGTACTTCAGGCGCGCATTCCGCGAATCGCTGATGTCCCAGACGGCGATCGCCGCGGGCATGTCCTCGGCAACGCGCTCAAGGTCGCCGCGCTGCGCGGCGTGTCGCGCGACGAAAGCGGCACCCTCGGCGCTCACATGCGGGAGGTCCTGATCGTTCATCGGCCCGCCGTCGAGCCTACATTTCCCGGACTGCTTGGCCAGCGCGCTGCGCGGAATTGCAGCAATCCGCGCCAAGCTGGGCGGTGACGACGGCTCGCTGAGCGCATCGCCGACCGAATCTCAATCGACGCCGTAGGTGATGTGCGTCACGCCCGGCGCATCGACGGCCGCGATCTGCGTCAGGCCCACGGCCCCTGGCGGCACCCCCTCGAACAGGCGCTCACCGGCGCCCAAGATCAGGGGCGCGATCGAGATGTCGAGCTCGTCGACGATGCCTTTCGCGAGGTACTGGTTGACAACCTGCGCGCCGCCGGCGAGCGAAATGTCCTTCCCGGCGGCGGCGATCTCCGCCCGCTCGAGGGCGTCCTCGATCCCCCCGGTCACAAAGTGGAAGGTCGTGCCGCCCTTCATCTCGAGCGGCTCGCGCTCGTAGTGGGTCAACACGAACACCGGGTGGTGGTACGGCGGCTCCTCGCCCCACCAGCCCCGCCACGGATCATTGCCCCAAGGGCCCGGTCCGCCGCCGAACATTTTGCGACCCATGATCGTCGCGCCGAGCCCCGAGAAGCGCTCCGCGACGACCGCGGAACTGCGATCTGTCTCGCCGCCTGACTCGCCGTGCATCGCCCGGAACTCCTTGAGCGGGTGAAACCACGCGTGGAGCGCCATCCCGCCGACTCCAAGCGGGTCCGTCTCGCTCTGTTCGGGGCCCGCGACGTAGCCGTCCAGCGACATCGTGATGATCAGTCTGAGCTTGCTCAAGTCAACTCCTCAGGTTTGGCGGTTCGTTGCTTCGGGGCTGCTGGCCTGCGCATCCACCAGGTGGGCGGCGCACCCTTGACGTCGAGCCGAGTCGCGTCGGTGAAGCCTCGGCGTTCATAGAAGCCGCGGTTCTCGGGCGTCGAGGTCTCCAGACAGCAGGCGAGCCCGTGGCTGTCGGCATCCTCGATGGTCGGCGCCATCAAGGCGCTCGCCAATCCGCGGCGCTGGGACTCCGGACGGGTGGCCAGCACGCCGAGGTACCAGTGCGGCTCGGTGGGCGCGACCGCCGCGAGGGCCTCCTGGTAGCGGGCGAGGCGTTCGAACACGCCCGCCCCGGCAACGGCTCGGTAGCGTTCCCAGATCGCTTCGACGTCCGCCGTTGCCGCGACCCGTGGCGGGTCCCACATCGCCACGCCACTGAGGTCGCCGGTCACCCAGACGCTTCGAGAGGCAATCCTTGTGTCGAATAGCGCCCCGGCGAACTCCGGCGCAAGGCGCCGGTGATCGCCGGCGAGCAGGAACGCCCAGCCGGGGTCTCCGTCGAACGCTGCCGCAACAGTCGCGAGGACAGCATCCCGATCGGTCGGCAGAGCGGTCCGAATTGATGGATTCCCGGGCATGGCCAGCGCTCAAATCGGGGCTGGCCCACCCACGCTGAGCAGCGTATCGCGGCCGGTCCGTCCTTAGCCCCACAGCGGGCTCCATCGTCGGGAAGGCTCGGCGACGTGCGGCGGGGCGTCACCCCGCCGCACGTTCGCAAGCCGACGCCGCCTAGTAGATGGCGACGATTTTGAACTTCGTCAGCTGCTTATTCACGCTGTACGAGAAGTCAGTCGTCTTCTTCCCGCTGCCGGAGTCCGATTCCCATTCGCCGACGCTTCCGCCCGACGTGTTCTTGAAGGAAGTCTGACCCTTGCCTGCCTGCATGTCGAGTTAGGTGAAGTTCGGTCGATTCGCAGGTCTCGACCTCCTTGCCTTCTGGGTACTTCGCGCTCACGATTGTCTTACCGGTGCACGTGACCCCGCCGTAGTACTGACTTGCATCGTAGGTGGCCGTCCATTCCGTAACCGTCCTCGCAACCTTGCTGCTGGACTTTGCACCGACGCTCGCCGAGGCGACGGACGTGAAAAGGCCGGCGGAAACCGCGAGAGCAGCTGCCGCGAATACAAAGCGCTTCATTGAGTTGTCTCCTATCTCACCCTAAGGCATTCCGTTAGTTAACCCCCTCGGGGCGACAACGACATTACGGGAAGCGGATGCGCGAGGTGTGTAGATTGAGAAAACGCCCGCCAATGGTCACACCCTTAGGGGATCGGCCGTACCAATCGCGCGGCGCTCGCGCGCGGTTTCGGCGCGGCTGGTCGATCGCGGCCGGCCGCGCGGCAGCCCGCGACGTTGCCCGTGCTGGCGCGACGGTCTTTCGGTCCGTGCCGGGAGCTCGAGATCGAGCTACCCGGCGTGTCGCCAACTTCGATCCTGCTGTGAGCTCAAGGGCTCGTCGTCCGGGGGCCCTCGCAGTACAGGATGACTCCCGTGAGGCTTGTGAACATCTTCGCGGCAGTGAGCGTGACGGTCGCGTTCCCTTGCCGCCCCGTCGAGCGGTGTCGCGAGTTGTCGACCGGAACACCTGGAGCTCACAAAGGAGCCTCCGGCCCGCGGTGCCGGGGTAGGTCGCGGCAGGCTCAAGCCGGCCCCGCGACCATGCCGAACCGGCCGGGCCCACACGTCGGACCCGAGCGCTGTCGTTAAACTTCCAGGGTCGCCTCGTAGATCGCGATCAGTTTGAACCGCGTGTCCGCCTTGTTGACTTTGTAGCTGAAGTTGGTCGTCTTGAGACCGGCGTGCGTCGAGTGGTCGGATTCCCAGCCGGCGAATCCCGAAAACGGGAAGCCCCCGGTGGCCCCGCTGCCTTCTTCGCCGCCCTTGAGGCCTTCCAGTTTCCCGCTCGGGCTGGTGCTTTCGCAACGTTCGATTTCCTTGCCCTGCGGGAACTTCTTGTTCACGTCAAAAACGCCCTTGCAGGCAACTGGGCCGTAGAATTCCCCCACCTCAAGCCCGTTGAACGTGAAGTGTTCCACAGTCGCCGCGGCGCTTGCAGTGCCAGCGAATACGGCGAACAGTGCGACGGTGCCGAGAATGGCCCCAGCTAGTCTCGCTGTCCTTCCAACTTTCCAGTGTGCATCCGTGTCTCCATCCGATTGCGGTTTGCGCACCGCTGGTAGAAGTAGCAGTGCGAATCGCCATAGCGTAACCCAATATCGCGCACTGTGTGTTTTGCCGCGTCCGTGATTTTCGTTCCTCGTAAACCAGTCTTGTAAATCAGAAGGCCAGGGCATAGAAATCTGTGTGCCGGAGCGCCAGGTGGCGCGATAACTATCCCGCCGTGCAAGAGGGGGTATCGCAGGAAGGTGGTCGCTGAACTTTGACGAGACACGAGGAGAGTCGGCACCCATGAGGCGCACGGGGTAGCGGCGAGCGGCGCACCGCTCAGCGCTAGCCCCACTTCGCCTCGTTACTTGAACGACGGTGCCGTGCCGCCAGCGAGCGACGCGGTCACAGCAAGCAGCTCATCATGGGCCCAAGGCCGCGCGAGGCCGTCGCCGGTCGAGACAACTTCTCGCACCGCGGGACAAATGTGCAGAACCAAACATGCGCAACGATTCGGAACGCTCGACGGACGGGAAGTCATCGAAACCTCAACAGCCACCGCGTGCTTTCCAAGCCGCTCGCGCCGACGACCGACGATGAGCGACCGGCTGGCGCAAGACGACGCAGGCGGACAACGGTCGTCCAGAGGGTGGGTCTTGGTCTTTGTAGAGCAGTGAGGGCCCGCCGATAAGCTCAACCTGCGACGAGGGGCCACGATGGAGTTCGGGCCGTCGCTCTTGTGGGCGTTTTCGGTGCTCCGAGGCGGGACGTCCTCATCGGCCCGAGAGGCGAAGACCGGAATCGGACCGGTGCTCGCCACGGTTCGGTTGCCTAACCAGCTTTTCAGGCATCCCCACGGGGAGCCGGGCCTGGGATGGCCCTCGACGATCTAGACGAGCAGGCGTTCTGCCCCCACTGCTTTCGTTCCCTGTGGGGAGGGCAGGTGCAAACGGCGTGACTGCCCTAAGTACGCGCCGATCTACCTGCGCGGGATGACGCCGAACGGATCCGTGCCAACCTTGCAGTCTGGACCGGGGGCGTCGCTTTTAATGACGCTCACAGCACCCGGGGCTGATCGGCTGCCCTGGGATCCCGCGCAGCTGTCCTCCGCGCCCTCACCGCTGCTCCGGGCGTTCGGGATGCCGCGTCGAGGTAGGTCCAGCGGCGACGTGGAACTCGACTGTCACCAAGAGGCTTGGCGACCTGCTGAAGGTTGCTCGGGAGCAGGTGCGTCGTTCGCACGGATCCAAACGTCAAAGTGAGGGTGCTCGCGTACGTGTGCCGGGAGCCGACGGGGTGTCTTCCATCCCCCGTCGTTCTGGGCTATGCCACTGCGGCCGAGCGCGCCGCGCTCGACACGTTCACGGACACTGTGGAACGCAAGCGTGGCGAGTAAAGGACCGGGACAGGCCGCAGCGGGTCGTTCGATCGCGGCCGGCGGGTCGATTCGACGGCACGGGTCGCGGGACGGTACGTGAGCAAGTACCCCTGCGTCCTGACGGGGCTAAGACGTCTTTCGACCCGTTGCTGTTCGAGGTTGCGAAGGTTGTGCCGCGTGACCCTGTCGCTGACCGTTGGCGAAGTTGCTTGTCCGGCCCGTGTACGTCTCGACTGTGCTTACAAAGCGCTCGGGCATTACCGATGGCGTTCCTTCGCTTCAAGCGGTCGGATATTCATGGCGCTCGGCCCCGGATGCACCGATCACGAGGCGCTCGAGCTGTTTGCTACCCATCGACGGCTTTGCGAACTCGAACGCCAGAAGCTGAAGCGAGAACAGCGCGAGCTAGATGAACTGTTCCGGAGCATTGCGGCCGAGCTGAGAGCAGCCGCGTAGCGCGCGGCCGGGCGGGCGGAGAGACGGCGGGCGGGGGCGCCAGCCCCCGTGGCCGACCGCACGAGCGGGCGCGCGCCGCCACGCGGACGCGCCGGCAATGCGGTCGGCATCGCATTCCCCTGGGCTTTCGGGACCTTCGCTGACGGTCTGTCGGTTGGAACCAGGTCCTTCGCGAGAGTAGCGTCCGGCGATATACGACGGCTATGGCGCTCCGGCCATGCACTTATAAGGAGGAACACATGTTGGATTCAGGAAGCTCGTCGCGTTGCTCGCGGCTGGACTTGCGGGTATTTTCGGGATGGCATTCGCGGCGGCGTCGGCGTCGGCGGCCGGCGGGATCAAGTTCTGTATCCCGAACGAGCCGAACCACGCGTTCAAGACCCCCGAACGCATCCGGGGGCTGCACCAGAACACGAAATCCGTGAAGTACCACAATCCAGGAACTCGGGGCGGAAGGCAAAGAAGGTCAGCCGGGGCCGGGAAGTTTCAGCCGGGGCCAGAAGGCAAAGAAGGCCCCGAAGGCAAGAACGCGTTCAGCGAAAGCGAACTCAACGAACTGAAACGCCTCAAAGAAGCGCTCCCGTACATCAAGTTCGTCAGCTCGGGGGTCGGCGGCAAACCAACGATCCAGGTGTCTGGCGCGAACCTTCAGATCGTGAACGGTGAAGGCAAAGAGAACTCGGTCAATGGCGTCGGCAACCTCGTTGTTGGCTACGACGGCGGAACCCTAGGAGGCTTGACGCAGACCGGTTCGCACGATCTTCCGTGATTGCATCGAAGGAAGGAGAGGAATTCACTGGCTTCGGCGACCTGGTTAGCGGCATCCGCACCCAGGCGACCTCGAACAACGACACAGTGTTGAGCGGATTCATCGACCTCGCGAGCGCGCCCAATGCCGTTGTCCTAGGTGGCACTTACGCTACGGCAAGTGGCTATCAGGCGGACGTCATCGGAGGCTTCCAAAGACTCGGCGACTGGGAACAGTTCAGCGGTCGTGGGGGGAGTTTCGAAAACAAGGCGGCCGGCAACGACTACGGCGATCCTCGGCGGCAAACTACAAGAAGTAACCACCCAATGCGGGCACACGCCATAGCCCAGGAGCCGGGCCGGCTCGTCAAGACACAGTGGCGGGCCGGCCTTGGTCTTTGTAAAGCGGTGAGGACACGCGGCAGTGCGGCCGGTCGGTCGGAACGCCGACGTTCCCTTCAGGGGAGAAGTAGGAACTCAGTCGATTCGCAAACGCCGCGGAACCCCGACCGCGGGTTGCAGCCGCTGTGGCCGGCCGTGGGCATCTGCGGTGATCCAGAGACACCTTACGTCGCGGTGATGCGCGATGGCGGAGCAAGTGAGGGCGGATCCCAGTCCGCGGCCGCGGTGGTCAGGTGTGACGAACACCTGCGTGACCTCTGCGTCGTCGCCGATCCGCAATATCTCGGCGAATCCGACCGGTCTGCCCTTCTCAAAGTGCGCGAGGACTGTTTGAGTCGGCAACGGCGATGGCGCGCTGGTCTGCGAGGTATCGCCCTGGGTCGACTCCGGGGTGGTCTTCGGCGTGCCCACTGCTCCCGGAGCTCGTGCACCTCGTTGTAATCGACGGTGACGACCTGGGCGGAACTTGTGCGAGCGGCGGGAAGCGTGTCGTTGGGTATCATCAAGATCTGACGTAGCGATAGCCAGCCGAGCTGCGTTAGACCATCGCCCAGGCGTACGGCTGCGTCGGCTCGCTCGACGACGATCAGGTGGCGCCGGCTTCCAAGGGCAGCATCCGCGAGCGACGTCAGCTGGTCGGCCGGCACCCTAACTTCGTCTTCGACGCGGACGGCGTTGTGGAAGTAAATGTCCGGATCGTTGCGTTTCCTGAACGACGGTGCCGTGCTGCCAGCGAGCGATCCGATCGCACGGAGCGTCTTGGACCGTGTGCGCCCAAGTTCGGGCAAGGCGTTTCGACGTCATGACGCACTGGTGGCACGCCGGAGAATCTACCGGACGAACGCCGCCCTCGTCGGCTGGTCTGGGACTTGATCGACCAGCACATGAGCCACAAGAAGGACTTTCGCTCCGAACGCATGCCTTCACAGGACGGTACGGGTAAGGCCAGAGCTGCATGGGACGCTTACGTCGCCGCGGTCGGAAAGGTCGCCCAGACGCCCCCAGTCAAGACAGGTATCGAACAGTACGCGGCTGCGACCGTGGTCGACTTGTTCGGCTTCTGGCTTTGGTGGCAGCTTGAAGGAGGCTTTGAGGGTCTTCGTCGGATGGGAATGAGTAGGTCGGCGATCTACCGGCGCCTGAAGGCATTCCGCCGCTACTACGGCGTGCACCCTGACGATTTCGAGTTGCCTGGCGTGACAATCGACGTCGCCGCGTTCCAGGAAGGCAAGCTGCGGCTTTAGGACCGGCCGCAGCGGTGGCCGTTATGTCAACGGCTGTGCTGCAGTCCCACACATGGGACAAGCTCGGACCCGCATTTCGATGAACTTCAGCCACGCCATAGATCGCTTCATCAGCGATATGGAATCGCAGGGACGGCTGAACTCGCGGTCGTCGGTCCGGAACTACTTTCTCGTCTTGGAGAAGCACGCCGAGGACGTCGGGAACCGCGATCCGGCGTACACGTCGCGGGAGGACGTCAAGCGCACGCTGCGGCGCTGGCCCCACCCGAACACACAAGGCACGAACCGAGCCAAGCTCGTCGCGTTCTACCGCTGGGCCATGGAAGAGGGAGTGCGCAAGGACAACCCCGCGGAGCAGACGCGCCGGCCTCGCCGTCGACCGGCTCCGCGCAGGCGCTTGACACACGAAGAGGTCGTCGCGCTTCTCGTGGCGCCGGAAAGCCGGCGAGAGCGGTGGACCATGTACCTGGCGCTGTGCGTCGGTCTACGCAACACTGAGCTGCGCGGCCTGCAGGGCCGCCACTTCGCTCGGGACGGTCTTGTTTGGGTGTCAGCTGACATCGCAAAGGGGCAACGCGAACGGCTCGTCCCTGTGACTCCTGATCTGGCACCAATCGCGGTCGAGATTCGGACGCTCGTCGCCGACGACGAGTACGTCCTGCCGGCGCAGCGGTGGCGCGACCTCGGCAATAACAGCGCGCGGCTCGATCTGCGCAAGCTGCCGAGCTCGACACAGTCTCTCGGCGCGCTCGTCGATCGAGTCGGTCGCCGCGCTGGTTTCGCCTTTCGGGTGACCCCCCATGCCCTTCGTCACGCGTTCGCGGATCACATCGCTGGCACCGCGGACACGCACGTCGCGCAGCACCTCCTGGGGCACGCACATCTGTCTACGACGGAGACCTACCTCGGCAACCCGAAGCTCGATGCACTTCGCGCCGCGGTCGCAGACGCAAGCTATGGAATACGAACAAACGTTCTAGGGGTGCTGGAGAAAGGCTCTAAGCCGCTCAAGGCGACGACCGGAATCGAACCGGTGTAGACGGCTTTGCAGGCCGTTGCGTAGCCACTCCGCCACGTCGCCAGGGGACCAAGCGTAGCCGCTGCATTGCTACCCTGACGCTCTCCCAGGGCGATTAGCTCAGCTGGGAGAGCGCCGCCTCGACAAGGCGGAGGTCACTGGTTCGAGCCCAGTATCGCCCATGCCCGTTGCGCTACCGCGCGCGTCAGCCCGATCGGGGTGGCTCATCTTCGGTGAGGCCGCCAAGGTCCCATTCAGCGAGTGCCGCGCTCGTGCGAAAGGCGCTCCGGAAGAAGTCGAGCGCGGCGGCGTCGGGATCCGCGGCAGCACGAGCGTCCGAGTACGGGAGAACGAACTCGCCGAGCGCGAGGTCAAAGCGTGCCCCGCCCGGTCGCACTGGAGCGTCCTCGAGGCCGGGCGGCGCGGGTGACATGTACGCGTAGAGGATCGGCTCCGGCGAGTTGCGGCTGCCGGGCCAGAATCCGACGGCGAAGTTCTCCTGGGACTCGCCGTACTGCGTGATCGTGTCCGCGCCCTCCCGCGGCGGCGCCGGGCGGCCGCTGAATCGCGTGTGGCTGAGATCGAAGCCTCCCCAGAAGAAGAGCACCGGGCTGCTCTTTCCGGCGAAAGCGGTCCGGAAGCGCTGGATGACTCGCTCGACTGCGAGCATCGCGCGCCACCAGCGTCGCACGGCCGCGCCGTCATAGGCCGCGTGGGCGGTGTCGAGGTCGAAGGGCGTCGCGCCCGAGATCTCCGACGGAATCGGGCTGAGCCGAACCTCGATCCCGAGATCATCCAGCGCGCCGCAGAACGCGCACCAGAAGTCCGCCACGCCTCGGGGTTCGAGCGCGATCGTGCGCGACATGCCATCGCTGACGGATATCAGCAGCCGATCCGCGACGAAGTCGAAGTCGATCTGAAAACTCCGCGTTCCCGCGGGGATTAAGCCGGTCCCGATGCCGGTCGCGTTCAGTTCGAGGGCGACTCCCCACCATTGGTTGAGGTAAGGGCATAGCGCGAGCTTGGTCTTACCGGCCATCTGCGTCCAGAGGTGGAGCGTCTCGCGTGTCTCGATCCAGTCGTCGAGACTCAGATCCGGCCACGCGTCGCTCATCGAACCGTCTGCTGCATCGCGAGTGGCGCGCGCCCCGTGCGCGCTCGCTTGTCGCGCTCGGCTGCCCGCACCATCGCTAACCGCCCACGCCGATCGGGAAAGCGCCCGCGGCGGTCGGTGCGGCGGCCGTGCAGAGCGCGCGGTCGGCAGCCGTCAGCACCGGCATCGCCCGACTGGGCTCGGCTTCACGTGCGCCTGGCGGCATGTCGCGTCGAAGCAGCGATAGCCCGATCGCCGGGAAGATGATCACGGACGCGAGTCCGGCCGCGATCAGCGCAGCCGCGCTGGCCGGCGACACGACGCCCAGCGACAGTCCGATCTGGGTCGAGGCAACGATGAACGGAAGCGTCGTGGCTTGGAGCACGCCGGCGATCACCGACTTCCGAGCGCCGAGCAGCGGCCGGTACAGGAGAGCCGGCAGCGCACGCACGAGCAGTATCGCCAGCAGGAACAGCGGGATGCGCGCGACGGTCGATGCGCTCGAGAAGAGCGCGTTCACGTCGAAGTGAAGCCCCGTCGACACGAAGAAGACCGGGATGAAGATCCCGAATCCTGCGGCCTCGAGCTTGGCGCGAAACTGAGGATGGGTCATCATCTCGTCGCGGTCCACGAGCGAGAGCAGCGCACCTGCCGCGAACGCCCCGAGAATCGTCTCCAGCCCGATTGTGGCGGCGAGCGCCACGAAGCCGAGCAGCAGTACGAACGCTCCGCGGACCCGGATCTCCGCCGTCGTGTCCTGCAGCCGTTCGAGGACGTGCGCGAGCCCCTTCGAGCGCTCGAATCCGGCGATTGCAAATCCGATCAGGCATACGAGCACTGCGAACAGACCGATCAGGATCAATGTCCCCGCGGTCCCACCGGATCCGCGCCCCGAGAAGAACAAAGACAGCAGAATGATTGCCCCGAAGTCGGCGATCGAAGCCGCGGCGATGATCAGCTGTCCGAGCTCCGAGCCGATGTTGCCCGAGTCCTTCAGCACCGGCACGATCACGCCGAGCGAGGTCGCCACCAGGACGATCGCAATGAACAGCGGTGACTTGACGAAGCCGCCGGCACTCAGCCCGAGGCCCACGACGATCGCGATTGCGAACGACACAGCGAAGGCGAGTCCGGTGATCCGCAGCGTGGGCCCGCGAAGGCGTCGCACGTCGATCTCGAGGCCCGAGAGGAACAGGAGGAAGGAAAGGCCGACGAGCGCGAAGACGGCAACTGGGGCGTCTGGGGTTACCCAGCCGAGCACCGAGGGCCCGATCACGATGCCGAGCAGGATCTCCAAGACGATCGCCGGGATGCGGACGCCCGGGAAGAACCCCAAGGCGAGATTCGCCGCGAAGGCCGCCGCGACGACGATCAGCAGATTCGTGAAGTGGAGCATCGTCATCCGCCGCCGGCCGGCCGCGGGCAGCCGCGCGGCGCGCGCGGTTCCGACGTTGGGCTCACCGGTACTCGGGATTCGGGTGGTCCGCCTGCTCCAGGTCCCAGTCGTGCGTCGAGTTGCCGTAGGCCGGGAAGCCGCCGGCGTCCTTGAGCATGCGCGCGAGCTGGAGCAGGTTCCAGGTCATGAAGACCGTGTTGCGCGTCGTCCACGCGTTGTGTTGACCGCCACCCTCGGGGTCGAGGTAGGACGGGCCCGGCCCGGCCTCACCGACCCAGTACGTGTCGGACTGCGGGGGAACCGTAAGGCCGATGTGCTGGAGGGCATAGAGGACCTGGGCGCTCACGTGCTTTCCCCCATCCTCGTTGCCGGTCGTCAGCACGCCGCCGACCTTGCCGTAGTAGGCCCACTGGCCAGCCTTGTTGACCTCGCTTGAGTAGCCGTAGAGGCGCTCAATGATCACGCGCGTCTGCGAGCTCTGGTCGCCGAGCCAGATCGGCCCGGCAAGAACGATGACGTCGGCCGGCGCGACGAGCGTGCGGTAGATCTCCGGGAACTCGTCCCGCTCGTAACCGTGCTCGGTCATGTCAGGCCACAGGCCCGGGGGGAATCGTGTGATCGACGGTGCGGATCTCGTCGCAGCGGACGCCAAGCACGGAGAAGATGCGCCGGGGTATCTCGAGCAGCCCGTCGGTCTGGCTCTGCTCCGGAGAGCGCTTGGTCGTGCCGTTGAAGACGACGATGCGCAGGTCGTCGTACGCGACCGGCGCTCGCCGCGCCTGCTCGTCGATGAAGGAAGTTATTGAGTCGGGTATTGGCATCTTGTTGACCGCTTTCTCCTGGGTCGCTATACCAGTTCAGGGTCGGCGATGACCTCGACGAGCGCCGGCCCGCGGTGCTCGATCGCGCTCGCAAGCGCGCCGTCAAGTTCTCCCGCGGTGCTGACTCTGACGCCCAGGGCACCGCAGATGTTCGCGTACTGGGCGAAGTCGGGGTTGTGCAGCGAGGTCTGCCAGACCTCCCAGTCACCTGCGCGCTGCTCCTTGGAGATCTTGCCGAGCTGGCCGTTGTTGAGCAGCAGTGGGTGATGTTCATGTTGTGCTTGACGGCAGTCAGCAGCTCGGCCATGTACTGCGCGAATCCGCCGTCGCCCGTGACGGCGAAGATCGGTCGCTCGGGTGCGGCGGCCCACGCGCCGATCGCCGCCGGGTAGCCGAAGCCGATCGAACCGAGGTATCCGGACATCAGCACGGACTGGCCGCGCCGGCACTCGAAGTAGCGCCCGAAGGAGTAGGTGTTGTTGCCGACGTCGACGGCGATCACGGCGCCCGTCGGGGACGTGCGCGGCCGAGGGCGGCGAAGACCGCGGCCGAGCTCGACTCCGCTTCCGCGGTCGTCGCGCGCGCGGCTGGCCTTCTCCGCGCGCCAGATCGCCCAGCGCTCGGCGAGCTCGGGCCGCTGGTCGACGCGACTCGCGGGCCGCTCGGCCGAGCTCCTCGCGCAAGCAGACCGACGGTGACGGCGATCTCGCCCCAGACCGGCACCGCAACGGGGTGGAACTTGCCGAGCGCCAGCTGGTCGAAGTCGACCTGAACGATCGGCTTGCCCGGATAGATGCCGGTGTGGTTGGAGAACGAAGCGCCGAGCACGAGCAGCGCGTCGCTCTCGTTCATGAACCAGCTCGCGACCGGCGTCCCACTGCGGCCGAGAACGCCGCAGGCGAGCGGATGGTCGTCCGGTATCTGGCCCTTTGCCTTGAACGTCGTGATCACCGGCGCGCCGAGCCGCTCGGCCAGCGCGATGATCGCCTCCATGTCGAAGCGCGCGCCGTGGCCGACGATGATCACCGGTCGCGCGGATCCCGAAAGCAGGTCGACGGCCGCCCGCAGCGACTCGCGCGGCGGCTCGATCCGCTGGGGCGCGACGCGGCCGTCGGGCGTGCCCGGCTGCTCGTCGCCTGCCGGGAGCGTCTGGACCTCGTCGGGAAAGATCAGGTGCGCGACGTCACGCCGGACGATCGCGTTCTTGGCGGCGAGGCTCGCCAGCTCGGCGTGCCTGCTCGTCGGCAGCACCGTCTGGCTGAAGGCCGCGACGGCGCCAAACGCTGCGTGCAGGTCCACCTCCTGGAACGCACCGGGCCCCAGCACCTGAGTGTCGACCTGTCCGGTCAGCGCAATCACCGGCGAGCGGTCGACCTTAGCGTCCCACAGGCCGGTCATCAGGTTCGTCGCGCCGGGGCCGGCGATCGTGAGGCACGCCGCCGGCCGCCCCGTGAGCTTCCCGTATGCCGAAGCCGCGAATGCAGCGGCGCCCTCGTGGCGGATTCCGATGTACTCGATCGCGCCCGTGCGCTCCTGGCGGCGCAGCGCGTCGGCAAGACCGAGGTTCGAGTGTCCGACCATGCCGAAGACGTGTCTGACCCCCCAGCTGACGAGAGTCTCGGCGACAACATCACTGACTGTCCTCTCGTGCGGCGGGTCAGGCTGGACGCCAACGAATATCCCGTCGTCGCGAACCTCAAGCGCGTAGGTGGCGACAGAGTCGCCGAACGGCGACTCGCCGGTCAACGGGCAGTAGTCATACCCGTGCCAGGGACAGCGAAGCATCCCCTTCTCGATCGTCCCCTCGCCGAGCGGGCCGCCCTGATGGGGGCAGCGGTTCGAGAGCGCTGCGTACCTTCCCTCGAAGTGCGTGAGGGCCAGCGTGTGCCGTCCCGCGCTGACGGTCTTGACGCGTCCGTCCGGCAACTCGGACAGGCCCGCGACGCGGTGCCAGTCGAGCCTGCCCGTGTTCGATTCGTTGTCGATCGAGGTTCCCATCGTGCATTGGTCTCACGCGGTTCGTTTGCGTTACACGGCGCCCCTCGAAGACCCCACTGCCTAGTGGTGACGGGCGCCCGCAACGACCGCCGGGTCAACGCACCGTATCGGAGCGTGCACCGTGATTTGCGGCGCGCGACCGAGTTTCACCGGTCGATCACGAGGCGTCTCGACCCACCCGCGGGCTCCCTAAAGCGTTCCGGGTGGTGTTGCGAGCCCCGCCTCACCCCTCCCTGCTGGCCGAAGAACGTCAGTCCCGGCAACAAGTCCCGGGGTAGGAACATGGACGCTGGAGGGGCGTCCTGCTTTGCGTGGTAGCGGCGTGGTCGCACCTGAGCGAATCTCGGAGAACCTCAACGCAGCCAAAGGCAGCGGATCCAGGCCTCTGTGCCTGACAAGAGCGTGACGGCGGGTTCGAGCCCAGCATCGCCCATGACACGGTCTCCAGTTGCGGCTTGCAGCGCGGTGAAGCCGCAAGCGACCGCGCAAGGACGCTACGGGCTAGAGCTGACTCGGGCGACCAGTTCGAGCAATGCGTCAAGCGCGGCCACTAGCGGCTTGGTGTCGCGTTTGATCTTCGTGGGGAGCAGGCCGCCTTGGGGGGCAGAGAGCAGAGCGAGGGCGAGGGTGTCAGGGTCGGTGTCGGGCGTGAGCTCGCCTCGCGTGCATCTCCCGTAGACCGCTCTGGATGGTGGCTTCCCATCTTTTGAAGCCCTCGGCGACGTGGGCTCTTGCGCCGGCATCGGTCTCGGCTAGCTCGCCTCCGAGCGAGCCGATTGGGCAGCCGCCGATGCGACAGTCCGCAATCCTCAGGGCAGCTGCATCACCGATAGACAAGCCAGGTCCCGGGATCTGAGCACTCAAATGACTCGCGAGGAGTCGAACCTGTCGACCATCGCTGCGCGACTGCCTCGGGCGGCCCGACGCGCGCCAAGGAGCAGCGCGCTCTGGAGCGGCGTCGTGCCTGCCGTGGTAGCGGCGTGGTAGCAACCTGCGCGAATCTCAGAGAACCTCAGCTCACCCCAAGTGAGCGAATCCGGGCCTCCGTGCCTGACGAGAGGCCTGGCGGCGGGTTCGGGTCCTAGGAGGCGGACGTTGCCGGTGCGTATTCCTCGCCCCGCCGCACCGGGTCTGCGCGCAAGCAACGCGGGGGGTCCTTCTCCCTCTAGCGCCGCGCCGAAGGCTCCGATACTAAGTAGGCCCGGGCAATGACGCCCAGGCTCCGACAGGAACCGCGACCGGCCCCGCATCGCCCGCACCAAGGAGTCACGCTCATGCGCCTGCGCGCCACGCAGCACAGCGAAAGCAAACGTCCCCGCCCGCACATCACGCAGTTCGTGACCCGCGGCGCCGGACTGCTCGCCTTCGGCACACTCTCACTTGCCTTGCTGCCCGCGGCCGCGGGCGCGAGACAGGCACCTTTTTACCCTAATCACTGGTACGCGCCCGTCACCGAAGAATTCAACTCGGAAGGCAAGACGTACGAAGGCCCCATCTTCTACCACGGCCCGACCGGCAGACTCCACCGCTTCTATCCGCCGAGCGCCGAAGCAATCGCCAACGAGAAGCCTGCCGTGAAGAGATCGTTCCCCCACCTCCTGGTCCCCGGGCAGCTCGCCCAGCTAATCCAGGTCGCGAAGGACACGACCCTCGCTGCCGCACCATTCCGAGCTCCGATGAGCGTGAAAAGAGTCATTTGGGCGGGCGACGAATTGATTGGAAAGCCCTACGTCTGGGGCGGCGGCCACGGTTCTTGGCAGGCGCCCGGCTACGACTGCTCAGGATCGGTTTCGTACGCCCTCCACGCCGCCGGGCTGGTCGCATCGCCTCACGTCTCCGGCGAATACGAGCGCTGGGGCGAACGCGGCGTCGGCACGTGGATCACGGTCTTCACGAACACGGAACACGTTTATATGACCGTCGACGGGGTCCGCTTCGACACAGTCAGCGCCGGCGACCCGACGGGACTCCAAGGCCCCCGCTGGCGTCCCCTCTACCCCGAGAACGACCACGGCTACTACACCCGACGCCCGTAACACCAGGCCGTTGACGAGCATGTCGCACTCGACGCGGTCCGGCCGCACGCGTGGGTCTGGCGCACGGGTTGCGAACTTGACCGGTCAGTCGCTTCGCTGCGACTACGCGCCGATCGACGCACGGGTCGCGGGCACGAGAACCGCGCCGGCTCCGGGCTCGCGCCACCGGGGCTTTGCGAGCTTCAGCTGCACGACACCGATCCGCCGCTCGGCGAAGCCGGCCTCGCAGTAGGCGAGGTACATCCGCCACAGCCGCCGGAAGCGCTCGTCGTAGCCCAGGTCGTCGAGACGCGCGGCGGCGGCCTCGAAGTTGGCGCGCCAGCGCCGCAGCGTCTCGGCGTAGTGCGGCGTGAGGTCCTTGAGCCCGACCGTGCGCAGGTCGGTGTGCCGGGCGACGCAGCGCGCGATCACCTCGAGCGAGGGCAGGCAGCCGTCGGGGAAGATGTGCGTGCTTGATGAAGCTCCGCGAGGCCTTCTCGACCGCGTAGGCGCGGTCGTCGATGACGATCGCCTGCAGCAGCATGCGCGCCGTCCTCGGCGAGCAGATCCGAGCAGCGTGCGAAGAACGTCGTCGAAGTCGCGCCAGCCGACCGCCTCGATCATCTCGATCGAGACGAGCTTGTCGTAGCGCCCGCGCAGGTCGCGATAGTCCTCGCAGAGCACCGTGACTCGATCGTCGAGCCCGGCGGCGCGCACCTCGCGCGCGCGCGTACTCGTACTGCTCGCGCGAGATCGTGGTCGTCGTGACCCGGCAGCCGCGCGTGCTCGCGGCGTAGCACGGCGAAGCCGCCCCAGCCGGTGCCGATCTCCAGCACGTGGTCGTCGGGGCTGCAGGTCGAGCTGCGCGCAGACCAGCTCGAGCTTGGCGCTCGAGGCCTCCGCAAGCGTCATGCCGCGGCGCGGGAAGTACGCGCGAGGAGTACATCATCGTCTCGTCGAGCATCAGCGCGAAGAACTCGTTGCCGAGGTCGTAGTGGGCGGCGATGCTGCGGCGGCTGCGCGCGCGCGTGTTGCGCGCCCGGATGCCGCGCGCCGTCTGCAGCGGGATCCGCGCCGGCGCCAGCCGGCGACGCCAGCTCGTCCAGCGCTGTCGAGCGTTGCGCGCGGCGACCCGCACGCACCGCTGTCAGGTCGGGGGACTCCCACAGCCCCTCCACGTAGGCCTCGGCCATCCCGCGGCTGCCGTGCAGCAGCATCGGCCAGACAGCCGCGGCGAGCGGACCTCGACCGTCGCCTGCGGGCTGCCGTGACCGAACGTCAGCGCGCTGCTCGCCCTCGACGATTGTCAGCTGGCCCGTCGCGCAGATGCGCACAGCAGGCCCGAGCGCGAGCGCCGCGCGCAGGCGCTGCTCAGGCAGTCATGCCGACACCTGCGGACGGGGGTGGACTGGCACGCCCTTGAGCTTCAGGGCGAGCGCGTGGCCGTAGATCAGCGCGAGCACGCGCAGCGTCGCGGCCGGGTAGCGCGCCGTGACGCCGACGAGACTGCCGCGCGTCAGCGGGGCGCGGCGCAGCGCCAGCGTCGCGTCGAAGACCGGTCGCTCGCGCTCGCGGCTCTCGATGTGGACCGACAGCGTCGCGCCGGGCGAGGCGACGCGCCAGAGGTAGCGTCTGCTCCATCGCCATGAACGGCGAGACGTGCAGCTGCTTGGCGAAGCTCGCCATCCAGGACGGCTCCCGTCATCGGTCCTCGCGAGCACGTAGGCGTGCCGCTCTCCCCACGGCGTGCTGGTCACCTCGGCGACGACCGCCTCGAGCTGCTGCTCCGGCGTGAAGCAGTAGTAGAAGCTGACCGGGTTGAAGCAGTGCCCGAACGTGCGCAGCTGGGTGAGCAGGCGGATCGGCCCCGTCGGCCGCCAGCCGGTTCGCAGCTCGACCTGCGCCCGCACCGCATCGGCGAGTCCGGTACGGCGGGGTCGCCGAGATAGTCGCGCCGGCGGAAGCGCACGAGCCCCGGACGGCTCGGCAACGAGCCGCCCGCCGAGCAGGCCGTCGAGCTCGTCGAGGTCGAGGTAGGCGAGCGCCACGCGGTGGCTGAACTCGTGCGGGCCGCACGGCAAAGCGGCGGTGGCGGATCGTGCCCTCGTAGATCGCGCTGGCGGTCATCGCCGGCACCGCCTGCGCGTCTGCCGGGCGCCGATCTCGCGCACGACCCGCAGCGCGCTCGCGGCGCCGTCCTCGTGGAAGCCCCAGCCCCAGTACGCGCCGCAGTAGTGCGTGCGGTTGTGCCCGCTGATCTCGCGCGTGGCGTGACTGCGCGGCGACGCCCGCGGGCGTGTAGACCGGGTGCGCGTACTCGATCGTGCGGATGATCCGGTCGGGGTCGATCGCGGCCGTGCGGTTGAGCGTGACGCAGAACTCGCGGTCGGCCCGCAGCGACTGCAGGCGGTTCATGTGGTAGGTCACCGTGCAGCGTCCCGCCGCGATCGGCGTCGAGGTGGTAGTTCCAGCTCGCCCACGCGCGCCGGCGGCGCGGCAGCAGCGAGCGATCGGTGTGCAGCACCGCCTCGTTGCGTCTGGTACGGGATCGCGCCCAGCAGCTCGCGCTCGCGTTCGCTGGCGTCGGCAAGCAGCGCCAGCGCCTGGTCGGAGTGGGTCGCGAGCACGACGGCGTCGAAGCGCTCGGGCTCGCCGCCGCGCGAGGACACGGCGACGTGGTCGGCGTGGCGGGTGACCTCCGTCACCGGTGCCGAGAGCCTGAGCCGCTCGCGCCAGGGTCGCGTCAGCGCCTCCACGTAGCTGCGCGAGCCGCCCGTGATCGTTCGCCACCGCGGGCGGTCACGGAGTCCGAGCATCCCGTGGTTGTCGAAGAACTCGACCAGGAAGCGCGCCGGGAACGACCACATCTGCGCCGGGTCGGCCGACCACACGGCCGCCGCCTGCGGCACGATCAGCCGCTCGACGAACGCGCGTCGAGTACGCGCCCGGCCGCCAGCCACTCGCGCAGCGACGGATCGTCGTCGCAGGCGAGCAGCTCGCGGGCGTCGCGGTTGAAGCGGACGAGGTCGGCGATCATCCGGTGGAACGAGGGCTGGAAGATGTGGCCGCGGTTCGCGAACAGCCCGTTGGGCGAGGCGCCGTTGTACTCGAAGCCGGCGCCGTCGCTGACGCCGAAGCTCATCGGCGACGGCTGCGTCGCGACGCCGAGCTCGGCGAGCAGCCGTTCGAAGTTCGGGTAGTTGCGGTCGTTGAAGACGATGAAGCCGGTGTCGACGTCGTAGACGCCGGCGCTGTCGGTCTCGACGCGCACCGTGTTCGCGTGCCCGCCGGCTCGGTCGCCCGCCTCGAAGACGACGATCTCGTGATCGCGGTGCAGCAGGTGCGCGCATGTGAGCCCGGAGACCCCGCCGCCGATAATCGCGATTCTCATCGCTGACCCATACGCAGCGCAGCCCGCGAAGGATCACTGTGGCGGCCACGCGGCCCCGGGAACCCTCGCATGGGCGCCCCGGACGGATTCGTGGCGTGCACTTCAAGGGCGCTCACAGGCCTCGGGGCTACCCCGCAACTCCCGCCCGCACACCCCGAAGTCCCGCGGGTGCTAGCGCGCGAGCGCTGCGCACACGGCGAGCGTGTAGATCCGGCGTAGCTCGGGGAACTTCAGAGGGCTGACGGTCGGCGTGATCTGCGCGTTGATCGAGACCACCGCCGAGCGTGAGCCGTTGGCGCTGGCGGCCACAAACTGGGTGTACCCCGCGGTGTTACCGGTGTGCCCGTAGACCGTCCCGCAGCGGGTCCGGTAACGGAAGATCCCCAGACCCGCAGCGTTCACGCCCGGTCCTGTCGGCTCGGAGCTCCCGGGGACAAAGTGCATCTGCGCCGCCCTGGTGGCGTGGTTGGTGAGGCTCCCGCGCGCGTAGGCCCGCACGAACGCGTTGGCATCGTCGGGGCTCGAGACGATCCCGCCGGAGGCCCAGGTCCAGCCCGCCGCGAAGAGTTCCGTGAAGTCCTCAGGCGCCTTCGGTGGCGCCACGTTGTAGCCGCGCATCGACGGGCTCGGGATGCGCTCGCCGCTGGGCAGACTTGTGTGGCGAAGCCGCAGCGGCCCGAAGACGAGGCGTTGCAACTCGTCCTCGTAGGAGCGGTGTGTGGCTGCCTGGACCATCAGCCCGACGATGATGTTGTCCGAGTTCGAGTAGTGGTAGCGCGTGCCAGGGGTGAATTCGAGGGCCTCGTCGGCTACGTAGGAGACGAGCGCTTCGGGGGGCGGCGACGCGAGCAGCGAGTCGCCGAGCGCTTCCTTGAAGGCATCACTTTTGCTGAAGTCGGGAATCCCGCTCGTGTGCTGGAGCAGCTCGCGCAGCGTCACGGCCGACCAGAGCGGGCTGAGGTGAGGCAGCCACCGGCCGACGGTGTCGTCGAGGTGGAGCGTGCCGGCCGCGACCAGCGACAGAGCGACCGCGCCGCTGAACGCCTTCGAGACGCTCGCAAGGCGCATGTGGTCCGAGCCAACGATCGGAGCACGGTCAGCCAGGTCGGCGTACCCCGCGGTGAACAACATGCGGTGTCCGCCGCGCTGGATCACTGCAGAGATTCCCGGCGGCCCCCCGTCGGTGTGCACGAACGCCCGCATCGCCGCCTTCAAGGAATGGTCGGCGGCGGCTCTGTGGCAGACCGCGGCCTGCGCGGGGGAGGCGGCCAGCACGAGCGCGGCCGCGGCGGCGAGAAGTGCGCCGGCCAGGCTCCCCTTCAGTCGTCCAGTCGGAGATTGAGTCAAATCCCGCCAATCGTAGGCCGCCGGGCCGCGACCCGCGCCGCTCCGCCGGTTTTTCGGGCACTCCATTCGCGCTCCCGGGTAGGCTGGCGAGCATGGCCGACTCCTCGCTCGCGCGCAGCATTTCGGCGGTCGAACTCGAACCGTGGCCGCTCGAACCGGGCCAGGTGGTCGGTGGCGAACCGCAGGTCCGTGGGGCGATCCTCGACGAGGACGAGCACGTTCAGCGCGGCATTTGGGAGCACACCGCCGGGACTTCGCGCGCTGTCGAGGCAGACGAGATGTTCGTCGTGGTCGACGGGCGGGCGACGGTCGCGGTCCAGGACGGCCCGACGTTCGAGGTTGGCCCGGGCGATGTGGGCGTGCTCCGCGCCGGCGACCGGACGACTTGGACCGTCCACGAGACGCTGCGCAAGGTTTTCCAGGTCACCAAGCATTGAAGCCGTCTCCCCCAACGGGCGGCCGCGCCACGTAGCGGGCGGCGGCGGTCAGCGCTGCTCGGTGAGCCTGCGCCGGGAGGCAGCGATCTCGGCGATCGCATTCTCGCGGCTCTGCCACCCTTTGACCACGACCTCCTTGCCTTCGAGGTCCTTGTAGATCGTGAAGAACTGCTCGATCTCCTGGCGCAGCAGCAGCGGCAGGTCCTCGAGCTCCTCGAAGGGGTTCCAGTAGGGGTCCTCGACCGGCACGCAGATCACCTTGTCGTCGACGCCCTTCTCGTCGCGCATCTCGAAGAGGCCCAGGGGCTTGACCGGGATCAGACACCCGGGAAAGGTCGGCTCGTAGAGACAGACGAGAGCATCCAACGGATCGCCGTCCTGTCCGAGCGTGCCACGCAGGTATCCGTAATCGGCCGGGTAGGTGGCGGCGCTCATCAGCAGGCGGTCGAACTTGATGCCGCCGAGCCGCTCGTCGTACTCGTACTTGTTGCGGCTGCCCTTCGGGATCTCGACTACGCAGACGAGCTCATCGGGGTCCGCCTCGGAACGTGCCATGCGTGCACCGTATCGACTGTCAGGAGCCGGGAGCGAAGGCGCGCAGGTTCGCTACGCGCCGTTCGGCGCCGCAGAGCCTGCCGACGCTCTGCGGTTCGTGGCGCTCGAGCAGCGACGCGAGCGCGATGAACACCTGGGCCGTCGTCAGCGCGTCGGTCGCCGCGTCGTGCTGGCGGTGGACCGGCAGCGAAAGCGAGGCGGCGAGCTCGGCGAGGTCGGGCGCCCGGGTCAGGATGCCGTCGCGCTCATAGCGCCAGAGCCGGCCGAGGAGCTGGGTGTCGACCATTTGCTTGTGCACCCGCACCCCGGTGCCGCGCAGTGCGCGACGCAGGAACGTACGCTCGACGGCCGCGCAGTGTACGACCGGGACGCGTCCCGCGAGCGCCGCGAACAGCGGCTCGAGCGCGTCGGGGGCAGCCGCGGCATCTTCGAGGTCCGCGGGCCGGATGCCGTGAATGCGGATCGCCGGCTCGCTCATCTTCTGCTCGGGCCGCACGTAGCCGGCGACGATCCTGCCGAGCTGGACGGAGCCGCGCTGGATTGGAACGACGGCGAACGAGATGATCTCGTCGCGGCGCGGATCAAGGCCGGTCAGCTCGAGGTCCAGCGCACAGAACGGGGCCGCGCGCCAGTCGGTCGAGGACTCCGGCAGAGCCGTGCGGCGATAGGACTCCCAGTCCGGCCCCGCGTCGCCTCATGACCCCGGGAGCGAAAGTTCGGTGCCGATGCGCCGCTGAACCGAGGCAACGGCGCGGAAGGCCTCCTTGAGGTGGCTGCGCGTCAGCGCGCCGAGCTGCGCTGGATCGAGGAAGTCGTCGGGCTGTTCTCCGCTGCGCAGCTGCGTCGACCTGGTGCCCGAGACGCAGGTCGGTGAACAGTTCGAAGGCCTCCTCGAGAGTCCGTGCATCATCCGCGGTGATTGTGCCGGCCGCGCTCGCGCTGCGCAGCCGCTCGACCGTCGAGGCGCTCGTCACGCCGGCTGCGATACCCCCAGCGTGCGAGTGCGGCGACCGGCAGGATTCCGCCCTGCTTGATATCCAGACGACCGCGATGTTCGCCGTCGTGCTCGAGTACGAACCCGCGCATGAAGCCGGTCGGCGGCCGGTGCGAGAGCGCCAGGCGCGCGAGCAGGCGTACCAGCGCGCGCCGCTGCGGGCGGCGCGAAACGGCTCGGACAGCGAGAGCCCCCAGCGCACGCCCAGACCGGCCGGCTGTCGGCCAAAGTGAACTGAGCACGAGTGCCTTGTCCTGGGTCGGATCCTTGATCCAGCTGTCGGCTGCCTTGTGCCAGGACTCGACGGTGCGCACGAACAGGAGGTCCGCGGCGCTCGCGCCGTGGGTGTCCACGGCAAAGCCCCCTCCTCCATCCGGCTCGCGACGATCCGCCCGACGCGGTGCAGCTCCTCGCGCAGGCGCACGTCGTTGCCGTCGGCCTCGCGCCAGGCGATCGCGCTGTCGATGTCGGATGCGGGCACCGCCTCGCGGCGTGCGTGGCTGCCGAGCGCGAACCAGGTGAACGGCGGCAGCTCCTCGCCGACCTCGGCGACCGCGAGCTCGATGCTGCGACGGGCGATCGCGTCGAGCAGCGTCGAGTACATCCGGGAGATGCTGGTCGCGGCGACCCGCGCCTCGGCTAGCGCGAGCACCGCCGGGCGCAGGCCCGCAGCGGCGCGGCCGAGCTCGTCGAAGCCGTTCGCTCGCGAGATCGCGCGGCGCAGGTTGAAGGAGGACACCGTCGTCGGCCGCCTGCACGTCGACGGCCTCGACGACTCCGAGCACGCTCCGTCGAGCGCGACAACAGGAAGTGGCGCACCCCGCGCTCGAGCATCCGCAGCAGCACGTCGCCGCCCAGCGCGTCCGGGCCGACGGTGTAGGCGGGGGCGGTCATGGCGCCGAGACGGCTCGTCGTAGGAAAGGCCCGCCGCACGACGCGCGCGCGCAGGTCGCGGTCCGTGAGGATCCGAGCGTCTCGCCGAGTTTGACGACGATCGCGCTGGCGCCGTGCTCGCTCATCTGGAGCGCCGCTTCGCGGATCGTCGTCTCCGGCGTGCAGATCACCGGCGCGCCGCGCAGCAACGTGCGCACGGGGCGATTGGCCGGATCCGGGCGCGCGCTCGTGACGGCCAGCGCGCTCGGGGCCTTGGCGTGCATTGCAAGCAGCGAGCGGGCGACGAAGCGACGCTCTCGGGCCGTGCGAGCACCTCGCGCCCGACCTCGGCGGGCACGCGATAGCAGAGCGTGTCCTCCTCGGCGCGGGCGCTGAACCCGGGCGGCAGGCCCGAGAGCATCGAGGCATGGCCGAACAGCTCGCCGGGACCGAGCAGGTCGAGGACCCGGCCTGCGAGGGCGAGCTCCACCGAGCCCGCGCGAATCACGCGCAGGTGCTCGACGGGACCGGCGTGCTGGGCGAAGATCATCTCGCCGGCGGGGAAGAACTCGACCTCCGCCGCGGTCGCGACGCGCTCGAGCTCGTCGTCGCCGAGCGCATCGAACGGCGGATGAGCCTGCAGAAAGCCCTTTACCTCGTCGATCGCCGCGCGGGCGGCCGGCGCGATCTGTTGATCCTGCGCCTCAGCATCCACTGCCAGCCAATCCTACGGACGGCGGGGGCGCAACGACGCCCCGCGGGCGTGGCCCGCGCGCAACCACCGCATCTCCAGCCGCGAAATTTCCCTGCAGCCGGAGCGACTTCGGGTAAGACTTGGCGCCGTGGCAGGCGAACGCAAAGCGCGCAGGCGAGTCCCGCTGCGGGCCCGGCACCGCTTGAGCGACGGCACCGAACTCGAGATCCGCCCGATCCAGGCCGGCGACAAGGAAGGGCTCGCCGAGGGCTTCGCGCACCTCTCCCCGAGTCCCGCTATCGACGCTTCCTCTCGCCGATCGATCGCCTCACAGACAGCTCGCTGGCCTACCTCACCGAGGTCGACCACCACGACCACGAGGCGCTGGTCGCGATCGTGCGCGACACGCGCGAGCCGGTCGGCGTCGGGCGCTTCATCCGGATTGACGATGAGCCGGCGATCGCCGAAGTCGCCGTGGCCGTCCCCGACGCCTGGCAGGGCCGCGGCGTCGGCTCTGAGCTGCTCGCGCGGCTCGCGGAGCGCGCCCGGGAGGAGGACGTCGCGACGTTCCGCGCGACCTGCCTGTCCGACAACGCCGAGGCACTGCACCTGCTCGAAGCGCTCGGCCCGGACCGGCCGCTCGGCAGCGGCGCCGGGGTGATCGAGCTCGAGGTGGACCTCAACAGTCCGATGCGCCGCGAGAATCCGCTGCGCCGCGCGCTGCGCGAGGCGGCCGCCGGGATGCTCTCGTTCGCGAACCCCCGCCGGGGCCGGGACGAGCCCGGAGCGGACTGACTCGGGGTCGGGCTCGCCGGACGTTCGCGCAAGGAGCGCTTCCGCGCTAATGGCGTTCGAGGGCGGCGCCGATCAAACATCTGTCCAGATGGCCCGGAATTGCACCGCGCAAGTGTTCATGCAGCCCGATGCGACCGCATGGCCCACCTCGACGAGCGAACCACGGATATGGCGTCAAGCACAGCGAGCGAGAGCGGGGGGCCGCCCGGAAGGGCGCCGATACGGCGTGTCTCGGACCGGCTTGTCGGGCGTCTGAAGGGCCTGAGCCCGCGGATGCTCGCGGTCGTCAGCGTGCTCGTGCTGATGGGCGTCGGCGCCGCAACGATCGGCGCGATATCGGCTGCCCGGACCGATGTGCAGAACGAACGTCTCGCCTTCCGCGCTGCCAGCGGCCAGGTCGCTGCGTCGCTGAAACTCGCGCTCCAGCACGAGGAAGACCTCGTGTCCACGGCCAGCGCGTACGTCGCCGCGAACCGCCATCTGACTGGCCTCGGTTTCGCGCGCTGGGTTGAATCGCTGCACGTCCTCAAGCGTTACCCCGAGCTCGAGAACATCGGGCTTGTGGTGCGGGTGCCGGCGTCGGGCCTCGCGGCATTCAACGCGCAGATGGCGCGCAACCCGCTGTACCCGTTCGGGTCCTCCGCCCCGCCGCTGAGCGAGCCCAAGCAGGTCCCGCAGTCCGGCACCGCGCACGGCTACCTGTGCCTCGCCCAGGCGGGGCTCGCACGCAACACAGGTGTCGAGATCCCCCCCGGGCTCGACTACTGCGCGGTTGCCCCGGCGCTCGAACCGACCCGGCTCTCGGGCGAAGCGACGTACGCCGGCTTCAGCGGGAGCGGCAAGCCGACGCTCGGCGTCGAGACGCCGGTATACAGCTCGGGCCTGATCCCCCCGCGCAGCGAACGCGCACGCGAGTTCATCGGCTGGCTCGGCGAGCTGATCAACCCCCAAGACGGTGCTCGACACCGCGCTGGTCGGCCACCCGAACATGGCAGTGCAGCTCTCCAACACGACGCACGGCTCCTCGATCAGTCGCCCTGGCGGGCCAGCCACCGCGCGGCGCACAGGTCGACGAAGCCCGTTTCTCGAAGGGCTGGATCGTGCGGACCTTCGGCCCCGCGACCGCTTCCGGGGTCTTCGGCGACGGCTACGCGACGATGCTGCTCCTAGGCGGCGTGGCGCTGACGCTGTCCTTCTGCCTCGTGATGCTGGTGCTCGCGACCGAGCGACAGCGTGCGCTCACGCTGGTGCGCGAGAAGACCCGCGAGCTCTCGCACCAGGCGATGCACGACGGGCTCACCGGGCTCCCCAACAGGGCGCTCGTGATCGACCGCGCGCAGCAGCTGCTTGCGCGCACGACTCGCGACGGCGGCGCCGCGGGCGCGCTGTTCATCGACATCGACAGTTTCAAGGACGTCAACGACAGTCTCGGGCACGCCGCCGGAGACGAGTTGCTGGTCACCGTCGGCGAACGCCTGTCGGCCACGGTCCGCGAACGCGACACCGTCGGCCGGCTCGGCGGCGACGAGTTCGTCGTCCTGGTCGAGTGCGAGCGCGGCAACGGCGACCTGTATGTCCTCGCCGAGCGCCTGAACGAGGTGCTGCGCGAGCCGGTCGAACTGGACGACGGCCGACGGATCAGCCTGGTCACCGCGAGCATCGGTATCGCCGCCGGCCACTACAACTCGCCGGACGAGATGCTGCGCGACGCCGACCTCGCGCTGTACGCCGCAAAGGGCGCCGGCAAGGACCGCTTCGAGCTCTTCAGCCCGGACATGAAAGCAGCCTCGACGGTCGCCGCGAGCTGCAGGCCGACCTCAGCGCCGCGCTGCCCAGGCAGCAGTTCCGGCTCGATTACCAGCCGGTCTTCGACCTGCGTGAACACCTGATCGTCGGCGTCGAGGCATTGATTCGTTGGGATCACCCCGAACGTGGCGTGCTCGCGCCCGACCAATTCATTCCCCTCGCCGAGGCCAGCGGGATGATCGTGCCGATCGGGCACTGGGTGCTCGAAAGGGCCTGCAGCGACGCCGCAAGCTGGCACGAAGCGGGCACCCCGATCGACGTTGCCGTCAACGTTTCCGCGTACCAGCTCAACCGCCGCGGCTTCGCCGATGACGTGCGCGAGTGCCTTGAAGCGAGTGGCCTGCCGGCCGCTTCGCTGGTCCTCGAGATCACAGAGACGGTCCTGATGCGCGACGCCTTCGCGGCCTGCGAACAGTTGGAGCAGCTCCGCGCGCTCGGCGTACGCGTCGCAATCGACGACTTCGGCACGGGCTATGCCTCGCTGTCTCACCTGCAGCGCGTGCCCGTCGACGTCCTGAAGATCGACCGCAGCTTCATCGCGGGCCTCGACCGCGGCGAGGAGGCGCGCGAGATCCTCGCGGCGATCCTCGGCGTCGGGCGAGCGCTCTCGCTCGACGTGATCGCAGAGGGCGTCGAAAGCGGCCCGCAGCTGGAGACGATTACCGCCCTCGGCTGCCCAATGGCACAGGGATTCCTGCTCGGCCGCCCGGTGGGTGCCGACGAGATCGCCCAGCTTCTCTCGCTGCGTCCGATGCGGGCACGCTCGGCATCGGTCGTCGTCGGCTGAGCCGACCGGCCTGGCGTGCGTCGATTCCGCAGTTTGCGGTGACGGGGCCGGGGTATTGTTCAGTATGTCGGTGGTCTTTGTTATCCTCCGGCAGACCGACCCGACCTATTCAGGACGAGAAAAACGTGTTGATCACCATCGCAGCCGCACTCGCCGCACTCTGGATTGTGTCGATCGTCGTCGTGGCCGCGCTATGCCGCGCGTCCGCGATTGGAGACGCGAAGCTCTCGCGGACACCGTCCGCGAGCTACCCGGAGATCGAGGCACGTGAGCCCGTCGGGGCCCACGCCGACCACGGGCTCGGCGGCGTCTTCCTGGCGCACTAGCGCCGCCCGAATTTTGCATTTTTGCAAAAACGCTTAGGCGGATCGCTATAAGATCAACCGAAACGCTTCGGGTGCCGTCTTATTCCGGCACCTTTAGGGGTAAGAGTGCTGCACGCCTCGGGATCACCGACAAGAACCTCGATCGAACTGGACGCTGTGAAGCGCCGGCCGAAGGGACCCTACGCGCGCGTGAACTTCAAGCACGGACAACTTCGCTACTTCGTGGCCGTCGCCGAAGAGGGCCAGATGACGCGGGCCGCTGCACGCCTGCACATCGCGCAGCCCGCGCTCTCGCAGGCGATTGCCGCGCTCGAGTCGCAGATCGGCTTCGCGCTCTTTGACCGCGTCCCGCGCGGCGTCGTGCTCACGCCGCACGGACGGCGGTTCCTGGACGCGGCGCGCGCGCTGCTGGACACCGAGGAAGACGTCAGCCACCTCGCCGAAGCGCTGGCCCGCTCGGCTCACAGCCGCCTGGCGATCGGGTTCTTCGGCCCGCCGCCGCCGCTGCACAGCGAGCGGCTGCTCGATGACTTTGCCGAGCGCAGCCCGGAGGCGGAGATCTCCTACCGCGACATGCCCTTCCCGCGCGAAGGGCTGCTCGAGTGGCTCGCAGACGTCGATGCGGCCTTCGCCCCCGCCCCGCCGGTAGCGCGCGGCGTGTGGGTCCAGCCGGTGCGCCGTGTGGAGCGGCTCGCGATCGTTCCCGCCGGCGACCCGCTCGCACGGCTCGACACGCTCACCAGCGACCTGCTCGCCGACGCGACGTTCATCGGAATCGACGAGGACGTCGCCGAGTGGGTCCGCGGACCGATGCTTTTGCACGACGCGCTCGGGCCGCGCAGGCGCACGACCGAGGAGCAGGCGCGCTCCTCGCGCGACCTAGCGGCGATGGTCGCGGCGGGCCGCGGCGTGATCGTGCTTCCCGAGTGGGAGGCGCGCACGCTCGCGCTGATGGCGCCGAAAACCGTTCCGCTCGCGGTCACGGACGTCGAGCCGGCGGAACTCTCGCTGATCGGCCGCGAAGACCGTCGCGGCGGGCTCGTCGACACCCTCGTCGAGGCTGCCGAGGACGCGGTCTAGCCGCGCAGCGCGGCTTCGAGCGACGCCACCGTCTGCGGCCCTTCGGCACGCCGCAGGATCTTCCCCGACTTGCTGATCACGAAGACGGCCGGCAGGCCATGGAAGCCATACGCTTCGCCTGTGCGCCCTTCCGGGTCCGCCAGCACCGGCATCGTCCAATGCTGGTCGTGGACGAAGGCCGAGCCGCCTGGATCGCCGGCGTAGTCGACCATCGCGATCCGGCCGCGGCCCGCTCCGCGCCCGAACTTGCCGACCGCGGGCGCCTCGGCGCGGCACGGGCCGCACCAGCTCGCGAAGAAGATCACGACGGCACGCGAGCCGCCTGCCGTCAGCGTGGCGATCGTCGCGTGGCCACCGGACAGCGAGCCCGCGGGTAGCGGCGGTGCGGTGCGCTCACCCGAGGCGCCGCTCGATGAGAGCCCGAAGTACAGCCCCGCCGCAACGCAAACCGCGGCAATCGTGATCATCACCGATCGTCTCGACATACCCTCAGCTTGCCAGAGGCCGCGCTGCCAGCCAAGGGACGACGGTCGGCGAGGGCGCGGAGCATTCGCGAATTCCTTCCCCGGCAAGATCTCTTGCAAAACACCTGCAATTGGACAGCGGCCGGGTCCACCTGTTAGCTTCCTGCGCGATCAGCGCCGAGTCCCGGCTCCACAGGATCCGGGATCGGGGGACCCAAAAGCAGCCATCCGGCTGCGGGGGCGAGTCGCCACAACCGTGGCGTAGCGTAGTCGTTACGCGAGCCCGACAGCTAACCCCGTAGGCGCCCGAACGACAACTGAAAGGACGCCAATGTCGGGATCACCCCGTGATCTTGCCGATGCCAATCTCTGGACGACCTCGCTCGAACGCTCGCGCGCGCGTCGCAACTCATCGGTAACGAAACGCAGTAAGCCCTCCCGCGCTCCGCGCACCGGCCGCGACCTGACGGTCGCCGACCCTGGGAACGCTCACTGAGTCACTCGCGGGCCCGACGCCGTGCAGCCGAGACGAACTTCACGATGGCGCCCAATTACCGTGCCCGCCGCGCCTCGGCCGGCGCGATCGCTGTCGCGGTGATCGGGACTGCGACGGTGCTGGCCGGCGCCGGCGGTGGCTCCAGGGCTCGCGCAACCAGCGCTCCGAAGACCGCCGCCCTGCGCTCGGACGCACGTCCGATCCAGCTGCCGCACGGCGCGGCGCTCTCCGGCCACGCCGTCCTGGCCTCCTACCGCCCCCACCACTCGCTGAGCCAGGCTCAGCTGGCCGCCAAGGGTCTCGCATCGGAGTCGGTGCGCCGCCTGCAGTACGCGCTCGGGATCTACGACGACGGCATTCTGGGGCCGCAGACCGATAGCGCGGTGCGCGCGTTCCAGCGCACGCCACCACCTCACGGTCGACGGGATCGTCGGCCCGCAGACGTGGTCCGCGCTGGGCGTCGCCGGCCAGCCGACGCTGACGCCGCCGGTCGCGGCCGAGGACGCCGCGATCGCCGCTGAAGCGCCCAAGCCCAAGCCCAGGACGAAGGCCGCCGCTCCCGCGAAGCCGACTGTGGTCGCGGTCTCGGCGACCAGCCACGGGATGTCGACCAAGAGCGCGATCGAAGCACTCCAGCGGGGACTTGGCGTCGGCGTCGATGGCGAATTCGGCCCCGAAACGGAGGCCGCGCTGCGCAAGTTCCAGGCCTCCAAGGGGCTGGAAGTCGACGGCGTAGCCGGCCCCGCGACGTGGGCCGCGCTCGGCGTCAGCGGCGCACCGGAACTGCACCCGCCCTCCTGGGCGCTGCCGCGCCCGGCGACGCACACCTCGTCCGGCACGGGCACGACGTCCACGCCGGCCGCCAGTTCCGCTCCGGCGGGCAACGCGGAAGCGATCGTCGCCGCCGTGATCGCGGCCGGCGACGAAATCGCGACGCGCCCCTACGTCTGGGGCGGTGGCCACGGTTCGTTCGAGTCCTACGGCTATGACTGCTCCGGCTCGGTCTCCTACGCGCTGCACGGCGGCGGGCTGCTGTCCTCTCCCGAGGACTCCACAGGACTCGAGTCCTACGGTGAACCGGGACCCGGTCGCTACATCACGATCTACGCCAACTCGGAACACGCGTGGATGGTCGTCGACGGGAAACGCTTCGACACCGTCGCACTCGCCGAAACAGGCAACCGCTGGTCGGGAACGATGGCCTCGACCGCCGGTTACGTTGTCCGGCACCCGGACGGCCTTTAGCGCGGCAGCGGCGCGGCGGCACACCGCCGCGCCGCCCCTCGCGCAGACCGCGATGCCCGCCCGCGAGGATCCGTTCGAGCTCGAGCGCTTCCTCGACGCGCAGGCCGGCGGCGTTTTCGAGCAGGCGCTGCGCGAACTGCGAAACGCCCGCAAGCACGGACACTGGATGTGGTTCATCTTCCCCCAGCTACGCGGCCTCGGGTCGAGCGAGCTCGCGCAGCGCTACGGGATCGGCTCGCTCGCGGAGGCCAAGGCATATCTCGCCCACCCGGTACTCGGCGCGCGGCTCGAGCAGTGCGCGGCGACGCTTCTCGGGACCGGTCAGAGAGATCCTGATGCAGCCCTGGGAGAGATCGACGCGATCAAGCTGCGCTCCTCGATGACGCTCTTCGAGGCCGCGGCCCGCGCCGACCAGCTCTACGCCGAAGTGCTCGAGCGCTTCTACGGCGGGGCCCGCGATCCGCGAACGCTCGAGATGTTGAGCGCCCGCAACCGCGACCGCAGCTAGCAGCCGTCTACCTCCTGTTGCTCAAACAGGGGGTCGGGAGTTCCGTCTGGATGACCGTTTCTGACCCCGTCGACGCGCGGGCGGCGCAAATGTAAGCTGGCGCAGGAAGCGTTGGGTGCCACGCGGATCCGCGTCGGCTCGGACCGGACTCGAGGGGGTTGGGGATGGCGGTTGAGGTGCAGGCCGAGCAGCTTGTGATCGGCGGCCGAGCGGCCGCGAGCGAGGCGGCGCAGACGCTCGTCGTGCACAGCCCTGATGACGGGCAGCCGGTCGGGACGATTCCCGCCGGCTGCGCGCAGGATGTCGACCTTGCCGTTGCGGCCGCCCGGGACGCGGCGGCCGGGTGGGCCTCGCTCACCTACGCCGACAGGGCAGGGGCGATCGCCGCGATGCTCGACGCGCTCGAAGCTTGCGCGGATGAGATCGCCCGGGCGCAGTCGAAGGAGATGGGTCAGCCGCTCGAGATGGCACGCAGCTTCCTGGTCGAAACGTTGGCCGGCGCGCGCGAGGAGCTCGCCGGGGCCGCTTCGCAGGACGAGACGGACCTCGATGGCGGCTACCTCGTGCATGAGCCGCGGGGCGTCGCGGCGTTGATCGTCCCGTGGAACTTTCCGATCCCGATTGCGATCCAGGGCCTGGTTCCGCTGCTGGCCACCGGCAACACGGTGATCTGGAAGCCCTCGGAGCGCTCCCCGTTGTCCGCCGTCGTCGCGATGCAGGCGATCGCTGACCTCCTGCCGCCGGGAGTCCTGAACCTGATCCTCGGCGACGGCCGCGCGGGCGAACCGCTGGCAGCCCACCAGGACGTCGATCTGGTGCTCTTCACCGGCTCGGTGCAGAGCGGTAAACGGGTGGCCGAACTTGCGGCCGGGCGGCTCGCGAAGGTCGTGCTGGAGCTCGGCGGCAAGGACCCGGTGATCGTCGACTCGGGCGTCGATGCCGCCTGGGCCGCGGACGTGGTCGCGCAGGGCGCGATGCTCAACGCCGGGCAGATCTGCACCAGCATGGAGCGGATCTACGTGCACGCCGAGATCGCCGACGAGTTCACCGCCGCGCTCTGCGCAGCGGTTCCCGGTGCGGCGGGATCCCAGCCGCTGGTCGACGCGCGGCAGCGAGAGATCGTCGACAGCCACGTCCAGACAGCCGTCGCCGACGGCGCACGGCTGCTGCTCGGCGGTGAGCGCCCCGACGGCCCGGGCTTCCACTACCCGCCGACCGTCCTCGTCGACGTCCCGCAGGACACGCCGCTGATGCGCGAGGAGACCTTCGGGCCCGTCGCGGCCCTGCACACCGTGAAAGATTTCGACGAGGCGCTCTCGCTGGCGAACGACACGACCTACGGGCTCGCCGCGACCGTGCTGACCGACGACCCCGAGCACGCGGCGCAGGCCGGACGGCGCCTGCGCGCGAGCATCGTCTGGATCAACGAGTGGCAAGGCGCCGTCGACGGCGCGCAGGCCGAGCCGCAGCTGCTCAGCGGCCTCGGGACCGGCTTCGGGCCAGGCCTGTGGAGCGAACTTCGCACCACCCGCTACGTGCACAGCGGCAGCGCGACCCCCCGCGAGCGCTAACCACGACCCGGCAGCTGCTGCTAACTACCGCCCGCGGTTGGGAGAATCGCGAGATGCCGCGCAGCGCCCACCGACGTCGACTGCTCGTCGCCCCCGATAGCTTCAAGGGCACCTTCTCCGCTCCCGAGGTGGCTGCCGCAATCGCCCGCGGCGTGCGCGCCGCGGACTGCGAGGCCACCGTCGTGCCCCTCGCCGACGGCGGCGAGGGAACAGCGGATGTCATCTACCGGTCACTCGGTGGCGACATCGTGCCCGCGCGGGTCGACGGCCCGCTCGGTGATCCCGTCACGGCAGAGTTCGTGATGCTGCCCGGCCGGGCCACTGCCGTCCTCGATTCAGCGGCCGCCTCGGGCTTGCCGCTCGTCGATCCGCGGCAGCTGGACCCGCTGGGCGCGAGCACCGCCGGGACCGGCGAGCTGATCGTCGCCGCGGTTGCCGCCGGCGCCTCGCGGGTGTGCGTCGCCGCCGGCGGCAGCGCAACGACCGACGGCGGCGTCGGAGCGATCGAGGTGATCCAAGCGTCGGGCGGTCTTCGCGGGGCGTCGCTCACCGTCCTGTGCGACGTCAGAACACCATTCGAGCAGGCCGCCGCCGTGTTCGCGCCGCAGAAGGGCGCGTCGCCCGAGCAGGTCGCGCTGTTGACCTCGCGCATGGAAAGCGCGGCAAAGGCGCTCCCCCGCGATCCGCGCGGAATACCGATGACCGGTTGCGCGGGCGGCTTATCGGGTGGATTGTGGGCCACTTTCGAGGCCGAACTGGTACCCGGCGCCGAGTTTGTATTCCACACCGTGGGACTCGCAGCCCACCTCCCACTCGCACAGGCCGTAATCTCGGGCGAGGGCGGTCTGGACGCGCAGAGCCTCGACGGAAAGGTGGTCGGCGAGCTCGCTCGGCTATGCACGAAAGCGGGCGTCCCGCTCCACGCGGTCGTCGGCCACGACGGGCTGGACGCGGCCCCCGCGCGCGCCGCAGGGATCGAGTCGGTCAGGGAGGCTCAGGACGAGGACGCTCTCGAGCATGCAGGTCGCGCGATCGCAAACGAGCTGCGCGGACAGTGATGCAGGCGGACGCGTCGGGCCTAGAGTCGGGCGACCACGAGCGCTGTCGCGATCAGCACCATTCCCGTCGCGCACGCCATCAGCGCGCGCTCCATCGGGGCCGCGAGACGCGCTGCGTCGAGCGGCACGACTGAGCCGTCGCTGAGCGTTTGCTCGCCGACGAGCGACACGGTGCGCCGGCGGAGCTCGCGTACCGGCGTGCTGAGGCTGCGCTGCGCCACGAGCAGCCCGGCGCAGCCGCAGGCCGCGAGGAGAGCCGACGGACGCAGAGCGAGAGCGTTCACCCAGTAACCGGTGAGTACCGGGAATGCGCCCCATGAAACCGCGAGCCAGAACGTCGTGTGAAAACGTCCCCCGAACCACTCGAGGTTGTAGGCGAGCACGATGAACACGCCCGCTAGAACGAACGGGATCAGCGTCCATGAGATGGTCACGGCCCCGACGATTCCGATTGCCGCCGCCCCGCCGATGGAGACCGCCGCGAGTGTCACGAGCGTCCGGCTGGAGAGGTGCGTGCCGAGCGGCCGGTCGCGCAGCTCATCCAAAACGTGCGCGCCAATGCCGACAGCAAGGAAGAACGCCACCAGCACCGCCGCTAGGCGGTAGCCGTACAGGTGCGGAGCCAGCGCGGCCCCGATCGCGACGTTGGCGAGATTCCACGCCGTGTAGGGAGGATGCAGCAGCGTGACGAAGTCACGCCAGCTGCCAGGTCGCAGCGCATAGAACGCCGGACGGTCGAGCGTCGGTGCGACGTCTGCGTTAGCTCTGTCCATCCCCTCCCCTCCGTTCGGGCCCCACACTCGCACATCGCGCAAGTGACGCTTCTGCTGACGTAGTACCCGCGCGGCGACGAGCACGAACCAACCGGCGAACTTGTTATTGCAGCTAGCAAACTGTTCTTAGCCGGGTGGCGCGTGCGAAGCGCGCTAAGCGGGTAGCCGACGCTCGGGCGACATCAGAGAGAGGATCAACATGCAGCTTCACCCCCTCGGACGGACCGGGGTTTCGGTCAGCAAGCTTTGTCTCGGCGCGATGATGTTCGGCGACTGGGGCAACAAGGACCACGACGACAGCATTCGGATCATCCACCGCGCGCTCGACGCGGGGATCAACTTCGTCGACACCGCCGACGTCTACTCGCAAGGCGAGTCCGAGCAGATCGTCGGCAAGGCGCTCGCCGGCCGGCGCGATGACGTCGTGCTCGCCACCAAGGCGTGGGGGCAGATGGGTGAGGACCCCAACAGCCGCGGGGTCTCGCGCCGCTGGATCATCAAAGAGGTCGAGAACTCGCTGCAGCGCCTGAAAACCGACTGGATCGACCTGTACCAGATTCACCGGTTCGAGCCGAGCGTCGACATCGAGGAGACGCTTGGCGCCCTTTCCGATCTGGTCCACCAGGGCAAGGTCCGGTACGTCGGCTCGTCGTGCTTCCCGCCGTCCGCGATCGTCGACGCCCAGTGGATTGCACGCGACCGTGGCCTGCAGCGCTACGTCTGTGAGCAGCCGCCGTACTCGATGCTTGCCCGGGGCATCGAGTCGGACGTGCTGCCGACCTGCCAGCGCTACGGGATGGGTGTGATCTCGTGGAGCCCGCTCTCCGGGGGCTGGCTCTCCGGGCGCTGGCGCAAGGACGCTGACAACCCGACGCCCACCTCCCCGGCCCGCCGGCGTCTGGCCGCGCGCTATGACCTCTCGCTGCCCGCCAACCAGCGCAAGCTCGACGCGGCCGAGGCGCTCGCGCTAGCTGGCCCAGGACGCCGGCATCTCGCTGATCGAGATGGCCATCGCGTTCGTGATCAACCACCCGGGCATCACGGCGGCGATCATCGGACCGCGCACGCTCGAGCAGCTCGAGTCGCAGCTCCCGGCGGCCGATCTCAAGCTCTCGGCGGATCTGCTCGACCGAATCGACGAGATCGTCGCGCCAGGCGTAAACGTAAATCCGGCCGACGGCGGCTGGGTCGCGCCGGCGCTGGATCCGGCGGCGCGTAGACGCTAGGACCAACCGTTAGTGGGTGCGGCGCTACCAGGTGCTGTTCTGGCAGCCGCCGCCTTCCACCCCGGTCCTCGCTACGGGCGTGCACGTGCGCTTGACCGCCCCGGTCAGATCGGAGGTGATCGTGAAGGTGTGACCGGTGCTCGCGGTTGCGGTGACGCTCACGCCCCCACCTTCTTCGACCGGGACTGCCTGACTCAGGTACGGCTCGTGGCCACCGGGTTCGATTTGAATCTCGGAATTCTGTTCGTGCAGCAGCAGCGGCGTGACCCCGTCATAGCCCTGGTGTGCCGCTGCGTATTCCTCGGCGGCCGAGGTGGCGAGCCGCGCAAGACTCTCCGCGGCGTCGTCGGAGGCGCGCTCGCCATCGCTGATCTCGGTGCGGAACTCGGCCGCGCGTTCGCCTTCTTCTTCATCGCGTGTGTTCTTGCAGAACCGAACAACCAGGCGCGTGACGCAGCGCGAATCTTCGATCTGGAACCCCACGTGGTAGCCGCTGAGCGCCGGCGAGACGCCGTACAGCAACACTGCGCCCATGAGGACAGCCGCGATCACGAACCCCCGCCTGGGCTTGCCGAGCTGCGGTCGCATCGGTGGTTCGCCGGACGCGGGGCGCGCCGTCGAGAACTCATCCGTGAACAGTTCCAGCTGGGCCGGTGCGCCGTGAGCCACGGGAGTCGCGCGCTCGCCCGGCGGACCCGCCGCGTTGGCGAGGGGATAACGAAACGGCGGCTTGCCACGCACCAGGCGAATCACCGCCGCGACCGGGGGCCGGAGTAGCAACACGATGGCGACGAGCGCGTAGAAGGTCGGGACGAGCGTTGCGTGCCCCGTCAGCGCGTACTCGAAGCCTGTGCCGTCGACCAGCGAATGAACAGCGATCCCCGGCAGCAGCGAGCCAGTCCGCTCGTAGAGCAGGCACGTGATGATGCCGAAGGCAAAGATCACGACGCGCCCTGACGGCGAGTACTGCGTGTGGACGAGCGCGAAAAGCAGCGCGGCCAACATGCAGGCCGGCACAATCGAAAGGCGGTTGCGGAAGCATCGGTAGATCAGCCCACGGAAGAAGATTTCCTCGGCGACGGGCGCCCCGACGCAGGCAGCGAAGCCCGCAACCACGGTCGCGATGGTGCCGTATTGCTTGAGCCCGGAGAACGTGCTGCCACTTTCGTTAGCGGTGTGCGCAGTCCAGAACGCACTGAACGCTCCGTACAGAACGAAGGCGAGCACCGCGAGCCCGACCGAGCGGGCGCCGGGCACGAAGCGAAGTCCGAGATCGGCCGGCGACCGAAGCGAACCCCGGCGCCACAGCGGCACCAGGGTAAGGAGCAGGGCAATCTCGACGATCAGCGCGCCGTCGGCGAGCAGGGCCCTGACGCCGAGGGCAACGAGAACAATCTCGGCGACGCCACCAAGACCGATCGACGCGAAGTACGCGATGACCGCGTATTCGGCCGTCCAGCTCCGGGAGCGCTCCGTGGGTCTCGGCCAGGGAGCGAAACGAGTACGGATGCCACCCGCGGGCGCGGCCATGCCCTAGGTATCGACTACATCGGGCGCAGGCTCAACCGAGGTGATCGGCGCACTGTAGGAGGAAAACATCGACGCCCGGCAGGGCTACCCATGTGCTCCTCGCCGGCTGTAACCGGGCGCCGAGCAGCGCGAGAGGTGATCAAGAGGCCACGATCGCGCGCCACGCCGACTTGCAAAGGCCTGGAGGTCGCCGCTGTGCCAGGGGACGGCTATTCGGACGACGCGTTCGCGGCCTCGCCTGCTCGAGGTGGTTGCAGTCCGGTGTGTCGGAGATCCCAAGCGCGCGCCGCAAGGAGTTCGTAGGGCCACAGCTCGATAGCAAGGTCCAGAAGATCCGCGTGGGCCTGCGCCGCTTGGTCCGCGCTCACGTGGCCGGAGATCTCGTGCCGGCGGATGACGTTCGCCGTCTCGTACTGCATGAGCGAGGGCGCGGCAATCTGACCGGCACCGACCGTCTGGGTGACCCACTCGCCGTAGGGCCCGCTGTCGAGCAGCAGCTCAGCGATGGCGGACGCGTCGCAGACGACGGCCCGCCGGGAGCATTTGCTCGCTCGGTTTTCTGTATCACGCGTGATACAGTCTGATTGTGACCGAGGTATCGATCAGAGACCTGCGCAACCACGGCGGCGAGGTAGTCGACCGGGCGTCGCGGGGTGAGCGCGTCGTGATCACGCGCTCGGGCAAGCCCGTAGCCGAACTGAACGCACTCGCCTCCACCCCGCTCTCGGCGGACGCTCTGCTGAGCCGCTGGAACCGGCTGCCGAGGCTTGACGCGGACCGGTTGCGCGCGGACGTCGATGACCTGCTCGACTCGTCGCTGTGACTCCGGCCGACGGGCCCGTCGAAGGCCGGCGCCGCGGGCTCCTGGACACCTCCACCGTGATTCTCCTCGCGCGGATCAACGACCCATCGCTGCTCCCTGCCGAGCCGCAGATTTCGGCGATCACGCTCGCCGAGCTCTCAGTCGGGCCACTAGTCGCGCTTGACGACAGTGAGCGCGCGACCCGCCAGTCGCACCTTCAGCAAGCCGAGAGCGACTTTGACCCGCTGCCCTTCGACGCCGAAGCCGCTCGCGCCTTCGGCAGAGTCGCGTCGTCGCTCCGTCAAGCCGGCAGAAAGACGAGCGCCCGCAGCTATGACGCAATGATCGCGGCAGTCGCGATCGCGAACGACCTCCCGCTGTACACGTGCAATCCGGAGGACTTTCGAGGCATCCCCGAACTCGACGTCGTGGCCGTCTCCGCAACCTGACAGCCAGGTCCGCCGCGCGGCGTCCTAAGCGGATGAAGGGATTCGAACCCTCGACCTTCGCCATGGCAAGGCGACGCTCTAGCCAGCTGAGCTACATCCGCGAGAGAATGGCATTCTAGCCACGCGCGGCGACTCGCGCCGCACGGGCTCAGCCTTTGAACGTCGAAAGGCCGGCGTCGCCGAACGGCTCGTCCCGCTCTCGCACGGCCTCGCGGAAGCCGGCCTGCGCGGCCCGCTGCTGGAAGGCGTAGCCCTCGCGCGTGTGCCGGGTGATTCCGTCGAAGAAAGTTCCGAGCACCTGCGTCGTGTGCAGGCCCTGCGCGTAGAGGCCTTGCGTGATCAGCAGCTTCATCATCGTGAGCTGATTGACCGGCAGTCGGGCGACCCGCGTTGCCAGCTCGTCCGTGCGCTCGCGCAGCTGATCCGCGGGCGGCGCCTCGGCCGCCAGCCCCCACTCGAGCGCCTCGCGGCCCGAGAGGCTGTCGCCCGTGAAGAGCAGGCGCGCAGCCCGCTGCGGCCCCAGGCGATAGGCCCACAGGGAAGTCGTCGGCGACCCCCAGACGCGGGCCGGCGGGTAACCGAGCTTGGCGTCCTCGGCGATCACCAGCAGATCCGAGCAGAGCGCCATGTCGGTGCCGCCGGCGACGCAGAAGCCGTGAACCATGCAGATCACGGGCTTCGAGCAGTGCAGCAGGCTCATGAAGGCCCGAACGTTGCGGCTCATCATCGCGTAGTCCACGACGGGGTCCCAGGTGCCGTCGGGGTCGTGGTTTGAGCTGATCACTGCCGGGTCGATCGGCGAACCGGCCGGTGCCTGGCCGCCGGACTGCGGGCTGGTCATCTCCTGGGCGCTCTCGACGAGGTCGTAGCCGCCGCAGAACCCGGTTCCGGCGCCCGCCAGCACAACGACATGGACTGCGGGGTCCAGGTCGGCCTGCTCTACGGCAGCGACGAGGTCTCCCAGCAGACGGGCGTTGATGCCGTTGCCCCGCTCGGGCCGGTTGAGGGTCAGGCGTGCGATCCGCCCGTCGCGTTCATAGAGAACGGCGGGCGACTCGCTCATCGGCGTCGCGGTGCCGGCGGCCTGGCGTTGCGTTCGGCGCGCCGGCGTTTGTATGCCGGAACCGCGATCGAGACCCCGATCGCGAGCAGCGCCAGCAGCGCGATGATCCCGCTCATCGCCAGGCCGGGCGAGACGATCAGCAGGATGACCGCGACGGCGACGCCGATCATCACGTCGAGCCGCGCGATCCGGCTGCGCTGGCGCGAGCGCTCGCGGCGCGCGCGGATCTCGGTCATGTCGCGTGGACGCGGCTGGGGTTGCTGCGGCGGGTAGGCGCTCACGCGCGCAGCCGCCGGAAGATCGGGCGCGGAATGCTCGTCAGCACGAGCATCAGCAACTGCAATGCGCGCGGCGCCCAGACCGTCTGCGAGCCCCGCTCGAGGCCCTCGACCGTCACGCGCGCCACAGTCTCCGGGTCGGTGGAGAGCGGCGCAGCGGCAAGGCCCTCGGTCATCTTTGTGCGCACGAAACCCGGGCGCACAACGAGGATCCGCACGCCGCGCTCGCGCAGGTCGTCGGCGAGCGCCTGGGCGAGGGCGTCGAAACCGGCCTTCGACGCGCCATAGACGGCGATCGCCCGGCGCGGTCGCTGGGCCGCGACCGAGGAGATCGCGACGATCTGGCCCGCGCTCTGGCCGCGCATGTAGGCGGCGACATGCATCAGCACGGAGCCCGCGCCGACGGTGTTCACGCGCAGCACGTCGATCGCCGCGTCGATGTCCTGCGGCAGCCCGCCGCGTTCGCCGAGCACCCCGGCGGCGACGATTGCGACGTCGAGCCCGTCGAGCCGCTCGACCGACTCGGTGACGAGCGCCGCGTGGGTCGAGGTCTCGAGGAGATCCACCGCCGCGGTGTGGACGGCCTCGATGCCGGGACTCTCGCGCAGGGCGGCGGCGGCCGCGGCGAGCGCAACTCCGTCACGGCCCGCGAGCACGACCTCGCGAGGTTCGCGTGTGGCGAGCTCGCGAACGATCGCCAGACCGATCTCCGAAGTGCCGCCGATCAGCAGAACCCGGCGCGAACTCATGCCGCCGCCTCCACGAGTCCGAGCCTCAGCGCGAGGTCCGAGCGCAGCGTGCCGTGAGGATCGACGCGTTCGCGCAGCTGGTGCAGCTCACCGAGCCGCGGGTACATCTCGCGCAGGTGCTCGCCGGCCATGCGCACGTCCTTCGCGAGGTAGACGCGCCCGCCGGCGGCGGCGACGACGTCGTCGAGCTCGCGCAAGCGCTCCTGCAGACCGGGCGCGCGGGCCGGCAGGTCGACGGCCAGCGTCCAGCCTGCCAGCGGGAACGACAGCGGGCCACCGAACTGTTCGCCGAAGCGCTTGAAGACGGCCAGGAACACAGGCATCCCGCGGAGCATGTCAAAACAGCGGCGCAGATCCTCCTCGCGGCCGGCCGGCATCACGAACTGGTACTGCAGCAGGCCGTCTGGCCCGTAGAGCCGATTCCATTCGGCGAGGGCGTCAAGCGGGAAGAAGTAAGGCACGATCGGGGTCGGGTGTTCGCGTGCCCGGCGCGGCGAGGCCATCCAGCGGGCGGCATTGAACGCGCGGATCGCGGGCGGCATCAATGCGCCGCGCGGGATGCGGTCCGGGATCTTCACCGTCAGTGCGCTGACGAGCTCCCCGGGGTATGCGGCGGTGCGCGCCTGCTTGCCCTCGGGTTCGCTGTCCATCAGGTCCGAGCGGCTCACGACAGCGCGGCCATAGGCCGGGCCGGCGGCCAGCATGTCCAGCCAGGCGACCGAGTAGCGGCGCGGCTCATCGGGAGCCATCAGTTCCAAGGTCTGCTCGAGGCCGTCGGTTCGGTCGATGTCGTCCGCCACCCAAGGGGTCGGGAGATCCATCGCGCCGAGCGTCGCTTCGACGATCACGCCGGTGAGGCCCATGCCGCCGAGCGTCCCGTAGAAGAGATCCGGATCGCCCTCGGGCGTGACCTCGAGCAGCCCGTCGGCCGGCGTACAGAGCAGGATCGACTTGACGTGGCGCGCGAACGCACCGTCGAGATGGTGGTTCTTGCCGTGGATATCGCTGGCGATCGCACCGGCGAGCGTGACGTGTCGGGTTCCCGGCACGACCGGCACGGTCAGCCCGTGGTCGGCGAGTGCGGCCATCAGTCGCGCGATCGTCGCGCCGGCCTGGGCGCGGACGGTGCGACGCTCCGGGTCGACAGAGACAATTCGCCGCAGGCTCGTCGTGTCGATCACAACACCGCCCTGAAGGTGCGCCGCATCTCCGTAGCTGCAGCCCGCACCGCGCGCGAGCACGCCCGACCCCGCCGCCCGCAGCTCGGCTTCGACCTCCTGCGGGTGCTCTGGCGTCAGGACGTCGGCTTGCGCCCTGACCGAGCGTCCCCAGCCCCACAGCTCGCGCCGGTCGCGGCGAACGCGCGTCTGCTCAGACACCAACGTAGATCCCGGCCCCACAGAGCACCGCCCACAGCGCACCGAGCAGGATCAGCGAACGGTCGCGCAGCACGACGTCCTCGGGCGCTTCTCCCTCACCTCGGCGCACAAGCGCGGTATAGCGCCCGAGCCAGAGGCCGAGCGGCAGTGCGGAGATGATGTAGATCGCCCGGTGGTCCAGGCGAGTCACCGCCCAGCCGCAGTAGGAGGCGAACGTCAACAACGCGGCGGTGTTGAACGCGATCCGCAGACCGCGCAGCGTGTACACGCCAAGCGTGGCCCGCACCGACGCGCCGTCACCGTCGCGCGCGAGCTCCGCGTAGCGCTTGCCGACAACGAGGAAGATCGCCCCGAACCCGGTGACCAGGACAAACCAGCGCGAGAGGTGCAGGTCAGTCGCCGCTCCGCCGGCCAGCGCGCGCAGCACAAACCCGGCGGCGATCGCGGCGACATCGACGAACGGGATGTGCTTGAGCCAGATCGAGTACGCCCCCGTGAGGAGCATGTACACGAGGGCGACGCCACCGAGCGCTGGCGCGATCAGCGCGCCGATCAGCACGCCCCCGACGGCCAGCGCCGAGGCCCAGATCAGGGCCGTGCGAACCTGCAGTTCGCCCGCCGCGATCGGGCGAAAGCGCTTGCGCGGATGACGGCGGTCCTGCTCGACGTCGCGAACGTCGTTGAGCAGATAGGTCGCGCTCGAGACCATCGACATCACCACGAAGGCACCGACGACCTCGGCCGCGATCCGCGGATGGAAGAGCATTCCGGCGGCGGCGGGGGCCGCGACGACGAGCACGTTCTTGGCCCACTGTCGGGGCCTACAGGCGCGCAGTAACGCTAGCGCGGCATTCGAGCCGTGCTCGGGTCCTGGCATGCGACGGCCGCGCCTGAGCGCGACCGGCTCGTCTGCCTCGCTCGTGATCACCTGCGATGAGCCGATCGGGCTGGTCCTTGGAGTAGTCGTTGATTGCCACGCTGCCAAGGGCGGCGCGCCCGCAGAAGCTTGACATACCCCGCTGTCGGCCCGGCAGCCCGTTCATAAGAGGCGCTTCATGCTCGCTCGTAGCGGGAGGAATCGAGCGAGCTCCCTTGTAGTCTGGTCCCGGATGGGCCCCGCCGTAGCCAGCCCCGTACGCCCGCGCACGCCCCCTGCGGGCGGCCCCCGCGGACCGGTCGTTCCGCGTTCGACCCGCGTGCGGCGAATCGCTCTCGTTGCGGCCGTGATCGTGCTCGTGCCGGTCTTCTTCTCCTTCCTCGCGATGGCCACGCGTGCGTCAAACACGGCCCTGAACATCAGGGCCGTCGAGTGGCTGCGCGAAAACGGAGCGAGCGAAATCGTCGCCGAAGTGGAGTCCCTGTATTACACGCTCACGGCTCCAAGCAAGGGCGGGCCGACGCTCAAAGCGCTGCCGAAGCTCGGCTACGGCGCCGGTGGGGCCAACGCCGCCTATCGCCCCCCGAACATTGAACCGTTCATCAAGCCGGCGCTCCCGGGCGAGGGCGTCTGGCGAGCAACCAGGCCGAGCCTCGAAGGTGAAGCGCCGCTACTGATCACCACGGTGCGCGACCAGCCCGAATACCCGCGGGTCCTGGCCGGTGTGGCGTGGATCAACACCAAGAAGACGAACATCGTCTACTACCCGGGGCGCGAAGAGCCGGCCGTCGAACTGCCCTCGCGCGGGCCGATGGAGGTGCCGCAGGAACTGCGCAGCAGTCTGCTGGCGACCTTCAACAGCGCGTTCAAGGTGGTCGACTCCGGCGGCGGGGTGATCTACCGCGGACACATGTACGCGCCGATGCGTGACGGGATCGCGACGCTCGTCGGTTACACCGACGGGCACGTCGACATCATCAGCTGGACATCTGGTGCCACCGTCCCGGCCGGGGTCTCTTTCGCGCGCCAGAACCTGGATCTCACCGTCAACGAAGGCAAGCTCGCGCCGAACATCGAAAACTCCGGCGAATGGGGCGCGACGCTGGGCGGTGCGGTGCTGACCTGGCGCTCGGCGGCGGGCATCACGGCACACGGCGATCTGCTCTACGCCGCCGGTGAAGACCAGACTGCGGCGAGTCTCGCGAAGACCCTGATCCGCGCCGGCGCGGTGCGCGCGATGACGCTGGACATCAACCCGTACTGGACGAGCTTCATCAGTTACGGGGCCGACGGTGGGGCCCTGCCACGCAACCTGCTGCCGAACATGGAACGGTCCGACACGCGGTACCTCGAACCGGACGATCGCGACTTCTTCGCCGTCTTCTCCAAGTAGCGCTCGCCGGTCGGCTACCTTGGGCGCATGAGCCTTTTTGCGCGCCGCGTCCCCGAGATGGTGACGGCCGCCACCGCGCTCCCGGGGCGCGAGACGCCGGTCGCGATCCCGGACAAGCACTTCGTGCTCGGCACCCCGCTGACGCGCCCGTTCCCGGAGGGCGTGCAGACGGGCATCTTCGGCCTCGGCTGCTTCTGGGGCGCCGAGCGGATGTTCTGGCAGGCGCCGGGCGTCTACACCACGGCCGTCGGCTACGCGGGCGGCTTTACGCCCAACCCGACCTACGAGGAGGTCTGCAGCGGCCAGACCGGCCACGCGGAGGTGGTCCTCGTCGTCGTTCCACGCCGAGCAGACCTCCTACGCCGAGATGCTGCGGATCTTCTGGGAGGGCCACGACCCGACGCAGGGCATGCGCCAGGGCAACGATGTCGGCACGCAGTACCGCTCGGCATCCTCTGACCGCGGACGAGGCGCATCGCGAGGCGGCCGAGGCATCACGCGACGCCTACCGCGACAGGCTCGCCGACGCGGGCTATCCGCGAGATCACCACGGAGATCGCCCCGGCCGGCGCCGTTCTACTACGCCGAGGACTATCACCAGCAGTATCTGGCCAAGAACCCGGGCGGCTATTGCGGCCTCGGCGGTACCGGCGTCAGCTGCCCGATCGGGCTGACGGCGTAGCCGGACGGCTGCCGCCGCGGCGGTGGACGCCGCCGCCGTTCACTGGTCAGCTGCCGTACTCCTCGAACTGTGGAAGCTGATCGGTGATTTCGAACCAGCCGGCTTTCGAGCCCACGAAGATGTGGCCTTCGGGCCGGATACTCGGAACGTCGCGGAGCGAGCCCATGGCGACGTGCACGTACTGCCCGGAGCGAACCACGGAGTAGAGCAGCGATCCGCACGCCCGACACCGTGTGTCGTTTGCCTCAGGCTCTCCGACGGTCAGGAGCGCATCCTCGCCGCGCGTGAGTTCGAGCTTCTCACGCTCGATCCCGGCAAACGGCTTGAACGCAGCACCCGTGGCCGCGCGGCATCGCGAGCAGTGGCAGTTCGCCGCGTAGACGAACTCGTCCCGGACGCGATACTCGACTGCCCCGCATTCGCAGCCGCCGAGGAGGGAGTACGGATCAACCTCACCCGAACGCATCTCCGGACTCTAGTCCCTGCCGGAAAAGCGATGGGGGCGGCCCTTGCGGACCGCCCCCACCTCGACCCCCGTTGGGCCGGGTGGCGCGACAATAAAGCCGCGCCCCCGTCCCGCGGGCTTTATGCCCCCGCCGGTAGCGGGGCTCCTGCCGAGCCTCCGGCACCTTCCCGGGTGTGTGGTCCCCCGAGCGTCGGAACATCCGAGGGGTACACCTCGTTGCCGTGAATGGCGTGGTCGCCAATCTCCAGCTCCTCGTCGGAGAGTCTCAGAGGGATAAAGATCCCGACGAGCTTCAGCAGGATGAACGTCATCACGCCGCTGAACACGATGACCCACAGCCCGGTCTCGGCCTGCCAACGCAGAAGCGTCCAGCTGCCGAAGGCCACGCCCTGGACACCAGGCAGGTTCGTCGCACCACCGCCGGCACCGAGATACTCGATGACGTGTGGATCGGCGAACACTCCGACTAACAGGCCACCTACAAGGCCCGCTACGCCGTGCGTGTAGATCACCCCCAGCGTGTCATCCACGCTTCGGAAGACAGGGGCGCGGCTGAGGTAGCGGATCGCGAACCACACGATCGTCGAGGCGATGATCCCCATGAAGATCGCGCCCCATCCGTTCACGAATCCGGCCGCCGGCGTGATTGCCACGAGTCCGGTGATCATGCCGTTCACCGAGCCGAGCAGCGACGGCTTTTCACGGAAGGCGTAGTCCCAACCGATCCAGACCATCATCGCGACGGCGGTGCACACGTTGGTGTTCAGCACCGCAGCCGAGGCGTTGGCACCGGCGTAGTAGGAGTCCCCGCCGTTGAAGCCGTTCCAGCCGAGCCACAGCAGACCCGCACCACAGGCGACCATCAACAGGTTATTCGGGGCATCGACCTCGCGGTCCCGCTGGAGTCTTGGTCCGATCACCGCCGCGGCGACGAACCCGGATATCCCGGCGGATAGATGGATCACGTACCCACCCGAATAGTCCAGCGCGCCGTGCGCCGCGAAGAACCCGCCGCCCCAGATCAGGAAGGCGTTGATCGCGTACACGAACGTGATCCACAGTGCCACGAACGGGATCCACGCCTTGAAGTTGACCCGGCCCAGGACGGACCCGAGCATCAGGATCGGCGTGATCCCCGCGAAGACGAACTGGAAGTAGACCAGTGACGACTCGGGGAAGTGGAATTCTGGTCCCGTCGTGATCGACGGAATGATGGCCTGCCCCTCGAGCGCTCCCGGCGACAGCACGCTGCCTGGTTTGCCGATGAACGTTTCGAAGAAGCTATGGCCGCTTCCGATTGGCGTGCCAAAGCCCATCTTGAAGGCCCATAGGACCCAGACGATGAGCACGACGGCGAACGCGACGAACGTGAGCATCATGCTGTTGACCGACCAGCGCTTCTGCATCACCCCGCCATAGAGGACTGCAAGGCCCGGAAGGCTCATCAGGCCGACGAACGTCGCGGCCGTCATCTGCCATGCGTTGTCTCCCGGATTGAGCCAGTGGGGCCATGCGAGCCAGGTTGCTGCGGTGGCGAACATATGCCTCCCTTGGGGGTCAGTGCGGCGCTCGGCAGCAATGCCGAACACCGCGGTTTTGCGATGGGGTTATGAAACTCGCGACCGGTGCACGCCGGTAGTGGCACGGTGGCCAAGACTTGCGGCGCGGGTTTAGACAGATGTCTAGATGGGCTAGCGCGAGATGCCGGAGCGCCGGCAGGCCTCGTCAATCTGGGCCGTCAGCGAGGACATCCGCTCGGGGTGCGCGCACAATTCCTGCGCCTGGCGCCCGCACTTTTCCAAGCGCGCAGCGCCAAGTGTGCTGGCGAACACGACTTCGATGCAGCCGTGGCGCGGCGAGGAACTGGCGGTGAACAGCACGATCAGGCCCGCCACGATCGCGGCGAGAACAACGGCGAGCGCGATGCGTCCCCCGCGACCGACGTGCAACGGATTGGCCAGCTGGCGCTGGCGGTCGACCATGATCATCGCGGGATCATCCTGTTTCGCGCGCGGCGGCGCGCGGACTCAGTTGCCGCCGCCCTCGGGGCGGAAGTCGAGCGCCGCCGAGTTGATGCAGTAGCGCTGGCCGCCCGGGCCGGGTCCGTCGTCGAAGACGTGGCCCAGATGCCCGCCGCACGCGCGGCACAGGACCTCCGTGCGGCGCATGAAGAAGCTGTTGTCGGGGCGCAGCTCAACGGCCGCCGCGACCGCGGGCTCAGTGAAGCTGGGCCATCCGGAGCCGGACTCGAACTTCGTATCGGCCGTGAACAGCAGCGCGTCGCAGGCCGCGCAGCGATACTCGCCGGAGTCCTTGTTGTACGTGTACTCGCCGGTGAACGCGGGCTCGGTTCCGGCCTCGCGCAGAACCCTGTACTGCTCGGGCGTGAGCATCGAGCGCCACTCCTGCTCGCTGCGCTCGACCTTGCGTGCGTCGCTGGCCATGCCGACGTTTTAGCACTCGGCCGGCCGGGCAAAGCTCTACTATTCTGATCTTTACGCAAGCGTCAGTTTCATAGGACGGAGAGCACCCACCTTGGCCACCACGACCCCGAAGAAGAGTTCCCCCGGCACAGGCTCAGGCCGCCGGATCGGCGTCGCCGCCGACAGCCCGCACTACCGCTGGTGGGCCCTGTCGTGCACGAGCCTGGGAATGCTGCTCGCGGCAACCAACTCGGGAACGCTGATCATCGCCCTGCCGGACCTCGAGCGCTCGCTGCACGCGAGCCTGCTCGCGCTCGTCTGGGTGATCCTCGCGTACATGATCGCGGCCACGGTGCTCGTGCTGACAGCGGGTCGGCTCAGTGACCTCTTCGGCCGCCGACGCTCATACATCGGCGGCTTTCTGCTCTTCGCACTGGCGTCCCTGGGCGCAGGATTCTCGGATTCTGCGACGGTCCTGATCCTCTGGCGCGTATTGCAGGGCATCGGCTCGGCGTTCCTGTTCGCAAACGCCGCCGCACTGGTGACCGACGCCTTCCCGCGGGAGCAGCTTGGGCTTGCGATGGGCGCCAACACGATGGTCGCGGCGGTCGGACTGGTGCTCGGACCCGTGCTCGGCGGCGCGCTCGTGGCGATTGGCTGGCAGTGGGTCTTCTGGTTCAACGTCCCGCTCGCGCTGCTCGGCGCGGCCTGGGGAGCCGCGGTCCTGCACGAGCTCGCGCGCCCCGACGAGGTTCGCGGTCTGGATCCGCTCGGCACAGTGACGTTCATCGTGGGCCTTACGGGTCTTGTGCTCGGCGTCTCGCGCGGCGGTCTGACGGGCTGGAACGACCCGATCGTTATCGCGGGGCTGCTGACGGGAGCAATCCTGCTTCCGGCGTGGGTCGTGATCGAGAATCACGTGCGCGCGCCGATGCTCGACATGGCGATCTTCCGCAACCGACTGTTCGCCGCCGCCGGCGCCGCGGCGTTCATCAACGGCCTCTCACGCTTCGCGCTGATGTTCCTGTTCGTCTTCTACTACCAGGGGGCCCAGGGCGACAGCGCGATCGAAGCGGGTATCAAGCTCGCCCCTCTGGCAATCGGGATGCTCGTCGCATCACCCCTGGCCGGGATCTGGGCCGACCGGCACGGCTCGCGCACCCTCGCGGCGCTGGGCATGCTGATCACGGCGGCCGGGCTGGCCGGCATGACGATGCTCGGCGTCAAGAGCCCCTACGTCGACAGCGCGCTGTGGCTAACGCTCGTCGGCGTCGGCTCGGGAATGTTCAACAGCCCGAACACGGCGGCGATGATGGGCACCGTCGAGCCCAAGCGCCGCGGCGTCGCCGCCGGCGCGAGGGTGCTGCTCCAGAACACCGGTGCGGTCCTCTCGATCGCCTTCGTGATGGCGGTCGTGACGTCCGCGATCCCCCAGGCCACGCTGTTCGCGATCTTTTCGGGTGTTGCCTCCGGCCTCTCGGAAGCCGCACTCGCGCCGTTCATCGCGAACATGCACACGGCGCTCTGGTGCCTGTCGGCCGTATCGCTCGTCGGAGCAGGCGTCTGCATGCTGCGCCCAAGCCACGTCCGCACGGCACAGGCACCAGCGTGAGCGCGGGCCCGCTGCGCATCGGCGACGTCGCGCGGATGCTCGACGTCACGCCGCGGACGATCCGCTACTACGAGGAACTCGGGCTGCTGGCACCGGCGACCGACCGCCCCTCGGGACGCCACCGGATCTACACCGAAGCCGACATCGAGCGTCTGCGCGAGGTGCTGCGGCTCAAAGATCTGCTCGGCGTCAGCGTCGACGAGCTACGCCAGCTGCTGACCGCCGAGGAGGCGCGCGCCGAGGTGCGCGCCGCCCTTCAGAGCAGCGCGATCGACGACGCCCGGCGCCGCGAGCTGCTCGAAGAGTCCGCGGGACACCTAGACCGCCAGCTGGATCTCGTGCGCCGGCGGGCCGGCGAGCTCGCGCGACTCGAAGAGGAACTCGCCGCAACCCGGCGCCGTGTGCGCCGGCGCCTGCGCGAGCTCGACAGCGGCGAAACAAGAGCGATGGCCGGCGCAGCGCCGGCCCGAAGGGAGAGCGGCAGTGGCGATCGTTGAGGTTCTGCCAAGCCCCGACGGCGTGCCCGGCGCCGTGACCAGCGACCGCGGCCTGGCCGCGGAAACGGTGACGATCAGCGGGCACGACGGTGAGCAGGTCGAATGCCACCTCGCGTGCCCCGACGATGAGCAGCGCCACCCCGGGATCGTCGTCATCCACGAGGCGTGGGGCGTGAACGACCACATCCGCGACGTGTGCGCGCGACTGGCGGCGCAGGGCTACGTTGCGCTTGCCGTCGACCTGTACTTCCGCGAAGGCGGACCACCACCGTTCGGTGATGTCGAGCGGATGATGCGCCGGGTCGAAAAGCTCCCGGACGAGCGTGTCGTCGGCGACATCGCGGCCGCCGTGGCGTATCTGCGAAGCCGACAGGACGCGACCGGACGCGTCGGCGCGATCGGCTTCTGCATGGGAGGGCGCTACGTGCTGCTCGCAGCCTGCTCGGGAGCCGAACTCGACGCCGCCGCCGACTGCTGGGGCGGGTTCATCGAGCGCTCGACGCCCGACGAGCTATCAACGCCCGAGCGCCCCGTCCCCCCGATCACGCTGGTGCCGCGCCTGGAATGCCCGTTGATGGCGGCGATCGGCGCCGAGGACACCAACCCCTCCCCGGCCCTCGGCGCGCAGCTCGGCCGACTCGCAATCGACGCCGGCAAGGATGTCGAGGTCGACGTCTACGACGGTGCGGGCCACGCATTCTTCGCGGACTACCGTCCTACCTACCGGCCGCAGCCGGCGCAGCTGCTCTGGACGCGCATCGTGCCGTTCTTCGGCCGGCACCTGCGCGACGCCGCCGGGTGATCCGCGGCCAGCTTCATATAGTTCGCAAGGCAACTACCGCGGCCCGGTCCGTGTTCCCCCCACACGAAGGAGGCTGAGTTGGAGCGCAAATGGTGGACGCTCGTCGCCGTATCGCTGGCGATCTTCATGTTGCTGCTCGACATCACGGTCGTGAACGTCGCGCTGCCGGACATCCAGCACGACCTGCACTCATCCTTCCAGGACCTGCAGTGGGTCGTCGACGCCTACGCCCTGACGCTGGCGGCGTTCCTGCTGACAAGCGGCTCGCTCGGCGACCAGATCGGACGGCGCACGATCTTCATCTGGGGCCTGGTGGTCTTCACACTCTCATCCGCCGTCTGCGGACTGTCCTCCACACCGCTGATGCTGAACCTCGCCCGCGGCGTGCAGGGCGTCGGCGGGGCGATGATGTTCGCAACGGCGCTGGCACTGATCGCCGGCGCCTTCGAGGGGCGCGAGCGCGCGCAGGCGTTCGGGATCTATGGTGCGGTCACGGGAGCCGCCGTCGCCGTCGGCCCGCTGATCGGCGGGATCATCACTTCCGCGATCGGCTGGCAGTGGATCTTCTACGTCAACGTCCCGATCGGGATCGCCGCGGTCATCGTGTCGCTGCGCCGCGTGGACGAGACGCGCGACCCGCACCCCGGCGGCATCGACTGGCCCGGGTTCGTGACCTTCTCGGCGTCACTGTTCATGCTCGTGTTCGCGCTCGTGCGCGGGAACGACAGCGGCTGGGGCTCGACGAAGATCATCCTGCTGCTCGTCGGCGCAGTCGTCTCGATGGCCCTGTTCGTGCTGATCGAGTGGCGGCGGCGCCATCCGATGTTCGACCTGACGCTGTTCGCACGCCACTCGTTCACCGGCGCGAACATCGTCGCGTTTGCGATCTCCGCTTCGATCTTCTCGATGTTCCTGTACCTCACGCTCTACATCCAGGACGTGCTGGGCTACTCCCCGCTCCAGGCCGGCCTGCGATTCCTGCCGATCACGCTGCTCTCGTTCGCGGTCGCGCCGCTGGCCGGGCGCCTGATCGTGAAGGTCGCGCCGCAGATCCTGCTGGGCGGGGGCCTGGTGCTGATCGCCGTGGGTCTGCTGCTGATGACCCAGATCGATGCGACCAGCGGCTGGACTGTCCTGATCCCGGGATTCGTGATCGCCGGCGCCGGGATCGGGCTCGTCAACCCGCCGCTCGCGGCCACGGCGATAGGTGTCGTAGCGCCGGAGAAAAGTGGCATGGCGTCGGGCATCAACAGCACCTTCCGCCAAGTCGGCATCGCCACGGGGATCGCCGCCCTCGGTGCACTGTTCCAGCACCGCGTCGCCGAAGAAGCCACGTCCTCGCTCACCGCCTCCGGGCATGGCGCCGCCGTTGCGCGGGCCGCGCACGGAAACGTCGGCAGCGCGCTGCAGTCCGGCAACGTGCGGGCGCTCGCCGCGCACCTGCCGGTCCCCGCACGCCAGGCGCTCGAGAGCGCCTACCACAGTGCCTTCACGGCCGGCCTGACGGAGATCCTGCTCGTCGCGACGGCGATCGCGTTCGCCGGGGCGATCTGTGCCTTCGCGCTGATCCGCCGTTCAGACTTCCAGGCCGGGTCGCACCACGAGGCGCCGGCCGAGGTCGCGCCGGCCGGGGCGGCTGCTTAGCCGTGCGCTACTCGCGCGCGGCGGGCTCGAAGCCCGGGCACTCGATCACCGGCTGGCGCGGGTACCGCGGGTACTCCGGCTGGTCCTTGGAACGCCGGCAGAGCAGGAACAGCGAGCCACGCGTGTTGCGGACCTCGCGCATGTGTGCGCAGCCCATACAGAGACTGCGATGCAGTGGCACTGCATTCACGCTCAGAGCTTGCCACAGACCCCGGGGAGTGGCGCGGTGAACACCTTCTACCGCCTGCTCGGCTTCCTTCGTCCGTACAAGCGCAGCGTGATCATCGCGGCGCTGCTCGCGTCGGGCGCGATGGTGATGACGGTCCTGGTTCCTCGACTGACCGGCTGGGCGGTCGAAGCGGTGAGCAAGGGAGTCGACGCATCGAAAGCGCACGATGCGGCCGCCAAGAGCCACTACCAGCACAACCTCGAACTGCTCGCGCTGGCGATCGCCGTCGCGGCAGTGGTGCGCTGGGGCCTCTCATATGCCCGTCGGATTGTGGCCGGTCGCGTTTCACTGGCGATCGAATTCGACCTGCGCAAAATCGTCTACGGGCGGCTGCAGGCGCTTGAGCTGGCGTTCTTCGACCGCCAGCAGACCGGCCAGCTGATGTCGCGCGCGACAGTCGACCTCTCGGCGGTGCGCTTCTTCCTCGGCTACGGTCTCGTGTTCATCCTGCAGTCGGCGCTGACGATCGTGCTCGCGACGATCGCGATGCTCCTGATCAATCCGCTGCTGGCCGTGATCGCGATCGTTCCCGCGCCGTTCGTGATCGTGATCAGCCAACGCTACGGTCGCCAGGCCCGCCCCGCCGTCCAGGAGACACAGCAGCGAATCGCCGAACTGACCGCCAACGCCGAGGAGAACATCACCGGTGTGCGTGTCGTCAAGTCGTTCGCCCGCGAGGACGAGCAGCTGGGCCGCTTCCGCGAGAGCGTCGGCCGCGTGTTCGAGCAGTCGATGGTGGCGACGCGGCTGGAAGCCAAGTTCAACCCGCTGATCGGCTTCCTGCCGCAGCTCGGCCTCGCCGCGGTGCTGCTCGTCGCCGGCGAGGCGGTGATCGGCGACCGGCTCTCGCTCGGCTCGTTCACGACGTTCTACCTGTACCTCAACATGCTGATCACACCGATGCGGACGCTCGGCGTGACGCTCGGGCTCGCCCAGCGCGCGACCGCGTCGGGCGCCCGGATCTTCCAATTGCTCGACCGCGAGCCGCGACTGACCGCGCCGACCGACGCACCGCCGCTGCCCCCCGGTCGCGGCGCGATCCGCTTCAGCGACGTGTCGCTCGCGTACGACTCGGGCGAAGAGGCCGAACACGTCGAAGGCGCCTCGCCGAGCGCCCGGCTCAGCCGGACCGTGCTGCGCGACATCGACCTCGAGATCGCGGCCGGGCGCACGGTCGCGCTGGTCGGAGCAACGGGCTCGGGCAAGACCAGTCTGGTGGCCTTGATTCCGCGGCTCTACGACGTCACGCAGGGCGCGGTGGAGATCGATGGAGCCGACGTGCGTTCGGTCGACCTGGTCAGCCTGCGCAGGTCGGTCGCCGTCGTCAGCGACGACCCGTTCCTGTTCTCCGACTCGATCGCGGGCAACATCGCCTACGGGAGACCGGACGCGAGCCGGGAGGAAGTCGTCGAAGCCGCGCGACGAGCCCAGGCACATGAGTTCATCGAGCGCCTGCCCCAGGGCTACGACACTCAGGTCGGCGAGCGCGGCCTGACGCTCTCGGGTGGCCAGCGCCAGCGCCTCGCGATCGCCCGGGCGCTCCTGGCAGATCCGCGGATCCTGATCCTCGACGACGCGACGAGTGCCGTCGACTCCTCGACCGAGCGTCAGATCAAGGTCGCCCTCGACGATGCGATGGCCGGTCGCACGACGTTGATCATCGCCCACCGCCTGTCGACGATCGCGCTCGCCGACGAAATCGTCGTGCTCGAGCACGGCCGCGTGCAGGCGCGCGGCAACCACGATGAACTGCTCGAGCGATCCCCGCTCTACCGGGAAATCGTCGAGAAGGGGCTGCCGGATCAGGTGTTCCTGACCCGCGAGTCCGCCGAGGAACGCGTCGGGAGCGGCTTGTGAGCGCGCGTGGCTTCGGCGGCGGGGGCGGCGGCGGTCGCGGCGGCCCCGGCGGGGGCGGCGGCGGTGGACGCATGGGCGCCAACTGGGATGGCTCGCGTCCGTCCAAGGGCACTCGCGGACGCAACCTGCGCGGCCTGTTCGAAATTCTCCGCCCCTACCGCGCGCGTGCCGTGCTCACGGTCGTCGCGCTGGTCATCGGCACTGCCGCGTCGCTCGCTCCCCCGGCGCTGGCGAAAGTCGCGATCGACGAAGGCATCGACAAGCACGACACCACGACGCTCGTGCTGGTGGTCGTCGCGCTCCTTGCGGCGGCGGGAGTCGTGCTCGTGATGACGCGCGTGCAGACCTACATGGTCGGCTGGGTCGGCCAGCGAACGCTCGCCGACCTGCGCATCAAGATCTTCAGGCATCTGCAGGAGATGCCGATCGGCTTCTACGAGTCACGTCCGGTCGGGATCCTTATCAGCCGGATCACGAACGACGTCGAAGCGCTCGAAAGCCTCGTCACCGACTCGGTCGTGATCCTCTTCCAGTCGGGACTGACGCTCATCGGCGTCGTGGTGATCATGTTCGTGCTCGACGTGCACCTCGCGCTGATCGCGATGCTGGCGGTGCCGCTCGTACTCGCCGGATCGCTGTGGTTCCGATTCGCTTCCACGAGTGCCTTCCGCCGCACCCGCGAGACGATCGGCGCGGTCACCGGCTACCTGCAGGAGAGTCTGTCGGGAATCCGTGTTGTGCGCAGCTTCGCCCGGGAGGAACTCCACGAGGCGCAGTTCGGTGCGCTGAACGCCGACAACCGAGACGCCAACCTCAAGACGGTCTACCTCAACGCGGCGTACTTCCCCGCGGTCGAACTGCTCTCCGGTTTGGCGATCGCGCTGATCGTGCTCTACGGAGGCTCGCAGGCGATCGAAGGCCTGATCACAGCCGGAACGATCGTGGCGTTCGTCGGCTACCTGGCCTACCTGTTCGAACCGATCCAGCAGCTCTCCCAGCTGTACACGACCTACCAGTCGGGGATGGCCGCGCTGGAGAAGATCTTCCTGCTGCTCGACGAGAAGCCGACCCTCAGCGATGCCGAGAACGCGATCGAGCTGCCGACGATCCGTGGCGAGATCACGTTCGCGGACACGAGCTTCGCCTACGCGCGCCGACGCGGCGCGAGCGAGGATCCCGCACCGGCGCTGAGCCACGTCGACCTCGATATCGCGCCCGGCGAATCGGTCGCGCTCGTCGGCGCCACGGGGGCCGGCAAGTCAACGATGGCCAAGCTCGTCGCGCGCTTCTATGACCCGACCGGTGGCGCGGTGCTCGTCGACGGCCACGACCTGCGCGAGGTCTCGAGCCACTCGCTGCGCTCGCAGATGGGGATCGTTCCGCAGGAGGCGTTCCTGTTCTCGGGCACGATCGCGGAGAACATCAGTTTCGGGCGCCCCGGGGCCAGTGAAGAGCAGCTCTGGGATGCGATCCGGGCTGTCGGCGCCGACAGTTTCGTCGAAGAGCTCCCCGACGGGATCCACACCCAGGTCGGCGAGCGCGGCACGCAGCTCTCGGCCGGCCAGCGTCAGCTCCTCGCGTTCGCACGCGCTCTGATCGCCGACCCGCGAATCCTCGTGCTCGACGAGGCGACTAGCAACGTCGACCTGCACACCGAGACAAAGATCGAGCAGGCACTCACCCGGCTGCTGACCGGACGTACGTCAATCGTGATTGCCCATCGGCTCTCGACGATCCGCCAGGCCGGACGGATCATCGTGCTCGAACACGGCAAGATCGCCGAGCAGGGCTCGCACGACGAACTGATCGCCAAGCGCGGACGCTACTTCGACCTCTACCGTGACTGGGCGCAGCAGGCTGCCGCCTAACCGCGGCTCCTCACCGCCGACGCCTCTGCTCCGCGCAGAGCATCTGCGCTGGGGACGGCACCGTCCGGCTTGCGCCGCGTGAGTGCGGGCCCCTCTCGTCCAATCGAGAGGGAGATCCCGCGTGACGGGCGCGCTAGCCCGTGACGCCGACGTGCTTTTTGGCCTTGGGCTTGACGCGCGTGTTGGCCGATGCGCTGACGCGGTTGAAGTTGCTTCCTTCAGCGACGGCGACATTGTGTAGCGTGCCGCGCGTCTTGGCATCGATGCGCACCTTGATGCTGTAACCGTGGCTCTGCCCGACGCCGAGCGTCGGGATGCTCCAACACAGCGACTTGCCATGGCGGTGCCCGCCGTCCGGCTCCAGGACGCTGATCCCGGCCGGCAGACGGTCGCAGACGCGCACGTTCCTGGCGGGCGCAGGGCCGCTGTCGTGCACCACAATCCTGTACTGCAGCAGGGCACCGGGTGCGGCAATCCGGTGGTTGACCTTCTTGGTGATGGTGACGCTGGCGTGGTGCACGATCGCCGTTTTCGCGGACGGTTTGCTTTTCGGCGATTCCGTGCCTTCTTTCGCGGTCACGTGGGCCGTGTTGACGATCGTCCCGGCTTCGGCGAGGACCTTCGCGTGGACTTCGATGTGCACCGTTTCGCCGGGCGCAAGGTCACCAATTTCGCAGACCACCGTCGTGACGACGAGCGCGCACGTGCCCTTGTCGGTGCTTGAGCCGGTGTATTCAACCGACGCGGGGAGCGGGTCTTCCCACTTGACGCCGGTCGCCGTCGACGGACCTTCGCCGGTCACGGTGACCTGCCAGGTGATCGGTTCGCCGGTTATGACGCTCGAGGGACCGTTCTTGACCATCAGGATCTTCGACGAGTGTTCGACCGGGGTTTCGCTTTTCGCGTGGTTGTTTTCTTTGTTCCCGTCGTGGGTCGGGCTCGTGACTTCGGCTTCGTTGATGACCTTGCTGCCTTCGAAGCTCGCGCCGACGAGGGCCGTGATCGTGAATTCCGTCGATCCGCCCGCCGGCAGGTCAGCCGCGTGGCAGGTCACCGTCCCCGCGCTTTCCGTGCAGCCCGCGCTGGCGCGCACGAACGTCGTGCCGGCCGGAAGTTTGTCGGTCACGGTCGGCGTTTCCGCAGTCGAAGGCCCGGCGTTGTGCACCGTCAGCTGCCAGCTGAGGTCTTCGCCCGCGAAGACCGAGGCCGACTTGGCCGTCTTCTGGAGCGAGAGGTCCGCCGTGCGTTCGACGCAGTGCGTCACCGTCTTGCGAGCTTCGATCGGGGGCAGCTGCGCGGCGGAACGCTGGGTCTCCTGGACGGCGGCAGTCAGCGTCGCGATGTTTTCGTGCGTCGTGCACTGGCCGACGGGGTCGCCCGTGAATTCGTGTTCGTATTCGAAGACCTTCGGCGAGGGTTCGTCGGCGCCGATCGTCCCGAGCACCGTTTCGGTGCCTTCGAGTGAGTCCGTCACCTTCACAGTCCCGTTGACGGTCGTCGTCGGCGCATTGAATTCACCGCTCGTGCTCCCCTGGGCGGAGCCATCCGGCGTGAACGATGTCGCGGCGTCCCACGTCGCTTCGGCGGTTGCGGTGTAGGCGCTCGGCGACGGTGCGCTTGCGTAGGTGCATTCGTAGCCCAACTGAGCTTCGCCGTTGGCGGGTACGGCACCCGTCGGGTTCCCCGACGTGATCTGGCACGTGCCGCCGTCGTTGACCTTCACCGTCACGCCAGTCAGCGTGACCGCCCAGCCGTTGGGGTTCTTCACGGTGGCGGTGCCGGTGACGGCCCACGCCGAGTCCGTGCCCGCGTCGTGGCTCGCCGTGACCTTGTAGTGGAAGATCGCCGACTGGCCTTCCGTCGTCTGTTCTTCGGGCGACGCGGTCTTTTGGAGCGACCAGCCGTAGGTACGGGTGAATGACGGCTGACCGTCCAGTGAGGCTTTCAGGTTTGCGCCGAGCACACAGTGCTTGACCGAGGCGTTCGCCTGGAGCGGCGGCTGGACGTCCTGTTCCGGACCGCCCTGCGGGGTCAGCGTTGCGATGTTTTCGTGCGTCGTGCACTGACCCGCGGGGTCGCTAGCGAATTCGCGCGAGTATTCGAAGACCTTCGGCGACGGTTCGCTCGCCAAGACTGTCCCCAGGCTCCCCTGCATCGAGTCGCTGACCTTTGCCGACCCGTTCACGATCGTGCTCGGTGCGGAGAATTCGCCGGCCGACGTGCCCTGCGCCGAGCCCTGCGGCGTGTGCGCCGCGGCGGCGCTCCAGTTTGCCTGGGCCGTGACCGTGAAGCCGCTCGGCGATGGCGCGAGCGCGTACGTGCATTCGTAGCCGAGCTGCTCTTCGCCGCCTGCGGGCAGTGTCGCGGTCGGGCTGCCCGAGGTGATCTTGCACGAACCGCCGTTGTTGACCGTGACCGTGACCCCGGTCAGGGTCACCGACTCCCAGGCGTTCGGGTTCTTGACCGTGGCATCGCCGGTGACCTGCCAGGCGGAGTCGAGACCACCGTCGTGGGCGACGGTGACCTTGTAGCCGAAGGTCGCGGGCCCGCTGGTCGTCTGTTCGCCGGGCGACGCGGTCTTGTTGATCGTCCAGTGGTAGGTCCGCGTGAACGACGGCTTGCTGTTGACTGAGGCCGTCAGGTCGGCACCGACACAGTGCTTGACGTTGGCGCTTGCGCTCATCTTCGTTTTCGTCGTCGAGGTTTCGAGCGTCGCGATGTTTTCGTGCGTCGTGCACTGACCGGCCGGATCGCCGCTGAATTCGTATTCGTACTTCAGGACCTTCGGGGAGGTTTCTTCGGCGCTGAAAGTGCCGAGCGAGCCCTTCAAGCTGTCGTTGACCGAAGCCGAACCGTCGACCACGGTCGTCGGTGAGCTGAATTCACCGCTCGCGGTGGCTTCCGCCGAGCCCTGCGGCGTGGAGGCAGCCGCTGCTTCCCAGGACGCCTTGGCCGTCACGTTGTACGCCGCCTTGGTCGGCGGGCCGGCGTACGTGCATTCGTAGCCAAGCTGCACTTCGCCGCTCGCGGGCACGGATGCCGTCGCTTCGCCGGAGGTGATGTGGCAGGTGCCGCCGTTGTCGACAGCGACCGTGACGCCGGTGAGCTTGACGGCCTCCCAGGTGTTGGGGTTCTTGACCGTCACTTTGCCGCTCAGCGTGTAGCTCGAGTTGGTGCCGCTGTCGTGGGCGACCGTGACTTCGTAGAAGTACTTCGCGCTCCCGGTCGACGTGCTCTGTTCGGTCGGGCTCGCACTCTTGTGGATCGTCCAGCCGTAGGTCCGCTTGAACGTTCCGCTCGCCGAAACCCCGACCTTCAGGTCCGCGCCGACGCAGTGCTTGACCTGCGCGTGTGCGCTCGCTTCGGTACCGGTCGTCGAGGTCTTGATCGTCGCGACGTTTTCGTGCGTCGTGCACGTCCCCACCGGATCTTCGCTGAAGGTGTGTTCGTAGTTGAAGGTCTTGGGCGCTTCGCCGGCCTTGATTTCGCCGAGCGAGCCGTAGATCGTGTCGCTGCCTTTGACGGCGCCGTCGATGATCGTCGGCACGACCTTCGACCATTCGACCGGGGCCGTCGCGGTCGTATGGCCTTCGCTCACGAGACCGCCGCTGCACGGCCCCTGGCTGGGCCACTTGACTTCAACGGTGTTGGTTTGCGTAGAGCTGTCAGGTTTTTCACTGTAAGTACACGAATACTGCAGTGTTACGGCGGAATTGGCAGGGATGGTGAGGTTTGTGCCGCTTTCGACCTTGCACACCGCGTCGCTGTCGCCGACGCCGAGCTCGGTCACATTGACTCCTTTGACCGTCGTCGAATAGGAGTTCGTGACTTTGATTTCGCCGGTCACGTGCCAGGCGCTTTCGGTGCCGGCGTCGTGGGTGACCTTGACCGTGTAATGCGCCGTGGCCGCCCCCGAGCTGTTGATCACCGGCTGCGCGACGGACTTTTCGATAGCCCATTTGTAGGTCAGCGTGTACGAGGGGACCGCGGTCTTCGTCGCTGTAATGCCCTTCGGAGAGCCGTTTTCGCAGCTTCCGCCCCAGTTTGACGACCAGCCCGATTCGCATTCGCCGATCCCGTGGGCCGACGCGCCGGCAGTCAGCTGCGGCGCCACCAAGGCGGCGAGCGTGAGCACTGCGAGCACCAGAACGGCCCGCGCGCGTGACCGCGCGCGGCCCTGACGCGCTGCTACGTCCGTGTTGGACGAGGCGTCCGTGGCCTCGCGCTCAAGGCCAGTTCCGGTGACATCCATGTGAAACGTCCCCCCAGGCATCCATGCCCTTCGTGCTCCATTCTCCCGAGCCGACCATCCGGCTCGCACAACAGCGGTCTTTACCCCGCTACGAGCCAGTGTCACACATACGTCCAGTTCCTGTCAACTTTCTCAAGTCCTCGTGCAGACCCCGGTATAACCGTCGTCCGCCGACGACAGATCTGGCTCGCGAATCCGCCGACCCGAGTGGCGGGCGGCGGGGCGGCCGACGAGCGTCTTCAGGCGAGGTCTTCGGCGAGCGCGGCGCTGAGGCCCAGCTCGCCGTTCTGGGCAAGCGCAGTATCGACCTCGTCGTCGCTGGAGCCAAGGCTCTTCGCGAGTTCGACGTACCGGTCGCCCATCAGCTCCATCCACTCAGCGTCCGTCGCGCGCAGCCACGCGAGCGCCGCGTGCCTTGTCCCTTCAGCGCGGTGGTAGCCGGGGGTCATGCCCCGGGGATACTACGCCTGTGCCGGGGCGGATGCCAGACGCAACGCGAGCCGCCGCGGACCCGGCTGCTAGGCGTCGGTGCCCGGCCGCTGCGCACCGAGCGCCCGATAGCGCCCGAGCGCGATGCCGGCCCAGATCAGCTCGACGACGCCGAATGGCCACGTCCCGGCCGCGAAGCCGTAGATGCTCGAGAGCAGGCAGCCGAGCGCGAACGCCAGCACGTAGAGCGGCCCGCGCCGCTCGAGTGCGTACATCGCCATCATGAACGTCAGCGCGAGGATCCCGTAGACGGTCAGCACGCGGTCCCCTCGGCTGCGAGTGCCCGCTCACGCCGCAGGGTGCTGGCGGTCGACGCCCGCCCCACGGTGCTCAGGAGGCCGTCGGGAAGTGCAGCGTGCTCTCGGGCTCGGCCCGGCGCTCGGGCCAGCGGGCCGTGACGGCCTTCGCACGGGTGTAGAAGCGCACTCCCTCGGCACCGTGGATGTGGTGGTCGCCGAACAGCGAGTTCTTCCAGCCCCCGAACGAGTAGTAGGCCATCGGGACCGGGATCGGCACGTTGACGCCGATCATCCCGACCTCGACCTCACGCTGGAAACGGCGCGCATGGCCTCCGCTGGCGGTGAAGATCGCCGTGCCGTTCGCGAACGAGCAGCTGTTGATAAGTGCAATCGCCTCGTCGAGCGAGCCGACGCGCACAACGCTGAGCACCGGTCCGAAGATCTCGTCGCGGTAGATCGACATGTCGGTCTCGACGGCGTCGAAGAGGGTCGGGCCGACGAAGAAGCCGCCACTGCCGGTCTCGAGCTCGCGCCCGTCGACGACCACTGCCGCGCCCTCCGCGGCGCCGGCGTCGATGTAGCCGACGATTCGCTCGCGCGCCTGCGCCGTGACGACGGGGCCCATTTCGGAGTCGGGGTCCAAGCCGGGACCGACGCGGATCGCTCGCGCGCGCTGGGCAACCTTCGCGACTAGCTCGTCGGCCGCGTCGCCCACAGCGACGGCAACGGAGATCGCCATGCAGCGCTGTCCGGCGGAGCCGAACCCCGCCGCGATCAGCTGGTCGGCGGCGTAGTCGAGGTCGGCGTCGTCCATCACGACCGCGTGGTTCTTCGCGCCGCCGAGTGCCTGGACGCGCTTGCCGGCGGCGGTTGCGCGCTCGTGCACGTAGCGCGCGATCGGCGTCGAGCCGACGAACGAGACGGCGGCGACGTCCGGGTGATCGAGCAGCGCGTCGACGGCGACCTTGTCGCCGTGCACGACGTTGAAGACGCCGTCCGGCAGACCGGCCTGCTTGTAGAGCTCGGCAAAGAGGTTCGAAACCGAGGGGTCCCGCTCAGACGGCTTCAGGACGAAGGTGTTGCCGGTCGCGATCGCCACGGGATGCATCCACATTGGAACCATCGCCGGGAAGTTGAACGGCGTGATCCCCGCGCAGACGCCGAGCGGCTGCCGGAACGAGAAAGCATCGACGCCGGTCGAGACCTGGTCGGAGAACTCGCCCTTGAGCAGTTGCGCGAGTCCGCAGACGAACTCGACGACCTCGAGTCCGCGCGTGACCTCGCCGCGGGCGTCGTCGACGGTCTTTCCGTGCTCGCGCGACACGAGGCGTGCAATCTCGTCAAGGCGCGCCTGGACGAGCTCACGGAAGGCAAACATCACCCGCGTGCGCCTGGCGAGCGAGGCTCCCGACCAGCCCGGGAGCGCGCGCTTGGCGGCCTGCACGGCGAGATCGACGTCGTCGGCCTCGGCGAGCAGGACGCGCGCCTGCTCCTCGCCCGTTGCGGGTTCCCAGATCACCGAATCACGTGCCGAGCTGCCGGCCGTGAGCTCGCCGTCGATGAAGTGCTGGACCGTAGTTAGCGCTGCCTGGGTGCTCATCTGTACCTCACTGGTTGTCCAAAGTTCGATGCGCCGCCGGCCGCTGGCACGGCTGTGCCACGGCAGCTCGCCTCGACGCCGCCGCGGGCGCCGCACGAGCTCGCGGAGCGCCGGGCGCCGCCGCTTGCGACGATAGCCGGTGCTCTTTCCCCGCCGCGGCCGTCCGACGGCGAAAGCCCCGCGACGGCGGGGCCCTCTTCAGCTCCGGGACAGGGACTCGAACCCCAAATTCGACATCCAGAGTGTCGCGTGTTGCCAATTACACCATCCCGGAATGGCGCCCCGGCAAGGATAGTGGAGCCCGGCCCGCGCTCAGGCGGTCGCGCGCGCCGTCGGCGCGAACATCCCGGTGATCTCGGTCTCGAGGTCTGTGTCGAGCACGATCAGTACCTCGTCACCGTTGCGGATCTCGGTGTCCGCCCGCGGCACGATGCCCTTGTTGTCACGTAGCACCGTGATCAGCAGGCTTCCCTCCGGCATCGGGATCTCGCTGACCCGCTTACCGGCGGCCGGAGCACCGTCGGTGACCTCGAGCTCGATGATCTCGAGGTGCTCCTCTTCGAGCTCGAGCAGGTGCACGAAGCCGTAGCGCGGGACCTCGTGCTCGATCAGGCGCATGATCACCTCGGTCGCGGAGACGGCGGGCTGAATGCCGAGCAGCCGGAAGTAGTCGTGGTTGCGCGGGTTGTTCACGCGCGCGATCACACGGGCGCAGAGGTACTTCTCCTTGGCGACCTGGCAGATCAGCACGTTGTCCTCGTCGTCGCCGGTGACGGCGATCACCAGGTCGGCGCGCTGGATCCCGGCACGCTCGAGGACCCACAGCTCCGTCGCGTCGCCGTACTGGACAGCGTGCTCGAACTCATCCTCGAGCGCGAGGTAGCGCGGGCGGAAGCTCTCGATCAAGGTCACCTCGTGGCCCTTTGAGGTCAGCTCGCGTGCGAGGTTGCGTCCGACCTTGCCGGCGCCGGCGATGATCGCGTACATCCCTACGCAACCTCCTGCGCGAGCGCCTCGTTGAACATTTCGATCGCCTTGCGCGTCGGGGAGATCGTGTGCATCCCCTGGCTGGCGTACCACTCGGCACGCGCCGGGTCGCTGACGCGCACGATCACGCGCTCGATCTCGTAGCGCTTCTGCGCGATCTGGGCGATCAGGATGTTGGTGTTGTCGCCGCTCGTCGAAGCGATCAGCATGTCGGCGTTCTGGATACCGGCGGACTCGAGCGCCGTGACCTCGAGTGCCGCGCCGACGGTGAACTGCCCTCCGGCGTCCTCCCAGCCCGAGGGCATCCCGACGTCGAGACGCTCGTGAGAGAGTGGGTCGGAGTCCAGGACCGAGACCTCGTGGCCTTCGGCCAGCGCTGTCTTGGCGACCGCGGAGCCTACGCGCCCGGCACCGACGATCAGGATCAGCACGACTGGCCCGTCGTAGTCACAATCGCGCAGGTTAGACGATCGGCGCGTGCGTCTCGCCGCGCCCCCGGGCCAGCTCCACGGGCGTGTCGCGTGCGGCCGGCGCCGTGACGATCACGCGGCACTCCGCCTTTTCGAGCACGTAGCGGGCGACGTCCCCGACGCCCGAGTCGCGCGGGCCGCCGACGCCTCCGAACATGCTCCCGCCCCTGATCCGCGACGGTTCCTCGGCGCCGAGCACGATCGCCTCGACGCCTCGACGGCGGGCCTCGTCGACGATCGCGAAACCCGCGCGGCGGGTGCGGAGCATCGCCGTCGCGACCTCGACGCCGGTGTACTCCTCGCCGATCGCCTTGGCGCGGGCCAGCACGCCGCGTGCGCGTTTGATCTGGTCCGCGGGCAGGCTCGCGTCGAGCGGCAGCGCCATCGGGATCACGCTGATCCAGATCGCCTCGATCGTCGCGGTGTCGATCGCGGCGGCGTCGGTCTGTTCCCCGGCGACGAGCAGTGCCGCGGTCTGCATGATGTCGTCGTCGAGGTCGGTCCCGAACAGCGGCACCAGCACCGAGCCGTATTCGTGGGCGCCGATCGGCTCGCCGACGAGCATCGACGCGGGCACCGAGACGCGGCTGAGGAGCGGCAGCCCGGAGACCTTGCGATAGACGCCGTACAAGACCAGGCCGGCAAGCATCCAGCCGAGCCCGACGTAGCGCGCGGCTTCATGCAGCCAGAGCACGAAACCGACTGCGGCGATCGAGATCACCGCGCCGAGCAGCGCCGGCAGCGGCAGGCTCGCGCCCCAGACGCGGATCGAGCCCGGCACGCGATACGGCCGGTCGCGGTCCGGGTCGCGCCAGCGCAGGCGGATGATCGACACGTGCGCGATCGCGAACGCGAGCAGCGCCCCGAACGCGTAGATCCCGATCAGCGTGTCGAGGTTCTCCGAGCGACGCGAGTCCGGCGGCGGCGACCCCGGCGAGCATGATCAGCACGTAGGGCGTCGAGCGGCGCGGGTGCAGCCGCCCGAGCGAGGTCGGGATCTGCCGGTTGGTGGACAAGCCGTAGGCGAGCCGCGAGAGGCCGAGCATCGCCGAGTTGGCGGCCGCGAGCAGCGTGAGCGCCGCCATGCCGGCGACGATGTACTCGAGCGACTGCGCGAGCCAGTGCGGGTGCATCGCCTTGACGATCCCGACCATCGGGACGTTTTCGTACTTGGTCTGGAGCAGCGTCTTGCCGTTCTTGACCGGGTAGGCGCTGACCGCGACGAGCGCGATGCCGACGTAGAGGATCGCGACGGTGCCCGCCGTCGAAGCGACGAGGGCCTTGAGCCCGCGCCGCCCGATGCGCACCTCGGAGGCGATCCCCGAAGCCGACTCGAGGCTGGTGAACGCGACGACGGTGATCGTCAGGGCGAACAGCAGGCTGCGCCATGTCGGCGCGGAGCCCAGGTGAATCGAGTTGGCCAGCGTTCCGGGCTCGAGGAAGAGCACCAGCCCGATCACGACGATCAGCGCCTGGAGCGCGAGGTCGCCGGCGAGCAGCAGTCCGACGCGGTGCGCCCGTTTGTTGCTGAAGCCGCGAATGTTCCAGTACACGACAACGGCGATGAAGGCGATCACGAGCCCCAGCGCCGGCCCCTTGTGCGCCAGCGGCGCGTAGAACGTGCCGAGGTACTGCGTCGAGGTGAACGCCGTGACGGCGATCAGGATCGTGTAGTCGAGCAGGATCGCCCAGCCCGCGACGAAGCTCATGAGCTCGTTGAACGCGTGGCGCGCGAACATGCTCGAGCCGCCGCGCTCGCGATAGAGCGAGGCGCCCTCGGCGTAGGTCATCGCGGTGACGGTGTACGCGCCGGCCGAGATCAGGAAGACGACCGGCGTGAGCCCAAGCGCGTGTCCGGCGACGACGCCGAGCGTGAAGTACAGAAGCGCTGGCGACCGACGAGTAGGTGACGGTGAACAGCAGCGGCGAGCCGAGGCTGCGCTTCGCGAGTTCGCCTCCGCGCAGCGTCGCCGTCGCGGCGCGCCAGTGGCCGTGCGGAGCGTCGGGCGGGCCGCTGCCGGGCGCCGGCTCCTCGCTCATCCCTGGGGCTCGCCGTCGTTGGGGCGCGAGAGACGCAGCCGCAGGACGCCCGCGGCGATGAACAGCAGCCCGAGCAGCCCACGCGGGCTGATCACACCGCCGTGTGACAGCGACTCCGTGATGAGCGCGATGCCGATCACGATCATCACCACGGAGAGCACGATCGTGCCCGTCCTATGTGCGCCCCGGTTCATCCCTTGTTCTTGATCCTAGGACCGCACGGCGCGCAGGCGCGCCCGAATCAGGTGATCAGCGGAATGATCAGGATCGCGACGATGTTCGCAACCTTGATCATCGGGTTGATCGCGGGCCCGGCCGTGTCCTTGAACGGGTCCCCGACGGTGTCTCCGGTCACCGACGCGGCATGCGCATCGGAGCCCTTGCCACCGAACGCGCCGTCCTCGATCAGCTTCTTCGCGTTGTCCCAGGCGCCGCCGCCGGCGGTCATCAGGACTGCGAAGAAGAAGCCGACGACGATCACGCCGATCAGCATCCCGCCGAGTGCCTGGGTGTCGATCAGCCCGACGATCACCGTCATGCCGATCGGCAGCAGTGACGGCAGGATCATCTCCCGCTGCGCTGTACGCGTGACGATGTCCACGCAGGTCGCGTAGTCGGGTTCTTCGGTGCCCTCCATGATCCCGGGGTGCTCACGGAACTGGCGGCGGACCTCCTCGACGACGGCCCCGCCGGCGCGACCGACGGCCTCCATCGAGAGCGACGCGAACAGGCAGACCATCATGCCGCCGAGCAGCAAGCCGATCAGCACCGGCGGTTCGTTGATGCCGAAGCCGAGGCTGGTCTGCGTGTGTTCGAACAATTCCTGCCTGAACGCCGCGAACAGCACGACCGCGGCCATCACGGCCGAGCCGATCGCGTAACCCTTGGTCACCGCCTTGGTCGTGTTGCCGACCGCGTCGAGCGGGTCGGTCACATTGCGGACCTCCTCGGGCAGCTCGGCCATCTCTGCGATCCCGCCGGCGTTGTCGGTGATCGGGCCGAAGGCGTCGAGCGCGACGATCAGGCCGGTCAGCGAGAGCTGGCCCATAACGGCCACGCCGACGCCGTAGATGCCGACGTTGCCGCCGCCGCCGAGCTTCCAGGCGCCGAGGATTCCGAGCACGAGGACGATCGCGGGCAGCGCGGTCGCCTGCAGGCCCGAGCCGAAGCCCTGGATGATGTTCGTCGCGTGACCGGTGATCGAGGCTTTCGCGGTCTTCTTGACCGGCGAGAAGCGCGTCGAGGTGTAGTAGTCGGTGATCACGAAGAGGAATGCCGTGACGGCGATGCCGATCAGCGCGCAGAGGTAGTACTTGCCCCACGACGGAGCGGCGTTGTCGACCGCTTTGGCCGAGAACGTCAGGCCTTTCATCATCCAGTAGGTGATCGGCGCGAAGGCCGCGGCCGCGATCACGCCGGAGACGACAAGCCCCTGGTAGAGCGCGCGCTCGACGTTGCCCTCTTTCGAGCGCACGGCGAAGGTGCCGATGATCGAGGCGATGATCGCCGCCCCACCGAGGACGAGCGGGAAGAGCACGACGCGGTCTGCCTGGCGGAACGTCAGGACCCCCAGCAGCATCACCGCGACAGCGGTCACCGCATAGGTCTCGAACAGGTCGGCGGCCATCCCCGCGCAGTCGCCGACGTTGTCGCCGACGTTGTCGGCGATCGTCGCGGGGTTGCGCGGGTCATCCTCGGGGATCCCGGCCTCGACCTTGCCCACCAGGTCGGCGCCGACGTCGGCGGCCTTGGTGAAGATGCCGCCGCCCAGCCTCGCGAAGACGGAGATCAGCGAACCACCGAAGCCGAGCCCGACGAGCGCGTCGACCGCCTGCTTCTGGCTGTCGCCGAAGGCCGCCGTGAGCAGCCCGTAGTACCCGGCGACGCCGAACAGGGCGAGGCCGACGACGAGCAGGCCGGTGATCGCGCCGCCGCGGAAGGCCGCCTGCAGTGCCGGGGAGACGCCGCCGCGGGCGGCCTCGGCGACGCGCGTGTTGGCGCGCACCGAGACGTTCATCCCGATGAAGCCTGCGGATCCCGAAAGCACCGCGCCGAGCAGGAAGCCGCAAGCGACAGCGATGTTCTGGACGAAGATCAGGGCGACGAAGACGACCACGCCGACGCCGGCGATCGTCGTGTACTGACGCGTGAGGTACGCGCTCGCGCCTTCCTGGACGGCCTTCGAGATCGCCTGCATCTTCTCGTTGCCGGCGGGCAGCGCGAGCAGCGTGCGGGTCGTCAGGACCCCGTAGACGATCGCGGCCACAGCGCAGACAAGCGCGACTAGAACGCCATGGTTGGTCAGGAAGCTGCTCAAGGAAGATCCTCCGCGGTCTTGTTTTGTTGTCGCGCAAGCGACTGTCGCGCGAACGTATGCGGCTCCTTCACCGGAGTTGGTGAAGGGTCACCGTCTCAACGGTCGCGGAGTGTATCGACTCGCGCCGCGGAGCCGCCTGAACCCCGCTCAGCTGCCGGGGATCCAGAGCCGCCCGCTGGCCTGTGCAGGGCCGGGACCCTCGTCCCCGCCCGCATCTGGCGCGGCCGCCGGGGGCTCGCCGACGGGCGGCTCGCCCGGCTCAGCCGGTGGCGCGGCGCGCACGTAGGCCATCTGGAGCTGCGACAGCGGCGCCTTCAGCTGCTGCGCCTCCTGTGGCCGGCGCCGCTCGAGCAGCGGCAGCAGCGCGCGCGCCGCGTCGATCGCGTCGCGGGCCTGCTCGACGTCGGCCGGCTGATCGCCGGGCGGCGAAAGGCGCACCGCGCCGAGGTTCATCAGCGAGACCAGCGCCTGGGCGATCATGTCGGTGGCGTCGAGCCGCGCCAGCTCGGCTTCATATGCCGCGCGTAGCTCGTCCTCGGTCGGCGGCTGTTGTTCGCTGGCCATCAATAACCCCTCCCGTAGCTCTCACGCGTCTCGCGCACGGCCTCAGCGTAGACATCCTCGCGCGGATATCCCGCGGCGATCAGGCCACGCTGACGCTGGGCGCCGTTGCGCTCGGGTAGTTGCGGCTCGATCCCGATCTCCCCGTGCACCGGTGCGGTCCAGGCGAGCAGCATCTCGAGTGCCTCGGCCGCCGGATGCTCGCTGCGGCGGTCGAAGTTCACGATCTTCGCGTCCATCCCGTAGCGGATCGCGCGCCACATGTTCTCCTCGACCAGGCGTCCCGCCGTCTGCGCGATCGGGCGCCCCTCGTCCTCGTCGCGGGCGCAGCGGGCGACGACCGCGACCATCAGTGCGGCGAGCCCCTCGGATTCGGCGGCGGTCATCTGAACGTCACAGATGCGCACCTCGACGGTGCCGAAGCTGAAATGGGGGCGCACCGACCACCAGACCTGCGTGAACTCGATGATCGAGCCGACGTCGATCAGCGTCTGGATGTAGTCGCGGTAGGCATCCCAACTGCCGAACGGTTCGGGGATCCCGCAGCGCGGGAAGCTCTTGGTGAAGATCTGTGTGCGCGCGGAGTGCAGGCCGCTGTCCTGCCCGTCGACGTACGGCGAGTTCGCCGACACGGCGAGCAGCAGCGGCAACACGACGCGCAACCTGTCGCAGATCCGCACGGCACGGTTGATGTCTTTGATCCCGACGTGGACGTGCAGCGAAAACGTGTTGTTGCGGCGCGCGACGTAGCGCAGGTCGTCCGCGACGCGCCTGTAGTGGGCGGTGTCGATGATCTGCTGGTTGCGGTAGTCGGCCCAGGGGTGCGTCCCGGTCGCTCCCAGCGCGAGGTCGTGGCGCTCGGCGAGCGCGAACAGGGCGCGGCGGCGCTCACGCTGGCGCTCGATCGCGTCGCTGAGGGTCTCGCCGCGGCCGGAAATGATCTCGATCTCCGATGAGATCAGCTCGCCCGTGATCGCCCCCACGAGCGCCGGAACTTCGAGGGCGCCGTCGCGCAGCTGCTCGAAGCGTGGCGCCAGTTCCAGCGTTGCGGGGTCGAGAATCGCGAACTCCTCCTCGATTCCGACGGTCAGGTCACGCGAGGCGGCGAAGTTCTCGACAGCCTGGTCGAGGTCGATCGTCATATCTCTTGGAGGCCCGAGAGCGGCTCAGGTCAGGTAGAAGTACAGCGCGTACAGCAGATCGACTGCGGGGCTCGAGGTGTGAACGGTGACCTCGGGCGGCACATCGAGCAGCGTCTCGGCGTAGTTGAAGATGATCTTCACGCCCGCCCCGACCAGCTCGTCGGCAAGGCCCTGGGCTGCCTGCGGAGGCACAGCAAGCACGCCGACGACGATGTCCTCGTCTTCCACGACGTCACCGAGCTCGGCAATGTCGCGGACCTGCTGGCTACCGATTGACAGGCCGATCTTTCCAGCGTCGCGATCGAAGATCGCGACTACGCGGAAGCCGTGATCGGCGAAGATCTCCGACGAGGCGATCGCCTGCCCGAGGTGCCCGGCGCCGATCAGGGCGATGTTGTGCTGACCCGCGGTACGCAGGATCTTGCGAATCTCCGAGACGAGCGCCTCGACGTTGTACCCCACGCCGCGCTTGCCGAACTTGCCGAACCCCGAGAGATCGCGGCGGATCTGTGTGGGGTTGACGTGCGTGTAGTCGCTCAGCTCCTGCGAGGAGATCGTCTCCTTGCCCATCTTGCGTGCCTGCGTGAGGACCTGCAGGTAGCGCGAGAGTCTTGCGGCGACGCCGAGCGACAGCCGGTCGGGGTTCGCGGCCGTCAGCGGCCGGGGCGCGCGTGCGGGCGCTCCGTTCAGGTACTCGTCAGACATTCCGCAGGGACTCTAAACGCTCGAGCACGAGCGCTTCGTCGAGGAAGTAGTCGCAGAGCTCTTCGCCGTCGATCGCGATCACCGGGATCCGCTCGAGGTATGCGCGGTGAAGGGAATCGTCCTCTGTGATGTCGACCTCGCGGATTGTGAAGCTCGCGCGCGCACGCAGCGCCTCGAGCGCGGCGAGCGCCTCGTCACAAAGGTGACATCCCGGCCGCGAGTACACGACGATCTCGGTCACGGCCGCCCGCCGCTCGGATAGGCGTCGATGTCGAGATAGTCGGGGTAGGAGAGCGGCGCCTGGCACAGCGCGGCGGCGGCAATCATCGCCGCATTGTCCGTGCACAGCTCGCGCGGCGGCAGGTGGACTTCGACGCCGAGCTCGCCGAGGCGCCGGCGCAGTGCGCCGTTGGCGGCGACGCCTCCGCCGACGGCGAGCCGGCCGCCGGCCCCCGCGGCCAGCGCGCGCTCGCAGCGATCCAGCAGGCTGTCGACGATCGCCGCCTGGTAGGAGGCCGCGAGATCCGGGGCCCGCTGCGCGCGCTCATCCTCGCCGAGGTCGCGCAGCTTGTAGAGCAGCGCCGTCTTGAGTCCCGCGAACGAGAAGTCCAGCGAGCCGTCGAGCGCACTGCGCCGGCTGCGTCCGTGCCGCGCGGCGGCCGAGCCCGGGAATGCGAACGCGAGCGGGTCGCCGTCCGCTGCCAGCGCCTCGAGCGCCGCACCGCCGGGATAGCCGAGCCCGAGCAGCCGCGCGCCCTTGTCGAACGCCTCGCCCGCTGCATCGTCAAGCGTCGTACCGAGCACGCGACTGGAGCCACGGGCATCGACCTGTGCGACCAGCGTGTGGCCGCCGCTCGCCACGAGGCAGATGAACGGAGGTTCGAACGGCCCGCCGGCAGCCTGCAGGAAGTTCGCGGCGACGTGGCCGGCGATATGGTCGACCGCCGCGAACGGCAGCTGCCGCGCGGCCGCGATCCCCTTCGCGGCCGACAGGCCAACGAGCAGCGCGCCGATCAGCCCGGGCCCGCGCGTCGCCGCGACGAGCTCGACGTCGTCCAGACTGCAGTCGGCTTCTCGCAGCGCGTGCTCGATCACCGCGTCGATCGCCTGGAGGTGGTGGCGCGCCGCAATCTCTGGCACCACGCCACCGAAGCGGTCGTGCTCGTGCTGGGAGGCGACGACGTTCGCGCGGATCGTCCCGTCGCGGTCGACCAGCGCGGCGCACGTGTCGTCGCAGCTGGTCTCGATCGCGAGCACTGTCATATCGGCCAGGGGTTCGGGACGTCCTCGAGCGTGCCGCGCAGCGTTCCGGGGGTGCGCCACATGACAAGGGCGTCCTCGCCGTTGTCGCGGTAGTAGCGCCGCCGGCGTCCCGCCATCCGGAAGCCTTCGCGTTCGTAGAGGTGGATCGCGATGGCGTTCGAGGGGCGCACCTCGAGCGTGTAGTGGGCCTCGGGGTCATCGACGCGCCGGTAGACGGCCGCGAGCATCGCCGACGCCACGCCCCTGCTTTGGTGTCGGGGATCGACCGAAACGTTCATCACGTGCCAGACGGTGTCGTAGCGGGCGCAGATCAGGTAGCCGGCGAGTTTCCCTTCGGCCTCTGCCGCCAGACAGATGCCGCCGGGCTTGGAGAGCTCGAGCACGAACATCGCCATCGACCAGGGGGTCGGGAAGACCTGGCGCTCGATCTCCATCACCTGCGGCAGGTCGGAGTAGTCCAGATTGCGGATCTGCAGGCCTGTTGTCTGGGTCATCGGATCGCGGCCGTCGCGTCGGGCTCGCGCACGTATTCTGGAACGACCTGCGAGGGCAGCAGCCCGTAGGTCGCCATCGCCGCGAGCTGGGCTGCCTGCACCCGGTGCAGCGTCGAATCGGCATCGGGCACGAGCGCCGCGCCGACGTCGACCGTTTCGCGGTGGCGCAGGAGCCCGTCGCCGACGACGACCGTGCCGGCGGACGGGGCCCCCAGGTCGTCCGGGGCGAGCGCCCGCGCGGCGGAGAGTTCCCTGGGCTGACCGTCCTCGAGCTCGAACTGCTGTGCGAAAACCTCACCGCGACGGGCATCGATCAAGGCCAGCGCGCGGGGCGCGCCCGTCTCGTGAAGAGCCGCGCGCGCGAGCGCCGCGAGACTCGAGCGCCCGGCGAGGACCAGCCCGAGCGAGACGGCCACCCCGCGCGCGGTTGCAACGCCTACCCGCAGACCCGTGAAGCCGCCCGGACCCGTGCCAACCGCGATGAGGTCAAGTTCATCCCAGCCGATGCCGGCCTGCGAGAGCAGTTCGTCGGCCATCGGCAGCAGTCGCGTGGCGTGGCCGGGGTGCGCGCCGGTGGCCGGGTCGTCGCGCAGTTCGCGTGCCGCGTCGCCGGCGACGAGCGCCGCCGCCGTCGCGGTTGTGGCGGTATCGAAAGCGAGGATGTTCAAGGGTGCTCCTCGACGGCGATCCTGCGCTGATCGCCGCCCGCATGCTCGATTGTGACCGTCGCGCGCGGCGCGGTGAGCGTTGACTCGTCCTCGACGGGCCACTCGACGAACGCGATCGCTGTTCCGTCGATGTAGTCGGCCAGCAGCCCGGGCTCCTGCGCGCCGGCGCCGACGAGCCGGTAAAGGTCGAGATGGCTCACGTACCCGCTGCTCGCCGAGTACCGGTTTGCGAGGGTGAACGTCGGGCTCGTCACCGGCCCGCGCACGCCGAGCGCCCGCGCCGCGCCGCGCACGAACGTCGTCTTGCCGGCGCCGAGCTCACCGCGAACGAGAACCACGTCCCCCGGGCTCAGGCGCGCCGCGAGATCCGCCCCGAGCGCTTCGGTCTGCGCTGCGTCGCTGGTCGTCGTAGCCGTCATCGCTACGAAAATCTATTGCGCTGCCTCGCGGCGCTCGCCGGACGGCAGTTGCGCCGCGCCGCGTCAGGCTGCCCGACCCCTTAAACGACACGGCCCGCGGGAGAATGGAAGCGGGCCGGTCGGTGCTGCAGGAGGGATAGAGACAACCCCTTCATCGGCAGCTCACGCCACGGCTTTAGTTCCTGGGCGAAATGTTGCAGGCGTGCTCAGAAGAGCCCCAGCTGATTGGCCCCCTCGTCCTCGGCGGGCGCCGGCGCGGGCTCCGGCGGGGCGCTCGGCGGCGCGTGGCTCGCCAGCAGCCCCGGGATCCGCGCGAAATCCTCACGCAGCGTCGCCAGCATGCTCGGCGTGTAAAGCGCCGCGGCCGGGTGGAAGAGCGGGTAGAGGCGGACCTCTCGCGCGCCGAGCGTGATTGGCTCGTCGCGACCGTGCAGCCGCGTGATCCCGGTGGGATCGCCGCGCAGGAGCTTGGTGGAGAAGTTGCCGAGCGTGCAGATCAGCCGCGGCTGGATCAGCTCGACCTGCCGCTCGAGGTACTCGTGGCAGGCGTCGATCTCGGCCTGCTGGGGATCACGGTTGCCGGGCGGACGGCACTTCAGGACGTTGGCGATAAAAACGTCTCCCCGTTCGAGCGAGACCTCGGCCAACAGCGTGTCGAGCAGTTTGCCGGCCCTGCCGACGAACGGAACTCCCTGCTCGTCCTCGCTCGCTCCCGGCGCCTCGCCCACGAACATCAGGTCCGCGTCCGCGTTGCCGGCGCCGAAGACGACAGTCTTTCGCGTCGCGGCGAGTTCCGGACAGCGTTCGCAGCCGCGCGCCTGGACCAACAGCGCCTTCAGGCTCTCGCGGCGCTGTGCGGCGTCGTCGCTCATCGCCGCGATCGTACGCGTTCACGGCCGCCGTGCGCGATGATGCCGCGGTGAGCGAAGGTCCGCAGCTCGAGATTCGCGCGCCGTTCGCCGGCATCGTCGTCGCCGTGAGCGCCGGCATCGGCGACCTCGTGGCGGCCGGCACGCCGCTCGTCGTGCTCGAGGCGATGAAGATGGAGCACGAGGTCACCTGCCCCGGCGGCGGCCTGGTGACGGCGCTCGCCGTCAGCGCCGGTGAGAATGTCGAGGACGGCCAGCTGCTGGTGACCGTCGAGCCCCGCGATGTTGCCGGCGACGGCGCCGCGGAACGGCCCGGCGGCGACGAGCGGCCCGCGCTCGAGCTGGTCCACGAGCGGCACCGGATCGGCCTCGACGAGGCGCGTCCGCAGGCCGTCGCTCGGCGCCACGCATCCGGACGGCGGACCGCGCGCGAGAACCTCGCGGACCTCGTCGATCCCGGGAGCTTCATCGAGTACCAGCCGCTCATCTACGCGGCCCAGGAGCGCCGAAGGCCCCGCGAGGAGCTGATCGCCAGGACGCCCGCCGACGGTCTCGTCGCCGGCCTGGCGAAGATCGACGGCCGCGACTGCGCGGTGCTCTCCTACGACTACATGGTGCTGGCCGGTACGCAGGGCATGCGCGGGCACATGAAGAAGGACCGGCTGTTCGAGATCGTGGGGCGGCGGCGTCTGCCCGTGGTGCTGTTCGCCGAGGGCGGCGGCGGACGGCCCGGCGACAGCGACATGCCGATCGTCGCCGGCCTGGACTGCCGGGCGTTCGAGTACTTCGCCCGCCTCTCGGGCGGGGCGCCGCTGGTCGGGATCGCAGCCGGCTTCTGTTTCGCCGGGAACGCGGCGCTGCTCGGCTGCTGCGACGTCGTGATCGCGACCGAGGATGCGAGCATCGGCATGGGCGGTCCGGCGATGATCGAGGGCGGCGGCCTCGGGACCTGGGCCCCGGAGGAGATCGGCCCGATCGACGTGCAGTGGTCGTCCGGCGTAGTGGACATCCGGGTCGCCGACGAGGCGGCCGCGGTCGCGGCGGCGCGGCGCTACCTCGCCTACTTCTGCGGGACCCGCGGAGCCGGCCTCGCCGGCGGACGACGAGACCCTGCGCGGACTGATTCCCGCCGAACGCCGGCGCGTCTACGACGTGCGCGCGGTCGTCGAGGCGCTGTGCGACGCCGGTTCGGTGCTCGAGCTGCGCGGGGGCTTCGCGGCGGGAATCGTCACGGCACTCGCCCGCGTTGACGGCCAGCCGCTCGGCATCATCGCCAATGACCCCCGCCACCTCGGGGGCGCGATCGACGCCGACGGCGCAGACAAGGCCGCGCGCTTCATGCAGCTCTGCGACACCTTCGGGCTGCCCCTGCTGATGCTCTGCGACACCCCGGGCTTCATGGTCGGCCCGCAGTCCGAGCGGACGGGGACCGTGCGGCATTTCGCTCGGATGTTCCTGACCGGCGCGAACCTCTCGGTACCCGTCGGCACGATCGTGCTGCGCAAGGGCTACGGCCTTGGCTCACAGGCGATGGCCGCCGGGGGGTTCAAGGCGCCGCCAGTTCACTGTCGCCTGGCCGACGGCCGAGTTCGGGGCGATGGGCCTCGAGGGCGCCGTGCGGCTCGGGATGCGCCGCGAGCTTGAGGCAATCGCCGACGAAGAGCAGCGCGAGCAGGCCTACCAGGAAGCGGTCGCTGCGGCCTACGAGCACGGGCGCGCCGTGAACATGGCGGCCCACGGCGAGATCGACGACGTGATCGACCCCGCCGACTCCCGGCGCTGGATCGCGACGCTGTTCGGCCACCACGGCGCTGCCGGCAGCCGGCCGAACCTGGAAGCCTGGTAGCCGCCTGCTTGGCAGGCTTTGAACGGCAGGTACAATCTGGGGTGTGGGCGCCACCGTTTCCGGGGTGCACCGCACGAATCACGCAGGAACGTCTGTCGAGCGCAAGAACGCCGGCATCCCGCGAGACGGGAGCTGGACGAAGCAGTGACCACAGAACCGACACCCTCTCCCCCCCTCGCGGTCGCCCGTACCGTCGATGAGCTGCGCGGCCACGTGCGCGCCGCACGCCGTGACGGGCGCAGCGTCGGACTGGTGCCGACGATGGGCGCGCTGCACGACGGCCACCTCGCGTTGGTGCGTGAGGCGCGGGCGGCCGACGACCTCGTCGTCGTCTCGCTGTTCGTAAACCCGGCCCAGTTCAACGACGCGGCCGACCTCGCGCGCTACCCGCGCGACGAGCGTCGCGACCGCGCCCTGCTCGAAGCGGCAGGCGCCGACGTGCTGTTCGCGCCGTCCCCGGACGAGGTCTATCCGCCGGGGTTCGCGACCCACGTGCAGGTCGGTGACGGCGCCGACCGTTTTGAGGGGCAGGTGCGTGGCCCCGAGCACTTCTACGGCGTCGCTACCGTCGTCACCAAGCTGCTGTGCATCGCCCAGCCCGACGACGCCTACTTCGGCCGCAAGGACGCCCAACAGCTGCACGTGATCCGGCGCGTTGTGCGCGATCTGAACCTCCCGGTTCGGATCGTCGGTGTCGCGACCGTGCGGGAGCCGGGCGGGCTCGCGATGTCCTCGCGCAACAGCCTGCTGAGCGCCGGCGAACGCGAGCGGGCCGCGGGCATCCCCGCGGCGATCGCGGCCGCACGCGCAGCGCTCGCCCGCGGCGAGCACTCCGCGGCCGCGGTTCGCGCCGCGGCCGAGCAGGCACTCGCTGCCCACGGCGCCCAGGTCGAGTACGTGGCGCTCGTCGACGAGGCGAGCTTCAGGGCGCTCGACGTCCTGAGCGGCGAGGTGCTGCTCCTGCTCGCGGCGCGCGTCGGCGACGTGCGCCTGATCGACAACGAACTTCTGCGCTGCGGCGCCGAGGAACCGGCAAACACGAGCGGCGAGGCGGCGACCGTGGCCTAACCGCCCGGCGTCGACCACCGCCCAGAGAGGAACCGATGTCCAGCCACCCCGCCCTGAAAACCGAGTCCGAGCCGACGCGCGAGCCGGTGACGCTGCCCCTCCTGCAGGAGCGTCGCAACCTCGGTGAACCGATCGTGATGATCACGGCCTACGACTACCCGAGCGCGCGCGCCGCGCAGGCCGCCGGCGTCGACCTCGTGCTCGTCGGCGACTCGGCGGCGACGACCGTGCTCGGCCACTCCGCGACGACACCCGTGTCGCTCGAGGACATGCTGGTGCTCGCACGCGCCGTCAGGCGGGGACTGCAGACGCCGCTGATGGTCGGCGACCTCCCGTTCGGCTCCTATGAGGTGTCCGACGAACAGGCGATCACGACGGCGCTGCGGATGGTCAAGGAGGCGGGCTGCGACGCGGTCAAGCTCGAGGGCGGCGGACCGTCCTCGGTCGCGCGAGTGCGCGCAATCGTCGGCGCCGGCATTCCCGTGATGGGCCACGTCGGCCTGACGCCGCAGACGGCAACTGCGCTCGGCGGCTGGCGCACCCAGGGCCGCACGGCCGGCGCCGCGGTGCGGATCGCCGAGGAGGCGCTGGCGCTACAGGAGGCCGGCTGCTTCGCGATCGTCTTCGAGGCGATCCCCTCCGACGTCACGGCCGAGCTGATGGCGCTGATGGAGGTGCCGGTGATCGGGATCGGCGCGGGACCCGCAGCCGACGGCCAGGTGCTGGTGTTCCACGATCTGCTGGGGATCCGCGACGATCTCGGGCCACGCTTCGTCAAGCGCTACGCGAGCCTCCAGGACCAGATGAACGATGGTGTGACGGCGTTCGCCGCGGATGTCCGGTCGCGTTCCTACCCGGCACCCGAGCACGGATACTCGATCGCCGGCGAGGAGCTCGCCGAGCTGCGCAAACGGCTCGCGGCGCGCTGAGCGGCAGTCAGTCCGCCCAGCTGCCGATCCCGCCGAGCCGCTCGATCGCGATCCGCATCCGCACACCCGGCGGCGGGTCGTCGACCGGCGGGAAGCGCACGTCGGGCCCGAGGTAGACGTGCGCCAGCTCCTGCAGCAGCTCCGGCGCGCCGCCCGGGACGATCTGCGCGCGGCCGTGGACGACGAGATACTCACGCAGTCCGGGCGGCTTGATGTAGGTGCCCTCGAATGACAGCGTGACCCGCGGGTCACGCTCGACGTTGCGCAGTTTCTGCTGGCCGGGGTTCAGGTGCGCGGTTTCGAGGTGATCGCCGCGCACCGCCACCCAGATGCACGTGACCTGCGGGGCACCGGACGCCGAGATCGTCGCGAGGTGCCCCAGGGCGCCTGCCTCGATCAGCTCTCGTGCGGCGTCGGGGAGCTCCATCGCCGGCGAGCCTAACGCGCGGCGCCGCGGCGCGTCAGCCGTAGGTGATCTTGCGCAGCGGCCGCGCCGGAACGCCCGCGGCGACCGTGAACGGCTCGATGTCGTGCGTCACGACGCTGTTGGCGCCGATCACGCAGCGCTCGCCGATCGTGACGCCGCCGGTCACGACGACGTGGGCCCCGAGCCAGCAGTTGTCCCCGATGCTCGTCGGTCCGCGGACCGAGAAGCCCTGCCACGGGACCGGCTTCTCGGGGTCGTCGAAGCGGTGGTCGGCGTCGGTGACGAAGCAGCCGTTGGCCAGCATGCAGTGGCGGCCGATCGTGACGCGATCCTGCGCGGCGAGCATCACGCCGATGTTCAGGAAACTGCCTTCGCCGATCGCGATCCGCGCGTCCCCGGGCGCCGTGATCCAGACGTGTGGCTCGAAGAGCACGTCCCGGCCGACCTCGAGCCTGCCCTGATCGAGGGCTTCCAGCACGTTGCCGTGGACCGGCCAGCGCACGAAGGCGCCGCGGCGCAGCATCGCCCAGTGGATGCGTGCCCGGTTCCACGGCAGCGAGTTGCGCTCGTACCAGCGCCAGCGCCGCTCCCAGAGAACCAGCTGGTCCTTGAGAGCGTCGCGGTTCACGCCGCGATGCGCTCGCGGCGTTTGGCCGGCCCGCGCCCCGCGCGGACGGGGAGCAACTCGGCGAGGAATTCGCCGGTGTGCGACGCGGCGGTCGCGGCGACCTGCTCGGGCGTGCCGGCGGCGACCACCGTGCCACCCTCGTCGCCGCCCTCCGGCCCCATGTCGATGATCCAGTCGGCGCTCTTGATGATGTCGAGGTTGTGCTCGATTACGACGACACTGTTGCCCGCGTCGACGAGGCGCTGGAGCACATCGAGCAGCCGCTGGACGTCGGCGAAGTGCAGGCCGGTCGTCGGCTCGTCGAGCACGTAGAGGGTGCGTCCCGTGGCGATCTTCGACAGCTCTGTGGCGAGCTTGACCCGCTGCGCCTCGCCCCCGGAGAGCGTCGTCGCCGGCTGGCCGAGGCGGATGTAGCCGAGCCCCACGGCGTGGAGCGTCTCCAGGCGCCGGCGGATCTTCGGGATGTTCTTGAAGAACTCGAGCGCCTCCTCGACGGGCATGTCGAGAACGTCGGCGATCGTGCGGCCTTTGAAGCGCACTTCCAGCGTCTCGCGGTTGTAGCGCTTGCCGTGGCACTGTTCGCAGGGCACGTAGACGTCGGGCAGGAAGTGCATCTCGATCTTGATCTGCCCGTCGCCGCGGCAGACCTCGCAGCGCCCGCCCTTGACGTTGAACGAGAAGCGGCCCGGCTTGTAGCCGCGCGCGCGCGCCTCCTGGGTCTTCGAGAAGAGGTCGCGGATCACGTCAAAGAGCCCGGTGTACGTCGCGGGGTTCGAGCGTGGCGTGCGGCCGATCGGCGACTGGTCGACGGCGATGATCTTGTCGAGCTCGTCGAGCCCTTCGATCGCGTCATACGCTCCCGCGCGCGAGCGGTTGCGGTGCAGCCGCGAGGCGACCGCCTTGAACAGAATGTCGTTGACGAGCGTCGACTTGCCCGATCCGGAGACGCCGGTGACGCAGGTCAGCACCCCGAGCGGGAAGGCGACGTCGATCCCACGCAGGTTGTGTTCGCTGGCCCCGCGGATCACGAGCTCGCCGCGCGGGGCACGCCGCTCCGCGGGCGGGGCGATCGCCTGCACCCCGGCAAGGTACTGGCCGGTCAGCGAGGCCTTGACCTTCATCACCTCGCGCGCCGTGCCCTCGGCGACGATCCGCCCGCCGTGTTCGCCGGCGCCCGGGCCGAGGTCGACGAGGTGGTCGGCGGCGCGCATCGTCTGCTCGTCGTGCTCGACGACGATCACCGTGTTGCCGAGGTCGCGCAGCCGTTCGAGCGTTTCGATCAGCTTCGAGTTGTCGCGCTGGTGCAGGCCGATCGAGGGCTCGTCGAGGATGTAGAGCACGCCGACAAGTGACGAGCCGATCTGCGTCGCGAGCCGGATCCGCTGCGCCTCGCCGCCGGAGAGCGTCGCCGCGGCGCGGTCCATCGAGAGGTAGCCGATCCCGACGTTCTCGAGGAACTGCAGTCGCTCGGCGATCTCGCGCAGAATCAGCCGCGCGACGTGCCGGTCGGTGTCGCTGAGCTCTATCTGCTCGATCCACTCAAGTGCGCGGCGGGCCGAAAGCGCGCAGAAGTCGCTGATCGAGGTACCCGCGACGAGCACCGCCCGCGACTCGGGCCGCAGCCGGGCCCCGCCGCACGCCGGGCACGTGCGCAGCGACATGAACTGTTCGATCTTCTCGCGCGCGAGTTGCGACTCGGTCTCGCGGTAGCGCCGTTCGAGGTTCGCGATCACGCCTTCGAAGCGCGAGGTGTAGGAGCGCCTGCGGCCGAAGCGGTTGCGGTAGGTGACCGCGATCGGCGCATCGCCGCTGCCCTCGAGGAACGCGCTGCGCTGCTCGGCGGTCAGTTCGCGCCACGGTGTCCGCATCTTGGCCCCGGAACGATCGGCGATCGCACGCAGCATCTGCTCGTAGTAGGTCGAGGTCGAACCGCTCGAGGCCCACGGTGCGATCGCACCGTCCGCGACCGACAGCGAGTCGTCGGGAACCACGAGGTCCGGATCGACCTCGAGTTGCGCGCCGAGTCCGGTGCAGCGCTCGCACGCGCCGTGCGGCGAGTTGAACGAGAAGATCCGCGGCTCGAGCTCGACCAGCGAGGGTCCATGGACGGGGCACGCAAAGCGCTCGGAGAACGTAAAGATCGTCCCGGGCTCGGGCTCGGCGCCGGGCGCGATCTGCCCCCCGGCCGCCTTGGCGCCGGTAGCGCCCTTGGCGCCCTTCGCGGCCGGCGGCTCGTCCGCCTGGTCGGCGCGGGACCCGACGATCTCGACCTCGACCAGACCCTCGGCGCGCGCGACCGCCGTCTCGATCGAGTCGGCGAGCCGCTTGCGTACGTCGTGGCGCATCACCAGGCGGTCGACGACCACCGCGATGTCGTGCTTGTAGCGCTTGTCCAGGACGATCGACTCCTCGAGCAGGCGGACGCTGCCGTCGATCTTCACCCGCGTGAAGCCTTCGTTTCGTAGCTCCTCCAGGAGCTTGCCGTACTCGCCCTTGCGTCCGCGAACGACCGGCGCGAGCACCATGAAGCGCGTCCGGTCGGCGAGCTCCATCACCTGGTCGATGATCTGCTCGGCCGACTGCCCCTGGATCACGCGTCCGCAGATCGGGCAGTGCGGAACGCCGACGCGGGCCCACAGCAGGCGCAGGTAGTCATAGATCTCGGTGACCGTGCCGACCGTCGAGCGCGGGTTGCGGGAGGTTGTCTTCTGGTCGATCGAGATTGCCGGCGAGAGCCCCTCGATCGAGTCCACGTCGGGCTTGTCCATCTGGCCGAGAAACTGGCGCGCGTAGGCCGAGAGCGACTCGACGTAGCGGCGCTGGCCCTCGGCGTAGATCGTGTCGAAGGCCAGCGAGGACTTGCCGGACCCCGAGAGGCCCGTGATCACGACCAGCGCGTCACGCGGCAGCTCGAGCGAGATGTCTTTTAGGTTGTGCTCTCGGGCTCCCGAGACAACGATCCGCTCGCCTGCCATGGAAGGGCCATTCTAGGAGCGGCCCCGCGGCGCCCTCGGCGCTCAGGGCTCGAGGGCGGCGTACACGTCGTCGACGAGCGCGGCGGGATCGGCAATTCCGAGCTCATCGCGCAGCCGGCGTTCGGTGTGCTCGCGCGGTTCGCCGCTCAGCGCCATGTTGACGGCGACCAGTCTCGCGTGGTCGATCTCGCTGGCCTCGGCGCCGCTGGGTGCCGGTGCGGCGACGGCCGGTTGCGCCGACGGCGCCGCGACCGCCGGTTGCGCCGGCGGTGCGGCGAGCCCGGAAGGCGCGGGAAGCTCGGGCGTCGCGGCCTGGGCCGGCGCGGCTCGCGGCGGTTCCAGCTCTCCCTGCACGGCGCCGTTCGCCGCCGGCAGCGAGTCGTGGAGCTGGTCGATGCCGGCCGCGGCGCGGCCGAGCTCGCCGTGAATCCGCGCACTGGCGGCGCGCAGCTGGGCGAGCAGGCCGTCGATCTCGCCCTCCATCGCCTCGACGCTCGAGAGCAAGGAGTCCGCCGCGTTGCCGACAGTGCCGACGCGCTCGCGCGCGGTGCGCGTTGCGTCGCGGGCGATCTCGGCGGCGGCCTGCTCGGCGGCGGCGATGATTCCCTGGACCTGCTCGCCGGTCGCCTCGGCGACGGTCGGCGGCGCGCTCTCGGGCACCCCGGCGGGAGCTTCGCCGCGCACCAGGTCGGCGCGCAGCCGCTCGATCTCGGCGACCAGCGCTTCGACGTGGGCGTCCACCGCGGCGCGGTCGTAGCCGCGGAAGGACACCGGGAAGTCGCGCCGGCCGCTCTGTCGTTCGCTCCCCATCGAAGGCATGCTAGGCGACGGTCGCGACGCCGCTTTGCTCAGGCGCGCAGGATCCGTGTCGCAGAGGTTTCGGTCAGCCCCAGTCGGTCGCGCACCGTGACCGTCACGTAGCGCGGCCCCTTGCCACGCCGCAGGTGTCTGGCCGTGAAGCGGAACGTCCGCGCGGTCCCGTGCAGGTGCACAACGGTCCGCTGGGTGTCCCCCCAAGCGACGGTCACGGTCAACTCGGCGCCGCGGCGCTCGCCGCCGCAGACCAGCCGCGCGGCGATCTGCTGCTGATGGCCGGCCTCGCTGACCGCGCCGAGCGACACGCGGTCCGCCGCGGCGAGAACCGAGACGTCGACGGGTTCCGATTCGACGGTCGCGCCGTCGCTGAGGTCGGCGGCGAGCACCATCCGGTACCCGGCGCGGCACCGGTAGAGCAGCCGCCGCGAGGCCGGACAGTTCGCACGGCCGTAGCGGTGCTCGACCCGTGAGAGCAGCACGATCTGGGCGGCCTGGGCGCGTTCTTCGACGGCCACCGGGGTGCTCGTGCCGTCGCCCCAGTCGATCCGCGCGCCGAGCACCTTCACGCCGGCCGGAACACAGCCGATCACCGGCGGGCGGGCCCGCAGCCGGGCCCGCTCTCGGACCAACGCGTAGTGGTTGACACCCTGGCCCTGGCTGAGACAGCTGTTGCGGTCGGTGCTCGCCTGGGAGACGGCCGGGACCGTCGCGGCCGCACCGGCGGCCAAGGCCACCGCGAACAGCTTCTGAACGCGCAACATCTTGCTTGGCAGCGTACCGCCGCCGGTCCTCAGCGGAGCTGGTTCGGTGCCTCTGCGCGAACCTGCTTGAGGTCGCGCCGCAGTTCGCGCAGCTCGTCCCGCAACTGGGCGGCGTACTCGAAGCGCAGATCCTCCGCCGCGGCGAGCATCTCCTCCTCGAGCTCGACCGCGAGCCGCTCGAGCTCATGCGCGGGCATCGCGTCGCGCTCGGCGGCCGCCTTGCGCCGTCGTCGCCCCTTCGGCACCTTCGACTCGCCTTGGAGGAACTCGCCGATGTCCGAGATCCCCTTGACGATCGTCGCCGCCGTGATCCCGTGCTCGGCGTTGTGCGCGAGCTGGATCGCACGGCGCCGCTCGGTCTCGCCGATCGCCGCGCGCATCGCCGCCGTCTCCCTGTCGGCGTACATCAGCACGGTCCCGTCGACGTTGCGGGCCGCCCGCCCGATCGTCTGGATCAGCGAGGTCTCGCCGCGCAGGAAGCCCTCCTTGTCGGCGTCGAGAATCGCCACCAGCGAAACCTCGGGCAGGTCGAGCCCCTCACGCAGGAGGTTCACGCCGACGAGCACGTCGTATTCGCCGAGCCGCAGGTCGCGGATGATCTGGATCCGTTCGAGAGTGTCGATCTCGGAGTGCAGGTATCGAGTGCGAAAGCCCATCTCGAGCAGGTACTGCGAGAGGTCCTCGCTCATCTTCTTCGTCAGCGTTGTGACGAGCACGCGCTCGTCACGCTCGACTCTCGCGCGCACCTCGTTCATCAGGTCATCGACCTGGTTGGCCGTCTGGCGGACCTCGACGAGCGGGTCGACGATCCCCGTCGGGCGCACGATCTGCTCGACGATCCGGCGTGAGTTGGTGCGCTCGAATTCGCCGGGGGTCGCGGACACGAAAACCAGCTGGGGCGTGATCGACAGGAACTCGTCGAAGGTCTGCGGGCGGTTGTCCATCGCGCTCGGCAGGCGGAATCCGTAATCGACGAGCGTCTGCTTGCGCGAGCGGTCGCCGTGGTACATCGCCCCGACCTGCGGCACCGTCTGGTGCGACTCGTCCAGGAAGCAGACGAAATCCTTCGGGAAATAGTCGATCAGGCAGTAAGGGCGCGACCCGGGCGGGCGCGCGTCGAGAATCCGCGAGTAGTTCTCGATCCCCGAGCAGAAGCCGACCTCGCGCAGCATCTCCATGTCGTACTGGGTGCGCTGGCGCAGCCGGTGGGACTCGAGCTGCTTGCCTTCGGCCTCGAGCTCGGCGCAGCGCTCGTTCAGTTCGCGGCCGATCTCCTGCACCGCGCTCTCGATCAGCTCCTCGCGGACGTTGTAGTGCGTCGCGGGCCAGATCGCGATGTGCTCCATGTCGTCGGCGATCAACTCGCCGGTCAGCGGGTCGAACTCCTGCAGGCGCTCGACCTCGTCGCCGAACATCGTCGCGCGCAAGGCGTGTTCGGCGTACGCGGGAAAGACCTCGAGCGTGTCTCCCTTGACGCGGAAGGTCCCGCGCGAGAGCACCGTGTCGTTGCGCGAGTACTGGATCGTGACGAGTTTCGCGCAGCAGCGCGTCGCGATTGATCGTCTCGCCGCGGCGCACGATCTGCATGTTCATCTCGTAGGTTTCGGGCGAGCCGAGCCCGTAGATGCAGCTACACCGAGGCGACGACGATCACATCGCGGCGGGCGAACACGGCGGCCGTCGCGGCGTGGCGCAGGCGGTCGATCTCCTCGTTGATCGAGGAGTCCTTCTCGATGTAGAGGTCGCGGCTCGGGACGTACGCCTCGGGCTGGTAGTAGTCGTAGTAGGAGACGAAATACTCGACCGCGTTGTCCGGGAAGAAGGTCCTGAACTCGTTGCAGAGCTGGGCCGCCAGCGTCTTGTTATGGGCGATCACCAGGGTCGGGCGCTGGATCTCCTGGATCACGCCGGCCATCGTCATCGTCTTGCCGGTGCCCGTCGCCCCGAGCAGCGTCTGGAAGCGCTCGCCGTTCGCGATGCCGGCCGCGAGCGACTCGATAGCCGCCGGCTGGTCGGCGGTGGGCCTGAACTCCTCGTCGAGCTTGAATGCGGGCACTTCGCCAGCCTAGCCGCGCACCGCGGGGCTAGATGCCGAGCGCGGACCGCGTAGCGCTGGCGGTACTGCTGTTGTGCTTCGAGGACCTTGCGCACGTATTCGCGGGTCTCGGGATAGGGAATCGCTTCGATCGTCAGCGAGCGTCCCTGCGCCCGTTCGCGCGCCACCCAGTCGTCGACGTTGCCGACACCGCCGTTATAGGCCGCGAGGGCCAGCATCTCGTCGCCGCCGTAGTGGTCGAGCAGATAGCGCAGGTAGTAGCTGCCGTACGCGATGTTGACCGACGGCGCCGCGAGATCACCGGCCTGGAACGCGTACCCCCCGGAGAGGTGCGCGAGGTATTCGGCGGTGCTCGGCAACAGCTGCATCAGCCCTTGCGCACCGGCGCTCGAGGGTCGCGGTTCGAAGTGCGACTCGGCGTCGATGACGGCTGCGATCAACGCCGGGTCGAGGTGCTTTTCGCTGGCCTGCGCACGAATGATCCCGGTGTCCGCGAGGGGTAGCGAGGCTTCTCGCGTGTGATGCATGTCGATCACGAGCACGAGTGCGACGACCACGGCGAACGCGAAGCCGAGCGCCAGCAGCGGTAGTTTTCGAATCACCCGCTGAGCTTTGCAAGGATGGCCGACAGCTGCGCCTGCAGCTCCTCGACCGAGCCGTCGTTGTGCACGACGTACGTCGCCGAGGAGGCCTTCTCGGCTTGCGAGAGCTGGCGCGCCGCGCGCTCGTCGACGGCTGCGTGCCCGCGTGAGCGTGCCCGCTCGTCGCGGAGCTGCTCGTCGGCGACGACGGCGATCGTCGCGTCGTAGATCGCCCTCCTGCCGGGACTCGAACAGCAACGGCACCTCGACGACCGCGGCCGGCGGCGCGGGCCGGCGGGCGCGCGCGGCGATCAGCCACGCCGCGACACGCTCGCGTACCCGGGGCCAGATCAGCTGCTCGAGCCAGTCGCGGCCCTCGTCGGAGGCAAAGGCTGCGCGCGCGAGTGCCGCGCGGTCGACGGTCCCCGCCGGCGCGACCGCGTCGCCGAAGCGCTCACGGACGGCGTCCACGACAGCGGGATCGGCGTAGATCTCATGCACGATCGCGTCACTCGAAGCCGTCGCGGCGCCGAGCCGCTCGAGTGCCGCGAGCGCTGTGGACTTGCCCGAACCGAGGCCGCCGGTCAAGCCGACGAAGGGAACCTCATTCATCTCGCCGGGCGGCGGAGTCAGTTTGCGGCGTCGTCGGCGGCCGGCTCGGCGGGCGCCTGGACGCTCTCCTCGGCGGGCGCGACAGGAGCCTGGGCCTCGGCGGCGGCTCGGCGGGCGCCTGGCGCTCTCCTCGGCGGGCGCGACAGAGCCTGGGCCTCGGCGGCCGGCTCGGCGGCGCTCTCCTCGGCGGGCGCGTCGGGCGCCTCGACGGCCTCGGCGGCCGGCTCGGCAGGAGCCTGGGCTTCGATCGTCGGCTCAGCATCGCTGGCCGGCTCGCCCTCGGAGTCTCCGGGATTCGCGCCGCCCCGCAGGACCTGGTCCTCGACCCGCTTGGCGGACAGCGAGAGGCGCCGACGCTCGGTGTCGATCTCGAGGATCTTCACGCGGATCTCATCGCCCGGGTGGACGACCTCGCGCGGGCTCTCAACGTGGTGGGGCGCGAGCTCGGAGATGTGTACGAGGCCCTCGACGCCGTCGAGGATCTCGACGAATGCGCCGAACTGGACGACCTTCGTCACCTTGCCGGCGAGCTCGTCGCCGACGCTGTAGGTCTCAACGACGCGCTGCCACGGGTCCTCCTGGGTCTGCTTGAGACCCAGCGAGATGCGCTGGCGGTCGCGATCGATGTCGAGCACCTTGACCTTCACGGTCTGCCCGATCTGGAGGATCTCGCTCGGGTGGTTGACGTGCGACCAGGAGAGCTCTGAAATGTGGATCAGGCCGTCGATGCCGTCGAGGTCGACGAACGCCCCGAAGTCGACGATGTTCGAGATCTGGCCTTCGACGATCGCGCCGGGCTCGAGCTTGTCGAGAATCTGCTGGCGGACCTCCTTGCGCTCCTCCTCGAGCACCGCGCGGCGTGAGAGCACCACATTGTTGCGCGAGCGGTTCAGCTCGATGACCTTGGTCTCGATCTCGACGCCCATGTACTCGTCGAGGTTCGGAACGCGACGGATGTCGACGAGCGACGCCGGCAGGAAGCCGCGCACGCCGAGGTCGATGATCAGACCACCCTTGACGACCTCGATGACCGTTCCCGTGACGGGCTCGCCGGACTCGACGGCGGCCTCGACGCGACGCCAGGCCTTCTCGAAGCGCGCCCGCTTCTTGGACATGATCAGGCGGCCGTCCTGGTCCTCCTTCGTGAGGACGATCGCGTCGACCTCCTCGCCGAGCTCGACCTCGCCCGCGGGATCGACCGACTTGCGGATCGAAAGCTCCGCAGCCGGGATCACGCCCTCGGACTTGTAACCGATGTCGACGAGGACCTCGTCCTTGTCGATGCGCACGACGTGGCCGGTGACAACTTCGCCCTCCTGGATGTCGCGGAAGGCGGCGTCGTAGTTCGGGACGATCTTGCCGTCGATTTCCAACAGCAGGCCGTTCGAGCCGTCAACTACCTTTGTCTGTCCCGGGTCAACCAAAGTTTGCACCGGCGAACCTTAGCGCAGCCGTATCATCGTCGGCGACGTATGCCGCTGCGAGCCACCAAGCGCGGCGCCGAGCGCACGACGCTCGAGCGCGACTGCGATGTCCTGATCTGCGGCGCGAGTTTCGCCGGGCTGGCGGCTGCGCGCGAACTCGCGGGAAGCGGCGCGCGCGTCCTGATGATCGATCGCTACGAGGTCGGCGAGCGGCAGACGTCGGCGTGCGCGATCCCTACGGACTGGCTGCGCGCCCTCGACGTGATGGGCGCGCACCGGCAGAGCTTCGACGAGATCCTCGTGCACACGCCATGGACCTCGACGCGCTGGCATGTCCCTTGGAGCTTCTCGACGTTCGACTACCGCGAGCTGTGTGCGCTGTTGCGCGCCCAGGGCGGCGAACTCGAGTTCGAGACCGCGACAGTCGAGCGCCGCAGCGGCAACACGGTCCACACCGATCGCGGTGAGCTTCGCGCGCCGCTGATCCTCGACGCCCTCGGCTGGCGCCGGGTGCTCTCGAACGGCCCGACGATTCAGCCGCCGAACGCGCCGCTCTCGCGTGGCCTGGAGGTCCACCCTCGGGGCAGCGCGCGCGAGATGGAACTTTGGCTCGACGCCTCTTACGTGCGCGCCGGGTACGCCTGGAACTTCCCGGCCGGCGACGAGCTGCGGATCGGCGCCGGGTCCTTCTGGCCCGAACGCCATGTCAAGGAGCCGACGGTCCGCCTGGCCGGCGAGCTGGGCATGCCGGCGGCCGGCTTCCAGGGCAACTGGATCCCTCACCAGCTGCGCGCCGCGATCGAGGATGGCGTGTTCTTCGCCGGGGACTCGGCGGGCCACTGTCTGCCGCTAACCGCAGAGGGAATCCGCACGGCGCTCTATTTCGGCCTCGCCGCGGGTCGCGAGATGCGCCTCGCGCACGAAGGCCACAAGTACGTCGAGCAGGCGGTCGCCGACTACGGCGCGTTCTCGGACTCGCATGCTTCGAAGTTCAAGACGCTGCTGGCGCTGCAACGGGCGGTCGGCCAATTGACACCCAGCCGGTCGCTAACGGCGCTGGTCAAGTCGATGCGCAGCCGCCGCTTCACCGCGTGGGGCTTCCGGCATTACCTCGGCGTCGCGCCACCCGAGTTCGTGCGGCCGATCCCGGATGCCGCCCGCGTGCACGTCCCCACGGGCCGCTGATCACACCGCGGGTCGCCGTCTAGCGCTGCGCGTCAAGCCGGTGAGGCCGCGAGGCGCGGCCCTGTTTGCCGCCGACACTCGCCCATGGCTGGACGATCAGCAGGACCCCGGCGATCAGCAGGGCGACACCGACGAGCCGCGTCGCGCCGATCCCCTGGCGGGCGAGCCCGAAGAGCCCGAACCGATCGATCAGCACCGCGGTCGCGAGCTGCGAGGTGACAACGAGCGCCGTCAGCGCGGTCGCCCCTAGTGTCCGCACCGTCACCAGGGCGACGGCGACGTAGAACGCGCCGAGCAGGCCGCCGATCAGTGCCCACCAAGGCGCATGCTGCGCGCCGCTGAGCGCCGGCAGGCCGCCGTCGCTGAACGCGGTGATCGCGAGCAGCAGGATCGTGCCGACCAGGAACGAGAAGGTTGCCGCCTGCAGCGAGCCGATCTGCCGGCCCAGTCGCGCGTTGACCGGCGCCTGCATCGCGATCAGCACGCCGGCGGCGATCACGAGGCCGATCGCCAGCGTGCGGCTCACTTCGCCTCCAGCCAGTCGCTGCCGACGCCGATGTCGACCTCGAGCGCCGGCTCACGCTCGCCCCACACGAGGCACATCGCCCGTCTGACGAGCTCGACTGCCGCGTCGCGCTCGTGCGGCGGCGTTTCGAACAGCAGCTCGTCGTGGATCGTCAGCAGGAGCCGCGTCGTCAGGCCCGCCTGCGCGAGCTCCCGCTGGCAGCTGATCATCGCCGCCTTGATGACGTCGGCGGCGGTACCCTGGATCACGGTGTTGACCGCCAGGCGCTCGCCGAGCATCCGCGTCTGGTAGTTGCGCGAGCTCAGCTCCGGGATCGGACGGCGGCGCCCCCAGAGCGTCGTTACGTAGCCGTCGCGGCGCGCATCCTCGACCGCCCCGGCCATGAACTCCGCGACCTTCGGGAAGCGCTCGAGATATGCGTCGATGAACTCCTTCGCCTCCTCGCGGGGAATGTTCAGTCGGTCCGCGAGTCCGAAGTCCGATAGCCCGTAGACGATCCCGTAGTTGATCATCTTCGCCTTCGAGCGCATTCCGGCGTCGATCGCGTCCGGGGCGACGCCGAACACGCGCGCGGCGGTCGCCGAGTGCACGTCGTCGCCGCGGGCGAAGATCTCCATCAGCGCGGGCTCCTCGGCGACGTTCGCCAGGACGCGCAGCTCGATCTGCGAGTAGTCCGAGGAGATCAGCAGCATGCCCTCCTCGGCGGTGAAACAACCGCGGATCTCGCGGCCGAGCTCGGTCCGGATCGGGACGTTCTGCATGTTCGGGTTGGTGCTCGACAGGCGCCCGGTCTGCGCCACGGCCTGCAGGAACGTTGTGTGGATCCGGGAGCGCTCGTCGACGAGCCCGGGCAGCACGTCGAGGTAGGTCTTGACCAGTGTCGAGAGTTCGCGCCAGCGCTCGATCAACACGACGATCGGATGCTCGTGCCGGATCGACTGCAGCACCCGCGCGTCGGTCGAGAAACCGGTCTTGCCGCGCCGCTTGCGGCTCAGCCCGAGACGCTCGAAGAGCACCTCGCCGAGCTGTTGCGGGGAGCCGATCAGGAACTCGCCGCCGGCGAGCTCGTGGATCTGCAGTTCGAGTTCGCGCAGCTCGCCCTGGACTCGCGCGGTGATCCCTTCGAGGCGCGGCACGTCCAGGCGCACACCGGTGAGCTCCATCTCGCGCAGGATCGCCACCAGAGGCAGCTCGAGCTCGTCGAGCACGCCCGCCAGCCCGAGGTTCGAAAGCCGCTCGCGCTGAGCGGCGGCGAGCGCGGCGAGCAGTACTGCCCGGTCGGCGACCGCGTCGCCCGTGCCGGCCACGAGATCGCGCTCTTCGCACAGCTCGGCGAACGGATAACCGCGGCGCGCGGGGTCGATCAGGTAGGCGGCAAGCATCGTGTCGAACGCCAGCGCGGGCGGCACGAGGCGAAGCGACTTGGCGTCGTGTGCCACGACCGGCGTCGCGCCGAGTGCCGCGACCAGCTCCTCGGGCCCATCGCAGCTGCCGGCCAGGACCGCGCCGTCGCGGTGGACGGCGAAGCGCCATGCGGGACCCTCGGCGAACAGCTCGCCCTCGGGCGGCGCGGTCTGCAGCACAACCACCGCGACCTCGCCCGCCTGCGCCGCAAAACTCTCGACATCGGCGAGCGCACCCTCGGTGAGCTCGGCCGCGAGCGCCTGCGGGGCCGCGTCCGCAGGACCGCCGTCGTCGCCGAGCAGCGGTTCGATTCTCCGCAGCGGGTCGCGCAGCTCCCAGCGACGCAGCGTCTCGCGCAGCTGCGAACGGTCCGCCGTCCGCGTGAGCTCTGCGTCGATCTCCACGCCGACGTCGAGGTCGCGCTGCATCGTCGCGAGCTCCTTGGACAGCAGCGCGTCCGCGCGGTGCGCGACGAGGTTCTCTTTGCGCTTGGCGCCTTTTATCTCGTCGATGCTGTCGAGCACGGCCTCGAGCGTCCCGAAGCGCGAAATCAGCTCGCCGGCTGTCTTCTCACCGATCCCGGGCACGCCGGGGATGTTGTCGGACGTGTCTCCCTTGAGGCCGTAGAAGTCGGGGATCAGCTCGGGCGCAATGCCGTAGCGGTCGAGCACGGCCGCGCGGTCGTAGAGCTTGGTGTCGGTGATGCCCCGCGAGGTCGCCATCACCGCTACGTGCCCGGCCTCGTCGATCAGCTGGAACGCGTCACGGTCGCCGGTCACGATCGTGACATCGACGGGTGGCTGCGCGGCGAGCGCGCGGGCCGTCAGCGAGGCGATGACGTCGTCGGCCTCACAGCCCTCGACGCGGACGTTGCGAAAGCCGAACGCCTCGACGAGCGGTTCCATCGCGGGCCATTGCTCCTTGAGCAGGTCCGGCCGGCTCTGGCGCTGAGCCTTGTAGGCCGGGTACAACTCCGTGCGGCCTGAGGTGCCGGCGTCCCAGGCGACGATCGTCGGCGCGAGACCGTACTCGGTCGCGATCTTCACGAGCATCGAAGCGAAGCCGAAGATCGCGTTCGTCGGCTCGCCGTTCGCAGTCGCGATCGTCTCCGGCAGGGCGAAGAACGCCCTGTAGACGAGGCTCGGCCCGTCGATCAGGAAAAGACGCCGCCCTTGCACTGCACTCACGCGCGCAACTCTAGGGCCACACGCAGCGTCCGCGGGCTTTTCGCCAGACCCGCATAAGATGCCGCCCTAGGGTCTATGCAGGGAGTCTCGAGATGACGACAAGCGCGCAGTACCGGATGAGGATTCGCGTGCAGTTCGACGTGACCGATGCAATCGGCACGGCGTCCAATGCCGTCGCCGAGACCGGCGCGCTGATCGACGAGGTCGTGACCGTCGAGGGCGGCGCGGGCCAGATTCTGCGCGACTTCACGGTCGACGCAACGGGCATCGAGCATTGGCCGCGGATCATCGCGGCGATCGAAGCCGTCCATGGAGCGTCGGTCCTCGAGACGACCGATCGCACACTCGAGGTGCACCTCGGCGGCAAGATCGAACAGCGCAACAAGTATCCGCTCGCGACACGCGATGACCTGGCGATGACCTACACCCCGGGCGTCGCTCGGGTCAGCATGGCGATCGCCGAAGACCCGGAACTTGCCTACGAGTACACGATCAAGCGCAACACGGTCGCCGTCGTCACGGACGGCAGCGCGGTGCTCGGCCTCGGGAACATCGGCGCCAAGGCCGCGATGCCCGTGATGGAGGGCAAGTGCTGCCTGTTCAAGGAGTTCGCCGGCATCGACGCGTTCCCGATCGCGCTCGACAGCAACGACACGGCGGAGATCATCAACGCCGTCAGGCTGCTCGCCCCGGCGTTCGGCGGGATCAACCTCGAGGACATCTCCGCCCCGCGCTGTTTCGAGATCGAGCGCGAGCTGCGCGACCAGCTCGAGATCCCGGTCTTCCACGACGACCAGCACGGCACGGCGGTGGTCGTGCTCGCAGCGGTGCTCAACGCGGCGAAGCTGACGGGCCGTTCGCTCGACTCGATGCGGGTACTGGTGATCGGCGTCGGCGCGGCCGGCGTCGCCGTGACCGAGATGTTGATGGCCGCCGGGATCCGCTACCTCATCGGCTGCGACTCGCGGGGTGCGCTCTCGACGACCCGCGAGGACTACCTGGACGGGTCGATGAACGACGCCAAGCGCCGCTACGCGGAGGCGACCAACCCCGACCTGCGCTCAGGGCGCCCGGAAGACGTGATCGACGGGATGGATCTCGTGATCGGGCTCTCCGGCGCTCGCGTCCTGGAGCCCGAGTCCTTGGCCCGGATGAACCGTGACGCGATGGTTTTCGCGATGGCCAACCCGACGCCGGAGATCGATCCGTCGGATGCCGCACGTTACGCGCGGATCATCGCGACGGGACGCTCGGACTACCCGAACCAGATCAACAACGTGCTGTGCTTTCCGGGGGTCTTCCGGGGTGCGCTCGACTCGCGCGTGCGGGACATCACGGTCGAGATGCAGCTCGCCGCGGCCCGCGCGATCGCGAACATCGTCGGCGAAGGCGAGCTGCGCGACGACTACATCATCCCGTCGGCGCTGAACCGCGCGGTGGTGCCGGTCGTCGCCCAGGCGGTGCGCGACACGGCCCTCGCCGACGCGGCGGCGCTCGCCGGGAGTGGTTGATGGCGCTGCGGCGCGTCGTTGTAACGGGCGCGAGCGGGCTGATCGGTTCGCGTCTGGTCGCCCGCCTCAAGGATCAGGGCGCACAGGTCACCGCGCTGACGCGTGACCCGGAGCGCACCGCCTCGCTGCTCGCCGGCACGCAGGCGGAGAAATGGGATCCGCTAGCCGAAGCCGCGCCGTCGGCGGTGATCTCCGGAGCCGACGCGGTTTTCCACCTCGCCGGCGAGAACGTGGCCCAGCGCTGGAACGCCTCCGCCAAGCAGGCGATCAGGGACTCACGGGCGATCGGGACCGCCAACCTCGTCGCCGGGATCGCTGCCGCCGACCCGCGTCCGGGGGTACTCGTCAGCTCGTCGGCGATCGGCTACTACGGACCGCACGGCGAAGAGCCGCTCGACGAGGAAGCGCCGCCGGGACGCGACTTCCTCGCGGAGGTCTGCGTCGAGTGGGAGAGCGCTGCAAATGCGGCGCGCCAGCTCGGTGTGCGCGTCGTGACGATCAGGACCGGCGTCGTGCTCGACGCTTCCGGCGGCGCGCTCGGCAAGATGCTGCCGCCGTTCAAGGCCGGGGTCGGTGGGCCGGTTGCGGGCGGCGCCCAGTACATGCCCTGGATCCACGCCGATGACGTCGTCGGAATCATGGTCGCCGCGGCCGAAGGTGAGAACTGGACCGGCGCGGTGAACGCGACCGCTCCCGAACCGCTGACCAACCGGGACTTCTCGAAGCTGCTGGGGAAGGTTCTCGGACGGCCGGCGGTCTTCCCGGTGCCGGGCTTCGCGATCCGCGCGATGTACGGCGAAATGGCCCAGATCGTCACGACAGGAGCCCGCGTGATGCCCGCCAAGGCGCTCGTCAACGGCTACGAGTTCAAGTACCCCTCCGCCGAGGGCGCGCTGCGCTCGGCGCTCGAGGACTAGCCTCAGGCCGGGAGCGCCGCGCGCTGGGCGTGGCTCTCGCTCTCGATGATCACGCGGCAGGGCCGGTGTGTCAGCAGGTATGTCGCGGTCGGGCCGATGCCCTGCTCTCCGCTCGGCGCGTGGATCGTCGACCAGTAGATCACGTCGGCGTCGACGCGATTTGCCTCGTCGACGAGCGACGAGCCCGCGCTGCGCGTGCGGATCAGTCCGGTGCGGACCTTGATTCCACGCCGTTTACCCTGCAGGCGGGCGCTCTCGAGCACGTCGCGGCCGATCGCCTCCTCCTCTTCAAGGCCGGCGTCGAGCGAGAGCTGTGATGGCACGACGAGCACGTAGACGGCGTACACGACGCCTTCCTCGCCGATCAGCCGCGCGGCGTCGGCGAGCGTGTCGGCGCTGATGTCGGTGCCGAAGATCGGCACGATCGCGGTGTGGTAGTCGAGCTCGGCAAAGTCAGCAGGCCGCTCGGGCTGTGGCAGCCGGTAGGAGGCCGTCACCGAGAGGCCTTTGCTGCGCCGGTAGAAGAAGTAGCCGACGCAGCCGATGATCATCCACGGGATCCCGACGACACGCGCCTCGCTGTGCAGCGCGGTGACGGCGATCCAGGCGCCGAACGTCCCGAGCCCGCCGATCACCGCCGTCATCGGGATTTCCGCGCCTTTGAAGCGCACGTTCCACGGGGCCTTGTACGGGCGCTCGTAGTCGGGGTGGGTCTGGCGCAGGCGGATGATCGCCAGGTGCGCCGTGGTGAACGAGAGCATCGCCCCGAACGAGTAGAGGTTCCCGAGCACTTCGGTGTTGCCGTAGAGGATCAGCACGGCCGCGAACATCGAGAAGAAGACGATCGTGAACCAGGGAGTTCGGTACTTGGAGTGCAGTTTCGCGAACTGCCTGGGGAGCTGGCGGTGCTCGGCCAGCGACCATGACAATCGCGAGATCCCGATCATTCCGGCGTTCGTCGCGATGAACAGGATCGTCGCCGCGAGGAAGCCGACGTAGAACCGCGCACCGTTCAGCACCACGCCGTGCAGGCCGAGGTGTTCGATCACCCCGAGGACCGGGTCGTTTTCGAAGTAGTGACCCAGCGCGGTGGCGTACCCGGGATGCGGGAAGCTCTGTTTGAGCTCCGCGTTGTAGCCGACGCCGTGGTGGATCACCGGCAGCGCTGAGAGCGCCACGACGGAGATCCCGGCATAGACCGCGAGCACCGCGATCACCACCAGGTTCACGGCCTTGGGTACCTGCACGCCGGGGTCGCGCGACTCCTCGGCCATGTTGGCGACCGTCTCGATGCCGGTGTAGGCGAGCATCGCGAGGCTCAGCGCGAAGATCAGTTCGCTCCACGTCGGCGCGATCCCGATGTGGACCTGGTTGATCAGCAGGCTCGGGTTGAGTACCAGGAAGACGCCGACCATCACCAGCAGGATCTGCGTGCACAGGTCGAGCACGGCCAGCCCGAGGTTGAGCTTCGCCGACTCGCCGAGTCCCCGGATGTTGAGCACGACGAGCACGACGAGCACGACGAGGCCGCCGATGATGTCGTCGGGATTGTGCTTGAGCGCCCCCAGGCCCGGGAACGCGCTGAGGTAGTGCGGCACGAAGAACGCGGAGATCGCGATCGTCAGGATGTAGTCCAGGCTCAGCGCCCAGCCCGCGAAGAACGAGACGTAGTCGTTGAAGGCGTGACGGGCGAACGACGAGGATCCGCCCGCTTCGGGGAACATCGAGGCGCCCTCGGCGTAGGTTTTGGCCGTCAGCGCGAACAGGCCGCCGGCGAACAGGAACACCAGCGGCGTGAGGCCCAGGGCGTGTGCCGCGACAAGGCCGAGGGCGTAGTAGATCGACGAGCCGACGTTGCCGTAGGCGGTGGCGAACATGCCTGCCGTGCCGACCGACTTGCGCAGGCCTCTTTCCGAGAGTTTCGCCACGTCAGCGCAGGCTACAGACCGGGCTGGCCCGGCCCGGATGCAAAATCGCGTTCACCGGGGACACCGGGGAAGGAGCCGGGCATATGATCCCGACGCGGGCAGGAGGACCAATCGCCCGCGGGATTCCTGATGGACACCACACGGAGAGAAAACTACGACTCCGGCGAGCATTTCGTCCTTGAATACGGGGAGCTTCGCTTCACGTTCAACGAGGTCGACTTCGCCGAGCGCTGCGAGCAGGCCGCACTAAGGCTGGGCTTCGTCGGCGCACGCCTCGAAGGCGAGGAGCTCGAAGATCTCGTCAACCTTGCGGTCAACGGCGAGATTGCCGAGCCCGCATCGGCGCTCGGCGAGCACGTGAACGACTGCTGGCCGGAGCTCGTCGGCCCAGCCGAGCGCTCGCTCGTGCATTGGCTGCGGCGCCTGGTGTTCCGCGGCGCGTGGCTCGACCAGCGAGTCAAAGAGGGCGAGCTCGACATCAGCTTCGATCCGGACAGCGGGACATTTACCTACGTCCAGCGGCTCGAGGCGCTCGACACCCCGGACGGCGAGGGCGAACCGATCCAGCTCGCCCCCGAGCCCTCCTGGGGCCGCGTCGCCTACCGCGGCTGAGCGTTAGCGCGAACGCGCCGCCTTGCCGCGGGCCTTCGCGATCTCTTTCGCGCTCGCGTCACCGACCAGCAGCTCGACGCGCAACGTGCCGCTGCGCGCGAGGTCGACGATCGGCTGTCCGGCGCCCCCGGTCGGCGACTCCTCCAGCGCGATCAGCGTGGTCTCGCCCCCGAGCGGCTCGCTCGCCGTGGCGATCACCGTGAGCGACCCACCCTCCCGCAGGTTGCGCCCCGACGCGAGTGCCCGCCGCGCGGCCTGCGCCGTGAGAGCGTCGAGCGTGTCGATCAGGACGACCACATCGGCGCCGCGTGCCGCGCTGCGCCGCGCGCCGTCGAGCAGCCGCTCCAGCGCCTGCGTCTGTGCCTCCGCGGACGAGGCGAACGCCAGCGCCACGGCGGGCTCGATCCCGGCGTCGGTGTAATCCGCGATCTCCTCGGGGCGCACCCCGACGAGGGCGAGCTGGACCTCGACGCCCTCGAGCGCCGAGATCGCGGCCGCCAGACGGCGCAGCGTCTCGCTCTTGCCGCTGTGGCGGCCGCCGACGACAAGTGCACGGGAGCCCCGCCGAACGGCGTCAAGAGCTCGATCGCCTCCAGCGTCGAGTCGCCCTTCGCGCCGATCGGGATCCGCTCCTTGGGCCAGGCGACGGGCAGGTCCTCGTAGCGCACGCCGTCGGAGACCTCGTCGGCAGGCGAACCGTTGATCATGTCGATCCGGACCAGCGACGGATAGCGCTCGGACCGACGCGGTTTGCGGACCGGCCCGCTGACCTTGTCGCCGCTCACCAGTTCGCAGCGGCGGACCTGGGCGGCCGAGATGTAGACGTCGGAGTCGGAAGGCTCGGGCCCGTCGACGCGCAGGAACGCCGAGCCGTTGGCCAGCACCTCGACGACCCCCTCGACGCCCTCCTCGCTCTGCTCCTCGCGCGGGGTGCTCTCCTGCTTCTCCTCGCGCTCGCCGCGGGCGCGGCGCCGCCGCGGGCGGCGCTCCTCGGTCTCGCCGGCCGCGTCGGAGGAGGCGTCCTCGTCGGCCGACTTGCGCTCGCCGCGCTCGGCTTTCTTCCTCGGTTTGGGCTTCGGCTTGGCCTTGGGCTTCGGCTCGGCCTCCGCCGGGGGTCCACTTTCGCCGAGGATCGCGTTGACCAGATCGGCCTTGCGCATCCGGCGGAAGCCGTCGATTCCGGCCTCGCTTGCAATCTCGTGGAGGTCGGCGAGCGGACTCGCTTCGAGCTCGGAACGCTCGAGTACTGACATGTCACTTACCTTTCTTCGTGGGCAGGGCGGTTGGCGTCCCGTCGCGTCTGCGGCGACGGGCACCCTCCTGTTGGAGAAGACCCTAGCGCGGCGCGGAGATCATCTGCGCGGCGCCCCCTGACCGGCGCGCGTCAGCCGTCGGCGCGCGGCTCGTGGCGCACAGCGTCCTCAAGCCGCAGACCTTCGAGGCCCTCACCACCGGACTCGAGCGCATCGCGCACCTTCAGGTAGTCGGCCGCTGCTGCCACGTCATGCAGGCGGAAGATCCGCCCGCCGTGCCGCAAACCGTGCTCGAGCGCCGCGAGCGTCCCGGCGCCGCGCTCGCGCGGCGCGCGGCCCGTCAGCGCGCCGATGAAGTCCTTGCGCGAGATCGCCAGCATGATCGGCCGCTCGAACTCGCCCAGGCGCTCCAGTTCGGCCAGCAGGCGGATCGTCTGCTGTGGCGTCTTTGCGAAGTCGGGACCCGGGTCGACGATCAGCTGCTCGGGCGCGACGCCGTGCGCCAGCGCCGTCGCGATGCGCTCGCGCAGGAACTCGACGACCGCACCGGTCACGTCCCGGTAGAGCTCTTCGTCCTGACGGCGCACGCGGGGCGGTGCCGCGGTGTGCATCACGACGAGCGCCGCTCCCGTCTGCGCGCAGATCTCGGCCAGCTCCACGTCCCGCAGACCCGAGACGTCGTTGACGATGTGCGCGCCGGCGGCGATTGCGGCCCGCGCCACGGGCGGCTTGTACGTGTCGACCGACACCAGCACGTCGAGCTCAGCGGCGACGCGCTCGACGAGCGGCGCAACGATCTCGATCTCGCGCGCAGCGTCGACCGGGGGGCGCCCGGTGGTGGCCGACTCGCCGCCGATGTCGATGACCTGCGCGCCGGCCGCGACGAGCTCGCGGGCGAGCGCAAGCTGCCCCTCGACGCCGACGTGCAGGCCGCCGTCGCTGAACGAGTCGGCGGACGCGTTGACGATCCCCATCAGCAGCGGACGCCGGGAGAGGTCGAGCTCGAGACCCCTGGCTCGCAGCAGCAGCGGGCCGCTCATCCTGAGGTCGCGTGGGGCACGAGGCCCTCGGCGTGCGCCTCGCGCGCATAGTCCTCGATCGCCGCGAGCGTGTGCACCTCGTCCCAGCCAAGAGCGGCGCCGAGCACGTCGGCAACGCGCCGCACGGCGCCGTCTCTCGGCGCCGACGAGGGTCCGCGCGTCGAGCAGTGCGAGCCGCGTGCGGCGCAGAAGCACATCACCGATCGACTGGGCCATCTCGGCGCTACCGGCGTGCGCGACCTCGGCAAGCAGGTCCGGCGCGTCGGGCACGATCTGTCGCGCTAGGTCCGGCCGCGCGGCGGCGAGCGCGAGCACGTCAGCGCCGTCGGCTCCGTAACGGCCCGCGAGGTGGGCGTACGCGGCGTCGGCGACGCCCTCGGTACGCGGCAGGGCGTCGGGGTCGATCGGCCTCCCGAGCGGGATCTCCTGTGTACGACACGGCGCGTCGCGACCGTCTCGGAGCACGATCCGGTCGACCGCCATCTTGGCCATCCGGCGCCACGTCGTGAGCTTGCCTCCGGTGATCGTGATCAGCCCGGAGGAGGTCTCGTATAGCTCGGCCTTGCGGGAGATGTCGACCGACTTGCGCGGGTCCCCCGTCGAGATCAGGGGCCGCACGCCGGCAAACGCTCCCGTGATGTCCTGCTGCTCGAGCGCCGTTCCGAAGAACGAGTTGACGGCATCGAGCAGATAGTCGACGTCGCTCTCGGCCGGCATCACGTGATCCAGTGGCCCCTCGTAATCGTTGTCGGTCGTCCCGACGAGCGTGTGCCCGAGCCACGGCAGCGCGAAGATCGAGCGGCCCTCGCCCGCGGGAACGATCGCGCCGGCGACAAGCGGCAGGTCGCGCGGCGCGAACGTCAGGTGAGTCCCCCGGCTCGGACGGATCGAAGGCAGCTCGGCCTCGTCGTGCAGCTCCTGCGGGCGCAGCTCATCGGCCCAGACGCCCGTCGCGTTGATCACGTGCGAAGCGCGGACCGCGAGCTCCTGGCCGCTTCGCACGTCGCGGGCCATCACCCCGGCCGCCACCTCTTCCTCTTCGAGCAGGCCGGTGACCGTCATCCGGTTCGCGAACACGGCACCGAAGCGTTCAGCCTCCTGGAGCACCGTGAGCACCAGGCGCGCATCGTCGGTTTGGCAGTCATAGAAGAGGTATCCGCTCGTCGGCGCGCGGCCGGCGAGCGCCGGAAGCAGCTCGACGACCTCCTCGCCGGGGATCAGCCGGTGGCGCGCGGGACTCCAGTCCTGACCTTCTTCGCTCTCGCTCTCCTCAGCCGCGCGACGCGCCCGTCGGCCCCGCAGCCGCGAGCGGTCGACGGACATCACGTCGTAGAGGTTCAGTCCGACGCCCATCATCCGGTCGGGCCGGGCACCCTCGAAGAACGGCACGACCATCGGCAGCGGCCGCACCAGGTGCGGGGCGAGCTTGACCATCAGGCTCCGCTCGAGCAGCGCCTCGCGGACGAGGCCGAGATCGAAGTTCTGCAGGTAGCGCAGGCCACCGTGTACGAGCTTGCTTGACCGGCTCGAAGTTCCCGACGCGAAGTCCGCGCGCTCGAGCAGGGCCACGCTGTAGCCGCGCGACGCCGCGTCGAGCGCGACTCCCGCACCGGTGATCCCGCCGCCGACGACGACGACATCGAACTCGTTCTCGGCAAGTGCGGCGAGGGCCCGTCCGCGGTCGATCACGCGGGCAGTCTCGCAGAGGCCCGCGTCAGATCTGGCCGAGCTCGGCGGTGATTTCGCTCACCGCGGTCTTCGCATCACCGAACAGCATCGACGTCTTCGGATCGAAATAGAGCTCGTTCTCGATGCCGGCGAATCCCGGGTTCATCGAACGCTTGATCACGATCACCGAGTGGCTGTCGGCGACCTCGAGGATCGGCATCCCGAAGATCGGCGAGGACGGCGTGTTCTTCGCTGCCGGGTTCGTCACGTCGTTCGCGCCGATGACGAGCGAGACATCGGTGCGCTGGAACTCCGGATTCGCGTCGTCCATCTCCTTGAGCTGGTCGTACGGGACGTCGGCCTCGGCAAGCAGCACGTTCATGTGCCCGGGCATGCGGCCGGCGACGGGGTGGATCGCATAATCGACTTCCACCCCCCGTTTCTCGAGCTCCTTGGTCAGCTCCCGGACCGCGTGCTGAGCCTGCGCGACCGCCATCCCGTAGCCGGGGACGATCATCACCCGGCTGGCGTAGGCCAGCTGGATCGCCGCGTCCGCGGCGCTCGTCGAGCGAACGGTGCCCTGATGACCGCCGGCCGCCGGCTCGCCGGCGACTTCGGCGCCGCCGCCGAACCCGCCGGCGATGATCGAGGGGATCGAACGGTTCATCGCCGTGGCCATCAACTTCGTCAGGATCGTTCCGGAGGCCCCGACGATCATGCCGGCGACGATCAGCGCGGTGTTGTCGAGCGCCATTCCGGTCGCGGCCGCCGACAGTCCGGTGAACGCGTTGAGCAGCGAGATCACGACCGGCATGTCGGCGCCGCCGATCGGCAGCACGACGGCGTTGCCGAGCAGCGCGGCGGAGATCAGCATCACGATGAAGACCCATTCGGAGTGCGTGCCCGCGACCAGGGCGACGCCACACGCGAGCGCAACCGCGAGCAGCAGCACGTTGACCACCTGCTGGGCGGCACCGAGCGAGATCGGTCGCCCGGGGATGATTTCCTGGAGCTTGCCGAACGCGATGTTCGAGCCCCAGAACGACACCGAGCCCACGATCGCCGCGAAGACGGAGAAGATCGCGACGTAGGTCGGCGGCCCGGGGAACGTGACATGCGCCAAGAGCACGCCGCTCGAGCCGCCCGGCAGGGCGTAGGGCACGGCGTGCAGGACGTGGTGGCTGCCGTAGGTCGAGCCGTAGCGGCGGAACTCGGCCCAGGCGATCAGGAACACCGCGCCGCCGCCGACGCCGTTGAACAGCGCCACCATCTGCGGGATCGCGGTCATCTTCACGTTGCGCGCCGCCGGGACGCCCACGGCGGTCCCGATGACGACACCGACGACGATCAGGATCCAGTTGCCCTCGAGCGGGTTGAGCAGCGTGGCGATGATCGCGATCGCCATGCCGACCGCGGCGATGCGGTTGCCGCGCACCGCCGTCGTCGGGCCGGACAGCCCGCGCAGGCCCTGGATGAACAGGGCGAAGGCGATGATGTAGAGGACGTCGCGGAAGCTCTCGTTCTGCAAGAACGAGGTCGCGAGCATCACTGCGGCTCTCCGCTCTCGTCCTTGCTCTTCGGCTTGGACTTGAACATCTCGAGCATCCGGTCGGTGACGAGGAATCCACCGACCACGTTGATCGTCCCGAAGGCGATCGCGATCACCAGGATCACCTTGTTGAAGACGTCGTTCCCGGAGAGGCCGATCACGAGCAGGCCGCCGAGGATCACGATCCCGTGGATCGCGTTGGTGCCGCTCATCAGCGGCGTGTGAAGCGTGTTCGGAACCTTGCTGATGACCACGAAACCGACGAACCCGGCGAGCACGAGGATCGCGAGGTTGGTCGTCAGGACGCTCGCCAGAATCACTTTTCGCTCGCCGCCTTCGCTCCGGGGTTGACGATCTCGCCGTCGCGAACGACGCACGAACCGCTGACGATCTCATCGTCGAAGTCGAGGTTGAGGTTGCCGTCCTCGCCGATGAACAGCTCAAGCAGCGCCTGCACGTTGCGCGCGAAGAGCTGCGAGGCGTGCTCCGGCATCGCGGCCGGCAGGTTCAACGGCGAGACGATCTTCACGCCGTGGCGCACGACGGTCTGACCGGGCTCGGTCAGCTCACAGTTGCCGCCGGTTTCGCCTGCCAGGTCGATGATCACCGACCCGGGCTTCATGCCTTCGACGGCCTCGGCGGTCACGAGCCTGGGCGCCGGGCGCCCCGGGACGAGCGCCGTGGTGATCACGACGTCGAAGCCCTTCGTCGCGTCGGTGAGCGCCTGCTGCTGGCGGGCGCGCTCCTCCTCGGTCAGCTCGCGGGCATAGCCGCCCTCGCCGCTGGCCTCGAGGCCCAGGTCGAGCCACTGGGCGCCGAGCGATTCGACCTGCTCGGCGACCTCGGGTCGCACGTCGTAGCCGGTCGTGCGGGCACCGAGACGCTTGGCGGTCGCGAGCGCCTGGAGGCCCGCGACACCGACGCCGAGCACGAGTACCTTCGCCGGCGGGATCGTTCCGGCCGCGGTCATCAGCATCGGGAAGAAGCGCCCCATCTCCTCTGCGGCGAGCAGCACCGAGCGGTATCCGGCGACGTTGCTCTGCGAGGACAGCGCGTCCATCGACTGGGCCCGGGAGATTCGCGGCACAGCCTCCATCGCGAAGGCTGTCGCGCCGGCCGCGGCAAGCGCGCGCGTCGTGGCGCCGCTGGAGAGCGGCGCCAGGAAGCCGATCAGGATCGAACCTTTGCCGAGCAGCGCAATGTGCCGCTCGTCAGGCGGGGCGATCGTCACCACGACGTCTGCCGACCAGACGGCTGCCTCGTCGGCGATCTCCGCGCCTGCCTCGCGGAACGCGTCGTCGGAGATCAGCGCGCCTGCACCGGCACCCGCCTCGACGAGCACGTCAATGCCCTTGGCCTTGAGCTTCGCGACAACCTCGGGGACCAGCGCAACGCGATGCTCCCCGTCGGCGGTCTCCTTTGGGACTCCGATCCGCATCTTTGACGGCCTGAACCTATCCGATCGCCGCCCCGGAATAGGTCCTCGGCGTCGCCGAAGCCATCCCGTAGACTCGGCTCATGACGGTCAACCTCACGCGGATCTACACGAAGCTCGGCGACGACGGGCGCACGCACCTCGGCGACGGAAGCCGCGTTTCGAAGCTGGATTCGCGCGTCGAGGCCTATGGGACGGTCGACGAGCTCAACGCGACGATCGGCGTAGCGCGACTGGCCCCCAACATGCCGCCACGCTTCGACGAGTGGCTCGCGCGGATCCAGAACGACCTGCTCGACGTCGGCGCGGATCTCTGCGTGCCGCCGGCCGACGAGACCGCCCGCGCCCGGCTGCGCGTCGGCCCCGAATACACGGCGTGGCTCGAGCGCGCGATCGACGACGTCAACGAGCATCTTCCGAAGCTCCATTCGTTCGTGATTCCCGGTGGCACACCGGCGGGCGCACAGCTGCACGTCTGCCGTACGGTCTGCCGACGGGCGGAGCGGCGCACGCTCGCGGTCCAGGACACCAACCAGGAGACGGTGCGCTACCTCAACCGGCTCTCGGACCTGCTGTTCGTGCTGAGCCGCGCCGCGAACGAGACGGCGCAGGGCAACGAGCCGTTATGGGAGCCGGGCGCGCACGAGGCCAAACCGGCGCCCTGAGGCGCCGCGCTACCAGCGCCGCTGTTCGGGCCAGCGCCGTCGCGCGAGCCTGAGCGAAGCGACCGCCAGCGACGTCCAGAGCCCGGCGAGCAGCCAGCCACCGACGACGTCGCTCGGCATATGCCAGGCGAGGATCAGCAGCGCAGCGGCGACTGCCAGGACATAGACCCCGCCGCCGAGAACGACGTACGGAAGGACGCGGCGCGGGACAGCGATGCCCAAGGCGCAGACGAGCGCCATCGACGCCGCGGCGTGGCCGCTGGGCCACGACGCTGCGCCCACCCGTGTCGACCCGGCACGATCATGCGCGTGCGCGAGGATCGGCTTGAGCAGATCGGCGCTCGCGGGCGCGAGGATCATCACCGCGGCCGCGGCCAGCGCCAGGCGCGGCAGCCCGCGCGCCAGCGCGACGGCAACGATCGCTGCGCCCCACAACAACGCGTAGGGATATTCGAGCGTGCTGAGCAGGCGCTCGCAGGACGTTTCGACGCTGGCACCGCGCAGCGCGACGGCGCGGGCGAGCAGACGTGCATCGCCCGCCCGGACGACCGGCACGAGCTCCGCGAGAAGCCACACGACGGCCAGCCCGGCAAGCAGAGCCCCGGCAGCGAGCAGCGCCGAGCGGACGCCGGACTCCCCTTCTCCGCGGTGGCTCGCAAATCGTGCGCCGTGAGCACCGACAGCCATTGCCGCCTAGGTTACGCGGCGCCCTAAACGCCTTCTGAAATCCGCTGCGTCACGGGTTCGACTGTCGCGCGCACGACGAGTTCGACAGCGTGTTCGGCGGCCGCGGGAGCGCTCGGCGCCGGGGACCGCGCCGCCGGCGCCCCCGCGGCGCTCCGCGGCGCACTGACGGGCGCCGGCACAGGCGCGGCGGCGGCAACGGGACGGATCGGAAAAGGCTGTTCGGCGAGCGCAGCCAGCGCCTCCCCGGTGACCCAAACCGGTGTTGCGTCGTTGCCCGCGGCGTAGCGCACGGCGCCGTCGGCCGCGGTCATCGCGCGCAGGTAGCCGATTGGGCTCTTGCCACCGGGACGTCGCACGGCACGCGGCGAAGCGCCGGTCGCGACCAGCCCTTGGACCGCCCAGGCCGTCGACTGTGCGTTCGACGGTCCGCCGGGGGCCTCGGGGAACCCGCCGTCGCGATTTTGCGCGCGTTCGATGAAGGACCTCGCCGCGGCTCGGGCAGAGCGCAGCCCGCCGCCGGCGGCGAGCGCCTGGGCGACGGCGGCGGTGTCGTCGACATCGGCCTCGCCGGCACGCCCGGAGAACGCAAACCCACCGCTCGGCTGCTGCTGGCGCGCAAGCCAGGCGATCGCATTGCGGATCCGCGCGGAGCGCTCCGGCACTCCGGCGGCGCGCAGCGCGAGAACGGCAAACGCGGTGCTGTTGACGAGCTCTTCCGTCGAGCCGTCGCGGCGCTGGTCGCGCTCGAGTTCGCGCACCAGCGGGCGACGGGTAAAGGTTTCGGGGTTGGCGGCGACGGCGCTCAGCGCGAGGATCGTGCGCTCGAGGTCACCGGCGCTTTGCAGGCTGTGGACCTGCTGCGCGAGCTCCTGCAGGCCCGTGGGTCCGACACCGTTCGCCCGGGGCGGCGGTTCGCCGGCCGCCGCGAGCCCGATCAGCGCCCAGGCGGTGTAGAGCGAACTCGATTCTTCGTGGGCGGCCGCTCCCCAGCCCCCGTCACGGTTCTGGGAGCTGCGCAGGTATGCGGCCGGCCCGCTGACCGCTGTGTCGGCATGCGAGCTCGGGGTGAGGGCTCCCGCGGCGACGAGCGCGACCAGCAGGAGTGCAAGCGGTGCGCGATCGTCGAGCGCCGGCCGCCAGACCACACGCGAGCGCAACGTCGCCCGTTCGAGGATCCGCAGCAGCGCGGGCCCGAACGCCGCCGCGAACGCGAACGTCGCGAGAACGTGGGTCAGGTCGAAGACGGAGGCCGACGCGAGCACGAGCCAGAACGCGGAAAGCGTGTGGCTGCCGGTGCTCGTGAAGGTGTAGAAGTCCATCACGAGGTTGAACAGAGCCGCAGCGCCCGCAGCGCCGCAGGCGAGGAGCAGGCGCCGGTGGGTGACGGAGCCGAGACGTGCGAAGAGCGCGCCGCAGACTCCGGCGAGCCCCCAGGCCAGCATCTGCCACGGCGTCCAGGGGCCTTGGCCGAGCAGCATGTTCGAGATCAGCGCCGCGAGCGCCCCGATCGAGAATCCGGGTCCGGCGCCCAGCGCCATCCCGCACACGAAGACGATTGCCGTGATCGGCTTGACGTCGGGCACCGCGGCAAACGCGTCGCGTCCGAGCGCGGCAAGTGCGGCGAGCGTCGCGACCAGTGCGATCAGGCGCGGCTCGGGGCGGCTTCGCTCGATCCAGACGCCGATCGCGGCGAGCGCTCCGCAGACGACGATCAGTGACGCGAGCTGCCAGGTCATCGCGCGATCGCGACCGGCTCGCCGTCCGGCGCAGCGAACAGTCCGGCACCTTCCTCAGGCAGGATCGCGCCGGCGTCCGGCCCGAGGATCCGCGCAGTTTCCGTCGAGAACCAGCGTCCGCTCGCGAGAACCTCGCGGGCCGGGCCGTCGGCGATCACCGCGCCCTCGGCAAGCAGCACCACGCGGTCGGCGAAGCGCGCGGCGAACTCCGTGTCGTGCGTTGCGACGATCACGCCGCAGCCCGCGGCCGCCTGGCGCCGTAGCCATGTCGCGAGCCGCGACTTCGCGGCGCCGTCCATGCCCCGCGTGGGCTCGTCGAGAGTGATCACGGTCGGCGGCTCGCCGTCGAGGACCACGGCCAACGCGAGCCTCTGGCGCTCACCGCCGGAGAGGTCGCGAACATCGCGCCCCGCCAGTGCGGCGAGTCCCGCGGCCGCCAGAGCCGTCTCGGAGGCCTCCTCGGCGACGGTGTCATGCAGCAGGTAGTCGCCGGGGTTCTGCATCAGCAGTGCGACGCGACCCTGCGCGCTCACGCTCCCCCGCGTCGGCTTGAGTAGACCGCTGAAGTGCCGCAGCAGGGTTGACTTGCCAGCCCCGTTGCGCCCCATCAGCGCGACGGTCTGCCCGGCCGGCAGGTCCAGGTCGACGCCCCGCAGGAGCGTCGGCCCGTCCTGGAGCTCGTGCCAGACGCCGCGCGCGCGAAGCACCGTCTTGCCACCGGCCGGCGCGCCGGCGCGCGTCCCCCGCGCTGCGCGCGGCCGGCCCCGTAGCTGCTGCCGGGCCCGCTTGACCGACGCCGGCAGCGGCGCCAACCCCGCCAGCGAGAACATCCGTGCACCGGGAGTCAACAGCGGCGGCGAGGCGCCGGCCGCCCAGGCCAGAAACCCGCCCGGGTCGCTGTCGCAGACCACGCGCCCGCCGTCGAGGGCGACCACCCGGTCCGCCGCGGCCAGACAGCGCTCGAGTCGATGCTCGACGAGCAGAACAGCCGTGTCGGTCTCTTCGTTCAGACGGCGCAGCTGCCACACCAGCTCGTCGCCGGCGACCGGGTCGAGTTGCGAGGTGGGCTCGTCGAGCAGAAGCAGCGAAGGCTGCGGCGCCAACGCCGCCGCGATCGCGACGCGCTGCAGCTCGCCGCCCGACAAGGTGTCGAGCCGGCGATCGAGCAGGCCCGCGATCCCCAGCGAGAGGGCGGTCTCCTCGACGGCACGCGCCGTCTGCGCGCCCCCGGCGCCGCGGTTCTCGACGCCGAACGCGATCTCCGCGCGCACGCCGCCCATCACTGCCTGCGTCTCGGGATCCTGCAGCACAGTGCCCGCCAGCGCTCCGATGGCGCCGACCGACGCCGTTCGAGTGTCGAGCCCCGCCACCTGGACGCGGCCGCCGAACTCCCCGCCATGGAAGTGCGGTACAAGGCCCGCCGCGGCGCGCAGCAGCGTCGACTTGCCCGAGCCCGAGAGTCCGGCCAGGACGCAGAACTCGCCGGGCCGGAGAGTCAAACCCACGCCCGAAAGGGCGTCGCGGTCTGCGCCGGGGTAGCGGTAGGACAGGTCCTGGATTTCGAGCAGCGTCACCGAACCACCCCCCGGCGGTCGAGGAACGGGAGCACCGACGCGGTCACCGTCACGAGGCAAAGCAACACGAGCGGCGCCGTCACCGCGACGGAGACCAGCGGGTAGGCGGAGAAGTGAGAGCCGGGCAGCGCGTTCGAGACGATCGCCGCGGCGAGGATCACCGCAGTGGCAAAGATGAACGCGATGTCGTGCCGTGAACGGGGATGGTGTGCGCGGGGCGGCCGCCGCGGGTCGCCGAAGCCGCGCATCTCAAGCACGGCTGCGGCATCCAGGGAGCGGTCGATCGCGCCCCGCACGCCTGCGCGGACCACCAGCGCGCGGCCGCGGCTCTTGGACGGCTGGCGCGAGCGGCAGCGCTGGGCGTCGGCCAGCCGGCGCGCGTCGGCCGCCAGTACGGGCATCAGCCGGGTTCCGAGCAGGGCTGCGAGGGCCGAGCGTGGCGCGAGGCGCCGACTGGCCAGCAGCAGCTCGTCGGGGTCTGCGCTGCAGTAGACGAGGACAAACGCGAGCGCGACGATCACCAACCGCAACGCATAGACCAGGCCGTAGACGATCGCCTCGAGTGTCACGTTGACCTGCCCGAGTGGTCCCCATTCGCCGAGCCGTGCCACGACGGTAAGCCCTTCCCGGCTTACGATCGCGTTGATCACCACGGTCGTCAGGACCAGCGGCAGCAGCGTCCATCGCAGCGTCAGCAGCATCGCCCGCCAGCAGTTTGCGAGGACCCCGGACACGATTACCGCTGTGAGCAGCGAAGCGAGCATCAGCGGGTGCTGCACGTAGAGCGCCGCGACCGCGATGCCGACGCCATATGCCGCTGCGACTGTCGCGCGGGTCGCGCCGAGCGCCGTCGCCCGGCGCGCGTAGCCAAGCGCGGCGCCGGCCACCGGTCAGCCGACCTCCGGCAGCGCGACAACGCCGCCGTCCGCGGGAACCGCGACGGCGAAGTGGTTGCGCAGCGATGATTCACCGAGCGCGTTTGCGGCCCGTTCGACGCCCGCGAGATCGGTGCCGGTGATGACCCAAGCCGGCGGACCGTTGAAGTCTTGGCTGACCGCGGCGATCAGCCCCGTCCCTGCGCCGAACTGGGTGGCCGGCGCACCGGATGGCCGCAGCGCCGTCAGCGTCCCTCCCGAGAGATGCGCGTAGACCCCGCTCGCGTGCGGCCCTTCGGCCAGCGAGCGGATCACCCCTTCTGTCGAGAGCGCTGCGTCGGTGCCGACGAGCACACGCAGTGTGTCCGGCAGTTCGCCCGACGCCACGCCACCGATCGCGGCCGGCACGCCGTAGTGCTCGAGCTTGCTGGAGACGGTCCCGCACGCGGTAGTCGCTTCGGCGGTGCATTCCACGCGGACGGGAAGCCGCTTGCCCTGGTAGCCGGAGAGAAACGGCTGCGGGAACGAGCCGACGACCGCGGCAACGTTTTCGGTCGCGCTCCAGTCGCGCAGATCCCACCAGACGCGGCTTCCCGCAGGGACTGTCGTCGCCGCGGCGCCCTTGGGTGCCTCGATTCCGTTGACGAAGTAGAACCAGGCGACGGGCGCACCGTCATGCGTCCCGCCCGAGAGGCCGTCGATGCTCTGGACGAAGCCGCCGCCGAATTGCGTCTGGACCGCGTAGTTGCGCATCAGCAGACTCATCGCCGTCTCTTGACCGCGAACCTGCAATGCGCCGCTGTGGTGCACTTCCACGGACCCGAATTCACGCGTGACGGTCAACTTCACGCCCTGCGGCGCGGCCCCGGCACCGAGGCCGCAGCCCGAGAGCAGTCCCGCTGCCGCGACGGCGACTACCGCTCCTCGAATCGCGCCCATGTGCTTCGTCAGCCGCGCGTCACGTGGATCAGCCGTTCGAATGCCGGCACGTCCCCGGGAAGCGTCGCGTGGAGCCGATACTCACCGGGGCGCGACGGGACGGTGATCTCGACCTCACCGCTGCCATTCGTGACCGCAATCGATTTGCCCAGACGGACAGTCGCGCCTGTGGCCGCGGTCGCTTTCCCGGATGAGCCGTATGCGAGCACCCGGACGCGGAAGTTCGTCGAGGACTTCACGCGCACCGGCACGCGGGCGAAGTCGAGGGTCGTCAGCCCTTCGCCTCCGAGATAGAAGAGCACCCGGTTGTCCGCGCGCAGCCTGTTTTCCGCCGGGTTCCCCGCTCCGCTCGCGGCGAACTTGTCGTTGACCTCCAGCCACCAGTATTCCGTCGCGGATTCCTCCTCGCCGCTGAGCGCACTGACGAACGCGCCGGCGGCGCAGGGCCCGAACTCCTTGAATTCCTTGATGGCCGGGCGCAGCCGACGCCCTGGTGCGGTTCGGGCGAGCGCCTGCAGCGCGGCGAGCGGGGTGTGCGAGTCGACACGACAGGCCTTCCCGGCGACCGGAACCGACACCGCGGACCGCGTCGAGAGCGTGACGCTGGTCGCCGGAACGAGGACCTTGCCGCCGCGGCCGACAACCATCACCTGAACGGTCGTCTGCCGAGACCGGTGGGACGCGCCCGCTGCCGGCGGCCCGACTGACGCCAATACCGCGACCACGGCTACCGCTAGTGCCGCGCGCTTCGCACGCGGGCTCAAATGCTGAATCTCCATGCTGGCCAACCCCTTTCCACGAGGGTCTATGTGGGCTTACCGTCGGTGCAGGTCTCCTGGCTCCCGGGCAGCCTCACCGCGCCTTCCCAGACCATCGCGGTCCAGTGGCGTGCGCTCTTACGCGCCAGCGGCGGCATCCCCGGTCACAGTGGCGGGTCCGCGCCGGATTCACACCGGCTTCCCTTCACGACCGACGACTCTTCTTTTCGGGGCCGAGTCTACCGGAGCGGCCTACGCACCGATGCGCCCGAGGTCCGCGTCGACGTCGCGGAGAACGGCTCGCTGCGCGTCGCTCAGCGGCTCGGGATTCTCGATCATCCTTCGCGCGTGGTCGAGGTCGTCGGAGCGGCCCCACGTGAGGGCCGCGTTCAGCTTTCCGTCCTTGATGAACCAGGTCGTGAACGAACCGTCGTCGTACGAGCCGCGGACGACCTCCTCGTCCCATTCACTGACGGGACCGACGGACTCCACCTCGCCCCACTCGGCGAGAACAGAAAAGAAGTACGGCACGGTGCTGTATGGCTCATCGGCACCCAGCATGTTCGCGGCGACCGCACGCCCCTGGTTGAACGCGACGTCCCAGTGCTCGAGCCTCACGCGGCGGCCGTCGTGGAGCACGGACTCGTATTCGCAGATGTCCCCCGCCGCGTAGATCCCGGGCACGGAACTCTCGAGACGGGAATCGCACCTGACACCGCCGCGGTCCCCGATCTGCAGTCCCGCGCGGCGAGCCAGTGTTACGTCGGGCGCGACGCCGGCGCCGATCACGACTGCCTGTGCCGGCAACTCGCGGCCGCGGGTCGTCACGACGCGCGCCACGCGGCCATCGCCCTCGAAGCGCTCAAGGCCATCGTCGCCGCAGACCGTTACGCCGTGGGATTCGAGCAGGTCCTGGATGAAGCTACCCGCGCGCTCGCCGATCCTCGCCTCCAAGGTGACGGACTCCTGCATCACAAGCGTGCAGCGCTTCCCCATCGCGGTAAGGCTCGCGGCAACCTCACACGCAATAAAGGATCCGCCGATCAGGACGACGTCCTCGGCATCGGCTACCCCTTCGCGGATCGCGTCGGCGTTGCCAAGCGTGCGCAGGTAGTGAAGCTGTTCCAACTCCGCGCCGGGAACGTTCAGGCGGCGCACGTTCGCCCCGGTTGCAATCAGGGCCCGCCCAAACTGGATTTCCTCGCGGGTCGAAAGGGTCGCGGTCAGGGCCTGAACGTCCAAGGCGGTCACGCTCGTCTTCGTGAGGAGCTCCACCTCCTGCTCATCCCACCACCCGTCGGGCCGGAACAGGGGGTCCGCTCGTGTCTCGACGCCGCGCAGGTATCCCTTCGAGCAGTTCGGTCGGTTGTACGGGGCGTCCGGCTCGCGGCCGACAAGCAAGATCGTGCCGTCGCTGCCCGACTCCCGCAGCCAACGGGCGCAGTTGGCGCTCGCGAGTCCGCCTCCGATCAACAGGTAATCGACACGTCTGCTCGGCATATGACCGAGAACGCTACACGCTTGTCTAGGAAGGACTGACGGGGCGAGCGGTCAAGCTGTCAGTCGATGTGGCAAGGCGGGAGAGTCATAGGGGTATCGAGTCGACCATGGATCTGATGAACGGCTTGTCGAGATTTGACCGGCGCCAGCAGGAAGTCAAGGGCGTCCGGTTCGTCGTCGCCGTCTACAAGAAGTTCCTCGACGATCAGGCGAGCCAACTCGGAGCGCTGATCGCCTACTACGCGTTCATTTCGTTGTTCCCGTTGCTACTCGTGCTAGTGACGGTGCTCGGGTTCGTGCTGCAGGGAAATCCGGCGGAGAAGGAACGGATCCTCAGGGGCGCACTCGGGAGAGTCCCGCTGATCAGCGACTCGATCCACATTCAGGGACTGCAGGGTTCGACGCCGGCGCTGATCATCGGCGTCGTGTTTGCACTGCTGGCCGGCGTGGGGATCACCAATGCGTCGCAGAACGCGTTCAATCGAATCTGGGGTGTGCCGTTCAAGCGACGACCCAACTTCTTCGCGCAGCGCCTGCGGAGCCTCGGTATGTTGCTGCTGCTCGGCGCGCTCACGATCGTCTCGGCCACGGCAGCCGGCTTCGTCGGAGCCTCCGACCACTCGACTGGAGCGGTCGTCGCAAGCGAGCTGATCGCCGTCCTCTCGAACCTCGTGGTCTTCACGCTCGCCTTCAAACTGCTCACGGCGAAGGAGCTCACGCTGCGTGACGTGATCGTCGGCGTAGTGGTCGCGACGATCCTGATCCAGGGTCTGCAGCACCTCGGCGGCCTGTACCTGGCCCACACGCTCGAGCGGACGACGCCCCTATACGGCGCATTCGCCGTGGTCCTCGGGCTCTTGGCGTGGTTCTACATCGCCGCCCAACTGGTGCTCTTCTCAGCCGAGTTCAACGTGGTCTCCAGGAACCGCTTGTGGCCGCGGAGCCTCTTTGAAGAGAACGTCGGGCGAACTGACGAGCGCGCCTTGCGGATCGCCGCACGCACCGAGGAGCGGCTCCACTCCGAGCACGTCACGGTGGATTTCGAGGACCCGCCGCCGCGCGAGGAGTAGCCACTTGACGGCTGCCGCAGCGCGGCTATACTAACTACACTTTCGTAAGTACCTATGGAGCGTGTACGCATGCCTGAACAGTCCCCTGACCTCCAGCCCTCCCCCAACGCAAAGCCCCGCCTGCGGCTGATCCCGCTCGACGACACGGTCGTCTTTCCCAACATGGGCATCACCCTGACCGTCGATGTCGGCGAGGACGAGCGCGTCGTGCTCGTGCCGCGCCATGAAGGCGAGTACGTAGATGTCGGAACGATCGTCGCGGTCACCGAGAAGGTCCGCCTGCCTGGCGGCGGGCGCGCAGTGGCGCTCTCCGGCGAACACCGCGCATTGATCGGCAAAGCAGAAGCCGGCCCCGAAGGCGAGCTGCGCGTCGAGATCGACGAGCGGCCCGATGAGGTGCCGACCGACAAAGCGACCCGTGAGCTCGAGACGGAGTACCGCGCGACCGTCGAGGAGATTCTCGAGCTGCGCGGCGACGACGGCCGGATCTCTGCCTTTCTGCGCGCGATCGCCGAGCCTGGCACGCTGGCGGACTCAGCCGGCTACTCACCAAACCTCACGTACGAGCAGAAGGTCGAGTTGCTCCGTGCGCTCGACGTCACCGAGCGTCTCGCGCTCGCCGTCAAGCTGCAGAAGGAAAGCCTCGCCGAGTTGCAGGTCCGCCGGCGCATCCGCGAGGACGTCCAGGAGGGTGCGGAGAACCAGCAGCGGGAGTACTTCCTGCGGCGCCAGATGGAGTCAATCCGTAAGGAGCTAGGCGAAGACGAGTCTTCGGTGGCCGAGGAGTACCGCGCGAAGATCGAGGAATCGTTGATGCCCGACGAAGTCCGTGCGCAGGCCGAAAAAGAGCTGGCACGGCTCGAGCGCATGGGCGAGCAGACGGGCGAGTCGAGCATGATTCGCACGTACCTGGACTGGCTGATCGCAGTGCCGTGGGGCACCTACTCGGACGAGCGCCTTGATCCGGTCGCGGCCCGTGAGGTACTCGACGCCGACCACGCCGGACTCGAGGACGTCAAGGACCGCATCACGGAGTACCTCGCGGTGCGCAAGCTGCGCAGTGACCGGAACATCGAGGCCGACCCGCGGGCCGGCGCGATCCTCACACTGATCGGCCCCCCGGGAACCGGGAAGACGTCGATCGGCGAGTCGATTGCGCGAGCCACCGGGCGGGAGTTCGTCCGCATGTCGCTTGGCGGCGTCCGGGATGAGGCCGAGATCCGCGGCCACCGCAGAACCTACATCGGTGCACTGCCGGGGCGGCTTGTCCGGGCGCTTCGCGATGCCAAGACGATGAACCCGGTGATCCTCCTCGATGAGGTCGACAAGGTTGGCGCCGACTGGCGCGGCGACCCGTCCGCAGCGCTGCTCGAGGTGCTGGACCCGGCGCAGAACCATTCGTTCCGCGACCACTACCTCGACGTCGAGCTGGACCTCAGCAAGGTGATGTTCATCGCGACGGCCAACGTCGCGGACACGATTCCGGGGCCGCTTCTCGACCGCATGGAGGTCATCAGCTTCGACGGCTACACGTCCGAGGAGAAGCTGGCGATCGCGAAGGGCTACCTGTGGCCGCGTCAGCGAGAGCGCAACGGACTGCGCGAGAACGAGGTCGAGATCTCCGATGACGTGCTGCGCCAGATCATCGGCGAGTACACGCGCGAGGCGGGTGTTCGCAGCCTCGAGCGCCAGCTCGGCACGGTGCTGCGCAAGACCGCGACCAAGATTGCGGCCGACGAGGTCACGGCAGCGGCCGAAGATGCCGCCGCTGCCTCCGACGGCGCCGAGGCAACCGAGAAACCCAAACGTCGGCGGCGTCGCAAGACGGTGAAGATCGACACCGACACGGTGCGCGAAGCGCTGGGCCGGCAGAAGTTCTTCCAGGAGTCGGCAGCGCGGACGGCGACGCCGGGAGTCGCGACCGGCCTTGCTGTGACCGGCACGGGCGGCGACGTGCTGTTCATTGAGGCGACCGCGATGCGGACCGGCGGCAAAGGCAACGCCTCGCTGGTGCTCACCGGACAGCTCGGCGACGTGATGAAGGAGTCGGCGCAGATCGCACTGTCGTACGTGCGAGCGCACGCCGAGGAGCTCGGCATCGACGAGCACGCCTTCGAGGGTCGTGAGTTCCATGTGCACATCCCGGCGGGCGCGATCCCCAAGGACGGCCCAAGCGCGGGTGTGACGATGGTCACCGCACTTGCCTCGTTGCTCACGGGACGCGCGGTCAAGCACACCGTCGGCATGACGGGAGAGGTGACGCTCCAGGGACGCGTGCTGCCGATCGGGGGCCTCAAGCAGAAGGCGCTTGCCGCTCACGCGGCCGGGCTGACCGACGTGATCCTGCCGGAGCGCAACCGCGGCGACCTCGACGAGATCCCGGACGAGGTCCGCGAGCAGATGAAGTTCCACCCAGTGATGACGGTCCGCGAGGTCCTCGACCTCGCGCTGGAGCCCGCCGTCGATGTCGCGCACGTCTAGACACTGCGAATCGGTGCCGATGGAGGTCCGCCGCGCGGCGGACCTCCTCGAGCGCCGATGGCAGATCTCGATCATCTACGCGGCAATGAATGGTGCGGAGCGCTTCAACGAGTTCTCGCAGGCGATCGAAGGGATCTCGCCGCGGATGCTCACCGAGCGTCTGCGTGACCTCGAGGACGCCGGCCTGCTGGAAAGGCGCGTGCTCCCGACTCGGCCCCCGAGTGTGGAATACCGCATCACCGCTCGCGGCCGCCGGCTCGAGCCGCTGATCATCGCGATGCGCGAATACGCCGCTTTCGGCGACTAGCTTCCCGCGGGGTCACCGACGAGCGCGCGGCGTACTCGGAAGCGATGCTCCGTCCGCGGGCGCTCAGCCGAGAACGAGCTCTGCCATCGTCCGAAGGGTCGCCGCGTCGCCGGAGACCAGAAGCGTCGTGACGATCGACTCGCGCCACGCCTCTAGGTCCTCGCGGATCTTCGCCGGCGGACCGATCAGCGACATCTGTTCAATCAGTTCGAGCGGGATCTTCGCCGCGGCCTCGTCCTTCTTGCCCTCGAGGTAGAGATCCGTGATCGCGTCGACCTCTGCCTCGTAACCCATTTTGATCGCGACGTTCGCGTGGAAGTTCTTGCCCTTCGCCCCCATGCCCCCGAAATAGAGCGCGTAGTAGTGGCGCAGCGCGTCGGCGGCCACCTCGACGTCATCTGAGATCACGACCGGGACAGTCGCCGCGACCTCGAAATCCGAGAAGCCGCGCCGCGCGCCCTCGCGCGCGAAGCCCTCTTCGAGCGAGCCGCTGTAGAGGTCCTGATGTTCGGGTGCGAAGAAGAGCGCCAGCCAGCCGTCACAAAGCTCCGCGCACAGCGCGATGTTCTTCGGCCCCTCGGCGCCGAGGTAGATCGGGATCTCCTCGCGCAGCGGGTGGATCGAACTCTTCAGAGGCTTGCCGAGGCCGGTGCCGTCCGGCAGTGGCAGCGGATAGTGCGGGCCGGGCGCCGTCACTGGGCCCTTGCGTGCCCAAATATCACGCAGGATCGCGATGTACTCGCGCGTCCTCGCGAGCGGCTTCTCGAACGGCATGCCGTACCAGCCCTCGACGACCTGCGGCCCCGATACGCCGAGCCCGAGGATGAAGCGGCCGCCCGAGAGATGGTCGAGGGTCAGGGCCGCCATCGCGGTTGCCGCCGGCTGGCGCGCGGACATCTGGACGATCGCGGTGCCGAGCTTGACGCGCTCGGTGCCCGCGCCCCACCATGCCAGCGGCGTCAGGCAGTCCGAGCCGTAGGCCTCGGCCGTCCAGATCGAGTCGAAGCCGAGACGCTCGGCCTCGGCGATCGATTCGGCGGCGCCGGGAGGCGGCCCGCCGGTCCAGTATCCGGTGTTCAGCCCGAGCTTGAGGTCTTTCGCCATCGCGCGCGCAGCCTACCCGCCGAGGAGCGCGAGCGTCAGCCCGTCGTGACCCTTGTCGCCGACGGTCTGGATCGTCGTCGCGCGCACGCGCGGCTCGGCGGCAAGCAGCTCGTGCAGACGACGCACACCGAGCACCGACGGATCGCTGCTGGCCTCGTCGGCGAGTCCGCCGCCGCGCACCGTGTTGTCGAAGATCAGCAGCGCGTCGGGGGCGGCGAGCGGCAGGCAGGCAAGGAAGTAGTCGCCCATCGGTGCCTTGTCGGCGTCGAAGAAGATCAGGTCGAACGGGCCTTGTCCCTCTGCGGCAAGGGCCGCGATGCCCTCGAGGGCGGGCGTCGTGCGAATCTCGACCAGCTCGCCGAGCCCTGCGGCGGCGACGCTCTGCCGCGCAACGTCGGCGTGGTGCTCGCTGAGCTCGAGCGAGAACAGCCGCCCGCCGCCCCGAGTGCCCGCGCCAGGCAGATCGTGCTGTAGCCGCCGAGCGTGCCGAGCTCGAGGATCAGATGCGGTCTGCGCAGCCTTGCGAGGAGCTCGAGCAGGCGCCCCTGCGGCGCGCTAACTGCGATGTCGGGCAGCCCCGCGCGCGCCGCGGCCTGCGCCGCTTGCGCGAGTGCGGCGTCCTGCAGGGCAAAGACATCGCCGACGTAGCGATCGACCGCGAGCCACTCGGGCCGGGCGGGGGTGGCCATCAGCGCTCCCGCACCGTGATCAGCGCCACCGGCACGGCGAGCGCCGCGTCGCGGGTCAGGGTGGCGATCGTGCGCCCCGCCTGCACGGCCGGCCGCGGTGCCCCCAGACGCGGTCCGAGCAGCGCCACGGCGACGTCCATGTCGCGGACCGCGAATGCCATGCCCCACAGCTTCGCCGGGCGCTCGCGTCCCCGCTCGGCCACCACATCGTCGGGCTCCTGCACCACCTCGAGGATCGTCTCGCCGGTCCGGAAGAACGCTTGGCGTGGGGCGCCGGCGGGCGTCGGCTCCTCGCGGACCCGTCTCAGTTCGAGTCCTGCCTCCCCGAGCGCGGTGATCGTCCGGTCCAGGTCGGGCGAGAAGACCACGAGGTGGTCGAGGGCGAGGATTCCGTTGGGGTGCTCGCCGGCGTCCGGGCGGGTCGCCTGCGCGGCAGCTTCGAAGGGCAGACCGTCGCAGTCCCCTTCGCCCAGACCGTTGATCTGCACACCAATCAGGCCGCGGCGTCCGTCGGGCTGCTCGAAGACGAGCTCGGCCGCCCCGACTGCGCACCGCCCGTCGTCGAAGGCGAACCCGGCCTCGCGCCAGGTGTCGGGATCGTCGGCGATCGTGACCGTTGCCAGTGCGGGTACAGGGGCCTCATCCATGTCCCGCAAACGCTACCCCCTGCGCCGACTCATATGCTTGGAGGGTGATGCGGCTGCTGCGGGAGAAACCTTGGATGTTCGGTGTGCGGTACGTGCTGCCGATGGTCGTGATCGTCGTCGGCGTCGTGCTGATGCTCGGCGGCGGCGAAGACAACCTGCTCGGCGGCGCGGGGATCGTGTCCGCGGGCGCGGCGATCTATCTGGTCAACTTCCTGTTCCGGATCGGGGCGAGCGGTGACGACGAACGCCGGCGCGAGCAGCAGGCCCGCGAACACTTTGACCGCCACGGCCACTGGCCGGACCAGGCGCCCAAGCACCAGGACCGCTGAACGCCCTCACGGCATGTAGCCCGACAGCAGCCGCGAGAACTCCGGCGGCTGCAGGATGTTGCTAGCGCAGCGTGAGCGTGTAGCTCTTCCAGCCTCCCCCGGCGGCGCCGACGCGGTCGTAGACCCGCTGCGCACGCAGGTTCTCGTCGGCCGTCACCCAGTCGAGGCTGCGGGCGCCGGCTGCCCGGGCGAGGCGGGCGCAGTGGGCGATCAGCTCGTCCGCGAGCCCGGCGCCACGCGCGGCCGGGGTTACGAACAGGTCGTTCATCACGGCGATCCGTGCCGCGACCGTCGTCTCGAGCGTGAAGAAGACCGTCGCGAACCCGACCGCCGAGCCCTCGTCGTCGCGGGCGATCAGCTGGAATCCCTCGCGCTCGGGTTCGCGGAGCAGCGCGCGTGAGATGGCCAGCAGCGCGTCGTCGCTCGGGCTCGTTTCGTAGAAGTCGCAGTAGGCGCGCATCAGCGCAAGCAACTGCGCCAGATCGGTCTCGCCGGCGACGGCGATCGCGAAGCCCATCGTCAGCTCCCCGCAGTGGCGGGATCTTTCGGCGAGCCCGGCAGCGCGTGGATCGCGTCAAGCACTTCGCGCAGACCGCCCTGCGTGTGCGTGTCGAGCCGGTTGAGGATCTCCTCGGCGTCGCGGTAGGTTTTTTCCGCGCGCGCTTCGGCGGACAGGTTCTGTACGCGCTGGCCGACGATGATGATCGACAGCAGGACGAGCTGCAGGAACGTCTGGGCGACCCAGGCGACGAGGATGATCAAGCCCTGGTTCTTGAAGAAGTGAGGGACGTCGCTCGCCGGAACGACGCCCGCGGTGACGAGCACCTCAGGGAGACTGATGAAGGCGATCAGCCCGAAGACGTAGGCGCAGGCCATCGTCCCGACTCCGTTCGTGATCAGTACCGCGAACTTCGCGTTAAAGCCCTCGACGTCCTTGACAGCACCGCGAATCGCCTTCGGCCTGAAGTTCGCCGCGCTGTTGAACATCGAGTGAGTGACCGCGTTCTGCGGCGGTTGCTGCTCGCTCACCATCCACCTCCTACGTCGATTAACCGGCGAAGGAGAGGCTACGGTCCGCGCGGGCGGCGCCGTTCCCGGCGGCCCTGCGGCCGCCGGGTCGGTACAGGCTCTCAGGCGGTCGCGAGTGCGGCTTCGTCGCTGTAGCTCTCGCCGCGCTCGGCCTTGGTCGACGAGCGATGCGGGCGGCTCGAAGCGCTCGCCATAACGGCGGCGAGCTCACGCGCCCGCTCGACGAAGCCGGCCAGGCCGCCTTCGTAGCCGTTGATGTACTGCAGTACCCCGCCGGTCCAGCCGGGGAAGCCGATGCCGAGGATCGAGCCGATGTTCGCGTCGGCGACCGACTCGATGACGCCCTCGTCCATGCACTTGACGGTCTCGATCGACTCGATGAACAGCATCCGCTCCTCGAGGTCCTTGAGGATCAGCTGCGAGGGATCCGCGACCGGCGGGAATGCTTCGCGCAGGCCCTGGCCAGAGTCCGACGCGCTTGCCGTCCTGCGTACTCGTAGAACCCCTTGCCCGCGAGACGCCCGCCGCGTTCGTACTCGTCGAGCATCCGGTCGATCGACTTCGTCGGCGGCGTGGACCGGCCGCGTGCCGCCCGCGGCGCGTGACCGCCGTCGTGCGCGGCCTTGCGGATGCGGCGCATCAGGTTGAGGTTCAGCTCGTCGGAGAGCTGCAGCACCGGCGCCGGATAGCCGGCCTGCGAGGAGGCCTGCTCGATCGTCGGCGCGGGCACGCCCTCGAGCAGCATCGCGATGCCCTCGTTGATGAACGTTCCGATCACGCGGCTGGTGAAGAAGCCGCGGCTGTCGTTGACGACGATCGGGGTCTTCTTGATCTGCTTGGCGAGGTCGAGCGCGCGGTAGAGCGTCTCGTCGTTGGTCTTCTCGCCCTTGATGATCTCCAGCAGCGGCATCTTGTCGACGGGGCTGAAGAAATGCAGCCCGATGAAGTCGTCGGGCCGCGAGACGTCCTCCGCGAGGTCGGTGATCGGCAGCGTCGAGGTGTTCGAGCCGAGCAGTGCGTCGGGCGCGAGGTGGGGCTCGATCTCGGCGAACACCTGCTGCTTGACGCCCGGGTCCTCGAAGACCGCCTCGATGACGAGTTCGGCGCCCGCGGCGTCGCTGCGGCTCGTCGGTCGGCGTGAATCAGGGCGAGCAGGGCGTCTGCCTTCTCCTGCGTCGTACGACCGCGCTCGACTGCCTTTGCGAGCAGCTTCTCCGAGTAGCCCTTGCCCTTTTCGGCGGCCTCGAGCGAGACATCCTTGAGCACGACCTCGATGCCTGCTTTCGCGCAGACGTAGGAGATCGCGGCGCCCATCATCCCGGCGCCGAGCACGACCATCTTCTTGGGCGTCGAAGGTCTCGATCCCCTCGGGCCGCCCGCGGTCACCGTCCGGCGCGCTGCAGGTCGAAGAAGAACGCCTGGATCATGTTCTTCGCGACCTGGCCGGTGGCGAGGTCGACGAAGTAGCGGCCCTCGATCTCGATCGCGCTGTCGAAGTCGACCTGCGCGCCCTCGACCGCGGCGGACATGATGTGGTGCGGCGCCGGGTAGTTCGCGCCCTTGAGCTGCTTGCGCAGGTTCGCGGGGAAGGCAGGCAGGTTCTGCGCGAGCTTCGGGTTCGAAGGCGTGCCGCCCGGAATCTTGTAGCCCTTCTCGTCCCACGGCTGTTTCGCCTCGGGGTTCTCGGCGATCCACTTCTTGGCGGCCGGGATCAGGTCCTCGCGCGTCGCGACGATCTCGTCGACGATGCCGAGCTCCTTGGCCTTCGCGGGCCGGTGGCGCTGGGCCTGCAGCAGCAGCTGCATCAGCGCTTCGACGATCCCGAGCATGCGCACGGTCCGCACGACGCCGCCGGCGCCGGGGAGCAGGCCGAGCTGGACCTCGGGGAAGCCGAGCTGCACCGAGGCGTCGTCGAGCGCTACGCGGTGGTGCGTCGCGAGACAGATCTCGAGCCCCCCGCCGAGCGCGGCGCCGTTGATCGCCGCGACGACCGGCACGCCGAGCGTCTCGAGCCGGCGCAGCTGCTGCTTGACGTGGCGGATGCCCTCCGCGAACTCGCCCGCCTGCTCCGGCGTCACGGCACGCAGGTCGTGCAGGTCGCCGCCGGCGAAGAACGTCTTCTTGCCGGAGGTGATCACAACGCCCTTGATCGAGCCCTTCTCGGCCTCGAGCCGGTCGATCGTCGCGCCCATCGACGCGATGTAGTCGGCGTTCATCGTGTTCGCCGACTGGTTGGGGTCGTCGAGGGTCAGGATCACGACTCCGTCGTCGTCCTGCTCCCACCGAATCGTGCTCGTCTCGCTCATGTTCCCGTTCCTGTTAGAGGTTTTCCGTGGCGACCGGCGGCGCTAGATGCGCTCGACGACGGTCGCGATGCCCATGCCCCCGCCGACGCAGAGCGTCGCGAGGCCGTACCGGCCGCCCGTGCGGTGCAGCTCGTCGATAAGCGTGCCGAGGATCATTCCCCCGGTCGCGCCGAGCGGGTGGCCCATCGCGATCGCGCCGCCGTTGACGTTGACCTTGTCGAGGTCGAGCCCCATGTCGCGCACGAAGCGCAGGACGACCGCGGCGAAGGCCTCGTTGATCTCGACGAGGTCGAGATCGTCGACCGTCAGGCCGGCCTTCTCGAGAGCCTTGCGGCTCGCGGGCGCCGGGCCGGTGAGCATGATCGTCGGGTCGGCGCCGGAGAGCGCCGTCGCGAGGATCCGGGCGCGTGGCTTGAGGCCGAGCTCGTCGCCGACGCGCTCGTTGCCGATCGTCAGCAGCGAGGCGCCATCGACGATGCCCGACGAGTTGCCGGGGGTGTGGACGTGGCCGATCTTCTCGACCCAGTGGTAGCGCTGCAGCGCAACGGCGTCGAAGCCGCCCATCTCGCCGATCGCCTCGAAGGACGGTTTGAGGCCGCCGAGCGACTCCACCGTCGTGCCGCGGCGGATGTGCTCGTCCTGTTCGAGCAGGACGTTTTCGTTGATGTCGAGCACCGGTACGACGGACTCCTTGAAGCGCCCTTCGTCCCAGGCCTTGGCGGCCAGTTCCTGAGAGCGCGTTGCGTAGGCGTCGACGTCTTCGCGCGAGAAGCCCTCGACGGTCGCAATCAGGTCGGCACTGACGCCCTGCGGGATGAAGTAGGTGTCGTAGTTGGTCTCGGGGTCCATCGCCCATGCTCCGCCGTCGGAACCCATCGGCACGCGCGACATCGACTCGACGCCGCCCGCGAAGACGAGGTCCTCCCAGCCCGAGGCGACCTTCTGGGCCGCAATGTTCACGGCCTCGAGGCCTGAGGCGCAGAAGCGGTTGACCTGCAGGCCGGCGACCGTGTCCGGCAGACCGGCCTTGATCGCGGCGGTCTTGGCGATGTCGGCGCCCTGGTCGCCGACCGGCGAGACGCAGCCGAGCACGACGTCATCGACGCGCGAGGGGTCGAGTTTGTCGTTGCGGATCAGGGTCTCGTGCATCAGGCCGACGACCAGGTCGACGGGCTTTGTGGTGTGCAGCGAGCCGTTGGACTTGCCTTTGCCGCGGGGGGTGCGGATCGCGTCGTAGACGAAAGCGTCGGTGGCGGGCATGCCGGGTGCTCCTTACGGACGTGGCTGGAAGTGGGTACGCGGAGAACCGAGGCGCCCGAGGGCACTTCGGCAACAAGAACAGAGTACCGGACAGCCTCTTGACTGGCTAGTCAACCAGCGCTTCGGCCGCCGCGCCCGGGCCGGCCGCGTGGCCGGGCCCGGGCGGCGAAAGGCGGAACGATCAGTCCTGCGGCTGCGGGACGATCCGGATGTACGGGCGGGGCTCCTCCCAGCCATCCGGGTAGATCTCTTTGGCCTCGTCGTTGGAGACCGAGCCGGCGATGACGACGTCCTCGCCGCTGTGCCAGTTGACCGGCGTGGCGACGCGGTGCTTGGCCGTGAGCTGAAGCGAGTCGATCACCCGCAGCACCTCGTCGAAGTTGCGGCCCGTCGTCATCGGGTAGACGAGGATCAGCTTGACCTTCTTGTCCGGCCCGATCACGAACACGTTGCGGACCGTCTGGTTGTCCGCAGGCGTGCGCGTCGCGGCGTCGCCCTCGGTGGCCGCGGGCAGCATCCCGTACAGCTTCGAGACGTTGAAGTCGGCGTCGCTGATGATCGGGTAGTTGGGCGCAGTGCCCTGGGTCTCCTCGATGTCCTTCGCCCACGCCTCGTGGTTGTCGAGAGCATCGACCGACAGGCCGATGATCTTCACGCCGCGGCGGTCGAACTCGGGCTTCGCCTTGGCCATGTAGCCGAGCTCGGTCGTGCAGATTGGGGTGAAGTCCTTCGGATGACTGAACAGGACGGCCCACGAGTCGCCGATCCAGTCGTGGAATTTGATCCGGCCCTCGGTGGTATCAGCCTCGAAGTCCGGAGCCTCATCGCCAAGTGAAAGCGTCATTTAGTCCCTTTTCGATTGTTCAGTGAGCTGGTGATCTAAGACTATAAGCCTGAACCCTGAGTCTAGGAGCCCACGCGAGCGGCAGGCACGTGCCGCAGCCGACCGGGCAGCAGGGGCACGAGGAAACGTCGCGCGTAGCCGGCGTGCACGTCGACGACGGCCCGGCGCAAGATCGCCGGCGGCAAGGGCGAAAAACCGTACTGCTCGCGGATCGCGTCGGGCAGCAGCGCGATCGTGATGAAGTTCGCACCCTGCAGCAGCGGCCGCCAGGCCGGCGGCACCGGGGGCTCGAGCACGATCTGACGCGCCCGCTCGCGGGCCCAGTCGTTGACGAACAGCCGGTCGCCGGTGAGCATCTGGTGGCGGTATGCGTCGAGCTCGTCAAGGCCGCCGGGCATGTCGCGCACCCGCAGCCCGAACAGCCGGCCGACGACCTTGTAGTCCTCCCACAGGGCAGCCTCCTCGCCGCGGCTGATCGGCCCGACGTAGCGCCGGTAGACAACGAGCGCGGAGTCGACGAGCGAGAACAGGATCCACAGCAGCAGCTCCGGGTCGTCGGCGCGGTACGGCGTGCCCTTCGGGTACGGCCCGACCGCTTCGGGCAGGCGACCCTTGACCCTGCGGTGCATCGTGCGCACGCGCCGCGTCGTACGGTCCGCGTCGGCGCGGGTCCCGAAGGTGATCGTGCCCATCATCTGCGCGGTGCGGGCGAGCCGACGGTAGGGCTCATCGAGCGAGTCGGTGTGCGCGAGCAGCCCGACCACCGCGAGCGGATGCGCGGCCTGCATCAGCAGCGCGCGCTGACCGGAGAGAGCCAACACCCGCTCACGCTGGACCCGGCGAATCATCGACGCATCGGTGAAGTAACTCTCGACAGCAGCCACGAAGTCAAGGTAGCGAGCGGGCGCGAGCGGCTCGATACGGGTTCCCGCTCTGTAAAGATGGGCCGCCGGATGGCTGCAAGCGGGGGGCTGGGCGCACAGATCACTGGCGGGGAACGCAGCTCGCGGCGCGAGCTGCCCGGTCCGCGTTGGCCTTGGCTGTGGGCCCTGGCGATCGCCGGCGGCGTCGTTCTGTTCCTGATCCACCCCGGCGCACTGACCGACGACTCCTACGCCTTCCTGGACTGGGGCCGAGACCTCACCCACCACTACCTGCCGCTGCTGGAGAAACGGACGTTCCAGCCGCTTCCGATCCTCGTCGGCGCTGTGCTCTCGCTGTTCGGCTCCTCCGCCCCGACGGCGACGATGATCTTCACGCTGGCGACGCTGGTGCTGTCCGGCGTCGCGGCCTGGCGGGTGACCGAACTGCTGGGTGCGCCGCAGCCCGCGCCGCTGCTGGCCCTGGTCCTCGCGATGGGCCTGATGCCGATGCCCCTGATCGCGGACATCGCCTACAACAACGCGCCTTACACGACGACGGTGCTCTGGGCGCTCGTGTTCGAGCTCGAGGGCCGCCGGGGCTGGGCGTGGGGAATGCTGATCGTCGCTGGTCTCACGCGGCCCGAGGCCTGGCTGTTCCTGCTCGCGTATGGGGCGTATGACTGGTGGCGCCTGGGCAAACCGTTCTCGCCGAGGCGAGTGATCCCGATCCTCGCGCTGGCGGTCGGCCCGATCCTGCTCTGGGTGCTGCTCGAAGGGCTGCTGTTCGGCAACTTCTTCTACTCCGAGGACGTCACCTCGGGGAGCGCCGTGGCGACCGCGCACCGCGGCTGGGCGGGCATCAAACAGACGCTCGACTACGAGATCGCGCTCGCGATCTGGATCTTCGCCGCCATCGGCGCGGCGGCGATAATCGGATTGCGCCAGTTCCGGCAGGGCCTGAAGTTGCTCGCCCTGCTGGTGCTGTCAGCCGTCGGCATCGCCGTGCTCGCGAAGTCGAACTTCAACCTTCCATCGCGAGACTTCTCGCTGCTCAACTCGACGATCGGTATCTGCGCGGCCTTTGGTACTGCGGTGCCAGGCCTGCTGCTGCGCGAACGCGGTGGCGCGCGGGCCGCCGTGTTCGCCGTCGGGCTCGCGATGGCCGCGTTGCTCGTCGCGTTCAGCCTTGAACACACGCTGATCCGCGTCAGGCCGGCGATGAAGAGCGTCGCGTTCAGCCGCAACACCGAACAGATCTTCAACCGCGACGTCGGCTCCGTCGCCCACCTGATCGACAACAGCAACGCTCACGCGCACACGATCGCGATGATCGGAGCGGTCGACAACTCGCAGCTCGCCTGGGTCTTCGACGTGCCGTTCAACGTGATCACCGATGCGCAGGAACCGCAGACGAAGGTGATCGTCGAGCCCACACCGCTCACCTGGGGCGAACTGCGCAAAGCGAAACTGACCAACCGCGAACGGCGCCCGGTTCCTTCGAACTGGCAGCGCCTGCTGCTCACGAAGCATTGGGAAGTCTGGGCTGCACCGGGATCGCTCCCGGTGCAGCTCAATGGTCAGCAGGTACCGCCGCCGAGCGGCTGATCAGTCGACGACTGCCTCGGCCTTGTTCGGGTTCCAGAGAACCTTCGGCTCGATGACGCCGGGGATCACCCGGTCCTTGTAGCTCTCGATCGTCTTCAGCACGGAGGTGACGAGCTCCTCGCCGAGCAGATGGGGCTCGAGCCCGAGGTCGAGCAGCTTCTGGTGCGCGGCGTTGTAGTAGTGGTGCTCCATCTCCACACGCGGGTTCGGGTAGGACTCGATCTCGACGTCGAGGCCGATCGCCTGGCCGGCCTTCTGGACCTGCTCGGCGAGTTCGGCGACGCTGAACTGCTCGGTGAACTGGTTGAACACGCGGAACTCGCCGCGGTCCGCCGGGTTGCTCACCGCGAGATCGACACACTGGATCGTGTCGCGGATGTTCAGGAATCCGCGCGTCTGGGTGCCGGACCCGTAAACCGTCAGCGGGTGTCCGATCACGGCCTGCACGCAGAAGCGGTTCAAGGCCGTGCCGAACAACTCGTCGTAGTCGAAGCGGTCCATCAGCCGCTCGTCGAGCGCTGACTCCTCGGTTTCGATCCCGTACACGACGCCCTGGTTGAGGTCCGTCGCGCGCGTGCCCCACATGCGGCACGCGAAATGGATGTTCGTCGAGTCGTGGACCTTCGAACAGTGGTAGAGAGACGCGGGCAGCTTCGGAAACGGCAGTGTGTCCTTGCGGCCGTTGTGCTCGATCTCGATGAAGCCCTCCTCGATATCGATGTTGGGCGTGCCGTACTCGCCCATCGTCCCGAGCTTCACCAGGTGGCAGTCCGGAACGTGTTCGCGCATCGAGAACAGGAGGTTGAGCGTGCCGACGACGTTGACGACCTGCGTCTCCGTCGCGCGTTCGAGGTCGATCATCGAAAACGGCGCCGAGGCCTGCTCGGCGTAGTGGACGACGGCCTCAGGCTTGAAGTCGGCGATTACTGCGTCGAGGAACGCCGGGTCGGCGACGTCGCCGACGTGCGACGCAATCTCCTTGCCAGTGACCTCGTGCCAAGCTGAAAGTCGCTCCTCGAGGCTGCGGATCGGGGTGAGCGAGTCGCTCCCCATTTCCGTGTGCCAGCGACGACGGGCGAAGTTGTCGACGACTGCGACCTCGTGCCCGCGATTTGAGAAGTGCATGGCGGTTGGCCAGCCGAGGTAGCCGTCCCCACCAAGAATAAGAATACGCATGCGGGCATACTATGCGGCTCGCCCGATGAACGCCGCAGAACCCACTCGACCCCCTATGACGGAGCACCCTTGCTGCTGACCAACAGACCGACAGATGACCTGATGAGTGCAGCCGCCGGGGTGCCGGTGCGCTGCGGTGACGAGGAACTCGACGAGCAGCAGATCGCCGAAATCTTCGAGGGCCGCGTGGCGATCCTGGTCCCGGCGTATTTCGAGGCCGAAAACCTTCTCGAGTTGCTGCCGCGCATCCCCGACACCGTGGCCGGCGAGAGCGCCGTGGTGCTGATCATCGATGATGGCTCGCGCGACGCGACGACGTCGAACGGGCTGGCCGGCGGGGCAGTCGTTGCGACGCTCCCCGAAAACCGCGGAGGCGGCGCTGCGCTCAAGGCTGGCTACGCGCTGATGGTTCGCGCCCGCGCCCGCTGCGTCGTGACGATGGACGCCGACGGACAGCACCTTCCCGAGGACCTCGACCGGATTGCCGCGCCGGTGCTCGAAGGCCGGGTCCAGCTCGCACAGGGTTCGCGCGTTCTCGGCCACCGTGAGCCGGGCGTGTTCGCCCGCGAACTCGGCATCGCGTTCTTCAACCGCCTCGTGACGATCCTCACGCGAACCAAGGTCACCGACTGCTCGAACGGATATCGCGGCATCGATCCGGCGATGCTGCCCCACCTTGACCTCCGCCAGCGGCAGTTCCACACCAGCGAGTTCCTGATCGAGGCGCTGACCCGCGGCTACGCGGTGGAAGAGATTCCGGTCACCGTCGTCCACCGCCTCCACGGCGAGACAAAAAAGCCTCCGACGCTGCGCTACGGCTGGGGCTTCTCGAACGCGATCTTCCAAGCTTGGCGCCGAGCGGTCCGTCGGCGTGCAGCCGCGCGCGTCGGCCGCGGTTAGCCCGAGGGGCGCTGGACGGCGACGATCCGCGGGGCTGCGCCGGCGACTAGTACAAGCGCCCGGCCTACAGGGAGTCCCCGCAGTTCGTCCGGGCTGACGCGCCGGCGTTCGACACGCCGGCGCGAGATCGACTGCAGGGAGACGGGCACCAGCCCCTTTTCGTGCCTCGTCGGCTGCCAGTAGCGCTCCTCCCCGGCCATCCTGGAGAGCAGTTCCGCCGAGTCCGGCGTGTTCTGCCGGTGGGCCACCAGCGCGCCGACGTTCCCGAGCACCTGCGCATCAAGACGCCTGCCAGCGGCCTGGAGGTCGGCGATCTCCTGCGCGCCGAGCACGACGCTCACGCCGGCCGCGCGACCCCTTGCGAACAGCCGCACGACGGGCTCGGCGGCGACGGCCGCGAACTCGTCGATCAGCACCGCCATGTGAAGCGGCGAGCCCTGGTGGCGCGCGACCAGCGAGACGAGGTCGACCGTCAAGGCGACGCCCAGCATCTGCGCGACGAGCGGCCGCCGGTCGGCATCGAGTCGCACGTAGAGGACCGCGCGCTCGGCCGCGAGCTGCTCGAGCTGAACCTCCTCGAATCCGGCCGCGGGCTCCAGCCAGCGGCCGACTTCGGCCTCGGCGACGATCGCGAGGCGGTCGCGCACCCCGGCGAGCTCGCGCTCCTGACGCTCCGTGAGGCCGTCGAGGTAGGCGTTGAGCGCCGCTGCATCCGGCGCATCGCGCGCCGTTCGCTCGAGCTGCGCCGGGGTCATGTTCGCAAGCAGCGTCTGCGGCGTGACGGGCACCGACGCGGCGTGCAGGGCACGCACTGCATGGCCTACATAGCGCTGCGCCTGGCGCAGGTAGTGCGGCTCGCTGAAGTGCTCGCCGGCGAGTGCCTTGTCGGCAAGTTCGTCCGGTGACCCAGAGCCATACGGGTTGTAGATCGTCGGCCCGTCGGGAGTCCACTCGACGAATCGCGCGCCGCGCTCGGCCGCCGCACCGGCCAGGCGCTCGCGAAGCTCCCCGTCCCCCTTCGGGTCGACCGCAATCGCGCCGAGCCCGGCGGCGATCAGGCGCTCGGCGATCAGCGCCTGGGTCACGGTCTTTCCCGAGCCCGTTGCGCCGACGACGAGCGTGTGGCTGCCCGAAGCGCCGCCCGCGGGAATTGCCACCCGATGGCCCTGCCCCCGGCCGATCACGACCCCGGCATCGCCGCGCCCGGCCGATGAGATCAGCCCCATGGCCCATGCTGGAAGGTCGAAGAGGACGCCGCCCGCGCGGCCTGCCAGCGCGTCGCGCAGACGCCGGCGCCGCGCGATCACGCCGGCCCCCGCGGCCACGAGGATCGACGTCGCGCCGGGGACGAGGACCAGCGCGATGAGCAACGGCAGCCACCAGGGCAGGGCCAGTGCCCTGACGAGTAACGCGACCGCGAATGCCGCTATCGCAACGTAGATCGCCCCGCGGATCAGGTCGCCGAGCGCGTGTGCGATCACGGCTCGGGCGGACGAAGCTCGTCGGTCTCTGCGAGCGCGTAGACCCGAACCGCGCCGCCTGCGCCCGCGGCGGCGACAGCCCGCTGAACGGCTCGCGCCGGCCGTGGCGCGGCGAAGTAGACGACGCCGTCCAGGTGCCGTGCACGCGCGAAGCCCCGGCAGATGCGCTCGAGCCGCCGTGGCGCCTTGACCGTCAGCTCGACCTCGACAGCGATCACGCGAGATCCGCCGATCAGCAGCAGATCGGGTCGGTGCAGGCGCTCGCCGAGCGGCACGCTGCCGATCAGGTCTCCCGTCGTGCGCTCGATCAGGCGGTAGCGCCGCTCGCCGAGTACCAGCCACCCCAGGCCGGTCATCGCCGCCGCCGTGTCGGCGACGGCCGTGAGATGTTCGAAATTGCCCGGTGCCGGGCGCCGTGCGCGCGGCGGCGCGAAGCCGCAGGCCCGCCAGCCCCCGGCGCTGAGGGCGTAGAGCGCCGGCCGGTCGGCGAGCAGCCGGTGCTCCTCGACCAGACCCCGGCGGCCAAGCGAGGCCAGCAGCAGCGCGACCCTGCGCGGGTCGACGCCGACGGCGCCCGAGATGGCCGCGGCGCCGGCCGCGCCGTTTTCGCCGATGAACTGCGCGATGCACAGATCGAGCTGCCCGGGGGTCTCCGCGGCCGGTGGCGTGCGTCCCATGTCACGTTGTCGCGCCACGGTGCGCAGCGACCCCCCGCTCGCTGCCCGCTGCGATCTGCTTGGCTGAGGCGCAGTGGACGACCGCGAGCTGCTTGCACTCTTTGATCGGACGGTGCGCCGCCATCCGCAGCGCGCGAGCACGCCGCTGCTCGCGGGGCGCGTCCAGGTCGAGGTCCACGACTCGTGGGCCGGGGTCACGTGGACCTCGCTCGACGACGCGAGCGCCGACGCGGCGATCGCCGAGGCCATCGCGCGGCTGTCCGGGCTGGGCCGCGATTGGGAGTGGAAGCTCTACTCGTACGACGCGCCGTCCGATCTCGGCGCGCGGCTGGGCCGCGCGGGCCTGGTCCCCGGAGAAGCCGAGGCGCTGGCAATCGCACCGCTCGACGAGCTCGAGCTTGGACCGCCGCCGCCACCGGGACTGCGGATCGCGCCGGCCACCGACGAGTCCGGCGTGCGCGAAATGCTCGCGGTCCAGGACACTGTCTTCGGCGGGGGTGAGCCCGCAATGCTGGGTGAGATGCTCGCGGCATTGGCAGCCACGCCACCGGACGCAGCAGCCCTCGTCGGGCGCTTGGATGGCCTGGCTGTTGCTGCGGCGCGGCTCAGCTTTCACCCCGGCAGCGAGTTCGCAAGCTTCTGGGGCACCGCGGTGCTACCCGCCCACCGGGGGCGGGGAGTGTTTCGCGCCTTGGTCCGAGCGTGCGCTCAGGCCGCCCGCGAGCGCGGCGCGCGCTTCCTTCAGGCCGACCTGAACGACCAGAGCACACCGATCCTTGAGCGCTGCGGCTTCAGGATGCTCGCGCAGACGACGCCGTACACGATGCGAGCGAAGACCTGACGGGCCGACGCTCGTTCCCGCGCCTGGAGGGGCGCTCGCTCGCCGGCGAACGGTTCACCGTCCCGGACGAGCTGCCGGGTCGGCTCCGCCTGCTCGCGGTCGCCTTTCGTCGCGAGCAGCAACGCGATGTCGACAGCTGGCTGGAATGGATGCTCGACCTCGAGCGACGCACAGAAGGGTTGAGCATCTTCGAGTTGCCGGTGCTTTCGCTCCTCTACGCGCCCGTTCGGCGGCTGATCGACGGCGGTATGGCGCGCGGCGTCGGCAGCGACGCAGCCCGCGCGCGCACGCTCACCGTCTACGGCGACGTACGCACCGTCACGGCGGCGCTCGGGCTTGCAGGAACCGGCACGATCACTGTGGTCCTCCTCGACAGATCGGGCATTGTCCTCGCGCAGGAGCGGGGCGCGTTCGACGAGGCCGCGGCCGGCCGGATCGAAGGCGCGCTCAGCGAGTGAAATCGTGCATCGCGCAGCCGTAAGGCTTTAGTTATGCCATCCTGAACTGGACGCATAGCCTACGGTGCGCTGCATCGGGGCCAAGGAGGGAACAGCGAGACCTTGTCTCGTACATGTCGGTCAAGGAGGACTGAGATAGTGATGAAGTGGAGAATTGCCGCAGGGACAGCTTGTGTCGCGGCGCTGAGCTTTACCGCATTCGCCGGAACGGCGATCGCGGCCCCGGGGACACACGTGCGCCCCGCGGCAGGCACGAAGTCCGCCGCCGCACACTCGGAAAACATCAAGTTTGAAGTCGAATACGAAAACCTCGAGTGGTACGGCCCGGGGATGGTCCACTGCGTCGGGCACCACCAGACCAACGTCAAGCGCGGTTATCCGGGTACGGAAACGAGCGGCGGGCGCGACGTCGAGCGGTGCAGGACCGTCTCAGGTCAGCCGTTCGAAAAGCTGACCGGCGGCGAACAGCGCGAACACGAATTCCCCGGACCGGCGAACATCTGGGAATCTGACTACTTCCTGTTCGTCAAGGGGATTGGCGGCGTGCGCACGCACGACATGACCCTTTCGGTCGCCAAGAACGACAAGTCGTTCCGGATCGTCGCCTACTACAACGAAGGCTGACGGCCAGAGCCAATGAGCGCGGGGAGAGCGGCGCCTTCGGGCGCCGCTCCTGTTTAAGGCGGCGCGGCCGACTACGGGAAAACCCGCTGCGGATTGCGGTCTCGCACAGTTGGCAGGGGTCCTAGCTGCAGCTTGACTGGCGAGGTAACCGTATTCCCACACAGCAGACGAAAGGCGGCTCGCCGATGCGCCACCTGATCGACACGCAGGAATACACCCGCGCCGAGCTCGAGGAGCTCCTGGACCTCATTGCAGTGCTGAAGGACGCCGACCGCGTGGGCGCGGTGCCCGAGCTGCTCAAGAGCCGCTCGCTGGGGATGATCTTCGAAGAGCCCTCGACCCGCACGCGCGTCTCGTTCGAGGTCGCGATGACAAAGCTCGGCGGTCACGGTCTCTACCTCAAGCCCGGCGAGATCCACCTCGGGGGCCGCGAGTCGCTCCACGACACGGCGAAGGTGCTTTCGCGGATGGTCGACGTGCTCGAGGCACGTACCCTCAAGCACGAGACGGTCGTCGGCCTGGCGGCCGACGCCGAAGTACCGGTGATCAACGGCCTGAGCGACTTCAACCACCCGACTCAGGCGATCTGCGACATCTTCACGATGCGCGAGCACGTGCCCGAGGGACGCAGCCTCGCGGACTGCACGGTCGTGTTCGTTGGCGATCGGACCAATGTCTGCAGCTCGCTGATGTTCATCACGACGCAGTTCGGCATGCACTTCATCCACGCGGCGCCGGCGGACTATCAGGCGCCCGAGCAGTGGCTCAGCGTCGCACGCTCGAACTGCGAGACCAGCGGCGGCCAGGTCACCGTGACGGACGACGTCGAGGACGCGATCGCCAAGGCCGACTTCATCTACACCGACGTCTGGTGGTGGTATGGCCAGGAGGACGAGGTCCAGGCGCGCACCTCGGCGTTCATGCCCCGTTATCAGGTCGACGGCGAGCTGTTCGCCCGCGCTCCCGCGCACGCGTTGTTCATGCACTGCCTGCCGGCGACGCGCGGCGGCGAGGTCACCGACGAGGTGATCGACAACGAGCGCTCGATCGTCTTCCCGCAGGCCGAGAACCGGCTTCACGCAGAGATGGGGATCCTGGTCTGGCTGACGTACCCGACGGTCCCCCGCCCGGACGAGTCGACGCGCGAGGAGCACCTGCGCACGCTCACCGCCTTCCTCCACGAGGCGGGCTGGGACCACAACCCGAAGCAGACAGGCAAGGAGTGGTGATGTCCGATACCCCCGACGTAGGAGAGCTCGCGGCCGGCGAGGAACGCATCACCCGCCGTCGCGTGATGGGCATCTTCGACGTCACGCTGTTCACCGTCTCCGCGATGCTCGTCGTCGAAACGCTTACCGCGTCGGCGGCGATCGGCACGAAAACGATCGCCTGGTGGATCATCGCGATCGTCCTGTTCCTGATTCCCTACGCGCTGATCACGGCCGAGCTCGCGACCGCGTACCCCACGCAGGGCGGGATCTACGTCTGGGTCCGCCACGCGCTTGGCAACCGCTGGGCGGCTCGCACGACCTACTGGTACTGGGTGAACGTCGCGTTGTGGATGCCTTCGGTGTTCGTGCTCTTCGCCGGGGTCTTCTTCCAGCTGTTCGACACCCGCCTGGCCGAATGGCCCGCGGGCAAGTGGTGGCAGGTCGCGCTCGCGGTCGCGCTCGTCTGGCTGGTCGTGTGGATCGGCGTGATGCGCCTGGAAATCGGCAAGTTCTTCAACGACCTCGGCGCGATCCTGAAGGTCGTGATCATCGTCGCGCTCGGCGTCGGCGGCATCGTCTTCGCGATCCGCCACGGCGCCGCGAATCACATCACCGCCTCGAGCTTCGTACCGTCGTTCGGGCTGGCGAAGACCTTCTTGCCGGTGATCGTCTTCCTGCTGCTCGGGTTCGAGCTGGTCTCGTCGATGGCCGGCGAGGTCAAGAAGCCCGAGAAGTCGATCCCGAAGGCGATCTTTGCCTCCGGCTTCATCATCGCCGCGCTGTACCTGTTCGCGACGGTCGGGATCCTGCTCGCGCTGTCACTGAGCAAGCTGACGCTCGTTGAAGGACTCGTCGAAGCGTTCAAGGCGATCTTCGGCAGCAAGGGGATCGGCGAGGTGATCGTCTACATCCTCGGGATCGCGGCGCTGTACACCTACATCACGAACATGACCACGTGGACGATGGGCGCCAACCGCTCGGCCGTCGAGGCGGCGGCCGACGGCGAACTGCCGAAAATCCTCGGCCGCGAACACCCCACGCGCCACACGCCGGTCGGCGCGCTCGTCGCGACGGGGATCATCTCGACTGTCGTGCTGGTCGTCGCGGCGCTGTTCATCAACGAACAGAACTCGTTGTTCTTCGGGATCTTCGCCGCCTCGTCGGTGATCTTCCTGCTGCCGTATCTGTTGATGTACCCCTCGGTGGCGGTGCTGCGCTACCGCGAGCCCGACCGCCCACGGCCGTTCCGGATCCCCGGCGGCAACGGCGTCGTGATCGCGATGGTCGTGATCACCTGCATCTTCATCGCCGCCGGCGTGGTGCTCTTCCTGTGGCCGGAAATCCCCAACGCGCCGAAGGACTGGAACTACACCGGTCCGCTGGTCGGAATCGTCGTGGTGACGCTCGCCGCCGGCGAGATAATCCTCTGGCGGATGAACCACCCCGGAGGCCCACCTGGACCTCAGCCACCGCGGCCGGCACTTCCGCCGCCACCACCGGCCGGGAACCGGCACCGCGTGAGCCGCACGCTGAGCTCGACGCCCGGCGGCCGACGGCTTCCGGATGCCCGGCGAGTTCGAGCCGCACGCGCGGCTGCTGGATGGCCTGGCCGGAGCGCCCCGACAACTGGCGGCTCGGCGCCAAGCCCGCGCAGCAGGCCTTCGCGGCGGTCGCCGAGGCGATCAACGCTCGCCGACCCGGTCACGATGGCCGTCTCCGACGCGCCAGTTCGAGCACTGCCGAGCGGTGCTCGTCGCCGTCGATCCGCGTCGTCGAGATCTCGACCGACGACGCATGGATGCGCGACATGCGGCCCGACGCTTCCTCGTCGACGGCGCACGGCGGCGACGGCGCGGCGTCGACTGGCACTTCAACGCCTGGGGCGGCCTGCGACGGCGGTCTCTACTTCCCCTGGGATCGCGACGATGCGCGTCGCCGCGCAAGGTGCTCGAGATCGAACGCGCCGACCGCTACCGCGCGCCGCTGGTGCTCGAGGGCGGCTCGATCCACGTCGACGGTGAGGGCACGGTGATGACGACCGAACAGTGCCTGCTCAACCGCGAACCGCAACCCGCAGCTCACGCGCGAGCAGATCGAGCGCGCATCTCTGCGAGTACCTCGGCGCGGAGAAGGTGCATCTGGCTCGGCCGAGGCGTCTTCAACGACGAGACCGACGGGCACGTCGACAACCTCGCCTGCTTCGCGCGCCCCGGTGTGGTCCTGCTGACCTGGGAGGACGACGCCTCCGACCCCCAGCACGCGATTTCGCTCGAGAACGCTCGAGCGCCTCGAACGGTCGACCGACGCACGCGGGCGCACGCTCGAGGTCGTGCGTCTCCCCTCCCCGGGCCGCTTTCGCTCAGCGCCGAGGAGGCGGCCGGGATCGACGCGATTCGCCGGCACGCAGCCTCGCCGCGCCGGCGACCGCCTGGCGGCGTCGTACGTCAACTTCCTCATCGCGACGGGCCGGGTCGTGTATCCCGCTGCTCGACGAGCGCTACGACGACGAGGCCGCCGCGATCTTGCGAGGCGTCTTCCCCGAGTGCGAGGTCGTCGGCGTCCCGGCGCGCGAGATCCTGCTCGGCGGCGGCAACATCCACTGCATCACCCAGCAGATCCCGGCCGGCTGAACGGCCGCTACGGCACGCTGCGCGCCGTTAGAGTCGTCGGCGCGCAACACCGACCGGGAGGAAGCGATGACGAGTACCCCCGCTTTGCACTGCACGAGCGCCAGCTCGCCGCTGGAGGCGACGGCGATCGAGCGCCGTGAGCTGCGCGGCGCCGACGTCCAGATCGAGATCCAGCTTCTGCGGCATCTGCCACAGCGACATCCACCAGGCCAAGGACGAGTGGGGCGGTTCGATCTTCCCGATGGTGCCCGGCCACGAGATCGCCGGCATCGTGACCGCCGTCGGCCCCGACGTGACGCGGTTCGCGGTCGGCGACCGCGTCGGCGTCGGCTGCATGGTCGACTCGTGCGGCGAGTGCGAGCAGTGCCTGGCGGGCGAGGAGCAGTACTGCAGCGGCCCGTCGGTACCGACGTACAACGGAACGGACTACGACGGCGCGCCGACCTACGGCGGCTACAGCCGGGAAATCGTCGTGACCGAGCGGTTCGTCGTGCGGATCCCCGATGCGCTCGAGCTCGACGTCGCCGCGCCGCTGCTCTGCGCCGGCATCACGACCTACAACCCGCTGAAGATCTGGGGCGCAGGTCCGGGCAAGAAGGTGGCGGTCATCGGGATGGGCGGTCTCGGACACGTCGCGGTGAAGATCGCCGCAGCGATGGGTGCCGAGGTGACGGTGCTGAGCCAGACCGACGCCAAGCGCGAGGACGGCCTGCGGTTCGGCGCGAGCAGCTATTACGCGACGTCGGACCCCGCGACGTTCAAGGAGCTGCGCGGCAGCCTCGACCTGATCCTCAACACCGTCTCCGCGAACCTCGACCTCGGCAAATACCTGAGCTTGCTCAAGGTGGACGGGACGATGGTCACCGTCGGAGCGCCGTCCAAGCCCGACATGATCCACGCGTTCATGTTGATCGGCGGCCGCCGGCGCCTGGCGGGTTCGGCGATCGGCGGGATGCCCGCGACCCAGGAGATGCTCGACTTCTGCGCCGAACACGACGTCGCCCCGGAGATCGAGCTGATCGACGCCCGGGCCGTCAACGACGCCTACGGCCGGGTCCAGAACAGCGATGTGCGCTATCGGTTCGTGATCGACGCGACGACGATCGGCGCCTGAACGCTTGGCGCCCGCGTCGCGCGCCACATTGTTGGTCGACGGCGCGTGCGGCGTCTGCTGCTGGGGCGCCCTGCAGATCGCGGCGCGCATCGACGGGCTCGCGCTGTCGACGATCCAGCGACACCTCGGGTCTGAGCTCGCAGAGCTCGGTGCCGACCGTGCGCTCGCGTCGTGGCATCTGCTCAGATGCGGGCAGATCGTCAGCGGCGCCGACGTGATCCCGGCGCTGCTCGCGCTCGCCGGACGCAGGCGGCAAGCGGTGCTTGCCTGCCGGATGCTGCCCGCACTGCGACCCGCCTACCGCGCGCTCGCCGCAACGCGGGCGTTCTGGTCACGCGCCGTGCCGGCCGAGCGGCGCAGCGCTGCCCGCGAACTGCTGGACCGCGAAGACTCGATTCGCGTCGCAAGGTCGGGTCGGCTCCGCCGATAAGCACGCTCGCGCGTGTGCACCGGCCCTGCGGTTCCGGCAGCAGACAGACTTGCCATTCGTGGCGTCAGGTCCGTCCCGGAAGATTCGACCTGACGAGCATGCTCCACGACCTGAAAGTTGCCCTCAACACGCGGCTGCGCCCGCTGACCCACGATCTGGCGCTCGGCACGGAGCTCGGCGCGGCGCCGTTCGCGGCGCTCGACTTCGAGACGGCCACGGCGTCCCGGGCGAGCGCCTGCTCGATCGGGGTCGCGCTCGTTGACGACGGCGCAGTGACCGCGGTGCGCAGCTGGCTGGTGCGCCCGCCGGGCAACGAATACGCGTGGTTCAACACGCAGATCCACGGCATCGAGCCGCAGCAGACTGCAGATGCGCCATCGCTCGCGCAGGTCTGGCCGGAGGTCGAGGCGCTGCTCGCTGGCCGCACCTTCGTCGCGCACAACGCCGCGTTCGATGTCGGCGTTCTGCGCGCCTCACTTGGCGCAAGCTTCGAACGCACGCCGCTGCGCTACGCCTGCACCCTGCGGCTCGCACGCCTCGCCTGGCCAGGCCGAGCCTCCTACCGGCTCGGGGATCTCGGCGACGCGCTGCGAATCCAGTTCCGCGCTCACGCGGCGGACGACGACGCGATCGCCGCGGCGAAGGTCGCGCTGGCCTGCTGCGGCAGCGTGCGCGCCTCGACCCTCGATGCGGCGTGCGACGCGCTCGGCGTCCAGGCCGGCACGGCCTGAACGCTGTCAGGAAAGACCGCCCCGCCGCGACCTCCAGCAAGATGCCAACCACGGACCCGATCTTCGAAACCCCGGCCGACCAGGAGAAACCCATGGCGATAAGTGCCGCACGCGCGGCTTCCGAACCAACCAGCGAGTCCGTGAGCGTCACCGACCAGTTCATCGTGATCGACAAGCTGATCGAGACCGACCCGGTCGTCGTGCGGCACGTCGGCGATGCCGACGAGCCCGTGGCGGCTATTCACGAGGCCCTCCAGGTCGGAGCGCGCTGCATCGGGGCGGCCGGTCGTGAGCTCGACACGCGCGCGGTCCACGAGTCGTTCACGAAGATGACCAGCGAGGTCAGCGAGAAGGTCGACGAGGCGAGCGTCAAGGTCGGCGAGGTGATCGACCGCGCGACCGCCGAGGACGGGACACTCGCCAAGACCGTGGCGACGTTCGGCGAGACCCTGAACGAGATGCTGGGCAAGACGTTCGACCCCGCGTCCAAGGAGAGCCTGCTCGGGCGCCTGGAGTCGGTGCTCGGCGAGGCCCGCCTGCAGCAGGTCGACGCGATCCGCCGCCTGATCGACCCCGCCGACGGCGAGTCCCCGATGGGCAAGGTGCGCAACGACATCATGCGGGTCGAACGCGAACAGAACGAAAAACTCGAGCGTCAACTGATCGAGATCTCCGAGAAGATCGCCGTCAGCGAGGTCCGCGCCGAGATGGCCGAGCTCGGGACCCAGAAGGGCGTCGCGTTCGAGGACGCAGTGCACGAGGTCGTCTCACATCTCGTGGAGCCGTTCGGCGACCTCGCCGAACCGACGGGCACGGCCGCCGGGGCCACGGGCGCCAAGAAGGGCGACGAGGTGGTCACGCTCGCGCCCGACACGTCGGGCAGCTCCCCGGCGCCTACGTGATCGAGTGCAAGAACCGCAAACTCTCGATGCCCGAAACGCGCCGCGAACTGACCGACTCGATGGCCAACCGCAACGCGAGCGCCGGGATCGCGATCTTCAAGACGCAGGACCAGGCCCCCGGGCGCATCCCTTTCCAGCACCACGACAACCAGGCGATCGCCGTGTTCGACCCCGACGAAGGCGACACCGCGGCCCTACGACTCGCGCTCATGTGGGCGCGCTGGGTCGTCCAGCGCAGCGCGCGTCCCGAGGAAGAGGGCGCCGACCTCGAGGCGGTCGAGGCCGCGCTGACCAATGCCACGAACGCCGTCCGCAAGGCGGCCCAGATCCGCGCGAACCACACGAAGGCCGTCAAGAGCATCGAAGAGGCCGGCGAGCACCTCAAAGGTCTCGAGGCCGACGTCAGCGAGGCGATCGCCGCCGCGCGTAGCGCGCTGCGGCCCTAGCTGCGGCGCGGCGCGCGGCGAACACGCGCCGGCTGTCGGCCAGGGCGCGCGCCAGGACGTTCTCGGTCATGCGCACGACGGCGGCGCTGCGCGTGGGGCGCATGTTCGCCGCGGCGCCCGGGATCGGTTCGAGCCCGTAGAGCCAGCCCATCGTGCCGGTCGCGAAGACCAGCGCACCGGAAGGCGCCGTGAACAGTGTGGTTTCCGCGACTTCGCCGGTATGCGTCACCGCGCGGCAACGTGCCCCGACACTTTCGCCGATCACCTGCGTGCCCGGCGGCGTGAACGGCGAGCGCTGGTCGAGCTCGTAGCCGGAGATGCCGGCGATCACGCTGCGGGCGCTGAGCCCGCTGCCGGCGAACAGCCATCGGGGCTTGAGCTGCCGATTGGGGCGCCAGCCGAAGTAGATGTAGTCCGGCTGGCCGACCGGACTCGTGCGCGGCGTGATGCAGCCGTCCGGCGCGCTGCCGGCCAGCGGAGCGCCACCGAGGGGGAACAGCCCGGTAGGTTCGTCGGTGTCGGGGTCGCGCGCTTCGCCCTGCTTGTACGAGGTGATGATGTGGCCGGGGCGCCCGCGCTCGCTCGAGTCGGGGCCCGCGGGCGAGTAGCGCACCCGCCAGCCCATCGTGTTCGAGCTGATGAACAGCAGGCTCGTGCCGTGTTCGCGTGCCTGCATGAAGGCTTCGTACTGGCGCTGGGACCAATACTCCGAGTGGCCGGAGTCGATCAGCACGTGGACGCCGCGCACCTGCGACGGTTCGGTGGCGACGGAGACGTCCGCGGTGTAGCCGACCGGATAGCCCAGGCGCTCCATGAAACGCACGAGGGCCACCTCGCGCTTGAGAAATTCTCCGGCCCCCGTTTCAGTTTCGTACGGCCGGTCGAGCGAGACCTCATAGCCCTGCGTACCGCCGCCTGCCCCGCTGACGAGGCTGCCGTCCGGATAGAGGGAATCGCCGCCCCAGAAGTTGTAGGCCTCGTACGTCGCGACGGGAATCTGGACGAGGATCGCCGGGGGCGTGGCCGGCCGCAGGATGAACATCGCGTCGGTCTGCGCGCCGTCACTCGCGTTGGCGCGCACGAGGTAGACACCGCTCGGCAGGTAGCGCGGCAGGACGATCGACAGCGTCGAGTGCCAGTCGCATTCGGTGAGCCCGGAGACAATCGAGTGCTCGCACCCCGGCTGGGCGACGAGCGCAAGCGGCCCCGAAGCGAGCTCCAGCCGGCCGCCGGTGCCCCCGTACCAGCCGATCCTGAAGATGCGCAGCTTCACGACAGCGGCGCCCGGGGCGTTCACGTAGACGTTCAGGCGTTCTCCGGGCAGCGGGGCCTGGTTGGAGACGTAGGCATCGATCGCGCCGCGCCGGCGGCCGGCGAAGCCGCCGCCGGGCAGCCGCCAGGCGTTCGTGCCGGTCTGGGCGTTCTCCGCGGCAATCGACAGCGGCGCGGCCGCCGGCCTGACGTACCAGCGCACGGCGCCGGCGGGAATCGGCGGCGCGAGTGAGGCGACTGGTGTCGGTCTGTGCGGCGCGCGGTGGCGCGACGACGCTTGCGCGGTGGTGGAAAAACCCAGCGCAGCGACCAACGCCAGCAGCCCCGACACCATTGCGATGAGGCGGAGGGCCACCAACCGAGGCTAGCCGCGCCCGCCCCGTATCGCAAACGAGAACCGTGGCTTGCGGCGTGGGCGCGCGCCCGCGGCTCGCTTCGGGCGCGCGGGGCACCGGTTGTATCGTGCGCGGCGTGCGCCGCGTCCTGGTCGCAGTTCCATCGCTCCTCGCCGGGATCGCGCTGCTCTACTTCGCTTCGCAGCAAGCACGAGAGTGTGCGCGCCACGAGTTCGCGCTCTCGACCCGGGCTGCCAATCCGTGCGTCGCATGGACCGGAAGCCTGAGCCACTCGACGGCGACGGTGCTGCTGTTCCTCGGGTGGATTCTCGTGACCGCCGGGGTCGTGCTGCTACTCGCCTGGTTCGTGCAGTCGCCCGCGCCGAAGGACGGCGTGAGCGCCGCGTAGCGAAGCTCGCGAGGCTCCACGCACCTCGGGCTTGACCTCGGCGCGCATTAAAATCTAAGGTCGGGCGATGTTGGGACGCGGACTCCGCCCACTGCTTGCGCTGATCGCATCGCTTGCCGGCCTTCTCGCGCTCGCCGGCGGCGCCTGGGCCGCGAGTGCGAACCTCAGCGGGCTGCCGGCCGGGCCGTTCCAGGCCGACCCGCCCTACTGGCACGCACCGCCCTCGAAGCTGCCGCGCGCCGCCGCCGTGCAGGCCAACGAAACGACCCCCTGGGTGAAACTCAAACACGCGCCGCAGTTCACGCCCGGCACGATGCTGCTTGCCAGCGACGGCACGGTCCTGGTCCACGACGAGCCGGAATCGGGCGCTCCGTCGGCGTGGTACCGGCTCACGCCCGACGCGCGGGGCAGCTACGCCGACGGCACGTGGAGCGAACTTGCCCCGATGCCGCGTGGATATTCGCCGCTCTACTTCGGCTCGGCGATCCTGCCCGACGGGCGGATGATCGTCGAGGGCGGCGAGTACAACGAAGGTAGTCCCGAAGGCGTCTGGACCAACAAGGGCGCGATCTTCAACCCCGCGACCAACAGCTGGAAGAAGGTCTCGCCGCCGCCCGGCTGGACAAGCATCGGCGACGCCCAGAGCGACGTGCTGGCGAACGGCACGTTCATGCTCGCCCAGGCCTGCCAGAGCTGCACCTTGACGAGCGGGTCGCTGAGCACCGCGTTCGCGCTGTTCAACGCGTCCGGTCTGACTTGGACGGCCGTGCCGGGCCAGGAAAAGAACGACCCGAACGATGAGGAGGGCTGGACGCTCGAGCCCAGCGGACAGCTGCTCACGGTCGACACTTGGCTGACGCCGACCACCGAGCTCTTCACTCCCTCGAGCCTCACCTGGAGCCCGGCGGGGAACACCGTGACCTCCCCGGTCAACAGCCCCGAGGTCGAGATCGGACCCCAGGTCGAGATGCCAGGCGGGAATACGCTCGCGGTCGGAGCCGGCACGAGCAGCGAATCGCCGCCCGAAGCGTGTGCGACCCACAAGCCCGCCGCGACGGCCCTCTACGAATACGCCTCCAAACGCTGGGTCAAGGGCCCCGCGATCCCGACGATCGAAGGCCTGCAGTACGACAGCGCCGACGGGCCGGGCGCAACGCTGCCCGACGGAAACGTGCTGTTCGACGTCAGCCCCTGCGTGTACTCGAGCCCGCTTGCTTTCGAGCTCTACAACGCGACGACGCGCAAGCTGAGTCCCGTTGCCGACGTCCCGAACGCCGAATACGACTCGACGTACTACACGCGGATGCTCGATCTGCCGAACGGCCAGGTGCTGTTCGACGACGGCAGCAACAAGATGGAGCTCTACACCGCCGGCGGCACACCGAACCCGGAATGGGCGCCGGTGATCGCGTCCCTGACCACGACGAGCCTCACGCCGGGCAAGACCGCGAGCCTGTCCGGCTACCAGCTCGCCGGCCTGGACCAGGGTGCCGCGTACGGCGATGATGTCCAGGACGCGACCAACTTCCCGCTGGTGCGCATCACCAGCGACGTCGGCGGCGAAGTCACCTACGCGCGGACCAGCAACTGGTCTTCGGTGTCGGTCGCCCCCGGCGCGGCCTCCTCGACCGAGTTCACGCTGCCGAAGACGACACCAGCCGGCGAAGCGACCCTCGAAGTGGTCGCCAACGGCATCGCCTCGCGGCCCGTGCCGGTCACGATCCGCTAGGGCACGGACCGCCCCAACCGGGCTCCGGGAACGAAGCCGCGCGCCGCTCCTGCAGGGCGACGTCCTGCCGATCGCCGAACCCAGGATGCTGCGATTGGAGCCGACCGATGCGACGCGCGAGCCCGATCGCCGCGAGGACCGCGCGATCGATGGTGCGATACTCCTCGCCGTGACCGGTCCGGAAGGCACTCATCTCGGCAGCCACGAGCGCCGTACCGCGCTCGCGATCCTCTCCCACCCGGCAAGCGGGAACATCGAGTGGCGCAATGTGATCTCGCTGCTGGAGTCCGCCGGCGAGGTCTCGGAGGAGCGCAACGGCAAGTTCAAGGTGACCCTCGGCGGCGAGACCGAGGTGCTCGAGCGGCCAACGGGCAAGGACATCGACGAGCAGATGGTCGTCGACCTGCGGCGCATGCTTGCGGGATCCGGAATCACCGCCGACTCCCTTCGCGGCCGCGAGCCCGTCGCTTCAGCACCTGACGCTCAGCCGCCCAGCGGACACGCGATCCTGGTCATCGGCTATCACGGCGCCGACATCTATCCGACCGACTCCGCGGGCAGTGCCCCGACGCGGATCATCCCCGAGGATCCGACGGGCCGCCTGCACACGATGCACCACAAGGCGAACAACCCCGACGGTTGGTACGGCGAGATCGAGAAATCGTGGTACGCGCAGCTCGCCGACGCGATTCGGCCGGCAAGCGCGATTTTGATCGTCGGGAACGGCAAGGGCCACAGCAATGGGATGTTGAAGTTCACGCAGTATCTGACCGAGCACGACCCTGCGCTGTTGAAACGCATCGTCGGCTCGATCGAGTCCGACAGCGAGAACCTCACCGAGGGCGAGCTCCTCGCACTCGCACGCGAGTTCTACGGCGACAGCCCGGCCCGCGACCACGGCGACGGCCAGTGGGGCGAGCCCTAGCGGGTCGCTGAGCGTCCCGGCAACGGCGGCGCTGCTCTGCCGTGAGCCGTGCAGGTTAGGCTTGCGGTCCCGCCTGACGGCATCTTCGACGACTGACGAGGCCCACGATGGACAAAGAGCAGCAAGAAGCGTTCGACGCGCTACCGGTCTCGGTCGTCGATCCCGGCGATTACACGCTCAGGATCGTCGGAGTGCAACTGGCCGAGGACGAGTTGTCGTTGCGTCCGTACTGCATCGTCGTCGACGGCAACCTGGGCGGAACGAAGGTCTGCCCGGAAACCTATGACTTCCACGAGGGCGGCCAGAACGCCGAGGCGATCCGCAATCTCTACGCGTGGGGCGTCACGGAGCAGGAAATGCTCGATACGGCAGGCAACGTGAGATCGATCGGCGGCCTGCTCGAGGGCCGGCTGGGTCGCGTCGCGTTGACCCAGCGTTCCGGGCCGGACGGCGAGATGGTCAACGCCCATGCCCCCGGGGCCGTCACGGCGCTGGAACAGTAGACCCGAGATGATTTCCGCCTAGCGATGGATGCGTCGCACGCTCCGGCGCGGACGGCCCTTGGCCGCGGGCCGGGAGGCGATCGACCGCCTCAGTGCCGCGATCGCCGCACCGGCCAGGGCTGTGCGCGTGAAGGTGCCCGGGCGTGACCGTGGTCGCGATGCTGTCGAGTTCGCGAACACTGTTCGAGCTGGGCTTGATCGCGGTTCTGGCGGCCGCGTCGCCGATCATCGCGAAGCCCATTCGGCTCCCGTCGATCCTGGTGCTGCTGGCCCTCGGGTTCGGTGCCGGGGCGATCGGCGCGCTGAACCCGAATGCGCTGCTCGGCGAGAACCTGATCTCGGCGATTGTCTCGGTCGCGGTCGGGATCATCCTGTTCAACGCCGGCCTTGACCTCGATTTTCGCCGGTTCGTCAGCGGGAATCGTCGCGTCGTTCGGATGCTGCTGAGCGTCGGCATCCTGACGACGTGGGCGGTAGCCGGGATCGGGGCGTACTTCCTCTTCGGCCTGTCCTGGGAGGTGGCCCTGATTCTCGGTGCGGTGCTCGTGGTCTCCGGGCCGACCGTGGTCGGCCCGCTGCTGCGCTTCATCCGGCCGTCGGCGAACGTCGACTCGGTTCTGATGTGGGAGGGCACCTTCGCGGACCCCCTCGGCGCGACGCTAGGTGTCGTCGCCTTCAACGCGGTCATCGCGGGCCATGCGACGGCGGGCAGCGAGGTCGCCAAGTTCCTGCTCGCGACGGCGATCGGCGCCGGATTCGGCGTGCTGGGAGGAGCCCTCGTCTTGGCCTGGCTGCAATGGTTCGATCCCGAACCCTCCCAGGTCGTGCCCGGGACGTTGATGTTCGTGGTCGCCGGCGTCGTCTGTGCAGATCTGCTGCACGCCGACACGGGGCTGATCACCGGGCTCGTGATCGGCGCGATGCTCGCCAACCGCCCGCCGCGCGGCGTCGGCGAACCGCGCGGGTTGCTGATCCAGCGCGCCAAGCTGATGAAGGACTGGCGCGCCGGCTTCGCGACGCTCACGACGTTCCTGATCGGAATGTTGTTCATCATCCTCTCGGCGCGCGTCTCGCCGCACCAGATCGTCGCGATCGGCTGGGTGAGCATCGCCTTCATTGCGCTGCTCGTGCTGCTCGGACGGCCACTGGCCGTTTTCCTGTCGACGCTCGGATCGGAGCTGAGAACTCGTGAGCGTGCGTTCGTCGCGTGGATGGCGCCGCGCGGCATCGTCGCGGCCGCAACGTCTTCGACCTTCGCACTCGGCCTCAGCCGGGCCGGAGTCGGCGGCGGGTCGCAGAAGCTGATCCCGATCACGTTCGTCGTGATCGCGGCCACCGCGCTGATATACGGCCTGAGCGGGGGACCGGTGTCCCGTGCGCTGGGAGTTTCGAGCGTTGGACCGGGAGGCGTGCTGCTCATCGGCGCCAGCAGGGTCGCGCGATCGATTGCTCGCGCGCTCAAGCGGGAGGGCATCTATGTCTGCCTATGGACGACGATCGAGGCGGACGCGGATGCCTGCGAAACCGAGGGACTGCTTGTCTACCGCGGTGACCTGCTCGACGACGCCTCGGGCGCGTTGCCGTCGGATCTCGACGAGCTCTACTACGCGCTCGCGGTGAGCGACGATGACGCGCTCAACGCGATGATCTCCGCCGACCTCGCGGGCTTCTTCGGACCCGACCGCGTCTTCCAGCTCTCCGCCGCAGGGCGTGACACGTCGGACTTCTTCACGCGCACGCCCGTGCTGTTCGACGCAGCCGCCACGCATTCTGCGCTCCTCGCGAGTCTCGAAGCGGGGGCGGAAGTCGTTGGATCGACGGCATCGGCGGACCCCACCGGCGATCGCGCCGTTTCCCTGCCGATGTTCATCTCGACGCCCGGCGAGAGCCTCAGCGTTCTCGTCGCCGGCGCGTCCGCGACGCCCAAGCCCGGACAGCACCTGATCGGGCTGTCGGGCGCCTTGCGCCGCCAGTGACCGCGGCCGGATCGCTCTGGCTCTCGGCCAATTACGGATGCGGCTTTTGAGCGCCCCCGACTAGGCTCGATGCTCTATGCCGCCGCGCCGACGGCGTGGCGCGGAACAGACAGCCGAAAACGAAGGGGAACCATATGAGCGACAGGCCAGTCTTCATCTACGTAGCGACCTACCCGGACCTCGCCGGAGCAGAGGCCGACTACGACGCGTTGCTCGAACTTCACGCCGCCAAGCTCGTCGGAACCTACGACGTGGCCCTGGTGACCAAGGACGACGACGGCAAGGTGCACGTCCACAAGCACGAGAAGCCGACGCAGCACGGCGCCTGGGGAGGCATTGCCGTCGGTGCCGTGATCGGCATCGTTGCCGCACCGGCGGTGATTCCGGCAGCGCTCGTCGGCGGCATCATCGGCGGCGTCGGCGGTCACCTCAAAGGCGGCTTCTCGCGCGATGACGCCAAGGAGCTCGGCGACCTGATCGAAGCGGGGCAGGCCTCCCTCTTCGTCGTCGGCGAGTCGCGTGTGGAAGAGGAGCTCGACAAGGTGCTCACACGCGCCGAAAAGACCGTGGAGAAGGAAATCGACGTCGACAGCAAGGAGTTCAAGCGCGAGCTCGACGCGGCCGAGAAGGAACTCGACAAGAGCTAGCGCCAGCGGCCGGCGGCGACATCGGGGTCGCCGCCGGTTGGGCCGTGACCTTGACGGTCAGAGCTGGTAGGAGCGAACTAGCCGCCCCGCGAAGCCGCATTTCGCCTGACCCGTGGTTCGGGTGGACTGCTGGCTAATGCCCGGCGCCTGGCCTGTACCGGTTTCTGCCTGCTCCGCGCGCAACTGCTTGCTTCCAGGAGTAGACGTAGCGCACACGATGTGTGAGCTGCGCGGCGACGATCAGCATCGCGTCCCCGCGAGTGTGCCGCCGTGACCATCCCGATGCGATGCCGAGCAGCGTGGTCGTGCCATGCAGCGAAAACAGGACGTCGCGCCGGTGATCCCAGCAGCCGGGCGACGACGGCGACGTGCAACCGATGTTCGTGCCCGGATAGCCGTCGTCGTACATCCACAGGTAATACGATTCGAGCACGTTGACCGACCCGCCGGCCCAGTTGGCCGCGTAGCCCCAGATCCCGCCGTTCGGGATGCCGGTGGCCAGCGGGTCGTCTTCGACCTTGACGGCCTTTGCAGCGTCCACGTCGAGCCCTTTCACGACACCCGCTGCCGGGGCTATCCCGTAGCTCGTTCGGTCGAGGTCGGTGAGAATCAGGAGCTGCATTTCCGGCGCAAGCCGAGTGAAATCCGCCGGCAGCTTGTAGGGGCCGAGTCCGATCTTCCTGCGAGCGCTGTCGAGATAGGAAACCATCGCGTTCTCGCAGGGGCTGCCCGTCGGGTGCAGCGTGCAGGCTTCCGGCAGTTCGCCCATCGGAATGTTCCTGCGCAGCCTGAAGGTCTGCGGCCGGGCCGCGAACGCGGAACCACAGAGACACCACGAGAGCGCGGTGAGGGCCAACCCTTGGACGACAGCTCGCCGCACGCTTTTGATGGTACGCCGTCTGCCCCCCGGAGCCCGCGAGGCGGGCGACTTCCACGCAATCCTTCACGCGCTGCGATCGGGACGGCCAGCTTGAACCGCGCGCCGCCGAGCATCGCCGCGGCAGCGGTCACGTTCAGCGCTATTCGACATTTAACGTGCGATGCGTAGGCGTCTTCGGGCTTGTCAAGCCGGCGACTGTCCTCGTCACGTCGACCGTGCCCGCCGAATTCACCGGCGTGAGGGCGCTGCAGGCTGTGTTCGAGGTACGGGCGGCCGATGTTGCTTCCTCTGTCCCGAACTTCAAACACTGTGACGCCGGTGCCGAAGCCGAATCCGGGTCCGCGTGTGGTCACAGACGTGTAACCGGCCATCGCATTGTTCCGGACCCGTTTGTCCAGCTGTCGTGACGCGCCGATGCGGATACTCGGTTGTTACGCAAAGGAGCGCCAGCTCGCGTTCTTACGTCCACCTTTCGACCTTGGCATCCACGAGCCTTGGGACTAGCTCGGTTGAGGAAGCGCGCGGCGCATGAAAGCGCAATGCGGCCGGCCGGCCGGTCGGTTCCGTCGCGCTCGCGGAGCCACGCAGTCAGCGCAGCTCCGCGGAGGTCTTGCCGAGCAGCAGCCGGGCGATGATCAGCAGCTGGATCTGCTGGGTGCCCTCGAAGATGTCGAGGATCTTCGCGTCGCGCGCCCACTTCTCCAGCAGCTCGCTCTCGCCGTAGCCGAGGCTGCCGCAGAGCTCGACGCAGCCGAGCGCGACCTCGACGCAGCTGCGGCCGGCCTTCGCCTTGGCCATCGAGGCCTGCAGCGAGTTGGGCTTGCGCGTTGTCCGCCATCCACGCCGCCTGCAGCGTCAGCAGCCGCGCCGCCTCGTAGTCGGCCTCCATCGCCAGCAGCCGCGCGGCGGCCGCGTGCTGGGTGAGGGCGGGCGGTCGTAGTCGACCGTCGACGCCGGCCTCGCTCGAGCTGCTCGCGGGCCTCCTCCAGGCACGCGCGCGTGAGCCCGACGGCCATCGCGGCGACGAGCGGCCGGGTGTTGTCGAACGTCTGCATCGCGCCGGCGAAGCCCTGCCTTGGCGTCGATCTCGGGGCTGCCGAGCATGTCGTCCTTGCGGAACCCGGCAGTCCTCCAGGCGAAACGCGGCGGTGTCGGAGGCGCGGATGCCGAGCTTGTGCTCGAGGCGCTCGAGCTTCAGCCCGGGGTTGTCAGCGTTCGACGACGAACGACTTGATCGCCGCGCGCCCCTTGCGAGCGGTCGAGCGTCGCCCACACGACGACGAGGTCGGCGCGCTCGCCGGAGGTGACGTAGATCTTCTCGCCGTTGAGCACGTAGTCGTCGCCGTCGAGCACGGCGGTGGTGCGGATCGCGGCGGAGTCCGAGCCGGCCTCGGGCTCGGTGATCGCCATCGCCGCCCAGCGGCCCTCATAGCGCTCGAGCTGCTCCTCGGTTGCGACGGAGGCGATCGCGGAGTTGCCAAGGCCCTGGCGGGGCATCGAGAGCAGCAGGCCGACGTCGCCCCAGCAGAGCTCGATGACGCCGAGCACCGTGGAGAGGTTCGAGCCGTTGCGGTTGCTCGGCGCTGCCGGCGCTCGTGGCTCGCGCCGCACGCCCGGCGGCGCCGGCGCCGCCGTGTCGCGAGCCCTCGTTCATGCCGTCGATCAGCGCGGCGAGCATGTCGAGCTCCTTCGGGTACTCGTGCTCGGCGAGGTCGTACTTGCGGGAGATCGGGCGGAACACCTCGGTGGCGACCTGGTGGGCCTGGCCGACGAGCGGCTTGAACTTCTTCGGTGTCTCGAGGTTGATCATGGCTCTCGTTGCGCTCTAGACGAGCAGGGCGCCCTCCATCACGCCCGCCGCTCGCAGATCCCGATACCAGCGCTCCACCGGGTGCTCCTTGACGTAGCCGTGGCCGCCGAGCAGCTGCACGCCTTCGGAGCCGATCGCGCATGCCCTTCTCGGCGCACAGCCGGCGCGCGAGCGCGGCCTCGCGGGCGAAGCCCTTGCCCTGGTCGGCGCGGCTGGCGGCGCGGTAGGTGAGCAGCCGCATCCCCTCGAGCTCGATCGCGATGTTCGGCGACCGCGAACGCGACGGCCTGGCGGTTGGCGATCGGCTCGCCGAAGGCGACCCGCTCGTTGACGTAGGGGATCACGTAGTCGAGCACCGCCTGCGCGGCGCCGACGGCGAGCGCGCACCAGGCGATGCGGGCGCGCTGCACGCACTCCGCGTAGACGTCGCGGCTGCCCTCGCCGAGCAGCGCGCCGGCGGGCAGGCGCACGTCCTCGAGCATCAGCCGTGCCGGTCGCGGCGGCGCGCAGGCCCATCGCCGGTTCGGGCTCGACTGAAGAGCCCGCTGGCGCGGACTCGACGATGAACAGCGCCGGCCCGAGGCCCTCGGCCGTCGGCGGCGATGACGAACAGCTCGGCCTCGCGCGGCGCGCGGCACGAGCGACTTGACGCCGCTCAGCACCCAGTCCGCCGCCGTCCGCGCCGGCGCGGTCGTCTGCAGCTCGCAGCGGATCGAACAGCGGCCGCGGCTCGAGCAGCGCGAGCGCCGCCGCGGGCGGGTCCTCGCAGGTGAACGCCGGCAGGTAGGCGGCCTGCTGCTCCGCGTCGCCCCACAGGCCGATGGCGGTCGCGACGGCGCCGGGCGCGAGCGCGGCGAAGGCGATGCCCATGTCGCCGTGGGCGAGCGCCTCGGCGACGAGCACGCTCGTGACGGCGCTGCGCTCGGCCATCACGCCGCCGAGCTCCTCCGGGATCGCCGAGCGTCGTCGACCCCGAGCTCGGTCGCCTGCGCGAGCAGCTCGGCGGGCGCTGCGCACGCCGCGTCGGCCGCCAGGGCCGCCGGGCGGACCTGCTCGGCGGCGAACGCGCCGACCGCCTCGCGGAGCATCTGCTGCTCCTCGTCGGGGGTGAGGTCGAACAGGTCGCCGCTGCGGCGTTGACGCCTGACGGGCCGGCTGAGCTTGCTGCGCGGCGGTGAACGTGCGGCTTGCCGCGGCCGCGTGCGAAAGCCGTCGCGGTGCCGCGGTAGACGGCCCGCTCGAGCGCCTTGCGCACGCCCAGCGGTCGAGCAGGTGCGAGCCGGCGAGCTGGTTCAGCGCACGCAGGCCCAGCCCATGCTGCGCTCGGTAGCGCTCATGCCGTCGCTGTTCCCTCGTGTCTGAGATGCGCGTCGTGGCCGGCCGCGGCCACGGCCTCCTGAGGTGGGTGCTCCCGTCGTGCGGCGAGCGTGACGCTCGGAAATCGAGTCGGCGCACCCATTCCGCGCCTCTGGTGAAGGCGACTCGTGCCCGGCAGCGCGATGGGCCGCGAAACCGCACGTCGACGGTGAACGCGGCGGGCAGCTGGCTCCAGCGCCGCCAGCGCCCGCGCCTTGGTCCACATGCCGTGTGCGATCGCGCTCGGGAAGCCGAACGCCTGGCCGTCAGCGCGTGCAGTGTGGATCGGGTTGCGATCGCCGGACACCGCGGCGTAGCGGCGGCCGAGATCCGCGCCGAGAGCCGTCCATCCCGCCCGCGTGGACGCGTCTCGTAGGCTAGCTTCACCATGGCCGGTTCGGCGCGTGGCTCCTGCAGTGCGGACTCGCTTGACGGGCCGCCGTCGCGGCGCAGCATCGTGCTGACTCTCTCCCACACCAGCTCCCCGCCGACGCGCGCCTTCGTGATCAGCGCGAAGCTCCGCCCGCGCGGATGGCTCGGCCGGCGGCGTCCCGCGCACGTCCAGGTCCAGCGCTCGTCGGCGGCGATCGGGCGGTGCTGGGTGATCCGGTTCTCGATGTGCACGAGGCCGACGGCGCCGAATGGGAAGCGCCCGTCGGCCATCAGCGCCATGTGCAGCGGGAAGGCGAGCACGTGCGGGTAGGTCGCGGGCAGCTGTCGCGCCGGGAGGCGAACCGCACACCTCGGCGTACGGTCGAGGCGCGCGCGGTTCACGCGCACGTCGCGCGAGCGCCAGCGCCAGCTCGGGCATCTCGCCGCCGCCGCCCGGGACGAACGGCAGACAGCGACGGCGCCGGGGATCATCGCGCGGCGGCGCGCGTACATACAGCGGCAGCGATCCGCGGTGGGCCTCTGAGCTTGCGCCGTGCCTCATCAGGCCCCCAGCAGGCTCTGCCCGCAGACGCGCACGACGTTGCCGTTGACGCCCGCCGAGGCCGGGCTCGCGAACCAGGCGATCGTCTCGGCGACGTCCACCGGCAGCCCGCCCTGGGAGAGGCTGTTCATGCGCCGGCCGGCTTCGCGGATCGCGATCGGCATCGCGGCGGTCATCTGCGTCTCGATGAAGCCCGGGGCGACGGCGTTGATCGTCGACGCCGCGGCCCGGCGAGCTGCGGGGCGAGCGCCTGCACCATGCCGATCACGCCGGCCTTGGAGGTGGCGTAGTTGGTCTGCCCGGCGTTGCCGGCGATCCCGCTCATCGAGGAGACGCAGACGATCGCGCCCGTTCGCGCCGATCAGGCTGCCGCGCCGAGCAGCGCGTCGTTGATCCGCTCGGCTCGACAGGTTGATCTCCATCAGCTCGCTCCAGCGCTCGGCCGGCATCTTCGCGAGCGTGCGGTCGCGCGTCACGCCGGCGTTGTGGACGACCACGTCGAGGCCGTCGGCGAAGCGCTCGGCGATCTGCTCGGGCGCCTCGGCGGCGGTGATGTCGAGCTCGATCGCCTCGCCGCCGAGCGCGCCGTCACCGCGCTCGAGCTCCTGCGCGAGCGCTGGGGCACGTCGAGGCCGACGACGCTGCGCCCCGTCGCGCGCGAGCGTTGCGCGATCGCCGCGCCGATCCCGCCGCGAGGCGCCGGTGACGAGCGCGACCCTTGCCGGCGAGCGGGCGCTCCCAGTCGAGCTGGCCGCGCGGCGTGCCGCCGGCGCGATCTGCACTGACCTGCCCGGAGACGTAGGCCGAGCGCGGCGAGAGCAGGAAGCGCAGCGTCGAGGCGATGCTGGTCCTCGGCGCCGCCGGCGACGTGCACGAGCTGCACGGTCGCCCCGCGGCCGCCGACCTCCTTGCCGAGCGAGCGGGTGAAGCCCTCGAGCGCGCGCTGGGCGGTCGCCGCCCGTGCTCGAGCCGGCTCCGCCGGCGGCGTGCCGAGCACGATCACGCGCCCGCTGCGCTGCAGCCGCCGCAGCGCGGGATAGAAGAAGCGCTGCAGCTCGACCAGCTCCGTCGAGTCGGCGATCCCGGAGGCGTCGAACACGAGGCCCTTGAAGCGCTGCTCGCCGGGCGCTTCGGGGTTGAAGATCGCGGCGGGCCCGCGGCGGCCGCGGCACCAGCGCAGCGGGCGGCTCGCGCGTCCGTGCTCGCGATCTTGACGTCCGCGTCCACGAGGACCGTCGCCAGCGCGCCCGAGCAGGCGCCGCCGGGCGCCGCGCCGAGCAGCACCGCGCCCGCGATCGACGGCGTCGCCGGGGCGGTGGCGCTCGAGCGCCACCGGGCTGCGGCAGGCCGACCGCGAGCGCCATCAGCGCCGCCGGGCGCGAGTTGACGAGCTGGGCGTAGCGGTCGCTCATCGCCGCGCCTCCGGCGCTCTCGGGCGCATCGAGCAGCGCGACGACGCCCTGGCCGCCGGCGGCGCAGATGCTGATCACGCCGCGGCCGCGGCCGTCGCGCGTGCGAGCTGCCTTGGCCAGCGCCGCGACGATCCGCCCGCCGGTCGCCGCGAACGGGTGCCCGGCGGCGAGCGAGCCGCCGTTGACGTTCAGCCGCTCGCGGTCGATCGCGCCCGAGCGGCTCGTCGCGGCCGAGCCGCTCGCGGCAGAACACCGGGTCCTCCCAGGCGGCGAGCGTGCACAGCACCTGCGCGGCGAACGCCTCGTGGATCTCGTAGAGGTCGAAGTCCTGCAGCGTCAGCCCGGCGCGGTCGAGCATCCGCGGCATCGCGTAGGCGGGCGCCATCAGCAGCCCCTCGCGCCCGTGGACGTGGTCGACCGCGGCGGTCTGGGCGTCGGTGATGTAGGCGAGCACGGGCAGCTCGTGCTCGCGCCGCCCACTCCTCGCTCGCGAGCAGCACCGCCGAGGCGCCGTCGCTGAGCGGCGTCGAGTTGCCGGCGGTCATCGTGCCCGTCGCGCGCCGCCGAACACGGGCTTCAGCTTCGCGAGCTTCTCGACGGTGGAGTCCGGGCGCAGGTTCTGGTCGCGCTCGAGGCCGAGGTAGGGGGTGACCAGATCGTCGAAGAAGCCGCGCTCGTAGGCGGCCGCCAGGTTGCGGTGGCTGCGGGCCGTCAGCTCGTCCTGCTCGGTCGCGGTCGATGCCCCACTCCTCGGCCATGAGCGCGCAGTGCTCGCCCATCGACAGGCCCGTGCGCGGCTCCTCGTTGCGCGGGATCTCGGGGATCGATCTGCCGGGGCGCAGCCGCGCCAGCAGGCGCGAGCGCTTGCCGAGTTCGAGCGCCGCGGTTGGCCTCGAGCAGCATCTGCGCGCAGCTCGTCGTTGAGCGCGATCGGCGCGTCCGAGGTGGTGTCGACGCCGCCCGCGATGCCGACGTCGATCTGCCCGAGCGCGATCTTGTTGGCGACGAGCACGATCGCCTCGAGGCCCGTGCCGCACGCCTGCTGCATGTCATAGGCGGGGGTCTCGGGCGCGAGGCGCTGCCGAGCACGCCTCGCGCGTCAGGTCGCGGTCGCGCGAGTGCTTGAGCACCGCGCCGCCGGCGACCTCGCCGAGCCGCTCGCCCTGCAGCGAAACGCTCGATCAGCCCGTCGAGCGCGGCCGTCAGCATGTCGTGGTTGCTGGCGTGCGTAGGCGCTGTTCGAGCGCGCGAAGGGAATGCGGTTGCCGCCGAGCACGGCGACGCGGCGGCTTGCACCGTCCATCTAGCCCGGGGCTTGACCCAGTCGGACACCGACGTCGAATTCCACAGAAGACAGCCGGTGGCGCCGTTGAAGGCCTGCGCGGGCGCCGGGCCATGAAGACCGTCCGGCGCCCGCTGAGGCCGAGCCGCTCAGGAGGATGTCGAGCGCCTCCGGACCTCTCCGAGCGACACCGCAACGGTCAGCAATTAATTGCGATATCGCTCGGACAGGACCGCGTGCGCGCAGCGTCGCGCCCGGCGCCGGCCGACTGTGCACACTGCGCCGCGAACCGTGGTGCGAGGTCAATCGGCCGCACAACTGCGAGCGGTCGGGTCGGCGCGCGGGTCCGGTGGCGCTGCTTGTTGCAGTGCGGACGCCGGAGCCATGGGGCTGGTCTCCGGCATCCGCACCACATCGGCGTGCGAGGGATACACATGCGCCGAGCTTCTGCGAGCGCCACGAAGAGGAGGAAACTCTGTGACGCTCGGACAAGCCCGCGGCGCACCCACCGGTCGCGGTCCCACGCCAGCACGCGCGGGGGACGAGGTGAACTTGTGCTGATGCCCGAGTCATATTCGAGCCCCGCGTCTGTGATCATTGCGCGCGCCATTTGAATGACAATCGGTATCTAAACAGAACCGGAATGCATCGTCAACCTAGGGTTGAGGCAACAGCAATCTGCCGATTGTGTCGCCCGCTCATACCGAGCGGTATCGAACGCCGAGGGGGGATGTTTCGCGCCAATACCTAGCTCGTGCCAGGACGCGCTGGTCAGGTCGCAGGGTGAAAGGCCGTGGTCTTGGCTTTCTGGCGCCTTTGTATGCTCCGGGTTGACGACATGGCCCAGTCCATCGAGAAGACCGCGAGACGACGCCGTGACGGCCCAGCGGCGAGCGCCGTTGGGGCGCCAGAAGGGGCTCGCAACGCGAGCGCATCATCGACGCGATGATCGAGCTCTCGGCGCAGTTCGGACACCAGAGCGTCAGCGTCGCGCAGGTCACCTCGCTCGCCGGAGTTTCGAGCGCAACCTTTTACGCGCAGTTCGACGACAAGGAAGCGTGCGTTGCGGAGGCGTTGGCGAGCGCAGCTCGGCGCGTGCTCGGCGAGGCCCGCGTGCCCGCTGGCGGGGCCGCCGACTGGCACCAGCAGGCGCTGAGAACCGTTCGCCGTCTGCTCAGCGCGCTGCAAGAAAATCCGAGCGCCGGACGAATGCTGTTCGTCGAGACGCTTTCCGGCGGGCCTCGTGTGAACGCGACGCGCATACGCGCTCTAGGGGACTTCGAGCGCCGCGTCCAGGCCATGTTGGACAGCACGCCCGCGGACGCCGACTCGCTCGACGTACCGGCAACTGCGATCGTCGGCGCCGCGCGCAGCATCGTCGCGCGCAGCCTGCGCACTCACGGCGAGAACGAGCTGCCGGCGACTGGCCGACGATCGCGCTCGGCATGGGTGCTCTCCTACGCGCGCCCCGCCGGAGCACGCGAACTCGTGGAGCACCGGGCCCCGCGCTCGCTGCTGCCCGTCCGTTGCGCGCCCGTCGCCCGACGCCGGCGCGACGGGCTCTCGGCGGTCGCGCCTGCGGCGGCCTGCCCCGGCGGGCGGCACGGGCTCCCGCCCGGGGCTGGTCGCACGCAGCCACCGCACGCGCATCCTCTACGGCGACCGCCGAGGCGACGACGGGCGAAGGGCTATCGCGGCGACGACGCCGGCCGACATCGTCGTCCGCCGCCGGGGTCTCCCGGGATGTCTTCTACGAGCACTTCTCCGACAAGCAGCACGCCTTCCTGGAGGCCCAGCAGCCACCCGACCCAGCACATCCTGGAGCGGCTGCTGCCGCGGCGTACTTCGGCGAGCGGCGGCTGGCCCGCAGCGCGCTGTGGAGCGTGTCTGGCGGCTGCTGGTCGGGATGATCGCCGAGAACCCCGCGATCTCGCACCTGCGCCTCGTCGAGTGCTACGCGGCGGGCCCCGAGGCGATCCGCCGCGCGGAGGAAATCACCAGGTCCTTCACGATTTTCTTGGAGGAGGGCTACGGCTACCGTCCTGAGGCCGCGGCGCTGCCGCGTGTCTGCTCCCAGGCAATCGCGGGCGCGCTGCTGGAGATCACCCAGCGACAGATCGCTCGCGGCGACTCCTCGGGGCTCCTGCGCCGCCTGCCACAGATGGCCTACATCTCGATCGCGCCGTTCGCCGGGGCACCCCCGGCGGCCCGCATCGTCACCGAGCTCATCGAACGCGACCCGAGGGGCGAGGGCGCAGACGCCCGCAGGCGAGCGTCTGCGCGCTAAGCGTCGAACGCTGGCGTAATGCTATAAGCGGGTACTTCAATCAAGCCCGTTGCACGGTTTTCCGCCGCGCATGCTGATCTCATGCGCCGGGTAGCGGCGACTTCGACCGCGTCCGCCCCACTCTCATGAACGCTTACCGGCAGCACTTTACGAGCCACACGAAATCAGCCTCCGTCCTCCTTGCCACGCGATCGCTCGCAAGAGCGACGGTTCGCGAACCGAGCCTACTCATCAGGACGCGCGTGTCCACGAATGTCCGCGACCGAAGCGGTCTCGAGCACGTGAGCACCCGTGAGGCCCAGCGCGCACGACTACTCGACGCGATCGCCCTGCTCGCCGGTCGCGACGGCTTCACGAGCGTCAAGGTCGGCGAACTCGCCGAGGCGGCACGCGTCTCCCGGGCGACCTTCTACGAGCTTTTCGAGAACAAGGAGGAGTGTTTCCTCGCCGCATTCGACGCAGTCGCAAGCAGCGTCCTGACGGACGTGCGCAGCGCAGTCGCCGATGGCGAGCCGTCCCGGCGCGACCGCACGCCGTGTTCGGACTGCTGATCCGGTTCGCGGCCAGCGAGCCCGTCGCCTTCAACTTCATCGCGCATAGAGCCGATGGTTGCGGGCCGACTCCGCAATGGATCGCCGCGACCAGCTGCTCGCCGACCTCGAACGTGAGATCGACAGTGCACACGCTCGCGCGCCCCGCAGCGCGGCGCTGCCGACCGTTCCCTCCCGCGTCCTGCTCGGTCGGCCTCATGCGGGTCACCGGCATGCACATGCGCCGCGGCGAGTATGTCGACGCCGCACGCCTCCTGCCGGATCTCGTCGCCTGGGTTGATGGCTCCCGGATACCTCGGCGCAAGAAGAGCCAGCGAGACCTCCTTGCGCCCGCCACCGGCTCGAAGGCGATCCGGCGAACGGCCCTTCCCGTCGCGCCGCCGCCACCGCTACCGCGCGGTCGCCATCGCCTCCCTCGACGATGTTGTCGGGCGCGTCCAGCGCGAACGTATCCTGTACGCCACGGCGGTCGCGATCCTCGCCAAGGGATATGAGAAGACCAGTGTGGCTGACATCGTCGCTGCGGCTGGGCTCTCGCGCGACGTCTTCTATGCCCAGTTTTCCAATCGGTCGCAAGCCTTCGTGGAGACCCACCAGATGATCTTTGAACAGATGATGGCCGCGACCGCGGGCGCCTTCTTCTCGCGCGGCGGCTCGTGGCCCGAGCGCGTCTGGGAGGCCGGAGCGGCACTTGTTGGCGTTGCTGTCGACGCGCCGAGCTTCGGGCACTTTGCGTTTGTTGGCGTCCTACGCTCTCGGGCTCCGCGGTCGCCCGTCGGACCGACGAGTCGATTCTTGCTTTCACAGTCTTCTTGGACGAGGGCTACCGCGAACGCCCCGAGGCTGCGCGGCTTCCGCCGGTCACAAAGGAGGTGATCGCCGCGGCGTCGATGGAGATGATCGCGTTTCGAGCGCGCAAGGGGTGTCCCGAAGAAATCGTGGAGCTGATGCCGACGCTGGTGTACGTGATCCTCGCCCCGTTCACCGGTGTGCCAGCCGCCCGCGAGTTCGTCGAACGCGCCGTCCGCTCACACCGCGGCGCGAGTTAGGTTGTGCCTGCAGTCGGTGCTACGCGCGAATTTTGAACACTGCGGTACCCGTCCGGCCCCCGGCGGTGAGCGAGACGCGAAGCTTAAGCTTGCGGTGCCTGCGCGCAGCGGCGCGCCCGGACCGCGTGAGCGCAATCCGGAATGCCCTCGTACCTGCGGCGACGTTGCGCTTGAACAGTGTTCTCACGCCGTTTCCGGAAACCCTGACGGTGCCGGCCGCCGAGAGACTGAGCTTCACTTCCAGGTCGCGTCGCCGCGTTCGCGTCCGCAGCACGCGGACTGTTGGCTTGCAGTCAACTACGGCGACATTGGTGTCCTGTTCCAGCACTGCGCCGTCTTGAGCGACGATCCGCGTCGGCATCGAAAGCCTTCTCCGGCAGACGTTTTCCGGGTTGAGGCCGAGGATCGAGTGCCGCCCAGCCGGCAGTTCGGTTTCGAACGTCGTGAACGGGGCGTCGGGCGCGGTTTCGAAGCGTGAGTACGGTGCTGTTGCCTTTGATCGTCGGTTTGCCGTCGAGGACGATCGTGACGCCTTCGCCTTGAAGGACGAACTCGAGGTCCGGGAATCTTGCTCCGCGTGAGAACGAGGTACGCCGGCCCGGTTAGGGGACTCCTCAGGATCGGCGTGCGGATCGTCGCCTCCCGATCCTCGGATTGCGGGTCACAGTTCGCGGGGTTCGCCTCAAAGACTGCTTGCAGACAGGCATATTTGAACGTTTTCCTGGCGGGTCGGGAGCGCTTCAGGGAGTTGGAGGTCGACTTTCGCAATGTTCGCGACGCCGAGCCCGCCGGACGTGACCTTCACGTGTAGGCTCGTTCCGTAGAGCGGGCTGCTTTCGCCGGCCGACGGAGGCGCGAGAGAGTTGGGTGGAAGGGGAGCTTCCCGCACCCGGATACGCTGGAACGGCGAGCCTACGTTGCTGCTCGCGCCTTCCGCACCAGACAAAGTGCCGTGACACTTCGAGCGACTGACAGCTCGTGGGGTTGAACTCGAATTCGGGCCGGTCGATCGTGACGCTGAGCGCTTTGATCTGCGACCGGCACGCCCCTCAGCACCGTGGTCGGCAGTAGTTCGCCACGAGGTCCGGGGTCGGTCGTGATCGACACAGCCGCCGTCGCCGGGTTCACGTTGATGCGCGAGCGCACGTTGACCATGCCGAGATCGAACGGGCCCGCCTTTGCAGCGGCGTCTGCACCAGTAGACCGAACGGCGCACCGTCGTATCCGCTCGTCAAATAAACGTCTGCCTGGGAGCTCGTACGGCTCGGCTACCGAGCCCCGAGCTCGGCGATGCGAATGTCCGATCAGGCTCGCCTCCGTGCAGGCCCATTCCTGGCCTTTAGGTGGTTCCGGGCACGGCGTGACCGAGGGCAGGATCGCGGCGACCCCCGGCGGCAGATCGACTGTGACCCCCGTCAGGGCCTGGTCGCCGTCAGGGTTGCCGATCGTGAGAGTGAAGGGCGAAAACGCACCGGCTTGGTCGTTGAGCACCCCGGCGACGAACGACGTCGAGAACGGAAGCGAGCCTGACGGACACGGGCCGCCACCCGGCGCCGAGGTGACGGTGAACGGTGCGAGCGCTTCCGCGTCCGTGGACTGCACCAGACCACGCCGTGAACGTCGCCGTCGTCGTATACGTCCCGCACCAGGAGGGCGTGCTCGAGAGTCGCGTGCGGGCCTTCGAAGAAGTGAAGGCTGAGTTCTTCAAGCGGGACCTGCGGCGAGTCTTCGAAGCTTGTCGTGATCCGCCCCGTCAATTCGTTGACGCTCACCTTCCCGGCGAGCTTCACGCGTACTCCCGAGCAGCCCGGCTGCCCGGCCTGACCGCACGCCGGTGGGTCTTCAGCGACGATGTAGATCGCGAACAGCGAGTGGAACGGGTTCTTGCCTGCTTCTTCGTTCGGTGCCGATTCGGCGATGTAAACGCCGCCGACGAGTTCGTCCTGAAGGTCCGGTGATTTGATGCTGACTGTGCCGACCTTGGAAGCTTCGGGGCACGCCGCCTTTGCAGACGAGAACCGCGGCGGTTCGGGCGCCCCGGGCGCATAGCGATCCGCGCCGCCGGCGGCCGCCAGGAATGCCGACCCGCGCCTCGGAGCAGGCCTGAAGGCCGTTCGCCGCCGATGGGTCCAGCTGCACACCTTCGGGCAACGTGACCGTCGCGTCCCGAATCGCCGCCTCGCCCAGTGTGACGCCCGGTTCACCCGGCGCCGGCCCTTCGGCGGGCAGGCGAAGCCGGAAGTTGAGCCCGTGCCGCGCTGCTCGCTGACGTGAGCGCCGCAAGCGGAGCGTGCGCCTGCTCTTTCTTCCAGCTCTTCCTGAGCGGTCTGCGCGTGTTCGTGCTGTTCGACGGGGAATGCACTTAGCGAGGGCGAAAATGGAACGGCCGCGCAAGCCTGGATGCCGGTCGAAGTGATTTGGTCTTCGGTAAACGGCCCTTCGAGCGGCTGGGCTTTACCACCGTCGGTTTCGCCCGGCCCGAGGACGCGGCCAGGATTCTCCTTCCAGGATCGTGCTCAAGGGCCCGCCGCATGCCGTCGGGAGCGTCAGGAACGGGGTTTGCGATCGGATGAATTCATTCGCTACCGCGCACGATTCGCCGTTTTCTTCTTCTTCGCGCAAGCACGACCAGCCGCGAGAGTTGTCGTGGCTCGCGGATTCCGGTTCGCCCCACAGGGTTAGCTGAGTACCGAGGAGCTGGCCGAGCTGTGTCGCGTTGCTGACGGTCACCGTGACGCCGTAGTCGCCGCCCGTGCGAACTGCGGTGTCGAGGATCACGGGAACTTTCGCGGCCTCGAAACCGAAGCGCGCCGGCTCGCCCCGCGCCGGCACGAGGTTGAAGACGGGGACGGTTTCAATGGTTCGCCCGCCGTCGAGCGGAAGATTCAGCGATACCGTCGCCACGCCGATGGCCGCTCTTGCAGGGCACGCGTTCGCGTTGCTGCCGACGATCGTGGAAAAGTTCACGTCTGAGCACTGTGCGAGGGCCTGCGGGTCGCCGAGCAGTCCCGGCGGAAGGTTGAAGTCCAACTTGCCGGGCAGCGCCGGAGCTCCCGGCTGGTCGTGGTTTTCGACTTCAAGGCTTTGGTTCAGATCGAGCGTGGTCGTGAGCTGATAAGGGTGGGATCCGGCGCGAGCGTCGGGAGTCCCGTCTTCGTTTTCGATCGCCAGCTGGTAGCCCCATGGACCTTCGATGCCGAACGGAGTCGGTTCGTTGCGGACGGTGACAGGGCGGCTGACTTCGGCGGGTGCCGGTCCCTCCGGTTTTGGGTGTCCGCCCTGGGCAATTGCTTCCCCGCCGGTCACGCTGACTTCGTTGCGTTCGCCGCTCGCGGCCCCGGCTCCGACTTCGACCGGGATTTCGACCTCCAGACGGTGATAGGCGGAGATCGGAAGCAGTTCGCCGGTTGAGCTGCACACGACTTCTTTTCGGCCCGTGCCCTTAACTTCGCATTTGAGGAATTTTTCGAAGCCCTGGCCGCGCCCGACCCAGAGCAGCCCTTCCAAGCCGCCCGCCGAGCGTTCGAGTGCGTTGACGGGAACTTTGAGTTCTGCCGGCAGCCTGTCGGTGATGACGACCTGCTTTGTGGCTGCCGTCACGCCGTCGCTCCCGAGGTTGCCCGCCACGGCGATTAGCCTCGCTTCGTGACCGGGCTCGAGGTAGGTCGGGGCGCTGCGAGATTCGACGGACCAGTGCGGAGGCCCGGCGAAGGCCGCTGGCGTCGAGCAAACAAGCAGCGCAGCGGCGCAGGCGATCGCGCCGGCCAGCGCGCGGACCCGGAGGCTCGCCATCATCGCCCGCCTGCCCGGCCGACAACGCGCGCCCGGCGATCTCGCCGCCGCCTGGAATGCCCGGCGCACGCGACCCGACGGTGCTTGCGCCCGTGGGTCGTGCAGTGCCTGGACGACCGCGGCCGGGCTCCGGAATGCGCCTTCCTGCCGTTGGTCGCTGCGGCCGCACCGGGGGCAGGCCCGAATGCAACACCGGCCACCGCTTCTTCAGAGCCGGAGTTGGTCGCGCTCGGTGGAATCACGACTGACGGAGGCGTCGAGACGACCGGGTTGCATGACGTCGCCGATTCACAGCTGCTCACGGTCGATTCTTCGCTCTTCAGGCATGGTTCGGACTGCGTACAGACACGTGCGTCGTAGACGTCGAAGTTCGTATCGTGGTCTGCCGGAACGAGCGCCGAGGCCGTCAGGAAAAAGGCGTTCGAGCCTTCTTCGCTAGCGTCCAGGAAGGCCGATTCCTGCGGCGCTTCGCCGGAGGAGAGCAGCGACACGCAGCCGGGTTGCTGGCTGCACGTCCCGACTTCGCCGGGCTCGTACTCATACACGTGCTCACGTTCGTTGGTGGCCCCTTCGACGAGCTCGCCGGGACTGTTGAAGAAGAGTCGGCCGTTGTTCGAGAGGTAGCGCGGCTGGTGCAGGGCGCCGCGCCGCGCCCCGAGGCCCATAGGCACCCAGCCGGGTAGCGATCCGGCGAGATACTGCCCCTTCCAGTCGCCGAGCCGGTCGACGAGCAGACCTTGTCCTTCGCCGGAATGTTCGGTGTCGTGCACGCCCGCGGATGGCCCGCGTGAGTTGCACGAGGTGCAGACGAGGCGCCGCGTGCCCGCGTCGTAGAGGTAGACCTCCTGATCGCGGATGCCTTCGGCCACGTGATTCTTGTCCAGGTTGTTGTATTCGCTGAGCGGCATCTTCGACATGAACGCGAAGTACCTGCCGTTCGGCGAGGCGCCCGCGGTCACGTCGGCAAAGTCGGGACGACTGGCTACGTGGTTGCTCGTTTCGCTCCTTCCACTCACGCTGCCCCAGTCGCCTGAGTCTTCGCCCGACAGGCGCGCTATCAACGTTGTCGACCCTTCGTGCCAAACGTAGAGGTTGCAGCTCTGCTGCGACCTCGGCACCCCCGCGGCTTCGCAATTGCCTTGTTCGGCAGCGGGCGTCAGCGCGCCGTTCGCGACGAAGTAGACGTAGGAGCCATCTTCGCTGATTCCGGGCGCCACGTTCAGGACTTCGGCGCTGCCGAGCGCCGGCGACGGCGTGAGGTCCGTGAGGTCGCATCGCGGCGCCTTGCCGACTTCGGCCAGGATCTGACACTCGTAGAGGTCGGCCGGGTTGTTTTCGCTGCGCTGCAGCGGCGGACGCTGCGCCGATTCGGGAGTCAGGGCGCTCGTGTCGGTGAAGAAGACCTTTGTGCCTTCGGTGTTCGCGCCTTGGAAGGCGAATTCGCCGTGTTCATATTCGCCGAGCGGTTCAATCACGCCCTGCGCAGCGTTGAGCTTGAGCGATTCATGGGTCGCGGTATTGCGCATGAAGAGCCCGGGGTTGCCATTGCCAGTGCCTTCAGGCCCGCAGCCTTCTGCAGTGAAGAAGATGCGTGTTCCGTCGGCGCCGGCCGCACTGGACAGCGCGTTGCGCAGGTTCGCGTTTTCGTCCCCGAGGCTCGCCGAGCAGCCAGCTTCTTCGCCGGTTTCGGGGGCTTCCTTCGGGATCGTGCTCGCCTGTTCGAGGTTGCCCCCGGACGTCCACTCGTAAAGTCCGGGCGCCTGGCCCTGCAGGAGCGACGCTTCGCCGGATTCGAGGACGACGTGGGTCAGGTCTGGCGTGGCGTCAAGAAACTGGAGTTGACCGCCGAATGCGGTCTTCGCCGTGTCGGTCGTCGGCGTTACCAACGGCAGGTAGCCAGGAGCATGGAATGGCCGGTTCGCCGCGGCTTCTTCGAATGGTTGTGTTTCGGTTTTGCCTTCAGGCGCAAGCGGAATGTCAGCGCGGAGATAGAGCGTCTTTTCCGTCGCTTCCGGTGCGAGCGGCGGGGTTTCGCGTGGTTCGCCCTGCCCGCCTGCCGGCTCGAGCAGGCTGAGCGCCAGGCTGCTTGAGAAGTACCGATACTCGCCCGGAGACCCGTTTTCGATGCCCTCCGCTGTTTCATTTGGCGTGACGATGTCCTTCGACGTCCAGCCCGTCGGCGAGCGCGTCGACAGGACCTGCGTGGCTTCAGGAGCGCGGTTGCCTTCGGGATGGGGTTCGGTCGGGCCGTTTGCCGCGTAGGTAATCGCGTTGCCGTTGGTGGCCGCCTGCATCGGTCCACCAACTTCCTGTTCGCCGATCGCAACGATCCCAGAGCCGTCCTTTTCGGCAGGCGAAACCATTTCCCATGCCCTGCCGTCGGCCAGCGGCGGCAGCTGCGCTCGGCGGTGCCGCAAGCGTTGCAAAGCGATCTTCACTCCGGGCGGGTAATCCGATGCCGTTGCCGGCCAGCACGGCGAAGTGGTAGCTCGTGTTCGGTTTGAGCCCGTGGAGCGTGACTTCGACGTTCCGCGTCCCGAAGCCTTCGCCGTTGTCGGCGCCGCCGATGTCGAATCCCGGCGGGGCCGGAGCGTCGGTGCATTCAGTGGGTTCCGTGGCGCAGTTGGCCGTTCCGTACTGGAAGTAGACATGCGTGTCGGCGCCGGCGGGGTTCACGAGCGCGTGGAGCACAACTGATTCCGCTGCCGCATCCTGCGCCGACAGACCCTCGATGCGCGGCGCTGTGGGGTCTTCGGGCTGAAAGACGTCAATCTTCTGTTCGGCAGCGTCAACCACGTACACATTGCCGCTGACGCCGTTGATCGCGATGCCTTGTCCGGACTGCAGGACGCTGCCGCCGAACGTTTGGAGGCGAGCGCCAGAAGAGTTGAACGCCGAAATCGATGTGCCGTTGTCCAGGTAAACGTCGCCGCTCGCTTCGGGCCCGAGTTCGGATCCGGGGCTCGAGGCCTCGTCGACAGCTATCCCGGTGGTGTTCGCGCGGTCGACGCCCCCTTCAGATCCTTCGAGCACCGCTTTGCTCAGGTCGATCTTGGTCGCTACGACGGGCCGCGCTTCCTTCCCTTCAGCCTCGTATTTCTTGTTTTCCGCTTCCTTGGCGAGTTCGACGACGGCTGGACATTCTTCTTCGCTGTTTAGAAGTTCGTGGTCGATGTAGAACCGTTCGCCTCCGGCGTCGACGGCGAACCCGGGTTTCGGGCAGGCAACGGGCGTCGAAAAGGAATCTTCGAGCGGAAGCGGCCTTTCTGCATCCGTGAAGCCTTCAACCGTTCCGGATTCTTCGCCTTCCTCGCGATAAACCCACACAACGCCGTGGGCGTCGACGGCAAGACCATCGACGCGGCCATTCGGTTCGCCGGGAACCGGCAGCCTGCCGAGCGGCGCACCGCTGGACGTGAACCGTTGGACGTTGGGCTGGTGCGCGCTTGCGTTCACGTCGACGTAGACTTCCTGCCGCCCGGAAGGCGAGTTGTCAACGGCGATCGCCCCCGGTTCCGCGAACTCACCGCGGCCGGGCCCAGATAGCCCAGCGCGGCAGCCGCTTGTGCAGACCTCGTACTTTTCTTCGCCGTCGGCGACACCCCAGCCCCAGGCGGAAATGAACTTCCCGCCGGCTTCGAACTCCTCGACGCGGTGGTTCCCCCGGTCGACCACGTAGACGTCGCCGGTCGATTCATTGACGGCGATGTCCGCGGGTTCCCGAAGCTTCGCGGTGGGGCTGAAGCTGAACTGGCCGGCACCTTCACCGAGTCCTCCGAATGAAAGGTCCTGGAAGCTATGGCCACGCTGGCTCTGCGCAAGGGCCGACCCGGGCGCCAAGCAGCACCCGGCAACCACCACCGCCACGGCAAGCGCGACGCGGGCGACCATCACGCGGTGCCACCGACTAGTCGGGCCCGCGCTCGGTCGCACACGCGGCGGGTTTAACCGGCGACCGGTCACGTCACACGTGGAAAACGCCATCAATGTCCCCTCCCCTCCCCCCTCAACTCGCGCTTTCCTCCCTGACCGAGGCGGCCGGCGGCCGCGTCGGTGCTGGTGCGTGGGACGCACCGCCCCCCACGCACCAGCTCCATCGGGGCGGCGCGTGCAGCGCCGCGCCATCGTCCCGTATGGCTACGCCAGCGTGTTGACCTCCAGCAGTTCTTCGTCCGTCTGGAGGTTTGTCACGGTCTGGCCAGCCTGTTCGAATTCCGTCGCGCCGATTTTGCTGATCAGGACATCCTTCACCTTTTCAGTCGACGTTGTGTAGTAGTATTCTGGCTTCTGCTTGCCTTTTGACGCGGTGAACTTCTGTTCCATGGTCAGGAGCATTTGGTTCACGGGCAGCTTCGCCATCACCGAGCCCTTGACTTTCGCGTTCGCCGGCCCGCACTGGAATTCCACGAACAGTTCGGTGGCTTCGGGATACAGGTCGATCGCGACCGACTTGCCGTATTTTTCCCATACCAGTTGCCCAGCGAGGGCGTTGGTGGCGATTTCGCCGGCCGCCGCGTGCGTGCTCGAGCATTTGTAGCCGAAGGAGACGCACCCGGTGAAGGTCACGAACAGATTGCCCACCGTTTTCGGGGACGTGAATTCGCCGATCGACGCCTCGGTTTCGCACGATACTTTCACGCCGTGCACCGTTTCAAGCGTCGCCGCTTTGCCGACGCCGCTGAACCCAGTCTTGATCGCTCCGGGTTCGAATTCGTATTCGCCGAGTTTGGTCGGTTTCGCCTTCTTGCTGCACTCGTTCGTCGTGAAGTTCCCCGTTTTTGGAGCCACTTTCACGCAGCGGCCAACTTCGGGCGCAGCGGCAAACGCACTCGCCGACAGCAGTGCACTCAGAACGAACGCGGCTCCGACACACAGTCCGAGCACTCTCAAACGCTTCATGGATCTCTCCTCACTCGCTTTCTGCGGATCGCGCGCGCGGCCGGCTGCACCGGACCGCCGTTCGATCCATTCTTGATTCTCGCTTCTCGTTGATGACAAGTTGCCTGGAGACCAGGCGCGATCTTGATCACTCCTTGGTGATCGCCGCGGCGTCGTGCAACGCGCCCCCCGGCGCCGGCGCCTCGCGCCGGCGGCCTCACTCCAGTGGGCTGAGAATTCGAAGCGTCGCGTACTGCGATCACGGCGCCGCATGCATGCCGTGACATCTCAGGTGAACTTGGCATCCCTTCCCCTCACAAAGGCTCCAAATAGTCCGCGCAGGCGGCTTCTGAACGACGACGGTATCTAAGCAGTCGGTGTTGGGAGTGTCAAGCGAGAACCGTCGGCGCCGGCCGTGGGCCGCTGTTCAATTGCCCTGTTGACTTCTGGCTCCGCACCCAGCGGGAGCGCTTCTCGGGTCGTGAGTCCCCCGCGATGCCGGGCCGGCACGTTCTGAAATGCGATGGTCCCCGATTGATCTCCGGAGACGCGAACCAAGGAATCACGGTGCGGTCAACTCCGCACTGTCAAGCGGATTCCGCGCGCCGGGAGGCTCACCCAATCAACCCGACAGCGTGTAGCAGAGATCTAGCTTTTTGCGCGACCTGCGGTTACGATCGGGCGAGTCGCCAGGGATGGCCGGAGAGGCGAGCAATGGGGCGCGACCCCCGCCCTGCTGCTGGCGGTCGAGGGGTGTGGGAGGTGAGATCCGGATGCCCGATGTCGGGATACGACAGAGGCACAGACGCACTTGCGGCGACGCGGATAGCTGCTCCTGCCCTTGGGAGGGATTCGTCTACTCCAAGGTGGATCGGAAGAAGATCCGCCGCACCTTCCGAACGCGTGCCGCCGCTCGAAACTGGCGTGCTGAGGCGGCCGTTGCCGTTCGCAAACAGACGCTGCGGGCGCCGCGTCCAACCACTCTCGAGCAAGCGGCAACGGCTTGGCTTGACGGCGCGCGGCGCGGACTGATCCGTACGCGGGCCGGCGACCCGTACAAGCCGGCCTCGCTTCGCGCGTACGAGGTTGGTTGGCGCCTACGCGTCAAGCCCGTGCTCGGCGATCGACGCCTCACCGAGATTACGCGTCGAGATCTCCAGGACCTCGTCGACGCGATGGTCGCCGAAGGCCACAAGCCATCGACGATCGTCGTCACGATGACTGCACTGGGCGTGATCTTCAAGCGGGCACTTTCGCGCGACGAGATCTCGGTCAATCCGACGCTAGGCCTCGAGCTGCCCGCCGTGCGCGGCGGTCGCGACCGCGTCGCCTCGCCAAGGCAGTGCGAAGCCCTGCTCGCCGCGCTGCCCGCTGGCGACCGTGCGCTCTGGGCGACAGCGATGTACGCGGGCCTGCGCCGCGGCGAGCTGACCGCACTTCGAATCGAAGACGTCAACCTTGGCCGCGGCGTGATCCACGTGCGGCGCGGTTGGGACATCCTCGAGGGCGAAATAACAACCAAGTCCGGACGCGAGCGCAACGTTCCAATCGCAGCGACACTCCGCGACTACCTGGACGAGCACCTGCTCGAGCTCCGCTGGGACGCGGGCCTGGTCTTCGGCTTGAGCGCGCGCCGACCATTCAACGGCACTCCGCTCATGAAGCGCGCGCGCCGCGCCTGGCAAGCGGCGGGCCTTGAGCAGCTGACGCTGCACGAGTGCCGCCACACGTTCGCCTCGCTAATGATCGAAGCTGGCGTCAACGCCAAGGCACTCGCCACCTACATGGGCCACGCGAACGTCTCGTTCACGTTCGACCGATACGGCCACCTCATGCCAGGCAACGAGACCGAAGCCGCGGCGAGCCTCGACGCGTACCTTGCGCGGTCTTCCGGGAGGCGGGCCCAGCGCCGCGGAACGAAACGCGGGCTCACGCCCCAGCGCAAGCCTCGGCAACGCGCCTTGGCTGCGGAATAGCCCGCCGGGTCCCAACAAGCCTGAGGCTGCTCCGCGATGGTCGGCGGAGCGCGGGCTCTCTCCGTCATCCCCCGGGGCGCCTCGCGGCGTGAGCAGCACCCCGCGTTCCGAAACAGGGCCACGGTGGCACCCACGTGGGACCGAGATCTCAACAAGCCGCGATAGCTGACTAGGCGATGCCCCTCGGCGCGCCGGCCAGTCCAACTGCGCGATCGGACTCTCCCGAACTCCGCGGTAAACCATGGTCGCCGCCCTCGCTTTCCAGTCGCAACGATCACTCTGCCGCCCCCCTTGGCGCTCATCAACTGCGCACCTCGCGGGGTCATCCGAGCGCCAATTTCGAACCCAAAACTGCGCCATTTTTCGCTGGCGCATCAGGCCCGCTGGTGGCGCGTGCGCTGGCGCGGGCGCGGCAAGATCCCCTGCTGCCGTTACCCGCGCGGCGTTCTTTCCTAGAAGTGAGACATGTAAGGATGTTCGGCGTAGCCGTCGCCGCGCTGCTGGTGCTGGGCGCAGTGGTGACTGGCTCGGCGCTGGCGCGTACTTCGCCCAACGAATTCAAGAATTTTTCCGAGTGTCCGTTCGGGGCGCCCGCGGAACCGGGCGACTCTGGACTCGAATCCTGTTTTTGGGGTCGCTCGGGAGCCGGCTCGTTCTTCCAAGCAGGGAAAATTACGGTGCCGCTAAATAAGCCGATTACGATCCAAGGCGGCTTCGAGGAAAATCTGGAATCCGGAGAATTTGAAACGGTCGGGGCCCGCAACGGGGAGACCCTGACGCCCGTGTCGCAGCCGGGTCCGAGCCTAGAAGAAATCGTCGATCCGTCGCTCTTGTCGCCGTCCGAACTCGCCAAATACGAAGCGGCAGTCGCCAGCGGTAAGACGAAGACGACCGCAACAGTCGAGTTGGCGGCGCCCGCGCACACGATGCACATCAACGAGGGGCATCTATTGGGCAGGGAAGGCGTTGCACTGGAACTGCCGGTCGAGGTGAAGCTCACCAACCCCTTCCTCGGCAAGAACTGTTACGACGGCTCCTGGGTCCATCCGATCGTCATACACCTGACGACCGGAACGTCCAACGGACTCGAAGGCGCGGAGGGCGAACTCTTCTTCAACGAAGGCGGAACCATTCTGCGCATCCTGAACAACTCGCTCGTCGATGGCGAATTCGCAGTTCCGGGCGTGACCGGCTGCGGGACGAACAACGGGGCAGACGCCGCACTAAACAGCAAGATGGGCGTGCCGTCGCCCGCGGGAGACAACTCCACCCGAATCAGCGGCGAGCTCTCTCAGGCCGGCGCCGGAGCCGCCGAAGCAGCCCTAGGGGTCGGTGGTTGACGGGAACCGTGCGCCTGCCGAAGTCGTGGCGCGTGTAGGGCGCGCCCCGGAGGCTCGGATGAGTCTCCGGGGCTCCGCCCCAGCTGGCAGCGCGGCCGCTGAGTGTGTTACTCGCCGCAAAGTGCGGCAGTAACACACGTGCGCCCCACCCGCACAGGGGGTGAGGGCAAGTCCAACCGGCCGCGCCACTTGCCGAGTTCTGCCTCTACATTCCGCGCGTTCGCTTCGCCGAGCTGCCCGCAATGACGGCTTCGTTTTCCCTTCACCAGATGGCCGGCCGACGGCGCCGGGCACCGCGGCGGTAGCGCCGCCGTCTATGCCACAGCCTTTCCCCGCAGGCGAGGAGTCGGTGTTCTCGACGAGCCCGTCGCCCCTAATGCGGAGAATGGCTCCTTCATTGCTGAACGAGAGGTTCCCAACATGGCCAGTGAGTGCGCCCGAGGTTCCCGTCACGAGCGAGGTGTGAATCGGTCGCCGTTTGAACCGACGTAGCATGCCTTACCGAACGAAGCTCGGCCGAGCTTGACCTGAACGGGAAGTCCGAGCGCGGTTTCGTCGCTGGCTTCGACCAGGTTTTGAATGGTGATCCCGCGGCCAACCAAGGGCGCCCGACCTGCGCCGCAGCACGGGTTTGTCGGCCGCCGGATCACCAGTTCCGCCGCTGAGCCAGCAAGCTTGGTGATGGCGACTGGCCGGAGCGCTGGCGCAGGTCACGTGCGTCCAGTCCAACAGAACTGCGCGGTCGGGCCTCCGCCGCAGCAGCCCCATCGATGTTGTGTGCGTGGGGGGCGCGATCTGATTGCGCCCCCCGCCACCCTGTCAGCCTGCCGCGGTTACCCGCTGGCGGTGCACTTCCAGCGTCTCCTATTTCCCGAGTGCGACCGCTTCGACCTTGCCCGCAGTTCGGCTTCGCTGAGTTCTCCGGCGATGAGCGCTTCGTTTTCGCCTTCCCCGGCGGGAAGCCCGATCTCCAGCGTTCACGGCGGCTGTAGCCCCGCCGTCGGACGCCGCAGCCGACCGGCCGCCGCGGGCGAGGAGTACGTGCCGGTTGACCAGCACGTCTTCGGTGATCCGCAGGATCGTGCCTTCGTTGCTGAACGACAACTGGCCGCACTTTGCCGGTGAGCGAACCGGACGTGCCGGTCACCAACCCGATGCCAGATCGGGTCATTGGTTCGAACCCACGTAGCACGTCGTACCAAGGAACGCACCGCCGAGCTTGACCTGGACCGGGAGACCGAGGGCGGTTTCGTTGCTCGCTTCAATGAGGTTCCCCTCGTCAAGGGTCGATTGAGCGTGCCGGGCCGGCGAGTTCGATTGTCGCCGTCGTCGGCCGTCTTGCCTTCGGAGACCGAGCTTTTCAAAGCGGGCCTCTTTCAGCGGGCGGCAACGAGTTCGGGGTTGATAATTTCGGTGATGCTCGGCCCCGCCTGAGGCACCGGCTTGAGAGTGTTGCTGTTGCCGAGTTCATCATCGACCACTTGACGTCTTGCCCGGATTCGTGATCCTTCCACGAGCACCACGCCTGGAGCGTGATCGGCTTCGTCAGGTGGATCGTTGACTTTGCCCGCTTTGAAAGTACGATGTCGCTGTTCGAACTGCGCCCAAATGCACGATTCGACTGTTTGCACCGCTTCTCCTGTCGAATTCTCCAGTCCAATGGACCGGGCAATACGAGAAGTGCGAGTACGGATTTTTCTTGGCCAGGGCGGGGCTCGCAGAGATCGCAGACCGCCGCGAGTGTCGCGATGAGGGCGACTACCGATGGCTCCTTACATGTCTCACTTGTAATCCACTCCTTCTATGTCTCGGGTTGTGATCGATCCATGCCCCGATATCTCCTCCCTGGAGACCCTGGACGCTGGTCGGGTGCTACCGCGTGACCAGCGGAGGCCTCACGGCCGCCGATCAGTCGCACGCAAGTCGCCGACGCGAGCACGCGGGGTGTTCGCTTCGACGCAAGTTCTGTGTCCTCGCAGGGCGCGACGCGACTTACACCGTCTGCCGGCCAGGGGTGCGCGGCGGTATGCCGGCGATGTGCGGCTCGAACCGGCGTCCGACGTCGGGTGTCAGCCGTCGCTGCCACGGCGATCTGGCAGACCTCGTGCCCGGGCGCGGCGGGCAGGAATCCGCGGTTGCGCATCCCAGACGTGACGATCCACCGGGAGTAAGCCTGTGCGCCCGTTTGGCGTCGCGCGAGGCAACTCGCGTTCGATGCCTGCGATGCGCCGGAGCCGATGAAGCTCCCAGTGTGCGTATCGACTCCCGCGTGCGCTGTGGCCCGGGCGAGTCTGATGCCCCTTTGAGCCGGCATCCCTACCGTCCCCCCCTTCACTTCTGCCCATCCATTCCATTCAGTTGCACTTCGCACTGTCTGAACGACGGCGTCATCTAAGCATGCGAGTCAAGGTGTGTCAAGCGCCGGGGATGGTATGTCCATATTCCAAGGGCGATTTAGAGCCTTTAGCCCCTCGTCGAGCGGCGACCTCGGACCGGCCGCCGAGACGTTTGTATGGCAGAGGTGTCTAGATCCTTGGCGCCGTGAAACCGATTGGTCGGACTTGTAGGGCTAGGTGTATCCTTCCGCGGACGGCGTATGTCACGACCTGCGACCAAACCAGCCCCCGTAGGCAGGAAGCGAGCAAGCGAGAGGCCCGACAACGTGTCGCCAAAAGCGCCCAAGCCGACGCAGCGCGAGCGCCTCGTGGAGGCGATGATCAGCCTGGCGGCCCACTCTGGCTATCAGCAGGTGAGCATCGCGCAACTCAGTTCGCGCGCGGGGGTCTCAAGCGCGACGTTCTATGAGCAGTTCAAGGACAAGGAAGCATGCGCGGTGGCCGCCTACCAGACCGCGACCGAGCGTGTCCTTGGACGCTTTCAGCTCTCAGACTCAGGTGGCTGGGAGGACGCCTCACGTTCCGCGGTGCTTGAATTGATGGACGCAGTTCGTAACGAGCCTGACGCCTGCAGGCTGCTGCTTGTCGAGGCACGCGCCGCCGGTGACACGCTCAGGAACGAGCGCGAGCGCGCGGTCGAGCAAATCGAGACGCGCATCGAAGCCAGGCTGTCCTCGTCGGGTGGGCCGACGGTGGACTTGCCGGCCGCGACTCTCGCGGGTGCGATCCGCAGTCTGATCGTCAGCCATCTTCGCAACCACGCCGAGGATGAGCTTCCACTCATCGTCGACGACCTGATGAGCTGGATCTCGTGTTACGCCGTACCCGCCGGCGATGCGAGGTGGAGCACCGGCCGCGGCACTCAGCTAGCTCCCAGTCACGCCGCAGCAGCGCCCGCGCCCGCGATACCGGAGCCGGTCCGCCTTCCGAGAGGCCGCCACGGACTCCCGCCGAGCGTAGTGGCCCGCAGCCAGCGGCTGCGCATCATCTACGGGACTGCATCGGTGATGCGCAAGAAGGGCTTTGCCGACGCCACCGTCGCCGATATCGTCGCGGCCGCCGGCGTGGCCCGGGACGTCTTCTACACGCACTTCGACGACAAGCTTCACGCTTTTCTGGAAACGCAGCGTTATTCGACCCAGGAACTGCTCGACGCGTGCGCAGCGGCGTACTTCTCCGTTGACGGCTGGCCGGAGCGCATCTGGAGCGGCCTGAACATGCTGATCGGCCTGATCGTTGCCAACCCGACGCTCTCGTATCTGCGCATCGTCGAGTGCTACGCGGCTGGTCCCGCCGCTCTCACGCGGGCGGAGGACATAGCGCGGTCGTTCAACGTTTTCCTCGAGGAAGGCTATCGCTGGCGTGCCTCCTCGCAGAGACTTCCGCGAATGTACTCTCAGGCGATTACCGGAGCAATCTTTGAAGCCGTTTACCGCCACATTGCGGGAGATGACCCCGCGGCGCTCGCACGCGAGATACCGTTGCTCGCGTACGTTGCGTTGGTGCCCTTCACAGGCCACGACCACGCGACGGCGATCGTCGAGCGACTGAGCGAACAGACGAAGGGCTAGGCGCAGAAGATGGCTACGCGATCTGCCCCAAAGTCGCAGTCGCGGAAGAGCGGGGCCAATCGGAGGCGACCGGCCCCGGGTTCAGCGGAGCCGGACTCTTCAAAGCACAACGATCAGCGATCGCGCCTGATGTCGGCGCTGATCGAGACGGTCGCCCTCGAGGGGTACGCGAAAGCCAAGGTCGCAGACGTGGCACGTCGCGCCGGCGTCTCCCGCGCGACGTTCTACGAGCAGTTCGCGGACAAGGAAGCATGTCTCCTAGGAGCCCAGGGGGAGCTCGCCCACCGGCTGGAGCGCGAGCTGCTCGAGTCGATCGGCGACGGCGAGCCAGGGCGCGCGCTTCAATCGGCCCTGACTTCGCTGGTGGCGTTCGCGGCGAGTGAACACCACGCCTTCAACGTCCTCATGCACGAGGCGATGCTCGCGGGAGAGCGGGCGCAGCAACAGCGTGACGCGCTGATGAGCACCGTAGACGAAGCAGTGAGATCGGCATGGAGGCAAGCGCCGCCAGACACACCGCGGCCGGACGCTCATCCGCGCATGCTGCTCGAAGGCACCGTTCGCCTGCTCGTGCTTCGGACAGCGGGCGATGCGCTCGTCCCGCGCAATCTACCCGCCGACGTCCTCGCGTGGGCTGACGCTTACACAGTCAGCGACAACCGCGCACGATGGTCCGGAGAACCACTGATTCCGCCGCCGGGGCGAAGGACCCGCCGGCGCCATGCGGCGAAAATGCCCGAGCGGGCCCTACCAAGGGGACGTCACCGCCTCGACGCGAGCGTCGTCAGCAGCGTCCAGCGCGAACGAATCGCGCGTGCGACGGCCGGCGCCATCGACGCGCAGGGCTATTGCGACGTAACCGTCGCCGACATCGTCGCGACTGCCGGCCTTTCGCGGGACGCCTTCTATGCGGAGTTTCGTGACAGGGACGCGGCCTTCCAAGCCGCGGTTCAGCTCACCTTCGAGCAGCTCCTCGCCAGCCTGGCCGGTGCCTACTTCGGAAGCACCGGGAACTGGTCAGAGCAGATATGGGCGTGTGGCGAGGCGTTCGCAGGATTCCTGGAGAGCGATGCGGTGCTCGCCCGTTTCCTTGCCGTCGGAAGCTACGCCCCTCCGGAACACATCGCTCGGATTCGGGATTTCGTGATGGCTTTCACGCAGTTTGTCGCAGCCGGCAACGACGCGCTGCCCCGGCCGCAGCGAGCGTCGCGCGTTGCGACTGAGGCGATCGTGTGCAGCGTGCTCGAGGCCGTGAACTTGCAGATCCGCCACGACAGGGTGGGGGAGCTCCGAGGCATGATCCCGGCAATTACATACCTCGTATACGTGCCGTTCATTGGAACCGCTGGCGCCGATCAGTTCCTGGAAGAACGCGGCGCCGCGGCGCCTAGGCGTAAGGCATCGACGACGGGGCCGCGCTGAAGGCACGCGTCTACGCGTGACAGCCCTTTCGTTCGGCGCTCGCTCTTGCGATGCTGCGGCCATCCGGGGCAGCTCCCGAGTGCGGTGCGCTAGATCTGCGGCGGCCCGGACGGTGGGCACGCCCGCGTCTGCGCGCGACGCCTTATGAACGAGGGTGGTCAGGTACCTTAACTTCGACGCCCGGCCAGCCGGGCGTCGATGTAACTCGGGGTCCGCGCGCCGTAATCCTCGGGTCAGCGGGATCTTGCGCTGGTTTCACACCAGTCCCTCTTGCGCGCGACACCGAGGGCTTGATACGTTATGAACGATGTTGGTATGCCACGAGAATCCGTGGCCCGAGTGGATGCGCCGCGCCGAGGCGGGCCGCACCGCGACGGGCACTGAATTCCGACCGCAGCCGACGATCCGATGAGAACCTCCGGCTGCAGGCCCACGGCGCATCTCTAGCTCATGGATCCGGTGCGCTCAGCGTCAGCTCACTCATGGACTCGCCGCCTGGCACCGGTACCTCGACGGCGCCGGGCGACGCCTGCGATGGACTCTCGTCCGCGCACTGCCGCGCCAGGCGACACGCCGAGGTCGCAATGAGTTCCGATACGGCCCGTGACGCGTCGGTCATCGCTGAGCCGGGGCGGGCGGTCAGTGGGTTGCCACCTCGCCGCTGCCCGTGGCGTGACCCCAAGCGTTACGCGTGGCTGCTCGGCCTGCTCATCCCAACATTGCCCTTCCTGGCGTGGGGACTGGTCCACCTCACCGGACTGGGTGTCTTCTGGTTCTACGGACCGCTGCTGGTGTTCGCGATCTTCCCGTTGCTCGATCTGCTGATAGGCATGGACGCCGCCAACCCTCCGGACAGCGTGATCAAGTGGCTGGAGCAGGACCGCTACTACCGCTGGTGCACCTACCTGTTCATCCCGATCCAGTACGCCGGCCTGATCTTCGCGTGCTGGCTCTGGTCGAGCGGCACACTCTCGACCGTGGATGACATCGGATTGATGCTGACGGTGGCGATGGTCAGCGGGATCGCTATCAACACCGCCCATGAGCTCGGCCACAAGCGCGACAGCCTCGAGCGCTGGCTGAGCAGGGTCGCGCTCGCCCAGAGCGGCTACGGCCATTTCTTCATCGAGCACAACCGCGGTCACCACGTGCGTGTCGCCACCCCCGAGGATCCCGCCAGCGCACGGCTCGGAGAGAGCTTCTACTCCTTCCTGCCCCGCACGGTGATCGGCAGTCTGCGCTCCGCCTGGCGCCTGGAGCGCACGCGCCTTGAGCGGATGGGGCGCTCCCCGTGGACGGTGAGAAACGACATCCTCAGCGCCTGGGCGATGACCGCGCTCCTGTTCGCCGCGCTGACCGTCGCGTTCGGGCCCGTCGTGCTGCCGTATCTGCTCGGCCAGGCCGTGCTCGGCTTCTCGCTGCTGGAGGTCGTCAACTACCTGGAGCACTACGGCCTGCTGCGCCAGCGACGTGAGGACGGCCGCTACGAGCGAACACGTCCGGAGCACAGCTGGAACAGCAACAACGTGGCCTCCAACGTCCTGCTCTATCACCTGCAGCGTCACTCAGACCATCACGCCAACCCCGTTCGCCGCTATCAGGCGCTGCGCCACGTCGACGAGGCTCCGCAGCTGCCGACCGGCTATGCCGGGATGATCGTCCTGGCGGCCGTTCCCCCGCTGTGGCGGCGCGTGATGGACCCCCGGCTTCTCGCGCACTACGGTGGAAATCTCACCCGGGCGAACATCGCCCCCCGCCGCCGCGCGAGAATGCTCGCCCGGCACGGACCGCGCGCGTGAGCCGCTGGCGCTGTCCCGGCTGCGGCTACGTCTATGACGAGCAGCACGGCAATCCCCGGGAGGGCTTCCCCGCGGGCACGCCGTGGCGCGAGGTCCCCGACGACTGGGCCTGCCCGGACTGCGGCGTCTACGAGAAGATCGACTTTCGCCCCGCAACGGTTAGCAACCATCCACAGCGTTGACTCTTGGCCCGATCCGGCTGCGCGGCGGTGGTCGGCGCGGCTACGTTCCGAGCCATCGCCGCTCTCGACCGCGAGGACCTCGATGCGGTCGAGCAGTGTCCGGCTTCGCGAACCTCGGCTGTCACCCGTTACGGGCTTCCACGAGCGATCCACTTCTCAGCGAGGATGAGCGCGAACCAACCAGGCGCCTAGGGTTGCCGGACCGTCCCCGCCGCGCGCCTTGCGCGGTACAGCGCGACAGGTTCGTGTACTCCGTGCAGCCGCCTCCTACCGGCGAACGACCATTTGAAGTCATCCCTAATCTGGTTGCGGATCCCCGCTTCGGCGAGCACGGAGCCGGGCGCCGCGATCGCGGTGATACGGCTCGCGAGGTTCACGGGTGCGCCGAACCAGTCGCCGGCACGGCTCAGCGCGGGCCCGGCGGCAACGCCGACATGCAGCTGGGGCAGGTCCGCCGTCCGTGGATTCCACGAGATCCACGAGTGCGAGAGCCGCCTCGATAAGAGGCAGCGGCTCGGGGGAGACGATCATCGCCGCATCGCCCGCGGTCTTGACGAGCACCAGCGGCGCGGTGCAGATGTCGCTGACGAGCTTCTCGAGGCGCTGCGCGAGCGCGGAGAGCCGCGCGGCGCCAGCTGCTGCCCGAGGCGTGTGAAGCCGACGAGGTCGGCGAAGCAGACCGTCACCTCGCGCGAGCCGTGCAGCGCACCGGCGGCACGGTCATGTGCGTCGACTGCCCGTCGGCGCCGACCTCGCGCAGGTGCACCGCCAGCAAGCTCGAGACAAGCGGGTCGACGAGCGGCGCGAGCTCGCCGGCGACCCCGGCGTAGCGGTCTGCGAGCTCGATCTCGCCGACTCCCGGCTCGACGACGAGACGCAGGGCGAGTGCGCGCATCGCTTGGGCCGAGCGCGCGAGACCGCGTCCGAGCGTGCGAATCAGCTCGAGCATCTCCTCGTCTGACACTCCGGCATCACGGGCGAACGTCGCGACGCGCATCGATTCAACATCCGCGGCGACGTATGCGCGCTCGCGCTCGCGCCGCGGTCAGGCCCATCGCCCGCTGCGCCGCGAGCAGAAAGCGAACGTCGGTGCCTGAGCGCTCGGCGACTTCCGCGGCCGCGCTCGCTGAGCTCCAGCGATGAACCGCTCGGCTGGTAGTATGGGGCCGCCTTGCTCGATGGCTCGCTGGAGCTCCTCTGCCCGTACGCCTTGCCCCGCAAGCTCACCTACGATCACGGCGCGTTCGGCGCGCGGACGTCCGGCGAGGCCGCCGAAGAGCACTCCGGCGTCGAGCGATCCGGGCGCGATCCGTCCGCCGGCGGGGCGTGCCTCGTCCGGCCTGCCGCGTCTTCGCGGGCGGCCTGCCTGCTCGGTCCCCATCAGCCTGGGAATTTAGGCGGCCACCGGCTCGCTGGCGCCAGCCGCGTCCGTGAGCTCCGGCCGCGGCACGACCGGCCGTCGTGGGTACGCCCTCCGAATCGAGTACAGCTAACCAGAGTACGGCATCGTTTACGTTGGCGAATCCTTCGGGGCCCTCTCGCGCTTCGTCCGCGGTGCGTGGTGTCGACCTGGGCGCACTTCCGGATGCCTGTTCGACTCAACCTACGACCAGCCTCCCTTAGTGTTTGGGACGAAGGAACTGCGGCCGTCGCGTCGCATTCCGCGCTGCGCACGACGCTAGATGACCGTGCGGCCCAGATCTCTAGCAGCGTACCGGATTCGTTCACGATGTTCTCCCTGCGCGCCACCCCGACCGACGCCTGCGTCCGGCGCAGGTCCGGCCGAGGCGTCGTTAGATCAGCTAGCGAGGAGGTCCAGATGGAGGTCATCGGCGCTGGCGCGCGGCGCGCTGGAACGCTCGCCCACAAGATGTTGCTGGAAACGCCCGGCATTGGACGGCTGCCATGTGGTCGACGTTCACCTTGACCGCGACCAGGCGATGCTGCGCTCCATGCGCGCACGGGGGCGACCCGGTCCGGGGCGAAATCGTTTACGGTGCCGGTCGGCGGTCGACCGGCCTGCGGGAAACCTCGTCGATTGCCTCGCGGCCACAAAAGCCGGGCGACCCGCGCAGATCAGAGCCGGCGGGCGGGCGGCGCGGTAGCCGCCTGCGGCGCGGAGTCCATCGTGTCCCAATTTGGAGCGGTCGCCTCCACGGAGCATCTGCGCCTGCCGGCGCCGGCTGCGAGCTAATGCGCGACACGATCCGTACTTCTGAGTGGCAGAAGGCCGTCGCGTCCATCGAGATCCTTGAACACGACGAGCAGGAACGCGGCGTCGCGCAGTCAGGACGGTCGCCGTCGACTTGCGGCTGTGGTCCGACGCCGAGCGCGCTCCCCGTATGGAACGAGTCTCCGGCGACCTGAAGGAGCTCACCGTGACCTGGAGCTTCGAGGATCTAGGCGGCAGGTTACCCTAGGCCAACTTCGCCCTCGAATTTGCTTATTCTCGCGGCGAGGAGCCGACCGGTAGAGCCGCTGCGTCGAGGTGTCGCGCCGCTACCCATGAGGGAGCGGCTCGTCAAATTTGGTTCAGGTCGAGAGTGTCCCCGACGTCGGTCGTCGCGCGATCGCGCGATGTGCCCATCGGCTTACTGGGGGTGGTGAAGTGCCCGGACGGAAGCTTGTGACCGGGCTTGTGGGGGGATCGGGGGTCGCACTTGTCTTGCTCTCTATCGCCTGGGCGGGAGCGTTGCCGGCTGACGCGTCGGCGAGCAACATGTACGTCACGAGCGCGAGCCTAGGATCGCTTCGGGTCTCGATCGGGTCGTCGGGCTCACTGACACTGATCGTGTGCGGTGAAGGCTGCGACACGGAATCGTCGATCTCTGAGCCCTATGGAATTGCCGCAAGCCCCAACGGCCGCTTCGTGTACGTCGCCAACAGCAACGGCAACGGCAAAGTCGCTGGCGGCACGATTGAGCCGTTTGCGGTCGGGTCCGACGGTGGACTCTCGCCGATGCCTTGCCCCACCGAATGCAAAACCGGAAGCTTTCCACTGGGCATAGCGGTCGCGCCAGATGGGCATTTCTCTACGTGGTCAACGTCGATTCGCCCTCGCTGTCGATCTTCTCGATCGCCGAAAACGGTTCGCTCTCGCCCGTGACCTGCAACGACTGCGGACTCCCCTCGGGCTCGAACCCGGAAGAGGTCGTGATCAGCCCCGGAGGCCAGTTTCTCTACGTCGCGGAACGCGAAATGAAACACATCGCAGTCTTCTCATTGCCGCCGACGGGACGCTTTCGAAGGTCTCCTGCACGTCGGCCTGCGAAACCCAACTCGGCCCCTTGGGCATGGTCATCAGCCCCGACGGACGTTTTCTCTACGTGGCCGTGACCGAACTCGAAATCGAGGTGTTTGAAATCCGCGCTGGCGGAGTGCTCGCTCGCGACCTTTGCAGCACCTGCCACACCGAAGCGCGCCCGCGCGCACTCGCGATCGGACCGAATGGCCGGTTCCTGTACGCGACGAACAACAACTCCGGAGAATCATCGATTCCGGCGTTCGAAATCCGGCCCGACGGGTCACTTCTGCCGATCCACGGGTGCGGCAAAGCGTACTGCCCGACCGCGAAAGCCGAACTTCCCGTGGGGCTCGCCGTGAGTCCGAGCGGCCGGTTCGTGTACGCGTCCAACGTCGACAACAATCAGCTCTCCAAACCGTTCGAAGCCGGAATTGTTTCCGCCTTCGACGTCGGCGCAGGCGGTGAACTGACATCCCTTGAATGTCCGACAATTGACTGTGCGCTGGTGAGAACACCGGCTTCTACGGCCTGGTGATCACACCCGACCAGGGACCGACGGCCGCGTTCTCGTCGTCGCCTGCCCCGACGGACTCGCCGTCGCGATTCGACGGCGCCGCCTCGGCCTCCTCATCGCCCGAAGCGAGCGTGGCCAGCTACGACTTGTCCTTCGGTGACGGCTCGAGCGCAGCCGACGCGGGGCCCACGCCGAGCCACATCTACACTCGGCCCGGCGTCTACACGGTGACGCTGACCGTCGCGGACACCGGCGGCTGCTCGACGCACGAGATCTACACCGGTCAGACGGCGCTGTGCGCTGGATCGGCCGGGGCAACAACCTTGCGGACGGTGACGATCGCGGCCGGCGGCCCGTCGCTGACACGGTTGCACGAGTCACGCAAGAACTGGCGACGCGGCTCGGCGCCGATCCGCATCTCGACCCACGCCGGCCGCAGCCGGCCGTTCGGGACGAGCTTCTCGTTCTACTTGAGTGAGGCGGCGAGCGTCACGGTGAGATTCGTCGCGAAGTCTCCGCGGCGACGCGGCGCTGAGACGGTCACGCTAAGGGGTCGTGCCGGCGCCAACGCCGTGTTCTTTGACGGTGTGCTCGCGCACCACAAGCGGCTCGGGCTCGGCGGCTACACCGCGTACTTCACCGCCACGGCATCGGGACGCACCTCACCCGTGAGTCGACTTAGCTTCAAGGTCACCGGAGGCTGAACGCCTCACTAGGTTAGATGCGTGTCCGGGTCCGAGTAGGCCGGGGCGCAGACGCAGATGACCTTCAGCGGGACGTCACCGGTCTTGAAGATCTTGTGGCGGCGGCTGGGCCCAATCAGTGCGCAGTCACCCTCGGTCAGCACACGCCCCTCGCCGCCGATCCGCAAGAGACCGTGACCGCAGCCGATCAGATAGCTCCCCGGTGACCGCGTGGTAGTCCTTGGTGGTTGCCCCGCCGATGGCGATCGTCGCCTCGGCGAGGCTCTCGTTGACGGCGGGCGCCGACACGGCGCCCGCCCACTCCCGGATCTGCGAACCGTCCTTCGTCTCGAACGGCTCGAAGTCGTAGTACGAGGTCAGGTCCATCGCGCCGCAGCGTGGGTGATGGACGATCGGGACGGCCGGATTCGAACCGGCGACCCCCTGCTCCCAAAGCAGGTGCGCTACCAGGCTGCGCCACGTCCCGTCTGATGCTGAGCTTAGAGGTCGCCCGGGCAATTCGATCAGAGCGGCTGGTAGCGTGCGGACGCGCATGGCGCAGATCGAGCCACTCCCCGCCCTGCACTACGACACGTCGCTCGTCGGAGCGCTGGAGGACGTCGTCGCTCCCCCATACGACGTGATCGACATGGCGCAGCGCGCGGAGCTGCTTGCGCGCTCGCAGTTCAACATCGTCGAGATCGACCTGCCCAAGGGCGATGGCGACATCTACGCCGAAGCCGCAGGCGTGCTCGACGCGTGGCTGACCGAGGGGGCGATGGTCCGCGATCCGATGCCCGCGCTGTGGATCCTCGAGCAGGCGTATGTCGGCCCGGATGGCGTAGCTCGCACGCGCCGCGGCTTCTTCTGCCGGGTGCGGCTCGAGGACTATGGGGCCGGCCGGGTGCGGCCGCATGAGCGCACGCACCCCGGACCGAAGGAGGATCGCCTGCGCCTGACGCGCGCCACGAAGACGAACATCTCCCCGATCTTTTCGCTGTACTCCGATCCCGAGCAGCTGGCGTGGTCGGCGCTGCAGCCGTTCACCGAGAAGCCGATCTGGGGCGAGGTCGAACTGGACGGCGTCCGCAACCGCCTGTGGCGCGTTCACGAGGAGCACGCGGTCAAAGCCGTTCAGTCTGCGCTCGCCGACCGCGAGCTGCTGATCGCGGACGGCCACCACCGCTACGAGACGATGCGCACCTATGCCGAGGAGGTCGGCGGCGAGGGCGCGCACAACTACATCCTGATGTGCCTCGTCGCGCTGGAGGACCCGGGCCTTGAGATCTTCCCGACCCACCGCCTGGTCCGCGGGCTCGACGAAGCGCGGCGCACGAAACTGCGGGAACTCGTGGAGCGTGACTTCACGGTTCATGAGGTCGCGCTCGAGGACCTGGCGCCGCCCGCGGGCGGCGGTCCGATGACGGTCGGCTATATCGACTCGGGGCACAAACGGCCGCTGCGCCTGACGCTCCGTGACCAGGCGATCGCCGACGCCGCGCTGTCGGGGTACTCGCCTGCGTACCGCGAACTGGACACCGGCGTACTCGAGACTTTGGTCCTCAAGGGCGCGCTCGGGATGAGCGAAGAGGACATCGCCGAGTTCAACGGGATGTTTTACGCGCGGGACGCGCGGGAGGCGATCGAGATGGTCGGCTCGGGGGATTACGAAGCGGCGTTCCTGATGCGCCCGCCGCCCGTGCGGCAGGTCCAGGAGATCGCGGCGGCCGGGGAGAACATGCCCCCGAAGTCGACCTTCTTCTTCCCGAAGCTGCCGACCGGCCTGCTGCTGAATCCGCTCGTCTGAGCGCGCGCGCTTGTAACATCGAACCTGGAACGAGAATCGGAGGAATCAAGTGTCTGCGAACGCTGAGCTTGCACGGATGAAGGCTGTTGTAAAGCGGGACGGGACGACGTATCGCCACACGGTTCAGGTTCGCGACCATCACATGACGGTCGACGAGCCCCAGGATGCCGGTGGCGAAGACAGCGGACCAGATCCGCAAGAGCTGCTCGCGGTCAGTCTCGCGAGCTGCACTGCGATCACGATCGAGATGTACGCCGCCCGCAAGGGCTGGCAGATCGGCGACGTCGAGGTCGACGTGGAGTACGCGCCGGCCGAGCGCGGCTGCCCGACGAAGTTCGACGTCGTGATGCGCGTCCCCGGTGACCTGCCCGCGGAGCAGGTCGAGCGGCTGCGTGTGATCGCCGCGAAGTGCCCGGTACACCGCGTCCTGGACGGCGAGGTCATGTTCCAGGAGCGCATTGAGCAAGTCCACCTGGCCGCCTGACGGGCGGCCGGCCGTGCCCTCTGGCGGCGAGGTCGACGCCGCCGTACTCGTCCCTCTCTTTCAGCGGGGCGGCGAGACGCATTCCGTTCTGACGCGCCGCCGGGAGGATCTGCGCCGGCACGCCGGTGAGATGGCCTTCCCCGGCGGCCGACGGGACCCGGGCGACGAGAGCTTTGCCCACACCGCGCTGCGCGAGGCGCAGGAGGAGATCGGGCTCTCTCCGCGGATGCACGCGTCTTCGGTGAGCTCGAGCCGGTCTCGACGTTCGTCACGGGCTATCTGATCCACCCCGTGCTCGCCGCCGTCAGCGCAGGGCTGCAGTGGCACCCCGAGCCCGGCGAGGTCGCCGCCGTGGTCGAGCTCGGCTTGCACGAGATCCGTGCCGGCGCAGGGTTCGTCGAACTCGAGCGTCGCGGGATCCACTTCACGACAGCCTGCTACACGGTCGGCGAGCACATGATCTGGGGGGCGACGGCGCGGATCCTTGACCGGCTCTTCGCGCGGATCGACGACGGCCTGGACGTAGTGAGGTTCACCGCGACGCAGTAGCCCGTCTCGTGTGCGCCCCGCGTCGCGTCAGCGAACGAGCACGGGTGTGCCGACGGGCACGCGCGAGGCGATCCAGTCGACAAGCGAGTTTTCGATCCGGATACAGCCGTGTGAGGCGGCCGTGCCGAGCGGATTCAGGAAACTCGCGCCGCCGCGACCGTGGATCGCGATCTGACCGGGTCCGCCCTCGAATTCCTGCAGCACATTCGAGTGCGCGGTCAGCGGCAGGATCCAGCTGCCGGTGAATTCCTGGGCCGAGGGCTGCAGCAGCTCGGCGGCGATCGCGAACAGCCCTCCGGGCGTCGGGGTCGACGGCTTGCCGACGACGACGTGAGCCCAGCGGCGCCGGATGCCGTTGCGGTAGACGGAGATCGTCCGCGCGGGACGCGAGACGGTGATCGACCACGGGTCGACCCAGAGGTACGTGAACCGCGATTCGATCCAGCGCGCGTAGCCGTTGGGCCGGTGGTCGAACTCGACGCGCAGCCAGGTTTCGCCGCGGGCGTCCACGCGCTTGTCGAGCACCAGCAGTTCGTTCGGAGTGCCCCATTCGGTCGTCGGACGGATGTTCAGGCTGACCCGCGCGCTGCGCGCCGGAGCGATATGGGCCGGAGCACGGTAGAGGATCGCCGCGACCCAGACGGCGCCCGGGCGCGGGCGCACTTCGACTTTCAGTACGGACGCAGATGCACTCGCTGGTGCGAGCAGCGCAAAACCAGCCGCCGCGACCGTGAGAGCGGCGACGCAAGAACGCCGCATCCTGCCTGGCTTGCTGCCCGAACTCATCCTTGACTATCAGGCTAGCGCCGACGCAGGCGGTCGGCGCCGGCAGGGCTCAGGCCCGCGAGGCTAGCCCGTGACTTTGCCCTGGATCGCGCCGCGGCGAACGACGGTCACCGACGCCGAGGCCCGTTTCTCGGCGAAGTTCGAGCCCACCGTCGTTGCGTGGTTGACGAGCTTGCCTTGGAATTTGAGCGTCGAGCGCAGCACGATCGTGTAGGTCCGGCCGGCGTGACTTGCGAGTTTCGCGAGCGTCCAGCAGACCGTGCGGCCCGAGACTCTGCCGTGGCCGGCGTTGACGAGGATTGTGTGCGCCGGCAGCTGGTCGCAGGTCTTGACCTTCAGGGCCGCGACGGGGCCGCTGTTGAACACGTGGATGTGGAACGTCGCCTTCTGGCCTTCTTCGATCTTCGCCGGCGAGCCCGTCTTCTTCAGCGTGACGAGCGGCTTTTTGCCCGTTTTGTCCGAAGGTTCGCTCGGTTTGTTGCCCGTCTGGAACGTCGCCTGGCGTTCTTCCTGTTTCGACTGGATCACCGCCGTGTTGGTGATCGTTTCGCGGGGAAGCGCCTTCGAGGTGGCGTGGATCGTGACTTCGACTTTTTCGCCCGGTGCGAGGTTGCCGAGCGGACAAATGACCTTCGGCGCGACGTATTCGCAGCTGCCCTTGGTCGTCGAGGCTGAGACGTAGGTCGCGTTCGACGGGATCGGGTCGACGATCCTGACTTCGGTTGCCGTCGAGGGCCCTTCGTTGCTGCCGACGATCGTCCAGGTGATCGCTTCGCCGGTCGCGGCTTCTTTCGGCCCGGTCTTGGTGATGTTCAGGTGGACTTTGCTTTCGACCACCGTTTCGACCGTGGATTCGTTCGTTTTCGGTTCTTTTTCCGGCGTCGAAGTCGTCGCGCGTCCGGTGTTCGGGATCGTCCCGACGAATTCGGGGTTGACCTTGACGGTCACTTCATAGGTCTTGCTTTCGCCGACCTGGAGTTCCCCCGCGTTGCAGGTGAGCTCCGGTTCGGCGTAGGTGCAGCCTTCGCTGGCCTTCACGAACTTCACGTCGGGTGACAGTTCGTCGGTCACGACGGTGTTTTCGGCGCCCGCCGGGCCGGCGTTGTGAACCGTGAGCTGATACGCGATTTCTTCGCCGGCGATCGCCGTGGGCGGTCCGGTCTTGACGATGCTGAGCTCCGCGAGGTCGGGGACTTCGAGTTCGACTTCGTTGGATTTGCCGGTGACTTCTTTGCCGTCTTCGGTCGTCCCCGTGATTTCAGCGGCGTTGTAGTAGAAGCCCGCCTTTTCCAGAACGCGAGTGCATTCGAAGTAGGTCGATTCTTCGACGTTGAGAGTGCGTCCCTGCGCGAAGGGCTTGATCTCGTTCCCGTTCGGCGGTTCCTGTTCGCAGTTGGGATCGTTGAGTTCGCCGAGCGTCAGGTTGCGGTTCCCCGTGTTGGTGACCTTGATCCGGTATTCGACGGTTTCGCCGGCTGCTGCCTTGAGCTTGTACTTCGTCCATTCCTCGCTGCCCGCGAGACGCTGTTCCTTTTCGAGCTTCAGCGACGGTTCGCATTTGCCCTGCAGCATGTGATCGAAGTTGCCTGTCACGCCGTTCGTGTCCCAGCGCGCGTGGGCGTCGACTTTGAACGTGCCTTCGGGCGATTCGAAGTAGGTCGTGTGTTCCGATTCCGGGCCGTTGAAGACCCATTCGCTGGAGGTCGTGACCTGGTTGACCTTGATGAACTCCTGAACGCGGTTGTTGGCGGCGTTCGGGAAATCCGAGTACTTCCAGGTGACCCGGTTGCACGTGATTTCGGTCACGCCGGTGCCTTCGCCGTGGCTGGCGCTGGCCGCCGCGGGCGCGACCGCCATCGCGGCCATCAGGCCGAGAATCAGGATCGCGCTCCTTGCGATTCGACGTACTGCTGCGCCGACTACGTCCGTGGTCAATGTTCCTCCGACACTTCTTGCTGCCGTCTCCCGTGGCGATCGCGGAAACTACAGCGATCAAGAAAGCTTACCCGCCCGCGCAAGTCGCTACGCAGAAGTCAAGAAGCTCTCGACGCTCTGCGCAGCCTCTCGGCACCACGCGGCCTCGTCGAGCGGGTTCGCGCGCAGCACGCCCAGCGGGATCGCGTTGCGTTCGGCGACGGAGCGCATGACCGCCTCGCCCCGATCGAGCAGCTTCGCTTCCGGGCCGCCGCTCTCGTAGATGAGCCCGCGAACCGTCGAGTCGATGGCCTGTGTGGCGAAGTAAGCGACGCGTTCGTCGTGCAGTTCGCGCAGCGGCTGCTCGGGGCCGGTGGCCGTCGCGAGCGCCCAGATCGCGACCGCCACCCCTTCGAGCACGCCGCGCAGCGTCGCCAGGCGCCCGGGATCGCCGATCCAGCATTCCGCGCCGGCGCCCTCGATCGCCGCGCGATGATCCTCGCTGCGCGTCGTGATCCGCAGCGTGTGTCCCGACGCGTTCAGTTGCCGTGCGAGCGCAAGGCCGCGGCAGCCGCCGCCGACGATCAGGATCCGCGCCACGGGGCGATTCTATGGTCGGCCCGGCCAGCACCTCGTCTAGCATCCCGCGCGTATGGCGAGCGAGAACGTGGAGCCCGGGCCGCACGGCGACGTCGTGACGATGGACAAGATCGTGGCGCTCTGCAAGCGCCGCGGCTTCATCTTCGCCTCGTCGGAGATCTACGGCGGCGTCGGCTCGACGTACGACTACGGCCATTACGGCGTGCTACTCAAGAGCAACGTCAAGGCCGAGTGGTGGCGCGCGATGCTCCAGGAACGCGACGACATCGTCGCGCTCGACTCGGCGATCCTCCAGCACCCGCGCGTATGGGAGGCCTCGGGCCACCTCGCGGGCTTCACCGACCCGCTCATCGACTGCCGCACCTGCAAGCAGCGCTTCCGCGCGGACCACCTCGGCGAACTCGCCTGCGGGCGCAAACCGTCCAAGCACCCGGGCGAAACCGAGGAGTGCGACCTCACGGAGGCGCGCGACTTCAACCTGATGTTCGAGACCACGATCGGGCCGGTCAAGGAGTCCGGCTCGGCCGCCTACCTGCGCCCCGAGACCGCGCAGGGGATCTTCATCAACTTCAAGAACGTCCTGCAGTTCTCGCGCAAGAAGCCGCCTTTCGGAATCGCGCAGGTCGGCAAGTCGTTCCGTAACGAGATCACGCCGGGCAACTTCATCTTCCGCACGCGCGAGTTCGAGCAGATGGAGATGGAGTTCTTCGTCCCGCCTGCCGAAGCCGCGACGTGGTTCGAGTACTGGCTCGCAGAGCGCGAGCACTGGTACACCGACCTCGGCATCCGCCCCGACCACCTGCGTCTGCGCCCGCACGATGCCGACGAGCTCTCGCACTACAGCTCGGGCACCAGCGACGTCGAATACCTCTTCCCGATCGGCTGGTCGGAGCTCGAGGGCATCGCCAACCGCGGCGACTACGACCTCTCGCGCCATGCCGAGTTCTCGGGCCAGAAGCTCGAGTACTTCGACCAGGCCAGCGGCGAGCGTTACGTGCCGCACGTGATCGAGCCGGCGGCCGGCGCCGATCGCGCGACGCTCGCCTTCCTCGTCGACGCCTACGACGAGGAAGTCGTCGAGCGCGAGGGCGCCGGCGCCGGCGAGGTACGGACGGTGCTGCGCCTGCACCCGCGCCTGGCGCCAGTCAAGGTCGCGGTGCTGCCGCTGGTCTCCAAGGACGGCCAGCCCGAGCTCGCCCACGAGATCCACTCCGCCCTGCGCGGCCGCATGCAGGCCGAGTACGACGCGGGCGGCGCGATCGGCAAGCGTTACCGGCGCCAGGACGAGATCGGGACGCCGTTCTGCGTCACGGTCGACCACGAGTCGCTCGCCGACCGCACCGTCACGCTGCGCGCGCGAGACTCGCTCGCGCAGGAGCGGATCGCAATCGAGAATCTTCCCGCCGAGCTCGAACGGCGTCTGGCCGAGCCGTGGACGACACCGAAGCTGGCTGCGACGGCGGGCGCCGGCTAGCTCAGATACGGGGGAACACGTGTTGGACTTCGAACTGACCGACGAGCAGCAGCTGATCCGCGACACCGCTCGCGAGTTCACCGAGAACGAGATCGTCGAGCAGGCCAGAGAAAACGCGCGCAACCACCACTTCGACCTCGAGATCGTTCGCAAGCTCAGCGCGCAGGGCTACCTCGGCGCGATCGTGCCGCAGGAGTACGGCGGCGCCGGCCTGGACTACCTGACCTACGGCCTGATCGTCGAGGAGATCGGACGCGGCTGTTCCTCCGTGCGGACCGTCGTCTCGGTCCAGACCTCCCTTGTCTGCTCGGCGTTCCTGCGCTGGGGCACCGAGGAGCAGAAGCGCGAGTACCTGCCGCGGCTCTGCAGCGGAGAGTGGCTCGGCTGTTTCGGCCTGACCGAGCCGGACACCGGCTCGGACGCCGCGAACCTCAGGACGCGGGCCACCAAGACCGAGAGCGGCTGGCTGATCAACGGCGCGAAGATGTGGATCTCGCTCGGCAACTACGCGAAGGTCGCACTGATCTTCGCCCAGACCGACCCCGAGCTGCGCCACAAGGGGCTGGCCTGTTTCCTGGTCGACACCGACCAGGTCGGATACAAACCGCAGGCGATCGAGCACAAGATGGGGCTGCACGCATCCGACACGGCGTCGATCGCGCTGGAAGACGTCGAGGTCCCCGACGACGCGATGCTCGGCGAGGTCGGCGACGGCTTCAAGATCGCGATGTCCTCGCTTGACTCGGGCCGCTTCTCGGTCGCCGCCGGGTGCGTCGGGGTCTGCCGTGGCTGCGTCGAGGAGTCCGTGCGCTACGCCAACGAGCGTGAACAGTTTGACCGGCCGATCGCAAGCTTCCAGCTCGTGCAGGCGATGATCGCCGACATGGTCGTCAAGACCGAGGCTTCACGGCTGCTCGTATGGCACGCCGGGTGGCTCAAGGATCAGGGTCGACCTTCGACGACTGAGACATCGATCGCCAAGCTGCACGCGACCGAGGCCGCGGTCGAGTGCTCGAACACCGCGATCCAGGTCCACGGGGGCGCCGGCTACGTCGACGATCACCCGGTCGAGAGATACTTCCGCGACGTGCGCGTCACGACGCTCTACGAGGGAACCTCGCAGATCCAGAAATTGATCATCGGCCGCGCCGCGACCGGGGTCAACGCGATCGTGCCGCCGCTCGCGTGAGCGACTGCCGCACGCCGCATCGCCGTCGTCGGCGCCGGCACGATGGGCTCGGGAATCGCCCAGCTCGCCGCGCGGTGCGGTGCCGACACACTGGTCTGGGACCCGGACGGGGATGCGCTCGAGCGCGGCGTGCAGCGCGCCCGCGACGGGCTTGCGCGCGAAGCTACGCGCGGGCGCCTGGACCCCGAGGAGGCGGAGCAGGCCAAGCAGCGGCTCGCCGCCGCGGCCTCGCTCGAGGCGTTCGCCGACCGTGACCTGGTGATCGAGGCTGCGCCGGAGCGGCTCGCGCTCAAGCATGCGCTGCTCGAGCAGCTGTGCGCCGTCGGTCGGCGAGGAGTGCGTGCTCGCGACCAACACCTCGTCGCTGCCGGTGACCGCCGTGGCGGCGGGCGCAAGCCACCCCGAGCGGGTCGTCGGGATGCACTTCTTCAACCCCGCACCCGTGATGAGGCTCGTGGAGGTGATCGCCGGCGTGCGGACCGGACAGCCCGCGCTCGCGCTCGTCAGCGCGACCGGCGAGGCGATGGGACGCACCGTGATCCGCGCGAGCGACGGGCCCGGCTTCCTCGTGAATCGCTGCAACCGCCCCTACGGGCTCGAGGGCCTGCGGCTGCTCGGCGAGCGGCTCGCGGACGTCGAGACGATCGACAGGATCTGCCGCGGCGCGGGCTTCCCGATGGGACCCTTCGAGCTGATGGACCTCGTCGGCATCGACACCGGCCTGCAGGTCTCCGAAAGCTTCTACGAGCAGTCCTACGGCGAGCCGCGCTGGCGCCCGTCGCCGATCGCGGCACGCTACGCAGCCGCAGGCCTGCTCGGCCGCAAGAGCGCCCGCGGCTACTACACCTACACGAAGGGCGACGACGGCAGGCTGCGTTGGCGCGAGGAGGATCCGCCTTTGCCCCAGGCCGGGCCGCCGGACCTCGAGGGCCTCGTCGTGATCGACGGCGAGATTCCGCTCGCCGATGAACTGCGCGCCGCCGCCCGGAACGCCGGCCTCGAGGTGCGCGACTCCCGGCAGAACGGGCGCGAGCTGCCGGCTCTTTGGATCGACTGCAGCCTGGACCCCGAGCCGTACGAGCCGCGCGGCGCGACGCGGCTGCTGCTTTGCGCGCGCCGCTCGCTGGCCGACCAGCAGGGTCCGGATGGCGCGTCGGTAGGCTTCCACGCGCTCGGGCCGTGGGACGCGGGCACCGTCGTCGAGCTGACCAGGGGCCCGGGTTCCTCGCCGCTCGCGGTGCAGCGCGCCGAACGTTTCTTCGCCGCCCTCGGGCGCCACACCGTCTGGGTCGCCGACGCACCGGGCCTGGTGCTCGGCCGAATCGTCTGCCAGCTCATAAACGAGGCCGCGTTCGCCTTCGGTGAGGGCGTCGGCAGCGCGAGCGACATCGACCTCGGCATGACGCTGGGCCTCGCCCACCCGCGCGGCCCGATGGCCTGGGGCGATGCGATCGGACTGGGCCACGTGCGCGCCGTACTGGCGGGCCTGTGGGAGACCTACCGCGAGGAGCGCTACAGGACCGCGCCGGCGCTCGCAGCGGCGGTCCGCGACGGCGTACGCCTGCAAGATCTCGGCTGACCGGCGCCGATCGCGACGCGAGCCACTACCGTTGTGGGTAGCGCCACGGATGGCGTACGGGCCGGCTTCAAGGAGACTCACGGATGCGTAGGACTTTCTCAGCGATCACGCTCATGCTCGTCGGACTCGCGGCGATCGCCCCGTCGGCGGTCGCCAAGCGGCCGGCTCCCCCAAAGCGGCCGGTGATCAGCCGCGCCAGCGTGAGCGCACGCACGCTCGGTCCGGGGGGCGGCACGGTGATCATCAGGGTCGCCCTGAAGAACGCCAGCACCTGCACGCTGGCGGTTTCGCCCGGCGGGTCGACGAAATACCGGTGCGGCAGGAAGCGCACAGAAACCGGGCGGGTCATCATCCCCGCCAACCGCGGCTTCACGCCGCGCCACTTCACGATCAGCATCTTCGTGAAGGGCAAGGGCAGGGCGACGGTCAGCCGCAGGTTCGAAGTGACCGTCGAGCCGGCCCATGAATGCCGGCCGCTGCCCCACGCCGACCTCGAAAACTGCCCGCTCGCCGGCGCGAACCTTGCGGGCGTGAACCTCGAAGGGGCGAACCTGACGGCCGCGAACCTGACGAACGCGAACCTCAGCGGCGCGAACCTCAGCGGCGCGAACCTCAGCGGCGGGAACCTCACAGGCGCGAACCTCACCGGCGCGAACATCGAAGCCGCAAATCTCGCGGGCGCGGCCCTGGCCAAGGTTCGCTCCGGCAACCTGACCACGAGCGCGAAGACGCTGCCCGAACACTGGTTCCAGCTGGACGGTTACCTGCTCGGGCCCGAAGCGAACCTCGAACACGCAAACCTGGCGAACGCGAACCTCACGAGCGCGAGCTTGAACGGCGCGGACCTGCGCGACGCGAACCTGACCGAAGCGAATGTCGAAGCGGCGAACCTCGCCGGCGCGACCCTAGCCGGGGTTCGCTCCGGCAACCTGGCCAACAGCGCGAAGGCGCTGCCCGAACACTGGAGCCAGGAAGACGGCTACCTGCTCGGGCCCGAAGCGGACCTCGAAGGCGCGGTCTTCCCGGCACAGGCCGAACTCAACTTCGACCTCGAAAAGGCCAACCTGCGTGGCGCCCAACTCGTTGAAGCGGACCTGGAACTCGGCGAAGAGAACTTCAAGGGCGCGGACTTCACCGGCGCGAACCTGACCAAGATCGCGGCCGAACACACGGAATTCGAAGGCGCGACACTGGCGAACGCCGAACTCAAAGAAGCAGAACTCAACGGGGCAACGCTCAACAGCAGCGACCTGGCCCGCGCCGATCTCGAAAAAGCGCAGCTCGACGGAGCGAAACTCAACCACAGCAACCTCACCGAAGCGAACTTCGAAGGTGCCGAACTCGAAGGCGCGGAACTCACGGGCAGCGATCTCGCCGGCGCAAAACTCGAAACCGCCGAACTCGCGGGCGTGAAGTCCGGTGGAATCGAAGGCAAACCCGCCCCGACCCTTCCGGAAGAATGGAAGAAACCGGTCTGCGGCTACCTGGTGGGCCCCGAAGCCGACCTTGAAGGTGCCGTGCTCAAAGGTTGTGGCCTCAAAGCGTGGGATCTCGAAACGGCGAACCTGACCAAGGCCGACCTGCGGGAAGCCGACCTCGAAAAGGCGCTTCTAGTAGACGCCGACCTCAAAGAAGCCGACCTCGAAAGCGCGAACGTGCAAAGCGCCGCTCTCAAGGACGCCAAGGCTGAAGGGGCGAACTTCGAAAACGCGAGCTTCAAAGGCGCGGAACTCGAAGGCGCCGACTTCCAGTTCGGGACCGGCAAGAAAGTCAACTTCCTCGAAGCCACGGCCGGCCCGGGCACTGAAGAGTTCGCGTGCCCGGCGTCGGAAGCGGCGGAAGAAGCAGCCATCGCGGAAGGCAAAGCGACCCCAATCGTGGTTGAAGAACCCGCAAAGTGCGAAGCGCTGCTTGAAAAATGACGCCCGCCGCGCCAGGCGGCGAGGCGGCATGGGATGATCGGGAGATCTTGGCCTCGCCCGTCCGGATCGCTCGCATCGACTCCCCTTTCGGGCAGCTGACGGCGGCGAGCACCGACCGGGGTCTCGTGCGTCTAGCCTTCCCGCACGAGGCCGAGGACGAACTCTTCGAGCAGCTCGCGACCCACTTCTCTTCGGAGGTTGAAGCAGCGCCGGCCGACCCGACGCTGCTCGCGGAGCTCGCCGGCTACTTCTCGGGTCGCGTGCGGCGCTTCACGGCGCGACTCGATCGTCGGCTGATCGCCGGCGAATTCCAGCGCAGCGTCCTCGAGGAGACCGAGGCGATCCCGTACGGACAGACCGAGAGCTACACGGGGATCGCGGCGGCGGCCGGCAGCCCGCGCGGCTCGCGCGCCGCCGGCAACGCACTGGGGGCCAACCCGCTGCCAATCGTGATCCCGTGCCACCGCGTCGTGCGCTCGTGCGGCGCCCTCGGCGGCTACGGCGGCGGGCTTGAGATCAAGCGCGAACTGCTCGCGCTCGAGGGCGCGCTCTAGGCGACCGCGACGTCGGCGGGCGCCGGCGTGTCGCGCAGATACCACTCGGCGTCGAGCGCCGCCTGGCAGCCCGAACCTGCCGCCGTGATCGCCTGGCGGTAGGTGTGATCGACGAGGTCGCCGGCGGCGAACACGCCGGGCAGGTTCGTGCGCGTCGAGCGACCCTCGGTAGCGACGTAGCCGTTCTCGTCTAGCTCGACCTGGCCGCGCACGAGCTCCGACTGCGGCTCGTGCCCGACGGCGATGAACGCGCCCTTGATCTCGAGCTCGCGCTCGGATCCGTCCTGCGTGTGGGTGAGCAGGGCGCGGTCCAGTGCGCCGTTCTCGCCCGGCAGGAACTCCTTGACCGTGTACGGCGTCAGCAGCTCGATGTTCTCGGTCGCCTTGGCGCGCTCGAGCATGATCGGCGAGGCGCGGAACTCGTCGCGGCGATGGATGATCGCGACGCTGGCGCGCGAACTTGGCGAGGAATGTCGCCTCCTCCATCGCGGAGTCGCCGCCGCCGACGATCACCGTCGGGACGTCGCGGAAGAAGGCCGCGTCGCAGGTCGCGCAGTAGCTGACGCCGCGTCCGGAGAGCTCCTGCTCGCCGGCGACGCCGAGCTTCTTGTGCTCGGCTCCCATCGCGAGGACTACGGTCCGCGCGAGGTGCTCGCCCTCGGACGTGTAGACCTTGTGCGGGACGCGAGGGTCCCGCGAGAGCTCAACCCGCTCGGCCTGGTCGGTCAGCAGGCGGGCGCCGAACCGCTCGGCCTGCTCGCGCATCTGCATCATCAACTCGGGCCCGTGATCGAGTTCGGGAAGCCGGGAAAGTTCTCGACCTCGGTCGTCTGCTGCAGCAGGCCGCCCCACGCGAAGCCCTCGATCAGCAGCGGGTTCAGATTTGCGCGCGCCGTGTAGAGCCCTGCGGTGTAACCCGCGGGTCCGCTCCCGATGATGATCACGCTCTCGACGTCTGCCATCCGAACTCCCTGTGAGGGCCGCCCGAACTAGGCGGCGATGTCCGTGGAAACCCCGGCCGGACTGCTCTCCGGGGCCTGAATCGCCTTTACTTCACTTTGTATAGTGTAGCAAGGGGCGGGTCGCCTGAACCGGCCGCTCCTGGGCACCTGCTCCTGCGCGCGCCAGCGCCCGACGGTCCGCCGAAGGTGAATGTAGGCGATCACACCGGGGATTGTCGGCAGCCAGAAGGAGATCGCCCGGTAGGCGAGCACGGCGACCAGCGCCGAGCTCAGCGGCGTGCCGAACGCGACGAGCGCGCCGATCATCCCGCCCTCCACCCCGCCGAGTCCGCCCGGCAGCGGCAGCAGGTTGCCGAGCATCCCGACGAAGTAGGCCATCGCGAGGACCGCGGGCGGCGGCGGCGGGGCGTTGAAGGCCTTGAAGCTGGCCCACAGCACCGCGATGTCGAACGCCCACCAGGCGGCGGCGCCGAGAACGCCGAACTCGCGGATCCGACGAGCCGCCACGCGCTTCGGACGCCACCGGCGGCCGAGCGGCGGCACCGCGACGATCCGCGCGATCCAGGGCGCGGCGAGCCAGCCGGCCGTTTCGGCGCCCCCGGCCCCGAAAGGTGCGCCAGGCGCCGCTCGAGGTCGCCGGGCACGAGCGTTGCCGCCGCCGTCAGGGCGAATGCGGCGACCGCGACGAGCGCGGGGATCAGCGTCAGCAGTGCGGGACCGCCGCCGCCCAGAACGCCGGACCACAGGCCCGCGCCGCAGACGATCACGGCTGCGCCGAACAGGAAGTACAGGAGCACGAGGAAGGTCAGGATCCGGGCCGCGACAACCCTGCGTCCCAGGCCGGCGCGGCGCAGCGCCCACGCCGTAAGCGCGATGCCGCCCGCGCCCGCCGCCGCGAACAGTCTCGTCGCGGCAAGCCCGGCGAGCGCGATCTGGTAGCTCGTTACGAGGTTGATCCGCGGCGACTCGCGGGCGAAAACGGTGCGGAAGAGGACGACGTATCCCGCGAACGAGCAGATCTCGAGCACGACCGCGACTCCCAGCCACTCAAGGTTGGCGTTCTGCAGCGAGTGGATCGTCTCGCCGACGCCCGCCAGGCGCGGCAGCACGAGGTACATGAATGCCGCCGTGGCGAGGACGAACGAGGCGAAGAACGCGATTTGGCGCCGCGTCAAAGCGGCGCTGGGCATCTGTTCCTCGCCGTCCCCTCGCCGACGACGGCCGTGTTCTAGGTCATCGAGGTCCACGGGCGTACTCGCCCACGTTCGCCACCGCCCGCGAGAAGCCTTCCGCCGCAGGGCCAAGAACGGGCGCCGCCCGCCTGATCGAAAGCGCCAGCCCAGCGCCTGCGATGAGGTCCGTGACGTAGTGCTCGCCGAGGTAGACGAGCGCGAAGCCGAGCGTGGCCGTGTAGGCATACCCGACCGCGCCGGCGACAGGACCGGTCTCCGCGAGCAGCGTCGCGGCCATCAGCGAGGTCGCGAAGTGCAGCGAGGGCATCGCGGCCAGCGGGTTGCCACCGAACGCGTCGTAGAGCGACTCCCAGCCCTCGCCCCAGAAGTCTTCGCCGAACTCGACCATCATCCGCCGCACCTGCGCGGCCTCCGCCGCGGCTTTCCGCGGCGTACCACGGCGGCGCGGTGGGGATCAGCCAGTAGAAGATGGCGCCGGTGTTGAACACGCCGTAGGTCAGCGCCGCTGCGCGGCCGAACTTCTCGGGCCTGCGCACCATCACGTACAGCACCGTCGCGTGCGGGATCGTGAACCAGATCCAGTGCGCACCGACGAGCACGCGGTCCGGCAGACGCCAGGCCGGCCGCCCGTCCTCGTAGCGCGCGAGCGCGCGCTGCAGGCGCAGCGAAGGCAGCTGTCCGAATCCGATCAGCCGGTCGACGGCGATCGGGTAGTCGACGTGGACGCGCGCCTCCTGGGCGTCCTCGTCGTCGTGGGGGGCCTTGTAGGCCGCAAGGTATGCCCACATCTGCAGCGCGCAGATCGCCACATCACGGCGGCGGCTTCGCGGCGCGGCGATCGCCAGGGCGAGCGGCGCTCCATAGGCGACCGCCTGGCTGACCACCGGCGGCGCCGGGATTCGCTTGCGCAGCAGCGGCGCGGCAATTCCGGCTGCCACGAGGCCCCAGGCGGTCGTTCTGATCGCCTTGCGCAGACGCACGGGCGGGCAGTATACGGTCGCCCTGCGGCGGGCTAGGCAGCCCGCGCCGCGATGTGCGCCGCGGCGGCCTGCACGAGCGCAGAGACGACCGGGCTCCCCGGATCGGCCTCGGGGTGCCACTGGACACCGAGTACGAAGTCCCTGTCGGGCAACTCGATCGCCTCCGGGAGACCGTCGAGCGTCGAGGTCCCGCTCACGACGAGCCCGCTGCCGATGCAGTCAACGCCCTGGTGATGGTGCGAGAGGGTGCGGTGAACGCTCTCGCCGGTCGTGCGCGCCGCGAGCGAGCCCCCTTCGAGCTTCACGTCGTGGTCGGACCCTTCGAAGGTGCCGAGCGCGCGACGGTGTTCCTCGTGGCCGACGGTCTCGGGCAGGTGCTGAAGGAGCGTGCCGCCGAGGGCCACGTTGATCAGCTGCATCCCGCGGCAGATGCCGAGCACCGGCATGTCGCGCTCGATCGCCCCGCGCGCCATCGCGAGCTCAAAAGCGTCGCGCTCGGGGACCGTGTCGACCGTCGCGGGGTGCGGCTCGCTCCCGTAGGACGCCGGATCGAGGTCCGCCCCGCCGGTGAGCATCAAGCCGTCGATCAGGTCGAGCGCCTGGCTCGGGTCCGCAGTGAGCTCCTCGTCGGGCACGAGCAGCAGCGGCATGCCCCCGCCGCGCTGGACGGCACCGAAGTAGTCGGCTCCGACGAGCGCAGCTCGCTGCTCCCAGACGCTCCAGCGTGCGGGCTCAAGTGCAGTGCAGATACCGATCACGGGACGGGTCATGGCGTACACCATAGGATCCGCGGCGAGGCGGCGCCGACCTGGTGCCGGAAGCTGCAGTCAAGGAGAGCGGATGGCGGATGTGACCGAGCGCGAGACCGTGGTCGTCAGCGTGGCCGACGGGGCGGCGACGATCACGCTCAAACGCCCGGAGACGATGAACGCGTGGAACGGGCAGTTCGGGATCGACCTCGGGCAGGCCGTCAGCCAGGTGGCAGCCGACGAGTCGGTGCGCGCCGTGATGATCACCGGCGCCGGACGCGGCTTCTCCTCCGGAGCGGACCTGCGTGACGTCTCGGGAGGGCTGACGACGGACGACGGCCGGCCGGACGTCTACGCCACGCTGACCCAGCGCTACCACCCGATCATCACCGCGATTCGCACGATGCCCAAGCCGGTCCTCGCGGCCGTCAACGGTCCGGCGGTCGGGATCGGCTGTTCGCTCGCGCTCGCCAGCGACCTGGTGATCGCGGCCGAGAGCGCCTACTTCCTGCTGGCGTTCGTGAACATCGGGCTAGTGCCGGACGGCGGCTCTTCGCTGTTCGTCCCGACGCGCGTCGGGATGGCACGCGCCGCGGAGCTGGCAATGCTCGGCGAGCGCCTGCCCGCGAGCAGCGCGCTGGAGTGGGGGCTGATCAATCGGGTCGCCTCGGACGAGCTGTTCGCCGAGGAGGCCCGGACGCTGCTCGGGCGTCTCGCGGCAGGGCCGACGCTTTCCTACGCTGGGACCAAGCGGCAACTGAACAACTGGCTCTACAGCCGGATGGACGAGCAGCTCGAGCTCGAGGCGCAGATCCAGCGCGAGATGTCCTCGACGAACGATTTCCTCGAGGGTGCACTAGCTTTCGTCGAGAAGCGCAACGCGCGATTCGGGGGTAGTTGATCACCCATGGAATCCCACGTAGCAATCGTCACTAAGCGCGTCGCGCGGGTTGGGCAATAGAATGCCGCGCGTGCTCGACTTGGCGCACCCGATTCTCGGCTTTTTCTCGGTTCAGTCCGGGGGCTCTCCGAACGCCGACGAAATCGCGTCGCTGTACAACATCATCCTCGTCATCGCGGTGATCATCTTCATCGCGGTCGAGGGCGGGCTGATCTACGCACTGGTCAAGTTCCGCAAAAAGAAGGGCGCCATCCCCGAGCAGATCCACGGCAACACGCGGCTCGAGGCGGCATGGACGATCGCCGCGGCACTGATTCTCGTGGCCCTCGCGGTCGTCACGTTCATCAAGCTTCCGGCGATCCAGGATCCGCCGAACGGCAGCGGCAGCCTGTCGCCGTCGTTGACCTCGTTCGGCGAACCGTCAGCGAGCGACGAACGCCACCTGCCTCCGGACGGCAAAGCGCTCAAAATCGTCGTCGTCGGCCGACAGTACCTGTGGCAGTACCTCTACCCGATCGGCGAAACCGAACCACAACGGGCTCGGCAGGCCCTACGCCTACGAGGAAATGGTCGTCCCGACCGAAACGACGATCTCGCTCGATGTCGTCTCGGCCGACGTAGTACACGCGTGGTGGGTACCGGCGCTCGGCGGAAAGTTCCAGGCCGTGCCCGGATACCACAGCTACACGTGGTTCAAGATTTCCCACCCTGGCGTCTTCCACGGTCAATGTGCCTTCCTGTGCGGCGCGGCGCACGCCCGGATGATCGCTACCGTGCGCGCGGTGCCGCCGGCCCAGTTCGAAGCCTGGCTCGCGAAAAAGCAAAAGAACTGACCGAAGCGAAGCTCATCGCCGGTGAAGAAACACAGAAACTAAAATCCCAGACCGGCGCAAACCAGGTCCTGAACCCCTAGCGCCGAGGAGCATCAGGAACACATGGCGACCACATCGATCGCATCGACAACATCACCGGCCCCCGCGCCTGTGATCACCGCCAGCAAAGTCCAGCAGGAATCGCGCGGCTGGACCAGCTGGCTGACCACGACCGATCACAAGAAGATCGGGATCATGTACATCGTCACGTCGTTCGCGTTCTTCATGATCGGCGGCGTCGAGGCCCTGATGATCCGGCTGCAGCTCGGCGTGCCGGACAACACGCTGGTGACCCCGACGGTCTACAACCAGCTGTTCACGATGCACGGCACGACGATGGTCTTCCTGTTCGTCGTGCCGATGATGGCCGGCTTCGGCAACTACTTCGTGCCGCTGATGATCGGCGCCCGCGACATGGCGTTCCCGCGCCTGAACGCACTCTCGTTCTGGCTCTTCGTCGCCGGTGCGATCGTCTTCTACGCCTCGATCTTCTGGACCCCGCCGGAAGCCGGCTGGACGAGCGTCGTACCGCTCGCGAACTCCACGTTCTCGCCCTCGGGCGGCCAGGACGCCTGGATCTACCTGATCCACCTCACCGGCCTCTCCTCGCTCGTCGGCGCAATCAACTTCTACGTGACGATCGTGAATATGCGCGCCAAAGGCATGAGCTGGGGACGTATCCCCCTCTTCTGCTGGGCCATCCTGACCTACGCGGTGCTGCTGATCCTCGCACTGCCGGTCGTCGCCGCGGCAGTCACAATGCTGCTGCTCGACCGCCACTTCGGCACCCACTTCTTCGAGGCCGGGGGCGGCGGTTCGGCAATCCTCTGGCAACACCTGTTCTGGTTCTTCGGGCACCCCGAGGTCTACATCATGGTCTTGCCGGGCTTCGGGCTGATATCCGAGATCCTGCCGGTGTTCGCGCGAAAGCCGATCTTCGGCTACAAGGCAATCGCGGCGTCGACGATCGGCATCGCGTTCCTCGGCTTCCTGACCTGGGCGCACCACATGTTCGCTGCGCCGATTCCCGAGGCGATCCTCGTCTTCGTGATGCTCTCCTCCTATCTGATCGCCGTGCCGACCGGGGTCAAGATCCTCAACTGGATCGCGACGCTCTGGAAGGGGTCCATCGAGTTCCGCGTGCCGCTGATGTTCGCCGTGGGAGCAGTCGGCGTCTTCCTGATCGGCGGCATCTCGGGCGTCTTCCTTGCGACCTTCCCGATCGACTGGCAGGTCAACGAAACGTACTTCGTCGTCGCCCACCTGCACTTCGTGCTCCTCGGCGGCGCCGTGATGCCGATCCTCGCGGGCATCTACTACTGGTTCCCGAAGATGACCGGCAAAATGATGAGCGAGTCGCTCGGCAAAATCAGCTTCTGGTTCGTGCTCGTCGGGATCCTGTGCACCTTCATGATCCAGCACGTGATCGGCCTCGACGGGATGCCGCGACGCGTCTTCCAATACGACGAAGTGGGCCACCTGGCGCTCTACAACCTGATCTCGACGATCGGTGCGTTCATTCTCGCCACCGGCGTGATGCTGACCGTGATCAACGTCGCGCTGTCGTTGAAAAAGGGCGTGGCGGCCGGGCCCGACCCATGGAAGGACAACTCGCTCGAGTGGTTCACCTCCTCCCCGCCCCCGGTCAACAACTTCGACACCGTGCCGGTGATCCGGTCCGGTGAACCGATGAAGGACATCCGCCGCGAAATCGAACGCGGCCCGGTACCGGTGGCCGCGCGCTCGGCCGCCGAGGGATAATGGCCAACGCCCGCCGGAGCGTGGTCGCCCCGGCTTCGATTGAAGGCCTCGCCCACGGCTCTGGCGTTCGCCAGGTCGTCGCGGACTACCTGGAGCTGACCAAGCCGAAGGTCCAGTCGCTTCTGCTCCTGACGACGATCGCCTCGATGTATGTCGCCGGCGACCCGTCGGCAGTACTCGTCTTCCTGACCTGCCTGGGCGGCTACATGTCGGCCGGCGGCGCGGGCGCCGTGAACCACTGGTTCGACCGCGACATCGACGGCAAGATGGCGCGCACGGCAAACAGGCCGATTCCCGCGGGACGCATCAGCCCCCGCGCCGCGTTGACCTTCGGGTGCACGCTCGCTGCGCTCTCGGTGCTCGAGCTCTCGCTGCTCGTCAACCCGCTCGCCGCGGCGTTGTCGTTCGCCGGTTTCCTCGGCTACGTGTTCATCTATACGATCTGGCTCAAGCGGCGCTCGCCGCAGAACATCGTGATCGGCGGCGCAGCAGGCGCCGTCCCGCCGCTCGTCGGCTGGGCCGCGGTGACCGGTTCGGTCAGCGGGCTCGCCGTGATGATGTTCTTCATCGTCTTCTTCTGGACGCCGCCGCACTTCTGGTCGCTGTCGCTGCTGATGCAGGAGGAGTACCGCAAGGTCGACGTCCCGATGCTGCCGGTCGTGCGCGGCGAGGGAGAGACCCGGCGCCAGATCCTGCTCTACGCGGTGCTGCTCTTCGCCGTGACCCAGCTGCCCTACTGCGCGGGCGGGCTCGGCGTGATCTACCTCGTCGCCTCGATGCTGCTCGGGTTCGCGTTCATCGGCACCTCGCTGCGCCTGTACGTGCGCAAGGACCGCAAGTCGGCGCTGCAGAACTATACTCTTCTCACTCGCCTACCTCGCGCTGCTGTTCGGCGCGATGGTCGCCGACGTGCATCTATAGAATCCGAACCCGGAGTTCTCGATGGACCGCAAACTCGCCTCAAAAAACATCCGCCTTGCCCTGATCGTTGCGTCGATCTCGGCACTGCTCTTTCGCCCTCTCATGGGTCGTGGCGGCGGCCTACATCAAATAGATGAGCGGCCTGGACCCTGAGCTGCCGCCGGTCGGCGAGGAGATCCACCTCCCGGGGCCGAGCAAGCTGCCAATCCTCACGGCCTTCGGCACGATGATGCTCGTCGTGGGAATCACCACGATCCCCGTCATCTCGGTCATCGGCGGCATCCTGGTGATCGTCTGCGTGGTGCTCTGGATCAAAGACACGCGCCGCGAAACGAACGAACTTCCGCTCGACGGCGGGCACCACTAGCAATGGGCGACGGTACCCGCTACCGCATGCGCAACCCGGTCACCGGGCGCGAAGTGATCCGCGAAGGCGAGGTCGGCGAGACCTATGTCGACAAAGAGACCGGCGACCGGATGGACGTCGTCGCGAAGGTGCTCCCGCTGCCACCCTCGTCGTCGAACCTCGCGTGGTCGGTCGAGAACCTGCGGATGTGCCCGTGGTGTGACCAGCACTCGCAGCGCGACCTCAACGAATGCCCCACGTGCGGCCGGCGGATGGACCCGCCGACGCCCGCCGCCTAGGTCACGTGACGCTCACCACTCGGCGCGCCATCCCCGTTGCGGCGCTCGCCGCGGCGCTCTGCGCGATCGCGGGCTGCGGCGGCTCCAGCTACAGCGAAACACCGCCGAACAACACACCGAACATCACGCCGCCTACGGACACGTCGGCGGAACGCGCTGCCTCCGAGACGACGTCGACGAGCACAACGCCGACGAAAACCACCGCCGAAACCAGCGAAGGCACCGAAGCCAAAAAAGAAGAATCGCCGTCTGGCACGGGCACCCCCACCGAATCCAGCGGTGGCGCCTCCTCGGAAGCCAAAGAAGGCGAAAAATCGGCTGAAAAAGCCACCGAAAAATCTTCCGAAACGGGCGGGTCGTCAGCCGGCGGCGGGGGCGGCGGCGCCGCCGCGCCGTAGGACGCCGCCACCGCGACGAGCCACCAGAAACGCGAACGGCGCCCATCGGGCGCCGTTTTCACGTGCGGTTGTCCTGCGCTTCGCGCTACGGGTGAATCTCGGAGACGCTGTACATCAGGCGGGCGCCCCTGTACTGGCATTCGTAGTGCTGGACCGAGCCGATGCCGACCTGGTTCAGCGAGGCGAGGTACTGCGAGCACTGTTTCGCAGAGCGGCTCGAGCGCCATGACCAGCTTCCTGCTCCGGAGCAGGCCTGGAAGCTCTGGTTCCCTTCGTGCTTGAGCACGGTGCTCTGGCAGGCGAGGGCGGGAGCCCACGTCGGCACCGTCAGCGCCACGATCTGGCCGGGCTTTACAGCGAGCGTGTTTTCGAGCACGAACGTCGCCGTCTTGCCGAAGTAGCCCCCGAGGCGCACGATCGGACTGGCGGAGACCAACTTCTCGGCGTAGTGCAGTTTGGAGCCTTTCGGGCGCTTGATGAATTCGAGGACCTCGATGCCGCCCTCGGAGGGGCCGAGACCGAGCTTCTTGATGCCGCTTTCTTCGCCCGAGTCACGGAAGATCGAGACCTGACGTTCGGTGGGCTTGGCGAGCGTGATCGACCACGCGGCTATCCGGCCGGGGTGGCGGATCTGGAAGTTGTTGGTGCTGTTGATCTGCGTCTGGAAGCCGGTCGACCGGGTCAGGACTTCACACGGCGTTCCGGGGCACATCGGCTTCGGTTCGGGCGTGCCGGCACGGCCCAGGCCGATTTCTTCGACGCTGATGAGGTTCGCGCCGGCGAGGGCGGGGATGGCGACCGCGAACGCGAGCACGGTCACGGCGGCTATAAGGATTCGTTTCATTGCACGTAAAAACACCGGCACACGCCGGAAGTTGCGCGACGCATTATCGCCTAGCGCGCCAGTGCGTGCGCGGCCTGGTCGATCTCTTGCCGATCGCCGTCCTGCGGCAGCCACGGCAGGCGCAGCGGGTCGCCCTCGTAGCGCGGGATCACGTGGACGTGGAAGTGCGAGACGGTCTGCCACGCGGCGGCGCCGCACGAGTTCAGGAGGTTCACGCCATCGGCGCCGAGGCGCTCGCGCATCCGGCCGGCGAGACGCTGCGCCGCCAGCACGACGGCCTCGAGGTCCTCGGACGGAACCTCGTACAGATCCGCGGAGTGGGCCCGCGGGATCACCAGCGCGTGGCCGCGCGTGGCAGGGCTGATGTCCATGAAGGCGATCGTGAGCTCGTCTTCGTCGACGATCTGGGCCGGGATCTCGCCGGCCACGATCTTGCAGAAGATGCAGTCCTCGCTCATGCGCGAAGCCTAGAGCGTCGCGAGCATCGTGCGCGCGAGCATCACAGCCTGTTCGCGGTCGCGGATCTCCCCCGCCCAGTCTGCCTCGACGAGCAGCTCGAGCAGCCGGCCGACCGCCGGGCCCGGCTCGATCCCGAGTTCGAGCACGAGCTCGTCGCCGCGCAGCGGCGGCCGCGGTGGTCCGGCGGCGCGCCAGCGCAGCGCCTCGTCGAGCATCACGCCGGCGAGCTCGAGATGGGCGTCGATCGCAGCCTCGGCGTTCTCGCCGCGCGTCGCGAGGCGGTCGCAGACCGTCAGCAGCGTGACGTCGGCCTCGACGGGGGTCACGGCGTGCAGGTAGCGGTAGACCGTGCGCCGCGAGAGCGGTTGCGGCTCGTGCACGAGAAAGCCGAGCCGCAGGTGGTGGCGCACCAGCGCCGCGACGTGCCCGCGCGTGCGCTCGCTGGCCCGCAGGCGCGTGAGCATCCGGCGTGACATCTCCGCGCCGCGCTCGTCGTGGCCCATGAACGTGACCCGGCCCGGGACCGCTTCGCCGGCCGTCTGCGGCTTGGCGATGTCGTGCAGCAGTGCACCCCAGCGCAGCGCTTCGCCGCGGGTCATCGAGTCGGCGAGCGGCTCGGCCATCAGCGCGCGAACCGCCGCATCGCCGGCGGCCGGGAAGCGCTCGGCGAGCTCGGCACGGCCGCGGTCGAGGTCGATCACGGCGTCGATCACGGCCAGCGTGTGCTCGTAGACGTCGAGGTGGTGAAAGCGGCTCTGCTCGACGCCGCGCAGCTGGGCAAGCTCCGGCAGAACGGCGCTCTCCGCGCCGAGGCGCTCGAGCATCCGCAGGCCCTCGACCGCGTGGTCGCTGGCGATGATCCGGCGCAGCTCGACGAAGATCCGCTCCGGCGAGACGGCCGCGAGGCCGCCGGCCGCAGCCCGCGCCTGCTCGAAGGTCGCGGGCTCGACCTGCATTTCGAGCTCGCACGCAAGTCGCACGAGCCTCAAGACGCGCAGCGGGTCGGCGGCGAAGGCGTTTGCACCGGCGGCACGCAGCACGCGCCGGGCAAGGTCGTCGATGCCGTTCAGCGGGTCGATCGGCGCGCCGCCGGCAAGCGGCTGGGCGATCGCGTTGATCGTCAGATCGCGCAGCGCGAGGTCATCCTCGATCGAGGCGCCGTGCAGCGGCTCGAGATCGACCTGCCACGCGCCGTCGCGGCTGACGACACGCCAGGCGCCGAACTCCTCCGAGAGCGGGAACGCGGCGGCCGGCGCGGCGGCGCGTGCGATCGTGCGGGCGGCGCGTTCGATGTCGCCGTCGAGCACGACGTCGAGGTCTTCGGTCGGGCGGCCCAGCAGCTCGTCCCGGACCGCCCCGCCGACCAGCCACGCGGGTCTGCCGGCGAGCGCGTGGCGCGTGGCCTGCAGCGTGCGCGCGCTCACGCCGCCTGCTCGTCGTCGCGGTACTCGCGCGCGACGCGTGGTGTCAGCGCACAGGTGACCTCGTAGCCGATCGTGCCGCTCCACTTCGCAACCTCCTCGGCCGTCGGCCCGTGGCCGCCGATCAGCTCTGCGGGGGCGCCGATCAGCTCGTCGCCGCGCTCGCCGACGTCGACGGTGAAGGAGTCCATCGAGACCGTGCCGACCATCGGGTAGGCACGGCCGTCGAGCGCGACGGTGCCCACGTTGCCCAGCGAGCGACGCCAGCCGTCGCCGTATCCGACAGGCACGACGGCGATGTTCGTGTCGCGGGTGGCCGTGAACCGGCGGCCGTATCCGACGCTCTCGCCGCGCCGGCAGCGCTTGACTTCGGCGACATAGGAGCTGAGCTTCAATGCCGGGGAGAGGCCCTCGGCATGCGCATCGAAGCCGAACGGGTCGATTCCGTAGACCGCGATCCCGCAGCGGATCATGTCCAGGTGCGTGCGCGGGTCGCGCAGCGCCGCCCCGCTGTTGGCGGCGTGCAGCATCAGCTCCGGCCGCGCCGACTTGAGGGGCTCCGCCCAGCTCAGGAAACGCTGCAGCTGCTGATCCATGAAGCCGTGGTCATCGCGGTCGTCGGAGGTCGCGAAGTGCGTCATCAGCCCGATCAGCTCGACTCCCTCGGCGGCCAGCGCCGCGCGGGCTACGGCGGTCGCCAGGTCCGGGTCTCGCTCGCCGAGTCGGCCCATGCCCGTGTCGAGCTTGACGTGCACGCGCCCGCCGCCGGCGCGCACGACGGCATCGAGGCCTCGCTCGCTCCAGATGACGACGTCGGCGCCTGCTGCGAGCGAGCGATGCAGGCCATCCTCGGTGAGCGCTCCCATCACGAGAATCGGGCACTCGAACCCGGCGCCGCGCAGCTGCTCGGCCTCGATCCCGTCGACGACTGCCAGACGCGTCGCGCCGCCCTCAAGCGCAGCGCGCGCCGCCTGGCTGGCACCGTGGCCGTACCCGCCGGCCTTGACGACTGCGCACAGCTCCGTGCGCCCTTCGCTGCGGTGCAGCAGCAGCCGGCAGTTGCTGCGGATCGCTCCGAGGTCGACAGTCGCGGTCACCCGCGCCGCACCGTTCATCCTGCTCGAGCCTCCCGCCGCGCCCGCGCGGCAGCCGCTCGGCGACGTCGCTCGCGACGACGCCCTCGGCGGCCCCCGCGCGCAGCGCCGCGCGCCGTCCCGCGCGGGCGTGCAGCCAGACCGCCGCACATGCGGCGTGGAACGGCTCGACGCCCTGCGCCAGCAGGGCCCCGACGGCACCGCAGAGCACGTCTCCGGTACCGGCGGTCGCGAGCGCCGGCGCGTTCCCGGTGCTCACCGCGACCGGACCGTCGGGTGCGGCGACGAGCGTGTCGTCGCCCTTGAGCACAACGACGCAGCCGGTGGCCTGTGCCGCTCGACGCACCGATGAAGGCGCCGTGCGCCGACCTCGTCGCTGCTGCAGTCGAGCAACCTGCCCAGCTCGCCGGCATGCGGCGTGAGTACGCCAGGCGCGCTGCGATCAGCGAGGTCCGCGGCCCAGCCGGCGAACGCGAAGAGCCCATCGGCGTCGAGCACGAACGGGCGCGGCGAGCGCCGCACGAGGTCCTTCACGAGGCGCTGCGCGGCGACCGCGCGGCCGAGGCCGGGGCCGATCGCGAGCGCGCCTGCGCGCTCCGCGCGAGCGAGCGCCGCGTCGGCCGCCTCCTCGACGAGTGCGCCGTCGGATTCCGCAAGCGCGAGGCCCATCAGCTCCGCCATCCCGAGCGAGATCGACGGCTGGATCGCGGCGGGCACGCCCGACGGTCACGTAGCCGGCACCGGCGCGCATCGCGCCGTGGCCCGCCAGCCGAGGCGCGCCGGCGTAGGCGCTGCTTCCGCCGACGAGCAGGACGTGACCGGAGCTGAACTTGGTGGAGGCGGCGCCGCGCCGCGGCAGCAGCGCCGCGCAGCGCGGCTCAATCAAGCCGCAGGATGCCTGCAGCTGGACCGCAGCCGGGACTCCGATGTCAGCGACCTCAACGCGGCCCGCGTGGCTCTTGCCGGGATTGATCCAGAGGCCGACCTTGGCCGCGTGGAAGGTGACCGTGGCCGTGGCCCTGACGGCGTGGGCGCCGGCCCTCTCCGCGTCGCTCGCGTCGACACCACTCGGGACGTCGATCGCCAGCACCGGCGCGGGCGCGTCGTTGATCGCGCGTCGATCGCGGCGGCCGCTGCGCTCGCGGACCTCTCCGGAGAAGCCGGTCCCGAGCAGCGCATCGACGATCAGGGCCGACGCCGTCCAGGCTGCTCGGGCGAGGTCGGGCGCAGCGCCGACGCAGGCGCTCGAGGTTCGACGCGCGCATCGCCGCGGTGCGTCGCTGGTCGCCGACGATGTGCACCGCGACCTCGCGGCCCGCGTCGCGCAGCAGGCGCGCGAGAACGAAACCGTCGCCGCCGTTGTTGCCCGTGCCGCAGACGACGGCGATCGGCCCGTCGGGCGCCAGCTGCTCGGCGACCCGCGCTGCCTGCGCCCCGGCACGCTCCATCAGGTCAAGGCCCGGCACGCCGCGCTGCTCGATCGCGCAGCGATCGACCGTGCGCGCATCTCAGCCGCGTCGGGCAGCGGGGCAAGCCAAGCGGGAAGCGCCACGCTCCGATGCTATTCCACGGCCCCACGGGGCCGGGGCGAGCTACTCGACAGTGACGGTCTTGGCGAGGTTGCGCGGCTGGTCGACGTTCAGTCCGCGGCGGCGGGCGATCTGGTACGCGAGCATCTGCAGCGGTACCACCGCGACGAGCGGCTGCAACATCCAGTCGACGTCGGGCACCGGACAGGTGCGTCGGCGACGCGCGGGACACGTTCGTCACCCGCGGTGGCGATCGCGATCACGCGGGCGCCGCGGGCCCGGACCTCCTCCAGGTTCGAGATCAGCTTGTCGAGCACCGGCGAGGCGGTGGCGACCGCGACCACCGGGGTCGAGTCGTCGAGCAGCGCGATCGGCCCGTGCTTCATCTCGCCGGCGGCGTACGCGTCGGTGGCGATGTAGGAGATCTCCTTGAGCTTCAGCGCGCCCTCGAGGGCCGCGGGGAGGCCGACGTGGCGGCCGATGTAGAGGAAGAAGTCACTCTCGTAGACCTTGGCGGCGATCGGCGCGACCGCCTCCTCCACGCTCTGGAGCTCGCTGTCGACGACGTGCGCGAGGCGCTTGACGTCGGCGACGACCTCGGCGAGCCGGTCGGGCTCGAGCGTGCCGCGCAGCTCCGCCAGGCGCAGCGCGAGCAGGTACATCACCGCAACCTGGCAGAGGAATGTCTTGGTCGCCGCGACGCCGATCTCGAGTCCGGCGCGCGTATAGAGGACGCCGACGGACTCGCGGGTTGCCTGCGAGCCCATCGTGTTCGTGACTGCCACCACGCGGGCCCCGCGCTGAGCCGCCAGGCGCATCGCCGCAAGCGTGTCGGCGGTCTCGCCGGACTGGGTGATCCCGAGCACGAGGTCGCGCTCGCCGACGACCGGGTTGCGATAGCGGTACTCGGAGGCGACTTCGACCTCGACGGGCAGCCGCGCCCACTCTTCGATCGCGTAGCGGCCGATCAGGCCGGCGTGATAGGCGGTGCCGCAGGCGACGACCACGATCCTGTCGACGTCGTGCAGCAGCTCTTCGTCGAAGACTCCCTCCTCCGCGAGGCGCACGCAGTCGCCCAGCGCCGTCCGGTCGGCGATCGCTTCCGCCAGCGCATCTGCCTGTTCGTGGATCTCCTTGAGCATGAACGTCTCGTAGCCGCCCTTCTCGGCGGTTTCCTCGTCCCAGTCGACGACGATCGCGTCGCGCTCGACCGGCGTGCCGTCGGCGCGGCTCAGCTCAGCACCCGAGCGGCGCAGGACGACGATCTCGCCGTTTTCGATGTGCAGCACGTTGCGCGTGTAGCGCAGGAAGGCCGGGACGGCCGAGGCGATGAACTGCTCGCCGTCGCCCAGGCCGACGACCAGCGGGCACTCGCGCCGTGCGGCGACGAGCAGCTCGGGGTCATCGGCGCTCATCGCGACGAACGCGTAGTGGCCCTGAAGGCGCCGGAATGCGGCGCGCACGGCGGCCGCCAGGTCGCCGCTGTTTTCGCGCGCGATCAGGTGTGCGATCACCTCGGCGTCGGTCTGCGAGGTGAACACGCAGCCCGCGGCGACGAGCTCGTCCTTGAGCTCGATGTAGTTCTCGACGATGCCGTTGACGACAACGTGGACGCGGTCCTCACCGTCATAGTGCGGATGCGCGTTCTCCTCGCTCACCCGGCCGTGCGTCGCCCAGCGCGTGTGGCCGATACCGGTGCTCGCGGGCCGCTCGGCGACGGCCACCGAGCCGCCGGCGGCGTCGAGCTTCTCGCGCAGCGCGCCGAGGTTGCCGACGGCACGCACGGCCTCGATTCGGTCGCCGGCGAGCACCGAGATGCCCGCCGAGTCGTAACCGCGGTACTCGAGCTTCGTCAGGCCGTCGAGCAGAACGTCACGGACGGGGCGAGCTCCGATGTAACCGACGATCCCGCACATCCCGGCGACGATACCAGCGGCGCTTGCGCCGCCATGGAGTCGCCGTCAGCCGAGTTCGCGCTCGACGACCGACGCGACCGAGCGACAGAGCTCCTCGGCCTCAGCGTCCGTCGGCGCCTCGACCATCACGCGCACCAGTGGCTCGGTGCCGCTCGGGCGCACGAGGATCCGCCCGCGTCCCGCCAGCGCCCCGTCGACCTGCGCGATCGCCTGCTGGGCAGCGGTGCACGCTTCGAACTCGCCGCGGTCACGCACGCGGACGTTGATCAGCCGCTGTGGCAGACGCTGCATCACGGCGCGCTCGGCGAGCGGCGCTCCGTCCAGCGCCTCGAGCACGAGCAGCGCGGCCGCGATGCCGTCTCCGGTCCGGTTGAAGTGCATGTCGATGATGTGCCCGGACTGCTCGCCGCCGAGCATCCAGCCGCGCCTGCGCATCTCCTCGAGCACATAGCGGTCACCGACGTTGGTCACCGCGACGTCAAGCGCTTCGCGCTCCATCGCGGCATGGAAGCCGTAGTTGCTCATCACCGTCACCACGACGCCGCCGTTCAGCAGGCCCTGGCGATGCTGGTGCAGCGCGACGATCGCGAGCAGTTCGTCGCCGTCCACGACGTTGCCTTCGCCGTCGGCGGCGAGCACGCGGTCGCCGTCGCCGTCGAAGGCGAAGCCGATTGCGTGGCCGCCGGCCTTGACGCGCGCTGCGAGGACGTCAACGTGCGTTGAGCCGCAGCCGTCGTTGATATTGCGTCCGTCGGGGGCGGCGCTCAGTGCCGTCACGTTCGCGCCGAGGCGACTGAAGATCTCCGGCGCAACAGAGCTCGTGGCGCCGTTTGCGCAGTCGAGCAGGACGTCGAGGTCGTCGAGCGCGAGGCCGGCGAAGCGGTCCTGAAGCTCGCGCAGGTAGTCCTCGTCGGCCGCGCGCAGCTCACGTACCTCGCCGCCACCGCCGTCGGTGGGCGGCCCGAGCGCGTCGAGTTCGCGCTCGATTTCGAGCTCGGTCTCGTCGGAGAGCTTGTAACCGTCACCGCCGAAGAACTTGATCCCGTTGTCCTGGTAGGGGTTGTGCGACGCCGAGACGACGACCGCGAGGTCGAAGCCGTAGTCGACGGTCAGCAGTGGAGCCGCGGGCGTCGGCAGCACACCGCCGAGGAGCACTTCGCCTCCCTCGGCGCTGATGCCCTCGGCCAGCGCCTGCTCGAGCGCGGGCCCGGACTCGCGGGTGTCACGGATGATCAGCGCGCGCGGATGGCCGCCGGCGATGTGGCGCGCTGCGGCATAGCCAAGGCGCCGCGCAAGGTCCTCTGTGAGCGCGTCGCCGAAGACGCCGCGCACGCCGTCAGTGCCGAACAGCTTTCGGGTCACGCGGCTAACTGACGACTAGCGCTTCGAGAACTGCGGGCGCTTGCGGGCCTTCTTGAGTCCGGCCTTCTTGCGCTCCTTGGCACGCGAGTCGCGCGTGAGGAACCCGCGGCGCTTGAGCTCGCCGCGCAGGTTCGGGTCGGCCTCGAGCAGGGCGCGCGAGATGCCGTGGCGCAGGGCGCCGGCCTGGGCGGCGATGCCGCCGCCGTGCAGACGCGCGACGACGTCCATGCGCTCCTCGAAGCCGACGGCCTCCAGGGGCTGACGGACGTTGCGCTGCAGCGTGTCGCGCGGGAAGAAAGCCTCCAGCGTGCGGCCGTTCACGACGTAGGTGCCTGTCCCGGGGCGCAGCGTCACGCGCGCTACCGCGGTCTTGCGCTTGCCGGTCGCGCGATATGTGGCGCCGGCGCCGAGATCGATCGCGACGGCCGCGATCGGCTCCGCCACCGGCAGGTCCTCGTCGGCGGGCGTCTCGGAAACCTCGACGACCTCCGTATCGGCGGCGTACGGGTCGGCGTACGGGTCTGACTCCTGGCCGGAGTCGAGCGGGTCGGCGCCCTCGGGAACGATGTCGACTTCAAGGTGAGCGCCTGGCACTGCCGGTTTCTCACGCGGAGTCTCCTCGACGGCAACGACGTCGGCCTCGACCTCGCCGTCGGCCTCCCCTGTCACGACGACGTCGAGCTCGGCCTGCGGCTCGGCCGGAGCCTCGGAGTCCGGCGTGGCGGCCGCGTCCTGCTCGGGTGCCGGCGGCTGCGGCGCAGCCTGCTCGGCTGCCGGCGTCTCGGGGTTGGCCTGCTCGGTCTCGGGATTCTCGGCGTCGCTCATCAACTCTCCAGCTCGATCTGCTGCGGGTTCTGCGCGGCGTGAGGGTGCTCGGGGCCGGCGTAGATCTTCAGCTTGGTTATCTGCCTGCGTGCCAGGCGGTTACGGGGCATCATCCCTTTGACGGCGATCCGGATGATCTCCTCGGGACGGCGGGCGAGCATCTCCTCGAAGGTGCGCGAGCGCAGGCCGCCCGGGTAACCCGTGTGACGGTAGTAGCGCTTGTCGGCGCGCTTGTTGCCGGTTACGTGCACCTTCTCCGCGTTGATCACGACGACGAAGTCGCCGGTGTCGACGTGCGGGGTGTACTCGACCTTGCGCTTGCCGCGAAGGATGTCCGCGATCTGCGTCGCGAGGCGGCCGAGCGTCTGCCCGTTGGCGTCGATCAGCACCCAGTCGCGCTGGCGATCGGCCGACGAGGCCACGTATGTCTTGGTGGTAGGCGCCATGGCGTCAAAAAGCCGCGCGACCCGCGCGCAGCCCTTCGGCATGATAGGCGAATCTCGCCCGCTTCGCGGGGTTCACTCCCACTCGATCGTGCCGGGCGGCTTGGAGGTGATGTCGAGCACGACGCGATTGACCTCGCGCAGCTCGCCCATCATCCGCGAGGCGATCTTCTCGAGCAGGTCGTAGGGCAGTCGCGCCCAGTCGGCCGTCATTGCGTCGTCGCTCGTCACGGCACGGATCACGATCACGTTTCCGTAGGTTCGGGCGTCCCCCTGGACGCCGACGGTACGCACGTCCGGGAGCACGCAGAAGGACTGCCAGAGCTCGCGGTAAAGGCCCGCCGCGCGAATCTCGTCCTGCAGGATGTGGTCGGCCTCGCGCAGCAGATCCAAGCGCTCCTTGGTCGCTTCGCCGCCGACGATCCGGATCGCCAGCCCCGGTCCGGGGAACGGCTGTCGCCAGACCAGTCGCTCGGGCAGGCCGAGCTCGCTGCCGACGGCGCGGACCTCGTCCTTGAACAGTGCGCGCAGCGGCTCGACGAGCTCGAACGAGAGATCCTCGGGCAGCCCGCCGACGTTGTGATGGGACTTGATCGTCGCCGCACCGGTTCCGCCGCCGGACTCGATCACGTCGGAGTACAGCGTCCCCTGGACGAGGAAGCGGGCGCCCTCGCCTCCCCCGGCCAGCTTCTCGGCCTCCTCCTCGAAGACGCGAATGAACTCGGCGCCGATCGCCTTGCGCTTGGCCTCGGGCTCGGAGACGCCGGAGAGGCGAGCGAGGAAGCGGTCCTCGGCGTCGACGGCGACGAGCGGCACGTGGAACGTGTCGCGAAAGGTGCGCACGACCTGCTCGCCCTCGTCCTTGCGCATCAGGCCGTGGTCGACGAAGACGCAGGTCAGCTGGTCGCCGATGGCGCGGTGCACCAGGAGCGCGGCGACCGACGAGTCGACGCCGCCGGAGAGTCCGCAGATGACCTTGCCGTCGCCGACCTGCTCGCGGATCCGCCGGATCTGTTCCTCGACGATCGAGGCCGCCGACCATGCCGTGTCGCAGCCGCAGATCTCGGTCAGGAAGCGCGTCAGGATCGCGTTGCCGTAGGGCGTGTGCACGACCTCCGGGTGGAACTGGATTCCGTAGACCTGCTGGTCGACGTTCTCGAACGCCGCAACCGGCGACGTCGTCGAGGAGGCCAGCTCCGCGAAGCCCGGCGGCGCGCTGAAGACGGTGTCGCGGTGCGACATCCAGCACGCCTGCTCGTGCGGCATGCCGGCCAGCAGCCGGCCGGGATCTTTGACCGACAGCTCCGAGCGGCCAAACTCCCCCACCTCGGCCGCTTCAACTCGCCCGCCCAGCTCAAGCACGAGCAGCTGCATTCCGTAACAGATGCCGAGCACCGGCACCCCGAGTTCGAGCAGACCGCGCTCAAGGCGCGGGGCGCCGGGCTCGTAGACCGATGCCGGGCCGCCAGAGAGCACGATGCCGCGCGGTTTGCGGGCGGCGATCCGCTCGATCGGCGTGTGGTGCGGCAGCAGCTCGCTGAAGACGCCGCATTCGCGCAGGCGGCGCGCGATCAGCTGTGAATACTGGCCGCCGTAGTCGATCACGAGCACCTCCTCGACCGGGCGGTCGAGCGGGCGCTCACGCTGGTCCGCCGCCGGCGCGGCGGCGGCGTCAGTCATCGACGAGCGCCGGGACCCTCCCGCCGACCGAACCCATGCCGACCTGCTGGTCCTTTTGCAGGCTCTTGCCCTCGGTCTGCAGGGCCGGCGCGACGACGACCTCGGCGCGGTTGAACTCGGCGAGATCCTTGTGTCCGCAGGTCGCCATCGATGTGCGCAGGCCGCCGAACAGGTTGAACGTCCCGTCGTTCTCGTGGGCCGGCCCGGCGATGATCTCCTCGAGCGTGCCGTTCTGCACCGTGGCAACGCGCGCCCCGCGCGGGAGCGTCGGGTGGAATGTCGCCATGCCCCAATGGAAGCCGTGGCCGGGCGCTTCATAGGCGCGCGCGAGCGGCGAGCCGATCATCACGGCGTCGGCGCCGAGCGCGATCGCCTTCGAGACGTCGCCGCCATTTTTCATTCCGCCGTCGGCGATCACCTGGCAGTACTCGCCGGTCTCGAGCATGTGTGTCGAGCGGGCGTGGGCGACGTCGGCGATCGCGGTGGCCTGGGGAACGCCGATCCCGAGCACGCCGCGCGTCGTGCACGCCGCGCCAGGGCCGACGCCGACAAGCACGCCGGCCGCACCGGTGCGCATCAGGTGCAGCCCCGTGTGGTACGAGGCGCAGCCGCCGACGATCACCGGTACTTCCAGTGAGGGGATGAACTCCTTGAGGTTCAGCGGCTCGGAGACCGACGAGACGTGCTCGCCGGAGACGACGGTGCCCTGGACGACGAGTACGTCGAGGCCCGCATCGAGTGCGATTCCGTGGTACTGGCGCACGCGCTGCGGCGTGAGCGACGCTGCCACGACGACTTTCTGCTCCTTGATTTCAGCGATCCGCTGCGCGATCAACTCCTCCTTGACCGGCTCGGTGTAGATCTCCTGCATCTCGCGGGTCGCAAGCTCCTTCGGAAGGGTCGAGATCCGCTCGAGCATCTCGTCGGCGTCCTCGTAACGCGTGAAGATGCCCTCGAGGTTCAGAACCGCCAGGCCGCCGAGCTTGCCGATGATCCCGGCGGTCGTCGGCGAGACGACCCCGTCCATCGCGGAAGCCAGGAGCGGCAGCTCAAACTGGTAGGGCCCGAGCTTCCAGGTGATGTCAACGTCGTCGGGGTCGCGCGTGCGCCGTGAAGGCACGATCGCGATGTCATCGAAGCCGTATGCACGACGGCCTTTCTTACCCCGGCCGATCTCGATTTCCATCTCTCAATCCTTCCAGCGCCAGCGGACGAACAGACCGCCGTTCTCGGTCGCCGTCGACAGCGAGCAAAGCTGCTCGCAGGCCGCGTTTTCGAGCCCGGGGACCTAGTCAGGCGAGCATACCAACGGCCGGTCCGCCGGTTGGCCACCGATATCCTCGATTTTGCGATGAATGACCGCCCGCTGCCACGGTACGAGCCGCTCGAGGTCGAGGCTCGCCGCCAGCGGCGCTGGCGCGAGGCGACCTCTTCCGCACGCCTGCGCTCGACTCTGCGCGCCCCCACCTGTACATCAAGCCTTCGGCGCCGTTCACCTCGGGAAACATCCACATCGGCCACGTGCGCAGCTACTCGATCGGCGACGCCTACGCCCGCTTCCGCAGGGGCCGCGGTGACGATGTTCTGTTCGCGTTCGGCTACGACGCGTTCGGCCTGCCGGCCGAGCTCGTCGCGATCGAGCAGGGCGTGCCCGCCGCCGACTGGGTCGACCGCTGCGCCGAGCACATGACCGGACAGCTCGAGCGGCTCGGTTTCTCGCTCGACTGGGAGCGCACGTTCATGTCCTCCGACGCCCGGATGTACCGCTGGTCGCAGTGGCTGTTCCTGCGGCTGCTCGAGGCCGGCCTGATCTACCGCGGGACGAGCAGCGTCGACTGGTGCGACCACTGCCAGACGACGCTCGCCTCGATCCAGGTAGAGCCGGGCGGGACCTGCTGGCGCTGTCACAACCCGGTCCGGCTCGTCGAGTTGCCGCAATGGTTCGTGAAGATCAGCGCCTACGTGCCCGAGAACGACGAGCGCCTGGGCGAGCGGCGCGCCTGGGGATCTGGGACGACGTATCCCTCGCCAGCCAGGAGATCGTGCTCGGACGCGTCGACGGCGTCGAGCTCGAGCTGACCGGTGAGGCTGGCGAGCTGACCGTCTTCTGCGCGCACCCCGAGCGCTCGCCGACGGCGCCTACGTGCTGGTCTCGCCGCGCAGCGAGGAGGCCGAGCGCTGGGCCGCGAGCGAGGACGTGCGCGCGCAGCTCGAGACGCTCCGCGCCGGCGGCTGGGAGCGCAGCGAGCGCGAGGCCGAGACGATCCCGGTGATCGACTCCGGTCGCACCGTCGCCGGGCCCGCGGGCGACCCGCTGCCGGTCCTGATCTCGCCAATCGTCGACTCGCGCTTTGGGCCCGACGGCGGTACTCGCCGTGCCGGCGGCCGACCGCGCCGACGAGGTGATCGCAGCTCGCTTCGAGATCGCCGGTCCGACGAGAGGCGCGCGCAGAGCCCGGCGCTCGACACGCGTGACGCGAAGCGCTACAAGGCGCACGACTTCACGGTCTCGCGTCAGCGTTCGTGGGGCACGCCGATCCCGATCATCTACTGCGATGACTGCGGCGCCGTGCCGGTCCCCGAGCCGACCTCCCGGTCGAGCTGCCGCGCGACCTGATCCCGACCGGCGAAGGGAATCCGCTCGCCGAGCGCCCGGACTTCGTCGAGGTCCGCTGCCCGCGCTGCGGAGCGGACGCCCGGCGCGAGACCGACACGCTCGACTGCCACTTCGACTCGTTCTGGCTCTGGATCCCCGCCTGCGTGCCGACGAGCGAGCGCGACCGCACGCTCGAGGAGATCTTCGCGCTCGAGGACCTGCGCCACTGGCTGCCATCCGAGCGGCTCGTCGCCGGCTCGGACAGCGGCAACTTCGTGTTCGACCAGCGCGTGATCACGAAGGCACTCAGGGACCGGGTCCGCTGGCGTTCATCGAGGACGGCGAGCCGTTCGCGGGCTGCCTGTTCCACGAGATGGTTATTCGCGACGGACGCAAGATGAGCAAGCACCTCGGCAACGTCGTCGACCCCGACGATCTCGTCGAGCGTTTCGGCGCCGACACCGTGCGGCTCGCACTCGTCTTCGCGGCCAAGCCTCAGCGCTCGCTCAACTGGTCGGACTCGGCGGTGCTGCGCTGCCACCGCTTCCTGGGCCAGGTCTGGGATTACGTGCAAGCACATGTCGCGCTCAAGGAGCGACGGCGCCGCTGTCGAGTCGGTGAGCGTGACCGATCTACCGAGCACATGCGCGACCGCCTAGAGAAGTGGACCACGAACGGGCTGTCGCGGATCACCGATGACATGCAGGAGCTTGAGATGCACAGCGCCGCGCGCAACGTGATGCGACTCTTCGACCGGATCCGCGACTACGAGAAGCGGGTGCTCGATCGCGACGGGGTTCTCACACAGACCAACCTCGAGGCGCTGCTCGCTGCGCTGACCGTGCTCGTCCAGCGCTTGCGCCGTTCTCGCCCGCACATCGCCGACGAGCTGTATGAGTTGCTCACCGGCGCGGACAACTTGCTTTCACACCTTGGCCGTCCCTATCCTTCACCGTGAGCGCATGACGCAGACCGCGACCACTTCAACCCCGGCAGCGGACCCGCTCGTGCGCGGTCGAACTGCGCTGCCACCGCTGCGACATCAGCTATCCGCTCACGGAGACCAAGTTTGTCTGCCCGCGAGTGCGGCAAGGGCCTGGACATCGTCTACGACTACGAGCAGGCCACGGAGTACTTCCGCGAGGTGCCGCTGAGCGAGCGACCGAAGAACGTCTGGCACTTCGAGGAGCTGCTGCCGATCGTCGACGCAAATGCCCAGGCGCGCGTCGGGTCCTACTCCGGATACACGCCGCTCGTGCGCGCCGAGCGGCTCGGCGCCGAGCTGGGGATCGCGAACCTCTACATCAAGGACGAATCGACGGCCCGGCCGTCACTTTCGTACAAGGATCGTGTCTGCTCGATGGCCGTCGCGCGACTGCTCGAGCTCGGCCGCACCGAGCTCGGCTGCGTGTCGACAGGCAACGTCGGGTCGTCGGTCGCGTCGCTGTGCGCCGCCGCCGGCGTCGAGGCGTACGTGTGTTATCCGAACCGGCTCGAGCAGACGAAGGCCCGGATCTGCCGCGCGCTCGGCGCCCGCGTATTCCAGGTCGAGGGCAACTACGACGAAGCGAACCGGCTCTGCCGCGAGGTCGCCGAAACGACCGGCATCGAGTGGACGAACATCACCCTGCGCCCGTTCTACGCGGAGGGCGCCAAGACTGCCGCGTTCGAGATCGTCGAGCAGCTCGGCATGACACCGCCCGACCACCTCCTGATCCCGGCCGCCGGCGGCACGCTCTCCTCGCGGGTCCACAAGGGACTGAACGAGCTCAAGCTCCTCGGACTCGCGGATACCGACCGCACGCGGATCCACATCGCCCAGCCGACCGGCTGCGACCCGATCTCGTCGGCGATCATCGACGGCCGGCCCGAGATTGACGCCGTGGTTCCCGAGACGCTCGCCCATTCACTGGCGATCGGCGCACCGAACGACGGCTACCTGGTGATCGACGCGGTGTTGACGCGCGGCGGGACCGCCGACGTCGCGACCGACCCGGAGATCTTCGAGGCGATCGACCTGCTCGCCAGGACCGAGGGCATCCTCACCGAGCCTGCGGGCGGCACGACGATCGCGGTGCTCGGCAAGCTTGCGGCGCGCGGGCGATTCGCCGCGGACGAGACCGTCGTGGCGATGATCACCGGAAACGGACTGAAGACGCTCGACGACCACCCCCAGAAGGGTTGGCCCGAAGGCATCGCCTGCGAGCTCGATCCGATGATCTCGGCGCTCGAGGACCTGAAAAGCCGTCCGGTCTTTGACGAACCGGGCGCTTAGCACCCGCGTCCTGAGCCGTCAATAGGAGCGAGGTGCGAGGGCCTGCCTGCCCGATATTGGGGCGGGCCCCCAGTCGGCCCTTCGCACCTCTCGCCCCTTGTCCCTGACGCGGCCCCCCAGCCGCGCCTTGTAACGAGAGTATCAATTTTCACGGCGCGAGCCTGCACACATGCGACCCTAAATTGCAGCCTTCTTAGGCTTTCACGGGAGTGCCGGCGTCCCCTGCCGCGCGGCCCCGGCGCGGTTGAGGCACGGCTCCCGATAAGAACGCGTGATGCCGACTAGGGCGCCGCGACAGTCGCCGACACGCGCTTGCCGCCGATCACGGCGGTGATCCGCGCCAGGTCCTGCGACCCCCCGGCTGTCGTCCAGCGAGCGCGCAGCTGCGCGGAGATGCCGTCGCCGACGACGGTGACCGTGGCGCGGACCGTCTGGCCCTGCGACGCGCTCGGCGCCGGCGCGAGCTGCGCCTGTCCGGAGACCGCGACGCCCGGCACCAGCCGGTCCGCCGCGTACTTCACGAGCGCTTCGTTGCCTTCGGGCTGCTCGGCGTAGCCACCGTTCAGGCCCCGGTCGCGCGATCCGTGGATGTTCTGCAGCCGCACGATGCCGTCGCCGACGGTCTGGACCGCCGCGGCGAGCAGCCGCAGCTGCGCGCTCGTGGCCGATCCATGGACGAGCGTCGCCGGCGGCTCGCCTGCGAGCTGGCTCGGGTAGACCGCGACCGCGTGAATCGGCGGTTCGGCGCTGCACGCGGCGTCCAGCGTGTCCAGCCCCTGCGGGCGCTTGACGAACTCGCGCACCAGCGCGTCACCGCACGGCGTGTCTTCCTCGCCGACGACATGGGTGGCGTTGGCGATTTCGATGTAGCGGCTGTGGCCGCCGAGGAAACGCATGACTTCCGCGACTTCGGCCGGAGGCGTCCAGATGTCCAGTTCGCCGCCGAGGACGAGCACCGGCATCGACGACGGCAGCTCGGGTCCCGGGTGTTCGAAGGGCGGCGTGGTGATCTCTGGCGCCGGCCAGTCCAGGCACGCCGAGTAGGCGTTCGTGTTCTGGTCCTGGGCGAGCCACTCCTGAGTGGTGAACGGCGCGAACGAGTCCGGCGGGGCCGCCGCGAGGACCGCTTCATATTCGCTGCGGCGCTGCGCGAAAGGTGCGGCCATGTCGTAGATCTGCGTGTAGTCGCTGCAGGTCACGGCGGTGTACAGGCCAACCGAGTACCAGGCTGCCGGTTCACCGTAGTAGTCCTCGTCCAGTACGAGGCGCTGCTCGTAGAGCCGCAGCAACGGTGCCGTATAGCCTTCGAGCGCGGCGCGGGCGGCGGCATCGATCGAGGCGTAGATCGTCTTGTCGCCGGCGGCGTCGTTGAGCAGGTCGACGAGACCCACGACGTTCATCGTCACCGACTGCGGCTGTCCATGGTCCCCCGGGACGGTGCCCGTGATCGGCGCCGCGCGCAGCATCGCCGCGAGGCGCCCGATCGTCGCCCAGGGCTGTTCGCCGGCGTTTTCGGCGCAGGGCGCCCAGCGTTCGCAGACGTGGTCGACGTTCGGGATCAGTTCGTCGTGATCCGTGTAGGGCAGCGATTCTTCGCCTTCTCCCCCGTACGTCGAGTCGAGCGTCAGCGAGCGGATCAGCTGCGGGTAGCGGGCGGCGAAGACCTGCGCGTAATACGAGCCGTATGAGTCGCCGTAGAGGTCGACCTTGCCGATGCCGAGCACGCTGAGGACTTCGGCCATGTCCGCCGCCGCCGCCGCGGTGGTGAACAGATCCGACGCGTGGATCGCTTCCCCGTCCGGGGCGCGCCAGCGTTCGTTGAGCGACTGCGCACACTGGGCGCCCGCCTGCTCGTAGGCTTCTGTCGCGGTGGGCCCGCTGAAGTCCTGCAGCGCGGGGCAGCGGATCACCGTCGATTCGCCGGTGCCGCGGTTGTCAATCGCAAGCATGTTCCACCGATGCAGCAGCGAGCCGTACATCGGCGCGTAGCCTTCGTCGACCGAGCCGATCGACGGGTAGCCGGGGCCGCCCTCCACCGGCACGACGGTCCGCGAGACGTGCGTCGCCTGACCGTCGTCGGCCGGGTACCAGCGGAACGCGACCTTGATCGTCGGTGCTGCATAGACGCCGCGGTCAAGCGGCGCGCGAATGCTGCCGCAGTAGGCGACGAGCGGCTCGTGCTCGCACAACGTCACCGTCTCCCGGCCGAGCTGGAGCGTCGATGGCAGAGCAGACGCGGCGGCCGGTGCTGCGGCCGCGGCGAGCACCGCCGCGGCCACGACAAGCGACTTGATGTACAGCCCGCGGCGCATCGGTCTCCAAGTCTGGAGCAATCACCGACTGTCGTCCACCGAGCGCGGGGAGCGATCCGCAAGCTAGGAGGGCCCCGCCGTGCGGCGGGGCCCTCCCTTAGCGAATCGGTAAGCCGGATTCTGTCGTTGAGCAGCCATCCATCTGAGCGACCTACCTGGACCTCGGCGGGCAGCCTGCAAGCGGTCCTGTTTGGTCTTGCATCGAGTGGGGTTTGCCCGGCCGCCGCGTCACCGCGACGCCGGTGCGCTCTTACCGCACCATTTCACCCTTGCCGGCCCGCCGTTCACGTGGGACGGCGGACGTAGGCGGTTTCTTTTCTGTGGCACTTTCCCGCGGGTTTCCCCGGGTCGTTTCCAGCGACCACCCTGCCCTGTGATGTCCGGACTTTCCTCGAGGGCCGCAAGGGCCCCCGCGGCTGCCTGATGCCGCGCGTTTCCACGGTAGCGCCGGCGTCGTCGCCGGCGCCAGCGGCGGCCGCCTAGATGCTGCGCATCAGTCCGACGACGCGGCCGAGCACCCGCACCTCTTTGCTGCGGATCGGCTCCATCGTCTCGTTCTCGGGCTGCAGGCGCACGTGGTCCTTCTCGCGGAAGAAGCGCTTGACCGTGGCCTCCTCGCCGATCAGCGCGACCACTACGTCGCCGTTGCTGGCGTGATCTTGGGGTTGCACGACGACCCAGGTCGCCTTCGAGGATGCCGGCGTTCTTCATCGATTCCCCGCGCACCCGCAAGACGTACTCGCCCTCGCGCCACCGGCGGCGTCGGGCACCGCGACGTATTCGTCGATGTTCTCCTCGGCAAGCACGGGCTGGCCAGCGGCGACCGTGCCGACGACAGGCAGGCCTCCGCCGGAGACGATGCCTTTCATGGAATCGACAGCGCCGCCGACAGCGCCTTCCGAGCAACTCGATCGCGCGGGGCTTTGAGGGGTCGCGGCGTAACAGGCCGATTCGCTCGAGGTTCGAGAGATGGGCGTGGACCGTCGAGGAGGAGGCAAGCCCGACTGCTTTGCCGATGTCGCGGACGGTCGGGGGGTAGCCGTTCTTCGCCGAGTAGCGGCGGATGAAGTCGAAGATCTCCTGCTGGCGCTTGGTCAGATCCATGTTTCCTCCCCGTTCGGGTACGTGGGCCTGCCGAACATGTGTTCGTAACGGTAGCGCGACGTGCGGCGACAGAATCCACCCACCGGACGGAAAGCGGGCTCGGGTTATACTCGCCCCTCCCCGCGCGCCGTGGCGGAATTGGTAGACGCGCAAGGTTGAGGGCCTTGTGGGCGAATAG
>CAVOTS010000002.1:0-86542 GCA_963699425.1 uncultured Solirubrobacteraceae bacterium | reverse complement strand
GCGGTCACTGCGCTGAGACCCGACACCGTGACCGGTGTGGTGCTTTTCGTTGCGTTGCTGCCGTCGCCGAGCTGCCCGAGTTCCCTGTTGCCCCAGACCTTCACCGTGCCGTTCCGCAGCAGTGCCATCGACACGTTGCCGGCTGCGGCGATCGCCTGCACGTTCGACAGGCCCTGGACCGTCACGGGGGCGGTCGAGCTTTGGCTCGTGCCGTCGCCGAGCTGGCCCTGTTCGCCGTCGCCCCAGGCCTTCACGGTGCCGTTCTGCAAGAGGGCGAGCATGTGGTTTTCGCCGACCGCAATCGCCGTGACGGCGCTGAGCCCTTCGACTTTGACAGGCACCGATGCAATGCCTTGGCCTTCAACCCCAGTGCCGAGCTGGCCGTCTTCGTCGCTACCCCAGGCGCGGACCGTTCCGTCTTCGAGCAGCGCCGCGCCGTTCCGCGATCCGGCGGCGACCGACTTCACGAAGTTCAGGTGTGCGACCGTCGTCGGTAGCGGCGAGGAGGCGTTGCTCTGGCCGTCGCCCAGCTGGCGGAAGGTGTTCTGCCCCCAGCCGACGGCCTGATAGCGGTTTGCCGACACGGTGAGCTTCGCGAGTTCGCTCGTCGCGCTCCCGGCGCTGTTGGCGAAGCGCGCGCGGAACTCGTAGCCGCTTTCTGCGAGTCCGGCGGCGCTGATCGTGTAGGTCGATTTCGCGACCGGCAGGCCTTCCGAGTTGGCGCTGTAGGTGACCTCCGTCGCGCCGGCGATCGAGGTCCACGTCGCGCCGCTGTTGGTCGACCGTTCCCACTGGACGGTCGGATCGGGGTAGCCGCTCGCTTCCGCCGTGAAGCTCGCCGGTTCTCCGGCGAGCAGGGTCTGCCATTCGGGCTGGGCGACGATCGTCGACGGAACCCGGACGGTGAGCGTCGCCGCGCTCGAAGTTGCTGATCCCGCGCCGTTCGAGAAGACGGCGCGGTACTCATCGCTGTTCGATTCGAACGTGACCGCGGTCAGCGTCAGCTTGCCGGCGGTCGCGCCTTCGATGTTCGCCCAGGTTTTGCCCCCGTCGCCCGAACGCTGCCACTGGGCCGTTGGAGCGGGATAGCCGCTCGCGGCAGCTTCGAACGTTGCGCTCGCACCGGTGGTGACTGTGAGCGCGGTTGGCTGCTGCGTCACGGTTGGCCGCTCGACGACCGACAGCGTTGCGGCGTTCGTCGTGGCGGCGCCGCCGATGTTCGTGAACTTCGCGCGGTACATGCGGCCGTCTTCGCTCGTCTTGATCGCCGGAAGCGACAGCGTCGTCGAGGTCGCACCAGCGATCGCCGACCATTTGCTTCCGCCGCTCGTCGAGACTTCCCATTGCACGGTCGGCGTCGGGAAGCCGGACGCGACAGCGCTGAACGTCGCGGTTTCGCCTTCTTCGAAAGTCGCTGAGGAGGGCTGGGTCGTGACGGCCGGAGGGACGTCGACGGACAGCGAGGCGGCTTCGGTCGTCGCCGACCCGGCCACGTTCGTCAGGACCGCGCGGAACTGGTTGCCGGTTTCGCCGGTGGCCGTCGAAGCGACCGTGTACGAGGCTTCGGTCGCGCCTTCGATGTTCGACCACGTTTTGCCGCCGTCTGTGGAGCGCTGCCACTGGAATCCCGGTGGCGGGGAGCCGCTGCCCGACGCTCTGAACGTGGCGGCCGTGCCAGCTTCGACAGTCGCCGAAGCCGGCTGGCCGGTAACCGTGGGCGGGATCTCGACGTTCAGCGTTGCGGCCTGCGTTGTGATCGAGCCGACCTGGTTGGACCAGACCGCTCGGTAGAGGTTGCCGCTCATGCCGGCGGTGACCGCGGCGAGCGTCAGCTTCGGGCTGGTCTGGCCCGAGACGACGGCCCAGCTTGCGCCGTCCGTCGTCGAAACTTCCCAGTGCGTCACCGACGGCGTCGGGACGCCGGTCGCCGAGCTTTCAAAGCTCGCCGGCTGCCCGAGGACGACGCTCGCTTCCTGGGGCTGGGCGGTGATGGTCGGCGCTTCCAGCACTGTGAGCTTCGCCCGGAAGGAGGTGGCCGTACCTGCGGCGTTCGCCAGCACGGCGCGGTATTCGTAGCCGTTCATCGAGCTGCCCGTGGCGTTCACCGTGAGTTTGGCGCTGTTCGCCCCTTCGATGTTCGTCCAGGTGGTACCACCGTCGGTCGAGACCTGCCACTGCTCGGAGGGTGTCGGCGAGCCGGTCCCTTCGGCGGTGAACGTCGCCGTGTGGCCCGCTTCGGCCGATTGGGGTTCGGGCTGGATCACGAAGGCGGGAGGGCGCTCGACGACCAGCAGTGCCGAATTCGAGGCTGTTTCGCCGCCGCTGTTCTTCCACAGCGCGCGGTAGAGCGTTCCCGCCGGGTCATTGACCTCTTCGACGATCCCGACGTTCAACGTCGGCGACGTCGCGCCGCCGATCGAAGTCCATGTCGTGCCGCCGTTGGTGGATAGCTGCCACTGCACCGTCGGCGGCGGTACTCCGGTCGCGGCCGATTCGAATGTTGCGCTGTGGCCGATCACGACGACGGCTTCGACCGGCTGCGTCGTGACGGTCGGCTTTTCGGTGACGGTCATCGTCGCCGCACTCGAAGTTGCCGAGCCCTGCGAGTTGGTGAACACCGCGCGGTATTCGGTACCCGACTGCGAGATCGTCGGTGCGCTGACGACGTACGACTTCGACGTTGCGCCGGGGATGTTGGACCACGTGGCGCCCGAGTTGGTTGAGCTCTGCCACTGGATCGTCGGTGTCGGCGATCCGGACGACGCGCTGGTGAACGTCGCCGAGGTGCCCGCCTGGACCGTCACGCTTTTGGGCTGCTGCGTGACCGTGGGGGCTTTGGGTTCGCTTCCTGCGAGCGCGGATCCGGCGAGCGCGGCGACGACACACACTGCTGCTACGAGGGCAGTGGCCAGCGCGGCCGCCCTACGGAATTCCATTTCCCCGCCTTTCCCCCCCGATCAGCACGAACCGACGAACGCGAGTGTAGAGGTCGCCATAGGCATTGTCGAATGCCGATGGCGACCCCCTACGCGTCGCCGGCTAGTCGGTCCACCAATCGCGGACCGGAACGCCGTCGCCGTCCTCGGGCCGGGTTCCGCCGATGGCAAGAACCTCAAGGCCGTCGGGGCCGGCTTCGAATCCGCGCACCACCTCGGGGGCCACGCGCAGGACATCCCACTGGTTGAGATCGACGATCTCGTCGTCGAGCTTCACGCGTCCCGAGCCCGAGGTCACCACGTAGGCCTCCTCCTGCTCGCGGTGGCTGTGGCCGAACGGAGCGCGCGTTCCTGGCTCGTAGCGGAAGCGTGAGACGCCGAGCTCCCGCGAGTCGAGGTGTTTGCGCGCGAAGCGCGCGTCGATCGGCAGGTCGCGATCGGCGAGAGCGTTGTCGATCTGGTCGAAGTTCGTGAGTGTGTAGCCGGCCATGGTTCCCCCTGCGTCGCTTGACGGTAGGGGGATGTTGGCAGGCGGCAGTTCAGGCGGCGGCGCGCTCAGCGCCGCGCGCTCAACACTTGATGTTGCCGATCGTCGTTTTGTAGCTGCCGACGAGCTTGTCGAGCGCGGCCTTGAGCTCCGGTGCGAACTTCTGGGGTTCGGTGAGGCCGCCGTTGGCGAGCTCTTTCGCCGCCGCGGCAGCGATCGACACGATTTCCGTTTTGAAGGTGTTCTGAGCGGTTTCGACTTCGCTCTTGATCGACGGTTCGAGTTTCGGCTCGGCTTCGCGGATCTTGCCGAGTTCGGATTCGATCGCGGACAGATCCTTTTTGGCGGTTTCAACGACGCTCGCGTTGATCGGCAGCGTCTGCAGCGAGGTGACCGATTTATTGATCTGTTCGCGCGAGTGGCAGACCTGGGCCTTGGCCTTTTCTTCTTCGCTTTCGCCGCAGCCGGCGATCAGCACGCCGGCGATCGCGATTGCAAGCAGCGAACTCACGCGAGGCAGAATCGTCACGGCCGTGAACATACACGACCGGGCAGCGGGAATGCCCTACAGGCCGCCGGGTGGCTGCGGCAGCCCGAGCAGCTGCACGACGGAGACGGCGAGCATCACGAGTGCGACGGTCAGCAGCGCGATTCGCGTGCCGCGGGCAGAGAAGTGGCTGGAGATGCCGACGAGGAACAACACGGTCGCCAGGAAGACGGTGTCGCGCACGTATTCGTCGGACCGCGCGCCCGCCGTCGCGCCGTCCGCGAACGCCTTGTCCGCTTCCGTGTCGTCGTGCGCGGACGCGGCGGCCTGGGGAATCACGTATTGCGGCATGTAAGACGGGCCCGGGGGGGCGTTGGGGTTGTGCGCCGGATCGGTCGCGAGCCAGGCGTAGAACGCGGGCCGGTAGCCCGGCCGCAGGCGGCGCTCGGCGAGAACTTCGCCGGACTTGTTGCCGTTCACGAACGCCGTGAACCACGCGTTGAACGAGACCGAGTCAATCGTCCGTAGCTGCAGCGCTTCGAGGTCGGCGCGGTTCGCCTTCGTGCGCGAGGCCGAAGCCTTCGCGAGGTGAATCGAGGAGTCGGTGCTCCACTTGGCGGCCGCGAAGCCCGAATAGGCCGCAAGCACCGCGACGACGGAGAGCAGGATCGCCTCGACGATCGCGAGCGTCCGGTCGCGCCTATCGGTGTGCTCCTCGCCTTGCTCCTTGCTGTGGGCGGAGATCTCCTTGCCGACCTCACTGGGGCTCAGTCCCTCGGGCATGCCGGGAAAATAGGGCTTCCCGCGGCGTGCCGTCGGGCGCGGCGGCGCGGTCGAGCGGTACCTTCTTGCTCGCGATGGGCGAGTACGTGACCCACCCCGGCGCTTGGAGGCTTGTCGGCACCGGCGGCCCGGGCCCCTTCGTGACGAGCGCGACGTACGGAACGGCCGACGGCCGGCGGGTGCGGTGGAACTCGCGAGAGCATCGCAAGGCGGCGCACGGGCCGCGCGGCGGAGAATCGGTCTGGTGGCGTCCGCGCAGCTCCCAGTGGTGGATGGCGGTGCTGTTCGCCGTCGGCTCGACATGCTTCCTCGTCGGCGGGCTGGTCGCGCAATGGGCGAGGGTGGCGCGACCCGAGCTCGGGGTCGTCTTCTTCGTCGGCTCGATCTTCTTCACGTCGGCCTCCTACATGCAGTACGCCGAAGCGGTCAATGCGCAGCGCAAGCTCGCAGACCCGAACGAGCGGATCCGCTGGCGCCCGGCATCCTGGGAGCCCAGGCGAATCGACTGGCTGGCCACGCTCGTGCAGTTCATCGGGACGCTGTTCTTCAACGTCACGACGTTCACCGGCATGAAACACGGCTTCGACACGCACCAGGTCAATGCGCGCGTGTGGGCGCCCGACGCGGCCGGGTCGCTCGCGTTCCTGATCTCCAGCGAGCTCGCCTACGCAGAGGTGTGCCACCGGTGGGTCTGCCTGCGCAACCGCACGCTCTCCTGGTGGATCGTCGCGCTGAACATGCTCGGGTCGATCGCGTTCGGGTTCTCCGCGGTCGCCTCGTACGTCGAGCCGGCGAGCGGCGAAGCGCTCAGCGCGCACCTGGCCAACGGCGGCACGGCGCTCGGCGGCCTGTGCTTCCTGCTCGGCTCGCTGCTGCTCATGCCCGAGGCTGCCCGGGCCGTCGCCAGCCAGCAGCGAAGTACCGTGGCGACTGCGGCCGGCACGCCGGCGGCGTAGCTGAAACACTGCCGGTATGTGTCGCTGGATGGCGTGGCATGGCCAACCGATGCTGATCGACGAACTGCTGTTCAAGACTGAACACAGCCTCGTCGCCCAGAGCCTGCACTCGACGATGGGTGCCGAGCCGACGAACGGCGACGGCTTCGGTCTCGGCTGGTACGGAACGCACGGCGCGGGCGCCTACCGCTCGATCCAGCCCGCCTGGAACGACCGCAACCTCAAACATCTCGCCGAACACATCGAGTCGCCGCTCTACCTCGCGCACGTCCGGGCGAGCTCCGGCGCTCCGGTCCAGGAGACCAACTGTCACCCGTTCAACCACGAAGAATGGCTGATGGTCCACAACGGTCTGATCAACAGCTTCGGGGCCGTCAAGCGCGACCTGATCCTGCAGCTCGACGCCGAGTCGGTGGCGGGCATCGAAGGCTCGGCCGATTCCGAGGTGCTGTTCCACCTCGCGCTCGCCAACGGGCTGAGCGACGAACCGGTCGCGGCTCTCGAGAAGGCCGTGGGGGCCGCCGAGCGCGCCCTGCGTGAGCGCGGGATCGAGCCCGAAGTCCAAGCCAGCATCGGGATCAGCGACGGCAAGACGCTTTGGGCGGTGCGCTACGCCAGCAAGGGACCGGCGCGGACCTTGTTCCACAGCGGCGACCCCGACACGCTGAAGAAAATGCATCCAGACCGAGCGCGCCTGCAGGAGCTCAAGGAGGGCGACACGATCGTCGTCTCGGAGCCGCTCGTGGATCTGCCAGGGGCCTGGCACGAGATCGATGAAGGCCGCGCGCTGATCATCGGACCCGGCGGCGCGGTCGACACGCGCGACTTCAAGCCGGAGGCCTGAGCCGCACCGCGCGCCACCGCGCGCACCTGACGGAGAGGGCGGGATTCGAACCCGCGATGGAGTTTAACCCCCATACTCGCTTAGCAGGCGAGTGCCTTCAGCCTCTCGGCCACCTCTCCCGGCGGGGTCCCGCGATTCTAGAGCGTGGCGGCGCAGTGGCTGGATGGCACGCTGACCACCCGCACGATGGCAGTTGCGGCGCGAACTCTGGCCTCAACCGCGCCGCTCGCGGGGGCCGTCGACGGCGTTTGATCGTTCGCCAAACCGCGTTAGCCTGCCCCTCGGAAGGGTGGCAGAGCGGTTGAATGCGGCGGTCTTGAAAACCGTTAGGCGGGTAACCCCCGTCTCGGGGGTTCGAATCCCCCCCCTTCCGTCCGGCAGGGCCGGTCCCGCAGCCTAGGCACGGATCCCGTCCTGCCGGTCCTTGGCGATCCACGGTCCGGGCCGGGGCGGCTGAAGCGGCGTCGCTCGAACTGCAAGCGGTCGCGAGCGAGGTCCTGCGCCCGGACTAGCTGCTCGCGGCCTGTGCGGTGTGAGCGGCGACTGCGTCCCGGGGATCCGCGGCGACCTCGCGCAGCGAGCCGTCGTGCACGTCGTAGATGTAGCCGTGCACGTCTTCTTTGCGCGGCACGAACGGGCTCGCCTTGATCCTCGCGATCGACTGGCGAACGTCGGCTTCGAGGTCGGTGAAGGCCTCGACCGCCCAGGTCGGCGTGACGCCGCTGCGCTCACGGATCTCGGCGCGGAAGCCGTCCTCGGTCAGGCCGAGCATCCCGCAGTCGGTGTGGTGGATCAGCATCACGTGGGTTGTCTGCTGGATGTGCTGGGAGATCGCCAACGAGCGGATCACGTCATCGGTTGCCACCCCGCCCGCGTTGCGCAGGATGTGCGCGTCACCGGTCTGCAGGCCGAGCAGCGCGAACGGATCGATCCTGGCGTCCATGCAGGTCACGACCACGAGCTTGCGCTTGGCCCCGAGCGGCAGGTCTCCCCGCGTGAAGCTCGCGTGATACGCGGCGGCGTTTTGGAGTAGGTCGTTCGTGTTCGTCATTGGTCTTGCTAAGTCAACGAAGGCTAATCAGATTCCCGACTTATATGTCGGGTAACCCCAAATACGTCGATCCAATCCTCGCCGGGCCGCGTCGCGGCGCCGAACCTCAGCGCCCCGCGTCGCAAAAATCTTCAGCGAGGTGCCGGCCGCTCGCCCCGCGGGGGCGCCGGGCTAGAGGAGTCGCGTCTTGGAACTCTCGGCAAGTCCGGCGCGGATCTCTGCCGGCTGGACGAAACGGCCGGTGTCGGCCGGCCGGTTGCGCTCGGTCTTGACGATGTACAGCGGCCGGCGCTTGACCTCGTCGTAGATCCGCCCGATGTACTCGCCGATCACGCCGAGCGCGATCAGCTGCAGGCCGCCGAGCAGCAGGATCAGGATCGTGATCGTGCTGAACCCCGGCAGATAGGAACCCGTGAGCTTCAGGACGATCACGATCGGGATCGCGATGAACGCGACGCTCGCCGAGATCACGCCGACCCAGGTCGCCAGCTGCAGGGGCACATGGGAGAAAGCGGTGATTGCGTCAAGCGAGAAACGCATCATGCGTCGCAGCGTGTATTTCGTCTCGCCGGCATGGCGCGCGTCGCGTTCGTAGTAAACCGCGGTCTGCTGGAAGCCGACCCAGACGGTCATCCCGCGCAGAAAGCGCGAACGCTCGGTCATCGACAGCAGGGCGTCGAGCGCGCGGCGGTCGAGCAGCCGGAAGTCGCCCGAGTTGTGTTCGAGCTCGACCTGCGTGAGCCGGTCGAAGAGCGCGTAGAACCACTTCGCCGTCAGCAGCTTGAATCGCGTCTCACCGTCGCGCTCCTTGCGGACCGCGTAGACAACGTCGTTGCCGCGGCTCCACTCGGCGACCATGTCGCAGATCAGCTCCGGTGGGTCCTGCAGATCCGCGTCGATCATTGCGACGACGTCGCCGACGGCGTGCTCGAGGCCGGCCGTCAGCGCCGCCTGGTGACCGAAGTTGCGCGAGAGGTGGATCACGCGAACCCGCGCGTCGGCCGCGGCCAGGCGGTCGAGGATCTCCGGCGAGCCATCGCGGGAGCCGTCGTTGACGAGGATCAGCTCAAACTCGTAATCTGCAACGGCGGCCGTCGTGCGTTCGACGAACGCCTCGATCAGGTCCTCCTCGTTGTAGACGGGAGCGACGACGCTCAGAAGAGCGGGTGTGCGAAGTGTGTGTGAATCGGGCATCGTGACGTCACCAACAGAGGATCATGGGGTACTCGTGTCGTACCCTGACGCGCAAGCGTAAGTCGCGCATCAATTTATCGTCGATCCACCATACGGATGCTCCAAGATCTTCCCCCACGCAGCGGCGAGAACCCGCCGGTCCGCCACAGTGAACCGTTCGGCCTGAAGCCGCACCACTTCGCGCTCGCAGCGCAGTTCATCAAGTTCGCAATCGTCGGCCTCTCGAACACCGCGATCACGTTCGTGGTCTACACCGCGCTGCTCAAGGGCGCCGGCATCTCGTACCTGGTCGCCTCGGCGATCGGCTTCATCGCCGGCGCCACCAACGGGTTTCTCTGGAACCGGCGCTGGACGTTCTCCGACCACGTCGGCGACGCGTACACGCCCGTGCGCTGGGGCATCGTTCAGGGCTGCGGCCTCGTGATCGACGAGGTCCTGCTGTATGTGCTGGTCCACGACGCGGGGGTCGAGAAGCTCCTTGCGCAGGCGCTGGCGATCATCGTCGTCACCATCGCGACGTTCACCGGGAACCGCGCCTGGACGTTCCGGATGCACCCGGAGCCGGTCGCGGCAGCCGGCGAAGGCTAGGTCAGCGCAGCGCGCAGGAAGTCCGCCGTGCGCTCCCAGGAGAGCTCGGCGAGCTCCTTGTTGTAGGTCCCCAGGCGGTTCGTGTCGTTGAAGAACGCGTGGCCGGCGCCCTCGTAGTACTCGAAGCGCACGTCGACGCCGGCGGCTTTCATGTCCTGCTCCAGCGCCTGTGCGTCGTCGACGGGGATGAAGTCGTCGGCTGTCCCGAAGTGGCCGAGCACCGGGCCCTTCAGGCCGCTGAAGTCGGGCCGGCCGTGGGGCATCACGTAGTAGTAGGAGACGGTCGCCGCGATGTTCGGGCAGTTCGCGCCGGCCCACACCGCAAGGCCGCCCCCGAGGCAGAAGCCGACCGCCCCGACGCCCTCGCCGATCACGCCCTCGAGCGCCTGGACGTAGTCGGCGGCGCCGCACATTTCCTCCTCGGCCTCGGCGATGTTCATCGCCATCATCTTCTGCTGCGCCTCCGAGGGCTGGTCGGTCGTCTCGCCGCGGTACAGGTCCGGCGCCAGCGCGAAGAAGCCCTCTTCGGCGAAGCGGTCGCAGATCGAGCGGATGTGGTCGTCGACGCCCCACCACTCCTGCAGCACGATCACGCCAGGGCCTTCGCCGCCCCAGGGCGAGGCGAGGTATCCCTGTGCCGTCTGCTCGCCGGCCTGAAACTCGACAACCGCCATCGTCCGCTCCTCCTTCTCGCTTGACCTGAGCCCTGCGCGCGAGAGTATCGCGCGGCCGGGTGCTCAGTATCGCCCGGCGATCGATTCCAGCGGCTCCTCCATGGCGAACGCCGGCTCGGCGTCCTCAAGGCGCCGCAGCATTCGGGTCGAGCGCGGCAGCAGGCCCGCCGCAAAAGCGACGAAAGCCAGTGCCGAGCCGCCGATCATCACGTTCGCGGCGCCAATCTGCTGCCCCAGCGGGCCCGCGATCAGGTAGCCGATCGGCAGCAGGCCCCCGGAGACCATCCAGTCGTACGCCGTCACCCGCGAGAGGCGGTCGGGGGGGATCCGTTCGGTCAGCGCCGTCATCCACCAGACGTCGAACAGCGAGATGCCGGCGCCCGCGAGGACCGTCGCGGGGCCGACGACGGCCACCGTCACACCGGCGGCGTAGAGGATCGCCGCGATCGGCCAGATCATGATCATCAGCATCGCCATCCGCATCGGATAGAGCGGACGCCAGGCCACGCCGATCAGCGAACCGGCGATCGTGCCCAGGCCGATCGCCGCCTCGACGACCCCGAACAGGGCGAGGTGCCCGTACTGGCCCTTGGCCACCTGCGGCCCGAGCACGAACCACGGCGCGAGGCCGAAGAACAGACCCGCGCAGAACGAGGCCAGCGTCGCCCAGACCCAGGGCCGCGAAGCGACCTCGCGACGGCCATCGCGCAGCGACTCGCGCACCGTGAGATCGCGGCCTTCGTCCCCGGCGGCGGAGGCGCCCGCGGCGACGAGGCGCTTGCGCGGGCTCATCTGGAAGAGGAAGAGCGCGCTGACCAGATAGGCGGCGGAGTCGGCCGCGAAGGCCCAGCCGGCGCCTGCTGTGAGCACAAGCAGCGACGCGAGCGCCGGGCCGACGAATTCGGCGACGTTGCGGGTCATTGTCGAGACCGCCGTGGCCTGCTGGACTTCGCTCTCGTCCACGGTCTGCGGAACGAGGCCGTTGGCCGCGGGCTGGGCGAACGCCTCCGCGACGCCGAACAGCGCCTCGATGACGAGCAGCTCCCAGATCACCAGGGTGCCGGAGAAGATCAGCACGGCGAGCAGCGCGTGCAGCGCGAAGCGTGCGCCGTCGGTGACCACCAGCACGCGGTGGCGTGGCAGGCGGTCGGCCCAGACGCCGCCCAGCAGAAGGAAGCCGACGAGGGTGACCGCGTGCACGGCAAGCACGAGACCGAGGTCGATCGCGCTGCCGGTTTTCTGGTTCAGGTACAGCGCCAGCGCGACGATGATCAGGCTGTCGCCCAGGAAGCTGAACGAGTTCGCGAGCCACAGCAGGCGGAACTCCCGTTGGCGCAGCACGCGGGCGATGTCGGAGAGATTGCGCACCGGTGCAGCTTGCACTACCCGCCAAACGTTGCGGCCGGTGAATACGATCCGCGCGTGCAGGAGATCAGCGAGGCCTGGCGCGAGGCACCCGGCACGGCGTTCGATGCGCCGACGCTGTGCGCGGCATTCCTGCGGACGGCCGCCGAGCACCTCGAGCGCCCGGCGCTGCGCACGCCCGGCGGCGCCCAGGAACTGAGCTGGCGGGACTACCGCGACCGCGTTGCAAGGATCGCCGCGTCGCTCCAGGCGCTCGGCCTGCAGGCCGGCGACACGATCGCCCTGCTGCTCGCCAACAGGCCCGAGGCCGAGCTCGTCGACACCGCCGCGATGCACCTGCGAGCGATCCCGTTCTCGATCTACAACACCTCGGCACCCGAGCAGGCCGCCTACATGCTCGGCCACGCGGGCGCCAAGGCGATCGTGACCGAAGAGCGTCTCGCGGAGGTTGCGCAGGCCGCGGCCGACTCCGTCGGCCTCGAGCATCTGATCGTCGTCGACGACCCGCGCGGCGGCATCGAGGCCCTGTTCGCCGCCGAGCCCGCGGATCTCGACGCGCTCGGCGCTGCGGTGCGCCCCGACGACGTCGCAACGCTGATCTACACCTCGGGGACGACAGGGCCGCCGAAGGCTGTCGAGCTGACGCACGAGAACCTGATGTGGGAGCTGCGCATCGTCCAGCTCGTGTACCCCCAGCGGGCCGCGGGCCGCGGCGTCTCATACCTGCCGATGGCCCACCTCGCCGACCGCGCGACCTCGCATTACGATTCGCTCGTCACGGGGGCCTGTGTGACGTTCGTCGCCGACCTCGCGAACCTCTTCCCGGCGCTCGTCGAGGTTCATCCGACGATCTGGGGCGCGGTGCCGCGCGTCTGGGAGAAGCTCAAGGCCGGCCTCGAGGCGCTGTTCGCCTCGGAGGCAGACGAGCACGCCAGGGCGAACCGCGCGACCGCGCTCGAGCGCTCGCTCGCGGCGGTTCGCGAGGGCGCAGAGCCGGACCCGCAGGACATCGCGAAGTTCGCCGACGTGCTCGCCGCGATCGGCTTGGACAGCTGCGAGGTCGTGATCTCCGGTGCCGCGCCGATCGCGCCCGAGGTGCTCGAGTTCTTCGCCGCGATCGGGCTGGCGATCTGCGAGATCTGGGGGATGAGCGAGACCTCGTTGCTCGCGTCCGGCAATCCGCCGGACGCGATCCGGATCGGCACTGTCGGCCCGCCGCTGCCGGGGATCGAAGCGCAGCTCGCCGCCGACGGCGAGCTGTTGGTCCGCGGCCCGACGATCATGCGCGGCTACCGCGGCGAGCCCGAGCGCACGAGCGAGGCGATCGACGAGGACGGCTGGCTGCACACCGGCGACGTCGCCGAGTTCGATGACGCCGGCTACCTGCGGATCGTCGACCGCAAGAAGGAGCTGATCATCAACTCGGGCGGCAAGAACATGTCACCGTCGAACATCGAGAACCACATCAAGGCTGCCTGCCCGATCGTCGGCTCGGCGATCGCGATCGGCGACCGGCGTCCCTACAACACGGCGCTCGTCGTCCTGGACCCCGTGGCGGCCGGCGCGTTCGCCGCCCAGCGCGGCATCGACCCCGAGTCCGACCTCGCCGCCAACCCTGAGGTGCTCGTCGAGGTCGCCGCCGGGATCGAGCGTGCGAACCGCCATCTCGCGCGGATCGAACAGATCAAGCGCCACACGGTGCTCGACGGCGAGTGGCAGCCCGGCGGACACGAGCTCACTCCGACGATGAAGCTCCGGCGGCGCCCGATCGTTGAGAAGTACGCCGCCGAGATCGAGGCGATGTACGCCTAGAGCTGCGTGACGGTGCCCTCGGCGGCGACCGTCACTTCGATCCCGGGCCGCTGCAGGGACGCACCGAGCTCGTCGAGCTCGTCGTCGGTGCGCGTGTGGCGGTGGTGGAAGATCACGACCGACTTCGCGCCCGCCTGTTGGCCCAGGCGCACCGCGTACTCGGCGGCGGCGTGTCCGAACGCGGCCTGCGCCGCGAGCTCCTCGACCCATAGCTGACCGTCGTGGATCAGCACGTCGGCGCCGCTAGCGAGCGCGAGCGCCGCCTCGTGGTAGGCGCCGAGCTCGTCCGGCCCCCAGCCGAGATCCGTCGGGCAGTGGTCGGGCATGAAGGTCACGGTCGCCGCGCCGTCGGAGATCCGGTAGCCGAAGCAGCGCCCGCCCTTGTGCGGGATCTCGCGCGCGAGGACCTCGAAGCCCTCGATCTCGTGCACGCCCTCCTCGAGGGCCCCAAAGCTCCAGTCGCCGCGCAGCAGGTCGGGTTCGATCGGGAAGTACGGCGGGCGCATCACGCCGGCGACGGTCTGCAGCGCGCTCTCCCCGTTCTCCTGTTGGGGCAGCAGCAGCTGCACGCGGCCATCCGAGCGGTCGCCCGCGGGGAAGAAGGGCAGGCCCGTGATGTGGTCCCAGTGCAGGTGCGTCAGCAGCACCGTGCCGTCGAATGGCCGGTCGGCGAGCATCCGGGCCGCGACGCCGATCCCGATCCCGGCGTCGAGGATCAGGTGCGGGGGCTCGTCGCCGCGACCGATACCCACGCACGGAGTGTGGCCGCCGTAGCGCACGTATTGGGGGCCGGGTGCCGGACAGGATCCCCGCACGCCGAGGTAGTGGATTCTCATCTGCTCGCTTTCGCCATCCGTAGGACGCGCCTCCAACCGTGGTTCCGTCCCGGGCGCATCCGGCGAATATTGCCAAATCGTTTCCGCGCACCACCTGCACGGTGCGTGGCGCGGCTGTGTGCGATGCTCGCGGGAGCCATGCGAGCAGCGGTTCTAGAGGAGTACGGAGTTCCCTCCTACGGCGAGTTTCCCGACCCGCCCGCCGACGGCCCGGTGGTGCAGGTGCTGGCGGCGGGGATGAACCCCGTCGACGTCTCGATCTCCGGCGGCCTGTTCTACGCCGGCAAGCCCCCGCTGCCGTCCGTGACGGGCCGCGAGGGCGTTGGATTGCTCGACGGCCGCCGCGTCTACTTCGATGCCCCGCAGGCGCCGTACGGCTCGATGGCCGAGTTCGCGCTGATCGATCCGGCCTCGGCCTACCCGTTGCCCGACGGCGTTTCAGACGGCGTGGGCGTGGCGCTCGGGATCTCCGGGCTAGCGGCCTGGCTGGCGCTGACCTGGCGTGCACGCCTGCAGCAGGGCGAGCATGTCCTCGTGCTCGGGGCCAGCGGGCTCGTCGGCCAGATCGCGGTGCAGGCCGCGCGTGTGCTCGGCGCGGGCCGTGTGATCGCCGCGGCGCGGTCGCAGGAGGGGCTCGAACGCGCCGAGGCGCAGGGTGCCGATGCGACCGTCTCGCTCGGCGCGGACGATCTGCCGGCCGCGCTGCGCGACGCCGGCGACGGGCGGATCGACGTCGTTGTCGACCCGCTCTTCGGTGCGCCGTTCACCGCCGCGACGCAGGCCGCGAGCTTCGGTGCGCGGATCGTCCAGCTCGGTTCGATGGCCGGCAGCGAGGCGACCGTCGCCTCGCCCGACATCCGCGGCAAGCTGCTGGAGATTCTCGGGCACACGAACTTCGCCGCCCCGGTCGACGTCAAGCGCGACGCCTACCTGGCGATGGCCGCCGCCGCCGCCGAAGGGCGGATCGACGTCGACATCGAGCCGGTGCCGCTGGCCGATGTTCAGCGTGCGTGGGAGCTGCTCAAAGCCGGCTCGCACGCGAAGATCGTGATCGTCCCCTAGGCTGCCGCGGGCTCGGACGCGGGCTCTGGCCCGCCGGGCTGATCGCCGTCGACGACGGTCCAGACCGGGACCTTGTTGACGCGACCGCGGACCTCGAGTTCGCCGACCTCCTTGAGCCCGGGGTACTTGTCTTTGAGGCGCTCGCGCGTGGACTCGGCCAGGAACAGTTCGTAGCCCGAGCCCTTGGTCATGCCCTCCAGGCGCGCCGCCGTGTTCGTGGTGTCGCCCAGCGCCGTGTATTCGACGCGGTTTTCAGCGCCGATGTTGCCGGCCATCACGTTGCCGGAATTGAGCCCCACGCCCATCTTGAAGCGGTGCTCGTGACCGTGCTCGTTGATCCAGTCGTTGAAGCGCGTCAGGCGCGTGGTGATCATCTCGCGCGCCGCACGCACAGCCCGGTCGGCGTGATCGTCCTGCGTGACCGGCGCACCGAAGACGGCCATGATCCCGTCGCCCATGTAACAGATCAGCGTGCCGCCGGCGTCCTGGATCGCCTCGGTCATCTCCGACAGGTAGGTGTTGATCACGTCGATCACCTGCGCCGCCGGCTGGGTCTCCGAGAAGCTTGTAAAGCCGCGCAGGTCGCTGAACAGCACCGTGCAGTCGCGTTCGACCGCGCCGAGGCGCAGGTTCTCTCCCGCGCCTTCGACGACCTGCTCGATCACGTCCGGCGCGACATAGCGCCCGAACAGGTCGCGGACCCGCTGACGTTCGACGGCTTCGTTCATGTACAGGACGAGCAGGGTGCCGAGAAACGCCATCAGCAGCGCGAGCTCCGCGTAGACGAAGTTGACGATCAGGCCTGAGTTGAACGCGAGCTGCACGAAGACGGCGTAGAGCGCTGCGAGCGGGACCGCCAGGACGGTCGAGCCGATGCGCGGGAACCGTAGGCAGACGAGCGGGACCACCGCGCCGAGCAGGCAGATCAGCAGAATGTCGAGTAGTCCCGAGGCCCGGCGCAGCGGGATGCCACGCTCGAGCGTCGCGACCGCGTTCGCCCAGATTTCGGGGCCGGGCATCACAGAGGAGCCGCTGGTGGCCGTCGTGTGGACGTCCTGCAGGACCGAAGCGGTCGCGCCGATCAGCACCGTCTTGCCGCGAAACTCGTCCGCCGGGTATTCGCCTTTGTAGACCTTCGAGAAGGAGATCTGCGGGTACGAGTTCGGGCCGCCTGCAAAGTCGATCGGGAGCCCGCCGTGATCGAACTCGGACTGCGGCACCTTCTTGCGAGTGGCGATCTGGTAGGCCGCGACGCCCAGACTCGGGACGCCGTTCACGCCCCAGGGAAACTCGCGCACGGTGCCGTCGCTGTCGAGCAGCAGGATCGCGCTGGCGGGTTCGATGCCCGCGGCCCGCAGGTCAGCGGTGCTCGCGCCGAAGATCGCGGTTTCGCCGTGGGGTCCGATTTCGGTCGTCGCGAGCGCGATCTTGCCGCTCGCTTCCTGCGCCGCTTCGGCGAGCTTTTCGTCTTCGTGGTGGGCTTCGGCAGTCGTGCCCGAACTCTGCGTGTACTGCAGGTCGACGGCGATCGACTTGGCTCCGGCCTTGCGGATGTTTTCGATGACCTGCGCGTCAAAGCGGCGCGGGTACGGCCAGTTGTACTTGTAGATCGTGTGCAGCGTTTCCTCGTCGACGGCGACGATCACGATGTTCTTCGGCGGCTTTTCGGGGCCGCGCAGCGAGTAGCGTGCGTCGACCGACTTGAGCTCCGGGGCACGCAGGATGTTGGTGGCGTAGGCCGCGATCGCGATCGCGACGGAACCGATCGCAACGGCGATCAGGGCACTGCGTCGACTGCGCCAGCCGGCTCGCCTCACGGCGGGCATCCTACGCAGTCACGCCGCAGGCGGGACTTTGCGCCCGTCCAAGGCCGCTGGGACGTTTGTCGGAACGGGCGGCTCAATACTTGACTCTCGCCAGCGCCATCTCTACCGTAATTTGATGTTCGTATTCGCAGATCCGCGGATGAGGTTATGCTGGCCGGATTTTCCTCGGTGGCATGACTTGGATCAACTCGACGGACGAAATTAGAAAGAAGCCCAAGCTGTGGGGGGATTGGCGATGGAGCGCGCCCTGAGCGCTTTGCAGGCGGGAAGCACCTTCACCGGCGGTTTCGGCCGCCGGGCGTCGCTTGCCGTCCTCGCCGCGCTGCTCGCGCTCGCGGCCGCGGCGGCGCTGCTCGCCGGCGGCGGCTCGGGCCAGGCGGGCAGCTCGCCGATCGCGGAAGGGTACGGCCCGGACTACTGGGTTGTTCCCTCCGGCGCGATCGTTCGCGCCGGCTCGCCAGTCCAGGGCCTCAGCGAGCGGTTCGCCGACGGTGGCCTGAGCCTGCGCGGCCACGGCGCCTCGCTGCGGCTCGGGACCCCGACGCTCGCCGGCGGCGCGCTCGCGTTCGGCCGCGCCTCGACCTCCTTGAACCGGGTCGAATACGCGGCGCCCGGCGTGCGCGAGTGGTTCGCCAACAAGCCCGCGGGCATCGAGCAGGGCTTCACCGTCTCCGCCGCGGCCGCCACCGGCGGCCAGGTAGTGCTGAACGTCCCCGTCAGCGGGGCTGTCGCAAAGCTGGGCGCCGGCGGCGTCGTGCTTCGCTCAGGCGCCGGCAAGCCGATCTTCTACCGCGACCTGCGCGCCGTTGATGCGCGCGGCCGCGTGCTGCCCGCCCACCTCGCGGTCGGCGCGGCGGGCATCTCGCTCGTCGTCGACACCAGCCGCGCGTCCTTCCCGGTGCGCATCGACCCGACCGTCACGACCTTCCCCGAAGCGGACTCGGCGAAGTTCACGATCCCGGAAAGCGGGCGCTCGGAAGTCGGCACCTCGGTGGCGATCTCCAGGGACGGTCAGACCGCGGTCGTCGGCGCCCCGCAGAGCGCCGTTCTGCCCGGCGCCGCGTGGATCCTCTACCGCGCCGGCGGCAAGTGGCGCCAAGGACCGCTCCTGGCGCCGCTGACGGCCGAAGAAGCGACCTGCGAAGGGTCCGCGGAAAACGAATCCAAACAGCCCGAATGCGGTTTCGGGTCTGCGGTCGCGATCAGCCAGGATGGCGACGTAGCGGCCGTCGGGAGCCCGCTCGGGCACGAACTGCGCGGTGAAGTCGCGATCTACGAACGTGAAGGCGCAGCCCCCGGCTGGCGTCGCGTCTCGACCGTTGCCGCACCGACGATGACCAAGCGAATCGAGCGCTTCGGCCGCAGCGTCGCGCTGTCGGCTGACGGGACGACGCTCGCGGTCGGTGCTCCCGCGGCGGAAAACTTCCGCGGCGCCGCCTGGGTCTTCAAGGCGGTCGGCGGGAATCCCGAATCGGGTTACCTGCCGGTCGGCAGCTCGGCGCTCGTCGGGAACGCCTCCGAGCAGGAAGGCATGGGGCGCTTCGGCCGGGCCATTGCGATCTCGGGTTCGGGTGAAACCGTCGTCGTCGGAGCGCCGGTGGCGAGCACCACCGCCGGCCCGTCCAGCGGACAGGCCTACGTCTTCCAGTACTCCTCGGAAGCCGGTGAATACGCCGCGCAGGGCGAACCGCTGGTCGGCGGCAGCGAAGAGGAAGGCGAAGGGCACTTCGGCTTCAGCGTCGCCATCTCCGGCGACGGCTCGACGATTCTCGTCGGCGCACGCGCCGACCTCGACGGACGCGGCGAACGGACCGGCTCGGCGTTCGTGTTCGCCAACGGCGGTTCCGGCTGGACCCAGCAGGGCGCGAAGCTCGTGGCGCGCAGCGATGGCGGCGAAGGCAGCATCGAACCCGGAGGCCACTTCGGCTACAGCGTCGCCCTGAGCGAGGACGGGAGCACCGCACTGGTCGGTGCGCCGCAGAACGACGTCACAGGGTCCGCATGGATCTTCTCGCGCAGCGGCGAAACCTGGACCCAGGGCCAGGAGCTCCAGCCGACGGAATTCGTCGGGAGCCAGGTGCGCTTCGGCGAGAGCGTCGCGCTCGCCGCCGACGGTTCGGCGGCGCTGGTCGGCGGTCCGAACGACACGAACATCGAAAAGGCGGCCTACGGCGCCGTCTGGACGTATGCGACCGCCCAGGCCGTCCAGGAAGAACGCGAAGCCGAAGAAGGCCTGACGCGCGCCGAACGCGAAGCGAAAGAAAAGCGCGAACAGGAAATCGCCGAACATCGCAAGCTTGAAGAAGAACGGCTCGCCAAAGAAAAAGCCGAACTCGAAACGCCGCGCGAAGGAAAAGGGCCAGGTCCTCGGGCAGAAAGAAGAAAATCCGCTGCCGAAAGCCGGCTTCTTCTCGATCGCGCAGATCGTCAAAGGCGGCGTGTTCATCGAATCGCCCCCCGGTTCCGGGAAATTCCGCGAACTCAAGGAAGGCGAAAAGATCACCAACGGCGCGGTGATCGACGCCACCAAAGGCAAGGTCACGCTGAAGCTCGAGGGCGCCGGCGGCAAGATCGAGACGATCACCCTCTACGGCGCGCGCTTCCGCTTCAACCAGAAGACCAACGGCCAGACGACGTTCACGCTAGTCGGCGGAAACACCAAGCAGTGCAAGAAATCGAGGAAGGCAGTCGTCGACCCCGACCACGACGGGGACAACGACGCCTTCGCGTCGAAGGCCGATGTCACAGCGCAGACCGCACGCCGGCGCCTGATCCGCCGGCTGTGGGCCTCCGGTCACGGTTCGTTCAAGACCCACGGCTCCTACGCGTCCGGCGCGGTTCTCGGCACCGAGTGGGTGACCAGCGACTACTGCGAAGGAACCGAAATTCGCGTGATCCGCTCGATCGGCGAGTCCCCCTCGGCGGACAAGGTCCTCGTCACCAACTACCGCACGCACCGCACTCACGTGCTGCACGCGGGCCACTCGATCTTCATCAGGCGCTAACCCGGGGCCGGGACCGCGCGCGTGAGCGGGCCGCCGCGCCTGTCGGTCATCGGGCACACCGAGTGGGTCGAGTTCGCGCGCACCGACCATCTGCCCGGGCGCGGCGAGGTCGCCCACGCCACGAGTGAGCTCAGCGAGCCCGCCGGCGGCGGCGCCGTGGTCGCGGTGCAGTTCGCGCGGCTCGCGGGCGAGTGCCGCTTCCACACGGCGCTCGGCGACGACGAGACCGGCGCGCGAGCGCGAGCGAGGCTCAGCGAACTGGGCGTCACAACAATCGATGGCCAGCTGCGCGCGGAGCCCACGCGGCGCGCGCTGACGCTCGTCGACGGCAGCGCCGAGCGGACGATCATCACGCTCGGCCCTCGGCTCGAGCCATGCGGCGAACAGCTCGGCGAGCTCAGCGCGCTCGACGGGCTGTACTTCACAGCGGGCGACGGCGCCGCGCTCACGCGAGCGCGCGCCGCGGCGCGCGTGCTGACCCTCACGCCGCGGGCCGCCAGCGCCGCGCGCGACGCGCAAGTCGAGCTCGACGCGCTGATCTACAGCGCCAGCGACGAGCTCGAGATCCGCCTCGCCGGCCCGATCGAGCATCTCGCCAAGCTCGTGATCCGCACAGCCGGAACCGAGGGCGGCGAATGGGCCGCACACGACGGGTCCTCGGGACGCTGGCCAGCGGCAACGGTCCCGGGCACGCCGCGCGACACGTACGGCTGCGGCGACACGTTCGCCGGCGGCGTGACCTACGGTCTCGCCGCCGGCTATCAGCTCGCCGATGCGCTCGCCCTCGGCGCCCGCTGCGCCGCGGTCTGCCTGACCGGCCACGGACCCTACGAGCGGATGCTCGACGGCGGCGATCTGTAAGGCTCACGCGTCATGAAGCACGAACAGATCAGCACCGACCTCACCGACGGGATCTACACGATCACGCTTGACCGCCCGGAGCGCCTCAATGCCTGGACGCAGCAGATGTGCGAGGAGCTCAAGGACGCCTTCGACCGCGCCGACGCCGACGATGACGTGCGCTGCGTGATCGTCACCGGCGCCGGACGCGGCTTCTGCGCCGGCGCCGACCTCGAGGCCGGCGGCGCGACCTTCGACTACGAGGCGCACGGCCTCGCCGGGCTCGCCCGCGACAACGGCGGCGAACTGACGCTGCGCGTGTTCCGCTGCCTGAAGCCCGTGATCGCCGCCATCAACGGCCCCGCCGTGGGGATCGGCGCGACGATGACGCTGCCGATGGACGTGCGGCTGGCGAGCGAGAGCGCGCGGATCGGCTTCGTGTTCGCGCGGCGCGGGATCATCCCGGAGGCCGCCTCGAGCTGGTTCCTGCCGCGCGTCGTGGGGATCAGCCAGGCGATGGAATGGGTCGCCACCGGGCGGATCTTCGACGCCGCCGAGGCGAAGGATCGCGGGCTCGTGCGTTCGGTCCACCCGCCCGGAGAGCTGCTCGACGCGGCTCGGGCGCTCGGGCGCGAGATCGCCGAGAACACCGCGCCCGTCTCGGTCGCGCTCGCGCGGCGGCTGATGTGGCGGATGCTCGGCGCCGAGCATCCGATGTACGCGCACCGCGCCGACTCGCGCGGCATGGTCGCGCGCGGCCAGTCGGCCGATGCCGTCGAGGGCATCACCGCGTTCCTCGAGAAGCGCGAGGCCGTCTTCCCGGACCTTGTCAGCGACGGCCTGCCGGACACGATGCCCGGCTACAGCGAACCGGGCTTCGAGTAGCCGCTAGGCGATCGCCGGCGCCTCGGGCAGTCGCTCGAGCGCGTCGGCCATCTCGCTCTCGGAGAACTCCGGGTCTTCGAGGTCGCCCGCGAGGAACGCGTCGTAGGCCGCGAGGTCGAAGTTGCCGTGGCCGCACAGCCCGAACAGGATCACGCGCTCCTCACCGGCCTGCTTGGCCGCCTCGGCCTCCTCAATCGCCGCGCGGATCGCGTGCGCCGGCTCGGGCGCCGGAATGATCCCCTCGCAGCGCGCGAAGCGCACCGCGGCGGCGAACGTCTCGTTCTGGCGGTAGGCGCGAGCCTCGACGAGGCCGGCCTTGACCAGCCCGCAGACCATCGGTGCGTCGCCGTGATAGCGCAGTCCGCCGGCGTGCACCGGCGCGGGCACGAAGTCGTGGCCGAGGGTGTACATCGGCATCAGCGGCGTCAGGCCGGCGGTGTCGCCGAAGTCATAGCGGTAGACCCCTCGCGTCAGTGTCGGGCACGCCGACGGCTCGGCCGCGACGAAGCGCATCTCGCTCTTGCCCTGCAGCACGTCGCGCACGAACGGGAAGATCAGGCCACCGAAGTTCGAGCCGCCGCCGACGCAGCCGACGACGACATCCGGTCGCTCGCCCGCCATTTCGAGCTGGCTGATCGCCTCCTGCCCGATCACGGTCTGGTGCAGCAGCACGTGGTTCAGGACCGAGCCGAGGGCGTAGTTGGTGTCCTCGCGCTGGGCGGCGATCTCGACGGCCTCGGAGATCGCGATCCCCAGCGAGCCGGTCGGGTGCTCCTGCTGGGCGCGGCCGGCCTCGGTCAGCGTGCTCGGCGAACGATGCACCTCCGCGCCCCAGGTCTGCATCATCGAGCGGCGGTAGGGCTTCTGGTCGTAGGACGAGCCGACCATGAAGACCTCGCAGTCGAGCCCGAAGAGGCTGCACGCGAAGGCCAGCGACGAGCCCCACTGGCCGGCGCCCGTCTCGGTGGTCAGTTTCCTGATCCCCGCCTGGGCGTTCTCGTAGGCCTGCGGCACCGCGGTGTTCGGCTTGTGCGAACCGGAGGGTGAGACACCCTCGTACTTGAAGTAGATGTGCGCGGGCGTGTCGAGCTCGCGCTCCAGGCGCCGCGCCCGGTAGAGCGGCGTCGGGCGCCACAGCCGGTACGCGTCGCGCACCGGCTCGGGGATCTCGACGAACGGCTCGCTGGAGACCTCCTGTTCGATCAGCGCCATCGGGAACAGTGCCGCGAGATCTTCGGGGCCGGCAGGCTCCTTCGTGCCGGGATGCAGCGGCGGCAGCGGGTCGCCCGGCAGTTCGCCGAGGATGTTCAGCCAGTGCGTCGGGATCTGGGTCTCGTCCAGCAGGAACTTCACCGTCTCGCCGCTCATTGCCTCTCCTCGCTCGTCGTTGGCTGCGCCGGAGGGCAAGCCTAACCTGCCGCCCGCCGCGGCGGCACGCCGTCAGGCCGTGCCATGGGCGTGCGCGGGCGCGTGCCCGTGCCCGCCGCTCTCGCCCGCGCGCCAGGCGCTCGCGCAGTGCTCGCTGCAGAAGTAGTGCGTGCCGCGCGCGTCGCGCACGAGCACCGCCTTGGCCCGGTCGACCTTCATCCCGCAGACCGGGTCGGTCGCTCCGCGGCGCACCGTCAGCGTCAGCAGCGCCGCGAAGACGACGACGCCGAGCGCATTGACGAAGAGGCGGTAGTCGAGCCCGAGCGGCGAGAAGATCTCCGCGTGGGTCGGCCGCGTCGCCGGGATCAGGCCGAGCGCCGAGAAGCCGAGGTCGACGACCAGCGCGGCGACCACGATTGCGACGTACATCAGGGCGATCAGACGCCAGGCGAACACGCGGCCGTAGTACTTGCGGTAGATCAGCATGATCGGCACGACGAGCAGGTCGGCGAAGATGAACGCGATCACGCCGCCGAAGCCGATCCCGCCGGACCACAGCACCGCTGCGAGCGGCACGTTCCCCACCGAACAGACGAACGTCACGATCGCGACCAGCGGGCCGACGATCACGTTCTCGATCAGCCGGACCGCCGGCGGAGCCTGCGCCACGAAGAGCTTCTGGAAGAAGCTCTGCGGCAGCTGCGCGACCGCGCCGGCGAGCAAGAAACCGATGCAGATCTCCTTCCAGAGCATGCCCCAGTCGTTACGGAAGTTGTGCGCCACGTCCGACCACGCGTCGGCGGACCCGACGCGGGCGCGCCAGCCGCCGCCCTGCACGATCGCGCTCTCATGCTGGTGGCCTGCGTCGGCGTGCCGGGCATGCTCGCGGGCCTGCTCTTCGAGCTGCTTGGAGATGAACGTTCGCAGCAGCAGTGCGCTGACGGTGATCAGCACCGCGCCGCCGACGAACTCGGCGAGCGTGAACTGCCAGCCGAGCAGGATCCAGATCACGAGGCCGAGCTCGAAGACTAGGTTCGTCGAGGCGAACTGGAAGGCGATCGCACTGGCCGCGCTGGCGCCCTTCTGGAACAGGCTCTTGGCGATAGCGACGGCCGCGTAGCTGCACGACGACGACGCCGCGCCGAGCAGCGACGCGATCGTCACAGGCTTGGCGCCGTCGCCGCCGATCGCATGCTCGATCTGCGTTCGCGGAACCCAGGCCTGGACGATCGCCGACAGGGCGAAGCCGAGGACGAGCGCCCACCAGACCTGCCAGGCCATCAGCGCCGCGTCACGCAGCGTGTGCAAGACGAATTCGATTACCGGCACACCGTCAGTGTGCCGGGCGCTTCAAGGGGGCCTATGCGACCTTGACGATCACCTTGCCGGTGTTGCCCCCTGTGAACAGCAGGTTCAGGGCGTCGGGGGTGTGCTCGAGGCCCTCGACAACGTGCTGTGCCCCCTTGACCTTGCCCTCGGCAACCCAGCGCCCGAGTTCGGCCTGCCCCTCGGCGAAGCGCGCGCCGTAGTCAAGGATCAGGAAGCCCTGCATGCGAGCTCGACGGGCGATCAGCATCGCGTAGTTGGCCGGTCCGCGCCGCTCGCCCTCGGCGTTGTACTGCGAGATCGCGCCGCACAGCACGATCCGGGCCCGCATCGCGAGGTTCGCGAGCACGGCTTCGAGAATCTCCCCGCCGACGTTGTCGAAGTAGAGGTCGACCTCGCCGGCCTTCTCGCGCAGCGCGCGCCGGACGTCCTCGGCCTTGTAGTCGATTGCCGCGTCGTAGCCGAGCTCCTCGACGATCCATTTGCACTTCTCGGGGCCGCCCGCGATGCCGATCACCTTCGCCGCGCCCTTGATCTTCGCGATCTGGCCCGCGACCGAGCCGGTCGCGCCGGCCGCCCCCGAAACGACGACGACGTCGCCCTCCTTGACCTCGCCGACGTCGGTCATCCCGAAGTAGGCGGTCAGCCCGGTCATGCCGAGCACGCTGAGTGCGATCTCGGGCGCGACGCCGTCGGGCAGCACCTGCATCCTCCCGAGCCCTTCGTCCGCGACGGCGTACTCCTGCCAGCCGGTCATTCCGGCGACACTGTCGCCGACCTTGTAGCGCTCCGAGCGGGACTCGACGACCTCGCCGATACCGAACGAGCGGATCACCGCGCCGATCTCGATCGGCGGCAGGTAGCCCGGCGCGTCATCCATCCAGGTGCGGATCGTCGGGTCGATCGAGACGTAGCCGACGCGCACAAGCGCCTGGCCGTCCTCGAGCTCGGGGGTCGTGATCTCCTCGATCCGTGTCGTCGAATCGTCGACCATCCCCGTAGGGCGCTCTGCGAGCACTACACGGCGGCTTGTCTGGCTCAAAGCTTCGTTCCTTCCCTCGACTTGCCGAACGCCGGCGGCGGCGGCCCCGACCGGATACTAGGCGTAGCTACTTTTCTCCGACGTATGCCGCGAGCACCGAGGTGCCCGAAGAGGGGTTGGCGAGGCGGTAGAGCCCATGCGGCCCCGGTTCGACGTTGACGGTCGAGCTTTCTTCCCAGAGATGCGTGTGGGCGCGGCCTTCCGGCGTCACGACCCACACCGAGCCGTCGTCGAGCAGCAGCAGCGAGCCGTCGGTGGAGCCGGATTCCTGCGTGTGCTCGCCGGTGTTCGAATAGATGCGTGGCTTGGCCGGGTCGCCGACATAGGTCACTTCGGCACGGTCGTGCAGGCGCGCGTTGAGCATGATCCGCTCGCCGGAGATCACTCTGACGCTGTCGCCCGTCCAGCGCGAGGCGTCGCCGTTGAGCACCGCGAAGACCGCGCCGCTGCGCAGGCGCAGGATCGTGCCATCCGCGGTCGTGGTCTCGACTACGCCGCTCCTCGGCGCGCCGGAGGGCGTCGCTTCGACCGGGTGCGTGGCCGCGACCCCGCACGCGGCGAGCGTGAACGCCGCGAGCGCGGCGCCGCCGGCAAAGAGCAGACGCTGCATCAGCGGCAAGCTAGCAACGCGCGCCCGGGGCCGCGCGCGTCGCATCCGCGCGCGTCGCGGCGAGAGCTCTAGCCCGCGACGCGGAAGGCGCTGAGCGCGATCAGCTCCGCGTTGAGCCGTAGACCTGCGCCCTCCATCCGCGCTGCACCGAGCGTGAAGCTCGCGCCGAGCCCCCCGCCGATCGCCGGCATGCGGTGCGCGGTCAACGCGCGGCGCAGGAAACGCTCGGCGCGGGCCGCGTCGCCGTCCCGTGGCTGTGCGCCGACGGCCTGCAGCGCGTAACCCTCGACGAGCGCCGGCAGCAGCTCGGCGAAGGCCGGTTCGCGGCTCACGATGTCCAGGGCAACAGGACGGCCGGCGACGCTTGCGAGCGCGCCGACCTGTCCCGGCTGGTGGGTTATCGCCGCGGGGTTCGGCTTGCCGTCGATCGGGCCGGCGAACATCTCCTCGAGCGACGCCGACTGCGAGCTGCGGCCAAAGCGCGCCAGGCGCTCGTCGACCGCGGCCCAGACACGGCCCTGGTCGGCGCGACCGTCACGACGGGAGCGGTTGGAGTCCTGGCGCTTGGCGGCGCGCAGGGCCGGGTCCGCGGCGTGGGGCGAGACGGTGAATTCGTGGCCCTTGCCGCCATGGTTCCAGCGTCCCTGCTCGATACAGCTGACCGGGACCGGCAGCTCGGTGTACGCCGGCACGAGGATCGTGCGGTCGAAACTCCGGTTCTGCAGCGCGCCGAGGATCTGCTGACCCTCATAGACGAGGACCGCCTCGCCGGTCGGGTTGGTGATGAGCACGTCGCGCACGCTCGGCCCGGAGGGCAGCTCGCTGATCCGCGCGCCGCGGGTCAGCGCCGTGGCGAGCGGGAGATAGTCAAAAAGCACAGGGGGGCCGAAGACGGGGAAGACGCTGAGCGCGCCGACCACGGTCGGGGTCCCGAGGCGGTGGGTGAGTGTTGGAGAAACATCTGTTGTGTTCATGCCACTCAGGTCGCGCGGGTGGGGCGAGACCTGACAGGGCTAGAAGTCGCTCGCGTCGTCCTCGTCGGCGAGTTCGGCCGGCGACCAGATCGGGCGCTCCATTTCCGGCCCGAGGTAGCCGACCGCGTAGCGGCGACCGAGCTCGCGCCGCGCCCGCTGCCAGAGCGCCAGTGAGCGCCGCTCGATCACGCCGCGCGTGAACGCGCGCTCAAAGAGGTCCTCGCCGCCCTCGCCATCGCCGTTGAGCGCCGCGCCATCGGCGCGCAGCCGCGCGAGGTCGTCCTTCAGCTCGCGCGAGACGGGCAACTCGTCGATCGCGGCGGGCCCGGCCTCGGCGGCCGGGTCCCAGGCCCTGATGTCGCCGGCTTCGTCGGCGCAGAGCACGATGCGGCGCGGTGCCTCACGGGCCGGCCGGCCAAACGGCTCGCGCTCGGCGAGCGCGACGGAGAGGGTCGCCGGCAGGTAGATGAGCGTCTCGAGCGCCGTGCGCCGGTCCTCGCCGCAGGTGCGCTGTTCGCTCAGCGCGAGTGCCCGGACCTCGACCGAGAGTTCGACGAGCGCCGCGACGCGGGCCGCGCTGGGCAGTCGCAGGTGGCCCGCGCAGCGCCCGCCGTCCTGGTCCCAGACGCCGACGATTGCATCGCCGTCCTCGTCATGGCCCTCGACCGCGAGCGTCAGCGGGGCGCCCGGCTCGATCCACGCGCCCTGCAGTGCGTCCTCATGTGTGCCGCCGCGGATCACCGGCGAGACTTCGGCCCCCAGTGCGCCGAGCAGCGGGTCGCTCGGATCGAGCAGCCGGCCGTCGGGCAGCCTCAGGCGGTAGCCGAACTCGAAGACCCGCTCGTCCTCGGCCGGGGGGTTGCGGTACGGGGGCAGGGGCGAGAGCGTCAGCTCCAGCGGCACGGACATGCAGGACAGGTCGCGCCGGCGGCCCGAGACCTGACAGGGCCCCCGCGGCGGCCGCTACGAGCGCCGCGGGATCACCGTGTGCAGCCGCTTGCCCATCGCCGCACCGGAGGAGTTGAAGCGCAGCTTCATCTCCTCGAAATCGCGGCAGTCGTCGTAGTGCACGCGCATCAGCTCCCGCGGCATCAGCAGCGCCGCCGCAAACTCGTTCGCCTCACGCTCGAGATCCGGGGCTCCGTCGTCGCCCTCTCCGTCCGCCCCGCTGGACTCACGGCAGAACACCCCGCGCGTGCTGTCGCGGTGCAGCTGCCAGTGGCCGATCTCGTGGGCGATCGTGAACCGCCGTCGCGGCGGCCACTCGGCGCTCTCCGCCGCATTCACCCAGATCTCGCGGCGGCTCGGCAGCAGCAGCCCCGAGAGCGGGTGCTCGAGCGGCGCACCCGGGGCGCTCGCGAGGTCCTCACGGTCGAGCACGAGCAGGCCGAGGTAGGAGTCGGCGATGTCCTCGATCGGCACAGGCAGCGACTCGCCGTCCCAGATGTACTCGGGGACGCCCGCCAGGAACGCCTCGGCAAGCTCTTCGGTCTCGCCCATCGGACGGGATCGTAAAGGAGTCAGTCGTCGATGCCGAGCGCCTCGCAGAGCGAGATGTACGCGCAGCAGGCCGCGATCATCGACTGCGAGGGCTCGCGTTCCAGGAAGTCGGCGAGCAGCCTGGTCAGCTGCCAGTCGCCGGCCCTCGCCGCGTGCCGGATCAGTGCGTCGTAGTTCTCGCCGGGGTTCATCTGCGATCAAGGTCGACGGGCGCGGCGTGCTTCTGACGCTCAGCGCCCGCCGCGGAAGAGCTCGTCGACCTCGTCGAGCTGCGGGGCCTGCGACTCGTCCTCGGAGCGCAAGGCAGCGACTTCGGCCGGCTCGCCGCTGACCTGGCGCGCGAACACTGCTTCCGGCGCGTCCGCGGCCGGTTCGCCGAGCTGGGCCGCGGCCTCGCGCAGACGCTCGCGGCTCGAGCCAAGGATCGCCGCGAGGGCGTCGAGCACCCGGTCCGAGACGCCGTCCGGGGGCAGCACGCCGAGCTCCATCTGGTGGTAGTAGTGCGCGACCTTCTCGCGCCTGGCCGACACGCCAAGCGCGTCGGCGAGCCGCTCGACCAGCTCGCTGCGCTTGATCCGCGCGCGCTCGCGCAGCCGCGGCAGCATCGAAGGCCACATACCCGAATGTCCGGCGAGTGAGCGCATCATCGCGTCGACGGTCTCTTCCGTCGTGCGGTCGTCCGCGGGGCGCTGCTCGAGCGGCCTGCGCGGTGCGTGCGTCAGATAGTCGTCGATCCGGTTGGCCAGCGCGAGCCGGCTCTCGGGCGCGGCACGGCGAACATAGTCGAGCGGGTCGGTGTTGCCATCCGCGCTGAACGCGTCGACGAACTGCTCAAAGAGGGTGTCGTTGGTTGCCGTCATCGCCTCACGTTCCGCCTTCCAGCGCCTGCCGCATCCGCTGGCGGAACCGCGATGCGATCTTGGCAACATTGTCGGGGCTCATCCCGTCGAGACGCTCGCAGACCTCGGGCGCCGACAGGCCTTCGAAGACGTGCATTTCGACGACCCGCCGATGGTGGTCGCTGAGCTGCGCGAGCACTTCATCGGTCACCAGGCGCAGCTCGACTGCGCCGCTTTCGCTGGCTACCGACGGTTCCAAGCGCGACCCCGACTCCTCGCCTGCGCCCAGCGGCTCGAGGTGCTCTCGCTGGTTGTACATCCGGCGCAGCCAGTCGCTGGAGACGCCGAGGATGATCTTGTTCAGCCAGGAATGGAACTGACCCGCCGATTCGCCGCGGAAGGCGCCCATCGCGGCCTTCTCGAAGGCTTCGAGCGCGACTTCCTCCGCGGCCTCGGCCGGCACCCGCAGACGCATGCGGGCGACGATCTTCGCCATGTTGCCCCACGCGAGGACGGTCAGCGCGTCGCGCATCGCGTTCAGGTCGCCGGCGTCGCGGGCTACGCAGATGTAGGCGACGAGCTCGTCGTCGCTGAGTCGCTGGAGCGCGTCGGTGGCGCGCGGGTGGAACTTGCGTCGCTGCATGCTCGTCATGGAAGTCGCTCCGCGCTCCAATTCCTGACACCCGTGCCTCTCTCCAGCATACGCCCTGCCAATGGCGTCGTCAGCCCGAGTCGATGGTCTGCTGCGCGCTCGCAGTGACGTTCGTCCCATGGGCGCTCAGCACGAGCAGGAAGGCGATCAGGAGGTATGCGAAGGCCGCGAGCCGCGGCGTGAAGATCGCCAGCGCCAGGGCGGCGACAAGCGACGGGGCGCCCGGCAGGATGCGGTTCGCCAGTGCCGTCACGTCGGCGCGGGAGGTGCCCTGCTCGAGCAGCTCCGGCCGGGCCGCGGCGATCCGGTACATCAGCCCCATCAGCGCCGCGATCACGAAAAGGTTTGCGCCGTAGACGAGCACCGCGGTGCGCTCGGACTCGGGGTTCTTGAGAACCTCGGCCATCAGCCGGGTCGGGAACGGCAGAAACGAGACGACCATCAGCAGCAGCAGGTTCATGCGGATCAGTCGCGTGTCGACGAAGCGCAGCCGGGAGAAGAGCCCGTGGTGCACGAGCCACAGCCCGCCGATCGTCATGAAGCTGGTGACGTAGGCCAGATAGGCAGGCCACTCCTGGAGGATCGCGCTCGAGAGATGGTCGAGTTCGCTCGACGGCACATTGATGTCGAGCACGAGCAGCGTGACCGCGATCGCGAACACCCCGTCGCTGAAAGCCTCCGTGCGCGCGGTATCCCAGCGGTCGCGCATGTCGCTCGCGATCGTACGCCGGGCGCCCGACGCCGAGCCACGCGCGGCACCCGAAAGCGCCTAGAGTCAGCCCGATGGCGCCATCCGCGGCACCGACAGAGATTCTCCCGGGCCTCTTTCACTGGCGGGCGATCCATCCGGGGATCCACAGCGAGGTCTCCTCCTACTGGCTTGAGTCGGGCGTCGCGATCGACCCGCTGCTCAGCGACGCGATCACCGTCGAGTGGTTCGCGGGGCGATCCAACCCGGCCCGTGCGGTGCTGCTCAGCAACCGGCACCACTACCGCAGCTCGGGCGCATTTCGCGCGCGGTTCGGCTGCGAGGTCTGGTGCAACGCGACCGGGCTGCACGAGTTCACGGAAGGCCAGGAGGTCACCGGCTTCGTGCCCGGGGACACGCTCCCCGGTCCCGCGATTGCATGCGAGGTGGATGCGATATGCCCCGACGACACAGGGCTCTACCTCCCGGACCAGCAGGCGCTCGTGTTCGCCGACGCGATCGTCCTCGGCGGCCGCGGGCTGGGGTTCGTGCCCGACCGGCTGATGGACGAGCCCGAGCAGACCAAGAGCGCGATCCTCGCCGCGTGCAGCCGGCTGCTCGACGACGAGCAGCTCGATTTCACTCATCTCCTGCTTGCGCACGGCGGGCCCGTGATCGGGGACGGGCGGGCCCGGCTCCAGGAGCTCGTCGCCGACGGAGGCCGCACCGCCTTCGAGATGTAGCCGGCGCGGCGCACGCCGCGCCGGCGATCAGCCTCCGGCTTCGGCTTCTTCGCTGAGTTTCCGGCGCGCGGCGCGTTCGGCGCGTTCGGCCTCGGCCTGTTTTTCGCCGCGCGGCGGCGTGACGCGTTCCAGCTGTCGCAGTTCGCGCGCCCGTTCTTCGCGGTAGCGTCGCCTTTCGGCTTCCCGTTTGATCGCCAGTTCGTGTTCTTCGCGCGCGATCTGCCGCTCGCGGGCGCGGGCCTGCTGCAGTTCCGAGCCGCAGAGCGTCTGTCCCTGGGCGTCGCGGGCACATTCGTTGAAGTTCAGCCCGGCGCCCGCGAGCCGCCGGTCGAGCGTGCCGGTGAAGTAGAGCGCGGCCAGGGCGGCGATCACGAGCGCGATGACGCCGGCGGCAAGCGCGCCCCTGTGGGAGCGTCGCGCCCGCTCGCTCGTCTCTTGATCGTCGTCGCCTGGCATCTCGTTGATCGCCGGGCCCGCCGGCCCGAGGTCGCGGGGAAGTACAGCAGCCGGGGGCCGGCTCGCGTCGGCCTCCGGGCGCGCCGGAGCTTCGCGGCTAGTGCTGGACGCTGGCCGCGGCGTCGTTCAGCGTTGCGACCACGGCGCGCAGCTCGGCGGTCATGCGGCACTCGGGCATCAGACGGTCGAAGGCTTCGCTCGAGCGCCGTGTAGTACCAGAGCGTTCCCTCGCGGCCGCCGTTGAAGCGGCTCCAGAACGACTCGCCGTAGGCCCGGTAGTCACGCTCCACCGCGCGGGCGTTGTAGAGCTTGTCGGCGAGCGAGACGATCAAGACCTCAGTGGGGTGCGAGTCGAGCTCGGCCAGGTAGCGCTCCTTGCGTTCGCGCCATGGAAGCTCGTCCTTCTCGTCGATCCGGTCCGAGCACCCCTCGACGATCATCGCGACCTGGTCCCCGAAGCGGTCGCGGACTTCGTCGAGCCGGGCGCTGCCGCCCTGGTCCTCGACGATGTCGTGCAGCAGCGCGGCGACTGGCCTCATCTTCGCTGCCGCCTTCTTCGATCACTAGCGAGCAGACTCCGAGCAGGTGTCCGATGTAAGGGATCTCGCCGCCCTTGCGCCGCTGCGCGCGGTGGGCGTTGGCGGCGAGCTCGAGCGCCGCGTCGAACCGCTCGCCCAGCGGCGCGGGCTGCGCGATCCATTCGGGGGTCGGGGCCGGGTGGGCGTGGCGGGACTCGTCGCTCATCACTACATCGTGTCGCACCGGGGGGTCAAACCTGACATCGCCACGCCGGGGACAGTCGCGACCGAGCGCGAGCTCGGGATCGGCGCGTGCAACGCCCGGCCGGCCGGCTCAGACCGGCTCGGGCTCCATCCGGATCGCGCCGCACGGGCACTCCTGGCGCAGATCCCGCAGCCCTTGCAGTAGTCGTAGTCGATCTCGTACCGCTCGCCCGGGCCCAGCTTGACGACGGCATTGTCGGGGCAGAGCCCGTAGCAGTTGTCGCATTCGAAGCAGTTGCCGCACGACAGGCAGCGGCGGGCCTCGAACAGCGCGCTGTCGGCGTCGAGTCCGAGCTGGACCTCGGCGAAGGTCGACTGCCGGCGCACCGCCTCGAGCCGCGGGCCGAGCCGTTTCGGTGCGTCGTCGTAATACCAGACGTTCAGCCGGTCGAATGTCGCCTCTTCCCGCGGTCCCTGCGCCGGCAGCTGGACCTCCCGCAGCCATGCGTCGATGTTCATCGCGGCCCGCCGGCCGTGCCCGATGCCGACCGTCACCGTGCGCTCCGCGGGCACCATGTCGCCGCCGGCGAAGTAACCGGCGTGGCCGGTCATCATCCGTTCGTCGACCTGCACCACGCCGTCGACGGCAGCGATCCCGGGAACGTCCTGCAGCAGGGTCAGGTCGGCCTCCTGGCCGATCGCCAGAACGACGCAGTCGGCGTCCATCTCCTCGAACTCGCCGGTCGGTTGCGGCACGCCCTGCTCGTCGAGCTCCATCCGCTCGAGGCGCACGCTCTCGGCGCCCGCGTAGGCGATCGTCGAGAGCCACTTGACCACGACGCCCTCCTCGAGCGCGTCCTCGACCTCCTCGGCGTGGGCCGGCATATGGCTGCGGTCGCGCCGGTAGACGACCACGGCGTCGCTCGCGCCGAGCCGCTTGGCCGTGCGCGCCGCGTCCATCGCCGTGTCGCCGCCGCCATAGACCACGACACGGCGGCCGAGCACCGGTGGCTCGCTGCCCTCGACCTCGCGCAGCATCGCGATCGCGTCGAGCATGTGCGCCGCGTCGCCGGCCGGGATATAGGCCCGTTTACCGAGATGCGCGCCGACGGCCAGGAACACGGCGTCGAACCCGCCGGCCTCCATCTCCCCGGGCAGGTCGGTCACCGGGCTGTCGGTCACGATCTCGACGCCGAGCCGCTCGATCCGCGCGATCTCCGCGTCGAGCACGTTGCGCGGCAGCCGGTAGGCCGGGATGCCGTAGCGCATCATGCCGCCGGGGCGCGCGCCGGAATCGCGCACCGTCACGGCGTGGCCGAGCCTGGCCAGGTGGTAGGCGGCCGACAGGCCCGAGGGGCCGGCACCGACGACGAGCACGCGCCGGCCCGACGCGCAGGCCGGCGCATCGGGCTCCCAGCCGTGCTCGAGTGCAGCGTCGCCGAGGAAACGCTCGACGGAGTTGATCCCGACGGCCTCGTCGAGCTGGCCGCGGTTGCAGGCCGTCGTACACGGGTGGAAGCAGACCCGGCCGACGACCGCCGGGAACGGGTTGACCTCCATGATCTTGCGCCATGCCGGCTCGTAGGAGCCGTCCTCCGCGCGGTAGAGCCAGCCCTGGATGTCCTCGCCGGCGGGACACGCGAGGTTGCAAGGCGGCTGGCGGTCGACGTACACCGGCCGCTCGTCGCGCCACGCGCCGGTCTTGTTGGCCAGACTGGAGCCGACGTCGAGCGTGATCGCGAACGGCCGCTCCATCAGACCAGTCCGTAGCGCTCGATGTTGCGGTCGGCTTCCGCCTGGATGCGCGCGATCAGCGCGTCGTCGCGCCGGGGGCGGAAGAGGTGCGCGTAGCGGCCCTGGAGCGTCAGATATTCCTCGACCGGGCTGCGCTTGCGGATCTTCGAGACGGCGGTCACTTCGCCGCGTTCGGCCTCGATCACCGGGAACAGGCCCGTCTCCTTCGCAAGCCGCGCCACCTTGATCGAGTCCGCGGCCGCGCAGCTCCAGCCGAGCGGGCAGGTCACGAGAATGTGCAGGTAGCGCGGGCCGTGCAGCTGCATCGCGCGTTCGACCTTCGCCTCGATGTCGCGCGGCTCGGCGACCGTCGCGGTCGCGACGTACGGAATGTCGTGGGCCATCGCGATCCGGGCCATGTCCTTGCCCTGGCCGAACGGGGCCCCGTGCGCGTCGCCGAGCGCCGGCGTGGTCGTGGTGCGTACCGCGTGCGGGGTGGCCCCCGAGCGCTGCACGCCGGTGTTCATGTACGCCTCGTTGTCGTAACAGATGAACAGCACGTCGTCGCCGCGGTCGAACATCCCCGACAGGCAGGCCATGCCGATGTCGACGGTGCCGCCGTCGCCGGCCTGGCCGACGACGCGCACGTCCTCGCGGCCCGTGGCGCGCAGTCCCGCGGCGACGCCGCTCGCGACGGCCGCTGCATTCCCGAACAGCGAATGCAGCCAGGGAAGCTGCCACGAGGACTCCGGGTACGGGGTCGAGAAGACCTCCAGGCAGCCCGTCGCATTGGCCGCCACGAGCCGGCCTTCGGTCGCCCGCATCGCCGCGTCGAGCGCGTAGCGCGCGCCGAGTGCCTCGCCGCACCCCTGGCAGGCGCGGTGGCCCTTGGTGATCGCGTTGCTGCGTCCCGGATCGGCCTGCAGCGAGCGCTGCTCGGGGTCGAGCAGGCGGTTGCCGGCCGCATGGCTGCCCACTTGGTAGAACTTGATCTGCGGCCCGCTCATCGCGCTACACCGGCCTCGCGGCGATCGCGCCGACGTCCCGGAGGATGTTCTCGGCAGCCGGGCCCGAGCGGCGCGAGTCCTGCGCGCGGGCGAGCTCGCGCTCGACGAGCTCGTGGTCGAGGTCCAGGAACGTCAGCGGCTCGAGCCCGCCGGCGATCGCCTGCGTGAGCATCGCCTGAAGCGAGGCAGTCGTGATCGGCCGACCGCCGAGGCCGGCGATCACCGTGTCCACATGTGTCGGCGCTCCGGCGATAGCGGCGCGCACGTCCTGTGAGACGATTCCGCCGAGCCCTACGGCGAACGCCCGCTCCACCACAACGACTCGCGCCGCCCCGGCGAGCAGCTCGCGCACGCGTTCGAGGGGGAAGGGGCGGAAGGACTTGATCCCGAGCGCGCCGATGCTCACGCCCTGCTCGCGCAGCGCGTCGACCGAGTCCTCGATCGTGCCGAGCACCGAGCCGAGCGCGACGACAACGGTCTCTGCGCCCTCGAGCCGGTAGGAGCGCGCCAGACCCGGCTGTTCGCGTCCCAGCACGTCGCCGAGCTCGGCGGCCAGCCTCGGGATCGACTCGAGCGCCTGCAGCTGGCCGACGTGCGCGAGGTACTTGACCTCCGTGAAGGCCTCGGGGCCGACCATCGCGCCGATCGACATCGGCTGGTCGGGGTCGAGCGCCTGGCGCGGCTCGAAGGGCGGCAGGAACGCGTCGACCTGCTCCTGGGAGGGCAGGTCGACACGCTCGTAGGCGTGCGTCAGGACGAACCCGTCCATGCAGACCATCACCGGGAGCGAGAGCTCCTCCGCGAGGCGGAAGGCGAGGATGTGCGTGTCGACCGCCTCCTGGTTGGACTCGGCGTACAGCTGCAGCCAGCCCGAGTCCCGCTGGGACATCGCGTCGGAGTGGTCGTTCCAGATGTTGATCGGCGCGCCGATCGCACGGTTGGCGACCGTCATCACGATCGGAAGCCCGAGCCCCGAGGCGTTGTAGAGCGGCTCGGCCATGTAGAGCAGCCCCTGGCTGGCGGTCGCCGTGTAGGACCGCGCCCCGACGGCGCAGGCGCCGATCGCCACGGACATCGCCGCGTACTCGGACTCGACGTTCAGGAACTCGCACGGCGCGAGGTCGCCGCGCGCGACCATCGCCGAGAGGCCCTCGACGATGTGCGTCTGTGGGGAGATCGGATAGGCGGGGATCACCTGCGGCCGGCACAGCGCCACGGTGCGCGCCACGGCCTGGGATCCCTCGAGCTGCTCAAGCACCGACGCGCGCCCCCTGATCGGCCAGGACACGCTCGTAGCATGCGCTCGCCGCTGCGCAGTTGCCGTCGGCGACCTTGGCGTTGAAACGCTCGCGGATCGCCTTTTCGACCGACTCGAGTGCGACCACACCCGTCAGCGCCGCCAGGCCGCCGAGCAGCGCGGCGTTCGGTCGCGGCTGGCCGAAGCTCTCGCGTGCGATGTCGGACGCGGGCACCGCGAGCAGCCGCTCGCGACGGAAGTCGCGGACCCATTCGCCGAGGCCGAGATCCTCGAACGAGCCGCCGCTGTTGATCAGCACGTAGCCCTCGGCGCTCAGCCCGCCGAACACGTCGACCTGGTGCAGCAGTGTCGGATCCTGGACGATCAGGGCGTCGGGGTGCGAGACCGGCTCGCGGGTGCGGATCTCCGTGTCGGAGATCCGGCAGAACGCGACGACCGGCGCGCCGGTGCGCTCGGAGCCGAAGCTCGGGAACGCCTGGGCGTGTCGTGCCTCCTCGAAAGCGGCGATCGACAGCAGCTCGGCGGCGGTGACCACGCCTTGGCCGCCACGGCCGTGAATACGCACTTGGAACATGTTCCTCGCCTCACCCCTCAAGAGACTCGGTTATTCGAGCGGTTGCCGTTACTGCACCAAGCGCGGGCCCCGTCCGCATCCGTTCAAACCCGCAGAGGCTCACGGCGGCCCGCCTCCTAGATCGACTCGCGCCGGTGGACCGCAGCCTGCGCGGCGGCCACGCGGGCGATCGGCACCCGGAACGCCGAGCACGAGACATAGTCCACGTGCGCGTGCGCAAAGAACTCGATCGAGTCCGGGTCGCCGCCGTGCTCGCCGCAGACGCCGAGCTTCAGCTGCGGGTTGACGGTGCGCCCGAGCTCCGCGCCGATCTGCAGCAGGCGCCCGACGCCCGGCGTGTCGAGCGTCTCGAAGGGCGAGCGGTCAAGCACGCCAACGTCGATGTAGCGGCCGAGCACGCTTCTCTCGATGTCGTCGCGGCTGAACCCCAGCGCCGTCTGGGTGAGGTCGTTGGTGCCGAACGAGAAGAAGTCCGCGTGGCGCGCGATCCGGTGCGCGATCACGCACGCGCGCGGCAGCTCGATCATCGTGCCGACGAGATAGTCGGTGCGCCCATGCGTCCGCGCGAGGCGCTCGATCATCTCGCGCGCGATCTCGAGCTCGTGCTCGTAGGCGACGAGCGGCACCATCACCTCGACCTGCGCGCCCTCGACCCGTCCGGCGGCCGCGAACAGCGCGTCGACCTGCATTTCGTAGAGCGCCGGCGCGAGGATCCCGAGCCGTACGCCGCGCGTACCGAGCATCGGGTTGGTCTCCTGCAGCTGTTCGACCCGGCGCCGCGTAGCCGACCCGGCGGGCAGCTCGGAGGGCTGCGGCAGGAACTCGTGCAGCGGCGGGTCGAGCAGCCGCACGGTCAGCGGATGCCCGTCGACAGCCCGCAGGATCTGCTCGAAATCCTGTTCCTGGAGCGGGCGCAGACGGGCGATCGCCTCGCGCTCGGCGTCGGGGCCATCCGCGAGGATGAAGGCCATCATCAAAGGTTGTCGCTCGCCGAGGAACATGTGCTCGGTGCGGCACAGGCCGATGCCTTCCGCGCCAAGCTCGATCGCCTTCACCGCGTCCCGCGGCGAGTCGGCGTTGGCGCGGACCCCGAGCTCGCGCAGCTCGTCGCTCCACTGCAGCACGGTCGCGAAGTGGGCGGAGACCCGTGGCTCAACCAGGGGGACGTCGTCGACCGTGACGGTGCCCCTCGAGCCATCGATCGCGATCCAGTCGCCTTCGCGCAGCACGCGCTCGCCGATCCGGATCTGTCGCTTCTCGTGTTCGACGATCACGTCCGCCGCGCCGGTGACGGCGGGGCGCCCCATCCCGCGCGCCACGAGGGCAGCATGGCTTGCCTTGCCGCCCTCGCTGGTCAGCACGCCGCGGGCCGCGTGGAAGCCCGCGACATCGTCGGCCTCGGTGAACGAGCGCACCAGGATCACCTCGCGGCCCTCTGCGGCCGCGGCCTGGGCGGCTCCGGCCGTCAGCACGATCTCGCCGGCGGCGGCGCCAGGCGAGGCCGCGACGCCGCGGGCGATCACCTCGAACTGCGCGGCCGGATCGAAGGTCGGGTGCAGCAGGGCGTCGAGGGAGTCGCAGTCGATCGTCAGGATCGCGTGCTCGCGGGAGAGCAGGCCCTCGCCCACGGCGTCGACCGCGAAGCGGACCGCCGCCTGTGCCGGACGCTTGGCGTTGCGCGTCTGGAGCATGAACAGGCGCCCCTCCTGGATCGTGAACTCCGTGTCCTGCATGTCCTCGTAGTGGCGCTCGAGCGTGCGCAGGATGACCATCAGTTCGCCATGGACGTGGGGCATCCAGTCGCGCAGCTCGTCGAGGTCGCGCGGAGTGCGCACGCCGGAGACCACGTCCTCGCCCTGGGCGTTGGGCAGGAAATCGCCGGAGGGCGTTGGCTCGCCTGTCACCTCGTCGCGCGAGAACGCCACGCCGCTGCCGCTGTCGGGCCCGAGGTTCCCGTAGACCATCTGCTGGACGTTGACCGCCGTGCCCCACGCGTCGGGGATCCCGTGGATCCGCCGATAGGAGACGGCGCGCTCGCCGAGCCAGGACTCGAACACGGCGCGAATCGCGGCGACGAGCTGGTCGTACGGGTCGGCCGGCACCTGGAGCAGCTGCTTGAACTGCTCGGCCAGCGCGCGGAGGTCGCCGGCGCCGAGTTCGATGTCCAGCGTGACACCGGCCTGTCGCTTGGCCTCGCTGATTGCCTGCTCGAACCGCTCGCCGGGCAGGCCCGCGACGACGTTGCCGTACATCTGCAGGAAGCGCCGGTAGGTGTCCCACGCGAAGCGCTCGTCGCCTGAACGGTTCGCCAGCGCCCGGACGGTGTCGTCGCCGAGGCCGAGGTTCAGGACCGAGTCGAGCATCCCGGGCATCGACTCGCGCGCGCCGGAGCGGACGGAGACCAGCAGCGGGTCCTCGCCGGCACCGAAGCGTTTCCCGGTGCGCGCTTCGAGCCGCGCGAGCGCCTCGTGCACCTGGCCCTCGAGACCGTCGGGCAGGCCGGCGCCGCCGTCCATGTACGCCGCGCAGGCGGCCGTCGTGATCGTGAAACCGGCCGGCACCCGCTCGGCCCCGAGGACCCGCGTCATCTCCGCCACGCCGGCTCCCTTGCCGCCAAGCAGCTCGCGCATCTCGCGTGAGCCGTCGACGAAGTCGACGATCCAGGGCGCATTGCTCTGGGTCTCCGGGGCGCTCACCGCGGGACGCCGCCGCTCCGTCTCGGGGAGCGGGCCCGGTTGATCGCGCTGCGCAGCACGGGCGCCATCGCCTAACTATTGCGGTACGCGGCCGCTCGTGCGCTGCGCCGCCGGGGTTCGCCCGCCGCTACCCGCGCCGACCTCGCCGCGGCGTCCTATCGTGGTTGGAAGGGGACGCAGCGGGTACGCAGGCCGCAGCGGTGCGCCTTCGATACGGCCACGATCGGCGGACTTTTGCCGATCGGACCGCACGCCGCTGAAGGCTGGGGCCCGACCGGCCGATAATCGAATTGGAGACATGAAGCGAACCCGCACACTGATCGTCCTTGTACTTGCTGCAGCCGTGGCTGGAGTCGCGCCCGGCGTGGCGTCGGCCGCGCGTGCCCACGTCGCGGACCACTGGCGTCCCGCGGAACTGGAACTCGGGGGCTACGCGCCGTACACCAACTGGCGCCGGCCGATCCTCAAGCTTCCTGCCGCGGCGCCGACGAACTTCCTCGCGGTCGCTGAAGAAGACGTGGCCCAGGCGTGGCACTGGTCCAACGGCCACGGCTGGTACTGCGGCTACCTGCGCTGTGCACACGGCCCGTACCCGATCGCGACGATCTGGTCCGAGGTCCACTACTTCCAGGCCGTCGACGCGCTGCAGATCGCGGCGCCGAGTCCTGCTCACGCGGCCCTCGTGCGCCACTTCGGCTGGGAGAACACGAAGTACTGGGACTGGCGGATGAAAGCCTTCGCGCCGTACCCGGGTTCGGAGGGCAGGCACGCCAACGTCTTCTTCGACGACTCCGGCTGGCTCGGACTCGCGCTCGTCGAGGCCTACCGCGCGACCGGCGAACACCGCTGGCTCGGCATGGCCCAGAAAGACTTCCGCTTCATCGCCGCCCACGGCTGGGACCGCCGCCACGGCGGGATGTGGTGGAACACGTGGCACACAGCGCACTCGGGTATCGCGATCGCGGTCGACTCGCTGCTCGGGACGCTGCTCTACCTGGACGACGGTGAGACCTGGCAGGCCAGGACGGCGCTCAAGTACATCAACTGGTCACACACCGCAAACGAGCCGTACTGGCGTGAGCCGTTCATCGCCGCGCCGATCATCTACGCCGAGCAGATGCTCTGCGAGCGCGGTTTCGGCGCCGGCTACTGCGTCGACGCGGGCCGGATGGCCGCGACGCTTGCCGAGGAAGACGAGCGGGGCATGGGCGGCGTGCGGGAATTCGCCTACAACTACGGCCCGCAATACGACACCGCGTTCCTGCAGTGGATGCTTGCCTACGGGCAGGCGACGGGCGAGACCTTCTGGCTCCACCTGGCCGAAGTGAACGCCGCCGCCGCCGCTGTCAACGCGCGCGGCTCGGGCCTCTTCCTCGGCTCCTGGTGGGGCGGCCCGTTCGGAAACAACGAAGTCCTGCCGCACGAATTCCAGACCGCGGGTGCGACCGGCGCACTGCTGGCCTGGACCGCTGTGTACTCGCAGCCTGCCGGCTAGACCCCGAGAGCGGTGAGGTTGCCCGGGTCGCCTACACTCCGGGCCGTGGTCTCGCGCGGTGCTTCGAGCTACGCACGTCCCGCAGGCGTCCTGCACGCGGCCCTGCGCCTGATCGCTGCGACGCTCGCGGCCGGCGCTCTCGCTGCCGCGCTTGGAGCCGGCTCGGCCGGCGCATTCCCGGTGACCCACGAGTGCCAGCATCCCGTGACCACGGGCGTTGAAGTCTTCAACCTCCGGCACGTTCGGCTCGCGACGGCATGCGGCGTCGCGCTGCGCCTGTACCGGTGGGAGAACGAGAACCACTCGCGGGCGCTCTACGGTTGCTCGCCGTCCTCTGCGCACCCTGTGCGCGGATACCTGCGCAGGCACGAGTTCGAGGGCTGGAGACTGTCGCTCAGGCCCGCCTTCACGATGCGCCGTGGACGCGCGTCGTTCGCCGTGACCGGCACCGACTTTCCGATCGCCTGCAACTAGCCGCAGCGCCCGCTTGCGGGCCGGTTTTCGCGTCCGCCGAAAAAGCAACACGCAGCGGGTCGCGATCGACTATGTTCGCGCGACTTCGCATCCGCGGATCGACAGGAGGGGAACTGTGGTCAATTACCCAGCGGGGACACCTTCGTGGGTGGACCTGTCCACGCCGGACGCCGCCGCCTCAGCCGGGTTCTACGGCGGGCTCATGGGCTGGAGCGCAACCGAGCCGGACGCCAGTGGTGAAACCGGTGGGTACCAGCTTTTCCAGCAGGACGGCCAGACGGTTGCCGGTTTGATGCCGCAGACGGCCGAGGGCCAGCCGACCGCATGGGCGACCTACGTCAGCGTCGATGACGCCGACGCGACCGCCGCGAAGGTCAGCGAGGCCGGCGGCGCCGTGATCCTGCCGCCGATGGACGTCACCGACCTCGGCCGGATGGCGATGTTCGCGGACCCCACCGGAGCGGTGTTCGGCATCTGGCAGCCGCGCGAGTTCGCCGGCGCCGACCTGGTGAACGAGCCCAACTCGCTGTGCTGGAACGAAGTCATGACCCGCGACGCCGCAAGAAATCGCGAGTTCTACCCCGCCGTGTTCGGCTGGGGAATCGGCGAGGCCGGGTTCACGGGCGCCCCCGAGTCCTATGTCGTGTGGGAGCTCGACGGCCGCGGGATCGGCGGAATGATGGAGATGAGCGAGCCCTACTTCCCCGCCGACGTGCCGGCCCACTGGTCCGTCTGCTTCGCCGTCGCCGACTGCGACGGGACTGTCGCGAGGGCCCGCGAGCTCGGCGGCACCGTCCTCGTCGAGCCCGTCGACATGCCGATCGGGCGCTTCGCCACGCTGGCCGACCCGCACGGCGCGTCGTTCGCGATCATGCAGCCGGCGCCCGCCGGGTGAGCTGAGCCGGCTGGCGCTGCTCAGCTGAGATCGAGCACCGTCTGCGGTGCCGGGATCACGTGGTCCTCGATGCCCTCGGCGGGGATGATCGCGGTGCCGATCGCGAAGAACTCGATCACGTGGCTGCCCCAGCCGTGCGACTTCTCTTCGATGTGCACGCCGACGATGCCCTCGGCCTTGGCCTCCAGCGCCTCGGACTGCATGCGCTCCATCGCGAGCTCGCGCGCGTCATAGAGCGCCTGCGTGAAGTTCGGTAGCTCGACGTTGCGGCCGGTGTTGCCGATCGACTGTTTCCAGCTCTGGTGAGCGACGTGGAAGACGCACGAGCCCATCACCATCCCGACCGGCCGGTGGCCGGTCTGCAGCAGCGTCCAGAACTCCTGGCCGGAGAGGTCGCTGGTGAAGGGGCGACCGGAGGGCGCGCGGTGCAGCTGGCCCCCGCGGTGCTTGACGGCGGTCCCCATCGCGATGAACTCCGCCATGCTCTAGCCCCAGTCGTAGCGGCCGATCGTCAGGCGCACGCCGACGATCCCGTCGGCGCCGAGCTGGTCGGCCTCCTCCTCCATGCGCGTCATCGCCAGCTCACGGGCCTCGTACATCGCCTGCGAGAGGACCTCCATCTCCTGGCTCTGTTTCCACTGGGCCTGCTGGTAGCCGATGTGGTAGATCGAGCTCCCGATCACGAGGCCCAGCGGCTGGAAGCCGGCCTGGCGGACCAGCAGGAACTCGTTGACCGAAAGGTCGCTGGTGAACAGGCCGGCGCGGTTCTGCTCGAGGCGCGCGGTCCCGGCCTCCGGGACGCCCTCGGTGCTGCTCGGGTCATAGGCCACTGTGCTGTTCCTTTGTTTGCTCGGGTGTGGCTCACCGCAGTGAGAGGACTTGGAGTACGGGCGGCGAGGCGGGGTCGACGGCGAGCGACGGGATCCTCGCGGATCACTGTGCCCATCACGTGGAAGGTCACCTCGAGGTCTTTGCTCTCGACGATGCCGCGCCTTACCTCGTAGGTACGAGCGCTCTGCGTGATGTCGACGCCGACGATGCCGTCGCCGCCGAGCGCCCGCGCCTGCGCGCTCACCGATGAGACGGCCTTCTCACGCGCTTCGTAGACACCGCTGGGTGAAGTCGACCGAGCTCCTGGTTGACCCACGAGGCGCCAAAGGACCCCTGGGCCATCTGGGTCTGGTAGGTCGCCGGCACGTAATGCACGCTCGTGTGCGCGGCGATGCCGACCGGGCGCATCCCGGCATTGCACAGCAGCACGAACTCCTGGCCGTGAGGTCGGTGAGCAGCGCGCCGCGGCCCGGCGCGCAGCTTCGTCCGGCAGGCGCACCGCGGTGCCGACGGCGATGAACTCGACGGCCCCGGCGGCCCAGTCGTGGGCGCCCTCCTCGATCCGCACCCCGACGACCGCGTCGGCGCGGCACGCCGCGGCCTCCTCGAGCAGCCGCCCGAGCGCCAGGCGGCGGCACTCGTTGTAGGCGTCGGAGAGCATCTGGACCTCGGTCGGAACGTTGTAGTAGGTCGGCTGCCAGCCGACGTGGTAGATCGAGGAGCCCATCACCTGGGTGATCGGCGCTGCGCCCAGACGCGCGAGTGCGCTCCATTCGCTGACCGTCAGGTCGCTGCTGAAGACGTCCGCGCCGGATTGCGCGAACTGCGCCAGGCGCTCGGAGGCGGCGAGCGGGATGTGGCCGGCTTCGAGCTGCGCGAGCGACGCTGCGGCCCGTTCGGCCGAACGCTCGGTGCCCTCGCGGCGCGCCTGCGCGTCGGCCTGGTCGGCGGCCTTCTCGTCTGCCGAGCGCCGGCGGAAGAGCGGGCTCACAGCAGCAGCTCGGCGAGCGCGAGGCGGTCGTGTTCGGAGATCTCGGCGGTTCGCGCGACGGCGTCGCCGAGCTCGCTGATCCACTTCGCGAGCGCCAGCTCCTGGCGGCTGAGCGTGATGCCGCGCACGACCTTCTGGCGCGTGGACTGGACGGCGCCGCCGACGCTGCGCAGCTCGAAGCGCTCGTCGCCGAGCGTCACCTCGATCCGCTCGACGACCCTGCGTTTGGCGCGGAAGCCACCGGTCTTGCGCCGCTCGACCAGCGTGTTGCGCGGCAGCGCCTGTTCGAGCTGGGTGCCAAGCACCTCGATCGACATCGCCACGTCGTCGCCGTCTGCCCGCAGTGCCGCGGCAGGAAGATCGAAGCCCTCGTCTGCGTTCACGACGTCAAGGCTACGCCGACTACGCCCGGTTGCCGGGCTAGGTCGCGCCCAGGCCCTTCATCGGGCGCATGCGCGTGACGCGCCAGGCGGGGTAGATGCCGCCGAGCACGCCGATCGCAATGCCGACCAGCAGCCCGATGCCGAGCGTGCGGCCGGTGACCGACGGCGAGACGTACGCGCTGACGCCGAGCGCATGCACGAGCAGTCCCGCACCGATCACGCCGAACAGCAGGCCGCCCGCCGCGCCGAGCAGGCTGACGGCGAGCCCTTCGCCGAGCACCATCGACGCGACGCGGGCGGGCGCCCAGCCGACCGTGCTGAGCAGTGCGATCTCGCCCTGGCGTTCGACGATCGACATTGCCATCGTGTTCGCGACGCTGATCGCCCCGACGATCAGCGCGATCACGACGATCACGAGGATCGCCTTGGAGATCAGCGTGCCGTTGGCGCCCGCGCGCAGCGCCTGCTGCGGATCCGTGATCACCTGGGTGCCGGAGAATTCGTGCTCGATCGCGTGGGCTGCCTGTGCTGCGTGCACGCCGGACGCGAGCTGTACCTCGACGCTCGTCTCCTCCGCCGGGCGTGAGGTCAGCTGCTGGGCCCGCGCCAGGCCCATGATCGCTCCGGAGTCCTCGAAGAGAATCCCGGAGTGGTAGACGCCCGCGATCCGGAACGGGGTGCCCTTGACGGTCAGCTGGTCCCCGACGCCGAGGTGCAGCTGTTCCGCGAGGCGGTCTCCGAGGAGGATTTCCTTCGATTCGTCGACCGGCCTCCGGCCGCTCACGAGCACCAGGCTCTGCGTGAAGAACCCGTTCGGCTCGGCTCCGAACACCACGGCCGAGGGCGCCGGCTTGACGCCTTCGACGATCAGCATCAGCGGCGTGGCGCGCGCGACGTCCGGGGTCGCGGCGAGGCGGTCGACCATCGATTCGGGTAGCACCGAGGTGGTCGGTTCGGACACGTTGGCCTGGAAGACGCCGAGACCGGAGCCGCCCAGGTGCACGAAGCCGGCAGCCGTCTGCTGCAGCCCCTGCGTGAAGGAGAGCAGGGCGACGATCGTCGCAACGCCGACCGCGACGCCCGACGCGGTGAAGACGGTTCGCGCGGCCCGCCGCATCAGGTTGGTGAGAATGATCGCCACCACGTGAGGTCCGTTCGCTAGCGCACCTGCCGCGCCGCGCTCGGCTCGCGCGAGCATGCCGTCTTCCAGCGTCACCGTGCGGTCGGCGCGAGCACCGACCGCGCTGTCGTAGCTGACGACGATCATCGTCATGCCCAGGCGGTCGCGCAGATCGAAGAGCATGTCGAGCACCATCTCCGACGTACGGGAATCCAGCGCGCCGGTCGGCTCGTCGGCCAGCAGCAGCCGCGGTTCGTTGGCCAGCGCGCGAGCGACCGCCACGCGCTGGCTCTCGCCGCCGGAGAGCTCGGACGGGCGGTGCTCGGCGCGGCTGGCGAGCCCGACCTGCTCGAGCAGCAAAGTGGCGCGCTCACGCCGCGCGCGGCGGTTCATCCCCGAGCCGATCAACGGCACTTCGACGTTCGCGCGGGCCGAGAGCGTTGCGAGCAGCAGGTGACGCTGGAAGACGAAGCCGACGAGCTCGCGACGCGCCCGCTCGGGGTGCGGCTGCTTCCAGACCTCGAGGCCGTCGATCAGGACCCGGCCGGTGTCGGGCTGCTCGAGGCCCCCGATCAACGCCAGCAGCGTGCTCTTGCCGGCGCCGGAACGCCCGGTGATCGCGACCGCCTCGCCGCGGTCGACGCGCAGTGAGACCTCGACCAGCGAGCTCACGCGGCCGAAGGTCTTGCTCACGTCCTCGAGGAGCACTTCGGCCCCCGTGACCGCTGTCACGTCGCGACTTGGACGGGATAGTCGAGGTCGATCGTAACCCCGCCGGAGACGATCACTGCGCGGAACGTCAGCTGGTAGCCGACCGCGCTCGAGGGCCACCGGAAGAGGTCCGCGAAGTGGCCGGTGAAGTTGTAGTGGGAGCGGTGCGCAACCACGGCGCCGCCGAACAGGTACTCGTAGCTGACGCTCGCCGCGGCGGGCTGTCCGGCATGAGTCACGGTGAACGCGATCGGCCACGGTGCTCCGACCTTCGGTTGGTGGGTCGTGGCGTGAAGCGTCGCCGTCGTGTCACCGGACGTCCCGGTCACCGTCTCCGCGGTGGCGCCCTTGGCTTCGGCAATCACAGCCTGCCCTGCGTCCGAGGACGTTGAGGTCGTCGAAGTTGCGACGGTGGTGGACTTGGTCGCCTGGCTCGCGTTCCCCGAGCCGCCGCAGCCGGCCAAGGCGCCGAGCGCGGTCAGCGTGGCCGCAAAGAGATCGTCTTCCGAACACCGCCACCCCGGACCCCGCGCCCGGCGGCCCGGCTCATCGCGGTCTGATCGGTCGATCGGATCCCGACGGACTTAGCGCAGTGGCGGCCCAGAAGTGTCATTGCACCGGGCTTTCCCGGCTGAAGCCCAGCTGAAGCGTATTTCGACTCGAGTCGTCCCGTATCGCTGCGCGGCCGGCTCGCGAGCACCGCCCGGTGCGATGCATCGTGCAGTCATGCGATAGCCGCGCGAACGTGGCGCGCCGGCGCGGCTCGCACGTCGGACGTGTACTGCCATGACCGCGTGGCGGGTTGCGCGGGCTCACTGGAAAGCGTTCAGCTGAGGTCTCGGCTGCGCTCACGCCGACAAGGCTACGCCCAGCGGGTGCGGATGGCGGGACGACCGGTGAAGCGGGGTTGACCGATTCGCGCCCCGCGGGTTAACGTCGCCGAAGTTCGAGTGGCGCGCCTCGCTCGCCGGGGGTCGTTGGGCGCACGCAAATCGACGCTCACCCTCGTGCATACAAGGGAGACGATCCAATGCGAATCAAGTACCTAGTTCCGCTTGCCAGCGTGCTCGCGGTGACTGCCCTTGCCTCGGCGCCGGCGCTCGCGCAGGCGCAACCTCACTGGTACATCAACAACGTCCGGCTCGCCGAAGGCAAACCCAAAGCGGTCAAGACGGGCGGCCAGATCTCGTTCACCAACACCGCCACCGGCGTCGTCGTGCGGTGCACGGTGGTTGATGCCGAGGTGCTCGAAAATCCCGTCGGGGGCGGCGCCGGCGTCGATCTGATGAAGGCCTTCAAGATCACGAAATGCGGACCGAATCCGTGTCCCGCGAAAAAAAGTGGCACGACGCAGGCACCGCTCGTGGTCACCGCGGGCAACCTGCCGTGGCCGACGAAACTCGTCGAAGTGCCGCCGATCGCGGACGAAATATCGGGCATGGAAATCACGTTTGCGTGCAAAGGCACGACTATCTCGCAGACCTACACGGGAACCTTGTTCCCGTGGGTCCAGCTCGGTGATCTCGAATTTGATTCGCCGACGACGGGCACGCTCGGTCTCCTCGCCGTGAATGGGATTGACAACTTCGCGCCGCCGACCGTGACCGCGAAAAACCCCTAGGCGGCAGCCAGGGCGACGTTTCGCGCGCCCGCACTGGACACAGCGTGTGAGGTGTCCCCGCCGCAGCGGGGGCACCTCAGCTAGCCCTCAGTTCGCCGGCACCTCGACGACCGGCGGCCGGGCAATCCATTTCCGCCCACGAAGCGTTGGCGAACCATTCTGCGACCGGTTGTGCTCCGGGCGAGGGGGCTAGAGGTTGCCGCCCTCAATGTCCTGCGACAGCGGATGCGATCTAACGCGCAGGAGCTCGCTCTACCACTGGGGCCTCGAATGGTGTTTACTGCGCGGTGGGGATGAGGAGCGTGATGGGGGATCAGCAGCAAGGGGTAGCGTCGTCGCGTGCGAACCAGGCGGGCGGCAGTCCGTCGGCGGCTACGCGCCGGCGTCGTGTGCGCATCGGTGTCGTCACGGCGCTGGCGACATTCTTGGTCCTGCTCGTCGCGGCCGCGTCGGCGCTCCGCCTTCAGCGCGCACGGAAGCGTCGAACAGGTCTACGTCACGGGCTTGGCCCCGGGCGCCCAGATGTCGCTGCTGGGCTCGCAACGGCGAAACGGTGTCCACGCAGACCGCGGACTCGCTCGGCGGGCTGCTGTTCCGGAACGTCGCGCCGGGGAAGGACTACCGGGTCCGGCTGACCTCCACCGGCGAAGAATCGGGGCCGATCACCGTCCACACGCAGGCGGCCGCGCCGTGGGATCCGAGCATCTACAAACAGTCGATCCCGACAGCGGATACGGCTACCTGACGACGCGCGACGGCACCCAGCTGGCGATCGACGTCCACCCGCCGGGCGCTCCCGAGGCCCTGGCCGGCTCGGGCGTCCTTCGGCGCTCTCGAACCGCGAAGCAGCAAAGCCGCGGTACCCGACGCTGATCGAATACTCGGGGTACGGCTACGCGAACCCGGCGGGCCCGGAAAGCGGGCTCGCCGCGCTGGCCAACCTGATGGGCTTCGCGGTGGTCGACGTGAACATGCGCGGCACCGGCTGCTCGGGCGGCGCCTTCGACTACTTCGAACCGCTGGAGAACCTCGACGCCTACGACGTGATCGAGACGATCGCCCACCAGCCGTGGGTGCTCCACCACAAGGTCGGGATGTTCGGCATCTCCTACGGCGGGATCAGCCAGCTCTTCGCCGCGCAGCTTCGCCCGCCGGCCCTCGAGGCGATCGCGCCGCTGTCGGTGGTCGACGCGACAGCGACGACCCTCTACCCCGGCGGCGTCCTCAACACCGGCTTCGCCGTGCCGCTGGGCCGAAGAGCGCCAGTTCGACGCCGAACCGGCCGGCCCGCACAACGGCGAGCACTGGGCCTACGAACAGATCCAGAAAGGCGACACGACCTGCGCGGCCAACCAGGACCTGCACGGAGAGGCGACGCAACCTGCTGGCAGAAATCAAAGAAAACGCGACCTACAACCCGTCCGTCGCCGACCCGCTGGACCCGGTCACGTTCGTCCACAACATCAACGTCCCGACGTTCATGGCATGCCAGTGGGAGGACGAGCAGACCGGCGGGCACTGCGCCGATCTGGCGGAGCACTTCACCGGCACCAAGCACAAGTGGTTCACGTTCACCAACGGCGCCCATATCGACTCGCTCGATCCGTACACGTTCGACCGGCTGTACGACTTCCTGGAGCTGTACGTCGCGCACCAGGCGCCGATCGACAACCGCGGCGCTCGTGGATGCCGCGGCTCCGACCGATCTATCAGGCGGCGTTGGGGCTCCCCAAAGGCGACGAAATCACGCTGCCGCCGGACCCGATCCAGGAAAAGCCGACGTACGGGACAGGCGCTGGCGGCCTTCGAGGCGCTCCCCGAGGTCCGCGTGCTGTTCGACAACGGCGCGGGACCTCGCCGACCGGCAACACGACGCCCGGCAACCCCTATCCCGCGTTCGAACAGTCCTTCTCCGACGTTCCCGATCCCCGGCACGACGGCCCGCTCGTGGTACCTCGGGCCCGAACGGCACGCTCAGCGAAGCAGCCGGCGGCGGCCGAAGGGGTCGACTCCTACACCTCCGAACGCGAGCGCCACGCCGCTGACCGATTACTCGGGCGGCACGGGCTCCGGGCGGGCTGTGGGGCGACGCGTCCGAGTGGGAATGGAACTGGGCCCAGCCCACCGACGGCGACTCCGCCGTCTCCTACGTGTCGGCGCCGCTCAGCCAGCAACACGACCGTGATCGGCGGAGGCGCGGTGAACCTCTGGGTCAAGTCATCCACCCCGAACGTCGACCTCCAGGCGACCGTCAGCGAGGTGCGCCCCGACGGCAACGAAACCTTCGTCCAGGACGGCTGGATCCGCGCCAGCGAGCGCAAGCTCGCCGACCACCTCGGAAAACATGTTCAAGCAGCCACCCACGCCGCTGCAGCCGATCCCGACCTTCCTCGCATCCGACCTGCAGGCGATGCCGGCCGACGAATTCGTGCCGGTCACGATCCCGCTGTACTTCGAGGGGCACGCCTACCGCGCCGGCTCGCGCATCAGGGTCACGATCTCGGCGCCCAACGGAACGCAGCCGGTGTGGTCGTTCAGCCAGACGCAGCCCGAAGGCGACAACCGCGAACGTGTCGATCGCGTTCGGGCCCGGCATGCCCGCCAGCCTCACCCTCCCGGTCGTGCCCGGCGTCAGCGTGCCCACCGGGCTGCCGCCCTGCCCGAGCCTGCGCAACGAGCCCTGCCGCCCGTACCAGGCGTTCGTGAACGAAGGCTCGTAACAGCGCGCGCCACAGGGGCCGGCGCATCGCTTCCCAGCCGGCGCATCACTCGGGCCGATCGCATACGCTCGCGTCGCTACCAGTGCGAGTGGGAAGGTGACAGATGAGACTCAAAGGCGTGATTGTCGGCGCCGGCCTGGGGTTCGGAGCCGCCGCGATGATCCCCGCTGTGCTGCGCGCCAGGTTCACGAGCGACGTGACGGCGCTGAACGCCGGTGACCACCGGCCCCTGCTGGACGCCTACAGCGACGACTTCGTGCTGCACTTCCACGACGGCGATCACCGTTGGCGCGGCCAGTGGCGAGGGCGCGACGGGATGGACCGGTTCCTGCGCAACTTCACGGCAGCGAAAATCCAGGGCGAGATCAAGGCGGTGGCGGCGAGTGGCCCTCCCTGGGCGATGACCATCTGGGCGCGCTTCGACGATCACGCCGACGGTCCCGAGGGCGAGCGGCTCTATGAAAACCGGACCGTGCTCGTGCTGCGAACGCGCTGGGGAAAGGTCGTCGAGCAGGAGGACTTCTACGCCGACACGGGGCGCCTGACCGATTTCGACAGGCGGCTCTCGGAGCTCGGTGTGCCCGCCGTGCCGCCGACCTCGCCGGGCGGCTAGCGCCTGCGCAGGCCAACGCCCGTCGCGGTTCGCCGAAAAATACATGCGCGCAAAACTACGGTCGGCGGGCCGATTTACGCGAGCTAGCGTCTGAGGCGAGATGAACCGGGCGAGCTCCCAGACCCCTTGTTCGACGGGCCTGTTCCGCCGTGCCAAACGCGCACCAGGCAACTGCGGGGTGCGCGCTTGAGCCCCGAGACCGCCGAGCTGCCGGACCTCGGCGCGGCCGCGGCCCCGCCGGCCGGCGCCGCCGACCTCGAGGTCTGTTCGGTCAGCAAGCGCTACGGCGATCGCCTCGTCCTCGACGACGTCTCGCTCTCGGTCCACGCCGGCGAATCGGTCGCGATCACCGGCGAGAACGGGGCCGGCAAGAGCACGCTGCTGCGGATCTGCGCCGGGCTGATCAAGCCCGACGCGGCCACGTCAGCGTCCGCGGGCGCGTCGGCTTCTGCCCGCAGGAGCCGGGGCTCTTCGACCTGCTCAGCGCCGACGAGCACCTCGCGCTGTTCGCGCCGGCGCTCGGCCTGTCGCGCGACGCAGGCGATCCGCGAAGGCCACGCACTGCTCGCCGAGTTCTCGCTTCCCGACCGCCGAGCGCACGCAGTGCCGCCGCCTCTCGGGCGGCGCGCGCCAGAAGGTCAACCTCGCGCTGGCGCTGCTCGGCAACGCCGACGTGCTGCTGCTCGACGAGCCCTACCAGGGCTTCGACCATGGCTCCTACGTGAGCTTCTGGGAGCACGTCGGCGCGCTGGACCGCGGCGGGCCTGGGCGTCGTCGTCGTCACGCACCTGCTCGAGGAGACCGCGCTCGTGGAAGGCGTCGTGAGACCGCGTCGTCGAGATGAAGATCCCGCGCTGCGAGGAGGATCGGCCCCGATGAGAGCTGCGGCGGATCCTCGTGCCGGCGGAGATGACCGGCGCGCGAGCTCGCTCGACGCGGCCTCGCGCTCGGCCTGCTGACCGCGCTGCCGCTCGCGTTCTACGGCGCCTCCACGCCACTCCGGCAGCGAACGCCGTGATCACCGGCGGCATCGCGATGGCCTTCTCGATCGCCGGCGCGTCGATCTTCGTCGCGATGACCGCGCGGCCCGGTCGATCAGCGCCTGATGCTCGCGGGCTACCGCCCGTACGAGCTGCTGCTCGGGCGGCTGCTGCTGCTCGAGCTGTTCGGCCTCGGCGATCGCCGGCATGTTCAGCGTCGTGATGGTCTTCGGCACGAGCCCGCACGACCCATGGCTGCTCGCGGCGGGGTCGGCCTCGTCGCGCTCACGAGCGTCCCGTTCGGGCTCGCCGTCGGCGCGCTGGTGCCCAACGAGCTCGAGGGGGTGCTGATCCTGATCGGCGTCGTCGGCGTGCAGCTGACGCTGCAGTCGACGCAGACGCTCGCCAAGTTCCTGCCGTTCTGGGGCGCCCAGCGGCTGCTCCAGCACTCGGTCGAAGGGACGGTCTCGGTGAGCGCGGCTCGTCCCCGCCAGCCTTGCCTACTCGCGCGCGCTGTTCCTCGCGGCCGCCTACATCGTGCATCGACGCGCGCCCGTACCGGTCAGCGCCGCGGAGTTCCCGGCGCCGGGTCAATCCGTACCGAGCGCCTGAGCGCGGACGGCGCAGCGCGGGAGCGCACCCATGAGACAGGCCGCTCGGGCGCGCACGCCCGCCGGAGGAAACTGCACGGACCGTGGCGAACCTCATGGACGTTGCCGCGCGCCCGATCAGGAAATATGGCTAGTAGCATCCCTCACAACGAGTCCGCGCAGGATCGGCGGGCCGGGACATCCGAGGGGAGGCCCGAGATGCCGCATCCAGGTGCCGGTGACTGGAACCTGATCGCGTCCGACGAAGCTTCGCCGCTTGCGCTCGAACAGCCCAACACGACGGTCGTGCTCTCCGACGGCGAGGCGGCCTGGTTCCGTGACGCCCACCAGAAGGCAGCGACCCGCACGACGCGCCGAACGGCGCCCGACCGGTCAGCGACGGCGCCACTGGACTGAGCCGTGCCGGCTCACCCGAGGGTCCTTGCCACGCCGGTGCGGGCCTTCGTGATCATCAACGAGGACGCTGCCGGGTTCCCGGGTCTCCGGGGCTTCAGCTGCGGCGATCCCGCAGCGCAGGTCAACGCGGACATCGCACGCGCGGTCCGGGAAATCAACGAGATCGCCGGGCGGCTCTTTAGCGGCAAGGCACTCGAGCAGCGGGTGATCCTGCTGGAAGAGAACGCCGGCGACGCGCCGGGCGAAGGCGAGCTCGTCGGCTTCTGCGGTGTGCGTCACCTGCCCGTGTACGGGCAACAGAACGGCGGGTACATCAACGCGCTGGGAACCCGCGACCGTTACCGCGGCTACAGGGTGAAAAAGAACAAGCCGTCAAGTCCAGGTAGCCGACTGATCGCCGAGGCCCTGGCGCAGATCAAGGTGGAGTTCGGCGGCGGCCCGATGCCGTACGTCTGGGCGGCGGTCAAGGAAGGCAATCGCCCCAGCGTCGAACTGTTTCGGCGACACAACTTCATCCGCCCGCCGCTGCAGTACCCGGGCGGGACGATGATCCGCCAGGGCGAGGCCGGCGGGATCCAGGTCGTGTTCACCTAGTCGAGCGCTGCGGCCGCGAGCCCGGGCGGGGGCGCGTAAGCCACGCCTCGAGCGGGCAACAGAACCGTGCAGGCAAGTGGAGTCAGCGACTGGGAGGGAGCGATGGGCGAAGAGCGCGCTGCGGCGAGGATCAGGGCACTGGTCGAGGAAGAGGACGCGTTGATCCGCCTCGAGAGCGAGTCGGGTATCCCCGACGCCCACGGGCGACTCGCCGCCGTCGAGGCAGAGCTGGAACGCCTGCACCGGGTGCCGGGCGATCGCGGGGAAACGGAGAATCCAGCGAGTTAGCCGCGCGCTTCGCGCGCCGCCCGTTCCGCACGCATCTTGTTGCGCGCGAGGATCGAGCTGCGCTCCTGCTCCAGCAGGCCCAGCGTGCCTCGAGCCATTTTCGCCTGAGCGTTGAGGTCGAGCTCGAAGTCGTAGTCCCAGCTGTCGAACCGAGTGAACCGCAGCTCCTCCGCGGCCGTCGCCTCAATCCACTCGCAGAAGCCCCGCGTTTCGGCGATTGCCCCTTCGAGCCAGGCGAGGCGATCGGTCGGCGTTGCCTGCGGCTCCGGTTCGCACGGGCTCACGGGCTCACCGCCCCCGAGACCGAGCGAACGGCGCCGCTACCCGATGGTTCCCCGTGGCGCAGAGTGGGTACCCCCAGGCTCCGGTGGATTGCTTCCCCAGAGAGCCGCTGGTCATGATTTGCCTCCGCACACGTGATCCAGGTCGTTCGCGGGCTGCAATTCCTGACGTCCAGATCCATGCGGCTCCCGGGGTGCCGGGGCCGGGCGTCACAGGTCGGGCCCCCGGGCGGACAGGTGACGCTTCTAGGCTTGACGCCTTGACGCTCCCAAGATCGATCCCGCCCCCCACGTCCATTTACCCCGAGCCCGCGATGGGCGGTCGCTGATGCGTCCCGGACCGCTGGCGGGACGCTGGGCCGCTGCCGCGGCGATGGTCACGTTCGCGCTGGTGCCGTACCTCGTGCTCTCCGCCGCGGTCGAGCCGCTCACGCCGACGATCGCCAAGGATCTGCACACGACCTTCCAGACGCTGAGCCTCGGGTCGGGGCTCGCGAACGCTGCCTACGCGGTCGGCACGGTGCTCGCCGTCCAGTTCGCCCAGCATCTCCCGCAGCGCCGGATGATGGTCCTCTACGCCTTCGTCCTGGTGATCGGATCGATCCTCGCCGCATCCGCGCAGAGCGCGCCGGTGTTCATCATCGGGCACGTTCTCCAAGGCCTGTGCACGAGCCTCTGCTGATCTCCGCCGTCCCGCCGCTCGCGATCGGCTACCCCGTCAACAAGCTCCGCGACACCGCAGTGATCATGAACATGTGCATCTTCGGTGCGGTAGCCCTCGGGCCGACGATCGGCGGGATCCAGGCGCACGCGGGCGGATGGCGGCCGCTGTTCTGGATCGTGGCGGCCGTCTCGGCGACCGCGCTGGTGCTCTCGATGCTGACGTTCGAGGACTCACCGCCGGCCGATCCTGACGCGCCGCGCGATGCTGCCCGCGATCGTGCTCGCAGCGGTCGGCTGCGTGGCCGCCTTCTTCGGCGCCTCGCAGCTGCTGACGCACCCCTTCGTCGGACCGACGACGCTGCTCCCGCTGGTCGGCGGACTGGCCCTGATCGTGATCCTGATCGTCTACGAGTTCCGCGCCAAGCAGCCGCTGCTCACGGTTCGCACGATGCTGACGAGCACGATTCCGGTGGCCGGCGTGCTGGTCGCCCTGTTCGCCGCTGCGGCGTCGGTCTCGGCGACGGCGCTGACTGCTGCCGTGCTGCTGCAGCACTATGAACCGCTGACCGTCGGCCTGCTCTACCTCCCGGAGGCCGCCGGAGCGGTGCTCACCGCGGTGCTGCTGGGGGTCCTGATCAAACGCAGGGCCCTGCACTACATGCCGCTCGGGGGCATGCTCTTCCTCGCCGCGGGAATCACCGTGTTCCGGATCCAGGTCCCGCCGAGCCAGGCGCTGACGCTGATCGGCTCGGGCCTGACCGGCATCGGTCTCGGCGCCACGGTCGCGCCGGCGCTGTTCGTCGCGGGCTTCTCGCTGCCTTCGGCAAACCTCCAGCGTGTCTTTGCGATCGTCGAGCTGCTGAGGGCAGTCGCGGCGTTCATGATCGCGCCGATCTTCGCCCACCTCGCGCTGACGGTCGGGGGCAGCCTCGAAGCCGGTACCGCGACGGCCCTCTCGATCGGGCTGGTGATCGCGCTCGCGGGAGCGGCGCTGGGAGTGCTGCTCTACCTCGCCGGTGGCGCGCGCCCGCAGAAGCCGGACCTCGACCGCTTCCTCGACGGCGACGAACCCGCGTGGTATTCGCCACCATTGTTGGCGAAGCTCCGCGGACTGCCCCCCAGGGTGATGCCCGCCAGCGAAAGCGCCGACTGAGAGGGATGAACGCATGACGCCCGCAGCGCCTGGACCGGTTCTCTTCGCCTACGACGGAACCGAGCTCGCCGCACTCGCAATCGAAGAGGCCGCGGAGCAGCTCGAGGCCGGCCGCGAGGCGCTGATCGCCTGCGTCTGGCAGCCGGCGAACGTCGGCTTCCTGCCCGTCGGCGGACAGCACTTCGACGCCGACAACTCCGTTGCCGTCAGGGAGGCCGCCGAAGCGACCGCGGCCCACGGCGCGAAACTTGCCGAGGAGGCCGGATTCCACGCGAGCGTTGCGTGCGCCAAGGCCGCGCCGACCTGGAAGGGCCTCGTCGAGGTCGCCGAGAAGCACGGCGCCAGCATGATCGTGATCGGCACGCATGAGCGCCATGGCCTCGCGGGCCATCTCGCGGGCAGCGTGACCCGCGACCTGATCTCGCACACCGCGCTGCCGATCCTCGTCGTGCGCCGGCGCGGGACTGCGGCGGGGCACGAAGCCGCGCCGCAGTAGCCGGCTGTCAGCTCACCGGGCTGCCGTTCGCGGTCAGGACCACGTCGATGTTGCCCCGCGTCGCATTCGAGTACGGGCAGACCGCGTGCGCGGCCGCGACCAGCTTCACGGCGGTCGCGGCCTCGCCGACGTCGGGGAGCGTCACGTCGAGCTCGACGCCGAGCTTGAAGCTGCCGTCCGCGTCCGGGGAGAGGCTGACGCGGCTGTCGATCGAGACGTCCCCGACCTCGGTGCGTTCGCGCCGGGCGACGACGCCCAGGGCACTCTCGAAACAGGCTGCGTAGCCGACGGCGAACAGCTGCTCGGGGTTCGTCCCCGAGCCGTCGCCGCCGAGCTCCTTGGGCGGCCGGATCACGACGTCCAGGGCGCCGTCGCTGCTCTTTCCGCGGCCGTCGGCGCGGCCCCCCGTCACTGTTGCCTGCGCTGTGTAAAGAACCTTGCTCATTTCCCCTCCAGATCGGTGCGTCGCAACTAGGTTTCCGGCGGGTCCTTCGACCGCTGCCGCTGCGCCGAGGATAGGCTCGCCAAGGCTTGGACCGGACCTTCCGAACCTGTGCCCGGGGAACCGCGCGTTCAACCCGCGGCGCGCGAGACGCGAGGAGGATGGATGTTTGCGGTAATGATCGAAGTCGACGTTCGCGGCGTCGACCGCGAGAGCGGGCTGCAGGCGACGCGCGAGCACGTCGTGCCGGCGATCCGGCAGATGCCGGGCTTTCACTCCGGGACCTGGCTGCTCGGCGACGAGCTGGGCAAAGGCCTCTCGCTGACCGTCTGGGACACCGTCGAGCACGCCGAAGCGATGGCCGAGCGCTTTGGTCCCGGCACCGGGCCCGCCGGCGAGTCGACGGTGCTGCGCTCGGAGATCCGCGAGGTCGCGGCGACGGCCTAGGCGCCGCCCGGTGACCTAGGTCTGGGGCCGAAGCAGCCGGGCGGCAGCCATGAACGGGGCCTGGAGAATTTGGGTGAAGACGTCGCGCGGCGGGCGCGACGTGCTCCTGCGGAAGGCGATCGGCCCTCCTTCGCTGACTGTCTGGTTGGCCCGGAAGACGAGCTTGTTCGCGCCGAAGGGGCTTCCCGGCGCGAGTGCGTCGAGGTCCGGGACCGCGCAGTCCATCCCGGCCATCTCAAGGACGCGACGCACGGCAGCCTCGGGCTCGCGAACGAGATCCTCGTAGCGCACGAGCAGTCTGCGCTCCCGCGGGTGGCTGAGAAAGATGCCCATCGCCACCGACGCGGTCATCGCCAGGTACGCGTTCGTGCGTCGCTTGGAGTTGTAGAACTTCCACTCCGAGCCGGTGAACGAGGCAACCACGCTGCGCGGGTCGCGGAGCACGTAGATCAGTCGGATGTCCAATCCGTCGACGTCCGTCAGTTCCTTCGCGCGCAGCGGATAGGAGGAGGAGTCGATCAGGACTTCGGCGCCCGCGTCCCGCGCGAGTGCTCTGAGGAACGTCGCTTCGTGCTCGCGGAACGTCAGCCGCAGGGGGCCCGTTCGGATCCGGCGCAGCGAGGGCTTGAAGAGCGCGACGGATTTGTAGAACGCGCTGGCGGTGCGGCCATCGCGCAGCACCTCGGGCACCGCGGGCAGGCGTTCGCGCAGCGCCGCCCAGTACGACTGCTCGCGCTCGCCGACACCCCTGCCGGAATTCTCCAGATAGCCGAAGAGCTCGCCGGCGAAGAACGTTCCAGCGCAGTTACCGAGCACGACACCGAGGATCGAACTTCCGCTTCGCGCGGCGCCCATTATGTAGATGACCTTCAGGCGCTGCGGGCCTGCCTGTGCGGCGTGCGCGTCCGTCTTTTCCAAGGCGGGGACTATAACAATCGGCTATTTTCGCCGGCCGGGGCGCCCCGCGCCGCCGCTGCTGCTGCTGTTCGTCAGCCGCGCGCGCCACTGAGCCGCATCGCCTGTCGCCGGCTCGGTCTCCTCGAGGAACTGCTCGAGCGCCGCGACGAAGCGCGTCGGCACCTCGATCTGGGGCAGGTGGCCGACGTCCTCGAAGATCTCGAGCGTGCTGCCGGCGATCGCGTCGTGCGCCCGCCGCCCGTGGTCCGCGGGAATCAGTGGATCGCGTTCGCCCCAGACGATCAGGACCGGGACGCCCCCGGCGAGGTACAGACGATCGCCCGCGTGCACCCGCTGGCCGCCGGTGCCCACGACAGATCTGAGCGTTGCCAGGAACGCCGCGCGGCGCTCGGGGTCGGCCAGCGAGGCGTAGCCCCGCGCGACCTCGGCGACGTCGGCGTTCGGCCGCAACCCGGCCGCCCGCAAGCCGCGCCCGACGACGGATCCGACCGCGGTGCCCGGGCCCGCGGTGGCGGCGATGAAGATGTCTGCGCCCGGGAGCGCGGCGGCTCGAAGGACCGGACTGACCTCCGGACCCAGCCCGCCGCTCGAGACGAGCACCAGGCGTTCGGCCATCTCCGGGAACTGGTAGGCGAACTGCATCGCGATTCCCCCGCCGAGCGAGTGCCCGACCAGCGTCGCGCGGTCATGTCCGAGGAGCACGAGCAGGTCCCGCAGGCTCGCCGCCATCGCTCCGAGCGAGTAGTCGCCGCCCCCGGCCTCGGACGCGCCGTGCCCCGGCAGGTCAGGGGCGATCACGGTGTGGTGGCGGGCGAGCGGGGCGATCACCTCACGCCAGTTTTCGAAGTTTCCAGCCATCCCGTGGATCAGCAGCAGCACGGGGCCGCTGCCGGCCTGCGCGTAGGCGACCGTGCGGCCATGCAGGGCAACCGTCTTTGACTCGAAGCCGCTCACGCGGGCGCTCCTTCCCGGACGCCGACCAGCGCCAGCGCGTCACTGACGCAGTCGTCGACGACGCGCCGCGGGTCGATCTCGAAGAGTGCGGCGACCCCCGGCGCGGTCTCCCGGACGCCCATGCCCGATCGCGCGAGGTGCACCGAGCCGAGCATCTGCACGCACAGGCGGTTGGCCAGATAGTCGGGCTCCTCGACCTTGAAGAGACCCTGGCCCGCGCCGTCGCGAAGGATCCGCTGCATCGGCCCGACGCAGGAGGCCAGCGCGCCACCGAGACGCCGCCAGATCGCGCCGGAGACCTCCTCTCGAAGCTCGCTTGCCGGACGCTGCATCAGTGCCATTGCGCAGTCGACGAAGGCCGGGTACTCAAGGCAGAACTCGGCGTAACACGTGCTTACCGCGCGCAGCTCGTCGACCGGCCCGCCGTCCGGGGGCGTCTGCAGCCGCGTCGCCAGCTCACCCAGATAGTCGGTGAGTGTCAGCACGAAGATCTCTTCCTTGGAATCGAACGCCCGGTAGACGAGCGCCTTGCTCAATCCCGCGCGGTGGGCGAGTTCGTCGACCGAGGCGTCGCGGCGCATGCGCCGGTCGAAGGTTGCGCGGGTCGCCTCGACGATCGCCCGCTCGCGGTGTCTGCGGCGCTCGCGAACCGACGAGCTCCGGGGCCTGTGTGTCCGCGCCATGGGTTCAAGGTACCACAAGTGTGACCGCTAGTGTGACCATTGGTTACAGTAGTCGCCGGGCGCCGGCGCCGGGGCTTCGACCGCGAGACGCGTAGTGTGCGTGCCGTGAGCGAGGGTCAGGTCCACGTCGTGTTCGGTGCCGGCCAGGTCGGCACCGAGCTGGGCGCCCGCTTGGCCGAGCGGGGCCTGTCGGTAAGGGTCGTATCCCGGAACCGGCCGCCGAAGATCGCGGCCGGCGTCGAGTGGCGCAGCGCAGATGCCGCCGATCCGGACGCCGCCCGAGACGCAGCGCAGGGCGCCTCGGTCGTCTACCAGTGCCTGAATGCGCCCTACACAGCCTGGCCCGAGCATTTCCCGAAGCTCCAGCGCGGGGTCGTCGGTGCCGCGGAACAAGAGGGAGCCGTGTTGGTCAGCTTCGAGAACATCTACGCCTACGGACCGACCGGCGGCAAGCCGATGACCGAGGACACGCCGCTGGCCGCGACGACCGTCAAGGGCCGAACGCGTGCCGCGATGACCAAGGAACTCCTCGAAGCGGCGCAGGCCGGGCGCCTGAAGATCGCGATCGGGAGAGCGTCCGACTTCTTCGGCGCAGGAGTCACCGAATCAACGCTCGGCGAGCGGGTCTTTGCCAACGCGCTCTCGGGCAAGCGTGCCGACTTCCTCGGCAACCCCGACCTCCCGCACACCTACAGCTACGTCCCCGACGTCGCGTCGGGTCTCGCGACGCTGGGTACGGACGAACGCGCGATCGGGGGTGTCTGGCACCTGCCGGGCCCGGCGACGGTCAGCACAACCGAGATCCTCGCGCAGATCTCCGATGCCGTCGGCCACCAGGTTGCCATCCGCTCGATGCCCAAGTTCATGCTTCGTGCGCTGGGCCTCGTGAACCCGATGATGCGAGAGCTCGCCGAGATGTCCTACGAGTTCGAGGAACCGTTCGTGCTCGACACCTCGAAGTTCGAGTCGACGTTCGGCGCCTCCGCCACGCCGCTGGCAACTGCGATCACGACGACCGTCGACTGGTACCGCGCGCGCGGCCAGGCCTCCTGAAGACCGGTGGACACGACGCGCGCGCGTCGTGTCCACCAAGCAGACCTAGGTGTTCGGGTAGATGACCACGATCCGGAAAGCGTGTTCGTTCAGCACCTTGCTGAACACCACACCGCCGGTCGGGAGATCTTCATTGAAGGGCACTTCCTGCCCGTCGAAGTCCGAAACCCAGAAGTTGTCGTCGATGTTGATCGGCTGGCCAACGACCTGCCAGCGCGACGGGAAGGTCTCGCCTTTGCTGAGCTTGCAGACCTCGACGTCCTCGCCACCACGACGTCCGCTTCCGGGGTACTTGACCGAGTTTGTCTTATGCACGCCTTTGCAGTGAAGGGTGTTTGATTCCCCAAAGTATTCGCCACCGGCGTATTCCGCCGTGAACGGCGTGCGGGTCTTCACGACAGGTTCCTTCGCAGCTGCGACCGACGAGAATATTCCCGACACTGCGACCGCCGTGACGGCAACCGCGAGCATCGAAGTCGCTCTACTCATCTACTGCCTCCTTGCCAACCGATTGTCATTCTGTTGCTTCGGCGGCCAGCTTGGTTCAGGACACAGCGACGCGCGGCCACGTTCACCGCGCGACCGTACCACGGTCGCGTTCGCGCGGAAAAATGGTTATGACCAGTGGCGGTGGCGATTCCGGGGTTGCGTTGACCGTGGTGGCGCCGTGCTTCGGCTCGCCCTGATCTGCGCCCGTCGGCGGGTACCCTCTTGACGATGGTCGCCACCGTCGAATCCCTGTTCTCGCCGGAGCAGATGCGCACTCTTGGCGAATATGGTGATGAACGCTCGGCGGCGGTCGGCGACGTTCTCTTCAAGCCAGGCGACCGCATCTATCCGTTGGTCGTGATCCTCGAGGGAGAGGTTGCGATCCTCGACGGCTCAGGCAACGAGGTCATTCGCCACGGTGCGTCGAGTTTTGTCGGCGAGCTGAACCTGCTGACCGGGCAGACCGTGTACCTGACCGCGCTCGTCACCCAGCCGCTGCGCTACATCGCAGTCGAGCGCGAGCGCCTCAGAGAGCTCCTGCGCGAGCAGGCGCAGCTCGGCGATGTCCTGCTCTCCGACTTCACCGCGCGCCGCGAGAGCCTGCAGCGACGCAGCTCGGTAGGGATCGAAGTTCTCGGTCCGCGCACCTCGAGCTCCACGCGGGCGCTCGTCGACTACCTCGGGCGCAGCCGCATCCCCTACGTCTGGCACGACGGTGAGGCCGCAGAGGGGCCCGGCTTGGCCGAGCAGCTCGCCGGACTCGACGATCAGGAGATCCCCGTCGTGCGGATTCCCGGCGGCGCTGATCTGCGCAACCCGAGCCCCGGGGAGCTCTCGCGGGCGATCGGGATCGGTCTCGACCTCGCGCCCCACGAAGAGGCCGACCTGCTGATCGTCGGCGGGGGACCCGCAGGGCTTGCCGCCGCCGTGTACGGAGCCTCGGAGGGGCTCTCGACGCTCGTCGTCGAGAGCACCGCGCTGGGCGGCCAGGCCGGGACGTCGCGGCGAATCGAGAACTACCTCGGTTTCCCCGCCGGAATCGCCGGCAGCGAACTGACAAGCCGCGCCGTGACGCAGGCCCGCAAGTTCAACGCGCGGACGGCCTCGCCCTACCGGGCGGTCGGGATCGAGCCCGGAGGCGCGCGCCATCGGGTGCACCTCGAGGGGGAGCGCACCGTCGATGCCCGGGCGGTGGTGCTCGCGACCGGCGCGGAATATCGGCGTCTGCCCGTCGAGGACATTCACGACTACGAGGGGCTCAGCATCTTCTACTCGGCCGGACCCGTCGAGGGCGAACGCTGCGCCGCGACACGCGTCGGCGTCGTCGGCGGTGGCAACTCCGCAGCGCAGGCCGCGATCTGGCTCGCGCGCGGCGGCGCGATCGTGACGTTGCTGCATCGTCGTCGCGACCTGCACGAGACGATGTCCGACTATCTGATCCGGGACCTCGAGCGATACGGCGTCGAGGTGCTCGACAGCAGCGAAATCGCCAAGCTCCACGGCAGCGGCGGCGAGCTGGCGTCAGTCACCCTGCGCGGGGGCGAGAAGCTCCCGTTCTCGTTCCTGTTCCTCTTCCTCGGCGCCTCGCCGTGCACCGAGTGGCTCGGCGACACGGTCAGGCGCGACGACGCCGGGTTCATCCTCACCGGTCCGGAGCCGGCGTGTCCGGGCTGCTCGAAACGAACGTTCCCGGGATCTTCGCCGTGGGCGATGTGCGATCCGGCTCGGTGAAGCGATGCGCGACCGCGGTTGGCGAGGGTGCGATGGCCGTCCAACTCGTCCACCAGCATCTCGTTGCGGCAGGGCCCCCCGCCGGCGCCTGAACCGAACGGCGCTCGCGCGCGGCGGGGCGCAGTAGCCGCCCTAACAGATCACAGGGGCCCCTCGCGCCGGAGTAGGGTTGGGCCGATGGGCAGGACCGTGGGTGGCGTGCTTTACGCGCCGGCGCTCGTCGTCGTGGTGGTCGGCGTGGACGTGCTGTTCTTCAGACACTGGTTCTGGGAGCGCCTGATGGTCAACGTCGGGGTAGTCCTTGTCTTTGGGGCGTTCTACCTGAGGTTCCTGAAGAACTGAGCGTGTTCCGCCGCGGCGTTTGAGCTCGCTCGGCCACGGACTGGCCGGTGAGCCACCCCCGCCAGGGCGCTCGTCGTTTTCGCTTGCGAAGTACTATCGCGCTGTGGGTGCCCCAGGCGACCAGGACCAGGCGAAGCCCGCTGCGCCGACCGCGCACGATGTCGCCGCGCTGTATCGCCACCACTTCAGGAACGCCGCCAAGGAGCGGCAGTTCCTCTCCACCGGGTCCTTCGCGCTGACGTTCGCGCTGGTGCGCGTCATCACGCACGCGATCCGCGCCGAACGGGGGCCGTTCCGGAACATCACGCCAGGCGGCCGGCACATTCATCACATGACGTTCGGGATCATCGCGCTGATCGTCGTGGGCTATCTGTGGCTCCTGGAGATCGGGGTCCGCACCGACCGTCGCTCGTCGCGCCTGACGGCACTCGTGTACGGCGCGGGCGCGGCGCTGACGCTGGACGAGTTCGCGCTCTGGCTGAACCTCGAAGACGACTACTGGACAAAGCAGGGCCGCGAGAGCATCGACGCGGTCGCCGTGTTCGGCGCGCTGTTGGGCATGAGCGTCGTCGGCCAGGGGTTTCTGCGTGACGTACTGCGCCTCGGCCGGCGTCGCAGCGCGAGCTGAGGCGAACCCCACAGGCTCTACGCTCGGTCGATGGGCGAGCACAGGCTCTACACGGACTACGAATTCGGCGAGCTGATCCGCGCCGCAGTCGACGAGCTTCCACCGCGGTTCAAAGAGGCGCTGGAGAACGTCGCGATCGTCATCTCCGACCGCGGGGCCGAGAACCGCGCCTACGGCATGTACATCGGCTCGCGGATGCGGGGGCCCTCGTACTTCGGCGGCGCCAGCCTGCCGGACGAGATCGTGATCTACCGTGACACGCTCGTGCGCGACTTCGGGCACGACCCCGAGCGGCTCCGTGCGCATGTAGTCCAGACGGTGCGACACGAGGTGGGGCACCATCTCGGGTTCGACGAGGCGGGTGTTCGCAAACTCGGGCTCTGATCGCGGCGGCCCACACCCACGCGCCGCGTGACCACCAGACATCGGCGGGCGGCTACGATCGCCGCATGTGCAGAAACATCCGAACGCTTTACAACTACGAGCCGCCGGCAACCGAAGACGAGGTCCATGCGGCCGCGCTTCAGTACGTGCGCAAGATCAGCGGCTACAACAAGCCGTCCCAGGCGAACAGCGCCGCGTTTGAGCACGCGGTCGATGCGGTCGCCGAAGCCTCGCGCGAGCTGCTGTCGGCGCTCACGACGAGCGCTCCGGCCAGGGACCGCGAGGCCGACGCGGCCGCGGCCCGTGCTCGCGCCGAGCGGCGCTTCGCCGCGTAGCGCCAGCGCATCACGGCCCACAACTCGCCGCAGGGGTCCGACCCCGCGCGGATTGTCGTGCGACATCGAAGTCGGCGCGGCCGGCCGCGGTGTACCGTGCTGCGGCGAGGTTGCTGGAAAGTGACGTTGTTCGACACGGGAACCGAGGGCACGTTGGGGCAGGCGTTCGAAGATGCCGCCGCGCGGGTGCTCGGCGACCACGCTCAAAACGCGGCGTCACCGTGGCACGGTCGCGACCACTGGGAGCGCGTCTACCGCAATGCCGGGGTGATCACCGACGCGGAGGGACGCCAGGACTTCTTTCGCGTCGCGGGCTACTTCGCTCTGATCCACGACTGCGAACGCGAAAATGACCAGCGCGACCCGGAGCACGGGATTCGCGCGGCGCGCTACGCCACGAAGCTTCGGTCCGACGGACTCGTGTCCGATCTCACCGACGAGGAGTTTGGGGCGCTATACACCGCGCTGGCGCTGCACGACAAGGGGTTCACCCTGCCGCCCAGCCCGGACACGGGGTACTTCACGATCGCGGTCTGCTGGGATGCCGACAGGCTGGACCTCGGCCGCGTCGGCAAGCAGCCAGACCCGCGCTTCCTGACCACCCGTGCCGCGAAGCAGCGGGCGTCAAGCCCCGACTCCTGACACTCCTCCGCCGAGCGCCTAAGTGCGGCGAGCCTCGGTTGCCCTGCGGTACAGCACCCCCAGGAGATGCCGCTCGGTCTGCGCCGGGACCGGCCTGCCGAACCCCGCGGCGGTGAGCACCACTTCCGCCGGACCGCTGACGAATCCGACGATGTCGTGGTAGGTGACTTCGGGCGCCCGTTGACCCGGCACGGCAGCCCGCAGGCCGATCGCACGGGCACCGCCCGGCAACTCGATCGTCACTCGTGCGACCGACGAACCGCCGTAATGCAGCTCGCACCGCGCACCGCGCTTGGCCGCGAACGCGGTGAGATTCCGGCGAGCAAGACGCTCGCTGGGCCAGGTCGTGACTCGCGAGCGCAGGAGCTCGGATTCGTGCCCGGTCATCAGGAGCACCGAGCGCGCTTCGTAGACGACCAAGCTTGGGTTCGCGCCACCGTCGCAGGCGGCGAAGGCGGCATTGGGGTGCCGGCCGATCGTCGCGGGTGCGCCGACTTCGGCACCCGGCAGGTCGCCGGAGCGCAGGTTGACCGCGGTCGAAAACGCAGCAGGCGACGAGGGCGGCGCGGCAGGCGCGTCCCTGGCCGCCGAACTCGCGCATCCGGAGGTCGCGATCGCAGCGACGCCGACCAGCGCGCACAAAACGGCGCACGAGCCCGGGTGCGATCGCGTGGTTCTACGTCGGCTGCCCACACTTGGTTCGTCGGCAGCGGACGCCCATAGTTGAGGCTTGCAGCGCGCCGGGGTCCGCCTGTATTCGCAGCCGCCGCGCTTTCAGGCCTGCGACACGCGCTCGAGTCTCGCGATCGCCGGATGGCCGGCTCCGCCGAGCCGCTGAAGCTCGACGACCGCGCGGCCCGCATCGAGTGTCCCTGCGGCAGCCATCTCCTCCATGTCGGCCCAGTCCTTCGTGCGATCGAAAAGCGCCTTGAAGACAGCGAGGTCAGTGCAGTCGAGGACGGGAATCCGGTGCCCCTCAAACGGCACGGCCTCGATGCGAGCCACCAGCTCGTGGTGGAACCGGTGCACGTTCACGAACAGGTCGACGGGCGTCTCCTCCCACCAGAGCCGAACCTGTCCATGCTGCGAGAGGGCCCGGGCATCGCCCTCATCCCAGCGAACCTTCGCGGGGAGCGCGTCAAGTGCACGCTGCGACTCCTCCGCCGGGATGAAGATGTTGACGTCGAGGTCACGTGTACCCCGTGGCTCACCAGTGCAGTAGGCCAGTGCAATGGCGCCGCCAAACGCGTGGGGCAGATCTGCAGTCTCGAGCGCGGCATGGACTGCGAGCAGCCGTTCGCCGAGCAGGCTCACCTCGGCGGCGCTTTCAGCACCGGATAGCGGAGTCCTCCACGCTTGCGAGCCGGCAGGCTCTCGGCGAGATCCAGGACCTGCCCGAGGATACGTCCCGCTTTCTCGAGATCGATGTCGCGCGCAGGCGGTGCCACTCTCAGTTCCAATCCAACCGACGCCGCAATGCGTGACAGGGAGTCGGCTCCCGGCTCGCGGCGGCCATGCTCGTAGGCGTTGATGATCGAGCGAGGGACACCGGCCCTGCGTCCCAGCTCGGCCTGGCTGAGCCCGGTGCGCCGCCGCAGATCAAGCATCACGCGTTGAGCCGGCGTCGCGCCCACGGTCCAGATGTTAGCGGATACGCTTACGCACTGATGCTTTGCCGCCCACGTCAATCTTGGGCGGCTCGGAATGCGATCGCAACGCAGAGGGAGATGCCGGCGGCAAGAACCAGCGGCAGTGCGAGGCTCGACTTGAGCAGCAGGGCGCCCGCGATCGCTCCGGCCAGCATCGCGGCCACGGCGCTGGCGCGGCGGGTTGTGCCGTTGCCAGTGCCGCCGAACAGCGGCATTTCTGCCGCCAGCGCCGTGAGCGTCATCGTCAGGACGGTCGTCGTGAGGTCGGGCAGCGCAATGCGGCGCACAACGGCGTTTCGCACTCCCATCGCGAAGGCCAGGGCGGCCACGATCACATCGCCCGACAGTGAGTTGGGCCGCACGTTCAGGACGGCCGCCAGGACGGCGGCGGCCGCGACGCCGCAGATCTCGACCGTGAGCGCCCATCCGAGGTAGTGCCGATAGCTGTCGGCGAAGCGCTTGATGAACACTCCCCCGATCCCCGCGCCGACGAGAAACGCCGCGAGCGAGACGAGCGGGGCGACGACGGGCAGATGGCCGCTGCCCGCGATCCCGAATCCGAGCAGCACGACGTTGCCGGTCATGTTCGCGGTGAAGACGTGGTCGAGGCCCAGGTAGCTTGCGGCGTCCACGAGTCCCGTCGTGAACGTGAGCGCAAGCATCGTCCGGGCGAGTGGATGGCGGACGCTCGCCATCGCACCCTTGATCGGTGGGGCACCTGCTCCTGCGGCCGTTGCTGACATCGGCTGCTCCTCTCTGAGACGGGGAGCGCTCGTGCATCCCCTCTGCCGGGGAAGCGATGATCGCAGCATGCGGGAGGGTTGAGCGCGGCCTGCACCAGGCCGGCGGTCGACTAATAAAGTGCGTCTTCGGAGATGAGGCGCTCAAGCCCGATAAAGGTGCAGCGTCGACCGCCCGGACCTGGACGTGACTACGCGTCGTCGGCGGCCGCAGCGATGGCCGGAGCCGGTAGCCCGCCGGTCTGGCCGGCGCCGATGAGCACGGCCGGCGCGGCCCGCAACAGCGGCTGGGGAGCTGACGGCGGCGGAGGTCTTGGCGGTCTGCTGCGGGCCTGGCTGGAGAAGGCCACTCGCGCGGGCTGGCCGATCGTGTTGCCACTGGCGGGGGCCTACCTGCTGCTGAACCCGACGAGCGGTGACCTCGCGGCCGCGACCTACCGCTCGCAGCTCTTCTCCGCGGAGGGGTTCCTGATCTGGGACAACCACTGGTACGGCGGCCACTACCTGCCCGCGTACTCCCTGCTGAGCCCTGCGCTCGGTGCCCTGATCGGGCCGCGTACGGTGCTGGTCGCCTCGGGCATTGCGATCGCGCTGCTCTTCTCCGTCGTTACCCGGCGTTGGTTCACGCCGGCTGCCGTGCGTGCCAGCGCGATCTGGATGGGCGTCGGGATCGCAATCGGCCTGCTGGCAGGGCAGGTCACGTACGAGCTCGGACTCGCGGTCGGGATGGCGGCGCTCGTCGCCTGGCAGTACGACCGCTGGGTGGTAGCGGCGGCGCTGGCAGTCGTCTGCAGCCTGTGCTCGCCGGTGGCGGGGCTGTTCCTCGCGCTGGCGGCCGTGACCGTGGCCCTCGTGAGCGCCGCGCCCCAACGTCGGGTCCGGGGGCTCGCGCTGGCGGGCTTCGCGATGGTGCCGATCGGGATCTTGGCGATCCTCTTCCCCGAAGGCGGAGCCGAGCCGTTCCCGACCGAAAACGCGCTGTACGCCGTGGCCCTGCTCGCGCTGATCATCGCCGTACTTCCGCGCGAGCAGAGGGCGCTTCGGGTTGGGGCGGCACTCTACGCAGCGGGCTGCGTGCTGGCCTTCGCGGTGGCGTCACCGCTGGGTGGAAACGCGCTGCGACTGGGCACCCTCTTCGCGGGCCCGCTCGTTGCCGCCGCCCTCTGGGAGCATCGCCGGCGACTGCTCTTCGCGATGGCGCCGCTTCTCGTTTTGGTGCTCGTCGGCGAATCGTCGGGCGCGCTGGTCGCCTCGATAGGTGAACCGTCGGCGACGCCCGGGTTCTATGCACCACTTCTTGACCGTCTGCTCGGTCACCGGCCGTGGTCGACGGACACCCCGTTGCGGATTGAGGTCCCCTTCACCCGCGGGCACTGGGAATCGGTCTGGGTCGCGCCGTACGTGTCACTCGCCCGCGGCTGGGAGCGCCAGCTGGACGTCCGCTTCAACTCCATCTTCTACGGCGAACAACTCGACGCAAAGGACTACAGGAGCTGGCTGGTCGAAAACGGTGTCAGCTTCGTCGCGCTGCCGAACGCGCCGCTCGACGAAAGCTCCCTGGCCGAGGCGACCCTCATCTCGAAGGGCCTTCCGTACCTGCGGGAGGTGTGGCACTCGAGCAACTGGCGCCTTTACGCGGTCACGGACCCCGGGCCGATGGCGAGCGGCGGCGCGACGGTGACGGCGCTCGGCGCCAACTACTTCACGTTGGCCGTGCCTCGCGCGGGCAGCTACGACGTGCGTGTTCGCTACACACCGGACTGGGAACTGGGCTCTGGCGCCGGCTGCGTGACACAGGCCCCCGGCGATTGGACTCGGGTCACCACGGCCACGGCGGGAGACGTCTATGTGCGCACGGGCTTCGCGCTGGGACAGCTCGCCGGCGAAGGCCCTCGCTGCCGCTTGGGCGGCTGACCTCCCGGCCTCTCTGGCGGTCAGCGTGACTGCGCGCTGCGCTCGACGCGCCCAGCGGCGACGACGGAGGCCCGCGCCGCGGGCCTTCGCCTCACCGGCGAAGCTAGCGGCCCCGGTTGCGCAGGAACATCGAAACGGCGGTGAAGATCACGACGCAGCCGAGGATGATGAGCAGGACGAGCATCGCTCAACCCTACACCGTGCCCCGAGCGCTACCTTGGAACGTGCGATGAGGGCGCCCACCCTGCTTCTGCCTGGCGACGATGGTCCACGGGCCGCATGAGCCCTCTCGCGCACGCAGGCGTTCTCGCCAGCGGGGTTCAGGGCGGGCACCTGGTCGCGACCGACAACCCGATGGTGCTGACGCTGATCGCTGTGCTCGCGGTCGGCTGCGCGGCGATCGTCCGCCACCTGACCAGGCGGCCACCGCGGACCGAGCCCGTCCGCGACGAGTGGGGGGCGCAGGTCGCGATGGGCGAGCTCTGCCCGCAGGGCTGGCGTGCACAGATCACGCTGTACGGGTGGGGCGCTCCGCTGCCGGACGATGCCCCGCCCTCGCGCGTGCCGCCGGTCGAGCTGGAGTGGCAGCGCTATGACGAGGACGGCCTCAAGGTCGGCCCGACACGCCACATGTGGGCCCGCTCGATCCCGCAGGTCCTGCAGCTGATGGTCGACGACCGCAACGCGGAAGAGCTGCTGGAGCAGCTCGAGGACTGGACCGTCGAATGAGCCCGCGAAACGGGAGCCTTTCGGTCCGCTAGTGTCGCGTCATGGCGACGCTCGAACCCGGGATGGCCGACCACTTTCTGAGACGGTTCGGCATGGAACTGCCCGAGGAGCACCCTGCGCGTTCCGAGCTCATGCAGTCGCTGCGCTTCGGTAAGGAGAAACACGAGGCACTGGTTGCGTACGAGCTCGCGGATCTCACGATCGCCTGGCTTCAAGAGCTCGTGGCGAAGGAAGGGGGAGACGCTGGGCTTCTCGACAACCTTCCGGCGCCCACGGACGACCTCGGCGCAAGGCGCAAGCAGATCGGACTCGCGCGGAAGGTGGGGCCGTTGTCCGACGTAGCCGGGAGCCACGTCCTGGGTACCCAGGACTGTCTCTCTGACGGCCGCTTCTTCCCGGAGGCCGAACGCGCCGGGGCCTGCTTCTACGTGCTGCTTGGCGGGCGGGACGTGGCGTCAGATGCCCTCGCCGACGAGGCGGTGAGGCAAGCCACGAGCCTCTACGACCTGGGCAGCCGCCGGGATCCCGAAGACACCACCAGCTCGTTCGATCAGCGTTAGGCGTTGCGCGGGCCGGGCCGCGCCGCCGCCGCCCGCGGCTCAGCGAGCAAGGTACGATTGGTTCGCGTGGCCGGATGGAAGTTCCCGTATCCGAACATTAGGGACGCCGGAGTGTCGTGTCCCTCTGCGCGACCGGACGGGCGGCCCCGCGCGGGCGCACTGACGGTCACGACAACCCGCACGTTGGTGGGGTCGTGGAGGACGCGCGAGCCTCTCGCTTTCGCGTTGGCCTCCCGACCGTCAACGGTCGATCTCAGCCGATGGCTGCATCGGCGTTCAGATGTCGCCGGCACTCGCACCGCTGTGCCGCTGGCCGTAATCGCGCCGGCAGTCGAATAGCCGGCCGCCTCGTCACCTTCGCCGGTCTGCCGGCATGGGCTCATGCGGGCCAGGAGGTCATCAGTCAAACCGTGCGCAAGGAGCGTTTGCGCACCTGTAACATCGCTGGCGCGTGGTGGGAGATCATGGACTCGGCAGGGGGCGCACTCTCGCTCTAGCGGTCTTGGTCGCTCTGTTCTGCGCGACGGGATCGGCCGTTGCGCTCAGCGCGGGAGACGGAAGCGCCACCCACCGATATCTCAACGCCACGCTTGCGCTGCACCGACGGGAGGCCCACAACGCCTCCAAGGGCGGCGCGGCGATCGAAGCTCTGACGGTGAGGGTCAAGAGCGAATGTCCTCTCGTTCTTAGCGCCTCGCCACTGACGAAAAACACGAAGGCGCCTCAATCCGAGCGCCCGGTTTTTGAGGAGATGCTCCTCGACCCTTTGCTGATGCTGGATCGAGCTGCATTCCACGGGCCGTTGGTCGCATTCGATGATGCCGTGCGTCGGCTTAGCTGGAGCAACCGGTTCCTGACGCGCGTTCTGCGCTCCTTCACGAAGGAAGGAGTGGCGCTATCAGACGTGACACCGCCCGATATCTGCGCCGACATGGAAGCATGGGTCAAGAGTGGTTACTCGACGGAGCCGGCCGGGACCGCGGCCTTCCTGCATCGGTTCGAAGCCGCCGCTTCGATCAGCAAGGTTAAGGGCAAGATTCCGGGCGCGGTTATCACAACATTCGACCAGCCGGAATACATTGCAACGCACCTGAAGCCCTACGAGACGCCAGGCGAGCGTCGTCTCGCCCGTCGCATCCTGACTTTGTCGCAACGTCTGAGCAGGCGGGAGGGCAACGCGGTCGAGGCTTTCCTCACAGCGCTCTACGGATCCGGTTCGTCCTCCTAGTGCTCGCGCTCGACTCCGACACGAGCCAGCTCTGATGGACTTCGGCGTCGCGATCTTCCTCACTGACGAGTGCGTTGGGCCGGACGATCTCGCGCGCATGATCGAGGAACGCGGCTTCGAGTCGCTCTTCGTCACCGAGCACACGCACATTCCGGTCTCTCGCGCGACGCCCTACCCGCCCGGCGGTGAGCTGCCGCGCGAGTACTCGCGAACGCATGACCCGCTCGTCGCGCTCAGCTTTGCCGCGGCGGCGACGCGCGAGCTGCGGCTGGGCACCGGGATAATGCTCCTCGCCCAGCGCGACCCGATCGTGACGGCCAAGGCGATTGCGAGCCTCGACGTGCTGAGCGGGGGAGGGTGCTGCTCGGCATCGGCGCCGGCTGGAACATCGAGGAGATGGAGGACCACGGCGTGGACCCGGAGCGGCGCTTTGGCCGCATGCGCGAGAGCGTCGAAGCGATGCGCGCGCTGTGGCGCGAAGACGAGGCGTCCTTCGCGGGCGAGCAGATCGCGTTCGCGCCGGCGTGGAGCTGGCCGAAGCCGGTACAGCCTGGCGGTCCGCCGGTATTGGTCGGCGGGAACGGCAAACGTGTGCTCGAGCGTGTCGTGCGCTATGGCGACGCTTGGTACCCGAACTTCCTGGGCGACGACGACAGGATGCTCGCGCGCCTGGAGAAGCTGCGCCTGCTCGCGGCCGAGCAAGGTCGCGATCCGATTCCGACGACGCTGCAGATCGCCCCGCTCGAGCCCGATCGCCTCGCGCGCTTCGAGGCGGCCGGCGTGACCCGCGTCCTGCGCTACGTATCCTCAGCGGCCCCCGACGTCGTCGAGCGCGAGCTTGACGAATATGCAGCGGCGGCCGTGGAGTACCGCACAGCGGGTGCGTAGCCCGAGCAGTACGCTTGCGACTTGATGCAGCGGCTCAGGTAACGACTCTCCAAAGAACACCGAGCCAACTTCGTAAAGCCGCGCGGCATCTGCGTGTAGCCTCCCCGGTGACCTCCTGCTGCGCGAACAGGGGGTCGGCGACCGCGCCCGCTACCGGCCCGCAGCCGCGCGAAGTCCCGTCCAGTCGATGGTCGCTCCTGCGAGGCCGTCAGGCCGATCGTGAAAAGCGCGCAGCGTTCACACGCCACCCGCCGGGTGTTCCCCCGCATTCGCGGATGCAACGGAATTGGGGCTTGCACACGCCCGAGCGACCGTGGTACGTTGCGCCGCAATTCGGTCAGAGGGGCTAAAAGGGGGGCGCCGAATGGTGCACGGCCGCGAGAAGACCTACCGGGAACTGGTTGGTGCTGGACGCGTTTTTCTGCTCGCGCTCGGCTGTTTGGGCGCGTGCCTTCTGACTGCGGCCCTGGGCGCCCAGTCGGCGCGGGCGGCCGGCCTTGACGCACAGCAGCTCAAGGAAGACGCTTACAGCGCCGTAGCCGTCGGCGAACTGACGGCGCCCGCTGCCCATCCCGAAGGCACTCTTGGACTCCTCGAGACGGAGCTGATCGTCAAGGTGAACGCCCAGGAGAGTCTCGGCGAAGGCGAAGCCGGAGAACTCAGAACGCTCCTGGAAGGCGTGAAACCTGCGATGCCGGGTGAAACTGCGACGGCAGCGATCGAGGACCTCAACGGTCTTGTCAGCGATCTGCAACTCGGGCAGCAGACGCAGCCGTCGCCGCTCAGGTATGCGCTCCGGGTCGCTGCCAAAGAACTCGGCCGCGAGATTCTGCTGGAAGTCGAGCACGGCGATCCGACGGCCGTGGTCGAGGGGGAAGGCCTCGAAGAACCGTATGCCCCGGACCGCCTCTGGTGGGGCAACAGCGCGAATGCCGTAACGAACCCCTACAACGCCGTGCGCCAGGCCTACGCCCTGAGCCAGACGAACAACGGGATGGGCCTACTTCTTGAACACGTCACCGGCGTGAATCCTTACGCCAGCATCAAAACCATTGTCGAAAAAGCCGGCACCGTGGCCGACAAACTCAACACCGTGATCGGGCTGTTCGGAAGCAAAGATGTGTCGGCAACAGAAGCCGAAAGCGAAGAGGCCGGCGACCGGCAAGGAGTGAAGCAGGAAGCCGGCAACTCACTTGTGACCTGGAAAACACTCGATGAACAAAATGAGAGCGCCGGGTTGAAAGCATTCAAGGCCGACGGCGAAGACATCAGTGGGGACACCGAGGAGGAGGCGTTCACGACTCTCGCTGCGGAGAGTGAGGGGAGCATCAAAGAGACCGTGGCGGACACCTCACTCGCTGCGGACGAGGTCACGGAGGAGGTTGCGAGTATCGGGATCGACGCAGGGGAGGACGCGGCTGAGGTGGGATTGGGCGTGCTGGATCCCGCTCTCGCACTGCAGGCACTTTCGAACGCCCCCGCGATGATGAACCAGATCCTCAGCCTGTTCGGCGCAGGCGAACCGAGCTCGGAACAGATTGTGCTGGAACAGCTGCACCAGATCGAGAAGATGGTTGAAGAAGTTGGCAACCAGGTACAGGGTCTCGAGGTGAACGTCAACTACCACTTCGACGAAGTCGGCGTCCAGATCAAGGACATGGCGGAAGCCGTCCAAACAAGTGTTCTCGTTGGATCCGAGGCCGGCGAAGGGATTGGCGCAGTCGATCACAAACTCAGCGCGTTGACCGCCGACGTCTTCGAAGTCGGCGCAATCCTCGACGCAGAACCCTTCAAGGAAGCTGAGGAACGTTACCTCCGGCCTCTGGAACGACACCACGCTGCCCTGGATCAAGAAAAATTTGAAAACGCAGAAGCCGCCTTCAACCGGCGAGTAGGTCAGGCCGGCGAAGGAATTGCGGAGCCGAAAACACCGGTTGCGCCCCCCGGCGAAGAACCCGAGGCTCTCAACAGCGCGCTGCGCACTCTCGCGGGGACGGCACACGAATGGACCAACGAACCGTTCTGGACGTCGGCTTTCAATCCGCAAGTCTGGGCCGAAGGGACCGATGCTCTCACGACCCTGATGCTCGAAAACCCGACCGACTACGAAAAACTCGGCGGGTCGGGGAACCTTGCGACCAGGCGGCGCGAAGCAACCGAATTCGTCCGAGAAGTCAAGCGATACGCATCGCAGAATCTGATCAACGAAGCGCGAAAGCGCTATGGCGAAGACGCTCTGCAGCTGACTCGGGCGCTAGAAAGCGAAACTGGCACCGCGCTTTCCGAAAAGGACGGGGGAGGCGTAGACGCCAACTGCAAACCTTGCGCGCTCGGGAAAGCGGCTGCGGTCGGCAGCGAAGGGCAAGCCTACATTAATCCTTGGAGCGGAGCGGACCAGACGCCTTCGGGTGAACTCGCACCGGCAGTGATCGAGTCCTACGGCAATCAGGCCACCGAAGGGTCCCCTGAATTGGCCCGCATCAACCAGTGCGCAAGTGGCAGTGCACACCCACTTGAAGTCTCGAAAACGCTCAGCTACGCGGGTCGTACCAATGCGCCAAACCCGCTGTTCAACGTCGCGGAAACGTTCGGCAACGTGCTCGCCAACGCCTGGCACTTGGGCCTCGGGGACGTACGGGCATGTTACGAAACAAACGAACAGCTGGCTTTCACGGGTTCGGGACAACGTACCGAATGGCACTATTACCAATTCGTATTGCAGTTCCAGTGGGAGGGCAAAAGCCTCGGGCGGCTCTTCTTCGAGAGCCCGGCGACGTGGAAAAGCGGGTGCGCGAAGGAGGCGACCGGCGAAGCATCTTTCCGCGCGCTCTGGTCGCAGCAGACCGCAGAAGCCGCGGGTTGCGCGCCGCGCGAAGTGTATCTCGAGCAGTTGATGGCCGACCTGATCACGGGCAACGAAATCCACGGGTTCAAAGAAGGCGCCCCGACGGGCAATTGCCCGATCCCCGGAGAAACCGGTTGCGCCGGTTTCTCCGGAGGAAGCTCTGTGCACGAAGAACTTGCCAAGGGCGAACGGGAAGAGACGGAAATAGTGAATGGCGCGCTGGAAGACTTGCGGCCCGAAGTTGACAAACGGATCAATGCCAACCTGAAAAATGCGACGTCTGCTGTCGGGCAAGCGATGGCCGCCGTCCACGAAGGTTTTGTGCTTCTGTCGGACTATCTGGACCTAGCCGTTCCCAAGGAAATGAGCACAGACTCATTGCAGAGGACCAACCTCGAAAGCGTTATCGGTACCGATGCACCGGTGAGGGCGGCCATCGAAGCCGGAATAAAGGACCCTGCGACCTCGCATGAACCTGCGGCGGTCACCAGTCAAAGTCTGCTGGTGGGTCTCTTCGGGTTCGGATCCGTAATCGCGGAAGCGGGAACGGAAGAGGAGGCGGCCCTCAACCAGCTCGTTCCCGCCACGGACGAACGTGTTGGGTTGACGGAGTTCGTGTTGGAACCGGACGGGACTCCGGTCGTCGGACCGAAGATCACGATCGCGAGCCCGACCGAAGGCGGCACCTACGTCGAGAACAAGGGCCCGGGGATTGAATTCGAGTGCGAAGCCGCGACGGGCGAGGCCATCCAGGAGTGCGTGGCGGAATACGAAGAGGAACCAGGCGTTTGGACGGTCGTCGAGCCCAACAAAGTCGAAGGAGCGCCGATCAACCTCGGGCCTGGTGAGACCGGCTACCCGATATACCGGTCGACCGGCACGGCAATGTCGCTGCCGAGCGTCGCGAGTGGCCTCAAGTTCCGCGTCAAGTCCGAAGACTCGGACCGGAACAAGTCCGAAACCGAGTTCGAGTTCTCCGTCTCGGCGGCTCCCCCGCCTCCGAACGTGTCGATTGATTCGCCATCGGCCGGGGATGAATTTGAAGCCACGGAACCCCATCCGCCGACGATGGAATTCTCCTGCAGTTCTCAGGGCACGCTGAAGCCGGGTCTCGAAGGCTGCTTTGTGGTGTATTTCCAGACGAGTGATGACATCACTGACGAATTCATCAAGAAGTACATCACGGCCGCCACCGGGCAGGCGTCCGGGACCACTTTGCACGGCGTCGTAGCCGGCAATGTCGGCGAATGGACCGCCTACGTCGTTTCTCGCGACACTCTAGGCCAGGAAACGATCAAGGCTGTCAACTACACGATATACGCCGCACCGTCGGGCGCGATCACGTCCCCGGCGAATTGGGGTGAAGAGTTCTACGCCGGAGAAGGGCCAGTTGTGGACTACAGCTGCAACTCCGGGCCGCACGGCTTCCGCACGCCCTGTGAAGCGACACTTGAGGGCGAGGGAACCGCCGGGTTTATCGTCGAAGCGGTCCACTCGGGCGAGGCGCTCCCGGAGTCACTGGAAGGCCTAGGGACTGAAGGCGAAGAGGTGTTCCAGGTCGTCCTCGGCGCAAGTGGGCCGCGCGAAGCGCAGTTCTTCGACGCGCAGCAGTTCGAGGTGCTCGCACCAAAGCCCCCGAACGTGGCGATCACCGCGCCCGCCGAAGGCACCACATACACAGTCGGGCAAGAAGTGCCGGCAGCGTTCGAATGCACGGAGGCGCTTGCCACGGCGCACCTCTTGGATGGCCCACGTGGGTGTGAAGGCAGCGTCCCGGACGGCCAGCTGGTCGACACGTCGACTCCGGGTACTCACGAATTCACGGCGACGGGGCGAGGCAGGGACGGTCTCAGCGAAGTTAAGACCATCAAGTACTACGTTGGGTCGCCGACGCCGAGCGTTTCAGGCCTCGCGCCGGCGCGAGGCACATCAGCCGGCGGTACGCCTGTGACGATCACGGGCGCGGGATTCGACAACGTCACGGCGGTCAAGTTTGGCTCCCAGGAGGCAGTGCACTACGAAGTCGTTTCAGAAACCGAGATCGTGGCGTTGGCTCCGGCGCAGCCGACCGGTGAAGTCGAAGTCACGGTCACCGGGGAAGGCGGCACTAGCGGAGCGTCGTCAGGTGACCACTTCACGTACTACACGCCCCGCGGACCTGCCGAACATTTACCGGAACTGGGGCGGTGCGAGAAACTGGCGCAGCCAACCGGTGTCTTCGCGAACGCCGGGTGCACGGAACGCACGGCGACGGAATCGGACGGCGCCTACGAATGGATTCCGGGTCCGGGTCCGCAGCCGACGTTCCTGTTCCGCAACCGGGGCGCTGTCCTGAAGACGCACGCGCGCGCACGGATCAAGTGCTCCGAGAACACGTATGCCGGCGAATATACCGGTGCCAATACCATAACCGTGAACCTCACGCTGACGGGGTGCGAACCGGTGAGTCACCTGGGAATCAAATGTCAGTCGATCGGTGCCGGCGCCGGGGAAATCAACTTCAGCGCACTCGAAGGGCATTTGGGCTTCATCAAGCAGGGAACGGTGCCTTCGGTTGGGCTGGCCCTGAGTCCGGCTACGGGAGGCTCCGTGGCCCGGATCCTCTGCGGGGAAGTGCCAATTGAAATCACCGGTGCCATGATCGGCGCGTATTCGGTAGTCGACCGAATGGTCGACGCCTTCGGCGTCACGTTTGAGGGCGTGAAAGGTAAGCAAGTGCCGTCGAGTCTCGAAGACGGCGCGTCAGCCCTCTTGGAAATGGCTGCGGGCGGCCAAGCCGCGGAACCCGTCGCGCTCGGAGCGAAGGACAAGTCGACCAACCGGGAATGGCTGGAGATCAAAGCGCTGCCGTAGAAGCAATGCTTCGTGCGACCCTCTGATTCGCAAGCAGCGAGTAGATGCTTGCGGTGGAGCCCCGTACATACCGTCAGCTTCCTTGACATGTGTCGCCGCGGGCGCCGCACCACTTTACGATTCCAATGATCGAGCTAGTCGGTACGGGACCCCAGAACCGGCTGTCGTTGGATTCGCCGCGATTGTCTCCGAGTACAAACCAGTAGCCAGGGGGAATCTTGATCGGGTGTGGGAAGTTGCAGACTTCCTCGGTTTGAGCCGTGCACGCCTTGACGTACGGTTCTGACTGCTTTTCACCGTTAACAATTGGATAGCCGTCAACGATTGAGAGGGTGTCGCCGGGCCCGGCGACGATCCGCCTGATGAATTGCGCTTCGCTGACCCCCGGGTTCGGCTGCGAGCAGGCTTCATAGCCGCGCCGGTAGTCCGGGAGGCCGCATTCGGTGCCGCCTTCCCCGCTTCCGTTGCCGGTACCCGCCGGGGGATGGAAGACGATGATGTCCCCAACCGCCGGCTCGACGCTGGTCGTCTGGACCAATGCCGTCTCGCCGAGCGACAGCGTTGGTTCCATCGAACGCGAAGGGACCTTGTACTGCCCCCATCCAGCCCCGAGGCCGGGAACGGATGCGGCTGGCTCGACCACACTGGTCTTAGTAGAGGAACCTCCGCATCCAGACGTAGCGACCGTCAGCGCGGCGACCGAGACCGCTGCCGCGAGTGCACACCCTCGTCGCATATGCGCTCCCGTCATGTCGCTCGAGCGGATCGTACCTTTCCGTTGGGTGCCGGGGGTCCGTTGCCTGAGCCGCGGCCGAGCTTTGTCGGTGCGTCGCGTCAACGGCTACGAAACATTGGCGCTGATCCTCGAACTTCACTCCGCCGGGACTTGCTGGGTGATGCAGTGCACACCGCCGCCGCCGTGAGCGATGCAGCGTGCCGGCACGGGGACGATCTCATGGTTCGGGAAGGCGGAGCGAAGCAGCTCGACGGCGCTCACGTCCATCGCGGTCTCGGCGATCGGCAGGATGACAGCGCCGTTCGCGGTGTAGAAGTTGACGTAGCTGACCGACGTCCGGTGTCCGCCGAGATCCTTGTACGGATATAGCGGCACCTCGATCACGTTGATCTCGTTGGCGTCGAGCACTGCCCGGTTGGCGCGCATCCGACCGTAGTCCGGATGGGCGGGGTCCTCGCAGCTTTGGACAATCACGGTGCCCGGCTCGGAGAACACGCACACTCCGTCGACGTGGCCGTCGGTATGGGCGTCGTCGGCGCCGCCGAAAGGCAGCCAGATGACGCGCGTGACGCCGAGCGTCCGTCGCAGCTCGGCCTCGATCTGGTCCTTGGACATCCCCGCATTGCGGTTCGGGTTGAGCAGGCACTGTTCCGTCGTGATCAGGGTCCCCTCGCCGTCAACGGTGATCGATCCGCCCTCGAGCACCATTTCGGACTCGACTCGCTCGATCCCGAGGTGGTCGAGGATTCGCTCGGCGACCAGGGCGTCCTGGTCAAAGGGCAGAAAGCGTTCGCCCCACGAGTTGAAACGGAAGTCGATGCCTCGGCGGCTTCCGTCCCTGCTGCGCACAAAGATCGGCCCAGCATCGCGCAGCCACGAGTCGTCGATCGGGAGCTCGATCAGCTCGACGCCGGCGGTGAGCATGCGTCGCGCCCGGCCGCTCGCTCCTGGTGTGACGACCATCCACAGCTTCTCGAAGTCCGCGACCGCGTTCGCCACGCCCGCGTACTCCTCCTCGGCGATGGTCAGCATGCCCGACCAAAGGTCTTGGCGTGAGGGCCAAGCCATCAGGCATCCCTCGTGGGGCTCCCACTCCGCCGGCATCAGCCCGACGGGAACCGAGTCGGGATCGGTCGTGGAGTGCTCGGCGGCCATCGGCGCAGTTTGTATCACTGACTGAGCAGGGAGGGTCTCCAGTTCGGAGAACGTCCTCCCGTTGGTCGCGGAGGAGCGGTTCGGACTCTGACCTCCTGTTCGTCCAACAGAGGGTCACGACGCCTACCACGTCTCGCTCGCCCGGTTCGACAGCTGGCGCTCGACGACCGACAGGCGTGGTCCGCGCTGCCCGAGCAGCTCGCTGCGCGCGGCGACCGCGATCCGATCTATAATGTCCCGCGGATGTCCCCGATGTACGACATGAAGGAGACACGTGACCACCGTCGAGAGTTACGAGGAGCGGCTCGGGCGGCTTGACCAGAGTCTTGAGGACCTTCAGCGGGGCTTCATTGAAGCCATTGAACAACTCCGCGAATCCCCTGAGGCTGACGGCTCATTTGAAGAGCGGTGGGCTGAGATTTCTGCTCGGCTCAAGGATCTGAGGTACGGGTTCGAGGCCGAGGACTTCGACAAGGAACAGCTCGCCATCGTTGCTGGTTCGCTGCTTGACATACGAGATGAGCTTGAAGGCAAGGCTTGGGACCTGGACGTCTGCGACCGGCTGATGATCTCGCTGGAGCGCATTCGGCATGTCGTCCGCGATGCGATTGACGAGCATGTAGATGGAGCGTCCGGTGACTCTCGGACCCTCCTGGAGGATCTTGATCGGTGGCTGCCGGATGTGCCAGATAAGGCGATCGCGCGGTTCATCGGGGTCGATCGTCGTACGTTGTCGCGCTGGCGTCAAACGGGCGGGACGCCGCGGCGCAACCTTCGCGTCTTCGCTCGGCTCGTCGCGATTTTGAGGCACAACTGGGATGAGGATGGCATCGTCGCCTGGTTTGACCGAACTCGGCGCGACCTCGGCGGACGGCGTCCCGCCGCGCTGATCGATGACCCCAACGCGGAAGACGAACTGATTGGCGCCGCAAGGGCTGGGCGTAACCAATATGCCTCGTAGGAGAAGCACACCGGCGTTTACCGAGCTGAGAGAATCCGTCGTGTACCGGGTGACGTCCTACGATGTCCCGCTTTGGGTAAACCCGAATCGGAGGCCAGGGCGGTGGAACCGCGCCGGCAGTGAACCGACGCAATACGCTTCACTAGACGCAGAGGCACCATTCGCGGAGGTTCTCCGCCACGAGAATCTGCAAGCCGAGGATGAGGCAGCGCACTACAGCTCAGCGCTCTGGCAGCTTCGCGTCACATGCGGAATGGTCGTTGACTACGGGACGTTCGAACTTGCCGACGAGGCGGGGTTCCCGGCAGAGGCACTCGTTGAGGATGACCATGAACGGTGCCAGGCCGAGGCACAGTGGCTGATCGAACAGGGCGCCCGCGGTCTCCTGTCGCCATCGGCCGCGCTCCCCGGTAGCACGAGCCTCACGCTGTTCGGCCCTCGGGTTCAAGTGCCCTGGAATGCCTCGCCCGAACTTGCCTCGGCGATTCCGGCGCAGCGAATAGCGACAGGGCACCCGCCGCTGGGGCTGACGGCGCGAACTCGATACTTCGGGCGGCCTGAACCACTGCTGGAGGCGTACCTCGCCGCGCGGGGTTCGCGTGGAAGGCGGCGCCGTCGAGACGCCGGCACCTGAGCCCGGCTCAGAGAAGGTCGAGCCTGGTGCCCTGGCATCTGTGAAGTGACGTCCTGTCTACCCACCGGGGGTCGGATTGGCGGAGTATGCGAGGAGGCGAGGCGACGGCGAACTACCGCCGATTTCACTCATGCGATCGCGAGGCGCGCGACGCGCGATTCGACGAAGGCGATCAAATCGCTCGGCGTGTCGGGTCTGTCGCTGGCGGCCGCAGAGATCGCTTTGGGCAGGTTGGTCACGGTGCCATCCACGACGTCCTGGGCGTGCTCCCTGCGGACGCCCCAGGTGACAGCCTCCGCGACCAGCCGGGCAACGGTCACATCGTCGGCCTTCCGGACAGAGTCCACGTACATCGCCAAGGTCGGATCAAGCCCGTCGTAAACGCGCGTACAAAGGAGATCGTAGAGCGGTGCGAGTTCAACGCGTCCCGACGCGGCGTGCAGCAGCGAGAAATTCTTGCCGTGTGCGTCGCAGTTACCCAGGGCGACGTTGAGGGTCGCCGCCTCGAGGAAGCGGTCAATGGATACGGCGTCCGCATAGCCTTCCAACACTCCTGCGATCCGACGTAGCGTTGGGCCGCCCTTCTGCTCGTACTTCTGGCTCGGCGCCAAGCCAAGCGCTTGGCAAGCGTCCTCTTGATGGATGCGCGTAATCGAACCGTCCGAAGCGACTCGCCTGTCGTAGCGCTCCACCGCCAAAACGTCGCGCCCGCCGACGCGAAGCGTCTCAACGGTCGCCGCTGGTAGGCCAAGGTTGCGGGCGACGGTCATGCAGAACGCCTCGTTCTCAACGGTGTGCTCCAGCGCGGCTATCTGCGGCTTCAAGATGTGCGTCGAGGGTGCGCCGGCAGCGGGGCGTCCCCACCGGCCATCCGGGAGCCGAGTTAGCAATAGCTTTTGCTGCACGCCCGCAAGTGACAGGCGAACGCTGCGATCGACCCCGAGCGGCGCGTCGCCAAGGTTTGCGACCAACTCATCGAGGTCTGACTCCACTAGGGGCTCAGCTGCGCTCGTTGACCCGGGCGGGGGAGGTGCCGCGCCGGCGTCCTGAATCACAAGCGCGCCCGCACAGTCGCGCCCCAACTCGGAGATCAACCCGAAAATGTCACTGGACGGGAGTTCCAGCTCGGCGGCGATCGCGTTGCGCGGATCCCCCTCCGGCAATAGGCCGTCCAGGAACGCTCGTGTCCGTTGATTTGGGTAGCGGTCGCCGGTAAGTGGGAGGTTGATTGACAGCAGCGGCGTGCCCCCGTCGAATGTGTCGCGGGCGTCGCGCGTGTACGTGAGTCGCAGCCGGCCTTGTCTCTCGCGCTCGACTGAGGCGACATGGAGATCATTCAGCCAGATCGCAAGTTCGTCGGGCACTACCAATCGGCCTTGTTGAGCGTGGCGCGCACACCGAGAAGCTTGAGGATGCGAAGCACGCGCCGCATCTGCTCCGTTTCCTTGCCCGATTCGAGCGCCGAGAGGTAGCTTCGATTAAGGCCCGCCATATCGGCGAGTTCTTGCTGGGTCAGCCCGGCATCTTCGCGGTAGCTCCGGATCGCTGGCCCCACCGAAGCGGCGGTGTAGAGCCGGAATGGCTTGTCGGGGGTTGGTTTTGGAGGACGTTTCGGAGGCGGCTGGAGTGTCGACATATCCGGACATTAGCACCCCGACGAGCGAATGTCCACTTTTGCGGACGTTCGCACGATATATACCGGATGTCGGCTTTTCCCGACATGGCGACGCTGCCCGGAGGCGGGCAGCGTCGCGCCTGCTACCTATACGCGAGTGACCCTTTGCCTAGCTAACAGGGGATCGCGGCCGGTCCGGTACGTCTGTCCGCCACGGGCGGGGGTTAGCGCTAATCGACAACCCAACGCGAAAGTTCGCTATTCCAGACACCCTGGGCCAAGCCGTCCAGCACCGGATCCAACAGCCCTGCCGCGACCTCGTAGCCGACGGCAAGTGCGGGATCGAGCCCGACCTCCGCGGCAAGCTGTCCGTAAGGAGCGGCCCACCTGGGCGGCGGTGCCGGCAGGCGATCGGGCAGCGCGTGCGTGCCCCGCGCCGTGAAGGTTCTGACGAGTGCGTTGCGCAGCTCACTGGCGCTTAGTGGTTCCGCGCCCTGAATCAGCAGGATGTCGATTAGATCCTTGGGCCTGGTGCTCGCGCGCCCGCCTGCATATTTGCGGGTGTAGGCGTGGACCTTCTCGGCAAGGTGATCATGAATTGGAACCGCCGGGATGCTGACCTGCTCGATGTCGGCGAATGAGAGGAAGCTCGTAGTTCGGACGATCTCGGGGCGGCTCGGGAGCGGATCGACGAACGCGACGTCGAGTACGAAGCTGTCGAAGGTCCGCCCCGCAAGCTCCGCCTTGACGTTGAAGCGCAGAGCCGAGAAGGCGTCGCTGTCGTCGAAGCTTTCAGATCGCATTACGACGTAGCTGAAGTGGTCGTCGAGCGAGAGTTCCTGCGCCGCGAGGAGGTCTTCGACCGCCGCCTCCTCATCGTCGTCTCGACCAATATCGACATCCTTCGTCGACCTTGTTGGCGCGGAGACGCGGAAGTCGAGTGCAAGGGCGCCCTTGAGCACCCACCGATCTGGGGCGGCGATGACGAGGCGGCGAAGAAAGAGCTCGAAGGCGACGCGCTTGCGGAGCCGCATCAGTGAGAGCCCCGTCTCGGCCGACGCCATCTTGAGTCGGTCGTCCAGCGCCGCGCGAAATGCGCTGGAGCTCGAGTACCTCATGCCTGCTGAGGTCCGAGGAGGCGGTCGAGAAGCTGGGTTCGTCCTCGCCGCCCGGCTTCATCACGAAGCCGGTTCTCCGTGACGAGCCCGTCGCGAAGTGCTTGCGCGAGGGCGAGTTCGGCTTGCTCAGGCTGAACTTCTCTTAGAACGTCGACGAGCGTTCGAGCTGGCGCTGTGACCGGGAGCCCCTTGCGCCATACGACGTCTGGCGCATCATTGTCAGGGCGTGTGTGCAGCGTCACCCCAGGTGGCTTGCGGAGCCCCCTTGCCCGGCGCGGCACCAGCAGGTGCACGCTGTTCGGGATGACGTCGCTGAGATCCAGCAGTGCGAGAGCGCTCGTATTTGAGACAACGGCGTCGTCGGATCCGACCGACATCCACCGCTCGCGAACGGCGTCGTGCTCTTCGCGCGGAAAACCGGTGATGCGATAGAGGCCTCGGCGAACGTGGTCGAAGCGACCTTGGCGCACGTAGTGCCGCAGAAGTTGGCTGCTCACGCCTCGGCTGCGCGCTTGGTCCACGCGGAAGAAACCGCCTTGGCCGTATGCCTCTGCCTCGAGGCCACGAATGTCCGGAGCTACAACGTTGTCAGCCATAAACAAAGTATAGCTTTAGCTTTGCGGACATTAGCTGCTGCCCGACTCTGCTTACCCGCCGTACTTCACTGCCTCCCCCGCGCCGGCGAGGCGCCTCTCCCAGTGCTTCAACGGTTGGTTTCTCCCGCGCGCTTTCC
>CAVOTS010000001.1:0-709255 GCA_963699425.1 uncultured Solirubrobacteraceae bacterium | reverse complement strand
TATACGGGACGAGGAATTCGCCGGCGATGCCGTACTGGCCGGCCATCAGCGGCACCGGAGCGATTCCTGCCGCGGGTGCAGGACACGTAGCCGCTACCCAGTCCGGGTTGATGTCGAGCTCGATCGGCGCGCTCGGAGCCGGCGGCGATCTGCGCGGCGGCGAGATCTGCGCCGGTACGGCGCCCGGGCAGCCGCCCAGATCAGGTCGCCGCGGGCGTCGAATTCCGAGCGACGAGCGGGCCACCCATTCAGCCACCGATCGTCGCGCCCAGCAGCTCGACGACGCAGACGGAGATGTTCGCGCGGGTGCGCCGCGGTCGACGGCAGCAGGGTCTGGTTCTGGAGGACCGAGTCACCGTGCACCGCGGCGGAGGGAACGTCGATGCCCCACGCGCCGATGTCGCTGATGCCATTGGTGTACGTCACGACCGAGGCCAGACCCGCGCGAAGCGGATCGGCCACATGGCCTCCGGCGGCGAAGCCGGTGTCCGTGTAGGAGAGCCGGAATGCCCCGTTGAACGCCGCGATGATCCGTCGGCGCTCGCTGGGTTCGACCTTGTCGCCGAACCGCCAGCCTTCGGGGCCGCCGTCACGAGCCGGCATGCAGGTCCAGGTGGGCGTAGCGCTGGTCGATCCGCATCAGCGTCACGCCTTCGCGCTCGGCCACCCAGACGGATGGGTAGCCGCGCGTCCAGGCGACGGTCTGCCAGCGCAACCCGAGCGGCCCGGGCGCCCGCGTGATCAGCGCCGGCGGCAGCGGCAGGTGCCGGACCGGCTGCGCCGAACGCACCGTGGTTCGAGTCGTGCCCTGCGCGCCCGATCCCCCGCAGGCTCCGAGCACACACGCGACGAGCGCTGTCGCCAGGCCCGCCGCGATCCGCGGGGTCCGGCCCCGTGAAGTCCGGTTTGCCATTCGCCCGGCGATGGTAGGCGCCCGGGCAGCGCAGCACTCCAGAGCCTCGCCGCCGTGGTCGACAGGCGCCGGCGCGTACAGGTGATCGTGATGCTGCTGATCGTCGTCGCGGCGTTGCTCGTCATCCTGCTCACACGGCACCCGGCGGAACCGGCGCCCGCGCCGCCGCCCAAGGCCAGTCACCCGACCACCGCGGTCCGGCGCCCGAAGCCGGCCAGGCCACGCCGCGTGGTCAACCTCGGCGAAGCCGAAGGCCATCTGCCGCAGACCCAAACGGTGCCCTCGTCGACAAGTGCGCGTTTCCGTTCGCAGATGGCTTCGCTCTGGGATGCGGTCGTCAGGAACGATGCACGTCTCGGCCGCCAGGCGATCTTTCCGCGCAGCGCCTACGAACAGCTCAAGGCAATCCCGAACGCAGGCGGCGACTGGGAAAACCGCCTGTTCGGCGATTTCGCTCGACGTCGCCGCGGCGCACGAACTAGTGGCCGGCGATCCGGCGAGCGCGAAGCTCGTGGAAGTGCATGTCGTCGACAGCTACGCCCACTGGATCGCCCCGGGCGTCTGCGCCGACTCGATCGGCTACTACGAGATGCCCAACGCCCGCGTCGTCTACGACTACCGGGGCGGCGAGCACTCCTTCGGCATCGCGTCGATGATCTCCTGGCGCGGGGTCTGGTACGTCGTGCACCTCGGCGCGATCCTGCGCGAAACGTCGGGGGGCGTCGTCGACGAAGCCGCGTCCGGCCCCGGGACGTCCGCCTACTCGGGGACCTGCTAGCCGCCTTCTCGGGCGCGCTCGGCCAGCCGGCGCATCCCGGCCTGCCAGCGTTCGGGGTTCGCCGCCTTCATCTGCATGTAACGCGCGACCTCGGGGTGCGGCAGGATCAGGAACCGCTCGTCGCGGATCCCGTCGAGCACGATCCGGGCGATGTCCGACGGTTCGAGCACCTCGTTCGAGGTCAGCGCAGCGGCACTCGCGGGGTCCTCGAGCGCCGCCTCGAACATCGCGGTCCGCACGCCCTGGGGACAGATGCACGACACGCGCACGCCCTTGCCGCCGTATTCGATCGCCAGCCACTCGGCGAGCGCGACCGCGGCGTGCTTGGTGACGCTGTAGATCAGCGCCGAGACCTGCGTCAGCAGGCCCGCAGCCGACGCCGTGTTGACCAGGTACCCCTCGCCGCGCGCGAGCATCTCGGGGAGCAGCAGCCGGGAAGCCCATACGTGGGCCATCACGTTCACGTCCCAGCCGAGCTGCCATGAGTCGTCGGGGCTCTCGGGACCGCCGGCGGCGCCAGGCACGCCTGCGTTGGAGACGAAGATGTCGATCGGACCCGCGGCCTCGCGCGCCTGGTCGACCAGCGAGCGCACTCCCGCCTCGGTCGACACGTCGGCGTCGATCGCAAGCGCGCCGCTGCGCGCGAGCACGTCAGCGGCGGAGGCGGTCTGGAGGTCCGAGAGCACGACGCTGCGCGCCCCCGCGGCGGCGAACGCCTCGACGAGGGCGCGTCCGATGCCGCCGGCGCCGCCGGTGACGACGACGTGCTTGCCCTGGACCTCCATCCGCGGCACCTTACCGGCGGGGCGCCGTCGGGCACGCCGTGAGGCGCGGGCTATAGGCTCCGGCGGTGCGCGCAGTCACCTTCCAGGCGCCCGGCGTGATCGCCGTCGAGGACGTCGCCGAGCCCGAGCTGCTCGACGCGACCGACGCGATCGTGCGCATCGAGGCCTCGGGCATCTGCGGCTCCGACCTGCACATCTACCACGGCCGCGTCCAGATCGAAGCCGGGCTTCACGATCGGCCACGAGTACGTCGGCACCGTCGTCGCCGTCGGCGACGGGTCACCACGGTCGCCGTCGGCGACCGTGTCCTGGGCTGCTTCCAGGTCGGCCTGCGGGGAGTGCTTCTTCTGCCGCCGCGCCCTCTTCCACCGCTGCGTACACTCGCGCACCTTCGGCCACGGCGCGACGCTCGGCTCGCTGCAGGGCACCCAGGCCGAGATGGCGCTGTTCCGCAGGCCGACCTGACCTGCGCACGGTACCCGAGGGCATGAGCGACGACGTGGCGCTGTTCGCCGGCGACGTCATGGGCACGGGTTTCCACGCGGCTGCCGCCGGCGGCATGCGGCCGGCGACGCCGTCGCTGTGCTCGGCCTCGGGCCGGTCGGCCTGTGCGCCGTCCAGGCGGCCCGCGCGCTCGGCGCGGCCCGCGTGATCGCGATCGACACTGTTCGCCGAGCGCCTCGCGATCGCCCGCGCAGTTCGGCGCGCGAGGCCGTCCACCTGACCGAGGAGGACCCCGAAGGCGGCCGTGCGCGCGGCGACCGAAGGCCGCGGCGCCGATCTCTGCGTCGACGCCGTCGGCGATCCCCGCGCGCTGGACATGGCGATCCGCCTGACGCGTGAAGCCGGCGCGGATCCAGTGCATCGGCGTCTACGCCGAGCGTGCCGAGGTCCACATGGGACTGTTGTGGCTGAAGGCGATCACGCTGCGCGGCGGCCACGCCAACGTCATCGCCCACGTCGACCCGGTGCTCGCGATGATGTCCGCCGGGCAACTGGATCCCGCGCCGCTCGTCACGCATCACATGCGCTCGACGAGGCCGCCGAGGCCTACGCGCGTCTACGACCGGCGTGAGGCACTGAAGATCGTCCTGACGCCCTAGCGGCCGACGCCGACAAGGGCCTGTCCGAGCACGCCCTGCGGGGCGCGGCGGGGATACCGCGTTACTAACTGGATAAAGTCCATCGACTTTATGAGGATTGTGCTAGCGTGCCGCAAACCGTGCTGGCCGGCAACGCCGCGGTCGGCGCGGATCCCCCACATCAAACACCCCACGAGGAGACAAAAGTGCAGCTACGACTCACATCCCGCAACTGGCTCCTGGCGCTGCTCGGCGGACTGTTCGCCGCGTTCGCGCTGGCAGCCGCGCCGGCCGCTCACGCCCAGGCTGGTCTCGAGCCGCCCCCGGTCTCGGTGCTCAGCCCGAACGGCGCCGTCGTCGGCAACAGCAGTGACAGCATCTTCATCACCCCCACCGGCGACACCGCCAACTACGCCAACGGCCCGGAGATCCTCAACGCCAACGGCTCGATCGACTGGTTCCACCCGATCCCGAGCGGCCAGACCGCCGCGGACTTCCGCACCCAGACGTACAGGAGCAAACCGGTCCTGACCTGGTGGCAGGGCACGGGCCTGGGCAGCCTGTCTGACGGCACCGACTACATCTACAACGACCGCTACAAGCAGATCGCGGCTCTCAAAGCAGGCAACGGCCTGACGACCGACGGCCACGAGTTCCTGATCACGCCGTGGAACACGGCGCTGGTGCTCTCGTACACCACGGCGACGGAGGACCTGACCTCGATCGGCGGTGCGCCGAACCAGGAGGTCATCAACGGGGTCGTACAGGAGCTGGCGATCCCGTCGGGCAAGGTGCTCTTCCAGTGGAACAGCGCCGACCACGTGCCGTTCTCCGACAGCTACCAGCCGCTGCCGGCCTCGCCGGGCACGCCGTGGGACTGGTTCCACATCAACGCCGTGCACCTCGACACCGACGGCAACCTGCTGATCGACGCCCGTGACACGTGGACGACCTACAAGGTCAACCTCAAGAACGGCAACATCATCTGGCGACTCGGCGGCAAGGAGAGCTCGTTCCAGGTGCAGGCGGGCCCGGGCCAGTCGCTCAACAATGCCGGCCAGCTCTTCGCCTGGCAGCACGACCCGGAGGCGATCGGCAACAACGAGTACACCGTGTTCGACAACGAGTCGGCGGGGATCGCGCAGTTCCCGACGAGCCGGGTCGACACCATCCAGCTGAACCAGAGCACGCACGTCGCGACGCTGGTCTCCTCGATCGACCAACCCGAGGGACTCGTCGCAGCGTCTCAGGGCAACGCGCAGACCGCAGACAACGGCGACCTGTTCGTCGGCTGGGGTGCGTTGCCCTACTTCTCGGAGTTCAGCCCGACCGGCCAACTGGTGTTCAACGCAGCCTTCCCCCAGGGCGTGAACACCTACCGGGCCTACCTGCTCCCCTGGGGGCAGGGCAGCTGAGCCCGGCAGGGCGCCGGCGTCCTGCCGCGAGGCGGGGCGCCGGGCGCCCTCAGGCCCAACCGACGGCGCGCTCGACGGCTGCCCGCCAGCGAGCGCCCTCGCGCTCGCGCCACGCGGCGTCGGCGGCGGGCTCGAAGCACCCGCCGTCGCCCTCGCGCGCGAACTGCGCGTCGTAGACGCCGGCGACCGCACCGGCGATCAGCGCGGCACCCAGGGCTGTCGCTTCGCGCTCGGCGCCGCGGCGAACCGGGACGCCCAGCACGTCGGCCTGGATCTGGAGCAGCAGGTCATCGACGGTCATCCCGCCGTCGACGCGCAGCTCCGCGCAGGGGGTGCCGGTCGCCGCGACGGCGCCGTCGAGCACATCGCGAACCTGCCAGGCGACGCCCTCGAGCGTGGCGCGGGCGAGGTGCCCGGCGTTCGCGAACGCGGTCAGCCCGACGATCGTGCCGCGCGCGTCGCTTCGCCAGTAGGGAGCGAACAGCCCGGAGAAGGCAGGCACGAAATAGACGCCGCCGTTGTCCGGGACCGAGGCGGCGAGCTGCTCGACGTCGCCCGCCTGCGCGATCAAGCCGAGACCGTCGCGCAGCCAGCGCACGGCCGAGCCGGCGTCGGCAATCGACCCCTCCAGCGCGAACGCCGCCGGCTCGCCCTCGAGCGTCGCCGCGGCGGTCGCGAGCAGCGCGCGGTCGTGAATCACCTCGCGGCCCGAGTGCTGCAACAGAAAGGCCCCCGTGCCGTACGTGCACTTGGCCTCTCCCGCGCGCCGGCAGTCCTGGCCCCACAGAGCGGCCTGCTGGTCGCCGACGAGCGCGCAGACAGCAACGCCGGTCAGTGGCCCCTCAGCGACCGTTCCGTAGCGGGCGCCCGACGCGCGAATCCGGGGCAGCATCGCCTCCGGGATGCCCATCAGCTCGAGCGCCGGCCGATGCCAGGCGCCGCTGCGCAGGTCCATCAGCAGCGTCCGCGACGCGTTCGTCAGGTCGGTCGCGTGCACGCCCGACTGCGTCCCCCCGGTCAGGCACCAAAGCAGCCAGCAGTCGATCGTGCCGCAGAGCAGTTCGCCGGCGGCGGCGCGCGCGGCGAGCCCCTCGTTCTCGATCAGCCAGGTCAGCTTCGGTCCCGAGAAGTAGGTCGACAGCGGCAGGCCGGTCTGCTCGCGCAGGACATCGGGGCCGGCATCGTCCGCCAGGCGCTCGATCAGCGCCGCGGTGCGCGTGTCCTGCCAGACGATCGCGTTGTGCACCGGCTCGCCGGTCTCGCGGTCCCAGATGACCACCGTCTCGCGCTGGTTCGTGATCCCGAGCGCGGCGACGTCGCGCGCCTTGGCACCCGCCTGCGCGAGCGCGGCAGCGGCAACCGAATGCGTGCGGGCAACGATTTCGCGGGGATCGTGCTCGACGAGCCCGGGTGCCGGATGATGCTGGCGGTGCTCCTCCTGCGCCGCGGCGACGGCCCTGCCGTGCTCGTCGAAGAGCACGAGGCGTGTACTTCCGGTTCCCTGGTCGAGAGCCGCAACCAGCCGTCCCATGGCGGCATCGTACGGAGAGGCGCACCCGTTCACCTGCCGCCCGCGCAGCGACTAGCGTCTGCGTCATGGGAATCGTGCGGCTCGCCGGGATCATCGCGCTGACGGTCACGCTCACGGTGCTGGGCATCGCCCCGACGCGGACGGCGCCCGCGTCCGCCCGGCCGCCGGTCGCGACGCCGCTGTCGGCCCCGCCGCTGTTCCGCATCGTCGGCTGCCGGAGCGACGGTCAACAGCACAGCCAGGGGCCCTCGGTGCGCGAGGTCGCGATCGGGTTCGACGACGGGCCCTGGCAGGACACCCCGCAGTTCGTGGCAATGCTCGAACAGCTGCACGTCAACGCGACGTTCTTCATGATCGGCGAGCAGATCTCCAGCGGCTATCGCTCAGTGCTGCTGCGCGAGCTGCACGCCGGGGACGTTCTCGGCGACCACACCTGGACGCATCCCGACCTCGTGACCTACGGCCACGTGCGCTGGGAGCTCGGCAGCGACCAGGCGCGGATCCGTGAACTGACGGGATACACGCCGTGCCTGTTCCGCCCGCCGTACGGCGCGATCGACAGCAACGTCGTCGGCGTTGCGCGGTCGCTGGGGATGGCGACGATCCTCTGGGACGTCGACCCCGTCGACTGGTCCACGCCGGGAACGTCGAAGATCATCTCGCGGGTGCTCGCACAGGTCCAGCCGGGGTCGATCATCCTCTCCCACGACGGCGGCGGCTACCGCGGCGAGACCCTCGCCGCCTACCGCACGATCATCCCGGCGCTGCGTGCGCGCGGCTACCGGATCGTCACGATCCCGCAGCTGCTCGGGTTTCGCCCGATCTACCACTCCTGCACGGGCGCAGGCTGCGACGGACTCGGGATCCCCGGCGACCAGCTGCCCGCGGACGCGATCGTCAGGGGCGGCCCGATCGCGATGATCGCGCGCCGATGACCGTCGACGCCTGGCTGCAGCACCCGACACGCGAGCTGCTCGCGCAGGACTTTCTTGCGCCGCTGCTGCGCTGGACCGGCGGCAACATCCCCGCGCAGGAGCCGCCGATCGAGGCGACGCTCGCGGCGATGGACGAAGCCGGCGTCCAGCGCGCGGTGATCACCGCGTGGCATGGCCCGCGCGGGCCGCTGGTCCCGAACGAGCGGGTCGCCGAATGGGTCGCCGCCCATCCCGACCGTTTCGCCGGCGCCGCGGCCCTCGCGCTCGAGCGCCCGGTCGCAGCGGTCCGCGAGCTGCGCCGCCTGGTCCGGGACGAAGGTTTCGTCGCACTGCGCATGCTGCCCTGGCTGTGGGAGGTGCCGCCGACCGACCGGCGCTTCTATCCGCTCTACACCGAGTGCGTCGAACTGGGCATCCCGTTCTGCACGCAGGTAGGGCACACCGGCCCGCTGCGGCCGTCCGAGCCGGGCAGGCCGATCCCCTACATCGACCAGATCGCGATCGACTTCCCGGACCTGGTGATCGTCGGCGGGCACGTCGGCTACCCGTGGACCGAGGAGATGGTCGCCGTCGCGCGCAAGCACGAGAACGTGTACATCGACACGTCGGCCTACGCGCTCACGCGCCTGCCAGACGAGCTGGTCGCGTACATGCGCTCGCGTTCGGGCAGGCGCAAGGTGCTGTTCGGCAGCAACCATCCGATGCTCTCGCCGGCGCAGGCCCTCGCCGGCCTCGACGCGCTCGAGCTCGACGCGGAGAGCCGCGAGCTGTTTCTCGACGGGAACGCGCGGCGGGTCTTCGCGCTGGAGTGATCGGCAACCTCTACCTGGCGACCCGCGCCAACTCATGCTTTCATTACGGACGTCGGACGGCCAGCCGTCCGCCAATGCGCCCGTAGCTCAGTGGTCAACGGTTCTCTTCGGGGAGCCAAAGAGCAGCGGTCTTTCAAGCCGCAGGCCGAGGGTTCGATTCCCTCCGGGCGCACTCGCGGCGGGGGTGGGGGTGCGTAGACTCCGTGGCCATGGACACCTCTCAGTCGCCCCTCACCGTCATCCTGAACCTGATCTGGCTCGTGCTCGCGGGCATCTGGCTCGCGATCGGCTACTTCCTGGCGGGGATCATCGCCTGCATCCTGATCATCACGATCCCGTTCGGGATCGCTTCGTTCCGGATCGGGATGTACGCGCTCTGGCCCTTCGGGCGCACCGTCCAGCGCCGCGCCGACGCCGGCGCCGGCTCGGCGATCGGCAACGTGATCTGGTTCATCTTCGCCGGCTGGTGGCTGGCGATCGAGCAGATCATCGCCGGCGTGCTGCTGTGCATCACGATCATCGGCATCCCGCTGGGCATCGCCTCGTTCAAAATGGTCCCGATCTCGCTGCTGCCGCTGGGCCGCGAAATCGTCCCGATCGTCAAGGACTGACGGCGCTCCGTGGCCGAGTCGGTCTGGGACTACCCCCGACCGCCACGCCTCGAAGCATCCTCACGCCGCGTCCAGGTCGTTCTCGCGGACATCGTGATCGCCGACAGCAGCCGCGCGCTGCGCGTCCTGGAGACCAGCCACCCGCCCGTCTACTACATTCCCCGCGAGGACATCGCGGCCGGCGTGCTCACGCCCTCCGGCGGACCGCAGAGCTTCTGCGAGTTCAAGGGCCTTGCCAGCTACCTGGACGTGACGGCCGGCGAACTGCGGGCAGAGCGCGCCGCCTGGACCTATGAGCAGCCGACCGCGCAGTACGCCCCGCTGGCCGGGGCGGTGGCGTTCTACCCCTCGCGAATGGACACCTGCACGATCGACGGCGTAGCCGTCTCGGCCCAGGAGGGCGACTTCTACGGCGGCTGGATCACGCCCGAGATCGAAGGCCCGTTCAAGGGAGGACCAGGCACCCGGGGCTGGTGAGGGGCCGGCCCGGGCGGACTGACTGCCCGACGACGGACGCCACTCGAACCGGTCCGCCGCAGCGGATCGCTCCGAGTGGAGCTAGGGGGATTCGAACCCCCGACCTCCTGAGTGCGATTCAGGCGCTCTCCCAGCTGAGCTATAGCCCCGGGCAATCGCGGGTGCCGATCGCAGCCCGCTCGAGGATTCTAGAGCGCGAGCGCAATGGCCGCGCGCGATATCTTTCCCGGAGGATGGGACTGCTCGACGAGGCGATTCGGGAACACCTCGAGCTCAAGCTGCGCAACGGCGCCGACCCGCAGCAGGTCGCGCTCGAGGAGCGCGAAGCGCTCGAGCCGGTTCAGGTCGACCCGACAGGCGAGGCGCCCTACGCCGAGGATTCGCCGGCCATCTTCGATGAGCACGCGGTCTACGAGGAGCATCCCGGCGTCCAAGGTGCACCCGACGCACTGCCGCAGGAGACCGTCGAGTTCGACATGAGCACGGTCATGGAGCTCCCCGAGGAGCACAGCGCGCCGCATCCCGACGAGCAGGCGCAGCCGGGCCAGGAGCAGCTCGGCCTCGAGTAGCGGCGCTCGCCGCAGCGGTCCAGACTTTCAGCCGGTGAGCGTTGCGAGCCCGTCGCCGACGAGCTTGGCGGCGATCACGACGCACAGGACGACGATCACCGTCGTGTTCTCGCGCACCATCCAGTCACGCATCTCGGTCAGGACGGCCGAGGCGCGATCACGCGCCAGCAGGTAGACGACGAGTGGCAGCGCGGGTCCGAGCGTCCCGATCACGACGAACACGAGCAGGGCCGCGGCCTGCTGGGCGCTCGTCGCGCCGGTCTCGGCGATCGCTGTCGCCGCGCCGATCGTGAGCAGCAGGTTCTTTGGCTTGACGGTCGCGAACAGCAGCGCGCTCGTCGCCGCCTTCGCCGGCGTGAAGGACTCCACGCTCTCCATCCAGCCGGGGAGCTCCGCCTGCGCCTCGGAGCCTGGACGCCCGCGCCACTGGCGCCCTGCGACCCAGAGCAGGAGCGCCGCCAGCACGAGCTTCAGCACGCCGACCCAGGTCGCCGGCGTGCCCGACTGCGCGGCGTTCGCGCCGTCCGCGATCAGCAGCACGAGCGTCCCGAGCACGATCAGGCCAAGTGCCCACGCGGCGACAAAGACACCCGCGGTCAACCGCCCGTGGGCGCCGCCGAGAAGCAGTGTCACCGCGATGATCGCGAGCGGGCTGATGGTGACCCCGACACCGAAGGCAACGACCTGTGCAGTGGCGGCGCCCATGGTTCAGCGCCGGGCGCGCCGAAGCTTGCGTGCGGATCCGCTCACCGCAGCGACTGTACTTGCCGTTCATTACAAGACGGATCGAATCGCGCAATTCCGAGTTTGGGAATCGGAATTCTGGTACCGTTGACACACGTCCCGCGAGCCCCAGCTCTTCTCGCTCGCGGGCCGACACTTTTTCAGAGGGGCAGAGAGGCGGTCGGCCATGGCCACCGCAACAAAGAAGGTCGACCTCGCTGCTGTGCCGACGCGCGCCGTGCGCTCAGGCCGCGACGGGACCGCTCCCGCATTCGCCGTCTACAGAGACAACGGCGGCGAATACCACTGGGAGATCATCCGCGGCGACGGGCAGAGCCTCGCCCACTCGACGGGGTTCGCCTCGCACAGGGACGCGGCGCGAGCCGCCCAGCACGTCTGCGGCGGCGCGGGCCTCGTGATGTCCGAGCCGACGACGACGCGCGAACCGGTGCAGGCCTGAGCCCGCTACAGCCGAGCCGCAGGAGCAGCCAATGAGCATCTTCAAACGAACCCCGCGCAGCTCCTCCTCCCCGGAGGACGCCGCGGCTGACGCCGCGCCGACCAGCCAGGCAGCGATCAACGAGGCCCGGCGCCAGGACGCGGAATCGAGCGCTCGACGCCAGAACGCCGAGAACGAGGCACGCCGTGTGACCTCCGAAGCCGACACGCGACGCCAGAACGCCGAGAACGAGGCACGCCGTGTGAGCTCCGAAGCCGACACGCGCCGCCAGAAGGCCGAGAACGAGGCCCAGGGCGCGACCGTGAACGCCGGCGGCGACCCGGGGGCGGGCACCGATGCCTGACTTCGGTGAGAGCGACGAGTTCCCGGACCGGGCAGACACGCCCGTGGTCAGCGACCCGATCGACGATGACGCGGTCCGCGAGGTCGTAGTGCGTCTTGCCCGCCCGCACCGGAACGGCGGCTACGTAGTCGACCGGGCAGCGATCCTCGCCGAGGGCGCCGACGCGGTGGCGATCCTCGCCTGGATCATCGCCTCGGCGGGCGTCCCCGAGGCCGCGAGCACATCGTCGAAGAATCGTGGTCTCTACGGCTCCCTGTTCAGCGCCGAAGGCACGGCGCCTCCCAAGAACCCGGCGCGCTACATCCTGCCCGCCGGGGCCCTTTCGACGTCCGCGTAGCACTCGCGGGCGGCGGCTAGCCGCGCACGATCAAGACGGGCGTGCCGAGCGTGACGTGCCGTGCCAGCCAGCCGACGTCTCCGGGGAGCATCCGGATGCAGCCGTGCGACGGATCGCCCGGGATCCGGTTCGGTTCGCCAAAGTCGCCGTGGATCCCGACCTCACCGCCGCCCGGCCAGTCCGTCAGGGTCGAGTAGTCAGAGGTGCCGAGCACATACGGCCAATAGGGGCTCGTCGGGTTCGCGACCGGAATTCGCTCGGTGATCCAGAAGTGCCCGGTCGGCGTGGGCGTGCTCGGCTTGCCGATGCCGACCGGCGCGCGAAAGCGCACCCGTCCGTCGAAGACGGCCGTCAGGCGCCGGGCCGCGAGGTTCACGCGGAGCACCCAGTGCGTTATCTCATATGACCCGAGCGCCTCGCTGCGAACCCAACCGGTGCGCCCGTTAGGGCGTCCAGGGAGCCGGATCCGCAGCCAGCTCGCCCCGCTCGGTGACCGGTATTCGGCAAGCAGCACGTAGATCTCTGGAAAGCCGTCGCCGTTTTCGAGTACGACCCGGTCGATCCTCCGTGCGCGGGGACGCGGCGCCACACGCACTGCGGCCCGTTCGAGCCCGTACGCCCAGATCGTCGTCGTCCGTTCGTTCGAAAGGCGCCGTTCGACTCCCCGCGCGGCTGCCGCCGGCGAAGCCCAGGGGCCCGCGAGCCACGCGAACGAGGCCGCAACGACGCACGCCGCATACGCGACACCGCGGCGTTGCGACCCTGATGCCATTGGCGCGGCTGAGCGCGTCAGCCGGTGAAGCTTGGTGCCGGTGACTGCGCCGCTTCCGTCGGCGTGACTTTCCTGATTTTCGCCTCGCAGCGCGCGAGCGTCAGCTGAGCCTTCTCGGTGCGCACACCGCGGGCGCCCGTGAGCCTGACGATCACCTCGAGGCGATGAGCCCGGCCGGCGGTGAGCGACACCCGCGCACGGAAGGCGCCCGCGCGATCGCGGCGGTAGATCGTCCGGATGCGGCGGCCGTCGAGCACCAGTGTCACGGACCTGACACCGCGGCCGGCGACGGTCGCGTAGTAACCGGTCCCGGCGATGCAGGCCGGCGCCCCGTCGATCCGGGCAGAGCCGACATGATCCGCCGCCATGGCGGCAACCGGCGTGGCGAGCGCGGCCAGCGCTACTGCGGCAACGAGCGCGCGGCGTCCTGCGTGAAGTGTTTGGCTCATGTTCCCCCCATGCGCGAAGTTCCGGCCGTCGGCGGCCTTGACATATGCGCGGCGAGAATAACGGCTACGGCGCGCTTATGGGGTCGAACCCGCGACGCCGCCGCCAAGCGCCGCAGCGGCGAGCGCGCGCTCGGCGCGGGCGACTCCGGGCCCGGCGCCGAGGTCCGCGTAGATTGCCGCTGCCTCGCGCAGCGAAGCCTCGGCGGCAACATACCTTCCCAGGCGCGACAGGCACTCGCCGTGGTCCAGGAGTGCGCGGGCGAGCGCATACGGGTGGCTTACGGGGCGCAGGAGCTCGACAGCGCTCGCGAGCTCCTCGAGCGCCGCTCCCGGGTCGCCTTCGCGGAGCCGCAGCAGGCCGCTCGCCCACGCGAGCTGGCCGCGGACGGCGGGCAGCGGGTGCGGTCCCGAACCGGCGGACAGCACTTCGCGCATCAGCGCCGCGTGGCCGTCCTCGAGCATGCCGTCGACGAGGTCACAGAGGTAAAGGGCGACGTCGCTCGTGACACGACCGGTATTGCGGATCTCCGCCCAGACCGACTGGGCCAGCTCGCCGGCCTGCGCTGCCCGGCCGACCGCACGCAGCGCCACGGACCGGGCGGCGGCCTCGTCGACGGACTGTTCGTACCACTCGGACGAGGTCGGCAGCTCGCGCTCGAGCCATTCGTGCAGGGCGGCGTGGTCGCCGCGCGCCGCGAGAATCAGCGGACGCATCTGCCAAGCGACGCGCTCGGCCATGTCGGCTTCGCGTTCACGCAGGGCGTCTCCTTCGGCGAGGGCCAGATCCCATTCGCCCGCGTACGCGCGCACCGAGATCCGCTGGCTGATCAGGTCGCGTTCCCAGAGCCGGTCGCCGCGCTCGCGGGCCAGCTCGATGCCCGCGTCGAGCAGCTCGACGGCCTGCTCGGGAAGTCCGCCCTGCAATCTGTAGTAGGCGAGGTTGTTGTATGCCCGCAGAGCCTGGTCGGCCAGCTCGGCTTCGAGCCCGATCTCGAGCGCGAGCGTGCAGAGCGCCACGGCCTCGGTCAGGCGGCACTGGTCAAACAGCGTCTGCGCCTTGGTCGCCTGGGCATTCGCGACGACGGCACGCATGCCCGCCGGATCGGCGATCGCGAGCGCCGCCTCGGACTCCTTGTAGGCGCGATCGTAGTCCCCGGCCAACAGGGCGACGCGGGCTCGCCGCGCGGCGAGCTCCGCGAGGACTGCCGCGTCACTGATCGACTCGCGCACCGCGTCCATCAGCGCGGCGGCGTCGTCGAGCCGCAGCTCGGCGATCAGTACGTCGGCGAGCAGCGCCTGCGTCCTCGCCGCCTCGGCGCCCTGGCCGAGGCGCTCGAAGCCCGCGATCGCCTCGCCGAGCAGCCGGTGCGCCTGATCCGTGTTCCCCGAGCGGGTTGCCGCGACGCCCGCTTCGGCGAGCAGGTGCGCGCGCTGCGCGGGGTCGTTCGCAAGGTCAGCGGCCTGTTCGAAGTAGCTTCGCGCGGCGTCGGGCAGGGCCAGCGAACCAGTCCGTTCGCCGGCGACCGCGAGCTGCTCCCGCGCCGCGGCGCGAATCTCGTCGGCGTCCGCGGCGTCCGGGTCGAGCGCGACGGCGTCGAGCAGGTGGCTCGCCTCGACCTCCGCCGACTCGCCGGAGCGGTCCGGGAGCGAGTGCAGGTACGCCGCGGCGGCGAGGTGCAGTGCCCGCCGGGCGTGCCGCGAGAGTGTGTTCAGCGCGACGTTGCGCAGGAGTGCCTGCAGGAAGCGGTACTGGCCCGCGACGGTGAGGTGTTCGCCGTCGTCACGGGCCAGGAACTGCTTGGTCACCAGGGACTCGAGAGGCTCGGCGAGTGCCTCCACCGGCAGGCCGCTCACGGCGGCCAGCGCCTCCGGCGTGAACGAGATGCCCAGCACCGCGGCGTCCTGCAGCAGCTCGCGCTCGCCGCGGCTGAGGTTGTCAAGCCGCGAGGCCGCGAGCGCCTGCAGGCTCTCGGGCACGTCGAGACGGCCGATCGCCGCCGCCGGCGCGTATCGCGCGCCCTCGCGCACGAGCATGCCGCGGTCGAGCAGCATCAGCACCGTCTCGACCGCGTAGAGCGGGATCCCCTCGGACTGCTCGACGATCCGGCCTGCCACGTCCTCCGGCAGGCCGGGCACCAGGCCGGCGAGCAGCTCCCGCATCTCGGCCAGGTCGAGCGGCTCGAGCGTGATCGCCTCGCCGCGCTCGGGCCGCTCGCCGGGCACCTCACGCGCGAGGCAGACGACGAGGATCGGCAGCTCTCGCGACCACTCGAGCAGGTAGTCGATGAAGTCGAGCAGCCCGCGCGGCGCGCGGTGCATGTCCTCGAAGACCATCACCACCGGGTCGGTCGCGGCGACCCGCTCGATGAACAGGCGCCAACCGCTGAACAGGTCCGCCGGCTCGCTGACGTTGCGATGCTCGAGACCCAACAGGTGGGCGAGCCGCGGCAGCACGAGCGAGCGCTCGCGCTCATCGGTGACGAACTGCTCAACCGTCGATCGCAGCTTCGTGCGCGCCGTGTTCGGGTCGTCCTCCTCGCCGATCCCGGCGCGCCCGCGGATCATTTCCGCGAGTGCGGCATAGGCCAGGCCGTCTCCGTAGGACGGGCAGCGACCCTGCAGCCACCAGCGCTCGGCGCCGATGCCGTCGACGTACTTGAAGTACTCCCACAGCAGGCGCGTCTTGCCGGACCCGGCGTCGCCGGTGACCGTCGCCTGGACCGCGCACCCCTCGCTCGCGCTGCGCTCGCCGAGGACGATCAGCGCCTGCAGCTCGCGTGTTCGTCCCGCGAGCGGTGCCTCGAGCCCGGCGCTGCGCCGCGCCCCGCCGACTCCCGCCACGACGCGCAGGGCGACCCAGGTGTGGACCGGCTTGCGCCGCCCCTTGACCTCGTGAACGCCGCCATCCTCGTACGCGATCGCCGCTTCGGTCGTGCGGCGCGTGACGTCGTCGACCAGGACGGTCCCGGGCTCCGCGATCGACTGCAGCCGCGAGGCCGTGTTCACCGTGTCTCCGTGGATCATGCCCTCCTTGGAGTCGGCGGCGCCGACGGCAGCCGTTCCCGTAAGCACGCCGACGCGCAGGCGCAGGTCCGCGACCCCGACCTCTTCGCCGAGCGCCTGCACGGCCCGCGTCAGACCCAGGGCGGCGCGCACGGCTCGCTCGGCGTCGTCCTCCTTCGCCACCGGTGCACCCCAGACGGCCATCACGGCGTCGCCGATGAACTTCTCCACGACACCTTCATGACGTTCGATGATCGCCCGGCAGCGGGCGAAGTAGAGCGACATCAGCGCTCTGACGTCCTCGGGATCGCGGGTCTCCGAGAGCGTGGTGAATCCGACGAGATCGGCGAACAGCACGCTGACCAGGCGCCGTTCGGCGCCGGCGGCGCGCCGGCGGACCGTGAGTTCGGGCGGCGCGGCCGGCGCCTCTACGAGAGCTGTTCCGCAGGACGGACAGAATCGATCGGTCGGCCTGACCACTTGGCCGCAGCCCGCGCAGACGCGCTCCTGGACAGCACCGCACTGCCCGCAGAAGCCGTCGCCGACCGGCACGACGGCGCCGCACGCTGCGCAGCTAGCCATCGTGTGGCGCCCCTACGCCACCAGATGCTGCCCCCATGCCCCCAAGGCTACCTGCGCGAGCCCGGCGTGACAGGGCGCCACTGTGCAGCGCGAACGAAGGCGTGAATACGTGCAGCCCAGTGTGTCGGCGTGCTTATAGTGATGGTCGCGGGGCCATAGCTCAGCTGGGAGAGCGCCTGCTTTGCAAGCAGGAGGTCACCGGTTCGATCCCGGTTGGCTCCATCGCGTGACTGTCTGACGGAGCACGCGTGATCGCCGCAAAGCCGCGTGCCGGACTGGTCATCCCACGCGTAGAGTGACCGCGATGAGCGACGAGAGCTGCCCGATGCCGCGCGACCCGGAGCTTGCGGCGCTCGCGCTCGCGCTCAACCGCTCCGGCCATTGGGCGGAACTGTTCGACGACCAGTGGCGTTACGTCTACATGACGGACGACGCCCGGCGGATCTACGACGCCGGCTCGGCCCTCGCGCCGGTCCCGCTCGGCGCGCATATCTACAGTCGCGAAGCGGTCGAGATGCGCATGAACTACAGCGGCGGGCACTTCACGCTGGACGTCGTGCACCGCGGATTCGAACAGAACGGCCCGTGGCTCCTTGAGGCCGTCGGCCGCGACCGCGAGGCTCTGCGCGCGCTCGTCGACGAGCGACTCTCCGGGCTGGTGGACGAGATCGGGGAGCCCGCCGGCGTTCCAGGCGCCTGGGAGTACGTGCTGAGCGCGATCTACGGCGGCGCGACGCCGCTGCCGGTCGAGATTCGGTGCGTGCTGCAAACGCTCCGCGCCAGCGACGGCGCCCCGAACGGCTTCGCGCTGATCAACAAGCCCGCGGTGGGCATGGCGACGCTCGCGCGGATGACGGCGCTCGGCGACCTCGAGCACTTCGAGCGCATGGGGCGGGTGGCCGGGGCGGATCGGCGGCCGGCCGCGATTCTCTTCGGCGATGTCGATTCGTCGACCCCGCTCTCGCGGCGCCTCTCGAGCGCGACCTACTTCGAGTTGGGGAGGCACCTGGCGCGCGCCGCCGATACCTGCGTGATCGAGGCCGGCGGCGTCGTGGGCCGCCACGCCGGCGACGGGTCGGTCGCTTTCTTCCTCGCCGAGACCGCAGGGTCCGAGTCGGCGGCGGCCCGTTCGTGCATCGAGGCGTGCCGCGCGCTGCGGGCGGCGATGCCGCGGGTCGCCGTAGACAGCGGGCTGGCCGCCGGCGACCTCGTGATGCGTTTCGGGCTGCACTGGGGCGCGACGCTCTACGTCGGCCAGATCGTCACGCCCGGCCGCACCGAGGTCACGGGCCTGGGCGACGAGGTGAACGAGACGGCCCGCATCGAGGCTTGCGCGTCGGGCGGACGGGCGCTCGCCTCGAAGGCGTTGATTGAGCGGCTGGCGGCCGGGGACGCCTCAGCGCTCGACCTTGACCCGGCGCACATCTCGTACACCCTGCTCGGACACCTCGATGGCGCGACGGACAAGGCGCGACGGGACGCGCCCGTGATCCCAGTCTGTGCGATCTGAGGCGAGCGTCGCGATCGCGCACTAGTCTGTCGCCATTGTCGATCGTGGGGGGTTTCTGATGGATGTCTTGGACCGTCTTGACGCCGAGCGCGCTCGCGTAGATGTGCTCGAACATCCTTTCTACGTGCGGTGGAGTCGCGGTGAGCTGACCGGCGAGGAGCTGGCGGATTACGGGGCGCAGTACCGCCACCTGGTGGTCGCGTTGGCGGACCTGTCTGCCCAAGCCGCCGAGACCGCCCACGGCGGCGAGCGGGCTGGTCTGGCTGCTCACGCGCGCGAGGAGGCCTCACACGTCGGCGTGTGGGATCAGTTCGCGGATGCGATGGGTTCCACGCGCGCAGCGCCGTCGCCCGACACCGTTGCCGCGGCCGCCTCGTGGACCGCGCCGCAGACCTTGCCGGAGCAGCTCGCCGCGATGTACGTGATCGAGGCGAGCCAGCCCGCGATCTCCGAAACGAAGCTGACCGGGCTCGGCGAGCACTACGGACACCAGGAGGACTCAGCTGCGTGCGCATATTTCAGCCTGCATGCGCGACTGGACGTCGAGCACGCCGAGCAGGCGAGGGAGCTGATCAGGCGGGCGGTTGACGCAGGCGACCGTGAGACACACGACCGAATGGTCGCGGCCGGTCGCGCCGCCCTTGAGGGAAACTGGCGGATGCTCGACGGCGTCGATCGCGAAGCAGCCGCCGTCGCGGCGTAGGTGGAGCAACGGCTACCGAGCGCTGCCGCTGCGCGCTAGACGCCGCGGCGGCCGCGCCCTGAGCCCGACCCGAACACGAGAAGCGATGGTCAACGTGGAGGGCCCGGCCCCTGCGCTATAGAGTCAGCGAATGGCCAACCCGCGGGCGGAAGAGGTCCTCGCGCGCCTCGATATCGAGGTGGCCGCCGACGGAACGGTTGAGCTGTGTTACGCCACTACGTCGGCAGCTGCCGACGCTTCGCAGAAGAGCGGCGAGCTCGCCACGGACGACGACGCCGTCTACTTCTGTACGTCGCGTGACATCGTCGCCCGCCGAGTCGAGCCAACTGACGGCGTACTTCTGGTGCGGGTGGCCGTCGACGACCTGATCGTCCACCGCGATGACTGGATCATGGACGACCTACTGAGGGAAGCTGAGCGACAGGCGGAATTCAAGTGCCTGCGAAACAGCGGCGCGAACTACCGGCCGGCAGAGGTCCTCAACTTCGAGCCTGTCGGCCGGGGCTTCGGCTGATCCGCGCTGCGGTACTTCGGTTCAGTTCCCGCGGGAGCGTTCGCCGCGCCAGTGAAGACCAGCTTCTTGCCGGCCGTGCGGGCATAGGTCGTGATCACGTTGTGCCACTGATCCCAGGCCGTCAGTTTGACTTCGAAGCCCGTCCCGGCAGTCGGTTCAGCCGTGACGGGAGCAACCCCGAACGAGCTGAACGCGCCGGCCTTGACCGTGGTACTCCCTTCGCCTTCGGCATTCTTGACCTTGACGGTTGTCGTCGCGGCGTCAAACAGCTTCATCGCGCCGTTGTTCGAGCCGGAGACGCTCGCTTTGCCTGCCGCGAAAGTGAAGCTCCCTTCGCCTTTGGATGCCAGGGGGCTCAGGCGCTGGCCGTCGCGAATGTCACGACTTTCGTCCTGCCGACCTGCGCGTTGCACGGATCCGCTCCCACCGGCGAATGCGGCGCTGAGGGAATCCCAAGATGCGGGCGATCTCGTCGATTCGCATTCCCGCGTCGAGCGCGGCGGGAATTGCGTCAATGACTTCTTCGAGGCGCGCCAGCAGTTCACCTTCCGTGGCGGCGAGCGTGGTTGACAGGTGCAGGAGCGTGTCTGTTGTTTCGCGCCGGCGCGACGCGGCGGCGGCGTCCTCTCTCACCCGCGGCGGGCGCCGATTGGTGCGGGTCGTGGCGGGGTGCTCGCGGCTCATACCGTCTTGAGCGCTTGCGTTGGGGACAGCCGCGCCGCGCGAACTGCCGGGTAAAGGCCGGCGATCACGCCGGTGACCATCGCGGCGGCGATTCCACCGAATATCGCGATCGCCGGCACCTGGGCCGGTAGGTTGTCGCTCACGGCGTAGCCGACGGTCGCGAGCGAACCGATGATGACGCCGGCAATGCCGCCGAGCAGCGCAAGCAACAGTGATTCGGTGATGAACTGCATCGAGATGTGGTGGCCGGTCGCGCCGAGCGCGCGGCGAAGCCCGATCTCCGAGCGCCGCTCGAGGACGCTGATGACCATCACGTTGGCGATCCCGACTGCGCCGACGAAAAGCGCGACGGCGCCTAGCCCGACCAGCAGCCCTGTGAACGCACCTTTCGCTGCGGCCCTGGCTTCGAGCGCGTCGGAGGGCCGCGAGACGCTGACTTCGTTGGGGTGCGCCGGGTTCGCTGCCCCGGACAGTTGGCTGTCGACGCGCTTGATCGCATCGTTGCTCGCTCGCAGATAGATGGTGCTGGCCGCTTCACCCGATTTGTAGATGGTTTGCGCAGCCTTCACTCCGATCAGAGCTGACGTGTTGATTTCCGACGCGAGGGTGAGCGGCTTCATGATTCCGATCACGGTGAACCAGCGGCCCGAGAGGTAAATTTGCTGGTTGCCCGTGACGCTCCCGATACCGAGGCGTTCTGCGGCGAGAGCGCCGAGCACGACGACGGGGTAGCGTTCGTTTGCGGCGCTTATGAATTCGCCTGCTGCCATCGAGCCGCTGAGCGTCCTTGGGAGGGAGCGGTCGGCGGCGTACACGGAGATGCCCGAGGTGATCGCGCTATCGACGTAGGAGTTGCGTCGCACGGTTACGTTGCTTATTGAGTAGGTCGCGGAGGTTGAGTAAACGCCCGGCATCGAGCGGATTCGCTGCTCGGCGTAGGACGGGAGCGACGCGCTGCCGGAGCCCAGCGTTTGTCCCGGCTGGACCGTCAGCAGATTGGTACCGAGTTGTTCGATTTGGCTCAGCAGATTCGCTTGGCTCGAAGCGCTGATACCGAGCACGGCTACCAACGCGGCAATTCCAATCGCGACGCCGAGCGCCGAGAGGGCGGCACGGGCCCGGCGGGCTCGTAGCCCGAGGCTACCGGCGCGCAGGACGTCCATCGGGAGCATCTTGCTAGGTGCAAGCCGGCCGCCAGTAGCCGCAGCGGCGCTCATGAGCCCACCCCGACGATGTGCTCGTGAGCGCTGTCGCGAACTACGCGCCCGTCGCGCACTTCTATCTGGCGCGGCAGAGACTCGGCTATCTCGTGGTCGTGCGTGACGATCACGAGCGTCGAGCCGAGCTCGTGCAGCTCCCAGAGCAGGTCCATGATTTGGGCGCCGTTTTGCGAGTCGAGGTTGCCGGTTGGCTCGTCGGCAAGGACGACCGATGGCTCGCCGACGATTGCGCGTGCGATCGCGACGCGCTGGCGCTCTCCTCCGGAGAGCTGGTTTGGCCAGTGCCCCAGGCGGTGGCCGAGGCCAACGCGTTCCAGAGCTGTCACCGCGCGTGACCGTCTTTCCTGGGCCGGAACGCCCGAATAGAGAAGCCCGAGCGCGACGTTCTCGGTAGCCGATAGCGCGTCGAGCAGAAAGAACTCCTGAAAGACGAATCCGATGTGCCGTGCGCGCAGGGCCGCCAGTTCCTCGTCGTCACTCCCAGCCACGTCAAACCCCGCGATCCGCACTACGCCTGCCGTGGGGCGTTCGAGGGAACCGATGATGGTGAGCAGCGTCGACTTCCCCGACCCGGACGGACCGACGATCGCGGCAAGCTCACCGCGCTCGACCGCCAGGTCGACGCCGCGTAATGCCTTGACGTCCTCGCCATAGCTCTTCTCGACGCCGGCAAGCTCGAGAACCGGTTCCATCACTGGGTCCCGTTCGCGACGGTCGTCCCGACGGGGATTTCGCCCCTTATCTGTACGTAGCCTCCACCGTAAACGCCCGGAGTGACGGACACGAGGTGCCGGTGGGAACCTTCGATCACTTCCACGGCATAGTTTCCGCCCGCGGTAACTACGAGGGCAGTGACGGGAACAGTTAGCGCCGACGTCGCACGTTGCACGGCGAAGTCGACGCTCACGGAAGCGCCATTCTGGCTAGGGGGAAGCGGCTTCGCGAGTGAGATCTGCACTTCAACAGTGCTCGTCGAGCTGGAGCTGCTCGACGACGAAGACGAGGAGGAGGAGCTACTGCTGCCCGTATTGGTGATCGGGCCGACGTAGGAGATCTTGCCGTTTTCCTGTTCGCCCGATGGCATCGTGACCTGGACGGTTTCACCGAGGTGGGCGAGTGTCTGCTTGCTCGATTCGAGCTGCACCGTCGCGACGGGCCGAAGTGAGGTCGTGACGAGCGCTAGGGAGGCTGACGGTTCGCTTTCGCTTGCGCTGGCCGCGGCGCCGGTGGTCGTGCCGGCTGCACTGCTGGACGCGCTCTGGCCGGCCACTGTCGTCGGCGTCGAGCTGCCTGTTTCAGCTGGCGTGGTTTTGGGTGTTGGTTCTTGTTCGCGTGTCTTTGGTTTCTTGTTCGGTTTTTTGCTCGTTTCCTTTTCGGTGGTGCTTGGTGGTTCCTTGCCTGGTTCCTTGCTTTTTTCGCCACCGGGGGACGTTTCTTTTTCCGTTTCGATGTCCTTGGTTGATTCGCCGCCCGCTGCGACAGCGACCGGCTGGTGCGCGTCGGACGGGCGGTACACGGCGGCGACAATGCCGGCGGCTGCTTCGCTGGATCGATAGGAGGCGCCGGCGGAGCTAGATTCCGTGCTGGAGCCGGCGCCGGCGCTACCTGAGCCGGTTGTCGCGCCGACCTTTAGGTCGACGCTCTCAACGCGCCGCACGCCCACCTGGAAACTGATTCGCCCGAGCGGGATTTCGCCGGTTTCTTTCATGCCGTGGGCGCTCTGCCACCGTCGGATGGCGTTAGCGGTCGCGGCCGTAAATTCCCGACTGACGGAGACTTCGCCGTTCGGGTCGTAACCGAGAACCTTTAGGTCACGGTTCAGCTGCAGCACGTCGGTGCCGTCGCTCATCCCTTCCTTGAAGGTCCGGTGGGCCGGCGCGCTTCCGCTAAACAGGTAAACCCCTTCTCCGTTGACGCGGTAAAGCAGCCCGTCCTGGTGGATTACGGCGCCAACTTTCGGGATCCATGTGACCGTGCCAGAGAGCCGGTTGTAAACGTCGGATGCGTCGGCGTAGCCGAGAGTGCCGGTCTGCGTTTCGGTTTCGACGATTTCTCGCGTGGCGACGGTCGCCGTCGAGGTGCCTTGCAGCGCCTGCCCGGTACTAGACGCCGTGCTGCCGCCGCTGAGAATTGCGACCGCGGCGACAATGATCGCGATCGCCATGAACGTTGCGATTAATGTGCGGCGACGCCAGCTAAAGCGCGCGGCGCCGCGGTCGGGCGCGCCCTGGTCACTTCCGGCATCGCGGTGGACGTCGGTTGTCGGCGAGTTCATCCTTCACTCACCCTTCGCCCGGACGCGCCGCTTGCCCGCCGTTCGGCAGATCCTTCGAGCACGCCGCGCTCGCCGTCTTGAACGCCGGGGTGCCGCGCACTGATTGGAGCTGCTGGAAGAAGCCCTGCAACGCAGTGGAACTTGTGCCTGTGGGTTCCGAGACGCTCACGCCGTTTTCGCGCAGACAGCGAGCGAACTTGAGCAGGCTTTCGCTCACCTGGGCTTGGTTGCCGATCGAAGGTCCTTTGGCGAAGCTGCCCGTCGAGTACTGTTTGCAGGCGCTGATTGCGGCTTGGATCGTGCTTCGCGGAGTGTTTGCCAAGCCGGACGGCGGGCCGCCGCCGGTCGCGCCACCGGGCGCTCCCCCAGCTGCACCTTCTGGGATCTTTACCCCGTGTTCGCGCATGCATTGCGTGAATTTCAGTCGCGAGTTTTCCTGGTTGGATGTGTGACTAGATGCGCCGGCGGAGCCGTTCTGGCCGCTCGCTTCGCCGCATGCGCTGACCAGCACCGCGGCCGCGATGCACACTGCAGCGATCGCCGCGAAGCGCGCTAGGGGGTTGCGATGAGTGGTGGTGGGGAGCAAGGTGTGCGATCTCCTGTATTGCGAGTTGGCTCGTGCGGCTGGGCGCCGCCTACAGTCACTGCACCGCCGTTGCACTAGAAATCGGTAAGACGGCACTTCAAGCGCGTCAAGAACTTGTGCGCGCACCAGCCATGACGCCGGCGCTGGCCGAGGCCGCGGGAAGCCGGAAGGTCACGATCGCGCCGCCGCCCGGCGCGTTGGATGCGTATATCTGGCCGCCGTGCTCGACGGTCACCTTCCGCGCAATCGCAAGACCTAGGCCCGACCCCGGAACGCCTCGAGATGCCTCCGAGCGGTAAAAACGGTCGAATATCCGAGGGAGATCTGTCTCTTCAAAGCCGGGACCGAAGTCGCGCACTTCTAGACAGCCAGGCGAAAGCGCGACCTGGACGAATCCGCCGGGAGGGCTCCACTTGACAGCGTTCACGAGCACATTGCCGATCGCACGCCGGAGCGCGGCGTCGCGCCCATCGATGCTGCACGGCTTCAGGTTGATTTGCCAATGCACGCTTGGATCAATCACGGCGGCGCGGAGAATCTCGCTCGCGACGAGCTCGTCGAGCGCCAGTTCCCGGGCCGGCTCGGTCTCGGCAGCGCGCGCGGAGTCGAGGAGGTCTTTGACCAGCTCTCCGAGCTCAGTGCTCTCGCAGATGACGTCGTGAAGGAGCGGAGAGCGCTCGGCGGGAGGGAGGTCCGGATTTCGGGCAAGCACTTCAAGGTTGGTGCGCAGCGACGCTATGGGCGTGCGTAGCTCGTGCGATGCATCCGCGACTAGCTGCCTTTGAGCCGCCTGAGAGCGCTCCAACGCGCCGAGCATCTCGTTGAACGACACTCCTAGACGACCCAGATCGTCGTTGCCAGCCACCTTGATGCGACCGGAAAGATCCCCCGTCGTTCGCACGCGCTCCGCGGCTTCACGCAGGACGTGCACCGGGCGAGCAGCCCAGCGCGCAGCAAGAAGCCCGAGAAAGCCTGCGAGAACCACTCCGGCAATCGCGATCGCAAACAAGATTGTCGCCAGGCGGTGCAGCGTGTCCTGCAGTTCACCGAGGGACTGCTCGACGAGGACCGCCTGGCCGTGTCCGGCGCGCTTGACAAAGATCCGCCTGTCCTTTCCGGCGACGCGTTCAGTGCGGTAATAAGCCGCAGCACGGCCAGCCGCGACTAGCCGATCGCGTGCGGTGATCCGAAACGACGAGCGGGGACCAATCGTCGCGAGAAGGCCTCCGCGAGAGTCGAAAATCGCGACGCGCCCATTGACTTCCAGTCCCGAGCGAAGCTGGCCGGGAGGACGCCGGCGACCCGAGAAGTGCGGTCGTAGGCGCGGGGGAGGCTCCGAAAGCGGGGCCAGCGCGTTCGCGAACCCGCGAAGCTGCTGATCCATCCGCTCGCGAAGGCTGTGGTCGACGGCGATGTAGCTAGCGGCAGCACCAAAGATCACCGCAAATGCGACCGCCAGCGACGTCGCGCCGATCATGCGTCCGCTGAGGCTCACGGCTCTTCTCGCAGCACATAGCCCACCGCCCTGACGGTGTGAATGAGCCGCGGCTCACCAGCCTCCTCGAGCTTTCGTCGGAGGTAGGAGATGTAAACCTCAAGCACCTTCGAGCTGCCCGATACATCGCACCCCCAAACTCCATCGAAGATCGCGGCACGCGTTAGGACCTTCTCCGGGTTGAGCATGAAGAGTTCAAGCAGCAGGAACTCGGTGCGCGTCAAATCGACGCGCCGGTCGCCCCGCCATACGAGCTGTGCGTCGGGGGCCAAGCACACGTCGGCAAACCTCAGGTCATCCGGCGGGGACCCGTCCTGCAACTCGGAAACATGAGTTCGGCGCACCCCCGCGCGCACGCGGGCAAGGAGCTCGTCTAGCGAGAACGGCTTGAGAACATAGTCGTCCGCGCCCGCGTCAAGCCCCGAGACGCGATCAACCACTTCGTCGCGCGCCGTAAGCATCAAGACTGCCGTCCTATCGCCGGCGTGACGCATCCGCCGACAGACCTCAAGCCCGCTCATGCCCGGCATCGATACATCGAGCAGAACGAGATCGACGGGGCTATTTGCAAGCACGCGCAGTGCCTCGCGGCCGTCGCACGCAACCGTGACATCGTGACCCTCGAGCCGCAGCGCGCGGCTCACCGCATCACGCAAGGACCGATCGTCGTCCACAAGCAGTATCCGTCCGTACCTGGCCACGCACTTCAGTCTCGTGCGGCCGCGTAAGAGCCTCGCAAGAGGGCAATTAATCTCGAGTTAGTCGCCACTGTCCGTCTGGCCGTCGACCAACCGGTGGTCACTAGTGGCGGCGCGGCTAATTCATAGGCGGCTCTACCGGCGTTCTTACCGGCCTGTAACCAACGTCGACGATCGTCTGTCTGCCGGTCGCGAGTGCGCTTGCGACCGGCACCAACCGAACCGTCATGTTCCCTCGTCGCCTTCAGCCAGTTTCCAAACTCGGCCCAACGCTCAACATGCCGGACGCCCGGTCACGCCCGCGGCTCTGGCCCGGAAGCGCGAACAGGCTGACCGACGACCTGGGGCCGAAACCCGCCGGGCACGTGTGCGGCGGGGAACAGTTACATCACTGCGGGAGGCCGTTCGACTGCATCGAACATCAGCCGGGCGCGTTCAAGGATCGTTGGGACGGCGGCGGCCAAGGTGGGCAGAGCATCGGCCCGGTCCACGCGTCGCCGGATCAAGACTCGCGCCTGGTTTGCTTGCTCGACGTACGTGACCGAATGTGATGGGGTTCGACGCCAAGGCGTCGTTGCGTGAAGACGCACTGCGGTGGCTCATGGTCACAGATGCGCGGACCATGGAGCTCGTCGGCGACGCGTTCGTCGAACGAGCGAAAGAGCTTGGCGCGAGCGACGAGGAAATCGACGACGCTCTCCGCTGCAACATGCATCTCTGGCCGTCCGGATCGTCCCCGGATGACATCGAGGAATGACGCGTCCGGACCGGACGCGATAGCCAGGTAGCGGCGCGCACTCGCCAGGGCAGTCTGCGCGACCTCGGGGTCGAGAGCAGTGAAAAGTGCCGCAATCCATGTTGGGAACACACACGCGGGTCGGGGCTAAAGAGTTAACCGGTTCGATCCCGGCTGACTCCACAGCGCACGATGCCGGCCGCTGTCCGACGTGCCTGCCCCTGTCACCTATGCCGGGCCGATCGGTGGTCGCACCCGCCGCTCTTGAGTCCTTGTCACCGCAGGGCGGCCGCCATCGCGTTGTACCCGGCGTCGACGTGGATGCGCTCGCCTGTGATCGCTCGCGCGTCGTCGGAGAGCAGGAAGCATGCGGTGTCGGCAACAGGACCGGGGTCGTCGGGGTCCCAGGCGAGCGGCGAGCCATGCTCCCAGGCATCGAGAAGCTTCTGGAAGTCGGGTATGCCGCCGGCCGCGCGGGTGTTGAGCGGCCCGGCGGCGATTAGATTGCTGCGGATCCTTCGCTGACCGAGGTCTCTGGCGACGTATTGACTTACGGAGTTCAAGGCCGCCTTGCAGACACCCATCCAGTTGTAGACGGGCCAGGCACCGCCGGCGTCGAAGTCGAGGCCCACGAGTGAGCCTCCCTCCGGCGGGGCAAGGTCGCGTAGGAGGCGTGCGAGCGAGGCGTAGGAGTAGGCGCTCGTCTGGAACGCGAGGTTCACGCCCTCGGGCGAGGCTTCGAGGAAGTCGCCGCCCAGCGCGTCTCTGGGAGCGAAGGCGATCGCGTGCAGAGCGCCATCGATAGCGCCGAAGCCGGCTCGGGCGCGCTCGGTCAGATTGTCGAGGTCCTCCCTGCTTGTCAGGTCGGCGTCGACGATCTCGGCACTGCGTGGCAACGCGGCCGCGGCCGCTTCGGTCAGCGCGCGGTCACGCGGGAATGCCGTGAGCAGGAGCTCGGCTCCAGCCTGTTGTGCGCGTTCGGCTGTTGCGTAGGCGATGCTCTCGCGGTTTACGATGCCAGTGATCAGCAGGCGCTTTCCGGCCAGTGCCGGTGTTGTTCTGACTGCAGCGTTCAACGGAAGTACTCGGGTCGGCTGACGTAGGTGTCCGAGACGAACATCACCCCGGAGGACTCGGCGAGCAACGGGCGCAGCCCTGCGAGGAGCGGCTCGACCTTCTCGTCGCCGACGACGGTGATCAACAGCTCGAGCGTCGCTTGATCGTTGAACAGCAGCCGGCCCTGGTGGTATCCGTGATGGCCTAGCCCGGAGACACCGGAGAGGCTCGTGAACCCGGTCGCTCCGGCGGTGCGAAACAGCTCGCGAACCGCGTGCGAGTCTGCGCCCGAGGTGACGACTTCGATCTTTGTCATCTTGCTGAGGCCGTCGTGGCTCATGGGTTTGTGACCTCCGGTGTTAGCCACGGCGCCCAGCCGTGGTTTCTGTAGCGCAGCCATGGCTCCCCGCTTTGCTCGCGGGCCGCGAGGGCGACCCATTCGTTGTCGAAGAGGTGCTGCAGGATGGTGTTGCGCGCAATCAGCTCATCGATCCTTGAGATCGGCGCTTGCACGATCGCGAGCAGCCGCATTGGCTCGTGAACCAGACGCCGACCGTCGGCGACTGACTGCCAGGGCAGACCGAGCTGCAGGTCGCCGTTGTGCCCCGCGAGAACGCCGAACCCGCCGACAACGTTGTGGATCGTCTTGGTGCCGGCTCCGAATACGACCGGATCGACGCTCGAAAAGTAGTACTGACAGCTGATCCAGTGCGCAACGACGAGCGGCGCGGTCAGGATCGTCTCCAACGCCGCGCCGTCCTTGTCGACCTCGGCCTCGTAGGAGTGAAGGAACGTGCGGCGGTGCAGGTCCACGCCCGCTGTCACCGATCTTGGAGCGACAATGAAGGCGGCGTTCCCCGCGAGTCCCCACTCGGGGAACACCTGCGACCAGTCGCTGGAGCGCGCGTGTACATGCCGTGAAGCCTGCGCGGGCGTCGGTGCGGCAGGAGCCGCGGGAAGGATCCGACAGCGCTCTGCACTGAGTCGCTCGCCGGCCTCACGGAGGTCTCGCTGCAGCGACTTCAGGGCCTCACCGTGCTCGGCTGGAAGATCGTCGAGATCGAGCAACGTGACCGTGTCGGTGGCGGTGTCGTGCTCGGCGGCGACGAACCAGGTGTCCTGCGGGATCCGGATTCCCCTCGCGGCCAGGTGCTCGCGGACGTCCTGGCCGTTGAGGATCGCCGCCGCGACGCGCGCGTTGGGCGCGCCACGGTTACCGCCGCATGCTCCGCAGTCGAGCGCCGCCTCGTACGGGTTGTTCTCGGTGCTGCTGCCGTGCCCGCAGAGGACGACCAGCCGAGCGAAACCTCTGGTGAGCCCCATCATTGTCAGCGCCACCTCGGCGAACAGGGCGCGCTCTTCGAAGCTGAATCCCTCTTTGACGCTGAGCATCGTTGGCGCGGGCGGCACGGCGGCACGGAACAGGCGCGTGCGCAGGAAGCCGAAAGGCCCTGGCGCAAGCGTCTTGCCGGCGGCGACGGGAGCGGCGAGCCACCCGGAGGCCTCCGCCAAGGCGAACGGCGAGAGCATTTCCTCTTTCGCCGCGTGAAAGCTCTCTTCCGCGCCCGCCAAGGCGCTGCGGCCCACGAGGTTGCGCACCGCGAACTGCTCTCCGCCGGCACGAGCGTACTCATTGATCTCGTTGCTCGGCTGCAGCAGTACCGGGCAGAGGGCGCTCGGCGCGCCCGCGGCAAGGTCGCGAAAGCTGATCGCAACCGCGAAGAACCCGGCGAACCCGAGCGTCTCATAGTCGCCTTGACGCTCGAGATGGCGGCGCAGCCCCTCTGAACGCGCGTCGATGCAGCAAACAAGCTGTGCCGCCGGACGCTTGCGCGGGCCGGGGTTCGCTGGACGTGTCAGCGCCTTGATCAGCCCGTCGCGGTAGTGGGACTCATACGCCGCCAGCCAAACAAGCGGACGCTCCTCGGCCGGCAGGCGCTCCAGGACCTGGGCTGCCTCCACCAGCTGTGCCATCGTCGTCGACGCCGAGCAACCGAGCGCCTTGGCGATATGCAGGACACGCTCATACGATGACCGGGCTTGAAGCTCCGCCGGGGCGGGCGCCGGCCTCGCCGCGGCGTGGTCCGCCGTGATGTTCGTCTCCGACAGCAATGCGCGTTCGTACGAGAGCCGCATCGCGAGGTATGAGACGAGGTCAAGATCGCCGACGTTCTCGCCTCTCCAACGCACGTGCGCCGCCCATCCCGGCAGACGCGAAAGATGCGCCTGCATGTACTCGCGGGCCTCGCCGATCGGTACACCGAGTTGCTCGAAGGCCAAGAGCAGAGCCTGCTCAGGGTCCTCGGGCAGCTCGCGCAACACGCGGCGCGCGGCTCCAGGCAGCGAATGGTCGCGCCGCGCAAGTCGTCGCCAAGCGGTGTAAAAGCCTTCATCGCGGCCCGGCATCCGCCAGCCGGCCTGGCCCGCGTCGAGGAAGGCGCCACACCACTTCGCCGTTTGCGAATCGACTGTCTCTGCGAAGTTCTCCCCGGAGGTCTCAGCGATCGTCCTCAGCCGCCTTGCGGGCGCCGGCAGCGGCTCACCGACGTGGAGGTCGAGCAGCATCAGCTCAGCCGCGCTGAGCGTCCGGTCGCCGAGCCGCAGCTGGTGAGGTTCGCTGCCAAGAGCGCCCTGCCTGCGCAGCACGCCAAGAAGATCGCCGTCAGTGATCCGGCCCTTGACGTGTTCGGAGCGAAACCAGCCCTCGGGCATCGTCCCGCGCGCACCGAGCAGCTCCCCTGCGCGGTGAACGGCTGCGCCGAACGGCAGGTCCTGAAGACCACCGAGCGGATTGATCGCGATGAAAGTCTCGATCGGCCAGACCGGCGAGAGGAACCGGCCTGCAAGGTTTGCTTCGGTACGGACCTGCGCGCGGGCGCTGGTCGGGTCCTTGACTGCGGCGCTCACGAGCCCGCCGCCTCAGATCCGGTTTCGAGGGCCCGCCACTGAACGACTGCTCGGCCCCGCCTGAAGCGCTGACGTGGTGCCCGTGGCCGAACGACGTGTCCAGCGGTGAGCGCGAACACGTACAGACTGTCGTGCACACCACGCAGGCGCCTGCCGGCGCCCGCCAGCCGGGTGATCGCCACGAGCGCGAGCACCGCAACAAGGAGGGCGAGCAGCCATGGCGCGGCCGGGTTCTGAGCCACCGTGCCCAGGTCCACTGAGAGGAAGCGTGTGAATACGCGCAGCCATGCCTCGTACGCCCAGGTGGCGGTGAATACACCGGCCAGGCACGCTGCCTGCACGCCAAAGCTGAGCCGACGTCGCAGGATCCCCCAGGTCGCGGCGGCCGCTGTTGCCCAGGCGAACACGAGCAACGCACCGCTGCCACTGCGCCCGCCGACGTGCGGATGCAGCACCGCTGCCGCGCTCAGGACCGCGGCGCCGGCGAACGCGCCGGCGAACAGGGCAGTCATCGCGGCCTCTGCCTGAGAGGCGATCGGCCTGGGCGGCGCCTTCGTGTGGCGCACATGACGGTGCACCGCCGCCCCGGAACCGAGGAAGAGGCTCGCCTTGTACATGCCATGCGCGACAAGGTGGAAGACCGCGGCCGCGAACGCGCCGAGCCCGCAGGTCATGATCATGAACCCCATCTGGCCGATCGTTGAGTGCGCCAGCGCGCCCTTGATGTCCGGCTTTGCGAGCATCAGGACCGTGCCGTAGACGACGGTCGCCGCGCCGAGACAGAATGCGAGCGTGCTCGCCACATGAGAGGTGCCAAACAGTCCGCTAAGCCTCACGAGCAGAATCCCTCCCGCGTTGATTACGCCCGCGTGAAGGAGCGCCGATACCGGAGTCGGCGCCGCCAACGTCGCGGGTAGCCAGCGCTGCAGCGGGAGCTGCGCCGAACGCGCGAGCGCCGCGACGAGCACCAGGCACGAGAACACGCCAACGAGCGCCTGGTTGCCGCTCAGGGTCCGCGCCTGCTCTCCCAGGTGGCGCAGGTCAAGGTCCCCCCAGTTGACGAGGGCAACAACGATCGCCGCCCACAGCGCACCGTCGCCGATCGCAAAGGCGATCGCGGTCCTGCGGGTACCCTGCCGCGCGGCGGGCAGGCCCCGGTACATGTCAAGCAGGAGGCAAAGCGAGACCCCGGCGAGCGTCCAAGCCACGCCGAGTCCGACCAGCGTCGCCGCGCTCACTGTCGCCAGTGTCGCCGCCGTCAACAAGCCGGTCAACGCGTAGAAGCGCCTCACGCGCATGTCCCCGTGCAGGTAGCCGCGGGCGAACGCTTGCACGATGCAGCTCACACCGCAGACCAGCAACAGCAGGACACCCGTGATGCGGTTGGCGAACAGCCCGACCGCAACGTGCCCATCGCCGGCCGGTGTGACAGCCGACAGCGACCCGCCGACGCCAACATCGACCATCACCACGACCGCGAGCAGGAACGCCAGTCCACTCGCGAGGGTGCCGGTCCTCGCGGCCGCGCCGACGCGGGCACCTCCGACGACGGAGGCGAACAATGCGCCGAGAGCCGGCAGCAGCACAATCGCAACGAGAATCAGGCTCACTGTCCCTGCTCCGGTGAGCCGCCCGGATACCTGTCACAACGACAGCGGGCGCTCCGACGCTCGCTCCCGGTGCCCGCTCGGTGGTCGGGCGCACTCGAGGAAGCTCGCTCGAGCGGTTCGCTTCGCAACACGTGCATCGGGACCTCCCTCAATCGAACGCTTTGCATTACGCGAGCCACAATACACGATCCACAAGACGGGTATCACGAGGTATGAATCCGACGGCGGGTGATGTATTCTCAGAGGATGCCGGCGTGGACGTTTCTCACGAACCACGCGCACGTTCTGCTGTGCGTCGCAAGGGACCCAGAAATGCGGCTGCGTGACGTTGCGGTCGAGGTCGGGATAACCGAGCGCGCCGCCCAGCGAATCGTGGCCGAGCTCGTGGAAGCCGGCTACCTGGAGCGCAGCCGTGAGGGTCGGCGAAACCGCTACCACCTTCACCCGGAGCAGCCGCTGCGCCACCCCCTCGAGCAGGAGCACGCGGTCGGGGAGATCCTGCGCATCCTCGCCGACAGAAAGGCCGTCGCCCCCGCCTGATGAGCCCCGCCCCAACGGGCCCCCCGCTGCGCTCGCGCGCGGCACCACGAGAAAACGCCACGCCGTACGCTCCAGCGAGCCCGAGTTGCCTGTGATCATCGAGACGCTACGCGGCCAGGCGGGCACAACGGAGGAGGAAGCACATGAGCGATCAGCGAGGTCGCGTGAGGGTCGAGCGGGGCAGCAAGCGCGTCCGGGCCTATCTCGCCGGCCGGCTCGTCGCCGACACCGTCGCTCCCCTGCTCGTGTGGGAGAAGTCCCCTACTACCCGACGTACTACTTCCCGGAAGGCGACGTGCGCGCAGAGCTCGTCGACGAGGGCGCGCCGGCCGCACACTCGCCGAGCCGCGGTGACGCGCACGTGCTGAGCGTCTTGGTCGACTCCGGCCGCGCCGAGGGCGCGGCGCTGCGTCTACGAGTCCTCTCCGATCGAGGAGCTCCGCGGCACGGTGCGCCTCGACTGGGAGGCGATGGAAGCGTGGTTCGAGGAGGACGAGGAGGTCTACACGCACCCGCGGGATCCGTACACCCGAGTCGACATTCTCGCGAGTTCGCGCCTGGTGCGCGTCAAGGTCGACGGCATGACCGTCGCCGACTCGACGGCTCCCCGGCTGCTGTTCGAGACCGGCTTGCCTGTGCGCTACTACCTCCCCCGCACCCATGTGAGGATGGACATGCTCGAGCGCTCGGAGACGGTGACGCACTGCCCCTACAAGGGCCGGGCCGCAGACCTGGAACGTGCGACCCCGGCGGAGCGCGTCACGAGGACCTCGCCTGGTGCTATCGCGGCCCCGCTGCCCGAGAGCCAGAAGATCGCGGGCATGTTCGCTTCTACAACGAGAAGGTCGATATCGACGTCGATGGCGTCCCACAGCCTCGACCATCGACGAAGTTCAGCTGATCGCCGGCTGCCGGGAACGTTGATCGCCGAACAAGGCCACCGCAAACGTGCGGCCGGGCGCGACGTAGCCGTGGGCGGCGAGGCCGGCAGTGGCTCCGCCGATGGCGACGGAAGGTCATGACGGAGCCTGCGATGCCGAGCGTCGAGAAGCTCCCCGCACCGGAAGGTCAGCGCGAATCGCTCGACGAGTTCGATCGCGAGTTTGGAGCCGTGGGCGGCGGCTCGGGCGGCGAGGAGCGCAGCGCCTGAATCTCAACGAGACCCCGGGCCACCAGTGTGAACGCGGGCGGCCCGGTGGCCCGCATTCCAGCGTGTAAAGTCGCGCCCGTGGTCGGGCCGCCGCTGGGGTACGAGCCGTTCGCGCGATGAGCGTCACCCTGTAGGAGCGAGGCTGGATGGCCGTCGACACGGAGGTTCCCGCGAGCCGCCTGGACCGCTGGTTCGGCTCATACCGCGCGGCGCTGGGGAACCGCGACCTGCGGCGCCTGCTCGGGGCCCTGCTGGTCTCCTCGACCGGCAGCTGGGCTTACAACGTCGCCCTGCTGGCGTACGTCTACGACCGCACACATTCGCTTGGCTGGGTCGGGGCTGCCGGCCTGGTGCGCTTTATCCCTGCGCTGACCCTCTCGGCCTACGGCGGGGTGATCGCCGAGCGCACCAATCGCATCCGGCTGATGGTCGGTGCGGATCTGGTGTGCGCGCTCTGGCAGGGACTGCTTGCACTTGTCGCCGCGACCGGCGGCGCGCCGTGGATGGCGCTGCTGCTCGCAGGACTCACGGCGGCGACGAACATCGTCTACAGCCCGGCTGTGGCCGCAACGATCCCGGCCGTCGTCGACGAGGACAACCTCGTTGCGGCCAATGCGCTGAACGGAACGATCGACAACGTCGTCGTGGTCCTCGGGCCGGCACTCGGCGCCGCGCTCCTGCTGCTCGGATCGCCCGCCTCGGCGTTCACCGTAAATGCGGCCAGCTTCCTGCTTTCGGCCCTGCTCGTCTCGCGCGTGCGCACCCACACACCACCGGTTGAGTTCGACGAGAGCGACGGGGTCGGGCCGCTCGCCCAGATGGCGGTCGGAGTCCGAACGATCGTGGGACTCCCGTCGGCCCGCACGCTCGTCGCGTACTGCGCGCTCGTCAGCTTCCTGTATGGCACCGACACGGTCCTTTTCATCAGCGTGTCGGAGCAGCGCCTCGGCCTCGGCTCGCACGGCTTCGGCTATCTGCTCGCGGGGCTCGGGATCGGCGGCATCCTGATGGCCGCCGCGGTCGACCGGCTCGCGGGCTCCGCGCGCCTTGCGCCGATCATCATCGCGGGGGTTGCCGGCTACTGCCTGCCGACCGCGATCCTTGCGTTCACCCATAGCCCGACGGTCGCGGTGCTGACCCAGGTGGTACGCGGCGGCTCGACCCTCGTCGTCGACGTTCTGGCGATCACCTGCCTGCAGCGCTCGGTGCCCGCCGAGAACCTCGCGCGCGTGTTCGGTGTCTTCTTCGCGTTCGTCCTTGGTGCGATCTCCCTCGGGGTGATCGTCACGCCCCCGCTCGTGAACGGCGTGGGGCTGAACGCCACGCTGATCATCATGGCCGTCGCACCGCTCGTGATCGCGGCGCTGGGCTACCCGGAGCTGACGAGGATCGACCGCGCGACCGCGGCGCGCAGCGCCGAGCTCGAGCCCCGGGTTGAGCTCCTCGAGCGTCTTGACATCTTTGCCAGCGCCCGCCGGTCGGTTCTCGAGCGCGTCGCCGCGGCCGCTGAGCAAACCCCCTTCGACGCAGGCCACTCGATCGTGCGCGAGGGGGACGCCGCGGACGCCTTCTACGTCCTCGTCGACGGCGAGGTCGTCGTCAGGGCGCGCGGCGAGGCGGGCGGCCAGGAACGAGAGCTGCGCAGGATGAGTGCACCCTGCTACTTCGGCGAGATCGGGATACTCGAGCGCATGCCGCGCACGGCGACCGTGACTGCGCTGCGGCAGTGCGTGTGTCTGAAGGTCGATGGCTCGGTGCTGCTCGACGCGCTCGAGGGGACCCCTCCCTCGTCGACGATGATGGAGAACGCGCGCAGCATGCTGTCGCTCACACACCCCTCGCGCGCGGCCGCGGCAGCTTCAGAGGCCGCCGTCGACTGACGGCGCGGCCGGCCGGTCACGAGGAGGCCGGCGGACGCACCTGACCGTCCGTCCCGGGCGAGCGTCGCCTCGGTATCCCGGTGACCTCCCAAGCCCGCCCGAGTGAACTCGCGAACAGCGCGACCACCGCAAGCACCAGCGCGCGCTGCAGTGTGGAGTTCTGGCGATCGCCCAGAAGCGCGATCGCAAGGCCGAGCTGGACCGAGTAGATGCCGGCCGAGACGCCTGCGAAGACGAGGTTCAACCGCCGGGTCGGAAAGCCCCGGGAAAAGTTCCCGGCCCGCTTGGCTCGCTGGATCAAGCGAACGGTGGCCAGCAGGCCCACCACCGCCATCACAAGGCTGACGGTCGCGAATACTCGCCTTCCACCTGTCAGGGCCACGAGCGAGACGAAGAATGCGTCGACCAGTGCCAGAAAGGCACTGCCCGCGAGGACGGTCCGGCGCTCGCGCGTTTTCGCATCCGCGTCGTCGGTGTTCACTACCGACACGGCGACCACGAGGAGGCCGAGGATTGCCGCCGATGCGCCCGCACTGGCAGCGAAGAAGGTTTCGTAGTGGCCGACCAACAGCGCCACCATACGAGCACGACCCGATCGCACGTCTCCAGGGAGCCTCACGCGGCGCATCCGCGCCGCGGTCGCGCGTGCGTCGCCCCTGGGGGGTGCCTCCGCCGACGCGCGAGCCCGCCATCGCGGGGAATGCTCGCCGCTAGGCTCGGTGGATGGGTGCTCGCGCCGACGATCCGCCCGAGGCGGGAAAGCTGCCGACCGGCCGGCTCGCGCGGACGGCCCGCGTCGGCGGCCTGGTGACCGGCCAGGGCCTGCGCTGGGCGGGGATGCGCACCGCCAACCGGGTCCGGACGCCCGAGCGCGCGGCGTCGGCGGAAAGCGAGCGGACGGCCGCGCTGGTGCAGCAGCTCGTCGACCAGCTCGGGCAGATGCGCGGCGCGGCGATGAAGGTCGGCCAGATGATCTCGATGGTCGAGTTCGACGGCCTCCCGGAGGACGAGCGGGACGAGCTGCAGCGCCGCCTCGCCGCGCTCCGCGACGACGTCCCGCCGGTGCGCTTCGCCGACCTCGAGAAGATGATGCGCAAGGAGTTCGGCGGCCCGCTGAGCCGGGTGTTCCGCGACTTCGACGAGCAGGCGTTCGCCGCGGCCTCGATCGGCCAGGTTCACCGCGCCACCACGCGTCGACGGCGACGACGTGGCCGTGAAGATCCAGTACCCGGGGGTGGCGGAGGCGGTCGAGACGGACCTGCGCAACGCGACGCTGCTGCTGCCGCTCGTCAAGCGGCTCGCTCCCGGACTGGACGCGAAGGCGCTCGCGCCGAGATGCGCGAGCGGATCTCCGAGGAGCTCGACTACGAGCTCGAGGCCCAGAACCAGCGCCGCATCGGGCGCCTGATGCGCGGGCACCCGTTCGTCCTCGTGCCGCGCGTCGCACACCGACCTCTCGACGCGGCGGGTGCTCGTCTCCGAGTACGTCGAGGGAGAGGGCTTCGAGGCGGTGCGCCGGGCCGACGAGGCGCAGCGCGACCGCTACGGCGAGATCGTCTTCCGGCTTCATTTCGGCCTGCTCTACCGCGACCGGATCGCGCCTCGGCGACCCCCACCCCGGCAACTATCTGCTGACTGCCCGGACGGCCGCGTCTGCTTCCTGGACTTCGGGCTCGTCCGCTACGTCGCCGCCGGCGCGCATCGAGGCGGAGCGGGCGATCGCCCTCGCCGTCCGCGACGGGGACGGCGAGGCGGTCAAGGCGGCGCTGCTCACCGGCGGCTATCTGCCCGCCGACCGGGCCGACGCGGTCGACGCCGAGTTCGCGCTCGGACTGATGCGGATGGCGACCAAGTGGTACGCGGTCCCCGGCGAGCGGCGCTTCTCGGCCGACGAGCGACCGTCGCGGCCGGGAGCGCGAGAGCTCCCGACAGCGAGGAACGGGCGGCGATGAGGACGCAGGTCAACCAGTTCACGCTGCCGCCGGAAGCGATCCTGATCCGGCGGATGCACGGCATCGTCGCGGTCGTGCTGCGCCAGCTGCGCGCCGGGGCCGACTGGGGCGCGATCGCCGCCGAGTACCTGCACGGGGACCCGCCGGCGACCGCGCTCGGGGACGCCGAGGCCGAGTTCTTCTCCCGTGGGCAGTCTGCGTTGGCGAAGCCCTGATCTAGCGCATCGAGGGGGCGCGCTGGCGGGGCCGGCCGCTGGGACGGCCGGCCCCCGTCTTAGGCCACCGAGCGCTCTGTTTCCAGCACGTGCACGGGGTGCGCACCGTCGAACTCCGGCGCGGAGACGGGTTCGACCTGTGGGTGCAGGCTTTTCGGGCGCAGGAGGGCAATCGCGAGGACCGCTCCGACCGCGCAGGCTCCCGCGGCCACCAGGAAGGCCAGGCGGTAACCGCCGATCAGCGATTCGATCAGCGGTTGGTGATCTGCGAGCAGCGCCTTGGTCCGGTTCGTGGCCACCGTCCCGAGCACGGCCAGTCCGAGTGCGCCGGCGATCTGCTGCGAGACGTTCGTGATCCCCGAACCGAGCCCCGCGTCGGTCGGCGGGACGTCGGCCATCGCGATCGTCAGCAGCGGCATGAACGCATTGCCGATTCCGAAGCCGATCGCGAAGCACGCGAAGAAGATCGTGGGGAAGAAACTCGTCGTCGGGCCGACCGTGCTGAACAGCAGGAGGCCGCCGGCCGCGACGGCCAAACCGGCGACGAGCACGCGCAGGGGACCAAACGCTGCGACGAAGCGCGCCGTGATGCCCTGTGAGAGCGCCGCGACAGTCAACGTCCACGGCAGGAACGCGGCGCCCGCTTCGATCGCGCTGTAGTGACGCGCGTGCTCGAGGTAGAGCGTGCCGAGGAAGAACGTCGAATACATCCCCGTCACGAGCAGACCCCGGATCAGGTTCGCGCTGACCAGGCCGCGCGAGTTGAAGATCCGCATCGGCATGATCGGGTTCGCGACCCGTTTCTCGACGACGAGGAACGTCGTCATCAGCGCGGCAGCGATCGCGCCGAAGCCCAGAACGGGTGCTGATATCCAGCCGTGCGCCGTCGCCTGGACGACGGCGTAGATCGCGGCCATCATCGACGCCGTGACGAGCAGCGAGCCGAACCAGTCGATCCCCTCGCGCAGGCCGAGTCCGTTGTCGGTGGGAATCAGCGAACGGCCGAGCAGCAGAGCCGCAATGCCGATCGGGACGTTGACGAAGAAGATCCAGTGCCAGCTGAATGCCTCGGTCAGAAGGCCGCCCGCAAGGAGCCCGAGCGAGCCACCCGCGACCGAGACGAAGACGTAGGAACTCATCGCGCGCGCCCGTGCGTCGGCCTCGGGGAACTCCGTGACGATGATTGCCAGGATCACCGACGCCTGTGCGGCAGCGCCGACGCCCTGCAGGAAGCGAGCGGCGACAAGCCAGCCGGCGCTCGGGGCCGCGCCGCAGAGGATCGAGGCCAGCGTGAAGATCACGATGCCGGCGAGGAAGACTCGCTTTCGGCCGAGCAGGTCGCCCAGACGGCCGGCGAGCAGCAAGAGGCTCCCGAAGGTGATCAGGAAGCCGTTCACGACCCAGGTCAGGTCGGCCTGTGAGAAGTGCAGGTCACGCTGAATCGCCGGCAACGCGACGTTCACGATCGTCACGTCGAGGACGATCATCAGCTGGGCCATGCAGACGACCAGCAGGGTCGCCCACCGCTGGCGGTTCTGCTTGTGAGAGAGCGCGGTTGTTTGGGGGGTGTTCATGTGCGGCTCCAGACTCGTGTTGTGGCGGGCGCGCGACCCGGTAAAATGGAGGACACCTCCGAAACAACCGGAGGGACCCTCCGGGTACTATACGGAGGCCACCTCCGCTTTTCAAGTCTGATGAGCTCGACCGAAGCACCCACCACACCGACCGACGCGCGCCCGATGCGCGCCGATGCGATTCGCAACCGCCAGAAGATCCTTGTCGCGGCGCGCGAAGCGTTCGCGCAGGGCGGCGAGTCGACGGCGCTGGAGGAGATCGCGCGCCGCGCAGGCGTCGGCATCGGCACCCTGTACCGCCACTTCCCGACGCGCCACGAGCTCGTCCAGGAGCTCTACCGCGAGGAAGTCGACGAGCTCTGCCGGCGTGCCGGCGACTTCGATGGCGACGACGCGTGGGACGCGCTGAACGGCTGGCTCGAGCAGTTCATCCCCTTCGTCGCGACCAAGCAGGTCCTTGCGCAGGAGCTGGTCAGCGCGCCCGACCATGGCAGGCCCCTGATGGTCGACTGCCGCGCCTCGCTCGAAGCGGCCGGCGAGCCGCTGCTCTCGCGCGCCCAGGAGGCCGGTGTCGTTCGCAGCGACGTGACGATCGACCAAGTGGTCCAGATCGTCGCCGGGATCGCCAAGGCCCCCGCTGCGGACGCCGAGCAGCTCGTCGCCCTGGTGCACATCGCGCTCGACGGGCTGCGCTTCAATGCGCCCCGCTGAGCGAGCACCGCGAGTGCGCGGCTGGGCCTAGTCGCGCTCGCCGGGCGCGGGACTCTCGCGTCCTCCGCGCAGCATCCCGACAACTTCGTGCACGAAACCGACCTCCGGCCCGCCGACGAGCTCCCAGGCGCGGGAGATGCCGATCAGGAAGCAGACGATGACCAGGATGCAGATCGTCCGCAGGTCACCGCCGTTGTGCGGATGTCGGGCCAGCCCGATTCCGGCCAGCAGCTGAAAGACGAAGACGACGAGCAGGCCCGCAAGGAACGAAAGCTCGATCGTTTTGATCCTTTTTGCCCGCCACTGCGGATACACCCGGAGTGTCGCCGCGACGATGTACAGCAGTCCGATCAGCGCGACCGCCAGTGCGGGGTCTCCGACGTTCATCCCGGGGACCAGCCCGAACAGCGAGACCGAAAGTGCGTTTGTGAACGCGGTCAGCGTGGCGCCGGCCCTGACGGCGTGAATCTCCGAGGCCTCGGGCTCGCGCATCCGGTCAGCGGCGACCGAGAAGGCGACGAACAGCAGGCCGATCAGCGCCCCCGCGACGCCGGCCGAACCAAGGAAGAACTCATGGGCCGCATCAGTGGTCATGCGCCCACCGGTTCCCGCGTGGCGCGCAGGCGGTCAGCGGCCGTGTGCGGCCGGCTTCTCGGTCCAGCCGCGTGAGCCGATCTGGCTCTATACGAGCCGCACCTCAGCGCGGGTCTTCTTGCGCAGGATCCGGGCGAAGGGGTTGCCACCGAGCGTGAACCTGCTGCGCGGCAGAAGCACCAGCCCGAACTCGTGCTCGGCGACCCACGAGGCCAGCGGCGGCTGGGGAGAACCGGAGAGCACCGTGAACGTGGCCCGCTCCGCCAGCGATCCCAGCTTCTCGCGGGCCTCGGCCAGTTCTCGCGCGGCTTCCTCCTTGACGGCAATGTTGTAGGGCCCTTCGCACTGCGATTTGCAGCACCTGGCACGCTCGGCCTGCGGCGCGAGCGTGGCAACCCACAATTCACTGCCGGAGGCGACGAGCTCCGCTGCCTCGCGCAGCGCTGCAGCGCCCGACTTGCTGCTCTGATAGACGACGGCGACGCGCTTATTCGCGCCGCCATCGTCGGTGGAGCTGAAGAACTCGGGCCAGTTCGGCAGCGGTTCGCCGAGCGTGCGCATCCTGGCGAGCTTATACCCCGGCATCAGAGTCGCCAACCTTCGTCGACTCGCGCGATCCAGGCTTCGGGGCGCCGCTAGGACTCCTCGAGCTTCAGCGCCGCCGAGTTGATGCAGAAGCGCTGACCGTCAGGGCCCGGCCCGTCGTCGAACACGTGGCCCAGGTGCGAGTCGCAGCGGCGGCAGACAACCTCGGTGCGGCGCATGAACAGGCTGTTGTCGGGTCGCAGCTCGACCGCCTCGGCGACCGAGGGCTCGGTAAAGCTTGGCCAGCCGGTGCCGGAGTCGAACTTTGCGTCGGCGCTGAAGAGAACGTTCCCGCAGGCGGCGCAGCGGTAGTTGCCGTCCTGCTTGGAGTAGGCGTACTCGCCGCTGAACGGCTGCTCGGTGCCTTTGCGACGCAGGATCTCGTACTGCTCGGGCGTCAACTCCTGACGCCACTGCTCCTCGGTCTTGGTGATCTTCGTCTCCATGATTGCTCCGTCTCGTCGGGGGGGTCGTCGGTAGGTCAGGACGCGGGGGTCAAGGTGACCGCGCAGGCTGCGCGGCCGGACTTCTCGAAGTAACGCTGGTGGTACTCCTCGGCGCGGTAGAAGGCCGTCGCCGGGGTGATCTCCGTCACGATCGGCCGGCGGCGACTGGCCTGCTCGCGGGACTCGGAGGCGAGCGCCGCAGACTGCTGCTCGGGGGTGTGGAAGAAGATCGCCGAGCGGTACTGGTCGCCGACGTCCAGGCCCTGCCTGTTGCGCGTCGTCGGGTTGTGCATCGACCAGAAGGCGTCGAGCAGCTCGCCGTAGCTGACGATCGCAGGGTCGAACCACACCTCGACGGCCTCGGCGTGCCCGGTGCGGTGCCCGCAGACCTGCTCATAGGTCGGCGCGCTCGTGTGGCCGCCCGTGTAGCCGACAGCCGTCTGCAGGACGCCGTCGATCTCGCGAAAGGCGGCCTCGATGCCCCAGAAGCAGCCAGCGGCGAAGGTCGCGCGCTCGGCGCCGGCGGGGCCGTCGCCGGCGAACGCGGGGGCGGGGGCGCCGGGCGCGGGGCCGGCCGGCGTCTTGCGGCTCTTGAAGATCATGCTGCTCTCCTTGCGTTCGGGGTCGACGCCTGACCGAGGGGGGCGGCCAGGCCTCTGAACTACTGTCTCGCGAGCGGCGATTTCGTTACACGGCGGCGGGCGCCACAGGAGCGCTCACGCAACCGTGCCCATGCGATCGAGCGCAAAGAAGAAGATCTCCGAGAACGTCGGGAACGGCTGGATCGTGTCGCGCAGCACCGCCAGCGGAACCCGCGCGCGAATCGCCAGTGTCGCCTGCTGCATCCACTCGCCCGCGTCGGGCCCGAGCGCGTACGCACCCGTCAGACGCTCCCCGTCGCTGACGAGCGTCAAGAATCCGGGATGGTCGGCGTAATCGCGGGTGTAGGTCGACGTGCGCGGCACCTCGCTGATCGGCGCCGTCGCCGTCAGCGGCCCGTCGGCTGCGCCGACGGCGGCCGCCGACGGGTCGGTGAACACGACGCGCGGCACGGCTTCGTAGTTGGCCTCGCGAGGCTCGCCGAGGATGTTCGAAGCCGCGATCCGGCCCTGGTACTTCCCTACGTACGTGAGCGGCCAGACTCCGGTCACGTCGCCGATCGCCCAAACGCCGTCGGCGACTTTCATCTGCGCGTCGACCTTCAGGCCGTGCGGGTCGGGCTCGATCCCGACCGTCTCGAGACCGATGTCGGCGACGCGTGGCCGACGCCCCGTCGCGACCATCAGCCGCTCGGCGCTGACCGGCTCGCCGTCGGGGAAAGACACGACGTACGAGCCGTCCTGCTTCGCGACGTTCGTCGCTCTGCTGCCGAGCCGCAGGTCGATGCCGTCGGCGCGCAGGGCGGTGGCCAGTGCCTCGCCGAGCGCCCGCGGCTCACGTGGCAGCAGATGGTCCATGCCCTCGACGATCGTCGCCTTCGCGCCCAGGCGGTGGAGCGCCTGGGCCATCTCGACGCCGACCGGTCCGCCGCCGAGCACGACGATGCTCTCGGGCACCTGCTTCAGGCCGGTGGCCTCCCGGTTGGTCCAAACGCCGTCGAGGTCACGCAGGCCGTCGATCGGCGGGATCACGGGTTCAGAGCCGGTCGCGAGGATGATCTGGCTCGCCCTGAGTGTCGAGTCGCCGACCGAGACGGTGCCGGGCCCGCTGATCGCCCCGGACCCGCGGTACAGGTCGATGCCGTTGTCGGCGAGCCAGCGCGCCTGCGCCGAGTCGTCGTAGTCGGAGACCATGAAGTCGCGCCAGGCGAGCGCCTGGTCGACGTCGATCGCGCCCGTGACCGCCTCGCGGGCTCCCGGGGCGGCGAGCGCGCCGGCGACGGCTTCGCCGGGGCGCAGCAGTGTCTTGGAGGGGATGCAGGCCCAGTACGAGCACTCTCCGGCGACGAGCTCGCGCTCGACGATCGCCACCCGCAGGCCGCCGGCGGAAAGCCGGGCGGCGCAGTGCTCACCGGCCGGCCCTGCCCCGATCAACACGACGTCGTAGGCGTTGCTAGCCACGTTGGATCCATCGTCCTGTGCTTGCACGATCAAGAGTCTCCCTGAGGTCGGCCTGCGTTACACGGCACTTGATGCACGCAAGCTACCCCGTCCGTAACGGCGCAACCGTGACGTGTCGCTGCGCACGGCAGGCAGCTCACCGCCGAGCACGTACGTCACTCGCTCCGCCGATCCCGCGCGTCCAGCGCGAGCACAATCTCGATCAACGAGACGCCGCTCTCGACAAACGCTTCCAGGCGGTCGAAGTCCTCCTGCGTGATGTCGGCGGACGAGAACGGCGGGCCGGCTGCGAGCACCTCGAGGCCGTCCATGTGGCCAACCTTTTCGAGTCCGGCGCACAGCCCGTGTGCCCAATGGGCAACCGCGCCGGTGAGGTTCACGACCGACATTCGCAGCCCGAAGCGTTCCATCGGATGGACCTCGGCCGCGCTGAGCTCGCGGCGGTCAGTGATCGCCCGCAGCGCGTATCTCGCCCAGGCGCGTTCATGATCGAGCCATGTTCTGAACTCCGGCGTGAGCGGTGTCTGCATCGAAAAGAGGCGTGGCGGGGTGGGCTCCGCGGATACGGAAATCGATCGACCTCTCGAATCGTCGCTGAGCGTCACGTTACTGTCAGCCAATCGCCCCGACCAGCGCACCCGACGACGACGCTGTTACACCCAGCGCGACGCTTCCGGCGCTTGAAGCCGACTCGCTGGCGGGCCTCGCGGCGGTCGGCCGCAGCTGGGGCCGGTGCGTGCCCCCGCGCGAGGCCTGGGAGCGAGCACTGCCGGTCAACCGTCACGTCGAGTTCGACGAACCGGTCCTTTCCGGCGCCGACCGGTTCGTCGCGATCAGTAGCGCGGCGCCGCCCGGTGCTTCGGGACCGCTGGACGAGCTCGAAGCGACAGCCAGGGCGAACGAACCCGACGGCGGGCTGCCGTCCTTCCCGTATCGGCTCGCCCGCCTGCTGATCGGCCCACCGCTGCGCAGCACCGCGATCGCCGAGCGAGCGCATGGGGCGGCTGCTCGGCGCTTGCCGTGCTCTCGCCCGACGCGCTGTCCTCGGTCGCCTACGGCCCCGAAGCGATGATGCGCGATCCTCGTGCTCGCCGGCTCGAGCGACGCTGAAGCTCTCGCTGCCGATCGGCGCGGCGCTCGCGGTGCTGATGCTCTCGGTCGGTCTCGGCTACCGCCAGGTGATCCGGCCTACCCCCACGGCGGCGGCTCCTACATCGTCGCGAGCGACAGCCTCGGGCCCCGCTGGGGGCTGCTCGCCGGCGCCGGGCTGATCGTCGACTACATCCTCACGGTCGCCGTCTCGGTCGCCTCCGGCGTCGAAGCCGTCACCTCCGCGATCCCGTCGCTCGCCTCCGCGACCGTGGTCCCGATCGGCCTGGTCGTGATCGTGCTGCTCGTGGCCGGCAACCTGCGCGGCGTGCGCGACGCCGGCGCGCTGTTCGCCGCCCCGACCTACCTGTTCGATCGCGGCGATCGCGCTGATCGTGATCGCCGGGCTCGTGAAGGCCGCTCGCACGGCTTTCACCCGGCCGCGCCCGCGCCCCATCCACGCCATCGAGGCAGCTCGGCCTGCTGCTCGTGCTGCGCGCTTTCGCGTCCGGCGCGACCGCGATGACCGGGATCGAGGTGATCTCCAACGCCGTGCCGGTCTTCCGCCCGCCCGAGGCGCAAGCACGCCCGCCAGACGCTGTCCGTCATGGTCGGCGCTGCTGATCTCGATGTTCGTCGGCGTCGTGCTCGTCGCGCACTTCGACGGCGCCACGCCGGGCGGCAGCCAGACGGTGCTCTCCGAGATCGCCCACGACAGCGTCGGCAGCGGTCTCGCCTACGGCTTCGTGCAGGTGGCGACCACGCTCGTGCTGCTGGTCGCCGCGAACTCCGCGTTCAACGGCTTCCCGCGGCTGCTGTACTTCATGGCTCGCGACAGCTACGTGCCGCGGCTGTTCCTGCGCATGGGCGATCGGCTCGCGTTCACCAACGGCATCCTCGTGCTCGCCGTTCCCGCGGCGGTGATCTACGCCGCCTTCGGCGGTCAGACCGAGCCGCTGATCCCGCTGTTCGCGATCGGCGTGTTCCTCGCCTTCACGCTCGCCCAGAGCGCGATGGTCGTGCACTGGCTGCGCCACCGCGAGCGCGGCTGGCGCGCGGCGCTCGCCACGAACCTCGTCGGCGCGGTCCTCTCGGCGCGGTCGTGCTGATCGCCGCGATCACCAAGTTCACCGAGGGCGCCTGGGTCGTCGTGGTGCTGGTGCCGCTGATCGTCTTGGCTGCACGCGCGTCCACACGCACTACGAAGCGCGCCCGCGAGGCGCTCACGCCGCGACCCGACGATCGCCGAGAGCACGAGCGGCGCTGACGCGTCGACGCCGCCGCCGGCTCGCCGAGGTGCTCCGCAGCGTCCTGCCGAGGCGCAGGATGACCCGACCGAGGTCCACAGCTTCGCCGTCGTGCCGATCGCGGTGCTCGACCTCGCCGCGCTGCACGCCCTCGCCTACGCCGTCTCGCTCGCGCAGCCGGTGCTCGCGCTGCACGTGAGCCCCACCGACGAGGAGGCCGAGCGCTTCCAGCCGCGCCTGGAAGGCGTGGGGCGATCACCTGCCGCTCGAGGTGGTCGTCTCCCCTTACCGCGCGACCGTCGCGCCGCTCGCGCAACTACATCGCGGCGCTGCACCGCCAGCGCCCCGACGTGACGCTCACGCTCGTCGTGCCCGAGATCGTCGTCGCGCGCCGCTGGCAGCGGATCCTGCACAACCGCATCGCCGCGCGCCTGCGCGCCGCGCTCATCGCCTACGAGGGCATCGTCATCACGACGGTCCCCTTCCACCTGCCGCCGTGAGCTCGGCGCGGGCCGGCCCTGTGGCCCGCGCCGAGCGCGGATTGCGTCGTGACCGTCAGCACGCGGCGACGAGGTTCGCGCCTATCAATGCCTCGGCCGCGGGCCGTGTCGAGGGCTTACGCTCGGTCCGCTCGCTGAGGAGCGCGCGTACCAGCTCCTCGTCACCGAGGCGCGCGGCTGCGGCGAGCAGCGTCATGTCGATCGCGTCCCGCTGGGCGTGGCTCCCGCCGATCAGGTTTGACCTCGGCCGCGCCGCGGTCAGGTAGTCGACCGCGGCCTCATAGTCGCCGGCGCTGAAGGCGGCGAATCCGTCGAGCAGGTCGAGGCCGACGATCTGCAGCACGTCGTAGTTCGTCGTCCCGGGGGCGGCATCGCGGTTCGAAGCGAGGAGCCACTCGACGAGGTCCCCGCGACCAGCCAGGGCGAAGACCATCAGCGCGTGCCAGTCGTTGAAGATGTAGATCGGGGTGCGGACGAGCTCGACCACGGCGTCGACGAGCGACTGCGCGCGGTCGCGGACATCCACGCCGAACAGCGACAGCCGCCAGAGCGCCGCCGCGGCGTCGACGAGCGGGACCCAGCTGACCGGACGCGCGCCGCGGATCTGGTCGTCGTACAAGGGTACGAGCGCGTCGAAGTCCCCGAGCTCGATGTGGTAGAGGGCTTTGTGGATCCAGTTGTGGTTGGCGAAGTAGCTGTCCTGCCAGTCCGCGACGGTGCTGCCCAGGAACGCGAGTCCCTCCTCTTGGCGGCCCTCCATCTCGAACACGTGGGCGAGCGCGTGGGAAGCCCAGATGTCGCGCGGGTTCTCCGCGAGCGCGGCTCGGGCTGCGGCCTCAGCCCGGCGGTAGTCGCCGGCCTCCTCGAGGCCGAAGGCGTAGATGCCCTGGACCCATGACCAGCCCGGCAGGTCCTCGGTCCAGGCGCCAATCACGCGTGCCGTGACGTCGCGTAGGTCTCGCGCGTCGCCGAGGAAGTAGTAGAGGTCCTGCGCGACCCGCAGGGCCAGCAGGTCGCGCGGATGGCGCACGAGCGCCTCGTCGAGGGTCCGCGCCGCCAGCTCCCACCGGCCATCGGCCCAGGCCGTGGCGGCGTCGAAGTGCAGCCGCTCGCGAGGCGGCGCCGAGGCGATCCGCGGCTCCACCGAATCGAGCAGCCGTCGCGCTCGTGCGATGCCCTCGTCGGACGTCGAGTACAGGTCCAGGTGGGCCTGGGCGATCGTCGCCAACAGCAGCTCGCCGTCGTCGGCGGCCGCGCGGGCGGCCTCGGCCTCCGGGTCTCCGCGCATCGATACAAGAGAGATCACGGCGCGGTCGAGCTCGGCCAGCGCGGCGGGGTCCGATGCCTGCGTGGGAACTCCCCAGGTGTCGGGCAGTTGGGTAGGCATGTTGCTCCTTCCAAGTCAGTGACGAAGCCCGTTTGCGAGCCGTCAGGCTAATCCCGACAATCTACACCAAGTTAGTGAAGAGCGGGCTCCGTACGAACTACGGATCGCCTCTGCGGAGAACCACAGATGGCTCAACCGTGCGGCTTGACAGTATTCTCGATATTGCCTATAAGCTCACTGAGGATTAGTCTATCTCTTGCCCTCAAGCCGAACGGAGAGATCACGATGAGCACGACAACAGACAGCCCCACAGGCCAAGACGACGAGCTCGAGATTGTCACTCCCGAGGGGCGGACAAGCACCGTCCTGAAATCGAATGCGCTCGGGCCTGCCGGCGCTGTTCTTCTGCATCGCGACAGCCGCGGCGCCGATGACCGCACTGCTGTTCAACGTGCCGGTGATCGTCTCCGGCGGCGGCTGGGCCGCGCCGTCGGCGTTCATCCTGGCGACGATCATGCTGCTGATCTTCACCGTCGGCTACATCGAGATGAGCCGCCGCGTGACGACAGCCGGCGGGTTCTACTCGTTCGTCTCGCACGGTTTCGGCCAGACATCGCGGGCCTCGGCACCGCGGCGGTCGTGACCGTCTCCTACGCGGTCCTGTCCGCCGCGATCATCGGCGTGTTCGGCTACTTCGCGAATACAACGATCGAACGCTGGCTGCACATCGATGTCCCGGTCTGGATCCTGATGTTCGGCGCGATCGTGGTCGACCTGCTGTTCGCCTGGTTTGACATCAAGATCACCGCACGCATCCTCGGCGTCTTCTTCGTCGCCGAGGTCCTCGGCGCGCTGATCCTCGCCGTCGCGATCCTTGCGGTCGGCGGGGCCAATGGCCTCACGGCCGCGCCGCTGAACCCGGTCAAGCTGTTCAACAACCACGTCGGCGATCTCGGTGTTCGGCGCCGCCGCACCGGGGATCGCGCTGTTCGGCGCGTTCTGGTCCTGGGTCGGCTTCGAGATGGCGCCCAACTACGGCGAGGAGACCACGCCAGCCGAAACACATCCTCGGCCGCGCGACGTACGGCACGCTGTTCGTGCTCGGCATCGTCTACGTCCTGGTCACCTACGCGTTCGTCGGTCGGCTGGGGCACGAACCACGTCGCCCAAGCCGTCAACGCACAGTTCAAAGGCGAAACGATCTCGGCGTTCTACCCGCTGACCGCGCGCTACGCCGGCGTCTCGCTGACCGACGCTTTCAAGGTGCTGATCATCACGAGCTCGTTCGCCTGCCAGCTCGCCTTCTTCAACACGGCCTCGCGGTACCTGTTCGCGCTCGGCCGCGAGCGCCTGCTCCCCTCGGCGCTCGGGCGCACGCACGGCAAGCACAAGACACCGCACGTCGCGGCGGTCGTGCTGGCGATCGCGATGTTCATCTACGTCGGCGGATTCGTGCATCTCGGACTCGTCGACCGAGGCCGCGCTGACCAAGCTCGCGACGTGGTCGCCGCTGCTCGGCGTGTTCGGGATCCTCGCGCATCCAGGCGCTCGTCTCGTTCGCGATCGTGCGCTACTTCTGGACGGTCGACCGGACCCACTTCCACCCTTGGAAGACGCTGATCGCGCCGTTGGTCGGTGGCGGGCTGATGGTCTTCTCGGCTTCCTGCTGCTGAAGAACCGCGACGCACTCGCCGGGCGCGACGAACGTCCGTTTCGTCGAGGCGATCCCGTGGGTGATGCTCGGATCTTCGCTGCTCGGCGTGGCGGCGGCCCTCTGCTCCAGGGCCCGCGACGGCGAGCGCTACGCGGCCGTCGGGCGGTTCGTGCACGAGGACGCCTGACCCGCGCCGAGTGGATGGCGGGGCGGCGAGCGGCCCCGCCGCCATCAATTCAACCTCGAGGAGACAGACAAGTGAGCACCATCCCAGCATCCCCGTCACTGAACAACGTCGCGGGCCCCGGCGGCCACGGGCAGGCCGCCTTTGAGGCTGCGTTGGCGCGCGGCGAGCTGCGCGAGGTGGAGATCCTCTGGAACGACCACCAGGGCCACCCGCGCGGAAAGCGCATCTCCGCCGACGGCTTTCTCGAGCGCGCCCACGCGCACGGCTTCGCCTTCTGCCGATGCCGTGCTGTGCTGGGACGTCGCCGGCGACGTCAAGGACGGCCTGCGCTTCTCGGGCTGGGACACCGGCTTTCCCGGACCTGTTCGCGATTCCCGATCTCGACACCTACCGGCCGGTACCGTGGCGCGAGGGCGTCGGCCAGGTGGTCTGCGACCTCTTCGGCCACGACCGCGAGCTCGTCCGCACCGCGCCGCGCACTGTCCTGCGCCGTGTGCTCGACCGGCTCGCGGGGCTCGGCTACCAGGCCGAGGTCGGCGTCGAGATCGAGTTCCATCTGCTCAAGCAGCGACGGCACGCCGTTCTCCGACGGGGTCCAGGCCTACTCCCTGCAGAAGGCGCTCGAGCTCGAGCCGCTGCTCGACGCGATCGTCACGGGCCTCGACCGGGCTTCGTCGACCTGGAGGGCGCCAACACCGAGTATGGGCCGGGCCAGGCCGAGGTCAACCTGCGCCACGCGCCGGCGCTGGAGGCCGCCGCCGCAGGCCGCGCGGCTGAAGTACGGCGCCCGTGAGCTCGCGCGGCAGTGCCGGCGGCCTCGTCACGTTCATGGCCAAGCCGTTCGGCGATCAGGCGGGCAACTCGATGCACCTGCACGTCTCGCTGTGGCGCGACGGCGAGCCGGCGTTCGCCACCGCCGCCATCACGAGAACGAGCTCCATCGCCGGGCGATCGCCGGCCTGGTCGATCACCTGCCGGGGATCGTCCTCTACGGAGCGCCGACCGTCAATTCCTACAAGCGCTTCGCAGCCGCTCTCGTTCGCCCCCTCCACACGCACGTGGGGCCACGACAACCGCACGGTCGCCATCCGCTCGCTGGTCGAGTCGCCCGCCGCCGACGCGCGTCGAGCTGCGCACCGGCGCCGCCGACGCCGAGCCCCACTGGGCGATCGCCGCGACGCTCGCGGCGATCGTCGCCGGACTCGAGGCGCGACCCAGCCGACCCCGGCGAGCCGGGGCAGGGCAACCTCTACGGGACCGGCGATCCGCTGCCATCGAACCTCGCCGACGGCATCGCCGCAGCCCGCGGCCGACGCGGCGATCGTCGAGATCCTCGGCGAGGACGCGGTCCACGATTACACCACGCTCGCCCAGTACGAGTGGAGACGTTCCTCAGCCAGGTCACCGACTGGGACCGCGAGCGCTACCTGCGATCGATCTGACGCAAAGGGGGACGGCCCCCGAGGGCCGTCCCCGCGACGGAGGGCGGCGCACCGGCGTTCGCCGGCACCGCGATCCTGTAGCGTCCGCGGCCGCGCGATGCGGGTCCACTTCATCGTCCATGAGCAGTACGAGGCGCCCGGCGTGATCGAGGCCTGGGCGTCACGGCACGGCCACGCGGCGACCTATTCGCGCGTCTACGCCGGCGAGCCGCTGCCTGCCGTCTGGACGCTCGACCTGCTCGTGGTGATGGGGGGCCCGCAGGACCCCAGCACCTCGCTGAGCGAATGCCCGCACTTCGACGGGCCCGCGGAGATGCGGCTGATCGCGGCCTGCGTCCAGGCAGGACGGGGAGTCCTTGGCGTTTGCCTCGGGGCACAGCTGATCGGCCAGGCACTCGGCGCGCCGGCCGAGCGGAGCCCCGAGCCGGAGATCGGCAGCTTCCCGGTGATGCTCACGGCCGCAGGGATCGAGAGCGCGATCCTCGCCGGTTTCCCCGAAGCGTTCGAAGCCGGGCATTGGCACGGCGGCATGCCGGGCCTCACGTCGGGCGCGCGCGTGCTCGCGACGAGCGCCGGGTGCCCCCGCCAGATCGTCGAGTACGGGCCGCTGGTCTACGGCTTCCAATGCCACATGGAGTTCACGAGCGCGCTCGTCGAGGGCCTGATCGAAAACTGCGCCGACGATCTCCGTTCGCTGCGCGAGCGCCCCTTCATCCAGCAGCCCGGTCAGCTGCGCGCGAATCGCTATGGCGAGATGAACGCGCTCCTGTGCGGGTTTCTGGACCGGCTCGCCGCGGGCCTCACGCCGGCCACCGCCGGGACCGACTTGACGAGTTCTTGACCTTCGCGACACGGGTGGCTGAACCTGGCCCCTTAGCTTGCGGTTCAACCACCCCAGAACGCGAAAGGACTCGCAAGATGAAAAAGCCCCTCACGCTCGCCGCAGTGGCATTCTCCGCCGTTGCCTGCGCCGCGACTGTCGCCGCCCCGGTGGCGTCGGCGTCGACCGCATCGAAGTGCGCAACGAAACCCGCACTCGAAGAAAGGCTGGCCCAGCGCCGGGTCGTCTTCGGGCGCGCCGACGCGAAGTTCCTCGCCAGCGAGCAGTCGCTCTCGGAAATCACCCAGGCCGAACCGGGCACGCCTCGCGACATGCAGGCTCTGCGGACCGCCGAAGTCGATGCTGCGAAGGCCGAACGCGCGTTTCACGTCGTCTGGCAGCAGAACGGCAAACTCGAAGCACTCGACGCCCTCTGCCGCTGACGGGCGGCCCGGCGCGAGGACGGACCCTCGCGCCGGGCACCCAAGATGCCGCGAGGACGCCCGAGACTTCAAGCGGGCGCACTAGCATCCCGGCGCAAGGTTGACGACCGCGCCCCCCACGCCTGAGAGACCAACCACGAGCCTCGGACGAGGCGACGACGAGCCGCGGTCGCAGACGCTGCGCCGCCGTGCGAAATCGATCCCGATCGTCGTGATCGCCTTCCTTCTCGTGACGGTGCTGCTGGTGCCGTTTGCCGTGATCGCACTGGTCGTCGACGTGGTCCGTTTCGTGGCCCGCCGCTCGCCGTGGATGGCGCTGCGTCTGCTGGCCTTCCTCTGGGTCTACCTCGCAGCCGAGACGTTCGGACTGATCGCCCTCCTGGTGCTCTGGCTCGGCGCCGGCCTCGGCCATCGCCGCGCGTGGCTGCAGCGAACAACCTGGCGCGTCCAGCAGCTGTGGGCCGGCGTGCTGTTCGGCGCGGCCACGCGGCTGATGGGCCTGCGCGTCGAGATCGAGGGTGACGAGGCGATCACGCCGGGCCCCGTGATCGTCCTGATCCGCCACGCGAGCATCCTCGACAACCTGTTGCCCTCGGCGCTCGTGGCGCGCAGGCACCAGCTTCGGCTGCGCTACGTCCTCAAGCGGGAGCTGCTCAGCGACCCGTGCCTGGACGTCGCGGGCAAGCGCCTGCCGAACTACTTCGTGCGCCGCGGCACGGGCGAGCGCGCCGAGCGCGAGAACGTCAGGCGGCTCGCCGAAGGTCTCGCGGTCGACGACGGGATCCTGCTCTATCCCGAGGGCACGCGCTTCACGGCCGAGCGGCGCGCCCGCGCGCTCGCGGGGATCGCCGAGCGCGACCCGCAACGCGCCGAGCGGATGGCGTCGATCCAACACCTGCTCCCACCGAAGGTCGGCGGCTTCCTGGCGCTGCTCGATGGCGCGCCCGACGCCGATGTCGTGGTGATGGCACACGCCGGACTCGACGGACTGCGCCTGATCTCGGACATCTGGCAGGGAGCCCTTGTCGGGCGCACGATCGCGGTGCGCTTCGATCGCACCGCGCGCGAGCAGATCCCCAGCGACGCGAGCGGCCGGGTGCTCTGGCTGGACGCCGCGTGGGCCGCTGCGGACCGCTGGGTCGCAGGCGAGCTCGCTTCGGAGCCGCCGCCGGCCGAGCGGGTCGGCTAGCCCCCTTCAGGGCCGGCCGACTGGGCTTCGGCCGCCTTCTTTTCGATTTCCGATTTGGAGACCGCTTCCTGGGCTTTGGACTGCGCGCCTTCGAGCTGGTGGTTTTCCTTTTCGCGCGCTTCGCTGCCGCACGCGGCCAGCAAACAGCACGCGCCGGCTACGGCTCCCAGCGCGGTGACGCGGCGCAGCTTCGGGCTCATTGCCCGAACCTACCGCTCCGCGCGGACTGCCGGCTCAGCCGGCCGCTGCGCCGTCGCCGAGGCGGTAACCGAAGCCGCGCACGGTCCGCACGTAGCGCGGCTCACCCGGATCGTCGCCGAGCTTCTTGCGCAGGTTCGAGATGTGCACGTCTACGACATGCGGGTCGCCGAACCACGAATCGCCCCAGACCCGATCGAGCAAGGTCTGACGACTGAGCGTGGCGCGACGGTTTTCGCAGAGCACGCGCAGGAGTTCGAACTCCAGCCGCGTCAGATCGAGCTCCTGGCCACCGACGTGCGCGAGACGCGCGGCGAGGTCGACATCGAGGTCGCCGACCAGGACGTGTTCGTCGTCCGTCTGCGCCGCCGCGGACCGGGGACGTCGCAGGACGGCCTGCACGCGCGCGAGAAGCTCGCGCGGGGAAAACGGCTTGGTCACGTAGTCGTCGGCTCCGATCGTGAGCCCGACGAGCCTGTCGACTTCCTCGGCCCGGGCCGTCAGCATGATCACGTAAACGTCGCTGAAGGTCCGCAGACGGCGACATGTCTCCACGCCGTCGATGCCCGGCAGCTCGACGTCGAGCAGCACGACGTCCGGCGGCGCGTCGGTCACCGACGCAAGCGCGGCCTCGCCGTCGGCGACGGCCGTCACCGAAAAACCGTTCGCCGTCAGCAGCTCGGCGAGCAGTGTCCGGTACTCCGGAGCGTCCTCAACGACGAGAGCCTTCCGCACAGGCGAAGCCTAGTCCCAACCACCGTCGCCAGAGCGCCGCGGATCTTGAGCAGGTCCATACGCGCACGACACTGCGCGCTGAGCCGCGCGACGTACCTTGCGCAGGTCAATCAAGCGACGGGGGAGCAGACCATGTGCGGGATCATCGGATACACGGGAGGCCGCAGCGCGCGGGAGTTGGTGCTTGCCGGACTGGAACGGCTCGAAGTGCGCGGCTACGACTCCGCCGGGGTCTGTCTGCACGACGGCGCGTCACTGCAGCGCACACGCGCGGTGGGCGGACCGGCAACGCTCGCACAGGCCGTCCCCGCGAACGACGCGACGTGTGGGCTCGGGCACACGCGCTGGGCGACCCACGGCGCCGTGTGCGAGGAGAACGCGCACCCGTTCTGTGGCTGCGCGGAGGGCGAGCTTTCAATCGTCCTGAACGGCATCGTCGAGAACTTCCAGGAGCTGCGCAGCGCGCTCAAGGAGCGTGGGCACCGGATGCGTTCGACAACGGACGCGGAGGTCGTCGCGCATCTCGTCGAGGAGCATTACGCCGGGGACCTAGCGACGGCCCTGACCGCGTCGGCGGCCTGCCTCGAGGGCCAGTTCGCGATTCTCGCGGTCCATCGCGAGCACCCCGGCGTGCTCGTTGGGACCCGGTCGGGAGCGCCGCTGCTCGTCGGCTGCGGCGTAGGCGAGTCGTTCGTCGGATCGTCGCTGGCGGCGTTCGGCGCCGACGTCGAGAGCTTCCTGAGCCTCGAAGACGGCGAGACGGTCACGATCCGCGCGGCCGGCGAACCGCAGATCACCGCCGAAGACGGCACGCGCGTGCTGCGCGCGCCGAGCACAATCGACTTCGGCTTCGACGTCGCGCCGCTCGCGGGCTTCACGACCTACATGCAGCAGGAGATCCACGAACAGCCGGCAGCCGTGGAGGCGACGCTCCGCGGCCGCCTGGAGCCGGGTGCCCTGCTCGGCGAGCTGGGCAATGCCGCACTGGCCTCCAAGGAGATCCGCCAGGTGGTCGTCATCGGCTGCGGGACCTCGCTCAATGCCGGGCTGGCCGCGAAGCCGATGTTCGAGCGTTGGTCGGGCCTGCCAACGAGTGTCGAGCCGGCGAGTGAGTGGCGCCACGCGGAGCCGTTCGTCGGACCCGAGACACTCGTGATCGCGATCTCCCAGTCGGGTGAGACCGCCGACACGCTTGGGGCGCTTCGCCTCGCGAACCGCCGCGGTGCAGTCACGCTTGCGGTGACCAACGCGGACCACAGCCAGATCACGCGCGAGGCGTCGGCGACGCTGCTGACGCGCGCCGGGCACGAGTCGAGCGTCGCGGCGACGAAGACCTTCACCGCCCAGCTCGTCGCCCTGGCATGCCTTGCGCTCCGGCTCGGCGAGGACCGTGGGCAGCTGGCGCCCGCCGAGCTCGCCACGATCGCGGACGAGCTGCGTGAGCTTCCCGGCCTGCTGCGCCGGTCCCTGCGCGGCTACAGCCCCGTGCAGGAAATCGCGGCGCGCTTCGTCGACGCCCCGTTCTTCCTCTACCTCGGTCGGGGCGCAGGCGTTGCAACCTGCCAGGAGGGCGCGCTCAAGCTGCGCGAGGTCGCCTATCTCCCCGCCGAGTGCTACCCCGCCGGCGAGATGAAGCACGGACCGATTGCGCTGATCGAACAGGGCACACCGGTGGTCTGCGTCGCGACGGACGGGCCGGTGCTCGAGAAGCTCATCTCGAACATCCACGAGATCCGCGCCCGCGGCGCGCATGTGATTGCGATCGCGAGCGAGGGCAACGAGGACCTGCAGCACCTCGTCGACGACGTCATCTACGTTCCGGCCACGAGTCCGGCGCTGGCGCCGGTGACCTCAATCGTGCCGCTCCAGGAACTCGCGTACCACGTCGCCAGCGCACGCGGGCTCGACGTCGACCGCCCGCGCAACCTGGCAAAGACGGTCACAGTCGAGTAACCGCTTCGGCGAACGTGTCCGCTCGTGCGGAGCTATCGGACGAACGCGATCCGCAGCACGACCAGCGCGACGATGATCGCGACGACGGCCAGCTCGCGGTACAGCAGGCTGCGCTCGAAACGGCGGTCCTTGCGAAGCTCGGCGTCAAAGTCCCAGTCCGTGTTGGCCGCCGCGATCACGGTTGGCGTTTCGCGGGCGGCGAGCGCCGCGGGTTCCGGGGGCGCGGCGATCGTTCGCCCCGTGTGCCCTGCGGCGACCATCCGCGCGTCCCGCGCGCGCATTGCGCGCGCCGCGAGCACGAACGCGACGGCGCCGATCGCGGCGAGCAACGCGAGCACCCCACCACGTCTGGAGCCGTGTGGGCCACCACCGTCGGTGTGGGCCGGGGCCCCGCCGCTCACGCGACCGCGACCTTGCCGGACTTCTCGGTCTTGTCCCATTTCATCTCCGCGTGGCGCGCCTCGGCCACATAGGCGGCGAAGGTGATCGCGCACAGCAGCGGGCCGTAGCCGCCGAAGTAGATCAGTGCGGGACTGAGCAGCCCAAGGTACCCGCGATGCTCGAGCACCTTCGCGAGCCAGGCGAAAAGCATGCTGGCCGCGAGCCAGACGTAGACGAAGAGGATCGTGACGTGCACGAAGGAATGGCTGGGCGAGAGCCCGATCGCTTCCATGCCGCCCCGCACATAGACCGTGAAGACCGCCGGAAAGCAGGTGTAGATGATGATCGCGAGCGAAACGACCCCGGGGAACAGGAAGCCCTCGAACCAGGTGCGTCGCGCGGTCTGGGGATCGATCGAGAGCGAGAAGAGCGTGACGAGCAGGTAGACGATCGCGTTCGTGATCCAGAGGACGTGGAACAGCGTCCACGAGAGCGGGAAGTTCGAGAAGTAGAGGATCACCAGCGCGGTTGACGCGCAGATCATGAAGATCGGCATCAGGAAGATCGTGAACCACAGCACGCCGAACCCGAACCCGCCCAGCCGCCGATCCCGGTCGCGGCGAAACCAGACCCAGCGGTAGCGTTTTGTGACCTGCACGTTTCCCCGTGCCCAGCGCAGGCGCTGCTTCCAGAGGCCGGTGATGTCTGCGGGCTCCTCGGCCCAGACGATCGCGTTGCCCTCGAACACGGCGCGGCGTCCGTTGCGCTGGGTCATGAACGTCGTGAAGGTGTCCTCGGCGAGCGACGACGTGTCGATCCGGCCGCCGATCGATTCGAGCGACACCCGACTGTGAAGTTGCGCGCCGCCGGCGAGGCACGCCATCGCGCCCATCACGTTCTGTGAGCGCCGCGCGGCGGCCTGGGCGGTGATGTACTCGAACCCGATGAAGCGGTTCATCCAGTTCGGTGGGGTGCTGCCCTCCTTGATGTAGGCCGTTACGGCCCCGACGTCGGGGTCGGCGAGGTGGCGGGCCATCTTGCGCAGCGCGTCGCGTTCGAAGATCACGTCGGCGTCGATGATCAGGATCGCCTCGGCGTAGTCCTCAGCCAGGATCTGCTCGAGCCCCGCGTTGAGCGTGTGGGCCTTGCCCTGACCTCCCTGCTCGCGCCGGACGTGGACGACCATCCCCGGGTACTCGGCCATCTTCGCTTTCACGACGTCTGGCGTCTCGTCGGTGCTCGCGTCGTCGACGACGTAGACACGAACGGCACCGGGCGGATAGTCGAGCGACACCAGCCGGTCGATCGTCGCGCCGATCACGGCACCCTCGTTCCAGGCCGGCACGACGATCGCACAGCGGGGCGCCACATCCGCGACGCCGTCGTAGTGGTTGCGGACCCCGTGGAGCCCGATGATCAGGAACTGGTAGAGCGCCGCGAGAAGGGGAACCACTCCCACGAGGACGAACGCGGTGAGCAGGCCGTAGACCCCGTCCAGCAGGATCCCCATCTAGTCGGGCGCGCCGCCCCCCGCACGCGCACTGTCTCGCTCGAGTGCGGCGACCACTTCGCCACAGTAGTCGTAGAGGCCGATATCGGTGGCCTTGTGGCTGTCGGTCGATGCGATCACCGGGACGGCGGCGGCGATCGCGCGCCGCGCGAGGCTCACGCCCGGACAGCGCCAGCGCTCGCTGATCTCGAGGCAGCCGCCGCTCGCTTGGAGCGCCGCGACGAGCCGTTCTTCGTGTTCGGCGGTGAACGCCGACGGCGCGAGCCCGAGCTTTGGAAGGATGCTCAGGGAATGCGCAAGGATCGCCCCCGGATGCGCCTCGAGCGCGTTCGACGAGGCTTCGACCAGCCAGCGCACAGCGGTCCCCGCTGCCAGGTCGCCCTGCTCGATCAGCCCGCGTGCCTCGCCCGGGTCCATCGGTCCCGTCGGCGTCGGGAGCTGGTGATCGGCGATCAGCAACCGGTCGGCCAGGCCAAAGTCACGCGGAAGGTCGAGTTCGCCGAGCGTGTCGAGCATCTTCGTCTCCACGCCGCAAAGCACCGCGAGCGATGCCTCGTCGCCGACGCGGCGGGCCTCGGCGACGAAGTCGCCGACCCAGTCCGTTTCGGCACGCACGTGGTCGACCAGGCATAGGAGCCTCAGGCCGCGCTCGCCGGCGACCTCCACGTCGCGCTCCATCGTGTCCTTGCCGTCGGAGAACGTCGAATGTACGTGCCAGTCCTCGTCGAGGCGGATTGGCGCGGCAGGCGGATAACTCATGGGTTGATCATGACGGCGACGAGTCTTGCCGATGTATTCCGTAGATCAAGAACCCGTCAATTTCCCAATCGGATCCGGTCGGCTCGAGCTTGACCGAGTCTTGACGGCCGGCTGACGGGCATCACACGAAGGCCCCGTACCTTGGCCGACATGAACAACTCCCAGCGCAACCCACACCCCGTCGTGCTCGTCGTCGAGGACGACCCGGCAATTGCCGAGTTCACCCGGGCGGCCCTCGCCGCATCGGGCGGCTACGACGTCGTGGTCGCCGGCGACGGGCGCAGCGCGTCGGAGCGCTTCGCCGAACGCGAATTCGATGCGGTCGTCACCGACGTCGAGCTGCCGGACGGCAACGGCATCGAGCTGGCCCGGGCATCCAAGGCGGTCTCGCCACAGACGCCGCTGGTCGTGATGACCGGCCACCAGAGCTTCGAGCACGCCGTGGACGCGGTCAACTGCGGCGCCGACGCGTTCCTGACCAAGCCGGTGTCCGCGTCGGAACTCGTCGGGACCGTGACTTCGCTGATTGACCGCGCCGCGCGGGCCGCTACGCCCCATAACGTCGTCCTCGCGATCGGTGCCCACCCGGATGACGTCGAGATCGGCTGCGGCGGGACCCTGATCCGCCACGCCGAGGAAGGCGACAGGTCTGGCTCCTGACGCTGACCCAGGGCGAGCAGGGGGGCGATGCGGCGAAGCGCATCGAGGAGTCGCACGCCGCGTGCGAGATCCTCGGGGCGCGCCTGCTGCTCGACGATCTGCCCGACACTCGCGTCCCGGAGTCCGGCCCCACGATCGAGGCGATCGAAGGCGCGATCTCGACAGTTCACCCGACCCGCATCTACACCCACTCGCGTAACGACAACCACCAGGACCACCGGGCGGTCCACAGTGCGACGCTGGTCGCGGCCCGCGGTGTCGCAAACGTCAGCTGCTACCAGGCGCCGTCGACCGACATCGCGTTCGCGCCGTCCCAGTTCGTGGACATCACGTCGGTGATCGACCGCAAGCTCGACGCGATCCATGCCTTCCACTCGCAGTGGTCGATCCGCGGCTACCTCGAGGACGAGATGATCCGTGCGACCGCCCGCTATTGGAGCCGCTTCGGACAGCGGCCGCTACGTCGAGGCCCTCGAGATCGTCCGCTCCGCGAGGCTCCGGAGTCAGCGAAGCCGCAGTGAGGGCAGCCGCATGAGCAGCCTCGACACCGATTTCGCGGCACGCGCTCGCGTCCTCGTCACCGGAGCCGGCGGCGCCGCCGGCATCGCGGTCATCCGCGCGCTCGACGAGGTCGTCGGCGACCTGCACGCCGGTGACTGCGACCGCCTCGCGACGGGCCTGCATCTCGTGGCGCCCGACCGGCGCATCCTGCTTCCGCGCGGCGACGACCCGTGGTTCGCCGAGCATCTGGCCTCGATCTGCGTCGACCGTGCCATCAACGTCGTGATCCCCACTGTCGACGAGGAGCTGATCGCGGTCGCGCGGGCCCGCGAGGCGCTCGAGCGCCACGGGATCATCGCGCTGTGCCCAAGTACGCAGGCACTCGAAACATGCCTCGACAAGCACGCCCTGATGGAGACCTTGAGCCATGTCGTCGGCTAGCCCCCGCATCCGCGCTGCTCGACGAGCACTTCGAGCCCGGCGCCTGGGAGTTCCCTGTCGCCGTCAAGCCGCGGACCGGCCGCGGCGGGCGCGGGCTTCCGGTCGTGGACGACGCCGCCGGACTCGACCGCATGCCGCACGACGGCAGCCTGATCGTCCAGGAGTACCTGCCGGGTGACGAGTACTCGGTCGACGTGCTGGTCTGCAGCGACGGGCACGTCGCTGCAGCGGTTCCCCGCGTCCGTCTGCGCGTCGACTCGGGCGTCGCGGTCGTCTCGCGCTCGCTCCACGACCCGAGCTCTCGAGCACGCCGCGGGCGCTGCGCCCGCGAGGTCGGACTTCGCGGGCCCGCCAACGTGCAGCTGCGCCGCGACCGCGCCGGGACGCCGAAGCTGCTCGAGATCAACCCGCGCTTCCCGGGAACGCGTCGCCCTCACTATCGCCACGGGCGTGACCTCCCGCTGCTCGCCCTTGCCGATGCGATGGGAGAGCCGATTCCCGAGGACGCCGGCGACGTTCGAGCCCGTCGGGATCGTGCGCATGCTCGCGGACATCGTCGTCCCGGTCGCCGAACTCGTCGACGGCGTGCCGCCGCGCGCAGCGGCGGGCCGCGCCGCTCGCTGCACACCTAGGAGCATCGATGTACGGGCTGATCAACGAGTCGATCAGGCGGCTTGTCCCGAACAGGCCGGGAGCGGACGCCTGGCAGCGAATCGTCGATCGCACGCGGGACCGGCTACGCGGCTTCGCCGCGATGTCCTACTACCACGACGAGCTCACCTACTCGCTCGTGGACGCAGCGGCGCGGGAACTCGATGTTCCCGCCGACGAACTGCTGCGCAGGTTCGGCCGCTACTGGAGCATGCGCATCGCGCCCGACCTCTACGGGGACTACCTCGAATCCGCCGACCGCGACGTCGTCTCGATCCTCGCCGGCCTTGACGACATGCACGGCCGCCTGCAGGCGCTGTTCCCGGACCTGCGTCCGCCGTCGATCGAGGTCGAACCGCCCGACCGGCGCACCTCATCACGGTCCACTACCGCTCCGAGCGTGAAGGCCTGACTCCATTCATGGTCGGCCTGCTCGAAGGACTGGCGAGCTCCTGCGAGGAGCCGGCTGACGATCACGCAGACGGCGGTTCGCGGCGACGGCGCGGACCATGACGTCTTTCGAGTGCGATCCGGGGTGGCTGATGCAAATCGCGCTCGAAGCGGGCCAGCTCGACGCAGGTCGCACCTTTCGCGATCGTCTGCGAGCCTGACCTCACGATCGCGCACGTCGGCCCGTCCCTGGAGAAGGCGCTCGGCCGCGAGTTGCGGGCCTGGGCCTGCTTGATGAGTTCGTCGTCGACCGTCCGCACGGCGATCACCGTGGCGTCGACTCCTCGCGCACCCCACGCGTCCTTCCTGCTGCGGTCGGTCGGCACGGCCTGACGCTGCGCTGCCAGCTGATCCGGGCGAACGAAGGCACGCTGATCGTCTTCCTCGGCGCGCCGGCGCTCTCGACCGACGACGAGCTCGGCCGGCTCGGGCTGCGCTACAGCGACTTCGCCGCGAGCGACCCCACGCCCGACGTGCTGATCCTCAAGACGCGCCCAGGAGCGCAGCCTTCACGACCTCGCGCAGCTCAACACGGAGCTGTCCAGGACCTCGCGGACCGCCTGCGTGAGCGAACTCTGCTTTCGACCGAAGCCGAGCGGCGCTATCGCGAACTCGTCGAGCACCAGCCGCTCGTCACCTACATAGACGGCATCGGCGAGACGGTGACAACCGAGTTCGTGAGCGACAACATCTTCGAGCTCACCGGGTACCCCGCGCAGGAGTGGTGGTCCGCAGAGCCGAACTTCTTCTTCGCCATCGTCCATCCCGATGACCTGCCGTCGCGTTCACGACGAACACGTCGCCGCAGCGCGTAGCGGCGCGCCCGTACAGGGGCGAGTTCCGGCTCATGCGCCGCGACGGCGCGCACGGTCTGGGTCCAGGCCGAGGACCAGCTCGTGCTCGACGACGACGGAACGGCCGCTGTACCGCCTCGGCTACATGCTCGACGTCACCGAGCGCCGCACGGCCGACCAGCGGCTGCGCGAGGCCGGCGGGCGCCTGCGCACCCTCGTCTCGAGCCTCCAGGCCGGCGTGATGGTGGAGGACGAGACCGCCGCGTGGCGCTCACCAACTCGGCGTTCTGCTCGATCTTCGGCATCGACGCGCCGACCCGACGCCCTGATCGGAACGGACTGCGTACGGCGGCAGCGCGCGCGAAGCACCTGGCGAAGGACCCCGAGGGGTTCATGGGCGCATCGACGAGATCCTCGCGGCCGGCGTCGAGATCTTCGGGGAAGAGGTCGAGTTCGCCGACGGCCGGGTCTTCGAACGCGACTATCGTGCCGCTGCTGATCGCTGGATCGACGAGCGCGGGCACCTGTGGGGCTACCGCGACGTCACCCCGCACATCGAGGCCCAGCGCGCGATCGAGGCGTGCCCACGACCGAGCCGTCGCCGCCTCGAGCCAAGTCCGAGTTCCTGGCGACGTGAGCCACGAGATCCGCAGCCCCGATGCACGGTGTGCTCGGGACCTCGACCTGCTCAAGGACACGGACCTGGACGCCGAGCAGCGAGCTCGTTGACAAGCATCGTCAAGAGCTCCGCGAGCGTCGCTGCTGGCCGTGATCAACGACATGCTCGACCTGCAGAAGCGCAGAGTCCGGGCGCATGGAGCTCAGCGAGGAGCCCTCGACGCGCGGGTCCTGGTCGCCGACGTTCTCGACACGGTCCGCGCCAGGCGCAGACGAGAAGGAAATCGTGCTGCGCAGCATGTGCCGACGGCGTGCCGGCGACCTGCTCGGCGACCCCGTGCGGATCAGGCAGATCCTGCTGAACCTCGTCGGCGAACGCGGTCAAGTTCACCGACGCCGGCAACGTCGCTGTCGACGTCTCGTCGCCGACGCCCCACGACGGCCGGACCACCGCCACCTTCGAGGTCGAAGACAGCGGCATAGGGATCGCCCCCGAGGACCAGAAGCGGATCTTCGAACCGTTCACCCAGAGCGATGCCTCGACACGCCGCAGGCACGAGGGGTCGGGGCTCGGCCTGGCGATCACGCGTCAGCTCGTCGAGCTGATGCACGGCACGATCCGCCTCGAAAGCCAGGCGGGTGCCGGAACCCGGGTGGTGGTGGCGGTTCCCCTCAAGCTTGGAACCCAGGAGATCGCCGCGGCGCGCACGGCGAGCGCCCGGCCACGGCGGCTCGAAGGCGTGTGCTCGTCGTCGAGGACAGCGCGGTCAACCGCGAGCTGGCGGTCCGTCAGCTCGAGGCCCTCGGCGTCGAGGCCGTGACCGCGGCATCGGGCGAGGAGGCGTTGCTGGAGCTCGACCGCGGCAGCTTCGATGCGGTGCTGATGGACCTGCGGATGCCGGGCATGGATGGGCTCGAAACGACACGCGCCATCCGGGCCCGCGAGCGCGAGGTCGGGTCCGGCAACGTTCCGATCGTCGCCGTCACCGCGAACGCGATGGAGGTCGACCGTGAGGCGAGCTTGGCCGCCGGCATGGACGGCTTCGCCTCCAAGCCGCTGCTGCTCGAGACATTGGCCGCGACGCTCGCGCGCTGGCTCAAGGGCGGAGCGGAGGCCGAGACCCCGGAGCCGGCTGCCACCCCGGACGGCGCCAGCGACAACGTGCATGAGCAGCTGGACTACCTTGCCGCCGATCTCGGCGGACGCGAAGCTGTCGAGCGGCTCGCCGAAACCTGGCTGCGCGAACTTCCGGTGCGCCTGCAGGCGGCACACGAGGCCTTCGCCGACGGCGACCGGGCCGTGCTCCGCGCGACCGCCCACGTACTTAATTCGACGTGCGCGATGGTCGGAGCAAATGCGGCCGCAGCGATGGCGGCGGAGATTGAAACTGCCGCCGCCGGCGACGACGGGGCAGGCAGTCGATGTGGACGACATCACCAAGCTTGAGGAGAGCGCAAGCGCGGCCGCGACGGCCGTGACCGCGTGGCGCCGCGAAGGTGAAGCTGTGCCCGTCGGGCCGTGAATCCGGCACCGCGCCGGCCCGGCAGTCGCCCCGCGACCCCGCGCCGCGCCCGCGCCGTGGCCGTCGCGTGTAGGCTCAGGTCATGAACGCCAAACCCTTCCGCGTGCTGCGCCTGGACGACGTCGAGAGCATTCCGGGCCCCGGCTCGCTGATGTGGAAACCGATTCGCTTCGAACTCGGGATCCGCGCCTTCGGCTGCAACGCCTACAGCGCCGACGAGGCCGGCCACGACGTTGTCGAGCCCCATACCGAGGAGGGCGGCAGCGAGCACGAGGAGCTCTACTTCGTCGCCCGCGGCGCCGCGACGTTCAAGATCGATGACGAGACCTTCGAGGCCGAAGCGGGCACCTACGTGTTCGTGCCCGACCCCGGCTCCCGTCGTGAGGCGATCGCCAAGGAGGCGGGAACCGTCGTGCTCTCCTTCGGCGGACCGTCGGACTTCACGCCCTCGGCATGGGAGTGGTCGTGGCGCGCATCGCCGGTGATCCACGAAGATCCCGCGGCCGCCAGGCAGATCCTCGCGGAGGGGCGCACCACCCACCCGGAATCCGCGGCGATCCTCTACCAGCTGGCGTGTCTGGAGGCCCACGAGGGTCACGACGGCGATGCGCTCGTGGCGCTGCGCGAAGCTGTCGACCTCGACGCCGACGTCGCGAACTGGGCGAAGACCGACGACGACCTGCGCTCGCTACGCGAGCTGCCCGACTTCAAGGCGATCGTCGCAGGCTGATGAGCGAGGAGGAGAACAACCTCTTCGAGCGCGGCGAGCCCGTCTGGGTGCTCGGCGAGGACGGCTCGCAGCGGGCGGCGGAGTACGTCGGCGAGGCCGACATGTCGGCGTGGTTCGGCGGCCCGCCGCGGATCATCGTCGTCTTCGAGGACGACCACTCCGGCGCGGAGGTCCTCTTCGAGCGCGTCGTGCGCCGCGACACCTGACGCGGCACGTCGTCGATCGCGGCTAGCGAATCGTCACTGCGACCAGGACCTTGACGCCGTGCCCGCGGCCGTTGCGCGCGAGTGCTTGCAGCTCGTAGCGCCCGCGAGCCAGCGCGTGGCCGCCGACGCGGCCGGTGAAGATCGCCGAGTTGGCGCCCGCCCCGTCACGATGCTTGAAGCTGCCGAGAGCGACGTAGTCCTGGCAATGGCGGTGAGAGGCATTCGAGCGGCTCAGCCGCTCGCAGGTGCGCCCCTTCAGCCGCCCCGCGACGGGCCGCAGCACGGTGAACGTGACGGTCGCAGCTTCGCTGTCGTGCCAGCTCAGGTGCACGCCGCGGCCGCGGCGGATGAGGCTGGCGCCGTGGGTCGCCGGACGCAGGGACCGGGGGCGCACACGCAGCGACGAGATGCAGGGCACGGTCTGTGACTGCAACTCGAGCGCGCCCTTGTCCTGGACCGGACGGCAGTCTCGCCTGCCGTCGACGACACGCGGAGCGCCGACAAGGTCGGTGCCCGAGCGTCCGATGCCAAACGGCAGCGACAGCGCGCTCTGCGGCACGCTGTCCACGGCCGAGGTGCCAGGCGCGAGCTCGTAGTTGGTGATCGGTTCGAAGCTTGCGAGCCCCGTTGCGAAGAGGCCCGTGGACACAGCGGTGTTGCCGTCGGCTCCGTCGGGGCAGGCGATCGTGCCGTTCGATTCTCCGGCCCCCTGCACCTGTGAGGGAACTGCCGAGTAGGAGCAGCGGGCGGAGGCGGTGTTTCCGCCATCGTGGACGACGGACAGCGGCTCGAGCAGGATAGAGCCCTGCACGTTCACGCTGAGGTCGTTTTCCGGGCCGTTTTCGGCGACGGCGCGCACCGCGTCCACGCCCGCGCCGTCGCCGGCGATGCCGGGGGCGCCGGCATCGACCGTCGAAGCGGAGAGCGTCGAGCAGGGAGTGGGTCGCGCCCGACGCGTTCGGCGCGAGGACGTCTTCGACGCCGACGTGGCCGCCGAACACGGCCGCCGAGTCGAATGTCGCGTTGCCGTCTTCGAGCGCCACCGCCGATGTCGCGACCGGGCTGGCCCGCAACACGCTGCGCTGCACCAGCAGCCCGCGGCCGGAACCCGAGTCGGCGTAGGCGATCGCCGGCACGCTTGTCCCTGCGGTGACGATCCGGCTGTCGGTCAACGTAGTCGTGCCCGCGGCCTTGAGTCCCGGTCCGCGCCATGTTCCGAGGATTTCCAGGTGGCCCAGCGACGTACTTTCGGTGCTCATTTCGTCGAGCAGGGCAGTCGCGCCGCTCGAGGAGTCGGCCATTTCGACCCGCAGCCCATTGGCGTCGAGGTTCGATTCGAGGGCGTAGACGCCGGACACGGCGCTGCCCTGCTGGATGGCCACGTTTTCGATGAGCGTCTTCGGGTCCAGGCGCAGCCCGAGCGCGTATGACGTCGCGGAGAGTTCCGAGTCGTCCGCGATTCGGGTGTTGCGGACCACCACGTCCGGTGAGGTGAGGGCGATCACGCCCCCGGATTGGGACTGGCTCGCCTGACCGGTCAGGACGCGATCGTTTTCCATCGTCAGCGGAGCGTTGACGATCCGCACCGCGGAGCCGCTCGTTCCTTCTTCGGTCATCAATTCCGTGTCCAGGATGCTGACCTGCTGGGTCGTTGACGCGTAGACGCCGTCCAGGCCGCCATCCGTTTCGAGCTGATCGTGCGTGAGTGTGAGCCCGGCATTGTTGTCGAAGATCGTCTGGGGGGCTCCGCCTCCGGAGATGATCTTCATGTCCCCGATCGTCACCTGGCCGGCTGCCGAGCCAATCGAGACCGCATCTGAACCCGACGAGTTCAGGGTCACGGTGCCGAGTTCCTCGGCTTCGATCGCGATGCCGGCGTCGCGCACGCTGCTCAGCGTGAGCGATTCGTCGTACGTTCCTTCAGCGATCCGGATCGAGTTCGGGCCGCTATAGCCTTCGGAGCGTTCGATGCCCCGCTTGATCGTCAGGCACGGGCCTTCGCCGGCGAGGTTCGGGGCGGGCAGGAAGCCGCACAGGGTGCTGTTTTCACCGCTGCGCTGGTTGACGTAGAAGTTACGCGCCGACGCGCTCGCCGCAAAGGCGCAGAGCGCCAGTAGTGCGGCGCCCAGCAACAGCGTGCTGCGTAGCAAACTCCTAGTCATCTTCCCTGTCTCCCTCGGCCAGCCGCATGACATGCGGCATGAACAAAATCGCCAGAGGGTACCTGAGTGCAGCCCGCGGCGCGCCACCTGCAGCGCTAGGCGCCTGCTGCGAGCGCCGCACCGACCGCACCGCCGAGGTCGCCGAGCTGCGTCGTGAGCGCCTGCGGCGGGTTGTCCTTCGCGAAGAGATGGTGGCGCATGTGATGCACGACGTCGCGGACGAACGGGTCGCCGAGGCGATCCCCGAGACCGCCGCCGACGATCACCGCTTCGAAGTCGACGAGGTTCTGGGCGGACGCCAGGCCGATACCGACGGCCCGTGCGGCATCTTCGAGCAGCATCCTGGTCATGGGGTCTCCCTCCTTGAGCGCGTGCTCGTAGACCCCTGACGTCAAGCGCGTCTTGCCCCGCTCCTCCATGATCTTGAACAGGCTCGTCTTGTGGCCGCGGGAGACGAGTGCCCTCGCGCGGCGTTCCATGCTCGCGCGTCCCGCGTAGGCCTCGACGCAGCCGCGGTTGCCGCAGCCGCACCGCCGGCCGCCGGGTTTGGCGACGATGTGGCCGAACTCGCCGGCACTGCCGCGGCCGCTGCGCAGCTCGCCCCCGAGGATCAGGCCGCCGCCGACGCCGGTGCCGAGCCAGACGCCGAGCACGTCCTTGAACGCCCGGCCGGCGCCGAGACGGTACTCCCCGAGCACACCGACGCTGACATCGTTGTCGACCGCGACGCGCACGCCGCCGAGGTGCTCGGAGAGCAGCGCACCGAGCTCGACGCGTTCGCCGAACCCCGGAACGTTGGCGGCGTGCACGACCGCCCCGGAGGCGTGGTCGATCTCGCCGGGCGAGCCGACGCCGACGGCCTTCAGCTGTGCCGGCGCGATGCCCGCTTCGGAGAGCGCCTTGGCGAGCGTGCGCTCGATCTCCTCGATCACGTCGCCGGCCTTGCCGCTCTGGGGCGTGAGGCTCCGGGCACTGCCTGCGACCGAGTCGCCGCGCATCGCGACGACCTGGATCTTCGTTCCGCCGAGGTCGACGCCGGCGATCGAGCCCGGGCGCCGCGGTTTGGTTCCCGGTTTCGGTTTGGGTTTCGGTTTCGTTGCCATTGCGACGCTCCTATCCTGCCCCGACGTTGCGGATCTCGACCGCATCGCCGTCGGCGAACACGACATCACTCACCATCGCCGCCGGGAACAGGCCGTGGTCGACGACGCCGACCGTCTGAGAAAGGCGCGCCGCCAGCCGCGCGGGGTCATCGACCGGACCGGTGTAGTCGGCGATCACGCCCCCGTCGGGGCTGCGCGGCACGTCGCGCAAGCTCACGTCGCCGAGCCGCGCGAGCGTCGCGGCGAGTCCGTAGTCGGCGAGCTCGAGGGGGATCGGTGCGGTGATCCGCTCGACCAGCTTGTCGGCCGAGACGATCACGACGAACCGCGCGGCCGCGGCGGCGACCGCCTTCTCGCGGGTGTGCGCGGCGCCGCCTCCCTTTACCAGCCAGCCGTCGGGATCGACCTGGTCGGCGCCGTCGATCGCTATGTCCAAGTGCGCCGGTGCGTCGAGTCCCGCGAAGGACTCGACTGGGATTCCGAGCTCGCGCGCGGCGGCCGCGGTACGCGGCGAGGTCGCGACGCAGCGGATGTCGAGCCCTCGACCGGCGAGCGCGGTCAACAGGTGTGCGACCGTCGTGCCGGTCCCGAGGCCGACGGTCATCCCGTCCGCGACCAGCTCGGCCGCGGCGCTCGCCGCGAGCTGCTTTTCCCGCTCGACGGGCGAGAGTCCGCTCAAGAGGCCTTCTCGTCGTGGCCCCCGAAGGCCTTGCGCATCGCCGACTGGACTTTGGCCGCGAAGTCGTCGAGCCCGCGGGAGGCGAACCGGGCGTACAGCGCGCCCGTCAGCACGGGTGCGGGGACGCCCTCGTCGATCGCGGCGATCGAGGTCCAACGGCCCTCGCCGGAGTCCGAGACGCGCCCCTCGTAGCCGCTCAGGTCGGGGGACTCGTGGAGCGCTTCGGCGGTCAGGTCCAGGAGCCAGGAGCCGACCACGCTGCCGCGCCGCCAGACCTCGGCGACTTCGGTCGTGTCGATCTCATAGCGGTAGTACTCGGGGTTCTCGAGCGGCGTTGTCTCGGCGTCGGCCTCACGCTGGTGCAGCCCGGCGTCGGCGTGGCGGATGATGCTCAGCCCCTCGGCGTAGGCGGCCATGATCCCGTACTCGATGCCGTTATGGACCATCTTCACGAAATGGCCCGCGCCGTTCGGGCCGCAGTGGTAATAGCCCTGCTCGGCGGGAACGGGGTCGCCGCTGCGACCGGGAGTGCGCGAAGCGGAATCGAACCCCGGGGCGATCGTCGCGAAGATCGGGCTGAGCCGCTCGACCTGCTCGTCCTCCCCGCCGATCATCAGGCAGAAGCCACGCTCCAGGCCCCAGACGCCGCCGCTGGTGCCGCAGTCGATGTGGTGGATCCCCTTCTCGCGAAGCGTCGCAGCGTGACGCAGGTCGTCGCGGTAGTAGGTGTTCCCGCCGTCGATGATCGTGTCGCCGGGCTCCAGCACAGCTGCGAGCTCGGCGATCGTCTTGTCGGTGATCTCGCCGGCGGGGACCATCACCCAGACAGAGCGCGGCGGCGCGAGCTTGCCGGCGAGGTCGGCGAGCGTCGCGGCGCCGGTCGCGCCGTCGGCCTCGAGTGCCGTGACCGCCGCCGGCGCGACGTCGTAGACGACGCAGCTGTGCCCGTCGGCCATCAGCCTGCGCACGAGCCCGGCACCCATCCGCCCCAGCCCGACCATTCCGAGCTGCATCGGTTTGTCAGTCGCCATCGCGTTGCTCCTTTCGCACGGACGCGCGGATCGCTCTCACTGCGCGGCCAGGATGAACCGTTCGACGGCGTCAGCGAAACCGTCTTCGTCATTGGACAGGGTGACGCGCCGCGCGGCGCGCTGCACCTCGCGATCGGACTGGCCCATCGCGATCGACAGCCCCGAGCGCGCGAACATCAGGACATCGTTCGGCATATCGCCGATCGTGGCGATCTCCTCGGGGGCGACGCCGTAGCGCTCGGCGAGGTAGGTCGCGACGCACCCCTTGTTCGCCTGCGGGTGCGTGACGTCGAGGTAGTAGGGCTGGGAGCGCGACGCGGCGACGTCGTCGCCGAACTCGTCGTCCACGGCGCCGTTGACGCGCGCGACGAGCGCGTGGTCGTCGCTGACGCCGACGATCTTCGCGACGCCCGCGTCGATCCCGTCGAACGAGGCGACGACCGTCGGCTCGAACTGGACGGTGAACGACTCGCGCGCGACGTGCGGCCCGTCGGGGTCGGTCACGAGCCAGTCGGCGCCGCGGTAGACCCAGACGGAAAGGCCGGCGCCCGAGAGCGAGGGATGATCCGCGGCACCAGCGGCGCGGGGATCGTGTGCTGCTCGATGATCGCCATCGCGCCGTCGACGAAGGCGCCGCCGTTGAAGGCCGCGATCGGGGTCTCGATCGCGAGCGGCTCGACCAGCATCCGCATCCCGCGCGGCGGGCGGCCGCTGGTCACCGCGAACGTGATGCCGGCCTCGCGCAGCGCCGCGACGGCCTCGATCGAGCGGGCCGTGAGCTGCTTGTTCGCATCGACGAGCGTGCCGTCGACGTCGGAGAGCAGCAGGCGGATCGGCGGGCTCATTCGCGCAGCCGCCGGTAGCGCCGGATCAGCGTGTTGGTCGAACTGTCGTGCTCGAGCGCGGGTTCGTCGGCCGACTCGAGCTCGGGGATGATCCGCTGCGCGAGGGCCTTGCCGAGCTCGACGCCCCACTGGTCGAACGAGTCGATCTGCCAGATCGTGCCCTGGGTGAAAACGCTGTGCTCGTAGAGCGCGACGAGCGTGCCGAGCGCATATGGGGTCAGCTTCTCGGCGAGGATCACGTTCGTCGGGCGGTTGCCCTCGAAGACGCGATGCGGCACGACCGCAGGATCGGTGCCTTCGGCGCGAACCTGCTCGGCGCTCCTGCCGAAGGCCAGCGCCTGTGCCTGGGCAAAGACGTTGGACATCAGCAGGTCGTGCTGGTCGCGGATCGGGTTCAGGGTCTTGCCGAAGCCGATCAGGTCGACAGGGATCAGCTTCGTCCCCTGGTGGATCAGCTGGTAGAAGCTGTGCTGCCCGTTGGTCCCCGGCTCGCCCCAGTAGACGGCTCCTGTCTGGTAGTCCACGGTCCTCCCGGCGAGCGTCACGTGCTTGCCGTTGGACTCCATCGTCAGCTGCTGCAGGTAGGCCGGGAAGCGCGCGAGATACTGCTCGTAGGGCATCACGCCGACCGTCTGGGCGTCGAAGAAATCGCCGTACCAGACTGCCAGCAGCCCGAGCAGCACCGGCAGGTTGCGCGCCGGCGGGCGCGCTGCGGAAGTGCTCGTCGATCGCGTGCAAGTCCGGCCAGCATCTCGCGCGAACGCCTCGGGCCCGACGGCCAGCATCGTCGAGAGCCCGATCGCCGAGTCCATCGAGTAGCGCCCGCCGACCCAGTCCCAGAAGCCGAACATGTTGGCCGTGTCGATGCCGAACTTCGCGACCGCCTCGGCGTTCGTCGAGACCGCTACGAAGTGGCGCTCGACCGCGGCCTCGTCGCCGAGCGCGGCGAGGATCCATTCGCGGGCCGAGCGGGCGTTGGCCATCGTCTCCAGCGTCGTGAAGGTCTTCGAGGAGATGATGAACAGCGTCTCCGCGGGCTCGAGGTCGCGCGTCGCCTCGGCGAAGTCGGTCGGGTCCACGTTGGAGACGAAGCGGAAGTTCATCTCCCGGCGGGAGTAGTGGCGCAGCGCCTCGTAGGCCATCACCGGGCCGAGATCCGAGCCGCCGATCCCGACGTTGACGACGTTGCGGATCGGCTGGCCGGTGAAGCCGCGCCATGCTCCCGAGCGCACGTCGTCGGCGAAGGCGGCCATCCGGTCGAGCACCGCGTGCACCTCGGCGACGACATCGACACCGTCGACGATCAGCGATCGCTCGCGCGGCATCCTCAGCGCGACATGGAGCACCGAGCGGCCCTCCGTCGTGTTGATCGGCTGACCGGGAACATCGCCTCCGTGCGTGCGCGCAGACCCGACTGCTCGGCGAGCGCGACGAGCAGCGAGAGCGTCTCGTCGGTCACGCGGTTCTTCGAATAGTCGAGGTACAGCCCCGCGGCCTCGGCCGCGAGCCGTTCCCCGCGCTCGGGGTCGGCCGCGAAAAGGTCGGCGATCGTCGTCTGGCCGATCGCCGCGTGGTGGGCCTTCAGCGCACCCCAGGCGGCGAGCCCGGTCAACCCACTCCCGCTCGCGGCCGCGTTCATCGGGGAATCACGATCTCCTCCACGGCTCAGATCAAACACGATCGCGCGGGCGGGCGGCGGCCCGGCGGCGCGAGCTTCATACTCCACGCCTCAGCCGATGCGGATCGTCACCGAACAGGAACTGCGTTCCAGGCTTGCGAGCGTCGCTGTCGATGAACCGCGTGTCGTCGCGAGCGGGAACTTCGCGACACCGCAGCACCTCTTGTCGCTGCTGGACGACTCGCTCGAGCGTTACCGGCTGTTCATGCTCAACGCTGCGCTGCCGGTCCCCGAGCGCGACGGTGTCGTGCTCGAGACCCCTTTCGTCGGGCCGGGCATGCGCCGGGCGCGCGAGCACCTCGCGTACGTCCCGATGCGCCTTTCGCTGGTCCCGCACCTGTTCCGCCGTTCGCTCCCGCCGGACGTCGTGGTCGTGCACGTTTCGCCGATCCGCTCGGGCAGGGTCTCGCTGGGCATCGAGGTGAACATCATCGTCGCGGCGATCGAGCAGACCCGGGCCCGCGGCGGGCTGGTCGTCGCCCAGGTCAACCCCAAGATGCCGTACACCTTCGGCGACGGCGAGATCGACTGCGAGCTGATCGACTTCGCGATCGAGGTCGAGGAGGATCTCCCCTCGGCGCCGAAGAGGCCGGCGAGCGAGCTCGCCGCGCAGATCGGCGAGAACGTCGCAACGTTCGTCGGCGACGGCGCGACGCTGCAGCTCGGAATCGGCGCGGTCCCCGACGCGACAGTCGGTGCGGTTCGCGGCCGGCGGGGCCTGGCCATCTGGTCGGAGATGATCAGTGACGGCGTGCTCGACCTCGAGCACGCCGGCGCAATGGACCCCTCGCGCCCGGTCTTCACATCGTTCATGTTCGGTTCGCCCGAGCTCTACGCCTGGGCCGACGGCAACCCGCGCCTGCAGATGCTGCGCACCGAGACCTCCAACGACCCTTCGATGATCGCGCGCCAGCCGGGAATGGTCTCGATCAACTCGGCACTTCAGGTTGACCTTTACGCGCAGAGCAACGCCAGTTGGGTCGGCACGCAGATCTACTCAGGTTTCGGCGGCCAGCCGGACTTCACGACCGGCGCGCTTCACTCGCACGGCGGGCACGCGGTGATCGCGCTCGCGTCCTGGCACGAGAAGAGCGCCCACTCGACGATCGTCCCGGAGATCCCGACGCCGGTCACGAGCTTCCAGCATTCCGCGCTCGTCACCGAGCACGGGTCGGCGCAGATCTTCGGCAGCTCGCTGAGCGAGCAGACGCGCCAGATCATCGGACAGATCGCGCACCCCGACGCGCGTGACGAACTGACCGACGCGGCTCGCGAGCTCGGACTGTTCTAGACGGCAGAGTGTGCTTCGAGCGCTTCGCGGGCCGCGACACGGCCCGCCTCGCGTGCCGCGTCGAGCTGGTGGAACTCGAGTAGCCCAACACCCTCGGCGCGCGGTTTGATTACCAGGGCGGCGTGGCGGCGCGCCGCCTCGGACGTGTCGGCGCTGGCGAGCAGCAGCACACGAGTGATCGTCTCGCCGATCAGCGGGACGCGCTCGCGGCGCGGCTCGCCAGTCTTGGGCCCGCCACTCCCGTCGCCGAAGGTCGCCTTGACGTCGACCGCGATGACCGGGCCCTCTCCCTGGTCGGCGAGCAGGTCAACCGGCAGGTTGTCGATCAACGAGCCGTCAATGAACATCTGACGGCCGTGAACACGCGGCGGCGCGAGGATCGGCACGTTCATGCTGTAGCCGACTGCCTCGGGCAGGGCTCCGTGGCGGGTCACGACGAGGCGCCCGCTGCGCAGCTCTGTCGAGGCGCAGATGAACGCCCGCGGCAGCGCCTCCACCGACTCGGTGCCGAGCACGCGGCGCAGCATCGCCTCCACGCGCTGGCCGCGGATCAGGCCGTGGCGCGGGATCGTGTAGTCGCGAAGCGGCCGGCGCTGGACCCACTCGGCGAAGCAGATCGCGTCGATCTCCTCGGCGCTCTTCTCCGAGGCGTACAGCGCGCCGATGAAGGCCCCCATGCTGACGCCGAGCGACGCGGTCGATCACCACTCCGGCCGCTTCCAGCTCTTCCAGCACGCCGATGTGCGAGAAGGCCCTCGCGCCGCCGCCCGAGAACACGATGCCCAGCGAGTTGCCGGTCAGGCGGCGGGCAAGCCTCGCAACGTCCTCGTCGAAGCGCTCCTCGCGCACGACATGCGACTCGTCGGGCTCGAGCGACTCGCCCCAGGCCGGGGAGTAGTCGCGGCCGGCGCAGCGGATCACCAGGTCACAGCCACGCAGGTCGGCCCGGCCCGCCAGCGCCGGGTCGGGCTCGCCTCCACGGGTCACCGCGAGTATGCGGTCGGCCTGGCGCAGGCAGAAGTCGGTCCAGGCCGTCGGCGCCGAGAGCGCCCCGGCGTCGAGCAGGACAAGGTCGCTGGAGGCCTCGGTTCGATCGAGCAACGGTGCATGGCCCTCAGCACCATGGGTCTCCGCAAGCGAGGCGTCGAGCAACTCGCAGCGGGCGTGGGCGGCGATCGCATCGGCGAGCTCGCGCGCAAGCGATGCATCCGCCGGCTCGCCGTCGACGAAGAGCACTGCCGCGGTCGCCGGCCGCGGGCGACGCGCCTCGACGGCGGCGCGACTGCTGCGCAGCCGCTCGGCGAGCACGCGGTTCAGGGCCAGCGAAAGCTCCGGAGCTTCGCCGAGCAGCGCGTGGAAGTGCTCGCTGTCGATCGCGTACAGCTCACTGCTCCGCGCCGCGCGCAGTGAAGCCGACCGCGGTGTGTCGCTGATCAACGCGAGCTCGCCGAGGACGTCACCGCGGCCGAGCTCGCGAATCAGCCGACCGCTGCGCTCGTCGAGCACCTCGAGCCGGCCGGTCCGCACGAGGTACATCGCGTCGCCGGCGTCGCCTTCGCGGAACAGGTAGTCGCCGGCATCGACACGCACGAGTCGAAGCCTTTCGGCGATCCGCGCGCGCAACGCCAGGTCGAGGTCGGCGAACAGCGGTGCGCTGCCGAGAAAGTCGACCGGTGTCTCGTGCCGCACCGGTGCCGCGGGGCCCGCGATCGTGACGCCGCGTCGCGCGCGTGGCGGCGCCGCTGCGGCGGGCTGCTCGAGCAGCGTCGGCGAGAAGGCGGCGCGCGCCGCGCTCGCGAGATCCGGGGAGGCCTCGCTCTGCACGCGCCCGACGAGCAGGCAGCCGGCGGCAGCGACGAACATGCAGCCCGCCGCGAACTTCCATGCCGTGTCGAACGTCGCGAGTGCGTCCAGCGGCGTCACGCCGGTGACGATCGCGACGATCACTGCCACCCCGAGTGCCGCACCAACCTGCCGCGAAACGGAGTTCAGGCCGGTCGAGGTCGCATAGCCCTCGCCGGGCGCCGAGGCGACGGCCGCGCCGGAGATGTTCGGCAGCAGGATCCCGGCGCCGACGCCGAGCAGCAGGATCCCGGGCAGCCAGTCGTGGACGAAGTTGGGCTGCAGTCCGACGCGCGCGACGAACCAGAGGATCGCCAGCCCCCAGATCACGGCGCCCGCGACGAGCACAGGCCGGTGGCCGATACGCAGGGCCAGGCGGCTCGACGGTCCCGCCACGGCCGCCGCGACGAACGGGCCGGGCGTCAGCGCCAGGCCAGCGTCGAGTACCGAGTATTTCCAGACCCCGGTAAGGAAGAGGACGTTCGCCAGCGTGTAGCCGTAGTAGCCGGCGGCGGCGACGACCGTCATCGCGTTCGCCGCCGAGAAGGTGCGGACCCGCAGGAGACCGAGGTCGACCATCGGCGAGCGCTGGGTCCGGCAGCGCTGGATGAACCACAGGCCGAGAGCAACCGAGACCACGATCGCGGAGATGATCCGCACGTTGCCCCAGCCCCATTCCTGCCCCTTGACGATCGCCAGCACCAGCGAGGCGATCGCACCTGCGAAGACGAAGGCGCCGAGAATATCGGGCATCCGGCGCCGGCCCGGGGCGCGGCTCTCGATCAGTTTCGCGCGGCCCAGGAAAATCGCCGCGAGGCCGATCGGAATGTTCACGAGGAAGACCAGGCGCCAGTTCGAGACCGAGATCAGCACGCCGCCGAGCGACGGGCCCAGCCCTGCGGCTCCGGCGGCCACCGCGGCGAGCAGCGCGGTGCCGTGCGAGCGGCGGTCCTCCGGGAAGGCGTGGAGCACGAGCGCCAGCGATGCGGGCACGAGCATCGCCGCGCCGAGCGCCTGGACGAGCCGGAACACGATCAGCGCGGTCACCGAGGGCGCGATCGCGCAGGCGGCCGAGGCGAGCGTGAAGACGCTCAACCCGGCGACGAACATCCGGCGGCGCCCGACGAGGTCCGCGAGCCGGCCGGCGGCGACCAGGAACGCCGCGAAGACGATGTTGTAGGCGCTGAGGATCCACGACAGCGACGAGATCGGCGTCCCCGGGAACGATTTCGCGATGTCCGGGAACGCGATGTTGACGATCGTCGCGTCGACGAACGCGACGCTCGCGCCGAGCGACGCGATCACGAGCACCCCACGCGGCGAAAAGTCGCGCCGGCGCGCGGTCGCGTGCGTCGCGGGCATCCCCGTTATCTCCCCAACAGTGTCCATGACCCTCGTCCACGCGCCCTGCGTGGACGTTCTTCCCCCGGACGTATTTACTGGTCGCGAAGTCTTATCGCACGCGGCCGCGCAGCGCTAATCCGGCGCGGACGGTCAGACCGTCCGCGCCGGGCTGCTCAGTGCGCTGCGTTGGCGAGCGCGGTCACGAACCCGCTGCCCGGCGAGCCGATGCCGGTCATCGAGTCGTAGCCCGTCGCCGTCGACAGCTGAACCTTCTCGTGCGTGCAGCTGCCGGTCCCGCTGCAGTAGGACTCCGACCCCTGGAAGTCGATTCCCCGGGCCGAGATCAGTTCGCCTTCTTCGGCGTTGAGCCCGTTCAGGAAGTCGACGCGCATCAGTGCGAGCGGCTCGCTCGGCGGCTTGACGTCGTAGAACGCCGTCGACGCCGTCGACGAACCGTCAACCGTGTAGAGCAGCGGGTTGACGAAGCCGAGCGATTTACCGGCGCGCTGGTCGGCGAGCGCCATCACGCCCGCGAACAGCGGCGAGGCCATGCTCGTGCCGCCGACGCGGTACTCGCCGTATTCGATGCCCGTCGGGAAGGCCTGCGTTTCGCCGATCAGCATCCCCGTTGCCGGGTCGGCGGCCATCGAGACATCCGGGACGGTGCGCATCGGACCTTGCACGACCGCCTTGTTGCGTTCGGCGAGGGCCGCGGGAACGATGCCCGCCTGGTAGCTGGGCTGCGTGTAGTGGTAGCTGGTGCCGCCGCCCGAGCCGTAGTCGTATTTGCCGGGCGCGGCCGGGATGTACCGGCCGACCTTCAGCTTCGTGCAGCCGAGCGCGCGCAGCGCCGCGAGCGATTCGGTGCAGAGGATGCTCTTCGACGTCGACCAGCCCCATTCGCCGGTGCGTTCGCCGCTCGGCCCGATCGCGAGGCTCGTGCCGCCGACCGCCGTCGCGTACGGGCTCGAGGCCGGGTAGTCGGGCGAGTTGAAGCCGACGGTCGTGAAGTTGTCGCCCTGGTCGCCGGACGAGAACTGCACGCCGATGCCGATCGTGCCGGCCATCATCAGCAGGTTGTCATAGGCCCGGCGGCCGTTGCTCGATTCGAGCAGGTCGCCGGCGTCGGTGCCCCACGAGTTTGTGACCACCGAGGCCAGTTCGTTGTCGACGACGGTCGCGAGCGCCTTGTACAGGCCGCGTTCGCAGTTGCGGGCGCCAACGTAGAGGATGTTCGCTCCCGGCGCCGTGGCGTGCACCGCCTCGACGTCGAGCGTCTGCTCGCCGAACCAGCCGCTCGCTTCGCACTTCTTTATTTCGTTGTAGCTCGTGGGCAGGATCTCGTGGAACTGCCCTTCGCCGAGCACGGCTGCGGGCTCGTGCGCTTCGCTGTAGCGACGTGCGTCCGAGTAGAGGCTCGGCGAGGCGTACGCGTCGATGATCGCGACCGTCTGCCCGCTGCCGGTGATGCCCGCTTCGTAGTCCGCGTTCAGCCCGTAAGCGCTCTGCAGCTGGGTCGGCGTGTAGCCGCAGACGGCGTAGGGACTCGGTTCGCTGAAGTAGAGCGGGTCAGTGGTGTCGAGCTTTTCGCCGAAGTAGTTCGAGCACGGCTTGCCGTTGCGGAAGCCTTCGGGGTAGGGGATCGGTTCCTTGGCCGCGTGGATCGCCGGGCTCTGGTCGATCCCGCTGATCGCGAGGACGACGCCCGCGAGGTTGCGCGGCAGGCGCAGCGGCCTGCTGGCGAGCCGCAGGTTCCGGCCGAGGTGCCGGTAAAGGCCGAGCCGGGTCGCGAACGCTCGCGAGACCGTCGCGGCGCTCGCGTGCGCGAAGATCGCCATCCGGTCGGGCGTGACGGTCGTGACGTGGACCCCGTTGGCCTTCAGGAACGCCCTCACGCGTGCCACCGCTGCAGCAGTCGGCGAGAAGCGCTTCTCCCACTGGCGGGCGGTCAGGTAGTGGCCGTAGCTGGCGCTCGCGGGGTCGCTGACCGCGCGCGCCAAGGCGGCTGCCGCGCCCGCGTCGCGCAACCGCAGCGAGACCTGAAGTTCGATCTGTTCATGCGCCGGCACCCTGCCGACCTGCTGTCGTGAGGTAGCCAGGCGCGAGGCCTTCTGGACGATCACCGTCGAGTGGTGCGCCGCGAGCGCTGTCGGCGCCATGGCACCGGATACGCCTGCGAGCGATACGGCAGCTGCAGCCGCCAGAGCGAGTCGCTTCATGTGGTCTCCATTCCGCCTGCGCAAAAGTTCCATTCCCCCGCGCCAGGGCACGCCGAACGGTACAGACCGTCCGGGGGAGCCGCAACCGGTGACCGTGACCGACCGAACATTCGTCCACGGGTAGGATCGCGACCGTGTCCCGGGAGCACGCATCCAGCGCGTACGTCCTGGAGGCCGTCCGAACCCCGTTCGGGCGCTATGGCGGAGCGCTCGCGGGTGTCCGTCCCGACGACCTCGCGACGGTCGCCCTCAAAGGGCTGCTCGCGCGGGTGCCCGGTGCCGCCGAGCAGCTCGACGATGTCGTGCTCGGCGACGCGAACGGCGCGGGCGAGGACAACCGTGATGTCGCGCGGATGGCCGTCCTGCTCGCGGGGTTGCCGACGAGCATCCCCGGCGTGACCGTCAATCGCCTGTGCGGGTCGAGCCTGGAGGCCGCGATCCAGGCCGCGCGGGCGATCGAGACCGGCGACGCCTCGCTGATCGTCGCGGGCGGCGTCGAGTCGATGAGCCGCGCGCCGTGGGTCCTGGAGAAGCCCGCCCGCGGATTCCCCGCCGCTCATCAGACGCTGCACTCGACGACGCTCGGCTGGCGGATGGTCAACCCGCGGATGCCCGACCGCTGGACGATCTCACTCGGCGAAAGCGCCGAGAAGCTCGCGGGGATCCACTCGATCGGGCGCGAGGCTCAGGACGCCTTCGCGCTGCGCAGCCACGAACGCGCCGCGGCGGCCTGGCGCGAGGGGCTCCTGAGCGAGATCGTGCAGGTCCCCGGTGCCGAGCTCGAGCGCGACGAGTGCATCCGCGAGGACTCCTCGGCCGAGAAGCTCGCTTCGCTCCCGGCGGCGTTTGTCCAGGACGGCACCGTCACGGCCGGTAACAGCTCGCCGCTCAACGACGGCGCCGCGATGCTGCTGATCGGCGATGCGCGGGCCGCGACCGCGCTCGGCCGCGAGCCGCTGGCGCGGATCGCCTCCCGCGCCGCGCACGGCGTCGACCCCGACGTCTTCGGAATCGGGCCGGTGCGCGCCGCGCAGGTCGCGCTCGAGCGCGCCGGCATCGGCTGGGACGACGTCGACGTGGTCGAGCTCAACGAGGCATTCGCATCACAGTCGCTCGCCTGCCTGGCGGGCTGGCCGCAGCTCGACCCCGAGCGCGTCAACGTCTACGGCGGCGCGATTGCGATCGGCCATCCACTCGGCGCTTCCGGCGCGCGGATTCTCGGCCGCCTGGCGCTGACGATGGCCCAGCGCGAAGCGCGCTACGGGCTGGCAGCGGTGTGCATCGGCGTCGGGCAGGGCCTCGCGGTAGTGCTCGCGCGCTAGGCGGGGTGCGCGCGGGCCCAGTCGGCGATCCGGCCCGAACCGGCGATCACTTCGCCGTCGTCGAGCACGAGCACCGGGACGGCACGCTGTCCCGAGAGCCGCTCGATCTCCGCACGGTCACGTGCCCGCGTCGGCAGGGTCCACAACTTCAGCGAGCCGCCGGGGACCTGCTCGAGCTCGAAGCTGTGCCCGGCGTCGCGCAGCTCCTTGGCGGCGCGACCGCAGGGATGCGCGATCGCGGCGGGCAGAGCCCCGAACTTCGTCCCCTCCGAGCAGACGTAGAGACGCACGGCTGGAAGGTATCGGCTTCTACGCGAAGAGGCCTTCGCCGACGAAGCCGCCGGGCTTGGCACCCGGGGGAACGGCGAACACTGCGCTCGACGTGTGTTCCGTGTGCCCGTTGAGCAGGTCGAAGTTCGACAGCCGCGTCAACATCGGGATCAACTGGTCGATCGGGCTGCGCTGGAAGGAGACGAAGAACAGCCCCGCCGAGATCGGCGCGCCACCGACAGTCGGTTCGCTGTAGGAGTAGCCGCGGCGCAGGATCCTGATGCCGCCGTTCGTAGCCGCGGCCGCGAGGCGCACGTGGGCGTTCTCGGGGATCACGTGTTCGCCGGACGCGTTCTTCTTTTCGAGCGGCAGCGGATCGAACTCCTTGCTCGCACCGAGCGGCGCACCGCTCTGCTTGTGGCGCCCGATCACCTTCTCCTGCGCTTCGAGCGGCAGCTGGTCCCAGCCGGGCAGCTTGATCGCGATGCGTCGCGCGACGAGGTAGGTCCCGCCCCTCATCCACGACGGTGTTTCGGAGCCGACCCAGACGCTGCTGCGCAGCTGGGCTGCGTCCTCGGCGCGGATGTTTTCGGTGCCGTCCTTGAACCCCATCAGGTTTCGTGGCGTCAGCTGGGCGGCGGTGGTGCTCGACGTCCGTCCGAAGCCGAGCTGTGTCCAGCGCAGCGACGCGGTGCCGGCCGCGAGCCGCGAGAGCAGGTGGATTGCGTGGAAGGCGACCTGCGGGTCGTCGGCGCAGGCCTGGACGCAGAGCTCACCGCCCGAGCGCGCGGCCTCAAGCCGCTCGCCGACGAACGTCGGCAGCTGCTGGAGCTCGGGCCCCTGGGCGGCGAGCTTGAAGCGGCCCGATTCGAAGAGGCCGGGCCCGAAGCCGATCGTGACCGTCAGCCGCGCCGGACCGCGTTCGAGCGCCTCGCCGCCGTCAATCGGGGCGGCGCCGGGCACTTCGCGCGCGGGCCGGTAGGGCGCGCCGGCGGTGATCGTCGCGGCGGCGCGCGACCAGGTTTCAAGCAGCGCGCGCAGATCGCTGGTCGTCGCCGAGGGCTCCGTGTCGAGTGCTGCGAACGCGAGGTATTCCTGGGCCGCGGTCGTGATGCCGGCCTGGTGGCGCCCGTAGAAGGCGACCTTCTCCTGTTGCGGCTCCGCACTCGCGGCTTCGCTCGAGCCCGCGATCAAGCCGCCGGTCGCCGCACCCGCGCCGAAAAGCACGGCGCCGCCTAGCGCTTGACGCCGCGTGATTCCTGCGCTCTGCGGCGCCTGTGTTCCCGTCTGCTCCGGCATATGGCCCGTCCTTGTCCCTGAAACGAGGGTACCGCGCGTCGGCGCGCCGCGCGCCGCGCGGGCGACCCGTATCGTGCGCGGTGCGATGGGCGAACGGGCGATCGCAACGAACGGCATCGAGCTCTGGAGCGTCGAGGAGGGCAGCGGCGAGGAACTCGTCATCCTCTGCCACGGCTTCCCCGAGCTCGCCTACTCCTGGCGCCATCAGATCCCGGCGCTGGTCGACGCCGGCTACCGGGTCGTTGCGCCCGACATGCGCGGATTTGGCCGCAGTTCGGTCCCCGGCTCGATCGAGGCGTACGACATCGAGCACCTCGTCGGAGACATCTGCGGGCTGCTCGACGCCCTCGGCCACGAACAGGCGATTCTGGTCGGCCACGACTGGGGGGCGAACCTCGTCTGGGGAATGAGCTTGATCGCGCCCGAGCGCGTGCGCGCGGTCGCGGGGCTCTCGGTGCCGTTCATCCCCCGCGCGCCCGCCGCTCCTGTGCCGATCATGCGCCGGCACCTCGGCGAGGACTTCTACATCGTCTGGTTCCAGGAGCCCGGCAACGCCGACGCAGCCCTGGCGAAGGATGTGCGCCGCACGCTCACGACCTCCCGCGTCTGGACCAGCCAGTGGGCGCAGGAGCAGGAGGAGCCGCGCCGGCCCGCCTGGCTCAGCGAGCAGGAGCTCGCGGTCTACGTCGAGGCCTTCGAGCGGACGGGGTTCACCGGGGGCCTGAACTGGTACCGCAACATCGACCGCAACTGGCGCGAGCTCGAGCCCTACGGCGAGCGCCACGTCACGCAGCCGGCGATGTTCCTGACCGGCGAGAAGGATCCGGTGCGGCTGTTCTCGCCGGCGGAGGCGATGGACGGCTGGATCGACGACCTGCGCCGCGTTGACGTCGTCGACGGTGCGGGCCACTGGGTCCAGCAGCAGGCGCCCGAGGCGGTCAACGCCGCGCTACTGGAGTTCCTCGCCGAAGTGTGAGCTACTCGGCGACGACGCGAACGGTGTGCAGCAGGCGGTCCGATGCGCCGCGCACGCTGCCGCCGAGCTTGAGCGTCTCGCGGATGTAGGCCAGCGTCTCGGCGGTCAGGCGCTCGCCGGGAAGGACGTTCGGAATCCCCGGCGGATAGGTGGCCAGCGACTCGGCGGCGATTCGGCCGACCGCGTCGTCGGCGGGGAGCACCTGCTGGGCCCCGAGGAACGCCTCGCGCGGGGTCATCGCCAGTTCGCCCCACGGCGGCGCGGCGGCGAAGGAAAGGTCGGCGTCCGGGTCTTCCGGGCCGACGCGCTCGGCGGCGATGCGCAGCGCCCGCGCGAAGCGCGTCGCCTCGTCGAGCAGGCGCTCGCCCATCCCGAAGACCGCGACGACCACGTGCTGGCCGGCGAGCTCGAGGTTGATGTCACCGATTTCGCGCAGCAGCGGGGCGAGCTCGTAGCCGCTGGCCTTGATCCCCCGGATGTCGACCGCGAGACGCAGCGGGTCATACCCCGCGACCCCCGGCCGGTCCATCAGGCGCTCGTCGAGCACGTCGAGGCCCGGGATCGAGCGGATCTCTTCGCGGGTGCGCGCGAGAACCTCCATCGTGCGCGCCAGCAGCTCGTGCCCGAAGACAGCGGCCTGGCGGCGCGCCGCATCCAGCGAAGCGAACAGCAGCGCGTTCGGGCTCGTCGATTCGGTCAGCGTGACCGCACGGTCGACGACGTCCTGCCCGATCATCGCCTCGCCGCTGTCGCCGAGGTGAAGCATCGCCGACTGGGTCATCGAGCCGACGATCTTGTGCGTCGAGGAGATCACGAGGTCGGCGCCGGCGGCGAGCGCGTGCTGGGGCAGATCCTCGTGGAAGGCGAGGTGTGCGCCCCAGGCCTCGTCGACGACGAGCGGCACACCGCGACGGTGGGCGACCTCGACGAGCGCCGCGATGTCGGCCGCCGCCCCGAAATACGTCGGTGAGACGACGAGCGCACCTGCCGCGTCGGGTGTGGTGTCGAGCGCCGCCTCGAGTGACGCGGGAGTGATGCAGTGCGCGACCGCGAGCTCGGGGTCGATCTCGGGCTGGACGAAGGTCGGGCGCATGCCGGAAAGCACGAGCGCGTCGATCGTGCTCGAGTGGGCATTGCGCTGCACGATGATCTTGTTGCCGCGGTGTGCGAGCGCGAGCCCCGCCGACAGGTTGCCCTGGGAGGCGCCGTTGACAAGGAACCAGGTGCGGTAGGCGCCCCATGCCTGGGCGGCCAGGCGCTGGGCCTCGTCGAACGGTGTCGGAACGACGCCGACGTCGATGCCGTAGGTCAGTGCGCAGATGTCCATCCGCAGCGCGAGCTCGCCGATCGCGTCGATCAGCCCGGGGTCGGCGCCCTGCCCGCCCTTGTGGCCAGGGACGTGCAGCCGCGCGGGATCGCGGATCGCGTACTGGCGCAGCGCGTCCAGGTATGGCGTCTTGTGCTGTTCGTCGATCGTCATCGGGCGGGGGTCAGCATGCCCTGCGCCGTAAGCCAGCGCCGGCAGTCCTCGATTCCCTCGTCGAGGTCCACCTTGGGTACGTAGCCGATCAGCTTACGGGCCCGCTCGCTCGAATACGTCCCCTTGCGCATCAGGTAGGCGATCGTCGCCGGGGTCAGCTCCCCCTGCGGGTCGAGCCGGGCGGCCAGCTGCGCGGCGGCAAACAGCAGCGGCGCGGGGGCGCTGCGCACGCGGCGCCCCTCGAGCGCAGCGAGCGCGCCGAAGTAATCGCGATTGGCGACCCCCCGCGGGCCGCTGAGCGTCAGCACCTGTCCCGCGGCCTGCGGAGCGTCGGCGGCGGCGATGATTCCGTCGACGAGGTCGCCGACGTGCACCGGGCTGTGGATCCCCCGGCCGCCGAGCGGCAGGACCATCCGCCCGCGGCGGATTTCGCGCAGCGGCAGGATGACCCACGGCCGCGAGCCGGGCCCGTAGACGTCGCCGGGCCGGACCACCGTCACGTTCGCCCGGCCCTCGGCATGCGCCTGCAGCACGAGCTGCTCGCCGGCGATCTTGGTGTCCACGTAGGGCACCCCGAGCAGCCGCACCGGCGCGGTCTCCTGGACGCCGTCGGGGAAGTCGTTGCCGAAGACGGTGACCGAGGAGAGCTGGACGAAGCGCTCGGCGCCGGCCGCGATCGCGGCCTGCAGCGCGTTGTGCGTCCCGACGACGTTGACGCGGTGAAACTCGTGCAGGCCCGCGCGGAACGAGACGAGCGCGGCGGTGTGGATCACGACGTCGCAGCCGGCGGCCGCCTGTTGCCAGGCACCCGGCACGGCGACGTCGCCGGAGACGATCCGCTGGCCGTCGCCGAGCACGTCGACGCCGACCACCTCAACGCCGAGCCGCTCAGTCCCGTGACGATGTGACCCCCGATGAAGCCGGCGGCGCCGGTTACCATGACGCGGCGCACGCTCAGCGGCCCGGCGCCTCGGCGTGGCGGCCGAGCGGATCACGCCGGATTCGCGGGTCAGGCGCTGCGCGATCCAGATCGGGATCAGCGCCACGATCATCACGGCGAACACGACGACGTTGACCTGCGGCAGCTGCTGGCCCAGGCGGATCGAGCCGAAGATCCAGATCGGAAGCGTGTTCTGCGCGCCGGCCGTGAACGTCGTCACGACGATCTCGTCGAATGAGAGCCCGAACGCCAACAGGCCGCCGGCAACAAGCGCGGTCGCAATCGTCGGCAGCGTCACGAGACGGAATGTCGTCGGCCCGTCGGCGCCGAGGTCATCGAAGCTTCGATCAGCGACGTCGGCGAGCGCCGCAGCCGCGCGATCACGTTGTTGTAGACGACGACGATGCAGAACGTCGCGTGGCCGATGACGATCGTCAGGACCGAGAACGGGATCGCGGTGAAGGTGATGAACGAGTTCAGCGCCATGCCGGTGATGATCCCCGGCAGCGCGATCGGCAGCACGACGATGAAGGAGACGGTGTTTCGCCCGAAGAAGCGGAAGCGGTGCACGGCGAAGGCCGCCATCGAGCCGAGCACGACCGCGATCACCGTCGCCAGGACGCCGCACTTCAGCGACAGCACGAGCGCGTTGCGGACTTCTTCGTTGTGCAGCGCGACGGTGAACCACTTCGTCGAGAACCCGGGGATCGGCCAGCTCTGGATGTTGGAGGAGTTGAACGCGTAGAGCACGATCAGCGCCAGCGGAACGAGCAGGAACAGCACGACCGCCGCGGTGAACGCGGAGAGCAGGATGCGGCTGGTGCGTCCGGAGACGATCACAGGGCGTCGAACGCTCCTAGGCGGCGCGCGATCACGAGGTAGACGGCCATCACAACCAGTGGCACGACCGCGAACGCGGCCGCGAACGGGATGTCATTGGCGACGCCGACGCTTTCGTAGACGACGTTCCCGATGAACGTCGATTCCGAGCCGCCGACCAGTGCCGGGGTGATGAAGTCGCCGAGCGTCAGCGCGAAGGTGAAGATCGAACCGGCGACCACGCCGGGGAAGATCATCGGCAGCAGGATCGAGCGGAACGTACGCGAGCCCTTCGCGCCGAGGTCCGCGGAAGCCTCGAGGAAGGAGTCCGGGACCCGCTCGACCGCGGCCCAGACGGGCAGGATCATGAACGGCAGCCAGATGTAGCTGAAGACGATCCAGACCGCCCAGTTCGAGTAGCCGATGTTCGCCGCGCCGATGCCGATCTTCTCGAGGGTCCAGTTCAGCACCCCGTCGTGCGAGAGGATCAGCCGCCAGATGTAGACCCGAACCAGGTAGCTCGACCAGAGCGGGATCAAGACGCACACGAAGAGCCATTTGCGCAGTCGCAGCGGTGCGATGCGGACCGCGAACAGCGCGAAGGGCACGGCGATCAGCGCGTCCGCCACGGTCACCGCCGCCGCGATGCCGATCGTGCGCAGCGCGATCGTGCGGTAGACGGGCGTGTCGACGAGCCGCTTGAAGTTTTCGAGCGTCCAGCTGTGGATCAGCTTGCCCGAGAACGGTTCGACGCTCCACAGCGACGACAGGAACAGCAGCAGCAGGGCCGCCAGGTAGATCAGGACGAACCATGCTCCCGGCGCAGAGAGCAGCAGAACGAGCCGCAGCCACGGCCGGCGGAACATCCCGGCCGATATGCGGCTGCGACCCGATCTGCGGGCTAGGGCTCCGGCCTCTATCGGAGCCCCGCCTCGACGTCAGCGATCATCCTGTTGCTTCGGTCCACTTCTGTTGCCAGACGCTGTAGTCCATGCAGTTGTTCTGCCCGTTGCCGCAATCCGAGACCGGCGTGCGCCAGAACTTGATCGAGTTGAAGTAGGCCGCCGGCGCGTTCGCGTGGTACTCCTCGCATGAGCCCTTCTGGATCTTTTCCATTTCGGGGCAGGCCTTGGTGTTCGCGGGTGTCTCGCCGTAGGAGATCGCCTGCTCGGCCTGGACTTTCGGACTCGAGACCCAGATTTCACCGGGCGTGCCGATCTGCTCGATCCGCCCGTGCGAGAAGACCGCGATCCGGTCGCTCATCGTCAGCGCCTCGTCCTGGTCGTGCGTCACGTAGACGAACGTGATCTCCTCGCTCAGCTCGCGCTGGATCGCCTTCAGCTCGAGCTGCATCTCCTCGCGCAGCTTGAGGTCGAGCGCGCCCAGCGGCTCGTCGAGCAGCAGCACCCGCGGCCGGTTGACGATCGCGCGGGCGAGCGCGACGCGCTGGCGCTGGCCGCCGGAGAGCTCGATCGGGCGCCGCTCGCCGACGCCGGGCAGCCGGACCATCGCGAGCGCCTGCGCGGCCGCGCCGTCGCGCTCGCGCTTGGCCACGCCCTTGCACGCGCAGCCCGTAGGCGACGTTCTCGAGCACGCTCATGTGGGGGAACAGCGCGTAGTCCTGGAAGACGGTGTTGACCGGCCGCTCGTACGGCGCGGCGCGCGTCACGTCCCGCCCGTGCAGGCTCGACCGGCCCGCAGTCCGGTAGCTCGAAGCCCGCGATCATCCGCAGCGTCGTCGTCTTGCCGGACCCCGACGGTCCCAGCAGCGTGAAGAACTCGCCGACCCCAACCGTGAGGTCGAGGTGCTCGACGGCGACTACCTCGCCGTAGGTCTTGCGGACCTCGGCTCGTGCCGAGCCACGGCCTGCTCGAGCTTCCCATCGCGGCGAGTGTATTCGCGTCCGAGCAGGCGCGTGCGACGGCTACCCATCGCGGCGCCAGGCCGGCGGATACGGCAGCGGCCTGAGCACATCCTTGAGCCGCTCGCGCAGCGCCTCGAAGTCGGGTGGCAGCGAGAGGCGCTCGCCGAGGCTGGCGGCGTCCTCGTCGACCGCGAACCCGGGACCGCGGGTGGCGAGCTCGAAGAGCACGCCGTTCGGCTCACGGAAATACACCGAGCGGAAGTAGAAGCGGTCGATCACCTGCGTCGGGTGTGCGCCCGACGCGGCGACGCGCGCGCGCCAGTCGCCGATCTCGGCGGGCTCGGCGGCGAACGCGACGTGGTGCACCGTGCCCCCTCCCGGCCGCGGCCGGGAGCCCTCGGGCGCCGGGTCGAAGAGAACCTGCGAGTGGCGCGACGGGCCGCGCACCTCCCACTCCTGCGGGCCGCCGCTGAAGCCCAGCGTGTCGCCCAGCAGTGCGCTCGAGGCCTCCGGGCGCGCCGCGTAGGCGCGCACGCCCTGGAAGCCCTGGAAGGCGTACTCGGGCGGAATCTCGGGGTTGCGTGCGACGAGCGGCTGCTCTCCCTCCCCGGCGACGAGCAGCTCATGCTCGAGTCCCTCGCCGTCGGCGAACAGGACGCTCTCGTCGCCGGCGCTGTGCACCCCGGCGTCGGCCAGGCGCGCACGCCAGAACTCGAGCGCCGCCGGCGAGGCGACGCGCCAGAGGATCCGGTGCACCATCCCGGCGCCCGCGCTTCCGGGAGGCGCGCCCGGATACTCGAAGAACGTCAGGTCCATGCCCGGCGACCCATCCTCGTCGCCGTAGAACAGGTGGTACACGGTCGGGTCGTCCTGGTTGACCGTCTGCTTGACCATCCGCAACCCGAGCAGGCCGGTGTAGAACTCCACGTTCGCGACCGCATCTCCGGTGATCGCCGTGATGTGGTGGATGCCGTTCAGGCGCACGAGGCCAATTTAGCCGGGCCTGCGAAGATCGCGCGGTGCGCGACGGGCCGTTGATCGCCGAGTTCGGGCGTGCCCGCCGCGACGGGGGCCTCGCCGTACTCGAAGGGTTGCACGCGGTCAAGCACGCGCTGCGCTTCGGGGCCGCCTTCGAGGTGATCGCGACCGTCGACCGCGAGCGGCTTGCGGCGCTCGCCGCGCAACTGGCCCCGGACGTCGCGCCGGAACTCGTGGCACGGGCCCGCGAGGTGGATGCCGAGGTCTTCGAAGGCCTCGTGCCGCTGGCGCCCTCGACCGGCGTCGTCGCGATCGCGGTGCGGCCGGCCTTCGATGCGGGCGCCGCCCTCGCGTCGCGGCCCGACCGGCCCGCGGTGCTGCTCGAGAACCCGCGTGACCTGGGGAACCTCGGGGCCGCGGTGCGGGTCGCCGCGGCCGCCGACGCTGCGGCGCTGGTCAGCACCGGCACCCACGACCCGTGGCAGCCCGATGCTCTGCGCGGCGGCGCCGGGCTGCAATTCGCGCTGCCAGTCGGGCGCGTCGACTCGCCGCTCAACCTGGAGCGTTCGGGCCGCCAACTGGTCGCTTTGGACCCTGCAGGCGACGAGGTCGCCAGCCTCGCGCCGGGCGGGCCGCTGCTGCTGGCATTCGGCACCGAGCGCGACGGTGTCTCACAGCCGCTGCTCGACGCCGCCGACGCGCGCGTGCGGATCCCGATGCGCGAGGGCGTATCGAGCCTGAACCTCGCGACGGCCGTCGCGGCGACGCTGTATTCGCTGGCGCGCTAGGGCGCCGGGTTGGCGGCCGCCCAGTCGGCGATCTGCTGCGATCCGTCGATCACCGTGCCGTCGTCGAGCACGAGCGTCGGGACCCAACTGTTCCCGGTCAGGCGCTTGACCTCGCGCCGTCCCGGCGTCACGGGCGGCAGCATCCCGAGGCTGTAGCTCCTCACCAGCTCGGGGTCGTGACCGGCCTGCACAAGCGCATCGTGTGCATTGCGGCACGGATGCCCGCCCGGGCGCGGCGTCGGGAACGTCCCCCAGCAGACGTAGAGCTTCATCTTCAGTCGGCGTCGGGGACGTGGACCTCGGGCTGCGCGCTCTCGCTCTCGACCGGAGCAGACTCGCTCTCGACGGGCGCGAGCTTCGGCTGCTCGCCCTGCTCGATCGACGGAGCAGAGCGCGCGGCACGCAGCTCATAGTCGCGGCGAACCGAGAAGTCGGCGCCGGCGAGGACGCGGTCGGCCTTCATCGCCCGCGTCATGCCGTCGGAGATTTTGCGCGGCAGCACCGCCGAGAGGCTGATCGTCGCGCGCGCCTTCTTCGGGACGTAGACGTCGACGAGCCCGTACTGGATCGCCTCGATGATCGCGTCGGCAACTTCGGTCGGCTCGAGCTTCTTCATCGTGCGGGCCTCGGCCAGACCGCCGCCGAGCTCGGTGTTGACGGCGTAGGGCATCACGTACGTAAGGTCGACGTGGCTGCCCATCAGGTGCAGCTCGCCGCGCACGGCCTCGGTCAGGCCGACGACCGCGTGCTTGGTCGCCGAGTAGGTCGCGCCGCCCGGGGAGCCGAACTTGCCGGCCTGCGAGGAGATGTTCACGATCTGGCCGCTGTCGCGGGGAATCATCCTGTCCAGCGCGATCTTCATCCCGAGGATCACGCCGTTCAGGTTGATGTCGATCATCCGGTGCGCGGTCGCGTCGTCCTCTTCGACGAACGGCCCGATCGGCATGATCCCGGCGTTGTTTACAAGCACGTCGATCGGGGCGCCGAACTGATTTTCGGCGGCGTCGACGAAGGCGGTGAACGACTCGCGGCTGGTGACGTCGAGCGGCAGCGCGATCGCGGCGCTGCCGAGCGCCTCGGCGGTGCGCTTGGCCTCCTCGAAATCGACGTCGCCGATCGCGACTCGCATCCCGTGGCGCAGCATCGCTTCGGCGGTACAGCGGCCGATCCCCCGGGCACCACCGGTGATTGCGGCTGTCTTTCCTGCGAGGATTCTCGGCTCTTTGGCCATCGCGCACTGCTCCTGACGTCGACTGCGGGCTTTCACTGAAAGCTACCGCGCGGCGACCGGCGCTGCACAGCCGGTAGTAGGCTCCCAGCGTGCCGACGTTCGAGCTGGACGGGCAGCGACTCGCATACACCGAATTCGGCGGCGGCCCCGCGGCCCTGACCGCGGCCGGCAAGCGCGGCCGCACAGCGCGCAGCGGGCCGGCCGCCGACCGCACCGTGGTGCTCCTGCACGGGCTGCTGCTCTCGCAGCGGATGCACATTCCGCTGGCCGAAGCACTCGCCGCGCGCGGCAACCGCGTGATCACGCTCGACCTGCTCGGCCACGGCAAGTCCGACCAGCCACGCGACATGTGGCGCTACTCGATGGCGAGCTACGGCGACGAGGTCCTCGCGCTGCTCGACCACCTGGGCGTCGAACGGGCAGTCGTCGGCGGCACCTCGCTCGGCGCGAACGCCGCGCTCGAGCTCGCCGCCGCGCACCCCGAGCGCCTGCGCGGCCTGGTGATCGAGATGCCGGTGCTCGACAACGGGCTGCTCGGCAGCGCGCTGGCGTTCACTCCGGTACTGGTGTCGCTGACGGTCGGGGAGCCGCTGATGCGGCTCGTTGCACGCTTCGCGCGCGCCGTCCCGTCGAAACTGATGCCGTTCTGGGGCGATGTCGCACTCGACACGCTGCGCCGCGAACCGGGGCCGGGCGGGGCGCTGCTTCAGGGACTGTTCTTCGGCCGGATCGCACCGCCGCGCAGCGTGCGGCGCACGATCAAGACGCCGACGCTGATCCTCGGCCACCAGCGCGACCCGGTTCACCCCTTCTCCGATGCCGACGCGCTCGCCGAAGAGCTCACCGACTCCCGCCTCGTCCAGGCCTCCTCGATCGTCGAGCTGCGCCGCTCGCCGGAGCGGCTCACGGCCGAGATCGCGGCCTTCCTGGACGAGGTGTTCGGCGCAAAGGCCGCGCGGCGCCCGCCCAAGCGGCGCGTCTCCTAAAGGTTCTCCTCTGCGCCGCGCGGGGCGGGCGCGCCGCCCGCGACGATCTCGCGGCCGGTCGGCGCGAGCTGCTCGTCGAGCTCGAGCTGCCAGTAGTAACGACTGAACGTGAGCGGCGCTCGGAACTCGCCGACGTGTGGCTCGACGTGCTCGCCGCCGGCCATCCGCACGATCAGCTCCGGATAGCTGCGCCCCGGGAGCGCCGCATAGGCGGGCCCGCAGAAGGCCCCGCCGAAGCGCGTGTTCACGTCGGTGATCCCGAGCCCGATATCGGGGTCGCGGAAGACCTGGATCGTTGCCGGGCCGCGCACCGCGAGCGCCTCCATCACGCGGACCCCGAGGTCGATCAGCTCGCTGTCGGCGATCACCGTTCCCTTGATCGACTCGCCGCCACGGGACTCGAGCATCGTGCGCGGAATCGCGTTCAGGCAGCGCCCGTCGCCGTCGCCGAGGCAGTCGATCGAGAGCTCCGGTCCGCGCATCGCTCGCTGAACCATCACCGGCTCGTCGACGTATTCGATGAAGAACCGGGCGTCCCGCTCGTCGCGTGCGAAGTGGATCGAGCGGGCGCCCGACCCACGGCGCGGCTTGATCATCACCGGGTAGTCGATCGCCGCGAGGTCATCGTCCGGCAGCACGGTCGGCGGTGAGGGCAGGCCGTGGCTCTCGAGCAGCTGGTGCGCGAGGTACTTGTCGTAGGTCGCGTGGGCGATCTGCGAAGCGGGGACCAGCGCCGGCAGCTCGCCGGCCTCGCGGGCGAGCGCGAGCACCTCGATATCGAGGTCGGTCAGCGGCAGCACGGCGCCGACGTCGTGGCGCTCGACGAGCGTGCGAAGCGCGGGGACGTACTGCGGGTCGCTGATCAACGGCACGGCGCAGCGCACGTCGGCGGCGTAGCGGGCGGGTGCGAGCGGCGCAGGATCGGCGACGACCGTCCGCGTGATCGCCGCGAAAGACGCGACGATGTCGTAGCGCTTGCCGGCCCCGGTCAGCAGGATCGCGGTCGCTCACAGCTCCCCCTGCCAGCCGCCGTGCTCGCCCTTGTAGAGACCGCCGCCGCCCGCGACGACAAGGACAGTGCGCCGCAGGATCTTCGCGTCCAGCGATAGCGAACGGTTTTCGACATACCAGACGTCGAGCTCGATCCGCTCCTGCCAGGGCAGCGACGCGCGGCCGTTGACCTGTGCCCAGCCCGTGATCCCGGGCTTGACAGCCAGGCGGCGCCGCTGGTGGGCGTCGTAGGTGTCGACCTGGGCCTGGAGCGTCGGCCGCGGGCCGACGATCGCCATCTCGCCGCGCAGGACGTTGATCAGGTTCGGGAGCTCGTCGAGCGAGGTCCGTCGCAGCAGGGCACCGACGCGGGTGATCCGCGCGTCGTTCTCGTTGACCTTCAGGCCGGCACCGATCCGTTCGGCGCCCTGCACCATCGTGCGCAGTTTGAGCATCTCGAACTGCGCGCCGTGCAGGCCGACGCGTGACTGGCGGTAGATCACCGGGCCACGCGACTCGAGCCGGATCGCGATCGCCGCGGCCAGCAGCAGCGGCGAGAAGAGCACGAGCAGCGTCAGTGACGCAACGATGTCGAAGATCCGGCGGACCACGGCGGCCACGATACGCCCGCGGGCGCTCAGCGGGTCCCCTCGGCCGCTTCCCACCACGCGTCGGTGCCGTGGCGCAGCCAGTCCCAGAGCCCGGCCGCCGGCGAGAGCACGGTCAGCAGGTAGTAGCGCGCGACGAGCAGCGGACGCCAGGGCACGAGTGCCGCGAGCAGTGCGGCGGCGAGCAGTGCGAGCTGCAGCGCCAGGGTCACCCAGTAGACCGTGCCGGCACCTTCGGCGACCAGCCAGATGTTCGCGGCGAGCGCCAGTGCATGAAGGAACGGCAGGCAGTAGCGCAGCAGCCGGTGCGAGAAGATCATCAGGGCATACAGCGGCGGGTAGCCGCGGGGGGACAGGATCCCGCCGCGCAACATGATCGGCCAGGTGTGGCTCATCATCCGGCGCTTGCGCGCGAACTCGCCGTCGGTTGTCGGGACCATCTTCTCGCTCGCCCGCGCCGCCGGCGCGTACACGGCTCGGCGGCCCCGCTTGACGATGTTGAACGGCAGCGAGAGGTCGTGGCCCATCACCGGATCGACGACGATGTAGCTCTCGCGGCGTGTCGCGTAGATCGCGCCGTTGCCCGCCGTCACGGAGCACAGCCGCGACTCGGCGCCGCGCAGCGCCATCTCGTAGCGCCAGTAGAGCCCCTCCTGGTTGTCTCCGCCGTCGGGCGGCAGGAAGCGCACCTGGCCGCAGGCGTAGCCGACCTGCGGATCGGCGAACGCGCCGGCCAGCGCAGCGGCCGCGGCGGGCTCCCAGCTCGAGTTCGCGTCCGAGAACAGCAGCAGCTCGCCGCGCGCGCGCTGCACCGCCGCATCCTGGGCGCGGATCTTGCCGCCGCGCGGAAGCTCGAGCACCAGGTCCGCGCCGGCCTGGCGCGCCAGCTCCGCCGTGTCGGTCGCTGCAGCCGTCGCAGGTGACGACGATCTCGAGCAGCTCGCGGGGATAGTCGAGCGCGAGCGCGTTGGCGACCTTCGCGGCGATCACGGACTCCTCGTTGTGCGCCGCGACGATCAGCGAGACAGCGGGCGGGGCGCCGTCGGCGGGACGGCGAGCGGAGCCCGCCGCGCGCGCGGCGAGGATCATCGCCAGCGGATAACCGATCTGCGCCCAGACGATCAGCGCGGCCGCCAGCCAGAAGATCACGACCGCCGCGATCACCGGACCCCCGGCAACGTCTCGTAGACGGCGAGTGTCTTGCGGGCGATCGCCTCCCAGGAGTAACGCTCGCGGGCTGCGACGGCGGCCGCGGCGGCCATCTGCGAGCGGCGCGCGGGATCGTCGACCAGCGTCTGCAGGGCGTCGCGCAGCGCCTCCTCGTCACCGCCGGGTACGAGCACTGCCGCCCCGGTGTCGGCGAGCTCCGGGAAACCGCCGGCGTCGCTCAGCAGGAGCGGGCGACCCGCGGCGAGAGCGGTGAACAGCATCCCCGACTGGTCGATTTCGCGGTAGGGCAGCACGACGAGCGCCGCCCCGGCGAGCTCGGCGGCGAGCTCACCATCGCTGACGAAGCGCTCGACGAACTGCACGCGCTCGTCGGCGAGAGCGTGCAGCGGGGCAGTGTCCATCCGCGGCATCCCGACGATTCGCAGACGCGCGCCGCTGACGCCGCGCCAGGCGCGCAGCAGCACGTCGATTCCCTTGTAGGGCCGCAGCAGGCCGCAGAACAGCACGACCGGCTCGGCGCCGGCCTGCCGCGGCGCGACGGCCGGCAGGTGTGTCAGCGCGCCGTGCTCGACGACGTGCACGCGGCGCGGATCGACGCCGAGCTCCCCGACGAGCCGGCTTCGGCCGTGGTCGCTGTGGACGATCACGGCGTCGAAGCGGCCGTAGAGGCGGCGCTGGGCTTCCCGCCGCGCGCTCGATCCCTCGCGCGGCAGCACGTCGTGCGCGGTGATCACCCGCGGTCGCGCCGGCAACAGCATCCCATCGAGTTGCTGGACCGTCAGCCACTGGAAGTGCACGACATCCGCGGCGCCGGCGGCGCGGCGATAACGCAGCATGTCCGGGACGTGCTCGAAGGCCTTGACGGCCCGGCGCAGGCGTGCGGAACGAACGCGCGCCGCAGCCCTGTAGAAACTCTCGTGGCGCGCATAGCCGCCCGCATCGGGCGCTTCTGCATAGGCGAAGCGGCTCGTGAACAGCTCGACGTCGAGGCCGAGCGCGGCCAGCGCGCCGCACAACGCATCGTCGTACGGCGGCGTGTACGCGGAGGGGTCAACGACGTGAACTCGCACGGAGCCTGACAATAGGCGTGTGAATGGCGAGACTGCAGGGCTGGTGACCCGATCGGCCGAGCTGAGCTACTGCGTGGTGAACACTTCCCAGCGCGAGCTGCTGCTCGCGGGACTCGACGCGATCGCCCGCGAGCAGGCGCGTGTGCCGTTCGCCACAGAGGTCCTCGTACTGGACAACGGCTCGCGTGACGGCTCGGCGCAGGCGGCGCGTGAGCACCCCGCCGTCGACGAGGTCATCGCGCTGGAGGCCAGGCGCGGCAAGGCGGCGAACGACAGCGAACTGTTGCGACGCGCCGGCGGCCGCTATGGCCTGCTGCTCAACGAGGACTCCGAGCTGAGGCCCGGCGCGACGCTGGAACTCTGGCGGGCACTGGAGCAGCGCCCCGACGCGGCCCTCGCCGGGGCCCGACTGCTGCGTCCCGACGGCGCCGGCCAGCCGTGCGCGTGGCGCTTCCCGACGCCGCTGACCGCACTCGCGGCCTGCCTGGCGCTGCAGGACGCATGCGTCGTCCAGAGCCATGGCGAGGCCGTACGCGAGGTCGACTGGTGCCAGTCGGCGGCGCTGCTCGTGCGCCGCGAGGCTGCCGCGCAGGTCGATTACCTGGACCCCGACTTCTTCGTCTACTCCGATGAGGTCGACTTCGCCAAGCGTCTGCGCGATGCCGGATGGCTGAGCCTCTATGTGCCCGGGGCCGTCGCCGTCCACCACGAGCAGCTCGCGACCGACGCGGCCGCCGAGCGGCGCATCGTGCAGCTCGCTCGCGGACGGGACCTCTACCTGCGCCGGCATCTCACGCCGCCGGCCGCAGCCGCCACCCGCTGGCTGACGGCGCTCAGCTACCTCCCGCGTGCCGCGGCTGCGCTCGTGCTGCCCGGGCACGATGCAGGGCGCTACCTGCACAACGCGCGCGCGACGCTCGACCCGTCGCGCGGCGAAGGCCTCGAGGAGGCCGCCGCCCGCTACAACGCCGGGGCCTAGATGTCGCGCAGCGGATCCTCCGCGTAGGCCTCGACCTCGCCGTGGCCGCTCCGGAAGGCGGCGACCCGGCGGTGGCCGTCGGCGACGAGCGCCCGCGCCGCGTCGATCTCGTGGTCGTGCGCGAAGCGCACCACGAAAAGCCCTGCGGGAACGAGCGCCAGCCACGCGATCCGCGTCACCAGCGCGACGGCTCCCGTCGCCGGCAAGAGGGCTTCGCCGGAGAGCGCGACCGCGGCGAACACGAGCAGCAGCTTGGCGAGCCGCGCCCATTCGAAGCCGACCGCGAACAGCGAGCGTGTGAGCAGGTACATCACGACCAGCATCGCGACATAGGCGCCGCAGAGGGCGAGCCCCGCCCCGACGATGCCGAGGTTGGCACCCGAAGCCGGGACCAGCAGCAACAGCAGCGCGACGTTCACGCCGAGCCCGATCAGTGCGGCGGGCACGTTGCGCGAGGTGACGCGCGCACGGCCGGAGATCGCCACGAAGACGAGGTACAGACCGTAGAGCGCCCAGCCCAGTGCGAGGAACGGGAGGGCTTCGTGGGCCCCGAAGAAGGCGGGCGCCGCGAGCAGCCGCACGAGTTGCCGGGCGAGCAGCGCGACAGCACAGACGACGGCCCCGGTCGCCAGCGCGTAGTAGGTAGTGACCAGGGAGTAGAGCTGCGCGGCCTCCTCGTCGCTCTCGATCGAGTAGGCGAGGGGAGGCCACGCGTACTGGAAGCCGCGAACCGCGACGAAGACGACGGTCGCGAGCTTCAAGGCGATCGCGTAGCGGCCCGCGGCGGCCGGCGAGTAGATGCGAAACAGGTAGAAGCGGTCGACGACCTGCAGGGCGTACACGCTGGCGTCGGCCGGGACCGTCGGCAGGCCGAAGTGGAGCATCGCCCGCAGGTCGGCGCCGCGCACGCGCAGCGAGAAGCGCGAGCGCAGCACCCACCAGAGGCCAAGCACGACGAGCGCCGAGGCGCCGAAGTTCCCGAGCAGCAGGCCTTTCGCGCCCTGATCCTCGAAGACGACGAGGGTGATCGTCAATGCGACGGTCAATGCGACGTTCGCGCCCGAGGCGACGATGTACGCGCGCGCACGCTCGTCGACGCGCAGCTGGGCGTAGACCATCTCGAGGTTCGTGAACGCCCAGAGCCCGAGAATCGCGCAATAGATCAGCTGCGTTTCGCCGTCGCCGAGCAGAAGGTGCGCGAGCGGCCCGGCGAACGCGACCGCGACGAGTGACGCGGCTGTCGTCGCCCACGCAACTGCCGCTGTCGCGGTGCGCGCGATCCGCTCACGGCGTGCGGTGTCATCGTCGTCGAAGTAGAAGCGGATGAACGCCTCGCCGATCCCGCCGCGCACGAAGATGCTCGCGAGGATCACCGCCGTCAGCAGTGATTCGGCCGCGCCGTAGCCCGACGGGGAGACGTGCCGCGTGTAGAGCGGCAGCGTGAGCAGCGCGAGCCCCTTCGCGACGATGTCTCCGAACTGGTACGCGGCCCCCGTCGTGACGAGTCGCCGCAGGTACGAGAGCACGGTCAGACGCTATCTGCGTCGCTGCGCGCCAACGCACAGCCGACGGCGAGCAATGCCCAGGTGAACGGATCCTCGAGGAAGTCCGCATACGTCCACGTATGCAGGACGAGGGCAAAGAAGGCCGCGGCGACGACCATCCGCGCGACGGAGCCGGCCGCGCCGCGCACCAGCACGAACGCCGCCGCGAGGAGCAGCGCAACGTAGACCGCCAGGCCGAGCAGCCCCTGCTCGGCGGCGATCGTGATCGGCGTCGTGTGCGAGGCGCTCGTCGCGGTCTGGATGTTCGGCCGGTTCACGCCTTCGAGAGATCGGTACTCGTCTTCAAATGAACCCGAGCCGAAGCCCTGCAAAGGCCGCTCGCGGAAGAGGTGCAGGCCGCCCGAAACCAGGTGCGTGCGTCCGCTGGTGGCCGTCGACGCCGATCCCGAGGGGCCCTTCAAGCCGAAATGGAAGCTGGCCGGCGCGAGCACGATGATCGCCAGGACGAGGACTGCCCCGCCGCAGGCGACGACCGCGGTGCGCACCAGCCCCCACCGCCAGGCCGCGAGCACGGCGCAGCCGAGCAGCAGCGCCGCGATGCTCGACTGCGAGAAGCTGAGCACGACGCCGACCATCAGCCAGGCGAGCGCCGCCGCCCCGATCCAGACGGTTCGTCGGTCGCGGGCCCAGAGGACCGGACCCACGACAGCGACCATCACCAGGGCCAGGTAGCGGCCGAAGATGTTCGGGTCGTAGAAGACGGAGTTGACGCGGAAGTACCCCTGGAATTCGTTGGCCGACTGCAGCTTCGGGTTGAGCAGCAGCGATTCGGTCAGCCCCTCGACGGCACCGATCGCGACGAAGATCGCCGCGATCGCGACGGAGATCGCCAGACACCCGTAGAGCAGCCGGCGGTCCCAGCGCACGTCGCGCAGCAGCCAGAACATCAGGCCGAACGGGATGTAGAAGAACAACAGGTTCTCGACGGCCTTCTTGATTTCGGGGGCGTAGAGCGCCTGTAGGGCATAGAGCACCACGGACGTGGCGAGCAGCACCGCGACGGTTCGCGCGGACGGCGGGCGCCACCAGCTCTTGGGAGCGGCCTCCCGGGGGCGCTGCGGCCAGGCGCCCAGCAGCCGTGCGAGCAGGCCGGCTGCGATCACGATGTACAGCGGGATCAAGAGGTTGACCGTCCGCCCGCCGGTCGAGATCGGAAGTCGCAGCGGCAGGGCGGCGACCGCCAGGAGCGCGAAGAGCCCCGGCCGGCGCCGGATCGCAAACGCGAGCGCGACGGCAAGCGCGAGGCAGATGATCGCCAGCACGGCGAGCGTGCCGACGGGCGGCAGCTTGGTCGAGAGCTGGGTGTTCATCGGCGCTCCAGCACGAAGTACGCCGGTAGCGGGATCGTCTTGCCGAGGTGCTCGAGCCGGACCGTGGCGTGGTATTCGCCGGCAGGCACAAGCGGGCCGAGAATCACGGCGTGGACGCGGACGGTGTGCGGCCCGCTGGCGACGATGTGGACCCCGGCCGTGCCCTCGCGCCCGTCCCAGCGCATCACGAGCGTCTGGCTCGCGGTCAGCGGAACGGCGCTCGCGATCGTTGCGACGCTGCGCCCTTCACCGTTGACGATCTTTACGTCGACGCTGTCCGGCGAGGCAAGCTGGACGGCGATCCGCTCGCGACCGCCTGGGACGCGGACCGTCGGTCCGACTTCAAAGCGCACGATCGGGGTCGGCAGGTGCTTGACCCGCTGCGTGATCAGAAATGCCGCAGCCGCGACGACGACCGTCAGCGCGAAGACCAAGGTCGCCGCGCGCCGCACTGCGCGCGGCGCTGCGGGACCCGAGGGCTCGGCGCTCACTCCCCCTCGCCGGGCGAGAAGCGCTCGACGGTGTCCGAGCGCAGGCCGAGCCTCAACGTCTCGAGCGAGACCACGTCGTCAGGCGCGATGTTGCCGAGGTTGCAGTCCGGGCCGAGTTGCGTGAGCAGCCAGGTCTGCTGCTCACGACGAGGCGCCTCGAAGATCAGTCGTGAGGAATCCACGGCGTGGACAATCTCATCAATCAGCCCGGTACGGACCTCACCGGTCGCCCGGTAGATCCCCGCGGTTCCCGACTCGCGCGCCTCCGCAATCACCTTCCAGGCACCTGCTTCGAGGTCGCGGCGGATCTGTTCGACCCAGACGTACGGCGCCATGATGAACTCGGCGTCCTTGGAGCCGACCTCGGAGAGCACGGTGAACTCGCCGGCGAGTCTTTCGATCAGCGCCGTCTTGGCGGCCGGCTCGAACTCGATCGTGCCGTCGGAGACCTCCACGTAGCTCAGGCCGAGCTCGCGCAGCCAGTCGATCAGGCCGTCGACGCGGCCGCGGTGCACCGCGACCTCCGTCAGCGTCCCGCCGAGTACGACAGGGATGCCGGCGTCGCGCAGCAGGGAGAGCTTTCGCTCGAGGTTCGCGGTGACCAGCGCCGTACCCCAACCCAGCTTGACGATGTCAACGATGTCCCCGGCTACTTCGAGCATCCCCTCCACTTCGGCGGTCGACATGCCGCGGTCGAGCACGTGCGTGATCCGCTGCTCGCGCGGCTTGGGCGGCCGCGCCGGTATGTCGAGGAAGGTCGCTATGTGCCGGCGGTTGCCAGGTCCTGCCCGACGATCACGACGACGCCGGCGCTGCCGACAAGCGGCTGCACCGTCGGTTCGAGCGGCTGCACCGTCGAGATCTTCAGCGTGCGGGCGACCGCGCGGGCGTCCGCTTCGCTGCCCTGGCGGTACTGGACGATTGATGTTTGGCCGTTGCCTGGAGGCTGCCCCGCGAGCGCCGAAGCCTGCGAAAAGCCTGCCTGCTGAAGCCGTTCTGCCGTGTGGTGGGCGAGACCTGGTTGTTCGGTGCCGTTGAGCACCGCGACGGTCACGTGTGCGCGCGCCGCGCGGCTGACGGCCGCGGCTTTGTGAGCCGAGGTGTTCTGCGAGCTCGTCGGCGACGAGGACCCGCTCGTGAGGCTGAGCACGATCGCGACGGCGGCGATCACCGCCAGCAGCATGCCGGCGATCATCAGCCGCGAGCGGCCGCTCGAACGTTTCGAGTCGGTCCGGCGCGCGGACGGCGTGTCGGGCGCGGTGCGGCGCTGGCCGGCGGCCGGTGGTGGCGGCACGGGCGGGCGGGCCCCGGCCGGAACCGCGGAGCCGGAAGCCTCGCCACGGGCCGGACGGCTCGTGGCCTGGGCCGCTGCGGCGCTCGCGGCCGGCGCGACGGCCGAGGTTCCCCGGCGAGCCGCGGCGACGGCGGCGCCGGACGGCGCTGTCTCGGCGGCCCCCGACGGTGCCGCGGGCGGCTTCGCGGCAGGCGAAGGCGGGCCGGGATCGGATGCTTTGGCCGGCGCCTCGGGCGCGCGCGGCGTTGGGCGAGCGGCTGCCACGCCGCCGGCGACCGCGGGTTTCGCCGCCGACGCCGGGGGGGCGTTCGGAGCCGGGCTCGCGGGCGCTCCGGCCGGCGGCGTGGGTGCGGTCGGGCTCGGCGGAGCGGGCGCATCGGGCATCGGCGGTACAGCGGGGCCTGTGGGCCGCGGGGGCGTCTCGGCAGCCGCGGGCCTGTCCGCAGTCACGCCCTGGCCGGGCGCGGCCGGCGCGGCGCCCGGGCGCGGCGTCGAGGGCGGCATCGGCGCGCGCGGCGGGTTCCCGGCAGCAGCGGCAGCGGCTGGCGCTGCGGGCGCCGCCACGCCGGGTGCGGGCGCCGCCGGTGGCCGTGTCACCTGTGTTGCCTGTGTCTCGACGGCCGCTGCGCCGGGGCGCACGATTGGCGGCGGCACCTGCGGCTTGGGCGGCGGAACGCGCGCCACGGGGCGCGCAACGGAAGTCTGGGTGCGCGCGGCGGCGGCGGCCACCGCGCGCTGCTCGAGTGCGGTTTCGCGCTCGGCGGCCATTTCGGACCACTCACGCAGCCGTTTCAGCTCACGGGCCTGCGAGAAGATCAGCAACGACAGCAGCGCGATGCCGACCACGGCGGCGAACGCCAATACGGCCGCGACATCGGCAAGTGAGCCCGTGAGACTGAGGGCGAGCGGAATACTCGTCACGAGACCTGCGAGTGTACGAGGGCAGCAGGCGATCCCGCTGCATTCGCGTCCTTTGCGCCCACCGCGGCAGGCGCGCGCAGGCCGCTCGTCAGGTCACCGACGCGCCGTGCGAGCTGACCGGCGTCACCGTCGCCAACGAGCTGGGCGATCTCCGCGAAGATCGCTTCGACCGCGCGCGCCGAGAGCGCCGGGCGCTCCGCGAGGAAGATCTTTTCGGCCTCGGTGTCGCGCCGCTGCTCCCAGTTATTGAACAGCTGCTCGTCGAGCTTCTCGCCCTGCCGGGCGCCAATGATCTCGATGTCGATGTCGCGCTCGGGATCCAGGCCCGACAGTTCGATCATCGCCCGGGCGAGGTCGAGGATCTTCACCGGCTCGCCCATGTCGAGCACGAACGTGCGCGCCCGGCGTCCTGTCCCGCGAGTGCGCCGCTGCGCAGGATCAGGTGAACGGCCTCCGGGATCGTCATGAAGTAGCGGGCCATCCGCTCATCGGTGACCGTCACCGGACCGCCGCGCTCGATCTGTCGGCGGAAGATCGGCACCACGCTGCCGGAGGAGCCGAGCACGTTGCCGAACCGGACCGCGGCATATGCGGTCTGCGGGTGCCGCGAAGCGGCGGCCTCGATCGCGAGCTCCGCGAGCGCCTTCGAGGCGCCCATGACTGTCGCCGGCGCGACCGCCTTGTCGGTCGAGACGAGCACGAACCTTGCGGTTCCGGTCTCGCCGGCGAGCTCGGCGACCAGCCGCGTGGCGAGCGCGTTGTTGCGGATCGCCTCGACGGCGTTGGCCTCCATCAGCGCGACGTGCTTGTAGGCCGCGGCATGGAAGACGATCGATGGCCGCTGCTCCGCGAAGACCTCGCGCATCCGCTCGTTCTCCTTGCAGTCGGCGAGCACCGGTCGGAGCATCGAGGCGGAACGTGGCGCTCCTCTTCGAGCTCGCGCCGGATTTCGAACAGGTTGTCCTCGGCGTGATCGACGAGCACGAGCCGGCGCGGCTCCACACGCGCGATCTGCCGGCAGAGCTCGGCGCCGATCGAGCCCCCGGCGCCCGTGACGAGCACGGTCGCGCCGCTCAGGTACTCGCCGAACTTCTCGAGGTCCATCGAAACAGGGTCTCGGCCGAGCACATCCTCGACGCGGACCTCGCGGACCTGGCGCGAGAGCGCCCCGCCGTTCTGCAGCAGCTCAAAGACCGTCGGCAGCGTCCGCACCGGAATGCCGCGCTTGCGGCACTCGCGCGCGATCCGGGCTCGAGTCGTGCCCGGTGCCGAGGGGATCGCAATGATCACTTCATCGGGCTCGGCGTCGTCGAGGATCCGTGGCAGGTCCTTCTCGGTATCGCCGCGCACGCGGACACCGTCGATCCGGATGCGCTGCTTGAGCGGGTCGTCGTCGAGGAAGCCGACGACTTCCAGGCGCAGGTCGCGGTTGCGGACGATCTCGCGCAACACGAGGCGCCCGCCCTCCCCGGCGCCCGCGATCAGCACGCGGCGACGGCCGGCGCCCATCAGCATCAGCGGCCGGCGCTCATAGATCACGCGGGTCACGGCCCGGGCGCCGACGAGGAACACGATCAGCAGCAGCGCGAACAGCACCGTTACGCCGTTCGGGAGGCTGACCGCGATGGCGTGGCCGAGCTGGTCGCGGTGCGCTGGACGGATCACGTCGATCGCGGCGACGGTCAGCAACACGATCACCACCACGGCGCGCGCAACGGCCTCGTAGTCGCTCTGACCCGCGTAGATCCAGCGCCGCTGGTAGACGCGCGAGAGAACCAGCACCGGGATGGATCCGAGAACCACCCACCAGAGCGTCTGGTCACGCAGTTCGACATAGGCGTGCGGCAGCCCGTTGCCGAACCGCAGCTGGTAGGCCAGGTAGTACGCGAGGCCCGTCAGCGCGGCATCGCCGAGCAACTGCGGCACGGCGTAGCGGTGCAGCGGAAAGACCGCCGAGCGAAGCCCTTGGCGCATCGCATGCATTCTATGGCCCGAACTCGCCGCACGGCCGTCTGGCAGCGCCGCTGTCAGCGGCCGAGCAGCAGCGAGACCAGCAGGCCGGGATCGCGCCTTGTCCGCACGCTGGCGGTCCGCTCGCGTTGCGTGAGCGGAATCTCATCCGGATCTGGCGAGGCGGCGCAGGCGGCCGCTGGCGATCAGGTCGTCGTCGACGGCGCCCGGGCGGCCCGCGAAGGTCGTGAAGACCGGCGTTCCGAGCGCCACCGCCTCACGGTTCATCGTGCCTCCTGCCGAGATCACGACGTCGCACAACGCGATCACCGACTGGGCGTCGATCGCGTGCTCGGGGACGATCAGGCCCGGCAGGCCCGCGAGCTCGGCGCGCTGGCTGGCGACGCGCGGCAGCACAACCGTCTGCATCCCGTCCGCGGCGGCGTCGGACAGCCGGTGGATCACGGCGCCGAAGAGGTCGTTCTCGAAGCGGTGGTAGAGCGAGAGCTCGGGGGCGTGCGCACGAGGGCGATCGGCCGCCCGGCGTCGAGCCCGAGTGCACCCAGAACCCCGGGGTCCGGCTCGAAGTCGGCGAGGTAGTACTCCTCCTTGAGGCCCGGGTAGCGGCGGATCTTGCCGCGCGCCCCGTAGCGATAGAGGCGCTCGCAAGGGATCGCCTCGGGCACGACGACGTTGCGCGCCAGGCGGCAGTTGACGTTGTGCTGGACCGTGGCCCACTCGTAGTCGAACATCGTCGAGCTCGGAATCCGCAGCAGGGCCGCGGCGACGGTCACGTCGTTCGAGCCGTGGCCGAGCGCGTAGTCGAAACGGCGTCCGCGCGCCCAGCGTGTCAGCTCGCTCGAGCGCGACACGAGACCGAGCGCCTTGGCCGCGACGCGGCCGCCGCGGTGACGGCCGATGACCGTGTGCTCCAGGTCGAAGCGTTCACACAGCTCGACCGTCTGGGCGAAGTCGCGCGCGGTGATCTGCACCTCGTGACCTTCGGCCGCGAGACGCTGCGCGATCGGGCGCATCACCAGCACGTGGGGGCTGTTCGTGAGGTCGATCCAGATCCGCATCGGACCTGCCACGCTAGCCCGCGCCGCGGCGGGCGTGGCCGTAGACGCGAGTATCGTTCGTGCGCATGCTGCTCGCCTCGATCTCCGAAGTAATCGTCAACGAAACCGCCCACTTCATCGCCGAAGCGGGCCTGCCCGGAGTCTTCCTGCTGATGGCGATCTCCAGCATGTGCATCCCGATCCCCGGCGAGGTCGTGATGCTGTTCGGCGGCTTCGTCGTCGCCGACCCTGCGGCGGCGCACGCGGCGCACGAAATGACCCTTGTCGGCCTCGTCCTCGCGGGCCTCGCGGGCACGCTCGTCGGATCATGGGTCGCGTACGCAATCGGCCGCGGAGGGCGACTCGAGCTGTTCGAACGCCACGGCGACAAGTTCCACATGGGCCCGGCCCAGCTCGAGAAGGCCGACCGCTGGTTCCAGCGTCGCGGTGACCTCGCGGTGATGGTCGGGCGCGTGATCCCGGTTGTCCGTGCGTTCATCTCGCTGCCCGCGGGCCTCTCGAAGATGAACTTCTGGCGTTTCTCGCTGTTTACCCTGATCGGCTCCATCCCCTTCGTGCTCGGGCTGGCGCTGGCCGGCGAAGCGCTCGGGAGCGAATGGCACGAGGCACGCAAGGTCTTTGAGTATCTCGACTACGTGATCGTGATCGCGATCGTGGTGGGAATCGTGGTCCTGTTGATGCGCCGCCGGCGCTCGGGCCGCGGTGACACGGCCGATGCCCAACCCTGACCGGGCGGCGCAGACTCAACGCGCCATCGCGCTCGGCCTGCTGCAGGGGCCGACAGAGTTGCTCCCGGTGTCCTCGTCGGCCCACACGCGGCTCGTGCCGTGGCTGCTGGGCAGCCCGTGGCCGCGCGGCGAGGACGAGCAGCGCAAGGCCTTCGAGGTCGCCCTGCACCTCGGCGCCGGCGCGGCGCTCGCGATCGACATGCGCGAGGAACTGCTCGAGCGCTCGCGCACAGCGAGCATCGGCCAGTGGTTCGCGCTAGGGCTCTCGGTGCTTCCGGCGGTTCTCGCCGGCGCGTTGCTCAAAGGCCCGATCGAGCGCCGTCTGGGCGGTCCACGCTCGATCGCCGCGGGACTGGTGCTCGGCTCGCTCGCAATGGCCTACGCGGACGGGCGGGCGATCGACAGTCCGCGGCACTTCTCCGAGCTCGGCCCGGCCGACGGCCTCGCGGTCGGCCTCGCGCAGGCGCTGGCGCTGATCCCGGGCGTCTCGCGCAACGGCGCGACGCTCTCCGCGGCCCGGCTGCGGGGGTTCTCCCGCGAGGACTCACAGGCGATCTCCTGGGGTATCGCGCTGCCGGTGATCCTCGGCGCCGGCGCACTGAAGGCTGGTGACCTGCGTCACGGCGCCGGCGCGGCGGCCGGGGGCGCCGCCGCCTTCGGCTCGACCCTCGTCGCAGCAAGGCTGCTGCGACGCCGCGGCCGCGCGCTGCTGCCCTACGCGGTCTACCGCTGCCTGCTGGCGATCTGCGTCCTGGCGCGTCTGGCTCGGCGCCCGTGACCGCGCTCGGCACGGTCATCGCCGGCCGCTACCGCCTCGACGAGGAGGTCGGCCGGGGCGGAATGTCGACCGTCTACCGGGCTTTCGACACGGTGCTCGAACGCCCCGTCGCGATCAAGCTGATGCACCGCGAGATCGCCTCCGACTCCGACCAGCTCGAGCGCTTCCGGCGCGAGGCGCGCGCCGTCGCGCAGCTCAACCATCCGCACATCGTCTCGGTGATCGACGCCGGCGAGGAGCCCGGAGAGGGCGATTCGGATGTCGCGGCGCCGTTCATCGTCCTGGAGTACGTATCCGGCGAGACGCTCAAGACCGTGATCCGCCGGGAAGGCCAGCTCGAGATCACGACCGCGATCGCCTACGCGATCGAGATCGCGCGCGCACTCGCGGCAGCGCACGACCGGCAGATCGTCCACCGCGACGTCAAGCCGCAGAACATCCTGCTCGGCGAGGAGGGCGGGGCGAAGATCACCGACTTCGGGATCGCGCGGTCGCTGACCGAGGAAAGCCTCACGCTCACTGGCCGGGTGCTCGGCACCACGGACTACGTCGCACCCGAGCAGGCGCTCGGCCAGCCGGTGACAGGACAGTCCGACGTCTACTCGCTCGGCATCGTGCTCTACGAGATGCTGACCGGCGGGGTGCCCTTCCACGCCGACTCACCGGTCGCGGTCGCGATGAAGCACGTCCGCGAGCAGGCGCCGGACATCCGCGAACTGCGCCCGGAACTGTCGGCGGCGACGGCGGCGACAGTCGAACGGGCGATGGAGAAAGACACGACGCTGCGATACCCCGACGCGGCCTCGTTCGCCTCGGCGCTCGAGGACGTGCTCGCGATCGAGGCCACGCGCGCCGGGCAGGCCGGCGGCGAGGTGACGAGCGTGATCAAGACGCTGCCGCCGGTCAAGCGTCGCCGTCTGCCGCTGCGGGTGCGCAACCCGCGGCGCTGGTTTGCGTTGATCCTCGCGCTCGTGCTGATCGCGGCCGCGCTCGTCTACCTGCTCGTGATCCGCACCCACGCCGGCAGCGAGCCGCCACTGCGCGAGGGACCGCTGACGGTCGTGCCGCTGGCCCAGAACGCGGCGACCTCCTACAACCCGTTCGGTACGGAACCCGAAAACCCGCGCCTCGCCGCAAACCTCGTCGACGGCGACCCGACGACGAGCTGGAGCAGCGCGGAATACTACGACGCCAACATCAAGCACCCCTCGGGGCAGAGCGGCTTCGGTGTCTTCCTCGACGCCTCACCGGGGCTCGACGCGCTCGCGATGCAGGTCCTGACCTCCACGCCCGGCTTCAGCGCCGACGTCTACGTCGCGAACAGCGTCAACCTCGCGCTGCCGTACGGGAATTCGACGCCGCTGACCAAGCGCGGCTGGGTCGGACCCGTCGGCTCGGATGCCGACGTCGCCGCCAACGCGCGAATCCCGCTCGACCTCGCCGGCCACCGTTACAGCTACTACCTGCTGTGGATCACGGCGCTCTCGCCGGGCGCCCACCTCGTGACGATCTCCGAACTGCAGCTGCTGCGCTAGTAGCTGATGGCGCCGCGGCGCGCGTGGCGTTCCAGCGCCCGCTCGCAGAGCCCGCGCACGAGCTCCGGATACTCGACGCCGCCGGCGCCGACGAGCTTCGCGTAGACGCTGAACGGGGTGAACCCGGGCATCGTGTTGATCTCATTGAGCAGTACGCGATCACCCTCGACGAAGAAGTCGATTCGCGCGAGTCCCTCGCAGCCGGCGAGTTCGAAGGCCCGCAGCGCCGACTCGCGCACGCGGCCGGCGAGCGCCTCCGGGATCGCGGCGGGAACCGTCAGGCGCATGCCCCCCGGTGAGTACTTCGCGTCGTAGTCGTAGAACTCGCGCTCGAATTCGATCTGCCCGGGCGGCGAGGCGGCGAGCTCTCCGCCCGCCAGTTCGAGCACGCCGCACTCGATCTCGCGGCCGGTGCTCGCAGCCTCGACGATCACCAGCTCGTCGTGTCCGAGCGCGCGCTCGATTGCCGCGGCCAGCGCCGTCTCCTCGGCGACCTTTTCGATCCCCACCGATGAACCCAGGCGCGCGGGCTTGACGAACACCGGCAGTCCGAGCGCGGCGCAGCGCTCGAGCAGCTCGCCGCGGCGCGCCTGCCAGGCGCGCGCCGCGACGCCGACGTAGTCCACCTGCACGAATCCGTTGGCGCCGGTCAGCGCCTTGCAGAGGACCTTGTTCATGCACAGCGCGGAGGCCTCGACGCCCGAGCCGACGTACGCGACACCGAGCGTCTCGAGGGCGCCCTGCACGACGCCGTCCTCGCCGAAGGGCCCGTGCAGCGCCGGGAACACGACATCGGCGCCGTCGAGGCCGCGGCCGGGAGTGAGCACCAGCTCGCGGCCGTCGGCCCGCCAGACACCGTCGCGGTCGATCTCGACCGTCCAGGCCTCGAGCCCGGCCGCCTGGAGACCCTCGACGACGGCCTGCGCCGAGAGCAGCGAGACCTCGTGCTCGGACGAGCGTCCTCCCGCGAGCACGGCGACGCGCGGCTCGGCCATCGTCAGTTGCCGGCCGGCGGAGTGGTCGTCGTCGGTGTCGTCGTCGGGACGTATTCGCCGACCGCGATCGTCACGGTCGCGCCCTTGCGGCCTTTCGTGCCGGAGTCGGGCGACTGCGAGACGACCGTCCCGTTGCGTTCTTTTTCGCTCGTCTGGGTCTTGGTTTCCTTGACCTTGAAGCCCGCCGATTCCAGTGAGCGCCGCGCACCTGCGGCGCTTTCGCCCTTGACGTTGGGGATCGCGACTTCGCTGGACGCTTCGGCGACGACGAGCGAGACGGCGGTTTCCGGGTTGACCTGTTCACCGGCCGTCGGCGACTGCGAAAGCACCGTTCCCGCCGGTTCGCTCGAGGACCGCTTCGTCACGGTCCCGACCCGCAGTTTCGCGGCGCGCAGCGCTTCTTCGGCGGCTTCCTGGCGCCCGCCGACGACGTTCGGGATGCGCACCTTTTCCGGGCCCTGTGAGACGTTGAGCTTGATCGTGCTGCCATTCGCGAACAGCGTCCCGGCGCTCGGTTCGGTCGAGACGACAGTGCCCTGCGGCACGCTGGCGCTGGCGACCGGCTGGACTTCGACCTTGAAGCCGTCCTTCTGCAGTTCGGCGATCGCGGTCTTTTCGCTGCGCCCGACGACGTTCGGGACGGCCTTCGAGCTCGGGCCGCTGGAGACTTCGAGTTCGACCTTCGAGCCCTTTGCGATCGAGTTCCCGGCGGACGGGCTCTGCGCGATCACCTGCCCCGCAGGCTTGGTCGCCGAATGGACCGGTGTGGAAAGCGGTTCGAGGCCGTCGGCGCGGAGCGTCGCGAAGGCCATCTGTTCGGTCTGCCCGACGACGTTCGGCACGGTCACTTCCTGCTTCGGTTTGAAGATGAAGAAGGCCGCGACGGCGACCGCGATCAGGGCCAGCACGGCGAGCGTCCACCAGAGCGCCTTTTTCGAGCCCGGCGGCTGTTCGTCCTCGTCGCCGTCGCCGGCGGCCACAGCGGCGGCCGGGGCCATCATCGTCGCCGCGGTCGGAGGCACCGGCGTGCCGCGCAGCTGGGTCATCGACGCGGGCCCGCTGTCACCGGTCAGTCGGTCGCGCTCGAGCTGCAGAGCGTGGATGAAGCCGTCGTCGGTGGTGAAGCGGTCGGCGGGCGCCTTGGCGAGTGCCTTGAGCACGATCGCGTCGAGCGTCGGGGGCACCGTCGAGTTGATCGCGCTCGGCGGGACCGGCTCGGCGGCGACCTGCTTGAAGGCGATCGCGACAGCGGTCTCGCCCTCGAACGGCAGCACCCCGGTCAGCAGCTCGTAGAGGATCACCCCGACCGAGTAGAGGTCGGCGGCCTCGGTCACGTCGTAGCCCTGGGCCTGCTCGGGCGAGAGGTACTGCGCGGTGCCGAGCACCGAGCCGGTCATCGTCATCTCCGAAGCACCGGCGCGCGCGATGCCGAAGTCGGTGACGAGCGCCCGGCCCTCTTCGTCGACGATCACGTTCTGCGGCTTGAGGTCGCGGTGGATGACGCCCCGGCTGTGGGCGAAGCGCGCGGCCTGCAGCACCTGGAGCGTCAGGTCGATCGCGAGAACGACGTCGAGCGCGCCGTTTTCGCGCACGATCGTCTTCAGCGTGCGCCCGGGCACGTACTCCATCGCGATGTAGTAGGTGCCGTCCCACTCGCCGCGGTCGAAGATCCCGACGATGTTCGGGTGCGAGAGCGCGGCCGCGCTCGAGGCCTCGCGCCGGAAACGCTCGACGAACTCGCCATCTTCGGCGAAGTGCTTGTGCAGGACCTTGACGGCGACCTGACGGCCGAGCAGCTGGTCGTGGCACAGGTAGACGTCGGACATCCCGCCGGATCCGAGCCTTGAGATGACCCTGTAGCGGTCGTCGATGACTGTCCCTGGCGCGATCAACCGAGCAGGCTTTCTATCACCCGACGCGCGATCGGAGCCGCGTAGGTGGCTCCGAAGCCCGGCACTGACTGGACGGTCACGGCGACTGCGACGCGGGGCGCCCGCGCCGGCGCAAAGGCGATGAACCAGACGTTGTTGTTCTCGCTGCCGATCTGCGTTTCGGCGGTCCCGGTCTTGCCGGCGACCTGGACCCCGGGGATCTGCGCCGGCGTGCCGGTTCCTTCGTTGACGACTGCTTCCATCATTTCGCGCACCTGTTCGGCCGTCGAGCGCTTCATCACGTTCGACTGCACGGAGGGTTCGACGGTACGCACCACCTGGCCTTCATGGTTGACGACCTTGTCGGTCAGGTGGGGGCGCATCAGCACTCCGCGGTCGGCGACGGCGCTGGCGACCTGCGCCATCTGCATCGCGGTCGCCTCGAGGTGGCCCTGACCGATCCCGACGCGGCCGATGTCGACGAGCGAGCTCGTCGGTTCGAGGAGATTTTCGCCGAGGTAGATGCCGCTCGCCGACATCTGTTCTGCGGGGTAGTCGAGCTGTGGTTTGGCGTCAAACCCGAAGCGTTCCATGTACCGCTGCATCGTCGGCTTGCCGACGTGTTCGGCGACCTGCGCCCAGACGGTGTTGACCGATTGCGCCATCGCCTGGCGCAGGGAGATTTCTCCGAAGCTCTGGTTGTAGTCGTTGGCGAGCGGCACGCCCGACACGAGGATCCCGTTCTTGCCGTTGACGAGGCTTTCTTTCGTGTACTTCCCGGAGTCGATCGCGGCGGTCGCGGTCACCACCTTGAACGTCGAGCCCGGCGCGTAGCCGAACTGGGTCGCGCGGTTGATCAGCGGCGCGGTCTGGTTGTCGGTCGCGAGTTTGGAGAACTGTCCCGGTTCACGCAGCACATTCGGGTTGTACGACGGCGAGGAGGCCATCACCTCGACCGCCCCGGTGTGGGGTTCGAGCGCGACCACGGCACCGTGGTAGGCGCCGAGCTGTTGCATCGCGACGCGCTGGGCGGCCGGATCGAGCGTCGTGACGACCTTCTCGCCGACGGGTTCGATGCCCTGCAGCTGGTCCAGCAGCGACTGCACGCCTTCATGGGTCTGACCGCTGAGCGCCGAGTTTTCGAAGGCCTCGATGCCGCTGTTGCCGAGGTCGGTGAAGTGGTAGCCCACGGGATGGGCGAACAGTTCTCCGGTCGGGTACACGCGGCTGTAGACGCCTTCGGGCCCGCGGACGCTGCGTGCCAGGACGGTTCCGTCGGCGGCCACGATCGGACCTCGTGGAATGTGCTGTTCCTCGAGCAGCGAGCGGCGGTTGAGCGCGTTGGCGCGCAGCGACTTGGCTTCGAAGACGGTCCAGCGCGTGGTGTACGCGAGCAGCAGGGCGACGAGCAGCGCGAAGACGGCGAACAGGCGGCGGATCGGGCGATTCATTCCGAGCGGCCCAGTTCGAGGCTGCGCACGAATTCGCGCGCGTTGTTTTCGCTGCGTCCGTGCTGGTTGTCGACGGCCGCGCGGCTCTGCGGGCCGAGTGCGACGTATGGCACTCCGGAGACGTAGACGCGGCTGAAGAGCGGAATGTCGGCCGGCAGGCGGTAGGGCAGGCCCTGGTAGATCGTCACCAGACCCTGGTCGTTGGTGCCGACGAAGTAGATCGACTGGATCGCGAGGTAGCCGGCGATCAGTACCGCTACCGCGAGCCCACCGGCGACGATCGCGGCACTGCGCACCCGGCGCCGGCGCCGGCCGGCCCGCGCTTCGGCGCTGCGTGGCTGGCGTGGCTGCAGTCGCTTGGGCGGGCGGGCCGCGTCGGCCGCGCCCGCGGTGATCACCGGTGCGGCCATCTCGCTCGTCACTTCGCTCGTCGGGCCTTCGACCGCGAGCCTGGCATCGAGCTCGCGCAGCCGCACGAGCAGCACGGTGATGTTGTCGCGGCCGCCGGCCTCGTTGGCCGCGGCGATCAAGCGGCGTCCGAGCTCGGGCAGGGTTCCGTGGCCGCGCAGGATCGAGTGGATCACGGACTCGTCGAGCATCGACGTCAGCCCGTCGCTGCAGAGCAGCAGCAGATCACCATCGCGTCCGTGGAAGGAGCGGGTGTCGATCTCGACGTCCGAGTAGGGGCCGAGCGCGCGCGTGATCACCGACCGCTGCGGATGCTCCTGCGCTTCCTCGGGCGTCAGGCGCCCCTCGCGCATCAGTTCGTCGACGAGCGAGTGGTCGTCGGTCAGCTTCATCAGCTCACCGTCGCGCAGGCAGTACGCCCGGCTGTCACCGACGTGGGCGATCGCGACGTTCTCCTCACCGACGTAGGCGGCGGTTAGCGTCGTGCCCATGCCCGCCTGGTCGGGGTTCTGCTGAGCGAGGTCGTGGATCCGCGCGTTCGCGGCGGAGGCGGTCGCCGCTAGCGCCGTCTCCGGATCGGCGGCGATCTCGCTGGTGCTCGCTTCGCGAAACGCGTCGACGGCGACGCCGGAGGCGACCTCGCCGGCCTGCGCGCCGCCCATCCCGTCGGCGACGACGAACAACGGCGCGCGGACGAACATCGCGTCCTCGTTGGCGCGGCGCTGGCGGCCGGTGTCGCTGGCCGCGAACTGTTCGGCGATCGCGAGCATCAGTCGGCGCGGAACTCGAATTCGCTGTCGCCGATCCGCACGCGATCGCCGGCATGCAGCGGCCGCGGGCTGTCGAGCAGCTCCTCGTTGAGATACGTCCCGTTGGTCGACGCCAGGTCCTCGATGACCGAGATGTTGCCTTGTTCGTAGACCACTGCGTGTCGCGAGGACGCGAACGGGTCCTCGAGCAGGATGTCCGCCGCATCGCCACGTCCGAGCACGATCTGTCCCACGAGGTCGTAGATCATGCCCGGCTCATGGCCCGGGGCGCGCTCGACGACCAGACGCGGTGAGCGCGGGCCACCGCGCGCCTGGCCGAGCTCGGACGCCGAGTGCAGCCCCGTCGCGTCCGGGGGCGCCCCCTCGGGCACCGCGGCGGCGGTGCGTTTGCGTCCGCGCATGTCACGCGCCGCGCTCAGCACGACCCAGAGCACGAACAGGTAGAGCACCGCGAGGAACGCGAACTTGAGGATCACCGAGAGCGGTGCGACGCCGTTCATGAAATCTGGAAGCGCAGCTCGGTCGATCCGAAGGCGATCCGCTCGCCGTCCGCCAGGCGGTGCTCGCCGTTGACCTGTGCGCCGTCGACCAGGACGCCGTTCGTCGAGCCGAGGTCGCGGAGCATCCAGGCGCTGCCGTTGGGGCGAATTTCGGCGTGCCGGCGTGAGACGCCCGAGTCGTCGAGCACGATCTCGCATTGGCTGCTGCGGCCGATCACCGCGCCGGAGGGCGGGACGATAAGCGTGCGGCCGTCGCCGACGAGCAACGCGCGGGGGGCCCGCGGGCGGTCACGTGCCTCGCGGACCGGCTCGGCGATCCGCGCCGAGGTGCTGTAGATCATCGTGCGGCTCGCGGGCGGTTCCTCCGACGGGGGCTCGCCGCGCGGCGCGGGCGGCCGGCGTGGCTCCGAGGCGGGGCGGGGGGCGTCCTCGTCGGCCCGCGGGGGCGCCGTCAGGCGGGCCTGGATGCCGAATTCACCGAGCCGCAGGCGCTCGTCGGTCTGGAACGTGATCTGCGGCGGGGAGGCCAGCGTGAGGTCCTCCCGCCGAGCGTGCTCGAGCAGGTAGGCGGAGAGCTCGTCGATCACTTCGCGTTCGACTGCCTCGTACAGCGAGCGGTCCCGGCGCGAGAGCCAGACCGTGAACTCGTTCGGCACGTAGGTGCGCGAGAGCGAGACCGTCCGGTTCTCGTCCATCTCCCGCGCGAGCTTGCGCGCCAGTTCCATCGGGCGCACCTGCGAACGGAAGACCCGCCCGAAGGCGCCCTCCACGAAGTTGGCGATCGTTGACTCGACGTTTCTGAGCAGGCCCATGTTTACCCCGCCCGACTCGTACGGGGCGCGGATCTAACGATGCCAGCACCCTACGTCAGACCGGGCCACGTAGCGCCCGCACCGCGACGGCGAATCCCGCGCCGAGCGCAGTGCCGACGATCAGGCCGTGCGGCTGGGAGCCCGCTGGGCCGAGCGCGGCCTGGAGCCGCAGGGTCGCCGCGGCGAGCGCGAAGCCCCAGCCGAGTGCCAGCAGCACGTCGGCGAGCGCGCTCCGGCCGCGCAGCAGCAGCGGCAGCGCGAGCGCAGCCAACGCCCAGACGGCGCAGCCCGCAGCGACGCGCGCCGTGAACGCGGGCGCCAGGACCCCGGTCAGCGCGGCGTGCAGCGACTGCTGCCAGCCGGCAGGGGCCGGTGCGGCGGCGAACCACAGCTGCCTTGCGACGAGCGGCCCGCAGAGCGACAGCAGCCAGAATCCGAGTGCGCCGGCGATGAGCCGCTCGCGCCAACGCACGAATTGGCCCGCCAGCGCCGGCCAGCTCCCGGCGAGGGCGAGCAGCCCGAGCGCGGGGGCCCCGAGCGCCAGGCCGCGGCGGACATCGATCCGGCCGCGCGGGCCCGGCAGCATGAACAGCGGAAATGCGGCGGCGAGCAGCACGACTGCCGCTCCCGGCCTGCCGGTCAGCGCGAGCCACGCGGCGGGGACCAGCGCGGCTGTCGCTGCGAGCGCGCCGGGGACCGCGATCCGTGGCTGCTGCGAGGAGGGCCCGGCGCTCGCCGCCTGCGCCTGCTCGGCGGTCGGCGAGTCGTGTTCGGCGCGCCGGGGCGCGAGCCGGCGCACGCGGTACTGCGGTGCGCTCGCGGCGGCCAGCGCACCGCGCAGCACCGCAAGATCACCACGGGCCGCGGGGTCCGCGAGCAGGGCGCGGTCGATCGCGTCGGTCAGCTCACGCGGCAGGCCGCGCCGGCGAGTCGCGAGCCGCGGAGCCCGCCCGCCGATCCGGCGCACCGTCGCAGCGGGCGTCTGGCCGCGCATCGGGTTTTCGCCGCTGAACGCCTCGAAGAGCACCAGCGCCAGCGAGTAGAGGTCGCTGCGCTCGTCGGCCTCCTCGCCGTCGAGCTGCTCGGGAGCCATGTAGGCCAGCGTGCCGAGCACGTCGCCGGTCCGCGTGAGCGCTTCCTCCCCGACGAGGCTCGCGCCGCCGAAGTCGACGAGCTTGGCGGCGCCCTGCGGCCCCGCCGGCTCGTCGGGCACAAGGATGTTCTGCGGCTTGACGTCGCGGTGGATCACGCCGCGTTCGTGGGCGTGCTCGAGAGCACCGGCGATCGCCAGCCCGATCGCGGCGATCTCCTCGTCCTCGAGGGCGTCCTCGGCAATCAACTCGGCCAGCGTCGAGCCGACCACGAGCTCGGAGATCAGCACCATCTCGCCGTCCGCGAGACCGGCCTCGTGCAGCGCGACGATCGCGGGGTGCGCGAGGCGTGCGGCGGCGAGGGCCTCTCGTTCGGCCCGGCCGTTCTCGCCGGCTTCGGCCGGGACGCGCTTTAGCGCGACCTCCCGGCCGAGCTGCTCGTCCTGCGCACGCCAGACGACGCCGAAGCCGCCGGCGCCCAGTCGCTCGATCAGCCGGTAGCGGCCGAGCAGCAACGGACCGGCGGGATCCGCCGGCGGCGCCCGGCGCGCCGTTATCCGGCCGCGTCTGGGTAGCTGCAGAGTCGTGTCTTCTGGGCTGCTCGGGCGCATGCGCACCGGCTCAGGCGTTCGCGCGCAACGCGCGTGTCCCTGCAACGTGTGCGCTCGACAGCTGCCCTGAGCGATAACTTGCAGGGTCTCAGAGCCCGGGGCGGCGGGTCATACTGGCCGCTTCGCCGCAGCGAAGGATCACCACCAAGTGTCGTTTTTCGACGATGAAGATGAGACGCAGACCGTCCCCCGGCGTTCACGACGCGCGGGGAGCTCGGAGGGCCGCCCGCGTTCGACGCGAGGCGGGGGCGGCGGTGACCATGAGCTCGTCGTCCGCCGCAGGATCGCGCTCGGGATCGCGATCGTCGTGCTGATCGTCATCGTGCTGGTCGTCCGCGGCTGCGTCCAGAGCGAAGCGCTGACAGCGCTCAAGGAATACGACCACGAAGTCGCGACGCTGGTCAGCGAATCGAACTCCCAGGTTTCGCTGCCGCTGTTCACGGCGCTGACCAACGCCTCGAACAAGACCGCGATCCAGGTCGAGACGCAGATCAACCAGCTGCGTCTGAAGTCGCAGGAACTCGCGTCGCACGCCAGTTCGCTGAGCGTCCCCGGCGAACTCGAATCGGCGCAGCGCTCCCTGGTACTCGCGATGAACCTGCGCGAGGAGACGATGACCAAGCTCGCGGGGCTGATCGGGCAGGCCCTCGGGAGCGGCGCGAGCTCCTCGCACGCGCTGACGCTGATGGCCGGGGACATGGAGATCTTCCTTGCCTCCGACGTGCTCTTCTCCCAGCGCGTCATCCCCTACGTCGAACAGACGCTCGCGGCGAAGAACGTCGCGGCGTCGCGCATCTCCTCGACACCGTTCCTGCCGAACCTCGGCTGGCTCGAACCGGAAACGATGACCGCCCGCGTGACCGGCAAGGGCACGAGCTCGGAATCGAGCACCGAATCGGGCACGCACGGCAGCGCGCTGCTGGGCGTCTCGGTCGGGACGAACAAACTCGCGCCCGAACCTGAAGAGAACCACGTCAAGAGCGGGGCGAACCCGACCTTCACGGTCGCCGTCGAAAACGACGGCACGGCGACCTCCAAGGAAGTCAAGGTCGAAATCACCGTGACCGCCGAAGGCAAAAAGTTCACCGCCTCGCGGCTGATCAACTCGCTTTCGCCGGAAAGCAAAGTGAACGTCGAAATCCCCGTCGACGGCGTTCCGCTCAATGTCGGCGCGAAGGTCGAAGCGTACATCCAGCCGCTTCCGGGCGAGACCGAAACGGAAAACAACAAGGCCGTCTACCTGGCCGTGTTCAGCGGCTAGGCGACCGTCGGTCGAGTAGCTAACTTTCTCGGCGTGCTCGCCGCGACGCTGACCGACACGAAGGGGATCATCGCGATCGCCGCCGCGGCGGTCGCGGTTCTCGCGCTGATCCTGTGCATCGCGCTGATCGTCTCACTGCGACGCCTGCGGCGCGACCAGCGGGTGATTCTCGGCGACGCGCAGCGCGACATCGTCGCCCACTCCGCGGAGCTGCAGAGCGCCTTCGAGACGCTCGCAGCCCAGGTTGGGGCGACCGCCGAGCAGCTCAACGGACGGATGGCCGCCGCCGAGCTGGCGCTACGCGGCGCGATCTCGCATAGCGCGCTGGTGCGCTACGACGCCTACAACGAGGCGTCGGGCCGGCAGTCGATGTCGCTCGCGCTGCTCGACGACGAGCACAGCGGCGTGGTCCTGTCCTGCATCCATCACCGCGACCAGGCTCGGGTCTACGGCAAGCAGGTCCGCGAGGGTCGCGGCGAGCTCGAGCTGAGCCCGGAGGAGGCCGAGGCCGTCAGGCTCGCGTTCGCCGCGCCGGCGTCGTCCGGTGACCGTGCCGCCTGACGAGCCGGCGCTCAGCGGCGCCGGCTACCTCGGTCCCGAGGGGACCTTCACCGAGCAGGCCCTGCTTGCCTCGGCGCGTGAGGGAGCGGTAACCCCGGTTGCGCTGCACTCGATCACCGAGGCGATCGAGGCGGTCGCCGAGGGGCGTCTGCGCTGGGCGGTCGTGCCGATCGAGAATGCGCTCGAGGGGTCGGTCGCGGCGACGCTCGACACGCTCGCCGGCCAGGCGCAGAGCGTACAGATCGCCGGCGAGGTGCTGCTCGGCGTCGCGCACGCGCTGATCGCCGCTCACGAGGTCCCGCTGGAGCAGATCACGGAGGTTCTGACGCACCCGCAGGTGCCCGGCCAGTGCACCGCGTTCCTGCACGAAGAGCTGCCCACGGCGCGTATCGTCCCGTCGAGCTCGACCGCCGAGGCGGTACGTGAGGTCGCCGGCGACCGGGCGCCGGGCCGCGCGGCGATCGGCACGACCCTGGCCGCCGAGCTCTACGGCGCCCGCGTGCTGCGCGAACACATCGAGGATCGCCATGACAATGAGACGCGCTTCGTGTGGTTGCGCCGCAGCGGCGACAACGAGGAACCCCCGCTGCGCCTTGACGACGGCGAGCGGCGCACGGCAATCGTCTTCTGGGGCTCGGGCGCCGACAGCCCGGGATGGCTGCTGCGCTGCCTGCAGGAGTTCGCCGACAGGTCGATCAACCTCACGAAGATCGAGTCCCGGCCGCGCCCCGGACGCATCGGGAGCTACATGTTCTTCGCCGAGTGCGCGGGCGACAGCGACGCGCAGCCGGTCGCCGGAGTGCTCGCCGCGCTCGGCGCTTTGTGCGAGGTTGTGCTGCCGCTCGGCAGCTACACCGCCGCCCGACGCGCGGCTTGAGCGTCGGGCGCATCGCTAAAGTAGGCCGCGAAATGGAGTCCAGGGTCCCACCGGAGATGTGGGGGTCCGCGACGCCAGCTGAGCACCAGCGGCGCGGACCTGGGGGCGCGTCGTCATCGACGACGAGCGGCAGGGTGCTCGTGCTGAACGCGACCTACGAGCCGATCAACGTCTGCACGGTCCGGCGAGCCGTGGTTCTGCTGCTCAAGGAGAAGGCCGAGCTGGTCGAGCGGACCGGCCGCGAACTGCACTCCGAGATGACGACGCTCGCGCGGCCGCTGGTGATCCGGCTGGTGACCTACGTCAACGTCCCGCGCGACGCGCACCGGCGCAAGATCACGCGACGCGCGGTCTTCGCGCGCGACAGCTGGACCTGCCAGTACTGCGGGTCACGCTCGAACCTGACGGTCGATCACGTCATTCCGCGCTCGAAGGGCGGCTCGTCGGACTGGGAGAACATCGTCGCCTCCTGTGCGCCATGCAACCGGCGCAAGGGCGACAGGCTGCCGGACCAGGCAAACATGCATCCGCGCAAGACGCCGCGCACGCCGCGCGCCGAGATCTTCATCCACGTCGCGAGCCCGTCGATCCCGGCGCCGTGGCTGCAGTATCTGCCGAGCGCCATCGCCGCCTGAGACAAGCGTCCTGAGAAAGGCGGCGGGGGCGCCTTGCGACGCCCCCGCCTCAGCCAAACGACTGGATTCGCCGATGTCGGCATGTGCTGCGCCGGAGGGACCAGGCCCGGCGGCCGACTCGGGGTGTCCCGGCTTGGATTCCGCTAGGCGGTCCAGCCCTTCCGACCTAGCGGCCGGTCACCTCCAGGGTCCCGCAAAAATGATCAGACAACGTTCGGACCACCTCCTTTCTCTGGTGCGCGCAGAGTAGCGCGCACCCCGGCGACGACACAAGCGCCCTCAGCGGACTACGGTGCCGAACTCCTGCACGTAGGTCGCGCCACCGAGCTGTTCGCCTTCGAGCGGGATCGCGGCGAGGACCGCCACCCCGGTTTCTGTGTAGCGGCCTTCGAGCATGTTTTCGAGGTGCTCGGGCGAGGCTTCCCAGGCCGCGACGATCGCTTCCGGCGTCGAGCGGCCGAGCGTGCCCCACGCGAGGTTCTCACCGACCACCCAGCCGGCGTCGCTTTCGGCGAGGTAGCCGGCTTCAAGGTCGCGGCGCGTGATCGTGCTGCCGGACGGCGAGACGTGGGCGAAGAAGTGCTGCTGAACCATTTCGTCGCCGTGGCGCTGCGCGGCGGCCGCCAGCGGGGCGCTGCTGCGCAGCGGCTGCAAACCGTGGGCGAAGCGCAGGCGGTTCACTAGACATTCGACGGTCGCCGCGGAGGAGGCGGCGTTCGCTGCTTCGACGGGCACGTTCGCGGCCGGGCAGGTGGGCGCCACGGCCGCGGCGTGCGCCGCGCGGTGGGGGCGGCGTCGGACAAGGGCGATGCGGGCGCGCGCCATCAGGTAGCAGGGCTGGCCTTTGGCGATCATTCGGGTGCCGTTGCGGCGACGTGCCGCGACCTGCAGGCAGTGGCCGTCGCCGCGAGGACGCGCTTTCGCCGCCTGTGCGGACGGGGCCGCCGCTGCCGCGAACGTCAGGAACAGGCCGAATATCACGATCACGCGCCTCACACCCAACGTCTCGGGCATGCGGGCCGGCGCGATTAGCGCGCGGGAGACGGATCGACATTCGTCGAGCCGGCAACTCCTTAGCGGCTGCTCTCAGCCGTGGACGGATGTACTAGTCGCCGGCGGGCGGCTCGGCGCCGTCCGGCGCGTCGGCCGGCGGCCCGTCGCCCTCCGGCTCGCCGGGGTCCACGACGGGCGCGACGGCACTGACGACGTCGTCGTCGTTGAGGTTCATCACGCGCACTCCTGTCGCGGCACGGCCCTGCTGGGAGATCCCGCTGACGGTCGTGCGCTGCACCATCCCGCCGACGCTGATGAAGACCAGTTCCTGGTGCTCGCGAACGACGAGCGCGCCGGCGAGGCCGCCCTTCTGCGCGGTCAGGCCCATTGTCTTGACGCCTTTCGCGCCGCGCGCGGTCTTGCGGTACTGGCTGACCTGAGTGCGCTTGCCGTAGCCGTTTTCGGTCACGGCGAGGAGGTCGGCGTCGTCGCGCGCCACGTCCATCGAGATCACGCGGCCCTTGCCGACGTTCATCCCGCGCACACCCGTCGTGTCGCGGCCCATCGCGCGGACCTCATCCTCGCCGAAGCGCACGGCGAGACCGGCGTGCGAGACCATGATGATCTCGTCGCCCGGGTCGACGGGGCGTACCGCGAGGAGCTCGTCGTCGTCGCGGATCCGGATCGCGATGATGCCGTCCGCTTTGATCGGCGTGTTGTAGGCCTTCAGCTCGGTCTTCTTCACCGTGCCCGCGCGCGTCGCGAAGATCAGCGCTGCGGCCTCGCTGAAGTCGCGTGTCGAGACGACGGCGTTGATCCGCTCGCCTTCGGCCAACGGCAGGATGTTCACCAGCGCGCGGCCCTTGGCGGTGCGCTGGGCCTCGGGCAGCTCGTAGACCTTCGAGCGGTAGACCTTGCCGCGGTTGGAGAAGAACAGCAGGTAGTCGTGCGACGAGCACACGAAGAGGTGCTCGATGTAGTCGTTGTCCTTCATGTCCATGCCCGTGACGCCCTTGCCGCCGCGGTTCTGCTGGCGGTAGGTGTCGAGCGGCAGCGACTTGACGTACCCGGTGTGGGTGATCGTGATCACCATCTGGCGGTCGGCGATCAGGTCCTCGATATCGATTTCGTCCTCCGAGGCGCTGATCTCGGTGCGGCGCTCATCGCCGAAGCGCTCGACGAGCTCACTGAGCTCCTCCTTCACGACTCCCAGGACGCGAGCCTCGTCGCCGAGGATCGAACGCAGCTCGGCGATCCGCTCGGTGACGTCGGCGTGCTCCTGTTTGATCGCGTCCGCTTCCAGGGCGGTGAGCTGCGAGAGGCGCAGGTCGAGGATCGCGCTGGCCTGGATCGCGGTCAGGCCGAAGCGCTCGACGAGTTGCTCGCGGGCCGCTTCGCGGTCGCGCGAGGCGCGGATCATCTCGATGATCGCGTCGAGGTTCTCAAGCGCGATCAGCAGGCCTTCGAGGATGTGGCCGCGGGCCTCCTTCTCGGCGAGCTCGTGCTTGGTGCGCCTGACGATCACCTCGCGCTGGTGGTTGACGTAGTGGCGGATAACTTCGCGCAGGTTCAGCGTCCGCGGCACGCCGTCGACGAGCGCGACCATGTTCACCCCGAAGGTGGTTTGCATCGGGGTGTGCTTGTAGAGCTTGTTGAGCACGACCTTCGGGATCGCGTCGCGCTTGAGCTCGATCACGAGGCGCATCCCGCGCTTGTCGCGCTCATCACGCAGGTCGGAGATCTCAGGGATCTTTTTTTCGATCGACGAGGTCGGCGATTTTCTGCTGCAGCCCGCCGTCGCCGCCCTTCTTGACCATGAACGGCAGCTCGGTGACGACGATCGCCTCCTTGCCGTGGCTGAGGGGCTCGATGTGTGCCCGTGCCTGGACGCGAATCCGGCCGCGGCCGGTCTCGTAGGCGTCGCGGATCCCGTCACGGCCGAGGATGATCCCGCCGGTCGGGAAGTCCGGGCCTTTGATGTGGCGCATCAGGCTCTCGGTCTCGATCTGCGGGTCGTCGATGAAGGCGATCGTCGCGGCGATCACCTCGCGCAGGTTGTGCGGCGGAATGTTCGTCGCCATGCCGACCGCGATGCCCGATGAACCGTTGACGAGCAGGTTGGGGAAGCGCGCCGGCAGCACGACCGGTTCGCGGCGCGAGCCGTCGTAGTTGGCGACGAAGTCGACCGTGTCCATGTCCAGGTCGCGCAGCATCTCGGTCGAGATGCGCGCCAGGCGGGCCTCCGTGTAGCGCATCGCGGCCGCCGGGTCGTCGTCGATCGAGCCGAAGTTGCCCTGCCCGTCGACGAGCATGTTGCGCATCGAGAAGTTCTGCGCCATGCGCACGAGCGTGTCGTAGATCGCGCTGTCGCCGTGCGGGTGATAGTTGCCCATCACCTCGCCGACGATCTTCGCGCTCTTCGCGTACGGGCGGGTCGGCCCGAGGCCGAGCTCGCTCATGCGCGTACAGCACGCGGCGATGGACGGGCTTCAGTCCGTCGCGGACATCCGGCAGCGCGCGGCCGACGATGACCGACATCGCGTAGTCCAGGTACGCGGTCTGCATCTCCGCCTCGAGGGCGCGCGGTTCGATATTGCCGTCGAGCGTCGTGTCGGCTGCGGACATTCCTCACCCCCTAGACGTCGAGGTTGGCGACGGCGCGGGCGTTCTGTTCGATGAAGTTGCGTCGCGGCTCGACCTGGTCGCCCATCAGCATCGCGAAGACGCGGTCGGCGGACGAGGCGTCCTCGAGCGTCACCGCGCGAGCGTGCGCGACGCGGGGGCCATCGTCGTCTCGCCGAGCTGCTCGGCGTTCATCTCGCCGAGCCCCTTGAAGCGCTGCAGTTTCGATGCCGCTTCTGGGCGACCGTCAGCACCGCGGGCGGCAGCTCCTCGAAGCCGTCCGCGCGCTCTTCGGTGTCGCCGAGCGTACCGTGAACGGCGGGTGCCCGGCGAGCTCGATCGAGCTGCGCGTGAACGCGCACCAGCTCGCTGGTACTCGTGTGCGCTCGAGCAGCGCCGGGGCAGGCTTTGGATGCGGGCGAAGCCCGTTGCGTTTTCGACGGTCCGCACGCGCAGCATCGCCATTGTCGCTCTCGAGCACCTCGCTGCAGTGCAGTGCGTCCTGTCGACGGTTTGCGCCGCCAGCAGCTTCTTGGCGCGCGGCTGCGCGTCGTCGACCGCCCGCGGAGAGCAGGCCCGTCTGCTCGATGAACCCGACGAGGTCGTGCCCGTAGGCGCGCGCGCAGCGCCGACGACCAGCCTTCGTACTGGTTGAGCAGCCGCGCGAAGCGCTGCCAGCGCGCCTCGGTGAGCTTGAACGCTTGCCCGTGCGGTCGCTGATCTCGACTTCTCGCACTTGTCGCGGAGCAGGATCTCCTCGAGCTCAGACTCCTTCTCGACATAGCGCTCGCTTTAGCCCTGCTTGAGCGTAGAGCGGCGGCTCGGCGATGTAGACGTGGCCGGCCTCGATCAGCTCCTCCATCTGCCGGAACAAGAACGTCAGCAGGAGCGTGCGGATGTGCGAGCCGTCGACGTCGGCGTCGGTCATCAGGACGATCTTGTGGTAGCGCAGCGTTCTCGATGTCGAACTCGTCGCGCATGCCTGTGCCGATCGCCGTGATCAGCGCCTGGATCTCGGCGTTCGGCAGGACCTTGTCGATCCGGGTCTTCTCGACGTTGAGGATCTTGCCGCGCAGCGGCAAGATCGCCTGGGTGTTGCGGTCCCGGCCCTGCTCGGCCGAGCCGCCGGCCGAGTCGCCCTCGACGAGGAACAGCTCGGCGAGCGGTCGGGATCCTTGACCGAGCAGTCGGCGAGCTTGCCTGGCAGCCGTCGACTCGAGCGCGCCTTGCGGCGCGTCAGGTCGCGCGCCTTGCGTGCCGCCTCGCGGGCCCGCGAGGCGTCGATCGCCTTGCATGATCCGCTGCGGCCTCGCTCGGGTTCTCCTCGAGGAACTCGGCGAGTCCGGTGTTGACGATCGTCTCGACGAAGCCGGCCATCCCGGGGTTGCCGAGCTTGGTCTTCGTCTGCCCCTCGAACTGCGGCTCGCGCAGCTTGACCGAGATGACCGCGGCCAGGCCTTCGCGCATGTCCTCGCCGGAGAGGTTCTCCGTCTTTCTCCTTGAGCAGACCGTCTCGCGTGCGTCCTTGTTCATCGTGCGCGTCAGCGCGGAGCGAAACCCGAGAGGTGCGCGCCGCCCTCACGGGTGTTGATGTTGTTGGCGAAGGAGAAGACCGATTCGTGGTACGTGGCGTTCCACTGCATCGCGATCTCGACGCGGCGCCCTCGTCGGCCTCGCCCTCGAAGTCGATGACCTTGCGGTGAATCGGCGTCCTTGCCCTGTTGAGGTACATGACGAAGTCCCGGATGCCGCCGTCGTAGTGGAAGCTCGCGCTTCGCGCCCTCGCCGCGCTCGTCGGTGAGCGTGATCGTCAACCCGCGCGTCAGGAACGCGGTCTCGCGCAGGCGCTGCCGGAGCGTGTGGAGTCGAATTCGAGCGTCTCGAAGATCTCCGCGTCGGGCAGGAAGGTGATCGTCGTGCCGGTCGCTCGCCCTTGTCGAGCGTCGCGCCGCGCTTTCGAGCGGCCCCGAGCGGGTCGCCGCGCGAGAAGTCCTGCGTGTAGATCGCCGTCGCGTCCGACCTCGACCTCGAGCCGCTCCGAGAGGGCGTTGACGACCGAGACGCCGACGCCGTGGAGGCCGCCGGAGACTTTGTAGCCCTCGCCGCCGAACTTGCCGCCGGCGTGCAGTTTCGTCAACACGACTTCAGCGCCGGCTTGCCGTCTCTCCATCACGTCGACCGGGATGCCGCGGCCGTTGTCGCGGACCGTGACCGAGTTGTCCGGGTGAATCGTCACCTCGATCGGTCGTAGCAGCCCGCCATCGCCTCATCGACGGCGTTGTCGACGACCTCGTAGACGAGGTGGTGGAGGCCCGTGCCCCGGTCGAGCCGATGTACATGCCCGGACGCATGCGGACCGCCTCCAAGCCCTCGAGGACGGTGATGTCGCCCGCGCCGTAGGACGCCGAGCCCGCGTTTCCAGACTGCTCTGATTCGCGCTGGTGAGCGCTGTCGCTGCCCTCTGCCAATGACCCTCCGCTGGCGTGAGAAAGCCCCGGATTCCGGGGCTCAAAGTCCACGGCCGAGACGGTTTCGTTGTGCCGTCAAGGATACCACGAAGACCCGGCGAAACACCGCGCGCGAGCCGTCGAAAACGCTGGAAAATCGGGGTATTCGGGCACTCTCGCCGGGGCGCCTTCCGGTCGCGGCGGCGCGGGCTCCCACCGGTCGGGCGATCGGCGTACACTGGCGGGATTTCCGTAGGGTTGACAGAGCCCGAAGCGGAGGTCTATACAGGACGCGGCTCGCGACGCGATGGGCAGGTCTGAGTAGCTCTGTCGCGGACGTGCACCTAACCAAATCGGAAGGAGCACAGGGGGATATGACGGACTTCTCACAGCATCGGGTGCGTGCCGGAACACGCACGCCACTCTCGCCACGGCGGCGCCACACGTGGCTTCTCTGCGCCATGCTCGCGGTCGTGTTCGCGGTCGGCTACGCGCCGGCCGCAGCCAACGCCGAAACGGCGACCTTCTCGGCGACCGAGACGGTCCCGATCCCGCCCGCGTCGAACTACGCCGGCAGCGCCGGCGGCGACGGTTGGGCGATCGCGCTCTCACCGACAGCCGTCTACAACGTCTTCCACCACCAGACCGAGCTCGGCGTGGCCTGCCACCTGCAGGACAACGCCGAAGCCTGCAGCGGCTGGCCGAAGACGATCACCGAACCCGGCACGAACGCGACGTTCGCGACACCCGGCAAACCGGCGCTGTACCTCAACCAGAGCAACGGACGCCTGTACGTCTATGTGACCCGGGTCAGCGACGAACAGCCGGCGTGGCCTGTGTGGAAACAAACTCCACGGCCACTGACCCGTTCTGCGGCTTCACGCCGCTGTCGGGCACGGGCGAAGCGCCGCTCACCGGCTACAGCGCGATCGGCGGTGCGACAGTCTCGCCGCACGGCACCGAACAGTATTTCTACGCGTTCAACTTCGCCGACGGGGCGCAGACGGGCACGAAGAACAAGCTGATGTGCTTTGACCTGACCAAGGGATCCGCCTGCCCTGGGCAACCGTACGCGATCCCCGTGCCAGCGGCGCTCACGAATGAGGACTCCGCGGGCATGATGGCCGCCACGATCGGCGGCGAGGTCATCGTCTCGCTGATCGACTCCGGATTCAGCACCTGGGACTCCTGCTGGAGCAACGAAAAAATGGCCAACTGCTCGGGGACGTGGCCGGTGAAAGTCGGGGACGATGAGCTCGGTACGCCGTTCCCGCTGCTGACCAGCTCCGGCGCAGCGACGGGGTTCTGCGTGGCGATCTCGACGACACCCTGTTTCAACCTGTCGGGCCAGTCCGTCGCCTCGCCGGCCAAGCTCCATGAAGTAATCGGCGAAACCGGCTATTGGGCCGGGCCTGCGGTCGTCCTCGGTCCGAGGATCTACATGCCCGACAACGAGAACTTCGTCAAGTGCTTCTCGTACGCGACGGGCGAATCCTGCCCGAACTTCCCGAAGCACTTCGAAGGCTTGGACCTGCTGTATACGGTCAACCCGGATCCGCAGCGTCCCACCTGTCTGTGGGTCAACTCCGACGATGGCGAACACCAGATCCAGAGCTTCGACGCCTACACCGGCGGGAAGTGCGGAGAAGGCGCGGTACGCGTGCTCGCCGGACAGTTCGTCGTGAACTCGCCGAAGTGTGAACCCGCCAGCTACGAGTCCATACAGGTGATCAAACCCGCCAGGAACGAGTACGCAAGCGGGTCCGTCGGCTTCGCGAACGGGAACGGCGAATCCATCGGGCTACCCGAAGAGCCGCTCGACAGCGCCGGCTCGGCGAGTCTCCTGGGCCTGCATCTGAACTCGAACACCGGCCTGCCGCAGTTCCTGTTCACGTTCAACGGGCTCAAAGTGTCCGGCGCAGTGGAAATCAAGCTGACGTGGAAGGGCACCTACACCGCGGAATGCATCAAGCCGGGGCAGCACATCGCCCGGCCGCTCGTCAAAGCGCGCCTGGCGTCCACACCGACGCTGTGCACGAAAGCGAGCTCGTACGAGGCATCGGTCAGCGGCAGCCCGATCGAGACCGTCACCTACAAGGTGAATGGCCATACGGTCGCTGTCGTGCGCCGGGCGAACTCGCGCGGGCACTGGAACGCGCGGATCCACCTGCGGGCCGGCGTACGGGAGCACCTGACGGCCTACGTCAAGTACCAACCGTACGTCAGTGTCGCCTCGTCGACGCTGAAACGGACGCTGCTGCGCTGCGCGGCACCAAAGAAAACGGCGCCGGCGTTCACCGGCTGACCGCGGCCGGCTAACAGCGATCAAGGGCGGCCGCGCAACTGGCGCGGCCGCCCGCCGTTCTCTGCCAACCTGAACTCGTGAAGCTGAAGTGCCTTGGCGCTGCTGCCGCGTTCGTCGTCCTGCTGATCCTCGGCACGGGCCCCGCATTTGGGGCCAGCCCGGTCGCCAAGCCGTCGATTCGACGGCTCAGCAATGAAGTGACGTTCACGCGCTGGGCGCACCCGCTGGAAAACGGGCCGATCTATGCGCACCCGAGCTTCTCCTCGCGACGGGTCGGAAGGCTGCACTTCGAAACCGAGGATGGCTTCCCCGAGGTCTACGTGCTGCTGCGGAGCTACACGATCCCGGAAGGCGAAGAATGGATCCAGATCCGCATCCCCGCCCGTCCCAACGGCGGCGTCGGTTGGGTTCCGCGCGAAGACCTCGGCACATTCGAGCACTCGCGCTGGCGGCTCGTGATCGACCTCGCGACCCGCCGGATGCACGTCTACCTCGGCGGCAGGTTGCTGCGCATCTTCCCGGTGGGCGTCGGGAAGCCGAGCACCCCGACGCCGCCCGGCCACTTCTGGATTCGCGAGCGCTACCGCGTGAGCAGCCCCAAGAACGCGTACTACCCCTACGCGCTGGGCACCGCCGACTACTCGACGCTCAGCGACTGGCCGCGCGGCGGCGTTGTGGGGATCCACGGCCCGTACTTCGACGAAGCCGCGATTCCCGGGGACCCGTCGCACGGGTGTGTGCGCATGCGCGTCGCCGACATCGGCTGGCTTGGGCCGCGCGTGGCTCTCGGGACGCCAGTGGACATCATCACCGGCAGGCGCTAGCGCGGCCCGGCGACAGTGCTGCGGATCGACTGCAGCTCCGCGTCGCCGAGCCGGTCGGACAGCTGAGCCACAAGGTCCGGTCCGATCAGCTGCAGCTCCTGGGCCCAGACGGCCGATTCGCACTCCACGGTCAGGACGCCGCCGCGCAGAGCCACCGGTCTCGCCGCGGCGGCAATCGCGTCACCGGCGACGGTGTGCCACACCCGCTGGACGCCGGCCAGCCCACCGGCCGGCTCAAGCCGGTCACGCAGGGCCTCGACGGCGATCGCGAACGGCCGGGGCGCAGGCCGGCTCACGCGGCGAGCTCCTCTTGCAAGACGCGTCCCGGCTCGACGCGCAGCTGGGCGACCGGGCCCGACGACTGCGGGACGTGGGCCAGATCGGTCGTCGCGAGCACGCTCTGGCCGCCGCCGGCGAGCTCGGCAACCAGCAGTTCGCGTCGCTCCGCGTCCAGCTCACTCATCACGTCGTCGAGCAGCATGACGGGGATCTGCGACCGGCGCTCCGCGAGCACGGCACGCTCCGCGAGCAGCAGAGCAAGCAGCGCAAGCCGTTGCTCGCCCTGCGAGCCGTAGACGCGCAGCTCGCGGCCGTCGCGGCGCAGAAGCAGCTCGTCGCGGTGCGGTCCGTGACCGGTAAAGCCGCGGCGCAGGTCGCTCTCCCGGCGTTCGGCGAGCTCGTCCGCGAGCTCCTGCGGCGTCGTCGCGTCGCTGCGCGGGCGGTAGACGATGGTCGCCTGCCCCATCAGGCCAAGCGAGGCAGCAAGCTCGGCGTACGAGCTTTCAAGGGCGGCGACTGCCTCGCGCCGGACGCCGATCAGCTCGACGCCACGCGCGGCCAGCTGGTGATCCCAGGTATCCAGCGCCGCACCGCTCGAACGCCCGGCGCGGATCGATGCGATCAGCGCGTTGCGCTGTGCCAGCGCTCGCGAGTAGGCCCGCGATATTTCGGCCTGCGCCGGATGCAGTGCCGCGACGAACCGGTCGAGATGCGCGCGCCTTCCTGCCGGCGCGCCCTTGACGAGCTCGAGCCGGTCGGGCATGAAGACGGCGAGCAGCGGACGGAAGGGACTGTCGACCAGACGCTCCAGCGGGGCGCCGTCGCTGCTCATCCGCTTGACCGCCTCGCCGCCCTCGCCGGATGCCCCGTAGGCCACCGTCAGCTCGTGGTTGTCCTCCTCGCCCACGGTGACCGTCGCCCGTAGCGCCGGCGCGCCGAAGCGGATCAGCTCGCGCTCATTCCGGGTCCGCGGCGAGGCGCCCGTACAGGCGTAATAGAGACCCTCGAGCAGATTGGACTTCCCGGCGCCGTTCGGCCCGTATACGACTGTCAGGCCCGATCCGAACGCGGCCTCGGCGCGCTCGTAGGTCCGGAAGTCGCGCAGCGCCAGCGACCTGACCGGCATTGCCTACAGGTTCAGGCGAATGGGCATGATCAGATAGATGAACTCGCCGGCCTCTGTCGATTCGATGAGGCCCGGGCGCAGTGGGCTGATCAACTTCAGGATCAGCTCGTCCCCGTCCACGCTGTCGATCCCGTCACGCAGGTAGTCCGGGTTGAAGCCGATGTCGAACTGCTCGCCCTGGAAGGGGACCGGCAACGTCTCGCTCGCCTCGCCGACGTCGGGTGTCTCTGCCGAGATGCGCAGCGAACCCTCACTGAAGGAGAGATGCAACGGGGCGTTCTTCTGGGCGAGCAGGCTGATCCGCCGTACGACGTCGGCGACCTCGGACTTCGAGAGCCGCAGCATGTGATCGACGTCCTCGGGAATCAGCTGACGGTAATTCGGGAACTGGCCGTCGATCAACCGCGATGAGAGCGTCACGCCGGCGAGCTCGAACACCACCTGGTTCTGGCCGAGGCCGACGCTGAGCTCGGCATCGGGGTGTGCCTGGGCCAGGCGCGCCAGCTCGCCCATCGCCCGGGCCGGCACATTGGCCTCGAACCCGCTGCCGAGATCCTCCTCGACATGTGTGCGCTTGATGCTCAAGCGGTAGGAGTCGGTCGCCACCATCCGTAGTTCGTTCCCCGATGCCGAGATCAGAATGCCGTTCAGCACGGGCCGCGTCTCGTCGCGAGAGGCCGACCGCTCGACTCGCTCGACGGTGCTTGCGAACCCCGCCGCCGGTAGTCGCACGCGGTTGTTGCCGCCGTCCTCCGGAAGCTTTGGAAAGTCCTTCTGCGCGGAGCGTGCGAAGGTGGAACGTCGCGGAGCCACAGACAATCTCGACGGCCGCGTCAGCGGTGATCAGCTCGAGGCTCACCTCGCCGCCTGGCAACGAGCGTGCGACCTCCGCGAACAGCCTCGCCGGCAGTACAGCGACGCCTGCGCGCTCGACCGTCGCCTCAAGCGGTACACGGATGCCGATCTCCATGTCGGTCGCCTGGAGCTCGCTCTTGCCGTCGGGCTCGGCTGTGAGCTTGATGCCCGACAGCGCTTGGAGAACGCTTCTCGTCGAAGCGATACGTGACGCTGTCTGGAGCTGCGTCACGAGCTCATCGGTTGTCGTCCTGATCTTCAAGTTCTGCTCCTAGCTATTCAGTTCGAGTAACAGCAGGCTCTGTGGGGATGTGGATTACGAGTGTTGAGCTTCGTGATCTGGCCTGACTGGGCCGATCTCCCGGGCTGCCTGGGTGTTCGTCGAGCTGTGGGGATTCTGTCAATCGCTGCGGTCGGCCGTCGCGCCGTGCGTCTTTCCTCGTTACGGCTCAAGTGTTGTGCGCAGGCTCTCCACAACCGCTGAGCTCGAGCGGTCTGTGGAGATTCGCTCCCCGGTACGCCGCCAGGCGGCGAGCACTGTCGTGTGATCGCGGCCGCCAAAGCTCCTCGCTATCTCGGGCAGTGATTCGCCCGTCAGCTCGCGCGAGAGGTACATGGCGACCTGCCGTGGCCAGAGGTAGCGCTTGGCGCGGCCGCCGGCGATCAGCTCGTCGCGTGTGATGCCGAAGCGCTCACAGATGACCTCCTGGATCCGCTCGACGGTCGGTGTCCCGCCGGTCTGGGGTCCGTAGAGGCGATCGAGGACCTCGTCGACGAGCTCGACTGTCAAGGGGCGCCCGCCGAGGGATGCGTACGCAACTGCGCGAATCAGGGCCCCCTCGAGAGCGCGCACGTCGGTGGTGACACGCGCCGCCAGGCGCGCGAGCGCACGCTCATCGGGCACCGGGATGCCGTCGCTCGCGGCGCGCTTGCGAAGGATCGTGAGCCGCGTGGTGAGGTCCGGCGGCGCGATGTCGGCGACCAGGCCGGCCTGGAAGCGCTCGCGCAGGCGTTGCTCGACTGCCTGCAGGTCCCGCGGTGGCCGATCGCTACTCACGACGATCTGGGACCCGGCGTCGTGGAGCGCGTTGAAGGTGTGGAAGAACTCCTCCTCGGTGCGCGTCTTGCGTTCGAGGAACTGCACGTCGTCGACAAGCAGCACGTCGACGTCCCTGTATTCCCGCTTGAAACGCTCCGTGGAGTGTTCGGCCAGCGCCTCGAGGAAGGCGTTGGTGAATTCCTCGCCGCTTGTGAGACGGATCCGCAGGTCGGGGCTGTGGCGCGCCGCGAGCGCCGCGATCGACTGCAGCAGGTGTGTCTTGCCAACCCCCGGGGGTCCATAGATGAACAAGGGGTTGTATGCCGTCGCCGGCATTTCGGCGACCGTCAGCGCGGCGGCGTGCGCGAGCCGGTTGCAGTCGCCGATCACAAACTGCTCGAACGTGCGCCGGTGGTTGACCGGTGGCGCCGTGCGGCATGAGGCGCCGTGCGCGTCGCCCTTGGCGGCCCGGTCGGCGTCGACGATCTCGACGCCAGCGTCGGGGCTGAGCACGGCGCGGGCGGCAGCGGTCAGAGCCGGCCCGAAGCGTTCCGCGATCCATCGCCGTGATGAGGACGGGGCGCCGAGGATCAGACGGCTGCCGTCCAGCTCGACTGGAACCAGGCGCTGCAGCCACAGCTCGATAGCGGCCGAATTCTCGGCCGCCGTGAGGCGTGCGGTGATCGCCGCCCAGGTCTGGTCGGTGTCTTGATTCATGGCAGCAGGACGCAGCCCGCAGGGGCAGCCCGGCATCATCTGTGTGCGGCGGGGGCCCGGGGGCCCGATGGGGCGAATATAGCCCACCCCATGCGCGTGCCGTCGCGGCGTGTTTCGCAATTGCCGAGAAACGCGCGGACGAATCGCCAGACCCCCTATAATCCCGGCGTCGGAGATCAGAGATGAAGCGGACCTACCAGCCCAAGAAGCGCAAGCGCGCCCGTGCCCACGGGTTTCGTGCGCGCATGCAGACGCGCGCCGGCCGCCTCACGCTCAAGCGCCGCCGTGACAAGGGGCGCAAGCGCCTTCGACCTGACGGGCACTTGCCCGGCGAGGAGCATCTGAAAGGCTCTCAGCGGCCGCGTGGCCGCGGGCGACTGACGCGCAGCGCCGAGTTTGAACGCGTGTACCGGCAGGGGCGCTCGAGCTCGGACCGCTACCTGGTCCTCTATGCCTTCGGGAGCGGTGAGAGCGGGCGGGCACGGCTCGGCCTCTCGGTGCCGCGGAAGGTCGGCGGCGCGACGGACCGAAACCTCGTCAAGCGCCTGCTCCGCGAAGCCTTCGCGGCCGACGAAGCTGCGGTGCAGGGCCAACTTGACATCGTGATCGTCGCCCGCCCGGCGGCACTGGAGCTCGCCCAGCGCGAGGGCCTGGCGGGCATCGCGGCCTCGGTGCACGGTCTGCTCCTGAGCGCGAAGGTCCTCGAAGACGATGCCGACGCAGCCTGAGCGGCCGCCCACGCCGGTGCGCTTGCTGCGCGCAGCGGTGGTGTTCCCTGTCCTCGTCTACCAGCGCTACGTCTCGCCGGCGTACCCGCGACGCTGCCGCTACGAGCCGACATGTTCGCGCTACGCGGTCGAAGCCGTGACCACGTTCGGTGTGCTGCGCGGCACCGTTCTCGCGGTCTGGAGACTGCTCAGGTGCAACCCATGGAGTCGTGGTGGCTACGATCCCGTGGACGCCCAGCGGCTTTTTGCTTCCGGCGGCCGCCGTGCCGCGTAGCGTGCCGTCCTCCGGCACGCCCTTGACTCCATGATCTTCGCCAGCTCCATCATCGAAACGGCGTTCTCGCCGCTGATCACGATCTTCGAAGGCCTACTGGTCTTCCTTCACGGATTCCTGGGGAACTGGGGCCTGTCGATCGTTGTGATGACGATGGTCATCCGCGCGATCCTGGTCCCGCTGACCTACAGGCAGCTGAAGTCGATGCAGGCGATGCAGCAGCTCGCGCCCGAGCTGCAGGCGCTCAAAGAGAAGTACAAGGAAGACAAACAGCGCCAGCAGCAGGAGATCATGAAGCTCTACCAGGAGCGGGGGGTCAACCCGTTCTCCTCGTGCCTGCCGCTGCTGCTGCAGCTGCCCGTCTTCTTCTCGCTCTTCTACATGCTGCGCACGCGGCTGAAGAAAGACATCTGCGGCACGCCGATGATCAAGTCCTATGAAACGGCGCTCGGCAAGCACATCGAGAACTTCAAAGCGATCCCGGAACATGCAACAAAGATCACAAGCTCCACGGCCCAGGCGGTCAATGGAATAACGGAGTCCGGTGGCCACATGGTCAAAGGCCTCTCCGAAGTCGGCTGCAACGTCGTCGCGCCGGGCTCGGCGAAGTTCCTCTTCCTCCCCGACATCACGGAAAAGGCGACGGGCGTTGCGCTGATCGTCCTGATCCTGCTCTACGTCGGCTCGCAGCTCGCCTCGACGCTCGTCGCGACCGCAACGGCGGACCCAACGCAACGTCGGATCATGCTGGTTTTGCCGCTCGTCTTTGTGATCATTCTCTACCGCTACCCCTCCGGCCTTCTCCTCTACTGGATCACGACCAACCTCTGGACGATCGGCCAGCAGCTCGTGATCCGGCGCCGAATGCCGCCGCCCCCGAAACCGGCAGCGAGTTCGAACGGGGCCACACCCAAGAAACCATCGCTCAAAGAGACCCTCGCCGATGCGATGGGGAGCGCCAGGGCTGAGCCCAAGCCGGCCCCGGCGCGCGGCGCCGAGCCCGCCGGCGCGGAAAAAGAAGAAACGATCCGGGAGACGCAGATGACCGACGAGGAGCCAACCGCCGACGAGCTGCTGACGGAGCTGCTTGAGGAAATCGCCGATGCCCTGGATCTCGACGGCGAGATCATCGTCGAGCGGACCGACGAGGGCCTGGTGGGACGCGTGGAGGGCGAGGACCTCGGCTTGCTGATCGGCAGGCACGGCCAGACAATCGATGCGGTGCAGCACCTCGCGCAGCGGATCGTGTTTCCGGACGGGACGACCGGCTCCGAGCGCGTGATCGTCGACGCCGGTGGTTACCGCGAGCGGCGCGCCGAAGAACTGCGGGCCGATGCCGACGAGGCCGCGACTGAAGTCCTCGAGACCGGTGAGCCGGTCGAGCTTGAGTCGATGAGCCCGGCAGAGCGCCGGGTGGTGCACGAACACCTGCGCGACAGGACGGACGTAGAGACGCACAGCGAGGGCGACGAACCCGACCGTCGGCTGGTCATCACGCCCCTCGACGGCAGCTAGCGTTTCACGTTTTTCTTGACGGTGAAACGCAGCCCTGCGCCGGGGCGGTGTTTCACGTTTTTCTTGACGGTGAAACAATCGGGCCGTGGCCATCAGCGACTTTGACCGTGGAGTGATCGCCGGCATCCTGATCGGCGAGGGGCACTTTGGTGGCGACGGCCGCCAACCGCAGGTGACGCTGCGGATGCACGTTCGCCACGAGTCCCTTTTCAAGTGGCTGCAGGCACGGCTGCCGGGTGCACGGCTCTACGGGCCCTACGAACACTCCGGGCGCCGCTACTACCAGTGGATGGCCCGCGGCGAGGTGCTCGTGCGCGAGGTCCTTCCGATCGTCGAGGCGGCACTGGCCGGCGGCGTCGACGCCCATGTCAGCTCGAGGGTCGACGAGATGCGTTCAAAGTACGCCGACTTCTTCGCCGCCCACGAAGCGTGAGCGCCGCCGATCGCCTCGACGAGCTCGCCGCGCAGTGGGGCTTGGGCGCCGCATCGACGTCGGCGCTCGGCGTCCTGCTCGAGCGCGTCGCAACTGATCCTGCCGCGCCGACGACGGTCACGGCGCCGCGCGAGGCGGTCGACGTCCATATCGCCGACTCGCTGTCAGCGCTGCGCTTCGAGCCGCTCCGCTGTGCCGGTCTAGTCGTGGACCTTGGCTCTGGCGCCGGCTTTCCAGGGCTCGCGCTCGCGGCAGCGCTGCCGGCCGCCAGCGTTGTGCTGATCGAGTCCCAGCGACGCAAGGCCGAGTTTCTTGCATCGGCGGCACAGGCCGCCGGGCTCTCGAACGTGCGAATCGAGAACACGCGCGCCGAGCTCTGGCGCGACGGGCGCGAATCGGCCGATGTTGTGACCGCCCGTGCGCTGGCCGCGCAGCCGGTCGTCCTGGAGTACGCCGCACCCCTCTTGCGACTCGGCGGCTCGCTGATCGACTGGCGTGGAGTCGTCGACCGCGAGGAAGCCGCGCGATCTCATGCCGCGGGAGCAGAGCTGGGGCTCGAGCTACGCGAAGAACTGAACGCCGCGCCGTGGCCGGCGGCGCGAGATCACACGCTCGCGCGCTTTGACAAGGTAGCCGCGACTCCGCAGCGCTTTCCCCGCAGAGAGGGGGTTGCCCGCAAGCGGCCGCTCGGCGGCGTCCCCGCGGCGCGCTAGCTTGCGCCGAATGGCGAAGGTCTTCGCGGTCGCAAACCAGAAGGGCGGCGTCGGCAAGACGACGACGGCCGTGAACGTCGCGGCGTGTATCGCCGAGGCGGGATTCCCGACGCTGCTCGTCGACGTCGATCCGCAGGCCAACGCGACTGTCGCGCTGGGCATCGATCGCACGACGGCACCAGGCCTCTACGGCGCGCTCGCCGGCACGATCGAGCCCTCGGATGCCGTCGTTGCAACATCGATCGAGAACCTCGAGCTGCTCCCTGCCGGTCCGGATCTGGCGGCGGCGAACATGGAGCTGCCCCGCACCGAGGATTTCGAGCAGCTGTTGCGCAAAACGCTGACCGGCCTGCGCGAGCGCTACCGCTTTGTGATCCTGGATTGTCCACCGTCGCTCGGCCCGCTGACAATCTGCGCGCTGGTTGCCGCCGACAGCGTCATCGTGCCTGTCCAGACCGAGTACTTCGCGCTCGAGGGGCTCGCGGGCCTGCTCGACACGCTCTCGCTGATCCGTCGCGAGCTCAACCCGTCGCTGACGATCGCGGGGATGCTGCTCACGATGCATGACGGTCGCACGCGGCTTTCGCGGGACGTCGAGGGTGAGGTGCGCAAGCACTTCCCCGACTTGGTATTCGCGACGGTTATACCTCGCAGTGTCCGTATCGGGGAGTCCCCGAGCCACGGACTTCCCGTTACGCACCATGCGCCGGCGAGCAGTGGTGCAACGGCCTACTTCGAGCTCGCCCAGGAGGTGGCACAGCGTGGCTAAGACACAGCCCGGGATCGGCCGCGGCCTGAGCGCGATCCTCGCGGTCGCTCCCGAGCCGCAGCCCAGTGAGGAGGCGATCCGGGAGATTCCGGTCGCGGCGATCGATCCGAACCCGGCCCAGCCGCGCCGCCAGTTCGACGCCGACGCGCTCGCCTCGCTTGCCACCTCGCTGCAGCGCAGCGGCGTGCTCCAGCCCGTGCTCGTCAGGCCGCGGGCCGACGGCCGTTTCGAGTTGATCGCGGGAGAGCGCCGCTGGCGGGCAGCGTCGATCGCGGGGCTCGCCGGCATTCCGGCGGTGATCCGTGACCGCAGCGATGCCGAAGCGATCGAACTTGCGCTCGTCGAGAACATGGTCCGCGAGGACCTGAACCCGATCGAGCAGGCGCGGGCCTGTGCGGCGCTCGTCGAGGAGCTCGGCCTGACCCGCGAGGACGTCGGACTGCGCGTGGGACGCAGTCGCGTATCGGTCAGCAACCTGATCCGGCTGCTCGACCTCCCCGACGAGGTGATCGCCTTGGTCGAGGCCGGGAAGCTCACCGAGGGCCACGGCCGGGCCGTGTTGCTCGCGGAGGACCACGAGCGTCGCCGCGCCGTCGCCCGCGAGGCCGTCGCCCGCGGGCTGAGCGTGAGAGCGACTGAAGAGCTCGCCCGCCGGGGCTCGCCCGAGCCGAAGCGCAGGAGCGCGATATCCGGCGAACACGACCGTGTAGCTGTCGAGTTCGGCGCGCGTCTCGCAGCCGCAACCGGGCTGAAGGCGGCGGTCCGGCCGCGCGGCGACCTGGGCTTTCGCGCGACGATCGACTGCGCATCCTCCGCGGAGCTCGAACGGCTGATCGCGGCCTTCCGGCGTCTGGGCTGAGCTCGCCGGCTCACTAGGCTGAGGCGCGTGTCAAGCCGCGCGCCGGTCCAGCTCGACGGAGCCTCGTGCCTGGTCTGCGGGGTGGGAGGCATCGGCGCCGCGGTCGCGAACGAGCTCGAACGTCGCGCCGCACGCCTGACGCTCGCGAACCGAACTCTTGCCGGACTCGCCGAGCGGCACCCCGCGGCAGTGGTTGTCGAGGCCGACGTCTGTAGCCCCGGCGGCCGAGAGCGGGCCTTGAGCGCGGCCGTCGAGCACGGTGGCGGACTCGACGTCCTCGTCTGCGCCGTCGGCGTCGTCGCCTTTGGACCGGTCGTCGAGCTGGAGGAGTCCGTGGCCCGAACGCTGCTCGAAGTCAACGTCCTCGCGCCGGTGATGCTCGCCGCGGCGGCGTTGCCGCGGCTTCGCGCGGGAGGCGCTCTCGTCAACATCTCGGGCGTGATCGCCGAGCAGAACATCGCGGGCATGGCCGCCTACGGCGCCAGCAAGGCTGCGCTGCTCTCCTTCGACCGTTCGCTGGCGCGCGAGGCCCGACGGGCAGGTGTGCGCGTGATCGATGCCCGGCCGCCGCACACCGAGACGGGCCTCGCCCACCGCGCGCTCGCGGGCGAGGCGCCGGCGCTCGCGACGGGGATCACGCCGGCCCGAGTGGCCGCGGTGATCTGCGACGCCGTCGCGTCCGGCGAGCGCGATCTCCCGCCCGAGGCGTTCGCGGCGGGATGACCGAGGTCCTGATCGTCGGTGCCGGGGCGGCCGGGCTCGTCTGTGCCCAGGACCTCCAGCGCGCCGGTATCGACTGGCAGATCGTCGAGGCCTCCGACGCGGTCGGCGGTCGCGTGCGCAGCGACCACGTCGACGGCTACACGCTGGACCGCGGCTTCCAGATCCTGCTCACGAACTACCCCCAGGTGAACCTTCGCCTGGACCTGCCCGCGCTCGGCCTCGGACGCTTCGAGCCGGGGGCCGCGGTTCGCTACCGGGGGCGGATGCGCGCCTTCGTCGATCCGCTGCGCCGGCCGCTGGCGCTGCCGGAGTCACTCGCCAACCCGATTGCCTCGCCACTGGACAAGGCCCGCGGCGCGGCGCTCGTCGCAGACGTCCGGGCACACAGCGCACGCGAACTGCTTCATCGCGCTGATCAGTCAACTGAGGAACGGCTCCGGGCGGCCGGCTTTTCGGAGCGCTTCATCGAGGCCTTCTGGCGGCCCTTCTTCGCAGGCATCCAGCTCGACCCGGACCTCGAGGTCTCCGCACGGCGCTTCGACGTGATCCTGCGGATGCTGGCGCTCGGTGACACGGGCCTTCCTCGTGAGGGAATGGGTGCGGTGACGCAGATGCTCGCCGAGGCCCTCGACGAGTCACGCATTCGTCTCGATTCGCGCGTCGCCCAGCTCGCCCCGCGCTCGGTGACGCTCGCCTCCGGCGAGCAGCTGACGGCGCGCGCGATCGTTGTCGCGACGGACGGGCCGACGGCCAGCGCGCTGCTCGGCGGCAGGGTCGACGATCCGGGCTCGCGTGCGGCCGGCTGTCTGTGGTTCGCGGCGCCGGCAGCGCCGCGCCGCGGGCCGGTTCTCATGCTCGAAGGGGAAGGGACGGGTCCGGCACTGAACGTGGTCGTGATGAGCGAGGTCCAGCCGAGCTACGCACCTGAGGGCCGTGCCCTGATCGCGGCGGCGGTACCCGGCTCGCGGGCGCTGGATCCCGACCTTGAGCAGCAGGTCGCCGCGCAGCTCGCACGCTGGTTCGACGGCGCCGCGAGCGACTTCGAGCTGCTCCGGCGCGACGTGATCGGCCACGGACAGCCGCGTCAGACGCCGCCGTTCGATCCGCGCCGCACGGTCCGGCTCGGCGAGGGGCTCTATGTCTGCGGTGACCACCGAGACACGGCGGCGCTCCAGGGTGCGATGTTCAGCGGACAGCGCACGGCGACCGCTGTGCTCGCGGACCTCGCCGGCGCCGGAGGCTGACCGTGCGGGTCGCGATCGTCGGCGCGGGTATCTCCGGACTCGCGGCGGCCCGGGCGCTCGGCGAGCGGGACGTCGAGGTCGTCGTCCTCGAGAAGGCCCGCCGTCCCGGAGGGCGCCTGGCGACAGCCGAGCTTGCGGGCGGCGCCCGCGCCGACATCGGCGCACAGTTCTTCACCGTGCGCAGCGCGCGCTTCGAAGCAGCCGTCGGCGACTGGGTCGACGAGGGCCTCGCGCACGTCTGGTGCCGCGGCTTTAGCGGCGACCAGGACGGGCATCCGCGATACGCGGTCGCCGGGGGGATGCGTCGCCTCGCTGAGGCACTCGCCCGTGGTGTGCGCGTCGAGCTCTCAACGCACGTCACGGCTGTGACCCCCAGCGCCGACGGCTGGACCGTGAGCTGGCCTCAGGCTCACGGCCACGGCGCGGGAGCGCTGAGCGCTCACGCGGTGCTGCTGACGGCGCCGCGGGAGCAGTCCGCCGCCCTCGTCGCGCCGCTCCCGGTCCCCGGATGTGAATACTCCGCGACGGCCGCGCTGGCACTCGAACTGGACGGCCCGCCACGGATCGCGGCCCCCGGGGGAGAGCGCACGGACCCTCAGAGCGGGTGGAGCTGGGTCGCGGACAACGTCGCGAAGGGTGCCTCCGAGCGGCCCAGCACCACGCTGCACTCGACCGCCGAGGTCGGCCGAGCAGCGCTCGGAAGGCCGGGCGAGGAGCTGCTCGCGGAGCTGATCGTCGCTGCCGGCCCGTGGATCGCCGGCCGCGAGGTACTCGATGCCCGGCTACACCGCTGGCGCTACGCCACACCGAAGACGATCGACCCGGCGCCGTTCATCGAGCTCGCCCCCGGCCTGTTCGTGGCCGGCGACGCGTTTGCCGGCCCGCGCGTCGAGGGAGCCTTCCTCTCGGGACGCGCAGTGGCCGACCAGCTCGGCGCTGCGTAGTCTCCACCACGTGAACGTCCTGGCCATCGACCAGGGGACCTCGTCGACGACCGCGCTCGTGGTCGCAGCGGACGGCGCGATTCTCGGGCAGGCGTCCGTCGCCCTGGCCGTCGACAGCGGCGCCGACGGGCGTGTCGAGTTCGACCCCGAGGCGCTTCTCGAGTCCGTGGTGGCGGCCGGCAGAGATGCGCTCGCCAGGGCGCGGGTGCCGGTGGCCGCTGTCGGCATCGGCAATCAGGGCGAGAGCGTCGTGTGCCGCTCGCCGGACTGGCGGGCCGCCGGACCGGGCATCTCCTGGCAGGACCGCCGGGCCGCTACCGTCACTGCGCCCCTCGCGGCGCACGGCGACCGGCTGACGCAGATCACCGGGCTACCGCTCGACCCCTATTTCACCGGGCCGAAGCTGGCCGGCGCGACGGCCGGACCGGGCATCGCAGTGCCCGTCGACGCGTGGGTCGTCCATCGCCTCACCGGCGAGTATGTGACCGACTCAGCGACCGCATCGCGCTCGCTGCTGCTCGACCTCGACAGCGGCGAGTGGTCGTCCGAGGCCTGTGGCCTCTTCGGGATCGACGCGGACGACCTGCCGACCGTGATGCCCAACGCAGCGCACTTCGGGGAGACCGAGGCCTTCGGTCCGAAGCTGCCCGTAACCGGGCTCTGCGTCGACCAGCAGGCAGCGCTGTTCGCCGAGCGCTGCCTGGCCCCCGGCGAGACGAAGTGCACTTACGGCACCGGTGCGTTCGTGCTCGCCGCGGCCGGAAACCATGCGCGCCGCTCGGGTAGCGGCCTGGCGGCGTGCATTGCCTGGCGCCTGGGCAGCCGGACCGACTACTGCCTCGACGGGCAGGTCTACACGGCCGGCGCGGCAGTCGACTGGCTCAGCCGCATCGGCGTGATCCGCGATGCAGCGGAGCTCGACACATTGTGCGGGACCCGTCCTCCCGCCGCGGACGAGCCGCTCTTCGTGGCGGCGCTCGCGGGCCTCGGCGCGCCGTGGTGGCGTCCGCAGGCGCGCGGGAGTTTCAGCGGGCTGTCGCTGGCCAGCGGCCGCGGCGAGCTCGCGCGCGCCCTTGTCTGGGGGATCGCGGCGCAGATCGCGGTGCTGGTGAACGCGATCGAAAGTGACCTCGCCGCGCCGTGCACGGTGCTGAGGGTCGACGGTGGACTGACACGCTCGAGCACGCTGCTCCAGGCCCAAGCCGATCTGCTCCAGACCGCGGTCGAGGTCTACCCGTCGACCGAGGCGACCGCGCTCGGCATCGCGGGCTTCGCGCGGCTCGGTGCGGGACTCGCTCGCAGCCCCGAGGACGCGCTTGCGCCATGGTCGCCGGCCGCCGTGGTCGAGCCCGCGATCGGGCCCGACCAGGCCGCCGAACTGCGCGCCCGGTTCGCAGCGGCCGCCGAACGCCTCGTGCAGGCATGAGCGAGCCGTTCGACATCGTCGTCGTAGGCGCCGGCGATGTCGGGAGCGCAATCGCGCGCGAGCTCTCGCGCTACGAGCTGCGGGTCGCGCTGGTCGACCGCGGCGACGTCGGTGCCGGCACGAGCAAGGCGAACACCGCGATCCTGCACACCGGCTTCGACGCCAAACCGGGGACGCTCGAGGCGCGGCTCGTCGCCCGAGGGCACACGTTGCTCAGCGCTTACGCCCAGGAGGCCGGGATCCCGCTCGAGCGCACCGGGGCCCATCTCGTGGCCTGGGACGACGAGCAGCTCGCGCGGCTCCCCGAGATCGAGGCCAACGCTGTGCGCAACGACTACCGCCACATCGCCCGGATCCCGGCCGAGGAGCTCTACCGACGCGAGCCCCACCTGGCTGCGGGGGCGCTCGGTGCGCTCGAGATCCCGGACGAGCACATCGTCTGCCCGTGGACCGCGCCGCTCGCCTGGGCGACGCAGGCGGTGCGCGCGGGCACCGAGCTGCGCCGCGGCTTCGCGGTGCGAAGGCTCGTACGCGAGGACGACGCCACGTGGACGCTCAGCGGTCCGTCCGGTGCGCTTCGTGCCCGCTGGATCGTCAATGCGGCCGGCCTGCACGGCGACGAGCTGCACAGCGCGGCGGGCTACGACGGGCTGTCGATCACTCCGCGCCGTGGCCAGCTGATCGTCTTCGACAAGCTTGCGCGGAGCCTCGTCAAAGGCACGATCCTGCCCGTGCCCACGGCGCACACGAAGGGCGTGCTCGTCGCGCCGACGGTGTTCGGCAATGTGCTGATCGGCCCGACGGCCGAAGACCTGGATGACAAGAGCGACACGGCATGCACAGCGCAGGGCCTCGCGGGGCTGCTCGAGCAGGGCAGGCGCCTGATGCCCGCGCTCGTCGAGCGGGAGATCACCGCGTCGTACGCCGGCCTGCGCGCCGCCTCCGACCGGGGTGACTACCTGCTGCTCGTCGACGCGGACGCCCGCTATGCCTGTGCCGGCGCGATCCGCTCGACGGGGCTGACGTCGGCGATGGCGATCGCCGAGTGGCTGCGCGACGAGTTCGACCGTGTCGGCGTCGAGCTTCGCGAGCGGCCAGGCGGCCTGCCGGCGGTGCGGATGGCGAACATCGGCGATGGGGTGGTGCGCCCCTACGCCGACGCCGAGCTGATCGCCCGCGACGGCGCCTACGGCGAGGTCGTCTGCTTCTGCGAGCGCGCGACGCGCGGCGAGATCCGCGACGCGCTCGGCGGCGATATTCCGCCGCTCGACCGGGGTGGCCTGCGGCGTCGCACGCGGGCCACAATGGGGCGCTGCCAGGGTTTCTACTGCGGCGCCGCGGTCCAGGCCGCGCTCGAAGAGGCCGGGGTCAAGCCGTGAAGTACGACGTGCTGATCGTCGGGGCCGGGCCCGCAGGGCTCGCGGCCGCGACGCGCGTCGCGCAGGGCGGCGCGAAGGTACTCGTGCTCGAGCGCGAGCAAGGTGCCGGAGGGATCCCGCGGCACTGTTTGCACCAGGGTTTCGGGCTGCGTGACCTGCACATCGCGCGGAGCGGACCGCGCTACGCCGAGCTGCGGACCGCGCTCGCGCTCGAGGCCGGCGCGGAGCTGCGAACCGGGGCCGACGTCACCGGTTGGAGCGATCTCCGCGAGCTCGAGGTGACCAGTGCCGCGGGTCGCGAGCGGCTAGCGGCCGACGCGATCGTGCTGGCAACCGGCTGCCGCGAGCGCCCGCGCCCGGCGCGGCTGATCCCCGGCGATCGTTGTGCGGGGGTGATGACAACCGGCACGCTGCAGCAACTCGTCGCGGCCGGTCGGCCGGTGGGCAGCCGCGCCGTCGTGATCGGCGCGGAGCACGTCTCGTACTCGGCGCTCGCAACACTTCACCACGCCGGCGTGAGCGTCGCGGCAATGGCGACCGAGCTCGACCGGCCGCAGACCTTCGGCGCGTTCCGGATCGGCGCGGCCGCCGCGTTCGGCGTGCGCGCGCGGACAGGCACCCGGCTTTCCGCGATCGAGGGGGACGAACGCGTCGCCTGCGTCGAGCTGACCGACTCCCGCGGGCGGGCGACCCGGGTGCCCTGCGACACGGTCGTGCTGACCGCCGACTGGATTCCGGAAGGCGAGCTCGCGGCGAGCGGCGCCCTGGAGAGCGCCCGCGCCACGGGCGGCCCGGCCGCCGACGGGCTGGGACGGACCAGCCGCACCGGGGTGTTCGCTGCGGGGAACGTGATGCACGGCGCCGAACCGGCGGATGTCGCCGCGCTCGAGGGCCGGGACGTCGGCGGCGCTGTGCTCGACTACCTCGCCGCGCGGCGCTGGCCCGCACAGCGCCTGCCGGTGGCGGTTCGCGCCCCGCTGCGCTGGGCCTCGCCGACGCTCTACGCGCCGGACGCCTCGGGGCGTCTGCTGCTGCGCGCCGACGCGCGGCTGCTGCTCGCGCTGGTCGCCGTGCGCCAGGGTGGCCGTCTCCTCTCGCTCACGCGCCTGGCGCGCCTGGCGCCGGGCCGCGCCGCAATGCTCGCGCCGGGCTGGGGCGACGGCGCGGACCCCGACGGTGGTCCGCTCACGGTCGAGGTCGCCGCGGCGCGGACGCGCCGTCAGCCGGCCAGTTCGAACATCACCTCGTCGACGTAGCACCAGAGCCAGTTCTCGCCGGGCTCGATCGAGCGGATGATCGGGTGACCGGTCGCATTGAAGTGGCCGGTGGCGTGCCGGCCGGGGCTGCTGTCGCAGCAGCCGACGTGCCCGCAGCTCGTGCAGCGGCGCAGGTGAACCCAGGTCATCCCATTCGCCAGGCACTCCTCGCAGCCGGCGACTCCCTCGCCGCCCTCGAGGTGCTCGATCGTGTCCAGGTGCTCGCAGCGATCACTCATCGGCCTGCCCTCCCGCGCGGAAGGTATCGAGATGGTCGGCCGCGAACTCGCCATACGTTCGGGCCGGCCTTCCCGTGACGACCTCGACGTCGCCGCTGATCGTCTGCGCGATGCCCTCGGCGTAGATCTCGAACAGCTCGCCCATCCGCTCGACGTTCCACTCGGGCCAGCCCATCGACAGCATCGTCGCCTTCGCCTGGTCGATCGTGACCTCCTGGGCCTCGAGCGGCACGCCGAGCAGCTCGGCGACGATCGCGACCTGCTCGCGCGGCGAAGAGTCCTCCGGACCGGTCAGCTCATAGGTCTTCCCGGCGTGCGCCGCGGCGTCGAGAATCGCGGCGGCGCCCACGGCGCCGATGTCGCGCACGTCGATGATTGACCACCGCGCGTCCATCACCGGGCCGTAGATCACGCCACCTGGAATCTGCGCGGACCAGGCGAGCGTGTTCTGCATGAACCCGTTCGGGCGCAGCATCGTCCAGCCGATGCCGCTCTGCCTGATCAGCTCCTCGGCATGGAAGTGGAGCTCGGCGAAGGACAGCGGCGAGTCGGCGGCCGCGCCGATCACCGAGAGCTTGACGAGGTGGCCGACTCCCGCGTCGCGCGCCGCGGCGGCAAGCGCGCCCTCCAGCGCGGGCAGCTCCGGTGAGGCGGGGTTCGCCACGTAGACGACGTCGACTCCGTCGAGCGCCGGTCCGAGGCCCGCGACCTCCTCGAGGTTGCCGACGAAGGCCTGCACCCCCTCCGCGCTCAGGCGCTCGGCCGACTCCTTGCTGCGGGTGAGCGCCCGCAGCGTCACGTCCTCGCCGCGCAGCTGCCGCAGCACCTCCGATCCGGTATTGCCGGTCGCACCGCAAACAAGCACCGTGGTCATCTGGTCTCCTCGGCTCGGGACCGCCGCGCGGCCGCTTTGAAGGACAGTAGCGGCGGTCGTTTCCTATGCGCTCACTTCGCGCCCTACCCGCCCGCGAGCATTCTCGGACAGCTCCGCGTCGCCGAAAAGAAAATTCACAGTTGCGGAGTGAGGATCTGTATAGTGGGCGGATTTTTAATTCGGTCGGCATCAGGTCCGGCCCGCAGAAAGCGAGGCAGGCATGGGGATGTTCAAAGACATGAAACGCGCGAAAGACGCGCTCGCGCAGGCGCCGGAACAGGTCGCGCTCGCGCAACAGATGGGCGCTCAGGCGCAGCAGCTCGCCGCCGCGCAGCAGGCGGCTGCGGCCCAGCAGATGAGCGCGACGGCTCCCGCGGCAACGGGCGGCGGGAGCGAGAGCCGTGAGCCGATCGCGGGCGTCTCACTCGCGCTGTACGCCGAGATCAGCCGCGATCTCTCCACCGTCGGCTACGACCAGTCGCAGGCCGCGCAGGTCGCCGCGAGCAAGGGCGTCTCGGCCGAGAACTGGCAGGCCGCGCTCGAGGGCTGGAACGCGCGCATCAAAGCCGACCGCTCGATCGGCGTGGAGTTCAACCGCCTGTACACGGGGGGCAGTTGAGATGGGGATGTTCAAAGACATCGGCCAGCTGAAAAAGATGGGCAACGAAGCCAACCAGCGCTTCGAAGCCGAAGGCGGGATGGCGGGCGCGACCGACAAGCTCCGCGCGGCGAACGAGATGCTCGCGCAACAGACCGCGGCCGCGAACCTCGCGGTCAGCGGCGCCGACGCGACGGCGATGATCACCTCGGTCGCGCAGACCGGCGCAATGGTCAACTACCAGCCGATGCTGAACATCGACATGACCGTGATGGCGCCCGGCCTGCCGCCGTATCCGGCGTCGGTCTCGCAGGTCGTCGAGCAGATCTACCTGGCAAAGGCGGCAGCCGGCAACACCGTCAACGTCAAGGTCGACCCGAACGCGCCGGCCACCGTCTACATCGACTGGCTGAATTCCTAGGCGATGGCCGAACGGGATCCCGCAGCGGCGTTCGGTGAGCCGGGCAAGAAGGCCAAGCTGCGAAATGGCGGCGCCCCGAAACTCAACCTTCGGGCGCTGCTCGTCCTGCCTGCGCTTGCGGGTTTCGTCGGCTCCGCGTACGCGCTGTTCAAGGGAATGAACGAACTGATCGGGACCTCCGGCGGCATTTGTGCCAGCGGCAGCCCTTACCAGGTCGCCGAAGGGCACCAGTGCACGGGCGGCGAGACGTTGCTTCTGATCGGCGGCATCTTCGGGCTACTCGCCTTCGCGGCATTGCTCGGCTGGGCGCTGGGCGGTGTTTCGAACCGCATCGATTCGGTCACGGGCTATGCAGTCGCGTGGTTTGCCCTGTTCGGCGTCCTCGGCGCCGCCTTCATCGTCTTCGGGCTGCGAGGCAGCGTCAACATCGGGCTGCTGATCGGCGGCGTGACGTTGCTCGCGATGGCGGTGCCGGCTTTGCTGTACCTCGTCAAAGAAGGGTTGGATCCGATCCCCGAGCGGACGTCCTCGCCGCCGTCCACGCCGCTGGTTCGCGCGTCATCTGCGCCCGCGCAGCCCGAGCAGGGTGCCGGCGGTCCGCCCGGCGCCGCGAACACCGGCGCACCCAAGCGGCTGGTGATTCCACCGGGCGCCTGATCGAGCCGGCCCGCACCTGCGGGTACCGGCGCTTGCAACAGCGTCATGCGGCTCGGGCGACGGTAACATTGCCCGCGTGACGCGAGCCGTTTCGGGGCCTCTCGTAAGCTCCGTCGCCCCGGGCGATTAGCTCAGTCGGTTAGAGCGCTTCTCTGATAAGGAAGAGGTCCCTGGTTCGAATCCAGGATCGCCCATTCGCCGCTTGGCGCGACCGGCGAGCTAGCCCGGGGGAGGCGGCCCGGAGTCGCCGCGGATCAGCGCCACGAGCTCACTGGTGATGTCGATGTTCGGGCCGCCGATCAGACTCCAAGAGCGCGCGATCCCACCGATGAAGCAGACGACGACGAGGATCGCGATGCCCCGCGCAGCGGGGACACTCGTTACGTTCGAGCCGAGGTCCTCCAGCCCGAAGATGCACTGCAGCGCGAAGATCACGATCAAGCCGAAGAGAAAGCGGACGTCGACGAAACGCACGACCCCCGTCCTGCGGGCACGGCGGATCGAAAGCAGGGAAGCGGCGACGAAGGTGACGCCTATCAGGCTGACGACAACCGCGGTGCCGCCGAGGCCGACGCCCGGGATCAGCGCGAACAGCGAGACCGAGAGGGCGTTGCCGAACGCCGTCAGTGCCGCGGCAGCCTCGAGGCGATGAACATGGCTCCCGCCCTCGGCGGCGATACGGTCGTGAGACACCGAGACCGCCACGAACAGCAGCCCGATCAGTGCGCCGGCGACGCCCGCGCACGCGGCGAAGAACGCAGTGAATGGCTCGGGAATCAACGGGCTGTCAGCGTACCGGCAGGATCGCCGGCCCACCGCGGTGCGCGCCGTGGGCCGGCGCTGCGCTAGCCGGCCGGGCGGTAGCGGACCTCGGCGAACGGCCAGTCTGATGCGAGCCACTCAGCCACCGCGTCGTGCAGCGGCAGGTCGAGCTCGGCTCGGTCCGCAGTTACCCAGGAGCGCACCATCACGATTCCCGGTTCGGCCTTCGAGGGGTAGATGTAGACGCAGCCGACCACACGCTCCCCATCGAGGACCGTGTAGGTGAAGCCCTTGCGCTGATCGAAGTCGGCGGCGTGCTCCTCCAAGTCGCGCAGGTTCTCGGCGAGCGTGAGACCGGCCTCAGGCGGCCACGATCCCCACGGGAATCCGGGCGTCGTGCGGATGTGCGCGACGCTCGACATCCAAGCCGCGTGATCCGACTCGTTGTGCCGGGGCCCGAGCGGCTCCAACCGGAACCCGGGCCCTGTCAGTTCGCGCGGAACGACGAAGCCCTCCGGTACGAAGGACGTCATGCGGCGGCCGCTCCCGCGTCGCCTAGAGGCGCGACCAGCGCTCCACGGCCCGCGCCGGCCCTCCCTCCGTCGCAACCTCGACCGAGGTGGTCAGCGTCGATGACGTGCACGAGATGTCGGCATAGCCGGCGCCGCCTTTGACGGGCGTGCTCACGACCACTTTGCCGTCGGCGAACACCGTCACATCCTCGGCAACGATCCCGTTGGTGAAGCGGAACCGGCCGCGGCCGCGGTAGTAGAAGCGGCCGTAGGACTCACCCGAGAGCTTGAAGTAGCCCCCCGGCGCGTCCGTGAGGTACAGCGGGTCCCCGAAGTCGTACTCCGCCTCGGCCACGCCGTACTGTCCGCGGCCACGGCCGTGGATCGTGATCCTGAGGCGTGTGCCCGCGCCGCCGCTGAATGCCGGCGTGCGGATGCCGCGCGAGCGCCAGGTGCCGCTCAGGCAGGCGAGCCCGACGCGAGCGTGTTTACGACCGTATTTGCCAGACGCAGCCAGCGACGGCGCCGCGATAGCGCTGAAGGCCAGCGTCAGGACGCCCGCCAGTGCGACGCGACCGGTCACCGACAGCTGTTGCGTTCGTTTCATCTTGATCTCGGCCTCCTGTTCGGTACGATCGTTGTCGAGAGGGCGACGACTCGCCCCGCCCGGACGGGGGCTGCGGCGTGCCGACCCGCGCGGCGGGGCACCCCTCCCGTCCGGTCCTGCAGCACCGCTGCGCCGCTCGAGGACATCGCGACAGTGTAGGGACATCCGCCCGGGAAATGTTGTGATCGGACCTGCGGTTATCCCGCGGATCGCCCGACGCCGGGTCGGTTAGGGTGCGGGCGATGGCGGCACTGCGTCTCGGATCGGGTCGGCGATGAGTGCGATCCGCACCGCAGCCCTGACCAAGCGCTATCGCGAGACGCTCGCGCTGAGCGACCTCAACCTCGACGTCGCCGAGGGTGAGGTGTACGGCTACCTCGGCCCGAACGGAGCCGGCAAGACGACGACGATCCGACTGCTGCTCGGCCTGCACCGACCTACCGGCGGCTCGGCGGAGCTGTTCGGCGTCGACGCCTGGGCCGACCCCGTGCGGGCGCATCGCCGCGTCGCCTACGTCGCGGGCGAGCCGTTCCTTTGGCCGGCGCTGACGAGCCAGGAGACGTTCGAGTTCCTCGCGCGACTGCGCGGCGGCACCGATGTGGGGTACCGCGACGAACTCGCCGAGCGCTTCCAGCTCGACGTCGACAAGAAGATCCGCGCGTTGTCGAAGGGCAACCGGCAGAAGGTACAGCTCGTGGCTGCGCTCGCGACGCGCGCCGACCTGCTGCTGCTCGACGAGCCCACGTCGGGGCTCGATCCCCTGATGGAGGTGGCGTTCCGCGACTGCATCAAGGAGGCCAAGGAACGCGGCCAGACCGTGTTCCTGTCCTCGCACATCCTCAGCGAGGTCGAGGCGCTGTGCGACCGGGTCGGCATCCTGCGCCGCGGCGAGCTCGTCGACGAGGGCACGCTCGCGCAGCTGCGCCATCTCGGCGAGCACACCGTCGAGGCGACGTTCAGCGGCGCGCCGCCGCGATCGCGAAGGCGTTCGCCGCCGCCGAGCCGCAGACGGTCATCGCGTACCTCGACGACGATGAAGAGGAACTGCGCTTGCGGGGCAACCAGCCCGGAGAGCGCTGGTACCACCAGTACCAACGCAAGCTGTCCCCCGGCTATGCGCTCGCCCGCCAGTGGGCAGGACTGGAGCAGGAGGCCGAGATGCTCCGCAAGGAGATCGCCCGGCTCCGAGGACTCCTCTCGACCGCCGCCTACGACCTAAAGGCGGCGGGCCAGGAACAGAAGTCCCGACGGCTGCTGCGGGCGCTCGAAGGCCGGTAGGCCGGTCAGTGCGGCGAGCGGTCGCGGGCTCCCCCCGGTCGGGCAGCACCCTCATTCCCGCTGCCCACGCGCCGTAGCATCGGCCCAGAACGTGCCGCACTCACCGCGACGAGCAAGGACGGGGGAGAGCGCAAACGCCCTGCAAAGCCGCTACATCTGGCGTGAACAGCCCGTCGCCTGATAAGGAAGAGGTCCCAGGTTCGAATCCTGGATCGCCCATTGCGAGTGCGGGCTGCCGGTCGCAGGCTCGCCCCGGCGGGAGAGCTACCCGTCGGGCGCCGAGAGCTTTTCGGCCTGACGCTCGGGCGTGATCCTCACGACGTTGTCCGCCAGGCCGAGCGTCTCGAGCCCGCGAATGACCCAGGACGATGGATCGAGCTCCCAACGGCTCAGGCCGTGCGTCGCTGAGCGGGGGAAGGCGTGGTGGTTGTGGTGCCAGGCCTCGCCCAGCGAGGGAAGCGCGAGCCAGAACACGTTGGTCGAGTGGTCCTCGACATCGAAGCGGCGGCGGCCGTGGTAATGGCAGACCGAGTTGATGCTCCAGGTGACGTGGTCGAGCAGGAAGATTCGTACAAGCCCGCCCCACAGCAGGCCGAGAGCAGCGCCGGCGAGTGTGCCGGTGATCAGGTAGCCGGCCAGCGCCGGGATCGCAAGGCCGGCGGCGAGCCAGAGCACAAAGAGGTTGCTGACCCGACTGAGCGCGCGGTCCTCGACGAGGTCACGCGCGTAACGGCTGTGCTCGGCGCAGCCCCAGTCGCTCATCAGCCAGCCGAAGTGCGCGTGCAGCAGCCCAAGGATGACGCCCCGCGCGCCCCCGCCATGGTCGTGGACGTGCGGCGAATGCGGGTCGCCCTCTTCATCCGTGTACGCGTGATGCTTGCGGTGGTCGGCGACCCAGTAGATCAACGGGCCCTGCGCGGCCATCGATCCGAGCACCGCCAACGCGTACTGCACGGGCCGTACCGCGTTGAACGAACGGTGGGTGAAGAGACGGTGGTATCCGACGGTGACCCCCACTCCGCTCGCCAGGTACATCACGGCGAGGATCGCGAGATCGCCCGCGTTGACCGCCCGGTTCCAGAGGAGCACGACGGCGAGCACGAAGGCGAAGGCCGGAATCACGATCGACGCCAGGCTCACGTTGCGCTCCAGGCGAGTCATCGTCTTCTGCGGTACTTGGGCGGTGGCCATGCCGGAGATCGTAGGCGCGAAAAGCAACTATTTCTGCTCCCCGATACAGCAATAGGGCGGTGTATCTTGTCATCAAGATGAGCATTCTTGACGCTGAGCCGTGGCGCGCCCTGCCGCGTGCGGTCGCGGCCCTGCTGGCGCCCGACCTGCCGGACCTCGGAGAGGAACTCCTCTCCGCGATCGGCGAGCAGGTCCCCGAGTACGCCAAACCGCTGCGCGGGCGTTTCGGCGAGAACATCCAGCGCGGCGTGAACGAGGCGCTGCGCCAGTTTCTCGATCTGATCGAGGAGCCCGACCGCGGCCGTGCGCAGAGCAGGGAGGTGTACCTCGGGCTCGGCCGCGGAGAGATGCACGAGGGCCGGAGCCTCGACGCCCTGCAGCAGGCCTACCGGGTCGGCGCACGGGTGGCCTGGCGCCGCCTGGCGCGTACCGGAGAAGCAGCGGGTCTCAGCTCGGCGGTGCTCTGCGTTCTCGCGGATTCGATCTTCGCCTACATCGATGAGCTCGCAGCGGACTCCGTCGAAGGCTATGCCGAGGCTCAGCAGGCGGCTGCCGGAGAGCGGGACCGGCGCCGCAGCGTGCTGCTCGCGATGCTGCTCGGGCCGGCCGTCGACGCCGGCGAGATGCGCGCGGCCGCCGCAGACGCCGGCTGGCGGATCCCGCGGTCGGCATCGATGCTCGCCTGCGAGCCCGAGAACCTCGCGGGAATCGCGATGAGGCTCCCGCCGGACGCCCTCACCGGGATCGTTGACGAAACAGGCTGCGCGCTGATCCCCGACGGCGAAGGACCGGGACAGCGACGCCTGATCGAGGCCGCGTGTACCGGCACCGTCGCGGGTGTAGGGCCAGCCCACGGCGCGGGGCAAGCGGGCGCGTCATGGAGGCGTGCGCTCGACGTACTCGCGGCGATTCGCGCCGGCGCCTTGCCGGCATGCTGCTGCTGGGCCAACGATCATCTCGCGACGCTCGCCCTGCTCGCAGCGCGCGAGCCGCTCGGCGACCTCGCGCGCGCACGGCTCGGGCCCCTCGCGGGACTCACTCCCGCGGGCCGCGAGCGAATGGCCGCGACGCTTGCCGCGTTCCTCGACGAGCGCGGGAGCGCCCCGGCGATGGCGCGCGTACTCGGCGTGCATCCCCAGACGGTCCGCTATCGCGTCCGCCAGCTCCGCGGACTCTTTGGCGACGCCCTGGACGATCCCGACGCCCGCTTCGAGCTGCATGCTGCGGTGCGCGCGATCGGCATCGGCGCCGTCGGCATCGAGCAGGAACCGGCGGCCGCTAGCGGCGCCTCCAGTGCTCCACTGCCCTCGCGGTCCCCCGCCCGGTCGGAATCTCCACTGTCGTCGTAAAGCGCGAGCCGCTGCACGAGATGTCGGCGAATCCGCCGCCGGCTTTCACGTCCGTTGTGAGGATGGCTTTGCCGTCGGCGAAGACCGTGACCTCCTCGTCGCTGAGGCCAGCGTTGAAGCGGAAGTGTCCGTGGCCGAGATACTCGAAGCGCCCGAAGGCCGCCCCCGTGAGCTTGAAGTAGCCTCCGCCGGCCCCTGTCAGGTAGAGGGGATCGGAGGGGTCGTAGTCGGCGTCGGCGATCCCGTATGCGGCTTTCCCGCGGTGGCTGACGAGCGTGATCCGGAGTGTCGTGCCCGCGCCTCCTCTGAACGCGGGCGTTGTTATCCCCTCCGACACCCAGGTTCCCCTCAGGCAGGCGAGGCCGACCGCTGGGCGGCGGCGGTGTCTGGTGGGACGCGCGCCGGCTGTGGTGGCGAGGGCTGTGGCGATCAGGATGACGAGGGAAAGAGCGGCGACGCCGATCAGTGCGGGTCGGGGGTTCGTGTCCCTGCGATTGAGCATCGGGGGTGTCCTCCGTGTCTCGGGCACCCAGCGAGATGCCGGGTGCGCTGCGGCCACGATAGTCGCCGTACACCGTTGGTGTGAGGGTGGCCACTCAAACGGCGCCGCGCGAGCCGAGCGCCTGGTTCCCGCCAACTCTGAACAATTCGGGGCAGTAGTGTTGCCCCGGTGCGCGCCGAGCGAATGAGCCGGGTCCGATGAGTGCGATCCGGACTTCCGGCCTGACCAAGCGCTACCGCGAGACGCTCGCTCTGACTGACCTGAACCTCGATGTCGCCGAGGGCGAGGTCTACGGCTACCTCGGCCCCAACGGGGCTGGCAAGACGACGACGATCAGGCTGCTGCTCGGACTGCACCGGCCGACGGGAGGGAGCGCCCAACTGTTCGGCGTCGATGCCTGGCGCGACCCGGTTCTCGCTCACAAGCGCGTCGCCTACGTCGCGGGGGAGCCTTTCCTCTGGCCGGCGCTGACGAGCGAGGAGACATTCGAGCTGTTCGCGAAGCTGCGCGGCGGCACCGACGTCAGCTACCAGGCGCAGCTCGTCGAGCGCTTCCAGCTCGACGAGAAAAGAAAGATCCGCGCGCTGTCGAAGGGCAACCGCCAGAAGGTGCAGCTGGTCGCGGCGCTCGCTACGCGCGCGGACCTGCTGCTGCTCGACGAGCCCACCGCCGGCCTCGATCCACTGATGGAGGTCGCGTTCCGCGACTGCATCAAGGAAGCCAAGGAACGCGGCCAGACGGTCTTCCTCTCGTCGCACATCCTCAGCGAGGTCGAGGCGCTTTGTGACCGCGTCGGGATCCTGCGCCGCGGCGCGCTGGTCGACGAGGGCACCCTTGCAGATCTGCGCCACCTCAGCGAGCACACCGTCGAGGCGACGTTCGCCGGCACGCCGCCGGATCTCGGCCCGATCCCAGGGGTGCGCGTCGAGAGCGCTGGCACCAGCGCGCTGCGCTTCGAGGTCACCGGGCCGGTGCAACCGCTGCTCGCAGCGCTCGCCGCACAACCCGTCGTGACGCTGACCAGCCGCGAACCGTCGCTCGAGGAGATCTTCCTGCACCACTACGACACCTCCGATGGCGTCGGCAGCTAGCGCCGACGTCGCGGGCAGCGCAGCACCGGGCGCGGCCGGTGCATTGATCCGCCGCGCCGCGCGCGACGCTCGTGTACGCACGCTCTCGTTCGCGTCCCTGTTCGTCGCGGTCGGCTTCATCAACCCGTCGACCTACGCAAGTCTCTACCCGACGGTTCAGGACCGCATGTCGTTCTCTGCGAGCTTCTCGACCAACAAGGCCGTCGTCATCTTCTACGGCAAGGCCTACAACCTGCTGACAGCCGGCGGCTATGCGGCCTGGCGCACCGGCGGCACCCTCGCGCTGTTCGCCGCGGTCTTCGGGATCTTCGCCGCGGTGCGCGCGACGCGTGCCGAGGAGGACGCTGGGCGCGCGGAACTGGTGCTCGCGCGCGTGGTCGGCCGGCGCACCGTCTTTGGTTCGTCGCTCGTCGCGATCGCCGGTTCGATTGCGTTGCTCTGGCTGGCTGAGACGATTGGGCTGCTGCTCGCGGGTTTGGGCGCCGGCGGCTCGGCGTACCTCGCGCTGGCCACGGTGAGCGTGGCCGCAGTCTTCGTCGGGATCGGTTCGATCGTCAGCCAGCTCGCGCCGAGCAGACGTGGCGCGGTCCAGCTCGGGCTCGCGGTCTTTGTCGTCATGTTCCTGCTGCGGATCGTTGCCGACACCTCGAACAGCTTCGGCTGGCTGCGCTGGGCGACGCCCCTCGGCTGGGCCGAGGAAATGCGCCCGTTCACCGGCGCCCAGCCGCTGGTGCTGCTCCTGCCGCTGGCCGCAACCGCGATCCTGCTCGTCGTTGCGGCCCGGATCTATGCCGGGCGCGACATCGGCGCAGGGCTGCTCCCGGGGCGCGACTCGGCGGTCGCGAACCCGCGACTGCTCGGCTCGCCGACTGCGCACGCGCTACGCGAAGAGCGCGGCAGCCTGCTGATCTGGATGCTCTCGCTGGCCGCCGTCGGACTAGTCGTCGGACTCGTCTCGAAAGCGGTCAACAGCACAGTGATCTCGCCGTCGCTGGAAAAAGAGCTCGCGAAGTTCGGCGCACAGCAGGTCGCGACCCCGCGTGGATACATCAGCTTCGCGTTCATCCTCGTCCTGCCGGCGATCGCGGCCTTCATGTGCGCGCAGGTTGCCGCGGCGCGCAAAGAGGAAGAGGAGGAGCGTCTCGAAACGCTGTTCGCGATGCCGGTGTCCCGTGCCGGATGGCTGATCGGGCGCCTCGCGCTCGCAGTCGCGGGTGCCGCCGTGATCGCGCTGACTGCCGGCATCGCAACCTGGGTCGGCGCCCAGGCCACAGGCGTAAACCTTTCACTGGTCGCGATGCTCGAAGCGAGCGCGAACTGCCTGCCGGTCGCCGTCTTGTTCCTCGGGATCGCGGCGCTGGCCTACGCGCTCTGGCCGCGCCCGAGCGCCGGGATCGCGTATGGGCTGCTGGCGATCGCATTCCTCTGGTACCTGTTCGGCTCACTGGTCTCGGTGCCGAAATGGGTGGTCAATGCGACGCCGTTTGCACACGTCGCCGCGGTGCCGGTCGAGCCCTTCCGTTGGCAGGCGGCGTCGCTCATGGTCGCGGGCGGTCTCGTCGCAGCCGGCCTCGCGACGATCCGCTTCGTGCGCCGAGACCTGCTCGGCTCCTAGGGCGCCCCGCTCTTGGGCCGCACGAGCACAAGACGGCCGTTCGGCAGCATGTAGACCTGACCGACTGCGTGGCCTTTGCCCGCTTCCTGTTGCGGCGCGGCGGGTTTCTGCAACGCCTGTTCGGTCGTGTGCTGCGGCTGCTTCTGAGCGTTCGCGTGGTGCCCGATCGAGAGCCCGGCGACGAGGAATGCGACGGCGAGTACGAGACCCATGTCGAACATGTTCACGAGCCCGTCGAGCGGATCGCCGGCGTCGGAATCGAGTTGGCCGTGGCGGCCGAGCCCGACGCGGCTCATGCGGCGTGCTCCCCGACTGCGGCGGTCAGCCGCTGATGCTGCGGGTGCTCAGGCGAGCGTGCCGCGACGGCCCGCTCGAGCGCCGCGAGGTCCTCTGTGTATACGCGCGTGCGGAACAGCGTCAGGGCGAACGCCACCATTCCGACGAGGATCCCGATGACGGTCGCGGCGAACGCGATCTTGAGGTCGTTCGCGAGCTGCTGGTAGTTGCCCTGGCCGAGCGCCGCGAGTCCCGGGGCGAGCGGGATCAGCGTGCCCATCAGACCCAGCGCCGGACCGGCACGCACCATCACCCGCGTGCGGTCCAGGCGGCGCTGGATCTGCAGCTCGTAGTCGCCCAGGGCGGTCTCGATCGCCTCGTCGGACCCGGTGCGCGCGGCACCGGCGAGTGCGACGACAGCGCGCTCGGAGAGCGGCCCGGGCGCCATCCGCGCAATCGTCGTGGCGTGGTCGGCGTCGGACATCGCCGCGCTCGCGACCTGTTCGAGCGGTGGCGCCGACGGCCGCACGCGACGCCAGCCCTCGATCGCGATCCGGCCGAGCTCGAAAGCGAGCAGCGCGAGTAGGAGCAGTGCCGCAATGTGCACCGGCTCGCGCAACGCTTCCGAGATTCCGGAAAGCATCTCGCTGATGCTGTCCGCGGCTATCGGTAGAGGGATCATCGCGTCAGCCGCGCAGCTTCCCCTGCAGGTGCCAGTAGCCGGTGAAGCCGTTGAACGGCCCGCCGACGATCAGGCTGTACCAAGCGATCTGGTAGGCGTGCGTGCGTGCGTTGTAGGTCCCGTTGACCGGGCGCGTGAGGCCGGGGAAGTGGCCACCCGGCTTGGGTGCACCCTGGTTGAAGTAGATGCTGTTCCACTCCGCGGTCCACGCACTGAAGTTGCCGCTGAGTTTCCCGCGCGTGACGGTCAGGCTCGGCGGCGGATCGCTCTGCCCGCTTTGCGCATCTTGCGGGGCGGTCGAGATCGAGAAGTTGATCCCGGCGAACGGCAGCGGCTGTACGATGCTGCGCGCGAGTGCAAAACCGTCGCTTGCGAATGCGGGGCTCGGCGGCTGCTGGTAGGACCCGAGGCGCAGTCCGCCCGCCGTGCCGGGCTTGAACAGCGTGTACGTTTTGTCCTTGGCGGCCGAGTTGGGGTTCCGGAAGTAGTTGTCGACCGCGCCAGGGAGCAGCATCCGGAAGTAGGAGCCCGTGTAGTGGGCGCGCCTGCCGTGGCTCGCGCGTACGTAGCGCCCCGGTGCGATCAGCAATGTGCCTTTGAGCGGCCTCGATGCCTCGGCCGCCGACGGCGCAGCTAGAGCCGCCACCGTTACTGCGATTAAGACGATGCGGCGCAGCAGTGAATGGTTCATGTCTGTCTTTCCGTTTCGTGTCGTTGGGGGTCTGTTCATGCGGCCTGCGGCTCCTCGGTCGTGACGACCCGGCGCACAGGCAGGGGACGTGGTGAGCTGAGCGCCCGCAGAATCACGATTCCGGCGAGCAGCAGCCCCGGGGCTGCGAACAGCCACGGGAATAGTCCGAAGCGCGGCAGGGCCGCGACGGCTTCGTAGTTCGCGACGTTGTTGTTCATCACGCCGAGCAATGGCGTGAAGTGGTTGAGGATCCCGATCCACGAGGTTTCCAGGTGGGCAATCGCAGGCAGGCGATGTGCGAGCGCGGCCGCGGAGATGCCATGCGCCTCGACCGCCGGGACGAGTTCGCCGGCGTAGCCGCCCTCGCCGGTGGTGATCGTTGCGAAGTCGTTCTGGAGCTTGACCGTCAGCGCGTGGGTCTCGATGCCGCTGAAGGCCTTGATCATCTGCTCGCCTTCCGGAGCGCGCCACCACATCCCGAAGGCGAGCGGTGCGAGCACGAGGCCGACGGCGACAGCGGCGACGCCCCAGCGCACGCCGCGCCAGGCGGCCGGCTTGATCAGCGCGGCCAGCCCGAGCGCTACGAGGAGCGCGCCGGGCACGATGAAGAACCAAGGGAAGAGGTTGAACGACGGCAGCGCCTGCACGGCGGCAAAACGGCCCCGGTTGGCTTGGATCGTCCCGAGCAGACTGGCGAACGTCTGCTGCACGCCCGGCCACTGGTGCGCGAACTGCAGTGCCTGCGGCGCGAGACTCTGCTCCCGTCGCAGACCCGCTGCGGCGCTCGCGTGCGGCGCGAGCAGCGTGGGAGCGATGGCCGTCGTTTCCTGCGCGGCAGCGCCGAGCGAGTGTACGTCTCCCTCGTAGACCGCGAGCCTCGCGGCCGTCATGTAGGGCGCGAAGGCGTTGATCATCTGGGCGCCGTGAGGGGCGCGCTCGACCATCCTGGTCGCGAACGGGACGGTGAACAGGGCGGCGCCGACGAGCACCGCTGCCAACGGCGCGAATGCGCCGCGCGATCGTGCCGTTTGCCACGCCCCATAGGCCCAGGAGGTCGCGACGGCGGCTCCCGAAAGGCCGTCCTGCCGTGGCCGTCGCGCATCCAGATAGCCGCCGATCAGCGCGCATGCCACAAGCGCGGCGACGAGTGCAAGCGTGGCCTCCTGCGCGCCGGTCAGCCCTCCCGGCGCCTGCCCCTTGACGGCGGCGAGCTTCGGGGCCTGCGCGGCGCCGACGACTTCTCCGGAGACCGAGGAGCCGCGGGGGCTCTGCGCCGCACCGGCGTGCTTGGCGGCGTGGCCGTGCGCCGTGCCGGCATCCCGGTGGGTCCCTGCCGCGACGTTCGCCGCCGTGGCCTGCGAGAAGGCTGCCGCGTTGCCGTGCGCGCCGCTCGAGCCGCTGACGCCCTGGGTCGTCGTCCCGGCGCTGACCTGCCCGGCGCTCCCGTGGCTGCCCCCCTTCGAGGAGGGGGTGGAGAGCTGTACGACCGCGAACGGGAATGTGAGCCCGTCGAACGCGGGGAACGCCTGGGCGGTTTCGGTGATCGATGGCGGGACCTGGCTGTAGAGCGATCCGTCCGAGGTCAGCCCGCCGGTCCCTAGTTGCTGGTACTGGGTAAGTCCCTGGTAGACCGTTTTCCCGTTTGGCGTCCGGAGCGTCGGGAGGCCGAGCGCCGTCAGCGCCTGGATCGTGAATGCCGTCGCCGTCACTGAGCCGTTCGCGATCGCCTGGTCGACGCGGATCGACGACGCGATGGAACCGTCGTTTGCCTGCGCCTGGTGCAGGTAGTTGACGCCGGCGCGCACAGCGGGCGTGGTCGCGTTCGCAACGCCGGTGGCGGCGAGTGCCTGCAGCACCAGCGCAGTCGAGGCACTGTCGGAAAGGCCGTTGCTCCCCCAGCCGCCGTCTCCAAGCGGCGATGCAAGCAGCGCCTGAGCGGCCGCGACTGCGGACTGGCGGGCGCTCGCCGAACCGAGGGCGAGCAGACCGAAGATGCCGAGCGATGCCCCGTACGGGTTACTCCGCGCCGCAGCCGGCGTTAGCGCGCCCTGCAGGCGGGCGCCCGGATCGGCGTACGCCGAGGAGCCGATCGCCGAGCTGTGGACCATTGTCAGCAGGCCTAGTTCGGCGAGCGATCGGTACCTGCTCGCGTGCGCGGCGAGATATTCGTCGAGCGTCGCGCCGCCCTTGACGGCCTCATCGACGGGGTTCTTGCCTGCCGCGACCAGGGCCGTCGCGGCCCAAAGGCTCGCGAGCGGATTCGATGCACCGCCGCGCTTTTCGCCGAAGCCGCCGTCGGAGTTCTGCGCCCGCTCGATGAAGCCGGCTGCGGCAGAGGCGTTGCCGTTCGCGTGGGCCGCGGCCGCAAGCGGGCCTCCCGCGCCGCCGAGCAGCGCGGCGAGCAACGCGACGCAGGCGGCGAGCCGCAGGCGATGCACTGCAGGCAACGATGCACGCATTAGCACAGTAAATCTACAAGTTTTGTGATGTTAGGTGGTCAAAAGCGCCCGCCGATGCGGCCGCAATGCAGCGGCGCATCGGCGGGCGCGGAAGCCGAGCGCGTCAGGGTTTGTAGGTGCCCACGATCTGCCACTCGGCGGTGAACGCGTTGAATGGCGGCTCCGTGATGGCAGCAGTCCAGTTCAGCGTGATCGTGCCGCCCAGTGCCTTGTCCTTGGGGTTCACCCAGACCAGCTGGCCGGTCAGGTTGCCACCGGCGCCGAGGCCTGCGGTCGAGCCGGGCGTCGCGTATTTCGCGTCGCCGCCCCACGCAACGGTCCAGCCGGTCAGGTCGGCCGACGTGACGGGCACGGTCGCGAGCTTGCCGCCACCGACGACGATCACGGCACCTTTGGCGCCGATGCCCTTCTTGGGTTTGTTCAGGTAGACGCTGAAGTTGATCGTCGAGAACGGCGTCGGCGTCGTCAGCGTGTTGGTCAGCGAGTTGCCCCCACCATCGAATGCGGGGTTGGACAGGCCCTCCGCCGAGTTGAGCAGCAGGCCCTCAGTGCCGTTGCTCACCGGCGTGTAGGTCTGGTCAGCGGCCGGCGACGACGGGTTGGTATAGAACGTCGACGGGCTCGCGGTCTCGTATAGGCGCACGTAGGAACCCGTGTACGGGGCCGTGGTGCTACCGGCTGTCAGCTGGATCGAGCCCTTGAGCTTCACGGCCTGCGCGGCGCCGGTGAACGCGGCGAGCGCGAGAGCCAGGGCGCCCAGGAGCACGGCGAACCGCCGGATCCCTGTCTTGTTGCTTGTGGTCATTGATTATCCTTTCGTTGGCTGACGTTGGCTTGTTTGGATGCGGCGCCAGCCTTGCCGCGGTGCACCGACAGTTGGACGCTCCGGTGCCTGCGTCGCACGCCCGACCCGGGGTAGCTCGCTGCGAGGTTCAGCCTCGCGGTGAGCGCCGCGGCCAGGCGCGCTGCAGCTCTATTCGCGCATGCGCGTGCGCTCCAGGCGCGTGGAGAACTCACGCCGCCGGGACAAAGGTTCCTTCCAGGTGCCAGTAGCCATCGAAGTTGTTGAACGGCCCTCCGACAATCAGGCTGCGCCAGCTGAGCGTGAACTTTCCGCTGACGGTGTCCAGGGTGCCGGCCAGAGCCGTCGTGCCGGAGGGCATTCCGCCGCCGGGCTTCGGCGTCCCCTGGTTGAACCACTGGCCATTCCAGCCGACAGCCCACGCGGTCAGCTGGCCGTTCAGCGTTCCGCCGTTGTCGTAGATCGCCGGCAGTGGGTCGGCGACTTTCGCCTGCGGGTCGGTGGGCTCGGTGACGATCCCGAAGTTGAAGCCGAAGAAGTCCTGCGGGGTGATCACCGCGGCGGCGAGCGAGTTGCCGAGCGTCCCGCCATGTTCTGCGAATGCCGGGTTCGGCGCCGGCTGGTACGCGGAGGTCAGGAGCCCTAGGTCGGTTCCCCCCGGCAACGCCGTGTCGTCGCCTTTCGCGAGCGGCGAGTTGCCGTTCGGCAGCGGTGCGGTGCCACCCGGGTCGAACATCTCGAAGTAGCTACCGGTGACTTTTCCGCCGCTTTCCGTTGCGGGGGTGAGCTCAAAGGTTCCGGAGAGCTCTTGCCCGCCCGTTTCTTCCTTGGGCGCTTTCTGTTGCGAGCCCGAACCACCGGTCGTCGAGGGAAGTGCGAATGAGCGAACCGCGGGCGGCCCAAGCCTGCGCCCATTCAGCTCGACCGCGACGGTCAGCGTGACGTGTCCCGACAGGACGGCGGCGCGTTTCAGGCGGAAGCGAAAGCCGGAGAGCCGCGCCGACGCGCGTAGCGGGGCAATCCGCGGTCCGCGGACGCTCGCGACGACCCGGACCTTGCCGCGTCTTGCGGCCTGGGCCTCGCTTAGCCGGACGTGTCCCGCGACGCTGAAGCCGTTCGCGGCGAGCCGGGCGGAGGTCAGCGTGAGCGTCGAGGCGCGCCGGGCCGCGCCGCCGAGGACGTGGGCGGCGCCGCCCGGCGCCGCTGCGAGCAGCAGCCCGCTCGCCGCCAGCGTCGCGGCGGCGTACTTGAAGGGCGCTACCTGCGGATGTCTTTGCCTCATATCGGTATTCGGGTCGGGGGTCAGACCGAACGTGGCGCGAGATTAGCATAATGACGACCGATCTTGTGAAGATTGGCAGCAATGCCTATCGACCGGGACCTCCCGGTGCTGCAATTGCAGCGGACGGGGCGCGCGGCCCCGACCGCGTCAGCTCAGATGCGCCCGCGAGCGAGGTCGAGCAGCCGGGTGAAGATTCGGCCGCCGTCGTGCGTGTACAAACCGTCGTGCTCGTACTCGTTGGTCAGCCAGACACGCGTGCCGGCTACGCGGCGCGCCGTCTGTTCGGAAAAGCGCCGCTCGACGTAGACGTCGTTGCCGTAGATGATCGCCGCGGCCGGCACGTCGTTGGCTTCGAGGCGGTCGGTGTCATAAAGCTCGGGCCAGTTCCAGTCGGCGAGGATGTCGGCGGTCTGCGCGAACGGCCGCAGGCCACCCATGCGCTCGAACATCCAGCGGAAGATGTGCTCGCCGGTGAAGTCCTCCGGGGCCCAGTCGGCCTCATCGAAAACGCGTTCGCCGGACCAGCGGGTCGCGAACCCGTCGGCCCAGCACGACTCGTGAAGTACTGCGTACAACGGGTTGCGCGGGTAGGGGTTGATCCACTCGAAGTCGTGCCCGAAGGCCGGGGAGTCGGGGTCCAGTTCGATCAGCCGGTGAACCGTTTCCGCACCGGCTGCCTCGCCGAGCATGATCCCGACCGAGCGCAGCATCGCGCCGTCGAGCAGGTCTCCGCCCGGCAGCTCGAGCGGTTCGGCGTCCAGCCGCTCGACGAGCGCGCGAACGCGCTCGCGGTCGTCGGGGTAGCGCCGGTAGTAGGTGGCGCTGCGGTCGCGCATCCGCTCGAGCGTGCCGCGGAAGATGTCATCGACCGGCGTCTCGAGCGCCGGAAGGCCACCGGAGAAGAGGACCTCGCGAAGCGCCTCGGGCGCGACCGACAGGTAGCGCAGCGAGCAGAACCCGCCGAAGCTCTGGCCGAGCAGGCTCCAGCGCTCGACCCCGAGCTCAGCGCGGATCAGCTCGCAGTCGGCCACGATCGAGTCGGCGCGAAAATGCGAGAGGTAATCCGCCTGGCCGGCGGGGTCCGCCGAGGGCGCGAGCCGCGGGCCGAACGGTGTCGATCGTCCAGTCCCGCGCTGGTCGAGCAGCAGTACACGGAAGTGTTCGAGCGCCGCTGAAAGCCACGGGGGATGGCCATCGGGCCACGAAGGCCGCGGCGACTCAAACCCCGGACCGCCCTGCAGGTAGACCAGCAGCGGCCGGTCAAGGCCATCGAGATCGGCAACCTCCCGCGTGAACACTTCCAGCGTCGCTCCCGCGCTGTCGCCGTGGTCGAGCGGCACGGTGTGGGTGCGCTCGATCAGCCGTCGGCCGCCCAGTTCCCTGACTATCTCGCGCGCCATCCGGCGATTCTATTTGCGGCTCCGTTTGACTGTTCGGATCCGCGCCGCCCGCTGTTACGGTCAGCGTCATGGCGACCCCCGGCGCTCAGGTCCAGTCGTCCCCGCTCGAGGGCGAGATTGCGATCTCCGTCCGGGGCATCGAAAAGTCCTACGGCGACGTTCACGCGCTGGCGGGAGTCGACCTCGACGTTCAGGCAGGGACTGTCCTCGGCCTGCTGGGCCCGAACGGCGCCGGCAAGACCACGCTCGTGCGGATCCTCGCGACGCTGTTGCGGCCCGACGGCGGTACCGCGACCGTTGCCGGGCTGGACGCCGTCAAACAGGCCGCCGAGCTACGCCGGCAGATCGGCCTTGCGGGCCAGTACGCGGCGATCGACGAGAACCTCACTGGACTCGAGAACCTGACGATGGTCGGACGCCTGTACGGCGAGCCCCGCGCCGAGGCGCGCCGGCGCGGCACGGAACTGCTCGAACGATTCGAGCTCAGCGAGGCCGCGGACCGTCCCGCGAAGACCTATTCGGGAGGGATGCGCCGTCGACTGGATCTCGCGGCGGCGCTAGTCGCCGAACCGCCGATCCTGTTCCTCGATGAGCCGACCACGGGGCTCGATCCGCGCAGCAGGCTGCAGCTCTGGGAAACGATTGAGGGGCTCGTCGACGAGGGCACCACCGTCCTGCTGACGACGCAGTACCTCGATGAGGCGGACCGGCTCGCGCATCGGATCGCCGTGATCGACCATGGGCGGCTGCTCGCCGAAGGCACACCCGACGAGCTGAAGGACCGTGTGGGCGGGGAGCGCGTCGAAGTGACGCTGACCGACGCCGCGCAGGGCCCCGCGGCGGCCGCGGCGCTGGCGGCGCTCGCCGCCGACGAGCCGACGGTCGAGGGTGTCAGCGTGACGACCGCGGTGCGCCAGCGCAGCGGCGCGATCGTCGCCGCCGTCGAGGCGCTCGTCGCCGCGGGCGTCGGCGTCGATGACATCACGCTGCGCCGGCCGACGCTCGACGATGTCTTCCTCGGCTTGACCGGTCACGCGGCCGAGGGCGGCGAGAGCGAGGAGGAGCAGTGAAACGGCTCGTTGCCGACACCCTCGTGATCGCCGAGCGCAACCTCGTGCGCCTGCCGCGCGCGCCCGAGCTCCTGCTCGCATTCACGGTCCAGCCGATCATGTTCGTGCTGCTGTTCCGCTACGTCTTTGGCGGGGCGATCCAGACCCCGGGTTACACCTACCCGGACTACCTGATCCCCGGCATCGTCGTGCAGAACATCGCCTTTGGCGGCTTCGTCACCGCGATCGGACTCAACGAGGACCTGCACCAGGGGCTGATCGACCGGTTCCGTTCACTGCCGATGGCGCGGCCGGCGGTGCTCGCGGGCCGCACCAGCGCCGACATCGTCACGAACACCCTCTCGGCGCTGATCCTGGTCGTCACGGGGCTCCTGATCGGCTTCGTCTTCCATTCCACGGGCGGCGAAATCGTGCTCGGCTTCTTGCTGCTGCTGGTCTTCGGGTACGCCTTCTCCTGGTTCTTCGCCTGGATCGGGATGATCGTGAGCTCACCCGAGGCGGCCAACTCGGTCGGGTTCATCGCGGTCTTCCCGTTGACCTTCATCTCGTCGGCATTCGTGCCGGTCCAGTCGATGCCGTCCGTGCTTCAGGGGTTCGCCGAAGCCAATCCCTTCACGATCGTCGTGGACGCCCTGCGATCGCTGTGGGTCGGCGGTCCGGCGGGCAACTATGTCTGGGAGGCGTTCGTCTGGTCGGCCGTGATCATCGCCGTGTTCGCGCCGCTCGCGGTGATGCGCTACCGCCGCGCGACGAGCTAGCTAGATCCAGCCGAGCACCACGCCGAAGAGCAGCAGCGAGGCGGCGACGAGCGTCGCGAGGCCTCCGACCACTGTGAGCTGTTTGCGCCGGTCTTCCATGTCGTAGACGGTGAACGACACGAAGTAGAAGGTCAGGTAGCCGAGCACGACGATCACGGGGAACGTCGCGACGTTCCACCACCAGTAGTACCAGTGAAAGACGCCGTCGGCGTGGAGCAGCAGCTCGACGCCCACGGAGAACAGTGAGAGCGCGAGCGAGATCGCCCAGCGGTTGGGGATCCCGAGGATCTTCAGCCGCTTGTCGGGCGGCAGGATCTTCGCGAAGACCACGCCGTTGATCGCGAAGAACAGCGAGATCTCGACGTTCAGCCCGATCAGGATCACGAAGCTCGAGTGGCCGGTGACCGTCCACAGCGCCGCGTGCCCGTTGAAGTGCAGCACCAGCGCGTTGATGATCTCGTTGACCCAGTCCATCAGCCAGAAGGCCAGGCCGGCGAGGATCACATTCCAGTTGCGGCGCTCGACCTCGACCGCGTAGACGTAGACGACGAGGGTCAGCAGCGTGATCGTCGACCAGTCCAGGCGGCCGGCGGCGCGCAGCGCGTGGCGTGCTTCGATGGTGAACTGCGGCGTCGTTGCCACGGCGGCGAACCCTAACGGTGGACGCCGCCGTGGGCCCGGCGGTCAGCCGGCCCGCTGCGGACTGACCCAACCCCAGCCGCCATCGGCGGCGGGCGCTACGAGCCGTTCGTGCTCGAAGTGTCGGATCAGGTGTTCAACGGCCGCCCGGTCGTGTTCGCCGTGCAGCTCGTCGACTACTTCGCTCGTGGTCAGCGGCCGGTCGGCGCCTTCCAAGACCTCCCGTACATCCTGAAGCGCGTTTCGCATTTCGCCTCCTCCTGCGGCGCCCTCGGCGCCTTCGCCCCCTTGTTACCGAAATGTTACCGGGACCCGGTGCGGCTTACTTCGGGGGCGGTCGCCCCGATCCTCCCGGGCGCCCGTGTCAGGGGTAGAGCCGCTCGACGGCCCAGCCGTCGGCGCTGCGGGTGTAGCGAAAGCGGTCGTGAAAACGGTTGCGTCCCTGCTGCCAGAACTCGAACGCGTCGGGGACGAGCCGGTACCCGCCCCAGTCGTCGGGGATCGGGAGATCCGCATCCCCGTAGCGCGCTTCGAGCTCCTCGACGCGTCGCGCGAGCTCCTCGCGGGACGCCAGTGGACGGCTCTGCTCAGAGGCAAGCGAAACGATCCGGCTGCGGGGGTCGCGGGCCTGGATCAGCGCCGTGTTCTCCTCGCGCGTCAGTGGGCTGACGGTTCCCTCGATGCGCACTTGGCGTCCCGGGGGGTCCCAGTGGAAGAGCATCGCAGCGCGGGGGTTGCCGGCAAGTTCGCGGCCCTTGCGGCTGGCGTAGTTCGTCTGGAAGACGAATCCGTCGCGGTCGAACTGCTTGAGCAGCACCATTCGCACGGCGGGCCTCCCGTCGCCATCGGCCGTGGCCAGCGCCAGCGCCTCGGGCTCGAAGTGGTCGCGCTCGGCCGCCGCGAACCAGGACGCGAACTGCGCGAAGGGATCGTCGGCGAGGTCGGTCTCGTCGATCGCGTCCGGCATCGGCCTCGCGGCATCTTCGGCCATCGACCCAATCTAGGCGGGGCGCGGGATCGGCGTCGAGCGGCTCTGGCGCTCGAGCAGCAGCACGAACGACGCGAACTGCTCGCCGGTCACGCCCGTGAGCGCGATCTCGCACGTGCGGTTGCTCGAGAGGTGCTCGCCGCACGGGCGCGCCGCGAGCTCCTCGGCGACCGGTTCGAGTGCAGCTTCGGTCAGCTCGGGGTGCAGCAGGCCGCGATCCCCGGCCATCCCGCAGCACGCTCCGGGCGTCGTCACCGTCACCTCGCGTGCCAGTCGGCCCGCGATCGCGGCGAGCTTCGGCGCGAGCTCGAGGTGCCCGGCGGCGCAGCTGACGTGCAGCGCCGCGGATGCGACGGGCTCGTCGAGCACCAGGTGCTCGAGGACCTGGTCGTGAACCCAGTCGACCGAGTCAAAGACGGTGATGCCGCTGTCGGCGGCGAGCTCGCGCAGGCCCAGCGCGCACGAGCTGGCGTCGATCACTACCGGCAGGCTGCCCTGTTCGCTCCAGCGGCTGAGCGCCTCGCGCGTGCGCTGTGACATGCGCTCGCGCGCCTCGCCGTACCCCTTGGACGAGAATGGCGTCGCGCAGCAGACGCCGGCGACGTCCTCGGGAATCCACAGCGGTTTCCCCGCGCGCGCCGAGACGGCGACGAGCGCCGCCGGCAGCGACGGGCCGAAGCGGTCGGCGTCGTAGCCGAACATCCGGTTCACGCACGCCGGCAGATAGACGGCGGCGGTCCCTTTACGGCGTGTCGCGGGCAGGGCCCGCGCCGGGGGAACGTCCGGGGGAAGCGGGATCCGCTCCGGCCCGCCGGCGCGGCGCAGGCGCTCGGCGACGGCCCGCGCGGCGCCCGGGTGCTCCAGCGCCGCCCGCGTCGCGCGTTCGAGCATGCGCCACGAGCGGGCTGTGGCGCCGGCGATGCGCTGCTCCGGCTCGCTGCGCTCGGCGGTGCGCAGTTCGCGGATGAACTCGCCGGTGTCGATCCCCACGGGGCAGACCAGCCGGCAGGCGCCGTCGGCGGCGCAGGTCTCGATTCCGTCGTACTCGAACTCCGTGAGCAGGGATTCGAGGACCGGCGAGTGCTCCTCTTGGCGGGCCATCTCGCGCCGCACGACGATCCGCTGGCGCGGCGTGAGCGTGAGGTCGCGCGACGGGCAGACGGGCTCGCAGTAGCCGCACTCCACGCAGTGGGACACGGAGTCCTCGATCGCGGGCTGGCCGATCAGCGCCCGCAGGTGGATTTCGGGGTCACGGCTGAGCACGCTGTCGGGGTTGAGCAGGCCCTCGGGATCCGCGAGGCGCTTGATCTCCCACATCATCGCCGTCAGCTCCGGGCCCCACTCGCTTTCGACGTACGGCGCCATGTTGCGTCCCGTACCGTGCTCGGCCTTCAGCGAGCCGTCGTACTTCCCGACGACCAGCTCCACGAGCTGGCCCATGAAATCGTGGTAGCGCTCGAGGTCCGCTGCGACGTCGAAGTTCGGCGTCAGCTGGAAGTGCAGGTTTCCGGCCGACGCGTGGCCCGCGACACCGGGCAGGTAGCCGTGGGCGCCGAGCAGCTCCTGCAGGTCGTGGGCGCAGGCCGCGATCCGCTCGGGTGCGACGCAGACGTCCTCGACGATCAGCGACGTGCCGGCCGGCCGCAGGCCGCCGACGAGGCCGAACAATCCCTCGCGCACGCGCCAGGTCATCTCCTGGTGTTCGGGGTCGCTGCGGAACTCGTAGGGGTGGATGAGCTCGTGCCGATCGATGATCGCCCGCGCGGCGTCCTCGGCCTCGCGCAGCTCGACCGGATCCTCGGCGCCGAACTCGACGATCAGCGCACCGGACTCGATCGGCAGCTCACGCCAGTACTCGGGCGTTCCGGGCATGTTCCATGCGGCGGCGATCAGCGCCGCCCCGACCATCAGCTCGCTCGCGCGCGCTCCCGCGCCAACCAGTTCCGAGACGGGCGCGGTCGCGGCGTCGATCGTCGGGAAGTGCAGCCAGGCAACCGTCTTGTGGCGCGGCTCGGGGCGGGTGCGCATCACCGCACTGGCCACGAAGGCCAATGTCCCCTCGGAACCGATGATCAAACGGCGGAAGATCTCCAGTGGCGTCTCGGCGTCCAGCAGCGCGCACAGGCGGTAGCCGGTCGTATTCTTGATCCTGAATTTTGCGCGCACGCGCTCGGCGAGCGCGCTGTCGGCGAGCAGCCGTTCGCGCAGCGCGAGCAGGCCCGCGGCCAGCTCGGGTGCCGCGGCGGAGAAGTGTTGCTCGGCGTCGGCGGCCGCCGTGTCGATCTCCGAGCCGTCGGCGAGCACGATGCGCATCGACTCGACGGTCGAATAGGGGTCCCATTCGGTGCCGCAGCGCATCCCGCCGGAGTTGTTCGCGATCACGCCGCCGATGGTCGCGATCTCTTTGCTCCCGGGATCCGGGCCGAGCAGATGGCCGCTGGACTCGATCAGCCGGTTGATGTGCCCGACGATCGCGCCGGGCTCGACCCGCACGCGCGCGCCGCCGTCGAGGATCTCGACAGCGCGCATGTGACGGCGCACGTCGACGATCACGCCGTCGCACTGGGCCTGGCCGGAGATGCTTGTGCCCGCCGCCGCGGAAGTTCAACGGGACCCCCTGCTCGGCGCAGACGGCGAGCACCGCCTGAACGTCGGCGCTGTCGCGGGCCCGCACGACGGCGCGCGGGATCGTCCTGTAGGGGCTTGCGTCGGACGCGTATGCGACGAGGTCGATCGCGCGAGCACGCACCTGCCGCTCTCCGACGGCGAGCTCGAGCCGGCTGCGCAGCGCGGCGGGCGTGCCCTGCGCGACCCAGGCCGGGGCGCGGTCGGCCGCCGCCGGCCCGGGGGGCCGGCCGATTCGCTTGACGTCGGGCGCGAGCGCCCCGCCCATCAGGCCAGGACCATCCCCGGCGCGACGTCGACCTGCACGAGGGACGGCCCGTCGTCGGCGAGCGCCTCGCCGAGCCCGACCCGCAGCTCCTCGCGGCCGACGACGGTCCGGGACTGGACGCCATAGCTCGCGGCCGTCGCCGCGACGTCGAGCCGCGGCAGGTCGAGTCCCGGCGCGCCGGTCACGTTCTCCAAGGTTGCGAACCACTTGAGGATCGCGTACTCGTGATTTCGCAGGACGAGGAAGGTCACCGGCAGCGAGTAGGCCCGCGCGGTCCACAGGGCGGTGATCGCGTACTGCGCCGAGCCCTCGCCGAGTACGCAGACGACGCGGCGTTCGGGCTGCGCGAGCTGTACGCCGAGAGAGGCCGGCATTCCGTAGCCGAGCCCGTTGCCCGCCGCGAAGTAGTACGAGCCGGGGCGGCCGAGGCGCAGGCGGTCGCGCATCGATGTCGTCGCGGTCGGCGCCTCGAGGACCAGGACGCCATCGTCGGGGAAGACTTCGGCGAGCACGGCAGCCGCCACGACGCTCGAGATCGGGTCGCTCTGCTCCGGCTCCTCGAGCGGCGCTCGCGGATCGGGCGCCGCTCGGTCGGCCGGCCCCGTCAGCTCGATCAGCGCGCGCAGCGCGAGCGCCGGGTCGGCAACCAGTGCGTCTCCGACGACGCCGCGCGCCGCTTCGTCGCCGTCGGCGGTGATCTGGACCAGCTCGGTGCCCTCGGGCAGGTGGTCACCCGGCAGGTTCGGGTAGTACGGGAAGACGCCCGCGCCGACGACGAGCACGAAGTCGTACGGGCGCAGCTGCTCGGTGATCGGGCCCACGGCCGGCAGCAGGATCCCCTGAAACGCCGGGTGGTCCTCGGGGAAGCCCAGCCGCGAGCCGCCCGTCGGCGGCGTCGCGAGCACGGCCATGCGCTGCTGTTCGACGAGCGCGATCGCGTCGTCCCAGCCACCGGCCTCGTCGATTTCGGGGCCCGCAACGAGGCAGGGACGCTCCGCGGCCGCGAGTCGCCGCGCGATCTGGCCGATCAGCTCGGGGTCGGGCGCCGCGCGACCGCCGACGTCGCGCGCGATTCGCCTCGCGAAGTCGTGCTCGCCGACCTCCTGCTCCCAGTCGTCCATCGGCAGTGAAACGAAGGCCGGCCCGCGCGGCGCGAGCGACGCGTGGTGGATCGCCTGCGCCAGCGCCTGGGGCACGTCCTGGGGCCGGGGCGGCTCGTGGGAGTACTTGACGAAGGGCTTGGGTACGTCCGTTGCGTCACGGTTCGTGAGGTTCGCGCCCTGGGTGATGAACTCGCGAATCTGCTGGCCGGCGGTGACCAGCAGCGGCGAGCGGTTGGCGCGCGCGTTGTAGATCGCGCCGACCCCGTTCCCGAGTCCGGGAGCCGTGTGGAGGTTCACGTGCGCGACGGTCCCCGACGCCTGCGCGTAGCCGTCCGCGATCGCGACGGCGACCGCCTCCTGAAGCGCGAGCACGTAGCGGAAGTCGTCGGGAAAGTCGGCGAGCATCGGCAGCTCGGTCGAGCCGGGGTTGCCGAAGATCGTCGTCATCCCGGCGCGGCGGAACAGCTCGAAGCTGGCCTCGCGAACCGTTGTCATCGTGCGGCCGGAACGTTCAACGCTGACGCGCCGCGGCAGCCGCGTCGATCTGTTCGCCCATCCGCGGCATCCGCGAACGGACCTCGCGCATGTAATGCGCGGTCAAAGTGAGCAGCGTCACCGGAGAGCTGGCCCGGATCGTTGCGTTGCGCTGGCCGCCGGCCGAGAGCACCGCTACCTCACCGAAGAATCCGCCGGGGCCCATCTCGTCGACCTTCTCGCCGTTGTGCAGGACGTCAACGGTGCCCTCCTCGATGACCATGAACTCGTAGCCGTAGTCGCCCTGTTTGACGATGTCCTGCCCCATGTCGAAGCGGTGCTCGTCGAGGATTCCGGCGAGCATCCGGCGTTCGCCGTCGGTCAGGCCCGCGAACGGGGCGAGTGGCTCAAGTCGCTTGTAGTCCATTTTCGGGATCCTCCCATACTCTGCGCGCCGATTGCAGCGCGCGATCGAACGACGGGTCCTGGACCGCGGCGCGCAGGCGGCGGAAGTGCTGTGCCGCGTAGCCGGCGAAGTCGAAGTCGAGTGCCGAGATGCAACCCTGCAGCACGCCCCAGGCGCCCTCGCGTGCGTCGGAGGCGACCTTCATCAGCGCGAGCTGCGCGCGGCGGCGTTCGTCGGGCGCGGTGCCGTCGTAGCCGGTGAGCAGCCGCTGGGCCGCGTCATCGTCGAGCTCGTTGTTGACGACCGCGTTGCCGAGGTCGAACATTCCGTCGCCGCGGCCGGCGTACTCCCAGTCGACGATCATCAGGCGGTCCTCGTCGGTCACGATCAAGTTCCCCGCGAGCAGGTCGTTGTGGCAGGGAACGCTCTCGCGCGGGCCGAGCGCGGCGTCGATGCGGCCCATCGCCTCGCGTGCACGGCCGTAGTCCGCGTCGATCGAGGCGCCGCGTTCGAGCGCCAGCCGCTCGTAGTGGTCGAGCAGTGAGCCGACGTCGAAGGTCGCGGTGAGCTGCACCCCGCAGTCGTGGAAGCGGCGCAGCTGTTCGCCGAGCTCGCCGGCGCGCCGGGCGAGCTCGCCCTCGTGCAGCGCGCGGCAGGGGACGAAGCGCGTGACCAGACATTCGCCGGCCATGCCGATGACTCCCGGCGCGATGCCGACCCGCGCCGCGGCACGATTCGCCTCGATCTCGGCCGTGCGGTCGATCCCCAGCAGCTCGGTGTCCTTGCCCGGGCGGCGCACGACGTAGCGCTCGCCGCCGGCCGTCACGAGCAGGTTGCGGTTCGTGATCCCGCCCTCGAGCGGGACCGGTTCGCCGTCGGCTGGGCCGATCAGCGCCGTCAGCTGATCGGCGATGTCCGCGAGCTCGTGCACGGCGGGAACCTACATTCGCCGCGGCGGGCGCGCAACGGCTACCTTCGCGGTATGGCCCATGCACGCTCTGAAGAGCTCGACGCCGAGCAGCTGATCGCACGGATCGACCCGGTCTCAGCGCAGGCCACCCTCGGCGAGGACGTCGTGCGCACGCCGACCCTCGCATCGGCCGATCTCAGCGAGCGGTTCGGGGCGCCCGTGTTGCTCAAGGCCGAGTGCCTGCAGCTGACGGGAGCGTTCAAGATCCGCGGCGCCCTGAACAAGGTCCGGCGCCTGGGCGACGCCGCCGAGGCCGGGCTGGTCACGGCCAGCGCCGGCAATCACGCCCGGGCGCTCGCGCAGGCGGCGCGAATGCGCGGCGTGCGCTGTGAAGTCTTCATGCCGATCGACGCCCCGGCCTCGAAGGTCGCGGCGGTCGAGCGGCTCGGCGCCGTCGTGCGCCTCGAGGGCGCGTCGGTCGACGAGGGCCTCGCCCTGGCGCGAGAGCTCGCCGCGGAGAGCGGCGCGACGCTCGTGCACCCGTTCGACGACCTCGATGTGATCGCCGGGCAGGGCACGCTCGGGCTCGAGCTCGCCGACCAGGTCAAGGACCTCTCGACCGTGCTGGTGCCGCTCGGCGGGGGCGGACTTGCCAGCGGGCTCGCGATCGCGCTGCAGCGCCGCGGCGTGCGGGCGAAGGTGATCGGCGTTCAGGCGCAGGCCTGCGCGCCGTACGCGGAAAGCCCCGGTGGCGTCGAGCGCGCGCGGCCGACGATCGCCGACGGCATCGCGATCAAGCGTCCCGGCCACTTCACTCTGCCGCTGGTCGAGCACCTCCTCTATGACGTGATCACCGTCGACGAGGACCAGATCGCAGACGCGATGGTCTTCCTCGCCGAGCGCTGCAAGCTCGTCTCGGAGGGGGCCGGCGCGGTCGGCGTGGCTGCGCTGCTCGCGGGCCTCGTGACGCCCGATGGACACGACACGGTCGCGATCGTCTCCGGTGGCAATGTCGACGGCGGGCTGCTCGCTTCGCTGCTGCGGCGCCGCGAAACCGAGGAGGGCCGGCGCGTTCGCCTGTTCACCTACGTTCCGGATCGCCCGGGCGGACTGTCGGAACTGCTCGCGCTGGTCGCCGAGACGCGCGCGAACCTCGTGACCCTCGAGCATGTCCGGGAGGCCGTCGAGCTCCACGTCCGCGAGACGGGCGTCGAGCTGACGCTCGAGACGCGCGGCCGCGCGCACACCGACAGCGTGGTCCGCAGCCTCAAGGACGCGGGCTACAGCGTCGGGCTGCGCTGAGCGGTCTCCCCGGTCTGGGAGATTGTCGCGATGTCCAACTTCCCGCTGAGCGGGCGCGTCGCGCTGATCACCGGCTCCGGGCGCGGCATCGGCCTCGCCACGGCGCACGAGCTGAGCCGCCGGGGTGCGCGCGTCGCGCTCGTCGACGTCGACGGCGAGGAGTGCTCGCGCGCCGCCGAATCGCTCCCGCCGGACCGGGCTCTCGCGATCGCCGGCGACGTGACCGATGCGGGAGCGATGCAGCGGGCCGTGGCGCAGACCGTCGACCGGTTCGGCCGGCTCGACGTGGTAATCGCGAACGCAGGCGTCGCGCTCACGCCCACGACCTTCCGCAGGACCTCGTCTGAGCGTTTCGAGCGCGTGCTCGAGGTCAACCTCTCGGGCGTGCACCGCACCGTCTCGGCGGCGCTCGGCCCGGTAACCGAGGCCGGCGGCCAGATCGTCCTGATCTCATCGATCTACGCCTTCGCGAACGGCATGGCCGAGGCGCCCTACGCGATGAGCAAGGCCGCCGTCGAGCAGTTCGGCCGCGCGCTGCGGGCCGAGCTGGCGCCGGCCGGGGTCGGCGTGACGGTTGCCTACTTCGGTTTCATCGACACCGACATGGTCAAAGACGCGCTGGACGGCGACCCGCTTGCCGACGAGCTGCTCGGCGCCCTTCCCGCGCCGCTGCGCCGGCGACTGCCGGCGGCGCAGGCCGGCCTGGCGATCGCCGACGCGATTGAACGGCGCCGGCCGCGTGTGATCCGCCCGCGGCGCTGGATCGCGATGTCGATGCTCCGCGGAGTGACCGAGCCGCTGCTCGATGCGGCGATCGTGCGCAACCGGAAAACGCAGCGGCTGCTGCGCGCGATCGACGAGCGCGGCCGGCGCTGAGGTGCCCAGCCAGGCGATCACGCTCGCGCTGCTTGGCTCGGTCTACCCGCCGGCGCTCGCGGTCGCGGTCGCGATTGCGGCGGGCGACAAAGTGCGCAGCCGCTTTGCGATCTTCGTGTCGGCGGCCGCAGTAACAACCTACGCCGTCGGGTTCGCGATCCTCGAGATCTTCACGGCGGCCGACCTGAGCTCGCCCAAGCACCAGCACAGCAGCGGGCTGCTGCAGCTCGTCATCGGGTTCGCGCTGGTGCTCGTCGGCATCTACCTGCAGCGTCATCGCCGTCGCCCGGACAAGCCCAAGGAACCGAAGGGCGAATCAAAAATCGAACGGGCGATGAACAGTGTGCCGCTGCTTCTGCTGCTCGGCGTGACTCTCTACGCGCTGCCCTCGCCGCAGTTCATCGGCGCCGTGAAGGCGATTTCCGGACAATCGGTCCCCGAGCCGCGCAAGCTGATCCAGCTGCTGATCGTCGTCGCGATCATGCTCTGGATGATCGAGGTCCCGGCAGTTGGGCTCGCGATCTTCCCCGAACAGGCGGGACGGGTGCTCGATCGCTTCAACGAGTGGCTGGCCCGCCACGGCCGGACGCTGCTGATCGTCATCTGTTACGTCGCCGGCGTGTGGATGATCGTCAACGGCCTGATCCATGCGACGGCGTGAGGGGGGCTACAGGCCGCCGATCGAGCCCGCCTTTTCGACCAGCGGAGAGCCGGCTTCCTTTGCTCCCTGCTTGGCCTTTTCGGCTTCGCTCTTGCCGGTCGTCTCGAGCGACGGATCGACTTTCGAGAGGCTGACGCCGCCCTTGACCGCGGCGGCCAGCCCGGCCACGGCGGCGGCAGCCTTCGCCAGCGCGGGTACGTCCTTCGCATAACCGGCGGCGACAGTCGCCTCGCGGGCGATGAAAGCGGCTGCCGCGACCGCCTTGATCGCGGTGAACTTGTGGTCGAGCGGTTTCTGCAGTTCACCCTTCTTGAGCGGCTTGTAGATGAACTGGTAGAAGGTGCCGGCGGCGAGCCCGGCGTGGATCGCGAATTTCGCGGTAGCCGCGCCGGCGCTCGTTGTCGAGGTGGTCGAGCTCGACGCAGCAGAACTCGAGTTCGACGAGCCGCAACCGGCGGCGGCCAGCGCGGCGACGGCGAGCAGGATCGTGATCGTGCGCATACAAGTTCTCCTTTGGGGGAAGGTCCGGCGGGATGATGACCGGGCCTTAGGATCGTCCCATGAGAATCGCGCCATTCGAGATCGAGCGCTACTACGAGCGCTGGGAGTTCACGGCCGAGCTGATGCTCTCCAGCAGCGACTGCGAGTCGATGGCGCTGCACGAGCTGATCGCCTTTGAGCCGGGCGCCGAGCGACGGATGCTCGACCTGCGCCTGGGCTACACGGAGGTCGCGGGTTCGGCCGAGCTGCGCGACGCCGTCGCGGGTCTCTACCGAGGCGTCGGGGTCGAGGACGTGCTGAGCGTCGCGGCGGCCGAGGAGGCACTGTTCCTCGCCTTCCACGCGCTGCTCGAGCCCGGCGATGAAGCGATAGTCGAGATGCCCTGTTACGGCTCGCCGCCGGCGCTCGCGCGCAGCGCGGGTGCGGCGGTCATTCCGTGGCTGCGCCGCAGCGAGGACGGCTGGGCGCATCGGCGCGGAGAGCTCAGCGAACTGATCGGCGCGAACACGCGGCTGATCTACCTCAACAGCCCGCACAATCCGACGGGGCATTCGCTCGGCGAAGAGGAGTTTGCCGGCGTTCTCGAAGTCGCCGCCGAGCGCGAGATCCCGGTGCTCTGCGACGAGGTCTACCGTGGCCTGGAGCACGGTGCCCGGCAGCTGCCCGCCGGGGTCGAGCGCTACGAGCGGGCGATCTCGCTCGGGGCCGTCTCCAAGGCGCAGGGCCTGCCGGGCCTGCGAATCGCCTGGGTCGCCTGCCGCGACAGTGAGCTGCTGCGACGAATGCGCGAGCTGAAGCTGTACACGACGATCTGCTCGAGCGCCCCCTCCGAACTGCTCGTCGCGCTCGCGCTGCGCCACAACGACGCGCTGACCGGGCGCAGCCTCGCGACGGTGCAGCGCAACCTGCCGCTCATCGACGGGCTGCTGGAGCGCCGCAGCGACCTGCTGACCTGGACACGACCGGTTGCGGGCGCGACCGGTTTCGCCCGCGTGCACGGGATCGACGACGTCCGCGGCTGGTGCGAAGGACTCGCGCGTGACGCGGGCGTGCTGCTGCTGCCGGGATCGGTCTACGGGGTCGATGACCACGTGCGGCTCGGATTCGGCCGCGCCGACCTGCCGCAGGCGATCGAGCGGCTCGAAGCCGCGCTCGGCTAGAGGACCTTCGAGAGGAACGAGCGCGTGCGCTCGTGCTGCGGGCGCAGCAGAACATCGTCCGGCGGTCCGGCCTCGACGACGACTCCCCCGTCCATGAAGACGACCTGGTCGGCGACCTCGCGGGCGAAGCCGATCTCGTGCGTGACGACGATCATCGTCATCCCTGCCGCGGCCAGCTGCTTCATGACCGCGAGGACCTCGCCGACGAGCTCCGGATCGAGCGCCGAGGTCGGCTCGTCGAAGAGCATCAGCTTCGGGTCCATCGCGAGCGCGCGGGCGATCGCCACGCGCTGCTGCTGGCCGCCCGAGAGCGACACCGGATAGGCGTCGATCTTGTCGGCCAGGCCGACCTGCTCGAGTAGTTCGCGGCCTCGCTGGTCGGCCTGGCCGCGCGGAATGTTCTTCACCGACACGGGCGCGCAGCTGACGTTCTCGAGAGCCGTCATGTGCGGGAAGAGGTTGAAGTGCTGAAAGACCATGCCGATCTCCGAGCGGCTGCGGATGATCTCCCGCTCGCGCAGTTCGTAGAGGCGTCCGTCGCGTTCGCGATAGCCGACGAGCTCCCCGTCGACCTTGAGGCGGCCGGCGTTGATCTTCTCGAGGTGGTTGATGCAGCGCAGGAAAGTCGACTTGCCGGATCCGGAAGGGCCGAGCAGGCACATCACTTCTCCGCGCCGGACGCGCAGCGTGATGCCCTTGAGCACCTCGTTGGCACCGAAACGCTTGTGGACCTCTTCGGCGTCCAGCATCGGCGGTCCTGAAGCCGAACCCTCCATCACTGGCCGTGACGCACGTTGAGCCGAACCGAGCCGCGGGCGAAGCGTTTCTCGAGGAAGTACTGCCCGACGTACAGGATGCTCGTCATCAGCAGGTACCAGATGCTGGCCATCACGAGCAGCGGCGGGATTTTGAAGTTTTTCGAGTAGATGTTTTCGGTCACGTGGAACAGCTCGGCGACCCCGATGAACGACACGAGCGCGGTGTTCTTGAGCATCGAGATCGTCTCGTTGCCGGTCGGCGGGATGATCACGCGCATCGCCTGCGGAAGAACGATTTTCCGCAGCGACTGGCCACGCGAGAGCCCGAGTGACTGGGCGGCTTGCGTCTGTCCCTCGTCGACGGAGAGCATCCCGGCACGCACGATCTCGGCCATGTAGGCGCCCTCGTTGAGGGCGAGGCCGAGCAGGCCCGCCCTGAAACCGCTGATCAGCACGTTGGTATCGGGGTGGATGAGCGCCGGGCCGAACGGGATCCCGAGGCCGAGCTTCGGGTAGACGGCCGCGATGTACTCCCAGAAGAAGAGCTGGACGATCAGCGGGGTGCCGCGGAAGAACCAGATGTAGAGCCAACTCGCACCCGAGACCAGCGGGTTGATGGCCGCCCCCATGATCGCGAGCACGATGCCGAGCGCCACACCGATCAGCATCGCCAGGACCGTCAGCTCGATGGTGACGAGGATCCCTTTTAGGACGAGCGTGTTGAAGAAGTAGTGGCCGACGACACTCCATTCGAAGTTGGGGTTCGTCAGCAGCGACCGCACGAAGACGGCCAGCAGGATCAGCACGACGAGCGCGCCGATCCAGCGCCCCGGGTGCTTGAGCGGGACGGCCTTGATCTCAGCGACCGGCTCCCCCGGGATGCCCTGCATCCCGGGGGGCGGTGCTCCGGCGGCGTCAGGCGTTGACACCGCGGATCCTGCCTAGCTTTCGGGGTTGATCTTCGGTTCCGTGATCGCGCCTTCCTGGATCCCCCACTTTTCGAGGATCTTCATGTAGGTGCCGTTGGCGATCAGCTTCTTCAGAGCAGCCTGGAACGGTTGGGCGAGCCCGCCGCCCTTCTTGAGCGCGATGCCGTAGGGCGCGAAGGCGTACGTTTTGCCGACCAGCACGAAGCCGCCGTTGGACTGCTTGATCTGGTAGGCGGCAACGGGCGAGTCGGCCATCGCGACCTGTGCCCGCCCGCTGGACAGCGCAAGGTTGACCTCGCTCTGGCCCGGGAAGACTTCGGCTTTGATTTCCGGCTTCTTTTCGGCCTTGCACTTCGCGTTCTGTTTTTCGACTTCTTCGGCCTCGACGGTGCCTTTCTCGACGGCGACGGTCTTACCGCAGAGGTCGGCGACGGTTTCAACGCCGGGGTTGGTCCCCTTCTTGGCGAAGAAGGAGATACCCGCCTTGAAGTAACTCACGAAGTCGACCACCTTTTCGCGTTCTTTGGTGATCGTGAACGACGAGGCGCCGACGTCGTACTTACCGGACTGGATCCCCGGGATGATGCCCGTGAACTGGGCTTCCTGCATCTGCGTCTTCAGCCCGATGACTTCGCCGATGGCCTTCATCAGGTCGGGGTCCATGCCGACGATCTGGCCGTTTTCGACGAACTCGTTCGGTGCGTACTGCGCTTCGGTGCCGACGATCAGGGTCCCTTTGCTCTTGTAGTTCGACGGGACCGTCGCGGCGATCGTCGAGTCGACCGACTGCGTCGGGATCGTCGTACTCGAGCTCGTACTCGTATTGCTGCTGCTCGAGCTGCTTTCGCTGCTTCCACAGCCCGCCAACAACCCCGCCGCGACTACCAACGCGAACAGGGATGCGATCAGCTTGCGCATCCTCCTGCCTCCTGTTTAGAAACTCACCCCTCTCGGGTCGCGAAAGTATAAGTTCCACGGCCGTCCGCGATTGCCTTGGCACCCGGCGCCGCCTGCAAACTCCGGCTCTAAGATCCGCGCGATGCTTCGCCGCGCGCTGGCTGGCCCCATTCTTCTGCTCTCTTTCACTCTCGCCGCCTGTGGCGCAGCGCAGCAGCATGCGACGAGCACGAACGCCGCGGTCAAGAAGCCGATCGGGGCCCATCCGGTGACTCGCCCCCGCCACATCCCGGCGCCGCCGCGCGACACCGGCAGGCTCCGCGCCAAAGAGGTCTCGGGGAAGGTCGGTCCCGTGACCGGCGCCGGAGCGGGCACGCCGACCCCGGCCAAGGGTGCGGGCGGGTCGAGCGTCGCCCCGGGGGCGGCTTCCAACGCCCAGGTCGAGGAAGAACTCAAGCGCGCCCGGGACGCGGGCCTGCAGGTCCCGACAGGCAACACGGCGCAGAGCTTCGAACGCAGCTCGGGGACGATCGCCGGCGGCGAAGGCTGGTACTTCCCGATTCAGCCGGTCACCATCGCCTGGGGGCCGTCGACCTGGGACGAAGACCAGGGCGTCGACATCGCGACGCACTCGGCGGCCTGCGGCGCGGCGGCGGTCGAGGTCGCAGTCACCGCGGGCACGGTGGTACGCGAGGGAATCCCCGGATTCGGGCCCGCCGCGCCGGTCGTGCGGCTCGAAGCCGGGCCGTATGCCGGCTGGTACATGTACTACGGCCACGCCTACCCGGCGCTCGTGCCCGTCGGCACGCACGTCGAAGCCGGCGAGCCGATCGCCGAGGTCGGCTGCGGGATCGTCGGCGAGTCCTCGGGGCCGCACATCGAGCTTGGTCTCACGCCGCCAGGCGCGCAGACCTGCTGCCCGGCCTATCACGAGACGTCGGCAATCGTCGACGCACTCCTGCACGAACTGTACGCGGGCAGTACGTAGAGCTGCACCATCCGGCGAGACGATGCGCTAGTGTCGTTTTCTGCCGAGTCGCCGGTATGTACCGGCGAGCGGGGGACCCGATGTTGTTGGGGCGAGTTCCGCGGTGATCCGCGGGAAGCGCATTGAGCGCTAGCCCGTCAGCTAACCCCGTAGGCCGACCAGGAAGGGCAAAGTGCGTCGGCACTGGACAATCACCGCAGCATTGGTTCTTGCGTTGACTGCGCTGCTTGCGCTGCCCGCGTTCGGCGACGCCAGCTCTTCACCGGTCTCCGGCGGCGCCGGCGTCCCGACCCCGACCACTCCGCCGGTCCCGGGCGCGAACGAAAAGCCCGGCGTGATCGGCCCGATCTACAAGTCCAGCCCGTACCCGCAGAGCAGGCTCGGCTTCGTCTTTCCGCTCTATCCGCTCTCGCACGTCGCGCCGCGCAGCTGGTGGACGCTGGACATGGGCGTCGACCTGGGCGGCAACGCCAACCAGTGCGGGCGCAACCTGGTCGAGGTCGCGGTTGCGACGGGCACGATCGTGCACGAGGGAATCGACGGGTTCGGCCCCTACGCGCCGATCCTGAAAGTCGAAGGCGGTCCGCTGAACGGGCGCTACGTCTACTACGGCCACGCCGCCCCCGACCTGGTCCCCGTCGGCACACGCGTGCTCGCCGGCCAGCCGATCGCCGAGGTCGGGTGCGGCGACGTCGGCATTTCGTCTGCGCCGCACCTCGAGCTCGGGATTCTGCCGGTCGGCGCCGCGGGTCCTGAGTACCTGCCGTACGTCGGCGAGACTTCGCACGAAACGCTTGCGCTGCTGACCGCGGCGCTGCACACCGCGCAGGCGGCGCAGCCTCACCGTCGCCATGTCCGCCGCCGCCGCGCTCGCGCGGCGCACCACGCGCGGCGCTAGAGGCCCGGCCAGTGGCGGGCGACGAAGCCCGCATTGTCGACCGCGCCGATCTGCCAGCGCGATGCGTACGGCCCGCTGCGCCCCGCGGTGTCGTAAAGCACCCCGTCGACGTACATGTACGCGTGGCCTGCGTTCGCCAGGACGGTGATGTACTTGCCGGGCCCGGGCGCGCCCCAGCTCTCCAGCATCGTGGAGTCCTCGGGAGCGCTGAGCAGGCCGCCGGCGGCTAGGGCGTAGCTGACCGAACCGCTGCAGTCGTAGGCGGAGTCGATGAACGACGCGTGGCCGCCGCCGTAGACGTACGGGAAATCCGCGATCGCGTTCGCCCCGGCGATCACCCGCTGGACCACCGCGGGAACGTTGGTCGGGATCGGCAGCGCGCCGGAACCCGGGATTGACATGCCCCCGGGCACGGGCGTGAGGTGCTGGGGTTCATTCGCTTTCGCGCTCCGTTCGGCGGCGTTGACGGCGCTCAGCTCGTTCTGGACTTCCGCGTTGGACGGCGCCCCGGCGGCGACGCTCAGGGATTCGGGGCTCGCCGCCTTGGCGTGTGGCGTCCCGGCGGGTACCGGATAGCTCGATGCTTCCTGTGGGTCGCGCACCTCATGGGCCGGTTCTGGGGGCGCGCCAATCGCCGCGCGCGAGGCCAGCTTGACCGGTGAGCCCGAGGCGCCGCAGCCGGCGCACGCGAGCACGGCAAGGCAGGCAGCAGACACTGCGAGGCGCCGGGGGGCCATGAACTCAGGCTAGCGCCGAGCGGCCACCGCCCACGGCGCTAACCTTGCGACCATGCACGACGAGGTTCGCGTCGTCGAAGTACGGCCTCATATGCGGCTGGTGCACGGTATGCGTCGGCCGGAAAATTGGCTCCAGCTGATGCGCTTCGGCATCGTCGGGGGGGTCGGCTTCGTCGTCAACCTGCTGGTCTATGCCGCCCTCGCGGAAGGGCTCGGCCTCGAGTACCACGTCGCGTCGGCGTTCGCCTGGCTGGTCGCGGTGGCGAACAACTTCTTCATGAACCGCCACTGGACGTTCGACGCGACCCACAGTCGCCCGCACGGCCAGGCCGCCCGGTTCCTGGTTGTCAGCCTGGTGGCGTTCGCGTTCAGCCAGGTGGCGCTGACGATCTTCGTCGAGGACGTCGGCCTCGGGAAGGTCGTCGCTCAGGCGATCGCCGTGCTGCTGTCGATGCCGCTGAACTTCATCGGCAACAAGCTCTGGAGCTTCCGCTCCCCTGACTGAACGCCGCCGCGCGGGAGGGCCTAGGGAGGCTCGCAGCGAACCTATACTCCCGGTGTCGGCTTTGGGCACCGGTCCCTGTCGGCTCTGGAGGCGCGGATGCAGGAGATGGTGATCTACGGAGTCAGTTTCGACATGGTCGGCAAGCAGCCGATCGTGTTGCTGAAGACCGTCGAGGGACGGCGCTTCCTGCCGATCTGGATCGGCTCGCACGAGGCCGCCTCGATCATGATGCGCCTGCAGGGCCAAGAGCCCGCGCGCCCGCTGACCCACGACCTGATCGTCGAGATGCTGGGCGAGCTGGAGGCCACCTGCGTCCAGATCACGGTCACCGAGGTCCGCGAGAACGTTTTCTTCGCGGTGATGACGCTCAGTGTCGAGGGACGCACGATTGAAGTGGACTGCCGGCCCTCTGACGCGATCGCCGTCGCTGTTCGCTGCGGCGCGACGATCTATGCCGCCGACGACCTGCTCGCCGAGGTCGGCATCGAAGTCGACCAAGAGGGCGAGGCGCCCGACGAGGGCGACGTGGTCGAGAAGTTCAAGGCCTTCCTGGACCAGGTCTCGCCCGAGGACTTCGCCTCGGGCCAGGGCTAGGCGAGCGCGGCCTCCAGGACGCGCCGCACGACCTCGGGCCACTCGATGCCGGCGGCCGCAGCGGCCTGCGGCAGGAGGCTGGTCTCGGTCATCCCGGGCACCGCGTCGACCTCCAGGACCCACGGCCGGCCGGGCTCGTCGAGCAGCATGTCGACGCGCGAGAGCGCGCGGCAGCCAAGCAGTGCATGGGCTTCCAGCGCGATCTGCGCAAGCTCCGCGGCGAGACCCGCGTCGAGGTCCGCGGGGCAGCGAAAGCTGGCACCGCCGATGGCGTAGCGTGCGTCGTAGTCGTAGTCCCCGGCGCCCCGCGGCAGGATCTCGACCACCGGCAGCGGCTGCGCGCGTTCGCCGTCGCCGAGCACCGCGACGGCTAGCTCGCGGCCGCTGATCCGCCGCTCGATCAGCACGCGGTCGTCGTATGCGAACGTGCCGGCGAGCGCAGCGGGCAGCTCCTGCGCCGAGTCCACGCGCTTGACGCCGATTGCCGAGCCGCCGTGGACGGGCTTGACGATCAGGTCGGGCCCGACGTCCTCGGCGACTCGCCCGAGCGCGGCGGCCGCACCGAACTCGCGGATCGCGCGCTCGGCAAGCGTCCGCGCGGGCGGCGTCGGCAGGCCCGCGGCGGCGAGCAGGCGCTTGGCGAGGTCCTTGTCGCTGCACAGTGCGCAGGCGGCGGGGCCCGAGCCGGTGTAGGGGATGCCGGCCGCCTCCAGCGCCGCCTGCAGGGTGCCGTCCTCACCTTCGCGCCCGTGCAGCGCGACGAACGCGCAATCGACCTGCCGGGCGAGCAGCTCCTCGACCAGGCCGGAGCCCGGGTCGATGGCGAGAACCTCGTGGCCGAGCTGTTCGAGTGCCTGTGCGACCTGTGCGCCGGAGTTCATCGACACGGCGCGCTCCAGCGAGCGTCCGCCGCGCAGCACCGCTACGCGGCTCACAGGCCGGCCCGGCCGCGTGCGTCGGTCTCACGCGTCGGCAGCGGGACGACCTGCGCGCCCTCGCCGCGGTCCTGCGGGGCACGCCGGCCGCTGAGCGCGCCGAGCAGCTCGAGCTGCTCTCCCGTGGCGACGCCGATCCGCCGCACGGCCTCACGCAGGTCGTGCTCGTCGGCGCCGGCGAAGTTCAGGCGCATCGACCGCGCGCCGCGCACGCCGTCGGCGAACGCCGCGCGGCCCGGCACAAAGGCGACGCCGTGCCGTTCTCGCGCGCGGATCAGCAGGTCGCTCGTGTCGACCGCGCCGTCGAGGGTGAGCCAGACGAACATCCCGCCCTCCGGCCGCGTCCAGCGCGCCGTGCCGGCGAACTGCTCGGTCAGCGCCGCGAGCATCGCGTCACGCCGGGCGCGGTAGAGGTCGCGCAGGCGCGCGACGTAGTCGAGCCAGAGCGGGCCGCCCTGCGGGCTCGTGCGTGCAAAGAGCTCGGCGACGAACATCTGCGTGACCGGCGACGAGCACAGGTCGGCGCCCTGTTTGGCGAGGTTCAGCTTCTCGAGCACAGGCCGCGGGGCGAGCGCCCAGCCGAGCCGCAGTCCCGGCGCGATGATCTTCGAGAAGGTCCCGAGGTAGATCACCATCCCCGGCGACCCGTACTCCGCGTCGAGCGTGTGCAGCGTCGGCAGAGCCTCCCCCTCGTAGCGCAGCATCCCGTAGGGGTTGTCCTCGAGAATCAGCAGCTCGCGTTCGCGGGCGAGCTCGACGAGCCGTCGGCGTCGCGCGAGCGTCATTGTCTCGCCGCCCGGATTCTGGAACGACGGGATCGCATAGATGAACTTCGGCCGCAGTCCCTGCGCGTCGAGCGCGTCGAGGCGTTCCTCGAGCGTGTCGACGGGCATTCCGCGGCCGTCGAGGTCGACCTGCTCGATCCGCGCCTCGTAGGCGGTGAAGGTCGGCAGCGCCCCGGGGTACGTCGGTGCCTCGGTGACGATCACGTCGCCGGGATCGATCAGGGCTCGGCAGACGAGGTCCAGGACCTGCTGGCCGCCGGTCGTGACGATCAGGTCGGCCTCGTCGACGATCGTTCCCTCGGCGGCCATCACCTCGCGGATGCAGCCGCGCGTCGCGGCCAGGCCCTCGGTCGGCCCGTACTGCAGCGCGGCCTCGGCGCGGGTTGCCACCGCGCCCATCAGGTCGGCGAACAGCCCCTGGGGGAAGCTGCGGGTGTCCGGCAGGCCGCCGGCGAGCGAGATCAGGTCGTCGCGCTCGGTGAGCGCCATCATGTCGCGCATCGCCGAGCTCTTCATCGACCCGGTGCGCCGCGCGAACAGCGTCTCGTAGCGCGCCAGTTCATGCGCAACACGGCTCTCGCCGCCCGCTTTGCTCTCTTTGCCTGCGCCGCTCATCGCTTCACGTTCATTTCGCCGCCCCGCCACGGGAACCTCGCTCGACGCCGCCCGCGTCGACTATCGTCGAGACCCCCCTGGGCGGAAGCTAGCACCGCACCATGCATGGACTGTTCTTCGACATAGGACTTGGCATCGGCCTTGCGGCGGCGTGCGGCATTCGGCCGTTCCTGCCGCTACTGCTCGCCGGCGCCTTCGCACGCGGCGGCGATCTCGGCGTGAGCTTTGCCGGGAAGCCGTTCAGCTTTCTGGACAGCGGCGTCTGGCTGCTCGTCGTGACGGTCGTGCTGGTCGCCTCGTACGCCGTGCAGATCCTGCTCGACCGGCCGGCAACCGAGGAGCGCCCGCTCGCCGGCGGCGACCCGTTCGCGTCGGCCCTGACCGGCATCGCGCTCGGTGCCGGCGCGCTGCTTTTCGCGGGCACGCTGGCCGCCCACGGAGAGACCTGGTGGCCGGGGATCATCGGCGGCCTGCTGTGCGCTCTGGCCGGTGAGCGCGCCGTTGGTCCGCTCGTCGCCCGCGTGCGCAGGCGGCTCGCCGATCGTGCGGCCCGCAACGCGCTGACGGTCTACCTCGACTCGACGGCGCTCCTCGCCGCGCTGCTCGTGTGCGCCCTGCACCCCCTCGGCTACGTCCTGCTCGCGGTCCTCGTCTGGTGGCTGATCCGTAGCCGCTCCGGTGACGGCGAGCGCTACGCGGGCCTGCGGATCCTCGGGCGGTGAGCGACCGGCGCAAGCTCGTCCTCTGCGTGATCGACGCGATGGCGAGCGAGATGCTCGACCGCGCGATCGCCGCAGGCACCGCTCCCGTGCTCGAGCGGATCATCGAGCGGGGTGGCTACATCCCCGACTGCGTCTCGGCGTTTCCGTCGGTGACGCCGGTGGCCGCCGCGTCGATCACCACCGGCGTGGCCCAGGACCGCCACCTGATACCAGGGATGAACTGGTATGACCGCGTGGAGGGCCGCTACGTCGAATACGGCTCGAGCTTCCGCTCGGCGCAGCGCTTCGGCTTCGGCCAGCAGCTGACGGACACGATCTACAACATGAACCGCGCGCACCTCGCGGCCGAGACGCCGACGCTCTTCGAGTCGCTCGACGATGCGGCGCTGCACACCGCGTGCACGACTTACCTGATCTACCGCGGTCGCCACCTGCACGAGCCCCAGCGCGACAATCCGCTCTCGCGCGTTGCCTCGACGATGATGCGCCACCCCGTGATGGGGCCGCACGAGCTGTTCTACGCCGACCTGTTCTCATCGCGGCGAACCGGGTGCCGGTCGGGGCTCGGGATGCCCGGCATGCGCGACCGTCACACGGCTTGTGTCAGCTCGTTCCTCGTCGAGAACGACCTCTTCGACTTCCTGCTGCTCTCGCTCCCCGACAATGACTGGGTCTCCCACAAGCGCGGGCCCGAGGGCCAGCTGCAGAGCCTCGCGCAGGCCGACCTGCAGCTCGCGCGGGTGATGAATGCCGGCGGCGGCGTCGAGCGTTTCCTGGACGAGCACGCGGTGATCGTGATGGCCGACCACTCGCAGGCACCGGTCACCGACGACGCTCTCGCTGCAGGACGAGCTCGCGGCGCTGGGGGTGCTCGAGCCGGGCCGTCGCAGGCGCGAGGAGGGCGCCGAGGCACGGATCGCGGTCTGCCCGTCCCAGCGCGCGGCAATGGTCTACGCGCTCGCGCCCCCGGGCGCGACGCGATGCGCGCCTCGGTCGCCGGCCGGGTGCTCGCGCTCGACGGGGTCGACCTCGTGATCTGGCTCGAGCACGACGCCGATGAACGCCCGCGCGAAGCGTCATCGCAAGCGCCGCGCGTGGCGAGCTGCGCTTCCGCCCGGGCGGCGCGGTGCACGACGGCGCAGTGGGACCTGGCATCTGGACGGCGCCCTTGCGGTGCTCGGCGCGCGCGTCGACGGCCGGTGCTCGAGACGCCCGACTACCCCGACGCGCTCGCGCGCTGCTGGTCTGCGCTCAGCTGCCCGACCTCGGGCGAGGTCCTGGTCTCCGCCGCGCCCGGCTGGGAGTTCACCGACTGGGGCGGTCAGGACCACGTCGGCGGCGGCAGCCACGGGTCGCTGCACCGCAGCGACTCGCTCGCGCCGCTGATTTTCAGGGGCTCGAGGCGAACGTCGCCGACCGCGAGCAGTGGGCGATCCGCGACGTGCGCGAGCTCGTCCACCGCTACTTCGGCGTCTAGCCCACCGCTAGGCTCGGGATCGTGCGGCCCCTGCGCCGCTGACCATCGCGCTCGCGCCGGCGTGCTGGCCGCCGCGCCGTCTGCGGCGGGCGCCGCGCCGCGGTCCCGGGCCGCACGACGAGCCTCCCTCGCGCCGGTCCAGGTCGAGATCACAGCGAATCGCCGCCGACGGGCGCCGCTCTTCGAAGGAGTGCTCGCGATCGCCGGCGCGTGCCGCTGGTGCGCGAGGTGCGCGCCGAACACCCGCGGCGCCTATCGGCGGTCTTCCTGAAGGGCGCCGCGCGCTGGCAGGTCGAGCTTCTACGCGCCGTACGGCGGCGAGGTCGGCCAGGTGATCTCGACGCCGGACGGCCGCGTGTCGAAGCGTGGAGCGGCACCCAGGTCGCGTGGACGATGGCGCGCGGCTACCCGGGCGCTTCGGCGAGCACGTCAACGCGCTCTACGTCTGGCTGCCGCTGTGCCTGATCTTCCTGCTGCCGTTCGCGCGCCTCCGCCGCCGCTGTCGCTGCGAACCTCGACCTGCTGGCGCTCCTGTCGCTCTCGGTGTCGCTCGCCTTCTTCGATCATGCGCGGCATCGACGCCTCGGTGCCGCTCGCCTACCCGCCGCTGGTCTACCTGCTGGTCCGCATGCTGCTGCTACTGCGCCGCGCAGCGCCCGCGAAGCCCGACGTGCGGATCCGCTCTCGTGCCCGCGCGTGCTCGCCGTCGGGGGTGCTGTTCCTGCTCGCGCTTCCGCGTCGCGCTGAACGTGACCGACGGCAACGTGATCGACGTCGGCTACGCGGGCGTCATCGGCGCGCAGCGGATCGTCGACGGCCGCGCGATCTATTGCAGCTTCCCGGCGGACAACGAACACGGCGACACCTACGGCCCGGTCGACTACGAGGCGTATGTGCCCTTCGAGCAGATCTTCGGCTGGAGCGGGCGCTGGGACGACCTGCCCGCGGCACACGGCGCCGCCGTCTTCTTCGACCTGCTGCGCTGCGCGCTGCTGTTCCTGATCGGCCGTCGTCTGCGCGGGCCGACGCTCGGCCTCGCCCTGGCGTGGGCGCTGGTGCTCGTTCCCCTTCACGATCTACGCGCTCGAGAGCGATTCGAACGACGCGCTGGTCGGCGCGCTCGTGCTCGCCGCGATCCTCGCCGCGAGCTACGGGACGCGGCCCGCGGCGGGCGCGGCCCGCGGACTCGCCGCGGGGCTGGCGGGACTCGCGAAGTTCGCGCCGCTGGCACTGCTCCCGGTCTTCGCGACGCACGGCCTTCGCGAGCGCTCGACCGGGCGCACCCGGGCGCTGGTCGCCTTTGGCGCCGGGGTACTCGTCGCCGCGGCGCCTGGCCGCGATCCCGCTCATCGGGCACACGTCGCTAAGCCTGCTGTGGCAGCGCACCGTCGCCTATCAGGCGACGCGCAACGCCCCGTTCTCGATCTGGGGCTACTGGAACCTGCACTGGGAGCAGAAGCTCGTCGCTGTGGGCGCGCTCGCGCTGGCGCTCACGCTGGCTGTGGTGCCGCGGCGCGGGGACCTCGTCGGTCTCTGCGCGGCCGTCGCCGCGATCCTGATCGGCGTCGAGCTGGCGCTCGAATACTGGTTCTACCTGTACCTGCCGTGGTTCTTCGGCCCGGCGCTGATCGCGATCCTGGCGGCGGGCAACCGCGGCGCCACGCCGGTCACGGTGACGGCATCAGAATCTGCTCGATCGCAGTCGCCTGCCGCGGTGCTGAGCACGTGATCAGCACGCCCATCAGCCAGGGGTCGCCGTCGGCGGTGGAGAAGCGGACCGACATCCGTGTCAGCAGCGACTCGATCGCCTGCTCGCGCCGCACTCCGATAACGCCTTCGCGCGCCCCGGTCATGCCGACGTCGGTGATGTATGCGGTGCCGGCCGGCAGCACGCGCGCATCGGCGGTCGGGACGTGAGTGTGCGTGCCGACAACGGCGCTGACGCGACCATCGAGGTGCCAGCCGAGCGCCACCTTCTCGGAGGTCGCCTCGGCGTGCATGTCGACGAGCACCTGGTCCGCTGCGGCGACTTCGCCGAGCGCCACCTCGATCTCGCTGAACGCGGTCCGGCCCGCGTTGAGGTAGAGGTTGCCGCTGAGGTTCACGACCCCGAGCTTGACGCCATCCCGCTCGACGACGCACGACCCGTGCCCCGGCTGGCTGCGCAGGTAGTTGGCGGGGCGCACGATGCGCGGGCAGCTATCGAGATAGTCGTAGACCTCGCGGTGGTGGTAGGCGTGGTTGCCGAGCGTGATCGCGTCGACGCCGGCGCGGAACATCTCCTCGGCGATCTTCGGCGTGATCCCCACGCCGCCCGCGGCGTTCTCGCCGTTGACAACGACGAACGTCGGGTCGTGACGTTCGCGCAGCACCGGCAGCGAGGCGAGCAGGGTGTCGCGGCCCGCCCGGCCGACGACATCGCCGACGAACAGGATCGTCACCGGCGCGGGCGCCTGCTGCTCAGACATACTTCGCCTTGGGTGGCTGGAACGTGAATGAGCCCGCAACAGGTCTGCGGTCCGCGCCGCCGACCGACGAAGAGCGCAAGCTCACCGACTCGTCCGCCGTTGAGGCGGCGCAGCCCCCGCGCGTGCTCGTGCCCCGGTGGGTGCAACTCGTGCTGCTGCCGACGGCGCTGTTCGCGCTGTGGCTGCTGGCGTCGGCGGCGGGCAAGGTCGTCTGGCTTTTCATCTTCGCTTCGATCATCGCGATCATCCTCAATCCGGCCGTCGCCTTCGTCGAGCGCCGCCGGCTGCCCCGCGGCATCGCCGTGTTTGCGGTGCTGATCGTGTTCGTGCTCGTTCTCGCCGGCGCCGTGCTGCTGCTGGTGAACCCTATTTCAAACCAGGTGTCGGCCTTCAGCCACGACGTTCCGCACCTCGTCCACGAAGCCAACAGCGGCCTCGCCGAACTGCAGAAATCGCTCAACCAGCAAGGCGTCCACGTGCACTTCATCGGTCAGGGCGAGACCGCGATCCAGACCCTCGGCGACAAGATCGCGAAGGGCTCGAGCTCGATCGTCTCGTTCGGCGGCGCGCTGCTCACCGAAGTCGTTAGCGCCGGCTTCGACGTGATCGTCGTGCTCGTTCTCGCCGTCTACATGCTGCTCTACGGCCCGCGGATCGGCACGCTCGTGCGCCGGCTGATGCCCAGTGGCGACGGCACGCCGGCCGACGACTTTCCGCTGCTCGTGCAGCGCGCGCTGACCCGTTACGTCGGCGGCCAGCTCCTGTTCAGCGTCGTGATGGGAACGACCGCGGGCCTCGCGCTGTACCTCTTCGGCGTCCTGGGCATCTTTCCGGCCGGCGAGCACTACGCGATCATCTTCGGGATCTTCTTCGGGCTGATGGAGCTGATCCCGTACATCGGGCCGGTGCTCGGCGCCCTGCCCCCGGTGCTCGTCGCGCTGTTCAACTCGCCGCTCTCGGCGCTCTGGGTGACGCTCCTGTTCGTCGGCCTGCAACAGGCCGAGGGCCACATCGTCGCTCCGCAGATCTTCGGCCACACGCTGCGCATCAACCCGATCCTCGTGATCCTCGCGCTGCTGCTCGGCCTGCAGCTCAACGGCTTCATCGGAGCTCTGATTGCGCTGCCGGTGCTCGCGGTGGTGCGCGAGACGGTGGTCTACCTCTCGCGCCACCTCGAGCTCGAACGATGGGAGCGCACGGACGACCGGCTGCTGTGAGCGCGGTCGTCGAGACCCACGCGCTCACAATGCGCTTCGGTGAGCTCGTCGCGCTCGACGACGTCTCGCTCGCGATCGAGCCCGGCGAAGTGGTCGCGGTCGTCGGCCCGAACGGCGCCGGCAAGACGACGCTGCTCTCGCTGATCGTCGGCCTGCTGACCCCGAGCTCCGGCGATGTCGGGCCTTCCGGGGTCCACGTCGGCTGGGCGCCGCAGCAGCAGGCGGTCTATCGAAAGCTGACCGTCGCCGAGAACCTGCGGCTGTTCGCGCGGCTCGAGGGCGACGGGGACGTCGAGGAGACGGTCGCTCGGATGCTCGAGCAGACCGGGCTCGCCGGCCGTGCCGACGAGGTCGTCGAGCACCTCTCGGGAGGCAACCGCCAGCGCGTCAACGTCGCGCTCGCGCTGCTTTCTGACCCGCCGCTGCTCGCGCTCGACGAGCCGACCGCGGCGCTGGATCCGGCCCAGCGCGAGAGGCTCTGGCGTTTCCTCGCGGCGCGGGCACGCGCGGGCACGGCGGTGCTGTTCGTCAGCCACAACATCGGCGAGGTCCAGCGCTGGGCGCAGCGCATGATCGTGCTCGATGCCGGGCGTGTGCGCTTCGACGGGCCGACGGCGCAGTTCGCGCGCGGCGGCGACCTCGAGCTCGCACTGCTCGAGCTGCTCGACGCCGACCGGGCACCGGCGTGATCGCGCTGCTGCGCAAGGACCTGCTGATCCTGCGCCGCTCGCGGCTGCTGCTTGCCCTGCTGATCGTCTATCCGATCGCGATCTCGTTGTTGATCGGATTTGCGATTTCGCGTGCCCCCGCACGGCCGAACGTCGCGCTGCTCGACGAAACGCCCCCCGGCCAGACGGTGACGGTCGGCGGCAGGACCGTCGAGGTCTCCTCCTACGCCGACGGCCTCGTCGGGGGCGTGCACGAGATACCCGTCCAGTCGCGCGCCGCCGCGGTCGAGGCCGTCGAATCGGGCCGCGCGGTGGCCGCGGTCGTGATTCCGGCGAACGTCGTGGCCAAGATCGGCTCGGTCGGCGGGCCGACGCAGCTTGAAGTGCTCTACAACGGCAACGCGCTCGAGCAGTCGATCGTCGCATCCAAGATCGAAGCTGCCGTCGCGCGGGCGAACGTCGAATTTTCGCGTCAGATCCAGAGCGCCGCGGCGAAGGCCTCGAACCAGCTCGTCAGCGGCGGCAGCGGTGGCGTGCTCGGCGCACCGGCCGACATGATCGGCCTCGGCGAAATCCCGCCGGTGATCGAACGGCAGCTGCGAACGCTGCCGCCGGGCAGTGAGCGCCACGAACTCGAACGTGTGCTGGCGTTTGCTCGGTTCGCACACGCCAGCGTCGGCGAGACTGGCCACGTGCTCGCGACGATCGGCCAGCCGCTGACCGTTCACAACGTGCTGATCAGCGGACGGCGCACCCCGCTCGACACCTTCGCCGTGGCTGTCGCCGTCGCGATCTCGCTGATGTTCGTGTCCGTCCTGCAGGCCGCCGGTTCGCTTGCGCTCGAGCGAGAGGACAACGCCCTCGCGCGGCTGCTCAGGGGCCTGGTCTCACCGGCCGAGCTGATCGTCGAGAAGTCCGTGCTCGCGGCGGGCGCGGCGTTCGCCGTCGCGTTCGTGATGCTCGCCGCGATCAGCGCGTTCGTCCCGATCTCCTGGGGCCGTGTCGGTGAGTGGGTGCTGGCCCTGGCCGTCGGCGCGCTGGCGTTCGCCGCCGTCGGCGTGGCAATCGGGGCCAACGCCCGCGAGGTTCGTGCGGCGACGCTGCTCGCGTTCATCGTGACGCTGCCGCTGGCGCTGCTGGCTCTCGTACCCGCCGGCGCGGTCTCGGGGGCCCTGGGAACCGTGATCTCCGTGATCTCGTTCGTCTTCCCGTTCCGCGCCACGCTCGATGCCCTCGACAACGCGATCAACGGGGCCAGTCCGGCGCTCGCGCCGTCGCTCGCCCACCTTGTGCTGCTGGCCCTCGTGTTCGGCGCGCTCGCCCGCCTGGGGTTGCGCCGCGGGCGAGCCGCCTAGTCGCGCGGGCAAGTAACTACGCTGCACGCATGGCCTTCCCAGTAACGCGGATGCGCCGCCTGCGCTCGTCGAAGGCGATGCGCGAGCTCGTCCACGAGACCGATCTCGATGCCTCGCGGCTGCTGCTGCCGCTGTTCGTCAGCGAGACGCTAGGCGAAGGAGAGCGCGAGCCTGTCGAGTCAATGCCCGGCGTCGAGCGCCTTTCGATCGGCGGCGCGGTCGCCGAGGCCCGCAGCGCGAAGCAGCTCGGCCTCGCCGGTGTGCTGCTCTTCGGGCTCCCCGCCCACAAGGACGGGCGGGGCTCCTCGGCCTGGGACGACGAGGGCGTCGTGCAGCTCGCGAGCACCGCGATCAAGCAGGCCGAGCCCGAGCTGCTCCTGGTCACCGACGTGTGCCTCTGCGAGTACACCGACCACGGGCACTGTGGCGTGCTCGACGCCGGCGGACGCGTGCTCAACGACGAGACGCTCGAGCTGCTCGCGTGGACGGCGGTCAGCCACGCCCGCGCCGGCGCGGACATCGTCGCGCCGTCGGACATGATGGACGGCCGGGTCGGTGTGCTGCGCGCGGCGCTCGACGACGAGCAGTTGGCCGACACCGCGATCCTCGCCTACTCGGCGAAGTTCGCTTCCGCCTTCTACGGGCCCTTCCGCGAGGCCGCGGGTTCGGCGCCGTCGTTCGGCGACCGTCGCGGATACCAGCTGGAAGTCGGCAACGGTCGCCAGGCGCTGCGCGAGGCGCTGCTCGACGCCGACGAGGGGGCCGACATGCTGATGGTCAAGCCGGCGCTCGCCTACGGGGACCTGATCGGCGCGCTGGCCGCGAGCTGCGACCTGCCGCTGGCCGCCTATAACGTCAGCGGCGAGTATGCGATGGTGCGCCACGCGGCGCTCGCCGGCGCGCTCGACGAGCGCGCCACCGTGCTCGAGATCCTCACGTCGCTACGGCGCGCCGGGGCCGACGTGATCATCACCTACCACGCAAAGGACGCCGCGCGATGGCTTCAGGAGAGAGCGTGAGCAGCGCGCCGGCAGGCGCCTCACTCACCGACCTGCGCTCCGGCGAGCTCTACCGGATGGCGCTCGAGCTGCTCCCCGGCGGTGTCAACTCGCCGGTCCGCGCGATGCGCGCGATCGGCCGCGATCCCCTCTTCATCGCCCGCGGCGACGGCGCCGAGCTCGTCGACGTCGACGGCAACCGGTTCGTCGACTACGTCTGCTCGTGGGGGCCGCTGATCGCCGGCCACGCACACCCGGAGGTCCTGCGCGCGATCAACGAGGCCGCCGCCCGCGGCACGAGCTTCGGGGCGCCGACGGCAGGCGAGGTCGAACTGGCCGCCGAGCTTGCACGCCGATTTGAAACCGTGGAGATGATCCGCATGACGAGCTCCGGCACCGAGGCGGCGATGACCGCGGTGCGCCTGGCCCGCGCCGTCACCGGTCGCGAGCGTGTCGTGAAGTTCGCCGGCGCCTATCACGGCCACTTCGACGCGATGCTCGCGCAGGCCGGATCGGGCCTGGCGACACAGGGCCTGCCCGCGGGGCCCGGCGTCCCCGCGACCGTCGCCGCCGAGACGACCGTCGTGCCGTGGAACGACCCGGAGGCGCTGACAGCCGCGCTCGAGGGCGGCGATGTCGCCGCGATCATCGCCGAGCCGCTGCCGGCGAACATGGGCCTCGTGCCGCCGATCGAAGGCTTTCTCGAGCACCTGCGCAGGCGGGCGGACGAGAGCGGAGCGCTGCTGATCTTCGACGAGGTGATCAGCGGCCTGCGCGTCGCCGCCGGCGGCGCCCAGGAGCTGACCGGCGTACTCGCGGACATCACGGTGATGGGCAAGATCGTCGGCGGCGGGCTGCCGGCCGCCGCGGTCGGCGGCCGCGCTGAACTGATGCGTGAACTGGCGCCCTCGGGCGAGGTCTATTCCGCCGGCACGCTCTCGGGCAATCCGCTGGCGGTCGCGGCGGGACTCGCGACGCTGGCGCTCCTCGACGACCCCGCCTACCTGCGCCTCGCGGCGACGACCGAGCGGCTCGCCGACGGCCTGCGTGAGGCCGCAGGCGAGTACCCGGTGCAGGTGGTCAGCGTTCCCGGCCTGCTGACGGTCTTCTTCACGCAAGATCCGGTGCTCGACTTCGAGGACGCGAAGCGCTGCGACGCCGAAGCCTACGGGCGCTGGTGCCGCGAGCTGCTCTCGCGCGGTGTCTATCCGCCGCCCTCGCAGTTCGAGGCCTGGTTCCCGTCGCTCGCGCACACGCCCGAGCAGATCGAGCTCACCCTCCAGGCCGCGGCCGCGGCCTTCGCGCAGCTGCCGGAGCCGGATTGACCGCGCTGGAGGATCTGCACGCGCTCGTCGGCGGCGAGGGCGCCCCGGTCGCAGGCGAGCTGGTCGCGGTGCCGGGTGCGCGGCCGATGCCCGCAGTGGACCGCCTCGCCGGACCGCGGACCGCGGGGCGCGAGGCGCAGTACGCGCTCGTGGCCGAGGCGATCTACGAGGGCTTTGAGCTGCACCACCGGGCGGGCCGGCTGTTCGACGCCCCCGACGAGGATCTCGCGGTGCTGCTCGGCGACCACATGTACGCGCTCGGAATCGAGCGTCTCGTCGAGCTCGCCGACGTGCCGGCCGTCGCCGAGCTGGCCGACACGATCGCGATCGCCTCGCTGGCCGCCGCACGCGAGGACGAAGCGCTGCTCGCGAGCGCCTGGGGAGCCGGAATGGCGGCCGTCGCAGAAGGGGAGAACGCGGAGCACCGGGCCGCAAAGCAACTCGCCCGCGAGGGCGGACCGGCTGCGCTTGATGCGATGCGCACTAGCTGGCTGAGGGACGCGACGTCACGCTGACCGGCCGGTCGATATCCTCTGCGCCGATGTCGGACAGGTACGCCAAAGGCGCCTCGAAGTACACGCTCGACCGGGGAATTCCCGGCGCATTCGAGGGCGAGACGGTAACCCGCCGCCGGATGATGGTCGTTACGGCCGGTGCCGCCGGGGGCGTCGCCAGCGCCGCATTCCTGCTGCCCGCGCTCGGCTTCGCACTCGGACCGGTCTTCAAAAGCACGCCGCACCGCTGGGAAGTGGTCGGCAACGTCGACATGTTCAGCGAACTGACCTACCTGCCGGTCGTCCTGACGGTCGAACCGAACATCGGTGAGGCGGGCAAGACGACGGTCTACGTCCGCAAGCGCAACCCCGCTATCGACACCGACCCCTATGACCAGACGACGCCATTCATCGCGATCTCCAGCCGCTGCGCCCACCTCGGCTGCCCGGTCCGCTGGGTCGAGGCCGCCGAGCGGTTCATCTGCCCCTGCCACGGCGGCGTCTATGACCTTCTCGGCCGCCGCGTCAGCGGCCCCCCGGTGCGCCCGCTCGACCGCTTCTTCACCCGGGTCACCGGTAACAACGTCGAACTCGGCCCGCGCTACTCGGTGAACAGCCTGCTGCGACGCTTCTCGCCACGCAACCCGGGCGAGCCGCTCGACGGCATCGGCCAGTACGCCTACCCGTCGCGGCCCGGCGCGAAAATCTAGCGATGCCGAAACTCCCCGCACCCCCGGTTCCGAAGGCGCTGCGCGAAGCTCCGCCGCGCCCGGACGAGGTCGTCAAGACCAAGCCGGTCGAACACGCGCAAGAGGGCGGGGCCTCGGTCGTCGGCTGGGTCGACGAGCGCACGTCGCTCTCCGGCGGCCTGCGCTGGATGCTCTTCCGCAAGGTGCCAAAGGGAACCAACTGGTTCTACACGTTCGGCTCGGCGACGATGTTCGTCTTCCTCTCGCAGGCGGTCACCGGCGTCTTCCTCGCGATGTACTACCGGCCCGACCCTGCCGGCGGCGCCTACGAATCGATCCGTTACGTGACCAACGACGTGTTCCTCGGGCAGTTCGTGCGCGGGATGCACAAATGGGGCTCGAGCGTGATGGTGATCCTGATCTTCATCCACATGGCCCGCACGTTCTTCTACGGCTCCTACAAGTACCCGCGCGAGCTGAACTGGGTGATCGGCGTCGCGCTGCTGATCCTGACGATGGCGATGTCGTTCACCGGATACCTGCTGCCGTTCGACCAGCGGGCGTACTGGGCGACGATCGTCGGCGTGAACATCAACGCGACGGGGCCGCTGATCGGGCCCTACCTGTCGGACTTCCTGCTCGGCGGCTCTGAATTCAATGCGACGACGCTCTCGCGGTTCTATGCGATCCACATGATGCTGATACCGGGGCTGATCGCGGCGCTGATCGGCGCGCACCTGTACCTGGTCGCGAAGCTCGGCACCACGGCTCCCCCGTGGTCGAAAGCGCCGATCAATGAAGAGCTGCACGAGACGGTGGTCTAGGCGCGATGAACCGCCAGCAGAAGGAGGAATACCTCCGCGAATACTCCGTCCTGAAGTCGAAGGGCAAACCGTTCTTCCCGTACGCGGTTGCCAAGGACGGCCTGATGGCGTGCCTGGTGATGGCGATCATCATCCTGCTCTCGCTGACTCTCGGCGCGGAGCTCGGCTCAAAGGCCAACCCCACGACGACGACCTACGTGCCGCGGCCCGAGTGGTACTTCTTCTTCCTCTTCGAGCTCCTGCGGATCATCAAGCCGCCGAGCCTGGTCGGACTGGCGACGATCGGCATTCCGACGATCTGCATGATCCTGCTGTTCCTGCTGCCGTTCTACGACCGCGGCCCGGAGCGCCGGCCTGAGCGCCGTCCGATCGCGACGACCACCGGGATCGCGGTGATCATCCTGATGGCCTTCCTGACCTACGAGGGTGCGACCTCCGGTTCGCCGACGGTGATTGAAATGGCGACGCCCACATCGGTTGTCGCCGCCGGCGGCGCGACGCTCAAGGAATATGAAGCCGGTAAGAAGGCGGTCGCCCAATCGGGCTGCCTAGCCTGCCACAAGATCGGCGAGAACGGCAACGCGGGCCCCGGGCCGAACCTGACCCACATCGGCCAGCGCCTGCCGCGACTGGCGATCGCCCGGACGCTCGTGAACCCGACGGCGCCAATGCCGTCGTTCAAGAACCTGCCGCCGCAGAAGTTCCACGCGATCGTCGAATTCCTCTCGCTGCTTCGTTAGCGACTGCGATGGCGCCTGCGCAGGGAGCCGCCGCCGGCCGCCTGGAGGCCGGGCAGGTACAGGCGATGTTCGACCGCATCGCGGGCGTCTACGACCTGATGAACACGGCGATGACCGCCGGGCTGCACCACCGCTGGCGTGCCCGCGCCGCCGACATGGCGCGGCTCTCCCCGGGGATGCGCGCGCTCGATGTTGCGACGGGGACCGGGGATCTCGCGCTTGAGCTGGCGCGGCGCGTCGGCCCCGACGGGGACGTGCTCGGCTGCGACTTCGCCGAGGCGATGCTCGACCGCGCGCGTCTGAAGGACGCGCCCGCGGGCTCCGCGCAGCCGCGCTTCGAGTGGGCCGACGCGATGCAGCTTCCCTACCCCGACGCGACGTTCGACGCGGCGACCGTCGGCTTCGGCGCGCGCAACTTCGACGACCTCGGACGCGGGCTCGCGGAGATGGTGCGCGTCGTGCGCCCGGGCGGCCGCGTGGTCGTCCTGGAGATCACGACGCCGACACGGCCGCCGCTGTCGTGGTTCTACCGCTTCTGGTTCGACCAGGCCGTGCCGCTGCTCGGTCGGCTCGCGGCGAGCGCCGGCAGCGGTGAGGACGAGAGTTCGCTGGCCGAGGCCTACATGTACCTGCCGCGCTCGGTCCGGCGCTTTCCCGGACCGCCCGAGCTGGCCGGCGACCTGCACGCAGCGGGACTGACCGAGATCGGCTGGATCCTCACGGCCGGTGGGATCATCGCGATCCACTACGGCTACGGTCCCCGCCGCGTGAGCGCATTGCCCGCCGAGCGTGATCCGCTCGCCGAGCTCCTGGTCGCCGGGGGTGAGCCGCTGCAGGATGCGCTCGCGGCCAGTGAGCGGCGCCTGCGCGAAGTCGCCGAGCAGGCCGGTCCGCCGCTGGATCGTCCCGCCCGTGAGACGATCGACGCCGGGGGCAAGCGGCTGCGGCCGCTGCTCGTGGCGCTCAGTGCGCTCGCCACGGGGACCCTCGACGGACCGCACGTCGTCCCCGCCGCCGTCGCCGTCGAGCTCGTGCATTCGGCCACGCTGGTCCACGACGACATCATCGACCGCGCACCGCTGCGACGCGGGCGCCCGACAGTCGCCGCCGCCTACGGCCGGCGTGAGGCGATCGCACTCGGGGACCTGTTGTTCGCCCGCGCTTTCAGCGAGCTCGCGGGCACCGGCGAACTCGCGGCGCTCGCGGTTCTCGCCGGCGCGAGCCGCGCGCTGGCGCGTGGGGAGCTGCTCCAGCGCGAGGACGCCTGGGACCCGACGCTGGCGACGGAGCGCTACGCCGAGCGCTGCGAGCTGAAGACCGCCGCGCTGTTCGAGGCGGCCTGCCGGCTTGGCGCGCTGCCGGCCGGCGCCGCTGCCGATGCGCTCGCGGACTTCGCCCGCCGGATCGGCGTCGCCTTCCAGATCCTCGATGACGTGCTCGATATCGAAGGCCCCGAGGAGCGCACCGGCAAGACGCCGGGCACCGACCTGCTCGACGGGACCGTCACGCTCCCGTTCCTGCTCGCGCGCGACGCGGACGAGTCGCTTGCCCGGCTCGACCTGCGCGCCCTGCGCCGTGGCCCGGAGCTCGAGGCGCTCTGCGCGCAGATCGCGCAGACCGGCGCACTCGGCGAGGCCCGCGAGCGGGCGCTGGCGCTCGTCGCCGACGCCAAGCGCGAGCTGCCGGCCGAGCTCGATGAGCACGGCGCGACGCTGCTGCGCCTCGTCGCCGACGCGGTCGTCGCGCGCTACAGCTAGCGGACTAGAAGTCCTCGGGTGTGATTACGTCGGCCTGCAGCGCGCGTACGAAGAAGTCGATCTCCTCGGACATGTTCGCGTGCGTCATCCGGCGAAGGTCTGCGAGCAGCAGTCCCGAACCGCGGTCGAGCTCATCGTCGAGGCGCTCCACGGTGTCCTGGTCGAAGACGCCCTCGCGGCGCGCTTCACACTCCGGGCAGCGCAGTACGACGCGCCAGTGCCTGGAGCCCTCCTCGGACCAGTCAAGCGGGTAGACAAGTTCTCCCGCGCAGTTGAAGCAGACGTGGAGTTCCTCACGGACCGGGGTGCTCTGCTTGCCCGCGGTCGGCTGGCCGGAGGCCTTGATGTGGGTGTTCGTCTTTGCGTCCATCTCTAGTAACCACTCCGCCTATCGGCATGCGGAGCTTCGCGCTTTAGCGAGTAGGTCTGGCTCGTCATGTCGTGCATATCGCCTTTAGAACCGGCGACCGGGTAGGAAGTTGTGGAGCTCCGCAACCATGGGGAAATTCGCATCCTCGGTGGTAGCGTCACCCGCATGCCGCGCGTCGTCAGGCCGATCGGCCACGAGGATCGGCTCAGCATCGTCGATCACCTCGATGAGCTGCGCCGCCGTCTGATCATCTGCGTTGCCGCGCTCGCGGTCGCCTTCGGCATCTGCATGTGGCAGAACCACGCGCTGCTCAAGGTCCTCAACACGCCGTTGCAGAACCAGACGAACCCGAAGGCCGAACGCGGCGAAGGCACGGTCGGCCAGGCCGCCGCCGCCCAGCAGGCCGCCGCGGCCGCGGCCTCGGCGACTGCCGCGTCGCTCACGACGCTCGCCCAGCCCGCGAGCGGGCTGCCCGCCGCGACGCGCGCCGAGCTCGCGATCGAGGCCGTGAAACTGCGCCGCGAGGCGCAGCGGATCCCGGTCACGCCGCCGCAGACCCAGCCGATCACGCTCGGCGTCGGCGAGCCGTTCACGACAACCGTGACGGTCTCGCTGTGGGCGGCGCTGGTGATCGCGCTGCCGGTGATCCTCTGGGAGCTCTACGGCTTCGTGCTGCCGGCGATGACGCCCACCGAGCACCGCGCCGTGCGGCCGCTGCTCTTCGCCGTCCCGGTGCTGTTCATCGTCGGCGTGCTGTTCGGCTACTACGTCGTGCTCCAGGCCGCGGTTCATTTCCTGGTGAACTTCAACTCGGGCCAGTTCAACGTGATGGTCCAGGCGAACCAGCTCTACGGCTTCGAGGCGACGATCCTCCTGGCGATGGGGATCGTGTTCCAGCTGCCGGTCGTAATCGTCGCGCTGACGCGGCTCGGGATACTCACGCCGCAGATGCTGCGAGGCATGCGGCGCTACGCGCTCGTCGCCTGCGCCGCGCTCGCGGCGTTCCTGCCGGGCGACGCGATCACGATGCTGTTGATCATCGTGCCGCTGTATCTGCTCTACGAGGCCAGTATCCTGCTGGCTGCGATCGTACACAGGTCGCGCTCAGCGGCCGCGGAGAACCCCAGGGGTGAGCCGGCGACGGCCGTCGGCGCGCCCGCGGCAACCAGCGGAGCTGATCACAGCGTGCAGCAAATCATCGACCACGTCGACCGGAAACTTACGGACTGATGCTCTTCGACCTGCGCGGCCCGGGACGGCGCACGCTCGTCCGCGTCGTCTACATCGGCTTGGCGATCCTGATCGGCGGCGGCCTTGTGCTGTTCGGGGTCGGCGGCGGCTTCGGCGGCACGGGACTGCTCACCGCGGCGAGCAACAGCGCCGCGAACGCCAACACCGCGTTCGCCCAGGAAGTCAAGAAGTACCGCAAGCAGACGGAGAAGGAACCGCAGAGCGTCGCCGCGTGGGAGAACTACACCCGCGCGCGGCTGCATGAAGCGAGCTCCGAAAGCCTGCGTCAGACGGAAGGCACGACCGTTTCGCTGACCAACAAGGGCACGGAAGTCTATGCCCAGACCGCGCTCGCGTGGGAACGCTACCTCGCCCTCGAACCGCACAATCCGAGCCCCGAACTGGCCAAGGAGATGACGCGGATCTACTCCGAAGAAGGGCTCAACAAGCCGACGAAGGCAGTTGAAGCACTGCAGATCGTGGTTGCCGCAGAACCGAACAGCGCCTCCTACTGGGGCGAGCTTGCGTTGTTCGCCTACAAGGCCAAAAACACCCGGATCGGCGATCTCGCCGCGTCCAAGGCGGTCGAAACCGCGCCCGCGGCGCAGCGCGCGACGGTCAAGCGTTCGCTCGAAGCCGAGCGCAAAGCGATCGAACACCCGACGTCGAGCACGACCACGACAGGCTGAGAGTGCGCCGCCGCGAGCGGCGCACCGCCGGCCAACAGACAGGGCCTTGGCTAGAATCCAGCCCTCTGCGCGGGCCGTTAGCTCAATTGGTTAGAGCAGGGGCCTCTTAAGCCCAAGGTTGTAGGTTCGATTCCTACACGGCCCATCCGCCGCTGCAACCCGCGCCGCCCATCCGGGCGCACGGCTCGCGTGGCGGCGGCGCCGGGCCAAGGGGTCCCGGGGAGGGAAGCTTGTGAACGGCGAACAGCTCTACAGCACTGGCACATTCGGGACGGGCTTTGCCCGGGAGCGGCTGCTCGCCGAGTCATACGAGCGTTGCCGGCGGATGCAGCGCCGCTACGACCCGACCTTCTATTGGGCGACGATGCGCCTGCCTGCCGCGGTTCGCCCGCCGGTCCACGCGCTCTACGGCTTCGTCCGCGGGGCCGACCAGATCGTCGACGGGGCAAGCCGGCCGGCAACCGAGGTCTCACGCCGGCGGGCGCTTGACGCCTGGCAGGCCGAGCTCGAGTCCGGGCTCGAGCTCGGGCGCAGCGACCACCCGGTGATCGCGGCCGTCGTCGACGCCGGCCTGCGCTTCGCGCTGCCGATGCAGGAGCTGTCGGTCTACATGGATTCGATGCGCGTCGACTGCGGCCCGGTGCGCCTGTCGACCCGCGAGGACCTCGACCGCTACATGCGCGGCAGCGCCGGCGCCGTCGGGCTGCTGATGGCTCCCCTGCTCGGCGCGCCACGCGAGCAGCATGCCGACGTCGCGGCGCTCGGCGTCGCCTTCCAGCTGACGAACTTCATCCGCGACGTCCGCGAGGACTACGCGCTCGACCGGCTCTACCTGCCGGCCGACGACCGCCGCGAGTTCGGCGTCAGCGAGAGCGACATCGCGCAGCGACGCGTGACGCCCGGCTTCCGGGCGCTGGTCGCCCAGGAGGTCGCGCGAGCGCGCGGCCTGTTCCAGTCGACGGCCCGCCTGCCGGAGACGCTGGCGCCCGGCGTCCGTCCCGGCGTGCGCCTGGCGCGTGACATCTACCTCGGGATCCTCGATCACGTCGAGTCGCTCGACTTCGATGTTCTGCGCCGGCGCGCCGCGCTGCCGCCGTGGCGCTTCGCGCCGCTCGCACTACGCTCGCTCGCGGGGGGCCGCGCGTGACTGTCCGCGCGACCGCGCGGGGACCCGAGCGCTACTCGCTCGAGGGCACGAGCGTCGACGTGCTGATCTGCGGCGCGAGCTTCGCGGGGCTCGCGACGGCGCGCGAACTGGCCGGCGCGGGCGCTTCGGTGCTGATCGTCGACCGCTACGCGGTCGGCGAGCGCGCGACCTCCGCCTGTGCCTGCCCGACGCCGTGGCTGCAGGCGCTCGGCCTTACCGACGCGATCGTCCAGGAGCTGCCGTACATGCGCTTCACGACGCCGCAGGGGTCCACGCGATACCGGCTGCCGTGGAGCTGGTCGGCCTTCGACTACCGCCGCCTGTGCGGCCTGCTGTACCAGCAGAGCGCCCTGCCGTTCGAGACCGCACGCGTCGTCGGCCGGGTCGACGGCGGGCCGTGGTCCGCGGGCCCGATCACGGTCGCGACCGACCGCGGCACGATCAGCGCCGCGCTCGTCGTCGATGCGCTCGGCTGGCGGCGGGTGCTCGCCGCCGAGGGCTACCAGCCGCCCGCCGCGCCGCTCTCACGGGGCCTTGAGGTGCACCCGCACGTCGACGCCACGGGCAAGGACGAGCTGCACGTCTGGGTCGAGCGCGCGCTGGTGCGCCGCGGCTACGGCTGGGAGGTACCGGCCGGCGGCGAGGCACGCGTCGGCGTCGGCTCCTACGACCCCTCCCAGCACGTCCGCGAGCCCACCGAGGCGCTCGCCGAGCGGCTCGGCGTCACGCGCGAGCGCTACCAGGGCAACTGGTTTCCCCACCAACTGCGCGAGGCCACCGAGGGCGGCGTCTTCTTCGCCGGCGACGCCGCGGGCCACTGCCTGCCGCTTTCGGGGGAGGGGATCCGCACGGCGCTGTACTTCGGGCTGGCCTGCGGCCGGGAGCTGCGGGCGGTGCTCGAGGGCCGCAAGAGCCGCGAGCAGGCGCTGATCGACTACCACGCGTTCAGCGCCGCGCACGCCGGGACCTTCGAGTTCGCGCTGCGCCTGCAGCGGCTCGTGCCGGCGCTGCCGCCGGCGCTGCTCACGGCGGCGCTGCGGGCGATCGGCTCACAGCCGATCGTCGACCGTGCCTTCGGCTGGTACATCGACCGCGCGCCCGCCTCGTTCGTGCGCCCGGTGCCCACGGCCGCCCCGCAGGGCGCCCGCGCAGCGGCCTAGATTCGCGCTGTCTGCGCGCCGCCTGCTGCGATCGACGCACGTCCCGCGTCGGTCCAGATGACCTGCTCGTTCGCGGGCCCGACGCCGATCAGCCCGATCGGCACCCCGCTGTGCTCCACGATGAAGTCGAGATAGTCGCGAGCCGCGGCCGGCAGGTCGGCGAGCGTTCGGCACTCGCCGATCTCCTGCTCCCAGCCCGGCAGCTCGGTCAGCTCGGCGGTGGTGTGGTGGAGCACCGTCTGGTGGTACGGGAAGCTCTCGAGCTCCGCGTCGTCGCCGCTGCGGTAGGACGTGCAGGCGTAGATCCGCTCGAAGCCCGAGAGGACGTCGAGCTTGGTGATCGCGAGGTGCGTCAGCGTGTTCAGCCGCGCGGCGTAGCGCAGCGCGACAAGGTCGAGCCAACCCGGTCCGCCGGGAGCGGCCGGTCGTCGTGCCGAACTCGCCGCCGCGTGTGCGGATCAGCTCGCCGGTGGCGTCGTCGAGCTCGCTCGGGAACGGGCCCGCGCCGACGCGCGTCGTATAGGCCTTCGCGACGCCCCAGACCTCCTCGATCGCCATCGGGCCGATGCCGCTGCCGACGGCCGCGGCCCCCGAGAGCGGGTTCGAGGAGGTGACGAACGGATAGGTGCCGTGGTCGATGTCGAGCATCGCCCCCTGGGCTCCCTCGAGGATCACGAGCTTGCCGTCGTCGAGCAGCTGCCACATCAGCCGTGACGTGTCGGCGATGTGCTGCTCGAGCCGGTGGCCGTAGGTCAGGTAGTCCTCGACCATCGTGCGCAGGTCGAGCGCGGGGTCCTTCTCGAAGGGGCGCAGCGAGAGCCGCTTGGGCTCCATCGCCGCGACGATCTTCTTCTTGAGGATCTTCTCGTCGAGCAGGTCCTGGACGCGGATCCCGAGCCGGTCCGCCTTGTCGGCGTAGCACGGCCCGATGCCGCGACGTGTCGTGCCGATCTGCTGGCTGCCGAGTTTCGTCTCGCCGGCCGAGTCCAGGAGCATGTGGTAAGGCATGATCAGGTGGGCGTTGGCCGAGATGCGCAGCCGCCGAGACGTCGACGCCGCGGGCCTTCAGCGCCGTCGAGCTCGTCGATCAGGACACGCGGGTCGATCACCACGCCGTTGCCGATCACGCACAGCTTCCCGGGGTGCAGGATGCCCGAGGGGATCAGGTGCAGCTTCCACTCCTCGCCGCCGCGCACGATCGTGTGACCGGCGTTGTTGCCGCCCTGGAAGCGCACGACGGCGTCGCCGCGCTCGGCAAGCAGGTCGGTGACCTTGCCCTTCCCCTCGTCGCCCCACTGGGCGCCCACTAGTACGACTGCTGGCATCGCGCAGCTGAGTTTACGTTGACGACCCGCGGCGGCCCGTGTTCACAGTGCGCTGGGGGTCTCGTCCAGGCGCAGTTCGCGCCTGCGGTCGGGTCCGTGCAGCGGAATCGGTTCGCCGCAGATCTCCTCGAGCCGGGAGACGGTCCGGTCGCCGAGCGCCTCGCGCAGCGCATCGGGCTCGAGGTTGGTGGTGGCGACGATCGCCCTTTCCGCCTCGTAGCGCGCGTTGACGATCGCGTAGAGCTGCTCGAGCACCCAGTCGGTGCGGTGCTCGGCGCCGAGGTCGTCGATGTGCAGCAGGTCCACGGCGGCGAGCCGGTCGATCAACTCCATCTTGCCGTCGGTCGCGAGCGACTCGCGCAGCAGCCCCAGCAGGCGGGGAAGCGAGTAGATCGCGGTCCCGTGGCCGCGCTCGAGCGCGGTCTTGGAGATCAGCATCGCGAGCGTCGTCTTGCCGGTCCCGACGTCGCCCTGCAGCCACAGGCCACGGCCGGCCGCGATGTTCTCGTCGATCTGATCGACGTAGCGGCGCACGATCCGCAGCTGTTCGGGCGCCGAGCGCGCGATGTCGCTGACCGGCGGGCGGTCGAAGGAGACGCCCGCATAGCGGCGCGGGATCCGCGCCTCAAGGCCGCGCGAGCGGGCCGCCGCGATGCGCTGCGAGCGGCAGGGGCAGTCCGTCGCGGTGCGGGTCGCCTCGTCGTTGACGAAGCCGCTGCCGTCGCAGATGCCCAGCGGGCAGCGGGCAGCGGGCGAATCGTCGATTCGCAATGCGCGCGTGCCCATTGCTACTGGCCGAACTGCGCGCCGGCGTAGTTCATGAAGCGCGGGTACTCGCGCCGGAAGGTCAGCGTCACTTCGCCGACGCCGCCGTTGCGGTGCTTGGCGATGATCAGGTCCGCCTCGCCGGGGCGTTCGGAGGTGTCGGGCTCGTAGTAGTCCTCGCGGTAGATGAACATCACGAGGTCTGCGTCCTGCTCGAGGTTCCCGGACTCGCGCAGATCCGAGAGCTGCGGCTTCTTGGGCGAGCGGGACTCCACGGCGCGACTGAGCTGGCTCAGCGCGATCACCGGGACGTTCAGCTCGCGCGCGAGGATCTTCAGGCCACGGCTCAGTTCGCCGACCGCGGTCACGCGGTTGGACTCCCAGCGGCTGTCGGTGCGCAGAAGTTGCAGGTAGTCGACGATGATCAGCCCGAGCCCTTCGCCCTTGCTGTGCAGGCGGCGCGCCTTGGCGCGGATCTCAAGCAGCCCGACGTCGCTCGAGTCGTCGACCCACAGCGGCGCCTGCGAGAGGCGCTCGGCGGCCTCGAGGATTTTTGGCCAGCGGTCTTCTTTGACGCGACCCTTGCGCAGCTCGTCACCGTGGATGCTCGCCTGGGAGGCGACGAAACGCTGCGCGAGCTCGGCCTCGGACATCTCGAGCGAGAACAGCGCGACCCGCTTGCCGTAGTCGAGCGAGGCGTTTTCGGCGATGTTGCAGACCAGCGCGCTCTTGCCCATTGCCGGCCGTGCGGCGATGATCACGAGGTTGCCCGGCTGGAAGCCGCCGGTGATCTGGTCGAGGTCCTTGAAGCCGGACGGCGTGCCGGTCAGCGCGGTCCCTTCGCGGGAGAGCCGCTCCATGCGGTCGACCTGCTCGTGCAGGATCTCCTCGACGGTGCGGAAGTCACGCCGGGCCTCGTCGCTGCCGACCTCGAGCATCGCCTTCTCGGCCCGCTCGATCAGCTCGCGCGGCTCGGCGTCGTGGCTCATGACCTGGTTCTGGATCTCGAAGGTCGTCTCCAGCAGGCGCCGCAGCAGGGAGGTTTCGCGCACGATCCGCGCGTAGCGGCGGGCGTGGCCTGCCGACGGCACCGTGCCGGTCAGCTCATCGATCGCGGCGCTGCCGCCGACGAACTCCAGGCGCCCGCTGCGCTCGAGCTGGTCGGCGACGGTCAGCACGTCAACCGGCTCGCTGTCGTTGTAGAGCGCGACCATCGCGGCGTAGATCTCACGGTGGCGCTCGCGATAGAAGTCCTGCGGCTTCAGGCCCTCTTCGATGACCAGCGAGTACAGGGCGCGGTCGGACAGGAGGATCGCGCCGAGCACTGACTGCTCGGCCTCGAGGCTGTGGGGTGGAGCGGCGGCTGCCATTGCCTCGTCGCGGGACCCGTTTCGAACGCTGACGGCCATCGTCGAGCGAGTCTAGGCAGCGGCCGTGCGCCGGCGCACGGGACTGTCCGCAATGAGGGAGATTTCGATCAGGGCCATCCCGCGATCGTGTCACGCCCTGTCGACGCGACGACAGGGCGCTTGCAGCGCGCTAGTTCTTGGCGACGACCATCGTCTTGACGGTCGCAGTGACGCCGTCGACGACGTCGACGACGACCATGTAGGTGCCGACGTTCTTGATCGGCTCCTCGATGTGCACGTTGCGCCTGTCGATCCGCAGCCCGCGTGCCTCTTTGATCGCGGCCGCGATGTCCTGCGGGCCGACCGACCCGAAGAGACGTCCGTCGGCGCCCGCCTGCTCGGTGATCGTCAGCACGGTGCGCCCGAGCAGTGCGGCGTTCTCGTGCGCGCGCTCCTCGGTTTCGCGGCGCTCGCGGTCGACGGCTTCCTGCTTGCGGCGCACGTCCTCGATCGCGCCGCTCGTCGCGACGGCGGCGAGCTTGCGCGGCAGCAGGTAGTTGCGCAGGTAGCCCTTCGAGACGTCGATCACGGAGCCCTTCTCGCCGAGCTCCTCGACGTCCTGCAGGAGGATCGCTTCGGGCAAGCTAGTCCCGGTCCCTGTCGCGGTCGCGGCGGCCTCGGCCACCGCCGCCTTCGGTTGCACCCTCGTTGACGTACGGCAGCAGCGCCAGCTCACGCGCCCGCTTGACCGAGCGCGCGATCTGGACCTGGTGACGGCGGCAGGCGCCGGTGATGCGCCGCGAGCGGATCTTCCCCTTCTCGGAGACGAAGCGCTTCAGCGAGGTGATGTCCTTGTAGTCGACCTGGTCGACCTTGTCGCGGCAGTAGGGGCACGACTTGCGCCGTCCGGTGCCGGCGCCGGTCTTGCGGTCGCGGCGTCGCGATTGCTTCCCGCGTGCGGCACGGCCGGCCATTAGCGGGTCACCTTCGCGTTATCGGGGCTGTTTGAGCGCACTGTCGTCCTACGTCCTTTTTTCGTCTAGAAGGGGATGTCGTCCTCGCCGGTGGAACCGGCGACCGGTGCGGGCTGGAAGTCACCCTCGTCGACGGCAACCTCGCCGCCGGCGGGGCCCCGCGCCGCGAAACCGCCGCCTCCGGCGGATTCGTCACGCGAACCCAGGAACTGCACCGAGTCAGCAATGATATCGACTGCCTGGCGCTTCTGGCCCTCTTGTGTTTCCCACTCGCGCCACTCGAGGCGCCCGTCGATCGCGACGGGCCGGCCCTTCGAGAGGTAGCGCGAAGCATTCTCTCCCTGGGCGCCCCAGACGGTGACGTCGAAATAGTTCGGCTTGTCCTCCCATTCGCCCGTCGAGCCGTTCTTGCGGCGCGTGTTGCAGGCGATCCGCAGCTTGCAGACCGACGTGCCGCTCGGGAGCGAGCGCAGCTCAGGGTCGGCGGTGAGGTTTCCGGTGATTACGACGCGGTTGATGTTGGTTGCTGCCAAGGCTTTGGTCCTTTCTCCTCGCTTCGTGCGAGTGTAAGGCGCCGCGGTGGCGCGGCGCTCGTCCCGTCAGGGGAAGGCTGCTATTTGCGGTCGGTGCTTCGCGGCATCGGGGAGGTCTGGAAGACCTCGTCCCAGTAGGGCGCGCTGATGCCGTAGCCCTTGGTGTCGTCCTGGAAGTGGTGGCGCATGTGCCGCTCGCGCAGAATCCGGCCGAGCCTGCCGCGGGGCCGGAAGTGGTGCAGGTAGTAGTGCATCATGTCGTACACCAGGTAGCCGGTGAAGAAGCCGGCCGCGACCGACGGCGCGTAGCTCTCGCCGAGAAGGAGGTAGAGCAGTCCGAAGACGATGATCCCGAGCGGGATGCTTGCCGCGGGGGGCATCACGAGCCGCAGCGGGTCGTTCGGATGGTCGTGGTGGACGCCGTGGATCATCCAGTGGAAGCGCGCCCCGGGGCCGTCCTCGGGCTCGAAGTGGAAGACGATCCTGTGCAGCCAGTACTCGAACAGCGTCCACAGCGCATAGCCCGCAGCCCCGAGCCCCAGCGAGGCCCAGATGGAGACGGATTTCAGGCCCCAGTACTCGAGCGCGACGATCACCGGCACGAAGATGATCAACGGCACGGAGGGGTGCACGCGGGTGAAGCGGTCCAGCAGTGGCGAGGAGAACATCGGCGGCGATGCGCGCAGCACATCGCTTCTTGAGCCCTTCCGTCCCTCTAGGCCGGTTGCCGTCGGGTTGCTCATGGGCGAGATCTTATAACCGTGATGCCAGGCGCTGAAACGCGCCTTGCGCCGCTAAGCCTCGGCGCTGCCGGGCTCTTCGACGTCGGCAGCCTCTGGCTGCACGTCGGCGGGCTGCACGTCGGCGGGCTGCGCCTCGGCGGGGGCCTCGGCCTGCGGCTCGGCTGCCTGCGCGGTGGGCTCAGGTGCCTGCGGCTCGCTCGCCTGCGCGGCGGGCTCGGCCGCTGCGGCCGGCTCGGCCGCCGGCGCCTCGCGCGGCGGCTCGGCGGAAGGCATCTGCGGCGGCTCGCCAACGCCCGCGCGAAGCTTGATCACGCGGTAGCGCACCACACCGTCGGTGATTCGCAGCGTGCGGCCCAGCTCCTCGAGCACGGCGGCGCTTCCGGCGTGGAACTGGACGAGGTGGTAGTCGGCGCTCTTTTTCTTCGCGATCGGGTATGCGAGGGCGCGCTCGCCCCAGCTGTCCTGGTGCACGATCTCGCCGTCGCCGGTGATCATCTCGCGGACGTCGCCGATGATCTTCTCGCGGGTTGCCGTCTCGGTCTGCGGGTCGAGCAGCAGAACAAGGTCGTATGTCGGGCGCGTCACGCTCACGGCCGACAAGGGTAGCGGCTGAGCGGCCCGGGCAGGGTCAGCTGCGTTCGCCCTTCGCCCGAATGTCCGCGAGCTGCTCGTCGATCCAGTCGCCCGGGTCACGCGAGGTGATGATCTGCTCGAGGCCGTGCGCTCGCCGTTCGCGCTCGCCGGGATCCATCGTCAGGGCCGTGAAGATCGCGTCGGCAAGTTCCTGGATGTCGAACGGGTTGACCGACAGCGCGAACTCGCCGAGCTCCTCGTGGGCGCCCGTGTTGCGCGAGAGAATCGAGACGCCGTTGCGGTTGTTGACGATCGGCCCCTCCTTCGCGACGAGGTTCATGCCGTCGAACATCGCGTTCACGAGCAGCACGTCGTAGTTGCGGTAGGAGGCGACGGCCTCGTCGAGATCGTCGCGCAGCTTGAGCTGGATCGGCATCCAGTCCGGCGTCCCGTGGCGGTGGTTGACGACGGCGACGAGAGCCTCGATCCGCTCGAGGTACTCCGCGTACTGGGGCACGTCCGTGCGTGACGGCATCAGCTGCGCGATGAACGTCACCTGCTCTGAGAACTCGGGGTGCTGCTCGAGGAACAGGTCGAAGCCGGAGAACCCGCGCAGGATGTTCTTCGAGAGGTCGGCCCGGTCGACACGCAGGATCAGGTTCTCGCGGCGCCGGGCGAACAGCTCGCTCTCGAAGCGCGCGACGCGCTCGCCCTGCGCGATGCGCCGCGTCGCGCGGTGGTCGATCGGCAGCGGGTAGGCGCGGACCCACACCTCGCGGTCCTCGAAGTGCACGGTGCCGCGCTCGAAGTCGACCTCGAGGTCCATCAGGTCGTGGCAGCACTGCAGGAAGTTGTGGCGGTAGGAACGCGTGTGGAAGCCGATGATGTCGTTCGCGAGCAGGCCCGCGAAGATCTCGCGGCGGATGCTGCCCGGCAGCACACGCCAAGCGTCGGGCTGCGTCCAGGGGATGTGGATGAAGTGGTGCAGGAAAGCGTCCGGGCGTTGCTCGCGGACCATCCCCGGCAGCGTGTAGAGGTGGTAGTCGTGGACCATCACGACCGGTTCGTGCGAGCCGGCGATCTGCTGGACGACGGCCGCCGCGAGGTCCGCGTTGACGACCTTGTAGCCGCCGTGGAAGGCCTCGACCTCGTGGCGGCTGATGTCCGGAGCGTTCGAGAGGTCCCACAGGTAGTGCTGGATGAACCACAGCATCGGGTTCGCGAAGACGCTGTAGAAGAGGTCGTAGGCGATCTCGTCGCTGATCACGAATCGGACCTGGTACTCGCCTCCGTCGGGCGTGTCGCACCGGGAACGCGTGGCCGTCGTGTTCGCGCGAGACCCGCGCGTCGTCGGGCGCTCATCGCGGAGGCGATCCAGATCGCTTCGCGGTAGGAGGCGAGCCCGGTGAGCGCCGTCACGAGCCCGCCGGTGCCGCGCTGCATCTCGCCGCCGGGCTGGAACGTGACCGGACCGCGGTTGCTGACCAGCACGAGCGGAGCCCTCTGCTGCCGGCCGCCGGCGGTCACTGGTGGTCCAGCTCGGTGAGGATCCGCAGGTAGTCGCGCAGCAGCCGGGGCGTCAGGAAGTGCGTGCGCACGTGCTCCTTGCCGCGGCGCCCGAGCGCTGCGGCCCAGTTCGGGGTCGTCAAGGATCTCGACAGAGCGCTCGGCGCACTGCTCGGGCGGATCGACGAGGAAGCCGGTGACGCCGTCCTCGATCTGCAGCGGGATCCCGCCGACGTCTCCGCCGATGAACGGCCGCGCCTTCCAGATCGCCTCGGAGACGGTCAGACCGAAACCCTCGCGGGTCGACTTCTGGATCAGCACGTCGGCGTGGGACTGGAACGCGTTGACCTCGATCGCGCCGACGTTGTTGAAGTTGTTGAGGATGTGGATGTCGCCGTCGCCGTCGGCGTGCGCGACGGTCGCGTTGAAGAAGTCCCAGCCCTCGGGGTCGTCGCTGGCCATCGAGCCGACCAGCGCCAGCTGGACCTCGGGGTGCTGCTGCTTGACCACGCGGTAGGCGTCGATCACGCCAAGGGGATCCTTCCAGGGGTCAAAGCGCGAGACCTGGCACATCAGCGGTCGGTCGATGTCGATGCCGAACTGGCCGCAGCACGTAGGCGCTGTCTTCGGGCGAGAGCGCCATGTTCTTCGGCGCCAGCGGGTCGATCGCCGGCGGCACCACGTTGACCCTGCCGCCCATGCCCTGCGGCACGTACTGCGCCATGTGGAAGAGCGACTGCGGAGTAGTCCGCGATGTAGGGCAGCAGCCGGTCGATCGTCGCCGGGTTCGGCGTCGAGAGGTCGATGTGGCAGCGCCAGATCCAGCCCTGCGCCTTCTCCGGCGCGAGCGTGCAGAGCGCGGCCGGCTGCGGATCGTGGATCGACGCAGGCGTCCCAGCCGTCGGACAGCTCCTCGGCGTTGATCTTCGTCGTAGCGGAGCCACGTCGCCCACTCGCTCGTCGGTCGAGCTCGTGGGCCGCGCCCTGGAGGGCGTTGTGCATCAGCTTGGTGACGTTGAAGAACTCTTCGCGGCCGTAGATCACGTGCCATTCGCAGTCCAGGCCCGACGTCGCGCATCAGCGGCACCAGCGTGTAGAGGATCTCCGAGACGCCGCCGCCGAAGGCGGTCGCCGAGACGTGCAGCACGCGCCGGCCCTGCAGCGGCTCGGCGAGCTCGCGGATTTCGGCGATCAGCTCGCGGCCGCAGATGTGTGCGTAGTCGGATAGCGACTTGGTACCCACTGCGACCGGCTGGAGCACGCGACGGGAAGATAGCCGAAGCTCTACCCGTCGCCGTGCACAACCGACCACCGGGCCGTCCGCCGGTCTATCGTGCGGCTGATGCTCAACTGGCGCATCTACCGCGCCGCGTTCGTGCCGTTCGTCGTGTGCACTCGTTCGTCGCGGCCTTCTCCTTGACGTCGCTGCCGCACGGCATCGGTGGCCCGCTGGCGCCCGAAGCCTTCGACGGCCAGCGTGCCGCCGGCGAACTTTCCCTGCTCGCGGCGCGCTATCCAGATCGCGCCCCGGCGTCGGCCGGCGACGAATCGCTCGCCGACTATGTCGCGCAGTCGCTGCGTGGCAGCGGCCGGGCCGGCAACGGTTTCTCCGTGCGCTTGCAGGACGTCGCGGTGCGCACCGACGATCCGGGCGAACGGCAGATCCGACCTGGTGATCGCGACGCGGCCCGGGTCAACCGGGGAGGCGCCGCTCGCTGATCGTCGCGCACCGCGACGCGCTCGGCGCGCCGTCGGTCGCGCAGCTGTCGGGCACCGCGGTCCTGCTCGAGCTGAGCCGTGTCTTCGCGGCCCGCGAGATGCGGCGGGCGATGATCCTCGCGTCGACGAGTGCCGGCAGCGGCGGCAACGACGGCGCCGCACACTGCCGGCGCTGCTCGGGGCGCAGCCCGACGCGGCGATCGTGCTCGGCGACCTCGCGGGGACGCGGGTCCGCCGGCCGGTCGTGCAGTCGTTCGCCGACGGGTACCGCCTCGGCGCCGCTGAGCTGCTGACCGCGACCGTTGCCGGCGCGCTCGAACGCCAGGCAGGCCTCTCGAGCGCGACACCGTCCGTCGTGAGCCAGCTCGTCACACCTCGTGTTCCCGCTCGTCGCCGGGTGAACAGGCGCCGCTTGGCGCGGCGGAAATTCCGGCGGTGCAGGTCCAGGTCTCCGGTGAAACGGGACCCGCGCGCGACCGAGCCGGTGAGCCCGGAACGGCTGACGGCCGTCGGCCGCGGCGTGCTGGAATGCGGTAGACGCCCTCGACGGCTACGGCCCGCTGGCGCCACCGTCGACAACGGGACTCGTCCTCGGCACCCACCTGCTGCCCGGCGTGGGCGCTCGAGCTGCTCGTCCTGACGCTGCTCCTGCCGCCGTTCGTCGCGACTCGCCGACGGGCTCGCGCGGGGGCGGCGACTCGGCGCACGGCTCGGCCGCGCGGTCGTGCTGGATCCTTGGCTGCGCGATTCCGTTCCTGGTCTGCGCACTGGTCGCCTGGCTGATCGGTCTCGCCGGCCTCGGTGGCCTGGCCCCGACCGCCGCTGCCGAGCGCTGCGGTGAGCGCCGACGCGGCGACGATCGCGGTGATCGTGGTCGTCGCGCTCGCGTTCGTGCTCGGCTGGCTCGCCTGGTATGCGCTCGGCGCGCGCTTCGGCCTGCCGCGCCTCGCGTCGGGGCAGGCCGCCGGGCTGGTGGCCTGCTCGCTGCTCGTGCTGGCCGCGCTCGTCGCGGCGCTGTTCGACCCCTACACAGCCCTGCTGGCGATCCCCGCAGCCGCACCTCTGGCTCGCTTTCGCCGACGGCGAGCTGCGCCCGCGCCCGCCGGCGGCGCTGGCGATCGTGCTCGCCGGTCTCGTGCCGCTCTGCCTGATCGTGCTGTTCTACGCGCTGCACCTCGCGCTCTCGCCGCTCGCGCTCATCTGGAACGCGATCGCGCTGGTTGCCACCGGCACGGTGACCGTCCCTGGCGTCGTGCTTTGGTGCCTTGCGTTCGGAGCGGCTGCCGGCGTCGCGCTCGCTCGCGCTCGCCCCTCCCGAGGAGCGCCCCCTGCGGCGTCGGCGCGACGCGCCGCAAAATCACCATCCGCGGCCCGATGTCCTACGCCGGCCCGGGGTCCCTCGGCGGCACCGAGTCGGCGCTGCGCCGCTAGGCGAAGTGCTCCCACGGCCGCGCGGCGTGTGCCTCGCGGCCGGCGTCGAGCAGGCGCACGGTCCCGCCGCCGGCGTGCACCTCGCCGATCCACGTCAACGGGGTGCCGTCGGCCTGGACTGCCGCGGCGAGCTCACCGGCGCGCCCGGCCGGGACGCAGAGCAGCAGCTCGAACTCCTCGCCCGACGCCGCGGCGAGCGCAGGGGCGCTCTCTCCGAGCCGCGCGGCAGCCCGCTCGACGCCGGGCAGGACTGGCAGCAGTCCGATGTCGATCGCGAGCTCGACCCCCGACGCGCGGGCGATGTGGCCGGCGTCGATCGCGATGCCGTCCGAGACGTCGATCATCGCGCTTGCACCCGCGCGGGCCGCCGCGGCGCCCGCCGCCAGCCGGGCGTGCGCATCGCGCATCCGTGCCCCGAGCGGACCGGGGTCCTCACCGCGTTCGAGCAGCGCGAACGCTGCGGCCGGGCCGCCGAGCGCGCCGGTCACCGCCACGCGGTCGCCGGGCCGCGCGCCCGAGCGCTGCACGGGCGGGACTTGCGGGTCGGCCCAGCCGACGCAGGTGACGGCGACCGTCAGTTGCTGCGCGCGCACGATGTCGCCTCGCCGCGAGCGACGTGCCCGCACGGTCGGCCGCCTCGAGCACCCCCGCGATCAGCTCGCGTGCGCCGCTCGTCCCGAGCTCCGCCGGCACCCCGAGGGCGACGTAGAGCTCACCGGCGGGCACGCCCATCGCGGCGAGGTCCGAGAGCGCGGCCGCGACCGCGCGGCCGCCGACGTCGCGCGGCGTGGCCCAGTTGGCGGAGAGTCGAAAATGCGTGCCCTCGACCATCATGTCGGTCGAGACGACCTGCAGTCGGCCCGCGGGGTCGACGACCGCGGCATCGTCGCCGACGGGAACCTTGATGTGCTGCGCGTCCCCTGCCCGTGCGGCGACTCGCCCGGGCAAGTTCGTCGATCAGCGCGTGCTCGTCGATCGTCAGCGGTGGCGGTAGACGATCCGCGCGCGGTCGAGATCGTACGGCGAGAGCTCGCAGCGCACCCTGTCGCCAGGGAGGATGCGAATCCGGAAACGACGCATCTTTCCGGCGACGTGTCCGAGCACGATGTGGTCGTTGTCGAGCTTCACGCGGAACATCGCGTTGGGCAGGGCCTCGATGACCTCGCCCTCGAATTCGACCTTGTCCTCCTTAGCCAAACCGCTCTCCCACTCGAGCCACCCGGGCCCGTTCGATCCACTGTCTGCGGCATTCACCGTACCAGCGCCGGAGCATGCGGCCGGGCTGTCAGTTGCCGCCAGGAGCCGCCGCGCCGCCGCCGCCGGGCGCGGAAGTCTGCGGTTCGGTCGGCGCGGGAGCGGCCTTCGGTTCGGTCGCCGGCGTCTTTTCTTTCGCCGGTTCCTGCTGCTGCTGCGTCTGGCCCGCGGTGCCGGATTCCTGCGAGTAGGGGCTCGAGGAATGACCGCCCTGGAGTAGGTATTTGCCGTAGAACGGCTGGTAGACGATCGGTTCCGTCGGCGGCGGGAATTCCAGGCATTGCTGGCCTTCAAAGACCGCTTCCATGTAGGTGTGCCAGATCTCGGCCGGTAGCGCGCCGCCCTGCTGCGGTTCGCCCTGGACGTCGGTCATCGGGATCCGTTCCTTCGGGTAGCCCATCCAGACGACCGTCGCGTAGTTCGGCGTGTAGCCGTCCAGCCAGGCGTCGACGAGTTCCTGCGTCGTGCCGGTCTTGGCCGCCGAGTAACAGCGCGACGCGGAGCGCACCGCCGTTCCGCCGAGCACGTTGTCGTGGAGGATTTCCGTCTCCACCGCGGTGACGCCGTTGCTGAGCACCTTCGTGCGGTGGGGGACCCCCCAGCTCGCGTCGACGCGGCCGCTGGGGAACACGACCTTCGTGATCGCGATCGGTTCGTTGCGATAGCCGCCGTCCGCGAGCGTCGCGTAGACGTCGGCCATTTCGAGCGGCGTAACGCCGTATTCGAGCCCGCCCAGAGCTTCAGCCGCGTAGCTCTTCAGGTGGGTTTTGACGCCCATCGCATACGCCATTTTGGTGATGTTTTCCTCGCCGAGATCTGCCGCGAGCTGTGCGTAGACCGTGTTGTCCGAAGCGAGCGTCGCCGACACGAGGCTGATCGACTTGTTCAGCGATGTTCCCTCGAAGGTCTTGACTTCGTATTCGGGGTAGGCGGGGTTCCAGCCCTTGACGAGCGTGTGCGAGAAGTAGTCGGTGGTGAACGGGTCGACGCCTTTCGAGAGGGCGGTCGCGAGGTCGATCGCCTTGAAGGTCGACCCGGGCTGGCGGCGTCCGTCCGCAGCGAGGTTGAACTGTGACTGCTGGAAGGACTCGGACTCGGCCATCGCCTCGATGTAGCCGTTCGCGGGGTTCAACGTGACGATCGCCGCCGCCGGGTCTTCGGGCGCATAGAGGACCTTGGTGATCGCTTCGCGGGCCTTGCGCTGCATCGAGAGGTTCAGCGTCGTGTAGACCTTCAGCCCGCCCTGCTGGACGACGGTTCTGCCGTAGCGCCGTTCGAGCTGTTTGCGCACGTATTCGAAGAAGAAGTCTTCGCGCTTGACCGTGTAGTAGTTGCTGTGCTGGATCTGCAGCGGGGCCGCCTCGGCCTGGTGCGCACGCTGCTGGCTGATGTAGCCGAGTTCGGCCATCTTCCCGAGCACCTCGCTGCGGCGCTGGCGGGCCGCCTTCGGGTTCAGGAACGGGTTGTATTCCGACGGCGCCTGGGGCAGGCCCGCGAGCAGCGCCGCCTGGGCGAGGTCGAGCTGCGAGGCGGGCTTGTTGAAGAAGATCCGCGCCGCAGCCTCCACACCGATCGCGGTCTGCCCGCCGACCGTGCCGTAGGGCACGCTGTTGAGGTAGCCGGTGAGGATCTCGCGCTTGGTGTGGTGTTTCTCGTATTCCAGCGCGTACTTGGCCTCGAGGATCTTCTGCTTGATCGAGTGTTCGTCCTGGCCGAGGTAGAGGTTGCGCATCAGCTGCATCGTGATCGTCGAGGCGCCCTGCAGCGTCTGGCCGGTGGTCAGGTCCCGGATGCTGGCCCGCAGCAGCCCGACGTAGTCGACGCCGTGGTGCTGGTAGAAGCGCTGGTCCTCGATCGCGACCGTCGCCTCGCGCAGGGTGCGCGGGATTTCATTCGCCGCGACGGGCGAGCGCAGGGTCGCGGCGTTCACGAATCCAAGCGGCGTCCCGTCGGCCGAGAACAGCTCGGAACTGCCGCCGGCGACGAGCGGTTTGAGCGACGCGACGGGGGCTGCGGAGTCGACGACGCTGATCGTGTAGGCGCTCGCGGCGACCGCGATGACCGCGACGATCACCCCGACGACGCTTGCGCCGATCAGCAGCAGCCGCCCGCCGCCCCGCCTCTGCCTTCTCTTGCGGGCCTGGCGCGACATGGTTCCTGTGTGCGAGATTAGCCCCGCAGGGGGGATAATCCTGCAGTTGCCGCGGTTCGTGCGACTACTCTCAGCGGGCGGGGATGGGAACGGAAATCGCTCAGGCGTCTGTTGCGGGCGCTGTCACCCCCGCCGCGCGGGCTGAAGCGCGCACCGCGCTGCGCGCCGCCTGGCGCGCCCTCTGGAGCTCGCGCCTGGTCGTGCTCGCCTCGGGCCTCGTCGCCGTGCTGGCGACCGGCGAGGGGCTTGCCCGCAGCCCGTTCGACCCGGGTTCGCTGACCCGGCCCTTCGGCGCCGCCGGGAACCTGCTCGCCGCGCCGTTCGCGCGCTGGGACTCCGTCTGGTATCTGCTGATCGCGCGCTGGGGCTACCGCCCGGAGCTCGGCGGGCTGACGCGCCCGCGCGAGGCCTTCTTCCCGCTGTACCCGATGGCGGTCGGGCTGATCGCCGCGGCCGGAGTCCCGGCGCTGCTCGTCGGCGTCGCGGTGTCGCTTGCGTCGCTGTTCGCCGCGCTGGTCGGCCTGCACCGTCTCGCCGCGCTCGAACTCGGCGGGCTGGACGGCGGCGGGACGCGGTCGCGGCGGGCCGCCGAGCTGGCGGTCCTGCTGGTCGCCTTCTCGCCGCTGGCGTTCTTTCTCTCGGCGGTCTACGCCGAGGCTCTCTACCTTGCCCTGTCGGTCTGGATGTTCTGGCTCGCGCGCCAAGGGCGCTGGGCCGCCGCGGGGCTGCTCGGGATGCTCGCTGCCGCGACGCGCCCGACCGGCCTGCTGCTCGCTCCGGCGGCCCTGATCCTCTACCTGTACGGGCCGCGCGCCGACCATCCACCGCGGCGCGCGCGGCGCCTGGCTCCCCGCTACCGGCTGCGCCCCGACGTCCTGTGGATCGGGCTGATCCCAGTCGGGACGCTGGCTTTCTGCCTCGCGGTCGGCGCGGCCGGCGGCGACGTCTTCGGGCCGCTGCACGCGCAGGCGTACTGGGGGCGGGAATTCGCCGGCCCGTTCGTCGCCGTCTGGCAGGGTGCGCTCGCAGCCTTCGACGGCGCCCTGCAGCTGCTATCCGGGCAGAGTGCGCACGTCTACTTCACGGCCGCCGGCGGCAGTCCGATGATCGCCGCCGGCCACAACGTGATGTTGTTCGCGTTCCTCGTCGTCGGGCTGGTCTGCGCCGTCGCGGCGGTTCGGCTGCTGCCCGTGGCATACGGCGTCTACGTCGTCACGGCGCTCGCCCTGCCGCTCTCCTACCCTGTGGCGTCGCAGCCGCTGATGTCGATCCCCCGTTTCCTGCTGACGCTGTTCCCGCTCTTCATCTGGGCGGGTTGGCGGCTGGCCCCCTACCGGCGCGGAGCGATCGCCGTGCTCGTCGCGAGCGGCGGGCTGCTGGCGCTGCTGACCGGAGAGTTCGCGACCTGGCATTGGGTCGCATGAGCCTGTTCCCGGTCAAAGCGAGCGCGCGTGAACGGCGCTTCATCCCGTCCGTGGAATCGAACCCGAACCGCTCGCCGGAGGTCCCGTGGCGCCCCTGGACCGCGCCGCTCGCGCTCCTCACCGCGTTTGCGCTGGCGACATTCGGGTCGGTACTGGTCGACCTGCCGCTGATCCTCGCGAAGGTCGTCCCGCGGGCCGAAACGAACACACCGGCCCTGAACCTGCTGGACACCTTCATCCAGGACGCCGCGTTCGTCACCGGCGCGGTCGCCACCGCGATCTTCTTCACCGGCTGGGCGCGCTCCTGGCAGTTCGGGCTGCGCCGGCCTGGGCTTGGATGGCGGATCGCCACGCTGCGGGCGCTGCTCGTCCTGGCGGTCTTTCTCGCGATCAGCGTCGCATGGACGACGCTGCTGCACACCGAACGCGAGGAACTGCTGCACAAGCTCGGCGACCGCGAAGGCACGGCGATGCTGCTGCTGATCGCCCTGCTGACGTGTGTCGTGGCCCCCTTCGCCGAGGAGTTCCTGTTCCGCGGCTACATCTTCTCGGCGCTGCGCAACTGGCGCGGCACGATCGTCGCGGCGCTGCTCACCGGGCTGCTGTTCGGTGGCGTGCACGCGGGTTCGGCGCCGCTGCTCGACCTCGTACCGCTCGCCCTGCTTGGCGTCGGCCTCTGTCTGCTTTACCGTTGGACCGGTTCGCTATACCCCGGGATAGGTGTCCACGTGCTGAACAACTCGATCGCATTTGCCAGCCTCGAGCATTGGGGCTGGCAGCTGCCGCTGCTCATCGGCTGCTCGCTGCTCGGCATCTTCGGTCTCGACCGGCTCGGACGTGGCGTCGGGTGGATCGGGCCGCGAGCGATCGGCAGCGGCGCGTGAAGCGCCTGTCTGCGGCGCTCGCGCTCGCAGCGGCGCTCGCGTTCGCGGCGCCGGCCGGCGCCGCGGCAGCTCCCGCGACGCTGCGCCCGCTCGCCGGCGGACAGCCGCCGCTTCTCGCCGACGGCCAGAGCCTGCGCTTCGAGGGGACCGCACCCGCGGCGGCGGCCGGCCAGCGTGTGACGGTCCTTCTTCTCGAGGGTTTGCGCGCGCGGGGCTCGCGGACGGTGACGGTCGGCCCGCGGGGGCACTTCACGGCAAGCTTCGTGGTCCACGGCGAAGGCTCGGTCCGGGGCATCGCCGTGCACCGCGCGACCGCACGCTTCCCGGCCTTCGCGGCGCGCTCGCGCGGCGTGCGGGTCGTCGACCCGAACATCGCCCCGGGCTCGACCCGCCCGTCGGTGCGCGTCCTGCAGTGGGAGCTCGCCTCGCTCGGCTTCGCCGTGCCCGTCAACGGTGTCTACGAACAGCTGACTGCCCTGGCGCTGGTGGCCTACCGCAAGGCGCTGGGGCTGGCGCGAACGGAAGCGGCCGGCCCGGCAGTGGTCGCGGCGATGGAGCGCGAACGCGGGCGCTTCCCCGTGCGCTATCCGGGCGACGGGCGCCACATCGAGGCGAACCTTGCGCTCCAGCTGCTCGCCGAGATCGAACACGGCCGTGTGGTCCGCGTGTACACGATGAGCTCCGGCAAGCCCTCGACGCCGACCGTCCTGGGCCGCTTCTTCGTCTATCGCCGGGAACCCGGAACCAACGGCGAGGGGATGGTCGACTCGAACTACTTCTACACGGGCTACGCGATCCACGGCTATCACGAAGTCCCGACCTGGGCCGCGAGTCACGGCTGCCTGCGGATCCCGATTCCCGACGCGCCAGCAGTCTTCGCGTGGGTCCACATGGGCACGCGCGTGGACGTCTACTACCCGTAGTCGCGGTTGCGCTCGGCTAGGCTGCGCGGCGATGCAGCCCGAGCTCGAGCAGGCCCGTGAAACCCTCGTGCGTGAGCTGCGCGAGCACGCACTGATCATCGGCCGCGTGACGTTGACCAGCGGCGCCGAGGCCGACTACTACGTCGACACCAAGCGCGCGATCCTGCAGCCCGTCGGCTTTGCGGCGCTCGCCCGGCTCGTCGCTGCGGCGGCGCAGGAGCTCGACGCGACCGCGGTCGGCGGCATGACGATGGGGGCCGATCCCGTCGCGTGCGCGGCGCTCGCCGGGGGCGCCAACGTCAAGGCCTTCTTCGTGCGCAAGGAGGGCAAGCAGCATGGGCTCCAGCGCCGCGTCGAGGGGCCGCTGCTCGGCGACGAAGACCGCTGCCTCGTCGTCGAGGACGTCGTCACGACAGGCGGCTCGACGGTCGCGGCGATCGAGGCCCTCAAGGAGGAGGGACGCGTGATCTGCGGCGTGGTCAGCGTCCTGGACAGGCTTGCGGGCGGCGGCCCGGCGATCGAGGCCGCAGCCGGCGCGCCATACCGGGCGTTGACGACGATCGACGAGATCTACCCGGACCGCCCCTCGTGAGCGATGCGACGATCAGGCGCGCGATCGCGGCCGACGCCGGCGCGATCGCGGCGATGATCCACGAGCTCGCCGAGTTCGAGAAACTGCTCGACGTCTACGAGGCCAGCGAGGAGCGGCTCGTCGCGACGCTGTTCGGCGAGCGCCCCGCGGCGGCGTCGCTGGTCGCCGAGCTCGACGGCGAAATCGTCGGCTACGCGATCTTCTTCACCACCTTCTCGACGTTCCTCGCGCTGCCGGGGATCTGGCTGGAGGACATTTATGTGCGCCCGGCCGCGCGCCGCTCAGGCGTCGGCGGCGAGCTGTTCGCAGCGGTCGCGCGCGAGGTTGTCGCGATCGGCGGTGGCCGGATGGAATGGTCGGCGCTGGACTGGAACGAGCGGGCGCTCGCGTTCTACAGCCAGCTCGGTGCGGAGCTGCTCGACGACTGGCTGATGCTGCGGCTCTCGGGCGAGCAGCTGCTGCAGGTCGCCGGCGCGAGCGCCTAGTCTTCGCCGGGCGGGCCCTCGTAGTCCAATGGATAAGACGACCGCCTCCTAAGCGGTAGATCCAGGTTCGACTCCTGGCGGGGGCATGTTCGGGCCGGCGCGACGCCCGCGCCGCCCGCGCGACGGCGGTGATCCAAATCGCCGGGTCGCGCGTAGAAGACCTCGACACCGACCCACCGTCCAGCAAGAAAGGTCGTCGAGGAACATGTCTGAAACACGCACCAACCCCGTCAGCAGGGCGCAGTTCCTGCGTCACATCGGAGCCGGAGGCGTCGCGCTGGCCACAAGCGGCGGCGTGATCGCCGCGGTCACGAGCGACACCGCCTTCGCCTCACCGACGAGCAGCGACATCGAAACGCTGCAGGCCGCCTACATCGCCGAGAGTCTCGCCGTCTACGTCTACTCGGCGATCCTGAAGGACTTCCACGTCTTCCGCCACCCCCGGCTGCAGAACAAAGACTATTTCGAAGCTGCGCTGCGGGACGAGCGGTACCACAAGAAGTTCCTCGCCTCGGCGCTCGGCAGCAAAACGCCGACCGGGCTGAAATTCGTGATCCCGGCGAAGGTGACCCGCACCGGCGAGACGCTGCTGCGCACCGGAGTCGCGCTCGAGACGGCCTTCGTCGAGGCCTACCTCGGGGCGTCGGAAACGTTCAGCTCGCAGGAACTGCGCACGATCGCGGCCAAGGTGGCGGCGAACGAGGCGACGCACTTCAGCTTCTTCGACGCCGCCGCCGGCGGCCACGGAGTCCTGCCGCCCGTCCCGGCCAGCGCGACGATCCCGGCGACCGTCAAGAAGCTCCAGCCGTTCCTGGCGTAGCCGGGTAACGGAACAGATCACCACGCTAGGAGAAGGAAGATGCTCGGTATCGACAACCCGATCCATATCGCCGTCCTGCTGATCGTGCTGCTCCTCGTCTTCGGCGCCAAGCGGCTGCCGGAGATGGGCCGCTCGCTCGGCTCCGGGATGCGCGGGTTCCGCGAGGCGATAAGCGCCGATGCGGTCCAGGCCCCGGAGCTCGTGCCGGACGTGGCCGAGCCCGTCAAGGTCGAGCGCGAGGTCTGACGCACCGGTGCGCGCAGCAATCCGCATGCCGGGGGTCGGCGACCCGCAGACCCACGTGGAGCACCTCGACGAGCTGCGCTCGCGGCTGATCGTCTCGATCGTCGCGGTCGGCGCGGCGTTCGCGATCTGCTTCACGCAGAGCGGGGTGCTGCTGCGCCTGATCGGTCGGCCGCTGGCGCAAGTCGCGGCCGGCCAGCGCGGGGAAGCTTCGGCGCGGTCGGGGTCCGAACAGGCTACGGCTGCGGTAGCCGCGGCGGTCCACCGGCTCGCCGGTGCGATCGCCGCCCCCGGCAGCGGGGCGGGTCCGCGGCTGCGCTCAGTTGCCGGAGCGCTCCGTGGCCCGCTTGCACATGCGAGCCAGGCGGCGGCTGCCGCGCCCTCGCAGCGCCCGGTGACGCTCGGCATCGGCGAGCCGTTCACGACCACCGTGATGGTCGCCCTGCTCTTCTCGATCGCGCTCGCGCTGCCGGTCCTGCTGGTGCAGCTCTACGGCTTTCTTGCGCCCGCGCTCGCCGACGATGTGCGAGCGTCGGTTCGGCAACTGATGGCCGTCGTCCCGTTCCTGTTCGTGCTCGGCGCCGCGTTCGGCTACTTCGTCGTGCTGCCGGCGACCCTTCACTTCCTGCTGACCTTCGACAGCGGCCAGTTCACCGTGCTCGTCCAGGCGAGCCAGTACTACCGCTTCGCGGCGACCACGCTGATCGCGCTCGGCCTGCTCTTTCAGGTTCCCGTGGCGATCGTCGTGCTCACCCGCGCCGGCGTCGTGACGGCCGCGCAGCTGCGGCGAAACCGCCGCTACGCGATCGCCGCCTGCGTCGCGATCGCCGCGCTGCTGCCCGGCGAAGTCGTGACGATGGCGATCGAGACCGTGCCGCTGTACGTGCTCTTCGAGCTCGGCGTCGCGGCTGCCGCGCTCGTCGAACGCCGCGCGCGGCGCACAACCCGGCCGGCGGCCATGGCATAAGGATGGGGCGGTGAGGAACCCGTTTTCGCATCGCGCGAGGCTCCACTCGCTGGCCGACGAGGATCTGATGGCGCTCGCCGCAGAAGGGCGCTCGGACGCGTTCGAGCTGCTCTACGACCGGCATGCTGACAGCGCCTTCTCGCTCGCCTATCGGATCTGCGGCCAACGCGCGATGGCCGAAGACGTGCTGCAGGAGGCGATGGTCGCCGTCTGGCGCAGCGGCGCGCGCTACGAAGCGGGCCGCGGGAGCGTGCGCGCGTGGATCCTCACGACCGTGCACAACCGCGCGATCGACGCGATCCGCCGGCGCAGCGTGGCCGACCGCGGCCGCGCGAGCGACGAGGGGCTCGCCGAGCGCCTGCCGGCGCGGGAGCGCACCGAGACCGAGGTCCTGCGCCGTGAGCAGGCGGGGATCGTTGCCGGCGCACTGGACACGCTGCCCGGCGATCAGCGCCGGGTGATCGAACTTGCATATTTTGGCGGGATGACCCACATGGAGATCTCGTCGCTGCTGGGCATGCCGGCCGGCACCGTGAAGAGCCGGATGCGGCTCGGTCTGGCGAAGCTGCGGCTCGAGCTGGGGGAGGTCTGCGCGTGAGTTCCTGTGAGGGCAACGCAGCTCCCTACGCGCTCGGCGCGCTGCCCAGCGAGCAACGCGAAGCGTTTGAGCGTCACCTCCAGGAATGCTCGGTCTGTCGCGAGGAGCTCGCGGCGCTTCAGGTTGCGACGTCGGCGCTGCCGGCCGCCGCGCCGCGGCTCAAGGCACCGAAGGAGGTTCGCCGCAGGGTCCTCGCCGAGGTTCGCTCCGACGCTCGCCGGACTGCCGCACCGCGCCCGGCGAGGATCGCCGTCGCGGTGGCGCTCGGCTGCCTGGCGGCGCTCGTTGCGGTCGCGCTGATCGCGCGCGGCGGAGGCGAAACGGTCCGCACCGTGACCGCCCAGGTGCGGCCGGCGGGCTCTTCGGTCGTGCTGCGCGTCGCTGCGTCCCGGACCCAGATCTCGCTCGCCGCGATGCCCTCGCCCGGCCAGGGCCGGGTCTACGAGGTGTGGACAAAACGGGGCGCGGGGGCGCCCCGGGCGACGAGTGCCCTGTTCGGGGTCACCCGCGCAGGAACCGCGTCGACGGCGATCACTGCCGGGTCGGCCGGCACGTCGGAGGTTCTGATCAGCTCCGAGCCGGTCGGCGGCTCGAGCTCACCAACCCGCGCGCCTGTGGTCGTAGCGCGGCTCTAGCCCGGGCCGGCGTGCGCGGGCCCGTCCCGGCGCCCTGAGGTGCGTGCGGGGCGGACATGCCGCCCCGCACGAGCTCAGGATCAGAGTTCCGCGAGGAACGGAACGAGATGTTCGAGCAGCGCGTTCGCCGGGTAGGCGCCGTTCGGGTCGTTGTGGGCGTAGGTGTCTTCCTCGTTGATCAGCGTCAGATTGCTCGACGGGATCCCCGACTGGGCCGCCAGATCTTCGACGAAGTTGAGCGTCGTGAACGAGCCGCCGAACAATTTGTCCAGTTCGGAGTTGATCGCCAGCATGTGCAGCGATTTCGGCAGCGATTCGCCGTAGATCGCGTGCACTCCGAGCACCGCCTGGGCGGGGTTCGGGATTCCGTTGGCGACCGCGCCCTCATCGAGCGTCAGCCGCTCCGGGAAATACCACTCGCTGCCGTCGGCGTTCTTCTCGGTGCCGCCCGCCAGCATTTCCGAGTAACGGGGCAGTGGCGTGATCGCGCCGGCGCCGTTCCACGTCCACGGCTTGCTGGCTTCGGACGGTTCCTGGAGCCCGGCCCCGACGTGCGCCTGTGCGGCCGCGAGGTTCGGCGGGGAGGTCCCGACGTTGACGTCGTAGCCGAAGGCCGCTTCGTTGTCCGGCGTGACAGCTTCGCCTTTTGCGTTTTTGGCCTTCAATTCCGGCGGCAGCAGGCCGAAGCTCGCGAGCGGCGAGACGGCGGTCGGTTCCTTGTAGGACAGCGACGAGCCGAGCATCGAGAACAGCCCGAGGTCCGGCGACGGGATGCCGCCGAAGGCCAGCCAGGGCGAACCGGATTTCAGTGAGTTGAGTCCCGCTTCGGCTTCGCCGGCGCTGATCGGCGTCGGCGAGCTCGCGCCGTCGTCGAAGACCAGGCCCGACAGGCCTTCGGCACCGGGGTGGCCGCCGAAGTCCCACGTCGCGTACGCGGTGATCACCTGGCCGCCGAGCGAGTGGCCGCCGAGCACGACCTTGCCGCCGAGGGCTTTGGCTTTTTCAATCACGATGTGCAGGTCCTGCACCGCGGTGTTCAGTCCCCATTCGTCCGCCCCGTCTTTGACGGCGGTCCGTTCGGAGAGCGGCTTGTAGTGCTTCGTGACCGCCGGGTTGGTGAGGTAGCCGAGGTAGTAGTTGAAGAGTTCCTCGCCGCTGACCTTCCCCTCCTTGTACTTGGTCAGCTCGCTCTGCTTCTCGAGCAGATTCTCGCGGCGTTCAACCGCCCAGACCTGCCATTCGGGCGATTTTTCGGTCAGCGCCACCGCGAGCGGGATGAAATACGCGCCTCCGCCGGATGTCCCGGGCTCCATCACGAGCACGTTTTTCGCGGTCGGTGAGCCGACCTTCACGAGGCCTACCTTGTCCAGCTTTTCGGGCGTGCCAGGCGCCGCGTAGCCCGGTACCCATTCGACCGTGCCGAGCGTCGTCTTCGCCTGTGCCGCCGGCGCCGACGCCGCGCAAAGCGCTGCGGCCGTCACGAGGAGCGCAGCCGTGCGCGCTCCGATTCGCATCCCCATGTGAACCCTCCTTGAACCCCTCCCGGCCGTCTGCGCCACGCGCGGACGAACCGCATTTCCCAATGGCCGCGACGGTACCACCGCCGGGGCGGCCTGTCACGCCTGCGGGTCGGGGCTCTCCTCGGCGTCCTCGGGATCGTGCAGCGCCTCGCGCGCCAGCTCCTGGCCCTTGCCGTCGTAGAGCACGACGTCGAGCAGGTCGCCGGCGAGTTCGTCGGGCGCGATCAGGGTGAAGCGCTCGGAGACCAGCGGACACGCGTCAACCAGGACGCCGGCCAGCTCGCCGGCGACGAACTGGCCGCCGCCAACCAGCGGACGCCCCCAGACGAGAGTCATCTTCGCCGGCCGGCCGCCGACGCCGCGCCAGCTGCCGATCTCCTCGTCGCAGACGTCCATGTTCCAATCGGGGTTCGCCTCGGAGAGATCGTCCGTGTAGTAGGCGATCGCCGTGAAATCCGAAGGCTCGCGATCCTCGCCGGCGGCGCGGAATCGCACATAGCCGAGAAGTTCGAAGCCGCCACTCGTGCGGCAGGTCGCCGGCACGTAGGTGTATCCGTGCCAGCTGCGGTCCGGATACCACGTGATCTCGTCGGCGTCCCCGAGCTCGTCGTCGGCCTCGATCTCGCCGACTGCGGCGGTGAACTCCGTCGCCAGCCGCTCCGCCCAACGGCCGTAGGGCAGGTCCTCCTGCGGCGGTTCGGCCGCCATGCGCGGCACGTAGCGGGGCTGCTCAGGCACGGCGGCAAGCCTATCCCGTCGGCGCGCGGACCTCGCGCAGTGTGCGTGCGGCGTCCTCCGGGGCGACGATGTTCAACGCCAGATCGGTCGAGAGCTCAAGGCCCGCGAGGTAGGCGAGCCGCGGCAGCACGTCGATCCGCCAGCAGAAGTGCTCGGCATCGGCGGGCGCGTTGCGCACGTACATGTTCAGCGGCGGGCTGCCACCGAGCGCCAGAGCGAGCCGTCGCAGTCCGTCGTGCAGCAAGCGCGCGCCGGTCGCGCCGGCCAGCTCGAAGCGCGGCGCCGGCCGGCGCGGCACGAGCATCAGCTGGTAGGGCATCCTCGAGGCCCACGGTGCGAGCAGCACCGCCTCGTCGTCGATCGCGACGATCCGCTGCTCGCGGCGGACCTCCTCGGCGACGATGTCCGAGAGCAGGTCGTGACCCATCGTGCGCGTCCAGTGTGCTGCGGCGCGCTCGCGCTCGCGTGCGACGGTCGCCGGTACGAACGGCAGCGCGTAGAGTTGGGCGTGGGTGTGGGGCAGCGACGCGCCGGCCTCGCGGCGCTCGTTGACGATCAACTGGACGTACGCGCTGTCCTGGTGGGCGCGCATCCGCTCCTGCCAGACGCCGACGGCGAGCGCCACCTGGTCGGCCGTGAGTTCACCGAGTGACTGCACGGGGTCGGGCGCATTGATGATCACCTCGTGCGCGCCGGTCGCCGGCAGCTCTTCAAAGAGTTCGGGCATGCCACGCTCGACGCGGCGCACATCTCCCGTCGCGGCGGCGTCGGGCGCTTCGAGCGCGGGATAGAGGTTTGGCACCACCCGCACTGCCCAGCCGGGCCCGTTCGGCTCCCCGCCCTCGCGCAGGGCGTAGAGCTCGGGCGGCGTGCGGTCCTCGTGGCCTGCGGCGAACGGGTCCCGCGCGACGTCGATCGGCTCGGCCGGCGGGCTCGTGGGCGCGCCGCCGGGGCGGCGCGAACGCTCCGCGGCGACGATCGTCCGCAGGCCGCTCAGCGGGTCGATGCGCAGCTGCGGCACCGTCAGCCCTCCGCGTAGCGGCGCACGTCCGCTTCGAGCTTGGCGAGCGACGGGTAGGCCCCCTGGCGCACGTAGGTCCCGCCCTGCGGGTTGATGAACATCGTCACGGGCAGGAATGCCGAGCCTGTCAGGCCCGCGCCGGCGCGGCCGCTGGGGTCCCAGTAGCTCGGGTAGGGCAACGGGTACCTCGCGAGCAGCGCTTCGCTGTCGCTGCGCGCGCTGCCGTTCGAGGCGATGCCGATGAACGCGACGCTGCGCGCGAGGTTCGTTGAGGCGTGCTGGAAGAGCGGGAAGTCTTCCTTGCACGGTTCGCACCAGGAAGCCCACTTGTTGATCACGATCGGATGTCCGTGCAGGGCCGCGATCCGCTCGCGCAACGCGGAAAGGCCGCCCGGGAGCAGCTGCGAGGACTGCGCGTGCAACGCGGCGTACGGTTCGCCGGCGCCCGCCACCCGGGCCGCGACCTGCGTCGCGGAGAGAACCTTCAACGGCGCCGCCGGGGCCCCGCGACGAGATTCGGCGAAACCCAACGCGACCACCACGACGATGGCGAGCACCGCGAGCACGGTGAGCAGGCGGGCTTTGGTCATCAGGCGGAAAGGGTGCCACACGGCGGGAACATGGCGGCGCGGCCTGCTATATCGTGACCTTGCAAGCGGTTGGGACGGGGCAGCGTTCCCGCCGGCGCTATACGCGCCAATCTTGGGGCCGTGCAGTGGCGCGGCCCGGTCTCGAAGTAAGAGCCTCAATGGCCGAGCAAACCTCAGCGGTCCTCGCGGCCGCGAATCTTCCAAGTACCGACGAAATCCGCCGGGCAGAGGCGTTCGTCCACGATCGCTTCGTCCACCCCGACGAGCAGCCCGAGATCGCGCTCGCGCCGGGCAGCGCGCGCCGCCGCGCGCTGGACCGCGCGCTCGAGGAGCTCGCGGCCTCCCCGGCTCCGAAGCACCCGTCGACGCACTGGCGGCGCAACTACTCGCTGCTGCTCGGACTCGAGCGGCTGCTGTCGGTCGACGAGCCGAAGCTCGCCGACGGGACCGTGCTCAACGCCCACCAGGTCGACGCACTGTCCGGCACCCTGACCGCCCTGCTCGCGGAGGCCGCCCGCGCGAGCGCGCAGAGCAACGGCGCCTCGCCGGACCTGCTCGCCTCGGCGGACATCTTCGGCAGCCACGGGGCCGAGGACCCCGCCGACGACGGGGACGCAGAGGCGTCCGAGGATGAGGACGAGGACGAGCTCGACGACGCAGACGCGGGCCCGGAGGACGAGGACGAGGACGAGCTCGAGGCCTACGGCTCGCCCGCCGCGGCCGATGGCGGCGCGTGGGCGCAGGACGAGGACGACCAGCTCGGTGAGCAGCCCGAGGACCCGAATGCGCACAAGCGCTTCTGGTTCGAGCACGCGACCGGGGCCGGCAAGACCGTCGCCGCGCTCGGTTTCGTGGAGGCCTCGCAGACCGGCGGCGTGCTGATCCTGACCCACCGGCGCAACCTCGTCGACCAGTTCCACGGCGAGCTTCGCGACCGCGGCTACGCAAAGCGGATCACGCCGGCGCTGCTCAAGGGCCAGGACGCGGCGAACGGCCCGGTGACCGTCGAGACCTACCAGTGGTTCGTACGCAACGCCGGCGAGATCTCGAGCGCCTACACGATCGTGATCTGCGACGAGGCCCACACCGCGCTTGGCGAGAAGACGAGCGCCGCGATCCGCGAGTGGACCGGGCCGATCTTCGTCGGGATGACCGCGACCGGTGCGCTGATCGCACGTCACGTCACCGACCTGTTCCCGACGCAGACCTCGCGCTTCGATCTCGCACAGGCGGCCAGGCGCGGTGTGATCGCGCCGCTGCGTTGCATCCGCATCTCGCCAGGCGCGGGAGTGCGCACGATCGCCAACGTCCCGCTCCGGCGCGGCGAGGTCGACACCGAGTTCGACCAGGACGAGCTCGCGAAACTGCTCGACCAGACCCCGTTCAACCTCGCGGCCGCCAACCTCTACCGCACGCGCTTCCACGGCGTACCGGGCGTCGTCTACGCGGCCGGGGTCAAGCACGCCTACAACCTCGCGGAGGCTTTCCGGGCCGAGGGGATCAAGGCCGTGGCGGTCTCCGGCGAGACGCCCAAGCGCGAGCTTGCCGAGGTCCTCGCGCGCTACGAGGCGGGAGAGATCGACGTGCTGATCAACGCGCAGCTGCTCGCCGAGGGCTGGAACAGCCCGCGCGCGACGGTCTGCCTGCACCTTGCGCCAACCGCCTCCAAGCGGATCTACCAGCAGCGCGTCGGGCGCGTGACGCGCCGGCACCCCGGCAAGGAGGCCGGGCTCGTCGTCGACTTCGTCCACGAGGCGACCAAGAACGACGACCCGGTGATCACGCTTCACTCGCTGCTCGACCGTGACGTCTACCGCGGCGGCGCGATCGTTGTCGGACCGGTGCGCCGCAGCCGCGGTCGCCGGATGCGCGTCGACAAACGTGTGCTGCCGGTGTGCGTCGAGGAGGAGCGTCGCTTCGAGGTCTTCGAGCGCGACCTGTGGCGGATCGCCGTGGAGAAGCTCGACGCCGGGGAGCAGCACCTGTGGGCGGCGCTCGCCGGCGCCCGCGTCGCGCCGAACGGCTGGCGCAAGGCCCGCGCGATGCTCCAGTTCGACAAAGAAGGCCAGCTCAAAGGGCGGTTCCTGATCACCACCGTCGAACGCAATTCGAGCGCCCAGCTGCGCCAGCGCGCCGTTGTGGACATCGCGTCGCTGCGCGACCCGGAGCTGTTCGACCGGGCCGTTGAGCTCGTCGGCGGCTGGTCGCGTGACGAGCGACGCGAGGCCTCCAAGGTGCTGCTGCGGGCGATCGTCGACAAGCGCTTCGGGACGCGCGAGCAGGCCGCTGCCTGGATCTGGCAGCTCGCCGCATACACGCGTGAGCTGCACGAGGAATACGCGGTCGCCCGCTGGCCGGAGACCAAGCGGCTCCTCGGGCTGCTCGTGAACTCGTCCGGCGGCGCCCACGCACGCAACGCCCGGCGTCTGGTCCAGTCGGCGCGCGAGCAGGACCGCCGCCTCTCCGCGGCACTGCTCGCGGCGGCGCTCTCGCATACCCCCGAGGGAGAACAGGCGCTCTACGCGGCGCGGATGCGCGCCGCACGCAAGCCCCAGGCGCTGGCCCGCGAGCTGCTGCGCAACTTCCCGAAGCGACGCGGACGCTCCGGACGCAAACGCCGCCGCCAGACACCGGCGGCAGGCAAGGCCGCGGCCGCCACTGTCGACGGGACCGTCGACGGCGCCCAGGCGCCGATCGAGGACGATCCCGACGAGCTGATCGCCGACCAGGAGAACGGCGAGGACCGGCTCGACGGCGAGGACGAGCTCTCGCTCGACGGCGACGACGAGCTCGAGCCGGCCGCCTAGCGGCGTAGACGCACCTCGCCCGCGAGCAGCCGCTCGCGCGTACCCTCGGGGCCGCGCACAATCAGCCGGCCGTCGCCGTCGATCCCGTCCGCGGTTCCGTCACCCTGCGCCCATTCCACGTGGCGTCCGCGCAGGGCGTCGAGCGAGGTCAAGGCCGCGACCGTCTCGCTGTCCGTTGCGCCCAGCGCACGCTCGAGCTCGATCAGCAGGCGCTCGAGCAGCGGCTCGATCGCGTCGGGAGCGAGCTCGAGGCTCGCCGCGGGGCGGGGGCCGCCGGGAGCGAGCTCCGCCGGGAGCGACGCGAGATCGACGGCGGCGTTGACGCCGATCCCGAGGACCGCCCAGCCGTCCTGCGGGCGTCCCTCAACGAGGATTCCCGCGAGCTTCGCCAGGCGCCCGTCGGGCTGCTCGACGACGACGTCGTTGGGCCACTTCACGCTCGCCTGGGAGCCGACGGCCCGGCAGACCGCGACGCCGCCCGCGAGCGGCAGCAGCGGCCCGGTCTCACGCAGTACGAGCGACATCAGCAGGGCGCTGCCGGCCGGCGCCGACCAGCTGCGGCCCTGCCGGCCGCGACCGGCGCTCTGCTCCTCGGCAGTCACGAGCGTGCCGTGGGGAGCACCGGCGTCCGCGAGCTCGCGGGCCCGGGCGTTGGTCGAGTCGGTCAGGCGCAGATGCAGTCGCGGCAGGCCGAGCGGGCTCACCGCCGCGCCGCCGCGTCGGCGATCAGTGCCTCGAGGAGCCCGTCGATGTCGTGCCGCTGCGCCTCGGCGTCGACGCCGATGCCGTGCTCGCGCAGCGTCGCGCTGGTGATCGGGCCGATCGAGACCACGCGCGAACCGGCCAGGATCCCTGCGCCGCCTGCGGCGGCGAGCAGATGGCGCACCGTCGAAGAGGACGTGAAGGTCACGTAGTCGCAGCCCGCGACCGCGTCGCGTGTCGCGTCGCTGAGCTGCTCGCCGACCGTTTCGTAGAGCTCGAGCTCGTCCACGACGGCGCCTTCCTCGCGCAGGCGCTGCGCGAGGACGTCGCGCGCCTGAACGGGCCGCGCGACGAGCGCGCGCCGCCAGCCGCCGCCCGCGAGCGCGTCCGCGAGCGCCTCGGCGACCGACTCCCCGGGCACGACGTCGGCCCGCACGCCGTGCGCGGCGAGAGCGGCGGCCGTCGCAGGGCCGACGGCGGCGAGCGTCGCGCCGGCCAGCGAGCGCGCGTCGAGCCCGGCGGCGGCCAGGCGTTCGAACAGCAGCTCGACTCCGGTCGCGCTTGTGACGCAGATCAGGTCGTACGGCGCGGGCTGCAGCGGCGGGCCGTCCAGCGGACGCGTGGCGATCACCGGCGCCTGGATGACCCGCGCGCCGAGTGCCGCGAGCCGCTGTGCGAGCGTGCTGCTGCGCGAACGCGCGCGCGTCACGGCGACGGCGAGCCCGGCGAGCGGGCCGGGCGTGAACCACGCGAGCTCGTCGGCGAGCCGGGCGACCTCGCCGACGACCGTCACCGAGGGTGCGCGGACCTGCGCCCGCGAGGCGCGCTCGCCGATCGTCGCGAGCGTTCCGGTGACCGCGCGCTGGCGTGCCAGCGTGCCCGCTTCGACGACCGCAACGGGCTCGTCGGGGTTGCGTCCGGCGGCGACCAGCGCGGCGGCGATCTCGGCGAGCCGCCCGACGCCCATGTAGAGCACGAGCGTGCCCGGGAACGCGGCCAGCGCCGCCCAGTCGACGGCCGCGCCGGGCTTGACGGGATCCTCGTGGCCGGTGACGAACGCGACCGCGGAGGCGAGCGCGCGCTGCGTCACGGGGATCCCCGCGTAGGCCGGTGCTGCGATGCCTGCGGTGACGCCGGGCACGATCTCGAACGCGATTCCCGCGGCGCGCAAGGTCAGGGCCTCCTCGCCGCCGCGGCCGAAGATGAACGGGTCGCCGCCCTTCAGGCGCACGACGGCGCGCCCGTCGCGGGCCCGCGCGACGAGCAGCTCCTCGATCTCCCGCTGCGGCATCGACGGTGTGTGCCCGCCCTTGCCGACGAACAGCAGCTCGGCGTCGGCGCGAGCGCCGTCGAGGGCGTCCTGCGGGATCAGGCGGTCGTAAAGGATCGTGTCGGCCTGCGCGATCAGTTCGAGCGCGCGGGCGGTCATCAGGCCGCTGTCGCCCGGGCCGGCGCCGACGAGGTAGACCTTGCCGGCGCTCACGCCGCCGAGCCCGCGAGCAGCTCGCGGGCGCCCGCGGCGAGCAGTCGTTGCGCGACGGTGCCGCCGAGCTCCTGCGGCTGCGCGGCGGCGCCGGACTGTTCGTCCAGCAGCCAGGCCGAACCGTCGGCCGCGCCGACCCAGGCGGTGAGCGTCAGCACGTCGCCGTCGGCCCGGGCACGGGCCCCGAGTGGCGTGCTGCAGTCGGCGTCGAGCGCGTCGGCGAGCGCCCGCTCGGCGTGCAGCTCGACGAGCGCCCGGGCGTCGCCGATCTGCCGGGCGGCAGCGAGGGCCCGCGGGTCGTCGGCGCGTCCCTCGATCGCGATCACGCCCTGGCCCGGCGCGGGTACGAACCGCCGTTCGTCAAGCTCGCCCCCGACATGCTCCGAGAGGCCGAGGCGATCGAGTCCGGCGCGGGCGAGCACGATCGCATCGAGCCGGCGCTCGGCATCATCGAGCGCGGCGAGCCGTGTCGGCACGTTGCCGCGCAGCTCGACGACTTCGAGGTCCGCCCGTGCGGCGCGTAGCTGCGCCGCACGCCGCAGGCTTGCCGTGCCGACGCGGGCACCGCCGGGGAGCGCGTCGAGCGAGTCGCAGCCGCACAGCACGTCGGCGCTTGCGGCTCGCGGCATCGAGGCGAGCAGCGCCAGGCCGGGGGCCAGCCGCCCTGGAACGTCCTTCGCGGAGTGCACGGCCAGATCGATCTCGCCCGCGAGTAGTGCGCGCTCGATCCCGTCGACCCAGCGCGACTTGTCGCCGGCGGCGCCGCTGTCGCCCGAGGTGGTGACGTGGACGATCTCGCCCCCGCCGAGCGCCCGGAGCACCGACTCGGTCTGCGCGAGCGCCAGCGCGCTCGCGCGGGTGCCGAGCCTCATCGAGGTCCGGGCTGGCTCGATCGACGGCTGTGAAGCTCTGTGACGGCCGCGGGCTCGCCCGCCGGCCGCTCTGCCGTGGACTCCTGTTCGAGGCCGAACAGGTCCCGCACGGTCTCCAGGGCGGCGTGGCCGCGCTCGTCGTGCAGCGCCCGCAGGCGCTCGGTCGGGCGGTGCAGCAGTCGTGACATCACGGCGTGGGCGAGCGCTTCGACGCGGCGGCGGTCGGCCTCGCCGAGTGACTCCCAGCGACCGTCGTTCTCGGCGAGCAGCCCCTCGACGATCGCGTCGCCGTGGCGGCGCAGCGCAGCGATCGTGGGCAGCGCGTCGAGCTGCCCGAGCCAGACGGCGAACCGGGCGATCTCCTCCTCGATGATCTGCAGCGCGCGCGGGACCTCCTCTTCGCGCGTGGAGAGGTTGCGCGCGACGACAGCCTGGAGGTCATCGATGTCGTAGAGCGTGACGCCGGGAAGCTCGGCGCAGGCCGGCTCGATGTCGCGCGGCACCGCGATGTCGATCAGGAGCAGTGGCCGTTGCTGCCTTTCGGCCATCACGAGGCCGAGCTCCTCGTGGCCGATGATCGGCCGCGGCGACGAGGTCGAGGCGACGACGATGTCCGCGAAGTCGAGCTTGGCCGGCAGTTCGTCGAGCGAGAGGACGCCGCCGCCGAAGCGGTCGGCCAGCGCAAGCGCGCGGCCGGCGTGGCGGTTCGCAACGAACATCGTGTCGGCGCCCGCGCGCGAGAGCGCCTGGGCTGTCTGTTCGCTCGTCTCGCCGGCGCCGAGCACGATCACGCGCCGTCCAGCGAGTTCGCCGACCGTCTCGCTGGCGAGATCGACGGCGACCGATGCGACGCTCGCGTGCGAGTGTCCAAGCGCGGTCTCGGTGCGCACGCGCCGGCCGGTCGTGATCGCGGCCGAGAACAGACGGTTCGAGGTCGGTCCGGTGGTCCCGGCGGCGACAGCGGCCTCGTGCGCGCGGCGCACCTGGCCTTGTACCTCTGCCTCGCCGACGATCATCGAGTCCAGGCCCGCCGACACACGGAACAGGTGCCGGGCGGCATCACAGTTGCGCGGCGAGTAGATCGCGTCGGTCAGCTCCGTCGGCCGGATCCGGGCGCGCGCGGCGAGCTGGCCGAGTAGCGCGGACTCGGCCCGCAGGGGATCGGTCACGACCGCATACAGCTCGGTGCGGTTGCAGGTCGAGAGCACAACGGCCTCGCGGACCTCGCCGCTTTCGCACGCCTGGGCCGCGAACTGCTCGGCCTCGTGGGCCGCCATCGCGAGCCGTTCGCGCACCGCGACAGGCGCCGTCTTGTGGGAAATCCCGAGCGCGAGCAGCTCGCTCATTGGTCCTCCTGCTCCTCGGCGTCGGCGAGCGCTGCGATCTCGCGCTGCATGCCGGCGACGCGGACCCCGAGCACGGCCGCGTAGACGACCACGAGCAGCAGCAGCACGATGTAGGCCGCCGCGACGTACTTGCCGGCCGTGTGCAGAGGCAGCGCGGGCGCGATGGCGGTGATCATGCGCCGGGCTCCGTGGCGGTCCGGGCCATCGCGGCGGCCGCCGCCTGCTCGCGGCGGTTTGCGTTTCGGCGCAGTGCCCGCAGGGCGACGCGCGCCCGCCGGGCCCCCATCTCGAAGCGATAGAAGGTGCAGAAGAGCAGCGCGATTGCGGCGAGGCTGACGAGGAAGGTGAGCGCCATTTCGCCCGGCAGCTGGGAGCTCGCGCCCAGCACACGGGGGTGCAGGTAGGCGCTGGACGCGCGTACCGCGATGAAGTTGGCCGGCACGAAGATCGCGCCGATGACCGCGAATACCGACGCGAAGCGAGCCTGGCGCTCGGGGTCGTCGATCGAGCGGCGCAGCGGCCGGTAGACGGCGTACAGCAGGATGATGATCAGGAACGAGACCAGCGTCGGCTCGTTCCAGACCCACCAGTGCCCCCAGGAGCCCTTGGCCCAGATCGAGCCGCAGACGAGGGCCGCGACCGCGAACGCGAGGCCGAGGTCGATCGTCACGCACGAGCGCATGTCCCACGATGCCGAGCGCGTGCGCAGCTGCTGCACCGCGAACAGCCCCCCGACCACGAATGCGCACAGCGAGACGATCGCGAGCGGCACATGGACGTAGAAGATCTTCTGCAGGAATCCCTGTTCGGCTTCCAGCGGCGCGTAGAAGAAGACCAGCGCAAGCGCGACGCCCAAGAGCGCCACCGTTGCCGTGGTCTGGATCCAAAGCCCCCGCGAGGAGCTGCTCGACTGGTGAATCATTCCTCCACGAGGAAGTCGAAAAGGGCGAACGCGATGAGGCCCAAGATCAGATCATAGAGTCCGATCATCAGCGGCCAGCGTGCCGCAGGAGCGTGTGCGGCGAACGCCAGCAGCGGCGCGCTGCCGCGTGCGGCTCCGATCGCGATCGGCAGCATCAGCGGCAGCCCGATCAAGGCGACGAACAGGTCGCGGGCTCGCGTCCGTGACGCGAGCGCTGAAACCAGCACGGCGACGAGTGCGATCCCGATGTCCGCGAGCGCCAGCAGCGCCGTGAGCCAGCCGAGCGAGGGTCCGAGCGGGGGGCCGAGCAGGAGCACCGCAAACGCGGGCACCGCGACCAGCTCGAGCGCGACCAGGAACACGAGCATCACGATGACCTTCGCGAGCAGCAGCACGCTGCGCTGGACCGGCGCGAGCATCAGGCCTTCGAGTCCGCCCTGCTCGACGTCCGCGACGAACAGCCGGTTGGCGCCGAGCAGCGCAGCGAGGAGCAGCGCGATCCACAGGACCCCGGACGCAAGGTCACCTTCGAGCACCGAGCGGTTGAGCGTGAAGTGGGCGAGCACGAACAGCGAGACCGCGAACAGCAGCATCGCCGGCAGCGCCGCGAGGCTGCGCAGCTCCAGGCGCAGCTCCTTGCGCAGGATCGCGCTCAGCGGCCCGCTCACCGGTAGAGCTCCGCGATCACGGCGCCGTCGAGCTCCGCGGCCGGCGCGAGCAGTACCGGGTGCGCGGCGCGCAGCCCGAGCACCATGTCGGCTTCGGCGACGGCGGCCATCGCATCGTGGCTCGTGAGCACGCGTGTGGCCTCTGCGCCGCGGCCGATCAACGGTTGCACCAGCTCGATCGCCGCGGGGTCCAGGTGCGAGAACGCCTCGTCGAGCAGCAGCAGCTCCGGCTGATGCAGCACCGCTCGCGCGATCGCCACACGCTGGACGGTGCCCCGCGAGAGCTCACGCAGCGGCGCGCTGCGCGCCGCGCCGATCCCGACAGCGTCCAGCAGCTCCTTCGCGCGCGCGCCCGTGACGCCGTACAGCCCGCAGTAGTAGTCGAGGTTCTCCACCGCGCTGAGCTCGCGGTAGAGCAGCGGCTCATGTGCGACGAGGCCGATTTTCCCACGGACCTTGTAGGACTCGTCCGGGAGCTGCGCGCCGAGCAGCTCGAGTGTGCCGCGGCTCGGCCGCAGCAGCGTCGAGAGCAGGCGCAGCAGTGTCGTCTTGCCCGCCCCGTTGGGCCCGAGCACGGCGAGCGTGCTCCCCGCCGGCAACTCGAGCGTGACGTCGATCAGCGCCGCGTGGTCGCCATATTCCCGGCCCGCCCCCTTGAGCCGGATCGCCGTCGGGCTCAGCTGCTCGACACCGCGAGCGCGTGGGCCGCTCGCGCGCGCTCGATCAGCGCGCGCACCTCGCGCTCGCCCGCTTCGCCGCGTTCGAGCAGGGCGACCGGGTCGGGGTCGGCGTTGACGATCTCCTCGAAGAAGCGCTTGCGGTCCTGGTAGGTCGGCAGCGTCGACTTGGCCCAGCCGCGCTCTTCGTTGAGGATCACCGCGAGTCGCGCGTAGGCCGCTCCGAACGTCGCTTCGATCTCGCGCTTCATCCGCTTGGCGAGCGCCGGCGAGGCGCCGGCAGTCGAAACGGCGATCGCGATCGGGCCGCTGCGCAGCACCGCGGGCAGGATGAAGTTGCACAGTGGCGGGACGTCGACGACGTTGACGAGCATCGCCCGCCGCTCGGCGTCGTCGTAGACGGCGATGTTGACGTCGGTCTCATCGGTCGCGGCGATCACGAGGAACACGCCCTCGAGGTCCTGCGGCCCGCCGTAGGCGCGGCGCTGCCAGCGCAGCGAGCCCTCGCGTGCGTAGGCGGCGAGCTCCTCGCACGCAGCGGGGGCGATCAGCGTGACGTCCGCGTCGCAGGCGAGCAGCCCGTCGACCTTCTCGAGCCCGACCTCGCCGCCGCCGACGACCACGCAGCGCCGGCCGGCCAGTTTCAGGCAGGCGATGTAGAACGGCACGGCGAGCATCCCCTCGACGCAGCTCTGGTCGCAGATTCCCTTGCGCAGCTGGCAGACGCACTCCTTGCCGCGGTAGGCCTGGGCGGGCATGGGCCCAAGCGTAGCCGTTGGTTGGGGCCCGGGATCGCGCGTCAGGGCGCTTTGCGGCTGCGCTCAAGCTCGAGCTGCGCCAGGCGCGCAGCGAGCTCAGGTTCGGTCTCGGCGGCGGCGAAGAAGGACTCCTGCAGTGCGGCCGGCGCCAGGCGATCGCCGTTCACGTGACCCGGCGCGCGGTGCGGGTTGTTGTACGCGGCCCGCTCGCTGCCCGGGCGCGGCCCGGAACGCAGCTGCGCGGGCGGCTCGAGTGCTCCGTGATCGCGCACGTGCGCGCGGGCGGACCAAAGTGCCGAGCCCGCCGCATCGGACTTGGGGGCCAGCGCGAGATAGACCGTCGCCTGCGCCAGCGGGTAGTGGGCCTCCGGCATGCCGATCCTGTCGACCGCCTGCGCGGCGGCGACCGCGACCGCGAGCGCGGTCGGGCGGGCGTTCCCGACGTCCTCGCTGGCGAGGATCACGATCCGGCGCGCGATGAAGGCCGGGTCCTCGCCGCCCTCGATCATCACCGCCAGGTAGTAGAGCGCGGCGTCGACGTCGGATCCGCGGACCGACTTGATGTAGGCCGAGATGTAGTCGTAGTGGCGGTCCCCGGCACGGTCGTAGAGCGTCGCGCGGCGCTGCATCGCGTCGGCGGCGCGCCGGGGCGAGATCTCCGGCTCGCCGTTCGCCGCGGCTGCCGCCGCGGCGAGCTCGAGCGCCGCGATCGCGACCCGCGCGTCGCCCTGCGCCGCGTCGGCGAGCAGCTCGATCGCCGCCGCCGTCGGCGGCGGGTCGACGGCGAGCCGGTCGAGCACGGTGCCGAGCTCGGCGCTCGAGAGGGCCCGCAACGCATAGACGCGCGTGCGCGAGAGCAGCGCCGAATTGACCTCGAACGCGGGGTTCTCGGTTGTCGCCCCGATCAGGACCACCGAGCCTTCCTCGACGGCCGGCAGGAGCGCGTCCTGCTGGGCCTTGTTGAAGCGATGGATCTCGTCGAGGAACAGGACCGTCGGCGCCCCGCCCCCGGCGCGGCGCAGGCGCGCCCGCTCAATCACCTCGCGGACCTCGGCGCGGCCGGCCTGCACGGCGCTGAGCTCCTCGAACGGCCAGCCGCTCGCCGCGCCGAGCATCCGTGCGAGCGTCGTCTTGCCGGTCCCGGGCGGCCCGGTCAGGATCATCGAATGGGGACGGCCCTGTTCGATCGCTCCGCGCAGCGCCGATCCGGGGGCCAGCAGCTGCTCCTGGCCGACGAACTCCCCGAGCGAAACGGGCCTCGCTCGGACCGCGAGCGGGTCCTCGCCGGCACCCTGCTCCGGGCCGAACAGCGAATCCATCGGCCGAGTATCGCCGCTGACAGCGCGTTCGCGGCCTGAAGGTGACCCGAACCGCGCGCAGAACGTATAAATTCACTTTACGTGCCATGCGTTGCGGCCCGCCGCGAAGCTGGCGATGTCCGAGGAAGCAAGGGGAGCCGGGAGCTAGTTGTCGACGACGGGCGCTCAAGAGATTGCGCAGCCGGACGAGGCGCTCGAATATCTCGAGCTCGGCGAAGCGGGGGTCACGGCACGTTCGCCGCTCGCGCTCTTCTGGCGCCGGATCCGCAAAGACCGCGTCGCAATGGTCTCGCTCGGTTTCGTGATCCTGCTGATCCTCGTGGCGATATTCGCGCCGTTGATCGTCTCGATCCTTGGGCTCCCCGGCCCCTACAAGCAGGACCTCAAACTGCTCGGGCCGTTCGGCGAACCAACGGGACCGACGAGCGCCAACCCGCTCGGCGTGGACAACCTCGGCCGCGACATTCTCTCGCGCGTCATCTACGGGTCGCGCGTCTCGCTGATGGTCGGCCTGATCGGGGCGTTCATCGCGACGACGATCGGTGTCACGGTCGGCCTGATGGCCGGCTTCTACCGGGGCTGGACCGACACCTTGATCTCCCGCGCGATGGACGTCATCCTCTCGATCCCGCTGCTGCTGCTCGGCCTCGGCGTCGGCGCCGCCTGCTCGGTCAAGGGCTGCCTCGGCGGGCTGATCGAACCGGGGATGCCGGTGATCATCTTCCTGATCGCCTTCGGCGCCTGGCCGTTCGTGGCGCGCATCGTCCGCGGCCTCGTGCTCTCGATGCGTGAGCGCGAGTTCGTCGAAGCCTCACGCGCGCTCGGCGCCTCTGACGCCCGGATCATGTTCCGCGAGATCCTGCCGAACCTGACCGCGCCGATCATCGTCTACGCCAGCCTGCTGATCCCGACGGCGATCGGGATCGAGGCGGCGCTCTCGTTCCTCGGGATCGGCATCCGGCCGCCGACGGCGAGCTGGGGCCAGATGATCGCCGATGCCACGCCTATCTTCAGCTCCGCGTGGTGGTACTTCACCTTCCCGGGCCTGGCACTGTTGCTTACAGTGCTGGCCTTCAACCTGCTGGGCGACGGGCTTCAGGACGCCCTCAGCCCACGGAACGCCCGATGAGGGCGCTTGCACACATAAACAGGAGGCACTAATGAGGTGGTTGAGACCAATTGGAGCGCTCGCGCTCGTCGCAGCCTTTGGGCTGTTGCTTGCGGCGTGCGGTTCCAGTGGCGGGTCGAGCAGCAGCACCAGTTCTGAAAGCTCGGTCCCGACAGTCGCCGGGTTCAAAAGCCCGACGAATGAGAAACTTTCCTGCGTGACGAAGGGCGGAACGCTGAACGTTCTGCAGGAAAACGACTTCGAACACCTCGACCCGGGCATCGCGTACTACTCGACCGACTACATGGTCGTGTTCGCGACGCAACGGCCGCTGTACTCGAACAAGCCGAACACAGCGTCTGAACCGACCGCCGACATGGCTGCCGGGCCGCCGGAAATCTCCTCCAACAACGAGGAAATCAAGATCAAAATCCGTGAAGGCGTGCACTTCAGCCCGCCGGTCAACCGCGAAGTGACCTCCGAAGACGTGGCCTACGCGATCGACCGCGGGGCGAACCCGAACGTCGCAAACCCGTACTTCCAGTCGTACTTCTCGGCGATCGAAGGTGCCGAAAAGGCGACCGGTGGCCCGATCCCGGGCGTCAAAACGCCGAACAAGCACGAACTCGTGATCAAGCTCGACCAGCCGCAGGGCCAGATCGTCGCTGACGCGCTCGTGCTACCGCTGACGGCAGCGGTGCCGAAGGAATACGCCGAAAAATTCGACAAGAACAAGCCGTCGAACTACGGCTCCTACCAGGTGGCGACCGGCCCGTACATGCTCAAGAACAACGCCGAAGGCAAGGTTCTTGGCATCGGCTACATCCCGGGCAAGTCGGCGACGCTGATTCGCAACCCGAACTGGAAGGCCTCGACGGACTACCGCCCGGCCTGCCTGAACGAAATCAACATCAAGATCGGCGGCACGGGCACCGTTCTCGCCGAACAGGTCCTGAACAGCACGAACGACGTGCTCGCCGAAGGCGTGCCCTCGTCGGTGCTGAAAACCGCGGCCACGCAGCACAAAGAACAGCTCGAGCTCTCGCCCGGTGGGGGGATGCACTACATCGGCGTGAACAACAAGGTCGGGCCGTTCAAGAACGAAGACCTGCGTAAGGCCTTCTGGGCGGCGCTGAACAAAGAAGCGCTCAACAAGCTCGCGGGCGGCAAGCTCGTGACGATCAACGCGACGCACTGGATCTACCCGACGATCTCGGGCTTCGAACAGGCCGGCGGCCTGAAGGGGCCGAGTGGAGTGGACTACAACGAACACCCCGAAGGCGACCAGAAGCTCGCGGAAGAATACGTCAAGAAGGCGGGCTACCCGAGCGGCAAATACACCGGCGGCGAACAGATTTCGATCGTCGCCGCGAACGGTCCGCCGGCGAAGGAACGCGCCGAAGTGATCAACGAAACGCTCAAGAACCTGGGCTTCAACACGAAGCTCTCGCTTGAGGAAACGGCAACGATGTACGGCAAGTACTGCAACGTGCCGAAAGAAGAGATCACGGTCTGCCCGTCGGTCGGCTGGATCGCCGACTTCGCGGACGCGCAGACGGTGCTGAACATCACGTTCAACGGCAAATACATCAACGCCACGGGCAACGTGAACTGGAGCCAGGCGAACAACCCCGAAATCAACGCGGCGATGGACAAGGCCGTGACGATTTCCGGGCGCAGCGCCCGGGCCACAGCGTGGGCCGAAGCCGACAAGAAAATTGTCGAACACGCGCTCGCGGTCCCGATCGAGTGGGACAACCAGCCGAATCTCGAGGGCACCGGCGTCAACGGCGTCGGCCAGCTCTGGAACATCGGTTCCTGGGACTACGCCTGGACGTCGCTCAAGTAGCGGCGAGCTAATCGACGCTTGTGGGGCCCCGCGAATGCGGGGCCCCACGCGTCACTGGACGAGCGCATGATCACGATCGGTCAACATCACAGGGAGGTGGAGCGGTGATCCGCTACATCGTCCGCCGCCTGCTCTGGGGCGTCGTGATCCTGGTCGTCGTCTGCGCGATCACCTTCATCCTCTTCCGCGTCCTGCCGACCGCCAACCCGGCGGTGCTGCGTGCCGGCCGCGACCCCCAGCCGAAGCTGATCCATGAGATCGAACAGATCCTGGGGCTCAACAAACCGATCTACGTCCAGCTCTGGGAATACCTCAAAGAGGTCTTCTTCCACTTCAACTTCGGCTACAGCTTCTACAGCCAGGCCCCCGTCCTGCAGCTGATCGTCGAACGCCTGCCCGCGACGGTCTCGCTCTGCGTTGGAGGCGCGATCCTCTGGCTCGGCGGCGGGATGCTCGTCGGCATCATCGCGGGCCTGAACCGCGGCACCTACGCCGACCGCTTCTCGATGACTGCCGCACTTGTGGCGATCTCCGCGCCGGAATTCTGGCTCGGCCTGGTCGCCCTGTACCTCTTCGCGTCGGACATCGGAAAGATCCCGATCTTCCCCGGCGCCGGCAGCTACGTGCCGTTCAGCCAGGACCCTGCGAAATGGTTCGGCTCGCTGATCCTGCCGTGGATCGTGGTCGCGGCCGGCTCGGCAGCGGTCTTCGCACGGCTGATGCGCGGCAACCTCGCCGACACGATGAGCGAGGACTTCATCCGCACCGCGCGCGCCAAGGGGCTGCCCGAGCGCGCGGTCACGCGCCAGGGCGTGCGCCATGCCGTGAACCCCGCCTTCACGGCGTTCGGCCTCGAACTCGGGTTCCTGCTCGGCGGTGCGCTGCTGATCGAAATCGTCTTCAACATCCCGGGCGTCGGGACGCTGAACTACCACGCGATCCTCTCCTCGGACTTCCCGGTGATCCAGGGAACGGTGCTCCTGGCTGCGATGTTCATCGTGATCATGAACATCGTCGTCGACGTGCTCTACGCCTTTCTCGACCCCCGCGTGCGCTACTCGTGAGCACCGAGGAGCTGCTGCTTCGTGTCGAGGGCCTCTCGGTTGCGTTCCCGACCGAGGACGGCGTGGTGCGCGCGGTCGACGGGATCAGCTACGGCGTCACGAAGGGCAAGACGCTCGGCATCGTCGGCGAGTCCGGTTCGGGCAAGACGGTCGCTTCGCTGACCACGCTGGGCCTGACGCGCCGTCAGGGCGCGGACATCAAAGGCCGAATCATGTTCGAGGACCGCGACCTCGTCGCGATGTCCGAAGATGACCTGCGCAAAGTGCGCGGCAACGAGGTCGCGATGGTCTTCCAGGACCCGCTCTCATCCCTGCACCCGCTCTACACCGTCGGCAAGCAGCTCGTCGAGGCAGTCAGGGCGCACCGGGACGTGAGCAAGAAGGCCGCGCGCGAAAGGGCGATCGAGATGCTCGGCTATGTCGGAATCCCCGACCCCGCGCGCCGGATCGACGACTTCCCGCACGAATTCTCGGGGGGCATGCGCCAGCGCGCGATGATCGCGATGGCGCTGATGAACGAACCGCGGCTGTTGATCGCCGACGAGCCGACGACCGCGCTCGACGTGACCGTGCAGGCGCAGATCCTCGCCTTGATGGAACGCCTTCAGCGCGAACTCGGGATGGCGATCGTGATCATCACCCACGACCTCGGCGTCGTTGCCGAGATGGCCGATGACATCGCGGTGATGTACGCCGGAAACATCGTCGAGTACGCCACCGCGCAGACGCTCTTCGAGCGCCCCGAACACCCCTACACGTGGGGCCTGCTGCGTTCGATCCCGACGATCGAGGGCCAGACCTGGGGCTCGATGCGCGAGCGTTCGGGCAACGTCGAGCGGCGCGAGCTCGTGCCCATCCAGGGCTCCCCGCCGAGCCTGATCTCGCCGCCGTCGGGCTGCCGCTTCCATCCGCGCTGCCCGTACGCCGAGCCCTCGCATGCCGAGATCGTGCCGCTCCTGCAGCCGGTCGCCGAGGAACCGCAGCACGTCTCGGCCTGCCTGCTGGCGGACGAGTACCGCCGCCGCCTGTGGGAGCGGCTGCGCACCGGTGACACGCCCGCCGAGGCGATCGCCGGCGCCGGGGAGGAAGCCGCATGAGCGAGGCCACGGGCGAGCCGCTGATCGAAGTCCGCGACCTCGTCAAGCACTTCCCGATCACCCGCGGGATCATCTTCCAGAAGAAAATCGGCGCGGTGAAGGCCGTCGACGGCATCTCGTTTGACGTCCACCGCGGCGAGACGCTCGGGATCGTCGGCGAGAGCGGCTGCGGCAAGAGCACGACAGCGCGGCTGCTCGTCAAGCTCCTCGAGGCGACCTCCGGTGAAATCCGCTTCGACGGGCGCGACCTGACGCAGCTGCGGGGCGCCGAGCTCAAGCAGATGCGCCGCGAGATGCAGATGATCTTCCAGGACCCCTACTCGTCGCTCAATCCGCGCAAGACGGTCGGCTCGATCATCGGTGAGCCGTTCTCGATCCACAACATGCTGCCGGGCAAGGACGAACGCAAAAAAAGGGTCCAGGACCTGATGGAGATGGTCGGCCTGAACCCCGAGCACTACAACCGCTATCCACACGAGTTCTCCGGCGGCCAGCGCCAGCGCATCGGTGTCGCGCGGGCGCTCGCGCTCGACCCGAAGCTGCTGATCGCCGACGAGCCCGTCTCGGCGCTCGACGTCTCGATCCAGGCCCAGGTGCTCAACCTGCTGCGCGACCTGCAGAGCCGGCTCGGCCTGACTGTCGTCTTCATCGCCCACGACCTGTCGGTCGTTCGCCACATGTGCGACCGCGTCGCGGTGATGTACCTCGGCAAGATCGTCGAGTTCGGACCCGGCGGCGCGCTCTACGAGTTCCCGCGGCACCCGTACACCGGCGCACTGCTCTCCGCGGTCCCGGTCGTCGACCCGACCCGGCACGGCCGCGAACGCAAACTGCTGACCGGCGACGTGCCGAGCCCGGTCAACCCGCCGAGCGCCTGCCGCTTTCACACCCGCTGCCCGAAGGCAACGGAGATCTGCTCGACCGATGAACCGCAGCTCGTGCCCCAGGACAGCGGCACGACCGTGGCCTGCCATCACCTCCTGACGCACGAGGAAGCCTTGGAGCTCGGCGTGCGCGGCTGGGGATGACCGACGGCGCGCTCGCGGCCGCGTCGCAGGACCTGCTTGCACGCCTTCTGCGCCTGGACACCGTCAACCCGCCCGGTAACGAGCGCCCGGCCCAGGAGCTCCTCGCTGCATACCTCGGCGAGGCCGGGCTCGAGTGTGAGCTGCTCGGTGCGGAGCCCGAGCGCCCGAACCTGATCGCGCGCCTGCCGGGGCGCGCACCCGGCCCGACGCTGTGCCTGCTCGGCCATGTCGACACGGTCCTTGCCGATGCGCGCGACTGGACCGTCGATCCCTGGTCGGGCGAGCTGCGCGACGGCTACCTGTGGGGCCGCGGCGCGCTGGACATGAAGGACCAGGTCGCGGCCGAGGCGGCCGCTGTCGCCTCGCTCGCGCGCAGCGGCTGGCGGCCCGAGCGCGGCGAGCTGCTGTTCGTCAGCGTCGTCGACGAGGAGACCGGCGGCGAGCTCGGCGCTCGCTGGCTGACCGAGAACCACCCGGACCGCGTGCGCTGCGACATGCTCCTGAACGAGGGCGGCGGCGCAGTGTTCGAGGTTGGAGGCCGGCGCCTGTACGGCGTCTGCGTCGCCGAGAAGGGCGTCTACCGCTTCACGATTCGCACGCGCGGCGTCGCGGGCCACGCGTCGATGCCGGCGATGGGCGAGAACGCGCTGGTCAAGATGGCGCCGCTGCTCGCGCGGCTCGGCGAACGCGCGCCCGAGCCGCGTGTCGTGCCCGAGGCTCGGCTGTTCCTCGAGCGGATCGGCGAGGACCCCGACGACCCGGCTGGTGCCGTGGCCCGCCTTGCGGCGAGCGACCCCGCGCTCGCGGTGCTCTTCGCGCCGATGCTCGCGGTCACGTTCACGCCGACCAGGATCACGGCGTCCGAGAAGGTCAACGTGATCCCCGGCCGCGCCGAGCTGAAGGTCGACTGCCGCGTGCCGCCGGGCCTTGGCGAGCCGCAGGTCCGCGAGGACGTCGCGCACGTGCTCGGCGACGAGGGTTTCGAGCTCGAATTCAACGAGACGGTCGCCGGCAACGGCTCGAGCGCCGACAGCCCGCTGATGGATGCGATCAGCGAGCTCATCGTGGAGCTTGAGCCAGGCGCGGCGGTCGCGCCGGTGATCCTTCCCGGGTTCACCGACTCGCGTCATTTCCGCAACGCGTTCCCCGACTGCGTGGCCTACGGTTTCTTCCCGCAGCGCCACCAGGGACTGCTCGAGGGCGCGCCGCTGATGCACGGCGCCGACGAGCGGATCGACGTTCGCGACCTCGCGCTGGCCACCGAAAGCTACGTGACGCTCGCCCGGCGCCTGCTGGGCTGAGAGCGCGCTATAGACTGCGGGCCAGTGCTTACCCGGATCGACCATGTCGGCATCGCCGTGCCGGACATCGACGCGGCGCTCGCGACCTATCGCGACGAGCTCGGCCTTGGCCCCGTCCATCGCGAGCGCGTCGAGGAGCAGGGTGTCGACGCGGCGCTGCTCGACCTCGGCGAGAACCACGTCGAGCTGATCGCGCCGACCGGACCCGAGACCACCGTTGCGCGGTTCCTCGAGAGCCGCGGCAGCGGGCTGCACCACGTCGCCTACCAGGTCGCCGACATCGACGCGGAGCTCGACCGGCTGCGCGGCGAGGGCCTGCGCCTGATCGACGAGCAGCCGCGGATCGGGATCCGCGGCTCGCGCGTGGCGTTCGTGCACCCCAAGTCGACAGGCGGCGTGCTGACGGAGATCGTCGAGCCCGCGGGAGACCACGCATGAGCACGCCGCGACGCGTCAGCCTGGGCTTCGAGGGTGGCCAGACGCTGGCGCTGCGCGCGAGCGACAAGGCGATCGCGCAGCTCGAAAAGGCTCTCTCCAACGGCGGCTGGCACGACCTCGAGAGCGACGACGGCACGGTCCGCGTCAACCTCGACAAGCTCGTCTACATCAGCGCCGAGACCGGCGAGCCGCGCGTCGGCTTCGGCTAGCAGCGCCGCCGCCCGGCCGCAGCACCGTGCCCAACCTCGACGAGCGGATCCTGGTCCTAGCGCGCACGCGCGGGCACGCGCCCGACGCCGAGCGCGCCGTCGCCGCGTTCTCCAAGCTCGGCGAGCACTCCTTCGCGTGGCTCGCAATCGGCGCCGCCGGCGCTGCGCTCGACGGACCGCGCCGCGGCTGCTGGCTGCGCGGCCTGGCGACGGTCGCGGGCGCGTATGTCGCGAACACGGCGATCAAGTTCGCCGTGCGCCGTCCAAGGCCGCAGCTCGAGGACCTGCCGCCGCTGGTCGGAACGCCGACGGGCCTCGGCTTCCCGAGCGCCCATACCACGACGGGCTTCGCAGGCGCGCTGGCCTTTTCCCGCTGCGGTGCGCCGCCGGCGCCGCTCTACGCGCTCGCGCTCGGGCTGTCGCTGTCGCGGCTGTATCTCGGCGTCCACCACCCCAGCGACCTGGTCGCCGGCGCCGCGCTCGGCACCGCGGTTGCCGCGGCCGCCCCGGCGCTATTGCCATGAGCACCAGGATCGGGATCGTCGGCATGCCCAATGCCGGCAAGTCTTCGCTGTTCAACGCCCTGACCAAAGCCGGAGCAGAGGCCGCGAACTACCCGTTCACGACGATTGAGCCGAACGTCGCCGTCGTGCCCGTCGTCGACGAGCGCCTCGAGCGGGTAGCTGCCACCGTCGGCGCGTCAGGGATCGTCTGGGACACGATCGACTTCCATGACATCGCCGGGCTCGTCGCCGGCGCGGCGCAGGGGGAGGGTCTCGGCAACAAGTTTCTCGCGAACATCCGCGAGACCGACGCGATCGTTCACGTCGTGCGCGCGCACGGCGACGAAAACGTGATCCACCCCGAGGGACGCGTAGATCCGCTGGCCGACATCGAGACGATCGAGACCGAGCTCGGCCTCGCCGACCTCGAGCAGGCCGAGCGCCGGCTCGAGCGTGTCGTGCGCCAGGCCCGCGGCGGCGACCGCGCGGCAATCGCCGAGCAGGCCTGGCTCGAAGCGGTGATCGACGAGCTCCGCCACGGCCGCCCGGCGCGCGGCGTGCCGGCGCCCGAGGACGCTCCCGCCGCGCCGCGCGAACTCGGCTCGCTGACCGCCAAGCCCGTGCTGTTCGTCGCGAACGTCGACGAGGGCTCGGCCGAGGTGCCCGCGGCGATCGCCGAGCACGCCGCCGCGCAGGGCGCGCGCGCTGTCGCGATCTCCTCGCGGATCGAGGCCGAGCTCGCCGAGCTAGAGGACGAGGAAGCGGCGCTGATGCGCGAGGAGCTGGGGATCTCCGAGTCGGGGCTGCAGAGCGTCGTGCGCGAGGCCTTCGCGCTGCTCGAGCTGATTGCCTTCTTCACCGCCGGCGAGGCCAAGCCCGCGCAGAGCTGGCACCTGCACCGCGGACTGACGGCGTGGCACGCCGCCGGCCAGATCCACAGCGACATCCAGAAGGGGTTCGTGCGCGCCGAAGTGATCGGTTGGCAGGAGCTCGTCGACGCCGGCGGCTACGCCGGCGCGCGCGAACACGGCACGCTGCGGCTCGAGGGCCGCGACTATGTGATGCACGACGGCGACGTGATCACCGTCAAGTTCACCCCGTAGCTCCCGCGAGCCTGCGGATCCGCGCCGCGAGTTTCCCGAGGCCGTCGGCCTCTGCCGCGCCGGCGCCGGCGGCAAGGTCGAGCGGGCTGTCGGCGGGCACCTCGACGGCCGGTAGCTGCAGCGTCGCGATCCACTTGAACATCAGCAGCTGATCGTGCTGGGCGACCAGTGAGGCGCCGGCGCGGCCGGCGACCTCGCCGCGCCCTGCAGCGGCGAGCGACTCCTCGAGCGTGCCGTACTCGGCGAGCAGCGCGGCGGCGCCCTTCGCGCCGATGCCCTTCGCGCCGGGAATCCCGTCCGACGGGTCGCCCCGGAGCGCGATCAGGTCGGGGATCTGCTCCGGCCGGACCCCCGAACGCTCGACCACGCCCGCGATGTCGATCAGCCCCGGCGCCTGGCCGCGCCGCAGCTCGAGCACGGCGACCGACTCGTCGACGGCGCCGTAGAGGTCGCGGTCGGCGCTGATGATCAGTCCGAGGCCGCCGGCCCGAGACTCACCTCGCGCGAGCGCGTTGATCACGTCGTCGGCCTCGAGTTCGCCGCCGTCATAGAGCGCGAAGCCGAACGCCCCGAGCAGTGCCGGGGCGCGGGCGAACTGTTCGCGAAGCTCGGCCGGCATCGGGTCGCGGTGGGCGTGGTAGGGGGGGAACGCGGCGACGCGGTAAGCGGCCTCCTCCGCGCCGCTGCAGATCGCGACTGCGCGGACCGTCAGCGGGCCATCCGGGCCAACGAGCGCCAGAAGCGACTCGATGCTCCCGCGCAGTGCGCCGGCACGGCGACCCTCGTCGTCGACCACCGACGACGGCAGCGCGAAGTGCGAGCGGTAGAGCAGCCAGGGCAGATCGACGATCAACAGGGGCGCGGCCACGCCGCGACACTAACGCCGTCAGGGAACCTGTACGCCGCCGCCGCGCGGCGCGCCACCGTTGTCCGGTGGCGTTGAGCTAGTGACCGGGACGGGAGCCGCACCGGGCCTGTGCCAGTTCGAAAAGTCGCGCTCGTGCAGGACGCTCGCCCCGCGGCGCACCGAGAAATAGGCCCAGCTGCTCATCAGGCCCAGGCGTTCCTCGAGCTCGGGTCCGGTGACCTTGGTCACGCCGGCGCTGCCGCGGATCCTCGCCAGCACGATTCTGGGCGAAACGCCACGACGCAGGACTTCGATCCCGGTGAAGCGGCCGCGCACGAGTCCGGACAGCAGCGACTGGACGCGGGCGAACGAATAGCTGACCCGCCAGCGGTTCGACGGTGCTTCGTAGCGGTCTTCGACGCCCTTCAGCCACGGCGCGGGGCTCGCGCCCGGCCAGGCGTTCTGGATGCTCTCGGTGTAGCCGCCGGAGCTCGCGAAGAAGTAGGTGGTGATCGGGTTGCCGTGGTAGGTGACGATCTGGCCCGCCGTCGCCGCGACCGCTGCGTTCGAGCGCGGCGTTTCCGCCGCGCGGCCGAGGTACATCTGCGAGCGCGTGTCCGAGTAGACGTCAAAGCGCGACCCGCCGACGTCGCTCGTCAGCGCGAAGGTCCGGCTTGCGATCGCCTGGGACTCGAGGGCGGCCATCGGCCAGCTGGCAGGCATCTCGGCGGCGACCACGCCGCGCACATAGGTTTCGATCGGCAGCGTCAGCACGCGCGTCCCGACCAGCACTTTGATCTTCGCCGACGGCGCGACGGACCCGAGCGCGGTGCCGCTGTAGTAGTGCGCAAGGATCTGGCGGTCGCTCCAGCCGTGCGCCGCGTAGCCCGCGGCGCCCCACTGACTCATCCCGATGCCGTGGCCCCAGCCGGCGCCTTCGACCACGAGGCTCGTCGCCTGCGCCGTGCCGGCAAATGCCGCGGCGGCGAGCAGCAGCCCGGCAGCCGCGCCGAGTGACCGTTGATAGATTCGGCGGAGAGAACGACGGGTAGTTCGGGCGCGTAGGTTTGTGGCCGCAACGACGGTCATGTCCAACCCCTCGACGCTGACAACGAACGCTGTGAGGTCTGCATGAGCACTGTCACCACAAGCGAGCAGTCACTGCTCGAGACGATCCCGAACCAGCTTCTGATCGGCGGAGCCTGGCGTGACGCGAGCGGCGGCGCGACCCTGGCGGTCGAGGACCCCGCGACCGGCGAGACGCTCGTCCAGGTCGCCGACGCCACGCCCGAGGACGCCCTCGCGGCCCTCGCCGCGGCCGACGAGGCGCAGGCGGCGTGGGGTCAGCACCCGCCGCGCGAGCGGGGCGAGATCCTGCGCCGGGCGTTCGAAGAGATGACTGCGCGCGCCGACGAGCTCGCGCTGCTGATGACGCTCGAGATGGGCAAGAACGTCGCCGAAGCCCGTGCCGAGGTCCTATATGCCGCCGAGTTCCTGCGCTGGTTCAGCGAGGAGGCGGTGCGCATCCACGGCCGCTACATGACCGCCGCCTCGGGCGTCGGGCGCGTGCTGACGATGAAGCAGCCAGTCGGCCCCTGCCTGTTCGTGACACCTTGGAACTTCCCGGCGGCGATGGGAACACGCAAGATCGGGCCGGCGCTGGCAGCCGGCTGCACGGTGGTCGTCAAGCCCGCGCAGCAGACGCCGCTCTCGATGCTCGCGCTCGCGGAGATCCTGCAGCGGGCAGGTGCTCCCGACGGCGTCGTGAACGTGATCACCTCGTCGAGTTCGAGCTCGGTCGTCAAGCCGCTGCTCGAGGACCCCCGGCTGCGCAAGCTCTCGTTCACCGGTTCGACCGAGGTCGGGCGTGCGCTGATCGCCCAGGCCGCGCCGCAGGTCTTGCGGGTCTCGATGGAGCTCGGCGGGAACGCACCGTTCATCGTCTTCGGGGACGCCGACGTCGACGCCGCTGTCGAGGGCGCGATCCTCGCGAAGATGCGCAACATCGGTGAGGCCTGCACCGCCGCCAACCGGCTCTATGTCCACGAGTCGATCGCCGGGGAGTTCGCCGGCAAGCTCGCGGAGCGGCTGGCCGCGATGAAGGTCGGGCGCGGCACCGATGACGACTCGGCGATCGGTCCGCTGATCGACGACAAACAGCGCCAAAAGGTCGCCGAGCTCGTCCAGGACGCCGCCGACAAGGGCGCAAGGATCCTGACCGGCGGATCGCCGGTCGACGGTGCCGGCTACTTCTTCGAGCCGACCGTGCTGACCGACGTCCCGGAGTCGGCAGACCTGCTCGACGAGGAGATCTTCGGCCCCGTCGCTCCGGTGATCCCGTTCTCCAGCGAGGACGAGGTGGTCGCGTCGGCGAACCGCACGGAGTACGGGCTCGTCGCCTATCTCTTCACCAACGACCTCCAGCGGGCGCTGCGTGTCTGTGAGCGACTCCAGACCGGGATGATCGGGCTGAACACCGGGATCGTCTCCAACGCCCAGGCGCCGTTCGGCGGCGTCAAGCAGTCCGGTTTCGGCCGCGAGGGCGGCTTTGAGGGCATCGAGGAGTACCTCGAGACCAAGTACGTGGCCGTCGCGCTCTAGCGGGATAGGGGTAAGGGCCGCCGCAACCGAACACCCGGGGGCCGTCCGCGCGGTGAGCGCCCCGCTCGACTGGCAGGACGCCCTCAGTGTTTCGAGGTGGGTGCCCCACCCGCGGCGCCACTAACCGCCCACCCTCGACAAGCCACAGACGAGGAAACCTACGTCGATTACGTCGATTGGGAACGGCTGCCCGTTTCTCGAACTCGTGTCGCAATGGGCAGGCGACCCTCAGCGGCGGCTCTTTCGCTCTCGGTCCCGGCGTCGGTCACGGCCGGCAGCGGCCGGCGCGCGATCTCCCGCGCCTCGCCGGCCGGGACGCCGAACATGCGCAGGACGTATTCGGCGTGGATCGAATCGGCGTGCGGGATCTGAGCACCCGTGAGCATCATCCGCATCGACGAGATCAGCGCCGCGCCGCTCGCGTGGAGCGCGAGGTCAGGGTTCGCGACGTCGAAGCGGCCTGCGGCGATCCCGCTTTCAAGGTCCTTGCGGGCCGAGTCGCCCTGCGTCGCGACGACGGTTTCGAAGGACGTCTGCAGCCGCACGACGAGCCACGCCCACTCGGGCCCCTCGGCGGTGAGGCGAATCCAGTGGCGGTGGGCGATTGCGACCGCCACGGCGGGATCTTCAACGCCGACCCGCCGAGAGTCCAGGGACGCGAGCTGCTCGGACATCGCGTGCCGGAGCAGCGCAGCAAGCAGGTCCTCCTTCGACTCGAAGTGGTTGTAGAAGGAGCCGACGCCAAGGTCGGCGGTCTCGGTGATGTCGGCGATCGCCGTGTGCTCGAAACCCTGCCTGGCAAACAGGTCGCGCGCGGCCTCGAGCAGTGCGGCGCGCGTTCTCGCCTTGCGACGCTCGTTGCGTCCCGATCGCTCGCGGCTCACTCGGGCACCGACGGCCTCCGGTTTCGTCTTCGCGGCCACAACGGCATCATACTGAACCCGCAGTCGATATTGACGCCGGATTCAGTTTTCTGTATCTTCGCCGCCATGACAACTCCTGAGGACACATCCCAAACGCCGTCCGCCTACGTGGACGAGGAAGTTCCGGTGCTGATCGTCGGTGGCGGCGGCGCAGGACTTACGGCCTCGATGCTGCTCGCCGGGCTGGGCGTCGAGACGCTGCTTGTGAGCGCGCTGCCGACGACTTCGATCCTGCCGAAGGCGCACGTGCTGAACATGCGCGCGATGGAGATCCTCGAGGACGTCGGCGTCGCCGACGAGATCGAGCGGCTTAGCACGCCGGCAGATGCGATGGCCGCGACCGCCTTCTATGCCGGCGTCGCCGGCGGCGAGGGTTACGGCCGACGGATCCGGCGCACCGAGTGCTGGGGCGCAGGCGGCGCGGATGAGAACTGGGCCGCCGCCAGCCCCGCGCGGCAGGCGAACCTTCCGCAGATCCGGCTCGAGCCGGTGTTGCGCGACAGGGCCGAAGCTCTCTCGCCGGGACGGGTCCGTTTTGCCAATGAGCTGATCGAGCTGCGCGAAGACGAGGACGGCGTATGCGCCCTGGTTCGCGAAGTAGCCAGCGGGCGCGAATACACGGTCCGCGCGCGGTACGTGATCGGCGCCGACGGGGGACGGACGATTCCGCGGCTGCTGGGAATCGACTACGAAGGCTTGGGAGTTCTCGGACGGGCGGCCACGATCCACGCCACGGCGGACTTCTCGCAGCTGCTCGGCGACGAGGACGTCCTGCTTCGCTGGTGCCTGTCCCCGCAGGCCGGAACCGGCGTCGTGATGGTCCCAATGGGGCCAGAACGGTGGGGCACGAAGTCTGAGGAGTGGGTGATCCACCTCAACTACCAAACGGACGATCAGCGCGCGGAATCCGACGAGGCCGTCGAGAGCGACATCCGCGCGGCGCTGGGCATCGGCCAGCACCCGATGGAGATCCACATGATCACGCGCTGGACCCTCGAAGGGGTCCTGGCATCGCGGTTCCGCGCCGGGCGCATCTTCCTCGTCGGTGACGCTGCGCACCGCCATCCACCGACTGGCGGCCTCGGCCTGACCAGTGCGATCCACGATGTACACAATCTCTGCTGGAAGCTGGCGGCGGTGCTCGAGGGAGTCGCTGCGGACGCACTGCTCGACACCTACGAGGCCGAGCGCAAGCCGGTCGACGGGCGCAACGTCCAGCGGTCGCTGGAAAACGCCGTCAACCACCTGCAGATAACGATGGCCCTGGAGCTGAGCCCAGAAAGCAGCGAGCAGGAGAACTGGGCTCGCCTCCAACGACTCTGGAGCGATGACCCCGAGGACGAGGCCCTGCGTCTCGAGATCGAGCGTCTGCTGCGCGCCTCCTCGATGGAGTTCGGCGAGCTGAACGTCGAGTACGGCTACGAATACGACTCGGCGGCAGTATTTCCGGACGGGAGCGAGCGGCCCGCGCCGATCGACGACATCAGGATCTACGAACCGTCGACACGGCCCGGTGCGCCATTGCCGCACGCATGGATCGATGACGAGAAAGGGGCGCGCAGGGCAATCAAGGATCTCGTCGCGCCCGGCCGCTTTCTACTCATCGCCGGTGAGGAAGCCGACGACTGGTGTTGCGCCGCGAGCGAACTCGCGGCGGCGAACTCGCTGGCGCTCGATGCGCTACGCATCGGCCACGTCGACGGCGATCTATTCGATCCGCGGTGCACCTGGCTCCGCCGCCGCGGGATCGCGCCCGACGGTGCGGTCCTCGTCCGACCCGACCGGTTCGTGGCGTGGCGCAGCCACGGCGCCTCGCCGGATCCCGCGGGCGCGCTCGCCGCAGCGTTGACGCAGATCTTGGCGCGGCCAGTCGACGTGCCGGCCGCCGCACACTGACCGACCAACGAAGGGGAGACCGATGACAAGCAGCACCGCAGCAACGCCGACGTTCCATCACTTCAACCTCAAGACCACCCGGCTGCAGGAGATGATCGACTGGTACTCGACAGTCGTCGGCGCGGAGGTCCTGCACCAGGCCGCGGACGGCGCCTGGCTCTCCAACGACGCGGCCAACCACCGCATCGCTCTGCTCGCGTTCGACGGTTTCAAGGACGACCCGGAGAAGGACACGCGCACCGGGATGCACCACAGTGCGTTCGAGTACGAGAGCTTCGACGACCTGAACGCGAGCTACCTGCGTCTTCGCGCGGCCGGCATCACGCCCGACTTCTGCCTCGACCACGGGATGACGCTCTCCTACTACTACAAGGATCCGGACGGCAACTACGTCGAGCTTCAGTGCGACGCGTTCGGCGACTGGGCGAAGTCGAGCGAGTGGATGCGCACGAGCGAGGATTTCCACGCGAACCCGATCGGCACGTTCGTCGACCCCGCACGGGTCGCCGACGCGGCGGCTGCCGACGCCAGCTTCGCCGAGATCCATGCCCGCGCCAAGGCCAAAGAGTTCGCGCCCGGGGAGACACCTGAGATTCCGCACGCCGACTGAGCGATGAGACTCATCACGTTCGACCAGGGAAGCGGCCCGCAGGCCGGGATCATGATCGGCGAGGAGGTCGTTGCGGCCGCCGCGCTCGGCGCTCCGGCAGACACTGTCCGGGGCCTGCTCGACGCGCTCGACGCCGATGGGCTAGCAGATCTGGGCAGGCTTGCCCAAGCCGCGCAGGACACGAAACCGCTCTCGACGGTCACGCTGCTCGCACCGGTGCCCGACGCCGGGAAGGTCATCTGCCTCGGGCTCAACTACCGCGACCACGCTGAAGAGTCAGGGCAGGAGATACCGGCCGCTCCGCTCTGGTTCGGCAAGTTCGCGAACTCCCTGATCGGCAGCGGCCAGAGGATCGTGCTGCCGGCCGCCCACCCCGACTACGTCGACTACGAGGCCGAGCTCGCCGTCGTCATCGGCCGGACCGCGACGCGCGTCGCGGAGACCGATGCGCTGTCGCACGTCGCGGGCGCGATGCCCTTCAATGACGTCAGCGCGCGTGATCTGCAACTGCAGAACCCGCTTTGGACCAGCGGCAAGGCGGTCGACACGTTCGCGCCTTGCGGCCCGGCGCTGGTGACGCTGGATGAGGCGGGCGACCTCGGTGCGCTCGGTCTGCGGACGCGAATCAACGGCAAGCTCGTTCAGGAGGGCAACACGGCGAACCTGATCTTCTCGGTCGCGGCCGCCGTCGCGTGGCTGTCCCGGACGATCACGCTCGAGCCCGGCGACATCATCGCGACCGGCACCCCTGCCGGCGTCGGCGGTCCGCAGGGCATCTTCCTGCGCGACGGCGACACGGTCGAAGTCGAGGTGGACACGCTCGGCACGCTCGTAAACTCGGTCACCGCGCAGTAGCCGCGCCGGACCGCGGGGCGCCCCCAATCGAAGCGCAGACAGGCGGTCGGACGCCGCAATCCGGCTCGGCCACGTAATCCTCCCCATCGAACGAGGCGCACCACCGCGTAGGCCAGCGGGTCGTCGGCGTGAAGGCGTCCCGTTCACCGGTCCGCGCCGTCACGAATCGTCTCGGCAGGCATGACCGCCATCTGGTCTCTCGTCGCGCTCTAGCGGGGAGGGCGGGTAGGCGACGCGGGCCGTCGCGACACAGGGTGATCGTCACTTCTGCTGCGGACTCACCTCGCTCCGCGGGTTCAGGGCACGGGAAGAAGCGCGGCCGAGCCCAGCCCCGGGAGCCGTTCGCCGGGTCGACCTTGCCGGCACTGCTAGTCGGCGGTCTCGTTTGGGTCTTCCTTGGAGGCCAGCTGCAGCGAGCCTTCACGCACGGCGGCCAGATGCTCTTCTTGAATCGGGAGCGCCCACTCCGCGAGCTCCCCGACCGACGGAATCCGCGCGCGCTCGTTGAGGGCCTTGACGATCGCCCAGTGTCCGACCTCGCCGGCCTCGGCCATCGTCAGGAACTCGAAGCCGTCCAGTGCGTCGCCCTCTCCCGCAAGGTACGTCTTCATCATCTCGGTAGCCTCTTGGCGTGTTTCCCTGGCGGCCTCGAGGATCGCCGTCTTCTTACCTTCGAAGCCGCCGGCAACGTCCGTGCAGCGTTCCTCGGTCTCTGCGGCCTGGTCGCGCATGCGGTCGAGAGTGCCGGCGAGCTCCCGCTCGTCCTCGTTGAGCATGTCCCTGACGGCTTCGGCCGCCCCCTTCGCCGCGGCTGCGAGGCCGAGAACCTCAGCCAACTTGCTCTCCAGGTTTGTCAACTCGGCCATCTAGATCTCTCCCTCGGTCGGATACGCCTCGTGCTCACGGGGGTACCCCGGGGGCGGTCCCTGAACCCCAACCTTCGAGCTCTGCCGAATGCGGCCCAGGACCTCCACCTTCACCGTGGGCGCTTCGTGCACGAGCTCGGCTTCGAGCTGCCTGTTGCTGACGAACCCGGGCGTCGCGCTCGCTGCGCGCAATCACTTCCAGGTCTGGACAGACCATTGGGCGACGGGGGGGTTGACACGTCCCACATCGGGAGTAGGCTCGCGTGATTTTAAATCGTTCCCGGTCAAGTCGCAACGCTCAAGGAGGCGCATTCATGGCACGCAAGCGGTCAGCTTCGGTCCACCCCGCCGTCGACGGGCCGCGCGCCATGCGTCCGCTGTACGCCGCCGGGGGATTGGTGCGCCTTGTACCGCTGTTCGCCGGAACGCTTCTCGCGCTCGCGCTGTGGGGGGCCCCCGCCGCACAGGCGGCGGGTTGCACTGGCGACACCTGGACGAACACCGCCGGTGGCTCCTGGACGACCGGGGCCAACTGGAGCAAGAAAGCGCCGCCTACCGTGAGCGAAGCGGCCTGCATAACCGAACCTGGCACGTACACGGTCACGATCTCCCAGGCGAGCGCGACCGCGGAAACGCTGACGCTGGGCGCGAGTTCCGGGAAACAGACGCTGATCGTCGAATCGACCGCCGGCGGCAACTCGGAACTGCACACGGCATCGGGGATGACCGTCGGCGTCAACGGGGCGCTCACGCTCACCCAGGGCGGGATCGTCGCAAGCGCCGACATTCTGTCGGGCGGCGCGATCGTGAACGAGGGGACGCTCTCGACGCTCGCCGGCGCCGCCGGCGGTGAACGGCGTCTCGAAACGTCGATCACGAACACCGGGACCGTCGCCGTCGATACGACGACGCTGTTCCAGAACGGCAGTACGACGTTCACCAACGAAGGTGCGCTCAACCTCGCAGAAGCGGCGCTCCTGAAGATCGGTTCCGCGACACTCACCGACGGCACCGGCGGCTCGATCAACGCCGCGGCAGGCGCATCGGTCGTCCTCGGCGGGTCCGCGACCTACAACCAGGGCAACGGAACGACAAGCGGTGCGTTGCCGGTTCTCGCGGAAGCGAGCAATTTGAATTTCACGGGTGGGGGTGCGGCGACGATCCATGAGCGCGGCTACTACGCGCACCTGTCGGGAAATATCGCGCATGGCCAGACGCTGGCGATCGAAGGTTGTGTGGGTGGTGGCAATCCCGCGATCGTCTCGGTCGCGAAATCGTTCGAAAATGCCGGCACGATTGTCCTCACGAGCGCGAAGGACAACGGGTCCGACTGCGGTGGCGGCGACCGTGACCAGCTCAAACTCGAATCGGGCGCGACGCTGACGAACACCGGCACGATCACGACCGAAGCGGGCACTGGCGGCGAACGCCTGCTCGAAGGCCCGGTGACCAACAAGGGCACGCTCAACATCGGCGGGGTCACCGACTTTGACATCGGGGGCGCGACGCTCACCAACGAAGGCAGCGTCAACCTCGAAGGTGCGGCCCGTCTGAACATCGAGAACTCCGCCGGGTTCACCGATGCCTCAGGCACGGTGAACGCGGGCGAAAGCTCGGCCCTCACGGTCGGGAGCTCCGCGACCTACACCCAGGGCAATGGAGTCGAGACTGGCAACCCGGTTCTCGCGGAAGCGAGCAATCTGAATTTCACGGGTGGGGGTGCGGCGACGATCCATGCGCGCAGCTACTACGCGCACCTGTCGGGGAATATCGCGCATGGCCAGACGCTGGCGATCGAAGGTTGTGTGGGTGGTGGCAATCCCGCGATCGTCTCGGTCGCGAAATCGTTCGAAAATGCCGGCACGATTGTCCTCACGAGCGCGAAGGACAACGGGTCCGACTGCGGTGGCGGCGACCGTGACCAGCTCAAACTCGAATCGGGCGCGACGCTGACGAATACCGGCACGATCACGACCGAAGCGGGCACTGGCGGCGAACGCCTGCTCGAAGGCCCGGTGACCAACAAGGGCACGCTCAACATCGGCGGGGTCACCGACTTTGACATCGGGGGCGCGACGCTCACCAACGAAGGCAGCGTCAACCTCGAAGGTGCGGCCCGTCTGAACATCGAGAACTCCGCCGGGTTCACCGATGCCTCAGGCACGGTGAACGCGGGCGAAAGCTCGGCCCTCACGGTCGGGAGCTCCGCGACCTACACCCAGGGCAATGGAGTCGAGACTGGCAACCCGGTTCTCGCGGAAGCGAGCAATCTGAATTTCACGGGTGGGGGTGCGGCGACGATCCATGCGCGCAGCTATTACACGCACCTGTCGGGGAATATCGCGCATGGCCAGACGCTGGCGATCGAAGGTTGTGTGGGTGGTGGCAATCCCGCGATCGTCTCGGTCGCGAAATCGTTCGAAAATGCCGGCACGATTGTCCTCACGAGCGCGAAGGACAACGGGTCCGACTGCGGTGGCGGCGACCGTGACCAGCTCAAACTCGAATCGGGCGCGACGCTGACGAATACCGGCACGATCACGACCGAAGCGGGCACTGGCGGCGAACGCCTGCTCGAAGGCCCGGTGACCAACAAGGGCACGCTCGACATCGCCGCGACGACCAACGACGACGCCGGCTCTACCACGTTCACGAACGAAGGCGACGTCAACCTCGCGAACGCGACGAGATTCAACTTCGAGAGCTCGACGACGTTCGCGAACGACACGGGCGGCCTGATCGACGCCGTCGGAAACGCGGCGATCACGCTCGGCGGCAACAGCACCTTCGACCAGGGTGAAGGTGACGCGATCGGCAACGAGCCGATCATCGCCGAAGCCTCGACGATCCACTACACCGGCAGTGGATCCAGCGTGATTCACGCCCGCAGCTACTACGGCGAAATCACCGGCGCGATGACGCACAACCAGACGCTCGTCGTCGAAGGCTGCGTCGGCAGCGGCAACCCCGCGATCGTCGTGGTCCGCAAATCGCTCGAAGCCGGCGGGACAATCGATCTCACCAGCAGCGAGGACGGTGGCAACGGCTGCGGCGGCGGCGACCGTTCTTCCCTGAAAGTCGAATCCGGCGCCACCCTCCAGAACACGGGCACGATCAACGTCGAACCGGGCATCGGCGGAGAACGGACGATCGAAGGCGCGCTTGAAAACGAACGCTTCGTCGACCTCTCCGACGGCGTCAAGCTGAACGCCGGCACGTTCACGCAGGGCAAAAACGGCGCACTGGTAGTTCCAATAGCCTCGACCTCAAGCTACGGCCAGCTCGCCGTAACCGGCGTCGCTTCGCTCGGTGGCACGCTCGATCTCGCTCCGACCGGCGGGTTCAAGGGCGAACTCGGCCAGAAGTTCAACGTGATCAGCGACAGCTCGCACGAAAACGCGTTCATCCACGAGGCGAACGCGGTGATCACGCCGAACTCCTGGTACAAACCGGTCTACTCGCCAACAACGTCGTTCGGACTCGAAGTCGCAGAAGGCACACCGCCCGAAAAGCCGCCCGCCAACGAATCGAAACCGACGGTCAGCGGCACCGCCAAACAGGGCGACACGCTGGTCGCCCAGCCCGGCACCTGGAAAGGCGAAGCGTTCGCATACAGCTACCAGTGGCAGCGCTGCACGGAAGCGGGCACCGAATGCAAAGCGGTTGCGGGCGCCTACTTCCGCGACTACCTGCTGACCGGCGCCGACGCCGGCCATCGCCTGACGGTTGCCGTCACGGCCTACAACGCGGCCGGCGGAAGCGCCGGCGCCGAATCGGCGCCGACCGGGGTCGTGTCGGCTCTGCCGCTCCACGCGGCAGCCGGCGAGACCGTGGAAGGAATCGAAGGCTCCCCGGTCACGCTCGACGGCTCCGGCAGCACCCCGTCGGCGGAAATCACGAGGTACAAGTGGAAGTTCGGCGACGGCAGCGAAGAAGCCGGCGCCACCGACGGCATCGTCCACCACGCCTACGCGACGGCCGGCACGTACGAAGCGCAGCTCACCGTGTCCGGCAAAGGTGAAGAATCGACGTCGAGCGTCAAGGTCACGATCCACCCCAAACCGAAACCGGCCGAAGGCGCAGTGGTCACGGTCCGCGGCGGTGGCGGTGGGCCCGTGTCTGGTGCCACGGTCCTCTTCGTCGCTCCGGACGGGACGCGCACCGAAGCCGAGTCCTCGTCCTCCGGAGAAGCGGTGCTCGCAGGGCTACCCGAAGGTAGCGACACGGTCTACGCCTACAAGAGCGGCGACAAGCCGGCGACCGCAACGATGGCCGTCAACGGAGCCGGTGACGGCTCGACGACCGTGACGCTGTCCAGCGGCGAAGTCGCGAGCACCGAACTCAAATCGAAGGAACTCGACTACGAAGAAATCGTCAAAGCCGGGATCAACCCGGCGGCGCCGGAAAACCAGAACGTCTACTCGTTCACGGTGAAGCTGGCGTTCATCGAATCGCCCACGCCACCGGTAGAACTGCACGGCTATGTCAACGGCGGCGGGCAGTTCGTGGGCAGCACGGGAGGCAGTGGCGGCGAAGGGGGCTGGAGCTGCGGGACGACGAGCTGTGAATCCGGCGGTGGGGGCGGCGGCAGCGAATCGCCGCAGATCGTCGCAACGCCCGAGGTCGTCGAAAATCACCCACTGATCCAGTGGCTGATCCTCAAGGGCAAAGCGGCCGTGCTCAAGCAGTTCTTCGAAGTCAGCATGCTCGTGCAGAACCTCTCGCCGAAGCCGTTCACGCTCAGCCCCGGCAGCGCGACGTTGAACCTGCCGGCCGGCCTGAGCCTCGCACCGACGACCAAAGATCAGCACCTGACCGAAGAAACGCCGGCAATCGAAGGCGAATCGAACTACACCCAGAACTGGATTATCCGCGGCGACACCCCCGGCGAATACCCGAACCTCTCCGCGACGTACAACTCGACGCTTGAACCGTTCCTTGCGCCCGTGAACGTATCCGCAGCCCTGGCCAAACCGCTCAAGGTTTGGGGCAAGGAAGCGCTGCAGCTCAAAGTCAGGGCCGACGAAGGCAAGCTCTACCCCGGCGTGCCCTACCACGTCTGGATCGGAGTCAAGAACGTTGCCAACGTCCCGCTCTACAACCTCGGCCTGGCGATCGAAGAAGAACCGCACGAACACTTCATCTTCCAGCCGCGCCAGACGTTCAGCGAAACCGCCGCCGAAGTGAAGGCCGGTGAAACCTTCTGGGTCAAGAACCCCTACATCCTGATCCCGGACGGCGAATCCGAATCGGTCTTCAACCCGGCGCTGTCGAGCATCACCTTCGACGGCGAAAAGGAACACCCCGGCGAAAACGTCGAAAAGGTCAAACCGCCGACGGTCTACACCGCGAGTACCGGCAGCCCCGTGCCCGGTTACGTGCACCTCCAGTGGCAGCCCGTACCAGGCGCCAGCGGCTACGAGGTGTTCTCGACGGCCAACCTCGACACGCCGTTCGCGCAGAACCCGAACAAGGTGAAGACCTCGCCCGGTGCGAGCGAAGAGTTCAGCGAACTTCCGTCGACGGCGACAGAAGCCTACGTCCCGGTGAGCTCGAACGAACCTCAGCGTTACGCGGTGAGCGCGATCATCGAAGGCCACAACGAACTGGAGTCCTCGCCGGTGGTCGAAGCAAACGGGCTCTCCGGCGAATTCGGCCGATGCGTCAAAGCTGAAGGCGGCAAAGGCGCCTACAGCAACTCGACGTGCACGACCGCCAAAGCGGGTGGAGCCTACGAATGGCTCCCGGGGCTCGCGAAAACCGCGTTCACCATGACCGGCAAAGCGGCCGCGGCCGCCACCCTCGAAACCGTCGGCAAACGGAAGATCACCTGCTCCGGGCAGTCCGGCACGGGACAGTTCAGCGGCGGCAGCTCGGTAACCGGTGTGCTGATGACGTTCACCGGATGCCACACGTCAACGGTGAGTGAAACCTGCAGCAGCGCGAGGGCGGCAGCCGGCGAAGTCGTCACGGATGACCTCAGAGGGAGCCTCGGCATCACCGAAGCGAGCAAACTGGGGATGGCGAAGAACAAGCTCGGGATCGACCTGCGGCCAATCCACGGCGAAACCGTCTTCGCGGCGACGTGCGGCTCCTCTGCAGTAACCGCGACCGGGTCGATCATCGTCCCCGTCAAGACGAACAAGATGGCCGCGACGCAAAGCCTGAAGTTCGCCGCGTCGAAAGGCGTACAGAAGACGACCAAATTTGAAGGCCTGCCGCTCGACTACCTGAGCACGCAGTTCGGCGCGGGGCCGACCGAACAGTCCGGCCTGGCGCTCACGACAACGCTCACCGCCGGCGAAGCATTCGAGGTCAACAGCGTCTACTGAACCGGCGTTCCGGGCGATCTCGGGCAGGCGCCCGGTGAGTGCAGGCTCTGTTCGATGAACGAGTGGGCGGGCGAGATCAGCGCCTGCTCGAGCAGCACGGGTGAACCGGTGTATGCCAGCCAGCGGCACATCGCCCTATGCCATCACATTCGCAGAAGGCCTGGCGCACCGCTCGCGCCTGCCGGCGTCTACTGAACAGGTCTGCCGCGTAGGACCGCGCGCCGGGCGCGGCAGCAGCCGTGTCCGGGCGGCGGCGGAGAGGTGTCGGCCCGGTACTTGAGCCGACACCTTCCGTCGGGGGCCTAGCTGACCGCGGTCGCCTGCTTCTCGACTTCGATCTCCGCGGCTTCGAGTTCCTTGTGGAACTCCTTGCTGTCCGCGTCGACTTCCTTCTCGATCGTCTTTCCGGCACGCGTTAGCGTCTTGCTGAGCTGCTCGCCGATGCGTGACTCGCCGATCACGATCAGTGCGGCTTCGCCGGTCTCGAGCGTCTCGCCGAATTCCTTCGCGTCCGCTCGCGAGAGCCCGTCTTTGAGGTGCCCTCCGATGCCTCCGATCGCGCCACCGACCGCCGCCGAAGCGATGATTGAGGGCGGGAAGAGCACCCCGACGAGTGCGCCGACCGCGATACCGCCCCAAGCACCGTGCTGCGTCGGCTTCTCGTGCTTCTTGACGTGCACCTTGCCGTTCTCGTCCTTGTGAATTGCGGCGACGTCGTAGGTACCCACGAGGTCGGCTGCGTGAAGGTCGAGCAGCGCCGCGTAGTCCGCTTCCTCGGCCGCAAGGTTCGGATAGGTCGCTGCGTAGATGAAGACTGGTCGTTCAGCCATTGGAGGCTCTCCCGTCATGGACCTGCAGATACCGTTCGGTGCGCCTCATCACGTCTGGAGCCGCGCAGCGTCAGGTCGTGTAAGCGACGTTAGGTCCTCTTCGCCGCGTGTTCACCCGTAGTAGCCCGCATGCGTCTCGCGGAACGCCGAGCCGACCTGTCGTCGTTTGGCCGATATGCGAGAGTTGGCCGCGCGAGCCAGGGTCCAACGCTAGAGAGGCATCTTGTCCCCGGACAAAGATCGCAAGCGAGCACATCGAACGCTCGACACCGGGCGGATGGAAGCCTTCAGCGACGGCGTCTTTGGCGTCGCGGCGACCCTGCTCGTGGTGGACCTCGCGCTCCGCCCGCCCGGCTCGCCGCTTGAACAGGTGCTCCACGCCTGGCCCGCGTACCTCGCGTACGTCGTCAGCTTCCTGACGATCGGTGCGGCGTGGCTCGGCCACACCGCAATGACAGACCGGCTCGAGAAGACCGACCAGGTCCTGATGCGTCTCAACTTGCTGTTGCTGCTGATCGTGGCCTTCCTTCCGTTCCCAACACGGCTTGTCGCCGACGCGTTGAACAGCACGTCCAGCGAGCGGGTCTTCGTCACGCTCTACGGCGTGAGCCTGTTGGCGATCCGGGTCGTTGGCTTTGCCCTTGACTCCTATGCCCGCCACGAGGACTTGTACGCGCCCGAGACCGCCAAGGACGGTTCGGATGGTGGCGGCCGAGGAGCGTTCGGATCTGTCGTTTCCGGATACCTGATCGCGATCCTCGTCGGACTCGCCGTCCCCGAGGCAGCCGTGGCGGTGTATTTCGGTCTGGCTCTCTATCTGGTGCTGCCCCTGAGCTATCTCCGGGGACTACGCGCACGCCTACGGGCGGCGCGGTAGTGATCGAGCGCAGGACAGCGAGTCGGCGGCCGGCAGTTCTCGGCGAGCTGCTGTTAGGCGCCACGGAATTGGGTACGAGCCGCGGAGCATCTATCGTTCGCGCACCAGCCGCCCCCGCTGCGGGCCCGATGCGAGGTCGCGGTGCCGACTGCGGTCGCAAGCCCCTCATCGAAAGGAGATCCCTTGTTCAAGCGAAGCAAGAAGAAGCGAGGCAAGAACGTCAGCGCGGCCGCCGCGGACACTACGGAGAAGCTCAAGCAGGCGATCGTCGATGAGGCCGAGAGCGTCGGCAAGGTTGCCGAGCGGGCCGAGCACTCCGTCGAGCAGTACGTCGACTCGCACCGCAGGCCGCTGCGAACGATCGCGCTGTCCAGCCTGGCCTTCGCGGCGCTCGTCGGCATCGCGCTGGCAATCCAGCGCAGCCGGAGCTAGCCGGCGACCCACCGCGGCCGGTGACCCAGGGGGTGGACCACATTGGTCCTATCCGAATGGTGTTATCCGAATGTGTCCCGCGCTTGCGGAGCTGTTTCAATGAGGTACCTTGCCGCAGCGTGATTGTTGTGTTGTTGATTGGCGGCGCTCGTCCGGCGAGCGGCGCCCAGAGGGGGTGACCTGACGTGCGCAGCCTCTTCTCGGGGTCGTGTGTCCGAACTGCCACCGTGGTGGTCTTCGCCGTCGCTGTCATTGGCGCCGCGCCGAGTGCGGCGTCGGCGAGCGAAGTGTTCCAGTGGGGCGGCTACGGCGGCTTCACCGAAGGTCTCGTCGCGCGCGAACCGATGATGATCGGCGGGCTCGGATCTGTCGCGGTGAAGTCCGTCGACGACAGCAACAACAGCGCCTACGCGCTCGCACAGGACGGCAGCGTCTGGGCGTGGGGCGAAAACAACTTTGGCGAGCTCGGCGACGGCACCACGGTGCCGAGCCGCTACTCGGCGGTGCGGGTCGCTCTGCCGGATCCCGCGGTCGCGATCGGCGAGGCCGAGGCGAACGCCTTCGCGGTCACGGCGTCGGGCCACGTTTGGGCCTGGGGTGAGCGCGACGGCTCGACGATGTGCTTCGAACCAACGCACACGGAGGCCTACTACGCCAGGCCGGTGGAAATCCCGACGCTGAGCAACGTTGTGGAGGTCCAGGGAGGCGAGCACCACGCGTTGTTCCTGCTCAAGAACGGAACCGTTGAGACCTGCGGATCGAACAAGAGTGGCCAACTCGGCGTCGCTGGAATCCAGGAATCCGGCGGCGAACCCGTCCAGGTTCCGAACCTGACGGGTGTTGTCGAAATCTCGGCGGGCGAGCGCACCTCGTGCGCGCGCACCTCGAACGGCAAGCTCTATGTCTGGGGGTCGGATGTCGAGGGCCAGGTCGGGAACGGCCAGGAAGAGGCCGCGGTCTCGACGCCGTATCACGTCCCGCTGCCGGGGCCAGTCACGCAGGTCTCCTGCGGCGGCAACCTCGAATCGAACGGCTCGACGGTGGCGGTCGTCAACGGCACCGAAGTCTACGCGTGGGGAGATGGATCCAACGGTCAGCTCGGCACCGGAACCTTCCAGGACAGCGCCGTACCGATGGAGACGTCCCTGTCCTTTGCGGAAACGGTGACCGGCGGGGTCACCTCCTACGGGCGTGCCGCGGACGGCCACGTCTACGCCTGGGGAAGCGGATACGAAGGCGCTCTCGGGACTGGTGTTCGCGGGAACGACGCGACGCCTGTGCCCGTGTCGCTCACGAACGCCGCGCAAATCTCCTCCACGGCCCGCAACGTCGTGGTCCTGCGCCGCTAGGAGGGCCCAGGCGTCGCCGTTGCGGAGGCTGGCTCTTGGAAGTGTCGGCGCCGCGGCGGCTGGGACCGCCGCGGCGCCGTGGTGCTCGGTGCTCTAGCCCTTGGGCTGCTCGCCGTCGGCGAGAATCGTGTAGAGCTCGCGCCGGGCGGTCGCGAGGACCTCCTTGGCACGCTCGAGCTGAGTCGGCGACCCGGTGCGCATCAGCTGCGCGAACGCGCCCGGCAACCTCGCGTGCCAGCCTGGCGAGGTCATGCATCTCGCCGGCGCCGGCGCCGCCGACGGTCTCCCACGGTGTGGGCGCATCCGCCGGTCGGCCGTCGACGACGGCCTTTCCCTCGTCGGTCAGTGCGTAGCCGCGCCGGCCGTCGATCTCCTGCTCCCGGATCAGGCCCTCGTCGAGCAGCTGCTGCAGTGCCGGGTAGACCGAGCCTGGGCTCGGCCGCCACAGACCGCCGCTGCGCTCCTCGACCTCCTGCATGATCTGGTAGCCGTTGCGGGGCTCCTCCGCGAGCAGCATCAGCGCCGCAGTGCGGATGTCGCCACGTCGAGCGCGGCGACCGCGCCCACGAGGCCCGCCGAAGTCACCCCCGGGGCCGAAGAAGGCCCGTCGGCGCTCGGGGCCCCTTGCCCACTCACCGCGGCCCGCTCCGGGGCCGCATTGCTTATGTCCATGCATCATGTTCTCCAAACTATCGTGAACTATCTAACGAACATCACGATATATCGTAAGGGGGGACATTTCAAGTCCCCCCATCCAGTCCCCCAACCGGTGGGCGCCTAGATGCCGGGTACGAGAAGCTGGTCGACGGCGCGAACGGGGTTCGCGTCGACGAAGGCGAGGCAGGCGCGCCGCGCGAGCGCCGCGTCGGCCGCGGCGCCGGCGAGGACCACACGGTGCGTGCGTCCGAGCATTTCGAGCTCTCCGAGCACCGGCTCGAGCACACCGGGCATCGTCGCCGCGAGGACGATGCAGTCAGGCAACCGGCGGTCGGCGGCGAGCGAGATCGTGGCGATTGGCGTGTTGGCGCCGAGCAGGGTCACTTCCCAGCCCTCTTGGGCGAGCGCGACCGCATGAATCACGAGGGCGAGATCATGCTGCTCGCCGGGAGGGCAGGCCAGCAGGGCCCGCGCCCTCCCTGGCAGCTGCGGGCCAATCGGCAGCCCGAGCAGCTGTCCGCGCATCAGTTGTGATGCGAGATGCTCCTCGGCGATCGTGTCCTCGCTCAGCGTCCAACGCTCGCCGACGTCGACCAGGTAGGGCAACAGCACCTCCTCGACGACCACTTCGAAGCTGAAGGACGCCAGCATTCGCTCGATCGAGGCTGCAGCACCGTCGCCGTCCAGGCGCATCAGCGACCGGCGCATCCGTTCGGACTCCGAGCGCAGGTCGAGCGCCGAAATCTCCGGCATCGCCTGCTCCCGGCGCCGATCGGCGATCACGACTCGCGCGGCCTCCGCGGGCGCGAGGCCCGATTCGATCAGGGCGCACATCGCTTTGACCGCTCGCGCGTCTTCCTCGCTGTACAGGCGCTGATTGCCGGCGCTGCGTTCGGGCTCGACGATCGCGTAGCGATCCTGCCACTTGCGAAGCTGCGCCACCGACGTCCCGGTACGTTCGGCGAGCTCCCCGATCTTCAGGCGGCCGATCGCGTTCACGCCGGAATCGTAGCTCACCAAGACCTCGACAAGAGCTGGACAGAGCGCTCCATCATCTGCTAATTTCGGCCTCAACCACGGGAAAGCTAGCCATTACCTAGACAGCAATGCCCCACATGATCGCATCCCCAATGCCTCGCGAGCAGCGCCCACTCCCCCGGTCGCTCGCAAGCGAAGCCGCGATCGCGGGGCCTACGGGCCAAGTCCCGAAGCAAGGCCGCTGCCAGGTCTGCGCTCTCCCGGGGAAGCAAAGCGGCTTCACCCCCCGGCCTGAACCGACAAGGTTCCGGCGAGTCGCCACTTAGCAAGGGGCCACACCCTGCGCGGCCGTCGCTTCTGCCCGGCGGCCGCGCAGCCTGCCCCGGGGACCTTGCACGCGTCGTCAGGCGGCGAGATCGGCGGCTTCGTGCCCCGCGCTGCGGAACATCAAGCCCCCGGCGATGAACAGCAACCCACGGATCACCAGGACGATGCCGAGGATCACGGCGAACGTCGAGGCGCCGATGTGCGGCCAGACGAGGAAGATGATGCCGGCCGCCAGGTCGACCAGACCGGAAAAGATGTTCAGACCGCGCTCGCGCGACTCCGAGACTGCTTCGGCAAGCCTGGCGATACCCACGACGATCAGCCAGATGCCGATGATCAGCACCAGGACGGTCAGCGACTCGTAAGGTTTCTTGATCAGGAACAGGCCGACTACGACACCGAGAATGCCGACGATCGTCAGCAGCCCGCGGCCCTCGCCTTTGCCGAAGATCGCGCCGATCAGCGCGAGGATCCCGTCGAGCAGCAGCAGGATCCCGAAGATCACCGCCAGCGTCTTGAGCGTTTCGTGCGGTGAAACGATCAGGAAGACCCCGATGATCAACGTTGCGAGGCCGAGCACCACCGCCGTCCAGCCGACGATGCCCGAAAATTTGCGAATGTCCTGCGCTGTGGGTTCGCTTGCCATGTTGATCCGGCCTCCTCGCGGAAATTGATCGGCCTAGGGCCACCGGTCCTTTTCGCTGCGGTGGTGTCGAACCCTGCCCCGCACACGGCGACGATCGTGGTATCCACAACGTAATGATCGCCGGACTGATCGACGGGGCGATGGACTTCACGGTCGCCCCCGGCTACACGAAGGTCGGCTACCGGGTCCGTTCGCTCGGCTGGGAGCGTCCGCCCGCCGGCGCCCTGGACGGCAAGCTTGCCGTCGTCACGGGCTCGACTGCGGGCCTCGGGCTCGCGACGGCGGAAGGACTGGCGGAGCTCGGTGCCGACGTCGTGCTCGCTGTACGCAACGCCGAGCGCGGCGAGCGCAGCGCCGAGCAGGTCCGGGCGCGGGGCGGCAGCGCGTCCGTCGAGCTCGTCGATCTCTCGAGCGTCGCGTCGGTCCGCGAGTTCGCCCGTCGCCTGCGCAGTTCCTACGAGCGTCTGGACATCCTCGTCAACAACGCCGGTGTGCTGCTCAGCGAGCGGACGGTGACCGACGAGGGCCACGAGACGGTATTCGCGACGAACGTGCTGGGGATGTTCGTGCTGACGAACGAACTGTTGCCACTGCTGGCTGCCGGGGCGCCCTCGCGGGTGATCAACGTCGCCTCGGGCGGGATGTACACCGCCCGGCTGAACGTCAAGAACCTCGAGAGCGACAGCGGCGACTACGACGGCCCCGAGGTGTACGCGCGCAGCAAGCGCGCCGAGGTGATCCTCACCGAGATCTGGGCGCAGCGCCTGCGCGACCGCGGGATCACTTTCAATTCGATGCATCCCGGCTGGGCCGACACGCCAGGTGTCCAGACTTCGCTGCCGAACTTCCACCGCGTCACCGGTCCGCTGCTGCGCAGCGCGCAGGAAGGGGCCGACACGGTCCTCTGGCTCGCATGGTCGCGCGAAGGCGGCGAGCGCAGTGGGCTCTTCTGGCACGACCGGCGTCCGCGCAGCACACACCGCATGCCGCGCACGCGGGAGCGCGATGTGGATCGCCAGGCACTATGGGATGCGCTGATCGACGCCGGCGGCCCGAACGAGCCGGCCAGCGAAACGCTGCTCGCACCGGCCGGCTGACGATGCGCCGCGCTGCGGCGCTGGCCGCTCTCGTCGCTGCTGCATGGACTCTTGCAGGGTGCGGTTCCCAGGCGCATCAGCCGCGCAAAACCGCTTCTGCACTGGAACCGGAGGTGGCCGATGCGTCGGTGCTGCTTCGCGAAAGCCGCGCAGCAGCGTATGCGGCGTCCTCGGTTCGCGTCACCGGCTCAATCAACTCCAGGCGCGGGCCGATAACGGTTGACGTGGAGATCGTCGCCAACCGAGGTGGCACGGGACACGTCGTGCTCAACGGGCATCCGCTCGAAGTGACGGTGGTCGACGGTCACACGTACCTGCGTGCCGGCGCGCGTCTGTATCGCGAAGCGGGGGCCGGCCAGGTGCCCCGCCTGGCGAACCGCTGGATCGAGCTTCCGGCACACTCGCCGTCGACCGCGCGCCTGGCTTCGCTCACCTCGCTGCAGAACCTTCTCGGTGCCGCCCTCTCTCCACGCGGGCACCTCTACACCGAAGGTCACGCGATGGTCGACGGTCGCGAAGCGATCCGCCTGCGCGACAGCGCCAACGACAGCGCGCTGCTGATCGAAGCCGCCGACCCCCATCTACCGGTGCGCCTCGAACGGCGCGGCGGATCGGGCACGATCGGCCTCTCGGCCTGGAACGCCGCCGTGCACCTTTCCCCGCCCGCCGGCGCGCAGACGCCCACGACGCTCGCGGGAGCGAGGTAGGCGTGAATTCGATCGTCCCCCGTCAGCGCTCGACCCGCGTCACGGGCCCCGGCTCCGTGCGGAGCGTCGAATGGCAGCCCCGCGGACCGGTCGTGGGCCGCCGCGAGGCGACTGCGATCGCGGTCGTCGCGGTCGTCGCCGCGGTCCTGCTGCTCGCACTCGTGCTCGCACTCGGCGCCCGCCAGATCGATTACGTACTCGTGCCCCTGATCCTCGCCGTCGGCGTGGTCGCCGGCTACGCGGTCAGCCAGCGCAGCCGCGTCTCGCTCGAAGCCGAGGTCGAGCGACGTGCGGGTGACCTGAACCGGGCGCTCGGCGAGCTCGAGACCGCGCAGGCCGAGACGGTCAAGCGTCTCTCGATGGCCGTCGAGTTCCGCGACGAGGACACGGGCGCGCACATCGAGCGAATCGGCAGGTTCGCTGTCCTGCTGTCCGAGCAGATCGGGATGGACGCGGACTTCTGCGCGTGCATGGAGCACGCCGCGCCGCTGCACGACGTCGGAAAGGTGGCGATCCCCGACGCGATCCTCAACAAGCCGGGGAAGCTCAGCGAGGCTGAGCGCGCGATCGTCGAGACTCACGCCGAGGAGGGCTACCGGCTCGTGCGGGGCTCTTCGTCGGAGATCCTCGAGATGGCGGCGACGATCGCCCTGAGCCACCACGAGCGCTGGGACGGCGCGGGCTATCCGCGCGGCCTCTCCGGCGAGGCAATCCCGATCGAGGGCCGGATCGTTGCCGTCGTGGATGTCTTCGACGCGCTGACGAGCGACCGCGTCTACCGCCGGGCGTTCCCCGTCGGTCAGGCCCTGGAGATGATGCGCGAGCAGCGTGGCCGGCACTTCGATCCGGTGCTCCTAGACGCCTTCCTTGAAGTTCTCGATGCCGCCGGACCGGACGCACGCGAGCAATTGCGCGCGAACCCGGACCAGGTCGTCGAGGCGACGCTCGAGGTCTTTGCCAAGGCCCTCGAAGACGGCGACGCCGAGACCGCCGAGAGCGTCATCGCGACCGCGATCGACGACGGCATCGAACCGGTGACGATTCATGCCGAGGTGATCGCGCCGTCTCTGCGGCGGCTCGCATCGATTTCGCGCGAGCGGGGTCGCGCGACGATCGAGCCGCGCGCGGAGACGATCGTGCGTCGCGTCCTCGCGACCCTCGCGCGCTACTCGGTCGCGCCGGACGCGTCGCGTGAGCGGGTTCTGGTGCTTGGCCTCGAGGGCGATGACGGCTCGCTCGGCCTGCAGATGGTCCATGACCAGCTTGCCGCCGCCGGCTTCCGCGCCGAGCTGCGCGAGCGCGTTGCCCCGGACGGGCTCGCGGAGCTGATTCGCGCCGAAGAAGCCGACGCGTTCGTGCTCGGGATGATCCCGTCTGACGCCTCGGGTCCGGTCGCGAGCGCGCTTGCCGCAGCGGATCACGCCCCGGTGGTCTTTGCCGCACCGGCGGTCGGCGGCGAATTCGACGCCGCCCCGGGCGGCGCGCAGGTGCTCGACAGGATCGACGCCACCGTCGACGCCGTCGAGGCCGCCCTGCGCAAGAGGCCGCAGACCGCACCCGTGTAGGCTGCGGCGCATGTCGCAGCGCGCCCTGGTCACCGGCGGAGCCGGCTTCATCGGATCGCACGTCGTTGACGCGCTGCTCGCCGACGGCCGCGAGGTCCTCGTCGTCGACGACCTCTCCTCCGGTGATGCGGCGCGTGTTCCCGGCGGAGCCGAGCTGCGCGAGCTCGACATCGTCGATGGCGCTGCACTGCGCGGGCTCGTCGAAGCCTTTCGTCCGGAGGCGATCTTTCACCTCGCGGCACAGTCGTCGGTCGTCGTGTCCGTCAAGGATCCGGGGCTCGACTGCGAGGTCAACGTGCACGGGACGCTCAACGTGCTCGAGGCCGCGGGCGCGGTCGGGGCGCCGGTGGTCTTCACCTCCACCGGCGGCGCCCTCTACGGCGACGCGGCGCCGCGGCCGACCCCCGAGGACTGGATTCCGGCGCCGCTCTCGCCGTACGGCGCTTCGAAGTGGGCGGCGGAGGCCTATGTGAACACCTGGTCGCTCTCGTCCGGGATACCGCACGCGGTGCTGCGGCTCGGGAACGTCTACGGGCCGCGCCAGAGCCCGCACGGGGAGGCGGGCGTCGTCGCGATCTTCACCGGGCAGCTTCAGGAGGGACGCACGCCGAAGCTCTACGGCCGCGGCGAGCCGACGCGCGACTACATCTACGTCGACGATGTCGTGGCGGCGCTGCTCGCCGCCGTGGGTAAGCGCGGCACGTTCAACATCGCCACCGGCCAGGAGACGACCGTCGCCGAAATCTGGGGGGGCCTGCGTGCCGCCGCCGGGGTCGAAGCCGAGGCCGAGCTCGCGGACCTGCGCCCCGGTGAGCTGCAGCACAGCTGCCTTGACGCCTCAAGGGCCCTGGCGCAGCTCGGCTGGCGTGCCGAGACGGGCGTTGAGGAAGGGCTGCTGCGCAGCTACCGTGCGCTGGTCGCAGAAATGCCCGGAGCCTGACCCGGGCGCGCCGGAAATTCCTCCTGCGCGCCCCGGCGTTCGGCGGGGTGCACGATCGCTCGCGGACCGGCGCAAGTGTCCGGCGCGGCTGCGCGCAGGCGGTATGGTTTCGGGCGGAATCGCCGCACTCTCGTGACCACCGGCGCGCGGGCGGCAGGCGGGACCCTGGCGAGATAGCTCAGTTGGTAGAGCACACGACTGAAAATCGTGGTGTCCCCGGTTCGAATCCGGGTCTCGCCATCGTCGCGGCGCGCTAGTCGCCGGCGAACCTGACAGCGTCGGCCTGCACCGTCCCGGCGAGGCGTCCGGGCGCCTCGTGATAGGTCCAGTACAGGTTGGTGTGCGCGACGACCTGCTCGGGCGGCGGCGCCCCGTAGGAGGTGAAGTCCTCGGTCGTGTGGGCGTCGCTCACGAGCACCGTGTCATAGCCGCGCACGAGTGCGCCGTGGAGCGTCGAGCGTATGCACTGGTCGGTCTGGGCGCCGGTCACCAGCAGGCGACCGACGCCGAGGTCCGCGAGTGTCTGCTCGAGCTCGGTCTCCTCGAACGCGTCGCCGTACCCCTTGCCGATCAGCGCCTCGTCGCCCGCGGGAGCGAGCTCGGGCACGATCCGCCACTCGTCGCTGCCGGCCGGCAGATCGCTGTCGGCGTGCTGGACCCACACGACGTCCACGCCCGCGGAGCGTGCTCGCTCGACGAGCTCGGCGATCCGGTTGACGACATCGTCGCGTTCCCAGGCCTTCGCGACGACCCCGACCTGTACGTCGATCACGAGAAGTGCAGTGTTGGGGCGGTTTGTGAGTGTCGTCAAGCGCTGACTCTCGGAGGCATGTGCAGGAAAGTTAAGCGATGCGCACCTTTGGCGAGGGCTGCAGCGCAATTTTTACCCAATCGCTAGGCGCAGCAAACGCCGCGCACGCCCTCGGCGCTGTAGGGTCGACGCCATGCGGCATCAAGGATGGTTGCCGTGGCGGGACTTCACCGGCCGCGCATCGCGCGGTGGGTACCCGCCCGGACGTCGGGGTAAGGGCGGACTGTGAGCACCTTCGAAGCCACAGGTCGCATCGCCGAACCGATCAGGTTCCGTCGCTGGCTCGCGTTCGCGGCGCTGTTCGCCGCCGCCTTCTTCGCGCTCGTCGTGGTGACGGCAGTGACGATCAACGTCACGCCGACGCACCCGATCGAAGGGCCGCCTTTCCTTATCGGCAGCTTCAGCGATGTCCTGAAGATCTTCTCGCGCAACTTCCTCGTGCTTACGCTCTATGCGATGGTCGGCGTCGCGGTGATCGTGCTGCGCCGTGGCGCCGCGAGCGGCGACGGCAGCCGCCGCGAGCGCCTGGTCGTGAAGGCCGGGGGCGCCATCGTGGCGGCGATCGTGCTCGGGGCCGCCGCCCGCCAGGCATTTGTGCTGGCCAAGATGCTCGCCGAATTCTCTGGCTATCTCGGTGAGAGTCCGATCCGCATGGGACTCGCACTGGTGCCGCACGCCGCGATCGAGCTGTCGGCGATGTTCCTGCCGCTCGGCGCGATACTCGTCGAGCGCCGCAGCGGCGAAGAGGCGATGCGGCGCGCGCTCGCGATCTCGGTGGCGATCGCGATCCCGCTGCTGATGCTCGCCGCCGTGACCGAGGTCTACGTCTCGCCGAAGGTGATGGCGGTAGTGACCTGCCCCGCCGCGGCCGGCGGGGCGGCGTCCGGGGCCTCCTGCCTGAGCGGTCAGTAGTCGAGGTAGATCGGCGCGACTGCGCCGGCGAGCATTGGAGCACGGGGTCCTCGCGCACGCCGTCCACGGCCGGTGGGCCGGACCGCGTCTCGCATCCAAACGCCCACCGTCGGCCACCGCCGGGCTCGGACTGGCAAGCTACTCGCGGATGACAGCGGACTTCGACAACAGCGCAGAGGACCCCGGGCGATGAGCGCCTCCCTGAACGGGATCCGGATCGCCGACTTCTCGCGCGTGCTCGCCGGGCCGCTCGCGACGATGGTGCTCGCCGACCTTGGCGCCGAGGTGATCAAGGTCGAGCGGCCCGGAGGGGGCGACGAGACGCGGGCGTGGGGGCCGCCGTTCGACGACCACGGCATGGCGACCTACTTCCAGTCGGTCAACCGCAACAAGCGCTCGGTCGTGCTCGACCTGCGGGATGCGGCGGACCTGGCCCAGGCGCGCGCGCTGGTCGAGAACTGCGACGTACTCGTCGAGAACTTCCGACCGGGCGTGATGGACTCGCTCGGGCTCGGCTATGAGGCCTTCAGATCGGAGCACGCGGCGCTCGTCTATTGCTCGCTGACGGGCTTCGGGAGCAGCGGCGCGGGGGCCGCGATGCCCGGGTACGACCTGCTCGTGCAGGCACTCGGCGGCCTGATGAGCATCACCGGCGATCCCGCGGGAGAGCCCCAGAAGGTGGGTGTGGCGCTCGTCGACGTGATCTGCGGGCTGTTCGCGACCGTCGGGATCCTTGCGGCCCTGCGCCACCGTGACGCGACCGGCGAGGGCCAGCACGTCGAGGTTGACCTGCTCTCGAGCCTGCTCGCAGGGCTGGTCAACCAGGCCAGCGCGTACACGCTCGCCGGTGCCGTCGCGCCGAGGATGGGCAACTCGCATCCCTCGATCGCACCGTACGAACCGCTGCGCTGCGCAGACCGGGAGATCGTCGTGGCGGTCGGCAACGACCGCCAGTTCGCCGGGCTCGTCGAGACGCTCGGTGCGCCCGAGCTCGCCCGCGATCCGCGGTTCGACACCAACGAGCGCCGCGTCGCGGCCCGCGAGGATCTGCGCGCGCGGCTCGAGCAGGCGCTCGCGCAGCGGCCGGCGAACGAGTGGGTCGCCGCGCTCACCGAGGCACGCGTACCTGCGGGCGAGGTCAACGACATCGCCGGCGCGTTCGCGCTGGCCGAGCGGATCGGCCTTGAGCCCTTCGTCGATGTGCCGCGCGCGGACGGCACGTCGGCGCGCCTCGTGCGCAACCCCGTGCGGCTGTCAGCGACGCCCGCCGAGTACCGTTCCGCGCCGCCCGAGTACCCCACCCGATAGGTCTCGGCGCGAGCAAGATCTATCCTCAGGGGGCAGGCGATCCCCGCCCCGGCGGGGCCGGACAGGAGGAGAGATGAGTATCGAAAACCCCCTCTGGCACCCATTCGCGGACATGGGAGCGGTCGATGGACACCGCTTCGTCCTGACCCGCGGGGAGGGCGTCTGGGTCTACGACAGCGACGGCAACCGCTACTTCGACGCGACGGCCGCGCTGTGGTACGCGAACCTCGGCCACGGGCGCCCCGAGATCGCCGACGCCGTTGAGCGTCAGCTGCGCACGCTCGATGCCTACAGCATCTTCGCCGACTTCGCCAACGAGCCGGCGCTCGAGCTCGCCGAGCGACTCGCGGCACTCGCGCCGTGGCCCGAGAGCCGCGTCTTCCTGGGCTCCGGCGGCGGCGACATGATCGACAGCGCCGCGAAGATCGCGCGCAGCTACTTCAGCCACCGCGGCGAAACTGACCGCGTTCACCTGATCAGCCGTACGCACGGCTACCACGGCACCCACGGGTTCGGCATGAGCATCGCCGGTATCCCCGCCAACGCCGCCAACTTCGGGCCGCTGATGCCCGGCGTCTCGCACGTCGCCTACGACGACATCGATGCGCTCGAGGCGGAGATCCAGCGCGTCGGGCCGACGCGGGTCGCCGCGTTCTTCTGCGAGCCGGTGATCGGAGCCGGCGGGGTGTACCCGCCGCCCGACGGCTACATCGAGGCCGCCGCCGAGCTGTGCCGCGCCCACGGGATCCTGTTTGTGGCCGACTGCGTGATCTGCGCTTTCGGGCGCCTGGGGACGTGGCTCGGCATCGACCGCTGGCCGGTCAAGCCGGACATGATCGTGACCGCGAAGGGCATCACGTCGGGCACGATCCCGCTCGGCGCGCTGATCGTTGCGCCGCATGTCGCCGAGGTCTTCTGGACCGGCGAGCCGGGCGCGCCGTGGCTGCGCCACGGCCAGACCTATGCGGGCCATCCGGTTGCCTGCGCGGCCGCGAACGCGGCCCTGGACATCTACGAGCGCGAGGGGTTGATTGCCCGTGGCCGCGATCTCGAGGGGCCGCTCGCGCATGCCCTCGCGCCGCTCGCTGCCAACCCCGCCGTGCACGAGGTCCGCTCGGGCCTTGGCTTCCTGGCTGCCGTCGAAGTCACCCCGGAGCTGCTCAGAGAGGACACCGCCGTCCTTGGCCGCTGGGTGCACGAGTGCCGCGCCGACGGCGTGCTCGTGCGGCCGCTGGGCCGCGGCGTCGCGGTCTCCCCGCCGCTGGTCACCGGCGAGGCGGAAGTCGCGATGCTCGGGGAGCGGATGGCCGGGGCACTGGACCGCGCACTATCCGTAACGGCCGCGTGAGCGGAGACGTGGAGCTCGACGACGACGGCTATCGCCGCGAGCTGCTGCGCCTGCAGACCGAGCTCGTGTACATGCAGGAGTGGCTGGTCGCCTCCGGCGAACGTCTCGTCGTGGTCTTCGAGGGACGCGACACGGCCGGCAAGGACGGCGTGATCAAGCGCGTCACGGCATACCTGAATCCCCGCGTGTGTCGCGTCGTGGCACTGCCGGCTCCGACCGAGCGCGAGGCCGGCCAGTGGCACTTCCAGCGTTACGTCGAGCATCTCCCGGCCGCCGGCGAGATCGCCCTGTTCAACCGCAGCTGGTACAACCGCGCCGGCGTCGAGCACGTGCTCGGCTTCTGCACCGAGGACCAGTACGAAGAGTTCCTGCGCTTCTGCCCGCTGTTCGAGCTGGCTCTGCAGAACGACGGGATCCGTCTCGTCAAGTACTGGCTCTCGGTCAGCGACGAGGAGCAGGAGCGACGCTTTGAAAAACGCCTGACCGACCCGCGTAAGCGCTGGAAGTTCAGCGCGGCCGACCTGCAGGCCCGTGCGCGCTGGGTCGACTACGCCGAGGCGAAGGACAGGATGTTTGCCTACACCGACGTTCCGGAGAGCCCGTGGTACGTCGCCGAGGCCGACGACAAGCGCTCGGTGCGCCTGAACCTGATCGCGCACCTGCTGTCGCTGGTTCCTTACGAACACATGGACCGCGAGCACGTGCTTGAACTGCCCCCGCGCCAGGAGCGCCATTACATCCGTCCGCCCCAGCGCGTCGAGCAGATCGTGCCCGAGCGCTACAGGGTCCGCGGCAAGCGGCGCCCCGAGTAGCCCCGCAGCGCGGTCAGCAGCGCGCCGAGTGCCGACGCGGCGGCCGCCATCACGAACACTGCCGCGTAGCCCGAGGTCGTGGCCACAACGCCCGCGAGCGGCGCGCCGATCCCCACCCCGGCGTCGAAGAACGCGCTGAACGCACCCATCGCCGCGCCGCGGCCGCTGTCGGGCACGGCGTTCACGACGAGCAGGGCGAGCGACGGGAAGAGCAGCGAGAAGCCGATGCCGACGACGGCCGCGCCGACGACCGCGCTCGCGAGCGATCCCGAGAGTGCGATGATCATGAAGCCCGCCGCCTCGATCGCCGCGGCGAGCGTCCCGCCGCGGCGCGGGCCAATCCGGTCCGGCACGTGGCCGAGCATCAGCCGGCTGAGCACGACAGCCGCGGCAAACGCCGTGAAGACGACCGCGCCGCCGCCGATCCCCTGTGAGCTGAGGAAGAGGACGACGAATCCCGCCAGCGCCCCGTAGCCGATGTTCCCGAGCAGCAACGCGCTGCCCGGAACCCAGGTGGCGCGGGGCACGAGCGGGTGCGGCACGGGGTCGGTGTGCAGCTCCGGCGCCGGCTCGGCGAGCGGCCAGGTAAGCGCGACGGCCGCGAGCGGCAGGGTCGCGGTGAGGATCCAGACGGCGTCGTAGCCCGCGGCGCTGCGCAGCAGCGCGCCGACGGCCGGCCCGAGCGCCAGACCGGCCCAGACCGCGACGCCGAAGCGGCCGAGGGCAAGGCCCTCACGGCCGCCGCGCGCCGCATCGACGGTCCAGGTTGCCGCCGCCGTGTAGAGCGCGCCCTCGCCGGCGCCGGCGATAAGCCTGCCGAGGACCAGCTCCGGGACGTTGCCCGCGACCAGATAGAGCAGCCCGCCGACACTCATCAACGCGGCCCCCACGATGAACACGATCCGCCGCCCGCGCCGGTCGGCGAAGCGGCCGGCGAAGGGACGCGCCACGACCGACGTCGCGGCATAGCAACCGACGACGATGCCTGCCGCGAGGTCACTTGAATGCAGCGGGCCGCGCACGTACGGCGAGAGCGCCGGGAGCGCCGCGCCAACAGCGACGAACGCGAGCAGCGTGGCCGCGAAGAGGACCGTCGTCGACGCTCGCCCCGCCGGACCCGCGCCGGGCTGGGCGCCGGCCACGATCGGGGGTCTAACCGGCTTTGGCCTTGCGGCTCGCCTTGTAGGCGCGCTTGGCCGCCTGGTAGTCGGCCAGCGCCTCGAGCGAATCGACGTCGCCAAGCGTCGGATGGTCCGGCACGAGCGGCGCGGCGGCCTTGACGTTGAAGCGCTTGGCCAGCACCGCCGCCAACGAGCCGACCTTCATCTCGCCGAAGCCGGGCAGGGCGAGCAGGTTGCGACCCAGCTGCTCGCTCGAGCGGGTCGAGCTCCACACGCGACGGGCGTCTGCGTCGTACTCGTCGCAGATATGCGCGGCGAGGTCGTGGACGCGGCGCGCCATCGTTCCGGGGAATCTGTGGATCGCCGGCTTCTCGGCGAAGATCCGCTCGAGGTCCGCGTCGGCAACCGCCGCAGGCGCGACCGAGCCGAGCCTTTCACGCAACACGAGCGGACCGACGAAGGCCTTCTGCACGGTGACCTGCTGGTCCAGCGCGAAGCCGATCAGCAGCGCCATCGGGTCCTTTGCGATCAGCCGGTTTGCTTCTGCGGAGTCGGTGAAGTACAGCTGAGCGGGCATCAGGGCGATCGTAGCGCCGACGCTGCGGCGGCGGCCGTGTCGGGCTCTACGCTGGGCGCGTGGCAACCGAAACGATCGACGCCCGTGAACGCTTTGAGCCGAGCGCCTTCGCGGTGTTCCGCTTTACGACGCGTTCGCTCGACGCCGACGGCCTCGTGCGCCTGGGCTACGCGTTCGACGGCGGCCCGAGCTTCGAGGAGCAGTTCCAGCTTCCCCGCGGAGCGGCAGACAAGCAGGAGCTGCGCCGTGTCGAGCCGCTGCTTGCACTGCTGCACTGGGTCGCCGGCGTGTCCTACTACAAGGCGGCCGCGCCCGGCAAACTGGAGTTCGACGGCCCACTGCCTGGACCGGCGGCGGCCGCGCTGATCACGGCGCTCTACAGCGAGGGGCTCGGGGAGTTCGCCTACCGCGCCGGGCTAGCCGCGCTGCCGCGGCCGGAGTTCCAGGCGGGGCCCGCGGCCGGCGCAGAGCTGCGCGAGGGCAGCCGCGAGCCATCGTCGGTGCTGGTGCCGGTCGGCGGCGGCAAGGACTCGGTGGTCGCGCTCGAGATCGTGCGCGCCGCGGTCGAACGCTGCGAGCTGTTCTCGGTCGGCGACGCGGCCCCGATCGCGCGGACCGTGGCCGTGGCGGGACTGCCGCGCGAGCTTGCGCGGCGAACGATCGACCCCCTGCTCATCGAGCTGAACTCCCGCGGCGCGCTCAACGGGCACGTGCCGGTGACCGCGATCATCGCCTGCTGTGCGCTGCTCGTCGCGGCTCTCGCGGACATCGACGCGGTGGCTCTCGCGAACGAGCGATCCGCCTCGGAGGGGAACCTCGAGTGGGGCGGAATCAGGGTCAACCATCAGTTCTCGAAGAGCTTCGCGGTCGAGCGTCTGCTCGCCGCCGCCGCGCAGGAAGCACGCGGCCCCGCGATCTTTTCGGTGCTGCGACCCGCGAGCGAGCTCGCGATCGCCCGTGCATTCGCGCGGCTGCCGGCCTACCATGCCGCGTTCACGAGTTGCAACGCGATATTCCGCCTGGACCCGGAGCTGCGCGCGTCGTCGTGGTGCTGCGACTGCCCGAAGTGCCGCTTTGTGTTCCTCGCGCTGGCGCCCTTCCTGGATCCGGCGCAGCTGACCGCGATCTTCGGCCGTGACCTGCTCGAAGACCCGTCGCAGGCGGACGGCTTCGCGCTGCTGACTGCGACCGGCGGCCACAAGCCCTTCGAGTGCGTCGGGGAGGAGCAGGAGAGCGTCGCGGCGCTGCGGCTGATCGCCGAGGACGAGCGCTGGCGCGAACACGTTGTCGTCGCGGAGCTGCGCCGTCGCGTGCTCGCGACCGTTCCGGCCGACTTCGGAGACCCGGCAGCCGTGCTGGCGCTCGGCGGCGAGCACCTGATCCCGGCCAACCTTGAGCCGCGCGTGCGTGAAGTTCTCGGAGCTTGAAGGCCGAAGCATCGCGGTCTGGGGCGCGGGCCGCGAGACCCGCGCGTTCGCGCGTGCGGTCGAGCGGTATCTGCCCGCGGCGAAGATCACGGCGGCGCTGTTCGACGGCCCGCCGGACAGTGACGCCTTCCCCGGCGCGCGGGCGCTCGCAGCCGCCGACTCCAGCGCCGCGCTTGCCGGGTGCGACGTGCTCGTCCGCTCGCCCGGCGTGTCGATCAGGCGCGGGGACTTCGCGCGGATCGCCGGGCACCTGCCGGTCACCACGGCGACCTCGCTGTGGCTTGCCGAGCACGGCGGCGCCGGGGTGCTCGGCGTCACCGGCACGAAGGGGAAGAGCACGACCGCCGCGCTCGCCGCACACCTCGCACGGGCGGCAGGGATCGATGTCCACCTCGCTGGCAACATCGGCAGCCCGGCGATTGAGCTGCTCGGCGAGAGCGCTGAGCTGGTCGTGCTCGAGCTCTCCAGCTACCAGACCGCGGATCTCGCCGCCGGACCGGAGACGGTGCTCTTCACGAACCTCTACCGCGAGCACCTCGACTGGCACGGCAGCGAAGCGGTCTACCACTCCGACAAGCTGCGCCTCGCCAAGCTGCCCGGCGTCGAGCGCGTCGTCGTCAACGGCCGCGACACACGGCTGACCGCCATCGCCGGACGGCCGCTCATCGCCTACGGCGTGGCGGCGGGCTGGGACGCGGGCCCGACCGGCGTTACGCACGGCGGCGAGCTCGTTGTCTCGCTGGACGCGCTGCCGCTGCGCGGCGAGCACAACGCCTTGAACCTCGCGGGCGCGCTCTGCGCCCTGGAACAGGCGGGCATCGATGTGCCCGGCCCGGAGGCGGCGCTCGCCGGCTTCAGCGGCCTTGACCACCGACTCCAGGTGGTCGCCGAGGGGCGGCTGACGTGGGTCGACGACTCGATCTCCACGACGCCGGAGTCGGCTGTCGCCGCACTCGCGGCCTTCGCGACGCGGGATGTCGTCCTGATCGCGGGCGGCCAGGACCGCTCGCAGGAGTACTTGCCGCTCGCGCAGTCGCTGCGCGAGGCCCGGGCAAGGCTGATCACGGTGCCGACGACCGGCCCGGCTCTCGCGCGAGCGGCGCGCGAGGCGGGGGTCGCGGACGCGCTGATCGACGAGTGCCCGGACCTTGCGGCTGCGGTCGCGCTCGCGCGCTCGCGCGCCCGTGACGGCGCCGTCGTGCTGCTCTCGCCCGCCGCTCCCAGCTTTGACCGATTCCGCGACTACGCGGAGCGGGGCGAGCTGTTCGCACGGCTCGCCCGCGAGGCTGCTTAAGACTCCGCGCCGCCCGAGGGCGGCGCGGAGCTACATCGTCAGCTTGCCTTGACCGCTATTTGCAGAGCGGGTTGACAGGCACGCCTTCGCAGGGGTTCGGCATGGTTTCCTGCGGTCCCGGAGCCGGCTGCGGTTCCGGAGTGCGTTCGTGTTCGCTGATCGCCTGGTTTTCGAGCAGGTAGTAGATCGCTTCGAGCCCGTTGTTCGGGTTCGGAGTGGTCGGGTTGCTGCAGTTCCAGGTGGCTTCAAGCCCTACCGGGTAGGACTTTTCGCCCGCCGAGTAGGCGTTCCCGATGGCACAGTCATTCAGCGACTTCGCGTTCGCCTTGCCGGGAGGCGCGAAGATGCCGCCCTGCATGAAGATCGCGCCGGCGTACTTGCCGCCGGCGTAGCCGTTGCCGCTGAACGTGTTGTTTGCGAGCTTGTTCCCTGCCAGCTGGAAGAACAGTGTGTCCGCCTGCTGGGGGAACGGGTTCGGGTACTCGAACGCCATGATCCCGTTCGTCGGGTTGTTGGTGATCGTGTTTTCTTCGACTGCGTCGGCGTAGTCGCCGGGCAGCTGCACGCCCGCACCGTACGGAGCAGCAATCGTCGAGCCGTTCGCCGGCACCGTCAGGTTGCTGTTTTCCGTGATCAGGTTGTGGCGGATGATCGTGCAACGTTCGATCGACGTCGTCGGGAACTCCGGGACGACCCGCGTCGGAACGTTGTTGTGCTTGTGGCACTTTCCGTTCTGCGGCGGCGGTCCGTCACCGGGGTTTTCGCTGTTCGGGACGATGCCGTCGGAGTTGTGAGCGAAGACGGAGTCTTCGATCGTCAGTTCTCCACCCGAGTTCGAGCCCGAGTAGCCGACCGCGTTGTTCACGATCGTCGCGTCGGTCACGTGCGCCTTGCATTCCTGGCAGGCGCCGATGTAGAGGCCCGAGTCGTTGAAGCCGGACGAGTAGACATGGTCCCACTCGCCGATTTCCTCGTTGTTGGTGAAGATGCCGTAGCCGCCGTTCAGCGTCGTGTCGTACGCGGTCAGGTAGCTCCCGTACCAGCCCTTGGCCTGGACTTTGTTCGAGTCCGCGCCACCGTTCCACCAGATCTCGTTGCCGCCGCCGCCGTTGATTCCTTCACGGTTGAAGTTGCGGACGGTCAGGTTTTCGACCCAGACGTTGTTCGTTTTGTAGATTTCGATGCCGTTCGCGCCGCCGGGGGTGTTGATCCCTTCGCCGTCGAGAATCACGGTGTTGCGGTTCATCCCGCGGATGTAGATGTCGTGGTGCGGTTCGACGACCTTCACTTCTTCTCTGTAGATCCCGGGTTCGACCAGGATGAACGTTCCGGGCGTCGATGCGTTGACGGCGGCCTGGATCGTCGAGAAATAGGTCGTCCCGGGCGGAATTTCCGCCGGCGGCGTGCCCTGGCTCACGATCTCGACAGGCGCCGGACCTTTTGGATGGGCGAACGCCGTTCCGGCGATCGCAAAGAAAACGAGCGCTGCAAGTGCCGCAGAACCCAGTACGGCACGGCGCATCCGTGCCCCGACATGACTTCCCTGCATGTGTGGGATCCTCCTCCTCCGATGAACGGTCTGACCGGTTCCCTCTCCGGTAACAGTCGGACCCTACAGGGGGGTGAAACTGCGGTCAAGGTGCCGGGCGCCCGCGGCCTAGCCGCAAGCGCCTCCGGGAAAAGCTGCATTCCCGCTCGAGGCGGGCTCTAGCGCACCCCGTCAGGGCTGCGCAAGGTGCCCGCGCCAGACCAGCCAGTACCACGCCCAGACGATCGCCAAGACGACCCCCGGAATGACGAGCGTGAGCAGGCCGATCGTGAACTCGGACACGGCGATGATGATCACTGGCATAGCCACCCCTCTTAGTGCTCCCCGGCAAGTGCCTGTCCCGGACCGGAGTCCGACGACGGCGCGAGCCAACCAACAAAGTAGACAAGCAAAACGATAACGAACGTCACGGAACCCGGCACCCACATCACGCCCGCGGCGAGCTGCTGGTCGGTCATCGCGGAGATTCCGCCGGGCCGGGAGCTCAGCTGCGCGTAGTGCGCGTACAGCGGGTGGGTCGAAAGCGCCAGCCAGAGCGAGAGCGCCCAGGAGACCGCCATCGCGGCCGTGATGTACATCACGCGGCCCCACTGGCCGAGCACGATCTTCAGGGGCGGCGACGGGATCACCTGCTTCCAGAACATGATCGCCACGGCGATGAACATCGTGTGCTCGAGCGCGTGCAGGAGCGACGACGTGAGCGTCGCGTTGAACAGCACCGGGACGTGCCAGCCGAGCAGCACGATCGCGAACAGCGCGAGGCTCACGGGCGGCGTGCCCAGCCAGTGCCCGACGCTCGAGAGCGGGCCGAGATGCCCCTTGTCCGAGAACGCGCGAGCCAGCGTCCGGCGGCTGCCGAGCGGCAGCACGCGGAAGAGGCGAATCCACGGCCGCGACAAGACGACGAGCGGCGCCGCGACCATCATCAGCAGCACGTGCTGGATCATGTGGACCCAGAACAGGCGGTCGGCGTACCAGTGAAACGGCGGGCACAGTGCGAAGAACGCCACGGCCATCGCCGTGTAGAAGCAGGCGGACCGCCGGACCTGGGCTCCGCGGCTGCGCTCAGGCGTGTACGTGCGCCGGCAGCCGACCCAGTAGAGGACGACCGTCAGGACCACGAGCAGCAGCGGTATTTCGAAACGCCAGGTCCAGAAGGCCCACAGCGACGGCGTCGCGGACGCCAGCAGCACGGCTATTTGACCAGGTAAACGAGCACCCACATGACGACGCCGGTGCCGACCATGTAGGTCCAGAAGAAGGCGGCGGCATCAAGTCCGCGCGGCAGCAGCCTGTCGGGGTGCTCGGGGATCACGGTGCCCTCGCCCGGGCTGTGGGCCGGGTTCGAGCGCTCGCGTGCCTCGGTTGCGACCACGATCTCGATCCAGTAGAGCGCCGCGAGCGAGACGAGCAGGAAGAAGCCGGTCCACGCGATGAACGTGCTGGCGTAGGCGAAGTTGGACGGGCCGAAGTCCTGTGCGGTGTACTCGATGATCTGCGCGACGATCGCCAGGACGCCGAAGACGAGCGAGCCGATCGCTGCCGTCAGCCAGTTGGCTTTGCCGGCTTTTTGGCCGCGGCTCGCGACGACGATCAGAGCCGCACTGATCACGAGGCAGACGACGAACACGACGCCCCAGGACTGAACGGGTTCGACGTGCGCCGGGCGCCACTTGCCTTCGACGTTCGAGGTCTTCAGGTAGACGTAGGCGAAGGCGAACGAGAGGAAGAAGAACGTGATCGCGCCGGCGAGCAGCCGCGCGGCGACGAGCAGCGACCTCGCGCCTCGTTTACTGCGCTCGGCCGGTGTTTCGTCCTTGACGACCGGCAGGTTTTTTTCGCCGAGGCTGTAGGGCGCTCCGGACTGTTCTGCGGCCATCGCTCTACGCTCCTGCCGGCGCCGCGGTGGCTCCGGCTCCGGCGCCGCGCTCGGGCACGCCGTAGTCGTAGGGGTCGAAATCGGTCATGTCGGGGATTCCCTCCGGGAAGTTGGCAACCGGCACCGGGGTCGGCAATGTCCACTCGATTCCCTTCGATTTCCACGGATTCTTCTCCGCGGGGTAGCGCTTGATGATCATCGAGTAGACGACGTTGAAGACCAGCAGCAGCATCGACGCGAACAGCGTGTAGGCCGCGATCGACACGAAGCGGTTCAGCGTCTCGAGGTCCGCGGGGTAGTACACGACGCGGCGCGCCATGCCTTTCAACCCGAGCGCGAAGATCGGCAGGAACGTCGCGTTGAACGAGAGGAACATCATCCAGAACTGGACCTTGCCGATCTTTTCGCTGAGCTGCAGCCCCCACATCTTCGGGACGTAGTAGTAGATCGCGCCCACGAACGCGAAGCCCAGGCCGCCCATGATCGTGTAGTGGAAGTGGGCGATGACGAAGAATCCGCCGTGCAGCTGCGTGTCGGTCGGCACGTCCGAGAGCACAACGCCCGTTCCACCGCCGAGCAGGAAGTTGAACGCCCACGCCATGCAGAAGAGCATCGGCACGGTGAACGTGATCTTGCTCCTCCAGAGCGTCCCGATGCACGCACAGGAAGACGAAGCCCGTCGGGATCGAGATGATCTCGGTCGAGAGCATGTAGAAGGGCCGCAGATCGGCGTTGATGCCGCTCATGAACAGGTGGTGCTGCCAGACGAAGAAGCTCATCAGGCCGACGCCGAGGAAGCCGGCGATCGCGATGCGGTAGCCCCACAGCGGCTTGCGCGCGAAGACCGGGAGCATCTCGAGCACGAGGCCCATCCCGGGCAACGCGAGGATGTAGACCTCGGGGTGGCCGAAGAACCAGAACAGGTTCTCGAAGAGGTACGAGCTGCCGCCGCCGATCGAGATGAAGAACGAAGTACCGATCGAGCGATCCAGAGCGGCCATCAGCAGCGTGCCGATCAGCATCGGTGCCGAGAGGACCATCAGCACGGCGGTGACGAACGCCGCCCAGCAGAAGATCGGCAGGCGCGACCACGTGACGCCCGGCGCGCGCATCGTCACGATCGTGGCGATCATGTTCATGCCGAGCAGGACCATCGAGATCCCGACCAGCGCGAAGAACATGATGTAGGAGTCCATCCCCATCACGGCCTGGTCGTTGAGTGGCTGGTAGCCGGTCCAGCCGGTCGGGAAGCCGCCGAAGAGGATCGTCGACATCAGGATCACGCCGGCGGCCATCAGCAGCCAGAACGTCAGCGCCTCGATCCGCGGAAAGGCCATCCGGCGTGAGCCGATCATGATCGGCACGAAGTAGTTCGCGAACGGGCCCAGCACGGCAGAGGTGAGCGTGCCAAGCATGATCACGCTGTGCAGCCCGACGATCGTCAGGTAGCTTTCCGGCCCGACGAAGCTCGGCGTGTTGTGCAGGAGCTCGGTCCTGATCAGCATCGCGTTCAGGCCGCCGATGAAGAACCAGACGCCGATGCCGACGAGGTACTGCTTGCCGACGACCTTGTGGTCGGTCGAGAGGTTGAAGTACTTCCAGAGGCCGGCGTCGGCTCCTTCTCACGCAGCGATGCGGGGCGCCCGGCCATTCGCGCGAGCGGGTAGTTCAGGAAGCCCATGCCGCCGATGAAGCCGATCACGGCGAACGCATATGCGAGGAACAGCGCAAGGTCGTTTTCCTGCGTGTTTTCGCGGATGTAGTCGTAGTACGAGCCGCCCGTCAGGGCTTTGCCGATGTACCAGCCGATGACATAGCCGACTGCGGCCAGGATGAGGCCCGTGATGATGTTGAAACCGACGAATTTCCGCCAACCGGGGCGGTCGATCGACGAAGTCGGTGTAGCGGGGACTGCGACGCTCATCCTCTCTCCCTAAATTGCGGTCCTTCGGCGGTCAGGCGCCAGCGCCCGAAGCCTTCTGTTCCTTTTCGCGTTTTTGCTTTCGGATTCTTCGGGTTCTTCGAACCCGCCGTGGTGCGTACCGCCGTACTGCGGCTGGTAAGTAAGGGCAAACGGCGGCAGGTGCGGAATGACAGCGGCATTCCTGACCTGTTCTGCGCGGATCCAGCGCAGGAATTCTTCATCACTGACGACCCTGCCGTAGCCGAACATCGCGCCGTGCCAGATGCCGCAAAGCTCGGTGCAGCGAACTTCGAACGGCGTCAGCTTCGTCGGTTCGGTGAAGGCGATGTTGTTGACCTGCGGGTTCGCGTCGGCCTTGATGCCGAGTTCCTTGACCGTCCAGGAGTGGATCACGTCGAGCGAGGTCACGTTGAATTCGATCATCTGGTTGACGGGGAGCTCGATTCCCTTGGTCTCGACGCCGCCGAATTCAGGCCAGCGGTAGGTCCACTGCCACTGCTGGCCGATGACCTGGACTTTGAGCCCGACGTGGCTGGGCGGTTCAGCGGGGAGGCGCCGGAGCCGGAGCCGCCGCCGTACTTGCTGATCAGCTCGACCGAGCCGTAGACGGCAATCGCGAGCACCGTGATGCTGGTGACCACGATCCACGTCAGCTGGATTTTGGCGTTGTCCCTGATAGCGGGGCCTTCGAGCGCCTCGTGCTTGGGCTGCCGGAAGAAGATTGCCGCGTAGATCAGGAACAGCCCGACGAGCACCATGAACGGCGTCGCTGTGGCCGCGAGCACGGTCATCGCTTCGGCCTGGTCTTCCGCCCCGGTCGCAGCTTTCCCGTAGCCCATGTGCGGGCCGATCACCCAGATGACGATCGGCAGGGCGATGATCGTGCAGATGAGCCAGAGCGTCGCGAAGCGACGCGCGTGGTTGACCTCGCCCATCGCTACACCACCTCCACGTAGCCGCCCATGTACCCGAGCGTCGACATCGGGCCGCCGTTACCCCACAGGTAGCCGGCGCCGCAGGGAACGAAGCACTGCCAGCGGTACTTGCCCTTGCCGCCCGTCACGAAGGCGAATTCGACGATGTGGTGCAGGACTTCTTTGCCTTCCAAGGTCGGTTCGCACGGCGCTTCGGAGCAGACGATCGTCTTCGGTGACTTGTGTTCTTCTTCTTCCTTTTCGCCTTGGGCGTCTTCAACGCCTTCGAGCGGGACGAAGACGCCGAGCTGCGGGATAGCGAAGCTGTGGGCCGCGTTTTCTGGCGCGATGTGCGTGACGCGCTTGCCGTCGAGCAGCATCGACCCCCCGATGACGCCCTGGACGTGCCCCCAGAACGGGTTGCGCAGGCCGCTTGCGCCGTCGTACTGCATGATCCGCACGTGTACGAGCGAGTGGGCGGGCACCTGGAAGATCGTGCTGTGCACCCAGTGTCCGTTGCTGCGCAGCAGGTAGGAGACCCACGTCGGGTGGACCGGATCGACTTTTTTGCCGATTTCGCCGACGGTTTGCATTTCGACGTTGACGGTCCGCGTGACCGGGTTGACGCCGTACTTGATAGTCGTCGGCAGCGCGCTCGTGTAGCTGGTGATGTACCAGGCTATGAGGCCGAGCACGACGAGGGTTGCAATGACCACCCCGGTTGCTCGCTTGCCCGCATTGCTCATCCAACGCCCCCTGCGTCGAGTCCCTAATTTCCCCCTCGCGTCGCGGCTGCCCCGCCGCTTCGCAACTTCGGCTCAGAACGTACTTCACGAGGCCAGTAACGCCCCGCGCGCGCTCGTCAGGAGTTTGCCAAGGCAGCCTGAGGGATACCCGCAGCGGCGATCCCGAAACCCTCCCGGGCCGACGTCGTGGGGGCACGTGGACGGATACGATCGACGCCTTGACGGCGCATCAAGACAACGACGCCCCGCCCGAGCGGCGCGTTCCCGACAGGCCGACGCTCGATGGGCTCGAGCAGCGTTGGAGCCAGTGTTGGGAGCGCGACGGGACGTACAGCTTTGACCGGGCGCGCCGCGCGACCGCGTCTACGCGATCGATACGCCGCCGCCTACCGTCAGCGGTTCGCTGCACGTCGGCCACGTCTTCTCCTATACGCACACCGACGCCGTGGCGCGCTTCCAGCGGATGCGCGGCCGGGAGGTCTTCTACCCGATGGGCTGGGACGACAATGGCCTGCCCACCGAGCGGCGGGTCCAGAACCACTTCGGCGTGCGCTGCGACCCCAGCATCCCGTACCGCGCGGGATTCCAACCGCCTGACACGCCGCCAGAGGAACCGATCTCGATCTCCCGGCCGAACTTCGTCGAGCTGTGCCTGAGACTCACCGAGCAGGACGAGCAGGCCTTCGAGGACCTCTGGCGTCGCCTGGGACTGTCCGTCGACTGGTCGCTTACCTACGCGACGATCGGCCCCGACGCGCAGGCGATCTCGCAGCGCTCGTTCCTTCATCTGCTCGAGAGCGGGACCGCCTATCAGCTCGAGGCCCCGACGCTTTGGGACGTCGACTTCCAGACAGCGGTCGCACAGGCCGAGCTGGAGGACCGCGAGCGCCAGGGCGCGATGCACAAGGTGCGCTTCCACGGGCCCGACGGCGAGCCGGCGCTGATCGAGACGACGCGTCCCGAGCTGATCCCGGCCTGCGTCGCGCTACTCACGAACCCCGACGACCCCCGGCATGCGGCGCTCGTCGGCCGCACGGTCCGCTCACCGCTGTTCGGCGTCGAGCTGCCGGTGATGACGCACGAGCTCGTCGAGCGTGACAAGGGCTCCGGCCTGGTGATGTGCTGCACCTTCGGCGACCTGACCGACGTCACCTGGTGGCGCGAGCTGTCGCTGCCCGTCCGGCCGGTCCTCGGCATCGACGGCCGGCTGCGGGAAGTGCCATGGGGCGAGCCGGGTTGGGAAACCACCGACGTGCCCGCCGCCGCAGCGGCCTACGGCGAGCTCGCAGGTCACACGATCAACCAGGCGCGTCGCAGGATCGTCGAGCTGCTCGCCGAGTCCGGCGACCTGATCGGGGAGCCGACACCGGTCAACCGGGCGGTGAAGTTCTTCGAGAAGGGCGACCGCCCGATCGAGATCGTGACCAGCCGGCAGTGGTTCATCCGCACGCTCGACCAGCGCGAGCGGCTAATCGAGCGCGGCCGCGAGCTGCACTGGCATCCGCCGTACATGCGGGCGCGCTACGAGGACTGGATCAACGGGCTGACCGGCGACTGGTGCATCAGCCGCCAGCGCTTCTTCGGGGTGCCGTTCCCTGTGTGGTACCCGGTCGACGAGCAGGGCGCCGTGAGGTTCGAGCAGCCGATTGCAGCGTCCGCCGACTCCTTGCCGGTCGATCCGTCGACGGACGTTCCGCCGGGCTTCGCGGAGTCGCAGCGTGGCCTCCCGGGGGGCTTCGTTGGCGACCCCGACGTGATGGACACCTGGGCGACCTCCTCGCTGACGCCGCAGATTGCCGCGCGCGAAGGCGCCGATGAAGAGCTGTTCCGGCTCGTGTACCCGATGGACCTGCGCCCGCAGGCACACGACATCATCCGGACCTGGCTGTTCACAACAGTGCTGCGCTCGGAGCTCGACCACCAGCAGCTTCCGTGGACCAACGCCGCAATCTCCGGCTGGGTGCTTGACCCGGATCGCAAGAAAATGTCCAAGTCGAAGGGCAACGTCGTGACGCCGCTGCCGCTGATCGAGGAGTTCGGCGCCGACGCGGCGCGCTACTGGGCCGCGAGCGGCCGGCCCGGAGCCGACACCGCCTTCGAGCGCCAGCAGCTGAAGGTCGGGCGCCGTCTGGCGGTCAAGGTGCTGAACGCGTCGAAGTTCGCGCTCGCCGAGCTTCCACCGCCCGCCGCCGTCGTCGATCATCCGCTCGACAGGGCGATGCTGCGCCGCCTCGCCGACGTCGCGCAGGACGCGACCGAGAGCTTCGAGGCCTACGACTACGCCCGTGCGCTGCAACGCACCGAGGACTGCTTCTGGTGGTACTGCGACAACTACCTCGAGCTCGTCAAGGGACGGCGCTATGACGAGGACCCGGCCGTCAGCGGTTCCGTCGCGCTCTCGCTCGAACTTTCGCTGTCGGCCTTCCAACGGCTGTTCGCCCCGTTTCTGCCGTTCGTCTGCGAGGAGGTCTGGTCGTGGTGGCAGGAGGGCTCGGTCCACCGCGCGGCGTGGCCGGAGGCCGACGCGCTGCGCGGCGGTGCAGAAGAAGGTGACGCCGCGCGGGAGGCCCACGCGCTGGAGCTCGCGGCCGACGTGCTGCACGTGGTCCGCAAGGCCAAGTCCGAGGCGCGCCTGGCGATGCGGGCACCAGTCGACAGGGTGCGCATCGTCGACGTCCCGGAGCGCATCGACTCGCTGGAGCTCGCTGCGGGCGACATCGCGTTGGCCGGGTCGATCGCGGCGGTTGACGGTGAGACCGGCACGGAGTTCTCGGTGGCCGTAGAGCTCGGAGCGCCGAGCGAGAACGAGCCGCTCGGATAGGGTTTCGCCGATGGAGCGAACGCTGATTGCCGAACTCGGTGAGCACGTCGACGAGCGCGTCGAAGTGCGCGGCTGGGTCCAAGCCGTGCGCGACCAGAAGCGCGTCCAGTTCGTGATCGTGCGCGACCGAAGCGGTCTCACGCAGGCCGTGCTGCCCAAGTCCGACGAGCCCAGCGAGCTCAACGAACTGATCTCGACGCTCACGAGCGAGTCGGCGGTCACCGTCGTCGGAAAGCTCGTCGCGGACGAGCGCGTCAAGCTCGGCGGCCTCGAGCTGCAGATCGAGAGCCTCACGATCGAGTCGCTCGCCGAGCCCGAGCTGCCCGTCACCGCCGAGTCGGCGCTCGACAAGCGCATCGACTGGCGCTACGTCGACCTGCGCCACCCCGATCGCCGCCTGATCTTCGAGGTCCAGACCAGTGTCGAGGCCGCGATGCGGGACTACTGGCGTCGCGACGGCTTCATCGAGATCCACACGCCGAAGCTGATGGGCTCCGCCTCGGAGTCCGGCGCAGAGCTGTTCCGCGTCGACTACTTCGAACGCGACGGCTACCTCGCGCAGTCGCCGCAGTTCTACAAGCAAATGGCGATGGCCGCGGGATTCGAACGCGTCTGCGAGATCGGCCCGGTCTTTCGCGCCAACCCCTCTTTCACCTCGCGCCACGACACCGAGTTCACGAGTGTCGACGTCGAGATCTCCTGGATCGATTCGCACGAGGACGTGATGGCCTTCGAGGAGCAGTGGCTGACCCACGTTCTCGCCTATGTCGCCGAGCGCCACGGCGACCAGATCGAGGCGACCTTCGGCACGAAGGTCGTGGTCCCCACGACGCCGTTCCCGCGGATCACGCTCGCGGAGGCCAAGCAGGAGCTCCAGCAGGCGGGCCACCCCGCGCCGCCCGCCGGCCACGATCTGGACCCGCCGAGCGAGCGTGCCCTCTCCGCGCTGATCGCCGAGCGCTACGGCCACGAGTTCGTCTTCGTCACCGACTATCCGACGACCGTGCGGCCCTTCTACCACATGCGCCACGAGGACGATCCGACGCTGACAAAGAGCTTCGACCTGCTCTGGCGCGGCATCGAGATCACGACCGGCGCCCAGCGCGAGCACCGTCACGACGTGCTGCTCGCCCAGGCCGAGGACAAGGGCGTCGAGACCGAGTCGATCGGCTACTACCTCGACTTCTTCCGTTACGGCGCACCGCCGCACGGCGGCTTCGGATTCGGCCTGACTCGCCTGCTGATGCAGCTGCTCGCCCAGGAGAACGTGCGCGAGGTGACGTTCCTCTACCGCGGGCCGCACCGCCTCGAGCCGTAGGATCCGCGGCAATGGCGCGGGTGTTGTGCACGACGCCGCTCCAGCCGGGCGCCGCCGAGGCGCTGCGCGGCCATCACGTGGAGATCGGGCCGCCGGGCAGCGACCCGGCTGCGGCAGCGTTGATCTGCACACCCGTCGAGCCGGTCAGCGCGGCGGCGATCGCGGCGATGCCCGCGCTGCGCGTGATCTGCGTCGCGGGAGCCGGCACCGATGCCGTTGACGGCCGCGCGGCGGCGGCGCGCGGAATCGAGATCCTGGCCTCGCCCGAGCCGCTCGTGGAGACGACCGCCGACGTTGCGTTCGGGCTGATCATCGCGGCGGCACGGCGATTCACCGCCGAGGAGCAGCGGCTGCGCAGCGGCGGCTGGCGCGGCTGGGAGTTCATGCCCTCCAACGGTGCCCTCGACGTGCATGGGGCCGCACTCGGGCTGGTCGGCTTCGGCAGGATCGCCCGCGCCGTCGCGCGCCGCGCCGCCGGCTTCGCGATGCAGGTGCGCCATCACACGCGCACCGACACGGGCGAGCCCGGCTGGACCGAGGATCTCGACGAGCTGCTCGCCGTCTCGGACATCGTGAGTCTCCACGTGCCGCTGACGGACACGACGCGGGGGCTGATCGACGCCCGCCGGCTGGCGCTGATGGCGCCGCATGCGGTGCTCGTGAACACAGCGCGAGGTCAGATCGTCGATGACGCGGCGCTCGCCGCGGCGCTGCGCACCGGCCGCCTCGGGGGTGCCGGACTTGACGTCTTCGACGGCGAGCCGGCCGTGCGGCCCGAGCTCCTCGCTGCGCCAAACGCCACTCTGCTGCCCCACATCGGCAGTGCCACCGAGCGGAGCCGCGAGGCGATGCTCACGGCCGCTGCCGAGAGGGCAGCCGCCGCGCTCGCGTCCTGAACGCGGCGTCCGCAGGCGTCTTTACGGTCCGGGGCATGAGCGTCAGGGATCTGCAGAGCGGCGAGCCGGTCGACCTGGTCCTGCTCGTCGGGGAGGTCGAGCGGCGCCAGAAATCGGACGGTAAGGAGTTCCTGCGCGTCGCGCTGGGCGACCGCACCGGATCGCTGCGTTGCATGGTCTGGGACGAGGTCGGCCCGACGCTCGAGCTCGTCGTCGCGGGCCGGCCGGTGCGCGTCAGCGGCCGCTTCGAAGTCAACGAGCGCTACGGACCTCAGATCGCCCGGCCGCAGTTCGCGCCCGCCGAGGAGGGGACGTTCGATCCCGCGCAGCTCGCGCCGTCACCACCACGGCCCGCCGACCAGCTCGAGGCCGAACTGCGGGAGCTGGTCGCCACGGTGCATGCTGCGCCGCTGGCCGAGCTCCTCGAACGTCTGCTCGGCCCCGAGAGCGCGACCTGGGAGCGCTTCCGTGACGCGCCCGCAGCCAAGCACTACCACCAGGCCTACCGCCACGGGCTGCTCGAGCACAGCCTGACGGTCGCGCAGTCCGTCGGCGCCATAGCCGCGACGTTCCCCGGCATCGACCGCGACATCGCGGTGACCGGTGCGCTGCTCCACGACATCGGCAAGACGGAGGCCTACGCGATGGACGGGCCGGCGATCGAGATGACCGAGGCGGGCCGCCTGCAGGGCGAGATCCCGCTCGGCTACACGATCGTGCGCCGCGCGATGGAGGAAGTCGACGACTTCCCCCCGGAACTCGCGCTGCACCTCGGCCACATCATCCTCGCCCACCACGGGTCGCTCGAGCACGGCAGTCCGGTCGTCCCCCAGACGCGCGAGGCGACGCTGGTGCACATGCTCGACAACCTCGGCGGGCGGCTCGGCAGCTTCGATCGCCTCGAACGCGCGCTCGCGCCCGGATCGGCCTGGTCGCAGTACGACAGTGGCATCGGCGCGAGCGCGTTCTTCCCTCCCGGTGAGGACCAGACGCCCGCGCCGCGCGAGCTGAGCGCCGCGTAAACACGGAAATAGCGGGGCCGCAGGTCGCCGCTGCGCTGCGGGCACGCCGCTCATCTCTATCGTTTGCTCGCATGGCGAAGGACACAGAGAAGCTGATCCGCCAGCTGTCGCTGATCTCGTATCTGATGGCCGAGCGACGGCCGGTGACCGCACTGGAGATCCGGCGCGACGTCGAGGGCTACAGCGGCATGAACGAGGACGCGTTCGCGCGGCGCTTCTACGCGGACCGCTCCGAGCTCGAGGCGCTCGGCATCCAGCTCGCCGTCGACCGGCCGTCGGAAGGCGCTGCCGAGCAGGAGAACTATTCGCTGCGCCCGGAGAACTTCCACCTGCCCCCGATCGCCTTCACCGACAAGGAGCTCGCCGCGCTGCAGACGGCCCTGCAGCTGCTCGACGGGCAGTTCGCGTATGCCGAGCCGCTGCGCCTCGCACTGCAGCAGATCACCTGGGGCCGGCCGAGCCCGCTGCGCTCGCCCGAGCAGCGCACTGTCGCGCTGGCGGTCACCGCCGACGCCGGCGGCACGGACCTCTCGGCGCGTCTGGCGAAGGTCGAGACGGCGATCTTCCGCAACAAGACGATCGACTTCGACTACTACACGATCGAGCGTGACGAGACCTCGAAACGTCGCGTCGACCCGTATCACCTGCTCTACAAGGGTTCGCAGTTCTACCTGCTGGGCCATTCGCACGAGCGTGACGCGATTCGCGTCTTTCGCCTTTCACGTATCCGCGGCAAGGTCTCCTACGCGAGCAAGGCGGAGCATGATTTTCACCGTCCGGCGGATTTCGACCCGCGCGAATACGCAAGCCGTGCCGACTGGCAGCTCGGTGACGAGGCGGGCACAGCCGAGATCCATGTCAACGAGCGGATCGCCTGGCTGATCGAGCGCCACTTCGGCGAGTACGGCGAGCTGACAGAGACCGACGACGGGGTGATCTTCCGGACCGGCTACGCGAGCGCGCGGGGCGTGATCTCCTGGGTGCTCGGCCTCGGGCAGCATGCGACTCTGCTCGGGCCGCCTGAGCTCGTCGAGGAACTCCAGGAGCGTCTTGAGCTGATCGAGCGCCGCCACGGCGAGTCGCCGCCGCGCCGCAAAGGCCGCGCCAGCGCGGCCGAGCAGCCGCCGCGGCAGCGGATCAGCCGCTCGCGCCGTCGCGGCGCCGACGTCGAGGAGGACGGCAAGCCGGGGATCGCGATCCGCTCGGAGCGCTTCGCGCGGCTCGTGACGCTTGCCTGCACCCTGATCGCGGCCGGCCGCGCCGGCGAGCGGCTGCCGATGGCGCGCCTGTGCACCGAGCTGAAGATCAGCGAGGAGGAACTGCGCGAGGACATCGACGTCCTGAACGTCGTGAACTTCGGCGGCGGCTCGTACGTGCTGTACGCCGAGGTCGACGACGCCAGCAGCGAGGTCGAGGTCGACCCCGAGCCCTACAGCGACAACTTCGACCGCCCGGCGCGGCTACTGCCCGTCGAGGCGAAGGCCTTGATCGCCGCGATCGACCTGATCGGCGAGCACATCCCGGAGGGGTCGCTGGCTACGGCGCGGCGCAAGATCGTCGAGGCGCTCGGCTCGGATCCGATGGAGCAGGGCCTGCAGGTCGTGCAGGCCCTGGCCGACGACAAGGATCTCGCACGCACCGTCTCCAAGGCGATCACCGGACGCAAGCTGCTCGAGCTCGAGTACTACAAGGCCAACGAGGACGAGCTGACGAGCCGGCGGGTCGAGCCGTACGCGCTGGTCAACGGTCGCGAGGGGTGGTACGTCGCGGCCTACGATCCGGACCGCGAGGACGTGCGCCACTTCCGGCTGGACCGGATCAAGACCGCGACCGTCACGAGCGAGAAGTTCAAGCCGCGCGAGGGTGTCGACCCGGCCGCCGAAGTCGACGGTTGGCTGCGCACCGGCGAGGTCGCGGCGGCGCGCACGGCACGGGTCTGGATCTCGCCGGAGCGCGCGCGCTGGGCGCGCGAGTCGCGGCGCGTCGTGGAGGAGTGGAATGACGGCTCGGTCGTCGTCGAGCTGCCGTTCGCCGGCGTCGACTGGCTCGTCAGCGAGGTGCTCAAGGAAGCAGGCGACGCGGCGGTACTCGAGCCCCAGGACGGGGCGGACGCGGTGCTCGCGGCGGTCACCCAGCTGCGCACGCCCGCGGCGGCCTGACGAACCGGCGATGAGCCGTCGCGACCAGATCCGGATGAGCGACAGCGAGGTCGCGGCGTTCCTCGAGCATGAGCGGACGGTGACGTGCGCGACAAACGGACCGCGTGGCATGCCGCACCTGATGCCGCTCTGGTACGTGCTGCGCGAGGCGCCGGCCGGGGAGCCAGGCCCGCGGCTCTGGGCCTGGACGTTCGCCAAGTCCCAGAAGGCCCTGAACCTCGGGCGCGACCCTCGCGCAACGCTCCAGGTCGAGGACGGCGAGCAGTACCAGGAGCTTCGTGGCGTGATGCTCGAGTGCGACGTGGTGCTGCACGGCGACTTCGAAACGGTGGCCGACCTCGGCGGAGAGATCCTGCGCCGCTACGCCGGGCCGCCCGGCAGCCAGCCGCCGCTCGAGCTCGCTCCCGAGACCCAGGCGATGGTCGAGGCGCAGGCCCGCAAGCGTGTCGGGCTCGAGTTCGTCGAGCGCCGCCGCGTCACCTGGGACCACCGCAAGCTCGCGGGCGTCTACTGATCCACCGCGCTCATTCGAGCGCGGTGATCTTCCAGCTTGAGCCTTCCTTGGTCAGCGAGACCTGCTGGACCTTTTTCTTGCCCGAGACGAGCGATTCGACCTTCGCCGTGGCGTGGTCGCCGTTGACCTGAACCGACTTCGTCGCGAGTTCGAAAGAGTCGACTTGCTTGAGCTGGCTCTTGATCGCCGCTTCGCATCCGTCGTGGCCGCCGAGCCCTTCGACCGTGGACTTCGAGAGCAGCTGGCTGCAGATCTTCGATGCTTCGTTCGCCGTCGCGTAGGTCTGCAGGTTGCCGATCGTCTGCGCTGCTTCATGTTCCGCGCCCTTGAACGAGCTGGACGTCGTCGTCGTGCCGCAACCGGCGACCACGGCGGCGCACAGGGCGCCCGCAGCGAGTGTCCAGAGCTTCGTCATGGACCGCACGCTACAACGCCGGGCCCGGCTCGCCCGCCGCGACCCCCGCGAGGAAGTGCTTGCTGAGCATTGTCTGCTGGCCCTGGTAGTTCGAGCCGATGTCGCTCCCGTAGAGCACCGCCGGCCGCTCGGCCATCCGCTCGAAGGCGAGCTTGCAGACCGGCTGGCCGTCCTCGACCATGAACGGCACGTCGCGCGCGCGGACCTCGAGCGCCGCACGCGACCCGCGGACCTCACCGGACTCCGAATAGCCGAAGCCGGGGTCGAAAAAGCCCGCGTAGTGTGTGCGCAGCTCGCCGGCGGTCGGGTCGTAGGCGAGCATCTCCGCCGCGTAGTCGGGAGGGATTGCGACCCCCTCGGCCGACAGCAGTAGGTAGAAGACCTCTGGCTCGAGCACGATTCGGGCGCCCGGCTCGGGGTGGACCGGCTCCCAGTACTCCTGCCAGCGAAGCGTCCCCGGAGCCGTGAGGTCGATCGGCAGGCTGTTCTTGCGGGCGCGGTAGCCGACTGTCCGCTCGGCGGGGCCCGACACGTCGAGGCTCACGAACAGCCCGTCGCCGAACGAGAGTCGCTCGCCCGAGACCGGGGCATCGTCGAGCCACAGCAGCGGTGTGCGCTCGTGGATTTCGCGTAGCTCGGCGTCGCCGAGCCGCGCGTCGCCGCGCATCAGCCGGACCTGGTTCAGCGCGAGTCCCGTGCGCACGCGGATCGCGAAGGTTCGCGGCACGACCTCGAGGTACATCGCGCCGTGGTAGCCCGCAGCGATCTCGTCGAAGCGGTGGCTGCGGTCGGTCAGGACGCGCGTGAAGACGTCCAGGCGCCCGGTGGAGCTCTTCGGGTTCGCGCGTGCGCGTACATCCTCCGGCAGCGCGAGATGCTCGATCAGCTCGATCAGATAGGGCCGGTCGCGCTCGAGCGTCGCGCCGTCGCGCAGGTCGATGCGGTCAAAGGCGAGCCCCTCGGCCTTCTCGAGCACCGTCGAATCGGAGTCCGGGAGGAAGCTGCAGCGCAGCGCGAGCGCGTGGTCGCCGAGCCGCAGGTCGACCGAGGCCGGTTGCACCGAGCGCTCCGGAATCCGCCACTCGCCGGCGTCGAGCCAGCCGCCGTCGATCGCCTGACGCAGGACCTGGGCGGGCAGTACGCCGCTCTGCCCGTTGATCATCGCCATTTGCGCGCCGTCATCGCGTCGGCAGTCTAGGCGACACGGCGACGGGCGGCCCGCCGGACGGTAGCCTCGGAGCGGATGGCTATCGACGGCTTCTCGCCTGCGGTCCGCGGCTGGTTTGAACGCTCCTTCGCTGAGCCGACAGAGGCCCAGAGAATGGCCTGGCCGGCGATCGCCCGCGGAGAGCACGTGCTGCTCTCCGCGCCGACCGGTTCGGGCAAGACGCTGGCCGCGTTCCTCTGGGCACTTGACCGCCTCGTCGCCGAACCGCGCGCTGACGCCGGCACGCGGGTGCTCTACATCAGCCCGCTGAAGGCCCTCGCCTACGACATCGAGCGCAATCTGCGCGCCCCGCTGCGCGGAATCGGGGCGGCCGAGGTCTCCGTCGGGATTCGCACTGGCGACACTCCCCAGCGCGAGCGGGCCGCGATGGCCCGCCGGCCGCCGGAAATCCTGATCACCACTCCCGAGTCCGCCTACCTGCTGCTGACCTCGAAAGCGCGGACGATGCTCGACGGCCTCGAGGCCGTGATCGTCGACGAGATCCATGCGCTTGCCCCGGTCAAGCGCGGGGCGCACCTCGCGTTGACGCTCGAGCGGATCACGGCCCGCGTCGCTGCGGCCGGCGGCGCGGGGCCGCAGCGGATCGGCCTGAGTGCGACCCAGCGCCCGCTGGCGGAGGTCGCGCGGTTCCTCGCGGGCCCGCGCCGCCCGGTGACGGTGCTCGACGCGGCGCATGCGCCGGATCTCGACCTGCGCATCGAGGTACCGGTCGAGTCGATGGCGCAGCCGGCGGCGGACGAGGGCGTGTCGGTCGAGCCCGTCCAGGGCGGCGAGAACACGCTCGGCTCGATCTGGCCCGCGATCTACCCCGAGCTGCTCGAGCAGGTACGCGGACACCGCTCGACGATCGTCTTCGTGAACTCCAGGCGCACCGCCGAGCGGGTCGCGCTGCGCCTGAACGAGCTCGCCGAGCAGCCGATCGCGCGCGCCCACCACGGCTCGCTCTCGCGCGAGGAGCGCGGCGAGATCGAGGAGCAGCTCAAGGGCGGGACGCTGCCGTGCCTGGTTGCGACGAGCTCGCTCGAGCTGGGCATCGACATGGGCGCCGTCGACCTCGTGATGCAGATCGCGTCGCCCGGCTCGGTCAGCCGCGGGCTCCAGCGGGTTGGCCGCGCGGGCCACGCCGTCGGCGAAACGAGCCGGGGGATCATCTTCCCGCGCTATCGCGGCGATCTGCTCGAGTGTGCGGTGCTCGCACGACGGATGCGCGAAGCGCAGATCGAGTCGACGGTCGTGCCGCGCAACGCGCTGGATGTGCTCGCGCAGCACATCGTCTCGGCCGCCGTCGAGCGCGACGAGGAGGGCGAGCGCCCGCTGACCGTGCAGGAGCTCCACGAGATCGTGTGCGGCAGCTACAGCTACGGCGAGCTCTCGCGCGAGCTGCTGGAGAACGTGCTCGACATGCTCGACGGCCGCTACCCCTCCAGCGAGTTCGGCGAGCTGCGCGCGCGAGTCGCCTGGGACCGGATCGAGGGGACCGTGCGCGCCCGGCGCGGCGCGCGCCAGCTCGCGATCACCAACGCGGGCACGATCCCAGACCGCGGGCTGTTCGCCGTGACGCTCCCCGACGGCCGGCGCGTGGGGGAGTTCGACGAGGAGATGGTCCACGAGGCCCGCGTCGGCCAGACCTTCCTGCTCGGCGCGTCGAGCTGGCGGATCGAGGAGATCGGCCGCGACCGCGTGATCGTCACGCCGGCCCCGGGCGTTCCCGGAGCGGTTCCCTTCTGGCGCGGTGACACGCTGGGTCGCCCGCGCGAGCTCGGGCAGGCCATCGGCGAGTTCTGCCGCGAGGCGCTCGAGCTGCCGCTCGAGCAGCTTCAGCGCGAATATCACCTCGAGCCACGCGCGGCGCGCAATCTCACCGAGTACCTCGCGGCGCAGCAGTCGGCAACGCGCGTGATCCCGAGCGACCGCACGATCGTGCTCGAGCGATTCCGTGACGAGATCGGCGACTGGCGGCTCTGCGTCCTGTCGCCGTACGGCGGCCGGGTGCACGCCGCCTGGGGGCTCGCGGTCTCCGCACGCCTGCGCGAGCTGCTCGGCCTCGAGGCCGACGCGCTGTGGTCCGACGACGGGCTCGTTCTGCGGCTGCCCGAGCTCGACGCCGACGACGAGCGCGCACTGCCGTCGGCCGCCGAGCTGCTGATGCTCGAGCCCGACGAGCTTGACCGCCTGATCGCTGCGGAGCTCGCGGACTCGGCGCTTTTCGGTGCACGCTTTCGCGAGAACGCCGCGCGCGCGCTGCTGATCCCGCGGGCCTACCCGGGCCGGCGCACGCCGCTGTGGCAGCAGCGCCTGAAGGCACAGAACCTGCTCGAGGTGGCGCGGCGCTACCCGGACTTCCCGATCGTGCTCGAGACGATGCGCGAGTGCCTGCGAGACGTTCTCGACGTCGGGGGGCTGCGCGAGTTGCTCGCCGCGATGCACCGCCGGGAGATCGGGCTGGTCGAGGTCGAGAGCGAGCACCCTTCGCCCTTCGCCTCATCGCTGCTCTTCGACTACGTCGCGACTTACATGTACGAGGACGACGTTCCCACCGCCGAGCGCCGTGCCGCGGCGCTGACGCTAGACCGCGATCTGCTGCGCGAGCTGCTCGGCCAGGACGAGCTTCGCGAACTGATCGATCCCGGCGCGCTCGAACGCGTCGAGCTCGAGCTCCAGCGCATGACCGACGAGCTGCGCGCAGTCGGCCGCGACACGCTGCTGGACACCCTGCGGGCGCTCGGCGATCTCGATGAGCAGGAGATCGCCGACCGCGTCCTGGCGGGGGTCGACGCGGGTGCGCTGATCGCCGGCCTGGCCGAGGAACGCCGCGCGGTCAGGGTGCGGATCGCCGGAGAGCAGCGCTGGATCGCGGCCGACGAGGCGGGCCTTTACCGCGACGCACTCGGCGTCGTGCCGCCCGGCGGCCTCCCGGAAAGCTTCCTGGCGCCGGTCGAGGAGCCGCTGCGCGAGCTCGTCGCGCGGTTCGCGCGGACCCGCGGGCCATTTGCCGCCCGCGAGCTGCAGGCGCGCTTCGGCGTCGACTGCTCGGCGTTGCTGCGCGAGCTCGAGCGCGCGGGCCGCCTCGTGCTCGGCGAGCTGCGTCCTGGCGGCAGCGACCGTGACTGGTGCGACGTGGACGTCCTGCGCCGGCTGCGACGCGCATCACTGGCCGCGCTGCGCCGGGAAATCGAGCCCGTCGATGCGGGACGCCTGGGCGCCTTCCTGCCGGCCTGGCAGGGGGTCGACCGCCACCCTCGGGCCGGCGCGGGCATCGACCGCCTGCGCGAGGTCCTCGTCGCCCTGCAGGGGCTCGCGCTGCCGGCCGCGGCCTGGGAACGCGATGTCCTGCCGCGCCGGGTCGGCGCTTGGTCACCGGCGTGGCTCGACATGCTCTGTGCGAGCGGCGAGCTCGTCTGGTGCGGCGCGGGAGCGCATGGGCGCTCGGGCCGCGTCGCGCTGTACTTCCGCGAGGACGCGGCCCTGCTCGGACCCCCGGCGCGGGCGGACGAGGCGCCGGGCAGCGAGCTGCACACGGTGCTGCGCGAGCGCCTCGCCGCGGCGCCGGCATTCTTCAGCGACCTCGTCGCAGACGTCGAGGCGGCCCCCGAGCAGCTCGCTCGGGCCGTCTGGGACCTCGTCTGGTCCGGGGAGGCGACGAACGATGCCTGGGCGCCGCTGCGGGCCGGGCGCCTGACGCTGGCGGCCGGCTCCGGGCGGGCCGGGCGGCGCGCGAACCGCTCGCGCTTCGCGGCCGGCAGGCGCGGCGCGCCGACACAGACGCAGGGCCGCTGGTCGCTCACCGCGCCCCTCTTCTCGCCCGCCGAGGGCGCCGGCGAGCGCAGGCGGGCGCTCGCCGAACTGCTGCTCGAGCGCTACGGCGTCGTGACCCGCGAGCAGGTCCTCGCCGAGGGGGTGCGCGGCGGCTTCGCGCTGCTCTACGACAGCTTCGGGGCGCTCGAGACACTCGGCCTGTGCCGCCGCGGCTACTTCATCGAGGGGATGGGCGGCGCCCAGTTCGCTCTGCCCGGCGCCGTGGAGCGTCTCAGGGCGGCGGCGCCGGCGCAGGCTGCCGCGCCGCTCGTGCTCGCGGCCGTTGATCCGGCGCAGCCGTACGGCGCCTGCCTGCCATGGCCGCGCGCGGGCGACGGTGCCGGCCGGCCCGCGCGCACCGACGGCGCGTACGTCGTCCTCGAGCAGGCCGGCGGCCTGCTCTACGTCGAGCGCGGCGGGCGTTCGATCGTCCGGCTCGCCGGCGCGGCGGCCGACGAGGCGGCCTTCCTGCGCGGGCTCGAGGCACTCGCGGGCGCGGTGCGAGCGGGGCGCGTGCCCAAACTCGCGTTGGAGCGCATCGACGGGGAGCCCGCGCTCTCGAGTCCTGTGCGCGACCTGCTCGTCGAGCTCGGATTCCGCGCAGGGCCGCGGCGCCTGACGTTGACGGCCTGAGCACTGGCTACGGTTCGCCGATGTCCCGCAGGCGACCGCTGCGCGTCGGGCACAAGGGGGCCGCGGCCCTCGCGCCCGGCAACACCCCCGCCGGCTTCGACGCCGCGCTCGCCGCGGGCGTCGACATGATCGAGTTCGACGTGCTCAGCGAACGTGCGGACGGGAACGGGCGGCTGCTGATCGCCCACGACTACGCCGACCTCGCCTCGCGCGCGACATTCACGCTCGAGCAGGCGCTTGAACACCTCGCGCAGCCGAGCTTCGCCGGCGTGCAGCTCGACGTCGACCTCAAGCTCCCCGGCTACGAGATGCGGGCCCTCGCGGCGCTGCGCGAACATGGTCTGGTCGAGCGGACGCTCGTCAGCGGGATGTTCCCCGACGGCCTGGCGGCGATGCGCCGCAGCGAGCCGGCGCTGCGCGTCGGCTGGTCGGTCCCGAGCGTGCGGCGCGACTACGCGAGCAACCCGTTGACTGCGGCGCCCGCCTGGGGCGTGCTGCTCGCCTACCGGCGCACGCTTCCCGGGCGCGCCGCGGCGGCGATCCGGGCGGGCCGCTGCGATGCGCTGATGGCGCACTGGCGGGTCGTGACGGCGCCGCTGGTCGAGAGGATCCATGAGGTCGGCGGACTGCTGTTCGTCTGGACGGTCGACGATGGCGCGGCGATCCGTCGCCTCGAAGCGCTCGGCGTCGACGGGATCATCACCAACGATCCGCGGCTGTTCGCCGACTAGATCCTGCAGCTGGCGACGCTGAAGTTCTGCGGCCTGGCGTAGCGGCCGGTAGGCCGCCGGGCGCTGGTCAGCGCGCTGCGGCGCACCACGGTGCGGCGACCGCGGCGCCAGGCGAAGCTCACGCGCGCGCGCAGCACGGTCACATCTGCGCCGCTCTCGAGCCCGAAGCTCGTCCCGCGTACCGCCGCTCGGCTCGCCTTCCCGAGCGCAAGGTTGCCGGTGCCGCCGCCTGGCAGGGCGCGCCAGCGGCCCGCAGCGTCGCGGTACTGCAGCTGGATTTTGGCGAACATCCGCAGGTCCGGCTTGCCGCCGCCCGGCATCGACGCGAGCACGCCGACCGTCGCGTTCGCGCCGGCGACCCTGCACTCGTCGATCGTCGCCCATACGTGGCGCTGGACGCGCGCTCCCGAGGCGGCCGCCGGGGCTGCCATCAGCGCGGTAATTGCGAGCAGTGCTGCGAATCGGGCCATCAAACGAAAATAGCGGCCGCCGGGGCCACCCCGCGCCGGTTGGCGCGCGCGGATCATGTGCTATTCGTGACAGATGGTGACGAGCGCGTCGTCGACTGCTGAGCTGCTCTCGCGCGTTCCCGTCTTCAGTGCCCTTGCGGCGGGGGACCTCGAGCGGATCGCGCAGGTCGCCGTGCCGCGTTCGCTGGCCGGCGGCGAGGTGCTCTTTCGCGAGGGTGACCGCTCGGACACCTGTTACGTCGTGCGCTCGGGTCGCGCCCGCGCGGTGCGCGACCGGCACGGGCGGACGATCACGCTGGCGACGTTCGGCCCGCACGACTTCTTCGGCGAGCTTGCGATGTTCGAGGACGAGCTGCGCTCGGCGACCGTCGACGCGGTCGAGGACACGGAGCTCGTCGCGGTGCTCGGTGCCGACATGCGGCGGCTGATGCGGCTGCACCCCGAGATCACCGGGCGGCTCGTGATCTCACTCGGAAGGCGCCTGCGCCACGCCAACGAGCGCCTCTCACGTCAATCCTTCGAGACCGTCCAGAGCCGCGTCGCCGCGGCGCTCGGGGAGCTCGCCGAGCGCCAGGCGGCCGCGGGCGGCGACGTCGTCGTCGTGCGCGCGACCCAGGCCGACCTCGCGCAGCTCGCGGGCTCCTCGCGCGAGTCCGCGAGCCGCTTCCTTGCGGTGCTCGACCGCGCCGGCGTGATCTCGCAGGGACGCGGACGGCTGACGATCCACGACCCCGCGGCGCTGGCTCGCTATGTCGTCTGAGACGCCCTCGCGCCGCCGCGGCAAGCGTTTCCGGGCGCGGGAGTTCTCGGCAGGGGGCGTCGTCGTGCGCGGGCGCGAGATCGTCGCGATCGTGCCGACGCGACGCGCCGCCGACGGCTCGAAGGTTCTCGCGCTGCCGAAGGGGCATGTCGATCCCGGCGAGAGCCCGATCGAGGCGGCCGAGCGCGAGGTCCGCGAGGAGACGGGGATCGTCGCCGAGCCGGTGCACGAGCTCGGCGAGAGCCGCTACTGGTACCGGCGCGACGGGCGCACGATCGGCAAGTCGGTCAAGTTTTTCCTCTTTCGCCACCTCGGCGGCGATTTCGCCGATCACGACGACGAGGTCGAGGAGGTCCGCTGGGTGCCGATCGACCGTGCACAGGAGCTGCTCAGCCACGACGCCGAGCGCGAGATCGTGGCGCAGGCGATCGACTACCTCGACTCGGACCTGTAGCCTCCTGATCGCGCGCGTTTGCGCGCGCAAACAAAAACTCAGCGCGCGCGGAGGCCCACGATGCAGGTACTGAACTTCTACTCAACGATCTTCGCCGACGAGCTCACGCGCGGGCGCAAGACGGCGACGATCCGACTCGGAGACAAGTCGGACAAGTACAAGAAGAACCAGCTGGTGCTGGTCACGATCGGCTACCAGTACTCCCCTCGCGAGCGGATCTTCGAAGCGGTGATCGACCACGTCGAGGTGACCAAGCTTGGATTGCTCTCGCCGCGCGACATCAAACACGACAATCCCGAGTTTCGCCGGCACGACGAACTGATCGGCTTCCTCGAACAGATCTACGGCCGCGAGGTCAGCGCCGAGGACACGGTGACCGTCGTGCGCTTCTCGCGAATCCTCGATACCCCGAACAGCGTCACCGAGGCGCTCAAGGGCTACGGCGGCGCCCAAAACTGAGCGTCGCTGGCACTCGCGGACCAAGAGTGCCAATTCTTCACCGCCCCACCTGAGTTTTCGGCTATATTCGGAACCTAGTTGGCACTCTCAATGGGGGAGTGCCAATCTCCGCCGCAAACGGCGGAGTTCCCCCGAGAACAACGGAGGTTCCCGAACATGAAGCTCAAGCCCCTGGGCGACCGGCTCATCGTGCGGGCGATCGAGGAGGAGGAGACTACGGCCAGCGGCCTGGTCCTCCCCGACACCGCCAAGGAGAAGCCGCAGAAGGGTGAGGTCCTCGCCGTCGGTGACGGCAGGATCGACGACGATGGCAAGCGCATCCCGCTCGACGTAAAAGAGGGCGACGAGGTCCTCTACAGCAAGTACGGCGGGACGGAGATCAAGGTCGACGGAGAGGACCTGCTCGTGCTTCGCGAGTCGGACGTCCTCGCACGCGTCGAGTCCTAGCAAGGAGAGAACCGCACAATGGCTCATAAGCAGCTCAAGTACGACTCCGAGGCCCGCAAGGCCCTCGAGGCCGGTGTCGACGCAGTCGCCGACGCCGTCAAGGTCACACTCGGCCCGAAGGGCCGCTATGTCGTGTTGGACAAGAAGTTCGGCGCGCCGACGATCACCAATGATGGCGTGACGATCGCCCGTGAGATCGAAGTCGAGGATGTCTTCGAGAACCAGGGCGCACAGCTCGTCCGCGAGGTCGCCACGGCGACCAACGACGTTGCCGGTGACGGCACGACGACGGCGACGGTGCTCGCCCAGGCGATCGTTCGCCAGGGTCTGAAGAACGTCGCGGCCGGCGCCAACCCGCTGGCCCTCAAGCGCGGCATCGAGAAGGCCGTCAACGAGGTCGTGGCAAGCATCGCCTCGCAGTCCAAGGAGGTCTCCGGCAAGGAGCAGATCGCGCGCGTCGCGACGATCTCCGCCGGTGACGAGGAGATCGGCGACGTGATCGCCGACGCGATCGAGAAGGTCGGCAAGGACGGCGTGGTCAACGTCGAGGAGGGCCAGACGTTCGGCATGGACCTCGAGTTCACCGAGGGCATGCAGTTCGACAAGGGCTACATCTCGCCGTACATGGTCACCGACCAGGACCGGATGGAGGCCAGCCTCGAGGACCCCTACATCCTGATCGCCAACTCGAAGATCGGCTCCGTCAGGGACGTGCTGCCGGTGCTCGAGGCAGTGATCCAGAGCGGCAAGCCGCTACTGATCATTGCCGAGGACGTCGAGGGCGAGTCGCTCGCGACGCTGGTGGTCAACAAGCTGCGGGGCACCTTCACGGGCGTCGCGGTCAAGGCCCCGGGTTTCGGCGACCGTCGCAAGCGGATGCTCGAGGACATCGCGATCCTCACGGGCGGCGAGGTCATCACCGAGGAGATGGGTCTGAAGCTGGAGAACACCCAGGTCAGCCAGCTCGGGCGTGCCCGCCGTGTCGTCGTCGGGAAGGACACCACGACGATCGTCGATGGTGCCGGCGACAAGGACGCCATCAAAGGCCGGATCAACCAGATCAAAGCCGAAATCGAGAACACCGACTCGGACTTTGACCGCGAAAAGCTCCAGGAGCGCCTCGCGAAGCTGTCCGGCGGTGTCGCCGTCGTCAAGGTTGGCGCAGCCACCGAGACGGAGATGAAGGAGAAGAAGCACCGCGTCGAGGACGCGCTGCAGGCAACGCGGGCGGCGCTCGAGGAGGGCATCGTCCCCGGCGGCGGCGTCGCGCTGCTGCAGGCCTCTGCGGCCGTCAAGCAGGACGACGACGGCGGCGACCCCGACGAGCGCACGGGTGCACGCATCGTGCTGCGCGCGCTCGAGGAGCCGCTGCGTCAGATCGCGGCGAACGCCGGGCTCGAGGGCTCGGTCGTCGTCAATGACGTGCGCAAGGCGAAGAAAGGCCACGGGCTGAACGCCGCGAGCAACGAGATCGTCGATCTCGTCGCCGAAGGCATCATCGACCCGGCGATGGTCACGCGCTCGGCGCTGCAGAACGCAGCCTCGATCGCGAAGAACATCCTGACCACCGAGGCGATCGTCGCCGAGATCCCGGACAAGGACGGTGCCGGTGCCGGCGCCGGCATGCCGGACATGAGCGGGATGATGTAAGGAGGCTTCGGCCTTCACGCACCGCGGGGCCCGGCAGTCGCCGGGCCCCGCTGCGTTTAACGGCCGAATGGCGCGCCGTGCGCGCCGGCAGGCCTATTCGACTTCGGCGAGCTTGCGAGGGCCGTGGCCGACGTACTTCGCCGTCGGCCGGATCAGCTTGCCCTCGCGCTTCTGCTCGAGAATGTGGGCCGACCAGCCGGCGACCCGCGCACAGGTGAACAGCGGCGTGAAGAGGTCCGGCGTGACTTCGGCCATGTCGAGCACGACCGCCGACCAAAACTCGACGTTGGTCGCGAGGACGCGATCCGGGCGCCGTTCCTGCAGTGCTTTGAGCGCCGCGCTCTCAAGTGCCTCGGCGGCGACGAAGCGCGGCGAACCAAGTTCGCTGGCGGTCCGCCGCAGGACCCGCGCCCGCGGGTCTTCGGCACGGTAGACGCGGTGGCCGAAGCCCATCAGCCGGTCGCCGCGGTCGAGGGCGTCGTTTACCCAGCGCTCGGCATCGCCGAGTTCTTCGACCTCCTCGAGCATCTTCAGGACGCGTGAGGGGGCGCCGCCGTGCAGCGGGCCCGACAGTGCGCCGACGGCCGCTGACAGCGCCGCGGCGACGTCGGCGCCGGTCGAGGCAACCACGCGCGCCGTGAACGTCGAGGCGTTCATGCCGTGCTCGGCCGCCGCGATCCAATAGGCGTCGATCGCCTTGACGTGGTTCGGGTTGGCCTCGCCGCGCCAGCGCAGCACGAACTTTTCGGGGATCGTGCGGCCCTGGTCGATCACCGGCTGGGGCACCGGCGGCCGGCCGACGCCGCGCGCCGACTGGGCCACAAAGGAGAGCGCCATCACCGAAGCGCGGGCGAGGTTCTCGCGTGCCTGCTCGTCGGTGATGTCGATCAGCTCGCCGAAGCCCCACTCGGGCGCGAGCATCGCGAGCGCCGACTGGACGTCGACGCGATGGTCGCCCGAGCGCACCGTGAGCGCATGCGGTTCGGCGGCGGGCAGGCCCGGCCGCAGTTTGCCGTCGACGAGCAGGCCCCACACCTGCTCGTAGGGGACCGTGCCTACAAGTTCTTCGATGTTGACGCCGCGGTAGCGCAGCGCACCACCCTCTTTGTCGGGCTCAGCGATCTCGGTGGCGAAGGCGACAACGCCCTCGAGCCCCGACTGAACCTCTGGATCTGACTGGACCGCGTTCATTGCTCTCGCTTTCTGGGCTTGGGCTGACCGGGGGTGCTGCCTTGTGGGCAGGCCCCTATCGTCGCAGGAATCGGCGCGCCGGTAAGGTGAGGCGCCCGACAGCCAGGAGGAGACGTGTCAGAAGCCGCGCTGATGTACCGATCGGCACTCGAGCTCGCGGAGCTCGTGCGCGCCGGCGAGCTGACCGCGCCCGAACTCGTCGAGGTCTCGCTGCGCGCGATCGACGAGAAGGATCGCGAGATCAACGCCTTCAGCCAGGTCGACCACGACGGCGCGCTCGCGGCGGCCGAGGCGATCAGGGCCGGCGATCCGCGACCGTTCGCCGGCGTGCCGATCGCGATCAAGGACAGCCGGGCGGTGGCCGGACTGCGGATGACCCACGGCTGTGAGCTGATGCGCGACTTCGTCGCGCCGTACGACCACAACGTCACCCGGCGGCTGCGTGAGGCCGGCTGCGTGATCGTCGGCAAGACGACGCTGCCGGAGTACGCGATCCTGCCGACCACGGAGGCGCACATCTTCGGGCCGACGCACAACCCGTGGCGCCGCGATCGCACTCCCGGCGGCTCGTCCGGCGGGTCCGCGGCGGCCGTTGCCGCCGGCATGGTGCCCGTCGCACACGGCACCGATGGTGGCGGTTCGATCCGGATCCCGGCGGCGTGCTGCGGGCTCGTCGGGCTCAAGCCGGCCCGCGGGAGGATCTCGCCCGCGCCCGAGCTGGGCGACTCGGCGCTCGGGATCGACGGAATGCTCACGCGCACCGTCGCCGACACGGCCGCCTTCCTGGACGTCCTCGCGGGCTATGAGCCCGGCGACGCGACGTGGGCGCCGCCGCCGCCGCAGCCCTTCGCCGCGACGGCTGCGGGGGCCGTCGGCAGGCTGCGGATCGCCGTCACGAAGCTGCCGCCGGTCGCCGACGCAGCTGTCGACCCGGTCTGCGCGGCCGCCGCGGACAACGCCGCCGAGCAGCTGCGCTCGCTCGGGCACGAGGTCGTCGAGTTCGATCCGCCGTGGCGCACGATCGACGTCGGGGACGTCTTCGGCGTCGTCTTCGCCAGCCATGTCGCACTGCTGATCGCCTACTCGGGGCGGGTCGCGGGCCGCGACCCCGTGGCCGAGGACATGGAGCCGATGAGCTGGGCGATCTACTCGATGGTCGCCGGGATGGGGGCGATCGAGCAGCTCGGCGCGAACGTGCGCCTGCAGTCATTCGCGCGGGAAGTCGTCGCGGCGCTCGAGCCGTTCGACGTGCTGCTGACGCCGGCGCTCGCCCAGCGCCCGTTGGCGCTCGGGACGCTCGACACCTACGCCGCCGACCCGATGGCGACGTTCACGCAGTCGGGGTTGTTCACCCCCTTCACCCCGGTGGTGAACGCGACGGGCCAGCCGGCGGTGTCGGTTCCGCTCTACCAGGGCGACGACGGTCTGCCGCTTGCCGTCCAGCTGATCGGGCGCCCGGCCCAGGAGGGGCCGCTGCTTGCGCTGGCCGCGCAACTGGAAGCCGCGGCGCCCTGGGCGGCTCGCACGCCGGTAGGCGGCTGAAGATACGTAAAATAGTGCCCCCGCCCCCTTAGCGGGGCCGTGTTCCCCCGAGCGAAGGACGCCAATGGCATACGTGATCGCAGAGCCGTGCATCGGCCAGAAGGACAACTCGTGCGTCGAGGTCTGCCCCGTCGACTGCATCCACCCGACCCCCGACGAGCCGGGCTACGCCGAGGTGGAGATGCTCTACATCGATCCCGAGGAGTGCATCGACTGCGACGCCTGCGTCGAGGCCTGCCCTGTTGATGCCTGTTTCGCCGAGGACCAGCTCCCCGACGAGTGGCAGAAGTACACGCAGATCAACGCCGACTACTTCGCGGCCAACCGCTAGGCCGCCGCGGCACCCCGGTATTCGGGGTGCAGGACATCGAGCACCGGAACGCCGGGCACGGCCTCGGCGATCGCCTCGCGCAGCTCGCGTGAGGCGAACCGGTGCGCCAGCGGCGCGACGGGGTTGACGGTCAGCGCCAGGAGCTCGATCCCGGCGAGCGTCGATAGCTCCAGGCCCTGCCGCCGCAGCCAGCCCGGCTCGCGCGCGGCGAGGAAGATGTGCGTCGGGTCGGACGCGGTGAGCGCGAGTTCGCGCCGGCGCGCCCGCAGTGCGGCAGCGAGATCGGTAAGGAACGCCTCCGTGACCGCGCCGGCGAGCACTATCCGCCGGGCGTCGGGGTTCGCGTCCAGGAGCAGTTCGAGCTCCGCGCGGCCGGCGGTCAGCGCATAGCGTGCCGGGAGCTCACTGACCTTGCCGTCGTCGGCGACGATCGCTCCGCCTGCCCCCGGCCGCGCGAAGCGCCCCAGCGTCGCCGCCTCGGCGGCCGCGAGCACCGGCAGCCGCACGAGCTCGACCGCGCGGCGAGTGGCCAGCACGACCTCCTCGAGCGTCGCGCCGAGCACGGCGCCGGTTGCGAGCACCAGTCCGTCGGCGACGCGCGGGCTCGCCGGCGCGCGGCGGTCGATCGCCCCGTCGATCAGCGTGCGCGCCGCGCCGTGCGCGAGCATCGACTCGCAGACCTCGCGCAGCTGCTCGCCCGACGATGGTCCGGCGACTTCGAGCTCGCCGCCGGCCTGCAGCCGCGCGACGCGTACCCGGCCGAGCGGCGTGCGCACATCGGTCTCTTCGATCAGCTCGTAGGGCAGCTCGCTCGCGGCGAGCAGCGCGTCCGTCGTCGCGATCAGGTCGCCGGCGAGCAGCGCGACGCGCGGCTTGGCGATCCGGAAGTCGATCACGTCGTGCTCCTCGCCGTCGCGGCCGATCGAGGTCACGCCGACGCGCTCGCCGGCGCTGTGCAGCTCGCCGATCAGGCTCGTCAGGGCCACCGTCTTACCGGTGTTCTTCGCCAGGCCGACGAGCGCGACGCGCCGCGAGCGGGCGGTCAGCTCCGCGAGCATCGGCCGCTAGGCGACGCCGGCGCGGGCGGCGACCTCGCGCACGAGGAAAGTCGCGAGGTGGTTCGGGTAGGTGCCTTTCGAGAAACCGGCGTCGAAACCGAGCTCCTTGGCGAGCTCGTTCGTGACGCGCGGGCCGCCGCAGGCGAGGATCACCTTGCTCCGCAGTCCCTCCGCCTCGACCATCTCGACGAGCTCGGTGAGGTTCTGGACGTGGAGGTTCTGCTGGGTGACCGTCTGCGAGACGAGGATCGCGTCGGCGCCAACTTCGACTGCGCGCGCTACGAGCGCGCTGTTCGGGACCTGACTGCCGAGGTTGTAGGCGCGGAACGCGTGGTAGCCCTCGAGGCCGTGATGGCCGTGGTAGCCCTTGAGGTTGAGCATCGCGTCGATTCCGACGCTGTGCGTGTCGGACCCGGTGCTCGCCCCGACGACGACGATCTCGCGGCCGATCCGCTCGCTCGCGAACTCCTCGACCTCGTCCTCGCCCATGTACTCGATGTCAAAGCCCTCGCCCTGGAGGGCCTCGAAGTCGACCGTCGCGGTGCAGCGGCCGTAGAGCACGAAGTAGGTGTAGCCATGCGTCAGCTCCTCGAAGTGGACGACCTCGGGCTCCTCGAAGCCCATCCGGGCGGCCAGTTCGAGCGCCGCGCGGCGCGCGGCGACCGAGTAGGGGACCGGCAGCGTGAAGCTCATCTGCACGAGGCCGTCGTCGAGGTGGTCGGCATACGGGCGCACCGCCGTCAGGTCGACCTCACGCATTCGCCGGCTCCATCATCAGTTCGACGACGGGGTTGAAGTACTCCGGGCTTGTCGCGACGATCCCGTCAAGGCCGCGGCCGCCGTCGACGGTCCGGCTGACATCTCCGAACGTGGCGTGCTCAACCGCCTCTAGCAGGCCTTCACCGGCGATCCGCTCGAGCAGCGCATGCGCTCCGGCGAGCACCTCCTGCGCACGCGACTGGATGATTCCGCCAGGGCGGAACTCGATCTCGTCGCCGAGGTCGCGGGCAGCCGTGAACACGTAGTCGACGTTCTGCAGGCCGAGCACGCGGTCGTGGACGTGAGGCGTGAAGATCCCCTCGGTCGGCACGCCGATCGTCTGGATGCCCTGCCCGGTCGCGATCGTCACCAGGTTGAACATCGCGTCGGTCGCGTGCGTCCGGAAGAGGTTCCCGTCCATGTGCCGTGTCGGCGGCATGTACTTCACGGGGCAGTCGGGGAACAGCTCGCGGGTGAGCTGCGCCTGCGCCCACTCGAGCAGCAGGCTGTTCTCGACCGGCGTATCGATCTCGAATGCGTCGCCGAGCGCGATCTGGCGGTCCGGGACGCCGCTGGCCCGCGCGAGCTCGTAGTTGATGAACTGCGAGGCGGTCACCGACGGGGCCGCGCCGACCGCGTCCGCGGTGCGCAGGTAGTTGTCCTCGCCGGTGTTGATCACGACGCCGAAGTAGCCGTTGATCATCCGCGAGACGCGCTGGTCGATCAGGCCCCGGATCGGGTTGATGTCGCGGTAGAGGATCCCGTAGAGCGCGTCGTTGACCATGTTGTCGAAGCCCTCGATCGCGCCCATCGCGGCGATCTCCGGCATGCAGAGTCCCGAGCAGAAGCTCGACAGGCGCACGTAACGCCCGTGGGCCTGCGACCACTCGTCCATCGCCTCGCGCATGATCCGGAAGTTCGCCTGGGTCGCGAACGTCCCGCCGTAGCCCTCGGTGGTCGGCCCGTACGGCACGTAGTCCAGCAGGCTCTGGGCGGTCGAGCGGATCACGGCGATGATGTCGCCGCCGGCCTGCGCGACGGCGCGGGCGTGGACGACGTCCTCGTAGACGTTCCCGGTCGCGGTCAGCACGTAGCGCAGCGGCTCCGGTCCGGAGCCGAGCCGCGCGCAGAGCTCGCGCCGCTCGCCCATCCGGCGGGAGATCTCGCCGATGCGCTGCTCGCACTGCCTGCGGACAGCGTCGCGGATCCGCTCGTCCTCCGCGCGCTCGATCGCGAGCAGGTCGAGCTCGCCGGCACCGACGGCCTGCGCGATCTGTTGGACCTCCTGGCCGGTCTGGAGCATCGCGTTGCCCAGCCAGTAGGCGATGCCATGTGCCAGCTCGCCTCCGGCCTGGATCTGTTCGACGAGGCGATTCGGCAGCGGTGCGTCGACCTCGTCGACGCCGTCGACGCCGAGCAGTCGCGTGATCGTCCGCTCCACCGACACCGATGTCTGGCCGGCGATCCGGTCGCTGATGCGGGCCGCGATCTGGCGCGCCGCCTGGCGGCACTCTTCGACGACTCGCTCGTCGAGCGCGAGCTTGGAGCTCATCCGATGTCCCTCACGATCGGGAAGGGGATGACCTCGCGCAGCGTCTCGCGTTCGGTGAGGATCATCACCAGCCGGTCGACGCCCATACCCCCGCCGGCGGTCGGCCGGTAGCCGTACTCGATCGCGCGCGCGTACTCCTCGTCGTTCGGGTGCGGGACGTCGGCGTCGTCGATCATGCGCCGCTTGCGCTGGTCGACGAACCGCTGCCACTGGTCAACCGGGTCATTGAGCTCGGTGTCGCCGCTGACGAGCTCGACCCCGCCGATGACGGCGTCGAAATGCTCGCCGAGCTCGGGGTGGACGGCGTGGCGCTTGCAGATCGGGAACGGCTCGAGCGGAAAGTCGAAGACATGCGTCGGCTGATTTATCGTCGGCTCGAGGTGCTTGCTGTAGATGTCCGCGACGACCTCCGCCCAGGTGGCCGCCGGGTCGATCGGTTCGTCGAGGATCTCGGCGAGCTGGTCGCGCGAGGAGTCGAGCATGTCCAGGCCGAAGCGTTCCTGGATCAGATCCTGCATCGTGATCCGCCGCCACGGCTTGGCGAGGTCGATCGTTTCGCCGCCGCGCTTGATCACGGTGCGCCCGAGGGCCTCCTGGGCGACGTCGCGGAACATTTCTTCGGTGACTGTCGCCACGTCGTTGTAGTCGGCGTAGGCCATCATGAACTCGATGATCGTGAACTCCGGGCTGTGCTTCGGGGAGATCCCCTCGTTGCGGAACACCTTGCCCATGTCGTACACGTTCTCCATGCCGCCGACGATGCAGCGGTTGAGGAACAGCTCGACGCTGATCCGCAGGTAGAGATCGCGGTTCAGCGCGTTGTGGTGCGTCGTGAAGGGCCGCGAACCGGCGCCCCCGGCGAGCGACTGGAGCGCCGGTGTTTCGACCTCGATGAAGTGCCGGCTGTTGAGCCAGTTGCGGATCGCGTACACGATCTTGTGTCTGGTCACAAACAGCTCGCGCGTCTCCTCGTTGGCGAGCAGGTCGAGCTCGCGATAGCGGTAGCGCGTCCCGGTGTCGGCGAGGCCGTGATGCTTGTCCGGCGGCGGTCGCAGTGACTTGGTCAGGAGCTCGCAGTCCTTGACCGCGAGCGCGAGCTGGCCGCGCTGCGTGACGTACGCGACGCCGCTCGCGCTGACGATGTCGCCGATGTCGAGTTCCATGATCCGCGCGTACCGCTCCTCGCCGAGCGCGTCGCGGCGGACGACCAGCTGAATGTCTCCCGAGAGGTCACGGATGTCCAGGAACGCCGTCTTGCCGTGGCCGCGCCGGGAGACCAGCCGCCCGGCGATCAGGTGCTGGAGCTCGGGGTGCTCGCCGGCGTCAAGCGTCGCCGGATCGTGGGCCGCGAGGACGTCGGCGATTTCCTCGCGCCGGCCCCACAGCGTGACGGGCGGGTAGGGCTCGACGCCTTGCTCGCGCAGGCGCAGCATCTTCGCGCGCCGTTCGTCGAATTCAACGACCTGCTCGCCTTCCTCACGGTTCTCGTCGCGACCTTCGTCGCGCTGCTCCGTTGTCGACATCCCTTCGATCCTTCCAGTTGCGGTTCCCTTGTCAAGCTGCGCGGACGGCATCGCCGTCCCGGTGCGGGCGATTGCGCGCCCGCGCTGGCTTCTAGGGCATGTCGACTGGTCCCGATCGGCCCTCAGGCCATCGGTAGCGACATGCCCACGGGTTTCGGCGCTTCTGGCGCCGCCGGCTGGACCATGCTCAGTTCGATCGGTGCGGGCGGAAGTGCCGCAACGAGGCCGCGGGCGATCTGGCGAATCGCTTGGGCGGCGGGGTCGTCTGGATTCTCGACCACGAGCGGCAGGCCCGCATCGGCCTGTTCGCGCAGTGGCATCGTGAGCGGAACGCGGCCGAGCAGCGGCGCGTCGATCTCCTGCGCGAGCTCGTCGCCGCCGCCCTGCCCGAAGATCGCGAACCGCTCGCCGCTCGGCGTCACGAAGCCTGCCATGTTCTCGACGACGCCGACGATCGGCAGGTCGACGCGGAACGCCATTTCGGCCGCGCGGCGGGCGACCTTCTGTGCGGTCGGCTGAGGTGTCGTGACGATCAGGAAGCGGGCGCCGGGCAGCAGCTGGGCGAGCGTCATCGAGACGTCTCCCGTGCCCGGGGGAAGGTCGATCAGCAGGTAGTCCAGTGCCCCCCATTCGACGTCGTTCAGGAACTGGGTCAGTGCCTTGTGGAGCATCGGGCCTCGCCAGACGACGGCCGCGTCTTCCTCGACGAAGAAGCCGATCGACATGACCTTCACGCCGCTCGCCTCCAGGGGGATGATCTTCCGCTCCGCGGAGACGTCGGGCCGCCGGCCGCCGAGGTCGTACATGCGCGGGATCGAGTAGCCCCAGACGTCCGCATCGAGCACCCCGACGCTACGGCCTTCGGCGCTCAGCGCAGCCGCAAGGTTGGCGGTCAGCGTGGACTTGCCGACGCCGCCCTTCCCGGAGCCGACGCAGATCACGTTCGCGACCTGGGCGAGGGAGCCCGCCGGCAGCGGACCTCCGCGTCCGAGCTTCTGCTGCAGCGTGGCCTTCTGCTCGTCGCTCATCACGTCGAAGAAGACGTTCACGTGCTCGACGCCGTCGAGCTTGGCGACTGCGTCGACGACCGACGTCTGGAAGTGGCCGCGGATCGGGCAGCCTGCGGTCGTCAGCGACACGGTGACGTCGACGACGCCGGTCGCTGCGATCTCGATCGAGCGGACCATGTCCAGCTCGACGATCGAGCGGTGCAGCTCGGGGTCGATGACCGCCTCGAGGGACTTCATCACGGCGTCGCGTTCAACCATGCCGTCCATTCTGACAAACGCCGTGCCGTTGTCGGAGGTCGCCTTGTTAAAGCGATCCGCGGGCGGCGGGCCGCCCGCGGATCGGGGGAGGAGAGGTCCTACTACTGCCGGCGGGTTATGAGGCCGGCAGACTGTCCGCGGCGCCGAGGACCGGCGGCGGCGCGGGTAAGCGCTAAGCGATCGTCTGGAGGCGCTCCTGGACGTACGACGGGATGTCCTGGACGTACGTCGGGATGTCCTGGACCCGGCTCGCGATCACCTCGCGGCGGTCGTCGAGTTCGGCGACTGCCTGCTCGATCTCACGCCGGCGCTCGCGCAGTTCGCGCTCGACGCGGACGCGCGTTTTGCGGATCTCGCGCTCGACGCGCTTGCGCGCGGTGTCGCCGCGACGCTCGAAGCGGCGCATCTGCGCCTGTGCCTTGGTCGGCGAGCTGTAGGTCGAGATCGTGTCGTTGACGGTGGTGACGATCCGGTCGCGGGCCATCAGTGCGGCTCCGACGGGGATCAGTACGGCGCGCTCAGCGACGTCGCCGATTCCCTGGGGAGCGGGCGCGGGCGCCGGTCGGCTTGCAGTTCTTGCGCGCGGCGCTTTGGCGGCGGCTTTCGTGCGGGTTGCTTTCGCTTTCGCGGTTTTCGCGGCTTTGGTGCTTTTCGCGGTTTTCGTGGCTTTCGTGGCGGTGGCCATCTCGGTCGACCTTTCGTGCAGCGCCGGCGGCGCGGTGGCTCAAGTTGGTGAGTTCAGTCGGGCGATGTACCCGAACATGTGTTTGTAACCCGAACGGAGACGATAGTTACATGCGGGCCCACGTGTGGCGTGAAAAGGCCGCTACTTGAGGGAGAAAACGGCCTAGTCCAAAGCTGTGACGAACGTGCGTTCGCTCACAAAGTCGCCGGTTCGGCGCTGACGCGCGCGATCCAGCTCGCCGGGCGTTCGAGCTCGGCGAGGGTCGGCAGCTGCTCCTGGCCGCGCCAGGCGATTGCCAACGTGTCCCTGCCGCCCTGCTCGACGACGGCGTCGCAGAAGCTGCGGCCGACGCGGTATTGGCGCATCTTCATCTCGAGACCCAGCAGTCGCTCGAGCAGCCGCCACGAGAGTCCGCGGTCGGTGCGACGGCTGTTCAGGGCGGCCCGCATCCGCTCCAGCGACGGCAGGACCTCTTCGCCGACGGCGTCCATCACGTGCTCCGCGTGGCCCTCGACGAGCGACATTGCCGCCTGGATCCGCTCGACCGACTGCCAACGCTCCTCGCCGAGCGTGAAGCGCAGCAGGTCGCTGGCGCCCGCGCGTTCGGCGCCGGCCCGCAGCTCGGCGAGTGAGGGCAGGCGCGTCGGAAGGGAGAATTTCGGGCTCTCGCCGACGCTCTCGAGCAGTCCCGCGATCAACCCGCCGAGATAGTCGCGCAGCCACGGCGCGCCCTCGAACTGAACGGCGTGCGTGACCTCGTGGATCGTGACCCACAGGACGAGTTCACCGCGCGGCAGCCCCATGCTGCGCGCTGCCTGCGCGAGGTTCGGGGCGAGCAGCAGCAGGCGCGGCTCGCTGCGCGGCTCGACGAGCGCGAGGTCGTACTGCCCGAGCACGCGCTGGGAGAGCAGGCCCGTCATCGCGCCCACCTGAGCGCCCATCACCGCGCCGGAGGCGAACTGCAGCTGCGCGGCGAACGGCCCGCTCTTGGTCTGCGCCCGATCCTCGAGCGTCCCGAGCAGCGGGCGCATCGTCGCGAGGTTCGCCGCGATCCACTCGTGACGGTCGACGGCCTCGATCGATGGAAGCCGCGTCGGTTCGGGCAGTCGGCTGTAGCGGGCGACCAGCGAGGCGAAGGTCGCGGCCTGGGGCTGGATCGTCGCGAGCTCGACGCCCCCCGAGGGGGGATTTCCGGCGACCTTCTCACCGATTCTCTGCGCGGTCGACCAGTCGATCAGGCTCACCATCAGAGACTACCGACGACGCGCCGGCGCCTATGCTTGTCCGGTGGAGGCGAGGCAGGCGCTCGAGGGCGACAGGGCGCCGCTGGGTGGGCTGCAGCGGGCCGAGGTGCGCGACGTTCTCGCATGGCTGAGGCTGCTCGCCGACCCGCAGGATGCGGCAGCGGTCGTGCGCGCGCTTACGCGGCCGCCGATCGAGCTTCGCCAGGTCGATCTCGCGCGCGTGATCCAGCTCTCCCGCCGGCGCAAGCTGAACATGATCGACGGCCTGCGCGCCGCCGGCGAGTCGCCGCAGGTGCCGGCCGAGGGCCACGAACGGATCGCCCGGTTCCTCGCACTGCACGCCGAGCTCGAGACACGCGCCCGCTCGAGCAGTGCTGCGCAGCTGCTCTCGCTGATCGGTGAACGGCTCGATGCAGCAAGGCCCCTGGCGATCGGCGATCGCTCCGCGGACGGCCTGGACGGCCTGCGCAGTGCGGTCCAAGCCTATGAATCCCAGCGTCCTGGCGCCACGTTGACCGAACTCGCCGACGAGCTCGGGGCCGTCGCCGCACCGGCCCCGGCAGCCGACGCCAAGCCGCTCGACGTCGAGGTCGCGATGACCCGCGTGCGCGACGAACTGCTTGCCCAGGTCGGCTCTCTCGGGGCCCAGCTCGGCGAGCTGCGCCTGGACACCGAACTCGATCTCGCACATGGCGTCGCCCGGTTCCTGGAGCTCGTCAAGCTTTCGGCCCTTGCGCAGCGCTCGGAGGGGCAGAGCCTCGAGCAGGCGCTTGCCGACGTCAATGCGCGGGTCCAGGCGGCGGCTACCCCGCTCGAGCGCGAGGTTCTCGCGAGCTCGCCGCTGGATGAGGAACTGCTCCACGGCGAGCTGGCCGCCGGGCGCGCGTCGGGCGATGAGCGGTCACTGGCGGCGTTCCTGCCACGGCGCGGCGACGGCCTCGCGCTCTCGGCGTCGGACATCGAGACCTACCGCAGCTGCCCGCTGCGTTACAAGTACGCGCGCGTCCTGCGTATCCCGACGGCCCAGACCGTCGCCCAGCGGTTCGGCATCGTCATGCACCAGGTGCTCGAGCGCTATCACGCCGACGGCGCGCAGACGCTCGGTGAGCTGCTCGCGCTACTCGACGCCGCGTGGCGTCGCAGCGGCCTCGGCGAGCAGGAGTCCGAGCTGCTCGAGAAGGGCCGTGCCGCCCTGCGCCGATATCACGAGCGGCTTGCCACCGAGTCCTCGGAGCCGATCTGGTTCGAGCGCGGCTTCTCCTTTTCGCTCGGGCCGCACCAGATCCGGGGCCGCGTCGACCGTGTCGACAGGATCGCGGGCTCCGACGGCGAGGTCTTTGAACTGATCGACTACAAGACGTCGCGGCCGCGCAGCGCCGAGCAGCTCGAGCAGGACGTGCAGCTCGCGCTCTACGCGCTTGCGGCGCGCGAGGCGTGGGGACTGGCGAGCACCCGCGAGGCCTACTACTACGTGCTCGACGACGTGCGCATCAGTGTCCCCGGCGCCGCGAGCCACGCCGACGCGGTGACGACGCTGGTGATGAGTACCGGGGAGGCGATCCTCGCGGAGCGCTTCGATCCGACGCCGTCGGCGATCGCCTGCGGGTTGTGCGACTACCGGATCATCTGCCCGGCAGCCGAGACCTAGTCCTCGTCCGCGCCCCGCTGGCGAAGGAAGCGCTGGAATTCGCGCGCGATGGCCTCGCCCGACGGTACGTTCTCGTCGTCGTCGTCCTCCTCGCTGTCGACCGCCCGCTCGAGCCGTTCGACGAAGGCCTGGATGTCGGCATCGCTCTCGACGGCAAGCCCGACCTGTCGTTCGTACTCGATCGCTGCCGCCTCAAGCTCGGAAAGGTCGACCGAGACGCCGACCAGCGCTTCGGTGCGCCGCAGCAGCGCCAGTGTCGCCTTCGGGCTGGGCGCCGAGGCTACGTAATGGGGCACCGCCGCCCACACCGTCGCGGCCGGAAGGCCGGCTTCGGCGCACGTCGCGTGAAGTACACCGACGATTCCGGTCGGCCCCTCGTAGCGTGTCGGCTGCACGCCGAGCCGCGCGAGCAGGGCCGGATCGGTTGCGTGGCCGCTCATCGCGACCGGCCGCGTATGCGGAACGTCGCCGAGCAGTGCGCCGAGCGAGACGACGAGCTGCACGCCGAGGGCCTCGGCGAGCTCGACGACCTGCGCGGCGAAGGTTGGCCAGCGCATCGATGGCTCGACCCCGCGCATCAGGATCAGGTCGCGAGGCGCGCGCGGCGCGCGGGCTTCGAGGACCTCCACCGCCGGCCACTCGAGCTGCCGCCGGTCGTCGTCGTCGAGGCGGATCGTGGGTCGCGCGCTCTGGTAGTCGTAGAACTCCTCGCCGTCGAGGCGCGCGAAGCGCTGCGCCGACAGCGACTCGCCGAGGTAGCCGACCGCACGCGTGGCGGCGTCGCCGGCATCGTTCCAGCCGCCGAATGCGCAGACCAGTGCCGGTGCGCGCAGGTCGTCCGGACGGCGATCCCACTGAAGCGGCTGCATCCGGGTCACGGTACATGATGGATCGATGACTGACGCCGGGCAAGCGCTCGTCGATGAGGCGCCCCGGCCGACGGGCGAGATCGCAACCCTGCGTGACGGGCAGCACGTCGACGGCGTGTACGCATGTACCCGCAAGGAGCGGCAGATCTCCAAATCGGGCGCTCCGTACCTGACCGTTGAGTTGCGCGATGCGACGGGCTCGATAACCGCGCGGGCCTTCCGGCACGCGGACGAGCTCGCGGGCCGCTTCGGGCGCGGCGACCTTGTGCGTGTCACGGGGACGGCGCAGCGCTTCCGCGACGCCCTGCAGATCTCGATCGCCGGAATCGAGCGCAGCAGCGCGTCCGATCCCGCGGCGTTCCTGCCGAGGACCTATCGCGACGTCGAAGAGCTAGAGGGCTTCTTCGAGCACCTCGCGGGAGAGGTCTACGACCCCGGCCTGCGTGGGCTGCTTGACGCGCTGCTCGCCGACCGCGAGCTCCGCACCGAGATGCTTCGTGCACCGTGCGCGATCCCCGCGCAGGCAGGACGGCCGGCGACCGGTCACCACGCCTACCTCGGAGGCCTGATCGAGCACACCGTCGCCGTCGCGACGCTCGCCGTGGACCTCTGTGCGGTGCATCCACGACTCGACCGTGACCTGCTTGTTTGCGCGGCGTTGCTCCACGACATCGGTCGCGCCCGCGAATTCAGCTACGGCGCGCAGATCGAGCTCACCGGGCCCGGCCGCCTGCTCGGGCACACGGAGCTGTCGCTACGCGAGATCGCTCGCCTCGCGCCGCCGACGCTCGGCGCCGAGCGGCGCCTCGCGCTCGAGCACTGCGTCTTGATGCACCACGGCCCGGACGCTGCTGGGGGCCGACGGTTTCAGAGCGCCGAGGCCGGCGCGCTCTACAGGCTCAACGCGCTCGACGCCCAGGTGAAGGCGATGTTCGAGCGCGGCGCCTGATCCGGCGCGCCGGGACAACTCCCGGCGCGCCGGACGACTGACGTGACTAGCGGCGCGCGGCGTGCCTTGAGTGACGCGAGCTGCGGTGATGCTTCTTGGCCTTCTTCTTCTTCGGCTTCGGGCAGTGCGTCGTGTGGCCGAGGCTGATCGGTGCCGTGATCGCTGTCTTGGTTTCGTATTTCGGTTCCGAACCTTCGACTTCGATTTCTTCACCGGCTTTGTTCTTGACTTTGACTTTGGTTTTGACGGTTTCGAGTTCGCCTTTTTCGTTGTGGGCGAACGTGCCTTCCGAGGTCGCGTAGACGACGGTCAGCTGCGGGTCGAGCCTGCGCGCCCTGCAGGCAGGGACTTCGATCGAGAACTGGCCCTGGACCTCGACGTTGCCTTCTTTGGTGACGCCGGTGGTCGACTTCGAGGACGCTGCCGTGGAGCAGTCGATGGCGTAGCCCGGAAGTTCGCTCGAGCACGAGAAGACGTCGGCGGTCGGCACCAGCGACGGCAGCACGAGCACTTCGGGTGATTCGGCCTCGCCCGTGACGGGGATCGGCCCGGAGGTGATCTGGTAGCCGGTGATCGGCCCGTCGCAGTGGAACGCGTACGCGACCTGGTGTTCGATGCTGCCGAGTTCCGGTCGGCCCGTGCGGATGTTGCCGCTGCAGTTGCGCTGGTTCGCGTTGCTCTGTTCGGTGGTTTCAGCGGAGGCCATCGCCGGCAGAGCGAGCGTCAGCGAGAGCGTCCCTGCGAGCACTGCCAGCCAAGTGGCGGGCGCCCTGCGGTGTTTGCGTGAGGTTTGCAACTTGATTTCTCCAGTTTTCCTTGGGTTGTTGTCTTGCTTTGTCAACGACGCAGGAGCGCTTCCATGCTCCTCTCCGGCGATGCCGGGTCGAAGTTCGTTTTGGGTGTTTTTCCCGGTTCGGTAAGGCGTTTCGAGATCAGCAGCACGCCGCTGGCGGGTTCGGTCAGGAGGCGCGAGGTGATTGATCCGGCCGCGTATTCCTGCGCCGCGCCGTCTTCGATCGAGCCGAAGGTCGCGACGATCAGGCCGGCGTCGCCGGAGTACGCGCTGGAGCCTTCGATCGTTTCGCTCGCACTCTTGAGGAACGCGTCGGCCTTGGCCAGGCACTGCTGTCCGGCTGTGCACGGTGGCTCGATCACGTTCACGAGCTGCGTTTCGCTGCTCCCTGCGATCTGCGCGACGTCTGCCGCGAAGTTCTGCCCCGCGATCGCATTCCAGCCGGACAGCAGGGATCCGCTCGTCGATATCTGCTGGTTGATGTACGGCGCGGCCGCCGGGTTCTTCGTGGCTTCGGCGAAGCCGTTCGGGCCTTCCGAGGAGAGCTGCACGAGCCAGACCCGTTCGAAGGCCGAGAACTGGGTTTTCGCGCTGCTGTCCGGTGTCTGTTTAGCCGGCTTCCACCCGAGCAGCGACTGCATCGCCTTTTCCGGTGCAGTCGGTTCGAAGGCGACCGTTGGCTTCTTGCCCGCCGCGACGCGGGGGGAGAGCAGCAGCACGCCGCTCGGCGGTTTCGTGCTCAGCGTTGATGAGACCGAGCCGTGCGCCCACTGGTAGGCGGTCGAAGTTTCATCTTCGACCTTGCCGAACTGCACGACGATCAGGCCCTCGCCGTTCTTGTAGAGCAGCGTGTGCTGGATCGCTTCGGTGGAGCTCTTCAGGAACGCGTCGGCCGCGGCGAGGCATTCCTGCGCGCCGGTGGCGCTGCACGTCGGTTGCACGACGTTTTCGACCTGGGTTTCGCGGGCCCCGGCGATCTGTGCGACGTCGCTGGCGAAGTTCTGGCCCGCGATCGCCGACCAGCCGGCGAGCAGGGAGCCCTTGGGGACCGCTGTCCTGTTCAGGTAGGGCGCCGCCGGCGAGCCGAGCGCTTCACTGAAGCCCGCACCCGACAGGTGGATCACCCAGACCCGGTAGAAGGGCTGCGCTTTCGTCGCTGTTTCTTCTTTGCCGCCGCCTTTGCCGCCGGTTTCCTTTTCGGTTTCGGTCGGCGCGGTTTCTTCGGGCGCCGAGGCGGCTTCGCTTGCGCCCGCGCCCTGGGATGCGGCGGCCGTGACCGGTTCCGCGCCGCCCCCGGTGGCAGCGTGGCTGGATTTCGCGGCGGCCGCCGGGCTATGTGAGGCCAGCAGCGCCTTCAGGAGGCCTGCGAGCGGCGCGCCGAGACCGAACGACTGGCTGGGAGCGGGCCCGATCGCCGCGCCAACGGCTACCCCGATGCCGAGCATCGCTGCGGCGAGCACGCCGGTCCAGCGCCGCGAGGGCACGGGCACGGGCTGCTGCGCGGCCGGCTGGGGCGCAGAACCATCGTCGGCGCCGGTCGTGGGGGTTTGATCGTCCATAGTGCTCGTCGGGCGGGTACCCGCCTTTACCGATATCGTAGCCTACCTGCATCGATCTTGTGCACATTTGCTACCGTCGTTGGTGGCAGTGGAGCTTTGGCGCACTGCCGTAGGTCCCCACGAATCGAAACGGAGTTCCAGAACTGATGTCAAACATTCGACGCACAACGGCCGCCACTCTCGCCGTCGCGCTCCTTGCCCTGGCCGCCCCGGCCTTTGCAAGCGCCGCCCGGCTTGTCACGGTCAGCGGCGCGACCGCGTCCTACCCGCTGGTTTCGCTGCTCGCGCAGCGCTATGTGAGGCTGCACAAGCACACCCACCAGATCCACTTCCGGATCACCCAAGGCGGGACCCAGGTCGGGATCAACGACGTGGCCGCCGGACGGATCACGATGGCCGACGTTTCCCGCGACCCGATCGCGAGCGACCAGGGCAAGAACCTGTACTTCTACCCGATCGCCCGCTACGAGATCTGCGTCGTGACCAACCAGAGCAACCCGGTCTCGAACCTCAGTGAGGCCAAAATCCAGGGCATTTTCACGGGTGCCGTGAAAAACTGGAGCGAAGTCCCGGGCGCTACGGCGACCGGTCCGATCAACGTGATCAGCCGGACGTCCGTCGCCGGCGTGCTGACGAGCTTCAAGACACTCCTGCTCGAAGGCAAAAGCGTCACGAAAAGCGCTACTGAAGCGTCGTCCGAGGGTCTGATGAAGCAGTCCGTGAGGAACAACCCCGCGGCGATTGGCTTCATCTCCAACTACCAGGTGGAGACCGGTGGCCTGCACGCCGTGAACGTCGAAAACGTTCCGTGCGCCAAAGCCTACGTCAACACCTACCCCGGTGTGGCTCGCTTCTACGAGGTCACTCGCGGTCCCGCCAAGGGCGCCGCATCCTGGTTCATCTCATGGATCGACCACTCGCGCGCCGCATCGAGCATCATCCGGACGAAGTGGCTGACCGTCGGTTAGCCGCGTAATGCTGGAGCGTCTGCGCAGACCGTGGCCCGACACCCGCGCCGAGCGATTGCTCGGCGGGGTGTCGCTGCTCGTCGCCGTGGGGATCGTGGCGATGGTCGCCTTCGTGGCGGTCGAAGCCTGGCCGATCTTCCAGCACAACGGATTGGGCTGGCTCCTTCCGGGCAGCGGCCTGGAAGGAGAGGTCTCGAACATGACCGCCGCGGGGAACAATGCCCCCGCGGCGGTCTTCACGCTTCATGCTTGGCCGATCGTCTACGGGACGCTCCTGACGAGCGGCATCGCCGTGGTGCTCGGGATCGTCATTTCAGTACTCGCGTCCGTCTTCATCGTCGAGATCGCGCACGCGCGGCTCAAACGGGTGATGATCCCCGTGATCCGCCTGCTCGCGTCGGTCCCGTCGGTCATCTACGGGCTGATCGGGATCCTCGTCGTGGTGCCGTTTGTCGGCACTCACCTGATCACCACACCCGAGCGCGTCTCGGTCGAGAACGTCGTCCAGCTGACCGGTGAAGGCCTCGGTGTCGCGGCGCTGATCCTCACGCTGATGATCACGCCGATCATGGTCGCGCTGATCAGCGAGGCGCTGATGACCGTTCCGCCCACCTGGAAGGAGGGCGCCGTTGCCCTGGGCCTGAACCCGTTGCGCGCCGTGCGCGCCGTCCACCTCAAGGCGATCCGTCCGGCGATCGCGGCCGCGGTCGTGCTTGCCGGTGCGCGAGCCGTCGGAGAGGCGATCATGATCCAGATGGTCTCCGGCGGGAAGTTCTTCGCGCCCAAGCCGATCGACGGGCTGACCTTCTTGTACGAGCCGCTGCGGACCCTCGCCTCGACGATCGTCGACTTCCACGACGGCATCGGAGCGCCGCCGCTGCGCGCGACGCTCTATGCCTTCGCGCTGCTGCTGCTGTTCTCGGCCCTCGCGCTCTCCGTGATGGGCTATCTCGTCAAGCTGCCGCTGCGCCGCTACCAGACACGCGGATGAGCGCCGTCGCCCGACCGAGCCGGCCCGCGCAGGGCCGGCGCTCCTCACCCGGCAGCTGGCGCTGGAGCGACCGCATCATGCTGGCGCTAGCGTGGATCGTCGGTATTGGCCTTTGTCTGGTCGCCGCCGCGATCGTGATCTACATGGGCGTGCGCGGCATTCAGTACCTGCGCCCGGATCTGATCTTCTCCCACCCGCAGGTCAGCGCAAGCCAGGCCGGCTCGGGCGGTTTCCTGGACCCGCTGCTCGGAACCTTGATCCTTACGGCGATCGGGATCATCGTGGCCGTCCCGATCGCGATCTGCGCAGCGATCTGGATCGTCGAGTACGGCCGTCCCTCGTGGTTGGCGCGGATCGTCGAGTCGAGCATCGAGGTGGTTGCCGGAACGCCCGACATCGTGATCGCGCTCTTCGGGCTCGCGGTCTTCCAGCTCGGTTTCTTCGCGCCGCTCTCGTTCACCTCGGAAGGCGGCGGCGTCTACGGCCAGTCGTTCGTGATCGCCGGAATCATGATGTCGCTGCTCGCGCTGCCGCCGGTTTTCGCCGCCACCCGCGACGGGTTGCAGACGGTTCCGACGCACATGCGCGAGGCTGCGTACGCGCTCGGCAAGACCAAAATCACGACGATCCGGCGGGTGCTCCTGCCGCGCGTGCGCTCGCACGTCGGCACGGGCGTGACGCTCGGGATGAGCCGGATCTTCGGCGACACGGCGATCGTGCTGCTGCTCGCCGGCGGGACCGCGAGGATCGAAACGCAGGGCAGCGTGCCCGGCATCAACATCCTGCGCGGCACCGGCTCGTCGCTGACGACCTACGTCTACGGCAACTCGCCGGCCGGCGAAGGGGCCGCTCCCCAGAAGGCCTACGCGGCCGCCTTCGTGCTGCTGGTCTTCGTCCTCCTGCTGAACCTCGCGGTCGAACGGATCGGCCGCCGCAGCGCCCAGGACGCCGGCCAGCACCTCGGTCAGGGCGTCGTCTGAGGTCCCGGCCAACACTCGTCCGAGACGGCTTGCCGAAACGCGCTCCCGGCGCTATCCTCAGCAAACGGGTCTCCATTGTCGTCCCGCCCGGAAAAACCGATATGAGCACAGAGCAGATCTATGAGCTTTCTGGACGCCGGCCGATCGTGCCGGCCGTCGACCCGTTCGCCGTGCCGGCGACCCCGGACGAGACTGTTCCGCCGGTCCGCACGATCGTCCTGGACCGCAAGCCGGTCCCGGTCCGTCCGGCCGACCAGCGCCAGGCCGTCCGGCCCGCCGAGAGCGCGGCCGGTCCCGAGCGCCTGACGCTCGAGGGCGTTGGCGTCTCCTACGGCCCGAAAGAGGCTGTGCGCTCTGTTTCGCTCTCGATCCACCAGGGCGAGGTGCTCGCGCTGATCGGCCCGTCGGGCTGCGGCAAGACGACGCTGCTGCGCACGCTCAACCGCCTGACCGAGCTCACGCCGTCGGCGCACCGCAGCGGCGAGATCCTGCTCGACGGCCAGGACATCCACGACCTTGTCGACACCGAACTTCGTTCGCGTGTCTCGATGGTCTTCCAGCAGCCGAACCCGTTCCCGATGTCGATCTTCGACAACGTCGCGTTCGCGCTGCGCGAGCAGGGCCGCAGGAAGCCCGGACGCAAGGAGCTAGAGCCCCAGGTGATCGACGCCCTGCAGCGCGCCGGGCTCTACGACGAGGTCCGCGGCGACCTTGACCGGCCCGCGCTGCGCCTCTCCGGCGGCCAGCAGCAGCGCCTGTGCATTGCTCGCGCGATCGCGATGCGCCCCGAGGTACTGCTGATGGACGAGCCCTGCAGCGCGCTGGACCCGATTTCCACAGGCGTCATCGAGGAGCTGATCGGCGACCTGCGCCGCGACCTCGCCGTCGTCATCGTGACCCACAACCTTGCCCAGGCCCAGCGCGTGGCTGACAAGGTGGCGTTCATGTACCTCGGCGACCTCGTCGAGTACGGCACTGCGCAGGACGTGTTCGAGGACCCGCGCGCCGAGCGCACCCGCGAATACGTGCAGGGCGCTTTCGGTTGATCCGGGAGGACCACGAAGTGATCGCGTCGACCACAGCCCGCATGGGCCTGCTCGCGGCCGCCGCACTCTCGAGCCTCGTGCTCGCGGCCTGCGCCACGACACAGGAAGAAAGCGCCGCGATCGCCCAGTCCGACAAGGCCGCGCAGGCCAAGCTCGAAGCCAAGGCCAAGGCCAAGGAGCACCACCGCAATGCCCGCAAGGAGGCCAAGAAGTGAGCTCACTCGCGCCCGTACCTTCCGACAACTTGAAATGTGAGCACTGCGGCGCCGTGCTGGTCGCCGACCAGCGCTACTGCCTCTCCTGCGGGCAGCCCGCCTCGCCGACGCGCATGTCGTTCCTGGACGCGATGCAGACGCAGGAGCTGGCGCCGCGCGGCATGACGACGACCACGGCGGTCGTCGCCGCGGCGCCGGTAGAAGACACGGCGGGGCCGCGATGGCTCAAACGCTATGCGCCGCTGTTCGCGGTGGCGTCGGTGCTGCTGCTCGCACTGCTCGTCGGGCTTCTGCTCGGCCACTGGGTGACGCAGTCCGGCAAGAACCAGCCCCAGGTCGTCAAGCTCGAGGGCCTCGGCGGTCTCGCCGCCGCGCAGGTCGCCGGCAGCAGCGGCGCTTCGTCGGCGCCGAGCGAAGAAAAGGCCGCAAGCTCGGGCAGTGAAAGCAACTCGGGCTCAGGCGAAAAGGTCAGCAAAGGCGAAGAAAGCGAAGCGAAAGCCGAAGAAGCGAAACACGCCGCGCCGCCGAAGGCAGTCAAAGTGAGCAAAACGCAGCTCGACAAACTCGAAAAATCGACCGGCAAGAAACACCAGGAAGAACTCAACAAAATCGGCACGTCGCCGATCGCGGTGCCGTGACCCCGCCGCTGGACAGCAACCGTTCGGCCCCGCTGGTGCTTCAGGGCGGCGCGCTCGCCGCGACCACCGCGACGACAGCCGAGCTGCGCCAACGGCGCGCAGAGCTCGCTGAGCGCGTCGCCGCACTGACCTGGGACCTGGGCGGCCTGGCCTACGAGATGGCGATCCGCGACCACTACCGGCTCGACGTGCTGGCGCGCAAATCCGCCGAACTGCAACAGGCCGACGCAGAGCTGGCCGAGCTGCAGCGGCTGCTCGCGAGCGCCGAGGCGGGGATCGACGGGCAGTGCCGCGCCTGCGGCGCGGTGCACAGCCGCGGCGCCTCCTACTGCTGGCACTGCGGGGCCCCGCTGCTCGAGCAGGCGCGTCCCGCGTCCGCCGGCGAGAGCGCCGGCGACTCGCCCGCAGCCTGATCAGACCTTGGGCTGCTCGACCTCGGCCGGCTCGCCGAATGCCTCGGCGGCCTGCTGCTGCGCGGCGCTCTGCTCGGGCAGAGCGGGACGCGACTCGGTCGGCTTGGGCTCGCCCGTGGAGGAGATGCCCTCCTTGAACTCGCGCATTCCGCTGCCAAGTGAGCGGCCGATCTCCGGCAGTCTCTTCGCTCCGAACACGAGCAGCAGAATGACGACCAGGATCGCGATGTGAAGCGGGTTATCGAGACCCATACACCACCAAGTCTAGTTGATCGCCACGCACCCGAACAGGGCTAGCCGCCGCGTCTTGCAAAGCTCGTGCGCACCAGCTGCGCCGCGGTGAACAGCAGCAGCACCGCGAACGCGTCGCGCAGGGTGCGCCCGCTGAGCGCGTCGGCGATCTGGACGCCCGCGAACGCTCCAACGGCCGCCAGCAGGGACATCTGCAGCGCGGCTCGTCGGCGCACGTTCCCGTAACGGTCCTGGCGCCAGGTCCCGACGATTGCGACCGGGATGATCGCCAGCAGCGATGTCGCCTCTGCGCCGTGCTGGTCGAGGCCGGCGAACAGCACCAGCGCAGGGACGAACACGACCCCGCCGCCGACGCCGAGCATGCCGGCGATCAGGCCGCCGAGCACGCCGACGAGTGCCAGACCGATCACCGCAGCACCAGCTCGATCGCCGCCGCGACCGCGACGACCGCGAAGCAGATCGCGATCGCGGGGCCCGCCAGTCGCTGCTGGAGCTTCGTTCCGAGCAGCACCCCGCCGACGGCCGGAATCCCCACTAGCGCGGCGTCGCGGACGTGGAGGAGGCCGTGCTCGGCCTGCGCGCCGGCTCCTACAGCGGCGATTAGGACGATCGCCGCAAGCGATGTGGCGGTCGCCTCGCGCTCGCCGAAGCCGAGCCAGATGACCAGCAGAGGGACCGCAACCGCACCCCCGCCGACCCCGAACAGGCCGCTGAACAGGCCGGCCGCCAGACCGGTCAGCGCCAGGCGCACCAGCGGCGTGGCAAAGACGCGATCACTCACCGCAGTTTTACCCGCACTGGACCGCCACCGCGCGCCATACTAGAGCCGTGTCGTCGGCACAGACGCCAGCCAGGGCGGTGGAGCCATTTCGCGCGCAGGCCGCGAACACCGCGGTGCTGCTCGACATCGATGGCACGCTCGCGCCGATCGTGCGCCACGCTGCCGACGCGGCGGTCCCCGAGTCCACGCGCACGCTGCTGATCGAGCTCTCGCGGATCTACGGACTCGTCGCCTGCGTCACCGGCCGTCCGGCAAGCGAAGCACGACGGATCGTCGCGATCGGGACGCTCACCTACATCGGAGGCCACGGCAGCGAGATGCTCGCTCCCGGACGCCGGCGCGCAGAGATCGACCCTGAACTCGCGGGCTGGACGGACCGTGTGCGCAAGTTCGTCGCAGGCGAATACGGGCGCGAGCTCCAGCGTCTGCGTGTGCGCACCGAGGACAAGGGACCGATCACCGCGCTGCACTGGCGCGGCGCCCCCGACGAGGAGGCCGCCCACGCGGCGCTCGAGCGCGTCGCCCTCTCCGCGGCGGAGGCCGGCCTGGCGGTCCACTGGGGGCGCAAGGTTCTCGAGATACGCCCGCCGGTACCGCTTTCGAAGGGCATCGCGATCGAGCGGCTGCTGCGAGGCTCGCCTTGCAGACTGGCGATCTACGTCGGCGATGACCGTACCGACGTCGACGCCTTCGAGACGCTTCGCGCGCTGTGTGATGAGGATGCCCTCGAGGACGCGCTGTGCGTGGCCGTTTCCTCCGACGAGGCACCGCGCGAGCTCGTCGACGTTGCCGACGTCACGGTCGAGGGCACCGGTGGCGTGCGCAAGCTGCTCGAGGCACTGCTGTAGGACGTGCGGTTCGTCGACTTTCTGCGGACCACGGTTCTCGTCAGCGCTGCCGTGGCGACTGCGCTGGCGGTGATCTGCATCCTTTCGGTCGCGGGCGAATCGCGCGCCACGCTCACCGCCGTATCCGTCGGCTGGTGGCTGGTCGCGGCCTTCTTCGGCCTGCGCCTGGGGCGCGGTTCGAGCGTCAACACGTCGATCGCGCGGCTGCTCGCGGGCGCCCGCTCGACGTCGAGCCTGCCGGAGATCCGGCCGGCCGCGATTCTGCTGAACCGGCTCTGGCCGCTGTTGGTCTTCGCGATCGCATCGGCTGCGCTCGGCCTGCTCGCGCCCCAGATTCCCGGAATCGCCGCCGGCTTCGCGATCATCTGGTCACTCTCGTGGCGCAACCAGGACGCCGCGGTCGCCGCGATCGAGGAGCGCGACGGCGTGACGTTCTACATCCAGCACACGTCCCCGTTCAAGGCCATGTCGCTGCTGCGCGCGCCGGGCTTTCGCTCCTCGCGCGGCGAACAGACACGCAGCGCCGTCGGCTGAGTCAGAGCCCGCGTGGCCGCGCGGCGCGCAGCTCGGCGAGCGTGAGCGTGTTCAGGACGTCGGCTGCCGTGAGCCAGGCGCGCCTGGCCGTCGCGATTCCCCAACGCAGGTTCGTCAGCGTCTGCGGCCGGTGCGCATCGGAGTTGATCACGAGCTTCACGCCGGCACCCGCCGCGGCGCGCGCGTCGACCTCGGAGAGGTCGCGCCGCTCGGGGGAGGCGTTGATCTCCAGTGCCGTGCCGGTGCGCGCCGCAGCCTCGTAGAGCGCCTCGCGGTCGACCGCGTACGGATCGCGGCGACCGATCAGGCGCCCCGTCGGGTGGCCGATCGCATCGATCAGGGGATGTTCGATCGCCGCCACGATCCGGGCGGTCATCGCCGCTTCGTCGATCTGGAAAGCGGTGTGGACGCTGGCGATCACCCAGTCGAGCTCGCCGAGGATCGCGTCGTCGTAGTCGGGGCTCCCGTCGGCGAGGATGTTGACCTCGCTCCCGGCGAGGATCGTTATTTCCTCGATCGCGCTGTCGGCCTCGCGCACCCGCTCGATCTGGCGTCGCAGCTCGTCTTCCGAGACGTCATCCCCGAAGCCGTGGCTCGCGGAGTGGTCGGTTATCGCGATGTACTCGTGCCCGAGTTCCCGCGCCGCGAGCGCCATCTCCTCGATCGTCGCGCGGCCGTCGCTGGCGACCGTGTGCATGTGCAGGTCGCCGCGCAGCTCGTCGGGCTCGATCAGCGCGGGCAGGCGGCCCTCGCGCGCGGCCTCGAGCTCGCCGCGGTTCTCGCGCAGCTCCGGCGGTATGTAGCTCATCCCGAGCCGCCTGTAGACCTCGGCCTCGCCGGCGCACAGCCGAGGTTCGCCGCCGGACTCGTCCTCGATCCCGTACTCGCTGACGTGCAGTCCCTCTTTGACCGCCTGCTCGCGCAGCGCGGTGTTGTGCGCGGCCGAGCCAGTGAAGTGCTGCAGCAGGTTGCCGTGCCGCTCGGGCTCGCCCACGCGCAGGTCGACCGCGACGCCGCTGTGCGTGATCGCCCGGGCCCCCGCCTCACCGCCCGACTCGACGCGCGCGAACAGCTCGAGGTCGCGGAACGCCGCGACGATCGCCCGCGGGTCGGGCCCGGTCGCGATCAGATCCAGGTCACCGCTCGTCTCGGCGCCGCGCCGCACCGAGCCGGCGGGCAGCACGTCAAGCTCGCCGCCGAGCTGCGCCTCGAGTGCCGTCACGATTTCCTCGGCGATCTCCAGTGCGCGCGGCGCAAGCAGCCTGGCGGGCTCCTCGGACGCCTCGCCCCGCCGCTCCAGCGCCTCGAGGACCGACGCCTCCATCTTCGGCCCGACGCCCTTGAGCGTCCGCAGCCGCTCGCCCTCGGCGGCGGCGCGTAGATCGTCCAGGCCCGCGACGCCGAGCTCGGTGAAGAACAGCCGCGCCCGCTTGGCGCCGATCCCCGGTAGCCGCGTGACTTCGAGCACGCCGGCCGGCCAGCGTTCGCGCAGCTTGGCGGCGGCCGGGATCTCGCCGGTCTGGACCAGGGCGAGAATCTTCTCCTGCAGCGTCGCGCCGATCCCCGGCAGCTCGGTAGCGCGCTGTTCGCGCGCGAGACGCGCGACTGAGCGCGAGCAGTCGCGCACGGCACGCGCACCGTTGCGGTAGGCAAGGACGCGGTGCTGGACTGCGCCGTCGAGTTCGTAGAGGTCGCCGAGCTCGTCCAGCGCGTCGGCGATCTGCGAATTCGTCGGATCGGCCGTCACGGCTTCCAGCGTACGCTGCCGGCCGGAAACGGCCTGCGGAGGCTCTAGGCTTCGTCCGCTGATGAGCGATACACCTTGGCTGGTCCTACCCACCTACAACGAGGCGCAGAACATCGAGCGGATCGTCGCGGCCGCCGGCGAGGTCCTTGCGCGCTGCAATCCCGGCGGCTTCCGGATCCTCGTCGTCGACGACGGTTCGCCTGACGGAACGGGCGAGATCGCCGACCGGATGGCGGGCGAGAAAGAGTGGCTGCGGGTCCTGCACCGCACGGAGAAGAACGGCATCGGTCCCGCCTATCTCGCGGGGTTCCGGCTCGCCCTCGACGAAGGCGCCGCGTACGTGATGGAGATGGACAGCGACTTCTCGCACACGCCGGCCGACCTCGAGCGCCTGCTCGCGACCGTCCGGGGCGGTGCGGACCTCGCGCTCGGCTCACGCTACGTGCCCGGCGGCGGCGTCACCGACTGGGGCCCGCTGCGGCGCTTCATCAGCTACGGCGGCTCGACCTACGCGCGCTTCGTGCTCGGGCTGAAAGTCAAAGACCTGACCGGCGGCTTCAAGTGCTTCCGGCGCGAGGTGCTCGAAGCGATCGACTTCGAAACGGTGCGTGCCCAGGGGTACGCGTTTCAGGTCGAGCTCACCTACCGCACTGTTCAAGCCGGCTTCCGCGTCGTCGAGGTGCCGATCGTCTTCCGTGACCGCACGGCGGGGGAGAGCAAGATGTCCTGGAAGATCGCGGTCGAGGCGCTCTGGCTCGTGCCGGCGCTGCGTCTGCGCTAGCCGGCGCCGGCAGTCGGCTCCTCGCCATCCGGCGGTGCAGGCTGCTGTTCGCGTTGTTCGCGTTCGGCTTCGACGTCCTCGAGTTTCAAGAGGTAGATCAGCAACAGCACCGTCACGGCGACGGTGCCGGCGATGATCGCCGGGCCGCTTGAAGCGAGTGGCACCATGCTCTGAAGATACCGGCCCCCGCCGGCCGGTCAGTCCGGTGCAGACTGACGGGCGCTCGCACGGTACGGCCACCAGCTGCGCCACCCCTTCGGTCCGTAGGCCGCGACCGTGACGTCCATTTTGCGCGCCGGGCCCGCCTCGTCGGTGCGGTTCCAGTAGGTCTTGATCTTCAGGCGCCAACTGCGGCCCGACGGTGCGGTGAACTGTTCTTCTCGTCCGTTGGCGGCTTCGATCTGCTCGAACGGCTCGCGCGCCAGTTCGTCCGCCAGCCGCTGGATGTGCTCTTTCACGCTCGCGACGTCGTCGGCCATCGCCGCGAACGCTAGCGTTCGCAGTGCGGGAGTCCGGCCGGCGGCGCTTTACTTTGTATAGTGATTACTGCAGCGGCCCCGCCCGTTATGTTCCGGGCCCCAAACCGAGCAAGGAGACCTTTGCGATGGCCGACATCTTCCCCGTGACCGACAACAACTTCGACGCCGAGGTGACAGAAGCCTCAGGCACCGTGCTCGTCGACTTCTGGGCGCCCTGGTGCGGCCCGTGCCGGATGGTCGCGCCGGTGCTCGAGGAAATCGCCAAGGAGCGCCCCGACCTGCAGATCGTCAAGCTCGACATCGACGAGAACCCGCAGACGGCCCAGCGCTTCGGGGTCCTCTCGATCCCGACGATGATCATGTTCAAGGGCGGCGCCCCGGTGAAGACCGTGATCGGCGCGCAGCCCAAGCGGCGCCTCGAGGCCGAGCTCGAGCTCGAGGGCGCGAGCGCCTAGGCGGCGCGGCTGAGCTCGATCTCGAGCATCAGCCCTTCAACCGTCGCCGTCGACCGATAGCCGCTCGGCTCCCCGTCCGGGGCGCCGAGCGCCAGGTCGAGGGCGAGCGTCTCGCGGGCGATCTGCTCGCGATACTCCTCGGCCGCCGCAAGCAGGTCCGTGTCGCCCCAGAGGCGGAGCACGATCCGGTCCTCGACCTGCAGCCCCGCTTCCTTGCGTGCGTTCTGCACGGCGTGCACGACCTCGCGTGAACGGCCCTCGCGCAGCAGGTCGTCGTCGACCGCCAGCTCGAGCGCCACGGCGTGCGAGCCGTCGCGCTCGACGCTGTACCCGTCGGGCGGCACGATCGTCGTCAACAGGTCCTCGGCCGCCAGCGTGTGCTCGCTTCCCGCGATCGCGATCCCGAGCTCCCCGCCGTCGGCCACGGCCTCGGCGGCGACCTGCGGATCGAGTGCCTGGACGGCCGCCGCGACAAGCGGCATCTGACTGCCGAAGCGCGGGCCGAGCGTACGGTAGTTCGGCTTGACCTCGTAGCTCGCGAGCTCGTCGGCCGCGGCGACGAAGCGCAGATCACGGACGTTGAGCTCGTCGCGCACGATCGCGGCGAGTCGCTGGATCGCGGTGCGCTCGCCCTCGTCGGCGACGACTACCGCCTCGGCGAGTGGCTGGCGGATCTTGATCTTCGCTTTGCCGCGCGCGCCGAGACCGAGCCTGACCGTCTCGCGCGCGAGCGCCATCGCGCGCTCGAGCTCCTCGTCGCGCTCGCCGATCTGCGAGCCGGCGGGGAAGTCGCACAGGTGCACGCTCGCGAGCTCGCCGTCGAGGTTGTCGTAGATCTCGTCGGCGACGAACGGGCAGAACGGGGCAAGCAGCTTCGCGACGGCGAGCAGCACCGTGCGCAGCGTGCCGAAGGCGGCCGGATCGCCGTCCCAGAAGCGCCGTCGCGAGCGGCGCACGTACCAGTTCGAGAGCTCCTCGACGAGCTCGGCGATCGCGCGGCCCGCGCCCGTCGCGTCGTAGGCCTCGAGCCGCTCGGCGACCAGCTCGGCGGTCGCGGCCGTGCGCGAGATGATCCAGCGGTCGAGGTCGGTCGCCTCGCCGCGGCCCGCCGCGGCCAGCTGCGCCTCCCCGGCCTTGGCGTACAGCGCGTAGAAGTAGTAGGTCGACCAGAGCTGCTTGAGGAACAGCCGCACGCCTTCGCCGATCGCCTCGACCGAGAAGCGGTAGCCGTCCCACGGCGGTTTGGAGGTCAGGAAGTACCAGCGGAACGCGTCGGCGCCGAACTCGTCGAGGATCTGCCAGGGATCGACGACGTTGCCGCGCGACTTGGACATCTTCTGGCCCTCGGCGTCGACGATGATCCCGAGGCAGACGACGTTGCGGTACGGCGCGCCGCGGCCGAGCAGCGTCGAGATCGCGAGCAGCGAGTAGAACCAGCCGCGCGTCTGGTCCTGGGCCTCACAGATGAAGTCGGCCGGGAAGCCCAGCTCGAACTCCTGCTCGTGCTCGAAGGGGTAGTGGTGCTGGGCGAACGGCATCGCGCCGGAGTCGAACCAGACGTCGATCACCTCCGGAACGCGGCCCATCACGGCGCCGCAGCCCTCGACGACGCAGGGGAACTCGAGCTCGTCGACGTAAGGGCGGTGGTGGTCATCGAGGTCCCGGCCGGCGAGCTGCGCAAGCTGCCCAAACGAGCCGACGACGTGTGTGTGGCCCTCCGGGCAGCGCCAGATCGGCAGCGGCGTGCCCCAGTAGCGCTCGCGCGAGAGTGCCCAGTCGACGTTGTTCTTCAGCCAGTCCCCGAAGCGGCCGTGCTTGACGTGCTCGGGGTGCCAGGCGACGGACTCGTTGGCCGCGAGCAGCTCGTCGCGCATCCGCGAGGTCGCGATGTACCACGACGGTTTGGCGTAGTAGATGAGCGGCGTCTGGCAGCGCCAGCAGTGCGGGTAGCTGTGGGTGTAGTCGCTGACCCGCAGCAGCAGGCCGCGTGCCTGCAGCTCGGTGGTCAGCTCCTCGCCGAGCGTCGGATCCTTGACGAACCGTCCGCCATGCGTGCCGCCGCCGAGCGCGAGCACGCGGTCGTCGTAGGTCCCGTCGGCGCGCACCGGGTTGTAGAGCGTTCCGGCCTGCGTGGGGTCGAACGCCACCCGGTCCGAAGCGCCCGCGACGCGGTAGTCGTCCTCGCCGAACGCTGGCGCTAGATGCACGATGCCCGTGCCGTCGTCAGTCGTTACGTAGCCATCGACGAGGATCGGCAGCTGCTCGTGCTCCGGGCGGTCCGTGGCCGGGAAGATCGGACCCTCATAGCTGCCGTAGCGCGCGGCCAGCTCTGTGCCTGTCATCCGCTCGAGGATCTCGGTCTCCTCGCCGAGCAGCGCCGGCACGCGCGCCTCCGCGAGCACGTAGAACTCGTCGCCGGCCGCGACGCGGGCATAGGTCGCCTCCGGCGCGACGCAGACCGCGACATTGCCCGGCAGCGTCCACGGGGTCGTCGTCCAGACGAGCAGGCGGTCGCCGGACGCGGTCGGCAGCTTCAGGTAGACGCTCGGGTCGACGACGTCGCGGTAGCCCTGAGCGACCTCGTGCGAGGAGAGCGTCGTCTCGCAGCGCGGGCAGTACGGAACGACCTTGTTGCCCTCGTAGAGCAGCTCGCGCTCGGCGAGCTGGGAGATCGCCCACCAGACCGACTCGATATACGACTCATCCAGCGTCCTGTAGGCACCATCTAGATCGATCCAGAATCCGATCCGCTCGGTCAGCAGGTTCCAGTTCTCGAGGAACGCGAAGACCGAAGCGCGGCACTGGCGGTTGAACTCCTCGATCCCGATCTCGGACTCGATCTGGGCCTTGGAGCTGATGCCGAGCGCCTCTTCGACGGCGATCTCGACCGGCAGTCCGTGGCAGTCCCAGCCGCCCTTGCGCTCAACGCGGTGGCCGCGCATCGTCTGGAAACGCGGGTAGATGTCCTTGAAGACACGCGCGAGGACGTGGTGCGAGCCGGGCGGGCCATTGGCGGTCGGCGGCCCCTCGTAGAAGACCCAGCGCGGCGCGTCGGCGCGCAGCTCGATTGAACGCTCGAAGATCGAACGCTCCTGCCAGCGCTCGAGCACCGTGCGCTCGAGTTCCGGCAGCGCCTGTTGCGGGTCGACGTCGCGGTGCGGCTGCAGGGCGCTGTTGTCCTCGGGGGCCACGGGCTGGGATTCTAGGCGCCGCCCGCCGAGGCATACGATGGTCGGGTGAGGTTGCGGCTGTACCACCACGGCGACGGTGCCCGTGTGGCATACCGCGAACTGGGCACCGGCGTCCCGCTGTGCCTCGTGCATTCGGCGCTTCTGACGCACCTGGAGTTCGAGCCCGCGGTCCGCGAGCTGGCGGGTCGTTACCGCCTCGTGCTTCCCGACCTGCCGCTGCACGGCGACAGCGAGGACCGCCCACGGCACCCCTACACGCTCGACTGGTTCGCGGATGTGATGTCGGGCTTCGCCGACGAGGTGCTCGGGCCCCGTCCGCTGATCGCGGCGCACGACGCCGGCGCCGAGATCATGTTGCAGGCGACGCTCGCGGGCGGCGTGCAGCCGCGGCGGCTGGTGCTGATGAGTTCGCGCTTGCATGGCGCTGCCGGTGCGGCGCGCGCCCGCAAGGCCTGGCGGGCGGCTGCGATGTCCGGTGCGCTGCCGGGCGTCGACAGGCTGCTCAGCTACGCCGCCCCGCTGGTCTTCACGCCGGCTCGGGCCAGGCGTCTCACGGCCCGCGAGAACCCCGCGGCGCGCGACCTGATCCGCCACTCGTTCGATGACGTGCCCGGCAATTCGAGCCTCGCGCGCTCGTGGGCGAAGGCCGCGCGCGCGTGGCCGTTCGATGCGCGCGAGGAGCTGCGCGGTCGCTACCGCGAGCTCCAGATGCCGGTGCTCCTGCTGTGGGCCGACCAGGACCCGCTGCACCCCCTGCGCGTCGCCGAAGAGGCGCTCGCGCTGCTGCCCGCCGGCCAGCTGCGCGTATTGCCCGCGACGGGCTTCCTGATGGCCTACGACGACCCCGTCGGCGTCGCCCGAGAGCTCGCCGCATTCTGCGGATAGGGTGCGAGGCGAGGGGAAAAGCGACGATCAGGAGAAGCGAATGCCCAGCAAGGAGCTGTGGGGTGGCGAGACCGCCAAGGCCGTGGAGAACTTCCCGATCTCGGGCGAACAGGTGCCCGTCAGCGTTGTCCACTGGCTGGCGCGGATAAAGGGCGCCGCGGCCCAGGCCAACGCGGAACTCGGCCTGCTGCCCAAGACGACCGCGAAAAAGATCGAGCGCGCCGCCGCGGAGATCGCCGCCGGCAAGTACGACGACCAGTTCCCGATCGACGTCTTCCAGACCGGTTCGGGCACCTCTACGAACATGAACACGAACGAGGTGATCGCGAACCTCGCCGGCGCCGGCGTGCACCCGAACGACCACGTCAACATGGGCCAGTCCTCCAACGACGTGTTTCCGTCGGCCGTCCACCTAGCGGCACTCGACGCGGCCCACAACGACCTGCTGCCGGCATTGCGCCAGCTCGAGCGCTCCTTCGCGCGCAAGGCCAAGAGCTTTGAGCGCGTCGTCAAGTCCGGCCGTACGCACCTGATGGACGCCGTGCCAGTCACGCTCGGGCAGGAGTTCGCCGGCTACGCCGCGCAGATGTCGCTTGCCCAGGAGCGGATTCGTGCCGCGCTGATCCATGTCGGCCAGATCCCGCTCGGCGGGACCGCGACCGGCACGGGGCTGAACACCCACCCGCGCTTCGCGCAGAAGGTGCGCGCCCGGCTGCGCAGCGATTCGAAACTGCGCGAGATCGCCGGACCGGCGGATCCCTTCGAGGCGCAGGCCAACCGCGACGCGCTGGTCGAGCTGTCCGGTGCGCTGAAGGTCACGGCGGTGTCGCTGACGAAGATCGCCGGCGACCTCGCACTGATGGGTTCCGGTCCGCGCGCGGGCATCGGCGAGCTGCTGCTGCCCGAGCTGCAGAAGGGCTCGTCGATCATGCCCGGCAAGGTCAACCCGGTGATCCCCGAGGTCGTGCTGCAGGTCAGCGCGCAGGTGATCGGCAACGACACCGCGATCACGATCGGCGGCATGCAGGGGCAGTTCGAGCTCAACGTGCGGATCCCGCTGATCGCGCGCAACCTGCTCGAGTCAGAGCGGCTGCTCGCAGCTGCGGCCCGCGTCTTCTCCGAGAAGTGCGTCGACGGGATCAAGGCCAGCAAGGCGGGCACGGCCGCTTCGGCGGGTGCGACGCTCGCCGTAGCGACGGCGCTGAACCGTGCGATCGGCTACGACCTCGCGACCGAGATCGTCAAAGCGGCGACGGCCAGCGGCCGGCCGCTGCGCGAGGTCGCGCTCGAGCTCGGCGTCGACGCCGCGCTCTACGACCGGACGATCGACTTGGAGCGGATCGCGCGCGGCGAGTCGGCCTGAGCGCCGAGCAGGCCGAGCACGACCAGCGCACCCTGCTTGGACAGCGGCTCGTTGAGGTTCCCGCACTTCGGGGACTGGACACACGACGGGCAGCCGTCCTCGCAGGGGCACTCGGCGATCAGCCTGGCCGCATCGCCGCAGAGCGCCGCGAAGCGCTCGAATGCCGTTCGCGTGATCCCGACGCCCCCCGGGTGCCCGTCGTAGACGAAGATCGTCGGCCTGCCGGTCTGCGGATGCATGTTCGTCGACAGGCCGCCAATGTCCCAGCGGTCACACATCGCGAGCAGCGGCAGCACCGCGATCTGGGCATGCTCGGTGGCGTGCAGAGCGCCGAGCATCTGCTCCTGGCCGACGGCCTCGAGCAGGCTGCTGCTGTCGAGCTCGTACCACAGCGCCTGCGTCACGAAGCTCGACGGCGCCAACTCGAGCGCCGTGATGTCCAGCTGGGCGTGGTCGCTGAGCCGTCGTCGCTGGTAGGCGAGCACGGTCTCGGTCACGGCAACGTCGCCGAATGACAGGCTCGCTCCCGGGACCTCGCGGCGCTCGGCCAGCGCAAGGATCTCGGTGTCGGTCTCGCTGCGCGGCTGGGTGTACCAGTCGCCGTCGAACGGCTCGACGAGCGCGCGGCCGACGTGCTCGTCGAGCGAGCCCACAAGGTAGGAGCGTCCGAGGTGCATGTAGACGGCGCCTTCGTGGACCGTCGTGTGCGAGCGCGCGGCCTCGACGTTGCCGAGCAGCTCGCCGCTGTCGGCATTGACGATCGCCACCTGCTCGCGCCCCGCGGAGCGCAGGGAGACAGCGCCGGCCGGGTACGCTCCGGCCCGCCGCGGCACGTATTCGCGTCCGCGGGGCCCATTGCGCGCGCGCAGCTCGCCGCCGCTGACGAGCTGTTCGGCGCCGTCGATCCAGTCCGCTCCGAGGAACTCCTCGTCGCCCTCGCCGAGCGGGCCCTCCTCGGCCGCGCAGAGCAGGTGCCCCCTGAAGATCTGCGGACTTGCGTGGTCGAGGATCGCTGCCTCGACCGGTCGCGCGAGGAACTCGTCGGGGTGCCGGCAGAAGAACTGGTCGAGCGCGTCCTCGCCGGCGAGGTAGACCGCGAGCCCGCTGCCGCGCCGGCCGGCGCGGCCCCACATCTGGCGCAGCGAGGCGACGGTGCCCGGGAACGTCACGACGACGCAGGCGTCCAGCCGTCCGATGTCGATCCCCAGCTCGAGCGCGTCGGTCGTGATCACCGCGAGCAGGTCGCCGTCGGTCAGTCGCTGCTCGAGCTCGCGCCGCTGCTGGGCGGTATATCCCGCCCGATAGGGAGTCACGCGATCGGCGAGCTCGCGGTCGAGCCGCTCGCGCACGAGGCGCGTGAGTACCTCGACGGCCTTGCGCGACTTGATGAAGCAGATCGTTCGTGCTCCGCTGTTGACGAGGTCGGCGACGACACGCGCCGCTTCACCGAGCGCCGAGGCCCGCTCGCCGCTGCGCTCGTCGATCACCGGCGGATTGATCATCGCGATCCGCCGCTCGACGCGGGGCGAGGCGTCGTGGTCGATCAACTCGAACGCCTCGACCCCGGTCAGTCGCTCGGCGAGCTGAGTCGGGTTGGCGATCGTTGCGGAAGTCAGCATGAAGCGCGGGTCGCTGCCGTATGCCGCGGCGATCCGCCGCAGCCGGCGCACGACGTTCGCGACGTGTGAGCCGAACACGCCGCGGTAGACGTGGGCCTCGTCGAGCACGACCGCAGCGAGGTTCGCGAACAGCCGTTCCCAGCCGCCGTGGTTGGGCAGGATCGCCGCGTGCAGCATGTCCGGGTTGGTGATGATCAGGTTCGCACTGCGCCGCGCATCGGCGCGCGCCTCGCGTGGCGTGTCACCGTCGTAGACGGCGACACGCAGGCGGCTGCCGAGTTCGAGCGCGGCGAGCGAGCGCGCCTGGTCCTGCGCGAGTGCCTTCGTCGGGTAGACCCACAGTGCACGGGCCCCGCGCTGGCGCAGCAAGGCCTCGAGCGTCGGCAGCGCGAAGCACAGCGACTTGCCGGACGCGGTTCCCGTCGTCGTGATCGTGGGCGAGCTGATCGCCGCCTCCAGCGCTCGCAGCTGGTGCGTGTAGAGCTGCTCCACGCCCACTCTGCCGAGCGCGGCGAGCAGCGCCGGGTCGAGCTCGCCGGGCAGCGGCACCTGCGTCCCGGGGCGCGCCGCTTCGCGCTCTGTGTGTACGAGGCTCCCGTCGGCGCGCGTCTGCTCGATCAGCGCCTCCCAGGGCTCGCGAAGGGCCGGTGTGGTCAATTCGCCTGTGATAGTAGGCACGATGGCACCCTTGGACGCCGGGCGCTGGGCAACACAGCGCTCGTTCCACCATTCGGACTTTCCGCCGGAGCGGCTCGCGGCCGCAAAGCGCGAGCGTGTCTCGGTCGTCCTGCCGGCGCGAGAATGCGCGGACACCGTGGCGGCCCTCGTCGAGCCGATTCTTGCGCTGCAGCGGGCCGGCGTCGTCGACGAGGTCGTGGTCCTCGACGCGGCCTCGAGCGACGGCACCGCCGAGGTCGCGCGGCGCGCCGGCGCCCGGGTGGTACAGGAGGCCGAGCTCGATCCCGAGCTCGGGCCGGTGCTCGGCAAGGGTGACGCGATGTGGCGTTCGCTGGGCGCCGTCGACGGCGAGGTCATCTGTTTTGTCGACGCCGACGGGCGCGGACCGAGTGCGCATTTCGTGACCGCGCTGATCGGCCCGCTGATCCTCGACCCGGCGGTGCAGTTCGTGAAGGGCCACTACCACCGTCCGCTGGCGGTCGGCGAGCTGCGCCTCGACGGCGGCGGCGGACGCGTGAACCACCTGACGGCCCGCCCGGCGCTCGCGCTCTTCTACCCCGAGCTCGCGGAGGTCCGCCAGCCACTGGCCGGCGAAGTCGCGGTGCGCCGGGGGCTGCTCGAACGCGCTTCCGTTCGTGACCGGCTACGGCGTCGAGATCGCGATGCTGATCGACGCCTACAAGCTCGTCGGGCTGGAGGGCCTTGCCCAGGTCGACCTCGATGAGCATCTCAACAGCCACCAGTCGCTCCAGGCGCTCACGCCGATGGCGACGACAGTGCTCGCGACGATCGCCGAGCGCCTGCGCCGCGAAGGGCGGCTGCAGATCGCGCCCGCCGGTCCCGTGGAGCGGCCCCCGCGGAGCGGCCGATGAGCCTGCGCTGCGCCCTACGTCGACCTCGACGGGACGCTGCTCGGACGCGACGGTTCGCTGATGGACGACGGCAGCGGCGGCGTCACGCTGGAAGGCGCCCGCGCCGTGCAGGCGTGTCTGCGCGCCGACGTCGAGCTCACGATCCTGTCGGGCCGCCGGCGTCAGCCGGTGCATGAGGCGGCGCGCCTGTTCGGGCAGGGTTCCTACATCTATGAGGCCGGCGCCTGCGCCGTGCTCGACGGCGAGGAGCACTGGCTGACGGGGGAGCTGCGCCCCGGCGAGCGGACAATCGCCGAACAGGTCGCGGCGACCGGGGCGCCCGAGGTGCTGCTCGAGGCATATCCGGGGCGCCTGGAGTACCACGCGCCGTGGCACCTCGAACGCGAGGTCTCGCACCTGTTCCGGGGCTCGTCGACGCGGCCGAGGCCGACGAGCTGCTCGCCGGCGCCGGGCACGGGGACCTGCACCTGATCGACAACGGCGTGATCAACGGCCGCTCGTCCGACCTCGCTGCGCTCGATCACGTGCGCTGCTACCACCTTCTGCCCGGCGGCGTGTCCAAGGCGGCGGGGATCGAATTCCATCGCCGGGCCCGCGGCTACGCGCGCGAGCACACGATCGCTGTCGGCGACTCCCGCGAGGACCTCGCGTGCGCGCCGGTGGTCGGACGTTTCTTTCTCGTGCGCAACGCCGTCGAGCGCGACCCGGGGATCGTCGAGGCGCTCGCGCTCCACCCGAACGCGACGATCACCGAGGGCGCCCACGGGGCCGGCGTCTACGAGGCGCTCGTCGCGACGCTGGCCGGCGCCTAGGGCGCTTTGACCGCGCGCGCCATCCGGCGCAGCAGTCCCGGCTGAGGGCGCCGGCGCCAGAGCGCGGGCGGCGGGACGGTGGTGCGCACGAGCGCGACCCACTCGTCGAGCGGCAGCTCGCCGGAGATCAGCCGGCCCAGGCCCCCCGTCACCGGGCGCGGCGACGCCGGCTCGCTCGAGTGCCGCCGCCAGCAGGGGGACGGACTCGAGGGCCTCGACTGCCTGGCCGATGTTCTGCGGAATCTCGCTCGCCGGCATGCCCGCGGCCAGCAGCTCGCCGGCGCGCCGGTTGCGGCTGTCGCGGGCCAGCGCCGTCGCCACCAGGTCGCCCGCCCCGGCGAGCCCGATCATCGACTCGGGCCGCGCGCCCATGCCCTCGGCGTAGCGCCAGACCTCCGCGAAGATGTGGCCGGCGGCCGCCCCGGCGGCATTCAGACCCTGGACGTCGGTCGCGCCCGCCGCGAGCGCCGCGGCGTTCTTTGCCGCGCCCGCGAGCTCGACGCCGACCGGGTCGTTGGAGACCTCACAGACGATGCCGGCGCGCAGGATCACCTGGGCGAGCGAGGACGCGAGCTCTTCCTCGGCCGACGCGGCGACCAGTCCGGCGCCGGCATGGACCATCTCCTGCGCGTGGGCCGGGCCGCCGAGGCAGGCGACCCGGCGCGGCCCGAAGCGCGCGCTGAGCACCATCGTCGGCGGCAGGCCGTCGGGGGGCACGAGGCCCTTCGCGGTCGACACGACGGCGGTCCGCGCGCCGAGCCCGGCCGCGTGCAGCGCCCCGATCACGTCGCCGATGCCGGAGGTCGGGACCGCCAGGAAGACATAGTCGGCTCGCGCGACGCCCACGCTGGCGGGCTCGATTTTCAGCGCCGCCGGCAGCTCGACCCCGGGCAGGTAGCGTGCGTTCTCGCGTTGCTCGTCGATCGCGCGCGCCTGGTCCTCGGCGCGCGCCTGCAGCGTCGTGCGCAGGCCGCCGCGGGCGAGCACCACCGCGAGGGCGGTCCCGAAGGAGCCGGCGCCGATGACCGTTGCGCGGCGCGTGCCCGGCGGGGTCAGCGCCCGCACGCGGCTCTGGATGCTGCTTACTGTCTCCTGGTCGCTCTCGGCCATCTGCCCGCGAGCCTACCGACAGTGCCCGTACGGCCCTGATGCGTCCTGTGCGAGGCTGGGGCGATGCCCGAGGGCGATTCGATCCACTACGCGGCAAAGCGGATCGCCGCCGTCCTGGGCGGCACGGTCCCGGAGCGGATCGCGACGCCGCACCCGCGCATCGCCGCGGGCGAGTGGCCTCGCCGCCTGGCAGGCCGCGAGGTGCACGCGGTCGACGCGCTGGGCAAGCATCTGTTCATCCGCTTCGACGGCGGCCTGACGTTGCACTCGCACCTGCGGATGACCGGTGCATGGCACATCTACGGGCCGGGTGAGCGCTGGCGCCGCTCGCCGCGCAGCGCCTGGCTCCTGCTGACGCGGGATGGCACCGAGGTCGTCCAGTTCGGGGGGCCGCTGCTCGAGCTGATTCCCGACAGCCGCGCACGGACCGACCCGCGGCTGGCCGAGCTCGGCCAGGACGTGATCGGCGAGAGCTTCAACGCCGAGGAGTTTCTGCACCGGCTGCGCGCCGACGATCCCCGCCGGCCATTCGGCGACGCGCTGCTCGAGCAGCGCACGATCGCCGGCATCGGGAACATCTGGAAGTCCGAGAGCTGTCACGCCGCGCGTCTCGACCCGTGGCGTGAGCAGGCAGCAGTCGGCGACGAGCAGGCGCTCGCCGCCGTCCGGTTCGCACGCGTCGAAATGGCGCGCTGCGTGCGCGAAGGGACCGCCGCACGCCCGCGGGCCGTGTACCGGCGGACCGGCCAGCGCTGCCGGCGCTGCGGTGAGCGCATCCGCTCCCGCGGCCAGGGCGAGGGCAACCGGATCACCTACTGGTGTCCGGGCTGCCAGCGCTAGAGCAGCGCGGCGATCGTCCCGCCGGCGCGCCGCGCGGCCGGGGCGCTACGTGCCTCGAGGACGCGCTGCAGGTCGAGGATCCGGGCCGCGAACGGGTCACCGTCGTCCTCGCCGACGACCGCGAAGGCCGGCACGCCCCCCTGGCGAGCTCGCGTGGCAAGCTCGAAGAAGCGCGTCGACGGAGCCAGCGCCCCGCGTAGCGCAGGGGCGAGCACGATCAGCGCGCGCGCCTCGCGCAGTGCGCGCTCGAGCTCGGGTGGCGCGAGGCCTGTCGCGAGGACGCTGTTCGCGGCCCCGCCTGCGGCGAGACCCTCGCGCAGAGCGGCGAGCGCCCGCGCGTCTGCGAGGCGCGGCGCTCGCAGGATGCCGTCGATCAGCACCGGCGCCGACGGTCCGCCGCGGGGTCTCGGTGAGCTCACGCCGTCCACGCTAGCCGCGGCGAACGCCTAAGATCGCGCCCGTGGAGGAGCCCAGTGCATCACCCGCCGAGGAGGAGTACCTGCAGAGCCTGTTCTGGCTCAGCGAGGCCGGCCTGCCGATGACGGCCGCGAACCTCGCGCGCGCGATGCAGCTGTCGGCGCCGACAGTCAGCGAGATGGTCGGCCGCCTCGAAGCCGACGGCTACGTGAGCCGCGGACAGGACCGCTCGATTGCCTTCACCGCCAGCGGGAGCGCGCATGCGCAGGCCGTCGTGCGGCGCCACAGGCTGATCGAGCGCTTCCTGACGGATGTGCTCGGCGTGCCTTGGGACGAGGTGCACGAGGAGGCCGAGCGACTCGAGCACGCGATGTCACCGACGCTCGAGGCGCGGATGCTCGCGGCGATCGGCGACGCCGACACGTGCCCGCACGGCCATCCGATCAACCTCGGCAGCCGCGTCGAGGGTGTACCCCTCGCCGATGTCGCACTCGGCGCCACGGTCCGCGTTGTGCGCTTCGAGAACGAGGCCGAGGACCTGCTGCACTACCTGCGCGCCGTCGGCATCGAGCCGGGTCTGCGCGCGACGGTCGTCGACGGTGAGCCCGGCGAGGTGCGGCTGCGCTCGGACGCCGGCGACGAACTCGCCCTGACCGTGAGCGTCGCCGAGACGGTTGCGGTGCTCGCTCAGCCGTCGCCGCCGCCGCGCACCGCATTGCCCGAGCATCTCGTGCTCGGGCAGCGCTACGGACGCTAGAGCGAGCGGTAGGCCGCCGCGAGACGCGCGACGCCCTCGCGGATCTGGTCCTCGTTGACGCCCGAGTAGGCGATCCGCAGCGTGTTCTCGCCGCCCTCGAGCAGGAAGTCGGTTCCCTTGACGATCGCGACGCCGCGCTCGCTCGCGGCTTTCTCGAGCTCGTGCACGCTGGTGCCCTCCGGCAGGGTCACCCACATGAAATAGCCGCCCTGCGGCTCGACGAACGCCGCCTCGGGGAGCTCGCTGCGCAGGGCCTGTGCCAGCACCTGAACGCGGCTGTGAAGTGCCGCCTTGACGGTCTCGATCGAACGCTCGATGGCGCCCGAGGCGCAGAACTCGTAGACGATCGACTGGGCGACCATGTTCGGCGAGATGTACGTGCCGGTCGCGAGCGCCGTGACCTTCTTGATCAGCGGCTCCGGGCCGACGAGGTAGCCGACGCGGATGCCGGGGCAGACGGTCTTGGAGAACGATGACGCGTAGACGACGCGCTCGGCGTCCAGCGAGAGCATCGTCGGCAGCCGCTCACCGGCGAAGCGCAGGTCGACGTAGGGGTCGTCCTCGAAGACGACGAAGTCATGGTCACGGGCGATCTCGAGCAGCTCACGCCGCTTCTCGAGCGAGAGCGTGTAGCCGGCCGGGTTCTGGAAGTTGGGGATCACGTGGGCGAGCTTCGGGCGGACGGTCGCGCCGCCCTCGAGCAGCTCTCTCAGCGCCGCGGTGTCGATTCCGTCGGCATCGAGCTCGACGGCGTGCACCTGGGCGCCCCGCTGGCGCAGCGATTTGAGCGTGCGGTCGTATGTCGGGCGCTCGACGATGACTTCGTCGCCGGCCTCGACGAGGTGCTCGAACAGGAAGGCGTCGGCCTGCATCGAGCCGTTCGTGACGAGCACGCGCTCGACCTCGACGCCGTGGCGGTCCGCGATCCACTGGCGCAGCCGGCCGTAGCCGACTGCAGTTCCGTAGGCCGTCGTGCCGGCGGCGTCGTTTTCGAAGGCCGCACTCGCCGCGGCCTTCAGGCCCTCGACGTCGACGATGTCCAGCGAGGGTGCGCCGCGGGCGAATGAGATCTGGCTTGGAGGGGAGGAGGTCATGGCGCTAGAGCTTAGGCCCCCGATGAGCCGGTCGTAGTCACTCGCGAGCTCCGCACTGACGCGGCGCAGTCGCTCGCGGAACTTCAGCAGCTCGTCGCGGCTGGGGGTCTCCGGCGCGAGGGGCGAGTGGCTGGGAGCCCGCTCGTCGACGATTCGTCCCTCGTCCTCGCTCGCAGCGGCGTCGGCGAGCGTGCCTTCGAGTTCGCTCAGCTTGCGGTCGAGCTCCGCGAGCGTCGTGCGTGTTGCATCGTCCACCATCGCAAAAGCCTAACCGGAGGCCGTGGCTCGCCGGCTCAGGCGCCGAGCAGCTCGACCGCGATGCTCGCGGTCTCGGTCGGGGTCCGCCCGACGCGTACGCCGCGCGCTTCCAGAGCCTCGGCCTTGGCCGCAGCGGTTCCGGCCGACCCGGAGACGATCGCGCCCGCGTGGCCCATCTGCTTGCCGGGCGGTGCGGTGAAGCCGGCGATGTAGGCGACGACCGGCTTGCTCACGTGCTCGGCGATGTAGTCGGCGGCCTCCTCCTCGGCGGAGCCGCCGATCTCGCCGAGAGCACGATCAGCTCGGTCTGAGGGTCCGCCTCGAACAGCGCGACGATGTCGATGAACGATGATCCGGGCACCGGGTCGCCGCCGATGCCGACGATCGTCGAGCAGCCGAACCCGGCTTTCGCAAGCTCATTGCCGATCTGGTAGGTCAGCGTCCCCGAGCGGGAGACGACCCCGACGTTGCCCGCGCTGAAGAAGGCGGCCGGGATGATCCCGACGTTGGCCTTGCCGGGCGAGAGGATCCCGGGGCAGTTCGGGCCCGACGAGGCGGGTCTCCGGGTAGTCGCGCGCGAGCGTGTTGTAGACGCGCAGCTCGTCGTGCGCGGGAATCCCCTCGGTGATCGCGATGATCAGCTCGACGCCGGCCGCGGCGGCCTCGAGGATCGAGTCCGCCGCGAAGCGCGGCGGGACGAAGATCATCGCGGTGTTCGGCGGCGCTGCTCTGCGCGGCCTCCCGCCAGCTGTTGAAGACGGGAATGCCGTCGACGTCCTGGCCGCCCTTGCCGGGCGTGACGCCGCCGACGACGTTCGTGCCGTATGCGCGGTTGTTGAGCGTGTGGAAGGTTCCCTCGCGGCCGGTGATGCCCGCGACCGCCAGGCGGGTGTTCTTGTCGACCAGGACGGACATCAGCCTGCTCCTGCGCTGCGCGAGCGCGACAACCTTCTCGGCGGCCTCGTTCATCGTGCCCGCGGTGTGCACGCCCGGCAGGCCGGCCTGCTCGAGCAGCTCCCGGCCCGCCACGTCGTTGGTGCCGTCGAGGCGCACGACGAACGGGACGCTCGGTGACAGCGCGTCGAACGCGCCGATCAGCCCGTTGGCGACCTCGTCGCAGCGCGTGATGCCGCCGAAGATGTTGATCAGGACCGCTTTGACCGGGGGTCGGAGAGGATCAGCCCGATCGCCTGCTCGACCTTCGCGGCGTCCGAGCCGCCGCCCGCGTCGAGGAAGTTCGCGGGCGCGCCGCCGGCGTGGGCGACGACATCGAGCGTCGACATCACGAGCCCGGCGCCGTTGCCCATGATCCCGATGTCGCCGTCGAGGGCGACGTACTGGACGCCGTTCTCCTTCGCGCGCCGTTCGATCGGGTCTTCGTTCTCGGTCTCCGATAGGCCGCTGTTCTCCTGGTGGCGGTAGAGCGCGTTGCCGTCGAGCGAGACCTTCGCGTCCAGCGCGCGGACCTCGCGCTCGGGGGTCACGATCAGCGGGTTGATCTCGGCGAGCGTCGCGTCCTCCTGAAGCCAGACCTCGTAGAGCGCGACGAGCGCGTCGGCGACGCCCTCGACGACGTCGGCGTCGACGCCGCCGTCGCGCGCGATCGTCAGCGCTTCCTCGCGCGTCAGGCCGGCGAGCGCGTCGACGTGGTGACGGATCAGCTTCTCGGGAGTCTTCTCGGCGACCTCTTCGATGTCCACGCCGCCCTCGGTCGAGAACATCACGAGCGGCGCCTTCGCCGAGCGGTCGAGCAGGACCGAGGCGTAGTACTCGGAGGCGATGTCGCTCGCGTGCTCGATCCACAGCGTGCGCACCGTGTGGCCCTTGATGTCCATTCCAAGGATGTTGGTCGCGTGCTCACGCGCCTCGTCGGCGTTCGCCGCGAGCTTCACGCCGCCCGCCTTGCCGCGGCCGCCGATCAGCACCTGGGCCTTGACTACCACGGGGTAGCCGACGCGCTCGGCGACCGCAACCGCGTCGTCGACGCTGTCGACGGCCTTCACCTGAGGAGACGCGCAGCCCGTGGCGCGCGAAGAGCTGCTTGCCCTGGTATTCGAGCAGGTCCATGCCGGCGCAGGACTCTAACGCAAGTTGCCCGCGCCCGGCTGTGGCGCGGCCTGCCGCCGGGTTTTTCGTCGCGGCGCGGCATAATGCGCGCCGTGGCACTCCCCAAGAACGTAACATTCGTCACCTTCGACGTCTACGGGACCCTGATCGACTGGGAGACGGGAGTCTGCGAAGCGTTCGAAAAAGAGGCCGCGCGGACGGAGTCGAAATCGACCGCGGCGCTGGTGCCGCTGTTCACTGAGGTCGTGCGCGAAATCGAGGGCGGCTCGTACGAGCTGTACGCCGAGGTGCTGCGGCGCAGTGCGCTGAAGATCGCGGAGCAGATCGGCTGGGACCTGGAACCGGCGCGCTCGGGCTTCCTGCCCGACTCGCTGCACCGCTGGAAGCCCTTCAAGGAGACCAAACCGCAGCTCAACAAGCTCGACAAGAAGTTCAACCTCGGCCTGATCTCGAACATCGACGACAAGCTGCTCGGCCAGACCCGCCGCCACATCCCGACCGACTTCGACCTCGTCGTCACTGCGCAGCAGGTGCGCGCCTACAAGCCCGAACCGGCGCACTTCACCGAGTGCGCGCGGCGGATCGGCGGCAAGCGCGGGTGGGTGCACGTGAGCTCGAGCTACCACAACGACGTGGTGCCGTGCCTGAAAGCCAAGTTCCGGTGATCTGGGTCAACAGGCACAAAGAGAAGCTCGAGTCCTCCCAGAAGAAGCCGACGGCCGAAGTGCCGAACCTCAAAGAGGCCGCCAAGCTGCTCGGCGTCCTGAGCGGTGCGCGCGCTCGCGCTGCACCGTGACGTGATCGTCGTCGCAGGCTCGCTCTTCGCGACCAACACCGTCGTGCTGCGCGCCGCGGCCGCGCGCGGCGCGGACGCCGGCCCGTCGCGCGTGATCGAGGCCGGCGAGGCGACGGCGCGGAGGTGTTTCGTGTCGACTCGCCAGTACTGCCCGACGAGCTCGAGGCGCTCGCGTTCGCTGCTCGAGCAGGCGCGGATCGGGCCGCCGGACGCGCTGCTCGCGACGCACGGCGACTGGGACCACCTGCTCGGAGTCCTCGCCTTCCCGGGCACGTCGCTCGGGGTGGCCGAATCACCGCGCGCAGACTCCGCGACGAACCCGGCGACGCGAGCGCAGCAGCTCGCGACCTTCGACGGCGAACTGCTGATCGAGCGCGCACCGCTGGATCTCGGCGACGTCCAGTCGCTGCCTGTCCCGGGCCGCCTGGACATCGGCGAGCTCGAGCTCGAGCTCTACCCCGCCGCGGGGCACACCGGCGACGGCATGGCGATGCTCGCTGCGTGGGCCGGAGTACTCGTCTGCGGCGACTATCTCTCGCCGGTCGAGATCCCGTCGCTGGAGCCGGCGGCAGCGTCACGGCCTACCTCGAAACACTCGACCGGCTCGAGCCGCTGATCGAGCGCGCACAACACGTCGTGCCCGGGCACGGAGCCGTGCTGGAGGCGACGCGCGCGAAGGCGATCCTCGCCGAGGATCGTCGCCTACCTGCGCGCGCTCGGCCGCCGAAGGCGAGGCTGCCCGGCTTCCCCCGGGCCGCGACGACGCGGTGCGGCGGCGCGTGCACGCCGCCAACCTCGAGCGGCTCTAGTCCGCCCCGCCTCGGCGCTGCGGATAGTCGCGATCGGTGCACCGGCCGCGATCGGCTCGCCCTCGGCGATCGGGAGCTCGACGATCGTGCCGGCCTTATGGGCGGTGATCTCGTTCTCCATCTTCATCGCCTCGATGATGCAGAGCAGCTGGCCCTCCTGGACCTCGTCGCCCTGTTTGACGAGCACCTTCCACATGTTTCCCTGGAGCGGCGACTCGAGCGTGTCGGGCCCGCCCCGCCGAAGATGCGTTGCGCTGCGCACGCCGTGTCGGCGCGGCTGCGCCGCCGGCGGCCACTGCCACGCCCCCGACGGGCGGCGGCCCGACGACGCGCACGTCAAAGCGCTTGCCGGAGACCTCGACGGTGTAGTCCTGCTCGACCTTCTCGCTCCTCGTCGGCCTCGACGCGCGGAACGTCGACGGCGAGCGTCTTGAGCCACTCGCGATCCTCCATCAACTCCCGGCAGGTCGAGCCTCGGCCCACTGCTCGGTCTGCAGCAGCGCCTTGTGGAACGGGATCAAGGTCTTCAGACCTTCGATCTCGTATTCGTGCAGCGCGCGCAGCATCCGCTTGGTCGCCTGCTCGCGGTCGGCGTCCCAGACGATCAGCTTGCCGACCATCGGGTCGTACATCGGTGAGACTTCGCCGTTTTCGGCGACGCCCGAGTCGACGCGCACGCCCGGCCCGCGCGGCTCTACGTATTTGCCGATCCGCCCCGGCGCCGGGGCGAAGTTCTTGCTGGCGTCCTCGGCGTTGATGCGGCACTCGATCGCGTGGCCGCGCAGCTCGATGTCGTCCTGCGTGTAGGAGAGCGGCTCGCCGGCGGCGGCGCGGATGCCCTCCTTGACGATGTCCACGCCGGTCACCATCTCGGTGACGCAGTGCTCGACCTGGACGCGGGTGTTCATCTCGAGGAAGAAGTACTCGGGCTCCTCGCCCTCGGCGGCGGAGAACAGGCCCTCGATCGTGCCGGCGCCGACGTAGTCGACGGCCTTCGCGGCGTCGACGCCGATCTGCCCCGATCCGCGCGCGCATCGCCGCGTCGACGACGGCGCCGGCGACTCCTCGATCACCTTCTGGTGGCGGCGCTGGACCGAGCAGTCGCGCTCGCCGAGGTGGATCACGTTGCCGTGGCGGTCGGCGATGATCTGCACCTCGACGTGACGCGGGTCGTGCAGATAGCGCTCGAGGTAGACCGTCGGATCGGAGAAGAACTTCTCACCTTCGCGGCTCGAGCCCTCGAAGGCGCCCTCGAGCTCCTCGGCGCTGAGCGCGACCCGGAAGCCCTTGCCACCGCCGCCGCCGGCGGCCTTGACCGCGACGGGGAAACCGATCTCGGCTTCGGTGATCTTCAGCGCCTGCTCGGCGCGTGTCGACGGGCTCGGTCGTCCCGGGGACGATCGGCACGCCCGGCAGCCTTCATCAGCTCGCGCGCGCGGGTCTTTGAGCCCATCGCCTCGATCGCGCGACGCCGGCGGCCCGATGAACACGATGCCGGCCTCCTCGCAGGCCTTGGCGAACGGTGCGTTCTCGGCGAGGAATCCGTAGCCCGGGTGGATCGCCTGCGCCCCGGATCGCTTTGGCGACGTCGAGGATCTTCTCGACGTTGAGGTAGTTGTCGGCCGCCGGGCCGTCGCCGAGGTTGAAGGCCTCGTCGGCGCGGCCGACATGCGGCGTGTCCCGGTCGAGCTCGGAATAGACCGCCACCGAGGCGATGCCGAGCTCCTCGAGCGCGCGGATGATGCGCACCGCGATCTCGCCGCGGTTGGCGATCAGGACCTTGTCGAACACGGGCGGAAGCTTATCGTCGGGGCGCGGGTGCACCCGGCGCGGTCACCGCCGGCGGCGGCGTCGCCGGCGTCGATGACGGACCGGGCAGTTGTTCTTCTGCCGGCGCGTCTGCCGCGCGCCGCGGTCGAGCGTCAGCACGCAGCGTCCGGCGAGCTGCGCCTTGACCCAGCGAGGCTGGCCCACCAGGTCGGTGCTCGACGGCCGCAGGCCGCCCGGGAGCGAGATCGCACGGTAGGGCACGCTGTCGATCGCATGGGTGCCGCTCCTCAGGCGGAAGCCCGAGAACGGGGAAACGAAGATCGCTCCGGGCCAGGCGAAGTTGTGGTTGGCGCGCTGGTTGTCGGCGCACGCGATCGCGCCGTTGGCGGGGCCCGCCGCCCGGCTCTCGTTCGGCGCTTCGCTGTAGGCACACGTGATCGTCGCTTCGCCGGCGCCTTCTTCGAGGGCCGACGTGACCGGCTCGAAGAGGACCGAGCCGATGGCGTGAACGGCGCTGCGCTCACCGCCGCCGGCGACGCGCTCTTCGATCGAGTGCAGCCCGGGCTGCAGCGCGTATCCGGGCGTGCCGGCGTTGAGCGTCGAGCCGACGACCAGCGTCTGGGATGCTCGCGCGCCCGACGGGGGCGCGACGAGCAGCGCCGCGCGGCCGCCGATCAGCACCGACGATTCGACCACCCCGTCACCGGCGTAGGGTTCGAACTCGAGCGCCGCCGGCGCGCCGCCCGCGGCGCGCAGCGTTGAACGCTGGACCCACAGGCCGACCGGTGAGCTCGCGCTCTCGGCGGCGAGCGCCGGGGCGCCGCTCCCCGAGGCGGTGATGTTCGTCGCATAAAGGTGCAGTCGGCCGCCGGCGAGCGAGGCGCCGGGTCCGGCCCAGCCTCCGCCGACGTTGGTGCGCAGCAGTTCGACCGGTTCTTCGCCGTGCGTTTCGATCCCGGCGCCGCGGTCGCCGCCGGTGTTCATCAGCACGCGGGATTCGTTGATCCGCACCGGTGCTTCGTTGCTGTAGACGCCGACGCTGCCATTCGCGCCCGCGGCGATCACCCCGGCGGGCGCGATGCCGCCGGCGCGTCGCGCGGTGCTGGCCCGGACTCCGTCGCCTTCGACTTTTTCGACCGTCCGCGTGCCTTCGGTGACGGCTTCGCTGTGTTCGAGCGTCAGCCGCCCGGTTTCCTGGCCGAGCGCGACGCTGTCGGGGCCCTTGGTCGCAAAGCGGCTTCCGCCGGCGTACAGCGAGCCGGCCGCGGCGGCGTATGCGGCCGCGTCTTCGGCGGTCGTTTCGACGCGGTCGACGGCATCCGCAGCTCTGCGGGCGCGTCCCCCGGCGGCGCTTCGGCGATCGTCGCGTCTACCGCGTTCTTGCCGCGGCCGACGAATGTCGACCTTCGACCGTCGCGTCGTAGGAGGCCTTCACGCCGACGGCGCCCGGGGCGCTCGTTTCGATCTGCGCACCTTTGATCAGCGTCGGCCCGGTGGTCTCGAGAGCCGCGCCGGTGGCCCTTTCGCCGAGCGCGACGCGGCCTCGTAGAGGTCCAGGCCCGCCGCCCCGTACAGACCGCCGATGACCCCGCCCTTGGCGCTTTCACCCCAGGCTTCGACGTCGACTTCGACGAGCACCAGCGTGCCGTCGTAGCGGATCGCGGGTTCGGCGTCGGCTGCGCTGTTGTGGACCGTGAGGTCGGCGAGCGCGACGCTGGCCCGTTCATCCTCGGTGATCGTCGGTCCGTCGCCGACACCTTCGATGACCGTTTTCGAGGGCTCTTCGCCGAGCACCGTCAGGCCGTCGTCTGCGGGCGTCAGTTCCAGGTCTTCTTCGTACTTTCCGGCATGGACGAGGATTTCGGCCGCTTCGCCCTGATGGGCTTCTTTCAGCTCGCGGGACTTTTCGATCGCCCCGGCGATCGTCGTGAAGGCCTGCTGTTCGCTGCACGGGCTGCCTTCGGCGAAGGTGGCCTTTTCCGGCGCGACACACAGCGTCGCCGCCTGGGCGCACGCCGCGGCGGCCAGGAGAAGCGCGGTGCCCGCGAGTGTTGCTGCGAAGAAGAGCCTGAGCCGTGTCACCTGGGTCCTCCGAGAGGCCAGTCGGAACCGTCGTGCGGCCAGAACCGATCGTAGAGATGTCCGGCGCTGCTCGCGCCGGTCAGGCGGCTAGGTGTGCAGCCCGCACTCTGTCTTGTCGGTGCCGGCCCAGCGGCCCTCGCGCCCGCTCCCGGGTTTCGTGCACGGCGCGCAGCCGATCGACGAGTAGCCCTGGTCGTGCAGCGGGTTGTACGGCAGGTCGCGCTCGTGGATCCGGCGCCAGATGTCCTTTTCGGTCCAGAGCGCCAGCGGGTTGTACTTCCACAGCCCGCGGCGCTCGTCGCGTTCGATCAGCTCGGTGTTCGCCCGCGTCGGGCCTTGCTCGCGGCGGATCCCGGTGACCCACGCCGCGGCGTCCTCGAGCGATCTTCGAGCGCCTGGACCTTGGGCAGCCGAGCAGCAGTGCTCCGGCCCGGACCAGGGCGTGTCCGGGCTCTTGGCGTCCTCGACCTCGATCTGGACGCCGTAGCGCTCCTCGAACTTGCGCCACGTGTCGAGCGTCTCGGGGAACAGCACGCCGGTGTCGATCGTCACGATGCGCACGGCGCGGCCGGTCCCCTGGTCGAGCCGCAGCAGCTCGTCGATCAGCACCGACTCCTCCTTCTGGAAGGAGCACAGGAGCACCGCGAGCGAACCGTGGCGTGCGGCCTCGCGCAGCGTGTGCGTCAGGCTGAGCGCCGCGTCGGTCGCCACCGCGCTCGCGCCGGCGCCGGTTGCGGCATCGGCGGGGCTCTGCGGCTCTGCGGACTCCATCTTGGGTGTCAGACTGCGCACTCGCCCTCTCCTCGCTCGACTTTGAAGGGTACCTGCCGGTTCCAATCGATGAAGGCATCCATCGTTGCGAGACCGAACTCGATCGGCAGGGTGAGATCGCTCACCGCATCTTCGATGGGCGCGGTCCCAGCCCTCTGTACGAAATTCTTCCATGTCTCGCCGTCGAGGCGCTGCGCTTCATAAAGACGGATCCAGCGCTCGACGGCCTCGGGCACGCGCTTGGCGGGCAGGCGCACCTTCAGGCGCGCTCCGAACTGTGCCTCTCCGCCGAGCGAAACGCCGCCCACGTGGGGGACGTACGCGGGGATCGTGTGCTCGCCGGCTTTGATCGAAGCGCCATAGAAGCCGATGTCCGCGACGTGGTGCTGGGAGCAGCCGTTCGGGCAGCCGCTCATCCGGATCTGCATCGCGCGCACCAGCTCGTCGCGCAGGTCCAGTGCCTCGAGGCGCTCCTGGATCGCGCGGTTGAGCCCCATCGAGCTCGTGATCCCGAGCTTGCAGGAGTCGGTGCCGGGGCAGGAGACGACGTCGGTGACCTCGCGCGCGCCCGACGCGTCGAGGCCCAGCGCGCCGAGCGCGCGGTAGACCTCGTATGCGGTCTCGGTGCGCACCCAGCGCAGCAGCAGGTTCTGCTGGATCGTCGTGCGGGCGTAGCCCCCGGAGTATTCGCGCATGATCTCGGCGAGCCCGCGCAGCTGCTCGGGCTCGAGGTCGCCGCGGGGATGCGCACCTCGACGGTCACGAAGCCGTCCTGGCGCTGCGGGCGGACGTTCGCGGCGGCGAACTGGTCGTAGTCGCGCAGATCCCCGTTGGGGACCGCGGGGGCGCCGGGGCGCGGAGCGGGCGCCGAGGCCTGCTCGTCATCCTCGAACAGCAGCGGCTCGATCGAGAAGTCGCGTTCGGCGACCCAGTCGCCGGTGAGCTCCTCGTCGACCTGGCGGCGTAGCTCGTCGATGCCGTACTTGTCGACGAAGACCTTGATACGGGCCCGGGCGCGGTTGACGCGCAGCCAGTCCTGGCGGTCGAAGATCCTGAAGACGGCCTCTGCGATCCGCAGGTATTCGCCGTTCTCGAGCTCGGCGAACTCGGACAGCACCTTGGCCGTGCGCGGCATGATCGAGGTGCCGCCGCCGACGAGGATCTCGACGCCGCGGACCTCGCCGCGGCCCGGGATCTCGCGCACCCGCGCGCGGAAGGCGATGTCGTGGATCGTTGAGATCGCGCGGTCCTGCGGGCTGCCGTCGAAGGCGGTCTTGACCTTGCGCGGCATCGCCTGCGTCGTCGGGTGGCGCACGAAATAGCGCGCGTAGGCGGCGGCGTAGGGGGTGATGTCGAACAGCTCGTCTGTCGCGACGCCGGCCCAGGGGTCGGCCGTGACGTTGCGTACGGTGTTGCCGCAGCCCTCGCGGCTGGAAAGGCCGGCCTCGGAGATCTCGCGCATCAGCGGCTCCATTTCCGGCAGCGGAATGTGGTGGATCTGGATGCACTGGCGTGTCGTGACGTGGCCCTTGCGCAGCGGCGCGTAGCGCTCGATCACGCTCGCGAAAGCGTCGAGCTGCTCGGGTGTCACACCGCCGAACGGGAGCTTCACGCGGATCATCTGCACGTCGGGCTGGCGCTGGCCGTAGACGCCCTGGCGCAGGCGGAACTTGATGAACTCGTCCTCGGCGACCTGTCCGGCCATGAAGCGGCCCGCCTCGGTCGAGAAGTCGTCGAACTCCCGCTCGAGGATCGGGATCACGTGTCCGGGGACGTTCTGGAGGACCTCTGGGTCCTCGAGTGTCCCGCGTCCGGTCTGGGTGGTCGGTGGGGTCATCGCGTTGGTCCGCCGGAGGTCCGGCGAAGCCGCCACTATAACACCCTAATCCCGAGTAAGTTTCAGGTGTTTACAGGATCCAGGGATCCGGCGAATCGTGGCGCTCGTCGCGCCCGACGCCTTCGACAAGCGCCGCCCGTGTCCAGCCGTCGACACTCTCCGGGACGTCGATCACCACGGGTGCGTGGTCGCGCATGAAGCGCTCGATCGCGGCCGCCACGGCAGCCGCCTCCTCGCCGCTCGCGGAGGGGGCGAAGAGCTCGACCTGCGGGCGGCGGTTCACCACTACAGCGGGATGTTCCCGTGCTTGCGCCGGGGGCCGGGTTCGCGCTTGGTCAGCAGCGTGCGCAGCGCCGTGATCAGCTTGGGCCGCGTCTCGTGCGGGATGATCACGTCGTCGAGGTAGCCGCGCTCGGCCGCCGTGTAGGGATTCGCGAAGCGCGCCTTGTAGTCGTCCATCAGCTTCTTGCGCCGCTCGTCGGGCGTCGGGCTCCCGGCGAGGTCGCGCCGGTAGATGATGTTCACGGCGCCCTCGGCGCCCATCACGGCGACCTCGGCCGTCGGCCAGGCGAAGTTGAAGTCCGCGAGCAGGTGCTTGGATGCCATCACGTCGTAGGCCCCGCCGTAGGCCTTGCGCGTGACGATCGTCAACTTCGGCACGGTCGCCTCGGTGAACGCGTAGAGCAGCTTCGCCCCGTGACGGATGATGCCGCCCCACTCCTGCGCCGTCCCGGGCAGGAAGCCCGGCACGTCGCAGAACGTCAGCAGCGGAATGTTGAACGCATCACAGGTGCGCACGAACCGCGCGGCCTTCGCCGAGGCATCGATGTCGAGCACGCCGGCGAGCTGGTTGGGCTGGTTGCCGACGACGCCGACGGCGTATCCGTCCAGGCGCGCGAAGCCGCAGATGATGTTCTTCGCGTGGTGTTCGTGGACCTCGAAGAACTCCCCGTCGTCGACGATCCGCCGCACCGCGTCGCGCATGTCGTACGGCTTGTTCGGGTTGTCCGGGACGACATGGTCGAGCTCCGGATCCATCCGCAGCGGGTCGTCGGTCGGCGCCACGCGCGGGGGACTCTGCATGTTGTTCTGCGGCAGGAACCCGACGAGGTACCGGCAGTCCTGCAGGCAGGCCTCCTCGTCCTCGGAGGCGAAGTGCGCGACCCCCGACTTTGTGTTGTGGCTCATCGCGCCGCCGAGCTCCTCGAAGCCGACCTCCTCGCCGGTGACCGTCTTGATCACGTCGGGGCCCGTGATGAACATGTGGCTGGTCTCCTTGACCATGAAGATGAAGTCGGTGATCGCCGGCGAATAGACCGCGCCTCCTGCGCACGGGCCCATGATCAGGCTGATCTGCGGGATCACGCCCGAGCACTTCACGTTGCGTACGAAGACGTCGCCGTAGGCGCCGAGCGAAACGACGCCCTCCTGGATCCGCGCGCCGCCGGAGTCGTTGATGCCGATCACCGGGCAGCCGATCTTGGCCGCGAGGTCCATGATCTTGCACATCTTTTCGCCCATCACCTCGCCCAGCGAGCCGCCGAAGACCGTGAAGTCCTGACTGAAGACGCAGACGGTGCGGCCGTCGATCGTGCCGTGGCCGGTGACCACGGCGTCGCCCCACGGCCGGCTGTCCTGCATGCCGAACTCGTGGGTGCGGTGGCGCACGAAGGTGTCGAGCTCCTGGAAGGAACCCGGGTCGAGCAGCGACTCAACGCGCTCGCGCGCGGTTTTCTTGCCGCGGCTGTGCTGCTTCTCCTCGGCCTCGGGGGACCAGTGGGCCGCCGACTCGCGCAATTCGTTGAGCTGGGCGAGCCGCTCCTCGTAGGTTTCCGGTGCTGTCAGGCGCGGCTGTTTTTTGAGCCCTGGCGCGAGCTCGCGCTCCGCGCCGACTGCGTGTTCGCCTCGTGGGGATTGGCCATAGCGCGGGATCCTCGCCGTGCGGCCTAGGCTCGCGCGGCCAGCAGTCCGCGCTCGACGACGAGCTCGGCGAGCTGGACGGCGTTCGTCGCGGCGCCCTTGCGCAGGTTGTCGGCGACGATCCAGACGTCGAGCGCCCGCTCGTTTCCGGGGTCGCGCCGGATCCGTCCGACGAACACCTCGTCGCGCCCGGAGGCCTCGCTGGCCAGCGGGTAGAGGGCGCGCTGCGGGTCGTCGGCGACGACCACGCCCGGCGCCGCCGCGAGCAGCTCGCGGGCACGCTCGGGGGTCAGCGGCTCGCGCGTCTGGACGTTGACAGCCTCCGAGTGGCCGTTGAGCACCGGCACGCGCACGCAGGTCGCGCTGATCTTGATCCCCTGGTCGTCGAGGATCTTGCGCGTCTCGTTCATCAGCTTGCGCTCCTCGTCGGTGTGGTCCTCGCCGGGCGCGAACGAGCCGGCGTGGGGCAGCGCGTTGAAGGCGATGCGATGCGCGTAGAGCTCGGGCTCCGGCGGCTCGACTTCGTGCAGGATCGCGTGGGACTGGTCCAGCAGCTCGTCGACCGCGCGCCGGCCCGTGCCCGAGACCGCCTGGAAGGTGGAGACCACGAGTCGCTCGATCCCGGCGGCGTCGTAGATCGGCTTCAACGCGACGACCATCTGCATCGTCGAGCAGTTCGGGTTGGCGATGATCCCGCGGTGGCCCGCGAGCGCGTCGGGGTTGACCTCGCTGACGACCAGCGGCACGTCGTCCTGCATCCGCCAGCGGGAGGAGTTGTCGATCACGACCGCACCGGCGGCTGCGAAGTGCGGCGCCCAGGCGCCGGAGATCATGCCGCCGGCGGAGAACAACGCGATGTCAAAGCCCTGGACCGTCTCCTCCGCTCAGCTCGCGTACCACCAAACCACCGTCCAGCTCCCGGCCGACCGAGCGCTCGGAGGCGAACGGCACGATCTCCGAGGCCGGGAATTCGCGCTCACGCAGCAGCTCGAGCATCAACGTGCCGACCTGCCCGGTCGCTCCGACGACGGCGACCCTGTAACGCTCGCTCATCGCCCCAGCGTAGCCGCGGCTAGACCTGGCCGACCATCAGCACGATCGTCACCACGACGATCAGGCTGATCGCCCAGCCGACGATCGCCAGACGCCGTTCGAGCGGCGCCGCCTCGGGCTGGCCGGCGAGCTGCTCGGCCTTTTTCGCGGACGGGATCAGGATCGCGCCGACGAGGGCGCCGATCACGATCACCGCCGCCAGTCCCCACTGCACGAAGAATTCTTTCCAGTGGTGGCCGGAGCTCGCGAGGTAGATGCCGGCGGCCAGGACGACCAGCAGTCCGGGGTTGATCAGGTAGCGCGCAACCGTGTATTCGAGCCGCCGCGCCGCAGCGGGCCCGGCGCCGCTCGCCGCGGCCGAGCGGATCAGCGGGAAGGCGAAGACGACACCGAATGCGACGGTCACCGCAATCACGTGCAGCGCGGTGACCAGTTCGTAGGCGGAGATCGCGGGCGCCATCGCGTTCAGGCGCCCGCGCGGTACTGGCCGAATACGTCCTGCATCGCGCCGCTGACCTCGCCGAGCGTGCAGTGCTCGCGCAGCGCCTCCTTGATCGCCGGCAGCAGGTTCTCGCTGCCGCGCGCCGCGTCGCGCAGTTCGTCGAGGCGGCGGTCGACGAGCTCGCCGTCGCGCTCGGCCTTGAAGCGCGTCAGGCGCTCCACCTGTTCGCGCTCGGAAGCGGGATCGACGCGGAGCAGGTCCGGGACCTCGATGTCCTCTTCCTCGTAGGCGTTGACACCGACGACGATGTCCTGACCGAGGCGGTAGCGCTCCTGGTAGCCCCACGCCGACTCGTCGATCTCGTTGGTGATGAACTCGATCGCGTTGACCGAACCGCCGAGCTCGTCGACCTTCGCGATCAGTTCTCCCGCGCGGCCTTCGATCTCGTCGGTCAGCGCCTCCACGAAGTAGGAGCCCGCGAAAGGGTCGACGGTGTCGGCGGCGCCCGACTCGCTCGCGAGTATCTGCTGCGTGCGCAGCGCGATCTTCGCCGCGCGCTCGGTCGGCAGTGCCAGCGCCTCGTCGAAGCCGTTGGTGTGCAGCGACTGCGTTCCGCCGCAGACCGCCGCGAAGCCCTGCAGCGCGACGCGCACGATGTTGTTCTCCGGTTGCTGGGCGGTCAGCGTGACGCCTCCCGTCTGGGTGTGGAAACGCAGCATCAGCGAGCGCTCGTGCTTGGCGCCGAACCGCTCCCGCATGATCTTCGCCCACATTCGCCGCGCGGCGCGGAACTTCGCGACCTCCTGGAAGACGTTGTTGTGGCCGTTGAAGAAGAACGCCAGACGCGGCGCGAAGTCGTCGACGTCGAGTCCGGAATCGATCGCCGCCTGGACGTAGGCGATCCCCGAGGACAGCGTGAACGCGACCTCCTGGACCGCGGAGCAGCCCTTCTCCCGGAAGTGGTACCCGGAGATCGAGATCGTGTTCCAGCGCGGGACGTGCTCCGCGCAGTAGCGGAAGATGTCGGTCGTCAGGCGCATCGTCGGCTCCGGCGGGTAGATGTAGTTGCCCCGCGCGATGTACTCCTTGAGGACGTCGTTCTGCGTCGTGCCGCGCAGCTTCTCGCTCGGCACGCCCTGCTCCTCGCCGACCAGCTCGTAGAGCAGCAGCAGGACCGCGGCCGGCGCGTTGATCGTCATCGACGTCGAGACCTGGTCGAGCGGGATCCCGTCGAAGACGGTCCGCATGTCGTCGATCGTGTCGATCGCGACGCCCGTCCGTCCGACCTCGCCCAGACAGCGCGGGTTGTCGGAGTCCAGGCCGAGCTGCGTCGGCAGGTCGAATGCCATCGACAGGCCCGTCGATCCCTTCGAGAGCAGATAGCGGTAGCGCTCGTTGGACTCCTTCGCCGAGGCGTAGCCCGCGTACTGGCGCATCGTCCACGTCTGCTTGCGGTACATCTCGCGGTGCACGCCGCGGGTGTACGGGTAGTCACCCGGGGCGCCGAGGTCGAGCTCGTCCGGGAGGTCGGCCTCGGTGTAGAGCTCGTCGATCTCGATGCCGGAGTCGGTGAAGCGGCGTACGTCGTCGGGGCCGACGATCGGCGCGATCGTCGCTCGCTCGGCGCGCGCCGCGCCGTCTGTGCTCTTGCTCACGGCGCCAATGATATGCGGGCGATCATTCATCCGGCCAGAGGGCCGCCCCGCTCGTTTATCCTGCGCCCATGTCCACCTGCTTGGTGACCGGCGGCGCCGGGTTCCTGGGATCGCATCTGTGTGACGAGCTGATCGCTCGCGGGAACCGCGTGATCTGCGTCGACAACCTGGAGACCGGGTCGCTGGCGAACATCGCCCACATTCGTGACCCTGACGCGTTCTTCCACCTCAACGCGGACATCATCGAGCCGTACTTCGTCGACGAGCCCGTCGACTTCGTCTACCACCTGGCTTCGCCGGCCTCGCCGATCGACTACCTGCGCCTGCCGCTGCACACGCTGAAGGTCGGCTCCTACGGGACCCACCACACGCTCGGGCTCGCGAAGGCCAAGCGCGCGAGGTTCCTGATCGCCTCGACGAGCGAGGTCTACGGCGACCCGCACGTGCACCCGCAGCCCGAGACCTATTGGGGGCACGTCAACCCGATCGGCCCGCGCGGCGTCTACGACGAGGCCAAGCGCTACGCCGAGGCCCTGACGATGGCCTACCACCGCCAGCAGGGCGTGGACACGGCGATCGTGCGGATCTTCAACACGTACGGCAGCCGGATGCGCCCGCACGACGGTCGCGCGATCCCGACGTTCCTGCGCCAGGCACTCCAGAACCGTCCGATCACGGTCTTCGGCGACGGCGGCCAGACCCGCTCGTTCTGTTACGTCAGCGACCTGATCCGCGGGATCATCGCGCTCTCGGAGTCGGGGTACCACAACCCCGTGAACATCGGCAACCCCGACGAGTTCACGCTGCTCGAGCTTGCCGAGACGATCAAGGAGCTCACCGACTCGACGTCGCAGATCATCTTCGAGGCGCTCCCGACCGACGATCCGAAACAGCGCAAGCCGGACATCTCGCTCGCCCGTGAGCTGCTCGGCTGGGCGCCCGAGGTCGGGCTGCGCGAGGGCCTCGAGCGCACGATCGAGGACACCGGCGTGGAGATGCTCATCGGCGGCCGCTGAGCGGCCGCGGCGATGGCCGGCAGCCCGCTGCACGAAGCGATCTGGGCAAGCCTGCCCGAGGAGCTCGAGCCGCCGCACCTCGAGTTGCGTGCCGCGTTCGCGCTCGAACACGTCGCCGCCGGCGACCGCGTGCTCGACGTCGGCTGCGGCGACGGGCGAATCACCGAGCGGCTCCTGGCCGCCGGCGCCGTGGTGACGGCGCTGGACGTCGCCGAGGAGGCGCTGCGGCGCGCACGCCGGCGCTGCCCGGATGCGCGCCTGCTGCGCGCCGACGAGCACGGCGACTGGGCGCTCGCGGACGGCGAGTTCGACGTCGTCTGGTGTGGCGAGACGCTCGAGCACGTGGCCGACACCGACGCGCTGCTGGCCGAGATCCGGCGCGTCCTGCGCCCGCGCGGCGGGCTCGCGGTCGCGGTGCCCGACCTCGGGCCGCTCGCGCTCGGGGCGATGGCGCTGTGGCCGCCGTACGCCGCGCGGCGCCTTGACCCGCGCTCGGACGAGCTGCACGCCTACACCGCGCGCTCACTGCGCAGCGTCCTCACCGGTGCGGGCTTCGCGATCACCGCGATCCGCGGCGCCGGCGGGCTGCCGGGCATGCGTGCCCAGCTCCTGGCGAGCGCGCGGAAGGCCTAGCGCGCGGCCGCCGCGCCGTATGCGGCGAGCATCAGCTCCGCGTGCTGGGCGAGCGAGAAGTGCTCGGCCGCGGTGGCACGGGCGCGCATGCTCGCCTCGCGCAGCCGCGCGGGATCGCCCAGCAGCTCGTCGATGCGCTGCGAAAGGCGCTCGATGTCGCCGGGGGGAACGAGCGTGATGCCGTCTCCCGCCGCCGCGATCTCCTCCGGGCCGGGCTCCCCGCGGCAGCCGATCGCCGGCACGCCGGCCGCCATCGCCTCGATGTACGCGACGCCAAACGGCTCGTCGACCGAGGGCATCGCGAGGATCGTCGCCGCGCCGAGGCGCTCGCGCGCCGCGTCGGCTTCGAGCGGTCCATGCCAGTCGATCCGCGCCTGGACTCCGAGGCGCTCGGCGAGCGCGCCCAGCGCCTCGCGCTCGGGGCCTTCGCCGATTACGTCGTAGCGCAGCGTCGGGTAGCGGTCACCGAGCACTGCGAGCGTGCGCAGGACGTCGCCGTGGCGCTGGCGGCCGACCAGCGGCGCGGCGCTGACCAGGCGCGGCGGATCGGGCCACGGGGCGTGGCCCCCGACCGGTCCCGCGCAGCCGGGCGCCACGACCAGCGCCACACGAGCGCCCGCCGCCTGAGCTGCATGGGCGACCCCGGTGCTGGGCACCACGACGACCGCCGCGAGGGTCAGCTCCTCGGCCGGCTCGCCTGCGAGCAGCGCCTCGCCGTCGTACTCGATCAGCAGCGGCAGATCGGGGCGGGCGCGCGCCGCGATCCGCGCCGTCGCGGTGCTGCAGGTGTGCAGCAGGTCAAACTCGCCGCTTCGCGCGAGCGCGCGACGCAGCGCCCGCGGCGCGCTCCAGCCGAAGAGGTGGCGCACTGCCACGCCGTCGGCGGGCGCCGGCACGCGCCGCGCCGCGAGGGTGAAGCGCTCGACCTGCGCGCCGGCCTCGCGGACCGCCGCCAGCGCGCTCTCGCGGGCCGCGACCTCGAGGCGGTCGCTCACGCCTCGCGCGGGCTCATCTATAAGCGCGACGTGTGGCATTCGCGGAGTCTAGGTTTCCCGGCGCGGGGTGTGTCGTGGGCCCCGCCTCGTAAGCTCGGGGCGTGAGCCCCGGGACCGCACTGATCACCGGCGTATCCGGCCAGGACGGCTCCTACCTGGCCGAACTGCTGCTCGCCGACGGCTGGCGCGTCGCCGGCCTTGTTCGGCCCGGCGAAGAGACGCTCGCCGTCGTCGGGCATCTCGCCGGCGACATCGAGTTCGTGCGCGGCGACCTGCTTGATCGCGCAAGCCTGCGCGACGCGGTGCTGACGAGGGTCCCGGAGCGGATCTTCCATCTCGCCGCGCCGTCGTTCGTTCCCGACTCCTGGCTGCGGCCCGCGGAATATGTCGCGGCGATCGCCGGCTCGTGCGCCGAGCTGCTCGCGGTCGTCGCGGAGGAGCTCCCCGCCACGCGCCTCGTCGTCGCCTCTTCGGGCGCGATGTTCGGCGATGCCCCCGAGAGCCCCCAACGCGAGGACACTCCTTTCCGGCCGACCAACCCCTACGCCGTGGCGAAGCTCGCCGCGCACCACCTCGTTGGCGCGATGCGCAGCGGGCGCGGGCTGCACGCCAGCTCGGCGATCCTCTACAACCACGAGTCCGAGCGGCGACCGGAGCAGTTCGTCTCGCGCCGTGTTTCGCGCGGTGCCGCGGCGATCTCGCTGGGGGCCGCCGAGTCGCTGTCGCTCGGCTCGCTGGAGGCGGTCCGCGACTGGTCGCACGCACGCGACATGATGCGGGGCCTGGTGCTGATGGCCGACGCGCCCGAGCCCGACGACTACGTGCTCGCGAGCGGCGTCGGGCACACCGTCGGCGAACTCGCGACGATCGCCTTCGCCAGCGTCGGACTCGACTCGCGCGACTACGTTGTCGTCGATGACGCGCTGCGCCGGCCCCCCGAGGCCACGCCGAGCGTCGGCGACCCGGATCGCGCACGGCGCAAGCTCGGCTGGCGGCCCGAGATCAGCTTCGAGCAGCTGGTCGAAGGCATGGTCCGGCACGACGTGCGGGAGCTGCAGGAGGCGGTCGGCCGCCCCGCCGCGACGTAGACTGGCGCACTGGATGCCCTCGGTCGGAGTCATCGGGCTCGGCTACGTCGGGCTGCCGCTCGCTGTGGCGTTTGCCGGCGAGGGCTTCGACGTGGTCGCGGTCGACATCGACGAGCGCCGGATCGCGGCGCTCGCCAGCGGTGCGTCCTACATCGAGGACGTCCCGCCCGCGGCGCTCGCGGCGGTCGCGGGCCGTTTCACGGCGACCACCGATTACGCCGCGCTGGCAGACGTGGACGCAGTCCTGATCTGCGTCCCGACCCCCCTGACCGCGAACCGCGAACCGGACCTGGGGCCGCTGATCGCCTCGGCTCAGACGCTCGCGGGCGTGCTGCGCGCCGGGCAGCTCGTCGTGCTCGAGTCCACTACCTGGCCCGGCACGACGCGGGAGAAACTCGCGCCACTGCTCGAAGCAGGCGGACTTGTCGCGGGCAGGGATTTCACGCTCGCCTATTCGCCCGAGCGCGTGGACCCGGGGCGCACCGACTTCACCCTGCGCAACACCCCGAAGCTGATCGGCGGCCTGACCGAGGACTCAGCCGAGCGCGCGCGTGCGCTCTACGCCCACGTCTGCGACGAGCTCGTCGTGCTCTCGCGCCCGGAGGCCGCCGAGCTCGCGAAGCTGCTCGAGAACATCTTCCGCTCGGTCAACATCGCGCTCGTCAACGAGCTCGCGATGCTCACCGACCGGATGGACATCGACGTCTGGGAGGTGATCGATGCCGCCGCCACGAAGCCGTACGGCTTCATGCGCTTCACCCCGGGGCCGGGGATGGGCGGGCATTGCCTGCCGGTCGACCCCTTCTACCTGAGCTGGCGGGCGCGCGAGTTCGACATGTCGGCCGAGTTCGTCGAGCTCGCGGGCAAGATCAACCAGCAGATGCCCTACCACTGCGTCGGCAAGGCCGAGCGGATGCTCAACGCGAAGAGCAAGCCGGTGCGCGACTCGCGGATCGCGGTCATCGGCGTCGCCTACAAGCCGAACGTCGGCGACCTGCGCGAGTCGCCCGCACTGAAGATCATCCAGTTGCTGCGGGGACTCGGAGCGGAGGTCGGCTACTACGACCCGCACGTGCCGGCGCTCCCGGAGTTCGAGCTCGAGAGCACCGAGTTGACGGGGCTCTGCCAGGGTGCCGGCCTGGCGATCATCGTCACCGCGCACGACGGGGTCGACCATGACCACCTCGCGCTGCTCAGCGACCAGGTACTCGACCTGCGCGGCGTGACGAGCCCTGCGCCGAACGTGGTCCGCCTGTGAACGCCGGCCCGCTGATCGCCGACGGCGCCCAGGTCGCCGACGACGTCAGCTTCGGTGCGTTCGTCGTCGTGCACGCAGGCTGCCGGATCGGCTCCGGCTGCGCGATCGAGGACCACGTCGTGCTCGGCAAGGCCCCGAAGCTCGCACCCGCCTCGCAGGCCCGCGGCCGCGAGCTCGGGCCGCTGGAGCTCGGCGGCGACGTGTCGGTCGGCGCCGGCGCCGTGCTGTTCGCCGGGGCGCAGATCGGTGCCGGCGCGATCGTCGGCGACCAGTCCTACGTCCGCGAGCGCGCACGGATCGGCGAGCGCAGCCTGATCGGGCGGGGCAGCGTGGTCGACAACGACGTGAGCGTCGGCGACCGCGTGCGGATCCAGACCTCGGTCTACCTCACGGCCTTCACGACGGTCGAGGACGACGCTTTCGTGGGGCCGGGCGTGATCTGCACCAACGACAACACGATGGGCCGGCACGGCCGCGACTTCGCACTGCGCGGCCCGCACATCGGCCGGGCCAGCCGGATCGGCGGCGGGGCGGTGCTCGCGCCCGGGATCCGCATCGGCGCGGAGGCATACGTCGCAGCCGGCGCAGTCGTCGTCGCCGACGTCCCCGAGCGCGCCGTCGTGATGGGCGTGCCGGCGCGCGTTGTGCGCGAGGTGCGGGACGAGGATCTGCTGGAGCGCTGGCGCTAGCCGCGCGCGGCGGCGGCCACAGCGTCGGCCGCGTCGAGAGCGAACAGCGGGCTGATCGGCAGCGCGAGGTGACGCTCGGCGGCAGCTTCGGTCATCGGCAGCTCAACGCCCGCCGACCAGGGCGCCATCGCCGGCTGGCGGTGGATCGGCGTGCGGTAGTAGGCGCGCGAATCGATGCCGGCCTGCTCAAGGCGCTCGTGAAGCGCGTCGGGATCCTCGCTCTGGACGACGTACAGGTGCCAGGCCGCTTCGCACCCGGGCGTGGGCGTGGGCAGCTGCGCGCTCTCGGCCAAGGCGGACGCCGCGTAGTACGCGCCCCCCGCACGGCGGCCGTCGGCCCAGCTGTCCAGATGCGGCAGCTGCACGCGCAGGATCGCGGCCTGCAGCTCATCCAGGCGCGAGTTGTAGCCGACCTGCTCGTAGTGGACCTTGTCGCGCGAGCCGTGGAAGCGCAGCGTTCGTGCGGCGTCGGCGACCGACGTGTCGTCGGTCGTGATCATCCCGCCGTCGCCGAAACAGCCGAGGTTCTTGGACGGGAAGAACGAGAAGGTCGCGGCGGTACCGAGCGACCCTGCGCGGCGCCCGTCGAGCCGCGAGCCCGCGGCCTGCGCGGCGTCCTCGAGGACCGGGACGCCGAGCGCGGCGATCGACTCGACGTCGACCATGTTCCCGAACAGGTGGACCGCGACGACGGCCTTGGTGCGCTCGCTGATCGCGGCGCGGACCGTCTCGGCGGTGATGCAGAACGTCTCGGGGTCGATATCGCAGAAGACCGGCACTGCGCCGGTCGGCGGGATCGCCTCGGCCGAGGCGTAGAAGGAGAACGAGGGGACGATCACCTCGTCGCCGGGTCCGACGCCCATCGCGCGCAGGGCGATCGTCAGCGCGTCGGTTCCGTTGGCCACCCCGACGGCATGCGCCACGCCGCAGTACTCGGCGAACTCGCGCTCGAAGCTCGCGACTTCGGGGCCGAGGATGTAGCGCCCGGACTCGAGCACGCGGTCGATTGCGGCGCGGATCTCGGGCTCGAGCGGCGCGAGCGGGCCGCGCGTGTCAAACAGCGGTACGAGCACGGTTCAGACGGGCTGGAGCGCCTCTAGGTCGGCTCGTGTCATCAGGCGGATCAGCTCCTCGAAGGTCGTCTCCGGACGCCAGCCGAGCTCGCGCTCGGCCTTCGAGGCGTCGCCGATCAGCTGGTCGACCTCGGCCGGGCGGACGAACGCCGGATCGATCTGCACGTAGGGCGTGTAGTCGCCGAGGCCGGCCTCGTCGAAGGCGATCTCGCAGCATTCGCGCACCGAATGCGTCTTGCCGGTCGCGATCACATAGTCCGACGGCGTGTCGTGCTGGAGCATCAGCCACATCGCCCGCACATAGTCCTCGGCGTAGCCCCAGTCGCGCTCGGCGTCGAGGTTGCCCAGGCGCAGCTCCTTCGCCAGTCCGTTTCGGATCGCCGCCGCATGCCAGGTGATCTTGCGCGTCACGAACTCGAGCCCGCGGCGCGGGGACTCGTGGTTGAAGAGGATCCCCGAGGTCGCGTGCAGCCCGTAGGACTCGCGGTAGTTGACGGTGATGAAGTGGCCGTAGACCTTTGCGACGCCATAGGGCGAGCGAGGGTAGAACGGTGTGCGCTCGGTCTGCGGGACCTCGAGCACCTTGCCGAACATCTCGCTGGAGGAGGCCTGGTAGAAGCGCGCCTCCGGGCAGACTTCGCGCATCGCCTCGAGCATCCGCGTGACACCGACGCCGGTGAACTCGGCGGTCAGCGTGGGCTGGATCCAGGAGACGGCCACGAACGACATCGCGGCGAGGTTGTAGATCTCCGTCGGCTGGGCCGCGCGCATCGCGTCGACGAGCGAGCGCTGGTCGAGCAGGTCGCCCTGGTGCAGCGTGATCCGGTCGCGCAGGTGGTCGATCCGCTCGGACTTCTCCGTCGAGGCGCGGCGGACCATTCCGTGGACCTCGTAACCCTCGTCGAGCAGGAGTTCCGCCAGGTACGAACCGTCCTGGCCGGTGATCCCTGTGATGAGCGCGGAGCGCCGCTCGGCCATGCCGCGCAGCCTAGCTGTCGCGGCCGATCGCCTCGGCGGCGAGGCTCGCGGCGATCGCCTCGATCGCCGGGCGCGGCGGCCCCTTCGGCGAGAAGGCGAAAGCGGCCCTCGCGGCGGCGCGATCGGCCGCGCGCTCGCGCAGCTCGGGCAGCGCCGCGGCGGCGCTCGAGGCCCGACGGCGCGTGCCGGTCAGCTCGCGGGCGAGCTCTCCAAGACGCGGCCCGTCGGGCTGCCAGCTGCCCGCGAGGTCGTAGCTGCCGCGTGCGTCACTCGCCAGCGCCGCGAGCACGCCGTCCGCGATGTCCTCGACGGCGGTGAAGGCGCCGCGCCAGGGCGCAGGCGGGATCGCCATCGCGCGACCGGCCAGGCAGCTCTCGATCAGGGCACCGAGGACACCGGGCGAGCCGGGCGTGCCGGCGTCGACGCCGGGCCACAGGGGTCCGAAGGGCCACAGGACGAGTGCCGCGATCCCCGCCTGCTGTTCGGCGGCGCTGCACAGCGCCGCCGCGCCACGCGCGGCCTGCGCGGCGGCGCCGGCGCCGTCGAGCGTGCCGGCCGGCGCGCCGACGTGCACGAGCCGCGCCGACTGCGCCTCGCACGCCGCGAACGCCGCCGCGGCCGCGGCGTGCTGCCATGCCTGGCCGAGCGTGAGCGGCCATCCGGCGAGTGCCTCGCGGTCGACCGGCCGGCAGGCCGCGAGATCGACGACCGTCGCGCAGCCCCGCAGGTGCTCGGCCGAGGGCATCGCGGCATGGACGACCTCGCAGCTTTCGGCGACCCACGCCGGGGGCGGGGTCGGGGCGAGCACGCGGACGTCGTAGCCGGGGTCGGCGAGCAGCGCACGCACCAGGGCGGTCGCGATCGGCCCCTCCCAGTCGGTTAGCAGCACGCGTCCCATCGGGCCGCGACGTTAGCGGCGCGCCGCCGCCGGTGGTTTGCTGGAAGATGCACCGCTGTGCAAATCGACCTCGACTTCTGGCGCGGACGCCGCGTCCTGCTGACCGGGCACACCGGCTTCAAGGGCGCCTGGCTCGCGATCTGGCTCGCGCAGATCGGCGCGCGGATCCACGGTCTGGCGCTCGAGCCGCCGACCGACCCGTCGCTGTTCGCCGAGGCGCGCGTCGCCGAGCTGCTCGAACACCGCATCGGTGACGTTCGCGATGAGCGCGACGTCCGTGAGGCCTTCGCGGCTGCGGCACCCGACGTCGTGATCCACATGGCTGCCCAGCCGCTCGTGCGCCACTCGTTCGCGGAGCCCGCCGCGACGTTTGACGTCAACGTCCGCGGGACCGTCAACGTCCTGGAGGCCGTGCGCCGCCACGGGACGCCGGCGGCGCTCGTCGTCACCAGCGACAAGGTCTACTCGCTCGCCGGGCCGCCGCGGGCGCTGCGCGAGGGCGACCCGCTCGGCGGCGCTGATCCCTACTCGGCCTCGAAGGCCGCCGCGGAGATTGTCACGGCCGGCTACCGGGGCGCGTTCGATCTCCCCGTCGCGACCGCGCGCGCCGGGAACGTGCTCGGCGGCGGCGACTGGAGCGCCGACCGGCTGCTCGCGGACGCCGCGCGGGCCGCGCTCGCAAACGCCGCGATCGTCGTGCGCAACCCCGGGGCGGTGCGCCCGTGGCAGCACGTGCTCGCACCGCTCGCCGGCTACCTGATGATCAGCGAGCGCCTCGCGGCAGGCCTGCCGTGCGACCCGGCCCTGAACCTCGGCCCGGCCGACGGCGAGCTGACCGTGCGCGCCGTGCTCGAGCGGGTCGCCGCACTGTGGGGCGGACGCCTGACGGTCGAGGAGCAGCCCGAACCCGCGGGCCGCGAGGCGCCGTATCTGGCGCTCGATTCGAGCCGGGCGCGCGAGCTGCTCGGCTGGCGCGTTCCCTGGGACACCGACCGCTCGCTCGTCGAGACCGTGGCCTGGTACCGGGGACGGGAAACCGGCGATGATCCCCGCGCGCTCTGCGATGCGCAGGTCGAGGCCTTCGGCGCCGAGGCCGCGCGGCAGCCCGGCGGGTAGGCGGATCCGGCACAGCGCCGCGAATGGAGGCGTCGCCGGCGCCTGCGCGGCTCGCGCAGGCCCTTTTCGGCCCGGTCTCTGCACAGATGTACGGATGCGCCGGGGTCGGCCGGGCGCTCCAATGGGAGCACAGCCACGATTTCGACTCCACGGGAGGCAGACATGGCCACGATCGAGCATCCACGCACGCACCCGGCGCCCGGCGCCCAAGGCAGTCCGGTGGCGGTTTCCGCAAGGTATGAGAACTTCATCGGCGGGGAGTGGGTCGCGCCCGTCGCCGGTGAGTACCGGGACAACGTGACGCCGGTCACCGGAAAGGCGTTCTGCCAGGTGCCCCACTCGACACCCGAGGACATCGAGCTCGCGCTCGACGCGGCGCACGCTGCGCGGGAGTCGTGGGGCGAGTGCTCGCTGGCTGAACGGTCGGCGGTTCTGAACAAGGTCGCGGACATCATGGAAGAGAACCTCGAGATGCTCGCCGTCGCAGAGACCTGGGACAACGGCAAGCCCGTGCGCGAGACGATCGCCGCCGACATCCCGCTCGCGATCGACCATTTCCGCTACTTCGCCGACGTGATCCGAGGTGAGGAGGGACGCACCTCAGAGATCGACAAGGACACGATCGCCTACCACTTCCGGGAGCCGCTCGGCGTCGTCGGTCAGATCATCCCGTTCAACTTCCCGCTGCTGATGGCGGCGTGGAAGATCGCTCCCGCGCTTGCCGCCGGCAACTGCACGGTCGTCAAGCCGGCGAGCTCGACCCCGTGGTCGATCCTCAAGCTGGCCGAGCTGGTGGGCGACGTGATCCCGCCGGGCGTGTTGAACATCGTCAACGGGCCGGGGGCCGAAACGGGCCGGGCGCTCGCGTCGAACAAGCGCATCGCGAAGATCGCCTTCACCGGGGAGACGGTGACGGGCCGCTTGATCATGGGCTACGCGGCGCAGAACCTGATCCCGTCAACGACCGAGCTCGGCGGGAAGTCGCCGAACATCTTCTTCGCGGACGTGCTCGCGGAGGACGACGCGTTCGCCGACAAGGCTGTCGAGGGTCTCGTGCTCTACGCGTTCAACAAGGGCGAGGTCTGCACATGCCCGTCGCGGGCACTGATCCACGAGTCGATCTACGACGAGTTCATGGACCGCTGCCTCGCGCGCATCGGCGCGATCCGCCAAGGTGACCCGCTCGACCCGGAGACACAGCTCGGACCGCAGAACTCCCAGCAGCAGCTCGACAAGATCCTCGGCTACATCGACGTCGGCCGCGAAGAGGGCGCCGAGCTGCTGATCGGCGGCGAGCGGCGGATTCTCGAGGGCGAACTCGAGGGCGGCTACTACGTCGAACCGACGGCGTTCCGCGGCGAGAACTCGATGCGGATCTTCCAGGAGGAGATCTTCGGGCCGGTGCTCTCGGTGACCACCTTCAAAGACGAGGCCGAGGCGCTGGAGATCGCAAACGACACGATCTACGGTCTCGGCGCCGGCGTGTGGACCCGCGACGGCTCGCGCGCCTACCGGATGGGCCGCGCAATCCAGGCCGGCCGGGTCTGGACCAACTGCTACCACCAGTACCCCGCGCACGCCGCCTTCGGCGGTTACAAGGGGTCCGGTGTCGGGCGTGAGAACCACCTGATGATGCTCGACCACTACTCGCAGACGAAGTGCATGCTCGTGAGCTACGACCCGAAGGCGATGGGGTTCTTCTAGAAAGTGGACGACGAGCGGGTCACGGCAACGGCTGAGGCCGCGGCGCTGATCGAGCGCCTGCGGGCGCAGCACGGCCCGCTCGTGTTCCACCAGTCGGGAGGCTGCTGCGACGGCAGCGCGCCGATGTGCCTGCACCGCGAGGAGCTCCCGCCCGGACCCTATGACGTCAAGCTCGGTGAGGTCGCCGATGCGCCGTTCTACATCGACGGCGACCTCTACCGGCGCCTCGGGCGGCCGCGCTTCGAGCTCGACGTCGCCGACGGCGCGGGGGAGGGTTTCTCGCTCGAGGGCAGCGGCGGCGTGCACTTCGTTGCCCGCACGCCGCGCGCGGGCTGAGCATCCGGCCGGCGGACAGCCGCCCTGCGCAGAGCGATCGTGCGCGCGCTACCTGCGCAGATCGCACCGGGTAGACATAACCTCAGTGCGGTGAGTCCCGCAGCACTCCGCAGGTATCGCGCAGAACGGACGCTGCGCCGCGACTTCGCCGCCCAGCGCTCGGCCGTGCTGCGCGGCGTCGAGGGCAAACTTCGCGCCGGCGGCCAGCGTCTGGACACGTCGGACCTCGAGGCCTGTTACGCCCAGGCCTGGCAGGGGCTCTATGCCGAGCTGCTCGCCGGCGAGCAGGTCGCGAACCCGACCGGCTGGCTGGTGCTCGTCACCTATCGCCGCGCGCTCGATGAGCAGGCGGCGCGCGAGCGCGCACGTCGCGGGGCCGTCCCGCTCCCGGTCGGCGCGGGCTCCGACGAGCTCGATCCCGGCGTCGAACCCGACTTCGCCGGACTGCTCGACGATCGCGACCGCCTGCGCGGGCTGCTCGAGGGCCTCAGCGGCCGGCTCGATCCGCTCGAGCGCCGCGCCGCGGTGCTCTGCTACCTGCAGGGGATGACGCGGGCCGAGGCGGCCGAGCACCTGGGGATCAGCGAGCGCCGGATGCGCCGCGTGATGGAGGGCCGCAGCGACGGTCGGCCCGGCGTTGCCGCGAAGGTCGGCGCGCTGGTCACGCAGATCACCGCCGGCGCATGGTGTGACGAGCAGGGCTCGCTGATCCGCGCCTACGCGTTTGGCGTGCTCGATCCCGTCGGCGAGCGGCGGCAGCTCGCCGAGGCCCACCTCTCCCACTGCCCGGCCTGCCGCGCTCACGTCCAGGCGCTGCGTGGACTCGCGGCCGTATTGCCGCCGATCGTGCTCGCGCCGGGCATCACGGCATCGCTGGTGCGCGGCCACGCCGGCGCGGCCGGCGGAAGCGCCGGCGCCGGTGGGGGCTGGATGCTCGCCTCGGGCGGTGCGGCGAAGGTCGCGGCGACCTGCGCGCTGGCGGTCTCGGTCGGCGCCGGCTGCGTTGCCCTGACCCTGCCCCATGCAGCCCCCGCGCGTCGGCCCGACCGCGCCCCGCGGGCGGCGGCAGCGCTGCCCGCAGCGACCGCCGCAGTCGTGCCGGCAGCCGCGCCGCGCAGCGCCCCCGTGCGTGCGCGCGCAGGGGCGCAGGCATCCGTGGCCGGCGCTCCGGCGCTGCAGCGCCGACGCGCCGCCCGGGAGTTCGGGATCGAACAGCAGTCGACCCCGGCGGCGGCTGGCGCGAGCGCCCAGCCGGTGGCGGCCGCCGCGAGCGCGCCGGCGAGCGGTGAAGCGCGCCGCGCCGAACGCGAGTTCTCACCGGGCTAGCGGCGCCGCCGGGCTATGATCGCGCCCGTCGGCAAGCGTGCCTGGAGGCTGCAGTTGTTCAACAAGATCGTTGTCGGAACCGATGGCTCCGAGACCGCTGCGAAGGCCGTCGAGCAGGCGATATCGCTCGCTGCCGCGGTCGGCGCGAAGCTCGACGTCGTGACCGCCTACGAGCCGGTGCCGGAGTCGCGCCTGATGACCGAGCGCCGCGACACACCGCAGGACATCCAGTGGGCGATCAGCCCGCGGGAGGACGTCGAGTCCACGCTCGGCGGCGTGTCGGACCTCGCGGCGGCGGCCGGCGTCACGGTCGAGCGCCACGCCCGCCAAGGCGATCCGGCTGATGCGATCCTCGACGTCGCCGAGGAGATCGGCGCCGACCTGATCGTCGTCGGCAACAAGGGGATGACCGGCGCCAAGCGCTTTCTGCTGGGCTCGGTCCCGAACAAGGTCTCGCACCACGCCCCCTGTTCGGTCCTGATCATCCGCACGACCTGAGCGCAGTGTCGCCCTTCTGGATCTGGACTCAGGTCGCGATCGTCATCTTCGTGCTGGCCGGGATGATCATCGCGCTCGTGCACCTGCTCTAGCTTCCGGGCGGGGAGGGACCTCCCCGCCATCGAGCATCGCGCGCGGCACCTCCACGGTCAGCCAGTCCGTCAGCTCGCCGAGTCCCGCGGCGCCGATCTGCTCGCGTGTCCCGGGCGGGCGTCGCCCCGTGTTGTGCGCATCCGAGGCGACGTTGTGCACCAGGCCGGCGTCGGCGAGCGCGAGCGCGGTGGAGCGCGGCGTCTCCCCGAAACGGCCCACCAGCGAGCCGGCGGTGATCGAGCAGAGCATTCCCTCGGCGACGAGGGCCGCGATCCGCTCGGGCTCGCGCTGGAACGGCGCCGAGCGCTCGGGGTGCGCGAGCAGGATCTCGAAGCCACGGCCCTGCAGGCGCCGTGCGACGGCTTCGAACGCCTGCGCGTCCTGCGCGAACGGACACTCGAGCAGCAGCCACCGTCCGGCGCCCAGCGTCAGCGCGCGCAGCTGTGCGCCAGTCAGTTCGCTGACGGCGCCCGCAGCGAGCTCGCCCGCCGCGTGGACCTCGACGTCCACGCCGGCCTTCGCAAGCCGCTCGACGACGCGCCCCGCGAGCCGCTCGATCGCCTCGGGACGGTTCGGGTACTCCGGGCTGACGTGCGGCGTGGCGACGATCACCTCGACGCCCGCGGCGACTGCGGCCTGCGCGAGCTCGACGCTGCCGCCGAGGTGTCCCGGTCCGTCGTCGATGCCCGGCAGCAGGTGGAAGTGGACGTCGATCACGGCGCGAGGGTCCGGTTGGGGGCGCCGTGCCCGCCGGCGAGCGCATCCTCGGCGCGGTCCGCGACGAGACGGGCGATCGCCAGCGAGGCGGTCGCGGCCGGCGAGGGCGCGTTGCGCACATGGAGCATCCCCTGCGCCTGCGTGAACACGAAGTCCTCGACGAGCGATCCGTCGCGCCCGAGCGCCTGGGCGCGGACGCCCGCGGCAGCGATTTCAAGATCGTCGGCGGTGATGCCCGGAACGTAGCGCGCGGCGGCGTCGGCGAAATGTCTGCGCGAGGCGGCAAGGCGCACCTCGTGCGCCGCCGCGCCAGCGTTGCGCGCCGCAAAGCGCCACGTCCCGGGCCACGCCAGCGAGTCGAGGGTGTCGCGGGCGCTGAGTCGCCGGCGCTCGTCGCGGGCCCCCGCCGGGAGCGCGCCCGGGCCGAGCAGCACCTCGTCGCCGACGGTTCGCGTCAGGTGCACGCCGAGGAACGGCAGGCGCGGGTCGGGGACCGGGTAGATCAGCGACCGCACGCGCTCGGCAGCGGCGCCGCGCAGCCGCAGGTAGGCGCCCCGAAAGGGGACGATCCGCGGGTCGGCGCCCGCCCCGGCGGCGACGGCAAGCCGGTCCGACCAGGCGCCTGCGCAGAAGACCGCGAAGCGTGCGCGCAGCACTCCGCGCGAGTGGACGAGTTCGACGCCCCGGTCGCCGGGGACCGGCCGCGTCACCTCGCAGCCGGTCGCGATCTCGCCGCCCGCGCCGCGCAGCTCGTCGGCGTAGGACTCCGCGACTGCTCGAAAGTCGGTCACCGCGGTCGTCGGGGAGCGAAGCGCACCGACGCCGACGGCGTCCGGCTCGAATGCCGCGATCTCCTCGCCGCTCAGCCGTTCGAGGCCCTGAACACCGTTCTGCGATCCGCGCCGCGCGAGCTCGTCGAGCGCTGGAAGCTCGCGGGCCTGCGCGGCGATAATCAGCTTGCCGCCTTCGCGCAGCGGCAGACCGTGCGTGCGGGCGTACTGGCGCAGCAGCGCCGCGCCCTGCACCGCCAGCTGTGCCTTCAGGCTGCCCGGCCGGTAGTAGATCCCGGCGTGCACGACACCGGAGTTGCGCGCGCTCTGGTGGCTGGCCAGCTCGCTCTCGCGCTCCAGCACGCAGACACTTCGCCGGGCGTCGCGCAGCGCCAGCTCGCGGGCGACGGCGAGGCCGACGATGCCGCCGCCGACGACTGCGACGTCACAGCCGGCCGGCAGGCCCACGCCGCCGGTCTAGAGCGGCCGACCGGCGGTTGCGGCCGCCGCGTCGAGCAGGCCGGCGCCGTAGAAGCGTGCTTCCGCGGGAACGTGCAGGCGCGTCGTCGTCGCGCGGATCCGGTCCAGCACGGCGGTCGGCGACGGGCGGCGTCCGAGCTCACGGCTGGCGACCACGAGTGCGGCAGTCGCCGAGACCTCCGGCGCCGCCATCGACGTGCCTTCATAGCCGCCGGGGAACCCGAAGCTGCGCAGGGAACCGTCGAAGGTCATCGCGAAGACCGGTCGCCCCGGTCCGACTCCGGGCTGGCAGTTCGGCTCGAGGAGCCCGGCGTCCGGGCCTCCGCCCGGCGCGACCAGCGTAAGGCCGCGCCCGAAGTTCGAGTATTCGGCCAGACAACCGTGTTCGGTCGTCGCGCCGACGGCGATCGCGCCGGGAAGACGTGCGGGGTAGTCGACGGTCGAGCGCCCCTCATTGCCGGCCGCGACGACGACCATCACGCCACGCCGGTGCGCGAAGCGCACAGCTTCGGCGAGCTCGGGGATGTCGCTCGCGGAGATCTGGGGCGGGAACTCGAGGCTCATGTTGATCACCTTCGCGCCATGGCGCACGGCGTAATAGACGCCTTCGGCGATCGTCGAAGCTTCGCCTTCGCCGGCCCGGTTGAGGACGCGGACGGGCATGATGCGGACGCCGTAGGAGAGGCCGGTCAGGCCGATGCCGTTGTTCGTCTCCTCGGCGATCTCCGACGCGACAAATGTGCCGTGGCCGTTGCGGTCGTTCGGATAGCGGTTGTGGGCGACGAAGTCATAGCCGCGCGTGAACTCGTGCGGTCCGAAATCGGGCGAGCGGCGGAATGGCCCGCGGTTCGCGTACGCGACGCCCGTGTCGAGCACCGCGACGATCACGCCGCGCCCGCCGGCGGCGCCGTCGGCGCGCAGGTTGCCCCAGGCTTCCTCTGCGCCGACACCCCATTCGGTCGGCGAGGCGAAGTTCCACTGCAGTTCGGTCCAGCCGCCGGGGCGATGGGCGCGGCCGGGGTCGTTGGGCACGAACACTTCGCTGGCGTGTGCCTTGACGTCCGGAACGGCCCAGCGCACGCCGGGCTGCGCGCGCAGCCGGCGAACCTGCGCGGCAACGTTCTGCTGCGCTGGAATTCGCACGACGCGGGCGGGTGTGACCGCTGCGCTGGAGGCCGCGGCGGGACCGTAGCCGACGACGACCGTCCCGGCAGGTGCTGCGGCCTGGGCCGACGGGGCGATCAGCAGGGCGGCCGCGAGGGCCGCGGCTACTGCTGCAAGTCTGAGTTTTGCGCTATCGATCATGATCTCCCCGCTGGCCGGTGCGGATTTCCACTGTCGCAGACCGCGCGGCCACTTGCGATGCCCGAGCACTTCTTCGCCCGTGACGAATACTTCATGCGCCTCGCCCTACGCGAGGCCTCTCTTGCGCTGGAACACGACGACGTGCCAATCGGAGCGGTCATCGTGCACGATGGCGAGGTTCTTGCCAGCGCTCACAACGAACGAGAGTGCCGCGGGGACCCGACCGCACACGCCGAGGTCGTCGCGATCCGTGCCGCCTCTGAGACGCTCGGCAGCTGGCGGCTGAGCGACACGGTGCTCTACGTGACGCTCGAGCCGTGCGCGATGTGCGCGGGGGCGATCGTCCTCGCGCGCGTCCCGCGAGTCGTCTACGGCGCGCGCGACCCGAAGGCCGGCGCCGCGGGCAGCGTCCTTGACGTCCTGCGGGAGGAACGCCTGAACCACCGCCCGCAGGTCGCCGGGGGTCTCCTGGCCGAGGAGTGCGGTCTGCTGATCAGCCGCTTCTTCGCCGGACGCCGTTAGATGCTCGGGTTGCTCTTGACGCGCTTGCGCTCGTGCTCGTGCATGCCGCCCTTCTGGTCGAGCGTCGCGCAGGCCTGCGCGATGTCCGCGCCGAGCTGCTTGACGAGCGCCGCGCCGAGCGTCTCCTTGACGAGCACGCGCAGGACCTTCACGTCCTGGGCGTTCGGCGGCATCGTGTAGGCGGGGACCATCCAGCCGCGAATCGAAGCGAGCTGAGCGGCCACGTCGAACTCGTCGTACTTCGAGGAGTCCTTCAGTTTGAACGCCACCAGGGGCAGCTGCTCGTCCTCGTCGCTGCCGACCAGTTCAAAGCGGCCGTTCGCTTCGATCTCGCTCGCGAGGTTGCGCGCGTTGAGCTTCATCGCCTCCATCACCGCGGTGTAGCCGCCATGGCCCAGGCGCAGGAAGTTGTAGTACTGCGCGAGCATCATCGAGTCGCCCGTCGAGAAGTTGAGCGTGAACGTCGCGTCCTCGCGTCCGAGGTAGTTCTCCATGAAGACGAGGTCTTTGGCAAGGTCGGCTTCTTCACGGAAGATCAGCCAGCCGATGCCGGGGTAGACCAGGCCGAACTTGTGGCCCGAGACGTTGATCGAGCGCACCTGCTCGAGGCGGAAATCCCACTCCGTGTGCGGGTACAGGAAAGGCCAAACGAAGCCGCCGCTCGCCCCGTCGACGTGCATCGGGACGTCGATTCCCTTGTCGCGCTTGAGGTTCACGAGCAGGTCATTGATCCCCGTGATGTCGTCGGCGTGGCCGGTGAACGTCGTGCCGAGCACTGCCGCGACGCCGATCGTGTTCTCGTCGACGTGCGGCGCGATGTCGTCGGCGGTCACCGTGAAGTGGCCGGGCGAGAGCGGCACGATCCGCGGCTCGACGTCGAAGTAGCGGCAGAACTTGTCCCAGACGACGTGCACGTCGGCGCCGAAGACGAGGTTCGGCTTGTCGGTGTCCAGGCCTGCCGCCTGGCGGCGCTCGCGCCACTTCCACTTCAGCGACAGCGCGCCGAGCATGATCGCCTCGGAGGAGCCCTGCGTGCGCGCCCCGGTCGTCTTGCCGGGGGCGTTGAACAGGTCGGCGATGATCCGGATGCAGCGCTGCTCGATCTCCGCCGAGCGCGGGTACTCGGCGTGGTCGATGAAGTTGATCCGCAGCGTCTCTTTGATCAGCTCCTCGGCCTCGGGCTCCATCCACGTCGTCACGAACGTCGCGAGGTTGCGGTTCGGGATGCCGTCGAGGATCAGTTCCTGTTCGATCAGGTCAACGGCTTCGCGGGCCGGCATCCCCTTCGCGGGGAGCTTGTGGTCCGGCGCGAGCTCGACCAGATAGCGGCTGCCGTAGCGTTCGACCTCCGGGGTGATCGTGCGCAGGGTTGCGTGTGCCTCGTCGTCGCCGCCCTGGGGGGCCTTGGTCATGCGGTTTCTCCTGTCATCCCTTAGAGGCCGCTGCGGACCTCGATTCGTCCCTCCTTCGCCGCGCTCTGCAGGGCGGCGAAGTCGGCTTGGTTCTGCTCCGCGTACGCGGTCGAGAATTCGACCATCGCGTCGGCGAGCGTCTCGCCGCGGCCGATGTAGGCGGCCAGCGCGACGCGGTCGCCGCTGCGGGCGTGGCCGCGCGCGAGTGTCCAGCCGCAGATGCGGCCGTAGATCTCGACGCCCTCCGCGACCGCGTTTTCCGGGTCGAATGAGCCCTTCCAGTCCCTCAGCTGGCGTCCGTAGAAGTCGCGTGGCTGGCCGTCGGCCCCGGCGGGGACGTGGAGGTACCCGAGGAAAATGTCGCTGACGGCCTGCATCATGCGTTGGCCGGCGACGACGCGGGCGCCGTGGTTGGCGAACTCACTGCGGCCGACGAAACGCTCGAGCACCGACGCGTCGGCCTCCTTGAGTTGGAGGAACAACGGGTCGCCGCTGTCGACGCCGACCAGCAGCGCTATCCAGGCGCGCGTTCCGACGCTGCCGACACCGACGACCTTGCGCGCGAAGTCGACGAGCCGGAACTGCTCGAGGAGCCGCCGCCGGTCGTACTCCAGGCTCGAGCGGTACTGGCGCATCAGGACGCCGAGCGCGTCGAACGTTTCGCCCCGCTCGGCCTCGTCCCCGGTCAGTTCCGCAAGCGGGACTATCAGGGGCGGTTCGGAAACGATCCGCGGTTCGCCGTCGACGACGTGCGTGAGCTTGGAGAGCGCCGACATCGAGTCGCGCGTGCGGGCCTTGGCGAGCGTCGCCTCTGTCCGCTTCTCCATTTTTTTCGTGAGCAGCGGGGACAGTTCGCGCATCATGTCCTCGGCGTCGAGCCGCGAGTACCAGACCGCGAGATTGCCCATGCCCGCAAATTCTGCGATCGACTGGGCGTACTGGATGACTGTCGAGCGGACGATTCTCTCCTGGACCTTGCGGCTGAATTCGCGGTCTTGGGCAGCGATCATCATGCTCGCGACGAGCCGCTTGAGATCCCACTCCCAGGGTCCCGGCAGCGTCTCGTCGAAGTCGTTGACGTCGAACAGCAGACGCCGCTCCGGTGAAGCGAAGACGCCGAAGTTGAGCAGGTGCGCGTCGCCGCAGCACTGGACCTGCAGGCCGCTCACCGGGCTGCGCGCGAGGTCGGAGGCCATGATCAGCGCGGCGCCGCGGTAAAAGGCGAACGGCGAGGTGAGCATCCGTCCGTAACGGATCGGCACGAGCTCGGGCACGCGCGTCTTCGCCTGTTCTTCCAGCAGCGAGATCGGATCGGGCCGGCCAGCGCTCTCGTAGGCGCCCTGGCTCGAGCGTGGCACGTCCTTTCGCGCGGCCTTTCCGGCCTGGACGCGCTCGGCGCGCGAAGCGTGCGGGACGTGCGCGGGTGCGTCGACGGCGCTCATCGTCGGGCAACCATACCCTGCCGGGGAAGCCCGCTGGAGTACGCTCGCATTGGTCAGGTGCAGAAGTGAACGAGCTCTTCGACATCGGCGGACAGGTGAGCTGTAACGACGGCCCCGTCGGGACGCTCGTGTGCGTGGTCCTGGACCCGATCGCACGCACGGTGACGCACGTGGTCGTCGAGCCCCACCACGCCGCCGGTCAGGGCCGTCTGGTCCCGGTGGAGCTGATCGAGCAGCGCGGCGACGGGCTCGCCCTGCGCTGCGACGGCCGCGAGTTCGCCGAGCTGGAGTTCGCCGAGGAAACGCATTTCACGAGCCCCGACGGCGAGGACCTCGGCTACCGGGAAGGCGAGATCGTCGCTTGGCCGTACTACGGGATGGGCCTCGAGATGGGCGCCAGCGAAGTTGCGGGCACACCGCGTGCGTACTTCGCGAGCCGCGTGCCCGCCGGTCAGGTCGAGGTTCGCCGCGGCGAACGCGTGCATGCCGCAGACGGCGATCTCGGCCGCGTTCGCGGCTTCGTCGTCGACCCTGCTGATCACCACATCACGCACCTCGTGCTCGAGGAGGGACACCTTTTCTCGCGCCGCGAGGTCGCGGTCCCGATCGATTCGGTAACGGCCGTAGAGCCAGACGGGGTGACGCTCTCACTGACGCGCGACCAGATTCGCGCGCTGCCGACGCTCGAGCCGCCGGTCTAGGAACCGGCGTGGATCCTCTAGCCTTGTCCCTCGCCCGGAGGGGTGGCAGAGCGGTTGAATGCGGCGGTCTCGAAAACCGTTTCGGGGGTTTATACCTCCGACGAGGGTTCGAATCCCTCCCCCTCCGTCCGGGGACCGTATCCGGCAACCGTCAGCTGTTCGATGACGTCGCCACAAGTGCGCCGGATGCGTGAAGCGACGACAGGCGTGCGCATGGTGGAGGGGCGCGCTGCGAAGGGCCCACCCGTTACCCGTGCCACGTCGTGCGTCACCGCACCCGCCAAACCGGACGCCTAGACGGCGGCGTCTTTGCCACGAAGGCATGGCCCGTGGTACTTTCCCGCCAAGGCATGGACGCTGAAACACAAGGCGCGCGGCGCGGTTTGAGGATCGTGCCGCTGGTGGCGGCCGCGCTCGTGGCGCTCCTGGTCGCACCTGGGTCGACGCGGGCCCAAGAAACCGAACCCGCTGCCGTCACGACTGCGGGCTACTCAAATCTGCGCGACGACTGGGACTCGCACGAGCCGGCGCTCGAACCGGCCGATGTCCGCTCGGGCAGCTTTGGCAAGTTATTCGAGGCCAAACTTCAGGGCTCGATCTACTCGCAACCGCTCGTCTACGAAAATCACGTCATCGTCACGACCGAGAAGGCCAATGCCTACGCGATCAACGCGACGACCGGGGCGATCGTCTGGAAACGCAACTTCGGGAAGCCGTTCACGTCGAAGGCGGTTCACTGCTCGGACCTGGCGCCATACCTCGGATCGACGTCGACGCCCGTGATCGACCCGTCGACGGGAACCATCTACATGACCACCCGGCTGCTCGAAGGCGGACGCGCCGTTTCGAACGGCGTTTGGTACCTGCAGGCCATATCGGCCGCCACGGGCCAGGAGCGCGCGGGATTTCCAGTCAAGATCTCCGGGACGCCGTACAACACGCCGGGCGTCCCGTTCAACGAACACTGGGCTCAGCAGCGCCCAGGTTTGCTCCTGCTCGACGGGGTCGTCTACATCGGCTTCGCGTCGGACTGCGACTTCCAGCCCTACCGCGGGATCGTCGTCGGAGTGAACGCCAGTTCGGGCTCGATCACGACAATGTGGGCCGACGAGTCCGGCGACGGGTCCGGACCGGACTCGATGGCCGGCATCTGGGAGGGCGGTGCAGGCCTGGTATCAAACGAACCCGGGCGCATAATCCTGACCACCGGGAACGGCATTTCGCCGAGTCCCGCGCCGTCCGGCGCTCCGCCGACGACCCTTTCCGAGTCGGTCGTCGGCATGCAGGTCGAAGCCTCGGGCGAGATAGCTCCGACCCAGTTCTTCGCGCCGAGCAACGCACCCGAACTGGACAACAGCGACGAGGATCTCGGCTCCGGGGGGCCGATCGCGCTTCCCACCGAATTCTTCGGCACCAAAGCGATCCCGCATCTGGTTGTCCAGGTTGGGAAGGACGGTCGGGTCTTCCTGATCAACGCCGACAACATGGGCGGCTACAGGCAGGGAGCCGGTGGAGGCGATGCTGTGCTCCAGACGCTCGGTCCCTACAGCGGCGTCTGGGGGCATCCCGCCGCATACGGCGGCCAGGGCGGACTCGTCTATGTGCTTGAAAGCGCCGGCGGCGGCTACCTGCGCGCATTCTCCTACGGCCTGACCGGCGGCGGGCTGCCGGCGCTTGCGTCGGCAGCGACGAGCGCCGAATCGTTCGGCTACACCTCCGGATCAGCGATGGTCACCAGCAATGGCACGAGCCTCGGGAGCCCGGTTGTATGGGTCGTCTACTCAAGCGGCCCGACGGGTAGCGGTGGCGAGCTGCGCGCGTACTCCGGCACTCCGCAGGGAGGGAACCTTCCGCTGCTCTGGATGGGGAGCATCGGTACCGCGAGCAAGTTCGCGACGCCCACCGCGCACGAAGGCCGCGTCTATGTCGGCAACCGCCAGGGCGACCTGTTCGCTTTCGGCAACGCGGCGTCCGCACCCCTACAGGCGAAGCCGCTTGCACTGGGATCGGTGCCGGTCGGAAGCACCCGCGTCTTTGACCTGACGCTTTCGGCCCACGCACGGCTGACCCTCACCGGGCGGGTCACGATCCGCGGGCACGAGCAGATCCCGTCGACCGAAGCGTCCGTCGCCGAGGCGACCGTCAAGTCGAGCACCGCAGGGCCTTCGTTCATTCCCCCGTCCGGGGTCGCCGACCTGCCAAACGGTGTCGTGACGGTCAGGCAGCCTAGGATCGGATCGGCAATCCCGGCGGGGAGGCACCTGCACCTGCGCGTGCGGTTCAGCCCGACTCACGCGGGACCGGTGATCGGTCTGATCACCTTGAGGACCAGTGCGGGTAGGCGCTCCTTCGCGTTCACCGGCTACGCAACGCGGCCCGGCCTGCTCGTCTCCGCCCGGCCGCTGCACTTCCGGCCTCTGCGAACGGGTGCCGGGGGGTCCGCGCTCGCGCTGACGTTCAGCAACACCTGGAATCGCCCGGAGCGACTGACTCGGATCAGGCTGCCGGGGCGTCCCTTCTACGTCTCGGGCCTACCCCGGCTCGGCACGGTGCTGGCGCCGCGCCAATCGGTCACCGTCTCGGTGTCGTTCCGGCCACGGCGCCACGGGCATTTCCATTCGCGCCTGACGATCGGGACGAACCACGGCTCAGTGACGCTGCCGGCGACCGGTGAGGCGCTGACCGGGCACCCGCGTCTTTCGATCGCGCCGGTGCGGCTCAACTTCGGTGACGTTCCGGTCGGCGCGGCGGCGGTTCGCACCTTCACCGTCGGGGACAGCGGTGACGTGCCGCTGGAGATAACCCGTGCCATCGTGCCTGAAGAACCCTTCTCGGCAGCGATTCCATTGTCGGCCGGGATCACGCTCGAAAGGGGGGTCGTCGCTCGTGTGACCGTCACCTTCCAGCCGACCCGGAAGGGGCCGGCGAGTGGTGTCTACATCATCGACTCCTCCGACGGCCACGGCTATTACCGCGTGTGGCTCAACGGCGAGGGGACCTGAATCGCCAAGAGCGGGCGGTGCTGGCATCTCTGCGCCGGCGCTGCCGGCTCGTGCGGAGCAGGCAGCGCTCCCGGCACGGAACGATGCAGCGCCAGGTCCGGTGGTGTGACGCTCGAAGGCCCATCACCTGTTGCCTGGCCTTGGTTCCCGATGTGCTCCGTTGATCCGCGAGCCCTTGGTGAGCCGAGACGCTGAGGGCGCCCAATGCGAACCGCCCCGGATGGGGCCCCGCTAACGCTGAAGGATCACTTCGCCGTCGGGTTCACCGGCGGCCTTTCGAATCGCGGCCACGCTCACCGTCGAGCCGGCGGGGGCGCGGAACACCGCGACGGCATAGGTCTCGTGCCGCTCGACCTTCACGAGCGAGAAGCCGGGCAGCCCGGCAGTCGCGACGACCGGCGCCAGCGGCGGCCCGACCGTGCGGCGAGTGCGCAGCGCGACGAAGTCGACTTCCGACGCGGCAACGCTGTCGCCGTGGACCGTCTTGAGGTCGCCGAGATACCATTTGAGTGCGTCGATGTTGTGCGAGACGATCTCGATCGCGCGCGGTGCGGCCGGCTGACCGAGCGATGCGGCGGCGCCTCGCCAGTCGTCGCGCTGATACACCGGCAACACGTTTGTCGTGACTATCGCCGCGATGCCGATCACACAGAGCGCCGTCCCGATCGCGGTGCCGCCGACTCCCGACCGCTTCGCGCCGACGCCGTATGCAACGAGCAGCGTGATCGGCACCCAAGCCGCGAGCACGTTCGAACCGTCGTAGATGTCGATGATGTGCGCGGCCGCCAGCAATAGTGGGATCCCCAAGGCGGCGGCGATCACGACGACCGCGTCGAGCGCGGCGGAGCGCTCGTGCTCGTCGCCGCGCTTGGCGACGAGCCACAGCGACGCCGCGTACAACAGCAGCACGACCAGCACCACGGGGAGTACCCACAGCGTGTAGTTGCTCACGGTGAGCACCTTCACGCTTTCGGCGACGCGCCCGGGCAGCGACAGTTCTTCGATCCAGTTCGTCTTGCCGTCCCCACGCTCGGCGGCCGCCAAGGGGATGAGCGCCAGGCCGACCAGGCAGAAGAGCCCGGCCGGTACGACGAGCCTGCGAATTCCCACACGGCGGTACAGCAGGATCGCCTGGGGCAGAAAGACGAAAGCGGCGAAGTAATGGGTCAGGAGTGCGAGCGACATCAGGACGCCCCAGGTGACCAGGCTGCGCGTGTCCCGATCTGTCATCGCGCGGCGCCAGTAGATGTAGGCCGCCGCCACGAACAGCACCAGCAGCGGGTAGCACCGCGTCTCCTGCGAGAAGAAGAACATTGACGAGCTGAACGTCGTCAGCGCAGCGGCCCAGAGGCCGACGCGCACGCTCGTCTGGCGGCCCGCCATGTACATGACCGGGATCGTCAGCGTGCCCACCACGGCGGAGAACGAACGCAGGCCGAACGTCGTGAGACCGAAGATCCTCGTCCAGACCCAGGCCAGGGAGTAGTAGAGCGGCGGGGACGACTCCGTGTCGACGATGTGGGTGAGCATCCCCGTGAAGCTCCGGTGCAGCAGGATGAAGGTGTCGGCTTCATCGACGTTCAGGCTCTGGACGTCGGCAGTCGCGATGCGGAGCGCCGCGCCGACGACGGTCAGCGCGAGAACCGCGTACAACGGCCGGATCGACCACGCGTCGGTCCCGGCACTGCGCGTCGCGCCGGCGCGGGCGCCCGCCTGTGCTGCGCTCGATGTCGACGTCGCCATGGCCGTGACGATGGCACGAAGTCGCGGCGTCCGCCAATCGAGGTAGAGCGCTTGCAGCGCACGACGCGCGGCTGCCGCGGGCTCGCTCCGGCTGGCGATTTCGATGGCGCTACACGTTCGGTTGCGCCTGCTTATCCAATCGCCTGGCGTCTGTGCCTCCGGGCTGGAGTCGATACGCGTGGCCGCACAAACTCTCCCTCGACATCAGACCTCGCCGTGGGCGCGGTCGCCGACGTGGACCGCGCCGGCTTCGGCGCCGCGTCGGTGGCGCCCCTGCCGGCCCTGCGGCTGCAACGGCGCTTGCAAGACTGAATTCGTCCCTCGACGCGCTTTTTGGGCTGATGTACCTTCGTCCCCGGCGAGGGATTGCCACTCGTAGGGACGGCCGAGACGCGACCGGCGGAAGCTGGGCGATCTTGGCGCCGAACGCAGAATGTTCATAAGACCGCTCCACTTCATGGATTACCACACCGACGCGAGGCTTGCAAGGACGCATGTATCGCCCAATTTTGAACGTTCGGCAGCGACAATCTCGCGATGAAGTACGCCTGACGGCGGCCGCAAGCGCTCACCCCGGAGCGGCACCCGCGATCCGCGGTTCCGCGGCGCCCGAACCAGTCGCGCTCGCACCGACCGGATCGCGGGGGATCGCACATTGGGCGCTCGAGGGCCGCGGCTGGCAGATCCTGCAGCCGACGGTCGACTTCGTGCTCGCCACGGTCGCGGTGGTCCTGGCGCTCGGCGGCCCCGCCGCTGTCGCGGACGTTGACGGCGTTCGCGCCCCGCTTCTCGCGCTGCCACCGCTGATCGTTCTCTTCTCACACCTGCGCGGCGTCTACCGCACGAAGCTGCACGCAATCGCGCTCGACATGGCGTTCCCGCTCCTGAGCGCCGTCTCGGTCGCGGCAATGACGGTCGCGGTGGCCGGCCGACTCTTCAACGGCGCAGATCCGAGCCAGCCCCCGTGGCTGAGAGCGTGGGCCTTTGCGCTGGTCGCGGTGGGCGTCGGCCGCCTCACGCTCTACGTCCTGCAACGGCGAGCGCGCGCGCTGCGCCTCGTCGGTCAGCCGGTGGTCATCGTCGGTGCCGGCCTCGTCGGCGCCCAACTCGCTCGCCGCCTCGAGACGAATCCCGAGTATGGCCTGGTGCCGGTCGGCTTCCTGGACGATGATCCGCCGCTCGACGCAGAGGTCGGGGGGCGGGAGGCACCGCTGCTTGGAACGGTCGACGACCTGGACCGGGCCATCGAGCAGACCGGGGCGAGCAACATCATTGTCGCGTTTTCGTCGGTGACCGACGCCCGGATCAGCCGACTCGTCCAACGCAGCCAGGAGCTCGGCGTCGACGTCGCGGTTGTGCCGCGAATGTTTGAGACGATCAACCATCGCGTCGTCTACGACACGGTCGGGGGGATCCCGCTGATGTCCTTCTCGATCGTCGACCCGCGCGGCGTTCAATTTGCGGTCAAGCACACCCTCGACTTCGTCCTAGCGGCGCTGCTGCTGGTGCTGCTCTCGCCGTTGCTGCTCGCGTGTGCCGTCGCTGTGCGCCTCGGATCTCCCGGGCCGATCCTCTTCAGACAGGCGCGCGTCGGGCGCGACGGGAAGCTTTTCGACCTCTACAAGTTCCGGTCGATGCGCGAGGCCGATCCGCATGAGGAGGCTGCCTGTGCGGCGTTCGTGCCGGATCCCGGCACGGCGCCCGGCGGTGTCGAGGGGGTCGACCGCCGGACGAGGATCGGGCGCTTCATGCGCGCGACTTCGATCGATGAGCTGCCTCAGCTGCTCAACGTCTTGCGCGGCGACATGAGCCTCGTCGGTCCGCGGCCCGAGCGACCGGAGTTCGTCGAGGTGTTCCGCCAGGACATTCGCCGCTACGGCGATCGCCACCGAGTCAAGTCGGGGATCACCGGATGGGCCCAGGTCCATGGCCTGCGGGGCCAGAGCTCGATCGCGGATCGCGTGGAGTGGGACAACTACTACATCGCACACTGGTCACTCGGCTTGGACCTGAAGATCCTCTTGCTGACGTTCAAGTCGCTCTTCGAGCACGCCGACTAGCGCCGTCGCACGACGCGCACCGACACCGCGGCGCTCGTCAAGGCGCCGTGGGCGGACCCGTCGCGACGCGAACGTCGTCTCGCTGCCCAGCGGCGCTCGCAGTTGCACCGTCGTCGGGGCCGTCGGACGGGCCGGAGGCTTCGAGGATCACCGTGGCAAGCTCGCGGCGGAAGCGCTCGCGACCGAAGCGGCGCGCATTCGCACGGATCTCCCGCTCAGGCAGATCGAGCGCCTCCAGCCGCGCGATCGCCGCGATCAGCGAGTCGGTGGTCTGCTCGGGGAACAGGACGCCGGTGCGCCCGTCGACGACGGTCTCCAGCGCCCCGCCGACGCCGTACGCGACGACCGGCACGCCCGCGGCCTGCGCCTCCACCGGGACGATCCCGAAGTCCTCCTCGCCGGGAAAGACCAGCGCGCGCGCCTGCGAGAACAGCTCGTCGCGGGCCTCGTCGGTGATTCTTCCGAGCAAGCGCACGTCGCTGGACTGTCCGAGCCCGGCGCGGATCGCCTCGAGCGCGCGGCCGTCCCCCGCGACGGTCAGCGGGATTCCCGCGTCGGCGCATGCCTGGACCGCAAGGTCAACGCGCTTGTAGGGGACGACGCGCCCGAAGACCACGTACCGGTTGCGCGGCCGGCGTGCCAGCGACAGGAAGCGCTCGACATCGACCGGGGGATGGACGACCCGCGATGTGCGCCCGTAGAACCGGGCGATCCGGTCTGCGACGTGCGCCGAGTTCGCGACGAAGATGTCGGGTGAGCGCGATCCCGCCAGGTCCCGCCGTCGCATGTGACCCAGCAGCGGGGGCAGGATGAGCCGGCCCGCGTGCCCGACTTCCTCGCCTTCGAGGAAGTTCTCCTCCCAGGCGTAGCGCATCGGCGTGTGGCAATAACAGACGTGCAACGTCCCGGGCGGGACACGGACGTTCTTCGCGCAGGCGTGGTTGCTCGAGACGACCAGGTCGAAGCCCCGCAGGTCGAAGCGGCGAAAGGCGAGGTCCATCAGCGGCAGCAGCCGCGGGTAGTTGCGGCGCGCGCCAGGTATCCGGTCGAGTGCCGAGACATGGACCGGCCGTGCACGCAGGCGGTCCGGCCAGGGAGCGGGATCGTAGATCGACGTGAAGATCTCTGCGTCCGGGAACAGCTCGAGCAGCTCAAGCACGACCTGCTCCGAACCCCCGGGGATCGTCAGCCACTCGTGGACGATCGCGACCCGCGGGAAGCGTGCGCGTAGCCGCTCGACGGCGGTGTCCTGCTGGATTGGCGCGGCGCTCATCGGCGGGTGCCCAGCTCGGCCGAATGTCGCGCGGCGAGCACCGCGAGCAGGCCGAGCTGCAGGCCGAAGATCGCGGTGAAACGTGCTTCGACGCCCGTGAAGCTCGCCGTGGTGTCCATCACCGCCAGGCCAGCGACCGCGCACGCCGACGCGAGTCCGAACGCGCGCATCGGCGGGTCGGCGGCCGCGCGCCAGGCGCGCCAGCCGATCAGCGCGCTGCCGAAGATGATCGAGACGTACGCGGCGAGTCCGAGGATCCCGAGCTTCAGCCAGTAGAGCAGCACCGCGAAGTGGACGTAGGCGCGGCCTTCTTCATGTTCGACCGGCAGCGGCGCGGCGGTGGCCTGCCAGGTCCCACCGGAACCGACCCCGGTTATCGGATGCCGCTCGATTTCGGCGACTACGTTTGCCCGCTCATCGATCCGGTAGCGGTCCTCCCGATTCGCTTCGAGCTTGCTCGCCGAGATCGTGTCCAGGCGCTTGACGACCGGCAGATTCGATTGGAACCCCGTGTTGGCGAGTAGCCAGACCGCGAATGCGATAAGCACGCCCGCGGGGACGAGCACCCTTCTTGCCCTTGGCGTGCTCGCGAACAGCACGATCAGGATCAGCGCGAGGACCGTTGCGATCCAGAAGGAGCGCCGGTAGGAGAACATCAGGCACGTCGCCAGCAGCGGACTGCCGAGGAGCATCCAAAGCGGAGGTCGCGGGCCGACGATCCACGCCGCGACCAGCGCCAGCAGCGCCATCATGATCACCCAGTTCGTCGCTGGTTCGTAGTAGGTGAGCGTGGTCGTGCCTTCGACCGTCCGCCCGAGGTGCAGCGAGATCTCGGCGAGCCCCTCGACGGCCTTCAGGACGGCGAGGGCGTAGGCGCCGCCGAGCAGGCGCTTGACCATGCGCTCGTTGATGTCGAGGTTCGCGACGGCGATCGGCAGCAGCAGGATGTAGGCGAGTACATGCTCGCTGAAGACCGAAAAGCGCAGGTTCGTGCCATTGGCGTGGCCGACGGCGATCCCCGCCGCCATCGCCAGCGCGAGAATGACAGTCGGCACGAGGAGCGCGCGAGGGATGTAGATCTTGCGACCGTCGCGCACGACCGCGAGCAGCGACGAGATGACCGCGAGGCCGACAACGGCGTCGAGCGGCGTGATGTCGTGGTAGAGCGGCTGGTAGAGGTGGCCGGTGACGCTCGCGATGCCGAATTCCGGGCCCTCGCAGATGATTGCCAGGGCGCCGAGGCCGGTTAGCGCGACCGTGGGCGAGAACAGAGCCACGGCGCCTGCGCCGATCAGCAGCGGAACTGCCAGACCGGCGACCCCGAGCTTCGCGGCCGCGGCCGCGAGCACCGCCGCCGCGAGCAGGGCGGCAGCGGTAGCGACTCGCGCGGCCGGTGGCCCGCCGCGCAGCACGTTTACCCCGGTCCGCACCGTCGCCTCACGTGGCCCTACGGCGGCGAGGGCCCGGCCGTGCGGCCGGCGCGCCGAGTTCCGCGTCAGGGCGCACCGGCTGGGCTGCCCTGGCGCGCTGTGCTCGCGGGACGGCGGGCCGACTGTCCCGACGAGCCGGTGCGCGCGGGGTCGGCCGGCGGACGCGAGCCATAGTTGGCGCCCGCGACGTCGCGAACGTGGGTCACCACGAGGCCGATCGGCTCGATACCGCGCTGGTCGAGAATCGAGCGCGCCTGCTCGGCCTCTTCGAGCGTGGTGCCGTCGAGGCGGGCGACGAGGACGACGCCATCGATCTCGTGCTCGACTAGCAGTCCCTGCGTGTCGGCGACGGGATTCAGCGGCGCCGAGTCGATGATCACCATCGTGCCGTCGCGCGTGAGGTCCGACAGCAGCCGGCCGACGGCCTGACTGCGCAGCAGCTCCGAAGGATTGCTCACGAGCGCCCCGGAAGGCAGCAACCGCAGGTTCGGCAGCGAACGCTCCGGCTGGACGAGGACGTCATAGAGCGCCGCTTCGCCGGCAAGCACAGATGTCAGGCCGCGCTCCGAGTCGAGCGCGTAGGTGCCGACCGCGGCGGGGCGGCGAAGGTCGAACTCGGCCAGGACTGTCGCCCGACCGCTCAGGGCGAGTGCGCGGGCGAGGTTGATTGCGACCGTCGACTTCCCCTCTCCATCGACGGCGCTGGTGATCAGCACGCAGTCAAGCTCGCGCGACATCGCTGCGTAGTCGACGGCGCTGCGCAGGATCCTGTAGGGCTCGAGCAGGGGCGAGTGCGCGGACGGCACGACCGGCTGGTCGCTGGTCGGAACCGTCGCCAGCACGGCGTACCCGTAGGCCGACTTGAAGTCTTCGACTGTGCGCACGCGGCGGTTGAACGTCTCGCGGGCCAGCACGACCAGGAACGCGATCGCGAAGCCGACCAGAAGTGCGATCACGATCGTCACCGACCACCCGCTTCCGCTGGGCGCAGTCGGCGGCGTCGCGCGGCTGATCACGTTGGCGCTGCCGCCGGCCACCGCCCGCAAGGATTGGATGCGGGCCAGGGCCGTCTCAAGCGTTTCCCGCCGGCTCGAGCCCGCGGGCAGGGCGCGGATCTGTCGTTCGAGGGCTGCCTGCGCCGTTTCGATGCCCGCCAGCTGAGCCTTGGCCTGGAAGCCGATGTACTGGTCTGCGAATGCATTCGCAAGTTCCGCGGACAGCTGCGGATCGTCCGTCGTGGCGATGATGTTCAGCACGTCCGCGGTCGGTGCGGCTTCGACCTTGACTTGGCTGAGCAGTTCGCTGGCGCTCTCGGCGTGTGCGGCGGGGACCGTCGCGCGGACCGCTTCGGCCACTTCGGCCGAGTGGGCGATGTAGACCTCGGTATCTGCTTCGCGCTGCGGTTCGCTGCTCCCCGCCGGCGCGATGTTCAGGCCCGCCTGCGAGAGCGTCGAGTTCTGGAACGCGACGCTCGCCGTCGCCGCATAGCTCTTCGCTGACCGCAGGTGCGCGACCCCGAAGATGGCCAGGCTCACCAGCAAGATGCCCGCGACCAGCCTCCAGTTCCGTGCGAGCAGGCTCGCGTCGCCCGCGAGGCTGTGGCGTCGCGGCGGAGTCGAGGTTGCATTTTCGCTCATGCCTTGCTTGATCCGTTCTGGTCCGAGGGCGGGGCGACCAAGATTCCCATCGTCGGCGTGGATCGACGACTTGAGATGTGCCGCGATTGCCAGCTAGCTGAGGCCTTGCGGCGAGAAGCATGATATTCGCCCCGGCCGGGCACTCGGCCGGGCTGCAACGGATCCCGCACGGTTGTCGAGTGTCCCTCAGCGGCCTTAAGCAGATCCCGCGCCGGGCCGATGGATGAGTAGAGCGCGAAGCATCCGGCGACCCAGGAAAGATCCCCATCTCCGCCGAGCGGCGGCGGCCCCCCAGAGCCTCCGAAAGCTCGTCAAAGCTCAACAAATCCACGAAACGGCACACCCGTCGCGAGGCGGGGTCGCAAAGCCAGGGGTCTCTCGCAGACAGCCCGGCCACCGAAGGAGGACCGTCATGACTCACCGCGAGCGTCCACTCAAGGCAATGATCGCCCTGGCCCTGCTGCTCACGATGCTCGCGGCGATCGTCGTGCCAAGATCCAGCGCGGCAGGCACGCACACGCAGCGGCACGCCGCAAGCCGGCTCTCGCTGACGGTTCGGGGCCGAAGGCTCGTGTGGAGCGGAGCGCGGGGAGCGCGGAGCTACGTGCTCAGCATCGAGTACCCGGCCCGCCGCGTGCACCGCGTCGTGCGGCACACGTCCGTGAAGTTGCCGCCCGCGCGGGCGGCGACGGTGCGTTTTACCGTGCGCGCGGCGATGCGCGGCAGCGCCTGGGCCCCGGCGATCACGGTCGTCTACGGCTGGCGCGGGAACATCGAACGCGTCGAAGGCGCCGGCACCTCGATCGGCAGGCGCCACTCCGGCCCGCCCGCGCCGCAGCCGCCGCCCGTCACCGAAGAAACCGTCCCGCCGCCGGTGGAATCCGCAGCCCAGACCCTGAAAGTCGGCCTCATCGGAGGGGTCGTGGGCTGGGGCGCGCAGGCCGCCGAAACGATCCGCCAGCAGACCGGCGTGCGGTTCACGCGGGTCGCGATCGGTCCCGAAGGATGGGCGCAGCCCAGCGAACTGGTGCACGAGGGGATTACGCCGCTGATCCTCTACAACCCGGGGCTCCACGGGATGTCGCCCGCCGCGGTGGCACAGGGCATCGCCGAATACGTGCCGCACATGAAGGAACTCGGCCTGACCGAAGTCGAATTGGGTAACGAGGTCTACTACCACTCCTCGACGCCCGCGGAATACGCCGCGCAGTACGCGGCCGCGCACAAGGTGCTGGCGGGCACCGGGATCAAGCTGCTCGCCGACGTCTGGACCGACGCCTACGACGAAGCAACCGGCAAATGGTCGCAGTGGGAATCCAGCGGTGGCTGGGGAGTGATGTTCGTGCACGCGCTCGGCTACGTCCCCGATGCCTGGAGCTTCCACGCCTACGGTCCAATGACCGCCGACGGTTTTGGCTCGGGGCAGTACCAGCCGGGCTGGGCGACCGTTCCGCGGATGATCAGCTACATGAAGCAGGACAACATCTATGCGCCGTTCAACATCACGGAGGTGGGCCAGCCGGTCTGGCAGGGCGATGACGGCAACGCCGCGGTGACTGAAGCCGAACAGGCGGCCGACATTCGCCAGTACATCCGGCAGGCCTCTGAATGGGGATTGCAGTCGATCTACCTTTACGAGGGGATCGACACTCCCGAAGGCGGCTACGGCCTGTACAAGTGGCCGCTCCAGGCCCGCCCGTCAGCCGCGGTGTTTGCCGAATCGGTCTCGCAGTACTCCGAAAAGCCGGCGCTTCCCGCCCATTCGGCGAGCCTCGCCGAAAGCGAAGGTCTCTAGTCAAGGGCCGCCAACTCGCCCCGCGGGCCGCCAAGGATGCGGCCCGGCGGGGGGACGCAGGCCGGCGGTGACCACGTGGGCGGCTGGTAGGGTGACCGTCTCGATGGGGCCAAGCGAGGTCACGCTCCAGATCAACGTCGCGCCGACCGACTTCCCCCACGCCAGATACACGCTCGCGCACCAGCTCGGCGTGTGGGGCGGCCAGGTGCAGGAGATTCTGTTCACGTACGACCTGCACCGCACCGAGCGGGGCGGGCGGTTCGGTGAGGGCTGGCAGGAGCGCCGCGGACCGATGGAGGAACTGCTCGCGTCGCTTTGCGCCCGGCACCCGCACGCCCGCGTGGCCGAGGTCGACTACTCGCCGGCCGCGGCGGCCGCCGTCGCCGAGACGTTCACCGGCGGCAGGCCGGTCCCGCCGAAGGACACCAAGGGCGCTCCGTACTACCCGTACTTCGCCGGACTGCACGAGGCCCGCTTCGACCTGATCGTCCACATGGACAGCGACGTCATGTTCGGCGGCGCGAGCCAGACGTGGGTCGGGGAAGGATGTGAGCTGCTCGCGCGCGACGCCGCTGTCCTGGCCTGCGGCCCGCTGCCGGGGCCGCCCGCGTCCGACGGCCGGCTGCGACGCCAGAGCGGCGAAACCTACCCGCTCGACTCGCCGGCCTACAGCTTCGACTCCCTGAGCAGCCGGATCTTCATGATCGATCGCAGCCGGCTCGTCGAGCGCGTCTGCCCGATACCGCTGCTCGGCCCCGTGCGCCCGGTCGCGGCCGCCAAGGCCCGGCTGCACGGCAATCCGCCTTACCGTGCGGCGGAGCTGGCGATCGGGGATGCGATGGTCGCCGCCGGCATGCGGCGGGTCGACTTCCTCGGACGCGACCCGGGGATCTGGTCGGTCCACCCGCCGTACCGTTCCGACGAGTTCTACGCCGCGCTGCCGGCGATCATCGCGCAGATCGAAGCCGGCACGGTCAGCGATGACCAGCTCGGCGACTACGAACTCAGCGACGGGATGTTCGACTGGACCGCCGCCCGCCGCCGGGCGCGGCTACGTCGACTGTGGGCGTGATGCCGTGAGCGCGGCGTGGGCCTCGATCACGAAGCGTTCCTGGGCCTCCAGGTAGGGGCCGATCCGGAACTGCTCGGCGCGGACGCGGGCCCGTTCGACGCGGGCCGCTGTCTGCTGGACCTCGCGCAGCGTGCGCGTCAGGGCGGCGGCTGCACCGTGCGCGTCGCCGCGCTCGAAGAACAGCGCGTGCTCCTCCGGACGCATACCCTCCGGTATCCCACCGACGTTCGAGGCCACGAGCGGAACGCGTGCCAGTGCGCCCTCGATGGTGACCAGCGGGAACGGCTCATCCCACGTCGAGGGCACGATCATCGCGCTCGCCCCGGCGACCAGCTCGGCGAGTTCGGGCGGCGGCATCGGGCCGCGCCATCGAACCCGGTCCGCGACGCCGAGGCGGTCGGCGAGCCGGCGCATCTGCCTGCCGTAATCCCCGTCGTCCGGCCCGGCGACGTCCAGGCATGCCCGTATCCCGTGCTCGCGGTCGAGCAGGGCGAGTGCCTCGATCGCCACGTCGACTCCCTTGACGGCAGTCACCCTCCCGACGAACACAATCGTCGGCTCGGCTACAGGATGTCGGTCAGCGGCTGCGTAGAGGTCGCCGTAGCGCGGCACCGAGTGGCACACGCCGCCGGCCACGACTTCGGCGAACGGCGGCGGATGAGCCATCCGGCGCATTGTGTCCGAGTTCCACGAGACCGCGGTGCGAAGCGGGGCGGTCGGGTCGAGCCGCAGCGCCGGCAGGCGGTTCAGCGCCCGGCAGCCGAGCGACCATGCGCTGCGCGCCGCTGAGCGCCGCGCCGGGAGCAGCTCGCGCAGGAACTGGTCGCTGAGGAACAGCCGCGCGAACCAGTGCTCGCAGACCCTGAACGCCAGCGGCGTGCCGCTGTCGGCGATCACCCGCACTGCGGCCTGCGGTATCGCGGCGCAGTTCCACGCGTAGACGAGGTCGGGGTTCCAAGCGAGCGCCGCGCGTGCCGCGCGGACAGCCGAGATCGCCGCCCCCGGCGCCCGGAGCGCCCCGCGCTCGTCGACCGACAGGAATGCCAGCTCCCGGCGCACATTGGCAGAGGGCATCGCGGCGCCGGGCATCGCTGAGGTCAGGACGATGACCTCGTGGTTCTCGGCGAGCCGCTCGGCGACACCCGAACACTCGACCTCGTAGCCGCCGACCGCGGCCGGCGGGTACAGGTTGGAGACGATCAGGATGCGCACGCCGCGGCAGCGTAGCGGGCAGCTGGTACGGGTCGGGCGACGCGTCTGCGGCCGTCAGAGCGAGACGCGCCGCCCGAGCAACGCCCGAAGCTCCGCGGGGGTGGCAGCGCGCAGGCCGAACAGCAAAGCCGGATACGCCGCAGCTGCCGTGAGCGCGAGCGCGAGCAGCGATCCTCCAAGTGACTGCACGAGCGCGAGCAGCGCTCCAAGCAGCAGTGCGCAGCACAGGGTGCGCCCGAGGCGCCCGCTCGGTGGCCGAGACAGCTTGAGCACGGCCATCACGATCCAAAGGCCACCGACGAAGACGACGACCTCCGTTCCGAAGGTCATCCAGGCTGCGCCCATGAAGCCGACGGCGGGGATCAGGATCAGGTTCCCCGCGACGTTGACGATGAGCGCGACCGTGCTTATGACGATGCGAACCCGCTGGCGCCCCGTGACGACGATCAGGTTGTCGCTGATGTAGTTGAAGCCGATGAACACCATCGCCGCACCGAGAACCGGCAGCGCGGGCGCGGCCTGGCTGAAGCCGGGACCGAAGACCAGCCTGACGAGGGGTTCCGCTGCCACCGTCGCGAATGCCAGGGCGCCGAACGAGATGATCGCCAAGGCCTCGGCGCTTGCGACCGCGGCGTGCACGAGACGGTCCCGGTTGCCGGGCCACGAGGCCGCGAGCACCGGTCCGATTGCAGTGATGATCGAGATCGGCACGAATTGCGCCTGTTCGAGGATTCCGTAGACGCTTCCGTAGAGGCCGGCCTGATGGCCGCCGCGCAGCTGGTAGACGAGAAGCTGGTCGACGCGGGCGTAGACGATCACGAAGATCCCGGCGATGCCAACGGGGATTCCGTCCTTGAGCAGCCGGGATAGTTGCTTGCGCGACGGGCGCAGAGCTCGCGGCGCGGCTCGCCGCGCCGCGAGAACGAGCACCAGCGCGCCGATCGCGGTCGTCGCGGCGAGACCGATCGCCAGTTCGACGAGCGTCCCTTGCGTAAGGAACACATAGAGCACGAACAGGGCCCACAGCACGCTCCGGAGCGTGAGCACGAGCATCGGTACCCGGTTGTCGACTCGTAGCTGGAAGACGAGCTGCACGACGTTGAAGCCGTTGAACGGCGTCAGCAGGACAAGGATCAGCCCCGCTAAGAGCATCTCGTGTCCGTGGCTGAGGAGCGTCACCGCCAGCGCGGTCAGCGCCGCGGCCGGAACGATCATGTACAGGCGGGCGAGAATGATGGCGCCGAGCCACTCGTGCTCGGCTTCGCGGTCTCGGGCCGCCTCGCGGATCGCGACGCTTTCCAAGCCGAACGTCGCGAGGTAGCCAATCAGCCCGACCGCGGCGAGCAGCGTCGCCCACTCGCCGTAGCCTTCGGTGCCGAGCGTGCGCGCGATCATCGCGGTCACAAGCACGCCCAAGCCGAGGTTCACTGCGCGGGCGATGACCTGAAGGGTCGCGTCGCGGCCCGCGGTGGCGGCGTCAGGACCGCTGGGAACGCCCGAACCTTCGGACAGCGCTGGTGCGTTTGATTCCGGTCGATCCTCGGCCTGGGCCGCAGGTCCCTCCACCGGCAGAATCTACCGCGGGCGCTTCCCGCAATCCTGCACTGCACGTGTCGGTTGCGGGTACGGCCATGCTTCATCATCTCGGCGTATGGGCGAGGCCACCCCAAAGCCGGTCCGTGCCACGCTGTCCGCGTGCCTGATCACGAAGAACGAGGAGACCGCGCTACCGGATTGCCTCGGCAGCCTCGCGTTCGCTGATGAGCTGATCGTCGTCGACAGCGCTTCGGCCGACCGTACGGTCGAGATCGCCAGACGGCATGGCGCGCGCGTGGTCGAGCAGCCGTGGCTTGGCTTCGCCGCGCAGCGGAACGTCGCGCTCGACAGCGCGAAGTGCGACTGGGTGCTAGAGGTCGACGCCGACGAACGCGTGAGCGGCGCCCTGCGCGACGAGCTGCTCGCGTTCCTCGCGGACCCGCCCGGGGGGATCGATATCGCCGCCATTCCACGCCGGGAAATTCTCGTCGGCCACCGTCTCGGACAGTCGGCCAAGTACCCGAAGTACAGCCACCGGCTGGTACGTCGCGGCACCTACAGACACGACGAGCGCCGCACGGTCCACGAGGGCTTCGCGCCCGTCGGCGAAGTCCACCCCTTCGAGGGTGAGCTCGAACACCTGCTGGCGACGACCTGGCGCGAAGCGATTGGCGACGCCTGGCGCTATGCCCGGCTAGAGGCCGCGCAGATGACCGGGCGACGCAGCGGCGCCGAATACCTCGCCGGGATCATCGTGCGTCCCGTCGTCAAGCTTCTCTACCGCCTGACGGTCGACGGCGGCTGGCGCGACGGCCTGCCCGGACTGGCGAAGATCGGCCTCGACGTCGGCACGGACTCATCGGTCTGGGCGATGCACCTGCCGTCCCGCGGCGACGGGGCCTACGGGCAGTCGGGCACCGGAGACCGTGGGCATTACGGGTCGCGGCGGTTCGACGTCGGATCGTTGCGGCTCGTCGGGCTCGCGCTCGACGAGCGCTCCGCGCTCAAGGCCCGCAGCTGGCTCGCCGCGGCGCGCGCGGCCGGCGCCGACGCGGTCCTCGTGGCCGACATCGAAGCGGACGCCGATCTGCGCGTGCGTCGACCCGCCCGCCGCTGGCCCGGGGCGGTTGTCCGTGCTCTCGACGCAGAGGCGCAGCTAAGGCCGATCGACGCCCTCGTCCCGTTCGGGCGCGCGGCGCGCGGATTCGCAGGTCTGCTCCCGCCGGAGCTGCGGGGCGAGCTTCGCGTGCCCGCCGGCACGCCGCCAGAGCAGGCAGCGACGCTCCCGCGCGGGGTGCCCAGTTGAGCGCCGGCCGTGCACTGTACGTCAGCACGTACGCGCCGAACCTCGGCACCGGCCGCGACATGCGCAACTACGCGTGTGTGCGCGCACTTGCGCTGCTCGGGGAGGTCGACGTGCTGTACGTCCCGCACGACTCGGGCGAGCCGTGCGCGGAGTACCTCGAGATCGCGAACGCGAGGTTCCACAAGGCGGTGCCCTCGCGCGGCCTGCGCCGCGCGGCACTCTATGCGGCAAAGCGCGCGCAGGGCGCACCGCCGTCGTGGTGTCGTGCGGTGAGCCCCGAGCTCGTCGCCGCCGCCGAGCGTTTGGCAACGGCGCCGGGCCGCGGCCGGGTGATCGTCGCCGACGTTAATGCGGCCACCGCGATGCTGCCGATGAGCAGACGCAGGCCCGTGATCTACAACGCGCACAACATCGAGTCCGACTACGTTCGCGACAAGGGACGCGGCGAGTCCGCCGCACGCGAGCGGATGCGCCGCTTCGAGCAGCGCATCATCGGCGCCGCGAGCGAGTCGTGGATGGTCAGTCGCCGCGACGTAGAGGCCGCCGAAGCACTCGCCCCGGGTTCCCGCGTGCGTTACGTGCCCAACGTCGTGGATGTCACGGCGATCGTGCCGCGGACCTCCGCGGTGCCCGCCGCACCCGAAGCCGGCACGCTGTTCATGGTCGGGGACTTCACCTACCAGCCCAACCGCGACGCGCGTCGCCTGCTCGCCGACGAGGTGATGCCGCGTGTATGGCGTGAACGCCCGCAGGCGCGACTGCTGATCGCGGGGCGCGAAATAGGACACTGGATCCCCGCGGACCCGCGGGTCGTCTCCTGCGGCTTTGTCGATGACCTCACGCCGCTCTACGAGGGTGCCGACTGTGCTGTGGTGCCGCTGCTCGAGGGCGCCGGGAGCCCGCTGAAATTCGTCGAAGCACTCGCCTACGGCGTGCCCGTGGTGGCGACGCCGCTCGCCGCGCGAGGCCTTGAGGTGGTCGCCGGCGTGCACTACGAGGAAGGCGCCGACGCCGGCGCCCTCGCGGCGGCGATCCTGCGTGTGCTCGCCGGCGGCGGCGGCCAACTCGCGGCGGCCGGCCGCGCGCTCGCGGAAGCCGAATACTCGATCGAGTCGCTCGCCCAGAGGATTGCGACGTGAGGCTCGTCGGCCGCGACATCGTGTGCGTGGGCTTCTCGGACTGGCAGACGGACCTGCTCACCAACCAGCAGCATCTGCTCGTCCGCGCCGCTCGCGAGAACCGGATCCTGTTCGTCGAGTCGCTCGGCCTGCGCCGCCCGCAGTTGGCGGCACGTGACATCTCGCGGATCGGCCGCCGACTGGTCAGCGCGGCCCATCCCTTGCGCGAAGTCGACGGACTGCACGTGCTCTCGCCGCTCGTCGTACCGCTGCACACCAACGAGGCGCTGCGGCGCTTGAACGGGGCCCTGTTGACCGGTTACGTGCGCTGGGCGGTGCGCCGCCTTGGCATGCGCGAACCGCTGCTCTGGGCGTTCGTGCCCCAGGCCGAGGTACTGATCGACGTTCTCAAACCGTCCGCGATCCTGTACTACATCGACGACGACCACGCCGCCAAGGAGGGGATCGACGCCGACAACTTCCTCTCCGCCGAGCGGCGTTTCGCGCCCCGTGCGGACGCGGTGATCGCGAGTGCGCCCGAGCTCGTGACGAAAATGCGGGAGCTGAACCCGAACGTCCACTTCGGTCCGAACGTGGCCGACACCGAGCTGTTCGCCCGGGCGCTGGAGCCCGGGCCGGTGGACCCGCAGGTCGACGCGCTGCCCCGTCCGCGCATCGTGTTCGTCGGTGCGATCCTCGCGGCCAAGATCGACATCCCGCTGCTCGTCGAGCTGGCTCGCAGCCGTCCGCAGTGGAGCTTTGCCCTGATCGGCCCTGTGGGGCCGGGCGACCCGCGCACCGACGTCAGCGCGCTGCGCGGCCTGGCGAACGTGCGGTTGCTCGGCTACCGCCCCTACGAGCAGCTACCGGAAGTCCTGCGCGGCGCCGACGTGGCGATCGTGCCGTACCTGCTCGAGGGCGAGATGCGCAGCGTCTTTCCGATGAAAATCTACGAGTACCTGGCTGCCGGCACGCCGGTCGTCGCCACGCCGATGGAGACGCTGGCCGACGTCCCCGAGGTCGCCAAGGCAGCGACCGCTGAGCAGTTCGCCGCGCGCATCGAAGAGGAGCTTGCCGCGGACACGGCGCAGGCGCGGCAGGCCCGCTCGCAGGCTGCCCGCGGGCACAGCTGGGAGTCGCGGCTGGATCAGATCGCCGACGCGCTCGCGGCGCCGCCGTCGCCGCGCGGCTGATCGCGCGCCGACGCGAGCGTCGCATCGAGAATCTCGTGAACCCGCCGCTGCGCGCCGAGCGGCACGAGCGTGTGGGCCTCGGTTCCCGTGTCGATCTCTTCGAGCTTGAGGTTCGGCCAGTCGGAGAGGTCACCGTGGCCGCGTGCCCGCAGCTCGTTGAGCAGCGGCTCGTCGGTTGTGAACACCAGCGTGACCTGTTGGTCCTGATCGCGCAGCCCGTCGAACAGCTCGGTCGCGGGATGCGCCGTGTGGCCGCGCCCGCCGAGCCGCCGGCCCATGCGCACGGGCGCGCTGCGCGCCTCCGTGGCGACGGCGCGCGCCGTTTCGAGGTGCCGCGCGGGCGTGACCTGTCCGCGCAGCAGCCGCGCCCAGCTCGAGCGCCGCGCCATCATCCGGCGCAGCTCCCTCGCCCGCCGCATCCCCGTGGCGCCTTCATCCCATACCAGGCTGCGGGGGTTCAGCAGGGCGAGCGTCGTGATGCGACGGTCGGCCTGCGCCGCGTGGGTTGCCCAATAGCAGCCGGCGCACAGCCCGACCACCATGATCCGTGGTCCGAGCCCCCGACGCTCGAGCTCATCGAGCACGGCGTGCGTCTGGGCGACGTAGGCGTCGGTGTAGAAGGCGTCGATTCGTGCGAGCGCCGAGGCGTCGCCGTCGCTGTCGCCGATCGCGCGCAGGTCAACGCGCAGCGACGGCACGCCGGCGTCGGCCCAGCGTCGCGCCGCCTCGACCCACATCCTGTTCGGGCCGCTGCGCCGCTGCGGGCCGGCGTTGAGAAACAGGACCGCCAGATCGCCGCTGCGGGTCTCGGGTTCGGTGAGGATCCCGAACAGCGGACCGGAGGGCGAATCGATGCGCAGCGGCCGTTCGGCAAGCCCGTCGAGCTCGAGCTGCTCCTTCGCGACCGTCTGGCAGGCAGGGGGTGACTCGCGCGGGGCGGCCTGCGGGGACAGCCACTCGTCGACCAGTTCGAATACCTGCATGGGCGGCCGGGCATCCTGCGGCTCGATCGTCATCTGGCCGTAGCCTGGGCCGTCGGCGCTGGAGACCTCGACACGTGCCGCCGTGAGCGCCGTGACGAGCTCCTTGTCGACGGGCAGTCCGTCGCGGCCGAGCAGCAGTGCCCGCCTGATTGCAGGAGCGCCGACGCCCAGGTCCGCAAGTTCCCCAGCCGTCGCGGCGCTCAGCGCGTAACCGCTCGCCGCAAGCGTGCCGTCCGTCGCGGCGGCCGGCGGCGTCGCCCCTGGCCGACACTTCCATCACTCCGGCGGCTTTCACGGCGCGGACGACCGCCCGGCCCGACGCGGGCGCGTTCCACAGCACGAGTTCGTCGATCGGCGCGCCGCGGCTGGCGGCCGCGCACGCCAGCAGGCCGCCGAGGCCGGGCCCGATCGCCGCGACGGCATCGGTGCCGGTGCGGGCGGCCAGCCAGCGGGCGGCCATCTCGACCGCCGCGAGCCACGAGGCGACGAGTCCAGGGTCGGCCGGCCGGCCGGCGCTGTCGCCGCTGCCCGGCAGATCGATCCGCAGCACGGTTCGACCGCCGGCCGCCAGATGCAGGGCCCATTCCCGCCGCGAGCGGTATGAGCACATGTCCTCCCATCCGAACGGGGCGAGCAGCAGTACTGGCCTTGCGGTCCCGGCGTTCCGCGGCTCGTTCAGGAGCGCGAACACGCCCGCGACGGGGCCGTCGAGGTAGAAGGCGCGTTCACTCACGGTGCGCTCCGGCCGGGAGGGAGCCACTTGCGTTGACGGCCGTGAGCCGCACCGCCGGTTCGGTCGCCTCGTCCGTCGGGGTCAACGTGACGATGCGCCGGCCGCCCGGCTCGACCGGGAAGCAGTCGTCCGAAGGGCGGAAGCCCGGTGCATGCACGCGCACTCCGTACGCGAGGCGCTCGGCCGTGACTTCGAGGACATAGAGGCCGTCGCCGGCGGGCGTCACGGCTGCCGTGGCCCCGAGACGATTCCACGGCTCGGGCTCCAGGGGCCAGCCCGCGGGGTGGCGCATCGCTTGGGATAGGAGCTCGCCGTCGCGTTCGAGCGAGACGACGATCAGGTCCTGCGCAGGGTGCGAGAAACGGTAGGCCCACGCGGCGTCCACGAAGCGCCCGATGATCTGCTCCACGCCCAGCTCGATGCCCTCGTGGGGCGCGAGGTCGATCGCGACCGTCGCCTGGTCTACGAGCTGTGCGCGGTCACGGTATGTCGCTACGCGCAGTTGGGCGTCCAGCGGGTGCGGGCCGTCGTTCGCGATGTGCACCGCGACGCCGTTGAGGTGCTCGTCGGTCGTCCAGACGGCGACCGGCGCAAGCACGCGCGCGAGCATCTTCAGCGCCGCCTTGGGTCGGCCGCGGTGGTCGACCAGGCCCCAGCCGGCGCCGGGCAGCAGGTCGTGCCACCAGAGGACCAGGGCGCCGCTACAGGACGAGCGCTGCCTGCGCCACTCACCGAAGACCTCGGCGAGGATCTCGCCGGTCAGGACGCGCGACAGCGCCAGGTAGCGGTCCCTGTCGACGTGCCGCACTGCTGCCGCATCGATGCCGAAGACACGTGCCAGGTAGTGGTCTCGGATGTCCTCGAAATCCCAATCCGCGCCGTGCTCGCGCGGTATGCCGGCCTTCCAGAGCGGATGCCCACCAGGCGGTCCGGTCGGCTCCCCCGGCGCGATTTCGGCAAGCGCCTCCTCGCCGGGCACGTGTGAGAAGGCCAAACACTCGGCGGCGAAGCGCACGTCCGCCCGGCGGGCATCCTCGAGTCCCAGCTCGTAGCAGCCGACGCCGTAGTAGGTGCCGACTCCGCTGCCCGGCCGGAACGGCTGGTCGCCGCCGCACGGGGCGGAGGGCACGAACACGGCGTCGACGCGCGACTCTCCGACGAGCGAAGGGATCAGATCCCCGAACAGGTCGCCCCGCGCGAGCTCTCGGTCGAGGCCCAGCATCGCGACCTGCTGGTCGACCTCGCTGTTGCCGCACACGACAGCAAGGCTCGGGCGTCCGTGCAGCGAGGCGAGCACGTCTCGCACCTCGCGTTCGATCACTTGGCGCAGTTGTGGGTCGCCCGCCGGGTAGTCCATGTTCGCGAACAGCAGGTCCTGCCAGACGAGTATCCCCAGCCTGTCGCAGGCATCGTGGAAGGCGGTCGTCTCGTAGGCCCCGGTTCCCGGGATGCGGACCATGTTCATTCCGGCGTCGCGCATCTCTTCCAGCTGAGCTTCCACGAGCCCCGGGTCCGGCGACAGCCCGATCGGGTCGGGCGGCGTCCACACCGCGCCCCTCGCGAACACCGGTGTTCCGTTCACGGCCAGTGCTATGCCGTCCTCTTCGACCGTGCCGCCGGAAGCGAGCTCGCGGAACCCGGCCGTCCCGCAGTCGACGGGCGTCTGCCCGCGGGCCGTCCTGACGCGCAGGCGCAGCCGGTAGAGGGCGGGCTCGCCGTGCGTGTGCGGCCACCAGCGGGCAACATCGGGAACCTCGATCGCGCCTGCCGCCGCCACGGTCCCTTCGGTCTCCGCGAGGTCGAGGTCGCACTCGAAGATGGCGCCGTCACGCTCGAGTTCGGCGGTGACCGCTTCGACAGTGTTCGCGTCGCCGATTCCCTGCAGCGTGACCGCGACCTGGAGCAGGCCGTCGGCGCCCCGGAGGGATGGCGTCGCGCTCAGCGAGCAGAGCTCAACGAGTCGTCGACGGGAGACGGTGACGCCGCGCCACGGCCCGACCGGCGCAGGCCCAGGAGCTATCCCCGGCAGTCTTCCGAGCAGCATCGTCCGATGGAAGCGCAGGCCGTTATCGGCCACCAGACGGGTCCGCCAGCGTGCCCGCGGACGGCGGGGCGTCGCCAGCTCGGCGGCGAGCGACCGACAAGCGATCACGAGCTCGTTGGTCTGCCGGACGAGCTTCGAGATGTCGACTTCGGCGGTCTCGAACATCGATGTGCCGGCCGCGATCGGCAGCCCGTTCAGCGACGCTTCCCAGATGGTGGCCACGCCGCCGATCTGCAGCACGAGGCGTTCGTGGGGCTCGACCGGGTCATCCGCGTCGAAGCTCGTGCAAAACCACCAGTCCTCGCTGTCCAGGTCTGTCTCGGTTCCGGGGCGCCATTGCCCCGCACGTGCGAGCGCCCCGGCCGCGGTGCCGGGGACGGGCGCGTCAATCCAGTGCGGGCCCGCGGGCGCGGGCATCGGCGCTCCGGGCTCCTGCGGGGCAGCCCGCCACAGGCCGTCGAGGCGCTGCACATCGTGCGCGCCGACCCGCGAGCGGCCGCCGGCGCCCGGTAGCGTGGCCTCAGGCGAGGAGACCATCGAGGGCCCCCATCGCCCGATCCCATGCACCCGCGATCTCCGCGATCTCGGCCTCCGGCGAGAAGGGGCGCCGGCGTGCGAGCCGGAACGACAGCACCTTGCAGCCGTCGACGATCCGCCTGAGGTCCGCGCGGGCTGCGGCAGCAGCGGACCCGAGCAGCCAGCCGGCGTGAGTATCGGCGAGCTCCATGGCGGCGCCGGCCATCCGCACGGTCGCGAATGCATAGTCGTGGTAATAGTCGGGATCCGCCTCCAGCAGCGTCGGCAGATCTGCTGACAGTCGCTCGCCGAAGCGGCCGAACGGGTTCGAAGCGGGCCTGGCCGCGAGGTGCCGGCGTGTGAGGTCTGTCGCCCGGCGTCGCAGCTCCTCGTCCGGGAGTTGCTCCGCCGCGTCGAAGCGCACGAGCTCCAGGTACGGCGGCAGCGCGCTCGCGGGCTGTGCGTCGAGGCCGAAGACGCCGCGGTAGTCCCCCGCCGACAGTTCATGCAGGCCGGTGCCGTGGAAGTAGCGCAGCCGCTCGCCTCGATCATCAATTGCCTCTATCGCGACTGACGTCTTCACGTGCTCTCGCCCGTAACTGGTGGCCGCCGTGTCGGGGAGGTGGAACGCGTCGAGCTCGACGATTACGGTCCGCCCCGTCGCGAGCTGTTCGACGGCCTGCGTGCGCAGGCTGCGGTACGGCTGCATCTCATGAATGTCCACTCCGTAGAGCAGCTCCAGGTCCTCGGGCCACGGCTTCAGGAAGGTGAACTGGTCGCCCTCGAAGTCGACACGGAGCGCGCCGCCGAGCATCGCGAACGGGTCCCGGCCGCTCGCGGCCAGCAGCTCGATGATCACGTCGAGGTAGCAGTTGGATTCGACGTAGGCACGGTCGCTGCCGTGCAGCGCGTGCGGCACGTAGTTCGCGGGGTCAAGCCCGGTCAGGCAGGGCGCGATGCTGCCGGCGGCGGTCACGGCCACAGTTGCCCCCGCACGCTCTCCGGCCAATCCTCGAACGAGAACCCGTGTGCCGCAAACAGCGCGAGCGTGATCCGCTCGAGCCCGAATCCCAGGCACGCTGAGTGCGCGGGTGAGCCGTCCTGAAGCTCGATGTGGAAGGCCTCGCCGAAGTGGTCCTGGTGATAGTTGAACGAGGCCACCGCGGTCCTGCCGGGTCCGGCGATTGGCGTCGTCACCTCGAACTTCAGCTCCTGGGCGCGCTGGCTCGTGGCGAGCATTCGTCCCGCGCGGCCGAAGAACGGGTCGTTGGCGAGCTCGAGCTGGGCATCGAGTCCGAGGCCGGAGAGGGTCTCCACCGCCTTCTCACGCCAGGTCTCGCGCCAAGCGTGCACGACGTCGGGCTCACCGATCCGGACCATCTCGCGCTGGTGGAACATCTGCATCCGGGCGGGGTCGCTGCTCGGCTCATGACGAAAGACGTATGCGGCGCCCGCGTCGATTGTGACGCCGCCGACCGGCAGCCGCCCACGCGCGGCGATCGCGGGGTAGACGGGGTAGCAGGCGGCGGGCGTCAGCACGACGTCGGTCATCGACTGGTAGCCGCTCCAGTCCGCGTGCTCGGCTGCGAGTTCGCTCTGGCTGGCGGCGGCCTGCTCGTCGCCTTCGAACGAGAACACGCTGCCCGCGAGGTGCGGGAACGTTTTGAGGTATCCGACGAGCTCGAGGTCTCGTCGCGGGATCAACGGAGGAAAGGCGATCTGCTCGGGCTGTTCGGGCGCGGCGGCGCGCGTGACGAGGTCCGCGAGCGCCACGCGTACCCGCTCAAACGGCGCCCCGCGCCCATACAGCCCGGGCACGGCGCTCGGCACGAGCAGGCCCCGCCCCACGAGGTCTCCGAGCAGAGCTTGCTGCTCAGCCGTACCTGGCTGCGCGGACGGCATTAGACGTCCTTGGCGATAAGCAGCAGGCCTGCGTTTGTGTTGTGGATTCGCTCGTTGGCGATCATCAGGCTCGCCGAAAGTGAGTCGCGCAGGTGCCGGCCGACGCTGTATGGAGTGTCGTTTTTGTATCCCACGATCCCGCAGAGCGCGAGCGCGCCTTGGCAGACGACGGCGGCCTGCGTCGAGGCAGCGATCTTCACGTTGTTGAATCGCAGGACCGAGGCCATCGTGGACAGCTCGGAACGGTCGCCTGAGGCGTCCGCGCGGACGAACTGTTCGAGCGCCGAGGCGACCTCGGCGCGAAGCAGCGACAGTTCGCTCATCAGGTGCGAGAGGCGGATCGCCGAGGGGGGCGTCTCGCCAGGTGAGCGGCGCGCGGCCTCGCGCACGAAGGCCCGGGCCCGGTCGAAGGCGTCGGTCGCGATTCCCAGCCAAAGGTGTGCCCAGAGGATGTGCGTGACGGGCACGATCGACTCCGCCATCACGGTCGCGAACGGCATCTGCAGGCACTGCTCCGGCGCGATTGCGCCACGGACCACGAAGCCGGGGGAGCAAGTGCCGCGCATCCCGAGGGTGTCCCAGGTCCCGGTGGGCTCGAGCGAGACCTGATGCTCCAGTGCGAGCGCGACCACCTGGTCACCGGGCTCCGCCTCGGGCGAGCGTCGAAGTGTGATGAAGAAGTCCTGGGCGTGGGCGCCGTAGCTGACGGTCGGCGCCTGCTTCTCGAAGGTGCTGATTCCCTGCTCGGGTATGCCGAGCGCCGCAACCGACCGGCCCATGTCACCGCCGGTTCCGATCTCCGACGTCACCGAAGCGACAAGCCGCTGCTCGCTGGCGACGCGTTCGAGATAGCCGCCGAACCACGGAGCACCTTCGAGGTGGCGGGCGAGGGTGATCACCTTGATCTGGTGCATGGCGAAGACCATCGCGCTGGACCCGCAACGTTTGCCGAGCTCGGTGCAAGCGGCCGCGACGGCCGCGAAACTGACCTCTTCGCCACCGAACTCGTCGGGCAGTGCTGCCGACAGTGCGCGAATCTCGCGCAACGCGTCGATCGTCTCCTGCGGGAAGCGCGCCTCGCGGTCGACCGAGTCGGCGTTCGCGGCGGCAACCTCGTCGGCGACGCGGCGCACGCGCGTGAGGAACGCCTGGTCTCTGTCGACGTAGACGCTCACTGGGCAACGCTCTCGGACTTCAGCTCCGATACGGCCGCGGCGATCGAGGACATGCTCTCGAACACGCCGCGGGTGAGCATCCGGTCGGGGAACTCGATGTCGAAGTGGTCCTCCAATGCCAGCATCACGTTGACGCTTGCGTGTGAGGTCATCCCGGCGCGATAGAGGTCGTCCTGGGGCGCGAGCTCGTCGACGTTCACCGGTAGCCGGCCATGGTCACGAAGAATCTGGCGGATCTCATCGATCATTCGTCAATGATTCGACCCACGGCCGAAGTTCTCAAGGTCTGGTACGCGATTACCGCCGCGGCTGCGTACTCACCCTCGTGTGTGATGCTCACCGAAAAGCCGGTAAGGCCCGCGTCGTGCGCAATATCGGCGAACAGCCCGGCGAGGCGGAGAGTGGGCTCGCCCCGCGCTCCGCGGACGACCTCGATGTCGGCCCAGGGGGTGGCGTCGTCGCTTGACGCGAGCGCCTTGATCGTGGCCTCCTTGGCGGCGAAGCGACCTGCCAGGCCGGCCGCGGACGCCAGCTCGGGGCCGCCGCAGTCGGCGACCTCACGCTCGGTGAAGACCCGGCTGAGGTAGTGCTCCCCGTGGTTGGCGATGGACCGCCGCACCTCTGCGATCGACACCAGATCCAAGCCTACGCGCAGCTCCACGGGGTAGATGCTCCCAGACCCTGTACTCGGCAAAAAGAGGGCCGGTCGGCACTGGACGGATGTTCGTGGCGGCCGGCTGCGGCGAGTCATCGGTTCCCGCGCGCTGCCGTCGACCGCCAGCGGTACTTTCACGCAGTGATCCTGCAAACGCCAGCCGCGTGAGCCGCCCCGCCGGCGTCGCGCTCTCGCGTGCGTTCACGCGCGCCGCTGCCGTCACGCCCGCAAGCCCCGTGATTCTCACGTGCGCAGTGTCGGGAGGCATCGTCACGGGCAACCCGAACCAGCCTTACACGCTCGATGAAACGGTGCGGGCCGCGATTGCCGCGGCCGACGCGGGCGCAAGCATCGTGCACATTCACGCCCGCACCGAGTCCGGCGGCATCTCGCACGACCCCGACGACTACCAGCGGATCGCAAGGGAGGTCCGCGCCTCGGGACGCGGCGTGTTGATCAACCTCACCACGGACGGCGAAGGCCTCGACGAGGACTCGATCCCGAGCTGCGTTGCAGGCGATCCTGAACTTGCGACCGTCGTCTGCGGGAGCACCAACTTCGGACCGGGTGACGGCATGATCGTCAGCCCCGCCGGGTCACTGCGACGACTCGTCGGCGTGCTAGGCGCGCGGGGGATCGTTCCGGAGTACGAGTGCTTCGACATCGGCATGGTCGCCCGAGCCGCCGAACTAGCCGCCGAGGCCGACGGGCCCGCCGGGATGGTCCACCTCATCGCCGGCACGCTTGCCGGGCTGCCCGCAGATCCCGCCGCGATCGTGCTCGCGGCGCAGCTTGTGCCGCCGCATGTGCCGTGGACGGCGAGCTCGGTCGCCGAACCGTTTCGCACAATGTCGCTCGCGTTGGCGCTCGGCGGACACGTGCGGACCGGGCTGGAGGACGTCGTCTTCTCTGCACCCGGGGCTCATGCCGGCTCGAACGCCGAGCTGGTTTCTCGCGCACGCTCACTGTGCGAGGCGGTCGGCAGGCCGGTCGCGACGCCCGACGAGGCGCGGGAGATTCTCGGCCTCGAGCGGCAAGTCGGCGCCTAGGCCCTGGAAGCCCGGAGCCGGCGACGCGGTCAACGAACTGGTCGAGCGCGAGCTCTCGGAGGAGGTCGGGATCCGCCTGAAGGCGCCGAGTTGCCCGGAGAGTCGCTGGACGGTCCTCGGCATGGGCTTTGACCTTCTGCGACCGCAGCCGGAGATCTGTGTGCGTATCGACCTTCACCACGACGAGGTCCCAGCCGTGAGCGAGCTGCAGGTACTTTGGATCGTGTGAACGCGCCGCGGTTGCCAAGCGCGCGCCGATTTCGGTCGCGGAGGGGATCGTTGTGCGTCACCGCGGTGTTTGCGCACGCTCCGCTGATGGGGTGTGCAACTGTCGCCCTGGGCTTCGGGCACGCCGTCGAGGCCCGGTCGTCGACGTGAAAACCTCGTCACAGGGCTCCTCGCGCGCTGCCGTGCCGAGGGGAACGCTTCGGCGGCGCCGCGGTCGCTTTTGTCGCGGCTATTTCGTCTATTTGGTGTGAGGACGCTTCGGGTCGTAATCGTGGGCGGCGGGTTCGCAGGTGTGTGGGCGGCGATGGGTGCTGCGGCTGTCTTGAGCCGGAGAGGCGCCACCGAGCACGTCGCGGTGACGCTCGTCAGCCCGGACGGAACGCTCGTGATCCGGCCGCGCCTGTACGAGGCGGAACTGCACGGTGTGTGCGTTTCACTTGACCGCGTTCTATCGCCGTTGCGTGTTGATCAGCGGCGCGCGGAGGTCTCGGCGATCGACGTCAAACGCCGGCGCCTGACGCTGGTTGGCCGCAGACGCCGGCGAGCTCGCCTACGACCAGTTGGTGCTGTGTGCCGGTAGCCGACTGCAGCTACCCGCTGACCCTGGCATTCACTGCGCTGACAGCTATCACCAAGCGCTCAAGATGCGCGAGGCAATCGCGGCTCTGGGTAATCGCCCGGACCCGCAGTTCACGGCAGTCGTCGTCGGGGGCGGCTTCACCGGCCTTGAGGTCGCGGCCGAGCTCGCGGACGCGCTGCGCGCAGCGGCGCACCGGGCAGGGGCGCAGCCTGCCGAGCTACCGGTGTGCCTGGTCGAGCGGGCGGCGCGTGTGGCCCCGGAGTTCGGGCCGCGGGCGCGAGCGGTGATCGAGCCGGCACTGCGCTCGCTGGGTGTGGCGATCCGCACCGGCGTCTCGGTCTCGAGCGCCCACGCCACCGGCGTCGGGCTGGAGGGCGGTGAGCGGATCAATGCGGACCTGACGGTGTGGACGACAGGACCGCGCGCCAGTGTGCTCGGCGGACAGCTGGGTGTAGCCGTCGATCCGCTTGGCCGCGTGCCCGTTGGGCAGCAGATGGACACCGCAGTGGATGGTGTTTGGGCCGCGGGAGACGCCGCGAGAGTGAGCGCGGACGGAGAGCATCTCGCGCTGATGTCTTGCCAGCACGCGATGCCGCAGGGACGCCAAGCCGGGGCCAATGCGGCTGCAGCTCTCGCTGGCGGCGCGGTCAGGGAATATCGTCAGCCGCTGTATGTGACGTGTCTGGATCTCGGCTCGGCGGGGGCCCTGTTGACGACCGGCTTTGAGCGCGACACGATCCTCGCCAGCGGCTCAGAGGCGAAGGAGTTCAAGCGTTTCATCAACCGGTCCCTGATCTATCCGCCCGCCGGCGCGAGCGCTGACGCGTTGCTGAAGATCGGCGCGACAGCGCCTCCAGGCCCGCTCGCCGCTGCCGTGCAGCGAGCTGCGCTTCGCAGCGCAGTCGCTCGCCGCACCGTGATCCGGCGAAGCCGAGACCAAGCCGATCGGTACGCTGCGCTCGAGGGCGCATGACGGTCTCCAACCAGGAGCTCTCGGCAGCATTCGACGGCCACCGCGAGTATCTGATCCGTGTCGCGTACGCGACTTTGGGGTCCGTCGCGGAGGCCGAGGAAGTCGTGCAGGATGCTTGGCTTCGCCTGCAACGGGTCCCGGACCCGGGCTCGATCCGCGACCTGCGCGCGTGGCTTACCACGGCCGTCGCGCGGCTCGCGCTCGACGCTCTGAACAGCGCCCGAGCCCGCCGCGAGGCGTACGTTGGGCCGTGGCTGCCCGAGCCGCTGGTCCGGCCGCTTGAAGAGGATCCGGCTGACCGCGTGACCTTGGACGAGTCGATCTCGCTCGCGCTGCTGGTGGTGCTCGAGCGGCTCTCGCCCGAGCAGCGCGCCGCGTTCCTGCTACACGACGTGTTCGGGCTGACCTTCGCGGAGGTCGCAGAGATCGTGGGGCGCTCACCGGCGACCACCCGCCAACTCGCGATCCGCGCGAGGCGCCGCGTCGAGGACGCTCGTCCCCGATTTCCACCTACGCCCGCCGAGCAGCACGCGATGGTGTCCGCGTTCGCGCAAGCTTGCAGCGAAGGTGACCTCGATCGGCTGATCGAACTCCTGCATCGCGACGTTGTCTGGCGCACCGACGGCGGCGGAAAGGTCAACGCGTCCCTACGCCCGCAGCGCGGCGCCGCGAAGGTTGCCCGCGGAATCCTCGCGCTCGCGCGCCGCCCCCCGCAGGCGGCGCAGCTCGCTGACATCAACGGAGCCCCCGGGCTGGTGCTCCGCGACGCCGACGGCATCCTCACGGTGGTCGCCCTGGATGTAGACGAGGCGCTCATCACATCGATCGAGATATTCCGCAACCCCGAGAAGCTCCATCGGGTGCCCGAGCCGTAAAGGCAGCCCACCTGGGTGGCGCCTGGCTGCGCGGGCCCGGTCACGGTTGGCCGCCTGGACGGACGGGCCGTCGCCTGCGATCCATCACGACCGGACGTCAACCGCGGCTGGGCGGCCAATTGGTGTTGCGACGCGCGCGGCGAGCGAGCCAACCGAGTGACATGGCGATGACGGGGATACTCAGGATCCCTGTCATGTACTGCGGAATCGTCGTGGTTTCGCCCGCCTTGAAGACGTCATGGAAGAACATCGCGTCCACGGCCAAGAAGCCGATCAGCAGCGAGATGGCAAGCAGGACTCTCATGCGACTGTTCCTTTCTGACGAAGTCGGGACCGTGCGCGCAGCGCGTCTGCGGCCGGCCTCAAGGTGCGCCGCCGTGGCTCCGCGGAGAAGGTCGACGAGCGTGGCGGCCGAGACGGGATGTTCTTCGAGCAGTGCCCGCATCTCGTCTCCGTAGCGGCCGCGAAACCACCGCGGGTACGCGGCGAGGAAGAGCAGTGCGAAGCGGCGCTTCAAGTTGGCGCCCCAGCGACGCGCAGTCGGTCGAGGCCGGCACTTGCAACTCGGCCGAGCACCTTCAGCTGTTCGGCGAGCGCATCGCGACCACGCTCGGTCAGCTCGTATGGGCGCTTTCGGTCCTGAGCAGGAAGCGCCGCGATCAATCCGTTGTCCTCTAGCCGCGCCAAGGCACCGTACAGCGTCCCCGGCCCCAGGCGCACGTCAGCCATTTGCTCGACGTCCTGAGTGATCGCGTAGCCGTGCTTGGGACCCCCCGCGAGGCTCGCCAGGACCAGCAGGCCGGGGTCCGTACGTCGCAGAGTGGTGTATCGCACAGCGATATAATAGCGGCCTCGACGCGCGTGACATCTACAACCACGCGCAGCGTGCAGGGGAAGACCATCGGACCCTCGCAGCAGGTGACGCCGGAATCCGTGGTCCGCGCGTTCCGTGACCGCCGCGACCCGCTCAGGGGCGGCAGGTCTGGCACTCGCCGTGCAGGACGACCTCGTGCTCTGAAACGTCAAGCGGGACTCGCTCCGACACCCGCTTGATTGCGAGCTCGAGGCCCTCGTCAGAGAACGGCTCGAGGCGCCCGCAGCGGTCACAGACGAGGTGATGATGGTGCCCTCGGCCTGGCCGCACGGGCTCGAAGCGAGCCATGCCACCACCGACGTCCACGCGCTGGACGACCCCGATCTCGTCGAGCTCCTCGAGGATCCGGTAGATGCTCGCGCGCGATACCCGGCGGCCGCCGTCGGCGAGCGCTCGTTCAAGCTCGATCGCCGTCAGCGCGCAACTTTGCTCTCCCATCAGCGTCAGCAGCTCCCGTCGGGCGCCGCCGCGGCGGTACCCCGCGTCGGAAAGTTGCTTCAGTGCCGAGTCAGTCCAATTCTGGGCGTCGCTGCTGGCCGTCATGGGATAATTCTAGGCCTCGTTCTCATCGCGCAGTTGGGAGCTGAGAGGGCCGCATGGGCGTCCTGTCGGCCGGCGTCTTGTTCCGCCACCACGCCCAAAGACGTCCGATCGTGTACGCGACAGCACTGGCGGTCCCCACGTAGAACCCGACCGGGTAGTTCGTTTCGTAAGAAGCGGCGATCGCAATCCATACGATCGCCAGCGCGAACGCCACTGACAGGGCCATTGCGAGCAGCGGGCGGTCGGTGAACGAGCGGGCCGCGGCGGGGGCGCCGACCATCAGGCTGAAGATCAGCAGCGTCCCGACGACGGGCACCGTCATCGCGGTCGCCAGCGCGAGGATGATCAGGAACAGCATCTCCATGCGAAAGCGGCCGATCCCGTGGGCTTCGCCCACCTCGGGCAGGACCGAGGAGAGCATCAGCGGCCGGTAGATGGCCGCGATCGCCGCGATGCACACCACGCCGAGCACCGCCGTGGGGACGATCTCGTTCGAGGAGATCCCGAGAACCTCGCCGAACAGCAGCGAGTACACCGCGGGTGCGTACTGGTCGCTGAAGCTCAGGAACAGCGCGCCGAGACCGAGCATCATCACTAGCGCGAGGGCGGTCGCAACGTCCTGGCGGCCACGACGGCCGAGCAGGCCGATCGCGAGCGCGCCGAACAGCGCGAACACGCCGAGGCCCAGGAGTGTGCTGGCGCCGATCAGGGTCGCGCCGGCGGCGCCGGCGAAGGCGCCGTTGGGGATCGCGTGCGCCGCGAACGCCGAGCCGCGCATGACCGTGAAGAACCCGACGACACCGGCGACGACCGCGACGATGCTCGCGACCTCCCAGGCGTTGAGCATGAAGCCCGAGAACATCCCTAGTCGCCCGCGGGAAGCCGACGCGCAGGAGTTGCCGCCGCGGGGGTCTGGTCACGACCTCCGCGCCGCCTCCCGGGCAGGCCGGAGGCCAGGTAGCCGATGAAGACGATCGTCACGACGAAGAAGCTGACCGGCCAGCCGTGTCCCACGGGCGGCCATTCGTAGCTGTCGTAGGCCAGGACGACGCCAAGCCACATGGCTGCGATCCCGATGCCTGCCGCGGTCGCCATCGCCAGCAACGGGCGCTTGGTGAGGCGCAGAGCGCTCGCCGCGGGGCCGACGAGCAGCGCGGTCCCGAGCAGCGAGCCGATCGTGATTGCCGCCAGCGCGGCGCCGAGTGCGAGCGCGACCAGGTACAGGGCGCCCACGAGGCGCACGGGAATGCCGCGCGCTGCCGCCATCTCGGGGCTCACCGTCGCCAGCAGCAGCGGTCGGTACAGCGTGAACATCAGGCCGAGCACGACGACGCTGAGGGCGAGCACGAGCGGGATCGTTGAGCTCGCGATCGTGAACACTGAACCGAACAGGATCGTGACGGTCGCCCCGGTGGTGCTCTGCTCGGTCGTGGCGAGGTAGAGAAACAGCGCGGCCAGTCCGATCGACGCGCCGAGCACGACGCCGGTCGCAAGGTCACGCCCGCGGGCGCGCTGTATGCCGATCGCCTCCATCGCGCCGGCTGCCAGCAGGTTGCCGATCACAAAGCCCCACAGCGGTCCGACGCCGATCAGGAAGGCACCCGAGCCCCCGGTTGTGCCGATGTCCCCGAATGCCTCGCCCGCGAAGGATTGGCCTCGCGCGACGGTGAACACGCCGACGGTTCCTGTCACGATCGCGGCGACCGCTCCGATGGTGAGCGCGATGTGCACCGGTTCGCTGGTAAAGAATCCCGGAGCGAAAATCGCGCCCAGCACGAAGCTCACGGTGCGCTCTCCCTCTTGATCTCGCTGGTCGGGAACGCGACCTCGTGTCCGGCGAGGTCTGTGTCCTCGCCGGCGCCCGCGACGATCAGCACGCGTCCGTGGACGTTCAGGACGTCGACGTGGTGCCCGTAGAGATTGCTGAGGACGTCTGCGCGCACGACCTCATCGGTGGTTCCGGTCGCGGCGCGGCCTTCGGCAAGGTAGACGACCCGGTCCATCACTCCGAGCAGCGGGTTGATCTCGTGCGCCGAGATCAGCACCGCTATGTCCTGCTCGCGGGTGATCCGGGCCAGCAGCTCGACGACTTCGTGGGCACTGCGCAGGTCGAGGTTGGCCAACGGCTCGTCCAGGAGCAGCAGCCGGGGGCGCGCGATCAGTGCGTGGGCGATGAGGATCCGCTGTTGCTCGCCGCCCGAGAGTCTTCCGACGCGGGTATCGGCAAATCGCCGAGCGTCGACTGCCTCGAGCATCTCATCAACGAGCGCGTGTCGCGCCCGGGAGGGCCGTGGCGCGCCGAGGCGTTGCGCGTCGAGGCCGAGTCCCACGAGGTCCCTTGCGCGGAGCGGCAGGTCGGGGTCGAGGAGAAACTTCTGGGGGACGAAGCCGATTGGCTGGCCGCGTTTTGTGCGCGGCCGTCCTGCGAGGAGAACGTCTCCCGCGTTCGTCGGCTGCAGGCCGAGGATCACCCGGAACAGGGTCGTCTTGCCTGCTCCGTTGGAGCCGATCAGGCCGGTGAATTCGCCCGCCCCGATGCTGAAGCTGACCCGGTCGAGGATCGTGCGCCCGGATAGCCGTACATCCACGTCCCGGACGTCGAGTACCGGCGGGCTGCTCTCTGCCGGCGCCGATGTCACAGGTGTTCCGTCGAGACGTGTTCGGAGACCGCCTTTTCGAGAGCCTTGACCTCGGCGAGCATCCACGACTGGTAGTCGTAGCCGGGGGTCGGCATCGTCTCGTACACACCGACCACGGGGATCCCGTGGCGCTTGGCTTCGGCGACGAACGCTTCGGTCGTCGGGCTGCTGACCTGCTGGTTGTGGACGAAGACCTTGACCTTGTGGCCCGCGAAGAGGCTGTTCTGGAGGGTCACCGCCTGGGGCGCGGGGTCGGTGCCGTTCATGATGTCTGCCTGCATGCTGAACGGCGTCAGGTTCTTGATTCCGGCTGCTTCGAGCATGTAGTCAGCGACCGGCTCGGTAGTCGCGACCGTCGTGTTCGGGTAGCGGCGTGCGAACTGCGCCAGCGCGGTCCGCCATGGCTGCAGAGATGCTTCGAAGTTGTTGGCATTCGCCTGGAAGTACGCCGCGTGCGCCGGCTGAAGGGCCGCCAGATCGCCGACGATCGCCTTTGCGACGGCGGGCATCGTCGTCGGCTTGTACCAAAGGTGCGGGTTGGGGGTCGATTCCGGCAGTCCCAGCAGCTTCTGCACGTTGATCACCTTGCGTGCCGGGTCCGGCGACGCAGACTCGATCTTTTCCATGAACGTGTCGTAGCCGACGCCGTTTTCGATCAGCAGGTTCGCGCTTGCGACGGCCTGCGCCGTACTCGGGCTGGCCTCGTAGGTGTGCGGGTCGGTGTTCGGGTTGCTCTCGATCGCGGTGACCTTGACGTACTTGCCGCCGATCTGTTCGAGCACGTTCGCGTACTGATTCTCGGCAGCCACCGCCGCGATCTTGCCGTTCGCGGACGCGCCAGTCGACGCGGCAAGGGAGCCGCCGCAGCCTGAGAGCAGGAGCGCGGCCAGTAATAGGGCGAGCACAACCGGGACGGTGACCCGGCGCAGTCGGCTTGGAGCAATCGTTGGCATGGTCGTACTCAATGAGATGGCGTGGGCGGCGAATCTCCGATCGGGCGCGCCAGAGACTAACATAGTATTGAGACTGATTCTCGTTTACGCGCGAGTCGAAGAGGGCGGGCTCTCGATCCCCACACGTCTCTTCGCGGTGAGCCACTGGACGTACGAAGGCCGACACCCGAAAATGGCACGGTGAAGCTGACGACGACGACGCAGGTGTCGGTCGATGGGGTGATGCAGGGACCGGGCGGTTCCGGCGAGGACCGCCGCGGCGGATTTGAACGCGGCGGATGGGCCATGGGGCACTTCGACAGCAAGGTCCTGGGGTTCCTGAATGAGCACTTTCACCGAGCCGACGCGTTCTTGTTCGGACGCCGGACCTACGAGCTCTTTGCGGGCTACTGGGGCGTGCGGGGAGACAGCACCCCGATCGCGGCGGCGCTCAACAGCCGCCCCAAGTACGTGGCCACGACGGGTCTCAGCGAGCCACAGTGGGCGGACACCACCGTCCTTGCCGGTGACTTGCGCGCGCAGGTCCAGCTGCTCAAGGACGCGCCGGGCGGCGAACTGCAGGTGCACGGCAGCGGCAAGCTGATCCGCTGGCTCCTCGACAACGGGTTTGTCGACGAGATGAACCTGCTCACGGTCCCTGTGGTCGTGGGCCAGGGGACACGGCTGTTCGCCGACCCGGGCCCCGATCTCGCCCTGGACCTGATCGACTCGCGGGCCTTCCCCGGCGGCACGATGCTCCGCGTGTACCGGCCCGCGGGGCGCCCGCGATACGCGGCGGCAGGCTGACGGACCGACGCCAGCGGCGACCGCTGCCCGCGCCGGCGGGTCGGCTCGGGTCGCTCACTGCGGCCGGCGCAGGTGAGAGCGGGCACGGTTGACTGCCCCTTCGAGTGTCGCCGTCCCCGACGAGCCGTAGAGCGGCCCGCACCCGTCGGTCACCAGGAGCTGCGTAAGCGCAACGCCGCGGGCGTCGACGGGCTCGTCGGCCTCGAGCTCGCTCGCCAGCGCGAGCAGACTCATCGCCGCCTGGCGAATCTCGCGACTCGCGATCGGCGGCCTGCTTCCGATCCGCTGGCGGCCGGCGTCTGCGCTGCGCACCAGCTCGCGGAGCGAGCGGGCGAGCGCCGCGCGGTGAGGGACCCTCGAGACGGCGTGCCCGAATGCGCATCGCCGCGCCGGCCGGCCGGCCGGCGGCGAGGTCGCGGTCGACCGCGTGAGGGGTGGCCCGCTCGCGTAGACGGCCGAACAGGCCCCTCAGCAGCTCTTCGGTGGCCGGGATCTGCTCCACACGCCGACGGTTCATCGCAAATCGAGGATCGCTGGCGCGCCGTTTCCGGCGCATCACGATTTCGGCGCTGGGCGTGACGATCGCGTGACGGTCCGTGCGGAGCAGCCGGTTGCGCGGCCACAGCGGCGCCGCGGGATAGTCTTCGCGGGCCAGATGGCCAGAACCCCAACGCTCCCGCCAGGCTCCTCGTCGACGTCGAGCCGCGTCACCAAGACCGTCGTGCTCGCCTCGCTGGCCCTCGCGCCGCTGCGCGCGTTCGTCGACGGCGGCTCAGCGAACGGCGGCGTGCCTTCGGACACGCGGCACGGTGAAGGCGAGGCGTCCGTCGCGCGCACAAGCTGGGCGGTGATCGCGGCCTATGCCTCGGTCTGCGCGGCGACCCAGGTGCTCTGGCTCACGTTCGCGCCGATCACGACCGAGTCGTCGAAGTTCTACGGGGTCTCGGTCAGCGCGATCGGCTGGCTCGCGGAGATCTTCCCGTTGCTCTACGTCGTCCTGGCGGTGCCGGCGGGATGGTTGCTCGACAAGTGGTTTCGGCCGTCGCTCGGCGCCGGCGCCGCGCTCGTAGCCGCCGGGGGTCTCGTGCGACTAGGCGGCAACACCTTCGCCTGGGCGCTGGCGGGCCAGGCGCTCGTCGCGGTCGCCCAGCCGCTGGTCCTCAGCGCGGTCTCCAAGCTTTCGGGCGAGTACCTGCCGCAACGACACCGCGCAACCGGCATTGCCGTCGGCTCCGCCGGCAGTTTCGCGGGGATGGTCATCGCGCTGACCCTCGGCCCCACCGTCGGGGCGCACGGCCAGATCGAACGGCTGCTGCTCGTCGAGGCCGTGATCGGCGTGATCCCTGCGATCGTCCTGATGGCGCTGCTGTTCACGCCGCCCGGCCACAGCGAAGAGCACGCCGCGATCGAGGGCAACGCGGTCCGCGCGCTCTGGGCGATGAAGCCCATGAAACTGCTGCTGGCGCTCGTCTTCGTCGGCTTCGGGCTGTTCGTCGCGATCGCGACGTGGCTGCAGCAGCTGCTCGCCCCGGCCGGCGTCAGCGAACAGGCTGCGGGGGCGCTGCTCGTCGGGATGGTGCTCGCCGGCGTGATCGCCTGTGCGGTGATCCCGCCGATCGTCGACCGCCGCGGCGCCCAGCGCGGCTTCATGGAGCTCGCGGTGCTCGTCGCGTGTGTCGGCTGCGTGCTGCTCGGCGTGGTGAACACGATGTGGGCGCGCGCGATCGTCGTGGTGCTGATGGGAATCGTGCTGCTGCCCGCGTTGCCCGTGATCCTGACCGATGCCGAGCGCCTCGCGGGCCCCGCCGCCGGGACCGCCGGCGCGATCATCTGGATGGCCGGAAACCTCGGCGGACTCCTGGTCGCCCTGGTCGTCCAGTCGCTTGTGCACCACCCGCTTCCCGCGTTCCTTGCGATGGCAGCCGTGGCGTTGTTCGGACTGCCCTTCGCACTCCGTGTGCGCCCGCCGGGGGCGCTCGCGTCCGGGGAGGCCTAGCGCGCCGCGGCCCGCGAATGAGAGCGCAAGAATCCGGAGGCATTCACGCCCCCCGGCGCGTACCGTGATCGTGATGGTGACTCCAACCCCCACACCGGTGTCCGGAGCGCCCGGGCCGCAGTTTGACGAGGAGCGCGCCTGGCGGGCGCTGCTCGCGCGTGAGGCCTCGGCCAACTTCGTCTACGGCGTCGTCACGACGAACGTGTTCTGCCGCCCCGGTTGCCCGTCGCGCACTCCGAGGCGAGGCAACGTGCGCTTCTTTACCTCTCCCGAGCAGGCACTGGCGGCGGGATTCCGGCCCTGCAAGCGCTGCGGCGATGCGCGCGCCGCCGACTCGCGGGAAGTCGTTCAGCGCGCCTGCCGCTACCTCGAGGAGCACCTCGACGAACGCGTCTCGCTCCGACGCCTGGGCGACGCCGTCCGCATGAGCCCCTCGCACCTTCAACGCATTTTCAAGCGGCAGACCGGCGTCTCACCCAACGAGTACGCGGGAGCGCTGCGGGTCCGGCGGCTGAAGGTCGAGCTGCGCGGCGGCGAAGCGGTCGCCCGCGCGGGCTACGACGCCGGCTTCGGTTCGGCAAGCGCCGCGCACGCGCAGGCCGCGCGCCATCTCGGGATGACGCCGGCCGAGTACCGCGCGGGCGCCCGCGGGGTCCGCGTCGCCTACGTCACCGGCCCGTGCCGCTACGGCCGTCTGCTCGTTGCCGCGACGGCGCGCGGTGTCTGCGCGGTCAGCATCGGCGACACCGACGCGGCACTCGAAGCCGACGTGCTCGCGGAGTACCCGGACGCGACGGTCGGCCGCGGCGGCGGCGAGCTCGAGGCCCTGCTCGAACGCGTCGTTCGGATCGCGGATGGCGTGAGCGACGCCGACGCGATCCCACTCGACGTCGCCGCCAGCGCCTTCCAGTGGCGCGTGTGGCGCGCGTTGCAGGCGATAGTTCCCGGCCAGACGCGGACCTACGGCGAAATCGCTCAGGAGGTCGGCGTGCCCGGCGCGGCGCGCGCCGTCGGTCGGGCGTGCGCGAGCAACCGCCTGGCGCTGGTCATTCCGTGCCACCGCGTCGTGCGCGCCGACGGCGAGCCGGGTGACTACCGCTGGGGCGCCGAGCGCAAGCGTGCGCTGCTCGCGGACGAGCGCGCGGTGCTCAGCTGCCGATGATGTTCTCGATGAAGCCCGCGCTGTTGCCGCTGCTCTCGTCCTTGACGAGGTAGGGCGCTAGCGCCCCTGCGAGCGAGGCGAGCGAAATGCTCTGCAGCCAGACCTTGCCGGGACCGGTCAGTTCGGCGAAGAACAGCCCCTGACCGAAGATCTTGTTCTTGACGCCGCTGATCGTCGTCAGTTTGAACTCGACAGACTCCTCGAACATCCCGAGGTGGCCGGGGTGGACGCGCAGGTGATAGCCGGGCTGCAGGTCGATTTCCTTGACTACGCCCGACATCTCGCACCACCACTGGCCGCTGCCGGAGACCTTCTGCAGGATCACGCCGGCGCCACCGAACACGCCTGCGCCGAGTTTCTTCTGGAAGCCGACGCTCAGCGAGACGCTGTCCTCGCCGGCGATGAAGCCGTAGCTGTGGACGAGGTGGGCCTTACCGTCCTCGGCGGTCATCGGCAGGATCTCGCCGGGCACCTTCGTGCCGAATGAGATCGTGCCCGGACCGTCGTCGGCCGTGTACTCGCTCATGAAGATGCTCGAGCCGCCGACTGCCCGCTTGGCGACGTCGAGAGCGCCACGCAGCCCGGCGCGCGCTCCGCCGATGCCGGTCGCGGCGGTGCGGATGTTGACGTTGTGGTCGAACCAGGCTGCTTCGCCGGCCTCGGAGATCAGGTTCTCGCCCTGCGCGAGACGGATCTCGAGGAGCGGCAGCGTCGTCCCGATGATCTCGCTTTCCACAGCGCGGAACCTACCAGCGGACGCGGCTGCCGTGGCGTCGCGGGCCGGCGCGCCCCGCTAGGTTCGAAGCCGTGCAGAGAATCGCTCTCTCACGCCGCGCGGGGCTAGCGCGCCTGTGAGCTTCCCCGAGCTGCTGCCGATGGCGGTGGTGATGATCAGTGGCCCGCAGATCGTCAGTGCGGTGTTCTTCGCCGTCAGCGCGCGCTGGCGTGCGAACAGCGCGGCCTACATCGGCGCGGCGCTGATCGCAGTCTGCGCGCTGGCCACCGTGGCCTACCTGTTGATCCGGCAGGTCCACACCTCGGGGCATGCCCACACCGGGACGGACCGGGACGTCGACATCGGGATGCTCGTGATCCTCGTGATCCTCGCGATCTCGGTCTACCGTCGCCGCGGCCAGAGCGAACCGCCGAAGTGGATGGGAGCACTCACCGATGCCAAGCCAGGTTTTGCGTTCACGCTCGGACTGCTGCTGTTCCTGCTGTTCCCCGGCGACATCTTCGCGACGATGATCTGTGCGGCGCGCGTCGTGCGCGAGGGGGGCACGCTGCTCGATCTGGCCCCGTTCGTCGCGCTGACGATCGTCCTGCTCGCGCTCCCGGCGCTGCTCTCGCTGCTGCTCGGTCGCCGTGCGGCGCAGATCCTGCCGCGGGTCCGCGACTGGATGACCGGCAACTCGTGGATCGTCAGCGAGATCGTGATCGCGTTCTTCTTCCTGCTGACGCTATCCGACGTGCTGAAAGGCTGAGCGCCGGCGTCAGAGAGCTGCTGTCGTGGCCTCCCAGGCGGGCACGGCAAGCGTCACGTCGCCGCCCGGCGCCGCGATCCTGGCGCTCACTTCGGTGGCGGTGAAGTTGACGGCCGTGACGCGACCTTCGGATGAGAACGCCAGCACCCCCGCGGGCTGCGCGGTGAGCACTTCGAGCGCACCGGCGGTGCGCACCCCGGCCTGCCTGCGCGCTGTGAGCAGCTGCGTGTAGTACGCCTGAAGGCCGTGGGGGTCGCTGGCCCAGTCGAGCGCAGCCTGCTGCTTGTAGGGCTCGTATTCGGCGCCGATCTCCTGGCCGCTGAAGAGCAGCGGCATCCCGGGCAGCGCGGCGAGCATCGCCGCGGCCGCACGCGTCGCGTTCAGGCCGTAGGAGGAGATGAAGCGCTTGCCCGTGTCGTTGTCTTCCATGAAGCGCAGCGGTGGCGTCAGGGGCGTCGCCGCGAGCGCCGACTCGAGCGGCGCCGTGGCGACCGCATGCTTGGAGAACGCTCCGGACCACGCCCATTCGCCGATGTTCGTCCCCCAGTCGTAGGCCACGCTGAAGCCCTGCTGGCCCCAGAGCGCTTCGAGCGCGCTGGCCTCGGCGAGCAGGAGCGCATCGGGCTTGACGCGCAGTACTTCCGAGGTCCAGGTCCGCCAGAAGGCGGGCGCCCGCTGCTGGACGCCCCACGCGGCGTCGAGCCGGAACCCGTCGACATCCGCTTCACGCAGCCAGAACAGCGCAGCTTCGATCGCGAGGCGCTGTACCTCGCCGTCGGCGTATTCGAGGTTCGGCAGGTCCTTCCAGTTGAAGTAGGTGACCGGAGCGCCCTTCGCGGTCCGCTCGTAGAAGCCCCAGTAGCGCGACTGCTGCTTGTAGTCGAGCGCCTGCAGGAAGTAGGGGTGCTTGTTCGAGGTGTCGTTGAGCGGCATGTCGAGAATCACGCGCAGCCCGCGTTCGTGGCTCGCCGTCACGAGGGCGCGCAGCGATTCCATGTCGCCAAGTTCGGGCCGCACGGAAAAGTGGTCGGTGACGGCGTAGCCATAGTCGCCCGGCGCCGCGTCGAAGATCGGCGAGAGCCAAAGCGCGCTGACGCCGAGTGCGGCGAGGCGGTCCAGGGCGGCGGTGACGGCGGCCAGCGCAGGCTGGCCGAAGAGCCACGGCACGACGCCGTAGAGCACCGCCGATTCGATCCATTCCGGTCGCCAGCCCGCCGCCGGCAGCGTCGCTTCGCCGGCCGTGACGAGCACCGCGCAGGTCGCGGTGTCGGACGCCCCGCTTGCGTCGGTGGCGGTCAGCTCGATGTAGTTCTCTCCGGAGGAGAGCTGAGAGCTCGCCAGCACGAGCGTCGCTTCTTCGCCGAGTACCGCGCCGCCGCGCAACCGCCAGCGGTAGCCGGTGATCGGCGCTGCGCTGTACGGGCTCGCGATCGAGCCGACGCCGTTGAACGTGACCCTGCCCGGCAGCGCGGCCGCTTCGATGCGCGCGGTCGGGCGGTCGGCCGGCCGGGCGTTGAACGTCGCCGATGTCGTGAGCCCGCCCGCCGAGCGCGCCGTGAGGTCGTTCGGGCCGGGCGTCAGCGGCACCGTCGCCGAGAAGCCGCCGCTCCCCGGGACGGTGGCGACGGGAGATTCGTTCACCGACAGCGTCGCCGTCGCCGGCGTCCCGGAGACCGCGACCGAGGTCGCCCAGACGTCGGCGGAGAGGGGCAGAAGGGTCGGCCGCTTTTCGCCGGCCAGTGCACGGGCCGGGTGGGCGACAAGCGCCGCGGCGGCCGTGGCCGCGCCGCCCTGAAGCAGCGCCCGGCGGCTCACTCCCCGGTCAGCTTGGCCCCGTTCACGCACCATCGTTGTCAAGCTACCAACCGGCGGGCCGCGCGGCGCAAGGTCAGACGAAACGCCGACTCGTCTCTCACGTTTCTCTCACGCGCGTCTCCGATGATCCCTGACATGAGCTACGCACACGCCTCCGAATCCGCCCCCGTCGCCGCGCCGCGCAGCGGTGAACGGCTCGAGTCGCTGACGCGGCGCGCGAAACGGCCCGAGCTAGTCGGCCTCGTGCTGCTGAGCGCGGTCCTGAACCTCTGGGCCCTCTCGCGCAACGGCTGGGCGAACGACTACTACTCCGCGGCCGTTCGCTCGATGTCGACCAGCTGGCATGACTTCCTCTTCGCCTCGTTCGACAAAGCGGGGCTGATGACCGTCGACAAGCCCCCGCTCGCACTCTGGGTGCAGGCGCTCTCGGTGCGCGTCTTCGGCTTCAACTCTCTGGCGATCCTCGTGCCTCAGGCGCTGATGGGCGTCGCGACGGTTGTCCTGGCGTATGACCTGGTCCGGCGGCGTTTCGGCCGCTTCGGTGGCGCGGTCGCAGGACTCGCACTCGCGCTCACGCCGATCTCGGTCGCGATCTCGCGCCACAACAACCCCGACGCGCTGCTCGTCCTGTGCTGCGTCGCGGCGCTCTGGTTTGCGGTTCGCGGGATGGAGGACGGACGCACGCGCTGGATCGTGCTCGCCGGTGTCTCCGTGGGCCTCGCGTTCGAGACGAAGATGCTCGTCGCGCTCGTCGTCGTGCCCGGCATCGCAGCCGCCTGGCTGTGGGCGCGGCCGGTCGCTGGGCGCACGCTCGCATCGCTGCGCGCGCTGCTGTGGGGCGCTCTCGCGGCGCTGCTGGTGGGCGGCGCGTGGCCGGCGCTCGTCGAACTGACGCCCGCCGGGCAGCGCCCCTGGATCTCCGGGACCTCGAGCAACACGATCTGGTCGCTGATCTTCGAATACAACGGCTTGGGCCGAGTCAACGGGCAGACCGGCGGGCCGGGCGGCGTCGGCGGCACGATGTTCGGCGGCACGCCAGGGGTCGGCCGGCTGCTCAACTCTGCCCTCGGAGGCCAGGATGGGTGGCTCCTGGGCTTCGCCCTCGTCGCGCTTGTCGCGATTCTCTGGGCGACGCGCCTGCGACGCACAGACCCCCGAAGTGCGTGGCTGGTGGCGGTCGGCGGCTCGTTCGCAACCGCGGCGGTCCTCTTCTCCTTCGCATCCGGGATCTTCCACCCCTATTACGTCTCGCTTCTTGCGCCTTTCACGGCCGCGCTCGTCGGCGCCGGCGCCGCGACGATGCGCTCGGGCGGTCGTTCGATGCGCTGGTTCGCCGTCGCGGGCGCGGTGCTCGGCGTGATCGTTGAGCTGGTCGTGCTCGGCGACTATCCCGGTGAACTGTCCTGGCTGCCGGCTGTGCTGATCGCCGCTGCCGGTGCGGGCGCGGTCCTCGCAGCGATGTCCGGCTCCGCCCGGATGCGCACGATCGCGATCTCGCTGATCGTCGGCGCGCTGCTCGTCGCCCCGGGGATCTGGGCGTTCGAGACGCTCGGGCACGCCACGAGCGGCACCTTCCCGGCCGGCGGGCCGGCCACGCAGGCCGCATTCGGCCCCGGAGGGGCCGGTGGTCAAGGCCGGCGCGGCGGCGCCTTCGGTGGCCCGGGCGGCTTTGGCGCCGGGGCGCCGGGCGGCTCCTCCGGCGCTGCGCCGCGCGCGCTGTTCGGGGCCGGTTCGGGATCAGGACCGGCCGGCGGACCCCCGGCGGGCTTCGGCGGTGCCCGCTCCGGGCACTTTGGCTTCGGCTTCGCGGGCGCTGCCGGCGGCCCCGGTGCAGGCGGCGGGTTCGGCGGCGCCTCGCTGAAGGCGGTCACGAAATACGCCGATTCGCACGGCGGCGGGACGATCGGCGTCGAGAGCCAATCGCAGGCCGCCAGCTCGATCATCGAAAACGGCGCGGAGGTCGCGGGCCTCGGCGGCTTCTCGGGTCGCGAGAGCACGGTCAGCGTCGCCTGGCTCGCCCAGCGCGTCAGGTCGGGCTCGCTGCGCTGGGTGCTCGCTGAATCGCGCTCCGCCGGCACTGCAGCCGCGGCATCCGCGTCGCCGCTCGCGGGCCTGAACCTCTTCGGCTCCGGCCAGTCGGCGCGGGCCGCCGGCCCGGGCGCCGGGGGCGGGCTTCCGGGTGACACGCGAACTGGTTCGCGAACGGCGTTCGACGCTGTCGCAAAAGCCTGTGTCAAGGTCAGCGTCTCGACCGGATCCGCCGGAACGCTCTACGACTGCCAGGGCCGCGCCGCCCAACTTGCAGCGCTCGCGCGAGAATAGGTCGATGAAGATCCTTGTCGTGGACGACGACCGCGCCGTGCGCGACGCCCTGCGGCGCGCGCTGACGCTCGCCGACTACGACGTCCAGGTCGCCGAGGACGGCGAGCGCGCGATCGACGAGCTTTCGGTCGCCGATCCCGATGCCGTGGTCCTCGACGTCGGCTTGCCGGGAATCGACGGCCTGGAGGTCTGCCGCCGCCTGCGCCGGGCCGGCAGCCGCGTGCCGATCCTGATTCTCACCGCACGCGATGCGGTCGACGACCGGATCGAGGGACTGGACGCAGGCGCCGACGACTACATGGTCAAGCCGTTCGACGTCGGCGAGCTGAAGGCCCGGCTGCGTGCGCTGATGCGACGCACCTCCGAGGCCGAACCGGATCAACGGCTTGCGTTCGGCGCCCTGAAGCTCGATCGCGCGCGTCACGGCGCGACCTGGGAAGAGAATTTCGTCGAGCTCACCCGCACCGAGTATCAGCTGCTCGAGTTGTTCCTGATGAACCCGCGGACCGTGCTGACGCACAGCACCATCTACGACCGCGTCTGGGGCTACGACTTCGGTCCGACATCGAACGCGCTGCGCGTCTACGTCGGATACCTGCGCCGCAAGCTCGAGGAGGCGGGCGCGCCCGACCTGATTCACACGGTGCGCGGCGTCGGCTACGCGCTGCGCGAGGCTTGAGATGTCGCTGAGGCTGCGGATTGCCGCGGCAGCCGGTGCCGCGGTGGCGGTGGTCGTGCTCGTCGCTGCTGCGACCACCTACCTGTCGGTGCGCTCGCATCTCTACGGCGAACTCGACGGCGACCTGCGCGCCCGCGCGAGCGCGCTCGCCTCGCCACCGCAGGAAGGCGGCGGCCAAGGACCGGGGCAGCCCGCGAACGGCTACCACGACCACGGTGACCAGCTCGGGCCCGGTCACGTCCCCAACCAGGTCCAGCCGGCGCCGTTCGGTGGCGCCTCGGGGTTTGTCCAGGCGGTCGCGGTCAGCGGCGCCGTCGTGGTCCCCGGCGGCCAGGGGGCCGCGCCGCGCGCCCTGCCGGTCACGGCGACCGACCGGGCGATCGCAGACACCGGCGGCGAAGCGCTGAGCGAACGAACCGTCGCCGACACCCGCCTGCGCGTGCTGACGCGCGGGGTTCCCGGCTTCGGTGCGGTGATGATCGCGCTGCCGTTGACCTCACTCGAAAATCAGCTCTCGCAACTGCTCGTCACGCTCGCCCTGATCGCCGGGGGCGGAATCGTGCTCGCGGCGCTGCTCGGCGCCTTCGTTGCGCGCACCGCGCTCGCGCCGATCGACCGCTTCACCCGACGTACCGAGGCGCTGAGCGATCACGTGGACCTCTCGGCGCGGATCGACGAGGATGGGCGCCGCGACGAGCTCGGTCGCCTGGCCAAGGCATACAACGAAACGCTCGACGCCCTAGAGCGCGCGATCGACGCGCAGCGGCAGCTCGTCGCCGATGCAAGCCACGAGCTGCGCACGCCGATCGCCTCGCTGCGCGCCAACATCCAGGTACTCGCCGACGCCGAGCGCCTGCCGGCCGGCGAGCAGGTTGCGCTGCGGCGCGACATCGTCGACGAGCTCGATGAGCTGACGGCGCTCGTTGCCGACGTCGTCGAGCTGGCGCGCGGCTCGGAGCCCGACAGCGCCGGCGAGGACGTGCGGCTCGACGAGGTGGTGCTCGGTGCCGTCGCGAGTGCGCGGCGGCGCGGCGAGATCAGCTACGCGGCCGAGCTTGCGCCGACGGTGGTCCGCGGTCGGCCCGACCGGATCGCCCGGGCGGTCTCAAACCTCGTCGACAACGCGCGCAAGTGGAGTCCCGCCGACGGGACTGTCGAGCTCACGCTGCATGACGGCGTACTCACCGTGCGCGACCATGGCCCGGGCTTCGAGCCCGCGGACGTCCCGCACATCTTCGACCGTTTCTACCGGGCCCCGAGCGCACGCGCGATGCCCGGCTCAGGGCTCGGCCTGGCGATCGTCCGCCAGGCCGCCGAGGCCGGCGGCGGCTGGGTCCAGGCGGCGAACGCTGCCGGCGGCGGCGCCGAGCTGACGGTCAGCTTCGGGCCGGCCGAGCCCGCGGCGGACGCCCCGACGGCCGGCTAGAGGCGAGTAGACGCCGCAATTCGTCTATCGCCGTCGCCGCCGCCGCGCCGGCAATGTAACTTTGGGTTTGGCGATGCTTGAGGGGATCGATGCACAGACACGCCGCGCGAGCGATTTCGAGCGGCTGATCGCCGGTATCCGGCGGATGGCCGCGATCGCCCAGACCGCCGTCGACTCCGAGACAGTCGTGCGCTCGCTGGCGGCCGACCTGCTCGACGCTCCCGGCGCCGACGAGATCCACGTGCACACGCTCGCCGAGGCCGGGGACGGCCTCGAGCACGTGGACGTGTACCTCTACGGGGCCGGCGCGAGGCTCAGTTACATCTTTGACCTGCAGGACCGGCCCCCCGGAGTCGAGGTGGCGGCGCGCACCGGCGAGCCTGTGATCGCCAGCGGCCAGGCGGAGGTCGAGTCGCGGATGCCGCGCCTGCGGTTGACCGGCGAAGCCGACCACGCGCTGATGATTCCGATGAGCGAGCGCGGGGAGACGGCGGCGGTCATCGTGCTGGTACGCGCCGGCGGCCAGCCGTTCGAGGCCGGCGACGCCGAGTACTGCGCGGCGATCGTCGAACAGGCCTCGACCGCGCTCGCGCTGTGCGCGGCGCGCGCGGAGGCGGGCACCGACCCCGTGACAGGAGCGATGAACCGCCGCGCGATGCACCGCCGGCTCGAGGAGGAGATCGGGCGTGCCGGGCGCACCGGCGGCCCGCTCTCGTGCCTGCTGGTCGACCTGGACGACTTCAAGCGGGTGAACGACGTTCACGGCCACCCGGCCGGCGACGCGATGCTGCGCGGCGTCGTGCAGGCCCTGATCGGAGAGTTTCGCTCGTTCGACCGTGTCGCCCGTTACGGCGGCGACGAGTTCGTGGTGATCCTGCCCAACGCCGACGTGCGCAGCGCCTCGGCCGCCGGCGCGCGCGCGCTCGAGCGCCTCGCGCAGGTCGGCCGGGTCGGGGACACGGGCGGGGTCGCCGCATCGATTGGCGCCGCCCAGTGGCGTTCGGGGATGGACGCCGACACGCTGCTCGCGACATGCGACGAAGCGTTGCTCAGCTCCAAGCGCGCGGGCAAGGGACGCGTCACGAGCGAGCAGACCGCGGCGCTCTGACGCCGTCTGCGCTCTGCGAGAATGCGCAGCGCCGCGTTCCGCGGCTCCCACGAAGGAGGTTTCATGACGCAGGACAGCTTCGCTGCGAAGGGCGCGCTCGAGGTCGACGGCCGCGAGTACGAGATCTTCCGGCTCGGCGCGCTGCGCGCGCAGTTCCCGGTCGACACGCTGCCGTTCTCGCTGAAGATCCTGCTCGAGAACCTCCTGCGCCACGAGGGCAGCGGAACGGTCGACGCGGACGACGTGCGCGCCCTGGCCGGCTGGGACCCGGCGGCCGAGCCGAGCCGCGAGATCGCGTTCGCCCCGGCGCGCGTGCTGATGCAGGACCTGACGGGAGTGCCGGCGGTCGTCGACCTCGCCGCGATGCGCGACGCGATGGCGCAGATGGGCGGCAGCCCGGACCAGATCAACCCGCTCGCGCCGGCGGAGCTGGTGATCGACCACTCGGTCCAGGTCGACGCCTTCGGCACGCGCCAGGCGTTCTCGGTCAACGCGGCGCTCGAGTTCGACCGCAACCGTGAGCGCTACGAGTTCCTGCGCTGGGGCCAGCAGGCCTTCGACGGCTTCGCCGTCGTGCCGCCGGACACCGGCATCGTCCACCAGGTCAACCTGGAGTACCTCTCGCGCGTGGTCTTCCATGACGCGAAGTCCGGGCGGGCCTATCCCGACACGCTCGTCGGGACCGATTCGCACACCCCGATGGTCAACGGCCTCGGCGTGCTCGGCTGGGGCGTCGGGGGAATCGAGGCCGAGGCCGCGATGCTCGGCCAGCCGGTGTCGATGCTGATCCCGCAGGTGATCGGCATGCGCCTGCACGGCGAGCTGCCGGAGGGCACCACCGCGACCGACCTCGTGCTGACGATCACCGAGCTGCTGCGCGCCCACGGCGTCGTCGGCAAGTTCGTCGAGTTCTACGGTGCGGGCGTCGCGGCGCTGCCGATTGCCGACCGCGCGACGATCGGGAACATGTCGCCGGAGTTCGGCTCGACCTGCGCGATCTTCCCGATCGATGCGGAGACGATCTCCTACCTGCGCCTCTCCGGCCGCTCCGAGGAGCAGATCGCGCTCGTCGAGGCCTATGCCCGCGAGCAGGGCCTTTGGCACGACCCCGCCGTCGAGCCGCGTTTCAGCTCGACGCTCGAGCTCGACCTGCAGAGCGTGGAACCAAGCCTCGCCGGTCCCCGGCGGCCGCAGGACCGGATCCCTCTCAAACGCGCTCGCGAGGCCTTCAGCGAGGCGCTCCCGGCCTACACGGACGGACGCGGCGGCGTGCAGACGAAGGTCGCCGTCGAGCTCGACGGCGCGCAGTTCGAGCTCAACGACGGCGACGTCGTGATTGCTGCGATCACCAGCTGCACGAACACCTCCAACCCGTCGGTGATGGTCGGCGCCGGCCTGCTCGCGAGAAAGGCCGCCGAACGCGGGCTCAGCCGCCGCCCGTGGGTCAAGACGTCGCTGGCCCCGGGCTCGAAGGTCGTTACCGAATACCTCGACCGCGCGGCGCTCACGGAGTCGCTCGACGCGCTCGGCTTCAACCTCGTCGGTTACGGCTGCACGACCTGCATCGGCAACTCCGGCCCGCTGCCGGCAGAGATCTCGGCCGCCGTCGCGCAGGGCGACCTGGCGGTCGCCGCGGTGCTCTCGGGCAACCGCAACTTCGAGGGCCGGATCAACCCGGACGTCAAGATGAACTATCTGGCCTCGCCGCCGCTGGTCGTGGCGTACGCGATCGCCGGCACGATGAACATCGATTTCGCGAGCGAGCCGATCGGCGTCGACCGCGATGGGGTCGAGGTCTTCCTGCGCGACATCTGGCCGTCGGCCGGAGAGGTCGCGCAGACCGTCGGCGAGGCGGTCCGCTCGCAGATGTTCCGCGACAGCTACGGCGACGTGTTCACGGGAGACGAGAACTGGCAGGGGCTCGACGTCCCGGCCGGCGAGCGCTTCGCGTGGAGCACGGACTCGACGTACGTGCGCCAGCCGCCCTACTTCGAGGGCATGCCACGCGAGCCCGCGGCGGTCGAGCCCGTCACCCGCGCACGCGTGCTCGCGGTGCTCGGGGATTCGGTGACGACCGACCACATCTCGCCCGCCGGCGCGATCCGCCGCGACGGCCCGGCGGCCGGCTATCTGATGGAGCACGGCGTCGAGCCGGGGCAGTTCAACACCTACGGCGCGCGGCGAGGAAACCACGAGGTGATGGTCCGCGGGACGTTCGCGAACATTCGCCTGCACAACCTGATCGGCGGCGGGGACGCCCTGCCCGAAGGCGGCTGGACACGCCACTTCGGTGCTGAGGGCCCGTCCCAGGAGTGGATCTACGACGCGGCGGTGCGCTACGCGGCCGAAGACGTGCCGCTCGTCGTGCTCGCCGGCAAGGAGTACGGGTCGGGATCCTCGCGTGACTGGGCCGCCAAGGGCACCAGCCTGCTCGGCGTGCGGGCCGTGATCGCCGAGAGCTACGAGCGCATCCACCGCTCGAACCTCGTCGGCATGGGCGTCCTGCCGCTGCAGTTCGAGGGTGGTGAGAACGTGGCCTCCCTGGGTCTCACCGGCGAGGAGCTGATCAGCGTCGACGGCGTCGCGCAGGCGATGGCCTCCGGCGGGTCCCCGCCGACGAGCGTTTCCGTGCTCGCCGAACGCCCCGGCGGCGAGCGCGTCGAGTTCACTGCCCGCGTGAGGATCGACACCCCGCGTGAGGCCGAGTACCTTCGCCACGGCGGCATCCTGCCGTTCGTGCTGCGCAACCTCCTGGAGGCATCATGAGCCCTGCATCACGCCGCGTGCGTAAAGCACGCGCACCGAAGCTGCTTCTCGACCTGCTCGCGGCGCACGGGCCATCGGGGCGCGAGAGCGAGGCGACCGCCGTCTGGATCGAGGCGGCGTCCGCGTTCGGCAAGGCCGAGGTCGATGCGATCGGTACGCCGCGGGTCACGGTCCCGGCGCGGGGACGGGGTCCGAAACGGCGCCTGATCGTCGTTGGCCACATCGACGAGATCGGCTTGATCGCGACGCACATCGACGAGAAGGGCTTCGTCTGGTTCGCCGGCGTCGGCGGCTGGGACCCGCAGATCCTCGTCGGCCAGCGCGTGGTCTTCAAGACCAGGCGCGGCCAGGTGCGCGGCGTCGTTGGCCGCAAGCCGATCCACCTGCTGCGCGGCGAGGAGCGCAAAAAGGTCCCCGAGCTTCGCGAGCTGCATGTCGACATCGGCGCACGGGACGCCGATGATGCCAAGCAGATGCTGCGCGTCGGCGACGTCGCCGTGATCGACGCGGCGCCGCTCGAGCTGCCCAACGGGCGCCTGGTCTCCCGCGCGCTCGACAACCGGCTCGGTTCGTTCGTCTCCCTCGAAGCGGCGCGGATCGTCGCCGAGGCCGGCGGCGGGCAGTGGGAGGTCGTCGCGATCGCCGCGGTCCAGGAGGAGACGACCTTCGGCGGCTCGGAGACGAGCGCGTTCTCGCTCGCCCCCGACGCCGCGATCGTGATCGACGTCACGCACGCGACCGACGCGCCGAACATCGACGTCCGCCAGGAGGGCAGCCACGACCTCGGCTCGGGCCCGGTCATCGCGCGCGGCTCGACGCTGAACGAGCCAGCTATTCGAGGTGATCGCTGCCGCCGGCGATGCGGCGAAAACGCCTTACACGCTCGAAGGCCACGGCCGCGAGACGGGGACAGACGCCGACGCGATCCACAAGAGCCGCGGCGGGGTTCCGACGGGTCTCGTCTCGATCCCGCTGCGCTACATGCACTCGGCGGCCGAGCTTGTCGACGTCGAGGACGTCACGAACTCGGCGAAGCTCGTCGGCGCTGCGGCGCTGCGGCTGAAACGAACCACGACGCTCGCGCCCTAGAGCACCATCCTCGCCCGGTGATCCGGGCCCCGCGCCGCTAATCGAGTTCGCTGAACGGCGAGACGGCGTAGGCCTCGCCCGGCGCGCCGCCGACAACGAGCAGCTCGATGCCGTTTGCGCCGGAGTAGACCTTTCGGCGGCCTCGGGCGCGACCCGAACCAGAACGCGGCTGTCGAGCGGCGTGCTCTCGCCGTCGATCTCGATGCGCCCGTCACCCGAGAGCACGGCGTAGAGCTCCTCCTGCCCGTCGTGCGAGTGGTCGTGCTCGGGGTAGCGGGTCTCCTCGGGGCCGAGCCGAATCACCTGGACGCCGAACGCGGTCACGCCCAGCTCAGCGCGGGCCTTCACGAATCCGCCGCCGGAGCTCGCCTGCATCTCATCGATTCGCTTGGCCGTGTAGTCGCTCACCTTGCGCAGACTAACCGTTTCGCCGCGGCAGCAGGATCGCGAGCTGACGGGAGTGGGCGAGCACGCTGCCCGCAGGCGACCAGATCGTCACGTCCTCCTCGAAGAATCCTTCGCTGACCAGGCGGGCCTCGGTCAGCGCGAGGCAGAGGTCGAACGGCGCCAGCTCCGCGAGGGCGGCGCGGAAGTGGATTGTCAAATCGATCGTCGGCGCCGGCGCGGGCTCCTCGATCGTCATGAAGGGCGCGGGGAGCAGCGCGTCGGTGAAGAAGGCGAGCGTCGGGTAGTCGATCGGCTCGGCCTCGGCGAGGCCGAGCCACCCGCCGGTCCTCATCCGCGCCGACGGCCCGCTGAACGGCAGCTCGCCGAGCCGGTGCTGCACCGTGATGTTGCGCGTGAACGGCGGCGCGCCGAGCTCGAAGAGCGTTCCCGCGCCGCGTTCGGCGTCGGGCGGGGCGACCTCGGGCATCGGCAGCTGGACGATGTCCGGTCCCGGCCACGCACCCGAGAACGCGGCGAGCGCGAGCGCGGTCGGCTTGCCGTCCTGTTCGATCCGCGCAGACAGCGAGGTCAGCGAGCGGCCCTGCCGCTCGCGACGCACGCTGATCTGGATCGGCGCGAGCGCCGGGGCGGACAGGTAGTGGATCGTCAGCGAGCGCGGCGTGCGCGCCGGATCGTCGACCGCCGCGATCAGCGCACGCATCAGGATTGCCGCGAGGTAGCCGCCGTGCGGGCCCATCCCGGCGCGCCAGCCGTCGGCGATCCGGGCGTCGAAGTGCGCGGTTGTGCCGTCGTCGCCGGCGGGCGTTACGGCGCTGTCGCGCGCGAGCGCACTGTCAGCCACGGACCAGGCGCTTGTAGGTCAGGCGGTGCGGACGGTCGGCCGCGTCGCCGAGCAGCTCGTGGCGGTGTTCCTCGTAGGCGTCGAAGTTGCCCTCGAACCATGTGACCTGCGAGTCGCCCTCGAACGCCAGCACGTGCGTCGCGACGCGATCCAGGAACCAGCGGTCGTGCGAGATCACTACGGCGCAGCCCGGGAACGCGAGCAGCGCGTTCTCCAGCGCGCGCAGCGTGTCGACGTCGAGGTCGTTCGTGGGCTCGTCGAGCAGCAGCAGGTTGCCGCCGCTGCGCAGCAGCTTGGCGAGGTGCACGCGGTTGCGCTCGCCGCCGGAGAGGTCGCCGATGCGGGCCTGCTGACCAGACCCCTTGAAGTTGAAGCCGGCCGTGTACTGGCGCGAGTTGACGACCCGGTCACCGACTTTCAGCTGGTCGAGGCCTTCGGAGATCTCCTCCCAGACGGTCTTCTTCGGGTCGAGCGCGTCACGCGACTGGTCGACGTACGCCAGTTGCACCGTCTCGCCGACCTCCAGCGTGCCCGAATCGGGCTTCTCCTCGCCGGTGATCATCCGGAACAGCGTCGTCTTGCCCGCTCCGTTGGCGCCGATCACGCCGACGATGCCGGCACGCGGCAGGTTGAAAGAGAGGTCCTCGATCAGCAGCCGCTCGCCGAATCCCTTCGCGACGTTCGTCGCCGTCAACACTTTGTCGCCGAGCCGCGGCCCGGGGGGGATGTGGATCTGGACCTCGTCGAGCTTGACGTTGCGCTCTTCGGCGACGAGCTCGTCGTAGCGCGCGAGCCGCGCCTTGGACTTCGTGCGCCGCCCCTTGGGGTTCGTGCGGACCCAGTCCAGCTCGGCCGCAATTGTCCGCTGGCGCGCCTTTTCGGTGCGCTCTTCCTGCGTCAGGCGCAGCTGCTTCTGCTCCAGCCAGGCGGAATAGTTGCCCTCGTAGGGGATCCCCCGGCCGCGGTCGAGCTCGAGGATCCAGCCGGCGACGTTGTCCAGGAAGTAGCGGTCGTGGGTGACCGCGACGATCGTTCCCTTGTACTCCGCGAGGTGCTGCTCGAGCCAGGCGACCGACTCGGCATCGAGGTGGTTCGTGGGCTCGTCGAGCAGCAGCAGGTCCGGTGCCCGCAGCAGCAGGCGGCACAGCGCGACGCGCCGGCGCTCGCCGCCGGAGAGTTTCGCGACGTCCGCGTCGGGCGGCGGCAGGCGCAGCGCGTCCATCGCGTAGTCGAGCTGTGTGTCGAGGTTCCAGGCGTCGGCCGCTTCGATCTCGGCCTGCAGGCGCGCGAACTCGTCGGCGTTCTGATCGCTGTATTCACCGGCCAGCTGGTTGAAGCGGTCGAGCAGCGCCTTCTTCTCGGCGACGCCATCCTCGACGTTGCCGCGCACGTCCTTGCTGTCATCGAGCCCGGGCTCCTGCTCGAGCATGCCGACACTGGCGCCGGGCGCGAGCTGCGCCTCACCGCGGTAATCCTCGTCGCGGCCGGCCATGATCCGCAGCAGCGTCGACTTGCCCGCGCCGTTGTAGCCGAGCACGCCGATCTTCGCGCCCGGGTAGAACGACAGCGTGACGTCCTGCAGCACGGTCTTGTCCGGCGGGTGCGTCTTCGTCAGCTGGTGCATCGTGAAGATGTATTGCGAGGACATCGCAGCCCAGAATATGCCCTTCGGGCGGGCGCTACGGTAGATCTCTGATGCCCACGGTGATCCTTGACGTCGAGCGCCACCTGCTGCTGCTCGAGCTCGATGCCCCGTTCGACAAGCGGGACGTCCAGCTCGCGCGCCGGCGGATGGCCAAGCGCTGGCATCCCGACCTTGCGCCGCCGGGACGACAGCTCGAACACGAGCGCCACCTGAAGGCAATCAACGAGGCCGCCGACCAGCTCGAGCGCCTCGCGGAGGGCTCGCGCGGCGGGAGTGTCAGCGCGAACGCCGTCAGGGCCAGCGCCGCCGCGGCCCGCAAGGCGCGCGAGGAGGCCGGCCGGCAGGCCTGGGAAGCCGAGCAGCGGGCTCGCGAACACGCAGCAGACAAGGCCGAGCACGACCCGTTCGGCGCGCGCGTCCCGGACCACTCGGTGGTGCACCGCTATGCGCGCTGCGTCTCCTATCCCGAGTGGGGCGTCGGCACTGTCGCCGGGATCTACTTCTCGACCTCCGAGGACGGCGATGAGGTGCAGCAGTGGGCGCGGGTGCGCTTCGGCCACGGCGTGCGGACCGTTCCCGCCGGCAGCCTGCAGTTCGTCGACTTCTCGCGCCCGGACGCTGCCGCGGACCGGATGCAGCGCTTCATGCTCGCCGCGCAGCACGCCATCGCCGAAGGCGACTACGAGCTCGCGGCCCAGCGCCTGATCTACGCCCGCGACGCCTCGCCGTCGGACCCCCAGGTGCTGAGGCTGATGACGATCGCCTTCTGGCAGGCCGAGCGGCTCGAGGCCGCCGCGCGCGCGGTGCGCGACTGGGCGCGCGTCGAGCGGGGCCCGGCGCCGGAGCGCTTCGCGGCCCGGATCTACGAGGACATGGGCGCGCTGGACCTCGCCGCCGAGGCTGCCGAACGCTCGGCCGAGCGCGGGCCGAGCGACCCGAGTGCATGGGAACGGCTCGGCCGCCTGCGCCTGGCGCTCGCCGACCGCGAGGGGGCGCTCGCCGCGCTGCGCCGCGCGCTGTCGCTCGGCGCCGGGCCCGAGGCCCAGGTCCTTGCCGAACAGGCGCTCGCGCTGGATACTCGCTGACGTGCAGGAGGACTACCTGGCGGTCAACCGCGCCCACTGGGACGAGCGTGCCGCGCCGCACGCCGCCTCGCCCGAGTACGACGTTGCGCGGCTGATCAGCGGCGAGCGCCGCGTCTCGGACGTCGTGGCCTTCGACGAACCGCTGCTCGGCGACATCGCCGGCCTGCGGGCCCTGCACCTGCAATGCCACATCGGGACCGACACGCTCTCGCTCTCGCGGCTCGGCGCGCAGATGAGCGGGCTCGACCTGTCGGGCTCCTCGCTCGAGCAGGCGCGGCGGATCGCCGCCGCGGCCGGGCAGGCGATCGACTACGTCGAGTCCGACGTCTACAGCGCACCGCAGGCGCTCGGCGGACGCACCTTTGAGCTGCTCTACACGGGGATCGGCGCGCTCTGCTGGCTGCCGGACATCCGTCGCTGGGCACAGGTCGTCGCCGAGCTGCTCGAGCCCGGGGGACGCCTGTTCGTCCGTGAGGGCCACCCGATGATGTGGACTATCGACGACGAGCGCGCCAAGCTCGACGGCACCCTCGCGCTGCGCTACGCGTACTTCGAGCGCGAGCAGGGCAACGTCTGGGAAGAGGACGAAACCTACGTCACGACCGACGCCTCCTTCCAGGAGAAGTGCATCGACTGGAACCACGGGCTCGGCGAGGTCGTCGGCGCCCTGCTCGACGCGGATTTCACGCTCACCGGCCTGGTCGAGCACCGCTCCCAGCCGTGGCAGAGCCTGCCCGGCTGCATGGAGCTCGGCGACGACGGCGAGTGGCGCCTGACGCGCGACGACTGGCTGCTGCCGCTGACCTACACGCTGCAGGCTCGCCGGGGCGGCTAGACGCCGACTGCGACTCGCACCGCCAGTGCGATCAGCACGACGCCGACCAGCGCCTCGACCGAGCGGCGCACCGCCGGCCGCTCGAGCACCCGCGAGAGGCTGCCGACGGCCAGCGCGAAAACTGCCCACCAGACCAGCGAGATCGCGACGAGCGTCGCGGCGAGCTCGGCGGTCGTGCGGGTTCGCGGTTCGCCGCTCGCGACGAACTGCGGCAGCAGGGTGATGAACAGCAGCGCGATCTTCGGGTTCAGCAGGTTCGAAAGCAGCCCCTGGCGCAGATAGCCGCCGTCGCGCGCGGGCTGCGCCGTCGGTGTGCCGAGCGAGAGGCGCCCGGCGTCGGTCCCGCGGATCGCCGCGACCAGCGAGCCGACCCCGAGCCACGCCAGATACAGCGCGCCCGCCACCTGAACGGCCTTGAAGGCGCCGGGCACGGCGGCCACGAGCGCTGCGAGGCCGAGCACCGTCGCCACCGCCCAGACGAGCAGGCCGGCGACAAAGCCCGTGCCCGTCAGCAGCGCCGCGCGCGGACCGCCGGCGATTCCGTTGCGGACCGCGAGCGCCATGTCAGGTCCGGGCAGGACCGCCATCACGACGACAACGCCCGCGAACGGGAGCAGCTCGCGGGGCATGGCTAGAGGATGTTGATCGAGCGGGCCACGATCAGTCCGAGCGTGACAAGCGAGACCAGCGATTGGGCGCCCATCATCGACTTGGCGACCGGCGTCAAGGGCATCGTGTCGGTCGGCGAGAAGGCCGTCGCGTTAGTCAGCGAGACGTAGAGGTAGTCGATGAAGCCCGGCCGCCAGTCGGGCGGCTGGATCCGGTCGTCATTCATCTGCACGAACAGCAGGTCCGGCGCGTGGTCGTCCCCCGCCGAGCGCACCCCCGGGCCGCCGCGATCGAGCTCCCAGTACCAGAGCCCGAAGATCAGGAAGTTCGTCAGCCAGATCAGGACCCCCGCGCCGATCAGCGCTGGACCGTTGTTGAGTTTGTTGTGCAGCAGTTGCTCGCTTAGCCGCGCTAGCGCGTAGATGTTCGCCGCGGTGACCAGCCCGATCAGCGCGAGCGAGGTTTTGCGCCGCGCCTGGCTGTTCCCTTCGACGTGGCGCGGGGCGAGGTAGATCAGCGCCAGGGCCAGGATCGCCTCGAGCCCGGGGACGATCCAGAACGGGCCCGGCGTCAGTTTCGAGGGCAGGATCAGCTGGAGGACGATCGCCAGCGCGATCGTCAGCTCGGCCGGCCATTTCGGTTCCGGGCGGCCCGGCGGCGGGTAGGGGCGGGGCGGCGGCAGCGCGGACACCGGGCAAAGATAGGTTCCGGCCCGGAGCGATGAGTGCCCACGCGGGCTAGCCTGTAGTTGTGCTCTCCGGGATCGACAACCCGATTCACCTGCTGCTGCTCGGCGCGATCGCGCTGATCGTGCTCGGGCCGAAGAAACTCCCGGAACTGGCCAGGACCCTCGGGGAAGGCATCCGCGAGTTCCGCGACTCGATCCAGCATGGCTCGGAAGGCCACGACGGACGGCCGGACGGCGATGTACGGTCCGGCGATGCGCCTGATAGTCGCGACCTGTGAGGTCTCCTACCGAGGCCGCCTGACGACCGAGCTGCCGCGCGCCGTGCGGCTGCTGATGGTCAAGGCCGACGGCACATTCATGGTCTGGGCCGACGGTGGTGGGCCGAACGTCAAGCCGCTGAACTGGATGATCCCGCCGACGGTGATCGACGAGCAGCGCGGGGTGGACGGTGCGCTGGAGCTGCTCTCGGTACGCCGGCCGGCGGGCGAGGAGGAGCTCGAGATCCGCATCGATGAGGTGCTCAGCGAGCAGGAGCACGCGCTGGAGATCGCCGACGCGCTCAGCAAGGAGGGCGTCGAGCGGGAACTGCAGGAGCTTCTCGCCGAGAGCCCCGCGTCGTGCGGCGAGGGCCTGCGGCTCGTGCGCCGCGAGTGGTCGACCGACATCGGCCCCGTCGACCTGATGTGCCTGGACACCGAGGATGCCTGGGTCGCCGTGGAGATCAAGCGGATCGGCACGATCGACGCGGTCGAGCAGCTCACCCGCTACCTCGACCGGATCCGCAGGGAGCCGGAGATGGGCGGCTGCCGCGGCGTGCTCGCCGCCCAGCAGATCAAGCCCCAGGCACGCGTTCTTGCGCAGTCGCGCGGAATCGAGTGCGTCGTCGTCGACATGCAGGTGCTGCGCGGCGAACGCGAGCCCGACCTGCAGCTGTTCGCCGCGTAGCGTGCGCTGCCGCTAGGCTCCGGGCCCCGTGAGCGAGAGCGAGCCAGTGGTTCTCACCGAGCGTCGCGGCCAGGTCCTGGTCGTCACGCTCAACCGCCCCGAGGTTCGCAACGCGGTCAACGGCGCGCTCGCCGAGGGGCTCGCCGCGGCGATGGACCAGCTCGACGCGGACGGCGCGCTCGCAGCGGCCGTCCTGACCGGTGCCGGCGGCTTCTTCTGCGCCGGCATGGATCTCGGCGCGTTCGTCGAGGGGCAGTCGCCGTACGTCGGCGACCGCGGGTTCGCGGGGATCACGCGCCGCGCCGCCGACAAGCCGCTGATCGCGGCGGTCGAGGGCTTCGCCGTCGCGGGCGGCCTCGAGATCGCGCTCGCGTGCGACCTGATCGTCGCGGCGCGGGGCGCGAAGCTCGGCATCCCGGAGGTCAAGCGTTCGCTGGTCGCCGCCGCGGGCGCGCTGCTGCGACTGCCCAGGCGGATGCCCTACCACGTCGTCATGGAGCTGGCGCTGACCGGCGAGACGATGAGCGCCGAGCGCTTCCATGAACTCGGCGTCGTGAACCGCCTCTGCGACGCTGGCGGGGCGCTCGAGACGGCGCTCGAGCTGGCCGGGCAGGTCGCCCGCAACGGACCGCTGGCGCTCGCGGCGAGCAAGCGGATTCTCGCGGCCCAGCAGGACTGGACTCTCGACGAGATGTGGGACCGTCAGGCGGAGATCGCCGGGCCGGTCTTCGGCTCGCAGGACGCCCGCGAGGGCGCGAGCGCGTTCAAGGAGAAGCGCGAGCCGCTCTGGCGCGGGCGCTAGCGCTCGCCCGGCGACTTGCGCGGGTGCTGCGAGATCGGCACCTGCAGGTCGATTGCCGTGGTGATGATGCGCTGCTGTTCCTGTGCGTGGGCGGCCGGGTAGCCCTCACCTGGGCTTGCGCGCTCGGGCCGGCCGACGAAGCCGACCGCGACTCGGTCGCCGACCGTCTGGCGCAGCCGGGCGTTCATATGCGCGCGGGCGCCCATGTTGCGGGGCTCCTCCTGGACCCAGACGACCTCGCGCAGGTTCGGGTAGGTGTCGACCAGCTCGAGGATCTGGCCTTCGGGGAAGGGGTAGAGCAGCTCCACGCGGCCGACCGCCAGCCGCTCCTGCGCGGCGCGCCGCGCTGGCCGACGAGGTCGTAGTAGATCTTCCCGGTGCACAGCACGAGGCGCCCGACCGCGCGGCGTCGACCCCGGGCTCGCCGAGCACCGGGCGGAAGGCGTTCCCTCACCCATCTCCGCGATCGAGCTGGCGGCCTGCGGCAGGCGCAGCAGCCACTTCGGCGTCATCACGATCAGCGGACGCTGCTTGGCGACGAGCGCCTGGCGGCGCAGCATATGGAAGTACTGGGCCGGCGTCGTCGGGTTCGCGACGCGAATGTTGCCCTCGGCGGCGAGCTGCAGGAAGCGCTCCAGCCGGGCCGAGGAGTGCTCGGGACCGAGCCCTCGTAGCCGTGCGGCAGCAGCAGCGTCAGGCGCGAGGTCTGGCCCCACTTCGCAAGACCGGAGAGATGAACTGGTCGATGATCACCTGGGCGCCGTTGGCGAAGTCGCCGAACTGTGCCTCCCACATCACGAGCGTCTCGGGAGCCTCCTGGCTGTAGCCGTACTCGAAGCCGAGGCACGCGAGCTCGGACAGCGGGCTGTTGTGCAGCTCGAACGGGGCGCGCGCGTCGGAGAGATGCTGCATCGGGAAGTACGGTCTCGCCGGTGTCGGGGTCGTGGAAGACGAGGTGCCGCTGGCTGAACGTTCCGCGCTCGACGTCCTGGCCGGTCAGTCGCAGCGGCACGCCTTCGCTCAGCAGCGAGGCCAGCGCGAGCGACTCGGCATGAGCCCAGTCGACGGCTCCAGCCTTCCTCCGTCGGCGACCGCTTCGCGGCGGCGTTCGAGCTGTTTGTCGAGCTTCGGGTTGACCGTGAAGCCCTCGGGGACGCGCAGCAGTTCGTCGCCGAGCTCGCGCAGCGCGGCGACCGGCACCGCCGTGTCGACTTCGGGGCTCGGCGAGCGGTCGAGCTGGTACTCGCCGGTCTCGGGCCCGGCGCCGGCGTCGCCCTCGGCGATCCTTGCCTTCAGCGACTGGTGGACGTCGGTCAGCTTGTCCCAGACCGACTTGGACTTGCGTTCGATGTCGGTGTGCGAGTCGTCCCGGCGGCCTCGAGCCGGTCGGCGAAGAGCTCCCAGACACGCTTCTTCGGCTTGATCTTGGCGTCCATCTCGGGCTGGGTGTAGGCGGGCTCGTCGGACTCGTTGTGGCCGAAGCGGCGGTAGCCGATCAGGTCGATCAGGACGTCGTGACCGAACTCGCGGCGGAACGCGAACGCGAGCAGAACCGCCGAGATGCAGCCTCGGCGTCGTCGGCGTTGACGTGGATGATCGGCATGTCGTAGCCCTTCGCGAGGTCCGAAGCCCAGCGCGTCGAGCGCCCGTCGTCGGGGTCGGTCGTGAACCCGATCTGGTTGTTCGTGATCAGGTGCAGCGTGCCGCCCGTCTTGTAGCCGTCGAGGGCCTGCAGGTTGAGCGTCTCCGCGACGACACCCTGGCCCGGGAACGAGGCGTCGCCGTGGATCACGATCGGCACGGCGGCCGTCGTGTCCTGGTCGGTGCGCGGGCCGCCGCGGTCGGTCTGGGCGGCGCGCGTGGCGCCCTCGACGACGGCCGAGACGACCTCGAGGTGGCTCGGGTTGGACTCGAGGTTGACGAGGATCTGCCACCGCCCGGCAGCTCGTAATAGCCCTGGCTGCCGTGGTGGTACTTGACGTCGCCCGTGCCGCCCTCGGGATCGTCGTCACCGCCTCGAGCGTTGAGGCGCCCTCGAACTCGCGGAAGATCGTGTCGTACGCGCGCCCGAGGTTGTGCGCGAGCACGTTCAGGCGGCCGCGGTGGGCCATCCCGATGACGACCTCCTTGGCGCCGTCGCCCGCCGAGAGCTGGATCATTTCGTCGAGCATCGGGACCGTCATGTCCAGGCCCTCGATCGAGAACTGGTGCTGGCCGAGGTAGGCCTTGTGCATGAAGCGCTCGAGCGCGTCGACCTCGATCAGCCGGCGCAGCACGGCGCGTGCCTTGTCGCCGTCGAGCGGGTGGCGGAAGGCCCCGGACTCGATCTTCTCGCGCAGCCACACGCGCTGGCGGTGCGAGGCGATGTGCTCGATCTCGTAGGCGATCGTGCCGCAGTAGACGTCGCGCAGGTGGGGCAGCGCGTCGGCGAGCGTCTCGCCGGGAACGTACATCTGGAAGAGCCGCGCCGGCAGGCGCTGCTGCATGTCGGGCGAGAGGCCGAGCGCCTCCGGGTCCAGGCCGGGGTCGCCCTCCGGCTCACTGCCGAGCGGGTCGACGCGTGCTGCGAGATGGCCGTGGCTGCGCACGCGGCCGACGTAGGTCGTGGCGACCTGCACTGCCTGCATCATCTGCTCGCCCGCGCCGAGCGGGGCGCCCGCGGCTGCGGCGGCGGGCGCGGTCGGCGTGGCCACCGGTCGCTCCGGCGCCGCGCCGGGCACCAGCCCGAAGGCCTCGAAGGCGTTCTCGTAGAAGCCCTCCTCGCCCGCCAGCAGGCTCTCGATCACAGCGAGGAAGCGCCCCGATTCAGCACCCTGGATGATCCGGTGGTCGTAGGTCGAGGTCATCGTCATCGCCCGCTCCGCGCCGATCGATGCCCCGATCGCCTCGAGGCCCGGCGGGTAGCCGATCGCGCCGGTCGCGATGATCGTGCCCTGGCCGTTCATCAGGCGCGGCACCGATGCCGCGGTCCCGATGCCCCCCGGGTTGGTCAGCGTGATGTTCGCGCCGACGAGGTCGTCGGCGCCAAGTGTGTTCGTCCGGGCCTTCTCGACGAGCTCGTCATAGGCCTTCACGAAGCCGTCGAACGGCATCCGGTCGGCGCCACGGATCACCGGCACCATCAGTGTGCGTGTGCCGTTCTTCTTTTCGACGTCGACCGCGAGGCCGAGATTGACCTGGCCGTCGTCGATCCGAACCAGCTGCTCCCCGTCCGCGTCGACGTGCATCGCCATCGTCGGCATCTGCGCCGCGGCCCGATGATCGCCCAGGCGATCAGGTGGGTGAAAGAGATCCGCAGGCCCGAATCCTTGAGCTCGCGGCGCCGGCCTTCGAGCGTCGTGACCGCGAAGGTGCGGAAGCTGGTCGCCGTCGGGATCTGCAGCGAAGCCTCCATGTGCCGCGCCAGTGCGGCGGCGCCGCCGCGCAGCGGGGCGGCCTCGGGGGCACGGCCCGGCCTGGGCCGAGAGCACGTCGCTCTTGGTGATCCGGCCGCCGGGACCGCTGCCTGTAACGGCGGCGAGGTCGATTCCCTCGACCGCCGCGGCGCGGGTCGCGACCGGGGTGGCGTTGTGCCCGTCGACGGTCTGAGGGGCGCCGCCGTGGCCGTCCGAGGACGCCGCGTCCGGCGCCGCGTCGGCGGCCGGAGCGCCGGCGGCGATTCGCGCGATCACCTGACCGACGGTGACGGTGTCGCCCTCGGCGACCAGCAGCTCGGCAACGGTGCCGCTCGCCGGCGAGGGAAGCTCGACGTCGACCTTGTCGGTCGAGATCTCGACGATCGTCTCGTCGACGGCGATCGCGTCGCCGACCTTGAAGTGCCATTCGAGGATCGTGCCCTCGGTGACCGACTCGCCGGCGCCGGGCGTGATGACATCGACGAGCTCGCCGCTGTCGGCGGCCGGCGCGTCGGGCGCGGCGTGGCCATTGGGCCGAGGCTCCGTTCTGCGGCTCGGTCTCGTCTGCGACGGCGATCCGGGCGATCACCTGGCCGACGGTGACGGTGTCGCCCTCGGCGACGAGCAGCTCGACTACGGTGCCGGTCGCCGGTGCGGGCAGCTCGACGTCGACCTTGTCGGTCGAGATCTCAACGATTGTCTCATCGACGGCAATCGCATCGCCGACCGTGACATGCCATTCGAGAACGGTTCCCTCGGTCACGGACTCGCCGGCCGCGGGGGTCACGACGTCGATTATTTGTCGCGCCGTGGTGGGAGAAGCCATCGATAGTTCACTCTATCGCGCTGTCCGCGCGACCGTGCGGCCTATCCGTTGGTCGGCGGCGCCTGCGGTGCCCCCGGGCGGCGATTCTCCTGACGGTGGAACTCGTAGCTGCCAAAAAACGGCCCGATTCCACCGAGCACGGCGACCGCAACCGCAAGTTTCAGGGGGACGACACGCATCCGGGCGGCAAAGATGCAAAGCAGCGACATCCCGATCCAGATCAGACCGTGCGCGTAACCGAAGATCGTCGTCAGCGGCTCGGGTTTGCCCAGCGCGAAGGCGCACACCAGCAGGCCGAGGTAGACACACGAGTGGAAGTACGAGGTTGCCTTCAGCCGCCCGTAGGTGAACGGGCCGACCGAGGGCTCGGCGGCCGGTTCGTTCATCACGGTCAAAGCAGCGCCGCGATCGCCCGCAGCGCGTCGCCCTCGCGGGGCCAGCTGTCGATGTCTGCAGGCCACCAGGCCCATTCGTCGTGCTCGGCGTCCGCCGCGACGCGCGCCTCGTCGCCGGGCGCCAGCCACGCCTGGCCGACGAACATCACCATCCCGCGCGGCATCGCGATCAGCGCCTCACCCTGCAGGCTCGCGGCCTGAACGGACCACTCCTCCTGCAGCTCGCGCGAAAGCGTTTCCGCAGGGCTCTCTCCAAGGTCGACGGCGCCGCCCGCGCCGAGCGCCCAGCGCCCGGCCCACGAGGCCACCCACGGTGCGCGACGCCCGGCGAGCCAGCGGCCGGCCGCGTCGCGCGTGACGCAGAGCGCGGCCATCGAGCCGCACGCGTCGCCCGCAAGGCGCAGCGACCAGCGCAGCGGCTGCAGCTCGACCTCGAGCTGTCCGTCGCGCTGCTCGAACGACGCGAGGCGCCCCGAGAGGCCGTCGTGGCTCGGCGAGCCGCGTTCGCGTAGCTCCCGGATCGCGACGTCGGCCGCGCGGGAGAGCTCGTCGCTCGGCTCGAAGTGCTCGTCCTTCCAGTGGGCGTGGACGTCGGCGGGTGCCCACGGGCCGCGGGCGAGCAGCCGGGGCGTTGAGGACGTGTCGGCTTGGGGGTCGGCCACGTCACGGAAGGCTAGTGACCCGGCAGCGCCGTCGCCGCATCCTTAGACTCGCGGCGGTGTCTCGACTGAAGCACTGGGGCTGGGGCCCCGAGGAGCGAGCGCCCGCAGCCCAGGATGTCCAGGCCGGCGCGGCGCTGATCACGCAGCGCACGGGCGTCGCGGTGAGCGCCGTCGAGGCCCCGCTCCCGCTTGAGCGCGCGCGGATCGGCGCGCCGCGGATTGCCGCTCCGGCGCCGCTCGAGGGGCTGCTCAGCAGCGACCTCCACGAACGGGCGCGGCACGCACTCGGCAAGTCCTACTGCGACGTGGTGCGCGGCATGCGCGGCGAATTCGACGATGCCCGGACCTCGTCGCGACGCCGGCCGATGAGCGCGACGTCGAGCGACTGCTCGAGTGGTGCTCGGCGGAGCGGATCGCGGTGGTTCCCTATGGCGGCGGGACGTCGGTGGTCGGCGGCGTCACGCCGCGGGTCGGCGCGGGCTACGCCGGCGTCGTCTCGCTCGACACGGCACGCCTGAGCGGCGTCCGCGAGCTCGACCCGGTCTCGCGGGCCGCCCGGATCGCGGGCGGCACGACCGGGCCGGCGCTCGAGCGCGAACTTGGCGAGCACGGCATGACGCTGCGCTTCTTTCCGCAGTCCTTCGAGTTTTCGACGCTCGGCGGTTGGGTCGCGACGCGCGCCGGCGGCCACTTCGCGACGCTGCGTACGCACATCGACGATCTCGTCGAGTCGGTGCGCGCAATCGGCCCGGCGGGCCTCTGGGAGTCACGGCGCCTGCCGGCCTCCGGCGCCGGTCCGAGCCCGGACAGGCTGCTGCTCGGCTCGGAGGGGACCCTTGGCGTGATCACCGAGGCCTGGGTGCGGGTTCGCGAGCGCCCCACGTTTCGCAGCTCGCGTGCGGTGGCGTTCGCCGACTTCGGGCGCGGCGTGCAATGCGTGCGGGAGCTGGCGCAGTCCGGGCTCGAGCCGGCCAACTGCCGCCTGCTCGATGCGGGCGAGGCGGCGCTCACCGGCGCCGGTGACGGCTCGCGGGCGAAGCTGATCGTCGGCTTCGAGTCGGCGGACCACGAACCGGACGCGGAGATGGCGCGGGCACTCGTGATCTGCGCCGAGCACGGCGGCGAAATCGAGGCCGAGCGCTCGGGCGGAGAGGGTGCGGTCGAGACGTGGCGCGGCGCGTTCCTTCAGGCGCCGTACCTGCGCGACATGCTCGTGATGGCCGGCGTTCTCGCCGAGACCTTCGAGACGGCTGTGACCTGGGAGCGCTTCGACGCGCTGCATCGCGGCGTGCGCGAAGCGGTCCAGTCGGCACTCTTGGATAGCGGCGTCACCGGCGGGCGCGTGAACTGCCGCTTCACGCACGTCTACCCGGACGGTCCGGCGCCGTACTTCACCGTCGTCGCGCCCGCGGTGCGCGGCGAGGAGGTCGAGCAGTGGCAGCACGTCAAGCGGGCCGCGAGCGACGCGATCATCCTCGCCGGCGGCACGATCACCCACCATCACGCCGTCGGCCGCGATCACGTGCCCTGGTACACGCGCCAGCGGCCCGAGCTGTTTGCGCGGCTGCTCGCCGCGGGACGCGCCGAGCTCGATCCAGCGCAGATCATGAACCCCGGCGTACTCGGCCTCGGATGAGCGGCGGGCCGGGCGTGACTGGCGTTCGCCGCGTGAGCCGGGGTCGCAGATGGCGTTGAGCGTTGCCGTGCTCGGACCGGGCGGCGTCGGCGGCCTGATCGCCGCGGCGCTCGCACGCGCCGGCGGCGACGTGACCGTGATCGCGCGCGAGAGCACCGTCGAGGTGATCGAGCGCGACGGGATCCACGTCGAGAGCGTCAATCTCGGTGCGTTCGTCGCGCACCCCGCCGCCACGACGCTCCTCGACCGCGACGTCGATGCGTTGATCATCGCGACGAAGGCCGTCGGGCTCGAGCAGGCGATCGAGCGCATCCGCCGCCGGCCGCCGCTGGTGCTTCCACTGCTCAACGGCCTCGACCACCTCGCGCTGCTGCGCGAACACTTTGCCCCCGAGACGGTGCTCGCGGGCGCGATCCGTGTCGAGTCCGACCGCCCTGCACCGGGAACCGTCGTTCACACCAGCCCGTTCCTGCGGGTCGACATGGCCGGCTCGCCGGCGCTGCAGGAGAAAATGGAGCAGCTCGCCGCGCAGCTCTCAGCGGCCGGGATACCCGCGCGCGTCGTGGCCACAGAAGCGCAGGTGATGTGGGCCAAGCTCGTGCGCCTGAACGCCCTCGCGTGCACGACCAGCGCCTGGGACGTCGAGCTCGGCGTAATTCGCGAGGACCCGGCGCGGCGCGCGATCCTTGAAGCGGCGATCCGCGAGGGCGCCGCCGTCGCGCGTGCCGAAGGGGCCGACATCCCCGATGAGCAGGCAATGCGCGAATTGGACGCCGCGCACGCGACACTAGGCAGCTCGATGCAGCGCGACATCGCGGCCGGCCGCGAGCCGGAGCTCGATGCGATTCCCGGCGCGGTGCTCCGTGCCGCCGCCCGCCACGGGCTGGAGTGTCCGACGATCGAAGGGCTCGTCGCCGAGACCCGGGCCCGGATCGCCGCGGGCTAGCGCTCGCCGCCGAACGCCGGCACGGACTGCGTCGAGACCGCCTCGACGACCTCTTCCTCGCGCTCCTGCGCGCCCTCGCCGTCGTGCTCGCCGTCGCAGAGGATCCGGAAGTTGCCGCTGACGCCGCCGTCCACCTCGATCCGGATGCCCGGCAGGATCTCCTCGCCCTCCTCGAAGCCGAGGCGCTCGAGGTCGAAGTGAGCCAAGCCGATCCCGTACGCCGTGTGGGTCGGGTTCTCGCGTTCGTGGGCGTTCAGCGCCTGGACGAAACGCTCGAGGTTCTTTGCGACCTTGCCGGTGTCGCTCATCGCGGTCCGAGCGTAGCGCGGCGGGGCCCGGCGCGGCGCATCGCCGGCCGGTCCCGGCGGCCTGCCCATAGACTGCTGCGCCGTGAGGACCCTGATCGTGGGCAACGGCGGCCGCGAGAGTGCGCTTGCCCGGGCGATGGCCGCCGACTCGACGCTCTATGCGGTGCTCGCGCACGCCAACCCGTCGATCGTCGCCCAGGTCCAGGCGAGCGGCGGCGCCTACCTCGTCGGCGACGTCTGCGACGGGCAGGCGATCGCGGACTTCGCCGCCGCCAGCGGCGTCGAGCTCGCGATGGTCAGCTCCGATGAGCCGCTCGCCGCGGGTGTCGTCGACAAGCTGCGCGAAGGCGGGATCGACGCGGTTGGGCCGACCGCCGCGGGATCCGAGATCGAGTGGAACAAGGTCTACGCGCGCGAACTGCTCGCCGAGGTCTCGCCGTCGGCGATCCCGCGCCTGCGGATCGCCCGCGACGCAGCCGAAGCGCGCGCGGCGATCGCATCGTTCGGTGACACCCCGGTCGCAGTCAAGCCGACGGGCCTGACCGGCGGCAAGGGCGTGAAGGTGATGGGCCCGCACCTCGCGGACCACGACGCGGCGCTCGAGTACGCGCTCTCGCTGCTCGCCGGCGGCGGCGCCGGCAACGCGGTGCTCGTCGAGGAGCGGATCGACGGCGCCGAGTTCACGATCCAGGCGATCAGCGACGGCCGGACCGTCGTGTTTCCGCCGGCGACCTACGACTTCCCGTACCGCTACGACGGCGACCGCGGCCCGGGCACCGGTGGCATGGGCTCGCTTTCGCTCGCCTCGCGCACGCTGCCGTTCATGACCGAGCGCCACTACGAAGAGGCGGCGGCGATCATCGAGGCGGTGGTCGCGCGTCTCGGCGCCGACGGGCGGCACTTCAGCGGCGTGATGAACAGCGGCTTCTTCGCCACGCCCGACGGCGTGAAGGTGATCGAGTTCAACGCCCGCTTCGGCGACCCGGAGTGCATGAACATCATGGCTTTGCTGCGCGGCAGCTGGACCGACGCGATGCGCGCGATCACGGAGCGCCGGCTCACGGCGGCCGACGTGCCGCTCGCGCAGGAGGCCTCGCTGGTGCTCTACCTCGTCTCGCCGGACTACGCGCTCGGCCGCGGCGGCGAGCCGATCGAGTTCGACCTCGATGTCGCCGGCTGCGAAGCGCAGGGCGTCGCCGTCCACTTCTCGTCGACCGTGCAGATCGCCCCCGGCCGCTACCGAACGGTCGGGACCTCCCGTGCGCTGGCGCTGACCGCGAGCGGCCCGTCGCTCGAGCAGTGCCGCGAGCGCCTGATCGCCTGCGCCCGGCGCGTCCCCGCGCTCGAGTGGCGCGAGGACATCGGCACCAGCGCGTACCTGCAGTCGCTCTCGAGGCCGCCGACCGCGTCCGCGTGAAAGGATCCCGCCGATGCTGATCGAGCGCTCGACCCACCCGCAGTTCGTCTCCAACACGTACCTGATCGCCGACGGTCGCGGCGGCCCGGCATTCTTCGTGGACGCCGGCGGGCCGGTCGCGCCGCTGATCGCCGGCGCCGAGAAGCACGGCCTGCATCCCACGCACGTGCTGCTGACCCACCACCACTACGACCACGTGTGCGACCTCGCGCTGCTTCTCGACCGCTGGCCCGGGCTGATCGTGCTCGCCAGCCCGGCCGAGCGGGAGCTGGTCCCCGGTGCGGGCGCCGGTGACGTCGCCCCGGAGTCGATCCATCCGCTGCTCCCCGGCGAGCGGCTGCACTTCGGCACGCTGACCGTCACGCCGCTCGCGACTCCCGGCCACACGGCGGGGATGCTCTCGCTGCTCGTCGAGCCGCGGTCCCGGTGAGACGCCGCGCGTGTTCACCGGCGACACGCTGTTCCGCGGATCGGTCGGCGGTGTGCGCGCACCCGGCCACACGACGATCGACGACCTGCGCGGCTCGATCATGGACACGCTGCTGGCGCTCGCGCCGGAGACCGTGATTGAACCCGGACACGCCGACTCGACGACCGTCGCGCGCGAGCTCGAGCAGAATCCGTTCGTCAGGATCTGGCGCGGCCTGGACCCCGAGGGGACGCGCCGTGCACCGCCCTCGGCGATCCGGCCACGCTGGTGCTGCTCGGGCCCGACTACGACGGGGGCACCAAGGCCTGGGTGCGGTGGGACGACGGCAGCGACGACATCGTGCCCGGCTCGCAGGTGACGCCGGGAGGCTGACCGGCGGGGCGGCTCTAGCATGAGCCGCGTGCCCCGCGACGAGGAAAGATCCCGACATCGCGCGCCAAGCGCACCGCGACGGTCGCATCACTCGCCGCGAGCGAGGCCGTCAAGCAGTTCGGCACCAGCGCGGCGAACCTGACGCGACGACGAGGAGGCCCGCGCGGCGATGTCGCGCCGCCAGCTCGAGACGGCCAAGCAGATCGTGGCTGTGCTGGGACGATGAAGGGCGCCGCGATGAAGCTCGGCCAGGTGATGTCGTTTCTGGACGTCGGGCTCGTCCCCGAGGAGCACCGCGAGGAGTTCCAGCGCGAGCTGGCCAAGCTGCGCGACGCGGCGCCGACGGTGTCCTTCAAGCAGATGCGCCAGGTGATCGAGGACGACCTCGAAGAGCCGATCGACGGCGATCTTCGCCGAGCTCAACGAGGAGCCGATCGCGGCCGCCTCGATCGGGCAGGTCTATCGCGCGCGGCTGCGCGAGGACGGCACGGAGGTCGCCGTCAAGGTCCAGTACCCCGGCGTCGACGACGCGGTCCGCGCCGACCTGCAGAACCTGGACATCATCATGCGCGTGCTCAAGCGGATGACGCCGGGGATGGACGCCAAGGCCGATCGCCGGCGAGATCCGCGAGCGGATCGGGGAGGAGCTCGACTACGAGCTCGAGGCCCAGAACCAGCGCTCGCTCGCGCGCATCTACGCGGGCACACCCGTTCATCGTCGTGCCGCGGGTCGTCAGCTCGCTTCACGCGCAGCCAGTGATGGTCAGCGAGTTCGTCGACGGCGTACGGCTTCGAGGAGCTGCAAGGAGCCGCCCAAGCAGGAGCGCGACCGAGTCGGCGAGATCATCTTCCGCTTCTTCCTCGGCTGCCTGTACCGCCACCGCCAGTTCTCCGGTGACCCGCATCCCGGCAACTTCCTGCTGCTCGCCGACGGCCGCGTGGCGTTCCTTGACTTCGGCCTGTTCAAGCGCATGGACGCCGCCGCGGTGCGAGCTCGAGCTCGACGCCCAGCGCGCGGTGGTCGAGGACGACGCGGCGACGCTGCACGACCTGCTCGCGGAGTCGGGATTCCTCCCCGAGCCCGAGCGGGTCGACCCCGAGCACCTGCTAACTTCGTGCGCGACGCGATCTGGTGGTACACGACGGCCGACGAAGAGATCGAGCTGACGCCGGAGATCGCGACCACGGTGATGATCGAGAGCTCGGACCCGCGCTCGAGCCACTTCCAGGAGATGCGCCACCAGGACATTCGCCCCGAGCACCTCTTCGGACGGCGCATGGAGATGCTGACCCTCGCGGTGCTGTGCCAGCTGCGTTCGTCGAACAACTGGCGCGCGATCGCCCGACGAGTGGATCTACGGCGACGAGCCCCGGACCGAGCTCGGCGCGCTGGAGACCGAGTTCTTCGGGCGACGCTGAGCGCCGCTATGCGGCGCTCCAGCGGTCGCGGCAGATCAGCTGCCGTGCAGCGCCTTCTGCTTGAGGTGGTCGAACTCTTCCTGGTTGATCGTCCCGGCGTCGAGCATGCTCTTGGCTTTCGCGATCTGCTCCGTCGGGTCGTCCTTGCTGGCGACCGACTGGACGTAGCTGTCGAACTGCTTCTGCGCGTCGGCCTGCGCCTTGACCTGTCGTTCAGCCATGCTCTTGTGGTAGGCGATCAGGTAAACGAAGGCCCCGAGGTAGGGGAAGATGATGATGCCGATCACCCACAGCACCTTGCCGAAGCCACCGACGTCGTGGCGGCGGAACAGGTCCGAGAAGATGACGAACAGAATCCAGATCCAGATGATGAACGCGAAGAAGATCACCATCGTCCAGAGGACTTCCAGGAACGGATAGTTGTTGTTGGCAAGAAGCAAATGCATGTGTTGAACAGCCTTTCGTTGATTTACGGCCCCAAAAGCCCGCTATGGGCGGGAATATAGGCGTTATCTAGGAGCTAGTGGGAACGGAGCTCACGCCACTTGGCCTTGAGCGCCTCGGTCGTTTCCCCAAGTTTGGTGTCGGGGAACTCGACGGCGGTCTGTCGCGAGAGCATCGCGATCCCAAGGGCGATCAGGATTGCAAACCCGATCACGGGGATCACCTCATGGGTGGCCGCTGTCGGCCCCCAGGCGATGATCAAGAGCAGTAGGACAAGTCCGGCGGCGTAGGCGCGGCCCGGGAACTCGCGCAGCGTCGGCGCGACGGTGCGCCGGATCGCCTTCGCCGGCCGCGTCGGGCCCGCGAGCCACGCGGCGATGATCAGCGCGGCGGCGTAGATCAGCAGCGCGACGGCCACGTCGTGCAGCTGGCCTGTGACGATTTCCCAGGCTTCGTGCACCGCCGGTTTGTTGCTCGGGACTTTCACCGCGCTGTTGACGATCTGTTCGCCGCCGACTTTGCGGATCACGAAGATCGCGAGCGCCGCGATCGCGAAGCACCAGCCGCTCGTGCGCAGCGCGACCCGTCGCCAGCCCGCGGCGAGAGCGATCGCCGCCGCGAACAGGATCAGTGCCAGCACGGGCAGGATGACCGACAGGCCTTTCAGCGTCTTCGCGACGTCCTGCGCCGCCGACAGCTGGTCCGAGTGCAGCAGCAGGATGTTGCCCTCGTTCTGGACCTTCACCGATGACGGCGTCTTCACGCCGAGTTCCTTGAGCTTGGACTGCGCGAGGCCGAGACCCGTTTCGGCAGAGCCGTTCTTGAAGAGTTCCCCGACTTTCTTGGCCGCTTCGGGGCCGGCAACCTGCCGCGCGATTTCTTCGACGATCGGCTGCAGGTGCAGGACGACTTCGCCGTTCTTCGTACTGACCGCCGTGCTGCCGCCTTCGAGGATCTTCACCAGCTGCTTCTGGGCGGCGATGTTCGCCTCGCGCCAGACTTCCTGGACCTGCGAGGTCGCGAGGATGTTGGGGGCGATTTTTTCCGCGAGCTGGTGCAGGCCGGATGTCGCCGGCCCGGCGAGGAATTTGGCCGGCCCGGGCAGCGCTTTTTCGAACTCTTCTTCGAGCGGGACGGCTTTGAATGCGTCGTTCACGAGGATCTTGCCGACGGCCTGCTGCACCTGCGGTGCCGCGAGCAGCTGGCTGCTCGTGTTCGCCCAGTTTTCGGTGTTGAAGATCTGGCGGTTGACCCAGACCGCGAGCGAGCCGACGACGGCGAGGATCGTCGCGAGCGTGAGCAGGACCGCGACGAGCACCCGGTGCGGGCGCTCCTTGATCGGCAGGTCGCCCGTGAACTCCTTGCGCGGCGACTGCCCGGCGGGCGGCTGCTGCTCGGTCGGCGCATCGCCGGAGTCCGGGGCCGGCGGGGTCTGCGGACGCGGCGGCTCGGAGCCCGCGGGCGTCACTTTGCCCGCGTCGGCGTCAGGCGTGGTCGGCGCGTCGCGGGACTGGTCGTCTGCCTCGGGGGGCGTCTCTTCTGTCGGCACCGCGTGATCTTCTCATACGCAATGGCGAATCCGCCGTCACGGACGAGCACGTCGCGCTGGGGCCGGGCCTAGATGGCCTCCGACGCCGCCGCCGGGCCCCCGCTGCCCGAGGCGAACGCGACCAAGGCTGAACGGCGCGTCCGATTCGGCGGGCTGCTGGCCGTCGTCTTCGCCGCGTTCCTGCTCTCGGGCCTCTCCGAGCCGGGGCGCTTCGGCGAGGCCACCCGCTCGCTGCTGAACGGCGCGACGCTGATTCTCGCGCTGCTCGCCGCGGAAGCCAAAACCCGCGTGATCCGCGGCATGACCGCCTTCGTCGTGATCGCCGTGATCGTCGGCGTGTTGATCGCGCTCACGGGAAACGAACCCGACGAAGCGTCGGGCCGCGGAATCGACGCCCTGCTCCTCGGCATGGCGCTCCCGGCCGTCGCGATCGGCACGATGCGCAACCTCCAGAGGGAAGGCACCGTGACGCTCGAGGCGGTCTCCGGGGTGCTGACCATCTACATCCTCTTCGGGATGTTCTTCGCGGCGCTGTTCGGCTTCATCAGCCAGGTCCAGGGCGCCGCGGTCTTCAACGGCGAAGCGGGCGCCACGGCCTCGAGCGTCGCGCACTGCATCTACTACAGCTTCACGACGCTCACGACCGTCGGCTATGGGGACCTGACGACAAAGGCCAACCTGACCCACACACTCTCGGTGTGCGAGGCGCTCGTCGGACAGATCTACCTCGTCACGGTCGTATCGCTGATCGTCTCGAACCTCGGCCGGACGCACGGATTTCGCTCGCGCAGCGAACGCTCGGCCGAGTAGCCCGCGGCGCGGCACAATCAGGCGGTGAGCGAGCCGCCCGAGATCACGATCACACGGCCACCGCCGGCCACCGGCTCGGGCGAGCCGTTCCACGTCCTTGCCAAGCCGACTGGCGCGGTCTGCAATCTCGACTGTTCGTACTGCTTCTTCCTCTCCAAGGAGCTGCTGTATCCGGATAGCCCGCTGCGGATGGCCGACGACACGCTCGAGCTGTACCTGCGACAGCTCGTCGGGGCGCACGCCGGGCTCGACGAGGTGGTCGTCGCCTGGCAGGGCGGGGAGCCCACGTTGATGGGTCTTGAGTTCTTCCGGCGCGCGGTCGCGATCGTCGACGACTGCCTGCAGGAGGGGCAGCGGGCACTGCACACGATCCAGACCAACGCGACGCGCCTTGACGCCGAGTGGGCGCAGTTCTTCCATGAGCGGGGGTTCCTCGTCGGCGTCTCGATCGACGGTCCGCAGGAGATCCATGACACCTACCGCGTCACCAAGGGGGGCAGGGGCTCGTTCGGGCAGGTGATGAGCGGGCTCGCGCACCTGCGCGACGCGCAGGTCGAGTGGAACGCCCTGACGACCGTTCACGACGCGAACGCCGGTCGCGGGCGCGAGGTCTACCGCTTCCTGCGCGACGATTGCGGGGCACGGTTCATGCAGTTCATCCCGATCGTCGAGCGCGTCGAGGCCGGCGAGCCGCAGGCTTGGAGCTCGTGGCGCGACCGTCCGCTCTACACCCAGCACGGCGACGGCGCGAGCGCGCGCTCGGTCGGCGGAGAACAGTACGGCCGCTTCCTGGTGGACGTCTTCGAGGAGTGGGTCCGGCGCGACGTCGGTGAGGTCTACGTCCAGCTGTTCGACGTCACGCTCGCCAACTGGGTCGGGGCGCCGCCCTCGCTTTGCGTGCACTCCGAGACGTGTGGCCGGGCCGTTGCGCTCGAGCACAACGGCGACCTCTACAGCTGCGACCACTACGTCGAGCCGGACTACCTGCTCGGCAACATCGCCGGCGCGACGCTCGTCGAGCTCGTCGAGTCCGAGCGTCAGGTGCAGTTCGGCCGCGCCAAGCTGGAGACGCTCCCCGACTACTGCGTCCAGTGCGACGTGCGCTTCGCCTGTCACGGCGGCTGCCCGAAGGACCGCTTCATCGCGACTCCCGCGGGCGAGCCGGGCCTGAACTACCTCTGTCCCGGCTACAAGCTCTTCTTCGGCCATACCGCGCCGGCGATGCGCTTCATGGCCGAGCAGCTGCGTCGCCGCCAGCCGCCCGCGCAGATCGTCGAGTTCTACCGTGAGCGCGACGCGCGCCGCGGCCGCAATGACCCGTGCAGCTGCGGCTCGGGGCTGAAGTGGAAGCGTTGCCACGGCGACGCCGCGGCCTGAGCGCTAGAGGACCTGGATCTGGACGAGGCTTGTTGTGCCGGGCCGGCCCGAGGGCAGTCCGGCGGTGATCGCGACGCGCTGGCCCCGCTCGCACCAGCCGAGCTCGATGACGCGCTCGGCGGCGTCGGCGATCAGCGCCTCGGTCGTCTCGTGGCGGCGCATCGAGGCCGCCTGTACGCCCCACATGAACCCGCAGCGCCGGACGGTCTCCTTGCCTGGCGAGAGCGCGTAGATCGGTACGTTCGGGCGGTGCGCGGACACCAGCCGCGCCGAGCGGCCTGAGAGCGTCGGCACGATCAGCGCGTCGAGGTTCAGCTCGCGGGCCGCGTCGCAGAGGTTGTGGGCGACGGTCCACGAGGGGTCGGAGTGCACGCGCTGCACGCGGTGGTCGTTCCAACGCTCGTAGGGGGCGATCGACTCGGCCTGCTCGGCGACCGCGGCCATCACCTCGATCGCCTCGACGGGGTGCGCGCCGATCGCGGTCTCCTGCGAGAGCATCACTGCATCGGAGCCGTCGAGGATCGCGTTCGCGACGTCGGTCACCTCGGCGCGCGTCGGGCGCGGCGAGGAGACCATCGAATCGAGCATCTGCGTCGCGGTGATCGACGGCAGCGCCAGACGGCCGGCAAGCTCAAGCAGCTGCTTCTGCGCGATCGGCACACGCGCGATCGGCAGCTCGATGCCGAGGTCGCCGCGGGCGATCATCACGCCGTCGGCCACCGCGAGGATTTCCTCGGCGCGGTCGACGGCCTGCGGCTTCTCCATCTTCGCGATCAACGGCAGACGCGTGTGCCCGCGCACGAAATGAACGTCCTCGGGGGTCTGCACGAACGACAGCGCGACCACGTCGACGCCGATCGACTCGCCGTGGTCGAGCAGGTGCAGGTCCTCCTCGGGGACTGCGGGCAGCGAAGCGACCGGGCCGGGGATGTTCAGCCCCTGGCGCGAGGCGACGGTACCGCCGATCTCGACCTCGGCATCGACCTCGTTCTCCCGCACGCCGGTCACGCGCAGGCGCACCGAGCCGTCGGCGAGGTAGAGGATCGAGCCCGACTCGACGGCCTGTGGCAATCCTCCCCACGCGAGGCCGACACGCTGGGGGTCGCCGAGCACGTCGTTGCTGCCGCAGACGAAGGTCAGCGTCGCCCCGGGGGTGAGCTCCATGCGTTCCTCGCGTACGGGCCCGATCCGGAGCTTCGGTCCCGGCAGATCCTGGAGGATGGCGACGGGCCTTCCCGCGCGTCCCGCGGCGTCCCGCACGCGGTTGACCGTCTCGGCGTGTTCGTCGAGCGTGCCGTGCGAGTAGTTCAGCCGCGCGACATCCATCCCGGCCTGGACCATCCGCACGAGCGTCTCGGGATCCCGCGAAGCCGGGCCGATGGTGGCGACGATCTTTGTGCGGCGCATTGGTCCACGGTATCCGCCGCAGCCGCGATCCGGCTTACGATTGCGGCCGTGAGCGCTCCGAGCCGCCGTCCGCCCGCCGTCGGGGAGCCCGTCCGGGTGTGCTTCTTCGGCGGGGTGGTGCACGGCGCGACGATTGCCGAGGTCGCCGGCGACGGTCGAACGCTCGTCGTCATGACAGATCATGGCGAGCGGCTGGCGTTCGAGCTGAGCGGTGCGACGGCACGCTTCGTGCTCGCCGGCGACGCGCACGGGCCGCGACTCGAGTTCGGCGGCTAGTCGACGGCGACGTCCGGGAAGTGCTCCGCGCAGTGCTCGCGCAGGCGCGCCCGTACCCACTCGCGCTCTTCGTGGGAGGCCAGGCGCAGGCGTCCCAGAAGTTCGCCCTGGCGGTCGATCGGGATCCCGGCGATCGTCCAGCTCACGGCGAGCTGCTCGAAGAGCAGCTCGAAGGCCCGTTCACGGGCGTCCTCGCGTGAGAGCGGGCTGGCGCCGCGCTCCTGCTCGTGCTTCACGCGGGCCCCTGGCGAGAGGGCGCCGCGAAGCGTCAGCGTGTTTCCGTCGGCGTCGACGTAATCGACGCTCGGCGCCTTCACGTCGGCGCCGCCCCGCCGGCGTGAGCGGCGCCCCATCCTCAGCCGGCGTCGGCGGCGCGCAGCAGCTGATCGCGCACGTCGCCCGTGACGGGCCGCGCGTGGCCTGGCCAGACCGCGGCCGGCCCCAGCTCGGCGAGCTTGCGGATGCTTGCGCGCGCCTGGCCGGTGTCGTAGTTGTAGGCCTCGATGGGTACGTGCGGGGCGCTGTCCCGGCCCCAGTTGTCGAGCGTGTAAAAGCAGTCCGAGGTCAGGGCGAGACCATCGCTCTCGCGGTACAGGCCGATCTGGCCGGGCGCGTGGCCCGGCAGGTCGATCACGCGGAAGCCTGCGATCTCGTCACCCTCGCTGACGGTGTCGCTGATGCGCACCGGGCCGCCGTCCCATGCGTAGCGGTGCATCAGCAGATGCACCTGGCGGTGCGGAGTCGGCAGCGCCGAGAGGCCCTCGCTCCAGTAGCGGAAGCCGCCGCTGCCCTCGGCATCCTCGACCTCGGCGGGGTGGCAGAGAACCGGCGCGCCAAGCGCCGGCGCGGTCCCGCGGTGGTCGGTGTGGCCGTGTCCGAGCACGATCCGGTTGAGCCCGCCCAGTTTCGCCGCGGCGCTGGCAACCGCGCGGGTCATCGTCCGTGCCCCGGCGTCGAACATCGTCACCCCGCCTTCATCCTCGATCAGGTAGACGTTGCAGCGCGCCGGCTGGCCCTGAACCACCCACACGCCCACCGCGGCCAGCGCCGGTTCGCCTCCCGCGAGGCGCCCGACGAGCTTTGTACGGGCGTTGAACGCTCCGGTCATGCCGCGTTCCGCGGAGGATCCCTGCGGGGGCATCATCCCGATCTGGCGCGCGAACGACAGGCCGTCGGTGAAAGCGTCGTTGGCGTGGATCAGGCCCTCGCGGACGGTCACGAGGTCGAACCCTTCGAGGTCCAGGCGCGAGCCGGTGGGGCGGATCCCGTTGTAGTCCTCGCCCGCGAACGTGCCGCGGGCGCGCCAGTGCACCCCGCAGCGCTCGCCCTCGCTGGTCGTCGAGATGACTTCCATCGAGAGATCGGGAACCGCGCCGACCAGTCCGCCGATGAAAGCGCGCACGCCGTCCGGGGCGACCGTGTCGACCTGGCCGCGCACGTTCTCGCGCCCGCCGGGCGACCAGCACGAGACCGCACGCTCGACGTCGTGGTCGTCGATCGCTCGGAAATAGTCGCGCGCAACGCGCTCGGACTCGTCGACGTGCCGCAGGCCCGCCGCCATCTCCTTCATGTTCGCCGCCACCTCGTGGATGCGGCTTGCCTCATCCCGCTCGTCAGACATCGGCCCTCCCCCCGTAGCTGCCGAAAGCCTGACGTAGTCTAGTCTGGCGCCGTGGCCGGTGTGAATGCGCGTCGTGAGCGTGGGCGCGGCGAGCGGGTGCTCCCCGGCGTCTGGCGCCTGCGCCTCCCGCTGCCCTGGCCCGGCGTGCCGCACGGCAACGCCTGGGCCGTGCGCCAGGGAGACGGGTTCGTGCTCTTCGACACCGGGATCGGCGGTCCCGCCGCGATGCTCGAGCTCGAACGCGCCCTGGAGATGGTCGAGCTGACAGTCGAGCAGACGAAGCTCGTCGTGTGCACGCACGCGCACCTCGACCACTGCGGCCAGGCGCCCGCGATCGCGCAGCGGGCCGGCTGCGACGTCTACCTGCACCCCGCCCACACGCACCTCCTGCGGCTGATCGACGACCCGCGCGGGGTCTACGACGAGCGTCTGGCAGGTGCTCGACGGGCCGGCGTGCCGGAGGAGCTGCTCGCGGGGATGACCCCCCCGCAGGCGGGCGACGAGGAGGAACGGCGCCGGGCGCTCGCCCTCTTCCAGACTGCGCTGCCGCTCGTCGAGGGTGTCGAGGTCGAGACCGACCTCGGTACGTGGACGAGTCACTACACGCCCGGCCATTCGCCCTCGCACGTCGTGCTCGCGCAGCCGGGCCACCGCCTGCTCGTCAGCGGTGACCACCTGCTCGGACGCATCTCGCTGTACTTCGACTACGGGTACTCGCCTGACCCGTGCGGCGAATTCCTCACGTCACTCGATCTCGTCGAGCGCCTCGGAGCGCGACTGTGCCTGCCCGGCCACGGGCGCACGTTCGCCGACGTGAAGGCCCACATCAACGGCAACCGCGAGCTCGTCGCGCGGCGCCTGGAGGCGAGCGGTGTGGCGATCGCCGCCGGGCCGCTCACACCGTTCGAGGTGATCGAGGAGGTCTACGACTATGTCGGGCCGGAGAACATCAACTGGCTGCTCTCGAAGATGATGTGTTACCTCACGCACCTTGAGCTGGAGGGCCGAGCGACCCGCGAGGACGGTGAGCTCGTGCGCTTCGGCCCATAATCGGGCGATGCGAATCGATCGGCTTCTCGAGGTCGGCCAGCCGACCTTCTCCTTTGAGTTCTTCCCGCCGAAGACCGAGCAGGGCGAGGAGAACCTCGCCGCGGCCCTGGCTGACCTGAGCAGCATGGAGCCCTCGTTCGTTTCGGTCACCTACGGCGCGGGCGGATCGACGCGCGAGCGCACGATCGAGATCGTCAGCCGCCTCAAGCGCGAGTACGGGCTTGAGGCGATGGCTCACCTGACCTGCGTCGGCGCGACTGTGGATGAGCTGCGCGCGGTGCTCGGTGAGCTCGAGGCGGCGGGAATCGACAACGTGCTCGCGCTACGCGGGGACCCGCCCGGCGGCACCGGTGAGTGGACGAAGACCGAAGGCGGGCTCGAGTACTCGCGCGAGCTCGTGGAACTGATCGTCGCCGAGTATCCGTTTGCGGTCGGCGCGGCGTGCTTCCCGGAGACGCACATCCATGCCGTGAGCCCCGAGGCCGACGTCGCCTACCTCGCGGAGAAGGTCGACGCGGGCGTCGACGTCCTGATCACCCAGATCTTCTTCGACAATGCGTGGTACTTCGATTTCGTGCGCCGCGCGCGTGACGCCGGGATCACCGTGCCGATCATCCCCGGCGTGATGCCGATCACGCACGCGGGCCAGGTCAAGCGGATGGCGGCGGTCTGCGGTGCGACGATCCCCGACGAGTTGCGTGCAGCACTCGCCGCGCGCGAAGATGACGCCGAGGCGGTCCGCGACCTGGGCGTCGCGTACGCGACCCTGCAGTGCGATCAGCTGCTGGCCGGTGGGGCGCCCGGGATCCACTTCATCACGCTCAACCGCTCGCCGTCGACGCGCGCGATTCTCTCGGCGCTGCGCCTGACCCGCCCCTGGGAGCGCGCGCTCGTCTAACTCCCCGCGGCGCGCTGCGCGGCCAGTCCGCGCTCGACGAGCGGTGGGACCTCGGCGGGGTCGCTGACGTGGACGATCCGGTCGAAGGTCGAGCGGTCCAGGCGCTCGGCCGCGAGCGGGCGCCGCTCGATCCAGTCGAGCAGTTCGCGCCACTCGCTGTCGCCCACGAGGATCACGGGGAAGTGCTCGATTGTCCCGACCTGGATCAAGGCGAGTGCCTCAAAGAGCTCGTCGAGCGTCCCGGCGCCGCCGGGCAGGAACACGAACGCGCACGCGAAGCGGAAGAAGACGACCTTGCGCACGAAGTAGTGGCGCACGCTCAGTTCGAGGTCGAGGTACTCGTTCGCGGGCTGGCGCTGCGGCAGTTCGATGTTGCAGCCGACCGACATCGCGCCGGCCTCGCGCGCGCCGCGGTTGGCGGCCTCCATCACGCCCGGCCCTGCTCCGGTGATCACCGCGTAGCCCGCACCGCCGACGGCGTGCGCGGTGGCGCGTGCCAGTTCGTACTCGGCGCTCTCGCGGCGCGTGCGGGCCGATCCGAAGATCGCGACGGCCGGCCCGATATCGGCGAGCGCGTCGAATGCCGCCTCGAATTCGGCCGCGATCTCGGCGACCTGGGCACGCTCTGTGGCGGCGGCCGCGGAGCCGAGCGTGCCCGGCAGTTTGAGCAGGTCGCGGTCGTGCGTCGGTTGCGGCGTGCTGTCGCCCATCGGCGCCACAACTATCACCTCGGCGACGGCGGCCGCACGTCGTAGCCTGCTGGGGCGTGAAGTGCGCGATCGTCCTCGCCGCGGCAGCAGTTGCACTCGCCGGCTGCGGCAAGAGCACGGCGACGGCGGCCGAAGCGCCCGTCGAACGGCCCTCGGGGCAGCCCGCGAGCACCGTCCGGACGCAGAGCCCGTCGCAGGCCACGACGCCGGCGGACCCCGCCGCCACGCCGGCCCACCCGGTCCCAGTCGCTTTCCGGCCCGCACCCGGCGTTCCCTCCGACGCCGAAATCGCGCAGGAGCTCGCGCAGATCAAGGACGTCCAGCGGCGCCGGGAAATCCTCAGCCACCTCAGTCCCGCTCCCGCGACCCTCTCGGGCCTGCTGCCGTGGTCGCTCGAGGAAAAGTCCGGGATCCAGGTCTCGATCGCCTCGGAGTTCACCGCCTACGGGCATGGCGTCGCCTGCGGCGGCGTCGAGGGGCGCTACAGGCTCGGGGTCGCGCACAAGACCGCGCCGTGCGGAACGCTGATCACGTTCCGCTACGGCGAACGCGAAATCACCGTTCCCGTGATCGATCGCGGCCCGTACATCGCCGGCCGCGAGTGGGATCTCACGGGTGCGACCGCCGAAGCGCTGCATTTCCCGGGGCTCGGCCGGATCGAATGGTGGCTGGCGCGGTGAGCGCGCGAGCGTTCGATCGGCCACAATTCGCCGCGTGAAGCTGTTGGCCGTCCTCACCGCCGTCGAGCGTGCCGACTCCCGGGAGCTCTTCCAGGCACACGGGCGCGAGGAGCTCGTGCACCTCTGGGGGCTTTACGAGGAAGGTCTCGTGCGGGAGATGTACCAGCGCGCCGGACCCGGAGCGGTGCTCGTCCTGGAGGCGCCCGATATGGAGCACGCGCGCCGGCTGCTGAACGAGCTGCCGCTGCTCGCCGCCGGAGCGGTCGAATGCGAGCTGCTCGAGCTACGCCCGTTCGCCGCTTACCGCGCGTTCATCGACGCCGGCGGCTGAAAGCGGATACCGGCGGGGTCGGCGCGTACGCTGCGCTCGTGCAGACCGCGCCGATCGACTACACGATCCGCCATTCCCAGCGCGCCCGACGGGTCCGCGTCAACGTCGATCCGCTCGGCGAGGTGACCGTGACGCTGCCGAGCGGCGCCCTCGCGCGGCGGCCGCGGCGGCAGTGCGGGAGCTCGAACCGTGGATTCGCCGACGCCTGGAGCGGGCCGGCCGCGCGCGTGCCGCGCTGGCAGAGCGCGCCGGGACCGTCCCGCTCCTCGGCCGGCCGCTCGCGCTGGTCGCCGAGACCGGCCGGCGGCGGTCACCCGGCGCGGCGAGCAGCTGCTCGTGCCGGCCGGCGACCCGCGGCCGGCGCTTGAGCGCTACTACCGCCGCGCCGCCCGCACCGAGGTCGCGCGCGCGGCTCGATCGCGCACTGCGAGCGTCGCGGGACGCGCATACAGCGGCCTGTCGATCCGCGCGCCAGCGCACGCGCTGGGCCTCATGCTCCGCGCGCGGGGCGCATGAGCTTCAACTGGCGGCTGATGCTGGCGCCCGAGCCGGTGCTCGACTACGTCGTCTGGCACGAGGTCTGCCACCTGGCAGGTCACCGACCATTCGCCGCGCTTCTGGCGCGCTGGTCGAGCGCTACCGGCCGACGCTGGCGCGAGAGCGCGACCTGGCTGCGCCGAGCACGGCGCGACGCTGGTGCCTCTAGCGGCGCTGCGTCGATGCGGCACGTAGTCGACGGTCGCGGTCGCCCGTGTAGATCTGCCGCGGGCGGGCGATCTTCTGCTCGGGGTCCTCGACCATCTCCAGCCACTGGGCGATCCAGCCGCTGGTGCGCCCGATCGCGAACATCACCGGGAACATCGCGACGGGCAGGCCGAGCGCCTCGTAGATCAGGCCGGAGTAGAAGTCGACGTTCGGGTAGAGCTTGCGCGAGGTGAAGTACTCGTCGTCGAGCGCCCGCTTCTCGAGCTCGGTGGCGACGTCGAGCAGCGGGCTCTTGCCGCGCACCTCGAAGACGTCGTCGAGGTGTTTGCGGATGATCCGGGCGCGCGGGTCGTAGTTCTTGTAGACGCGGTGGCCGAAGCCCATCAGGCGCTCGTTGCCGGCCTTGACGCCCTCGAGGAAGTCGGGGATGTTCTCGACCGCTGCCGATCCGCTGCAGCATTCGCAGGGCCGCCTCGTTGGCGCCCGCCGTGCAGCGGCCCGTAGAGCGCGGCGACGCCCGCCGCGACGGCCGAGTAGGGGTCCACCTGGGTCGAGCCGACGCGCGCGCACCGCGCTCGTGGAGGCGTTCTGTTCGTGGTCGGCGTGGAGGATGAACAGCACGTCGAGCGCGCGTTCCAGGCGCGGATCGGGCTCGTATTTGAGCTCGGTCATCCTGTACATCATCCGCAGGAAGTTGCCGGCGTAGTCGAGCTCGTTGTCGGGGTAGACGTAGGGCTGGCCCATGTTGTGGCGGAAGGCGAACGCCGCGAGCGTCGGGCATCTTCGCGAGCAGCCGGATGATCTGGGCCATCGCGGATGTCGGGCGTCGCGGATGTCGTTGGCTTCGGGGTAGAACGTCGAGAGCGCGCCCGACCGAGGCGACGAGCATGCCCATCGGGTTGGCGTCGTAGCGGAAGCCCTGCATGAAGTCCTTGATGTTCTCGTGGACGAACGTGTGGATCGTGATCTCGTGCGACCCACTCCGCGAGCTCGTGCCTGCGTCGGGCAGCGCGCCGTTGATCAGCAGGTAGGCGACCTCGAGGTAGCTGGAGTGCTCGCACAGCTGCTCGATCGGGTAGCCGCGGTGCTGGAGGATCCCGGCGTCGCCGTCGATGTAGGTGATCGAGCTGCGGCAGGAGGCGGTGTTCATGTAGGCCGGGTCGTAGGCCATCAGCCCGAAGTCGTGATCGTCGATCTTGATCTGGCGCAGGTCCATGCCGCGCACGGTGCCGTCGGTGATCGGCAGCTCATAGGTCGCCGGTGCGGTTGTCCGTGACCGTAGCGTGCTGCTCGGCGACGCGCCGTCGCCGAGACTCGGTCGCGCCGGTGCCCGTCGACGTCGTGCTCGCTCATTGCTCTCCTATCGCGGTTGCTGGAGCTCTCCGATTATGCGCACGTGGGCGCGCCCGACCGGGCCCAGGCGGCTGTGGCGCTCGCGGTCGATGCGATCGCCCGCATGCGCGCCGGCGTCGCCGGCGCGGGATCCCGTGCGGACCTCGCCGTGGCAGGCGCGGTGGTCGTGACGCGGGTGATGCGGTGCAGCGGGCGCGGGCGCGGCCGATGCCGCCGTCCTGCCGGCCGGTCTCGGGCGTCTGGCGGACCGCCCAGCGCACGATCAGGAAGAGCGCCACGATCGGGATCTTCAGCAGACCATCAGCCAGATGAAGGTCCACGTGGTCACGCCGTCGATCGTACCGTGCGCCGTAAAGCCCGATGCCGTGCCCGCAGCCGCCGCCGGGTGCCCCCAAACGCTCCCGCGCAGCGTCAGGGGGCGCCGCTGAACTGCGTCATGCGTGCAGCTCGTGGATGCGTCGACGATCTCCGGCCGCAGGCGCCACGCGCTCGGTGCCGAACTCCTCGACGTTGAACGACGCCAGCACCGTGGCGTGGGCCATCGCGCGCCGCAGCAGCTCGTCGGAGAGCGCCTCGCCCGGGTGCGCGGCGATGTAGCCGACGAGGCCGCCGGCGAACGTGTCGCCGGCGCCGGTGGGATCGATGACGGTCTCCAGCGGGTAGGCCGGCAGCGCGAAGAAGCCTTCGCGCGTGACCAGCGCCGCGCCGTACTCGCCCTGCTTGGCGACGACCACGCTGGTCCGCGGCCCGCGGCCGGCGCGCCGGAGCGCCAGGCGAGGATCTCGCGCGCGGCGGCGACGAGATTCGGCTTGCCCGGTCAGCTGGCGCAGCTCGGCGTCGTTGAGGATCACGCAGTCGACGCTCGCGATCGCCTCGACGAGCGCGTCGCGGGCGATCTCGATCCAGAGGTTCATCGAGTCGAGCGCGACGAAGCGGGCATCGCGGCAGCTGGCGGCGCACCTCGAGCTGCAGGTCGGGCTGGATGTTGGCCAGGAACAGCACGTCGCTCGAGCGCGAGCGCTCGCGAGAGCTTCGGCGCGAAGCCCTCGAACACGCCGAGCTGCGTGTCGAGCGTCTCGCGCGAGTTCAGGTCCCAGCCGTACTCGCCGCGCCAGAAGAAGGTCTCGCCCGCCGGCAGCGCGCTCGACGTCGGAGACGTCGACGCCGCGGCGGCCGCAGCACGTCGAGCTGCTCCTCGCCGAAGTCGCTCGCCGACCGGGCCCGACGACGCGCACCTCGTCGAAGAACGACGCCGCGAGCGCGAAGTGCACGGCGGCTCCGCCGAGCATCCGCTCGCGCTCGCCGAACGGCGTCTTGACGGCGTCGAAGGCGATCGATCCGACGACCGTGATCGGCATCGGCGCGGCACCTTAGAGCACGAGCGGGCCGCCGCGCCGTCTTGCGGCTCGCGCCCGCCGGGGCCTCTCGCCGATAGCCTCGGCGCCGATGCGCGCGATCCAGATGACCGAGTTCGGCGGGCCCGGAGGTGCTCGAGCTGGCCGAGCTGCCCGAGCCCGAGCCGGGCCGGCGGCGAGGTGCTGATCGAGGTCACGCGCGCGGGGCTGAACTTCGCCGACACCGCACACGCGCACGAACTCCTACGTGCCGAAGGCCGACGCTGCCGCTGGTGCCCGGCGGCGAGGTCGCCGGGCGTGCGCGAGGACACCGGCGAGCGGGTCGTCGCGCTCGTCGGCAGCGGCGGCTACGCGCGAGTACGCGCGTCGCGCCGGAGGAGCGCGTCTTCGCCGATCCCGGACGGCGTCGACGACGGCACGGCGCTGGCGCTGATCATCCAGGGCACGACCGCCTGGCACCTGTACCGCACCGCGGCGCATGTCGCGACGGGCGAGAGCGTCGTCGTGCACGCGCGCCGCCGGCGGCGTCGGCTCGCTGGCGGTGCAGCTCGGCCATGCGCTTGGCGCCGGGCCGCGTGATCGCGACGGCCTCCAGCGAGGAGAAGCGCGCGCTGGCGCTCGAGCTCGGCGCCGACGCGGCGTCGACCCGGCGCGCCGGAGGGCCTCACCGAGCGGCTGATCGAGGCCAACGGGGCGGCCGCGTCGACGTCGTGTTCGAGATGGCCGGCGGCGAGGTGTTCGACGCCTCCTACCGGGCGCTGGCGCCGTTCGGGCGGATCGTCGTCTGCGGGATCGCCACCACGCAGCCCAACGAGGTCTCGACCGGCTCGCTGCTGCGCCACTCGCGCGCGGTCGTCGGCTTCTACCTGTTCCACTGCCTGGAGCGGCCCGGCGATGTTCACCGAGGCGCTCGCGGACCTGTTCGCGCGCGCCGCAGCGCGGCGAGCTGAGCGCGATCGTCGGGGCACACCTACCCGCTCGAGCAGGCCGCGCAGGCGCACGATCGACCTGCGCGAGCGGCGCACGACCGGCAAGCTCGCTGCTCGACCCGTGCGCTTAAGCGGCAGCGTAAGTCTCAACGATGACCAAGCACCTTCGCCGATCTCGGGCTCTCGGAGCCGACCCTGCAGGCGCTGCGCGACGTCGGCTACGAGTCGCCGAGCCCGATCCAGGAAGCAGGCGATCCCGCCGCTGCTGCAGGGCCGCGACGTGATCGGCCAGGCGCAGACCGGCACCGGCAAGACGGCGGCCTTCGGCCTGCCGATCATGGAGTACGTCGACCCCTCCGAGCAGACCGTGCAGGCGCTCGTGCTGACGCCCACGCGCGAGCTGTGCATCCAGGTCACGCAGGCGCTGCGCACTACGGCGCGCACGCCGGGATCGACGTGGTCGCCGTCTTCGGCGGCGCGCCGATCCGCACCCAGCAGGCCCAGCTGCGGGCCGGCGGCCACGTCGTCGTGGGCACGGTCGGCCGCGTGCTGGACCTGATCTCGCGCCACTCGCTGGTGCTGCACGACTGCCGCTTCGTGGTGCTCGACGAGGCCGACGAGATGCTCGACCTCGGCTTCCTCGAGGACGTCGAGAAGATCCTCTCGCTGACGCCCGTCGAGCCGCCAGACGGCGCTGTTCTCGGCGACGATGCCGCCGCCGATCCGCAAGCTCGCCGACCGCTACATGTACGACCCGGCGATCATCCAGGTCGAGGCGGCGACGCTCACGATCGACACCGTCGCGCAGTTCCAGCTGCCGGTCGAGGCCACGCGACAAGCCGGAGCAAGCTCGTCGAGGTGCTGAGCGCCGAGAAACCCGGACCAGGCGATCGTGTTCGTGCGCACGAAGATCCGCTGCGACCAGCTCTTCCGCACGCTGCGCGACCGCGGCATGAACGTGCGCGCGCTGCACGGCGACATGTCGCAGGGCTCGCGCGACGGGGTGATGCTGGCCTTCAAGGGCGGGCGTGTGCCGATCCTCGTCGCCACCGACGTCGCCGCCCGTGGCCTGGACATCTCGACCGTCACGCACGTCATCAACTACGACGTGCCCGACGTCGCCGGACACCTACGTGCACCGCATCGGGCGCACCGGCCGCGTCGGTCGCTCGGGCCGCGCGATCACGTTCGTCGAGCCCCGCCAGAAGCGCGAGCTCGAGGCGATCGAACGGCACATCGGCACCTCGATCGCGCAGCTGGCAGCGCGGGCGCGAGCGCCACGCCGACGCCGGTGCAGGAGCGCCCGCGGCGCCACTCAAAGCCGCACGTCGTCGCGACGCGACGAGGGCGAGGAGCCTACGTCAAGCTCGTGCTCGCCGGCGGTCGCGCGGCCGGCCTGCGCGTGCGCCGACATCGTCGCCGCGGTCACCGCGGCGCGCCGGGCTCGAGGGCGAGGCCGTCCGCGACGTGCTGCGTGCTCGAGCGCTATCTCGTTCCTGTCGGTGCCCGCCGTCGGAGGCCGACCGCGTGATCGACGCGCTCGACGGGCACGACGTGCGCGGGCCGCCCGCTCGAAGCTCGAGCGGGTAGGCTAGGCCATGTCCAGGCAATGTCGACCGCCAGCCGATGCAGACGACCGAGGGCGCCGATCGACTTTCGAGCTCTTCGACGACGACGCGCCGAAGACCGTCGAGAACTTCCGCAAGCTCGCCGGCCGAGGGCTTCTACGACGGCCTCGATCTTCCACCGCGTGATCAAGGACTTCATGATCCAGGGCGGCTGCCCGCAGGGCACCGGCACCGGCGGCCCGGGCTACACGTTCGAGGACGAGATCAACGACCACAAGATCGTGCGCGGCGCGCTGGCGATGGCCAACGCCGGGCCGGACACGAACGGTTCCCAGTTCTTCATCGTCACGGCCGGCGCTGCCCCGTGGCTCGACGGCAAGCACACCGTCTTCGGCGAGGTGACCGAGGGCATGGACGTCGTCGACCAGCTCGAGGCCATCGCCGACCGACGGCTCGGACCGCCCGTCCGAGCCGCTCGGGATCGACCTCGATCGAGTTGTCGGACTGACGCCGTCGCCGATCCACGGCAGACGCTCGGCGGAGTAGCCTTCGCCGCCACGAGGCGAACGAGCACGCGGGAGAGCGCGAGATGGCGACGGTCGAGCAGCAGCAGGCGAGAGACCGCAGCAACGGCGTCGCGCGAGCCGCGCAGGACATCGAGGTCGAGAACCCCGGCTACCGGCGAGATCATCGCAACGGTCCCCGACCTCGGCGCCGAGGCGGTCGCTGAGATCGCCGCGCGCGGACGCGCCGCGCAGCCGGATGGGAGGCCTTCGGCTTCGAGGGCCGCGCGCGTGTCATGCTGCGGGCCCAGAAGTGGGTGATGGACAACGCCGAGCGGGTCATCGAGACGATCGTCTCCGAGACCGGCAAGACCTGCGAGGACGCCCAGCTTGCGGAGATCGGCTACGCCGGCAACGCCTTCGGCTTCTGGGCCAAGGAAGCGGAAGGCTACCTCGCCGACGAGAAGGTGCAAGCCCGAGCCAGGTCCTCGTGCAAGGGCAAGAAGCTGCTGCTGCGCTACCGCCCGCTCGGCCTGATCGGCGTGATCGGCCCCTGGAACTACCCCCTGACCAACTCCTTCGGCGACTGCATCCCGGCGATGATGGCCGGCAACAGCGTGATCCTCAAGCCCTCCGAGGTACACGCCGCTGACCTCGCTGCTGATCGCCGAAGGCCTGCGCGAGTGCGGCCTGCCCGAGGACGTGCTGCAGATCGCGACCGGCCGCGGCGAGACCGGACGCGGCGCTGATCGACGAGGTCGACATGATCATGTTCACGGGCTCGACCCGGACCGGACGCAAGGTCGCCGCCGCGGCCGGCGAGCGGCTGATCCCCGCCTCGCTCGAGCTCGGCGGCAAGGACCCGATGATCGTGCTCGCCGACGCCGACCTCGAGCGGGCCGCCAACTACGCGACCTACTTCTCGATGCAGAACGCCGGCCAGACCTGCATCTCGATCGAGCGTGTCTACGTCGAGGAGCCGGTCTACGACGAGTTCGTCGCAGAAAGTCACCGAGAAAGTTCGCGCGCTGCGCGTCGGCAACGCCGAAGGCGGCTACGGCACCGTCGAGGTCGGCGCGATCACCTTCCCGCCGCAGATGGAGATGATCCAGGACCACGTCACCGACGCCGTCGACAAGGGCGCACGCGTGCTGACCGGCGGCAACGAGGTTCCCGGCGAGCGGGCGCTTCTTCGAGCCGACGGTGCTCGTCGACGTCGATCACTCGATGAAGATCATGACCGAGGAGACATTCGGCCCGACGCTGCCGATCATGAAGGTAAAGCGACGCCGACGAGGCGGTGCGGCTGGCCAACGACTCCGTTTACGGCCTCGGCGCCTCCGTCTTCACGCGCGACAACGAGCAGGGCGAGCGGATCGCCCGGCGCCTGGAGTCGGGCTCGGCGAACGTCAACGACGCGATGATCAACTACACGGTGCTCGAGCTGCCGATGGGCGGCGCCAAGGCGTCGGGGCTCGGGCCCGCGGCACGGCGCCGGCGGCATCCGCAAGTACTGCTCGCAGCAGGCGATCGTCGTGACCGCGACGGGCGATGAAGAAGGAACCGTTCATGTACCCGTATAAAGCGCGCACCTCGCGATTGCTCGCCAGCCTGTTCAAACTGCTCTACGGACGCGGCGAGCGCGACTAGGCCGCCTGCCGTCGGTTCAGCGCAGCTCGATGCCGAGCAGCCGTTCGAGCTGCGGGATCGTCTCGTCGGCGCTGGTGTGGTGGACGGTCGCCATGCCGAGCTGCGCCGCCGGCTCGAGGTTGAACGGCAGGTCGTCGACGTAGACGCAGTCCGCGGCGGCGACGCCGGCGCGCTCCGCGCCGAGTTCGTACATGCGGCTGTCGGGCTTGCGCATGCCCTCCTGGCCGGAGATCACGATCGCCGTCGAACATTTCGCTCGAAGTATGTCATGCGGGTAGCGGTGGATGCCCCAGGAGTTCGAGACGAGCGCCGTCCGGATGCCCGGCCGGGCGCGCCCGTCGGACGGCCTCGACCATCGCATCGTCGGCTCTTGACGCCGGCGAACAGGCCGTCGATCAGGCCCTCGGGCTCGACGCCGAGCAGGTCCGCGAACGCCGCTCGAACTCGTCCTCGTCAGAGCTCGCCGGTCTCCAGCGCGATCAGAAGCTCGCGCGCGTCGGATCGGCACGGAAGCGCCAGCCAGCGCCTGCGGGTCGATCCGTGGCCCGCAGGCAGTACTCGTGGAAGGAGTCGAACAGGTTGCTGGTCAGCACGCCGCCCCAGTCGATCAGCAGGCCCGCTGCGTCGACTCGGGCTCACTGCGCCATGCGCGACCTCCTCGGCCTGGCGCGGCGAGTTCGAGCACGCCCTCGCCGAACTGCTTCAGGTAAGGGTCGTCGGTCGTGCCGGCGATCGCGCGCTTGTAGTTGCCCTCCATGAAGACGACGCTCTTCCACAGCGCGAGCGTCGTGTACCAGCGCAGCGTCGCGCATCGAGCGCCGCGAGCGCTCCTCGTAGCGGGCGATCAGCTCGGCCCGCGTGGGGAAGCCCTCCGCGCGGGTGACCTCGCCGAGGTGCTCGCGCAGCCCGCCGGAGGGGTCGCCGGCCTCGCTCCACATCATGCACAGGTAGCCGATGTCGGCCAGCGGGTCGCCGATCGTCGCCATCTCCCAGTCGAGCACCGCGCCAGGCGCGCGGGGGCCTGCGGCGCGAAGATCGTGTTTCCGAGCCGGAAGTCGCCGTGCACGATCGTCGCCGGGCCGCGACTCGGGCAGGTTCTCGGCCAGCCAACGCGCCGACCGCTTCGACGGCCGGGATCTCGCGCGTCCTGTTGAGCTCCCACAGGCCGCCGAAGCGCCGCAGCTGGCGCTCGAGGTAGCCGGTGGGCTTGCCGAAGTCCTCGAGCCCGGCGGCCCGCCAGTCGACCGCGTGGATCTCCACGAGCGCGTCGATCAGCTGCTCGGCGATCCGCCGGCGCTGCTCGGGGTTGTCCAGCGCGGCGGGAACGCTCGCGACGATCACCTCGCCCGGCGACCAGCTCCATCACGTAGAACGGCGCGCCGATCGTGTCTCGTCGGCGCAGACGGCGAGCACCCGCGGCACGCGTGCGGGCGTGCGGCGCAGCGCGCGCAGCAGGCGCGCCTCGCGAAGCACGTCGTGCGCGCTCGGCGGCAGCGGCGGGCGCGGCGGGCGGCGCAGCACGAACTCGCTGCCGCCGCGCTCGATCAGGTAGGTGACGTTCGAGTGGCCCTCTCCGATCGGCGAGGCCCGATCTCGCCCTCGCCGAGGCCGTGCGCGTCGAGGAACTCGGCGAGCGGCTCGAGCACCAGCAGCGGCGGGCGGCTCGTTGGCCGCGCCCTCGGCGGCGGTCGCGACGATGTCGTCGGGGGCGATCTGCGTACTCACGGCGCGAACGCTATCTGCTGCGCGACGCGACGGCCCGCGCGTCGTCAGATCTCGGCCGGCAGCGCCTGCTCGCGGGCGGCGTAGTCGTGCTCTTCGCGGAAGTGCTGCAGCCGCGTCGGGTGGGCCCGCGCGTCGCGGCCGGTGACGGTCACGTAGGCGACCAGCACGAGGAACGCCGCGAAGCCCAGGGCCGCGGTCACGCCGTCGCCGAATGCGAGGCCGCCGGTCGAGTGCGGCTTGCCGAGCCAGTCCGCGATCGATGCGCCGAGCGGCCGTGTCAGCACATAGGCGAGCCAGAAGGCGAGGACCGGCCCCATCGAGAAGGCCGCCCAGGCGATGAGGGGGATCGCGATCAGCCCCGCGAACAGGATGATCGAACCGAAGAATCCGAGGCCCAGTGACATCGCGGTCAGGTCGCCGGCCGCGGTGCCGAGCGCGAACGTGCCGAGCACCGCGGTCCAGTAGAAGGCCTCCCGGCGCGGGGTGTTGATCTCGTGGATCGAGATCGTTCCCTCCGAGCGGTGCCACAGCGCGAAGACCGCCGCGACGAACAAGGCGCTGCCGGCCGTCGTCACGGTGTACGGGAGGTTCGCCCCGTCGTGGACTCCGTCGGCAGCCATCGTGCCGAAGATCGCGATCATCATCACCAGCCCCCAGTAGCGCGGCGCGCTGTAGCTGCGTGCCCGCAGCTGTAGCCGCAGCGCGATCAGGAACCCGAAGATGCCGATCGCGCCGGCGAGCGGAACGCTGACGCTGCCCAGGAAATCCGAGGTCGCCTCGCCGGTCCCGGTCGTCAGCAGCTTCAGCGCCCAGAACAGCGCCATCACCTCCGGCACCTTGACGTGCAGCGGCTGCGCCGCGAGGCGCGCGGGAGTGTTCGTGGTCTGGTCGGTGGTCGCCACTGGAGATCGATCCGGATGGGTCGCCGAGCCAGCCGCTGCCAACCGGCTCCGCAAGATGGTACGGGCGGCGCTTAGCCGAAACTAAACGCAGGGGCCGCAGTGCGTGCGTGGCTCGCTAGCATCGCTGCCGTGATCGAGAACGGCAAAAAGGCACCGGACTTCACGCTGCCCGACCAGGACGGCGAGAAGGTCTCGCTGAAAAAGCTTCGCGGCGAACCGGTCGTCCTGTACTTCTACCCGAAGGCCGACACGCCTGGATGCACGACGCAGGCCTGCGGGGTCCGCGACCACGCGCGCGAGTACGCGAAGTTCGATGCAAGGGTGCTCGGCGTTTCGCCGGACTCGGTCGCGAAGGTCAAGAAATTCCACGACAAGCAGGGTCTGAACTTCACCTTGCTCGCCGACGAGGACCATGCGGTCGCCGAGAAGTACGGCGTCTGGGCCGAAAAGTCGATGTACGGGAAAAAATACTTCGGCAACGAGCGCACGACGTTCGTGATCGACGCGACCGGGACGGTCGTCGAGGTGCTGCGCAAGGTCAAGCCCGCCCAGCACGACGAACTCGTGCTCGCCGCGCTCGCGAAGCTCTAGGAGCGGGCTCCGCCGGAGGGCCGGCTAGAACGCGCCGACGAGCAGGCCGCTGCCGAGGTGGGTGCAGAAGACCGGCCCGACCTCGCTCACGAAGCACGGCTCGCAGCCGTAGACGGCGCGGCCGCGCTCGATCATTTCCGCGGCGGGGCCCTCGCACTGGATTTTCTGCACGGTCCACGTGCGCGCACCGGCGGCGTGCATTTCGGTCAGGTACTCGCCCATCCGGGCATACGCGCGCGCGCTGGTGCGCACCCGGTCGACCGGCGCGATCTCGGTCCCGAAGGTCAGGATCGGCTTGACTTTCAGCGCGGTCCCGACCATCGCCTGTGCGGCGCCGATCCGCCCGCCCCGGCGCAGGTACTCGAGCGTGTCCAGGCAGAAGTAGATCTTCAGTCCCTTGCGGCGGCGCTCGATCGTCTCGGCGACCTCATCGATCCCGGCGCCCGCGCGCGCCGCTTCGGCGGCCGCGATCACGAGCAGGCCGAGCCCCCCGGCCCCGGTCGCCGCATCGACGACGGTGACCTTCGCCGTGTGACCCTCGGCCGCGAGCGTCCTGGCGGCCTCACGCGCGCTCTGGCAGGTCCCCGACAGCGCCTCGGCGATGTGGATCGAGTAGATGTCGCGTCCGGCTTCAGCGAGCGGGCGATAGACGTCGAGGAAGTCGCCGACCGAGGGCTGTGAGGTCGTGGGCAGGCGCGGTTCGCTTTTCAGCCGCTCGTAGAACGCGTCGAGATCGGTGTAGTCGCGCTCGGGTGTCAGCTTGCCGTCCCAGCCGACATAGAGCGACACGCACTGCACCCCGAGACTGTCCAGCATCTCGCCCGGTACATAGGACGTCGTGTCGGTGACGACGGCGACGGAGCCGGCAGGGGCTCCCTGATCAGGTTGCGGGTCGGTCATTTCAGCCGTCGATTGTATTTACGTCGACAGCGGCAGGCATCGTCACTGTCCGCCCCGCGCCGTGGCGATCGTTTCGTGGAGCGTCGTGATCGCGTCGTATTTGGGTCGCCAGCGAAGCTCGCGTCGAGCGCGGCCCGTGTCCATCACGACCGGCTCCGCGAACGCGTTCAGCCACTGTGCTTTTGCCGGCAGGAAGCCCAGCCGGCGCACGAGCCCGGTCGTAACCTCGAGTGCCGACTCGGGCACCGGAACTGAGTACCAGCCGAGTTCGCGGGCGAGTGTCTTGACCGACAGCTCGCCGGGGCCCGCGATGTTGTACGGGCCCGGCGTGCCGCGGCCGAGCACTGCCGCGCGGATCGCGCTCGCGACGTCGTCGTGGTGGACGAGCTGGAACGGCGTGCCGGGGTCCGGCAGCACCGGCCGCACGCCGGGCAGCGCACCGAGCAGCGAGCGGGCGCGTCCGACGACGCCCCCGGAGGCCGTGGCGAACGGCAGCGAGTCGACGAGCAGCGGCGCCCGCGGCCCGGCGACGATGCAAGGCCGCAGGACCCAGGCCTTGGTCGACGATTTGTAGAGCGTGTCGGCGAGCGTCTCCTCGACCTCGGCCTTCTGCGCCGAGTAGTAGAAGCGCTCGCTGCCAAGCGTCGGCTGGTCCTCGGTCAGCGGCAACCGGCGGCCCGGCGCGAAGCCGTAGGCGGCGACCGAGGAGGTATAGACGAGTCGTTTGACGTTCGCTGCGGCCGCGGCCTCGAACACGTAGCGCGAGCCGTCGAGGTTCACGCGCCGCGTCTGCTGGAGCGAGCCCATGATCATGAACGCGAGGTGCACGACGACGTCGGCCTCCTCGACGAGCGCCGCCACGCGGCGGCGGTCGAGGATGTCGCCGCGGCGGTAGGCCGTCTTGTGCCAGCCCTCGCTCTCGGGGTCGAAGGGGCGGCGCGCCATACCGAGGATCCGCCCGACCTCACGCGTGCGCTCGAGTGACGCGACGACCGAGCGGCCGATCTCGCCGGTCGGTCCGGTGACTGCGACGACGAGGCCGTCCCTGCTTGCGGATGTGCGCACCGTTGGGTTCTACAGCAATCGCGTGTTATGCATAGCCACGATGAAGGGCGCCGAAGTCGGTCTCGTGCTGTCCGTGTTCCTCGCCTCGCTCGTGGAGGCCGTCGAGGCGGTCACGATCGTGCTCGCCGTCGGCACGACGCGCAGCTGGCGATCGTCCTTCTACGGCGTGTTCGCCGCCCTGGCGACGCTCGCCGTTGTGGTGTTCGTCGCGGGCACGGCGATCACGCGGCTGCCGCTCGACGCGCTGCACATCTTCATCGGCGTGCTGCTGCTCGCGTTCGGCCTCAAATGGCTGCGCAAGGCGGTCCTGCGCGCCAGTGGCCGCAAGGCCTTGCACGACGAGCAGGCCGAGTTCATCCGCGAGAGCGAAGCGGCCCTCGCCGCACGGCGCGACGGCGGCGCGATCGACCGCTATGCGCTCTCGATCGCCTACAAAGGCGTACTCGTCGAGGGACTCGAGGTCGCGCTGATCGTCGTCACGCTCGGCGCGGCGCGCGACCGGATCGGCCTGGCGGCCGCCGCCGCGATCGCCGCGGCGCTCGTCGCCACGCTCGCCGGCTTCGCGGCACGCGCCCCACTGGCGCGCGTGCCCGAGAACGTGCTCAAGTACGCCGTCGGCGTGATGCTGACCGCGTTCGGCGTGTTCTGGCTCGGCGAGGGGCTCGGCGTCGGCTGGCCCGGCGAAGACGCATTCCTGCTCGTGCTCGTCGCCGCGGTGCTCGGAGTCTCGTTGCTCGCCGTGCGCTCACTGTCGGTTCCGGCGTTGCCCTGAACGGCGCGCGGGGAGCGCCCCGTACGCTTCTCTTGTGCCTGGCCACTGGCTGATAGCGACCACGCTCGCGCAGAGCATCACGTCGTTCTTCAACGCCGCGGGGCAGTTCTTTTCGGACCTCGCCGCGGTGCACTGGCCGGCGCTCGCGGTCGGACTGCTGCTGTTCCTCGCAAACCTGACGCTGCGTTCGCGCGGGTTCTTCAACTCGCTGCGCGCCGCTTACCCTGCCTCCTACTTCCAATTCCGCCGGATCTGGGGCGCCTACGTGGCGGCGGTCGGCTTCAACAACGTCGTGCCGGCGCGCGGCGGGGACATCATCAAGCTCTACCTGACGAAGTCCTCGATTCCCGGTTCGCGCTATCCGACGGTCGCCGCCGCTTTCTTCGTCGAGGCGATCTTTGACGCCTGCATGGGGATCTTCGTCCTGATCTTCGCGTTCACCCAGGGGGTGTTCCCCAAGCCGCCGGACTTCGGGAAGCTCAGCGCGTTCGACATCTCCTACTTCGCGAGCAACTTTCGCCTGACGCTGTTCCTGATCACGGCACTCGCGATCGCCGGCCTCGTCGCCTTCGCCCTGCTCTCCGAGCGCGTGCAGAGCTTCTGGCAGCGCGTGCGCCAGGGCTTCACGATCCTGCGCGACCGGCGCCGTTACCTGCGCGAGGTGGCATCGCTTCAGGCGCTCGCCTGGATCTGCCGGTTCCTCTCCTACTGGTTCATGCTCGACGCGTTCCGCGTCGGCGGGTCGGTCGAAAACGTGCTGCTCGTGTTCGCGGTCGGCCAGGTCGCCGGGGCGGTCCCGTTCACGCCTGGCGGCGCCGGTGTCCAGCAGGCACTGCTGGTGAAGGTCTTCGAAAAAAAGGCCGGCGGCGCGATCATCGCGGCCTACTCGGTGGGCCAGCAGCTCGCGATCTCGGTCTTCACGTTCCTGCTCGGCCTGTTCGCGGTGATCTACATCTTCCGCTTCCGCTCATTCCGCGAAGTCATCGACGCAGGTCGCCAGTCGCGCGAAGAAGAGCGCGTGGCGGAGGAACGGCTCGCTCCAGAGGGCCGTTGGACCGGCTAGCCGGTTACTGCAGGCCCTCGCGGGCCTCACGCACGAGCGCGACCGCCTCGGGGAAGACCCTGGCCATCACGGTGCGGATGTCGTCGGCCTGCGCCTCGGCGCTGCCCTGGAGGTTGACGCGGCCGATCGCGGCCACCGTCATCTGGACGGCGAGGCCGATCGCATTGTCGGCCCAGGCCAGACGCTGGTTGCCCTGCATCTGCTGCGCGAACTCCATCAGGCGGCGCTGAAGCTCGTCTGGGTCGCCGAAGATGTCGCCGAAAGAACTGCCCTCCATGCTTCGCATCATAGACTGCCCTCTCAATGGCCGATAAAGCCGAGAAGAAGGACCGGCGCGAGCGGGTCGCATGGGAGCTCGATCGCCGACGGCGGCTGGCCGTACCCGGGCTTGCCGGCGGGGTTCTCTACATGCTCGGCGCGGTGACGACCTCGTCCGGGCTCAGCGGCGCGCCGACGGTCGGACTGCTGCAGGGCATCTCGCCCGCGATCCACGGCGTGAGGAACCCGTCGGAAAGTCCGAAAGTCGAGCTGCTGCGCTACATCTCGAACAACTCGGGGGCATTGATCGCCGGCGCGCTGATGACGGCGATCGCGATCCTGGCGTTGATGTTCGTGCTGCTGTTCCTCGCCGAGGCGACGAAGTACCGCCGCCCCAGCATGTTCTCGTGGATCCGCCTGCTGATTCTCTACGGCGGGATCGCGCTGGCCGTCGCGGGCCTCGCACACTGGATCTTCTACGCCGTCGAAACGCACAACTTCGTCGCCTCTGCGGATCACAGCGTCGCAGCGTCCGAAGCCGTGCTGACCGGCACCTCGGTGCAGGTCGTCGGGTCGCTGGCGATCTTCGGGGGCCTGTTCTTCGCCGTCGGGATGGTGATGCTGCTGATCAACTCGCTGCGCGTCGGCCTGCTGCCGCGCTGGATGGCGATGCTCGGGATGTTCGCGGGCCTGCTGATCTTCCTGCCGATCGGCGGGGCTCAGCTGCAGGCCGTCCCGGCGCTCTGGATGGTCTTCGTCGGCGTGCTCTTCCTCGAAAAATGGCCCAGCGGCGACCCTCCGGCGTGGAAGGCCGGCGAAGCGGTGCCGTGGCCGCCCGGCGGACGCGGGGCCCAGCAGGGCGGCAGGCCCGCCCGCGGCCGACGGGGTGCTCCGGCACCCGAACCCGCGCCCGAACCACAGGCGGTCGCCGTAAGCCAGGGCGGCTCCTCGCGCAAGCGCCGCAAGCGGCGCTGAGCAGCTAGACCTTGTGGTGGGACGGCACCCAGCTGCCGTCCTCGGAACGCTCGAAGTCCTGGAAGATGCCGGGCGCCTCGCGCTGCATCAGCAGCGCGACCTCGTTGAAGACGAGCCGCAGCTCCTCCTCGGCACCGGGGGCGGTGCGCATCTCGATCACGTGCCGCAGCGTGCGCAGGTTCGCGCTCCAGATGATGTCGGTCGAGAGGCCGATCGGCGCAAGGCGCCGCAGCGCCGAGGTGACCTCCTTCTTGACGTGGAACGGCACGCCGTCCTCGTCGATCCCCAGCTCAGAGGCGGCGCTGACCTGAAACTCCTCGAGCTGCTCGACGATCGCGAGCACCTGCTCGCGGACCGGCTCGAGCGCGGGCGGCACGCGAAAGCCGATGTCGGTCAGCCGCACGTAACGCAGGCTCTCCTGGCTGAAGGCCGATCCGGCCCGGTGGCGCACGAGCTCGTGGGTCAGCACCCGCGAGACGTTGCGCAGCGCGAACGAATAGCTCGCGTGCTCGAGCACCGAACCGTGCGCCGAACGCAGGATGTTCGCGAAGTACTCCCGCTTGTCGGTGCGCACGCGGGTGACGTTCGGGTTCAAGCCCGGCTCCCAGCTGCGGTAGCAGGCACGACCGCCGAACTCGACGAGCATCTCGCCGTCGTTGCGCTCGTCGGCCTCGAGCCGCCCGTCCAGCCAGGAGACCCCGCCGACCGACTCCAGGTAGCCGCGCATCCCGTCGACGTCGATCGACGGGCGGGCGATCAGAAAGACTTCAGGACGTGTCTCGTGCATCGGGCGGCCGATCCTAGCGGCCGGTCCGGGCGGCGCGCCGGGCGCTCATATACTCGCCGCAATGTCAGCCGAGGAGCCATCGGGCGGCCAGCGGGCGCTCGTCGCGTGTAGCGAGCTCTTCAAGCAATACGGCGAAGGCGAGGCCCAGGTGATCGCCCTCGATCGCGTCACCGTCGAGTTCCCGCGCGGGCAGTTCGCGGCGATCATGGGGCCCTCGGGTTCAGGCAAGTCGACGCTGATGCACCTGCTCGCGGGGCTCGATCGCCCGACCTCCGGGACAGTCCGGATCGGTGACGCCGAGCTCGCGCAGCTCGACGACAGCGCACTGACGAAGCTCCGCCGGGACCGCATCGGATTCATCTTCCAGACCTTCAATCTGCTGCCGGTCCTGACGGCCGAGGAGAACATCGTCCTGCCGCTGTCGATCGCCGGACGCGAGCCCGACAGGGAGTGGCTCGAGAAGCTCATTGAGACGGTCGGGATGCGTGACCGTCTGGACCACCGGCCGAGCGAGCTCTCCGGCGGCCAGCAGCAACGTGTTGCCGTCGCGAGGGCGCTCGTCTCCAGGCCCGACGTGCTGTTCGCCGACGAGCCGTCCGGCAACCTCGACTCCAAAGCCTCGGCCGACGTGCTCGACCTGCTGCGTCACGCCGCAGACGACTTTGGCCAGACTGTCGTGATGGTCACCCACGACGCGCATGCGGCCTCCTACGCGGACCGCCTGCTGATCCTCGAGGACGGCAAGATCGTCCACGACGGCGGCCACGCGAGCACCGACGAGGCGCTCGACCTGATGAAGTCGGTCGGCTGATGCTGCGCCTCGTCTGGCGGGGCATGGTCGAACGCAAGGTGCGCGTGATCCTGACCGCGGTCGCGGTCGCGCTGGGTGTCGCGCTGATGGCCGGCACTTACATCCTGACCGACACCATCAACCGCTCGTTCGCGGAAATCTTCCAGACCGCCAATCAGGGCAACGCCGTCGTGGTCACTCCCCAGGAGACGCTCGGACGGGGCTTCCGGGACCGTTCGCAGTCGACGCCGATCGACGAAGCGATGGTCAGGACGGTCGCCGCGGTCGACGGCGTCAGCAAGGCCTCGGGCGTCACGTTCGTCTCGGGGTCGTTCCTCTCGACGTCGGGCGAAAAGCTCACCACCGGGGGTGCGCCGGCATTCATCTCGTCGGTCCAGCCGAAGCCGTTCAACGCCTACTCGCCGGTAAAAGGCGGATTCCCGACGCGCGCCGACCAGGTCGCCGTCGACGAATCGACCGCGAACCGGGCGAACCTCAAGCTCGGCGAGCACATCGTGGTTGTTGGCACCGCACCGGCGAAGCAGTACACGATCGTCGGCGTCGTGCACTATGCCGGCGGCGAGTCGTTCGGCGGAGCGGGCGTCGCGCTGTTGACGGCGACTGAGGCACAGCGAGTCGCGGGTCAGGTCGGGCACTTCAACCAGATCGATGTCGCCGCCACGTCCGGCGTCACCCCCAAGGAACTGCGTGACCGCATCAAAGCGTTGCTGCCGAGCACCGTCGCGGTGCGGACAGGGGCCGAACAGGCGAGCAACGAGACTCAGACGCTCGAAGAAAATCTCGGCTTCCTGCAGACGTTCCTGTTGATCTTCGCCTACGTCGCGCTGCTAGTGGGCGCTTTCATCATCTTCAACACGTTCTCGATCACCGTCGCGCAGCGGACCCGCGAGTTTGGCCTGCTGCGCACGCTCGGCGCCTCGCGCGGACAGGTGATGCGCTCGGTGATCTTGGAAGGCCTGTTCCTCGGCATTCTCGGCGGCCTGCTTGGCCTGCTCGGAGGAATCCTGCTCGCCCCGGGACTCGACGGGCTGTTCAAAGCGGTCGGCGCCGACCTGCCCAACAACGGCACGGTGCTCGAGACGCGCACGATCGTCGTCTCACTGGCAGTCGGCATCGGGATCACGTTGATCGCCGGACTGGTCCCGGCGATCCGCTCAACGAGCATCTCGCCGCTTGCGGCGATGCGCGAGGGCTCAGGCGAGAGCGAGGTGCGCAAACGCGGCTGGAAGGTCGCAGCCGCGATCGGCGTTCTCGCGCTGCTGGAGTTCCTCACCTCGGTCCAGCACGGCAGGGTGCCGGGCGCAATCATCGGAGCCGTGGTCGCGCTCGTCGCCGCGCGCTGGATCTGGATCGCGCGCGGCCACAAGCCGAGCTACCGGATCACCCGTGGCCTCGCGCACATCATCGGGGCGCCGGCCGCGCGGCGCGGGATCACCGGCCGCCTGGCGATGGAGAACTCGATCCGTCAGCCCGGCCGCACGCTCACGACAGCCGCGGCGCTGACGATCGGGATCGCGCTCGTGGCGATGGTCGCGGTGCTCGCCGACGGCACGAAGGCGACGATCAACCAGTCGGTGAACTCCTCCTTCGCCGGCAACCTGATCATCAGGAACTCCTCCGGCGCCCGGTCCGCGGGCCTGCCGCCGGAGATCGTGCCCCAGCTGAAATCCGTCGACGGCGTCAGCTCGGTGACGGCGATCGGGTCAACCGAGGCGCGGCCATCGTTCCAGAGCGAAAACGCGAGCGTGCTCGCGGTCGAACCGCAGTCGTTCGTCGCCGCCTATCACGTGGACTGGCATGAAGGTTCCAACGCGGTGCTGCGCGACCTCGGCGAAACCCAGACGGTCGTGACCCACTCCTTCGCAAAATCGCACAACCTCAAGACCGGGTCGCCGATCACCGCACTGACGCCAACCGGCGAACACGTGCACCTGACCGTCGCCGGCGTGGCCGAAGACAACTCGCACCTGCTCGGCGAACTGACGATCAGCCGGGCGCTCGCCGTGCGCAGCTTCGGCCTGCGCGAACTGTCGATTGCGTTCGTGACCTACGCCTCCGGAGCGTCGGGCGGCGAAGTCAAGCAGCGCATCGACGCGCTGCTCCGACAGTCCTACCCGCAGGCGCAGTCACAGACCGCGAGCCAGTTCGCCGAAGAACAGTCCGAACAGGTCAACACGCTGCTCACGCTGATCTACGTGCTGCTCGCGCTCTCGGTGATCGTCTCCCTGTTTGGGATCGTCAACACCCTGGTGCTGTCGATCTACGAGCGCACCCGCGAGCTCGGGATGCTGCGCGCGATCGGCACCTCGCGACGCCAGGTCCGGCAGATGATCCGCTACGAGTCGGTGATCACAGCGCTGATCGGGGGCGTCTTCGGAATCGTGATCGGCGTCGTCGGCGCATTCCTGGTCGCGACGTTCGCGCTCGAAGAATCCGAATTCGTCCAGTCCTACCCGATCGGCACGCTGGCCATCCTGCTCGTCGTGGCCGCGCTCGCCGGGATCCTCGCCGCGCAGCTGCCGGCACGGCGCGCCGCCAACCTCGACATGCTCAACGCGCTGGCCTCCGAGTAGCGCCGCTAGGGTCCTTGCATGGCGATCGACACTGAAGACAGCGCACTCGAGCAGGCCGCCTGGGATCTGGAGCCCCTGGTCGACGGCGCCGGGGAGCAGGGCGTGCGCGAACGCCTCGAGCAGGCGATCGCGCTGGCCGACGAGTTCGCGCAGCGCTACCCCGGCACGGTCGGCGAGCTCGACGCGCCAGGCCTGGCCGAGGCGATGCATCGCTCGCGGAGATCCACGAGCTGGCCTCGCGGGCCGGCTACTACGCGGCGCTGCGCTTCTCGACCGACACCGCCGACCCGGCGCGCGGCGCGCTGCTGCAGCACGTCCAGGAACAGGAGACGCGCGTCCCACGGCGTTGCTGTTCTTCGAGCTCGAGTGGGCGGCGCTCGACGCCGACAGGGCCGAGCTCCTGCTCGCGGACCCCGCGCTCGAGTTCTGCGCCCACTACCTGCGCGGCGTGCGCCGCTATCGCGAGCACCTGCTCAGCGAGGGCGAGGAGCGGATCATGGCCGAGAAGAACGTCACCGGCGCCGCCGCCTGGTCGCGCCTGTTCGAGGAGCTGACGCGTGCGATCGAGGTCCAGCTGCCCGCCGCGGCGGGTGTCGGCGAGAGCGCCGCGCTGGACGTCGCGCTCTCGACGCTCTCGAGCCCCGACCGTGATCTTCGCCGCGACGTCGCGCAGCAGGTCAGCGCGGCGCTCGAGCCGGGGCTGCGCACGCGCGCGTTCCTGATGAACACGCTGCTCGCCGACAAGTCGACCGACGATCGCCTGCGTCGCTATCCGAGTGGCTCTCGGCGCGCAACCTCTCCAACGAAGCGAGCGACGAGTCGGTCCGCGCGCTGATCGAGGCGGTCCGCTCGCGCTACGAGATCGCGCGCCGCTGGTATCGGCTCAAGGCCCGGGTGCTCGGCATCGAGCGCCTCGCCGACTACGACCGGATGGCCGCAGTCACGAGCGACGAGAAGACCTACACCTACGGCCAGGCACAGGCGATCGTGTCCGACTGCTACACGTCGTTCTCGCCGGAGCTCGGCGGGCTCGTGCAGCGCTTCTTCGACGAGCGCCACATCGACGCGCCGGTCCGGCCGGGCAAGCGCGGGGGCGCGTTCTGCGCCACCGCCGTGCCCGACGGTCTTCCCGTACGTGATGTTGAACTTCACCTCCCGCCGGCGCGATGTGCTGACGCTCGCGCACGAGCTCGGCCACGGCGTGCACGTCGGCGCTCGCGGCGCCGCAGGGGATCTTCCACCAGTCCACGCCGCTGACCCTCGCCGAGACCGCATCGGTGTTCGGGGAGCAGATCGTCTTCGGGCGCCTGCTGGCCGAGGACGAGAACCCCGCCTCACGTTTTGCACTGCTCGCCGAGAACCTCGAGGACATGATCGCCACCGTCTTCCGGCAGGTCGCGATGAACCGCTTCGAGGAACTGATCCATACCGCGCGCCGCGAGCAGGGCGAGCTCTCGGTCGAGCACTTCGGGGCACTCTGGGCCGAGAGCCAGGAGGAGCTGCTCGGCGACTCGGTCGAGATCACCGACGGCTACCGCAGCTGGTGGTCCTACGTGCCGCACTTCGTCGGATCGCCCGGCTACGTCTACGCCTACGCCTACGGGCTGCTGCTCTCGCTCTCGGTCTACGACCGTTACCGCACGCTCGGCGACGAGCTCGTGCCGAACTACCTCGCGATGCTCGCGGCCGGCGGCTCGAAAGCCCCGCAGCAGGTCGCGCAGCTCGTCGGTATCGACCTCGAGGACCCCGGCTTCTGGAGCGCCGGGCTGGACCTCGTCGAGGAGCGCCTGCGCGAGGCCGAAGCGGCTGCGCAGGCCGCAGACGCGATCCCCGGCGGCTAGGGCAGCGAGCCGAAGACGTTGCCGGCGTGCTGCGCCAGATGCAGCAGCGGCTCCGGGAAGATGCCGAGCAGAGCGTGAAGGCTCCGGCGAGCACCGCGACGAGCAGCACCTCGAACTGGCCCCGGCGCCCGGCAGGGCCCGTGCTCCGGGAGCTCCGGTGAGCCTCCAGCGAGCGCCGGCAGGGCGCTGGTCGCCGGACGGCCGCGGCTGGCGGCGACTCGCGCATCCAGATCGCCGCGACGACCGGCAGGTAGTAGGCGAGCGAGATCATCGAGCCGATCACGATCACGACTCCGAGCCAGGTGTAGTTTCCGCCCACCGCGGCGCTGATCAGATAGAACTTCCCGAAGAAGCCCGCGGTCGCAGGAATCCCGGCGAGGCCGAGCATCGCGAGCGTCAGGGGCCATGCGAGCCACGGTCGGTCGCGGCCGATTCCGGCGACCGATTCGATCGAGTCGCCGAGGTCGGTTTCGCGCTCCCGCGCGACGATCACCGCGAAGGCAGCCATGTTCATGATCATGTAGACGGCGAGGTAGTAGACCGTCGCCGAGGCGCCGAGTTTCGTGGCCACGATCACGCCGGTGAGCATGTAGCCGGCCTGCGCCACCGAGGAGTAGGCGAGCATCCGCTTGAGCGATGTCTGGCCGAGGGCGCCGACGTTGCCGACGATGATCGTGATCGTCGCGAGCGCCGCGAGCGCGGGCGCCCAGCGGGTGTGCTCGGCGATCAGCGCGACGTCGAAGAGCCGCAGGAAGGCGCCGAACACTGCGACCTTCGTCGTTACCGCCATGAACGCCGTGACCGGCGTCGGGGCGCCCTCGTAGACGTCGGGCGTCCACTGGTGGAACGGCGCGATCGAGGCCTTGAAGCACAGGCCGGCGACGACCAGCGCGATCCCGGTGAGCAGTCAGCGGCGAAGTCGCGAGCGAACCGTGGATCGCGCCCGCGATCGCCGTGAAGTCCGATTGGCCGGTCGCGCCGTAGATCAGCGCCAGGCCGTAGACGAGCATCGCCGAGCCGACCGAGCCGACGATCAGGTACTTGAGCCCCGACTCGAGTGAGTGCTCGCGGCGCATTTCGCTCGCGCACAGCACGTAGAGCGGGATCGAGAGAAGCTCGAAGCCGACGAACAGGGCGACGATGTTCTGCGCCGAGGCGAGCACCGACATGCCCGCGACCGAGCTCAGCACGAGCGCGTGGAACTCGCCGTGCGCGGCTTCGTCGGCGGCGCGCGAACGCCAGGCCAGCAGGACCGCGGCGGCGGCGCCGACGGCCAGGATCATGTCCAGTGTCAGCGCCAGGTTGTCGACCTTCAGTGCCGATTCGGCGACCGTCTTGTCGACGTTCCACTGCCAGATCGACAGTCCGGTGGCGGCCGCGAGGACGACCAGCGTCAGAGCCGGCACGAGCACCGTGCGGACAGTGCGCGAACGGGCCATCCCGACGAGCAGCACCAGCGCCGCCCCGCCGAGCAGCGCGATCAGCGGCGAGAGCGCGGCGAAATCGATGTACGGGCCTTTGAGCGTCGCGAGCATCGTCACGGGTCCACCTGCGCAGAGAGATTCGAGGGCAGGCCGGCCAGCGCGTTGTGGGCCGGCGCCACGGCTGTCTTGACCGATTCTTCGCTGCGGTGCAGCGCTAGCTGCGGGTAGAGCGCGAGCGCGAGGATCACGGCGACGACCGGCACCAGCACGAAGGCGTCACGCGGGCGGATCTCGCGCGAGTCGACGCCGAGGGGCACGCGGTTGTGCATCGCCCGGATGAACAGCCGCAGCGCGTAGACCGAGGCCAGCACGACGCCGGTCGAGGCGATCACAGCGATCGCGATTTTCGTCTTGAAGACCCCGAACAGGATCATCAGCTCGCCGACGAAGTTCGCCGAGCCGGGCACCGCGAGCGTCGCGAGCGCGACGATCAGGAAGAGGCTCGCGAAGACCGGCGCGCGGAACGCGATGCCGCCCATCTGACGCAGGTCTTCGCTGCCGCCGGCGCGTTCGGCGAGCAGCGCAGCGATGAACAGCAGCGGCGCGACGACGAGGCCGTGGTTGAGCATCTGCAGCAGCGCGCCCTGGGCACCCTGGTTGTTGAGCGCGAAGATCCCGAGCGTGATGAAGCCCATCTGGGCGAGCGAGGAATATCCGGCGACGAGCCGCACGTCGGTCTGCGTGAAGGCCTGCAGCGAGCCGTAGATGATCGACGCGAGCGCGATCAGCAGCAGGATCACCTGGTAGTGGGCGCTGGCCTGCGGGAACAGCGGCAGCACGATCACCAGCAGCCCGTACGCGCCGACCTTCGAGAGCACGCCCGAGAAGACCATCAGCACCTCGGTCGGCATCGCGCGGTACCCGTCGGGCATCCAGCCGTGCAGCGGGAAGGCCGGCATCTTGACCAGGAACGCCGCCGCGAAGAGCCAGAAGAGCCACTCCTGCGTGCCCGTCGCCAGGTGCGCGTGTTGCAGCGCGGTGTAGGTGAAGTTCAGCGTCCCGCCGTTGTGTTCGGCGGCGATCACGCCGACGGCGACGGCGCCGACGAGCATCAGCAGCGATCCGACGAGCGTGTAGATCACGAGCTTGGTCGTCGCGCGGATCCGGCCCGGTTCGCGCCCCCAGATCCCGATCAGGAAGTAGAAGGGGATCAGCATCAGGTCGAAGAAGGCGACGAACAGCGCGAGATCCTGGGCCAGGAACGCGCCCAGGACGGCGGTCTCGGCGAGCATGAACATGAAGAAGAACAGGCGCGGGCGCTCCCACTGGCGCCGCGTGCAGGCGAGCGTCGACGCGAAGAACAGGATCGCGGTCAGCAGGACCATGAACAGGTTCAGGCCGGTGAGCGCGAGCTTGTAGTGGATTCCGAGCGAGGAGATCCAGACGACGTTCGTGACGTCCTGCAGGCCGGCGGAGGAGTTGAACCCCGCGAGGTAGGAGATCGCGAGGCCGAGCACGCCCGCTGCGCCGGCAAAGGCGATCGCGTTCTGCGGGCCGATCCGCGCGTCCTTGCCGGGGGACGGCAGCAGCGCGCCGATCGCGCCGCACAGCGCCGGGAGCCAGATGATGATCGACAGCGGCACCATCGTCAGCTCATGATCAGGAAGTAGAGGCCGACGGCGGCCAGGCCGAGCGCGACGAGCGCCGCGTAATAGCGCAGCAGGCCGCTCTGTACGGCGCGCACCGCCGCCGAGCCGGCACGCACGACCCCGCTGGTACCGCCGATGATCGCGCCGTCGATCACGCGACCCTCGAAGGTTTCACTGGCGAAGCGCCCGGCGGCGAGCGCGGGGCGCACGAACAGCGCATCGATCGCCTGGTCGAAGTACCACGCCGAGGAGAACAGGGTGTAGAGCGCGCGGTTGCGCTCGCGAATCCGCTCTGCCATTCCGGGCTGGCGCACCCAGATGTGGAACGCGATCGCGATGCCCGTCAGGCCCAGGACGGTGCCGAGAACCATGCCGAAGACCTCCAGGCCGGTGTTCGTCGGCGTTTCATAGAGCGGCGAGCTGGCGAACGACGGGCGCAGGAACTTGGTCACGACGTCGTCGACGCCGGGGATCTGGACGAAGCCGCCGAACGCCGCGCCGAAGGCGAGCACGGCCATCGCGACCTTCATCTGCCACGATTTCTCGGCGATCGCGTGCTCGGGCCCGGGGAAGCCGACGTCGGTGTCCTCGACTTCGCCGGTCGCGGGGTTCGTCGGCTCGGCGGCGTGGTGCGGGTGGCCTTCTTCGAGCTCCACGGCCTCCGGTACCGGATCGCCCCAGAACGCGCGGAAGATCATCCGGAACGTGTAGATCGCGGTCAGGAACGCGCCGATGTAGCCCATCACGTAGAGGATCCAGTGCCAGCCGCCGCGCTCGCCGGTGACGAGCAGGATCTCGTCCTTGCTGAAGAAGCCCGAGAACGGCGGGATCCCGCTCAGCGCGAGGCCGCCGATGATGAAGCACGCGAAGGTGAACGGCAGTGCTTTTCGGAAGCCGCCCATCTTGTTCAGCGACTGCTCGCCGCCCATCGCGCCGATGATCGAGCCGGCCGCCATGAACAGCAGCGCCTTGAAGAAGGCGTGGGTCATCAGGTGGAACAGGCCGGCGGCGTACGCGCCCACCGAGACGCCCATGATCATGTACCCGATCTGCGACATCGTCGAGTAGGCGATCACCCGCTTGATGTCGGTCTGGACCAGGGCGATCGTCCCCGCGATCACGAGCGTCAGCGCGCCGATCGACGCCCCGACGTCCTGCGCGAGGTGCGAGTGTTCGAACAGCACGTGCATGCGCGCGATCAGGTAGACGCCGGCGGTCACCATCGTCGCCGCGTGGATCAGCGAGCTGACCGGCGTCGGGCCCTCCATCGCGTCCGCGAGCCAGGTGTGCAGCGGGATCTGGGCCGACTTCGCGAACGCGCCGACGAGCAGCAGCAGGCAGGCCCAGGTCAGCGTGCTGCCCGCGGGGAAAGCGCCGCTTTCGACCGCGTGGAAGACCTTCAGGTATTCCAGCGACCCGGAGTGCTCGAGGATCAGGATCGCGCCGAGCACGAGGCCCACGTCGCCGACGACGTTGATCACGAAGGCCTTGATGCCGGCTTTGGTGGCTGTCCTGCGCCGGTACCAGAACGAGATCAGCAGGTAGGAGGCGGTGCCGACGAACGCCCAGCCGACGATCAGCAGCACGAAGTTGCCGGCGAGCACCAGCAGCAGCATCGAGAAGACGAAGTAGTTCAGGTAGGCGAAGTAGCGCGCGTAGCCGCGGTCGCGATGCATGTAGGCGACCGAGTAGAGGTGGATCAGCGTCGAGATCCCGGTGACGATCAGGATCATGTAGACCGAGAGCGGGTCGACGAGGATCGTCAGCTTGACGTTGAAGCCGACCGAGACCGCGTAGTTCCACAGCGAGGAGGTCAGCTCGCGCGCCGATTCGGGGTGGCCTTGGAGGCTGATCAGCGAGCCGACCGCGCAGACGAAGGCGAGCGCGATCGCGGCGGTGCCGATGATCCCCGCGTGCCGGCCGAGCGGCGTGCGGAAACCGAAGCCGATCAGCAGCACGCCGAGCAGCGGGAACAGCAGTACGAGCCAGGCCCAGGTCGTTGTCGTCATCAGCCCTGCAGCTCGCTCAGCTCGTCAACGTCGATCGGCAGTCGCCGCCGGTAGAGCGCGACGATCATCCCCAAGCCGATGCAGACCTCCGCGGCCGCGACGGTCATCACGACGATCGCAAGGATCTGGCCCGCGCCGTTGCCCCACATCCGGGCGAACGCGATCAGCGAGAGGTTCGCGCCGTTGAGCATCAGCTCCAGGCAGAGCAGCACGACGAGCGGGTTGCGCCGCGTGATCACGCCCGCCAGGCCGGTCGAGAAGACGATCGCCGACAGCGCCAGATACCAGCCGATCGTCATGTGCTGCGACCCCCGACACCCTCGGCGAGCGAGCCCGCGGAGGTCGAGGCCACCGAGCTGACGGGCGCGATCAGCTCACGCTCGTCCTCGGCCTCCTGGATCCCGCCGCGCCGGCGCGCCAGCACGACGCCGCCGATCGCCGCGACGAGCAGCAGGAACGAGGCGAGCTCGAAGGTCAGCAGGAACTTGGTCAGCAGAAGCTGGCCGATCCAGGCGGGCGTCCCGTAGGCCTTCGGGCCCGGCGTGTAGGGCGCGCCGGTACCGCTGATCGCCTCAAGGCCGCTGCCGAGCATCGCGATCAGCAGCTCGATCGTCAGCGCGGAGGCGACGACGATGCCCGCCAGGCGCAGCCCGGGGCCGTCCTGCGAGGCGCCCCGCAGGCGCTCACCGATCGTTTCGGCCTCGTCACCGACGTAGGCGACGACGAACACGTAGAGCACCATCACGGCGCCGGCGTAGACGACGACCTGGACCGCGGCGACGAATTCCGCGCGCAGCAGCAGGAACAGCGCGGCCAGCGAGAGCAGGTGCACGACGAGCGAGAGCACGCAGTAGAACGGGTTGCGCAGCACGACGACGCCGACGGCGCCCGCGATCACGCCGATTGCCGCGAGGAAGAAGATGACCGCGCTCACTCGCCCTCCCGTCGCAGCGGCGTGCGCTCGATCGGTTCCGCGAGCAGCATCTCCTTGGTGAAGATCAGGTCGTCGCGGTCGTAGTCGCTGAGCTCGTAGTCGTGGCCCATCGTGATCGCGTCGAACGGGCAGGCGATCTCGCAGTAGCCGCAGAAGATGCAGCGCGAGAGGTTGATCTCGTAGACCGCGGCGTAGCGCTCTCCGGCCGAGACGCGGTTCTCGGGGGTGTTTTCGGCGGCCACGACCCGGATGCAGTCCGCCGGGCAGGCGGCCGCGCACAGCGAGCAGCCGACGCACTTCTCCAGGCCCGTGTCCTCGAAGCGGTGCAGCTTGTGGCGCCCGCGGAAGCGGGGATAGACGGGAACCTTCTGCTCGGGGTACTGGATCACGCCGCCGGTGCCTTCGAAGACCCGCATCGCGGTCGTCTTCAGGCCACGCGCCGTCTCACGGAAGGAGCGCCAGGTGCCGCGCGCCGCGCCCGGGTCGGGCGTGCGCTGCACGACGATCACGTCGAGGCCGGCCTGCCAGCGCCCGGGTGTCTGCTCGGTGCTCTTGTCTTCGTTCTCGGCCATCACTGGGTGGCGACGATGACTGCGGTCACCAGCGCGTTGAGGGTTGCCAGGGGAAGGAGGATCTTCCAGCCGAGCCGCATCAGCTGGTCGTAGCGCAGGCGCGGCAGCGTCGCCCGGATCCAGATGAAGAAGAACGCGACGATCGCCATCTTGACGAGCACGACGAACGGGTCGACCCAGCCTGGGGGGTTGATCCCGAACGGCATCAGCCAGCCGCCGAGGAAGATCGTGACCGTGATCCCCGAGATCACCAGGACGTTGAGGTACTCGGCGAAGTAGTAGGAGGCGAAGCGCCCGCCGCCGAACTCGGTGTTGTAGCCGCCGACGAGCTCGGCGTCCGCCTCGGTCAGGTCGAACGGCGCGCGGTTGGTCTCCGCGAAGCCCGCGACGAGGAAGACCAGGAAGCCGAAGAACTGCGGGATCACGTACCACATGCCTTTCTGGGCTTCGACGATCCCGGTCAGCGAGAGCGTCTGTGCGGTGATGATCACGCCGATCAGCGCGATCCCCTGCGCCGCCTCGTAGGAGATCAGCTGCGCCGCGCCGCGCATCGCGCCGAGGAACGAGTACTTCGAGCCCGAGGCCCAGCCGCCGAGCATGATCCCGTAGAAGGCGATCGCGCCGAACGCAAAGACGTACAGCGGTCCGATCGAGAGGTCGACGCCGTAGAGCCCGACAGGCGTGCCGAAGATGTTCTGGACGTTGCCGAAGGGGATGATCGCGAACGACGCGACGGCCGTCAGGATCGAGATCAGTGGCGCGAGGACGAACAGCATGCCGGCCGAGGTGCTGGGCCGGAACTGCTCCTTGGTCAGGAGCTTGAGAATGTCCGCGAGCGGCTGCAGCAGGCCGTATGCGCCGACGCGGTTCGGGCCGTAGCGGCCCTGGAAGCGGCCCAACAGCTTGCGCTCGGCGATCAGCACGACCGGCACGAGCTGCAGCGCGACCGCGAAGATGATGATCCCCTTGAGGATCTGGACGTACCAGGGTTCGGCGTAGCCGACGATCGCGATCACACGAGCTCCCGCGGCTTGCCCGCGAACTCCAGTGCCGGTGAGGCCGCGACCTCCGGGGCGTCCCACAGCGAGCGCCAGCCGGCGAGCTCGACGGGGTCGATGCCGGCGGCCACGTCGAGCGGCTCCTCGGAGCCGCCCTGCGCCAGCTCGCCGGCCTGCGCGCGCTCGGTCCAGCGCACGCCGCGGCCACCGATCTCCTCGAGCGTCAGCCCGGCGTAGAACGGCACGGCGGCGTAGAGCTGCGTGGAGGCCTCGCGCGCGCTGCGCACGTCGAACTCGAGCCCGACGCGCTGGGCGATCTGCGCGATCACCGACCAGCCTGCCCGCACTTCGCCCGGCCGGGCGATCGCGGCGCGCAGCCGCTGCAGGCGAGAGTCGGGGTGCACGACGGTCCCGTCCTTCTCGGCGTAGCTCTCGGCAGGGAAGATGATCGTCGCGTGCTCGCGCAGTCCCTCGGTCAGCAGCGAGGCGTGCGCGATCACGGTGCCGGCGCGCTCGAGCGCCGCGGCCCACTGCTCGCGACCCGGCAGATCGAGCAGCGGGTCGACGCCGACCAGGTACAGCGCGCCCAGCTCTCCGTCCGCCAGGCCGGCGGCGATCGCCGCCGCGTCGCGGCCCTGCTCGGGCGCATCGCTGTAGCCGGGTCCCGCGTTCGGCAGCAGTCCCGCCTCGCGCAGGCCGCGGCCGTTCGCGGTTGCGGGAATTTCCAGCAGGCCCGCGCAGCTGCGCGTGCGCATCTGCAGTTGCTCTGCGATTTGCAGCAGCGCCCGGGCGGCGCGCGAACCCTCGGGGCCGGCGGTGAGGCGCTCGTGCCAGAGCACGACGACCTCGCGCTCCTCGCCGCGCAGCAGCTCGGCGAGCGCGCCCAGCGCGTCCGCGTCGGTACCCGCGGCGGCGGCGTGGGCCGTTGCGTCCTCGCCGGCGAGCGTCGCGGCGAGCGCCTGCACGAAATGGGCCCCGGCGCCCGGGGCGTAGCGGCTGACGTGGGCGGCGTTGGCGTCGAGCGTGCCCGGCTGCGGGGATGCCACGGCGAGCTGGAGCCCGTTGCGGCGCACGCCCTTGCGCAGGCGCAGGTCGAGGATTGCCGCGTCGTCGAGCGGCTCGCTGTCGAGTACGAGCACCGCGTGTGCGTACTCGAGGTCGCTGACGCTGGCCTGGAGCTCGGGCGCCGCGAGCCTGCGCGTCAGACCGAGCGGCAGCGCACCGCCACGACGGCTGTCGACGTTCGCCGAGCCGAGGCCCTCACGCATCAGCCGGGCGAGCAGCAGGCCTTCCTCGCCGGTGGTGCCGCCGCCGGCGAGCGCCGCGGACCGGCTGCCGGCTCGCTGCAGCGCCGCGGCGGCCTCGCTCAAGGCGTGGTCCCAGGAGACTGGGCGCAGGACGCCGCCGTCGCGCAGCAGCGGCGTCGTGAGCCGCTCGTCGACGTGGAAAGACTGGTATGCGAAGCGGCCCTTGTCGCAGAGCCAGCCGTCGTCGACCTCGGCGTGGTCGCGGCCGAGGACTCGCAGCGCCTGCTCGTCGCGGACGGTGACGGTCACGTTGCACTGCGCCGGGCAGAGCGTGCAGACCGTGCCGGCTCCCTCGATGTCCCACGGGCGCGCCCGGAAGCGGTAGGGCCGCGAAGTCAGCGCACCGACAGGGCAGAGCTCGATGATGTTGCCGCTGAACGGCGCGACGTACGGGTGGCCGTCGAACGTCGAGACGTACGAGGCCGCGCCGCGCTCGAGCAACACGAGCTGGAAGTCCTCGGCGACCTCCTGCGAGTAGCGCACGCAGCGGTAGCAGAGGATGCAGCGCTCGCGGTCGATCGCGATCAACGGTGAGAGCTCGAGCGGCTTGACGAAGTGGCGCTTGGGCTCGACGAAGCGCGAGATGCCGGCGCCCCAGCCGAAGGTGATGTCCTGCAGCGGGCACTCGCCGCCCTTGTCGCAGACCGGGCAGTCGAGCGGGTGGTTGATCAGCAGGAACTCGACGACCGCGCGCTGGGCCTCCTTCACGCGATCGGTTTCGGTGAACACGACCATCCCGTCGCGGACCGGTGTCGAGCACGCGGTCTGCAGCTTCGGAATCCCTTCGATCTCGACGAGGCACATGCGGCACGCACCGACCGGCTGGCCGAGCTTCGGGTCGTAACAGAAGACGGGAATTTCGACGTCGCCGAGCTTTGCCGCGTCGGCGAGCATCATGCCCTCGGGGGCCTGGACTTCCCGCCCGTCGAGCGAGAAGGTGATCTGCTTGGGCGCGGGGCGCGGCATCGCTAGTGCGCGCCTCCCAGGACGGGCGCGAGCTGCGGCTCACGGACCCGCTCGATGTGCTCCTCGAACTCGGCGCGGAACTTCTTGATCAGCGAGCTGATCGGCATCGCCATCGCGTCGCCGAGCACGCACAGGCAATTGCCCATGATGTGCTCCTGGACCGAGGCCATGATGTCGAGGTCCATCGGCGTGGCTTCACCGCGTTCGATGCGTTCGAGCATTTTGACCGTCCAGTTCGTGCCCTCGCGGCAGGGACTGCACTTGCCGCAGGACTCGTGGCGGTAGAACTTCGCGACCTTCAGCGCGACGTCGAGGATCGGCGTCTCGTCGTCGACGACGATGATCGCGCCGGAGCCGAGCATCGTGCCGGCCTTCGCGAGCGTGTCGAAGTCGTAGGCGATGTCGAGGTCCTCGCCGGTGAGCACCGGTGAGGATGAGCCGCCCGGGAACCAGCACTTGACGGTGCGCCCGTCCTCCGGGCCGCCGGCGAGGCCGTAGATGATCTCGCGCGCCGGGATCCCGAGTTCGATCTCGTAGTTGCCGGGCCGCTGCACGTGGCCCGAGACGGAGACGAGCTTGGTCCCCGTTGAGCGTTCGACGCCGAGTTTGGCGTACTGCGCGCCGCCCATCTCGATGATCGTCGGCACCGTCGAGAGCGTCTCGACGTTGTTGATCAGCGTCGGCCCCTGGTAGAGACCTTGGTTGGCCGGGAATGGCGGCTTCAGGCGCGGGTTGCCGCGCTTGCCTTCGAGCGAGTCGAGCAGCCCCGTCTCCTCGCCGCAGATGTAGGCGCCGGCGCCACGGTGAAGAACCAGCGAGAGGGTGTGCTCGGAGCCGAGGATCTGCTCGCCGAGGTAGCCGGCCGCGCGGGCTTCGTCGATCGCGGCGTCGAGCACGTCGGCCTGCAGCTCGTACTCGCCGCGGATGTAGATGAAGGAGCGCGTGACGCCCGCGGCCCACGCCGCGATGATGATGCCCTCGATCAGCGTGTGCGGCGTCTTCTGCATCAGTTCGCGGTCCTTGAACGTGCCGGGCTCGGACTCGTCGGCGTTGCAGACCAGGTACTTCTCGATGTCGCTGCCCTTCGGCAGGAACGAGATCTTTTTGCCCATTTCGAATCCGGCGCCGCCGCGGCCTCGGATCTCGGAGGATTCGAGCTCGGCGAGAACCGCTTCGGGGGTCATCTCCAGGGCCCGGCGCAGGCTCGCGTAACCGCCGCGCGCCTCGTAGACGGCGAGCGTGCTCAGCCCCGGCTCGTCGATGTCCTTGAACAGCAGCAGGTCGCTCATCGCGGGTTCCTCTGTGGCTCGGGCTCGGGTGAGGGGTGCTCGCCGCGGGCCCGCGGGTCGGCAACCTGGCGGCGCACGAGCTGGCGGTCGGGCAGCACCGGCGCGCCGCTGCGCAGGTCCTCGAGCAGCCTGGGGATGTCCCCCTCCTCGAGCGGGCCCACGTAGACGCCGTCGACGGAGGCCATCGGCGCGATGTCGCAGGCGCCGAGGCACTCGAACGATCGCACGTAGACGTCCGGATCGCCCTCGGCGGCCTTGCTCAGCGCGGCGTGCAGGCGGTCTGCCCCGCGAAGCGAGCATGAGATGTTGGTGCACACGTAGACGCGGTGGCGCGGCGCCGGCTCGGTGTCGAACATGTCGTAGAAGGTCGCCACGGACGCCAGGTAGGCGGGAGTCAGGCGCATCACGCAGGCGACCTGTTCGATTGCCTCCGGCGAACACCAGCCGTGCACGCGCTGTGCGGCAGCCAGCGCCGGGAGCGCCGCCGAACGCGCGTCGGGGTACAGGGCCATCCGCTGCTCGATCTCCCGGCGCAGCTCGGCGGGCACGGTGACGAGCGCCGGGTCCGGGATCTCGGCCGGATCCTTGGTCAGGTCTGCGGGCCGGTCCCAGCCAGGGACACGCGAGCCGTGCTCGAAGCGCCGAACGCCGCCGTCGCTGCTCATCGGTCGACGCCCCCCAGGACGGGGTCGATCATCGCGAGCGTCGCGATCATGTCGGCGATGAACGAGCCCTCGACCATCGGGCCGGTGGCCTGCAGGTTCACGAACGAGGGGTCGCGCATGTGCACGCGCGCCGGCTTCGAGGAGCCGTCCGAACGCACGAAGCAGCCGAGCTCGCCGCGTGGGGACTCGACCGGGTAGTAGATCTCGCCCGGCGGCACGCGCATCCCCTCGGTGACGAGCTTGAAGTGGTGGATCAGGGCCTCCATCGACGTCGCGAGTTCGTGTCGCGGCGGCAGGGCGACCTTCCGGTCCTCGGTGATCCACGGCCCCTCGGGCAGCCCTTCGAGCGCCTGCTTGGCGATCTTCGTCGACTCGTACATCTCGGCGAGGCGCACCGCGTAGCGGTCGTAGTTGTCGCCTTCGGTCCCCACCGGGATCTTGAAGTCGAAGTCCTCGTAGGAGCTGTACGGCGCGGCCTTGCGCAAATCCCAGCCGTAGCCCGAGGCGCGCAGCAGCGGACCCGTGACGCCGAGCGCGAGCAGGCTCTCGGTATCCAGCGGGCAGGTGCCGCGCAGGCGCTGGAGCACGATCTCGTTGCTGCTCAGCAGCGCCGCGTACTGGTCGGCGCGTTCGGGCATTTCGTCGAGGAATTCGCCGGCCTTCTTGGCGAACCCGGGCGGGATGTCGTCGGCGACGCCGCCAATCTGGAAGTAGCGCGTGTGCATCCGCTGGCCGGAGGACATCTCGAAAAGGTCGAGGATCTTCTCGCGCTCGCGGAAGCAGTACCAGAACATCGACATCGCGCCGAGGTCCAGGGCGCTGGTGCCGAGCCACACGAGGTGGGACATGATCCGGTTGAGCTCGAGGTGCAGCACGCGCAGGTACTGGGCGCGCTTGGGGACCTCGACCTCGAGCAGCGTCTCGACGGCCGAGCAGTAGGCCATCGCGTTGAAGTAGTACGAGAGGTAGTCCATCCGCTCGATCACCGGGATTACCTTCCAGTAGGCCTTGTCCTCGGCCGTCTTTTCGATCCCCGTGTGGACGTAGCCGATGATCGGTTTGACGTCGCGGATGATCTCGCCCTGGAGCGTCGTCACGAGTCGCAGGACGCCGTGCGTCGCGGGGTGGTGGGGGCCGAAGTTGAGCGTCAGCAGCTCGTTCGCGCTGCCCTCCTCGGCCTGCTCCTCGACGGGTGCGATCGTGATGCTCTCCTCACGCCGGCGGTAGTCGGACATCGTCGGCGCTTTCACGGCCTGGCCCCCGTGTCGTCGCCCTCGGTCCGCGTGAAGATCACCGGCTCGCCGCCGATCGGGAAGTCCCGCCGCTGGGGGTGTCCGAGGTAGTCCTCGGGCATCAGGATCCGGCGCAGGTCCGGGTGGCCGCGGAAGATCACGCCGAAGAGGTCGTAGATCTCGCGCTCCTGGTGGTTCGCGGTCGGCCATTCGGGAGTCACCGAATCGACTTCCGGGGCGTCGAGCGGGACGCGGACCTTGACCGTGACACGGTCGACGTGCTCCATGTCGAGCATCACGTAGTCGACCCCCAGGCGCGGCTCCTGCGGGTAGTAGTCGAGGCCGTGGACGCTCGACAGGAACGAGAAGCCCGATGAGCGCAGCTGCGCGAGCACCTCGCGGATCCGGGACGGGTCGACGAGCAGCGTCCCGCGGTCGCGGAAGTAGACGGTCTCCAGCACGACGGGCCCCTCGCCCGGGAGCGCCGCTTCGAGCTGCTTGGCGATCAACTCGAGCCCGGTCTGGTCAGGCACCGGAGGCTCCAGGATCGGCCGTGGGCACGATCTCCTCCGTGCCCTGCGCCTCGTAGCGCGCGCGCCAGCCCATCTCCGGATCGTCCTGCACCATCTTGCGGAGCTTCAGCACCCCGTGCATCAGGGCCTCGGGCCGCGGCGGGCAGCCCGGCACGTGCACGTCGACCGGAAGGAAGTGGTCGGCGGGGACCAGCGCGTAGTTGTTGAAGACGCCTGTCGAGGAGCAGCAGGCGCCCATCGAGATCGCCCACTTGGGCTCGAGCATCTGGTCATAGATGCGCCGGACGATCGGCGCCATCTTCATCGAGACGCGCCCGGAGAGGATCAGCAGGTCGGCCTGGCGCGGCGAGGCACGAAACGCCTCGTAGCCGAAGCGCGCGACGTCGACGCGGGCCGCGACGATCGACATCATCTCGATCGCGCAGCAGGCCAGGCCGAAGGTCGCGGGGAAGAAGGCGTTCGAGCGCGCCCAGGCGACGGCTTTGTCGAGGGTCGTCGTGAGGATGCGTTCTTCGACGTGGCGTTCGAGCTCGGTGCCCTCGAGCGTTGCGGGCGTCGTCAGCCCCTCGATGTCCGCGCCGCGCAGGAGCTGGTGGCGGTTCAGGCTCTGGACGCGCAGGGGGTCGGCGTCGGGGCGCTCGCGGGTCACCGCCACCACTCCAGGGCGCCGCGCCGCCAGACGTAGGCGAACGCGACGAGCAGCAGGATGATGAAAACGACGGTCTCGGTCATCGCGTAGGTCCCGTAGGAACGCAGCTCGACCGCGATCGGGTAGAGGAACACGACCTCGATGTCGAACAGGATGAAGAGCATCGCGATCAGGTAGAAGCTGATCCCGAAGCGCATCCCGCGGCGTACCTCGGATGGCAACCCGCACTCGTACGGGTCTTGCTTGTCGGGTCTTGCGCGGCGGGGGCCGAGAACCGAGTTGAGCGTCGCGAACGCGGCCCCGACGGCGAGTCCCAAAAGTAGAAACACGATCGCCGGTAGGTAGGTGTTGAGCACCGCGCGTGGTTATATCACCGCTTGTGGCAGGCTGTTACATAGTGTCAATCGCATCAAGAGCGGGCCGATGACGGGCACCGTCGAAGCGGTCGCATACGTGATTGCCGCGATCAACCTCCTCGTCGCCGCGTACGGCGCCTGGGTCTGGCGACAGGGCTCGCCGCCGGAGGACATGCTGCGCCGCTTCTGGATCGGCCTGCGCGCGGCGCAGGCGGGCGCGCTCGCGTTCGCCGTGTTCGTCGGCGTGCTCGTGATCGCCGGCCACCACCCGAGCGAATCGCTCTTCTACCTCTATGCGCTGCTGCCGCTTGCCGTCGCGTTCATCGCCGAGCAGCTGCGGATCGCCTCGGCGCAGACGGTGCTCGATCAGCTCGACCTGCCGGACGCCCAGGCGGTCGGCGCGCTGCCCGAAACACAGCAGCTCGACATCGTCGCCCAGATCGTGCGGCGCGAGGTCGCCGTGATGGCCGCCAGCACACTTGTCGTAGCCTTCCTGCTCGCCCGCGCCGCGGGGACCGCGCACGGTCTGTAGGGCGGCCGATATATTCCCGTTCCATGCGGATCCCGCTGAGCATCGCCGCGCTGTGCGCCGTCGCCGTGACGATCGGCGCCTGCGGCACCGAGGCCGTGTCGGTTCCGAGCAGCAGCCAGTACTACAAAGGCGCGGTCCTGTTCCGCGAACACTGCTCCGGCTGCCACTCGCTGGCCGTCGTCGGCGCCGAGGGATCCGCGGTCGGCGTCTCGAACCGCGTCAAGACGCAGGGCCCGAACTTCAACTTCCGCAAAGAGCAGGTCAACCAGGTGCTCTACGCGATCCACAACGGCGGCTTCTCCGGCGCGATCATGCCCGAGAACGTCGTCACCGGCCAGGAAGCGAAAGAAGTCGCAGAATTCCTCGCTGCCTACGCCGGCAAGCAGGCGCCCAAGGTGCCTGCCACGAACATCCCCACGAACTTCCAGCAGTAGCCGCCGCCGGGCCGCGATGCTCGACCTGCGGCTGATACGCGAGCAGCCCGACACGGTTCGCGCGGCGCTCGGCCGCCGCGGGCCCGACGCCGTACGGGCACTCGACGAGGTCATCGAGCTCGACAGCCGACGGCGTGAGCTGCTGCCCGAGCTGGAGGCACTGCGCGCGCAGCAGAACGCCGCAAACGACAGGATCCGTGCGGCTCAGGGCGATGAGCGTGCCGCCGAGATCGACGCGATGCGCGAAGTCGCCGCGAGCGCGAAGCAGCTCGACGGCGAACTGCAGGACGTCGAGCAGCGCCTGCAGGCGGTCCTGGCGCCGCTGCCGAACATGCCCCTCGCCAGCGCGGCCGACGGGCCGCAGGACGAGGAGATCGCGCGTTCCGGAGAGCCGCCGCAACTTGACTTCGAGCCGCGCGACCATCTCGACCTCGCGGGCGAGAGGATCGACATGGAGCGCGGGGCGCGGCTCTCGGGGGCCCGTTTTGCATACCTGAAAGGCGACCTCGTGCTGCTCGAGCTGGCGCTCGTGCGCTGGGTGCTCGAGAAACTGCGCGCCCACGGCTTCGAGCCGGTGATTCCCCCGGTGCTCGTGCGCGAACGGGCGCTCTACGGAACCGGCTTCCTGCCCGACACCGAGCAGCAGCTCTACGCGCTGCCCGACGAGGAGCTCTACCTCGTTGGTACCTCGGAGGTCGCGCTCGCCTCGCTGCACGACGAAGAGATCCTCGAGGCGGACTCGCTGCCGCGGCGCTACGCCGGGTTCTCGCCGTGCTTCCGGCGCGAGGCCGGCGCCGCGGGCCGCGACACGCGCGGCATCTTCCGCGTGCACCAGTTCGACAAGGTCGAGATGTTCAGCTTCGTGCTGCCCGAGCAGTCCGAGGCCGAGCACGAGCGGATTCTCGGGATCGAGCGCGAGATCCTCGACGAGCTCGGACTGCCCTACCGCGTCGTGAACATCGCCGTCGGCGACCTCGGCCCCTCGGCCGCCAAGAAGTACGACTGCGAGGCCTGGATGCCGTCGCAGGGCCGCTATCGCGAGCTCACCTCCTGCTCGAACACGACCGACTACCAGGCGCGGCGCCTGTCGATCCGCGCCCGGGTCGACGGACGCCCGGTGATGCTCCACACCCTCAACGGCACCGCCGTCGCCGTGGGGCGCACGATCGTCGCGCTGCTCGAGAACGGCCAGCGCGCCGACGGTTCGGTGCGGCTGCCCGCGTGCCTGGAGCCCTACGGCGCGCCGGCAGAGTTGCCTGCGGCCTGAAAAGGCGCCGCCCGGCGCCGTTACGCTCACTTCGTGTTCACTGCGCTCGGATCGCTACTCGCCCCGGCCCAGCCCTCGCGCCGCGTCGGCGCACTGGTGGCCCTCGTCGGACTCGCACTCAGCACGCTGATCATCTACCCGCTGGCGCACGTCGCGCCGGTCGTCTCGCTCGGCGTCGTCTACCTGCCGGCGGTCCTCGTCGTCTCGATCATCTGGGGCCTGTGGTTCGGCGCGGCAACCGCGCTGGTCGCCGCTGCGGCGTTCAACTACTTCCACCTTCCGCCGGTCGGGCGCTTCACGCTCTCGAACCCGAGCAACTGGGTCGCGCTGGTCACCTTCTTCGTCGTCGCACTGATCGCCTCCTCGCTCGCGGAGGTGGTGCGCACGCGCACGCGCGAGGCGCAGGAACGGCGCGTCGAGGCCGATCTCGCGGCGGAGATGGCGCGCCTGCTGCTCCAGGGTTCGAGCTTCGACGCATCGCTGAAGACGGCGGCCGCGCGTCTCTCCCAGACGCTCGAAATCGGCTCCGCGGCGATCACGATGGACGCCGTCGAAGGGGACGAGCGGACCGTTGCCTTCCCGTTGCGCGACGCGGCCGCGCGGATTGGCACGCTGCTTGTCGCCTCAGACGCGTCCGAGGCGACCCTGCGGCGCATTCAGGAGCGCATCGTGCCCTCGCTCGAGGCGCTGCTCAGCGCGGCACTCGAACGCGAGGAACTGCTCGGCAGTACCGTCGAGACGGCGGCGCTGCGCCGCGCCGACACGATCAAGACGGCGCTGCTGCGGGCCGTCTCGCACGACCTCAGGTCGCCGCTCACGGCAATCGCCGCGGCGGGCGATGCGATCGGCTCGCCGACGGTCACGGAGGACGAGCGCAGCGAACTGGCGAGCGTGATCCAGGAGGAGACGGCGCGGCTCGCCCGGCTCGTCGAGAACCTGCTGGACCTCTCGCGCCTGGAAGCCGGCGCCGCCGAGCCCCACCGCTCCTGGACCTCGATCGACGAGCTGATCAGGGCCTGCGTTCAGGACGCCGGCGGACCCGATAGCTACAACCTCGCGATCGACGCAGACATCCCGCTGCTCTCGATCGACCCCGTGCAGATGGAGCGGGCGCTCGTCAACGTGCTCGAAAACGCCCGCCGCTACAGCGGCGGCCACCCGGTCTCGGTCCGTGCGCGGGCCGTCAGGCAGCTCGGCGGCGAGGCCGGCGACCGCGTGATCATCCGGATCGTCGACCGGGGGCCAGGCATCCCGCCCGCACAGCTCGAGCGCGTCTTTGAACCGTTCTACCGCGCGGGCCAGGGCGCCGACCACCGCGGGTCGGGGCTCGGGCTCGCGATCGCACGGGGCTTTGCCGAAGCCAACGACGGCACGCTGCACGTCGAGTCGCTGCCCGGGCAGGGCGCGACGTTCGTCTTCGAATTCCGCCTGCGCGACGAGGACGGCGGGGGCGTCGAGGCGCTCGAGGGTGAACCCGCAGGCGCCTCGGGCCCGCAGCCCTGATGGCCGACGCGCAGCCCCGCATCCTGGTCGTCGACGACGAACCACAGATCGTCCGGGCGCTGAAAGTCGTGCTGCGCGAGGCTGGCTTTCAGGCACTCGCCGCCGAAACGGTCGCCGAAGCGCTGGACCTCGCCTCGGTGCGCCCGCCGCAGGCGGCGATCATTGACCTGATGCTCCCCGACGGAGACGGGGTCGAGCTGACCCGCGAGCTGCGCACATGGAGTGAGATGCCGATCATCGTGCTCTCCGCGCTCGGCGAGGAGGACCACAAGGTGCGCGCGCTCGACGCCGGCGCCGACGACTACGTGACCAAGCCCTTCGGCACCCGCGAGCTCGTCGCGCGCCTGCAGGCCGCGCTGCGCCGCGTCGGCGCCGGACCCGACGAGCCGACGCTCCGCGTCGACGGCGTCGAGGTCGACCTCGCGGCGCACGTCGTGCGCCGCGACGGGCAGGACGTGCACCTGACGCCAATCGAGTTCGACCTGCTGCGCGTGCTGGCGAGCAACCGCGGGCGGCTGATGACCCACCGCAGGCTGCTGACCGACGTCTGGGGACCCGAGTACGCCGACGACGTCCAGGTGCTGCGCACGCACATCGCGCGCCTGCGAGGGAAGGTCGAAGTTGAGGGCTCCCCGCGCCTGATCGTCACCGATCCGGGCGTCGGTTACCGCCTTTCCGGCTGACCGTTACGAAATCGACACGCCCGCAGCCCTGATCGATACGGGGCCGTGATGGCCGCCGCGGAAGAGTGCAGCCATGGACATTTTGGCTGTAGTTCTCGGGCTGTTCTTCTTCGTCGTCTTCATCGTGATGATCGACGGGATCGACCGGATATGAGCGCCGGCGACATCATCGGACTGGTCGTCAGCGTGCTGGTGATCGCGTACCTCTTCTACGCGCTGATCCGCGGGGAGAACCTGTAGATGAACCTCGCCGGCTGGGCGACGATTGTCGTCTTCTTCGTGCTGCTCACGGCGCTCGCATTTCCGCTGGGCACCTACATGGCCGGCGTCTACAGCGGCGAGCGCGTCTTCCTGACGCCGTTGCTCGGCCCGGTCGAGCGCCTGCTCTATCTGCTCACCGGCGTCGACCACGAGCGCGAGCAGGACTGGAAGCACTACGCGCGCAGCCTGATCCTCTTCTCGCTCGCCGGCTGGCTTCTGCTGTACCTGTTGCTGCGCACGCAGACGCTCTGGAACTTCACGGGCCTGAACCCCGAGGGCTTCCACTCGGCGCCCTGGAACGTGACGTTCAACACCGTCAGCTCGTTCATGACGAACACGAACTGGCAGTACTACAGCGGCGAGACGACGATGAGCTACTTCAGCCAGATGGTGGGGCTGACGGTCCAGAACTGGCTCTCGGCGGCCGTCGGCATCGCCGTCGCCGTGGCGCTGATCCGCGGCATCATCGGCCGCCACGGCAAGGCCCTGGGCAACTTCTGGCGCGACCTGATCCGCACCGTCGTCTACGTGCTCGCGCCGATCACGGTGATCGCTGCCGTGGTCCTCATCTCGCAGGGAGTGCTGCAGAACTTCGCTTCTTACCTGACGGTGCACACGGTCACGGGCCTGACACAGGTGCTCGCGATGGGTCCCGTCGCCTCCCAGGAGGCGATCAAGATGCTCGGCACCAACGGCGGCGGCTTCTTCAACACCAACTCCGCGCACCCGTTCGAGAACCCCAACCAGTTCACGAACCTCTTCGAGATGCTGCTGGTGTTGGTCATCCCGGCGGCACTGGTCTTCACCTACGGCCGGATGACCGGCAACCGCCGCCAGGGCTACGCGATCTTCGCCGCGATGTCCCTGATGTTCCTCGGCGCCTGCGTCGTGGCGTACATCGCCGAGGCCCACGGCTCGCCGGCGCAGCACGCCGCGGGCCTGCACACGGGCCTCAGGGCCGGCTCGGGCGGCGGCAACATGGAAGGCAAGGAGCAGCGCTTCGGCATCGCGGGCTCGGCGATCTTCGACGTCGTCACGACGGTCACCTCGTGCGGCGCCGTGAACAGCGCGATCGAGTCGTTCACCGGCATCGGCGGCGCCGTCCCGTTCGCGAACCTCTCGGCCTCCGAGGTGATCTTCGGCGGCGTCGGCACGGGGCTCTACTCGATGCTGCTCTACGTCCTGATCGCGGTCTTCATCGGCGGCCTGATGGTCGGCCGCACGCCGGAGTGGCTCGGCAAGAAGCTCGAGGCCCGCGAGATCAAGCTCGCCGGTCTCGGGATCCTGATCACGCCCCTGGCGGCGCTGTTCTGCACCGCGATGGCGACAGCGACGAACGCCGGCACGCAGTCGATCTCGAAAGCCGCGGCCGGGGGGCCGCAGGGATTCTCGGAGTCCTTCTACGCCTATCTCTCCCAGGCCAACAACAACGGCTCGGCGTTCGCCGGCTACACGGGCTTCATCCAGCCGAACGCCGGCAGCATCGGCTCGCACGGGATCACGTTCGCGGACCTGCTCGGGGGCTTTGACATGCTCTTCGCGCGCTACGCGCCAATCCTCTTCGCGCTTGCCGTGGCCGGCGCGCTCGCCGGCAAGAAGGTCGCGCCGGCGGGGCTCGGCACGATGCGCACCGACAACGCGACGTTCGTCGTGCTGCTGATCGGCGTGATCGTGCTCGTCGGTGCGCTGACGTTCTTCCCGGCGCTGCTGCTCGGCCCGATCGTCCAAGGACTAACGGGGCACCTGTACTCATGATCGCCCGCGAATCACTGCGCGCGCTGCGTGCCGTCATCGTCCTGACGCTCGTCCTCGGCGTGATCTACCCGCTCGTCATGACCGGGGCCGGCAAGGTGCTCTTCCCGGACCAGGCGGACGGCAGCCGGATCACCGTCGGCGGCCGCGTCGTCGGCTCGGCGCTGATCGGCCAGTCGTTCGCGACGCCCGTGACCAAGGGCGGCAAGCCGGTGCTCAAGAACGGCGTGCCGGTCACCGAAGCCGACCCGCGCTACTTCCAGGGACGCCCGTCGGCGACCGAAGGCGGCGAATACAACGCCTCCGCGAGCACCTTCTCGAACCTCGGACCGAACAGCGTCGCGACCAAGGAAGCGATCGCCGAACACATCAAGGCCTACATCGAACTGAACGGGCCCTACTACCCCGGCCTGAAGCCGTCGAACACCCCTGTCGACGCGGCCAACAGCTCCGGCTCCGGGCTCGACCCCGAAATCTCGGTCGCCAACGCCCGGATCCAGGCCCGCCGCGTCGCGGCCGTGCGCCGGCTGGCGCTCTCGCGAGTCCTCGGCCTGTTGCCCAAGTACACGTCGAGTCGTTTCCTGGGCTTCTCGGGCGAAGAAGGCGTCAACGTCCTCGAACTGAACCTCGCCCTCGACCGTTTGCAGAAAGGGAACGGAAATGGCAGCTAACGCACCGGTAGCCGAACGTAAAGCGATCTCGCTCTTCCAGCGGGAGATCGTCGGGCGCGCACTGTGGGAGAGCGTCTTGAAGCTCGACCCGCGCGTGCAGCTCCGCAACCCCGTGATGTTCGTCGTCGAGGTCGGCTCGATCATCACCACGATCACCTGGGTCGTGCAGGCCTTCGGCGGCAAGCCGCTCGGCGGCGGCGGCGACCCCGCGTGGTTCACGTTCGTGATCGCCTTCTGGCTCTGGCTGACGGTGATCTTCGCGAACATGGCCGAGGCCTTTGCCGAGGGTCGCGGACGCGCGCAGGCGGACACGCTGCGCACGATGCGCAAGGAGACGGTCGCCAAGATGCGCGACGGCTCCACCAAGGCTGCATCGGAGCTTTCGCGCGGCGACGTGGTCGTCGTGACGGCCGGCGAGCTGATCCCGGGCGACGGGACCGTGATCGAGGGCATTGCCACGGTCGACGAGTCCGCGATCACCGGGGAGTCGGCGCCCGTGATCCGCGAGTCCGGGGGTGACCGCAGTGCAGTCACCGGCGGCACCCGCGTCACGAGCGACGAGATCATCGTCGAGATCACCCAGGAACCGGGCCAGTCGTTCCTGGACCGGATGATCGCGCTCGTCGAGGGAGCCGCGCGGCGCAAGACACCGAACGAGATCGCGCTGAACATCCTGCTCGCGGCGCTGACGCTGATCTTCGTGATCGTCGTCGCGACGCTGCGCCCGTTCGGCCTCTTCGCCGGCACCTCGATCTCCGACACGACGCTGATCGCGCTGCTCGTCGCGCTGATCCCGACGACGATCGGCGCGCTGCTCTCGGCGATCGGCATCGCGGGGATGGACCGGCTCGTGCGCCGCAACGTGCTGGCGCTCTCGGGCCGTGCCGTCGAGGCCTCCGGCGACGTCGACGTGCTGCTGCTCGACAAGACCGGCACGATCACGATCGGCAACCGGCTCGCCAGCGAATTCGTGCCGATGCCCGGCGTCGAGGAGTCCCAGCTCGCGGAGGTCGCGCAGCTCGCCTCGCTCGCGGACGAGACCCCCGAGGGGCGCTCGATCGTGGTGCTGGCCAAGAAATACGGCCTGCGCGAGCACGACATGGCCAGCCTGAACGCCGAGTTCGTGCCGTTCACCGCACAGACGCGCATGAGCGGCGTCGACATGGACGGCCACCAGCTGCGCAAGGGCGCCGGCGACGCGATCATCAAGTTCGTCGAAGGCGAAGGGGGCTCGCCGCCGCCGGCACTCCAGGAGGCCCTGGACCGGATCGCCCGCGAGGGCGGCACGCCCCTCGCGGTGGCCCGCGACAGTCAGGTGCTCGGCGTGATCTACCTCAAGGACACCGTCAAGGAAGGCATGCGCGTGCGCTTCGACGAACTGCGCGCGATGGGCATCCGCACGGTGATGGTCACCGGCGACAACCGCCTGACCGCAGCAAAGATCGCCGATGAGGCCGGCGTCGACGACTTCCTCGCCGAAGCGACGCCCGAGCGCAAGCTCGAGCTGATCCGCGAGGAGCAGTCCGAAGGCCGGATGGTCGCGATGACCGGCGACGGCACCAACGACGCGCCGGCGCTCGCGCAGGCCGACGTCGGCGTGGCGATGAACACCGGCACGCAGGCCGCACGCGAGGCCGGGAACATGGTCGACCTCGACTCGAACCCGACGAAGCTGATCGAGATCGTCGAGGTCGGCAAGCAGCTGCTGATCACGCGCGGCTCGCTGACTACCTTCTCGATCGCCAACGACGTCGCCAAGTACTTTGCGATCCTGCCGGCGATCTTCGTCGCGACCTGGGCGACCGGGGGGCCGAACTCGAAGGGGCCGCTCTCGGTACTGAACGTCATGAACCTCGGCACCCCCCGCAGCGCGATCATCTCGGCGATCATCTTCAACGCGCTCGTGATCCCGCTGCTGATCCCGATCGCGCTTCGCGGCGTGGCCTACCGCCCGGTCGGCGCGTCGGCACTGCTGCGGCGCAACCTGCTGATCTACGGGCTCGGCGGGATCATCGCCCCGTTCATCGGCATCAAGCTGATCGACCTGATCATTCACAACCTGCTCGGCGCCTGACGCCTCTGGCGGCGATGCCGCCCGATCGGTGAAGATGGAAGGGTGGCGGACGAGCGCGGTCATCTGAAGGTCTTCATCGGGATGGCACCGGGGGTCGGCAAGACCTACCGGATGCTCGCCGAGGGGCGCTCGGAGGCCGAGAGCGGTCGCGACGTCGTGGTCGGCTATCTCGAGCCCCACGGGCGTACGGAGACCGTCGAGCAGGCCGGTGAGCTCGAGGTCCTCCCGCGGCGCAAGCTCTCCTACCGCGGCCGTGACCTCGAGGAGATGGACCTGCCCGCGATCCTTGCCCGCGCGCCGGAGCTGTGCCTCGTCGATGAGCTCGCGCACACCAACGCGCCCGGCGTCGAGCACGAGAAGCGCTACGAAGACGTGCTCCAGATCCTCGACGCGGGAATCGAGGTCTATTCGACAGTCAACGTCCAGCATCTCGAGAGCCTCAACGATCAGATCGCCCAGCTGACGGGCGCCAAGGTCCGCGAGACGATCCCCGACCAGGTGCTCTCCGAAGCCGACGAGGTCGTGCTGATCGACGTCACGCCGGAGGCACTGATCAGTCGCCTGAAAGCCGGGAAGGTGTACCGGCCAGAGCGCGTCCAGGCCGCGCTGAACAACTTCTTCAAGGTCGAGAACCTCGCGGCCCTGCGCGAGACGGCGCTGCGCCAGGTCGCGGACGAGGTGGAGATCCGCCGGCTGCTGCGTGAGGCGGCGCCGGTCCTGCGCCGCGACGAGGAGGGCAGGCCGGCGACGGACGGGGCTCCGCAGCAGATCGCAGAGCGGCTCCTGGCGTTGGTGACGCTCGACGGCTCCTCCGAGCGCGTGGTGCGCCGCGCGTGGCGCTCCGCGCAGCGGCTGGACGCCGAACTGGACGTGCTCGTCGTGCGCCCGCCGGGACGCGAGGCGAGCGCCAAGGACCGCGGCCAGGTCGAGGAGCTGCGGCGCCTGACGTCGATGCTCGGCGTGCGGCTGCGCGTCGAGGAGGGCGACGATGTCGCCGCGGTCGCGTCGCGCGTCGCGCGCTCGCTTGGCGTCACCTACATCCTGCTCGGGCCGCCGCCGCCGGCGCGGGGGATGTCGCTGCTCGGCAGCGAGCGTTCGTTGATCTCGCGGCTCGCCAAGCAGGCTCCGGGTGTGGACATCAGGATCGTCGCCGACCCTGCGCTGCGCGCGGCTCCGGCCGAGGAGCGCCCGGACTAGCGGGCGTTGAAGGTGTCCGCGCCCGCCGCGCCGTGTACCGGCGAGACGACGAAGCGGTAGTGGCCGCGCAGCCTGCCGTTGCGCATCCTGACGGTGTTGGCGCCGCTGCGCATCTGCATCGAGTGCCTTCGCCCGACAGCGATCCACCTGCTTCGCCGGCCGCGGCGAACGAGCTTGTAGAGACGCAGGTGCACGGGACCCGCGCCCGAGACACGAACCGAGAACGAGAGCGAGCGCGAGCGCCCGCGGCGCAGGGCGCGCGCGGCGCCTGCCGTCAGCGCGACGTGGCGGACCATCACGCGACCACTGATGTATGGGCTGTGGAGAATCGGCGCCCCGACGGGGCGCAGCGCGGCAAGACCGTTCGGCGTGCCGACACCCGTCGGGCCGTTGTAGCCGTTGCCGGCGGTGCAGATCGCGCGGCCCTGGCAGGCCTGCGCCTCGTACATCGCGTCGCAGCTAGCGAGGCCTTCTTCGGCGTTCAGCGCGAAGTTGCAGCCGCCGTTCGAGCCGCGCGTGATGTTGTGCAGGGCGCCAGGGTTCTGACGTGCGTTTTCGTAGAGGTAGCGCGAGGGGTATTCGGCGCCGTTGTTGCCGCCTGCGAGCGCGTAGGAGGCTGCGATCAGCGGCGTGGCAAGGCTCGTTCCGCCGATCGTGCACCAGTGCTGCACTTCGGTGCGCCCACTTTCGTTCGGGTAGCGGGTTTCGCAGAAGCCCGTCGAGTTGTAGACCGCGAGGCCCGTGTAGGGATCGGCGACGGCCGAGACATCGGCGACAGCGCGTTTTTCGCCGCAGCCGACGGCGCCCCAGGTCTCGGCTTCCTGCTGCCAGCTCTGTGCGTTGAACATCGTGCTGCAGCCAGAGCCGCCGGCCCCCTGACCGTTCCAGACGGTCTCTTCTTCGCGCCGACCCGCGGCCGTGACCTTCAGCCGTGTACCGCCGACCGCCACGACATCCGGCGAGGATGCCGGGAAGTACGGGGCGCTCGCGTATTCGAGCCGGCAGTTGCCGCCGAATTCACGCCTGGCTTCGCATTCTTCGAAGGAGTGGTACCAGTCGAGGTAGCCTTCGTCGCCCGCTGCTGCCGTGATCACGGTACGCGGGTCGTTGAAGGGCGCTTCGGCGTCGGATGAGCCGCCTTCCTCGATGCTGCCCCACGAGTTGCTGATCGCCGCGGGGTTCATCGCCTCGGCCGAACGCTCCGCCGTGAACAGCGCGTTGTTCTCTTCCGAGCTCGCCGCGACCAGCGTGATCCGGCAGGCCGGGCAGACGGCGTGGACCGTCTCGACGTCCAAGGAGATCTCGATGCCCCAGCTGAGCGCCGCTTCGGCCGTCGCTCGCTGCTGCGGGCTGCCGTTCATGTACTGCGTCAGTTCGCCGGTCGAGTGCGGGAACGGAAGGTCCCCCGACTGCCCGTTTTCGCCGACGATGTGCAGACAGCCGTTTGCGAGCGTGCACGACGGCAGGCGGAATTCGCGGCTGTAGGTCGCGAGGTCGCCGTCGAGGGTCGGCGCGTTGTAGGCGTCGACGATCACGACCAGCGGATGGCCACCCGTTTCGCTCGGCAGCGCGTAGGCGTTGTGCAGGTCGCTCGGCCGCAGGCCGAAATCGCCTTCGCCGGCGGATGGGCCGCCGAGCACCTTGGCGCTGGCGACTGCGAGCGGGTGGTCGTGGCGCCTGGCCGTTGCCGTGAGCGCCACCAGCCGCCTGGCAAGACAGGTCGCGTGCCCCGGCGTCGCCTGCCGACAGACCGGCACGGAACTGTAGTTCGTAGCCGGCAGTGGAGTGACGGTTTCGGCACCGGCGCCGGGGACAACGACGAGCGCCGCGGCAACGATGCCGAGCGCGAGCGTAAGGGTTCTCTTGAATGTCTTTCCCGCCATCTCCACCGTTTGGCTCGGCGGAGAGGGGCGGGATGCGAAGGTCTGACGCCTCGACTGGACGAATTGGCCAGTGCGGTCGACAGAGATCTTCCGGTAACGACCATTTCACTTCCGGGGCGGCGGCCGACGCGACAATCCGATGCGGGGTCGGGCGTTAGGCAGGACGCCGTCAGGGAACGTCCCGAGCAACGGATGCTCTTCAGGTCGTGTGCCGTCCCCCGGATGCCAGGGCACGCGACAAGGCGCGGGGCGCAAGCGAACGGGGCCGAGGGCCCCGTTCGTCCCGTGCCCTGCGCCGCTCAGAAGGCCGTCAGCAGCACCGCCACGAAGGCCGCGTAGAAGCCGACGACGAGCCAGCCCCCGGCGCGCGTGATCCCGCCGCGCACGTGGCAGACGGCGAGCGTGAAGAGCGTCATCAGCAGCGCCGCCGCGGCGACGTAGGTCGTCGCGCTGCTTGCGGGCCCGATCCCGAGGATCGTCGTGGGGATCAGCAGCCCAGCGATCACGTTGATCGAATTGGAGTTCAACGACGTCGAGAGGACCGCTGCGCCGCGGCCGCGGCGCGCGAGATACACGCCGGCGACGGCGTTGGGCAGGCTCGTCACGGCGGCCAGTGCCAGCGCGCCGACGACGATCGCGGGCACCTGTGCGCGTGTTCCGAGCGTCGTCGCGGAACGCTCCATGACGACGCTCGCGAGCACGACGAGGAGCGTCAGTCCCAGCGCGAGCAGCGCGTCGAAGTGTGTCGCGCGGCCACGGCGCGACTCGTTGCCGAGCTGCATCTCGGTCTCCTCGGCGATCACCGCGCCGGCCAGCGCGCCGCGCACGCGGTCGTGGCGCGCGAGCCGGTCAAGGCGCTCCGGGCTCAGCGTGAGCACCGCGATGTACGGCACGAAGACGATCAGCGACAGCGCCAGCGTCAGGGCGGGGGAGAGCGCGCCGGTCGCCGCCGCGAGCGCCATCAGCGCGACCCAGGCGGCGATCACGCCCGCGAAGCGCACGACACGCCGGTCGAGGGCGATGAAGCCGCCGACGATTCCCGCGACGCCGATCAGCGAAGCGAGGTTGAAGAGGTTCGAGCCGATCACCACGCCCGCGCCGACGTGATGGTTGCCGGCCGCGAGCGCGCTGACGGCGGCCGTGATCTCCGGCGCGTCGGCGGCGAGCGCCGCGAGCATCCCCAGCGCTCCCTCGGAGAGCCCGACGCGACCGCCGACCCGCTCGAGCGCGGCGACGAGCTGCCAGCCCGCGAGCAGACTGACGCTCGTCCCGGCGACGAACAGCAGGCCGTAGATGGCGCTCGACATCAGTCGTGCCCCAGGAATTCGGGACTCTGGCGGCAGGGCGCCCTCACGGGGCGCAGAGTCTATTTGCGCCGCCCGCCCATCGCCCGGATAGGATTCCGGGCGATGAAGGTTCTTGTCATCGGAGCGGGCGGCGTCGGCGCCGCTTTCGCGGCAATCGCACAGCGTCGGCCGACGTTCGAGCACATCGTGCTCGCGGACGTCTCGCTAGAGGCTGCGAGCGCCGCCGTCGAGCGCCTCGGCGAGCCGGACCGCTTCTCGGCGGCCCGCGTGGACGCTTCCAACCGCGCCGAGATCGTCGAGCTGATCAGGCAGACCTCGCCTGACGCGGTGCTCAACGCTTGCGATCCGCGCCTGAACGAGCCGATCTTCGGTGCCTGTTACGACGCGCGCGTCGACTACCTCGACATGGCGATGACGCTTTCGCATCCGCACCCCGAGCGGCCCTACGAGCTGCCCGGCGAGATGCTCGGCGACAAGCAGTTCGCGGTCGCCGAGGACTGGGAGAAGGCCGGACTCCTGGCGCTCGCCGGCGTCGGCATCGAGCCCGGACTCTCGGACGTCTTCGCGCGCTACGCCCAGGACGAGCTGTTCTCCGAGCTGCACGAAGTCGGTGTGCGCGACGGCGCGAACCTGACGATCGAGGGCTACGACTTCGCCCCGACGTTCTCGATCTGGACAACGATCGAGGAGTGCCTGAACCCGCCGCTGATCTGGGAGAAGGAGCGCGGCTTCTACACCACCGCGCCGTTCTCCGAGCCCGAGTTCTTCACCTTCCCCGAGGGCATCGGCGAGGTCGAATGCGTCAACGTCGAGCACGAGGAGGTCGTCTTGATCCCGCGCTGGGTCGAGTGCCAGCGCGTGACCTTCAAGTACGGCCTGGGCAGCGAGTTCATCGCGGTCCTCGAGACGCTCCACAAACTTGGCCTGGACCGTACCGAGCCGGTCAACGTGCGCGGCAACGAGGTCAGCCCGCGCGACGTCGTCGCCGCAACGCTGCCGAACCCCGCGACGCTCGGGGACAGGATGTCCGGCAAGACCTGCGCCGGGACCTGGGTCACGGGACTGGGCAAGGACGGCAAGCCCCGTTCGACGTACCTCTACCACGTGGCCGACAACGAGATGACGATGCGCGAGTACGGCAGCCAGGCCGTCGTCTGGCAGACCGCGATCAACCCGGTCGTGGCCCTCGAGCTGCTCGACAAGGGCATCTGGAAGGGCACCGGCGTACTCGGACCCGAGGCCTTCACGCCGAAGCCCTTCATTGACCTGCTGGCCGAGATGGGCGCGCCCACCGGCCAGCTCGAGCTCGAGCCCTAGACGGCTGCGCCGACGCAGGCGGGCCTGAGGCCGACCCGCCGCGCCGCCCCTCGGCCGGTTCCGCGCTAGCCGTCGATTGGGGCCGGGGCGGCCGTCGGTACCGGTTCGATCATGCCGGCGGTGCCGATTTCCTGCTTGCGCGAGAAATACTCTTTGAAGTACGGCCTGCTGATCATCATGATGATGAAGCCGAGGATCATGCCGCCGATTCCACCCCAAAGGGGGAGCGTGATGCCGAGAATCGGTTTGCTTGAGGTGTTGGCGGAATGGCCGTAGTAGATCGCCGCCTTCACGCCGACGGCCCACATCGAGAGGCCACCGACCACCGGCACCAGGCCGAGCAGCATGAAATGCCTGAAGGACGTTTTCAGCTCCCGGCGGAAGAACCAGGCGCAGGCGATGCCCGTGAAGCCGTAGTAGAAGACGATCGGGAAGCCCGTCGCCGAGATCGAGTCTTCGAGCACGCTTTCCGAGACCAGCAGCAGCGGCACGGTGACCGCGATCGACAGGACGCCGAAGCCGATCGTTGACACCGTCGGCGTCAGGTACTTCTTGTGGATCCGCTGGAGCGCCGCGCTGACGGCTTTCCAGTGCGCCATCGACAGCGTCGTACGCGCCGTCGGCAAGATCGTGGTCTGGGTCGAAGCCGAAGCCGAGGTCAGCACCGTGATGATCAGCAGCTTGTTCAGCGGTTCGCCCAGCACGCCCTTGCCGAGCGCGTTGAGCACGTCGGCGGCATTTTCGGGGCTCGAAACAAAGCCCGGACCGTGGAATGCGACGGCGGCATACGTCACGACGAGGTAGATCAGCAGAAGCAGCAGCGTCGACACGACGGCCGCCTTCCCCGGGCCCTCGGCCGGGTTCTCCGACTCCTCGTTCACCGCGACGCCGGAATCCCAGCCCCAATAGATGAAGAAGGCGAGCAGGATGGCCGCCGTGAACGTGCTGAACGGGATGTCGAAGGGGTTCAGCCACGACAGCGACGGGTGGACAGAGCCCGACGGCGGGTGCGATCCATAGACCTTCACGAGCGCGACGACTGCGAAGACGCCGAGAATCACGACCTCGGTCGTCAGCAGCGCGGCCTGGATCCGCGCCGAGAGCTCGATGCCGCGGTAGCAGATCCACGTCATCAGCACGATCCACAGGACAGCGGCGACGATGATCGCCCATTTGGATTCGCTCAGTTCGCTGAAGCCGAACAGCTTGAACGTGTAGATCGCCGCGATGTCCGAGAGTGAGGCCATCACGAGCACGTCGGCGAGGAAGATTGCCCAGCCGTTCATCCAGCCGGTCATCGGGCCGAAGGCGCGCGTCACCCAGGCGAAGGTGGTGCCCGCGTCAGGGTCGGCGCGGTTGAAGAATTTGTACGCGCTCGCGACGAACAGCATCGGGATGAAGGCGACGAGGATGATCGCCGGCGCGTGAACGCCGACGCCCGCTGCGTAGAGCACGGCGACGACGAAGCCGAGCGTCGTGGCCATCGAATACGCCGGTGCCGTCGACGCGACGCCGATCACGACGTTCGACATGTAGCCGATCGCGTTCGGCTTCAGACCCTTGTCAATCGTCTCGTAGGCGACTGTCGGCGGTTGCTGTTCGCTCATTCTCCCCATCCCCCTTCGGGTGGCCCGTTGCGTCTCCCCAGACGCTGCGACTGGAAACCGTATGGGATCGGTCAAGCGGCTGCGGTGACCTTGCGACCCGGACCGTCCTCACCGTCGGGCCCGGCTGGCGGGCCCGACGGCCGGCGCCGCGGGGCGGCGCGCCCTGAGCGCGAGCCTAGTCGTCCTTCGGGGGCGGCGCGGCGCCGCCGTCGCCACCGCTCTCGGGCCTGAACGGATGCTCCGCGGTCGTCACGGCTTCCGAGCCCATCAGGTGCATCGGTGCATGCTCGACCACCGCATCGAGTGTGCCGGGCGGTGCCGTTTCGAGCTTGCGCGAGAAGAACTCCCGGTACCTGAAGCGCAGGCCGACGGCGATCACCAGCCCGATCAGCATGCCGACCACGCCGAGCCAGATCGGCAGCGTCAGGCCCAGGTAGATTTTGCCTTCGGCGTTTTCGGCTTTGCCGTAGTAGTAGATCGCGTAGCCGCCGATCCCGAACATCATCAAGCCACCGAGCACTGGCAGCAGGCCGGCCAGGATGAACTTGCGGGCGCTCTGCGTGAGTTCCTTGCGGTAGTACATCGCCGACGCGAAACCGGTCATGCCGTAGTAGAAGCACACAGGGATCCCGAGCGCGACGACCGCGAGTTCGAGCACTTCGGTGGAGATCAGGATCAGCGGCACCGCGACCGCAATCGAGACGAGGCCGAACCCCCAGGTCGAGGCCGTCGGCGTCAGATAGCGCGGGTGGACCTTGGCGAAGACTCGCGGGATCGCGTCCCAGTGAGCCATCGACAGCGTCGTGCGGGCCGTCGGCAGGATCGTCGTCTGCGTCGAAGCGGCCGCGGAGGTCAGCACCGCGACGATCAGGAACTTCACTCCCACCGAGCCGAGCACACCCTGCCCCAGCGCGTGCAGGATGTCTTCGCGGTGGGATTCCGCGGCTTCACCTTCGCCGACGAAGAAGTTGAACCCGTGGTAGGCCGTGGCGCCGGTCGAGACGAGCAGGTAGATCGCGACGAGCAGCAGCGTCGAGATGACGGCCGCCCGCCCCGGCCCCTCGGCCGAGTCCTCCGACTCCTCGTTGACCGAGACACCCGAGTCCCAGCCCCAGTAAAGGAACACCCCGAGCAGCAGCGCCACCAAGAGATCGTGGAACCTCAGATCGAACGGGTTGAACCACGACGCTTGGGGATGGAGTGCGCCCGAACCGCCGTTACCCGTGTAAACGTCGACGATCGCCACCACCGAGAAGACAACGAGAACCACGAACTCGAACGAGAGCAGGATCTGCTGGATCCGCGCCGAGAGCTCGATCCCGCGGTGGCAGATCCAGGTCATGATCAGGATCCACACGACGCATCCGAGGAGCCCGACCCATTTGTGCGTTTCGCCGTAGGTCCAGCCGAACAGCTGGTACGTGTAGAGCGCCGCGATCAGGCCGAGCGAGGCCATCACCAGCAGATCGGCGAGGAAGATCGCCCAACCGTTGAGCCAGCCGACCGTGGGCCCGAAGGCGCGCGTTGACCAGGCGAAGCTCGTGCCGGCGTCCGGGTCGGCCTTGTTCAGATAGCGGTACGCCAGCGAGATCAGCAACATCGGGATGAAGGCCGCGAGCATCACGGCCGGCCCGTGGGTCCGGATGCCGGGGTCGGCGATGATGAACCCGAGCGTCGCGGCGACCGAGTACGCGGGCGCGGTCGAGGCCACGCCGATCACGATGTTCGACACGAAGCCGATCGCGTTTTTCTTCAAGCCCTTGTCCATGACGTTACGGACGGCCGGTGCCTGCGCTTGCGTGCTCATCTGTGCCTTGCTCCCCTCGCCTTGTCCTGGTCCTTTACTTCCCCCTGGCCGGCAACCTATGCCACCGCCCCCCGGGACGCGCCAAATCTACGCAATCGGTCGGCTTCGCGCCGCCATTTATCTTGCGCCCGCACCGCCACTGCCGATGTAGACTCAGTACAAGGCCCCGCTCGCCGCCCGGCGACGGGGCTCACTGGGTTGAGGAGAGGAACGGCGGAACTGAGAATGCTTTCACCCGAAGATCTACAAGAGCAGGCGAAGCGGCACCTTTGGATGCACTTCACGCGGATGGGCTCCTATGAGCACGCCGAAATTCCGATCATCGCGCGCGGCGACGGCGCCTATGTCTGGGACACCAACGGCAAGCGCTACCTGGACGCTCTCTCGTCGCTGTTCTGCGTGAACATCGGCTACGGACGCACCGAGCTCGGCGAAGCCGCCGCGAAGCAGATCGAGGAGCTCGCCTTCTACACCAACTGGAGTTACGCGCATCCGCGCGCAATCGAACTCGCGACGCGGATCGCCGAGCTGACGCCCGGCAACCTGAATCGCGTGTTCTTCACCTCCGGCGGCGCTGAAGCCGTCGAGGCGGCCTGGAAGCTCGCGAAGTCCTACTTCAAGATGCGCGGCGAAGGCCAGCGCACGAAGGTGATCTCGCGCAAGCTCGCCTATCACGGCACCACGATGGGCGCCCTGTCGATCACCGGCGTGCCCGCCCTGCGCGAAACGTTCGAGCCACTGACCCCCGGCGCGATCCACGTTCCGAACACCAACGCCTACCGCCAGCCCGACGACATCGATCCGCTCTGGGCGGCCGATGCGATCGAGGAGGCGATCGAATTCGCCGGCCCCGAGACGGTCGCCGCGGTGTTCCTCGAGCCGGTCCAGAACAGCGGCGGCTGCTTCGTGCCTCCCGACGGCTATTTCCAGCGCGTGCGCGAGATCTGCGACCGCCACGGCGTGCTGCTCGTCAGTGACGAGGTGATCTGCTCGTGGGGCCGTCTCGGCGAGATGTTCGGCTGCCAGCACTTCGGCTACGTGCCGGACATGATCACGACGGCGAAGGGAATCACCTCGGCCTACGTGCCGATGGGTGCGCTGATCGCCGGCGACCACATCGCCGAGCCCTTCCAGCACGGCGTCAACACGTTCGCCCACGGCATCACCTTCGGCGGTCACCCCGTCGCGGCGGCCGTCGCGATGGCGAACATCGACATCCTCGAGCACGAGGACCTCTGCTCCCACGTGCGCACCAACGAAGCGGCATTCCGCGACATGCTCGAGGGCCTGCGCGACCTGCCGATCGTCGGTGACGTGCGCGGCGCCGGCTACTTCCAGGCGATCGAGCTCGTGAAGGACAAGGAGACCAAGGAAACGTTCACGGCGCCCGAGGCCGAGTGGCTGCTGCGCCGCTACCTGTCCAATGAATTGTTCAGCCGCGGGCTGATCTGCCGCGCCGATGACCGGGGTGACCCGGTGATTCAGCTCGCGCCGCCGTTGATCGTCGGCCGCGAGCAGTTCGACGAAATCGAGTCGATCCTGCGCCCGGTGCTCACCGGGGCGTCGGACCGGATCGGTGATCTGGCGAGCCTGACAGCAGCTGCGTAAGTCGCCGCGCCGCGCGCCGGGCAGCAATATGCTCAGCGCGCCGCGGCGGAAACACGAACTTCAAGGAGATACCGAGAGATGAAGATCGGGGTGCCGAGCGAGATCAAGACCGACGAGTACCGGGTTGCAATCACGCCGGCCGGAGTGCGCGAGCTGACCGGACGCGGCCACGAGGTGATCGTCCAGCGCGGCGCAGGACTCGGCAGCGCGATCAGCGACGAGGACTTCACTGCGCAGGGCGCCGGGATCGTCGCCGACGCGCCGGCCGTCTTCGAGCAGGCCGAGATGATCCTGAAGGTCAAGGAGCCCCAGCCCGACGAGGTCGACATGCTGCGCGAGGGGCAGACGCTCTTCACCTACCTGCACCTCGCGGCCGACGAAACCCTCACGCGCGGCCTGATGGCCAGCGGCGCGCGCTGCATCGCCTACGAGACTGTCGAGGATGACCGCGGCAGGCTGCCGCTGCTCGCGCCGATGAGCGAGGTCGCCGGCAAGATCGCCACCCAGGCCGGGGCGTTCATGCTCGAGCGCCCGCTCGGCGGACGCGGGATCCTGATCGGTGGCGTGCCCGGCGTCGCCGCGGCCACGGTGCTCGTCATCGGCGGCGGCGTCGTCGGCTTCAACGCCGCGCAGATCGCGATCGGCATGCAGGCCGACGTGTTCGTCTTCGACCGCTCGATTGACCGCCTGCGCGAACTCGAAGTCGCGTTCGACGCGCGGGCCTCGACGGTCTACTCCTCGACGCTCGCCGTCGAGCAGATGCTGCCCCACGCCGACCTCGTGATCGGCGCGGTGCTGGTCGCGGGCGGGCGCGCGCCCCAGGTGATCAAACGCGAGCAGCTGAAACTGATGAAGCGCAACGCCGTGCTCGTCGACGTTTCGATCGACCAGGGCGGCTGCTTTGAGACATCGCATCCGACGACGCACACCGACCCGACGTTCGAGGTCGACGGCGTCACGCACTACTGCGTCGCGAACATGCCCGGTGCGGTGCCGATCACCTCGACCTACGCACTGACGAACGCGACGATCCCGTACGTGATCGAGCTCGCGGGCGGCGTCGACGCGGCGCTCGCCGCGAACCCGGGCCTGCGCCGCGGCCTCAACGTCGATCGTGGCGAGATCGCCTACGAGGCGGTCGCCGAGGCGTTCGGAATGAATGCGGTCTCGTCGGCCGGGACTTCCTGAAGGCCAGAACGGGAGGCGCCGAAGTGGCCGGTACGACAGCGGTCCTCAGCAACTTCATTGACGGCGAGAGCGTCCCCGGCTCGGGCGAAACGGACCCCGTCCTGAACCCCGCCACCGGCGAGCAGATGGCCGCCGCGCCGCGCGCCAGCGCCGAGGAAGTCGACGCCGCGGTGCACGCCGCCCGACGCGCCTTCAAGACCTGGTCGCAGACGACCCCGCGCGAGCGTTCGGAGATGCTGCTCGCGATCGCCGATCTCGTCGAGGAGCACGGCGCCGAGCTCGCCAGGCTCGAGGCGCTCAACGCCGGCAAGCCGATCGAAGCCGCGACCAACGACGAAATCCCGGTGATCGTGGACAACTTCCGTTTCTTTGCGGGCGCAGCGCGTTGCCTGGAGGGCAAGGCCGCCGGCGAGTACATGGAGGGCTACACCTCGATGATCCGGCGCGAACCGATCGGCGTCGCGGGCCAGGTCACGCCTTGGAACTACCCGCTGATGATGGCCGTCTGGAAAATCGCGCCGGCGATCGCGGCCGGCAACACCGTCGTGCTCAAACCGGCCGAGACGACGCCCGTCTCGACTGTGCGCTTCGCCGAACTGGCCGCCGACATCATCCCCAGTGGCGTGCTCAACATCGTGATGGGGCCCGGCAACCCGACCGGCGAGGCGCTGATCTCGCACCCGGGCGTCGACATCGTCGGCCTGACCGGCTCTGTCGAGACCGGCAAGCACATCGCGCGTGTCGCAGCCGACACGCTCAAGCGCGTGCATCTCGAGCTCGGCGGGAAGGCGCCGGTCGTGATCTTCGACGACGTGTCGATGCAGGCCGCGATGGAAACGATCGCCGCCACGGGCCTGTACAACGCGGGGCAGGACTGCACGGCCGCGACGCGCGTGCTCGCCGCCAAGGGCGTCTACGACGACGTCGTCGCGGGTCTGGCCGACCAGGCCAAGGGCTTTGTGATCGGCGACACCCTCTCGCCGGACACGACGCTCGGGCCGGTCAACTCGGCCAGACAGCTCGAGCGCGTGACGGGCTTCATCGAACGCCGCCCTGACCGGGCGGAGGTCGTGACCGGCGGGGACCAGGCCGACCGTCCGGGGTTCTTCGTCGAGCCGACGGTGATCGCCGGGCTCGAGCAGGACGACGAGATGATCCAGCGCGAGATCTTCGGACCGGTGATCACGGTCCAGCAGTTCAGCGACGAGGAGCAGGCGATCGAGTGGGCGAACGCGACGAAGTACGGTCTCGCGGCGTCGGTCTGGACGCGGGACGTCGGGCGCGCGCTGCGCGTCTCGAAGGCGCTTCGCTTCGGCTGCGTGTGGATCAACGATCACATCCCGTTCGTCTCCGAGATGCCGCACGGCGGCTTCAAGGAGTCCGGTTACGGCAAGGACCTCTCGATGTACTCGCTCGAGGACTACACGGTCGTCAAGCACGTGATGGCCAGCCTGACGTAGGCGATGGAGCGCCGGGCCGAAACGGACCGGCTCGCCGGCCTCGGCGTCGTGCGCGTGACGGCGCACAACCCCGGGCCGATGACGCTCACGGGATCAAACAGCTGGCTGCTCGGCGACGATCAGCCGGTCCTCGTCGATCCGGGCCCCGACCTGCCCGAGCACGCCGCCGCCGTGGCGTTGGCGCTCGACCAGCGAGGCGGCCCGAGCGCGATCGTGCTCACCCACGCTCACGCAGACCATGCCGGCGCGCTCGACGAGCTGCGCGCGCGCTACCCGGCGGCCCCGGTCTACGCGGCGGCGACGCGGCTCGGCGCCCGCCCCTTGGCGGACGAGGAGCGAATCGGACCGCTGCGCGCCGTGGCGACCGCCGGCCACAGCGCCGACCACTTCGCGTTCGTCGGCGCCGGGGTCTGCTTCACGGGCGACGCGGTGCTAGGCGAAGGCAGCGTCTTCGTGGCCCCCGGCGAGAACTCGCTTGCGCGTTACCTCGCGGCGTTGGCGCGGATCGCGGAGATCCCCGAGCTCGCGGTGATCTGCCCCGGCCACGGCCCGGCCGTCTTCGAGCCGCGCGCGAAGCTGCTCGAGTACATCGATCACCGCCTCGCGCGCGAGCGGCGCCTGGTGGCGGCGCTCGACGCCGGGCTGCGCACGACCGACGACCTGCTCGACAGCGCCTGGTCGGACGCGCCGGCGGTGTTGCGGCCCGCGGCGGCGGTCACGCTCGCGGCCCATCTCGAGAAGCTCGACGGCGAAGCGCGCCTGCCCGACGGCGTGGAGCGCCAGCAGTTCGAGCTCGGCGACTGGTAGGTCCCTAGGGGCGGGTCCAGCTCAGCAGCGTCGCCGTGCCCGGCCGTCGCGGTGCGCGTCCCGCGGCAAGGTCGTGCGCGAGCCGGGCCAGGCCCTCGTCCAGTCCTCGCGGATCGTCGCGCGCGAGCCGCTCGAAGTAGCTCGTCTGAGCCCGGTAGCCGGCGTCGAGTACGAGCTCCGGGCGGCCCGCGAGGCTGGCGAGGTTCATGTCCTCGCCGGAGAACGTGACGATCTGCTGCTCACAGCCGGGCAACAGCGCGACGAGGGCCGAGCGCGGCATGTGGCTCGTCTTGACCCATGCGGCGCTCGACGGGAAATAGTCGGCGAGCCAGACCGACTCGCCATCCTCACGCGAGAACGCGAGCATCGCCAGGCGCCCGCCGGGAACGAGCGCACGCGAGGCGGCGGCGATCGCCGCGTCGGGCTGCGGGAGGTGGTGCAGCATCGAGAACATCAGCGCCGCGTCGAATGAGGCATCCTCGACTCCCGCGAGGTCCTGCGCGTCCGTGCGCAAGGTCGCCAGTCCCTTCGCCGCCGCGCGCTCGAGCATCGGCGCCGAGATGTCCGCCACGAGCGGCCGCCAGCCGCGGGCGGCGAGCGCGGCCGCGTAGTTGCCCGTCCCGCCGCCGATGTCGATCAGGCGCGGCCCGGGGGCCGGGCGCAGTGCACGGTCGATCAGTTCGGTCAGCGGGCCGTCGGCGGCGCGCGAGCGGTCGTAGGTCAGCGCCTGCCGCGAGTAGTCATCGAGCAGCGGCTCGCTCTGCGGCCGCGAACCGCTCACTCGTCGCCGTATCCCGGCTCGCCGGGCAGGACGATCCGCGCCACCTCGCCTTCCATCACCACGCGAGGCTCGACCGGCAGCACCTCGCGCCCGCGCGCGTAAGTGAGCAGCTCGGCGACCGAGCCGAACGGTGCGAGCTGCTGCAGGTGCTTGATCGTCGGGAAGACCATCGGTAGCTCGCCGCTCTCGCTCGCCTCCAGCGCCTCCTGGGGCGCGGCCCAGCGGTAGTCGACGCACTCCTCGCCGTCGACCCGTGCCTGTTGGCCGGCGGGGAGTTCGGCGAGGAAGAAGTGCGTGTCGAAGCGGATCGAGACCTCCCGTGGCGTGATCCAGCGCGAGAAAGGGACGAGGCTGTCGGGGCCCGCGACCTCGATCGCGGCCTCCTCGGCGAGCTCGCGCACGCCGGCAGCGCGGTGCGCGGCGTCACCCTCGCCCTCCGCGGCATCGACCGCGCCGCCGGGGAAGACCCAGACGCCGCCCATGAACCGGGCCTTCGGCGTGCGCTGGACGAGCAGCACCTCGAGGTCCTCGCCGCCGCGCAGCACGATCACCGAAGCGGCCTGTCGCGGCACTGCGGGGACCCCCTCGTTGAGCGTCTGGCCGACCTCGCTCTCTACCCCGATTCCCTCGCTGGCCACCGCCGCAGGCTATCGCCTCGATAGGCTTCGCGCGCGAAGGTTGCCGAGACGAGGAGCGCGAAAGACCATGACTGCCACCGAGACGCTGCAGCGCTGGATCTGCGAGTCCTGCGGGTTCATCTACGACCCCGACGAAGGCGACCCCGACGGCGGGATTCCGCCCGGCACCCCGTTCGAGGAGATCCCGGACACCTGGTTCTGCCCCGTGTGCGGAGCGCGCAAGAGCGAATTCACGCGCTACGAGGACTGACCGCCGCGGCGCGATGAGCGACTGGTCGACGCTGCTTCGGCACGACGCCGAGCGCGTCTGGCATCCCTACGGCGCACTGCCCGCCGCGCACGCTTCGCTGCCCGTCGTCGGGGCGAGCGGCGTGCGGCTCGAGCTCGCCGACGGGCGCGAGCTGATCGACGCGATGGCGTCGTGGTGGTGCGCGATCCACGGCTACCGCGTCCCGGCGATCGACCGCGCGCTGGAAGACCAACTCGGCCGCATGGCCCACGTGATGTTCGGCGGGCTCACGCACCGCGGCGCGATCGAACTCGCCGACACCCTCGTCGCGCTCGCGCCGGGCGAGCTCGACCGCGTGTTCCTCGCCGACTCCGGTTCGGTCTCGGTCGAGGTCGCGATCAAGCTCGCGCTGCAGTACCAGCGCGCGGTCGGGCGCCCGCAGCGCACGCGCCTGATGACCGTCCGCGGCGGCTATCACGGCGATACCGCCGGCGCGATGGCGCTCTGCGATCCGGTCGGCGGGATGCACTCGCTGTTCACCGGCCTGCTGCCCCGGCAGCTCTTCGCGCCTCGTCCGCCGGGTGCCTCGGGAGGCCCCGCGGACGAGCAGTGGAGCGCGACGGTTCAGGAGCTCGCCGCGCGCCACGCCGATGAGGTCGCGGCGATCGTGATCGAGCCGGTCGTCCAGGGCGCCGGCGGCATGCACTTCTACGCGCCGGACTCGCTGCGCGTGCTGCGTGAGACGGCCGACAGGCACGGGATGCTGCTCGTCTTCGACGAGATCGCGACGGGGTTCGGGCGTACCGGCGAGCTGTTCGCCTGCGAACACGCGGGCGTGGTCCCGGACGTGATGTGCGTCGGCAAGGCACTGACCGGCGGCTACATGACGGCCGCGGCGATGCTCTGCACCGCCGAGGTCGCGGCCCAGGTCTCTGCCGGCGAGGGCGGCGGGCTGATGCACGGCCCGACGTTCATGGGCAACCCGCTCGCGTGTGCCGCGGCGCTCGCGTCGCTGCAGCTGCTCGCCGATGGCGCCTGGCGCGAACAGGTCGCCGCGATCGAGGCGGGCCTGCGCACGGGGCTCGCACCGGCCGGCGAGCTCGCGGGCGTCGGCGAGGTCCGGGTTCGCGGCGCGATCGGCGTGATCGAACTTGACCACGCGGTCGACGTCGCCGCGGCCAGCGCGGCCGCTGTCGCCTGCGGCGTCTGGCTGCGCCCGTTCCGCAACCTCGTCTACGCGATGCCGCCGTACGTGATCGGCGAAGCCGACCTCGACCGCGTTGCTCAGGCGATGTGCGCCGCCGCCGAGGTCGGCTGAGCCAGCCAGCGCCGCCACGGCAGGCTCTCGCCGGCCGCCGCGAGCCCATCGATGTCCGCGACACGGCCGAGCGTCGCGACTTCGACCTCCCCGAGCGCGGCGAGCGTCTCGCGGTTGGAGAGTTCGAGCACCCCCGGGTCCGCCGGCCACTGGTTCAGCACGACGGCGGCGACGGTCAGGCCCGCGTGGCGCGCTGCCTCGATCGTCAGCAGCGTGTGGTTGATCGTGCCCAGGGCGGTCCGCGCGACGATCACCACCGGCAGCGCGAGCGCCGCCGCGAGGTCACGGATCGTGAAGCTGTCGGTGAGCGGCACGAGCAGGCCGCCGACCCCCTCGGCGACCAGCGTCCCGGTGGCGGCGCGCTCGCGCGCACGGGCGATCAGCGCCGCGGGGTCGAGCGGCTGCCCCGCCAGCCGCGCCGCAAGGTGCGGCGAGAGCGGCGGGCCGAACGTCGCGCTGGTCACGGCCCGCGGGTCGTCGTCGCTGACGCGCGCCAGGAGCTGATCGTCCGGGGGCCAGGCGCCGGGCGGTTCCTCGGTGCCGGTCACCGCCGGCTTGTACGCCAGCACCGGCTCGCCCGCGGCGCGCATCGCCGCGAGCAGCGCGGCGCTCGTGATCGTCTTGCCGACGCCCGTGTCGGTGCCGGTTACGAATAGTCCACGCGTCGTGCTCACCCGCGCGTCGAGGCTAGCTCTCCGTCTCCGCCGCGAGCTGGTCGCCGCTGACCTTCTCGCCGGGCTGGGTGTAAAGGAAGATCCAGGCCGCCACCGCTCCGGCCAGGAACTCGGCGATCAGGTAGATCCAGACGTTGCTCCACGAGAACAGCCCGAACGCCATCGCGCCGATCGCGACAGCCGGGTTGAAGGCCCCGCCTGAGATCGGTCCGGCGGCGAACGCACCGACGACGACGACGAAGCCGATCGCCAGGCCGTAGAACGAGTTGCCCTCCGTGCCGCGGGTCGTGGCGACGTTGAGGACGGTCCAGGCGAGCCCGAAGGTGAAGACGAACTCGACGACCAGCATCTTGCCGGCCGAGGCCACGTGGGCGACGCTAGCCGGCGAGTAGCCGAGCGCCGAGATGACACCGGCGGCGAGCAGCGCGCCGAGGATCTGCGCGGCAATGTACGGCAGGTACTCGTTGCTGGCCATCTTGCCCCGCAGCAGCACCGCGGTACTGACCGCCGGGTTGTAGTGCCCGCCGGAGACGTGGCCCCCGGCGAAGATCATCACCATCAGCGCGGAGCCGATCGCGAGCGGTGCCAGCGTGCCCGCGTTGGCGACGGCCAGGCCGATCGCGAAGACGAAGAAGAAAGTGCCGATGAACTCGACCGTGAGCTTGCGCTGCAGGTCCATTTGAGCCTCCTGTGTTGGCGGGGGTTGCCCCGCGGGCGCGGCGGGGGGTCGTCGCGCGCATCGTTGCACGGACGCCCGACCGTTCGGCGAAATTCAGTGCTTCTCTATGCCGCCTGGCCCGAGCGGTCCGAGTCGAAAGGCGGCTGTGCGCCGAGTGCCTCGAAGTCGAACGGCCGTGCCGTCACATCGATCGGGTCCTCGTCGCCGGGCACCGCGTAGAGCGGCTCGACGGTCTGCGGCTCGAGCTCGCTGATCGCGGGGACAAGGCCCTCGGGGTCGAGTCCCACGCTGCGGACCGAGGCCGCCAGCGCGCCGGCGGCCTCGCGCAGCTCGGCCGCGCTGTGCGTCGACATGACCGTCAGGCGCAGACGGCCTGTGCCGGCCGGAACCGTCGGCGGGCGGATGCCCTGCGCGAAGATCCCGCGTTCGAGCGCCGCGCGGCAGACGCCCATCGTCTGGTGCTCGTCGCCGATGATCAGCGGCACGATCTGGATCGGGCTCTCGCCGACGGGGAAGCCCTCCTGTGCCAGGGCGCCCCTCAGCGTCCGGGCGTTTGTGCGCAGCTTCGCCACCCGATCGGGGCGCTCGCGCATGATCTTCAGCGCAGCCAGCGCCCCGGCGACGGCGGGCGGGGCGGGCGCGGTGGAAAAGATCAGCGGTCGAGCGCTGTTGACGAGCAGGCGGATCGTCTGCTCGTTGGCGCACGCGAACGCGCCGTAGCTGCCGAGCGACTTGCCGAGCGTTCCGATCACCACGTCGATCTCGCCCTCCAGGCCGGCGCGCGCCGCGGCACCACGACCGCCCGGCCCGAGCACGCCGATCGCGTGCGCCTCGTCGACGATCGTCTGCGCGTCGTACTCGCGCGCCAGGTCGACGATGTCTTCGAGCGGCGCGACGGTGCCGTCCATCGAGAACATCGAGTCGGTCACGATCAGCTTGCCGCCGCGGCCCGAGCGCTCGAGCAGCGACTCGAGGTGCTCCATGTCGCGGTGGCGGTACACGACGACCTCGGATCGCGCCATGCGCGCGCCGTCGATCAGCGAAGCGTGGTTCAGCTCGTCGGAGAAGATCGTCTCGCCGCGCCCGGCCATCGCCCCGATCACGCCGAGGTTCGCGAGGTACCCGGAGCCGAACAGCACGCAGGCCTCGGTCCCGATCAGCTCGGCGAGCTGCTCCTCGAGCCGGCGGTGGATCGTCATCGTCCCGGAGATCAGGCGCGAGGCGCCCGCGCCGACACCCCAGCGCCGTGCCGCGTCGGCCGCGGCCTCGCGGACCTGCGGGTGGTCGGCGAGCCCGAGATAGTTGTTGGAGCACAGCAGCAGCACGGGCTCGCCGTCGAGGATGACGTTGGGCCCCTGGGGGCCGCTGATCATCCGCATTCGGCGGCTCAAGCCGAGCTGCTCGATCTCCTGCAGGCGGGCCGCGACGTCGGTCACGCGGCGATTAGGCGGCCGGAACCTTGTTCGTGGCGCCGTCCGGGCGCGGGGGAACGTGCGCCTTCGCCTTGAAGCGCAGCTGGGTCGATGGATCCCAGACTCGAATGTTCAGGTCGATCGTGGCCGCCGGCTGCTCGCTCGGCAGTTCGCCGTCGACCGGCGAGCTGCCCTGCATCCAACCGGAGCGGTTATCGGGGCGCGGGTTCGCGGCGTTGTCCCGCGGGCGGGCGATGTTCAGCCCTTCACGAACGAACATCTCGTGGTCCAGCGACGGCTCGTTGCCGAGCGTCGTGAGGAAGTTGCCGAGCATCACGCCGTTGATCCCGGCCCGCACGCCGAGCTGCTGCAGCTCACCGAGGTTCTCGACGCGCCCCCCGCAGAGGCGGAACAGCGCGTCGGGAAGGATCAGCCGGAAGATCGCAATCCACTTCACGGCCTCCCAGGGATCCATGTATTCGCGGTCGCCGAACTTGGTGCCGGGCCGCGGGTTCAGCATGTTGATCGGGACGCTCGTCGGGTCGATCTCGGCAAGCTCGAAGGCCATCTCGACCCGCTGCTCACGGCTCTCGCCGAGGTTCAGGATCCCGCCGACGCAGGTCTCGAGCCCCGCGAGCCGCACAGCCTCGATCGTCCGCAGCCGGCCCTCGTAGCGGACCGTGCTCGTCACCTCGCCGTAGTAGCTGTGGGCCGTCTCGACGTTGTGGTGCACGCGCTGGACGCCCGCGTCCTTCAGCGCCCGCGCGCGATCGGGCGAGATGTGCCCGATCGATGCGCAGCGCTTGAGGTTGGTGTGCTCGGAGACGAGCCGCACCCCCTCGAGGTACTTCTCGAAGTCCCGCTTGGAGAGCCCCTGGCCCTGGGTGACCATGCAGAAGCGGTGGGCGCCGGCCGCTTCGGCGGCGCGCGCGTGTTCGAGGATCTGGTCGGGCTCCATCATCGCGTGCATCGGGGTCTCGGCTTCGGCGAAGCGCGACTGGGCGCAGAAGCCGCAGTCCTCGGCGCAGCCGCCGGACTTCGCGTTGACCAGCGAGCAAAGGTCGGTCGAGTCGCCGAAATGCTCGACGCGCGCCCGCCAGGCGCGCTCGATCAGCTCCTCGATCGCCTGGTGGTCCTCGAGTTCCCCCAGCGTGAGGGCCTCCTGGCGTGAAATCAGGGGCGGCACGGGGGACAAGCTATGGAATTCGGCGGACGCGTGCGCCGCAGAGGTCCGCAAGCTGCGGGATCTATTCGCCGCGCCAGACCGGCGGCCGGCGCTCGGCGAACGCGCGCATCCCCTCGCGCATGTCCTGCGAGGCGAACGAGGCGCGGCGAAGCTCGATCAGTTCCTGCTCGACGTGGGCCGGAAGCTGCGCCTCGTAGTGCAAAAGCTCGGCGATCACGCGCTTGTTGCCGCGCTGGGAGAGCGGCGCGTTGGCGGCGAGCGTCGCGGCCAGCGCGAGCGTCGCGGGCTCGAGCTGGTCCTCGGGCACGACGCGATTGACGAGCCCCCAGCTCAGCGCGAGCTCGGCGTCGACGTACTCGCCGGTGAGGAACAGCTCGCGCGTGCGCGCAGCGCCGACGGCGTCGATGAAGCGCCGCAGCCCGGTGTGCGAATACACGAGTCCGAGCTTGGCGGGCGGCATGCCGAGTTTGATCGCGCTCCTTGCGATGCGCAGGTCGCACGCCAGCGCGAGCTCGAGCCCGCCGCCGATCGTGTGGCCCGGTAGCGCCGCGAGTGTCGGCAGCGGGAAGGCCTCGAGCGCCTCGATCGCCTCCGTGAAGGGGTGCGCGACGAGGGCCTCGGCGCGCTGCTCGAATTCATCGGCCGGGATCTCGCCGATGTCGTAGCCCGCCGAGAACATCCCGTGCGCGCCGGTGATGATCACGCAGCGCGCTGCGTTCGCCTCACTGAGCTGCGACAGCTGAGCCGTGATCGCGTCGAGGATCGGGTGGTCGAGCGCGTTGCGCTTGGCGGGGTTGGAGATCGTCAGGCGCACGACGCCGGCCGACGGCTCGTCGACCAGCAGCTCGCCCGCTTCGCTGGCAGCGGCCACTGAGCTACTCAAGCACGACGAGGGTGTCGCCCTCGCTCACGGACTGCCCCTCCGCGCAACGGATCTCGACGACGGTGCCGGCATCCTCGGCCTCGACGGGCATCTCCATCTTCATCGACTCGAGGATCGCCACGACGTCGCCCTCGGCGATCTCGTCGCCGACCTCGCACTCGATTTTCCACACCGTTCCGGTGATGTGAGCCGGGATGTCGGTCATCGCTTCCTCCGTTACTCGATCGTCTGCGGTCGCGTGGAAGATATTGGGCGCGCGTGTCGGGCGCGTGGACGCCAGCGGGTTCGCCGCGGTTCGATGATCTAGGCTCGCCCTGATGAGCGAGGACGTCAAGCTCCGCGAGCAGCAGTACGTCGACCCCCGTCCGCCGGAGACGTTCACCCGCTACCACGAACAGGTCCGCCGCGGCGAGGCGAACTTCGTCTACGAGGCCGTGCGGCTGACGCTGACGCCCTACATGCTGCTCGTGCTGCGCAATCGGCAGATCGGTGTCGAGAACGTGCCCGGCTCGGGACCGCTGATCCTCGCGCCGAACCACTTTTCCTTCATGGACCACTTTCTCGTCGGCTGCTTCATCCGCCGGCGCGTGCATTTCATGGCCAAGTCCCAGCTCTTCAAATCGCCGGCCGACCTGATCTACCGCTACGGCGGCGTGTACCCCGTGATGCGCGGCGCCCGCGACGAAGAGGCCTTCACGACGACCGAGGCGATCCTCGCCCGCGACGGCACGATCTGCATGTACTGCGAGGGGGGGAGATCCAGGACCGGCAAAGTCGCCGAGAAGGCCCGGCCGGGGATCGGGCGGATCGCGCTCGAAAGCGGCGCGCCGGTCGTACCGGTCGCGGTCGTCGGCTCCTCGAAGGTCCGCAACTGGAAGCGCCTGCAGTTTCCGCGCGTCACGGTCCAGTACGGCGAGCCGATGATCTGGGAGCAGACCGACGATCCGACTCGCGAGCAGCAGCAGGCGGTCGCCGACGCGATCCTCGACCAGATCCGCGGCATGTACGACGGCATCCAGCGGGACGGACGCAAGGCCGTCAAGCGCCGCTACCGCGAGCAGCGCCGCTCTGGCGGCCCCGCGGTGGCGTAGCCTGTCCGCACACGGCCAGCAAACCGGGAGGTAGCGGTGGAAGGCAAGCAGCTCGATATCGGCGGCGTGATCGGCCGCGTGTTCTCGGTCTACGGGGACCAGGCCTCGGTGTGGGTACCGGTGTCGGCTCTGATCATCGGCCTTCCCGCGATCCTCGCGGTGGTCCTCGAACGCAGCAGCAATCTCGGGCTTGCCTTCCTCGCCACAGTTGTCGGCTTCGTCGCCCAGTTCGTCTTCACGGGGATGGTCGTCGAGCTCGTCGACGCGGTCGAAAAAGGCCAGGACCACCCCGACGCGGGGCGGCTTCTGCGGTCCGTGATTCCCGTCCTTGGCAGCCTGATCGTCGTCTCGCTCGTCGCCGGCATCGCGACCGTGATCGGGTTCGTGTTCTTCATCGTGCCCGGGCTGATCCTGATCACCGTCTGGGCCGTGTTCGCGCCGATCATCGTGCTCGAGCGGCCCGGGGGCCTCAAATCGCTGTCAATGAGCCGGGCGATGGTGCGCGGCCACGCGTGGCAGGTGTTCGGGGTCCTCGTGCTGCTCTTCATCCTGGTCTTCATCGTTTCGCTCGTCATCGGCCTGATCGGTTTCGCCGTGAGCACCGCTGTCGGGATCGTCGTGACCGTTGTCTTCCGCGTCCTGTTGGCCCCCGTGAGCGCGCTCGCGGCGGCGGTCATGTACTTCAAGCTCAAAGCCCTCGGCGGCCCCCGAGGCGGCCTCGAGCCGTTCGAGCCGATAGCCGTGCCGCCCGCGGGAATCCACGAAGACCCGCCGACGGACCGCGACTATTGAGCGCGCCCGCCGACCTCCTGCGCCCCGGCCTGCTCGTCGGGACGCGGATCGCTGTCACCGCGGTCGGTGATGGCGACGTCGCCCAGTCCTGTCGCGAGCTGCTCGCCGGGCTCGGCGCCCAGGTCGAGGAGCCCGGGGACGACCCGCAGGCGCTCGTCGTCGACGCCGCGGGCGCCGCTGGGCCGGCGCTCGGGGATTCGCTCAGCGAGGTGTGGGCGGCAGTCCACGCCTACGCCGGGCGGCTGATCGAGTCAGAGCGCGGCGGGCGGATCCTCCTGGTAGCGCCGCCTGACGAGGCCGCCGCCGCGGCGCTCGAGAACCTGGCGCGCACGCTCTCGATCGAGTGGGCACGACGGGCGATCACGGTCGTCGCGATCGCTCGCGGAGACGAAACGAGCGCCGCGGATGTCGCGACGCTCGTGGCGTACCTTTGCTCGGCCGCCGGGGAATACTTCTCCGGCTGCCTGCTCGACCTGCGCTCGGTGTAGTCCCCGAGCGCAGGAGCCGCCGCGCAGGCGATCCCGTGGTCAGGCTGCCAGCGGGTACTTCTCGGATTCGCCGTACTTGTTCGGACCGCGCGAACTGTCGATGCACAGGAACACGAGCAGCACGATCGGGCCGATGAACGGAATCAAGTCGATCAGGATCCACCAGCCGCTGCGATCGGTGTCGTGCAGGCGGCGGACAGTCACCGCGATGCTCGGAATGATGACGCCGATCGCGTAAAGGAAGTAGAGGACGAAGAAGACTTTCGAAATCGCGGACAGGATGAACAGCGCGATCAGGACGATGAAGTTGGCCAGGGCGAACCACCAGTACTCCTGACGCAGGGCCCGGCCATCGAACTTCGTGTACCGCTCGAGTACGACGAGCTTCCACGCGGACACCGGATTCATCGCCGTCTCGCCGGGCGCGTACTCGACGTGCGGCAGCGGCGGCGCCGGCGGCGGGCCGGTGGCCGCCGCCGGGTCGACGGGGACCTCGCCCTCGGAAGGCTGGTCTGGAATCTCGGCCATTGCTACCTCCAGGTTGTTGGCAAGCGCGTCGCGGGAGACGACGCCCTTGCGCGGTGCATGGACAGCAGAACAGATCGCCCGGGCGGATCGACGGGCGCGTGCCGGCGGGTGGACGGATGGCGAGCGGGCCGCACGCGAGATGTTCGCCTGCGGTCGACCCGCGCCGACCTTGTAAGGGCCGGCGCAGCGCGAACGCCGTGTGAGGGACTTCTGACCGCTTAGCCGGTCATTCCCCCGAACAGCCCGCCCGTCACGTGCAGCGTCTGGCCGTGCACGTAGTTCGACCACGGCGAGCAGAGGAAGAACACGCCGCCGGCCGCCTCCTCGGGAGTCGCGGGACGCCCGAGCGGGATCATCATCGAGGCCATCGCGCGCAGGTTCTCCGGGATCCCGAGCTGGATCGTCTCGCCGTCCTTGGTCATCGTGTTCTCGTCGACCTTGGCCTGCGTGAGGCGGGTGTCGACGAAGCCGAACGCGACAGCGTTGACGTTGACCTTGAACTGGCCCCACTCCTTGGCGATCGTTTTCGTCAGGCCGACGACGCCCGCCTTGCCGGACGAGTAGTTCGCCTGCCCGGCGTTGCCGAACGTGCCGGAGGTCGAGGAGACGTTGACGATCTTGCGGAAGACCTCCTTGCCTTCCTCGCGCTCCTGCTTGGCCGGCTCGCGAAGGTACGGTGCGGCGGCCTTGATCACGCGGAACGGGACGACGAGGTGGATGTCGAGCATCGCCTGGAAATGCTCGTCGCTCATCTTGTGGATCGGCGCGTCGAGCGTGTAGCCCGCGTTGTTGACGATGATGTCGATCTGGCCGAAGTCGTCGGCGGCCTTCTTGACCAGCGCCTCCGCGACGCCGGGCTTGGTGAGGTCGCCGGAGAAGACAGTCGTCTCGCCCTGCGATCTCGGAGGCCGCCTGCTGGGCGACGTCGCCGTCGAGGTCATTGATCAGGACCCGTGCGCCCTGCGCGGCGAGCAGCTCCGCTGTCGCGCGCCCGATTCCGCGCGCCGAGCCGGTGACGATCGCGGCTTTGCCGTCAAGTACTCCCATCGTTGCCTTCACTCCTTTGGTTGGGGGCCCGGGAACCTTATCCCCGCCGGGCTCTACAGGGCCAGTACGCGGCCGAGGATCTCGCGCATGATCTCGTCGGTGCCGCCGCCGATCGGGCCCAGGCGTGCGTCGCGCGCGGCGCGCTCGACCCAGAACTCGCGCATGTAGCCGGCGCCGCCGTGGATCTGCAGGCACTCGTCCATCACCTCGAAGGCGGCGCGCTGGGTCACGAGCTTGGCCATCGTGACCTCGCTCACGGCGGCTTCGTCCTCGACGAAGCGGCGCAGCGCGTCGTAGGTCACGCAGCGGCAGGTGTGCAGGCGCGTGGCGATGTCGACGAGCCTGTGGCGGATCGCCTGGTGGCCGGAGAGCGGCCGGCCGAACGCTGTGCGCTCCCTGGCGTAGGCGGCCGTCTTCTCGTAGGCGAGCTGCATCGCGCCGACCGCGCCGAGCGCCATCACGAGCCGCTCCCACTGGAAGTTGGCCATGATCAGCTTGAAGCCCTCGTTGAGGCCGCCGAGCAGGTTCTCGGCTGGGACGAAGGCGTCCTGGTAGCTGATCGTCGCGGTGTCCGAGGCGTGCCAGCCGAGCTTCTTCAGCGGCGCCGAGACCACCTCGTCGGTGTGGTCGACGATCAGGAACGAGATCCCGTCATGGCCGCCCTGCTGCGCTCGTCTTGACCGCCGTGACGATGAAGTCGGCGCGCACGCCGTTGGTGATGTAGGTCTTCTCGCCGTTGACCAGCCAGCCGCCGTCGACGGGCCGGGCCGCCGCCTGCAGGCCCGCGACGTCCGATCCGGCGCCGGGCTCGGTGATCCCGAGGGCGCCGATCTTCTCGCCGCGGATCGCCGGCGCGAGGTAGCGCTCGCTGCTGGCCGTCGTCGCCGAACTTCCAGATCGGCGGCGTGGCGATCGAGATGTGGGCGCCGATCCCGGCCGCGGCGCCGCCGGAGCCGATCCGCGCGAGCTCCTCGGCGAGTACCGCATCATCGAGCCACGTGCCACCCTGGCCGCCGAGCTCCTCCGGGTACTTCAGGCCGAGCAGCCCCTGCGCGGCGAGCTTCGGGAAGACGTCGTTCGGGAACCATTCCTCGTCCTCCCAGCGCTCGGCGTGCGGCGCGAGCTCGCGCTCGATGAAACCGCGCACCGATGCGCGGAGCTCCTCGTGCTCCTCGGTGAAGGGAGGGGTCGGCGGCACCGCGGGCGGCTAGAGGCCGTAGGAACGGCCGATCACGTCGAGCATGATCTCGTCGGTGCCCGCGCCGATCCGGTTCAGGCGCATGTCGCGCCAGACGCGCTCGACGCCGTACTCCTTCATGTAGCCGGCGCCGCCGTGGATCTGGATGCATTCGTCGGCGACTTCGCAGGCCACGCGCGCGGCGTGCAGCTTGGCCATCGAGATCTCACGAACCGGGTACTCGCCGTTGTTGAAGCGCCATGCGGTCGAGTAGGTCATCTGGCGAGCCGACTCGATCTTCGTGGCCATCTCCGCGAACTTGTGGCGGATCGCCTGGAAGCGGCCGATTTCGCGGCCGAACGCCTTGCGCTCTTTGGCGTAGTTCAGCGTGACGTCGAAGCACTTCTGGGCGCCCGCGACGCAGCCGGCGGCGCCGATCAGACGCTCGCCCTGGAGCTCCCACATGATGTGGTAGAAGCCCTTGCCGACCTGGCCGAGCACCGCGCTCTCCGGGACCCGGACGTCCTGGAAGGCCAGCAGCGCCGTGTCCGAGGCGTGCATGCCGAGCTTCTGCAGGCGCTTCTCGCGGATCACGCCGGGAGCGTCCATCGGCACGAGGAACAGCGTGAAGCCGTCATAGCCGGCGTCGGGGTCCGTCTTCGTGACGAGCACGATCACGTCGGCGCGATGGCCGTTGGTGATGTAGGTCTTGGAGCCGTTGATCACGTATTCGTCGCCGTCCTTGACCGCGCGCGTCTTGATCCCCGAGACGTCCGAGCCGGCGTCTGGCTCGGTGATCCCGAGGCAGAGGATCTTCTCGCCCTTGATCGCGGGCACGACCCACTCCTGCTTCTGCTCCTCGGTGCCGAGCAGCAGGATCGGCGGCATCGCCATGTCCGTGTGGACCGCGAGGCCCATCGCCAGGCCGCCGCGAATTGGCGTGCACGATCTCCTCGGCGAGCACCAGGCTCGTGTAGTAGTCGCCGCCCTGGCCGCCGTACTGCTCGGGCTTGTCGAGACCGAGGAAGCCGAGCTCGCCCATCCGCCCGAAGACCGAGTCGGGGAAGGTTGTCTCCTCCCACTCCTCGGCGTGCGGCGCGAGCTCCTTGACGACGAAGTTGCGGATCGACTCGCGCAGCTGTTCGTGCTCCTCGGTGAAGATGAAGTGCTTGCGGCTGGCCTCGAAGTCGGGCTTGATGACGGTCTCTGAGCTCGTCGCCATGGGGTCTGTTGCTCCTTGGGTCTCTGGTCCGGGAAAGGTCCTTGGCACCGTAACGCAGCGCCGCCGACAAGTAAAGAGTGAAGCTACGCACTTTCAATCATTCGGCGGTTCGGGTTACGATGCCGGGCCATGACCGAGAACCCCGTCATCCTCGACGTCGACGAGCGCGGCGTCGCGACGATCACGATGGACGACCCGGAGCGGCGCAACGCCCTCTCGGTCGAGATGCTCGAGGGTCTGCACGCCGCCTTCGCGAGGCCGACGAGCGCGAGGACGTGCGCGCCGTCGTGCTGCGCTCCTCGCACGAGCGGACGTTCTCCTCCGGCGCGAACCTCGCCGGCTTCGCCGCGGAAGAGCCGCTGGTGATCAAGCACTTCGGCAGCGAGCGGTTCGTCGAACTATTCCGGACGATCTGTTCGCTCTCCAAGCCGACGCTCTGCGTCACGCGCGGGCACACGCTGGCCGGCTCGCTCGGCGTCGCGCTGTGCTGCGACCTGATCGTTGCCGGCGAGAGCGCGAGCTTCGGGACGCCGGAGATCAACATCGGCGCGTTCCCGTTCATGATCATGGCCGTCATCTTCCGCAACGTTCCGCGCAAGCAGGCCAACGAGCTGCTGCTGCTCGGCGAGCGCTGGGACGCCGCCAAGGCGCTGGACGCGAACATCGTCAATCGCGTCGTCGCGGACGCCGAGCTCGACGCGCTCGCCGACGAGTGGGCCGGCAAGCTCGCCTCGCACTCGCCGGTGATCATGCGCCTGGGCAAGGAAGCGATGCGCCGCCAGCTCGACATGCCGCTCGACGAGGCCCTGGACTACCTGCGCGCGCAGCTTTCGCTCGCGTTCTCAACCGACGACATCCGCGAGGGCGCGACGGCCTTCTTCGAGAAGCGCGAGCCCGTCTGGAAAGGACACTGATGACCGAGCAGACCGAGTCGCTGCTGCGCCCGCTGGTAGAGGACCTGCTCGCCCGGCGCGAGCAGATCAAGCTCGGCGGCGGCGAGGCAGAAGATCGAGGCCCAGCACGCCGCCGAAAAGCTCACCGCCCGCGAGCGGATCGCGCTGCTCGCGGACGAGGGGACGTTCGTGGAGCTCGGGATCCACGGCCGCCCGCACTTCTCGCAGCGCGCGATGGAGGGCCGTGAGGCGCCCGCCGACGGCGTCGTGACCGGCTACGGCAAGGTCGACGGTCGGCTGGCGGCGATCTGCGCGTACGACTTCACGGTGATGGCCGGCTCGATGGGGATGACCGGCGAGCTGAAGGTCACCCGGCTGCGCGAGCTCGCGCTGACCAAGCGGATCCCGTTCATCTGGCTGCTCGACTCGGCCGGTGCCCGGATCCAGGAGGCCGTCGGCTCGCTGTTCGCGGGTTCGGGCTTCCTGTTCCGCGAAGAGGTGGTGATGAGCGGCGTGATCCCGCAGGTCGCGGCGCTGATGGGGCCGTGCGCCGCCGGCACGGCGTACATCCCGGGTCTCGCCGACTTCGTGCCGATGGTCAAGGGCCGCGGCTCGATGGCGCTCGCCGGCCCGCACCTCGTGCGCGCCGCGGTCGGCGAGGACGTCACGCAGGAGGAGCTCGGCGGCTCGCGCGTGCACTGCCGCAAGAGCGGGGTGGGGGACATGGAAGTCGCCTCGGACGAGGAGTGCATCCAGCGGATCAAGGAATACCTCTCGTTCATGCCGGAGAACTGCGAACAGGCACCGCCCTTCGTCGCGACCGACGATCCGATCGACCGCGCCGACGAGGAGCTGCTCGACGTGCTCCCGGAGTCCAACCGCAAGCCCTACGACATGTACGAGGTGATCCGCCGGATCGCCGACGACGGCAAGCACTTCGACATCAAGGGCCAGTGGGCCAAGACGCTGATCACCTGCTTCGTGCGCTTCGGTGGCCGGCCCGCGGGGATCGTCGCCAACCAGCCCAAGCAGCTCGGCGGGATCCTCGACAACGACGCCGCCGACAAGGCCGCTCACTTCATCAACCTCTGCAACGCCTACGGGATCCCGCTGGTCTTCCTGCAGGACGTGCCGGGCTTCATGGTCGGCTCGAAGGTCGAGGCCGGGGGGATCATCCGCCACGGCGCGAAGATGCTCTACGCGGTCGCCAACGCGACGGTGCCGAAGATCACGGTGATCACCCGCAAGGCCTACGGCGCGGGCTACTTCGTGATGTGCGGCCGGGCCTACGAACCGGACCTGATCGTCGCCTGGCCAAGCGCCGAGATCTCGGTGATGGGCGCCGAGGGAGCGGTCGAGATCGTGATGCGCCGGCAGGTCGACGAAGCCGACGACCCGGAGGCCAAGAAGGCCGAGCTGATCGACGCGTACCGCAAGATCATCGACGTCTACATCGCGGCCGGCAACGACATGATCGACGACGTGATCGACCCGCGCGAGACGCGCGTGACGATCTGCCGGGCGCTCGAGATGGCCGAGAATAAGAAAGTCGAGCGACCCTGGAAGAGGAACGGAGTGGTGCCGGTATGAGCGTCGATGACCCCGTAGTGATCACCTGCGCCATCTCCGGCGCGATCGCCAACCGCGAGCAGTGCCCGGCGATCCCCTACACGCCCGCCGAGTACGCCGCCGAGGCGCGGCGGATCGTCGACGAGGGCGGCGTGCACATCCACATCCATGCCCGCAAACCGGACGGCACGCCGAGCTATGAGATCGAGGACTTCCAGGCGATCAGCGACGCGATCCGCGGCGAGGTCGGCGACGCGGCGATCATCAACTTCTCGACCGGGACGATCGGCGTGCCCGTCGAGAAGCGGATCGACTACCTGCGCGCCTGCCGGCCCGAAGTCGCGGCGCTGAACATGGGCTCGATGAACTACGCGAAGTACTCGCGCACGCGCAAAGCGTTCGTCTTCAACATGGTCTTCGAGAACCCCTTCGACGAGATCATCGCGCTGCTCGAAGCGATGAACGAGCTCGGCATCAAACCCGAGCACGAGTGTTTCGATGTCGGCCACGTCGGCAGCCTCGAGCCGCTGATCGACATGGGCGTGCTCAAGACGCCGCTGCACGTCGACTGCGTGATGGGCGTCGTCGGGGGCATCCCGCCGACCGCGCGCAACCTCGCGGCGATGGTCGACAACATCCCCGCCGGGTCACACTGGGGCGTGATCGGCATCTCCCGCCAGCAGTGGATGCTCGTCGCCGCGGCGCTGACGCTCGGCGGCTCGATCCGCGTCGGACTCGAGGACAACCTCTACCTGCCCGACGGCAGGATGGCCGCCTCCAACGGTGAGCTGATCGCCAAGGCCCGGTCGATGGCCGAGGACGTCGGACGGCGCCCCGCGACGGTGCAGGAGGCGCGCGCGATGCTGGGGATCGAGCGGTGAGTCTGCCGCTCGAGGGGATCCGCGTATTGGACCTCTCGCGCCTGTTGCCGGGCGGCTTCTGCTCGCTGCTGCTGGCCGACTTCGGCGCCGACGTTCTGAAGGTCGAGGACACCGGCATGGGGGACTACGTGCGCTGGTCACCCCCGTACGTCGACGGCGCGCAGGAGAGCGCCCGCTCGGCGCTGTTCCTGTCGCTGAACCGCAACAAGCGCTCGGTGCGCCTGGACCTCAAGAGCGACGGCGGCCGCGAGGCGCTGCTACGGCTCGTGGCAGAGCACGACGTCGTGCTCGAGTCCTTCCGGCCGGGCGTGCTCGAGCGGCTCGGCGTCGGCTACGAGCGGATGCGCGAGGTCAACCCGGGGATCGTGTACTGCGCGATCAGCGGCTACGGCCAGGACGGGCCGAAGACCTCGGCCTCCGGCCACGACATGAACTACCTCGGTCTTGTCGGCCTGCTCGGGCTGACCGGCGACGCCGGCGGGCCGCCCGTCCAGGCCGCAGGCCAGATCGCCGATCTCGGAGGCGGCGCGCTGATGGCCGCGTTCGGGATCCTCGCCGCGCTGCGCGAGCGCGACGGCGGCCCCGGCCGGCCAGGCTCGGGCGAGGGGCAGCTGGTCGACGTGTCGATGTCCGACGGCGCGCTGTCGTGGCTGGCGATGGTCGCCGGCGCCTACTTCGCCGACGGCACGGTCCCGCGCCGCGGCGAGCTGCTGCTAGCCGGCGCGGTGATCTGTTACCGGCCGTACGAGTGCAGCGACGGTTTCGTCTCGCTCGGGGCGCTGGAGCCGAAGTTCTGGCAGGCGTTCTGTCGCGGGGTCGACCGCGAGGACCTGATCGCGGCCCAGTTCGAAAGGCCCGGCAGCGACGCGCACCGCGCCGTCAGCGCGATCTTCGAGGCCAGGACGCGCGCGGAGTGGGAGCAGTTCGCGCGCGAACACGACTGCTGTCTTGAGCCGGTGCTCGAGCTCGATGAGGCGCTCGACTCCGAGCTGGTCCAGGCGCGCGGGATGGTCGTCGAGATCGACCAGCCCGGCGCCGCGCAGCCGGTCCGCCAGCTCGGCATCCCGGTCAAGCTCTCGCGGACCCCCGGGCGCCACGGCCGCCTGCCCGGCCCCGCACTCGGCGAGCACACCGAAGCGGTGCTCCTGGAAGCGGGTTACGGGGCCGACGAGGTCGCTGCGCTGATCGACGCGGGCGCCGCGGCGATCGCGACCGATGAAATCCAGGACGTCGGCTTCCGGGCGTGAGCGCGGCGGCCCGCAGACCCGACCTCGACGGTGAGCCGCTGCTCAAGATGAGCGAGCTCGCCGAGCGCTCCGGCGTCAGCGCGGGAACGATCCGGTACTACCTTCGCGAGGGGCTGCTGGGCGACGGGGCGGACGTCGTGCGCACCAGCCGCAACATGGCCTGGTACCCGCCGCGCTACGTCGAGCGGATCGCGCTGATCAAGCGCCTGCAGGAGGAGCGCTTCCTGCCGCTGCGCGTGATCCGCGGCGCACTGGACCAGAGCCCGGAGCGCGTCGGCGCGCTGATCGAGCTCCAGGACCGGATCATCGAGCACTCGCTCGCGAGCGGTGCCGGGGAGGAGCGCATCTCCCGCCGGCGAGCCGCAGCGCGCTACGGGGTGCCGGTGAACGTGCTCGGGCGCCTCGAGGAGATCGACGTCCTTTCGCCCGGTCGGGGCGGCTACGGGGCAGACGACGTCCAGATCATCGAGGCGATCGCGAGCTTCCGCGCCGGCGGCTACGACGAGGCGCTGGGCTTCACCGTCTACGACACGCTGCGCTACCGCGAGGCGCTCGAACCGCTCGTCGAGGAGGAGGTCGGGGCGCTGCTCGAGCGGCTCGCCGGCGAGGTCGACGTGGAGCGCGCGCTGGAGATCGTGCAGGCCGGCACGGACCCGCTCCGCGAGCTGATCGGCGCGATGCACTCCAAGCTGCTGATCGCGGCGCTGCGGCGGGCCGGCGCAAGCTGAGCGGGGGCGGGTATTGTTTCCAATCGGCCCCACGTATGGCGGCCGGAAGGAGAACGATGCACGTCGCGGCCGTCCAGCTGAACGCCGACTCCAACGTCGAGCGCAACCTCGCGGCCGCCGACCGGCTCGTGAGAGAGGCCGCCGCGCGCGGCGCCCAGTTCGTGGTACTGCCCGAGAAGTGGCCTGCGCTCGGCACCGATGAGCAGCAGCTCGCTGCCGTCGCCGACCGCGACGGGCCTCCGGTGACGCTCGCGCGGGAGCTCGCCGCGGAGCTCGGGATCGATTTGCTCGCCGGCTCGGTGCTCGAGCGCGGCGCCGACGGCCGGGTGCGCAACACCAGCCTGCTGATCGACGGGCGGGGCGAAGTCCACTGCGCCTACAGCAAGATCCACATGTTTGACGTCGAGGTCGGCGGGCACCTCTACCGCGAGTCGGCGATCACCGCTCCCGGCGAGGAGGTCGTGCTCTGCCGGCTCGCCGACGGCACGCGGGTAGGCCTGACGGTCTGCTACGACGTGCGCTTCCCGGAGCTCTACCGCGTGCTTGCCGTCGAGGGTGCGCAGCTGATCACGATCCCCGCAGCCTTCACCCACACCACGACCGCCGCCCACTGGGAGATCCTGCTGCGCGCCCGTGCGATCGAGAACCAGCTGTTCATCGTCGCGGCCAACCAGGTCGGTGAGCACGGCGGCGGCATGCGTTCCGGCGGGCACTCGATGATCGTCGACCCGTGGGGTGAGGTGCTCGCCGACGGCGGCGAGCAGGTTGGCGTGATCGACGCCGAGATCGACCTCGGCCGGATCGCCGCGGTGCGCGAAACGCTGCCGTCGCTGGCCGGGCGCCGGCCCGACGCCTATCGGCAGCGCAGCGAGGTGCCCGGATGACCGCGCGGCAGGCCGACCGGCGCGAGCAGATTCTCAGCGCCGCGGTGCGCGTGTTCGCCAAGCGCGGCTTCCACGCCTGCCGCGTCTCGGACATCGCGGACGAGGCAGGCGTCGCGCACGGACTGCTCTACCACTACTTCTCGAGCAAGGACGAGCTGCTCGACACGATCTTCCTCGAGCGCTGGACCGTGATGCTCGAGGTGATCCGCGCGGCCGACGCAGAGCCCGTCCCGGTGCGCGAAAAGCTCTACTCGATCGCCTCCTTCATCGTCGACAGTTACCGCCACGACCCGGACCTGATGAAGGTGATCATCGTCGAGGTCACGCGTGCGGCGAACTCGTTCGGCGCCAAGCACCTCGGCGAGATCTCCGCGGCATTCCAGCTGATCGGCGAGATAGTCGCCAAGGCCCAAGCCGACGGCCAGGTCAAGCCGGACGTCGAAGCGCGCTTTGCCGCGATGGCCTTCTACGGCGCGATCGAGCAGCTCCTGACAGGCTGGATCTTCGGGCTGCTGCCGCGCGACGACGACTACTACGAGCAGGCAAAGACGATGGTCGTGGAGACGATCTTCGTCGGCCTCGAGGCGCCCGCAGCGGCACGACTCGAGGTCGGCTGACGCGCCGGGAGCGCGTTCCGCTGCACCGCCTGCGTACACTGCGCACCATGCAAGACGACCTGGTGAAGCGACTGATGTGGACCGGCCTGCTGGCAGCGATGGGGGCTGCCGCGAGTTTCCTCGTGAACCGCAGCGCCCGCGTTGTATGGAAACGCGTCTTTGACGAGGAGCCGCCCGAGTGAGCAGTGCCGCCGGGCCCTCCGGCGGAGGGCAGCAACCGGAGCCGACCAACCTTGCGACAGCGGTCGCCGAGGTATCCGAACGCGCCAGCAAGCTCGTTCGCGAGGAGATCGAACTCGCCAAGGCCGAGCTCGAAGTCAAGGCGACGAGCATCGCCAAGGGCACCGTCGTCGGCGTCGTCGCCGGCGTGTTCTTCGTCACCGCGCTGCTGTTCCTGCTGATCGGCTGCGCGTGGCTGCTCTATTACATCCTGCCGGGCAACGACTTCACGTACTTCTGGGGCTTCTTCGCGATGGCCGTGATCCTTGTGATCCTCGGCGTGATCGCCGGGCTGGTCGCCTCGAAAGTCGTCAAAAAAGGCGCGCCGCCGGTTCCGACGATGGCAATCGACGAGGCCCAGAAACTGCGCAGCGACATTTCCGGGGTGCTCGAAGAGCAACCTGCGGCCCCCGTGCCGGCTCCGGTCGCCGTGGCTGCGGCGGCGAGGCCCACGCCGGCGCCGGCCGCCGCGCCGCCGACGGTCGCCGAGCCGCCCGCCGCGGGCGCCGATCAGCCGCCGGCGGGCACGCCCGAGGCACCGAACAGCGACCCGGAGGCCGGGCCTCCGGCTGAGGGGCAGGAGTGATGGCCAGAACACCCGAGGAAATACGCAACTCGATCGACCAGCAGCGAGGCGAACTCGTCTCCTCGGTCGACAAGCTGCGCGGCGAGGTCGAGAAGACGCTCGACTGGCGGGCACACGTTCGCCGCCACGAGCCCGAACTGGTCCTCGGTGCGGTCGCCTTCGGCACGTTGATCGTCGGGCGTGCCCTGCTGCGCCGCCGCCGGCGCCGCCGCGCCCGCTGAACCTAGTCGAGCGCCGAAGCGGCGACGCCGCCGACGCCCAGCAGGCCCGGCCCGGTATACGTCCCGATCACCGGGCCGATCTCCGAGACGAAGATCGGATCGCTGCCGAAGACCTCGCGGCAGCGGTCGGCCAGACGCTCAGCCTCGTCCGGAGCCTGAATGTGCTGCACGACCCACGCGTCGGCGCCGATGCGCTTGAGCTCCTGTGCGTAGTCGACCATTCGCTCGAAGGCGCGGCGCGAGGTGCGCACCCGCTCGACCGGGGTGATTTCGTATTCGAGCGAGAGGATCGGCTTGATCTTCAACGTGCCGCCGAGCCAGGCCTGCGCTTTTCCGATCCGCCCGCCGCGGCGCAGGTAGGTCAGCGTGTCCAGGGCGAACCAGATCCGCAGCCGGCGTTTGGCCTCCACGATCCTCGACGCGACTTCTTCGCGCGTCGCGCCCGAACGCGCCGCCGCCGCGCCGGCGAGCGCGAGCAGGGCCAGGCCCCCGCAGCCGGTTTCTCCGTCGATCACCTCGACGCGCTCGCCGAGACCGCGCTCGACGAGCAGCAGGCGGGCCTGGCGCGCCGCCTCGACGGTGCCGGAGATCCCGCCCGCGAGGTGGACCGACACGATGTCGCGACCGTCGTCGAGCAGCGGCTGCCACAGGTCGAGGTAGTCGCCGATCGAGGGCTGCGAGGTCGTCGGCAGTTCGCTGTCGTCGGCGAGCCGCCGGTAGAAGGCGTCATAGCCGACCATCTGCGACTCGCGCTCCTCCGCGGCCGACCAGCCGCAGTAGAGGCTGACCACGCCGATGTCGTTACCTCGCGCCAGCTCCGCCGGCATGTACTGCGTCGTGTCCGTCGTGACGGTGACCTGCGCCATCGGCGCGGACACTAACTAACCGAGAGCTGACTGGAGCTCGCCGGACTCGAACATCTCCGTGACGATGTCGCAACCACCGACGAGCTCGCCATCGACGAACAGCTGCGGGATCGTCGGCCATTCGGAGATCGCCGAGAGCTCCTGGCGGATCCGCGGGTCGGGCAGGATGTCGACCGCGGCGAACTCTGTTTCGAGTTGCTGCAGGATTGCGACGGTGCGCGCGGAGAAGCCGCACGCGGGGGCCTGCGGGGTGCCCTTCATGAAGAGGATCACGCGGTGCTCGGCGATCGCCTGGGCAATCGCGTCGCGGATCTCATTTGAGCCTGGCGCCGCCTCGGGGGCCGGCGCGGGCTGGGCCATCGGGACCTCGGGGAAATCGTTCTGGGACACGGTTCGCTCCTGCTCGTTCGTTGCTTAGGCCGCGCGCGTGGTGAGCGCGAGCGCATGAATCGCACCGCCGACCTGGCCACCGAGTGCGTCATAGACCATGCGGTGCTGCTTGATCCGCGAAATGCCCTCAAAAGCGGGCGCGACGACGGTCGCCTGGAAGTGGTCTCCGCCGCCCGTCGTGTCGAGCACTTCGGCCCGGGCGCCGTCGATCGCCGCCTCGATCTGCTCGCGGATCTCCTCTGCCGAAGGCATCGAAGCCACAGTAGTCGATTGCGCGCGCAACTAGGCCCTATAATCAACGGCGTGATCACGATCAGCGAGCTTGGAGCAGAGAAGGTCCGCGAGTTCCTCGAGGCGCAGAACGCCGACCTCTCGGTCGCGGGGCTGCGCGTCGGCGTACGTGGCGGCGGGTGCTCTGGCTTCCAGTACCAGCTCGCCTTCGACCAGCAGCGCGACGATGACCTCGTCTTCGAGAGCCGCGGGCTCAAGCTGCTCGTCGACCGTGACAGCCTCGAGTACGTCGAGGGTTCAACGATCGACTACCAGGAAGGCCTGCAGGGCGCGGGCTTCAAGGTCGAGAACCCGAACGTGGTGGCAGCCTGTGGCTGCGGCTCTTCGTTCCGCGTCGCGGAACGCGAGCAGGTCTCGGCGCTTTAGAGATCGCTTAGAGACGCGCCGTTCGGCAGGGCGGAAATGGCGGTCTATGCGGCCAGCGCGAAAGCGCTTTCCCACGCTGACCATTGCGCTGCGCCGTCCAGCCCAACTGGCTGTCCAGCCAGCCGAATCCCGCTCAACCGTGCGAAAAGCAACCGGTTGACCAACGGTCATATCGTGTGCTAGGTTCCTTGACGACATGATGTCGAGTGTCACGAAGGGGAAGGATTTCCCGGTCGGCCGTTGCCGAAGCGTCGCGTACGCAACTACGGCCGTCCTCACGTGTTGCGACACATCGGTTGGGGAGGTCCGCCTGGTTTCGGGCTGACCGCCGACTGTCGTAAGCCCGGCATCGTCGGGTGGCTGCAAGGCCCGCCAGCTGTTGGCCGGCCAACTTCTGTTCAGAGGGATACAAGGAGCAAATCAAAATATGAAGCGCATCAAGATCATGGGCCTCGCGCTCGTCGCCATCATGGCGATTGGCGTTGTGCTCGCGGGTAGTGCTTCCGCGTCGACGAAAATCACCATGAAGGACCCGCTCGGCGGTCTCGCCAGCGGCGCGACCATCGCAGCGCACAGCGTCAACCTCGTCACGGTGACGAGCGCCGGCACGCTGGAATGTGAAAACAGCCTGCTCACCGGCACACTCAGCACGAGCGGTGTCAACGAGAGCACGATCAAGGCCAACTCCAGCTCGGATGAAGAGAACGGCACGTTCCTCGGAATTCCTGGCGCCTGCAAAACCTCGATCGGTGCGCCGGTCGAGATCGTGACGTCGAAGTTCCCCTGGCTGCTTGAGTTCAAGGCCTCGGGTTCGGCAGGCACGAACGAGGTCAAGAGCGAGGTCTCCAAAGGCAAGGTGACGTTCACCTCCGAATTCCTCGTTCCGGAACTCGGCGAAAAAAACAAATGCGAGTTCGAAGCCGGCAAGATCATCTCGTCGTTCAACGCTGGCAGCCCCGGTTCACCGGTGCCGCTTGAATTCACGACGACGAACCAGCTGTTCAAGCTGAACAAAACCTACCCGAACACCGCTGCTATCTGCCCGAAAGAAGGGCACCTCAGCGGAACCTGGACGGTTTCCGACAGCAACGGCGGGATCACGGTCGAATAAGCACCATCCATGTTGCGGTCCTGACCGCTACATGAACGTGTAAAAGTGGCGGCGGTCGTCCCTCGGGGCGGCCGCCGCCGCCGCTTAAGGGCCTCCCAAGGGCGGGGTCGGGGCCGCGGGACACCGTGCCGGATGAGAAGCGATCCATCTGGCGGGCGCGCCGCATCGATCAACCTGCGCGCGTGTTTGAGGTCGGTAGTAAGGTCTTCAGCCAGCTTTCGTCGCCTCGGCGACAGGCTGTTGCAAGGGTTCTCGTGAGGGGCATGGAGAGGGAGAAAATGGGATCGGGGTTCATCGGGGTAAGGCTCGGACGTACACGGCTCGCCATCGCGGCGCTGGTCGTGCTTCTCTCAGCTGCCGTCGTGGTTCCGGCCGCGCAGGCCGCGGAAACGGCGCCGGCTCCCCGCTGGGAACTGCTCGTCAACCACGGGCCGACGAACATCCCCAGGCTCGCCCCGGAACCCGAGGAATTCGAAATTGCGCTCGCGGGCCACATCGGCAGATGGACCGCCAAGTTCGAAACCGAAAAAGGCGCCCACGCGAAGACGGAACCGATGGCTCCCGACGCGACAGCTCGCGAAGTTCAGGAAAAGCTTGAAAAAATCAAACTGATCGGGGCCGGCAACGTCGAAGTCAGCGGCGGCCCCGAAGGTTCGTTTCCGACCGAATGGACCTACAAGGTCAAGTTCGTCGGCTCGCTGCTCGGTCTGAATCCGGCGCTCGAAATCGAAAAAAAAGAACCGACCAACGAAGAAACCCACAACGCTGAAGCCGAAGAAGTGTCGGCCACGGCAGAAGGCAAGGTCTTCCCGCCGGGCTACTTCCTTGAAACGGACGAAGCGTTTGAAGAAGGCGAACTGGAAGCGACCCACGTCGGGACGCGCAACCTCGTCGAGTACGTGCTCATCCCGAACAACCGGGGCGGAGCGCCGACGAGTGGGACCACGACGATCACGGACACGCTGCCCGCCCACACCGAAGCGCTGACCGCCGAAGGCACAAATGGCGCGTGGACCTGCAAGATCAAGACAGGCGCCAAGGAAGTTGAATGCACCTCGACCACCGTGGCTCAGGCGGACAGCGTTGGGGCGCCGATCGACATCACTGCGTACGCCAACCCGTCGACGCTCGCCGATGGCGAAAACCTCGTCGACACGGCCAGGATCAGCGGCGGCGGATCTCCTGAAGAAACGGTCAAAGACAGCGCCCTGGTCAGCGAAACCGCGGCGCCGTTCGGTGTCCACGACTTCAAGGCCGGCGCCTACGGAGCGGCCGGCGAACAGTACACCGTCGCCGGTGGACACCCGTACTCCGCGACCACCACGTTCTTCATGAACACGATCAACTTCGAAACCCCGGAACAGACCGGCGGGGTCCGGGAAGTCGAGTCGCACGGCAACCTCAAGGACGCCAACGTGATGCTCCCCGAAGGCTTCATCGGCAACGCGGCCACGCACCCGCGATGCACCCAGGCGCAGTTCGCGTCCTACCTGAGGGGCGGCCCGAAGGAAACACACTGCCCCGCGGCAACGCAGGTCGGCATCGCGACGCTGTTCGTGCGGAACTTCGCCGACCCGGGCGAATCGCCGGTGCAGACTGCGATCTACAACCTCGAAACGCCGAAGGGCAAGATCGGAACGCCCGCCGAGTTTGGCTTCCTCTACAACGAACAGCAGGCGATCCGCTTCGACGCTCACGTCAAGAAGATCAACGGCAAATACCAGGTCACCGTCCTCTCGGCCAACACCAATGAGGGCGAGAACATCAACGGCGTCTCGATTACGCTGTGGGGGACGCCCGCAGACCCCTCGCACACGCCTTGGCGCTTCAAAGAACACCCGGCAGAAGCAGGCAAATCGCAGACCGGCGAAGAATCGAACGAATCGCCGGTGCGCCCGTTCCTGACGAACCCGTCGGACTGCCTGGCATCGGCTGAACAAGCCCCGACGACCAAGCTCTTCTACGACTCCTGGGAGAACCCGGTGCCGACCGAAGAAAACGGCGAACCGAAGCTGAGCGCGCTCGCCACCGCCGAAGTCGCCGAGCCCGCGGTCACCGGCTGCGAAAACCTGTCGTTCAAGCCGGAAGTGCAGTTCCGCCAGCGGCCTGCCGAAGAAGGCGGCTCGCAGAAGGCGGCCGCGCCGTCCGGCTACGAATTCGAACTGAAGCTTCCCCAGCACGAAGAAAAAGGCGAACTCGTGACGCCGCCGCTGAAGGACACGAAGGTCACGCTTCCCGCCGGCGTCGTGCTTTCACCGAGTGCGGCCAACGGCCTTGAAGGGTGCACCCCCGAACAGTTCTCGATCGAAAGCACCAGCCCCGGGAACTGCCCATCGGGCTCCCGCGTCGGTGAAGTCACGATCAACTCAGCGCTGCTGACCGAACCGGTGAAGGGCTCGGTCTTCATCGGCACGCCCGAATGCAACCCGTGCAACGCCGCCGACGACCGCGAAGGCAAGATCTTCAAGCTCTACATCGAAGCCGAAGCGCCGAACGCGGGAATCAACATCAAGCTCGCCGGCAAGACGATCGCCGGAACGCTCGAAACGGAAGCCGAAGAAGGCGGCCTGAAGGTCGGGCAACTCGAAACGACGTTCCTGAACAACCCGCAGTTCCCGTTCTCGACGCTGAAACTGGACCTCAAGGGCGGCCCGCGCGCCACGCTCGCGAACCCGCAGACCTGCGGCACGTTCACGAGCGACGCGACGCTCACCGCGTGGAGCGAAGCGGGCTCGATCGCCGGCAAAGGCGCCGTCCCCGGAACCGCGCCGGTGACAGACGAACCGACGTTCCCGATCAGCTGGGACGGCGAAGGCGGCGCATGCCCCGCCACCCTGCCGTTCAGCCCGAGCCTGTCGGCCGGCACTACGAACCCCGCCGCGGGCCAGTACTCGCCGCTCACGACGATCGTCGCGCGTCCCGACGACCGCGAACAGACGCTGCGCCAGATCACGGTCAAAATGCCCGCCGGCCTGCTCGGCAAAGTCTCGGGCGTCACGAAGTGCGAATCGACGGTGCCGCTGCTCGAATCAGGCACCGAAACATGCCCCGCGAACTCGCGGATCGCGACGGCCACCACCGAGGCCGGCGTCGGCAGCGAACCTTACGCCGTGTCCGGGCCCGTCTACCTCGCCGGGCCGACCAAACTCAAAAACGGCGCCGAAGGCCCGTTCGGCCTGGACATCGTCGTTCCCGCGAAGGCCGGACCATTCAACCTCGGCACCGTCGTCGTGCAGGCCGCGATCGAGGTCAACGAAGAAACGGGCGCCCTGACGATCGTCAGCGAACCGCTGCCCCAGAGCCGCGACGGTGTGCCGTTCCGGATCAAGGCCGTCGAGGTCAAGGTCGACCGTCCCGAATTCACGTTCAACGCGACGCACTGCGAAAACACGGGCAACATCGAAGCGTCCGTGGGCGGCGAACCGGTCACCGGATCCGAAACCGGTGGTTCGGTGACCGACAGCGAACCGTACGGCCCGACCGGCTGCGCCGCGCTGCCGTTCTCGCCGACCTTCGAGGGAACCGTCAACGCCAGGACGCAGAACGAACCGCTTAACGGCGTCAGGTTCTCCGTGCGCATCAACGAGCGTCCCGGTGAAGCGAACGTGCACAAGTTCGAACTCGAGCTCCCGGCCGACCTCCCTTCGCGGCAGGAAAACTTCAAATACGCCTGCACCCAGGCTGAGTTCGAAGCCGCCAAGGAAGGCGCTGACTGCCCAGCGAACGCGTTCGTGGGCACCGCCGTCGCACACACCCCGGTCCTCAACGTGCCGCTCGAAGGTCGCGCGGTGCTCGAGGCGCGGGGAGCCAAGTTCCCGGACCTCGTCTTCCTGCTGCACGGCGAAGGCGTGCGAATCCAGCTCCGCGGCCACACGACGATCAAGGAAGGCCGCACGTTCTCGAAATTTGAAACGGTGCCGGACGCACCGATCAGCTCGTTCGAATCGACCTTCCCGGCCGGCCGCTACTCGCTGCTCGGCGTCGGGGAACAGTCGCTCTGCCGGATCCCGGTCGTCGGACCGACGAAGATCACCGGCCAGAACAACAAGGTCACCGAACGCTTCACGCAGATGAAAGTCGAAGGCTGCCCGCCGAACGTCAAGGCGGTCCTGGCCGGCGTCTCGAGGGGCTATGTCAGGGTGCTCGTTCGCACCAACGAGCGCGGCCGGGTGACCATCCGGGGACGGTCCATCAGGACCAGGCGCGTGACGCTCAGCCCGGGCACCCACCAGGTGGCGGTGCGGCTCAACGGGACGGGGCTACGCATTGTCCGCCGCGGCGGCGAGCTGCAGATATCCGTCAGCCAGTCAGCAGGCGGCCAGACAGGTTCCACGACGGTCAAGGCGGGGGTGTGAGGGACATGAAGAAGCTCAGCTACAAGTTGCTCACGCCGCTCGTCGCGGCCGCCGCCTTCGCGGCGATCCAGGCGCCCGCGGCTTCGGCCGCCTGTGCGAACGAAGCGGTTCGCACCGAACAGAAAGCCGGCTACCTCGCCGACTGCCGCGCCTTCGAACTGGTGACGCCCGTCAACAAGGCCGGCAACGAAGTCGCCAACCCGTTGTTCTTCAAGCAGAGCGAAGAATCGCCGTTCCAGATCGATCCGGCCGGTACTCGCGCGGCGTACACGATCACCGGTGCGCCTCCCGGCGCCGAATCAGGCGTGCTGGTCACGCCCGGCGTGGGAACCAGCGGAGCGCCCGGAAGCGGCTGGAGCGACCAGTCACTCGCCCCGACAACCTCGGTCGAACAGGTAGGAATCGCCGGTCAGAACCGAGCCGATCCCGTGATCTACACCTATGACCGAGAACTGACCTGTGACGTCTTTTCCTCGTCGCTCGCGCAACACACCCACGGCTCCGAAGGCGAAGTGCTGCTGCCGGAAGGCGGGACGATCGGCCGTCTGACGACCAATCTCTATGTCTGGAACGCTGCGACAAACAGCCGGGAACTTGTGACCACGTCGCTCCCGAACCATCCGGAATGGGTCGAACGGTTCGGACCCGCCTGGCCCACCGAGGGCGTCTCGGCGGGCTGCTCACGTGTTGCCTTCTCGATCAAAGGCAGCGAAGGCATCGAGCTGCCGGTGGAAGCGAAATCTTCGGTCTATGCGCCGTCGGCTTCGATCTACGAATGGAACCGCGGCGGCAAGGAGAAGCTCGCGTCGATCGTCCCTGTTCTGGAAGGCGCCGAAACGGTCGAAAAGCCGGCCGCCCAGGCAGCTCCCACGGACGACGGATCGCTGGCCTCGGACTTCAACTCAATCTCCGAAGACGGCAAGCAGCTGTACTTCACCGCAAAGGCGATCAGCGAACGAGAAGCGGGCCACTCGGCGGAAGAAGCCACGTTCAACATCTACGACCGCGTCGAAGGGACACATACCGTCAAGATCTCGGCCACGGCGAATCCCGGGCTCGAAGACACCGGTGCGCGCTTCGAGGGGGCGTCAAGCAACGGCGAACGAGTCTTCTTCCTGGCCAACCACGGTCTGACACCTGGCGGCGGAGCGAGCACAACAGCGGGCTGCACGACTCAAAGCGGCGAAACGCAGCTCGCCGCGAGCGCCGGTTGTGACCTCTACGAATACCGGCATGAAGGCGAAGGTGGCCACCTCACAGACCTCACGCCGACCAGTACCGGTGTCGAAGGCGCGAACGTCACGGGCGTGGCTGGGATCGCCAGCAGCGGGGAATACGTCTACTTCACCTCGAGCGGGAAACTGACGGCCGAAGGCGGCCGCACCGTCGCCGAAAACGAAGCCGGCTGCCACACCGTCAACCTCTACGCCTCCCACGCCGGCAACACCTCGTTCGTCGGGCTGATCAATCAGGGTGAGGCCGGGAACGTCCGCGGCATCCCGACAACCGGCTGCGTTACCAGCACGGAAGCGACGCTCGACGCGATGAGCCCCGAGGGTTCCAACGACTACGGTCTGCGGACCGACCAGGCGCGGGTGAGCCCCGACGGCAAGACCCTCCTGTTCCTCACGGCCGCGTCGCAGAAGGCTGCGGGCTACGAAGCCGCTTACAACAACGAAGACCGCAACGTCGCCGGGAAGTTCGACGCGATCTACTACGAGTACCACTACACCGAAGGCAGCCCGACGCTCGACTGTGTCTCGTGCGAACAGCATGGAGCAAAGCCCGTGATGCACCGTCCGGCGAACCCCTACTCCGACGCATTCGGTATCCAATACGTCCACGGCGGGTGGCTCGAGGACAACGTGCTGAATGACGGCCGCGTCTTCTTCAACAGCTACACGCCACTGACCGAAGGCTCAACCGTAGACCTGCACGCCTACGAGTACCAGCCGACCGGCTACACGGGCAAAGACGGGACGACGTGCGAAAACGCGAAGGGCTGCGTCTCGCTGCTCGAACCGGGGACCAACTCGGGCTACCCGACCTACGTCATCGGCGCAAGTGAATCGGGCGAAAACGTTTACATCTCGACTGTCGAACCGCTTGCGCCGCAGGACCTCGATGGCCTGCGCGACCTGTACGACGTGCGCGAAGGCGGCGGCTACAAGGGCGAAGCCCCGCGGACGCAGTGCAGCCTGCTCAAAGAAGAATGCAGCGGCGAAGGCACGGAACTGATCAAAAAAGAAGCGAACGGGAGCAGCACAGGCGGCGAATCGACGCCGATCGTAATCACCCGCGAACCCGAACCGTTCTTCTCGGTGCCGCCGATCAGCGTGGTCCGCCGCCGCGTCACGTCCCGCGGGCTGACGATCACGCTGCGCGCGCCCACCGCCGGCTTCGTCCAGATCGACGGACGCGGACTGAACCCGCGGGGCCGCGTCGTCGGGCGGGGGACGTACAGGCTGACGATCGGCTACACCGGCCGGACAGCGCGCCTGATCCGCGAGCGCCGCGCGCCGAGGATCCGCGTCACCGTGACCTTCAGGGCCTTCTCGGCGACGCTCGGCGACTCGCACGCCAGCTGGACGTTCCGCGCCTAGACGGGCGCGGCGTCCAGCGAGGTCCAGAGGTACCGGGCGGCCAGCGTCCGGTAGGGCCGCCACGGCTCGGCGAGCGCCAGCAGCTCGTCCGCCCGTGGCATCTCGGGCAGGCTCCACCAGCGCTCGACCGCGCGGCGGATGCCGAGGTCACCGACCGGCATCACGTCGGGCCGCTCGAGCTGGAACATCAGGAACATCTGCGCCGTCCACTCACCGAGCCCCTTCACAGCCGTCAGCTCGGCGATGATCGTCGCGTCGTCGAGCGACTCGAGGCGGGCGAGCTCGAGTTCTCCGGAGAGCACGTGTTCGGCGAGCGAGCGCAGATACGCCGCCTTCGCGTGTGAGAGCCCGAGCGAGCGCAGATCCAGGGGGTCGGTCGCAATGATCTGCTCCGGCGTCGGCGGCGCCCCGCCGTAGAAGCCGATCACCCGCGCATAGATCGATGCAGCAGCCTTAACCGAGAGCTGCTGGCCGATGATCGAGCGCAGCAGCGCCGCATAGTGGTCCCCCTGCGGCGTGCGTCGCCGGCGCGCCGGCATCCGCCCGACCCGCTCGATCACGGCTGCCAGCGTCGGGTCGGCGGCGATCAGGTGCTGGCGCGGCGTGCGGCTCAGCTGAGGCTCCTTTCGGACTGGCGGTGGCCGGTCATCGCGGGCTTATGGTAGCCGTGGCCGTTAGAGTGGCGTAGTGCGTATCGCGCTCCTCTCGCCGTATTCCTGGACCTATCCGGGAGGCGTCACGCGGCACATCGAGGCGCTTTCGCGGGGCCTCGAGCAGGCAGGCCACGAGACCCGAATCCTCGCGCCGTTCGACGGCGACGACGCTCACGCGCGACGCCTGCACGGGGGCGCGCGCCCGCAGCCGCTCGAGGCGCCTGACAATCTGATCGCGCTTGGGCGCACGGTCGGCATCTCGGCCAACGGCGCCGTCTCGAACCTTGCCCTCAGCCCGGCCGCAGTCCAGCGGATGCGCCGCGAGATCTCCGGCGGCGGTTACGACATCGTGCACGTCCACGAGCCGGTGGTGCCGCTGATCTCCTGGGACGCGCTTGGATCGTGCCGCTCCGCGCGGCTCGTCGGCACGTTCCACACCTACTCGGAGAACGCGCTGACAAACGGCATCGCCGCCGTCCCGCTCGGCGGGCGGCGGCGGATGAACCACCTGCACGCGCGGATCGCCGTCTCGCAGGCGGCGCGGTGGACTGCACTGCGTTTCTTCGGCGGCCGCTACACGATCGTTCCCAACGGCGTCGACCTGCAGCCGCCGCGCGAGTCGCGTCGCGAGCCGGGACCGGTGCGAATCCTCTTCATCGGCCAGGCCGTGGCGCGCAAGGGTCTTGCGGTGCTGCTCGCGGCCTTCGAGCGCCTGCGCGAAGAAGCCGATGTCGAGCTGACGCTGATCGGCGCTTCGGCCGCCGACGTCGAGCACATGATCCTCGACGGGAGCGCGATCACGGCGCTCGGCAAGGTCGACGACGCCGAGAAGCAGGCCCGGCTGCGCGGCGCCGACATCGTCTGCGCACCGTCGCTCGGCGGCGAGAGCTTCGGGATGGTGCTGACCGAGGCATTCGCGGCGGGCGCCCCGGTCGTCGCCTCCGACATTCCCGGCTACCGCGATGTCGTGCGCGACGGCGTCGACGGCCTGCTCGTGCCGCCAGACGACGCCGGAGCGCTGCGCGACGCCTTGCAGGAGCTGGTCGCCGACGCCGACCGGCGCAGCGCGATGTCGATCGCGGCGCGCACGCACGCGGAACGCTTCGCGTGGCCGCGCGTCGCCGCCGAGGTCGCCGGGGTCTACGAGCAGGCGCTTGCCGTTCCGGAGCCCACGGGCCGCCGCGCGCGTTTGGCACTGCGAAGCGGCCTGCGCAGCGCCGACATGCTGCCCGCCGTACCCGCCGAGCGGCTCCCGAGCCTGCGAAGCCCCGAGGACTCCCGCGGCGCGGGGCGCGGCGGCCGACGCTCGAGGCTACCCCGGCCAGTGGTCCTCGGCGGCGTCATCGCGCTGCTCGCGGCGCTCGCCTACGCGGCGCACGTCGACGTCGGCGCCGTGCTGAGCACCCTCTTTTCCTCCGAGCCGGGCACGGTGCTCGGCGCGCTGGTCGTGATGTGCCTCGCGATGAGCCTGCGGGCCGGCGCATGGAAGCTGCTGCTGCGCAGCTCTGACGTCGATCGCCAGCCGTCGCTGCGCCAGGTGCTCAACGCGACGTACATCGGCGTGCTGATGTCCGCGACGCTCCCGGCGCGCATGGGCGAGCCCTCGCGCGCCTTCGTGCTGGCGCGCCATACCGGTGACCTCGCGCGTTCGCTGCCCCGTGTCACGCGGACGATCGTCGCCCAGTCGCTGATCAACGTGGTCGCGCTCGGCGTGCTCGCAGCGTTCGGCGCCTCCGGCACGAGCATCGGCCAGGCCCACCGCGTGCTGCTGATTCTGCTGGCGTTCGTGCCGCTCGCGGCGATCCTGCTGTTCTCGGCGCTGCCGTACGCAATCGCGGCGGTCCCGGGCAGCACGCGGCTCGAGGCGATCGCGTCGAGCGCCGCCGCGCTTGGGCGGCTCGTGCTCGACGGGCTCTCGTTCCGCGCGCCGCTCTCCGCGCTCGCCGCGAGCGTCGCACAGCTTGCGGCGTGGGGGCTGCAGCTGCTCGGCTGCTGGCTCGTGCTGATGGCCTTCGGCCTCGAGCACACTGTCGGCTTCGCCGGCGCGGCTGCCGTGCTCTTCGCGATCAACATCACGTCGGTGCTGCCGGCCACGCCCGCGAACGTCGGGGTCTTCCAGGCCGCCTGCGCCCTGGTACTCGTCGGCGGCTTTCACGTCTCGGCGCCGTCGGCGATCGCGTTCGGGATCGTCCTGCAGGCCGTCGAGCTCGCGACAGCGATGCTGATGGGCTTCCCGGCGTTGGCCGCCGAGCACCTCTCCTGGCGTCAGCTGCGTCGCCGGGCGCTGCACCTGGGCTCGGTCTCGAAGCTGCGGCGCCCCGCGCTCGTCGAACGCTGAGCGCGCCGGTGGGCGCCTGGGTCTACGTGCTGCGCTGCGCCGACGGCACGCTCTACACCGGCTGGACCAACGACCTCGAACGGCGCCTGGCTCGACATCAGGCCGGAAGCGCCAGCCGTTACACCGCCAGCCGCCGGCCCGTCGCGCTGGCATGGAGCCGCGAGCTGGACGATCGCTCGGCGGCGATGCGCGAAGAGGCCCGCATCAAGCGGCTTTCACGCGCCGAAAAGCTCGATCTGATCGAAGACCTCCGGGACCGGGCCTCCTTTTCGTAAAGATGGACGTATGTCATCCGAGGGATCTTCACGCAGCGTCAAGATCGGCGAGAACGAGCGGACCGGCTGGTCGTCCGACCGTCCGCGTCGCGGCGGCGAGGACCGCGGACCCGCTGACCTGACGACGCACTGCTCGATCCTGCGGCCCGCCGACCGCTTGCGCTACTCGCCGGGCAGCCTGCTGATCGTGCTCTCCGGCTCGCCCGCGCTGCGCGAGAAGTTCCTGGACCGGCTGATCGACGAGCGTGGCGCGCTGATCTCAACGACGCGCGTGCACGCGCTGCTCGAGGGCCGCGTCGGCGCCGACGAGCTCGATGCGCGCAGCACGGAGCTGATGCTCGCCGCGGCCGCCAAGCGGCTCGCCGCGCGCGAGACGGTGGTCGTCGGGCTCGACGACCTCAGCGCCCAGGCGCGCGAGCCGTTCATCCGGCTCGCCGCCGCGCAGCGCCGGCCGCGGCACGTGATCCTGATCGAGGCCCCGCGCGAGAGCGTCGCGGAGGAGCGCCTCCTGGACCTCAACGAGCTGCGCCGCGCGCTGGAAGCCGGTGAGCTGGGCAACGAGGGGATCCAGACGGCGCTGCGTCTCGGCGGCGGGACCGCCGACGAGGTCAAGCGGATCCTGTTCCGCCCGCCGCCCCGCCAGGAGGACTAGCGGCCCTCGCTGAGCGCAGGCTCGTCGACGTCATCGTCGTCGAGCGCGCCGGCCATCGTCGGGTCGCGGTCCGAGCCGATGATCACTTCGTCGGGTGACCCGTCGGGGGTCAGGCGGCCCTGACGGGTGCCGAAGTAGATCGCCTGTGGGTGGTGGGCGACGAGGGCGAGCGTCGATTGCTCGGGGTCGGGAGCGAAACCGTCGGTGATGCTCATCCCGATCTGCTCGAGGTCCAGCAGCGCGTCGACCTTGCGGTGCTCTGACTGGTCGGGAACCGCCGGGTAGCCCCACGAGTAGCGCCGGCCCTGGGTCGCCGGGATCTCGAGCATCGCCCGGGCCTCATGGTGCAGCCACTCCGCGAGCCCCTCCGCGGTCTGGACGCCGAGGCCGTGGACGAACAGCTGCTCGGCGAATTCGCCTTCGGCCTCCAGGCGGGCCATCAGCTCGGTCACCTCGCCGCCGACGGTCACGGCCTGCAGCGCGAGCACGTCGAGCTCGTCCGGCGGCGAGCCGTCATCCTTGGCGGGCCTGAAGAAGTCGGCCAGGCAGATCCGCTCGCCGGCCGGCTGGCGCGGGCAGACAAAGCGCGTCAGCTCGCTACTGCGGTCCTGCGGGTCGAGCACGACGATCTCGTTGCCCTTCGCGTAGCAGGGGAAGAACCCGAGCAGCGCGCGCGGCTGCAGGTAGTCCTGCTCGCGCCACATCCGCTCCAGACGTGGCCGGAATTCGTCGGCGAGCAGTCGCTCCCAGGCTTCGCCTTTGACCCCGCGCCCGCCCCAGTGCAGCTTGAACAGCACGTGCGTGTCCAGGTGGCGGTAGAGCTCGTCCATGTCGACCGGGATCTCGCGCACCCCCCAGAACGGGGGTGAGGGGACCGGCGCGTCGGTGCGCGCAGCCGAGCGCACCGAGTCGTCGGTGAAATCGAGCTCGACCTCCTCCTCGCCCTGCTCGCGCAGCTTCGCGGCTCCGGCGCGCACGTCGGCGACCAGCTGCTCACGCTGCTCGGGCTCGACGAGGCGGTCCATCACCGCCAGGCCCTCAAAGGCGTCCTTGCAGTAGAAGACGCCAGGCTCGTAGATCTCGTCGGACTCCTTGCCGTGCGGGTAGAGCGCGCGGTAGCCGAACGTGCGATTGATCGCCGCGCCCCCGATCAGCACCGGGAACTCGAGTCCCGAGGCGTGCAGCTCCCCGATGCAGGCCGGCATCTGTTTGGAGGTCGACACGAGCAGCGCCGAGAGGCCGATCGCTGTCGCGTCGTGCTCGCGGGCGGCGTCGATCACGGTCTGGACGGGGACCTGCTTGCCGAGGTCGACGACCGTGTAACCGTTGTTGCTGAGGATCGTGTTGACCAGTGACTTGCCGATGTCGTGGACGTCGCCGAAGACTGTCGCCAGCACGACGGTCCCCTTCGTGTAGCCCTCGATTCGGTCGAGGTAGTTCTCCAGGCGGGCGACAGCGCGCTTCATCACCTCGGCCGACTGCAGCACGAACGGCAGGATCAGCTCGCCCGCGCCGAATTTGTCGCCGACCTCTTTCATCGCCGGCAGCAGCACGTCGTTGAGCGTCGGCACAGCGCCGAGCTTCTCGACCGAGCGGTCGACCCACTCCTCGACGCCGTCCTTGCGCCGCCGCAGGATGTGGAACTGCAGCGCCTCCTCGGGCTCCATTCCCTCGGTCGGGTCGGCGGCGCTCTGTGACTCCTCCTCGCCCTTGTCTTCGAAATGCGCGATGAACCGCTCCAAAGCGTCCTCGCGGCGGTCGAACACAAGATCGTCGGCGAGCTCGCGCTCGGCGGCATCGATCTCCCCGTAGGGCGTGATGTGGTTCGGGTTGACCATCGCGAGATCGAGCCCCGCCTCGACGCAGTGGTGCAGGAACACCGAGTTCAGGACCGCGCGGGCGCCGGGGGAGACGCCGAACGAGACGTTCGAGACGCCGAGCGAGGTCTTCACGCCGGGCAGTTCGCGCTTGATCAGCGCGATCCCCTCGATCGTCTCCTTGGCCGACGGGCGCCACTCGGCCTCGCCGGTGGTCAGCGTGAAGGTCAGGCAGTCGAAGATCAGCAGTTCGGGGTCGAGCCCGTGCTCGCCGACGCACAGCTCGTGCAGGCGGCGTGCGATCTCGAGCTTGCGCGGCGCTGTCTTGGCCATCCCGACCTCGTCGATCGTCAGCGCGATCAGCGCCGCGCCGTGCGCGAGGGCGAGCGGCACGACGCGGTCGAGCTTCTCGCGGCCGGCCTCGAGGTTGATCGAGTTGACGATCGCGCGGCCCGGGATCTGCTCGAGCGCGAGCTCGAGCACCTCGGGCTCGGTCGAGTCGACCTGGATCGGCGCGGGCTGCGTCAGCGAGATCTTCTTCGCGAGCAGGCGCATCTGTTCGGCCTCGTCGGCGCGCTCGGTCAGTGCGACACAGATGTCGAGCACGTGCGCGCCGCCCTGTACCTGGTCCTCGGCGATCTGCACGAGACCGTCGTAGTCGTCGGCGAGCAGCAGCTCCTTGGCCTTGCGCGAGCCCTGCGAGTTCACGCGCTCGCCGACCAGCGTCGGCCGCGGGTCCTGGACGAGCGGCGTCGCGGCGATCATCGAGGAGAGGTGCGGCGGGCGCGGCGCCGGACGCGGCGCGGGCGTCAAGCCGGCGACCCGCTCGGCGAGCGCCGCGATGTGCGCCGGGGTCGTGCCGCAGCAGCCGCCGACGATCCCGACCCCGTAGCGCTCGACGAACTCGCCGAGTGCGTCGGCGAGCGGCGCGGGCTCTTCGGGGAAGATCGTCTCGCCGTTCGGGCCCTGGCGCGGCAGACCGGCGTTCGGAATGCAGGCGACCGGCCGCGGCGAGAACTCGCCGAGGAACCGCACGGCGTCACGCATGTCCTGCGGGCCAGTCGAGCAGTTCAGGCCGATCACGTCGGCGCCGAGCGCCTCGAGCGTCGTCAGTACCGCAGAGATATCGGTCCCGAGCAGCATCTTCCCGCCGTTGGGCAGCAGCGACACCGAGGTGTGGATCGGCACTTCGCGGCCGGCCGCCGCGAACGCCTCACGGGCGCCGAAGATCGCGGCCTTGACCTCGAGAATGTCCTGCGCCGTCTCGATGATCAGCAGGTCCACGCCGCCATCGAGCAGCCCGCGGGCCTGCTCGGCGAAGACCGCGACGAGCTCGCGGAAGGAGATGTTGCCGAGGGTCGGGTCTTCGGAGGCCGGCAGCTGGCCGGTCGGGCCGATCGAGCCCGCCACGAAGCGGTTCTCGCCGGCGGCGCGCCGCGCGATCTGGGCGGCCTTCGTGTTGATCTCCAGCGTGTGCTCGCCGAGACCCCACTCCTCCAGCTTGAGCCGGGATCCCTGGAAGGTGTCCGTCTCGACGACCTGGGCGCCGGCTTCGAGCATCGAGCTGTGCACCCCTTCGATGACGTCCGGGCGGGTGAGCACGAGGATCTCGTGGCACTTGCCGGCGAGCCCGCCGTAATCCTCCCCCGAAAGGTCGAACTGCTCGAGCGTCGCTCCCATGCCGCCGTCGAAGACGACAACCCGTTCGCGTGTGGCAGCGAGGAAATCTCTCATCTGCCGAGGGTAACAACGGGGCGCGCCTGCGATTCGCGGCGCGCCCCGCCGCGCACTACTTGATGAACAGCATCTCCGAGTACTTCGGCAGCGGCCAGAGGTCGTCCGCCACGAGCTGCTCGAGGCGGTCGGCGACCTCCCGGGCCTCGGCCATCAGCGGCACGACCACGTCGCGCATGTATTTGGCCCACTTCTGCGGCGTCTCGTCGTCCTGGTTCTCGGCGAGGTTGGCCGCTTCGAGCTTGCGGATCGCGACGAGCAGCGCTTCGACCTTCGGCTCGAGCTCGTCGGCGAGCTCCTCGACCCCGCTGTCGTGCGTCTGCCCGAGGTAGCGCACCGCGGCCGGCAGAAGCACCGTCCGTGCGAGCGCGGCGGCCGTCTCGGACTCGATGTTCAGCAATGTCGCATACTGCTCCGTGAAGACCTCGTAGCGGGCCTCGAGCTCACGCTTGCTGAGCACTTTGTACTTGCGGAACGCCGCGACGGTCTCTTTCGAGACGAGCGACGGCAGCGCCTCCGGCGTCGTGCGCATGTTCGACAGGCCCCGCTTCTCGGCTTCTGCGTGCCACTCCTCGGAGTAGCCGTCGCCACCGAAGACGACCCGCTTGTTCTCCTTCCAGGTCTCCTTGACGACCTGGCCGACCGCCTTTTCGAGCGTCGCCCCGGGCTTTTTGAGGGCCCTCTCGAGCTTCGCGGAGAGCTCGTCGATCGACTCCGCGGCGATCGTGTTCAGCACGGTGTTCGGGAACGCCGGCGAGGAGCTCGAGCCCAGTGCGCGGAACTCGAACTTGTTGCCGGTGAAGGCGAACGGGCTGGTGCGGTTGCGGTCGCCGCCGTGCAGCGGCAGCGAGGGCAGCACGGGGGTCCCGAGGCCCAGCAGCGAGCCGGCCTTCGACTTGGAGACCGTGCCTTTCTCGATCGCCTCGAAGACGTTTTCCAGCTCGGTCCCGAGGAAGATCGAGATGATCGCCGGCGGCGCCTCGTTGGCCCCGAGACGGTGGTCCTGCCCGGCGCTCGCAATCGACGCCCGCAGCAGCTTCTGGTGGCGGTTGACCGCCTGGATCACTGCGGCGCAGAAGAACAGGAACGAGAGGTTCTCCTGCGGCGTGTCGCCCGGGTCGAGCAGGTTCAGCCCGGTGTCGGTGCCCATCGACCAGTTGTTGTGCTTGCCGGAGCCGTTGACGCCCGCGAAGGGCTTCTCGTGCAGCAGGCAGACCAGCCCGTAACGCCGTGCCGTGTTCTGCAGGATCTGCATCGTCAGCATCTGGTGGTCGGCGCCGACGTTCGAGTTCTCGAACACCGGGGCGATCTCGTACTGGTTCGGCGCGACCTCGTTGTGCCGGGTCTTGATCGGCACGCCGAGCTTCGCGAGCTCAAGCTCGACCTCGAGCATGTAGGCGAGGATCCGCTCGGGGATCGAGCCGAAGTAGTGGTCGTCGAGCTCGTGGCCCTTCGGCGGCTTCGCGCCGAAGAGGGTGCGGCCCGTGGTCAGCAGGTCAGGACGCTCGAAGTAGTACTGCTCGTCGATCAGGAAGTACTCCTGCTCGCAGCCGATCGTCGTGAAAACGCGCGAGGCCTCGATTCCGAGCAGCTCGAGCGCGTTCAGCGCGGCGCCGGAGAGGGCGTCCATCGAGCGCAGCAGCGGGATCTTGTGATCCAGCGCCTCGCCGGTCCAGGACATGAACGCCGTGGGGATGCACAGCAGCGCGCCGTTGGGGTTCTCGAGGATGAACGCCGGGCTCGTCGGGTCCCACGCCGTGTAGCCGCGGGCCTCGAACGTCGCGCGGATGCCGCCCGTCGGGAACGAGGAGGCGTCGGGCTCGCCCTGGATCAGCTCCTTGCCGGAGAACTCGGCGAGCGCCGTGCCGTCGGCGGACGGGCCGTAGAAGGAGTCGTGCTTCTCGGCGGTCGAGCCGGTCAGCGGCTGGAACCAGTGCGTGTAGTGCGTCGCGCCGCGCTCCATCGCCCATTCCTTCATCGCCTGGGCCACCGCGTCGGCGAGCGTCGTGTCGAGCGCCTCGCCGCGGGCGAGCGTGCGCTGCAGCGACTTGTAGACGTGCTTGGGCAGCCGTTGGCGCTGGACGGCGGGCGAGAAGACGTTCGCGCCGAACACCTGGTTGTCGGCGAGGGTCAGGTCCGCGGCGCCGAGCGCCGAGCCGTTGGCGCTCCACTGCGCCGCGGTTACGTTTTGCTGACGGGTCCTGGGCATGGGTCAGATCACTCCTGGTGGCATGTTCGGTTGCCCGCAAAGGGCCTGCGAGGCATCGTAATCGGCTCAGCGAAGCGGCGGCTCGCCGTCCGGCCAAGCTTTCGCGAGGCCGTTTCGACAGGCGTCCAAAGACCCTATCCGGAGGGTGGCAGCGTGCCTTCTTCAACCCGTCCGGTGCGCGGGTTGACGTGTGTCAGGGGAGGTTTGTCGGCGATGTGCACGGAGAGCTTGCCGCCCACCGTGCCGCCCGAGGCCGAGACGGCCTTCGCGTTGCCGCCAAGAGCGCCGGCGACTTCGTAGGTCACGTCCCACTTGCCGGGCTTGACGGGCACCACTTCCCAGGTGAAGGTCTGCTGCGCGCCGCTCTTGAGCGGCCCGAGTGTCCACGTGCTGACGTAGACCGTCTGGGCGCCGCCGGGCTGGCTGACTTCCTGCGTCGAGACGGGCGGCTCGCTGGCGCCCGGGCCCGGGCCTTTTTCGACGACCCACACCGGGCGCAGCGGGTCGGCCAGTTCGGGAAAGGTCGAGTGGTAGGAGAACGAGCGGATCGAGATCGCCGGCGAGGGCACCGTTTCGCTGCCCGCATTGCGGATCGTGATCGTCAGCTTCTCCTGGCGCGCGACGTACTGCTTGGGCGCGAACGACGCGTTGACGACGTCCACGCGATAGTGCGCCTGCTTTTCCGCGGAGTTCTGCTGGCTTTCGCCGCAACCGGACGCGAGAGCCCCCGCTGCGGCGGCGAGTGCGACGGCGGCCGCCGTTGTGCCGCGCAGTTTCACAGTGCGCGGAAGATACCAGCGCTGCACGCAATCGCTGCAATGAGCGCCGCCTTTTGCTGCATCCCCTAACCTTCCATTCGTCGAACAGGCTCCCGGGGAGGGGTTACAGGACAGATGGTTCGCAGCGTCGCCGAGCGGGCATTCACGCCCGCTCGAAACCTGCTCGAGGAAATCGGGGACATGATGATCCTCACGGGGCGGACAATCATGTCCGCGCTGCGTCCTCCCTACCCCTATGGCGGGGAGCTGGTCAACCAGTTCCTGTTCGCCCTGCGCCTGTGCTGGTTCCCACTGCTGATCTCGACGGTCTGCATCTGTTACGCGGCCCCGGGCCTGCAGGCCGCGAACTTCCTGACGATCTTCGGAGCACTCGACCGGCTCGGCGGCTTCTTCGTGCTCGGCGCCGTCCGCGAGATCGGGCCGTCGGTGACGGCGATCGTGCTCGCCGGGGTCGCCGGCACGGCGATCACCGCCGACCTCGGTGCGCGCAAGGTCCGCGAGGAGCTCGATGCCCTGCAGGTGCTCGGCGTGGACCCCGTCAAGAACCTCGTCGTCCCGCGCTTCCTGGCGCTGATGGTCGCGACGGGTCTGTTCGACATCTACGCGCTGCTGTTCGGGATCTTCGGCGGGATCATCGCCGAGCTCGTCAACGACCAGCCGCTCGGACCGTTCTGGGCGACGCTGTTCGCGAACGCCTCGACCACCGACCTGTGGGGCTCGGTGCTCAAGACGACGATCTACGGCGCGATCATCGCGATCGTCTGCTGCTACAAGGGCATGAGCGCCTCAGGCGGCGCCGAGGGCGTCGGGCGCGCGGTCAACGAGGCCGTCGTGCTCGCGTTCACAGCGATCTTCTCGTTCGACTACGTCTTCACGCAGACGCTGCTCGCCACACACCCGCAGATCCTGGTGATCAAGTGAACGAACTGCTCTCGATGCCCCGCCAGTGGCTGGCCGCCACCGGAGAGATCGGCCATTTCACGGGCGGCATCGTCGCCGATGTCTACAGCCTGCGGGTCTTCCGTTTCTTCGGCGAGTCGCTGCGCCAGGCCGGCGTGCTGATCGTCGGCTCGACGCTGATCATCTGGACGCTGATGTTCATCCTCGGCCTGCAGTGCGGGATCGAGGGCGCCTACTTCACCGCCGCGCAGGGCGCGCCGGCGTACTCGGGCGTGTTCACCGCCTGGTGCGACCTGCGCGAGATCACGCCCTACGCGTTCGGCTACATGATGTCCGCGAAGGTCGGCACCGGGATCGTCGCCGAGCTCGGCGCGATGCGGATCTCCGACGAGATCGACGCGCTCGAGGTGATGGGGATCAACTCGATCACGTTCCTCTGCGCGACGCGCCTGCTGGCCTCCTGGCTGGTGCTGCCGTTCATGTACATGGCGGGTATCGGAGCCGCGTTCCTGGCCTCCTACATCGCCGTCGTGCAGCAGATCGGGTACGTCTCGGCCGGCGGCTACTCGCTGATCTTCTGGCAGTTCCAGAATCCGACCGACTTCCTGTACAGCCTGATCAAGGCGATGTTCATGGCGACCGCGATCGTGCTCGTCGCCTGTTACTACGGCTACAACGCGAGCGGCGGTCCGGTCGGGGTGGGCCGCGCGACCGCCAAGTCGATGGTCCTGAACCTGATCCTCGTGCACATCATCGGGGCGCTCGGGACGCAGATCTTCTGGGGAGCCAACCCGCGCGCGCCGATCGGGGGCTGACGTGGGGACCGAGCAGCGCGCCGCCAACCCCGACGAGTTCGAGTTCCACACCGGCGAAATCCGTCCGACCGACGCCCCGGACGCGATCGAGTTCATCGACGTCCACAAGGCGTTCGGCAAGAACGAAGTGCTGCGCGGCCTGAACATGTCCCTGCCGGAGGACAAGATCTCGATGATCCTCGGGCCCTCCGGGACCGGCAAGTCGGTCTGCATCAAGCACATCGTCGGCCTGATGTACCCCGACCAGGGCGACGTGATCGTCCACGGCGAGTCGATTCCCTCGCTCAAGGACGACGATCTCTTCGAGCTGCGCAAGAAGTTCGGCGTGCTCTTCCAGGACGGGGCGCTGTTCGGCTCGCTGAACCTCTACGACAACGTCGCGTTCCCGCTGCGCCAGCACACCGAGAAGGGCGAGGACGAGATCGCCGAGATCGTCAACCGGCGGCTCAACGAGGTGGGGCTCGGCAACGCCAACGAGAAGATGCCCAACGAGCTCTCCGGCGGAATGCGCAAGCGCGCCGGCTTCGCCCGCGCGCTGGTGCTCGACCCGGAGATCGTGCTCTTCGACGAGCCAGACTCGGGACTTGACCCGGTGCGCACCGCGCTGCTCTGCGAGCTGATCAAGGAAGTTCACGCCGAGAACGGCGGCTGCTACGTCGTGATCACGCACGACATCATGAGCGCGCGCCGCGTCGCCGAGCACATCTCGGTGCTCTGGAAGGGCCGCATCGTCGAATCGGGCCCCGCGGAGGAGCTGTTCGCCTCCGAAAACCCGTTCGTACGGCAGTTCCTCTCCGGCGAATCGGCCGGACCGCTCGGGATGGAGTGAAAGCGGCGAACGCCCTCGGCGCTCTGGCGGGCGCCGCGGCCCGCCGGCCATGGCCGGTGATCGCGCTCGCGACGGTGGCCGGGCTGCTGGCAATCGTCGGCGCACTGGCGCTGCGGCCCCGCGCCGACGCCTCGACGCTCGTCTCCAGCGCGAGCAGCGAATACCGCCAGACGCAGGTCTACCACCGCGCGTTCGGCGAAGAGCCCGTCACCGTGCTCGTCCAGGAGAACCTCGAAAAGCTGCTGCTGAGCTCCGATCTCGCGCGGCTCGTAGGCCTCGAGGGCTGCCTTTCGGGTCGGATTCCGGCGAGCGCGCTGGGCCAGGTCGGTGGTCGGCACGGGCCCTGCGGCCGGCTCGCAGCTTCTCACGCCGTCAAGGTCGTCTACGGGCCCGGCACGTTCCTCTCCGAGGCCGCGACGCAGATCGACCAGGAAGTGGAGCGGCGCAGCACGCAGGCCCAGCGAGAGGCGAAGCTCGCGGGGCAGGCCGTGCAGCGCGCCGCGCTCGCCCGCGGCGACAGCGAAGCCGAAGCGCTCGCGCTCGCCTCGAGCGCTGAAAAGGCGACGCTCGCATCAGCCAAGGCGGAACTCGCCGCGCTCGCCGTGCAGTACGGGATCACGAGCCTGCCGTCGATCGCGAACCCGGAATTCGTCGCGGCGGTGGTCTTCGACTCGAGCAAGCCCGGCGGCGTGCCCAAGAGCCGCTTCGCCTACCTGTTCCCGAGCCGCGACGCGGCGCTGATCTCCGTGCGCCTGCGCGCGGGGCTCTCCGAAGAAGAACGCAGCCATGCGATCGCCCTGATCCGCGAGGCCGTCGCGATGAAGAGCTGGCGGCTGCAGAGCGGCGGCCACTACTCGATCAGCGGCGAGCCCGTGATCGTCTCGGACCTCACGAAAGCGATCACCAACTCGATCGCGATCCTGCTGATCGCCGTCGTCGTCGTGATGGCGCTCGCGCTCTCGCTCGTCTTCCGCGGTCGACCGCGCCTGCTGCCGCTGGTGCTTGCGCTGCTCGCCGCCGCGCTGACCTTCGGGCTGCTCTACGTCGCCGGCGGCAGCCTGACGATCGGCACGGTCGCGGTCCTGCCGATCCTCGTCGGGCTGGCCGTCGATTATTCGATCCAGCTGCTCTCACGGGTCGCCGAGAGCGAGGAGCGCTATCCGCTCGCGGCGCGCCGCGCGGTGATCGTCGAAGCGGCAAGCCGCGGCGGCCCGACGATCGTCACCGCCGCCGCCGCCAGCGCCGCCGCGATCCTCGCGGTCCTGCTCTCGCCCGTACCGATGGTCCGCAGCTTCGGCCTGCTGCTGGTCGTCGGCCTGGCGATCGCATTGCTGTGCGCCCTCTCGGTCGGTGCCGCCGCGCTCGCGGTGCGCCCCCAGCAGACCGGCCGGGCCGCTGCCCGGGGTGTCCGCGAGCTTTGGCGCCGCGCCGGCGCCGCGCTGACCGGCAACCCGCTGACGAGAGCCCTGAACCGGCTCGCGCTCGGCGAGGCCGTGCGTCGCCCGGGCCGCGTGCTGGCCGTCGCGGCGGTGGTGGCGGCGCTCGGCTGGGGTCTTGACACCCAGGCGAGCGTCCAGACCGATATCGCCCAGCTCGTGCCGCAGAACCTCCCCTCGATTCGTGCGCTGACGGCGCTGGAACACGCGACCGGGGTCGGCGGCCAGGTCAACGTGCTCGTCGCCGCGCCGAACGTCGCGACGCCACGCGTGATCGACTGGATGGCCCGCTACGAGCAGCGCGTGCTCGGCCGCTTCGGCTACAGCTCGGCGCGGGGCTGCACCACGGCGCGCCTGTGCCCGTTCTTCTCGCTGCCGGAACTGTTCGGCACCGGCCCGCACACGCAGGCCTCGATCAACGAACTGCTCGCGACAGTGCCCCCGTACTTCACGAACGCGGTGCTCGCCCCGGGGCGCCGGCTCGGGACGCTGACCTTCGGCGTGCGCCTGAAGGGCCTGAATCAGAGCCAGCAGGCGCAGGTGATCGAAACGATGCGCGCCGAGCTGCACCCGCCGTCCGGCGTGCACGCCGAGGTCGTCGGCCTGACCGCGCTCGTCGCCCGCACCGGCGCCCAGGTCGCGAGCCCGCTGCGGCGCATCCTGACGCTGATCGTCGCGGTGCTCGCGGCGGCGCTGGTGCTGCTGATCGCCTTCCGCGGCAACCTGCGACGGGTGCTCGCGCCCCTCGTGCCGGTGGTGCTCGCGACCGGCTGGTCGGGGCTCGTGCTGTACGTGCTCGGGATCCCGCTGAACCCGATGTCGGTGCTGCTCGGGCCGCTCGTCGTGGCCGTCGCGACCGAGTTCAGCGTGCTGCTCGCCGAGCGTCACCGCCAGGAGCGGGCCGCCGGCCTGGGCCCCGCAGAAGCACTGCAGCGCGCCTATTCGCGCACCGGCGCCGCGGTCGGTGCGTCGGCGGCGACCGCCACGGTCGGGTTCGGCGTGCTCGCGTTCTCGCAGATCGCGATGCTGCGCGACTTCGGCCTGGTGACGCTCGTGGACCTGACGGTCGCCGTGGCCGGCGTCGTGATCGCACTGCCGGCGGCGCTGACGATCGCCGACCGGCGGGGCGCGCCGTGAACGCGGTCCCGCGCGCCGGGCTCTTCGTCGGCCTGATCGCGCTGATCGCGCTCGTCGCGTTCACCGTCCACACCCTGACGACGCCCGGCCACCGGCTCTCGGGAATCCCGCCCGGCGAGAAGCTGCCGCCATTTGCCGCGCCGCTGGCACTGTCTGACCTCTACGGCGCCGTGAACGTCGCCACCGGACCCAACCAGGGCCAGGCGGGCAAGGTGCCGGCCTGCACGGTCCGCGAATCCCGCGTCCTGAACATCTGTCAGGAAGCCGAACACGATCCCGTCGTGCTGGCCCTGTTCGTCGACGGTTCGGCCTGCACCGGCGTGCTGCCCGAGATGCAGCAGCTCAAAGCCGAGTACCCGCAGGTGCGCTTCACCGCGGTGGCGCTCAAGGGAGAACGCGGCGCGCTGCGCAAGACGATCGCCAAGCTGCACCTGAGCTACCCGGTGGGGATCGACGAAGAAGGCGTGCTCGCCGCGCTGTACGGCGTCGCGAGCTGCCCACAGGTCAGCTTTGTGCTTCCCGGCCGGACGGTCCAGAGCCGGGCGCTGCTCGTCACGCCGACGCTGGCGGAGCTGCGCCGGCGGGTCGCTGCGCTCGTCGCCGCCGCCCACGCCGGATGAGCGCGCCCAGGCCCGCCGGTCTCGAAGCGGCGCTCGCCGCCGAGCTCCCCGGGCTCGGCGTGCTCGAACTGGGCGCCGAGGTGGGAGACCGCGAACTGCGTTCGACGCCGGCGCTGCGTGCGCGCCTGGAGCTGTTCGCCAACAAATTCCGCGGTCCGCGGGCTGTCGGCCTGCGCCGGGAGCCGGTGACCGCCGCCTACCGGCGCGCCTTTCGCCAGGTCGGTCTCGACCCCGACGTGCAGCCGACCCCGCTCGAGCGGGCGGCGCTCTCGCGAATGATCGAGGGCGGCTTCCACACCAGCGGCCTGGTCGCCGACGCGACGCTCGTCGCGCTGCTGGACACAGGCATTCCCGTGTGGGCGCTCGACGAGCGTGCGCTCAGCGGCGGGCTTACCCTGCGACAGAGCGTCACCGGCGAGCCATTCACCGCCGGCCGGCTGGTTCTCGCAGACGCTCGCCGGCCGCTCGTCGAGCTGTTCGGCGAACCGGCGGCCCCGCTGCTCCCGGCGGTCGGCGCGGACGCCGTGCGGCTGTACTCGGTTACGGTTCCCGGCGTGGCTGCCATCTACGCCGGCGAGGCGCTCGAAACCGTCGCCGAAATCCTCGCCGGCGAATGATGCGCGCCGAAATCCTCGTCTTCGACGGGGTCGATGAACTCGACTTCGTCGGCCCTTACGAGGTTCTCGCGCGGGCGGTCGCCGGGGCGCCCGGCTCGTCGGTCCGGCTGGTCTCGCTGCACGGCCCGCGGGCACACCGCGGCCAGTGCGGCCTGCGCTTCGAGAGCGAGGGCCCGCTCGACGCCGCGCCCGATCTGCTTCTCGTCCCCGGCGGCGGCTGGGCGGCCCGCTCCCCGGTAGGTGCGTGGGGGGAGCACGAGCGCGGCGAGCTGACGGCGGCGCTGGCTGCGAGCGCGCCGCGCGCACGCCTGTTGGCCTCGGTGTGCACCGGGGCGATGCTGCTCGCCGCGAGCGGCGTGATCACCGGCCGGCGCGCCGCGACGCACGCGAGCGCGGCGCCGGAGCTCGCCGCGTTCGGCGTGCAGGTCGTCGACGAGCGGGTCGTCGACGACGGCGACCTGGTCAGCTGCGGCGGCGTGACAAGCGGCATCGATCTGGCGCTGCACATCGTCGAGCGCGAGTTCGGCGACGCGACTGCGGCTCGCATCGCGAAGGGGATCGAGTACCCGCGCTACCGCGCCCTCGGGTAGCCGCCGGGGTTACAATCGGCGCTACGGATGGAGACGTTCGCGCTACAGCAATCCGGCGCGGTCGCCGACGAGGCAGCCGCGCGGCGCTCCCTGCGCGCCCAGATCGACCGTCTCGATGCGGCGACGGCGCGAATCGTCGCCGCGCGCTTCCCGCACCTGCCGGCGCGGCTGAGCGCCGTGCCGCTGGCCGACGGTCCGGCGCTGCTCGACCTCGCGGCGCTCGAGCGCCAGCGAGACGCGCTCGCGGGCCGGCTCGCCGAACTCGAAGAGCTCGGCCGCCGGCGCGACGAACTCGAGCGCGCGGCGCGCGAGCGGCTCGCCGCGATCCGTCTGGAGCCAGGCCGCTACCGCTTCGCCCGGATCCCTGTGCGGGACCTGGGCGAAGGCGGCTGCGGCGTCTGGCGTGTCCGCCCCCGGCTCGGCATCATCGGGATGCTTGCCGGGTGGTGGGAGCTCAAGCTGTCGTCGGGCTGTCCGTTAGCCAGGGGGTCGCGCACTGCGCGCGGCCCCGTTCGGACTGTGCGAGCAGGTCAGCCAGTGCGTTGCGCTGGCGGTCGGTCATCGTCCCGATGGTCTTGTTCTCCGAGAGCGGAACCTGCGCGAGAAATCGACGGCAGCGCGTCTGGCCCCATCTGCGTTGACTCGTCAGGAGGTCCGCGACGGCCATCGTCTCGGCCTCCCAGGGGCACTCGAGGATCACCTCGGCAGCGCTGGTTGCACCGGATTCGATTCGGCGCTTGAGCTCGGCCCGAGCGAGCCTCACTCGGTTCGCGCGCTCAAGGGCCTGCAGGTGCTGAGGCGCTGGCGTGGCGATCGTCGCGGTTGCTGACACGGCAAATACTCCCCTCTGCCTGCGCGGAGCAGCAGGCATCGTCATCTCCTTCGGTGCTCCTCAGGGCCGCAGACTCCCCTCCGCCATCGGCGGGTGGTCCGAGAGTTTCCCCCAGTGATAAGCCTGTGCCCGGTACTGCGTCGAGCGGTCCTGCGGAGCGCGTCAGGAAACCTACGCAACCCCGGCAGCGACGGTCAAACGGCTACCGACAGTTCATTCGCTGCGAGCGGGCTTTTTGTGGCCCCGAGCGACTTGTGAAGATCTGGACAAGTCGCGCGGGGCGCTCAGGCGTGGGCCGCGCGCGGCAGCGGACCGTGCTCTGACTCGAACTCGTCGCGGACCCGCGCGAAGATCCCGAGCGCCTCGTCGAGCGTCGCGGGGTCGTGGGTCGCCATCACGCTCGTGCGCAGCAGCGCGCCGCCCGGGGGGACCGCCGGGTGCAGCGCGGTGTTGACGAACACGCCGGCGTCGTACAGGCGCCGCCAGAGCAGGACCGCCTTCCAGTCGTCGCCGACGAGCACGGGAACGATCGGCGTGACGATCGTGGGCGTGCCGTCGGGCCCGGCCACGACCCCGGGTCCGGTGGTTCCCGCCGGCAGGTACTGCGGCTCGACCACGGCGAAGCCGAGCTCGAGCAGCCCCTCGCGCAGCTGGCGGGCGTTGGCGAGGACCGCCTCGAGCAGCGGCGGACCGTCGTCCGAGCGCAGCACGCGCAGCGCAGCCAGCGCCGCGCCGACCGCGGCCGGCACCGCCGAGGCGGTGAACAGGAACGGGCGTGCCGAGATCCGCAGATAGTCGATCACCTCGCGCGAGCCGACGAGAAAACCGCCGCAGGAGGCGAGCGACTTCGAGAAGGTCCCCATCCGCACGTCGACCTGGTCCTGCAGGCCGAGCAGCTCCGCGGTTCCGGCGCCGGTCGCGCCCAGGACGCCCGCGCCGTGCGCCTCGTCGACCATCAGCCGCGCGCCGTAGCGTTGGGCGAGCTCGCAGATCTCGTTCAGCGGCGCGATGTCGCCCTCCATCGAGAAAACGCCGTCGACGACGACCAGCACGCCGCCGCCATCGCCCGCCGCGCGTTCGAGCATCTTCTCGAGCTTCTCGACGCGGCTGTGGCGAAAGACGCGCAGCTTGGCGCCCGAGAGCTGGCAGCCGTCGAGGATCGAAGCGTGGTCGGCGCTGTCGACGATCACCGTGTCGCCCGGCCCGAGCAGCGTGCCTAGCGCTGAAAGGTTGGCCTGGTGGCCGGTGGTGAACACCAGCGCGTCCTCCGTGCCCATCCAGGCCGCGATTTCCTGCTCGAGTTCAAGGTGCAGCGGCGTCGTCCCGTTGAGCAGGCGCGAGCCGGTCAGGCCGGTGCCGAAGCGCTCCAGCGCGTCGCGCGCCCCGTCGATCACGCGCTGGTCGCCGGTCAGCCCGAGGTAGTTGTTGGACCCGAGCATGATTCGCTGCGCGCCCTCCATCTCGACGATCGGCAGCGCGGGCGAGCTCAACGTGTGAAAGTACGGCAGCACGTCGGCCGCACGGGCGGCGGCGAGCTGCTCCTCACGCTCGTGTCCGCGGACCTTTGCGAAGACATCGGCGGCCGTCTGCATATAGTCTGCGCTCCCTTATGTCTGTCCAGGTAAGGCCCGTGAAGGGCTTCGGCGAGCTACGCCGTTTCGTGCATCTGCCGTACCGCTTGCATGCTAACCAGCCGGCCTGGGTGCCGCCGCTGATGCTCGAGCGCTACCTGTTCCTGAACAGGAAGATGAACGCCTTCTTCGCGCACGGCGAGGCCGAATACTTCCTCGCCTGGCGTGACGGAAGGGTCGTCGGCCGGGTGACCGCGCAGATCAACAGCGCCTTCAACGAGCAGCAGAAAAAGCGCTGGGGCTGGTTCGGCTTCTTCGAGGTCGAGAACGACCAGGAGGCGACGGCGGCGCTGCTCGACGCGGCCGCCGACTGGCTGCGCGCGCGCGGCTGCGAGAAGATGGTCGGGCCCGCGGACTTCGCGATGAACGACGAGAGCGGGATCCTGATCGAGGGCTACGAGCTGCGGCCGATGATCAAGCAGCCCTGGCATCCGCCCTACTACCGCGAGCTGCTCGAGGCCTGCGGGGTGGAGAAGGCGATGGACCTGCTGATGTGGAAACTCGAGGTCCAGAACCGCGACGCCGTGCTGCCCGTGATCTGGGAACTCGCCGGCAAGGTGGAAAGCGAGCACGGGATCCGCGTGCGCCCGATGGAGCGCCGGCACCTGCGCCGCGAACTCGACGACTTCGCCGAGGTCTACAACGCCGCGTGGGCCAACAACTGGGACTTCGTGCCCTACTCGAAGAAGGACCTCGACGCGCTGGCCCAGGAGATGCACCTCGTGTTCGACCCGAACTGGGCGTTCATCGCCGAGCGGATCAGCGACGGCGAGGTCGTCGCGATGGCGATGACCTTCCCGGACATCAACGAAGTGCTCTACCGGATGAAGGGCAGGCTCCTGCCGATGGGCTGGTGGCAGTTCGTCAACAAGGGCCGGATCATGAAACGGGTACGCGTCGGGTTCCTCGGCGTCAAGCCCGAGTACCAGCACACCGGCGTCGCGGCCAAGCTCTACCAACTGCACTTCGACGCCGCCGAAAAGCGTCCGCAGACCGGCGGCGAGATGGGCTGGATCCTCGAGACGAACACCGCGATGAACCGCGGCATGGAAGCGATGGGCGGCACTGTCGTCAAGCGCTACCGCGTCTACGAGCGCGAGCTGCAACAAGCGGTCCCCACCGCCAACTAGACTTTTCGCCCATGGAGTCGGCCGACGAAGTAGTTGGTCGCGAGGCATTCGAGGAAGTCGACGGCGTGCCCGTCGTCAGCGCCCGGCGCCGCGCGATAACCCAGGTCCGTGAGCGGCTCGCGGCCGTGCCTGTCGTGCCGGCCGTCTCGGCGGCCGCCGGCGGGATCGTCGTCGGCGCGGCCGCTGCCGGTCTCGCGCGCCAGAAGCGCAGCGGTCGCACGCTGCTGCCCGCCAAGCGCAGCAAGCCCGCGCTTGACTCCGGCGACGCGCTCCAGCTGACGCGAATCGTCACGACACGGACAGTCCAGGTGACCGTCCACACGCTCCTGCCGGCAGCGCGTCAGCGCTAGCGGGCCGCTTCGAGCAGCACGGCGAACACAGGGCAGGCCCTGACGGCCAGTTCCGCGTGTGCGAGCTGCTCCGCCGTGAGCGGGCGGTCGTCGACGATCGGGTAGCCCCACTCGTCGAGCGTGATGCGCTCGGGCAACAGCTCCGCGCACATGCCGTGCGCCTCGCAGGCGATCGGGTTCACGCGCACGCGTGTCACAGCGACCTCAGACGGCGTCGCTGCGGCGAGCTGTCGGGAAGGTGCCAGTCAGGCAGCGGGAGCGTCGCCGGCAGCCCGCAGGCCGCGCAGGGGCCGCTGCGCGCGTGCTCGGCGAAGTCATGCTCGAACGTCTCGAGCGCGCTGAGCAGGCAGTTCACGGCGCCGTCGGGGTGCGCGCAGGCGCCGCGGCCCGCGGTCAGTTCGCCGAGCCGGCCCAGGCGCTGCAGCGTGCCCCCGCCGCCGTGACCGCTCGCGATCGTCGCCAGCTCGTCGGCGAGGGCGTCGAGGCCGTGCAGGCACGGTCCGCACTGCCGTGCGCTCTGCCCGGCCATCCAACGGGCGAGCCGCAGCGTTTCGGCCACCGGACAGGCCTCCTCGCCGAGGAAGAAGATCACGCCGGCCAGCACCCTCGCCCGCAACACCGCGAGTTCGGCGTCGTCCAGCCGCGCTTCGAGTGCGCGCTCGTAGGGGACCCAGCTGCCCGCGTAGCCACCCAGCAGCACGCCGCGCGGCGTGCCGAGCGGACCACCGGCGACGGTCAGCAGCGAGGCGAGCGGTGAGCCGTATTCGATCTCGTAGACGCCAGGGTGCACAACGGCGCCGGCGACCGTGACGAGCGCCGAGCCGGGCTGGCCGGGTGCGCCGAGCGAGCGGAACCACTGCTCGCCGTTGCGCGCGATCAGGGCGAGGTGCGCGAGAGTCTCCGCGTTGTTGACGAGCGTCGGTCGGCGATTGATGCCCTGCTCGTCGGGCCGCGGGGGCGTGAACGTCGGTCGCAGCGGGCCACCCGAGAGGTAGTTCACGAGCGCGGTCTCCTGGCCGCCGACGTAGGAGTCGGGGATCGCGAACAACGTGATCGGCGGCTCGCCGCGTGGCCGTTCGGCAATCGCACGCGCGGCAGCACCGTAGGCGTCGCGGGCGCCGTCGCGCACCGCGAAGGCGATTTCCCTCGCGCCCGTCGCCCGCGCCGCCGCCACGGCGCCGTCGAGCACGAGGTGGGGGAGGCATTCGACGAGCAGCCGGTCCTTTTCGCTCGCGGGCTCGGCCTCGACCGCGTTGATCAGGACGATCTGCTTGCCCCGCGCCTGCGCGACGGCCTGCAGCTTTCGCGCCGACGGGAACGAGGCGCCGCCGTGGCCGCGCAGGCCGGCGCGCTCGAGGTCGCCGATCAGGTCGGCGGCTTCGCGGGAGGAGGGGAGCGGCCCGTGCAGCAGCTCGTGCTGGTGGAAGTCGAGCGGCCCCGAAGGATCGATTCCGGCGAGCAGGCGGGGCAGCGTGGCCGCGGCGATCATCAGTGTTCTTCCTGGCCTTCGGATTCGCCGGGGCCCTGCACCGAGCCCGAGCCTTCGCCCGGGGCACTCGATCCGCCGGACGGGCTTTCACTCGAGGAGCCGGTGCTCGTTTCGTTCGTGCTCCCCGTCAATGGTGTCGTCGTCGTGGCCCGCGGCGGGACCGCCGCGGCCGCGCGCGCCGGCGTGCCGGACCGCTTGGCCCAGTCCGCGCCGAGAGGGCCGCCGGGGAGCCAGGCCACGAGGAAGATCAGGAAGGCGACCAGTGCCGCCGCGCCGGCGAGCCGGGCGCGCCGCGCCTGCGGCCAGTCGCGCGCGAGCCGCCAGATCGCCGCCGCGGCGACCGCGACCACGCACAGCGCCGTCAACGCCAGCAGCCACGTCGAGCTGGCATCGCTGCCTGTCCCCAGGCCGTGGACGATGGCGATCGGCCAGCAGGCATAGGAGAGCCAGTGGACGGCACGCCAGCCGCGGTAGCCGATCTGGTCGCGCGCGAGACTCGTGATCACGACCGCCAGCGCGAGGTCCAGGGCGACGGCGCCCAGGCCGAGCCAGATCGGCCGATAGCTGCCGATGAACGGAATGAAGGCGTCGATCAGCGGAATCGAGACGAACGTGTCAATCACCGTCGTCACGACGTGGGCGCCGAGGAAGGCGAGCGCGAGCAGCGACACGCGGCGGTGCACGCCGTCGATCACGAAGCGCGGCCAGCGCCGGCTGGAGAAACGCTGCACGTCGAGGATCCCGAGCACGACGGCGGCCGTGAACAGCAGCAGCGACACGGCGCCCGTCGCGCGCGTCAGGTACCACGCGGTCTGGCTCGTGAGCACGTTCATGCTGCCGCCCGCCCGTCGCGCTGGGGCTCGGGCCAGCCGGCCACGTAGCGTTCGCGGCCGTCGCGGGCGACCAGCCGCGCCGGCAGCGAGTGCGACTCGAGCCAGGCCTCCGCGGCCGTGCCCATGATGATCGCGGCCGTGCTCGCGGCGTTGGCGTCGACGCACGACGCGGCGGCGACCGAGACGGTCCGCCAGGGCGAGTCGCTCGGCGCGCCGGTCCCAGGGTCGATGATGTGGTGCGCGTCGCCTTCGGCGCCCGCCCAGCGGCGCACCGTGGTGCTCGAGGTCGCCAGGGCGCCGGTCCGCAGCACGATCCGCTGCCCGGGTGATGCGGGGCCCGCCCGATGGTCATCGGTCACGTGTACCTGCCAGCCGGACGCGGGCGCCTGCCCGGCGCACGCGAGGTCGCCGCCGACGGCGACAAGCGCGCCGTGGCCGCAGGCGTCGGCCGCGGCTGCTGCGGCACGATCGGCGATCAGCGCTTTCGCGGCCTGGCCCAGATCGATCACGGTCCCCGGCGGCGCGATGACGCGGCCGTCGGGATCGACTCGGACCCGGCGCCAGGCGGCGCGTGCCGTGAGCGCCGGCGGCTGCGCCCGGGTCTGCGTGCCGCTCGGTGGGGGCAGGAGCTCGAAGTCACGGTCGTAGCCGGCGAGCTCGAGGGCCTGCCCGATCGTCGGGTCGACTGCGCCATCGGTCTGGGCGGCGGCGGTCAACGCGGCACGCACGGCCGCGGCCAGCGGCTCGCTCGCTTGGAACGGCCTGCCCGCACTGCGGTTCAGACGGTTCAGCTCGGAGTCGTCGCGGAAACGGGAGCAGGCGGCGTCGAACAGGCCAACTTCCCGTTCGACCGCGGTGCGGGCCGCGGTGAGGTCACCGTCGGCGACCCGGAGGTCGATCGTGGTCCCGATCGCCGGCCAGCTTGCCGCGGCGACGAGATCAGGAGCCACCGCTCACGACCGGTGATTCGGCGGTGGCTTCGCCGCCACCGGAGCTGCCTTCGCTCGGGGCCGGAGAGCTTTCCGCGCTCCCGCTTTCAGGTGTTTGGCTCGTGCCTTCCGGGGTCTGGCTGGTGCCTTCGGGGGTTTGGGAAGGCGCTTCAGGCGTGACGGTGGTACCCGACGGTTTGCTCGGCGTGGCCGGACGCGCGGTGCGCGTCCTCGCGACCGTCTTTTTGCCGGGAAACGCCTTCGCGGCGGCCTCGGCGAAGACGGCGGTGAGCACCAGGCTGGCGACGACGATGCCGCGGTTGATGTTGCGCATCCTGTCGAGCGCGCTGTCGCGCGTTTCGGTCGTGTGGCGCGGCATCAGCCACCGCCGCCGATGCTGATGAACTGGTTCCAGACGGCGTAGTGGCTCGCGAGGACGACTGCCAGCACGACGCCAAGGACCAGTGCACTCGCGAGTGCCATCGCGCGTCCCGAGCGGCCCGGCACTTCCGCGCGCAGGTAGTGGGGGCCCCAGTCCTCGCCGAGGCCGCGGAACATCTCCGGGGCGTGCCCGAGGACGTGGATCGCCGTCACGGCAATCCAGGCGATGAACGAGACCTTGTGCACCAGGAACACTTTGTCGTCGTGATGCGGCGTTTCAAACATCAGCACGATCCCCGAGGCGAAGACGGTGACCGTCGTGAGGATCACCAGTGGCCCGAGTACCCGCAGTCCGAGTGCCGGCGGCCCCTTCTCGACGTAGCGCGGGTCGCCTTTGTAGTAGCGGGCGAAGCGCCAGCCGGTGCTGGCGAGCTTCAGCGCCACCGGCGGGACGAGGATCAGGCCGATGATCAGGTGCTCTTCGATCAGCGTCCCGATCAGAAGGATCGTGATTCCGAGCGCCCCGAGCAGCACGAACAGCAGCGCGCCGGTACCGACGGTCAAGAGCTCGTTCCCGTCGGTCCCCCCGCGCAGAACGCCCCGTTTGCGCGCTTCCTGCTTCACACTCGTCGCCACGCTAGCCATTGTGGAACATCTCGGTTAGGGGTTCGTAATGCGATTGTGTGAAGTTCCTGGGAGCCGCCGCCGCCCGTTGCGATGCTCAACGGCGCCGCCCGAGCTTATGCTTGCGCCATGAGCGCGGATGCCGACCAGCCCGTCCACTCGGTGCTGGTCATCGAGGATGAGCCGGGGATCGTCGATTTCGTCAAGCGCGGGCTCGAGGCGGGCGGCTTCAACGTGCGCGCGCTGACCGACGGCGTCGCGGGCGAACGCGCGGCGCTGAAGGGCGGCTTCGACGCCCTCGTGCTCGACCTGACGCTTCCCGGCCGCGACGGGATGGAGATCCTCGCGGCCGTCCGTCGGGCCCACCCGGAGATCCCGGTGATCGTGATGACCGCGCGCGGCGAGCTCGAGGACCGCCTCGCCGGGCTCGAGCGCGGTGCCGTCGACTACATGGTCAAGCCCTTCGCCGTCGCCGAGCTCGCGGCGCGCATCCGCGCCCAGCTGCGGGCCCGCAGCGAGACCTCGGAGCGGACGCTGACCGGCGGCGACATCGAGGTCGACCTGGTCTCGCGCCGCGTCACGCGCCTGGGCATGGAGGTCCAGCTCTCAAAGACCGAGTTCGAGCTGCTCGTCTTCCTGCTGCGCCACTACGGCGAAGTCGTCGCCCGCGAGCAGATCCTCAGCAACGTCTGGCGCTACGAGCACGACCCGGCGACGAACGTCGTCGACGTCTACATCGGCTATCTGCGCCGCAAGCTGGCGCTGCCCGACAACCCGGCGCCGATCGCCACAGTCCGCGCCGTGGGATACCGACTCGGCGAGCCATGAGCGGGGCCGTCGGCCTGCTCCGCTCGTTCTTCGAACCGGGGCTGCGCCGCCAGCTCGCGGCATGGATCGCGCTATTCACGCTGATCGGCACGCTGATCGTGTTCTACGTCGTCTACGCGACGACGGGCGACCGCCTGCGCTCTCAGATCGACAGCGAGATCGCCGTCGACGTCGGCGCGCTCAAGCGCCGCCTGCAGTCCACGCGCCCCGCGACCGACCGCAATCTCGACGCGGCCGCCGAGCAGTATCTCGCCGGCCGCTCGCGCACCGCAGAGCCGACGCTGCTGGTGAGTGACGTGAAGGGCGGCGCGCTCGTGACCAACCAGCCGGAGACGTTCGACGCCGTCCAGCACGAGCGCGACGAGCCCGCGGGCGCCCGCGAACGGGAGAGCAGAGAAGCGCTCGCGCTGCTCGCGTCACCGAGCGGCTACTCGACGCGCCAGGCCCCCGACATCGGCGAAATCCGGCTGTTCCTGCAGCGCCTGACGATCGGGCAGGGGGTTGTCGCGACGATCGCCGCCGGCGAATCACTCGCCGCGGTCCAGCGCACCGACCGAGATCTCGGGGCGGCCTTCCTGATCGCCGGGCTGATCGTCGTCGTAGGGGCGATGGCCGCCGCCGCGGTGATCGCGACGCGCGTCTCGCGCCCGCTGCGCCGGATGGCGGGCGTCGCCGCCGTGGTCGACGGCGGCGACCTCGAGCCGCGGATGCCGGTTGACGCGCGCGACGGGGCGGAGGTCCGTGTGCTGACCGAATCGTTCAACACGATGCTCGACCGCCTCGCGGAGGCCTTCGCGGCGCAGCAGACGTTCATCGCCGACGCTTCGCACGAGTTGCGCACCCCGCTCACCGTGATCCGCGGGCAGCTCGAGGTGCTCGCCGCCCAGCCCGAGGCCCCGGTGCAGGAAGTGCGCCGCACCGAGCGCGTGGTGCAGGGTGAGATCGCCAGGATGAGCCGCCTGGTCGAGGATCTGCTGCTGCTGGCCAAGAGCGAGCAGCCGGAGTTCCTGCGGCGGGTTCCACTCGATCTCGGCAGCTACGTGCGCGACATCTGGGAGACGACGAGCCAGATCGCCGATCGCAACTTCGAGCTCGGCCCGGTCGCGGCCGGGATCCTTGTCGCCGACGGCGACCGCCTGGCCCAGGCGCTGCGCAACCTGATCGCCAACGCCGTCGAGTTCACGGATCAGCCCGACGGCACGATTCGCCTCTCGGTCGACGCGGCCGGTGACGGTCACGTGCGCTTCCTCGTGGAGGACGACGGCCCCGGGATCCCGCCGGCGGAGCGCGACCGCGTCTTCGGGCGCTTTCACCGCGTGGATGCGGCGCGCCGGCGCACATCGGCCGGTGCGGGCCTGGGCCTGTCGATCGTGCGGGCCATCGCCGAGGGTCACGGCGGCACGGTGCGGGCCGGCGAATCCCCGCTCGGCGGCGCGCGGATCGAACTTGAACTGCCGAACTTCACCGCCGCGCCGCGCGGCGCCCCGGGCCTGGCCCCGGTCGGGCGCTAGATCCCTTCGCCGGGCAGGTACTCGTTAGTGAACGGGCAGACCCGCGCGGCGGTGCAGCCGTCGATTTCGGGTGCCGAGGAGATCAGCTGGTGGTCGGCCATCCATTGGCCGAACTTGTGCCAGTCGACTTCCGACATCTGACCCCAGGGCACGCCCGCCGGGCGACCTTCGAGCGTCGCGTTGATCGATTCACGCACGAGGCGGGGCGGCGCCCCCGGCGCCGCCGCCGAGACGATCCGCGCGGCCGCGTCGGGGCTCGCCACGACAGATCGCTGGCCGCGCGCGAACGCGAGCAGCAGGGCGCGAATGTCCTGGCCGCGGTAGCGGGCGTCGTGGATCCGCACGGCCAGCAGGAGCCCGTCGTAGGTCGGCACGCCGAGACGGTCGACCGGCTCGACCATCGGGTTTTTTCGCTGCAGGGCCGGCTCGAGCGCCTGGTAGTTCCAGGTCGCGCCGAGCGTCTCGTGCATCCTTCCGGTCAGCAGCGAGCCGACCAGGCGTGCGCCGACGTCGACCGCGCGTGCGGCAGCGTCGATCGTCTCCAGTTCGGCGGCCGACCGCGCGCTGCCGTCCGTGCCGACGACCCTGCCGGTGGCGTGCTGTTCGGAGCCCTTGGTCGGGATCGTGATGACCGAGGAGAGCGGTCGCTGGATCAGCGCCGCGACGGCCAGCGCCTGCGCCCCGTGAGCACGCGCTTCGAGCAGTTCCGGCTCGGACACGATCGCCATGTCGGCGTGCTGTTCGGTGAGTGCCTTGACCGGCTGCTGGGTATCCAGGAACTTCGTTTCCAGCCCCGTCGCCGCCACGTAGCCGTTGGTCTCGGCGACGAGGATCGCCGCCTCGTCGGGGCCGGGCGTGCCGGCGAGCGCGATCGTGAACGGTTGCGGCTTGGGCGAGGTCGTGACGACGGCGAGCTTGCCGCAGCCGGCGCCGAGCAGCACCGCGAAGGCGGCCGCAACCGCCGCGAGGGCGCGCGCTCTGTGTGGTGCAGCGGTAGCCATTGACTCCCGGGAGCCTAGAGAGGCGTGCAGGCGGCGCGGGCGCCGTTCATCCCCCGGCGCTCTGGACCGGGCGGGTCAGCGCGCGCACGAACTCTTCCAGCTGCGGCGTCGTCCAGCACTCGAACGCCGTGCAGTACTGCTCGTAGGCGGCGATCACCGAATCGCCGTAGTTCCAGTACAGCCGCGGCTCGGGGTTCAGCCAGAAGGTGCGTCCGGCCTTGGCGGCGACGCGGGCGAAGATGTCCGCGCGCGGGTCGCGGCCATTTGTGCGCGCGTCGCCGAGCACGATCACGGTCGCCCGCGGGTGCAGTTCGTCTTCGACCTGCTCGAGGAACTCCGACCAGACGCGGCCGTAGTCGGTGTACCCCGAGATGTCGGCGACGCCGGCGTCGGTCGAGATCCGTTCGCTGACGGCTTTGAAGTCTCGCTCGTCTTCGAAGATGTCGGTCACCTCGCTGATCCGCTCGATGAAGACGAACGAGCGCATCTTGCGGAACGTGTCGTGCAGCGCGTGGAGCACCGAAAGGAAGAAGACCGAAGCCGAGGTCACCGAGGTCGAGACGTCGCAGAGCACGAAGATCTCCGGCCGTTTTGGCCGCCGCGGCCTGAAGCGCAGCTCGACCGGCACGCCGCCGGTCTGTAGAGACGCACGCATCGTGCGGCGCACGTCGACCTGGGCGTGACGGCGGTGGCCGCGGTTCTGCATCCCCTGGGTTGCCAGTCGCCGGCGCAGCTGCGCGACGACCCGGTGCACCGCGGCGAGATCGGCGAGTGGGCCCGACGGCAAGGCGCGGTCAAGTTCCCCGAGCGGCCGCGACGCCGGCAGGTTGCCGGTCTTCTCGGCCTGCGCCCGTTCGAGCTCGCGGCGCAGCAGCGCCTCGAAGCGGCGCAGCGCATCGCGCGGGATCCCCTCGCTACGCGGGTCCTCGGGAGGCAGCTCAGGCTGAGGTTCGGTGCGCAGCCCCAGTGCCCGCCGGATCCGCTGCACGTCGACGCCGATCACGCCCGAGCCCTCCTGGCGGCGCGCGAAAGCCGCGATCGCCAGGCGCGCGAGGTCTCGCATCGCGCCCTCGGCGCCGTCGGAGAGGGCGCCCGCAATCTGGATCCGCAGCTGCTCCATTTCCTGCTCGGAGAGCTCGCCGTCGCCACCGATCGCGCCGGCCCCGCCGGACGTTTCGCTGAGATCGTGTTCGCGGGCGGCCAGCTCGACCGCGCGGAAGAAGAAGCGGTCGAAGACGAGCTCGAAGACCCGGCGGTCTTCCTGGCTCTTGGCGAGCGTCGCGGCGAGCGCCTCGCGGAAGCGCGGCTGCGAGCGCCAGTCGATCTCGCCGATCGCCGCGAACGCGTCGAGCAGCTCCGAGGTGCCGACCTTGACGCCCTCGTCGCGGAGCTGCTCGCCGAACTCGAGGATCGACGCCGGCAGGCCGCCCGTGCGGGTCTCGTCAGGCGGCATCGGCGGGCGCGCCGAGCTTGAGGCCGACGCGCTCGGCGACGACTTCCATGTCGGTGCGGTGCTTGACGATCACCGACATCGTCTCGCGGAAGACCTCGCCGTCGATCTCGTCGGCGCCGAGCAGGAGCAGCGCCCTCGCCCAGTCGATCGACTCCGCGATCGACGGCGGCTTCTTGAGGTCCAGCTCGCGAACCATGCCGACGATCTCGACAAGCCTGGCGGCGACAGTGTCCGAGAGGTCGGGGGCGTGCAGGCGGACGATCGCCAGCTCGTGCTCGGCCTCGGGGTAGTCGAGCCACAGGTACAGGCAGCGCCGCTTGAGTGCCTCGGTCAGCTCGCGCGAGTTGTTGCTCGTGAGCAGCACGACCGGCTGTGTGCGCGCATCGACGCGGCCGAGCTCGGGGATCGAGATCTGGAAGTCCGAGAGCACCTCGAGCAGCATCGCCTCGAACTCCTGGTCGGTCTTGTCGATCTCGTCGATCAGCAGCACGACCGGCTCCTCGGAGGCGATCGCGCGCAGCAGCGGCCGCGCGAGCAGGAACTCCTCGCCGAAGATGTCGTCCTGGACGGCCTGCCAGCCGGCGTCGTCGGCCTCGGTCTGGATCCGCAGCAGCTGCTTGCGGTAGTTCCACTCGTAGAGGGCCTTCGCCTCGTCGAGCCCCTCGTAGCACTGCAGGCGCACCAGCTCGCGCCCGAGCATCCGCGAGAGGGCCTTGGCGAGCTCGGTCTTGCCGACGCCCGCGGGCCCCTCGACGAGCACCGGCTTGCCGAGCCGCGTCGCGAGGTACGCGACCAGCGCCGTCGACTCGCCCGGCAGGTAGCCGACCTCGCGCAGCCCCTCGGCAAGCTGCTCGACGGACTGAGGATCGCCAACGCTCATCCGCAGGGATGATATGCGCCGCGCGCCGGCGGGCGGCGCACGATGCCTCAGCGCGGACGCGGCGGTGCGGGCGGGAAGCGCGGACGCGGCGGGGGATCCTCGAGTGAGAGCTGTCCGCTGCCCTCGTCGCCGCCGGCGCGAGGACGGGCCGCCACCGGGGGCGCCGAGCGGCGCGGCTGCGGCGCCGCTTCCGCGGCGGCCGGTGCGCGCGGGGCGCGCTGCGCGGCGGGGCGGGGTGCCGGTTCCGTGCGTTCGAGAACGCGGATCCGCCAGCCGGTGTAGGCCAGTGCGCCGGCGGCAATGAAGGCCAGGAAGAAGCCCCACTCGATGCCTACCGGGTAGCCGTTGCCCGGCGGGCGGCTGAAGACCCGGTAGAAGATCAGCAGTCCCGCCCAAGCGCCGGCCAGCGCGATGATCGTGCCGTCGCCGCCGGGCATCTGGAAGCGCCGGCCCTCGGCGCGCGCGAACAGCAGCACGAGCACGCCGGCGGCCACGAGGAAGACCGCCGCCTCGACGAACGACACGTCGCCGAACGCATTGATCGAGGTGCTCTGGATCGTCTCGGTGCGCCGATCGACGCTCTGCAGCGAGTACCAGGGCAGGAACATCGTGACGAGCAGGCCGCACGCCGCGAACACGGCGTGCCGCTGGCGCAGCGTCATTGACGACCAGGCGCTTGTCAGGCGATGCATCGGTCTGTCGCGGGCGGGGGTCCCATCGCCCCGCTGAGTCTAGGCGCGCGTCCCCCGGCCTAGCGCCGCCTAAGCGTGAGGGTCGTGTGCACGCTGGCGTGATTGCCGGCCAGGTCGGTTCCCGCGAGCGTGACGCTGTAGCGCCCCGGCGCGCGCGGCAGGCGCCAGAGCAGCGAGTGCACGCCACCGGCGACCGTCGCGCCTTCGCTCCAGACGAGCGCTCCGCGCGGAGTGCGAACCGAGAGCCAGAGACTCGAGAACTTAGAAACGCGCACTGTCAGCTCGCCGAGTCCTCGGCCGATCACGCGGTTTCCGAGCACCGCGAGGCGCGGCGGCGTGTGCAGGTCCGCGCGGAAACTCGCCGCGGTCGTGCAGTAGATCTCGTCGGCCGCGATCGCGGCGTGCACGGGGCGGGTGCTCGAAGCGCCGCCGGAGTTCGTGACCGGCGTCTGCAGTGGAGGGCCCGTTCGCGTCAGCGAGCAGAGGTGCTGCAGGAATTCTGTGAGCAGCAGGTGGTAGTTGAGGTCGCTTTCGCCGAACTGGTCGTAGAGCGACCAGTAGCCCGTGTTGTAACGGGGGGTGACGTAGCGCGCCTCGGCGTCACCCTGCGCGAACAGCTGCGCCGCCGTCGGGCTGCCCGACAGGCGCGCGTATTCGTAGAGCCCGACGTCGGCCTGGATGAAGCCGTTGAGGATCCAGTCGCGTGGGGCGAAGGTGTACTCCGCATACTCCGCGCCGTGGCGGGCGGCGATCCGCACGCCGGCCGGTGGCGGCGTGCGGTAGAGGGCGAGCGCGGCCCGGGCGACGCGTTCGTCCTCGGCCGAGTGCTCGATCCGCGCGCTGCGCTCGAGCAGCTCGAGTGCCGTGCCCTGCGAGAGGCCGCTCGTCCACGGCGGCGCGCCGCCGTCGAACGGGAAGAGGTAGTCCCAGGCCACGCCGCCGGCGCGGCTCGCGGCGAGCGCGCGCACTTCGCCGGTCAGGCGCACGAGTGCCCCGCCGGTGTGCCCGGATTCGATCAGGCCGTTCCCGTGGCCGAACGTCCCGAGCCACTGGATCTGCAGACCCTGCCCCGCGTAGTGCTCCCAGACGAGCTCGCTTGGCGGGAAGGAGACGCGCGCGCCGCTCGCGAGCAGCGGCTCGTTGGTCCACCACCAGGTGTTCCGTTCGACGGTCAGGAACAGTGACGGCGCGAGACTCGCGCTCAGGTGGCCGGACGCGGCGATTCGGCCGGCGTCCGCGACGACGGCGCCGAGTTCGGCCCCCCGTGTGCCGCGCAGTCCCGCGAGCGCGTGACGCGCGCGGTGCCAGATCGCGCTGTCGGCCCGCCAGCTGGCGCCGCTGATCGCCCCGCCTCGGACGAGGCGGCCGAGCACGGCGGGCACGCTGAGCGACGACGCCGCCCGCGCGCGCGTCTTATGCGACGCGGCGTGCGCCGGGCCGAGTTCGGGGCGCGCCGCACGTCCGGCGGCGGCCGCGCTCGACGGCAGGCGCGCAGAGCAGGGCGACGAGCAGCGCGCCGCCGAGCGCCCTAGAGCTCCTCGACCTCCTCGAGCTCCTCGTCCTCCTCGAGCTCGTCGGGCTCGAGGCCCGGCTCATCGTCGTCGTCGCCAAGATCGTCTTCATCGGTCAGCTGTGTGCCCTCGGTGTGGGTCTGCTGGAAACTCTCGATCAGGTCGTCACGTCGCCGTTCGTCGACCGGTGTCTCCTCAGCTATCAACACCCACTCGTCCTCTTCGATGCTGTCGCCTTCGAAAAGCTCGTTGTCGACCTCGGGTGAGTCGTCGACGACCACCATCACCTCGGTCTGGGGATTGAAGTAGGTGCCCGGCCGGAGCAGCAGCTCGTCGATCTGGAAGCGTCGGATCTTCGCCATCTCGCGGTTTATACCCGACGTCGGGCGGCCGCACTCACTGGTCGAGTTCCTGCAGTGTGCGGCGCACCTCGTCATCGACGTCGAGGGGCGCTTCGCCGCGCCGCTCGCGGCGCGCATTGCGCGCGACGGCGAGCTGGCGGATCTCCTCGATCACCGCCGGATCATGCTGCCCGGGGCCGCGCTCGGCCGCGAGCAGCCGCTCGATCTCACCGTCGACGTCGAGCGGCTCGAGGCCTTGGCGCACCCGGCGGTCGCTGCGCGCCTGGATCAGCTGGCGGATTTCCGGTGCGCTCTTCCTCGAGCGCGTGCGGGGGAGCGTCGCGGGCACTCCGCTGACTCGCTCACCAGGCCATCGCCGCCGATCTCGTCGTGCAGCGTGCCGGCTCGCGAGAGGCCAGCGCGGTCCCGAGCACGACGATGATCCCGACGGCGCCGACGACGATGACCGTCGGGTCGTTCAGGGCGAGTGCGACTACTCCTGACAGGCCAAGACCCACGCCCGCGATTGTTGCCGATCCGCGACCTGCTGCGCTACCTGAAGCTGGTTGACTGACCAGTCAATCAGTCCACGAACTTAGGAGACATCAGCCATGGTCGACTTCACGCTCACCGACGAGCAGCAGGCTCTACGCGAACTGGCCCACGACTTCGCCGAGAAAGAGATGCGGCCGGTCGCTTGGGAGTACGACAAGGACGGAACCTGGCCTCAGGACATCATCGAGAAGGCCTGGGAGGTCGGGCTGATGAACAGCCACATCCCGGAGGAGTACGGGGGCGCCGGCGCGAGCTACTTCGACGGCGTGCTGATCGAGGAAGAGCTCTCCTGGGGCTGCTCGGGCATCCAGACCTCGCTCGGCTGCAACGGCCTGGCGACCGCGCCCGTCGTCTACGCCGCCTCCGAGGAGCTCAAGAAGGAGTACCTCGGCCGTCTCACCGAGGCGCCGCTGCTGGCCTCCTTCTGCCTGACCGAGCCCGAAGCCGGCTCGGATGTCGCCTCGATGCGCACGACGGCCGTCAAACAGGGTGACAAGTACGTCATCAACGGCTCGAAGTGCTTCATCACCAACGGCGGCTACGCCAACTGGTACACGGTCTACGCCAAGACCGACAAGGACGGCGGCCACCGCGGGATCTCCGCCTTCATCGTTCCGCGCGACGCCGGCGTCGTCGTGGACAAGAAGGAGGACAAGCTCGGCCAGCGCGCCTCGAACACCGCGACGATCTCCTTCAACGACGTCGAGATCCCAGCCGAGAACCTGATCGGCGAGGAAAACAAGGGCTTCAAGATCGCGATGGCGACGCTCGACCGCACGCGCCCCGGCGTGGCGTCGATGGCCGTCGGGATCGCCCGTGCCGCCATGGAGTTCGCCGTCAACTACTCCAAGGAACGTGTCCAGTTCGGCGTGCCGATCGCGATGCACCAGGGCATCCAGTTCATGATCGCCGACATGGCGACCGAAATCGAAGCCGCGCGGCTGCTGGCGTGGAAGTCGGCCGTGATGCTCGACAACGGTGAACGCAACACGCTCGTCTCGTCGTTCGCCAAGCGTTTCGCCGCCGACACCGCGATGAAGGTCGCGACCGACGCCGTGCAGGTCTACGGCGGCTACGGGTTCATCAAGGACTACCCCGTCGAGAAGCTCTTCCGCGACGCGAAGATCATGCAGCTCTACGAGGGGACCTCGCAGATCCAGCGCCTCGTGATCGCACGCGAAACGCTGCTCCCGCGCCGTGTCGAGGAGCCCGCGGCCGTCTAGCGCCCGCGCATCGCCTGACGCACCGGGCGCCCGTCGGCCGCAGCAGGCCGCCGGGCGCTCGCGCGCGTTAAGCTCCGCAGCGCACCGCGGGTAAGGGAGGCGAAGGATGTTCGTTCGCAGGGCAGCGGTCGTCGGGGCCGGCACGATGGGCGGCCAGATCGCGCAGGTGATCGCCGCAGCCGGCCTGCCGGTGTTGCTGCGCGACATCGACGGCGCCGCGCTCGAGTCCGGCCTCGCCGAGGCCCGACGAGTCAGCGAGGCCCAGCTCGCGCGCCTCGTCGCCGCCGGCAAGCTCTCCGAGCACGCGGCCGCCGAGCAGGTCGAGCAGCTGCTCGCGCGGATAACGGCGGTCGATGACTGGAGCGGCTTCGGCGAGGTCGACGTCGTCGTCGAGGCGGTGCCCGAGCGGCTGGAGGTCAAGCAGGAGGTGTTCGCCGCGCTCGACGCGTGCGTCGGCGGGCAGGCGCTGCTGGCCTCCAACACGTCGGCGCTGTCGATCACGCAGCTGGGTGAGGCGACGCTGCGGCCCGAGCGCGTCGTCGGCCTGCATTTCTTCTACCCGGCGTCGCTGATGCCGCTCGTCGAGATCGTCGAGGGAGAGGAAACCTCGCAGGAGACGCTGACCGACGCCGTCGCGTTCGTGCAGCAGATCCGCAAGCAGCCGATCCGCTGTCTCGAGGTTCCCGGCTTCGTCGTCAACCGGATCCTGAACTCGGTGACCAGCGAGGTCTGGCAGGCCCAGGAGCGCGGCGGCCTTTCGATCGCCGCGATCGACGAGGGCCTTGTCGCCGCCGGCGCCGTTCCCGTCGGCCCCTACCGGCTCGTCGACCTGCTCGGCCTGGACACCGTGCTGCACGTCGCAGAGCATCTCGCCGACTCCTACGGCGAGGAACGCTTCCACGTGCCCGAGTCGATGCAGCGGCTCGTCGCCAACGGCAAACTCGGCGCGAAGCGCGGTGGCGACGGCTTCTATCACCCGGACGGCAGCGCAGCGGTGGCCGGCGAGGCGACGCCCGACATCGACGCGCTCGCCGAGCAGGTTCGCCTGAAGGCGATCGTCGAGGCCTGCCTGCTGCTCGAAGAGGACGTCGCCGGCGTGCGCGAGATCGACCTCGGCATGATGGCCGGCGCGGGGCTGGAGCCAGGTCGCGGCCTGCTGCCGCCCTTCATGCAGGCCGACAGCGACGGTCTGGACCGCGTGATCGAGCGCCTCGAGGACGCCAGCGAGCGTTTCGGCGAGCGCTTCGAGCCGCCGGCGATCCTGCGCCGCCTGGTCGCCCAGGGACGGCTTGGGCGCGCCGGTGGTCAGGGCTTCTACGCCTATCCGCGACCCGACGAGGGACCGCAGCCGGAGACGGTCAAGTTCGAGACCGCCGACGAGACCGTCGCGATCGCCTGGCTGCAGGCCGGTGCGATGAACGCGATCTCGGCCCAGGTGATCGAGGACCTCACCGTCGCCTACGAGCGCGCCGAGGCCGCCGGAATGCGGGCACTTGTGATCGCCTCCGCGAATCCGATGCTGTTCAGCGCCGGGGCCGACATCAAGGGCTTCGCGGCGATGGACGCGGCCGGCGCCCGGGCACTGGCCGAGGCCGCGCACCGCCTGTTCACGCGACTCGGCGCCGGCCCGCTGGCGACGATCGCCGCCGTCAACTCGCTCGCCTTCGGCGGCGGCTGCGAGCTGGCGATGGCCTGCGACCTGCGGATCGCGGCGCGCTCGGCGATGTTCGGGCAGCCCGAGATCAAGCTCGGGATCGTCCCCGGCTTCGGCGGAACCCAACGCCTGCCTCGGCTCGTCGGCATCGCGAAGGCCTTCGAGATGAACGCCGTCGGTGACCCCGTGCTCGCCGACGAGGCCTGGGAACTGGGTCTCGCGAGCCGCCTGGTCGACGACCACGAACTTCACGACAGCGCCCTGACCTGGGCCAGGCAACTCGCGGCGCGACCGGCGCGGGCACTCGCGGCGATCAAAGCGCTGGGCGCCGACGCGTCGCTGGCCGCCGGCATCGAGGCCGAGAAGACTGCGTTCGAGTCGGTGATCGCCACCGACGACGCGAGCGAGGGGATCGCCGCCTTCCTCGCCAAACGCCCGGCGCGGTTCACCGGAAGCTGACGGCAGGCGCGCGCATCGAGGCTCTGGCCGACCTCGTCCGTCGCTCGGGCTCGGTCGTGGCGCTGACGGGCGCGGGCATCTCGGTCCCCTCGGGCATTCCCGACTTCCGTTCCCCGGGTAGCGGCCTCTGGGGCCGCTACGACCCGGCACAGGTCGCCCACATCGATGCCTTCCGCGCTCAGCCGGCCCTGTTCTGGCGCTTCTACGGCGAACGCTTCGCGACGCTCGGCGACAAGCTCCCCAACGGTGCGCATCGAGTGCTCGCGGCGATGCAGCACGCGGGGCTGCTCGACGGTGTGATCACCCAGAACGTCGACATGCTCCACAGCGCCGCTGGCACTCCCGAGCCGATCGAGATCCACGGCAGCATCGCATCCTGTCGCTGCCCGCAGTGCGGCTACGTCGTCGCGCTCGCGCATGCGCGCGAACTGCTCGCGGCCTCACCGGAGGGGCTGCCGCGCTGCGAGCGCTGCGGCGCGGTGCTCAAGCCCGACGTTGTGCTGTTCGGCGAGATGCTCCCGCGCGCGGCGCTCGAGCGCGCCGTGCAGCTGTGCAGCGGGGCCGACCTGCTGCTCTGCATCGGCAGCTCCCTGGAGGTTCATCCCGTCGCTTCGCTGCCGCAACTGACGCTCTCGCGCGGGGGCAGCGTTGCGATTGTGACGGCCGGGCCCACGCCGCTCGACGAGGAGGCGGTACTGCGGCTCGAGGGCGACGTCGAGCACGAACTGCTCGCGCTCGCATCGGCGCTCGCGCTCACCGACTTCTAACCGCTGAAACCCGTCGCGGTGCGGGCGCGCAGCGCCGCCTCGAGCCGGCTCAGAGCGCCCTCGAGGGCCTCGCTGTCGATCTCGCCGGCCGCCGGCTCGCCGGCGAGCGCTTTGCCGGACGCCGCGGCGACCGCGGGTCGCAGCGCCTCGAGCTCGTCGGCGCGCTCGTCGAGGTCGGGGCGTCCCTGCGCGCGCAGTTCGCGCGGCGCCACCGACAGCGCCCGGTCGAGCTCGAGCGAGGCAAGCGGCTCACGGCCGTGGTCGAGGTCCGCTCGGGCGCGTAGCGCCAGCTCCTCACAGAGCAACGGCTCGCTACGCGCGCCGAGCAGCGCGGCGAAGCGCTCCTGCGGACGCAGCGCCGCCACGCGCGCACGCCGGCCGCGCGGCACGCCCGGTTCGCGCAGCAGCTCGCGGGCCTTCACCCAGCGGCCGTAGGCGACCTGCTCGCCCTCTCCGTAGCCTGCCCGCGCGGCGATCGCGCTGTGCGCGGGGACGTCGTGAATGTGCGGGTCGGCGGCCGCGATGCGCTGCGCCGCGAGTACCCGGTTGGCGAACGCCGAAGCGTCGGCGATCGACGCGTCGGGGTCGGCCGCGGCGAGCCAGGCGTCGGCCTGCTGGGGGGACGCAAGCGAGACCGGATCGATCACCGTGACACGAGTCGTCGCGACCGACGCCGGCTCTGGCTCGGGCGGCACCTCGCGCGAGGAGGCCAGTTTGCGCGCCAGACGGCCGGTCGCCGTCGTGCGCACCGGTGCGCCGAGCGTCTCGATGACGATCACCCGTTCGACCTCGCCGTCGGCATATGGGCGCACGACATACCGCCCGTCGGGGGGTCCGAGCTCGCCGGCGAGCTCGAGCTGAACGAAGACGAAGAGTGCTGCGGCCATCGCCGCACCGTATCCTGAGCGGCCGAGGGCGAACGCCCCGCTGGAGAGTCGAAATCAGGAGATGCACGTGGCGACCAACGGCAAATCGCAGAAAGGGCTGCGCGAGAAGCTCGGCAGCCAAACCGAGGAACGCCTGGGCAAGGCGCTCACTGAGCTGCTCGAGAACCCGCTCCTTACCGGCGCCGTCGCCCGGGCCTTCGAGGCACGCGAGCGCGCCTCTCAGGCACAGGAGGCCGCGCTCGGCGCGCTGAACATCCCGTCCGCGGCGGACATCGAACGACTCACGCGGCGCGTGCGCTCGGTCTCGCAGCGGCTCGAGGGCATCGAGGATGGCGTCGACCGCCTCGATCGCGTGTTTTCACCGCACTCGGTCGAGCAGCGGCTCGCAACCATCGAGCGCCAACTCGAGTCGATCGGCGACCGTCTCGGCGACATGACCAAGCGCGGCGCTGCCGCGGTGCGGGCGTCGGCGACGAGGCACACGGAGGCCGACGAGAGCGCCCCCAAAAAAGCGCCCAAAGAAAAACCGGCGAAAATCCGGGCCAACGCAAAGAAACCGGCCAAAAAACCGGCCAAAGCGGCGGCGAAAAAACCGGCCGCCAAAAAAGCCGTGAAACCGGCCGCGAAAAAACCGGCCGCTAGAAAAGCCGCGAAACCGGCCGCCAAAAAACCGGCCGCCAAAAAAACGCCTGGCCGCTAGTCGGCAAGCGCCTGCGCCGCGGCGCGCCCTGCGCGCTCCGCGGCGTCGCGCAGCGCCTCCGGCGTGATCCGCTCGCGGACTCCGTCGGACGAAAACGTGTCGCTGACCACGAGCAGCGCCCCGGCCGCGAAGCCGCGGGCCGCCGCGAGCGCAAAGAGCGTCGCGGCCTCCATCTCCACCGCCAGGGCGCGCCGGCCGGCGGCGACCGGGTTCTCCTCGTAGAACAGGTCCACCGACGCGACGTCGCCCGCCCGACCGCCGCTGGCTGCCTCGAGCGCCGCCGCCAGCGCCGGATCCCCGGCGACGCGCGGCGCGCCGGAGATCGTTCGCGAAGTGCCGTCTTCGCAGAGGGCGCCGGCCGCGACCAGCGGTTCTCCGAGGGCCAGCCCCGGCTCCAGTGCGCCGCACGTGCCGACGCGGACGATCCGCCGCGCGCCGAGCATCACCAACTCCTCGACGACGATTGCGGCCGACGGCCCGCCCATGCCCGAAGACTGGATCGTCAGCTGCCTTCCGTCGTGCGCCAGGCCGCTGTAGCCCCACAGACCGCGGTTGTGGTTGAACATCTTCGGCGCCTCGAGGAGCGCCTGCGCGAGCATCAGCGCACGCGCCGGGTCGCCGGGCAGCAGAACTCGCTCGGCGAGCGGAGCGGTGGGCTGCAGGTGGATCGTCGGCGACGCGTGCATCGGCGCGACTTTAGACTCCGTCCGCAATGGGGGCGCGCGAGCATGACTCCGCCGGGCAGGACGGCGAGCCGGCGGAGGCCGAGCTGACGGTGGCCGAGATCGCCGGCGGCGCCGGCGTCTCGGTCGGGACGGTGCGGCGCTGGGTCACCGAGGGTCTGGTCCCCGGCTTCGAAGGCCGCTGGACCGAGTCGGTCCGCGCCTGGGTCCGCGTGATCGCGAGGCTGCGTGAACGTGGCCACTCGCTCGAGGCGATCCGCGGCGCGATCGAAGAAGGGCGCATCGTGAGTGGCCCGATCGAGACCCTGCTGCGGGCGACACCGGGTCGTCACAGCGTCGCCCAGGCTGCGCGCGCCACCGGACTGGACCGCCAGACCGTGCGCGAGCTGATGTCGCTGATGGGGGCGATCGACCGCGGCGCCGACACGCTCACCGACCAGGACGTCGAGCTGCTGAGCTACGCGGCGACCGTGCTGGAGGCCGGCTTTCCGCGTTCGGCGCTGATGCAGCTGATGCGTGTCTACAGCCAGAAGATCGCCCAGATCGCCGACGCCGAGGTGCGGCTGATCCACCTCTACGTGCACGAGCCGATGATCCAGGCCGGCTACTCGGGCACCGAGATCGCCGCCGAGCTCGCCGGCCTGACGAACGACCTGCTGCCGCTCGCGCCGCCGGTGATGAACTTCATGCACGCCAGGCTGTTAGCCGACTTCGTCGAGCTCGACACGATCGGGCACATGGAGTCCGAGCTCGACAGCGCCGATGCGAAGACCGGGCGCCTGAAGGTCGCGGTCGCGTTCGCCGACCTCGCCGGCTACTCGCGCCTGACCGTGGAACGCGGCGACGAAGCCGCGCTCGAAGCGGTCGAGCGCTTCGTCGCCGCCGCTGAAGCTGCGTTGCCGCTCGACGCGCGCGTGACCAAGACCCTGGGCGACGAGGTGATGGTCGTCGGCAGCGATCCGGCGGCGCTCGCCCACTGGGCGGTCAAGCTCCAGGGGGCGCTCGGCGAGCGGCCGCCGCTGCCGCGCATCGGCGTGCACTTCGGCGAGGCCGTCTACCGCGACGGCGACTACTACGGACGCGAGGTCAACCAGGCGGCGCGCGTCGTCGCGCGCGCGGCCGGCGGCGAGGTGCTCGCGACCCGAGTCGTGCGCGACGCCGCGGCCGGCGCCGCGGGGCTGCGCTTCGAGCGCCTCGGCGAGGTCTCGCTGAAGGGCTTCTCCGAGGCCACGGAGCTGTTCCGCGTCACCGAATCACGGCGATGAGCGAGCCGGTCGCCGGCTCGCCGCTCGACGCCGTTCGCGCGAGCGAGATGCTGGTGCCGGGCCGGCCCGCCGTCGTGCTGTTCTCCGGGGGACGCGACTCGACCTGCCTGCTCGACGTCGCGGTCGAACTGCTCGGCCCCGACCAGATCACCGCCCTGCACGTCAATTACGGCCTGCGCGAGGCGGCGGCCGGCGACGAGCGCCACTGCCGCGCCGTCTGCGACGAGCTCGGCGTGACCCTCGAGGCGCTGCGCCCCGCACCGCCGCCGCCATCGGGGAACATCCAGGCCTGGGCGCGCGAGCTGCGCTACGGCGCCGGCCGGCGCCTGGCCGCAGAGCAGGCCGCGGTGCTCGCCAGCGCCCATACCGCCGACGATCAGGTCGAGACGATCCTCTACCGACTCGCAGCGTCGCCGGGCAGGCGCGCGCTGCTTGGCATGCGCGCGCGGGACGGCGTGCTCGTGCGCCCGCTGCTGAGTGTGCGCCGCGCCGAGACGGGCGCCTGGTGCACGGCCCGCGGCCTGGCCTGGCGCGACGACGAGAGCAACGCCGACGAGCGTTTCGCCCGGGCCCGCGTGCGCCACGGTCTGCTGCCCGCGCTCGAGGAGATCCACCCCGCGGCGGCCGAGAACGTGCTGCGCACATCGCAGCTGCTGCGCGAGGAGGCGCAGCTGATCGAGGTCCTCGTCCAGCGTGAGAGCGCCGGCGGCGCGATCACGATCGCGCGGCTCCGCGAGCTTCCGCGCCCACTCGCACGACTTGTCGTGATCGAGCTCGCCGAGCAGACCGGGAAACGCTTCATCCCGCAGGCCGCGGAACGTCTCGAGGAGATCCTCGAACTCGCCGAGCGCGGCGGCAACGCCGAGCTGCACGTCGGCGGCAGCGTCGCGGCACTGATCGCCGACGGCACGCTCAGCTTCGCCGTCCTGCCGCCGCGGCCGCAGCCACGGCAGGGGTAGACTGCGGCCCGTGCCAGAGTCCGGCGTCTCCGGGCCGGGGGAGGTCCTGGTCACGGCCGAGCAGTTGCAGACGCGCGTCGCCGAACTCGGCGCGCAGATATCCCGCGACTATGAGGGCCGCACGCTGCTGCTCGTCGGCGTGCTCAAGGGCGCCGTGTTCTTCCTCAGCGACCTGATGCGGCACATCACGGTCCCGGTCGAGCTGGACTTCATGGCCGTCGCCTCGTACGGCTCGGCGACCGACTCCTCGGGCGTCGTGCGGATCCTCAAGGACCTCGACGCGTCGATCGAAGGCCGCGACGTGATGATCGTCGAGGACATCGTCGACTCCGGCCTGACGCTCCAGTACCTGCTACGCAACCTCGGATCGCGCAACCCCCGCTCGCTCGAGGTCTGCGCCCTGCTGACCAAGCCCGACCGCCGCAAGGTCCAGCTTCCGACGCGCTACGTCGGCTTCGAGATCCCCGACCGGTTCGTGATCGGTTATGGCCTCGACCACGACGAGCGCCACCGCAGTCTGCCGTTCGTCGCCGTGCTCGATCACTGAGACAGCCCGGCGGGGCAGATCTTTGCTGGTACGCTGACCGGACCGGCGGCCCCGGCGGGGCATCCGGCCCCCCAGGAAAGATGCAATGAGCCGTTTCTTCAAGAGCGCAGCCTTCCCGATCCTGATCGTGATCGTGCTCGCCTTCCTCGCGGTCAAACTGATCAACCCCGGCACGTCCGACCGCGTCAGCCACAGCTACCAGACGCTGGTCGCCAAAGAGCTCCCGAACAACGAAGTCAAGTCGGTCGAGCTCAAGAACAAGGGCCGGGTCCTCGAAGTCAAGCTTAAAAACGGCGAAGAGTACGAAACCGGCTACGTCGAAACGGCGGCGCCCGAGCTTCTCGCGCAGCTCAAAACGGCCGGTGTTCCCTACAACATCGAAGCCGAAAAGACGAGCGCGCTTCTTAGCCTGCTGACGTACATCATCCCGTTCGTCCTCTTCTTCGGCTTCTGGATCTTCCTGATGAACCAGGTCCAGGGCGGCGGCTCGAAAGTCATGTCGTTCGGCAAGTCGCGCGCCAAACGGATGTCTGCCGACTCGCCGAAGATCACCTTCCGCGACGTCGCGGGCGTCGACGAGGCCGTCGAGGAGCTGCACGAGATCAAGGAGTTCCTCGAGAACCCGAAGAAGTTCCAGGCGCTGGGCGCGCGGATCCCGACCGGGGTCCTGCTCTACGGGCCACCCGGCACCGGCAAGACGCTGCTCGCGCGCGCGGTCGCCGGCGAGGCAGGCGTGCCGTTCTTCTCGATCTCCGGCTCGGACTTCGTCGAGATGTTCGTCGGCGTCGGAGCCTCGCGCGTACGTGACCTTTTCGAGCAGGCCAAGCAGAACAGCCCCTGCATCATCTTCATGGACGAGATCGACGCCGTCGGCCGGCACCGCGGCGCGGGCCTCGGCGGCGGCCACGACGAGCGCGAGCAGACACTCAACCAGCTGCTCGTCGAGATGGACGGCTTCGAAGCCAAGGACAACATCATCATGATCGCGGCGACCAACCGGCCGGACATCCTTGACCCGGCGCTGCTGCGCCCCGGTCGCTTCGACCGCCAGATCGCCGTCGACCGGCCTGATCGCAAGGGCCGCGCGAAGATCCTCGAGGTCCACACCCGCGGCAAGCCGCTCTCGAAGGACATCGACATCGACGCGCTGGCCGGCCAGACGCCCGGCTTCACCGGCGCCGACCTCTCGAACCTGATCAACGAGGCCGCGCTGCTGTCCGCACGGACCGGCAAGCGCGAAATCGGCCAGATCGAGCTCGAGGAGGGGATCATGCGCGTGATCGCCGGCCCCGAGAAGAAAACGCGCGTGATGAGCGAAAAAGAGCGGCTCGTGACGGCCTTCCACGAGATGGGGCACGCGCTCGTCGGCCACTTCCTCGAGCACGCCGACCCGGTGCACAAGATCTCCGTCGTCTCGCGCGGCCAGGCACTGGGCTACACGATCTCGATGCCGCAGGAGGACCGTTTCCTGACGACCCGCGCGGAGCTCGAGGACACGATGGCGATGACGCTCGGCGGCCGCGCCGCCGAGGAGCTCGTCTTCGGCGAGATCACGACCGGAGCCTCGAACGACATCGAAAAGGTGACCCAGACCGCCAAGCAGATGGTGATGCGCTTCGGGATGTCCGACAAGCTCGGGCCGCGCGTCTACGGGCACGACCACGGACAGCCGTTCCTCGGCCGCGAGTTCAACACCGAGCCCGACTACTCCGACGAGATCGCACGCGAGATCGACGACGAGGTCCGGCGGATCATCGAGGGCGCCCACCAGCGTGCGCGCACGATCCTCACCGAGCACAAAGACGACCTGACGAACATCTCCGAGGTCCTGCTCAAGCGCGAGACCATCGAGAAGGAGCAGTTCGTCGCCCTGCTGGACGGCAAGAGCGAGGCAGAAGTCTTCGGCGACGACGACTCCGGCACGCCGGAGCTGCCGCCCGCTCCCCCGACGCAGGTCGAGCGCCCCGAGCGCGAGCTGCCCCGCCTGCAGCCCCGTCCCGGCCTCGCCGGCGGCGGCGCCGAGATGCGTGCCGGGGAATCAGAGCGCCCCGAGCCCGCCTAGCAGGCCCTAGGCTTCCGCCGGATGGCGGAGGACTTCCAGGTGATGGGCGTCGTGAACGTGACGCCCGACTCCTTCTCGGACGGCGGCCTGTTCTCCGACGCCCGCGCCGCAGTGCAGCACGGCCGGCAGCTCGTCCACGACGGCGCTGACATCCTCGACGTAGGCGGTGAATCGACGCGGCCCGGCGCCGACCCCGTCGGGCTCGACGAGGAGCTGCGCCGCGTGATTCCCGTCGTCGAAGCGCTCGCCGCGGATGGTCACGCAGTCTCGGTGGACACGAGCAAGGCCGCGGTGGCCGAGCGCGCGCTGGCCGCAGGGGCGTCGCTGGTCAACGACGTGACCGCGCTGCGCGCCGACGAACGGATGGTCGAGGTCGTCGCGTCCGCTGACTGCCGTTGCTGCCTGATGCACATGCGCGGAGAGCCGCGCACGATGCAGGACGCCCCGCGCTACGGCGACGTCGTCGGCGAGGTCGCCGCCTTCCTGCTCGAGCGGATCGCGTTCGCGGGCGAGCACGGGATCGCCGCCGAGCGCCTGCTCGTCGACCCGGGGATCGGCTTTGGCAAGACCGTGCGCCACAACCTGGAGCTGCTCGCCGGCCTGCCGCGGATCGTCGCGCTCGGGCCGCCCGTGCTCGTCGGGACCTCGCGCAAGGGCTTCCTCGGCACGCTGGTCTCCGGGCCCGATCGTCCGCTGCCGCCACCGGACGAGCGGCTCGCCGGGACGATTGCCACGAACGTCCTCGCGTTCGAGCGTGGCGCGCGGGTCTTCCGCGTCCACGACGTCGCCGCCGTGCACGATGCGCTGACGATCGCCGCTGCTACGTTGGCGCCGTGACCGACGACGACGACAGCGACGAGTACGACGGCGAGGAGCTGGACGACGAGACGGAGGGCGTCGGCGAGGCGGTGACGATCGAGATCACCGGCCTCTCGCTGTACACGCACCACGGCGTCAGCGACGCCGAGCGGGAGGTCGGCCAGCGGCTGGTGATCGACCTGCGCCTGGACCTCGGTGAAACCGACGCCACGGTCACCGACGACGTCGCGGACACCGTCGACTACGGCGACGTCTGCCAGCTCGTGGCGCTCGTCGCCCAGCAGCGCTCGCACCGGACGCTCGAGCGCCTGTGCAGCACGATCGCCGACCGGCTGCTTGCGGACTACGCGATCGAAGCCGTGTGGGTGAAGGCCAGCAAGCCGGAGCCCCCGATCCCGCTCCCGGTCGAGGAGGTCTCGGTCGAGGTCTGGCGGGAAGCCTCCGAGTAGCGCGGTCCACTAGGCTCGCTGGATGGCTGACGCAAAGGCAACCGGGCAGGCCTTCAGGGCCGCGGTCGAGAGCTGGGACATCGACGCGGCCCGTGAGCTGCTCGCGCCGGACATCGTTTTCCACAGCCCGGTTACGTTCCACCCCTTCGTGGGCCGCGAGACCGTCGGGGACCTGCTGGCGATTGTCGCCAAGACGTTCGAGAACTTCCGCTACATCGACGAGCTCGCGGGGGAGGGCACGCACGAGCTCGTCTTCCGCGCCGAGGTCGGTGGCCGCGAGCTCGAAGGCATCGACCTGCTGCGGATCGGCGAGGACGGGCTAATCGCCGACTTCACCGTGATGATCCGCCCGCTCTCGGGCCTCGTGCCGTTCGCCCAGCGGATGGGCGAGCAGGTCCAGGCCGCGGGACTCGCGACCGCGCGCTAGCGCGCGAGGCTGATGCGCCGCGCGCTGCTCGGGCTCGGGTCGAATGTGGGCGATCGCCGCGCGAACCTGCAGGCCGCCGTCAATGCGCTGGCCGCCGAGAACGTGCTGCCGACGGCCGTCTCGAGCGTTTACGACACCGATCCCGTCGGCGAGGTGCTCGACCAGCCGAGCTTCCTCAACGCCTGCCTGTTCGCGGACACCGACCTCGAGCCGCTCGCGCTGCTCGACGCCGCGAAGCGCATCGAGCGCGATCTCGGACGAGCCGAGCCCGCGGTCCGGCACGGCCCGCGACCGATCGACATCGACATCCTGCTGCTCGGCGAGGTCGAGTTCGCCGACGCACGGATGACCCTGCCGCACGAGCAGGTGCTCGGCCGGCGCTTCGTCCTGATCCCGGCGCTCGAGCTGGACTTCGACCTCGCGACCCCTGATGGCACGCGGCTCGCCGACGCGCTCGCCGCGCTGGACCCCGGCGAGGGCGTGCGCTGGGCCGGGCCGCCGCTCGCGCTCTAGGCGCTGGCGACGCGCCGGGAGCCAGTCGGCGGGCAGCGTGCCGGCGGGAAAACCTCCGACCGGCGGCGGGAAGTAGTCGGCCAGCCGCGCGCAGGGGCGCGTCTCGATCAGCGGCCGCACGTCGGCAAGTGTCATCAGCAGCCGCAGCGAGGAGCCGAGCTGCAGGTCGGCCGCGTTGGGGTTCTCGTCGCCGAGCAGCCCGTCGCCGATCGCCGCGTCGATGCGGTCGAGCACCGCGGGCAGCGCGGCCAGGTCCGCGCGCACGCTCTCCTCGTCCGCGTGGTTCTTGAGCACCATCAGGCGCGCCGACGCGGGGGTGATCGCGCTGATCACAGCGGTCGGCAGGGGAAGGTTTGCGCCGGCGAGGTAGCTCCCGGCGTACTGTGGCGCGCGCAGGATCGCAGCGTCGAGGATCCGTCGCGTCGCGTCCTGCAGCCCGACGTCGCCCCAGCGCTCGAGCTCGAGCACGCGGACGTACTCCTCGCTGCCGACCGGCGGCAGCAGCGCCGGCTCGGGCCGCAGCTCATCGAGGAAGCGCATTATCGGCCGCGAGCCGCAGATCCGCTCGCGCCCGAAACGCAGGCCGGGCACGGAGGTTCCGCCGAAGCGCGCGAGGGCGACAGGGACATGCACCAGCGGCAGGAGGTCGATCCGCTCGTAATCGAAGCCCTTGCGCCGCAAGGCCTCTTCGACCGCCGCACACGGGTGCGAGCCGGGAATCACATAGAGCACGGGCCGATCGTTCATCGGCGCGAGCATAATGCGTCGCGATGCTCCTGGCGATCGACGTCGGCAACACCCAGACCCACTTCGGCCTGTTCGAGGGCGACGGGGTGGTCGAGCACTGGCGTTTCGCAACCGTTCGCGAGTCGACCGCCGATCAGCTCGCCGCCGCGCTCGGCAACCTGCTCGCGCTGCGCGGCTACGGGTTCACCGACGTCGACGCATCGATCGTCTCCTCTACCGTGCCGCAGCTCGAGCCCGAGTGGCAGCAGACCGTGCACCGCTACCTCGGCCACGAGGTCCTGGTCGTCGGCCCGGGCACGAAGACCGGCCTGGCGATCCGCTACGACAACCCGCGCGAGATCGGCGCCGACCGGCTCGTCAACGCCGTAGCGATCCGCGCGCGGTTCGCCGGCAGCGCGGTCTGCGTCGACTTCGGCACGGCCACGACCTTCGATGTGATCTCCGGCGACGGCGAGTACCTCGGCGGCGCCCTGCTGCCGGGGATCGAGATCTCGCTCGAGGCGCTCGCCGATCGTGGTGCGCGCCTGCCGCGCGTCGAACTCGGTCCGCCGCGTGGCGTGATCGGCAAAAACACGATCGACGCGATCCACTCCGGGGTCGTGTTCGGCTATGCCGGGGCGATCGACGCGATCCTGCGCCGGCTCTACGACGAGCTGGCCGAAGCTGCCGACGTCGTCGCGACGGGCGGCCTCGCCGGGCTCGTCGTGCCGTACACCGAGGAGATCGACGAGGTCGACGAGATGCTCACGCTGACGGGGCTGCGCCTGCTGCACGAACGCAACGCCTAGGGGCGCCACAATGGCGGCATGCAGCCCGCTCTGACATCCCCTTGGCGGCTCGGCCGTGTCGCGGTGCCCAACCGCGTGATGCTCGCCCCGCTCGCCGGGATCGGCAACTGGTTCGTGCGCCTGCAGGCCAAGCGATTCGGCGCCGGCATGGCAGTTTCCGAGATGGTCTCGACGCACGCGATCCACCATCACAACCGCCGCACCTGCGAGGAGATGCTGTACATCGACCCCCGCGAGAGCGCGGGCGGCCCGGTCGCGATCCAGTTGTTCGGCGAAGACCCCGGGCTGATGCGCGAGGGCGCGGCGGCTGTCATCGAGGCCGGCGCCGACATCGTTGACATCAACATGGGGTGTCCCGTGCCGAAGGTCCGGCGGACCGGCGCGGGCGTCGGGCTGCTCGAGCAGCCCGACCGCGCCGTCGCGCTCGCCGCGGGAGCCGTCGAGGGCGCCGGCGGCGCTCCGGTCACCGTGAAGCTCCGCTCCGGACTGCGCGCCGGCGACGAGAGCGGCTACCGGCTCGCGCTGCGACTCGTCGACGAGGCCGGTGTGGCGGGCATCGCCTTCCACCCGCGCACCGCGAACGTCCACCACAAGGGCACGCCGGACTACGCCCTCGCGGCGCGGCTCGTCGACGAGCTCGACGCGCCCGTGATCATCACCGGCGGCCTGGCCGACGCCGAGCGCGTGCGCGAGGCATTACGCGCGCACCGGCGCCGCCGCGGTGATGCTCGCCCGCGGCGCGCTCGGGAACCCCTGGCTCTTCGAGGAGCTGCTCGCCGGCCGCGCCGCCGAGCCCGACGCCGGCGAGGTCCAGGCCGAGCTTGCATGGACCGTCGAGCGGGCCCGCGAGGCCTTCGGGCCCGGCAGGGCCGATCGCTACCTGCGCAAGTTCTACCCGTGGTACGTCGATCGCCTGGGGCTGGCCGGCGCCGACCGCCGCGAGCTCCAGCGCCGGATGCAGAGTGCGCCGAGCGCCGACGAAGCACTCGCCGCGCTGCGCTGAGGCCAGCCTGGCGACGGCCTAAGAACTCGCCAAAGCGCCGCTATACTTGCGCGCTCGCCGGGCCGGCTTGCGTCCCCGCCGCGCGGTCGCCCCTGACCCGCGACGAAGGCCCAACATGCCCAAGGACGTAATTCTCACCCCCGAAGGAATGCAGAGGCTCCAGGAGGAGCTCGAGCTGCTCTCGACCGCGCGCCGCCGCGAGGTCGCCGAACGGATCAAGGACGCCCGCGAGTTCGGGGACATCGCCGAGAACTCCGAGTACGACGACGCCAAGAACGAGCAGACGATGCTCGAGAGCCGCATCGCGCAGCTCGAGGAACAGCTCCGCGCGGCGACGGTGATCGACGCAAAGGACATCTCGACCGACGTCGTGCAGGTCGGCTCGGTCGTGCACGTCAAGGACGAGAAGACCGGCAAGTCGACCAAGTACACGATCGTCGGCTCCGCCGAGGCCAAGCCGAAAGAGCACAAGCTCTCGAACGAGTCGCCGGTCGGCCGCGCGCTGATGGGGCACAAACGCAACGAGGTCGTCGCCGTCAAGGTGCCGCTCGGCCCCGCGCGCAAGCTGAAGATCACCAAGATCGACGTCGGCCTCGAGTAGCGTGCCGCCCTGAGCCGAGCGAGGACCGACCGACGCCGCGCAGGGTCCCGCCCACGGGCTTGCGGAGCTGATCGCCGAGCGTCGCGCAAAGGCGCGCGCGCCGCGCGGCCGACCCTGAGGCGTTCCCGTACCGCTTCCCCGACGTCGAGCCGACGGCGCCGTGCTCGCCGCCTACGACCACCTCGCGCCCGGCGAGGAAACCGACGAGCACCACCGCGTCGCGGGTCGCATCGCCGCGCGCCGCGGCGCGGGGCGGGCGGCGTTCCTGGACCTCGTCGACCGCAGCGGCAAGATCCAGCTGCATGCTCGCGTAGACGTGCTCGGCCCGGAGCGCTTCGAGCAGCTGACATCGCTCGACCTCGGCGACCTGATCGGCGTCGACGGCAGCGCGATCCGCGCAGCCGCCGCGGCGAGCTCTCGCTGCAGGTCGACGACTTCCGGCTGCTCGCCAAGGCGCTCGCCCGCCGCCCGACAAGTTCCACGGACTGACCGACGTCGAGACGCGCTACCGCCGCCGCGAGCTCGACCTGATCGCCAACGAGGAGACGCCGCGGGCTTTCATCGTCCGCGCGCGGATCATCACCGCGGTGCGCGGCTACCTCGACGGCGCCGGCTTCATCGAGGTCGAGACGCCGGTGCTGCAGCCGCTCTACGGCGGCGCGCTCGCGCGACCCTTCACGACCCACCACAACGAGCTCGACCGCGACCTCTACCTGCGGATCGCGACCGAGCTGTACCTCAAGCGCTGATCGTCGGCGGCCTCGAGCGCGTCTACGAGCTCGGCAAGGACTTCCGCAACGAGGGCATCTCGCTCAAGCACAACCCCGAGTTCACGATGCTCGAGTGGTACGAGGCCTACGCCGACTACGACGACACGAGGCGCTGCGGCTGGAAGCGCTCGTCCGCGCCGCCGCCGACGCGCGATCGGCTACGCGGGCGAGCTCGACTTCGCCGCCCCCTGGCAGCGGGTCACGCTTCTCGACGCGATCGAGCGAGCGCACGGCGATCGACCTCGGCGCGCACCGCGAGGCCGACGCGCTCGCGGCCGCGATCCGCGAGCGCGGGCTCGAGATCGCAGACCGAGGACGCTCACGCTGGCCGCAGCTCGTCGACGACCTGCTCTCCAAGTACGTCGAGCCGACGCTCATGAACCCGACGTTCATCTCCGACTACCCGGTCGAGATCTCGCCCGCTCGCGCGCGAGCACCGCGAGCGCAGCCGGGGCTCGTCGAGCGCTTCGAGGTCTTCGCCGGCGGGATGGAGCTCGCCAACGCCTTCAGCGAGCTCAACGACCCCGACGAGCAGCCCGAGCGCTTCGCGACGCAGCAGCGGCGCGCAGGAGCCGGCGAGGAGCGAGACCCAGCCCTACGACGAGGCTTCATCCAGGCGCTCGACCACGGGATGCCGCCGACCGGCGGCTCGGGCTCGGCATCGATCGGCTGGTGATGGTTCTGACCGGGAAGCGACTCGATCCGCGAGGTCGTCCTGTTCCCCGCGCTGCGCGACTACCGCTTAGCGCGCCGCGGTCATCTCGCGTCCAGGGCCGCGTCGACGGTCAGCGCCGCATCGATCCCGATTGAAGCCGACAGAGCGGGTACCGGTTGGTAGACTGCATCGGAGGCGTAACGGGACCACAACCCTCGAGGCGCCGTCCGAGGAGGAAGGAATCGCAGATGTTCGAGCGATTCACAGAACGAGCCCGCCAGGTCGTCGTCCTCGCGCAGGACGAGGCGCGCGCGCTCAAGCACAACTACATCGGCACCGAGCACATCCTGCTCGGGCTGCTGCGCGAGGAGGAGGGGCTCGCCGCGCGCGTGCTCGAGTGCCTCGACATCACCGTCGAGCGCGTGCGCGCGCAGGTCGTGCGGATCGTCGGCTAGGGCGACGAGGTCACGAGCGGCCAGATCCCGTTCACGCCGCGCGCCAAGAAGGTGCTCGAGCTCGCACTGCGCGAGGCGCTGTGCCTCGGCCACAACTACATCGGCACCGAGCACATCCTGCTCGGCCTCGTGCGCGAGAACGAGGGCGTCGCGGCCCGGATCCTGCTCGACTTCGACGCCGACGCCGAGAAGATCCGCAACGAGGTCATCCGCATGCTCTCCGGCCCCGGCGCGGCGCCAGGGCCAGGCCGCCGGCGCCGGCGCAGGCGCCGGCTCGCCGGGCGAGGGCAAGAAGTCCTCCAAGCTGCTCGACCAGTTCGGCCGCAACCTCACCAAGCTCGCCGCAGAGGGCAAGCTCGACCCGTGCGTCGGACGCGAGACCGAGATCGAGCGGGTCATGCAGATCCTCTCGCGCCGCACGAAGAACAACCCGGTGCTCATCGGCGAGCCGGGCGTCGGCAAGACGGCCGTCGTCGAAGGCCTCGCGCAGCGCATCACGAGCGCCGAGGTGCCCGAGCTGCTCAAGACAAGCAGATCTACACGCTCGACCTCGCGGCCCTGGTCGCCGGCTCGAAGTACCGCGGCGAGTTCGAGGAGCGGCTCAAGAAGGTGATGAAGGAGATCACCCAGCGCGGCGACATCATCCTCTTCATCGACGAGCTGCACAACCTCGTCGGCGCCGGCGCCGCCGAGGGCGCGATCGACGCCGCCTCGATCCTCAAGCCGGCGCTCGCGCGCGGCGAGCTGCAGACGATCGGCGCGACGACGCTCGACGAGTACCGCAAGTACCTCGAGCGCGACGCCGCGCTCGAGCGCCGCTTCCAGCAGATCCGCGTCGACGAGCCGTCGATCGACCAGACCGTGGAGATCCTCGCAGGGCCTGCGCGACCGCTACGAGCCGCACCACAGGTGCAGATCACCGACGACGCGCTCGCAGCCGCCGCCGACCTCGCGACCGCTACATCTCCGACCGCTTCCTGCCCGACAAGGCGATCGACCTGATCGACGAGGCGGCTTCGCGGATGCGCATCAAGTCGATGACCGCGCCGCCGGCCAATCGCGAGCTCGAGAGTGAAGTCGAGACGACGCGCCGCGAGAAGGAGGCCGCGATCGAGGCCCAGGAGTTCGAGAAGGCCGCGGCGCTGCGCGACAAGGAGCGCAAGCTGACGAACAAGAAGCGCGAGCTCGAGCAGGCCTGGGAAACCGGCGAAACGCGGCGAGCGGCCCTCGATCGGCGAGGACGAGATCGCCGACATCGTCTCGATGTGGACCGGCATCCCGGTCTTCAAGCTGACCGAGGCCGAGACGCAGAAGCTGATGCGGATGGAGGACGAGCTGCACAAGCGCGTGATCGGCCAGGACCCCGCGATCGAGGTCATCTCGAAGGCGATCCGCCGCTCGCGCGCCGGGCTCAAGGACCCCAAGCGCCCGACGGCTCGTTCATCTTCCTCGGCCCCTCCGGCGTCGGCAAGACCGAGCTCGCGCGCACGCTCGCCGAGTTCCTGTTCGGCGACGACGAAGCGCTGGTCCGGATCGACATGTCCGAGTACATGGAGAAGCACTCCGTCTCGCGGCTGGTCGGCTCACCGCCCGGCTACATCGGCTACGACGAGGGCGGCCAGCTCACCGAGGCGTCCGCCGCAAGCCCTACAGCGTGCTGCTGCTCGACGAGATCGAGAAGGCGCACCCCGACGTCTTCAACATCCTGCTGCAGATCCTCGAGGACGGCCGGCTGACCGACGCCCAGGGGCGCACGGTCGACTTCCGCCACGCGATCGTGATCATGACGAGCAACATCGGCGCCGCCGAGATCGCCCGCAACACGCCGCTCGGCTTCGCGGTCTACCGAGGACGAGACGGGCATCACCTACGACGACATGAAGTCGCGGATCATGGGCGAGCTCAAGAAAGTCTTCCGCCCCGAGTTCCTGAACCGCATCGACGACGTGATCGTCTTCCACAAGCTGCAGAAGGACGAGATCAAGCAGATCGTCGACCTGTTGCTGCTGCGGATCCGCGAGTCGATGGCCGAGCGCGAGCTGCAGCTCGAGCTGACCGACGGCGCGAAGGAGCTGCTCGTCGACAAGGGCTAGGATCCGGCCATGGGCGCCCGGCCGCTGCGCCGCGCGATCCAGCGCTACATCGAGGACCCGCTCGCGGACTTCGTGCTGCGCGCCGAACTGCACCCCGGTGCGACGGTCGTCGTCGACGCTCCCGACGAGGGGGACGACGGCGAGGTCAGCCTTTCGATCGTCGAGCCCAAGACACCGTCGCGGTCGGTGCCGACAGCGGCGAGGACGCTGCCGACGACGAGCACGACGCCGCCGGCGACGCCCCCGAGGACTAGCCGCCCGCGTCCAGCCGTCCCGACCGCGCCGTAACCTCGGCGCGGTGGCGCGCTCCTCAACTGTTCACGTCTGCACCGACTGCGGGCAGACATTTGCCAAGTGGCACGGGCAGTGCCCTGGCTGCGGCGCCTGGAACACGCTCGTCGAGGAGCGCCTGCCCGAGCGCTCGGCGCAGCGCTCGTCCCCTTCGGCCGCGGCGGCGCACCCGGTGCCGCTCGGCGAGGTCGGGCCGACCGCGATCGCACGGCTGACGACCGGGATCGGCGAGCTCGACCGTGTGCTCGGCGGCGGGCTCGTGCCGGGTTCGCTCGTGCTGCTCGGAGGCTCGCCCGGGATCGGCAAGTCGACGCTGACGAACATGGTGCTTGGCCATATCCAGCGCCACGGCACCCCGACGCTCTATGTCTCCGGCGAGGAGTCCGCCGAGCAGGTGCGCCTGCGCGCCGAGCGCCTGGGCCCGGGCGCGCTGCAGGTCCCGATCCTCGCCGCCACCGACCTCGACACGGTCCTCGCGACGCTCGCCGCCGAGCGGCCCGCGGCCTGCGTGATCGACTCCGTCCAGACGCTCGCCGCGCGCGAGCTGTCCGGCGCGCCGGGCTCGGTCGGGCAGGTCCGCGAGGTAGCGGCGCGGATCATGGAGGTCGCCAAGCGCGAGAACATCGCCGTCGTCCTCGTTGGCCACGTGACGAAGGAGGGCGCCCTCGCCGGACCGCGGGTACTCGAGCACCTCGTCGACTGCGTGCTGCAGTTCGAGGGTGAGCGCGAGCGCCCGTACCGGGAGCTGCGCGCGCTGAAGAACCGTTTCGGCTCGACCTCCGAGGCCGCGCTGTTCGAGATGCTCCAGGGCGGGCTCGTCGAGGTGCTCGACGCCTCGGCGCGCTTTGTCGCGCAGGCGACGCGTTCGCCGGGCAGCGTCGTGCTCGCCGCGATGGAGGGCACCCGGCCGCTGCTCGTCGAGGTCCAGGCGCTCGTTGCGCCCTCCGAGCTCGAACATCCGCGCCGCGTCGTCTCGGGCATCGACCGCAACCGGCTCGCCCTCGTGCTGGCGATCCTCGCCCGGCACGGCGGCGTCGCCTCGGGCCGCGCCGACGTTTTCGTGAACGTCGTCGGCGGCGTGCGGATCGACGAGCCCGGATGCGACCTCGCGATCGCGCTCGCGGTTGCCAGCGCCAGTCGCGGCGTCGCGGTTCGTGGTGCTCCGCGCGCGTGCTTCGGTGAGCTCGGACTGACGGGTGAGCTGCGCTGGGTCGGGCATCCCGAGCGTCGCCTGCAGGAGGCCGCGCGCCACGGTCTCGCGGACACGATCGCGCCGCTCGGCAGCGGCGCGGATGCCGTCGAGGCAGCGACCCTGCGCCACGCGCTCGCCGCGGCCTTCGGTGCCGGGCCCGCGCCGGCTGCCGCGCTCGACGACGGCGCGAACGGTCCCGTCGCCGTGGTTCGTGATCTGCGCGCCGGCAGCTCGCGCGGCGGCGACGCCGCGGCGGCGAGCGGAACCTGACGCCGGCGTCGCCTGGGGCACCCCGGTCGCACGGTCGCGCGCAGCTGACTTGACAAACGCGCAAACACCAGTCCGCGAGTGTTTGGCCACGCGGCTAATTTGCGGCTCGATGCCTTAGAATCACTAGTAATGGCGAGAGGAACGGGTGACGAACTCGAAGCTGAGGGACGCCCCGATCCAGGCCTCCTGAGGGCGCTCGAGATGATCGCGCCGGGGACGGCGTTGCGCGAGGGGCTCGACGCGATCCTTCAGGCGCGCACCGGCGCCCTGGTCGTAATCTGCGATCCGGAAGAAATCGCCTTCATGGCCTCCGGCGGCCTCAAGCTCGATATCGACTACGCCCCGCAGGCGCTCTACCAGCTCGCGAAGATGGACGGCGCGATCCTGCTGAACGCGAACGCCACGAAGATCTCGATGGCCAACGTGCACCTTCAGCCCGACCCGACGATCCTCACTGCCGAGACCGGAACCCGGCACCGCACCGCCGAGCGCGTCTCGAAGCAGATCTCGGCGCTCGTGCTCGCCGTCTCCGAGCGGCGCGAGGTCGTCTCCGTCTACGTCGACGGCGAGAAGTACATCCTCCAGGACATTCCGGTGGCGCTCGCGAAGGCCAACCAGGCGCTCGCGACGCTCGACAAATTCCGCGCTCGACTGGGCCAGGTGACCACGCGCCTGACGACACTCGAGTTTGAGGGCGGCGCGACGCTGCACGACGTCTTGACCGTTCTCCAGCGCGCCGAGCTCGCAACGCGGATGGCGGTCGACGTCGAGCGCTACATCGTCGAGCTCGGCTCCGAAGGGCGCAACGTCGAAATGCAGCTCGAGGAGACGATGTACGGCACCGCCGCCGAAAAGCTGGCGCTCGTACGTGACTACCTCGCCGACTACTCCGACGAAGGCGTCGCCACCGCGCTCGAAGAACTCGGGCGCCTGGGCCGCCAGGACCTCCTTGACTTCGGTCGCCTCGCCGAGCTGCTCGGCTACGACCGGAAGATCAACACGCTCGAGTATGCGGTCTCGCCTCGCGGCTATCGCGTGCTCGGGCGGATACCGAAGTTGCCGCGCCTGGTCGTGGCACAGCTGGTCGCCGATTTCGGTGGCCTGGATGAGCTGCTGAGCGCCGACGACGCCGAACTGGAGGCAGTCGAGGGGGTCGGGGAGTTGCGCGCGAAGGACATCCGCGAGGGCCTGCGCAGACAGCAGGAACTGAACCTCGTGGACAGCTATCTGCAGACTTGACAAGAGGGACCGCCAGCCGGCAGGTCCGAAGCAAAGGAGGCCACCATTCCCGCACAGACACAGGATGATGAGACGCTGACAGAGGACGTTGAGGTCACGGTCGAAGTCGAACAGATCGACTTCGAGCTGGGAGACCACGTCGTCTATCCGCACCACGGGGCGGGGAAGATTCTCCGTAAGGAGGAGATGGAGATCCTCGGGGAGCGACGCGAGTACCTGACGATCAAGATCCTGCACAACGACATGACCGTCCGCGTGCCCACGGAAAACGCTGCCCTTGCGGGCCTGCGCCGTGTGATCGACGAAGAAACCGTCAAGAAGGTGCTCGACGTTCTCTGTGCAGAAGTTTCGGAGATGCCGAAGAACTGGAACCGGCGTTTCAAGCACAACCGCGACAAGATCAAGACCGGCGACATCTATGAGCTCGCCGAGGTGGTCCGCAACCTCTCGCTACGTGACAGCGAGAAGGGCCTCTCGACAGGCGAGAAGCAGATGTTCACGCGCAGCAAGAAGATCCTCGCATCCGAGCTGATGTACGCGCTCGACAAGGACGAGGAAGACGCCGAGGCCTACCTCGACGAGCTGCTCGCCGATTCCGCCGACCGCCAGATGGCGGTCGCCGACTGACAGCCGCGCGCACCCGCGCGCAGCAGCAGTGATCACCGCAGTTATCGTCGCCGCCGGCAGCGGCGAGCGTCTCGGGGCAGGGGCACCGAAGGCGCTCGTCGAGCTCGGCGGTCGACCGATGCTCGACTGGAGCCTCGCCGCGCTCGCGGCCGTCCCGCGGATCGAGCGGCTCGTCGTCGTGCTGCCACCGCACTCCGACGCTGCGGCGGCGCTGGCTGACGGCGTGAGGGCCGTCGCGGGCGGACCGTCACGGTCGCATTCGGTCCGCGCCGGACTCGCTGCCTGTGGGGACACCCACGACGTGCTCGTGCACGACGCGGCGCGGCCGCTCGTCACCGCGCTGCTCGTCGAGACCGTGATCGACCGGCTCGCCGCCGACGAGCTGGCCGACGGGGCGATTGCCGCGGCGCCGGTCGCCGACACCATCAAGCGCGCGGACTCCGCTGGCGCCGTGACCGACACCCTGGCGCGCGCGGACCTGTGGGCCGTTCAGACGCCGCAGCTCTTTCGCGCCGCGAGCCTGCGCGCGGCGCTCGACGTCGACGACGTGACCCTGGCCGGCGCGACCGATGACGCGGCGCTGGTCGAGCGAATCGGCGGCCGGATCGTGATCGCACCCTGGAGCGAGCCGAACACGAAGGTCACGACGCCCGCGGATCTCGCGGCTGTGCATGCGGTGCTTGCAGCCCGGGAGCTTTGATCGGGCCTGCGAGAATCGCCGGACTTTGCTCACCGACTACCACCTGCACCTGCGCCGCGACGGCGCCGACTACACCGCGGCAGAGCACCACACAGCCGAGAACGCCGGCGCCTACCGCGCGGTGGCGCAGGAGCGCGGGATCTCCGAGCTCGGGGTCAGCGAACATATCTACCGCTTCGCGGCGGCGCTCGAGCTCTGGCGCCACCCGTTCTGGGAACGCTTCGCGCAGGACGATCTCGACGCCTATTGCACGTTCGTGCGCGAGTCGACCGACCTGCGGCTCGGGATCGAGGCGGACTTCATCGCCGGCGCCGAGGACCGCACCGCGGAGCTGCTCGCGCGGCACGACTTCGACTACGTCGTCGGCTCGGTTCACTTCATCCGCGACGGCGCCGTCGACATGGACGACTTCTCGGTCTGGGGCTCGGGGCGCTCGGTCGAGGAGATCTGGCGCCGCTACTTCGAGACCGTCGCCGAGTCGGCACGCAGTGGGCTGTTCGACATCCTCGCCCACCCGGACCTCGTGAAGTATTGGGGCGAGAGCGCACGGCGGCCCGCCGGCGACCTGCGCCGCTACTACGAGCCGGCGATCGAGGCGATCGCCGAGACACAGATCGCGGTCGAGGTCTCGACAGCCGGCCTGCGCAAGCCTGTCGCCGAGCTCTATCCCGCGATGCCGTTCCTGGAAATGGTGCTCGAAACCGGAGCGCCGATCGCGCTCTCCAGCGACGCCCACACGCCGCAGGATGTCGGGGCCGGCTATGACGTAGCGCTCGAGACGCTAGAAGCGCTTGGCGTACGCGAGCTCGCGACCTTTGACCGCCGAAGCCGTGCGCTGGCACCGCTCGGAGCGCAGGATCGCCAATGACGCGCGTGGGGATCGGCTATGACTCGCACCGCCTGGCGCCAGGCCGCCCGCTGATCCTCGGCGGCGTCGCGATTGACTCGCCGGTCGGCCTCGAGGGCCACTCCGATGCCGACGTGCTGACCCACGCCGTGATCGACGCGCTGCTCGGCGCCGCGGCGCTCGGCGACATCGGCACACACTTCCCGGATACCGACGAGCGCTGGCGCGACGCCGACTCGATCGCGCTGCTCGAACAAGTCGCGTCGCTGCTCGCCGAGCGCGGGCATGCTGTCGCAAACGTCGACGTCACCGTGGTGCTCGAGCAGCCGAAGCTGGCGCCCCACCGCGCGCAGATGGTCGATCGGATCGCCGCGGCGCTCGGGATCGGAGCGGACCGCGTTTCGATCAAGGCCACCACGGGCGAGGGCATCGGCTTCATCGGCCGCGGCGAGGGCGCCGCCGCGCTGGCGACCGCAGCGCTCGAGCCTGCCCACTAGGCTGCCGCGATGCGGACGGTGCGCATTCACGACACGCGCAGCGGCGAGCTGCGCGAGCTGCGCGAGCCCGGCGGCGAGCCGATCGGGATCTACGCCTGCGGGCCCACCGTCTACAACCGGATTCACATCGGTAACGCCCGGCCGTTTGTCGTCTTCTCCCTGTTTTCGCGCTTCCTGCGTGCCCAGGGCTACGGGGTGCGCCTGGTGTTCAACGTCACCGACATCAACGACAAGATCTACGAGGCCGCCGCTCGCAGGCAGATCCCGAGCGATCAGCTCGCCAGCGAGATGACCGCCGCCTACTTTGCCGACACCGACGCACTGGCGCTCGGCCGCCCCGACGCCGAGCCGCTCGCGTCGGAGATGATCGGGCCGATCGTCGCGCAGATCGCGGCACTGATCGAGCGCGGCCACGCGTACGAGGCCGGCGGTGACGTCTACTTCCGTGTGCGTTCCGACGCGGGGTACGGCTCCCTCTCGCACCGCCGGATCGAGGACATGGACCAAGGCGAGGGGCTGGATGGCGCCGAGCGCAAGCAGGACCCGCTCGACTTCGCGCTCTGGAAGGGCCGCAAGGAGGGTGAGGACACGTGGTGGCCCAGTCCCTGGGGCGACGGCAGGCCGGGCTGGCACATCGAGTGTTCGGCGATGGCGGGCGACCTGCTCGGACTCGACTTCGACATCCACGGGGGCGGCTCGGACCTGCTGTTCCCGCACCACGAGAACGAGGCCGCGCAGGCGCGCGGCGCGACCGGCAGCGAGCTGGCCAGGATCTGGATGCACAACGGGATGATCCAGATGACCGGAGAGAAGATGGCCAAGTCCGTCGGGAACATCGCGCTGCTGCACGAGGTCCTCGCCGCGCACGGCCGCGACGCCACCGTGATGTACCTCGCGTCCGCCCACTACCGTCAGCCGCAGGCATTCTCCGAAGCCGAGCTCGAAGATGCGCGCCGCCGCGTCGAACGCGTCCGCGAGACGCTCGGCCGGCTGGAGCCTGGCGAGAGCCCCGCCGACATGGCGGCCCACCGCGAGGCGTTCTTCGATGCGTTGGCAGGCGACTTCAACACGCCCGCGGCGCTCGCGGCGATGTTCGATTGGATCCGCGAGGCAAACCGGCGCGGCTCAGGCGTCGGCAGCGGCGACCTGCTGGCGATGCTCACGGTGCTGGGCCTTGAGGGTGTTGAGCCGCGCCGCGGCGCTGTCGACGTCGACGGGCACGCCGCGGAGCTGCTCGAGCGCCGTGAGCAGGCCCGCCAGAGCCGTGAATTCGCGCTCGCCGACGAGCTTCGAGACGAGCTGCGTGCGCTCGGCTGGGAGATCCGTGACGGGCCCGGCGGGCCCGAGCTGATCGCCGCCGGGCGGTGATCGTCTACGGCCGTAACGCTGTGCGTGAGGCGCTGCGCGGCCGCCGCGCGGGGCAGGTCCATGACATCTGGCTGACGGCCGCTGCGGCGCGTGAAGGGGGCTGGCCGCGGGATGCGCGCATCGCCTCCGCGGAGGAGATCGCCGAGCGCTGCGGCTCCGACGGGCACCAGGGGGTCTGCGCCGATGCCGGGGACTATCGCTACGCCGACCCCCGCGATCTGGTCGGCCCGCAGGCGCTGATCGTCGCCCTGGACCAGATCCAGGATCCGCAGAACCTCGGCGCGATCTGCCGGACCGCGGAGTGCGCCGGGGCGGCGGGCGTCGTGATCCCCGAACGGCGCGCGGCGCAGGTCACCGGCGCCGTGTGCAAGGCCTCGGCGGGGGCGGTGGAGCACCTGCCGGTGGCGCAGGTGCGCAACCTTGCCGACTTCCTCGTCCAGGCGCGCGACTCGGAAATGTGGAGTTACGGGGCCAGCGCCGACCGCGTCGACGGTGCCGACGACCCGGTCCCGTACGACAGCGTCGACTACGGCGGCGGCGGCGTCGTGCTCGTGCTCGGCAGCGAGGGAGAGGGGCTGCGGCGCCGCGTCGCGAGCGAGTGCGACCAGCTGATCTCGCTGCCGGTGCGCGGCAACATAGGCTCGCTGAACGTCAGCGCGGCCGCAGCTGCGCTTCTGTACGCAATCCTGCAAAAAACTCTTGACAACTCTCCATAAGTGTGTAGGCTCCCCGCTACATAACGCTGAACTAAAGGTTGAGATGCCTTTAGGGAGGCTCCAATCGGCGCCAGGGGAGGAGTGCGCCACAGAGCAAAGGGCCGCCGGCTGTCGGCGGCTACCGGAAAGGGACCGCTCGTGGCTCGAATGTCGTCCAACCCAAACTCTGAACCTAAGGTTGATGACACCTACCTGATCGCGCTCGCCAAGCAGGGGGACAAGCATGCCTATGACGCGCTGGTACGCCGCTACTACGGCTTCGTGCGTCTGAAGGCCTCCTCGTACTTCTTGGCCGGAGGCGACTCGGAGGATCTCATCCAGGAAGGTCTCGTCGGCCTTTACAAGGCGATTCGCGACTTCCGCACCGACCGCGAGTCGAGCTTCCGCAACTTCGCGGAGCTCTGCATCGTGCGTCAGATCATTACTGCCGTGAAGACGGCGACGCGCAACAAGCATGCGCCGCTGAACCAGTACGTGTCGTTCTCCTCGACGCCGGCCGGCTCCGGGGAAGACGCACCGACGCTCGAACAGATGCTGCCGGGCGCCGCGGTACACGACCCGATCAGCCAGGTCATCTCGTCCGAGGAGCTGCGTTCGCTCGTCGGGTGTCTGTCAACGACGCTCTCGGAGCTCGAGAGCCGCACATTGACGCTGTACCTGGACGGCTACTCCTACGAACAGATCGGCGAGCGGCTGGTCTGCGACACCAAGACGGTCGACAACGCTCTGCAGCGCGTCAAGCGCAAGGTCGGCGCACACCTCGACTCTCGCGCCATCGCCGCCTGACCGCGGCGGTCGGCGACCGCCGCGGCCGTCCCGGACAATGAAGGGACGGCCGCGGCAGTACACCCCGCGTCGAGAACCGGGCTCTCCCTAGCTGATCGGGAGCACCGGGGTCGGCGTGGGCAGCGTCAGCGTCGGCGGCGCAGGGGTCAGTTCAATCGCCGCGCGGTTGCTCCAGGCTGCGCGATGCCCAAGGTCACCGGTGACCTTGACACGGACGGCTGCGAGGCCGGAGCCGAGCAGCACGGTTTCGACCTTGAACTTCCCTTCGGCGTTCACGGTGGACTCACCGATCACGTGGAAGGTGTGTCCGAACACGTTTTCGCGTTCGAGCAGGACGCGCTGTCCGGCCGGGGCACCGATCGTTTCGCCTTCGACGACCAGTTTTTCGCCCGAGGCGACCGTGGTCGGCCAGGTGCTCGTGAGCTTCAGGCCGTAGTGCACGCCCTCGGCGATCGTCGCCGAACGCGTCAGCCCCACAGTCGCGTGGTACAGACGGCTTTCCTTGGCGACGTGGTTGAACGAGTACGAGCCGCCGGCACCGGTCGTCGTTTCGGCGACCTTTTCGAAGTGGCCGAAGCGAGTCGGGCGCGACCAGAGGTCCACCGTCTTGCCTTCACCGGCGCTTGAGACGCCCGAGAAAGTGACCGGCGTGCCCCAGATGTCGGGCTGCTGGCTGGATTTGATCGTCAAGCCGGGGAGTTGCCCCTGCGAGACTTCGTACACGCGGGTTTCGCTGATCGCTCGCGTCGTGTAGCGCCCGTGGGCGCCAACGACGACCCGCAGCGAGGCACTGCCGGGGACCCAGAAGCGGTGCGTGAACGCGTACACGCCGCCCCTTTTGACGTGACCGACCTGGATCGTCCCCCAGACGCCTTCGTTGAAGGCGTTCTGACGCTGGAGCAGCACGCGTGCACCGGTGTCGTTCGGCGTCACGCTGCCGTAGAACTTCACGGCGTTCCCGCGGCCTGTCAGCAGAGTGCTTTTTTCCGCGGGGCCGAGCAGCGTCACCTGCGGGGTGACGCGGACCGAAAGGCCGCGCGCGTAGCGGTTCTTGTACGCCGCGATCAGCTGCGCGTTGACGGTGATCGAGGGTACTTCGGCGGCGAAGTTGCCTTCGCCGTTGGTGGTCACGGCGCCGAGAAGCTTGCCGCGCATGTGGCCGCCGTAGCGCCCGTAAATGTCAACGGTGCCCCCGGCGACGGCTGTTCCCGTGCACTTGAGGTTCCCGTAGAGCTCGATTTTTTCGCCGACGTACACCTGGCGCTGCTGGGCGTACAGCGAGATCGAGCACGGCTTGGGCGAGGACGCCCGCAGGGCGTGGGCCGCTGCGGTCGAAGCTGCCGAACCCGTGCAAAGTGCCGCGGCCATCAGGGCCAGGGCGACCTTTCTGAGGGTCATTGTCTGCCTTCTCCTTGGTGGGGATTGCGGTAAGGACCAACCGCGGCCTGTTGCCCCACATCAGAAAACACGTCCCGGCGGCGAGGGTTGCGGTCGCTGCACGAATGGATTACGGGGTGCAGGAGGATGCCCGCCTGCCAGCTCGCAGGCGAACGCGTGCCACCCGGGAACGGACCGGCAGGCCGGCGGCCTATGCCGCCGCGGCCCCGCCGGGCTCGGGAAGCTCGGAGCAGGCGTCGGCGTCCCGCACGCCGTCGCGGCGGCCGGGACGTGGCGGCCGGCCGTCCGGGGGAGCCGCGACCGCCGCGACCGGCGTCGGAATCGAGGCCCCACCGCCCGGCGGGCGGCGGCGGTCCTCGACGTGCTGTTCGTCGTGCACTTCGAGAATCGACGGGAGGTGGGCGCGGAAGACAGCGATCAGCCGCGGGTCAAAATGCAGTCCGGAGCTGGAGTAGATGATTTCGGCGGCGTCCGCCACCGGCATTGCGCGGTGGTACACGCGGTCGCTAGTGAGTGCGTCGAAGACGTCGGCGACTGCGGCGATTCGCCCCTCGATCGGGATTTCCTCGCCCTTCAGGCCGTCGGGATACCCCTGACCGTCCCAGCGCTCGTGGTGCGTCAGGGCGATCGTCGCGCCGAGGCGCATCAGTTCTGCGTTCGAGCCCGCGAGCAACTCGTAGCCGGCGCGGCAGTGGCCCTTCATCACATCGAACTCCGCGGCCGAAAGCGGCCCGTGCTTGAGCAGCACCCCGTCGGGGATCGCGACCTTGCCGACATCGTGCAGCTGGGCCGCGAGGCCGATTTCCTCACAGCGGTCAGGCGGCAGTCCCGCTCCGCGGGCGATGATCCGGCAGTACGCGCTCATCCGGTTCAGGTGCGTGCCGGTGTCCGGGTCGCGGAACTCGACCATCCGCGCGAGCCTGAAGGCGGCCTCGGCCTGTGACTCGCGCAGCTGGTGCTCGGCTTCATGAAGGTCCCGCAACATGCGCTCGACCACCGCGCCGTCACCGGCGCCCGCGCTCTCGAGCACGCTGATCCGTTCGCGGCTCTCGAGTGCCTGTTCGCGTTGCTGCATCGCACTCTTGATCGCGATCAGCAGCTCGCGTTCACTGGCCGGCTTGACGACGTAACCCGACGCCCCCGCTGAGAGGGCGTTCATCGCGGCGCCCGTATCGCTCTCGCCGGTGAACATGACGACGGCCCGGTGGGGATCGCGTGCGCGTATCTCGGCAAGCAGTTCGAGACCGGATTCTCCTGGCAGGTGCACGTCGAGCAGTACGCAGTCAAAGCCCTGCAGGGCCATCAGCTCACGCGCGCGCGGGCCGTCGATCGCGACGGCGCAGCTGTAGCCGTTCGTTTCGAGCACCCTCCGGGCCCAGCGCCCGATCAGCTCCTCGTCGTCGACGATCAGCACCTCAGGCATCGCCGATCGTCTCCGCAATCGCCGTGAGCAGGTCGGCTTCGCCGAAAGGCTTGGCCAGAATCCTGTAGTGGCTCTCGATCGCCGACCTGCCCGCCGGTCCGTTGCGACTCGCGTAGCCGGACATCATCAGCAGCGGCAGATCCGGACGTTCTGAGCGCAGCTGCGCGGCGAGCTCGGTCCCCGTCATCGCCGGCATCGTGACGTCGGTAAGGACCAGATCGATCGAGTGAGCACCGTCGGTCGCGAGTGCAAGCGCCGTCGCGCCGTCGGGCGCCTCGACGACCTCGTAGCCGGCGTCGCGCAGCATCCTCGCCGCGGCGCGTCGCAGCGGCTCCTCGTCCTCGGCGAGCAGCACCGTCAGCCCTGTGCTCGCGTGTACCGAACAGCGGGCGGCTTTCGCGACGGCGCTGTGCTCGCCCGTCGCGCACGGAAGCGTGACCGTGACCGTTGTGCCCACGTCCGGCTCCGAATAGATCTTGGTGTCGCCTCCCGCCTCGCGAACGATTCCGTAGACCGTGGAGAGACCCAGGCCAGAGCCCTCTCCCGCCTCCTTGGTCGTGAAGAACGGATCGAATGCGCTGGCCACGGTCTCAGGGGACATCCCGCTGCCTTCGTCGCTGACGCTCAGGCGCACGTGGCAGCCCGGCGCCAGACCCGGGCGGCTTGCCGCATAGGCGGCATCGATGTCCGCGATGTCGGCTTCGATCCGGATCGCACCGCCGCGCGGCATCGCGTCGCGCGCGTTGATCACGAGGTTGAACAGCACCTGCTCGAAACGGCTCGCGTCGATGCGGACCGCGAGTTCCTCGTCGGGCACGTCGAGCTCGAGGTGGATGCCCTTGCCAACCGAACGTTCGAGCAGAGCCACGGTGCCGCGGACCATCGCCGCGACGTCCGAGGTGGCGCAGCCCTCCCGCTGTTCGCCTCGCGAGAAGGTCAAGAGCTCGCGGGTCAGAGCGGCAGCGCGTTCGCCGGCCTGGCGGACCTCGCGTAGGTCATCGCGCGCGACCGCCGCCGCGTCGTCGTCGATCAGTCCGCTCCCGGCGCCGAGCTGCTTCTCGACCAGCGCGGTGTAGTTGATGATCACGGCGAGCAGGTTGTTGAAGTCATGGGCCACGCCGCCGGCCAGCAGGCCGAGACTCTCGAGCCGGCGTGCCCGCTCGGCGCGGGCGCTGGAACGTTCCCGTTCGGCCTCCAGGCGCGACTGCTGCTCGGCCTCTTTGGCGGCCAGCAGGGCACCGATGTCACGCACCGCGGCAATGATCAGCCGGCCGTGTTCGGTCATCAGCGGAGCGAGGCTCACCTCGATGTCGAACAGCGACCCGTCGGCGCGCTGGCCGAACATCCCCGGCCGGGCGTGCAAGCGTCGCGGACCCGGGTCGTCGTTGTACTGGGTGCGCACCGTCTGGTGGTGGGAACGCACCCTCTCGGGTACGAGCATGTCGACCGACGCGCCGAGCAGTTCCTGTTCGTCGTACCCGAACAGCTCCTGCGCGCGGGTGTTGGCGACGAGGATCCGGCCGCTCTCGTCGACCCCGATGATCGCGTCGGGCACGGCCTCGAGTAGTTCCCCCCAGGCCCAGATCCGCACCTCGTCGGTGATCGGCTCCGCGGCGCTGTCACCGTTGTTTGCGGCTAGCGGAAGTGTCTCGATCAGACCATCCGGTGACATCAGTTAAGGATCGACCTGCGAGCGTCGCCACTCAATGGACCGGGTGGGGTGTTCGACCCTCCCAAATGGGGGGTTTTCCACTACCCTCCCTGGAGGAAGAGGGACGCACTTCGCGAAAGGAGGCACGGTGCCTGACGCTGGGCGCCGAACGCCGTCCGAGTGGGCGACGAACCCGGGGGGAGATCCACCCTCGCCGAGGGAGGTCGATCTGGCTGCCGTGCTTGACGGCGTCCCGACGATGGTGGCCTACTGGTCCGAGCCGGATCTGCGGCTCGCATTCGCCAACCGGGCGTTCCGGGAGTTCTTCGGGGCCGGAGGCGACGTTTCCGGTACCGCGGCCGAGGATCTCCTCGGAGGTGAGCTGCTGAAGGTCATCGCCACCGAACGCGCCGCGGCCCACGGGGGCACGCCCCCCGGACCGACCGAATTCATCGCCGTCGCAGACGCCGGGGGAGTGAACCATTGGCTGCGCCTCTTTGCCCGCGAGCAGAGCATCGACGGAGAGGTGACGGGCGTGGTGACGTCGATTCGTGACGTCACCGCGATCCGCGACGTGATCGACCAGATGGCCGCCCAGGAGGCCGAGTTTCGCTTTTCGTTCGAGGTCGCAACCTACGGGCGCGCGCTGCTCGACGCGCGTGGCACGATCCGGCTGGTGAACGACGCGCTAGGCGCGATCACGGGCCGCGCATGGAGCGAGCTGGTCGGCACGCCCATCTGGGAGCTGTTTCCCGAGGACGCGCGCGCGGCCGAACGCGAACGCATCCAGGCCATCGCCCTCGTCGGAGGCGCGGTCGCCGGCGACGACTGCGAGCTCGAGCGCGCCGACGGGCGCCGGATCTGGGTCGCGCTCAGCGTCGCATTCAGCAACCGCGCCGGGGACGAGCTCGGGGTCGCGACGCTTCGCGATATCGGGGCCCAGAAGAGCGCCGAACGTGCGCTGCGCGAAAGCGCGCGCCGCCTCGGCGAGGCCGAGCGGATCGCGGCGATCGGCAGCTGGGAGTTCGACCTGCGAACCCAGAACGCCGTCTGGTCGCCCGGGATGTACGCGATCCTTGCGCGCGATCCGCGGCTGTTCGACCCCGCCGAGGTCCCCGGGCCGGCATTCACCGAGGCGGTCTCTCCCGAGGACCGGCCGCTCGTCGAACGGAGCATCGAAGAAGCCGTCGCGGACGGACGGCCGCGCGTGATCGACTTCCGCGGCGTGCGCGGCGACGGCCGCGTGCGCGACATGCGCACGCGCGTCGAACTGCTCGTCGACGAGAACGGCGAGCCGGCGCGGATCGCCGGCATCCTTCAGGACGTCAGCGAGGCGGTGCGTCGCGGCGCCGAGCTGATGGTCGTCGCGGCCGACCTCGACGAACGCAAGCTTGAGCGCCAACGGGAGACGCTGGTCGCCGATGAGCCGGCCGCCGCCGGCAGCGCGATGCTCACCGCCCGCCAGCTCGAGGTGCTGAAGCTGATTGCGCGCGGCCACTCAAACCGCGACATCGCCGAGCGGCTGTTCATCTCGCCGGGAACGGTGAAGTGGCACGTCAAGCAGATCCTCGCCAACAGCGGTGCATCGACACGCGCCGAGGCAGTCGCGAGATTCCTTGGCGAGTCACCCCGCTGAGCCGCGCTGTCCCGTTGCACCGGTGTACGAAAATAGGCAGGACCATTAGTCTGATCGCAGGACCCGAACGCCTGGATGGAGGAGCTGGTTGGGCGGGACGCGACATCGAGCGAGGGGGATTTGGACGGCTCATCTGAGCCCGTCGCAATCGACTTCGCCGAACTCGTCGCGGACGTGCCTGCGATGGTCGCCTGCTGGCGGAGTCGCTCGGGCGAGGTTGTTCTGCGCTACGCGAACCGTGCGTTCGTCGACTTTTTCGGCCCACCAGATTCGGCCACGCTGATCGGATCCAGTCCCCAGTCGGCAGTCGGCGAGGGAGTAGCGCCCTACCTGCGGGAAATCCTGAGCAACTGCCGCGCCGGTGTCGTCCAGTACTACGAACGAGAAGCAAACGACGCGCGAGGCCGCAGCCGCTGGATTCGCGTTGCCATCCGGCCGCAGCGCATCGACGGCGACTTGATCGACTTCATCGCCATCTCGGAGGACGTCACCGCGCGGCGCGCTGCCGAGCGCACACTCGCCGAGCGTGAGCAGCAATTTCACCTGGCGTTCGAGCTCCCGTCCTACGGACGGGCGACGCTCGACAGGTCGGGCCACGTCACCCGAGCCAACGAAGCGATATGCGCGCTGCTCGGCGTTGCCGAGACGGCGATGATCGGGCGACCACTCGCGGATTTCCTGACGCGACCCAATGCCGACGGGACGGGCGCGACCCTCGCCGAGGTGCTCGACTGCGCGGATGAAACGCACATGGTCGGGGAGTGCCTCTTGCGTCGTCGTGACCACGCCTCGACTTGGGTCGCCGTGGCGGTCACCTACGCCGACGACCGCGAGCTCGATTTCGGCGTCGCATCGATGCGCGACGTCAGCTCGGACAAGGCGTTCGAGCTCGAGCTTCGGGCCGCCGCAGGACGATTGGCGGAGGCCGAGACAGTGGCCGGACTCGGGAGCTGGCAGTCCGACCTTCGCACCGGCCAGGTCGACTGGACCGACGGGATGTACCGGCTACTGGGCCTTGACCGAGGCGCGGTCGAGCTCAACGGGGCGGCGATCTTCGAGCGGGTCGTCCACAAGGACGACCGCCAGCGCCTGCAGGATGAGTTGGCGACACACATCGCCCAGCGCTCGGCGGGTGTGACGCGCTTCCGCGCCGTACGCGGCGACGGCCGACTGCGACTGATGGAAGCGAAGATCGACGTCCTGACCGATGCGCGCGGCGAGCCGGCGCGGCTCGTGGGAGTCCTACGCGACGTCAGCGACACGGATCTCGCCGCTGCCACGGCGCGAGCGCCCGAGCCGGCCGGCGCCGCCGAAGGCCGCACTGGCGCGAGCTTCCAGCTGACCGGGCGCCAGCTCGAGGTCCTGCGTCTGATTGCCCACGGCCGCTCGAATCGCGAGATCGCGCAGGAGCTGTTCATCTCGCCGGGGACCGTCAAATGGCACGTCAAAGCGATCCTCGCCAAGACCGGCGCGTCGACTCGCGCAGAGGCCGTCGCCAAGGCGCTCGGCGAGGAGTGAGGTTCAGGCGCGGCGCTCGCTGCCGAGCGTCAGCGTGTTGAGGCTCGCGCCACCGTCGACAGCGATCGCCTGACCGGTCAGCTGGCCGGCGGATTCGCCGGCCAGAAACGCCACGAGCTCCGCGATCTCGGCCGGCTCGACGGCGCGCCCGGTCGGCAGCGCCGCGAGCGCGCGCGAGAGAACCGGACCCGGCATCGCGCGCACGCGCTCGGTCGCCGTCAGACCCGGGAGGACCGCGTTGACGGTGATCCCGCGGTCGGCGTTTTCGGCGGCAAGCGTGTAGACCATGCCCAGCTGGCCGGCCTTTGACGCCGCGTAGGCGACCTGGCCGGGGAGACCGGCGAGCGCGGCGACGCTCGATACCACGATCACGCGGCCGTAGCGTCGCTCGCGCATCGACGGCAGGCACGCGCGGACGGTGCGGAACGCGCCGGTGAGATTGACGTCGACGTCGCGCTGCCAGAGGTCGTCGCTGAACCGGTGGCCGGGAGCGATTGTGTCCGTGATCCCGGCGCAGGCGACGCAGACATCCACGTCGCCCCCGGGCGAGAGGTCTTCTCGGCAGACGTCGAGCGTGAGCTCGCATCCGGGCGCGCGGTCGAGCGTCAGTACCTCAAGCCCGCCGTCCCGCAGCCGTGCGGCGATCGCCGCGCCGATCCCCGACGCTGCACCGGTCACGAGCGCGCGGCGCTGCGGACTAGCGGTCATCGGCCGCACGATGACAGACTTGGCAGCTGTGGATAAGGCGGGCGAAGGTGCGGGAGGTGAGCCTGATGGGAGAGCGGTGGTTCAGCGAGCAGCAGCTCGCGGAGATGTCTCGGCCGACGATGGATCGCGCGATCGAAGCGATCGACGCCGGCGAAAGCGAGCGCGCGCGGAAACTCTGCGCGGAAATGAAGCACGAGTGGCAGATGCTCCACGACCTGATGGCCGGCGCGGTGCTCGATCTCGTCTCGTTCGTTCAGCAGCAGGGCGGCGACGATGCCGTGGCCGCGGCGTGGCGCTCGGGCATGGAGCGCGGCTGGCGCCGGCACCATACAGCGATCGAGCAGGTCGAGCGGCGCCGCGTAGTCGAACTGCTCGCCGCGACCTGGCGCGCCCATTCGTGCTCGGGTGTCGGTCCGCACCCCGGTGCGTTCACGATCACCGAGGACGATGAGAAGGTCACCTTCGAGCTCGGTCCCTGTGGGTCGGGACAGCGACTGGTGCTCAACGGCGCCTACGAGGGTCTTCCTGACGGTGGCCGCACGCGGGAAGCCCACGACTGGACCTTCGGCCGCGAGCGGATGCCCCTCTACTGCACCCACTGCGCGTTCATGAACGAGTCGCTGCCGATCGAGTGGTCCGGCTATCCGCTCTACCCGCTCGACCCGCCCGGGGACTATTCGAGCGATCCGTGCCGCTGGTACTGGTACAAGGATCCCGCGAAGATTCCGCCGCGCTTCGCGCAGCGCTACGGCGCGGTGCGAGACGGCTAGGGATCGATCACGTTCGCCGGATCGGGCTTCTCGTCCGCGCCGGCCGCGGCGTAGTCGCCGAACGTCCCGTCGCGCTCGGCGATCGCGGCCGCCACGCCGCCCTGCTGCGCAAGGGCGATGAACCGCTCGGCGTCCGGCGTGTTGCGCATCAGGCCGTCGAGGATCGGTCCGAGCGTCTGCGTCGAGCCGAGCCCCATGTTCTCGTAGGCCTGGTTGACGATCAGCTTCATCGCTGCGAGCTGCGAGGCCGGAATCGCGGTGAGCTGGCGCGCCTCGCGGGCGACGCTCGCCTCGAGTTCGGAGAAGGGGACCGCCGCGTTGATCAGTCCGGCCGCTGCCGCCTGCGTACCGGAGAGCGGCCGGCCGGTCAGGGCGAACTCCTTCGCCCGCGTCAACCCGAGCCGGTAGAGCCACATCCCGGTCAGGTAGGAGCCCCACATCCGTGAGTACGGCGTGCCGATCCGCGCGTCCTCACTCGCGATCACGAGATCGGCGCAGAGCGCGAGGTCGCTGCCGCCCCCGACGCACCAACCGTGCACCTGTGCGATGACCGGCTTCGGGCAGCGCCAGATGCTCATGAAGCGCGGCACCACGCCGGCGTCGGATATGGCGGCCGCGAAGTCCTTTCCCGGGTCCCAGCGACCGTCGGTCGTGAGCTCCTGGTCCCAGTGATGGAAACCGTCGGCGAAGTCGAAGCCGGCGCAGAACGAGCGCCCGGCGCCGCGCAACACGATCACCTTCACCTCGTTCTCGCGCGTGGCACGCTGCAACGCCTGCTCCAGCTCCTCGGGCATCGGCGGCACGATCGTGTTCAGGCGCTCGGGACGGTTCAGCGTGATCGTCGCGACCGCGCCGTCGACCGAATAGATCAGCGTCTCGAACACGGGCCGATGCTAACCGTCAGACGCGGCCGGAGGCACGGTCGACGAACGCCGCGACCCGCGACGGGCGACCGCTCGCAGCCTCGGCCGCGTCGGCGCGGCGGTAAAGGCCGTAGACGGCCCGGATCATCGCCCAGCGCAGCGGCTCGGGCTCCCAGCGCCGGGCGCGGCGCCCGACCCAGGGCAGCCGGGTCAGCGCGCTGTCGCGTTCGAGCACCAAGTCGGTGAGCGTGCGGCCCGCGAGGTTCGACGCGGCGACGCCCTCGCCGACGTAGCCGCCGGCGCTGGCGATCCCCGTCGCCCGGTCGGCCTGAACCGAGATGCACCAGTCGCGCGGCACGCCCAGCACGCCCGACCAGGCGTGCTCGACCGGCACGGGGGCCAGTGCCGGGAACATCGCCGCGAGCTTCGCGCCGAGCGCTTCGATGGTCGAACACGCGGTGTCGCCATCGCCGTCCGTACGAGAACCAAAGCGGTAGGGGACGCCGCGGCCGCCGATCGCGATCCGGTCATCTTCGGTGCGCTGCATGTAGATGTAGACGTTTGCGTCGTCGCCGATCAGCTCGCGCCCGTCCCAGCCGATCGCGTCCCAGACGTCGTCGCCGAGCGGCTCGGTGGCGATCATCGACGAGTTCATCGGGACGAGCGTCCGGCGCTCCCCGGCCAGGCTCGCCGTGTAGCCCTCGGTGGCGCGCACGACCCAGCGCGCTCGGACATCGCCGTGCCGCGTCCGCGCGAGGCCCGGCTCGAGCGCCTCGACGGGCGTGTCCTCGTAGATCGCGACGCCGTGCTGCTCAGCCGCCCGCGCGAGGCCTGCGACGAGCCGCGCCGGCTGGACGCGTGCGACATGGGGGGAGAAGCTCGCGCCGAGCGCTCCCGCGATCCGCACGCGCCGGGAGAGCGCCTTCGCATCGAGCAGCGCGAGGTCGTCGCCGCCGATCCCGAGCGCCCGCTGGTCGGCGAGATGGCCTTCGAGCCGCGCCGCCTGGGCGGCGCCGATCGCGACCGTCAGCTGGCCGGTGCGCTGGAGCCCGGCATCGATCCCCAGTTCGCCGACGATCCGTTCGATCTCCTTGACCGTGGCGAACATCTCGCGGTGCAGCGCCGCGACGGCACCCGCGCCGGAGCGCGCGGCGTATGCCCGTGCCGGTCCCGAGAAGGAGCCCATCACCCACCCGCCGTTGCGGCCCGACGCCCCGAACCCCGCGAACTCTGCCTCGAGGACGCAGATTCGCAGTGCCGGGTCGGCCCGCGCGAGGTAGAGCGCAGTCCACAGCCCGGTGAAGCCGGCGCCAACGATCGCGACGTCGGCCTCCAGCGGCCCGGCGAGCGCCGGCCGCCGCTGCGGAGGTCCCCCGAGCGCCTGCCACCAGTGTCCGACGCGGCCGATGAGCACCCGCGCAGGATATGATCGATTGCGGGTTGAGGGCAGCAGTTTCAGGGAAGGGGAACGTCTTGAGTACAACGACAGAGTCGGCTTCGGCCACCGAAGCCGCGACCATCGCCGAGGCCTTTCGCATTACCTCCGCACGCCGCGCGGACGCGATCGCGATCCGCACCAAAGGCGACGAGTTCACGATCACCTGGACCGCGCTGCGCGAACGCGTGGACAGGCTCGCCGCCGGGCTCGCCTCGCTGGGGCTCTCGCGCGGCGACACGATCGCGCTGATGATGGTCAACCGGCCCGAGTTCCACGTCTGCGACCTCGCGGCGATGATGGTCGGCGCGGCGCCGTTCTCGATCTACAACACGTACACGCCGGAGCAGATCGCGTACCTCATGAAAGACGCCGACGCCCGGTTCGTGATCTGCGAGCAGCAGTATCTGCCGCACATCCTGCAGGCCCGCAACGAGCTGCCGCACCTCGAGCACGTAGTCGTGATCGACGGCGAGCCGCCGGAGGGAACACAGTCACTTGCCGAGGTCGAAGCGATCGACTTCGATTTCGACGTCGAGGCGTCGGTCGCGAGCATCGAGCCGAACGACATCCTGACGCTGATCTACACGTCCGGCACGACCGGGCCGCCGAAGGGCGTGCAGCTGGTGCACCGCAACCTGATGGCTGCCGTCGAGGGGCTCGTCGAGATGATCGAGTTCCCGCCCGATGGCCGCGTCGTCTCCTGGCTGCCCAGTGCCCACATCGCTGAGCGCGCCGCCAACCACTACCTGCCGATCGTCTTCGGGCTGGAGATCACGACCTGCCCGAACGCGCGCGACGTGATCGCCTACCTCCCCGACGTCAAACCGAGCTGGTTCTTCGCTGTCCCGAGGATCTGGGAGAAGCTCAAGGCGGGCCTCGAGGCGACGCTCGCGAGCCAGCCCGAGGAGGTCGCCGGGCCGATGCGCGCGGCGCTCGACGACGCGATCGCGAAGGTGCGTCTCGAGCAGGCGGGCGAGCCCGTGCCAGACGACCTGCGTGAACGCGTCGAAAAGGCCGACACCGAGTTCTTCTCGGGACTGCGCACGATGCTCGGACTCGACGAGTTCGTCGCGATCAACGTCGGCGCGGCACCGACACCGGTGGAGGTTCTCGAGTTCTTCCACGCGATCGGCCTTCCGCTATCGGAGCTCTGGGGCATGAGCGAGACCTGCGGCGCCGGCGCAGTCAATCCCCCGGGCAAGATCAAGATCGGGACCGTAGGCCCGCCTGCGCCGGGGATCGAGATCCGCCTCGCCGACGATGGCGAGGTGCTCGTCAAGTCCGACGTCGTGATGATCGGTTACCGCAACCTCCCGGAGAAGACGGCGGAGGCCTTCCTCGACGACGAGAACGGCCGCTGGCTGCGCACCGGCGACATCGGTGTCTTTGACGAGGACGGCTACCTCTCGATCGTTGATCGCAAGAAGGAGCTGATCATCAACGCCGCCGGCAAGAACATGTCGCCGGCGAACATCGAGGCGACCGTCAAGAGTGCCTCGCCGCTGATCGGACAGGTCTGCTGCATCGGCGACGCGAAGCCCTACAACACGGCACTGGTCGTGCTCGACGCCGACTTCGCTCCCGCATGGGCGGCGGCACACGGGATCGAGGACTCCTCGCTCGAGGCGCTCGCCAGCGACCCCCAGGTCATCGAGGCGATCCAGCAGGCCGTGGACGCCGCGAACGAGCGGCTCGCGAAAGTCGAACAGATCAAGAAATTCACGATCGTCGAGGGCGACTGGCTGGCGGGCGGCGACGAGCTGACGCCGACGATGAAGCTCAAGCGGCGTCCGATCGGTGACAAGTACGCGCCACAGATCGACGCGATGTACGTGCGCTAGTCGACGCGCGTGCGGGCGGTCGACTCGCGCTCGATCAGGCGCACAGGGACGATCACCGGACCGTCCGGCTCGCCCTGCGCCTCGATCTTTTCGATCAGCAGTTCGACACTGCGCCGGCCGATGACCTCGGGCGCGACGTCGACTGTCGTGAACGGCGGCTGTGCCCAGAGGGCGAGCTGGTTGTCGTTGCCCGCGACGAGCATCATCTCCTCGGGCACCGCGATCGACATGTCCTTGCACGCGCGCAGCACGCCGATCGCCAGTCGCGACGCCGTCGCAAAGACGGCGTCGGGAGGCTCCGGCAAGTCCATCAGCTGACGCAGCGCGACCTCGCCGGCGGTCTCCAGGAACTCAGCCTGCGCGAGCACGACCTCGGCCGCCTGGCCCCGTTCGGCGCACCAGCGGTCGTACTCGCTGCGGATTTCGTGTTCGAAGGAGGCTTCGAGGTCTGTCCCGATCAAGGCGATGCGTTTCGCGCCGCGCTCGCTCAGGTGTTTGAAGACCAGGCGCGCCGATGCGCGGTGGTCGTTGTCGACCCAGTTCGTCGACTCGTCGCGGTCGAGGATCCGGCCGATCGTGACGACCGGAACGCCGAGCGCATCGAGGCGCTCCCAGATCGGTTCGCCGACGACGGGATCGATCCCCAGGACGCCGTCCGGCCGCACGTCGGGTGTCCGGCCGGGCTGGGCGGTGCCGGCGAGCGCGAGCGAATATCCGTTCTCGATGCAGGTTGCCGCCGCGACGGCCATCACGCGAGCGTGGAACGTGAGGCCCTCGGTCACGAACATCTGTGTGATCTTCGCGTTCAACACGAGTTCGATCAGCCCCGTGCGCCCGCCGGCCAGATGACGCGCCGTGGCGTTGGGCTGGTAGCCGAGCCGTCGAGCAACCGCTCGCACCCGCTCGCGCGTGGCGTCCGACAGGCGCCCCTTGTCGTTCAGCGCGTGCGAGACCGTCGTGATCGAGACGCCGGCGGCCTGCGCGACGTCCTTGATGCCGACCGACTTGGCGCTTGCGTTCCTGTCCGTGCCGTTATTCATCGCGGGAAAGATAGTGGGGGGCTCACCCCGGCCGTCGCGGGTTGCGCGCGGGACGGCCTAGGAGACTCTCGTGGGGCGCCTGCCCTGCGGTCCGGGCGGCGGCGGGACGGGCTCGCGACGCCCCGCGCGGCGCGTTGACTCGCGCTCGACCAGACGCGTGGGAACCAGGCGTGGGGCCGGCTGCGGCGCCGAACCGTTGATCATCCCGACGAGCATGTCGATGCCGTGCTCGGCGATCTCCTCGGCGGCAAGGTCAACCGCGGTCAACGACGGATGGGTCCACTCCGCGGCCTCGCAATCTCCGCAGGCGACGATCATCACGCCGTCCGGGACCGCAAACCCCTGTGCCGAGGCCGCGAGCGCGGCGCCGAGCGCGAGCCGGTCGACCGTCGCGTAGACGGCGTCTGGCGGCGCGGCGCCGCGCAGCAGGCCGCGCATCGCGTCGAAGCCCCCGGACGCCGAGAGATCGCGGCCCGCGCTGGCGTGCAGCGGCGCGTGTCCCTCCGCGGCGCACCAGACCTCGTACTCGGCGCGAATGTCGGCTTCCACCGAGGTCGTCAGTCCAGTGCCGATGACCGCGATCCGCTCGGCGCCGCGGGCCCGCAGATGTTCGAAGGCCTGGCGTGCCGCCGCGCGATGATCGTTGTCGACCCACGGGCAGCCGTCGCCGTCGACCGGGCGTCCGACCGTGACGTGGGGGACCCCCGCGTCGGTGAGTTCCTTCCACACCGGATCGCCGGCGACCGGGTCGACGCCGAGGACGGCGTCGGGCGGGCCGGTCAGCCACTCGCCGGCGCTGGCGCCGCCGGCGAGCACCAGCGCGAAACCGTGCTCGAGGCACCGTTCCGCCGCCCCGACCATCAGCTGCGCGTAGAACGTGAAGCCTGCGACCGCAAAGGTCTGGGCGATTTCCTCGCTCAGCGCGAGGGCGACGAGGCCGCTGCGTCCGGCCGCGAAATGCCGCGCTGTCGCGCTGGCACGGTAGCCGAGCTGCTCGGCGACGTCATGCACATGGCGACGGGTCGCGTCCGGCAGGCGCCCCTTGCCGTTCAACGCGTGGGAGACCGTGGTCGTCGAGACGCCGGCGGCGGCCGCAACCTCCTTGATTCCGATCGGCCGATCGGAGCCCGGCGATCTCTTGTTGGCTCCCATGGGAAAAAGTTATGGCCGCGTGCCGCCGAGGTCTTCCGAGAGAACTCCTCACGGCGCCGCGGCAAAACCGCAACTACGCCCGATTACGGGCGTCCGAATGCGGCGAACATTGCCTCGACGATCTCCGGCGCGCGGTCCTCCTGCAAGAAGTGTGCTGCGCCCTCGATCCGAACCTGCTCGCCCGCCGTCGGGATCGTTGCTGTGAAGACGTCGCCGGACTTCGGGAAGGGGAACACCGGGTCGCTGTCCGAGAAAGCGACGAGCGCCGGTTTGTCCCAGCTTTCGAGCGCCGTCTGGACGGTGCGCATCGCAGCAGCCGCAGGGTCGTTCTCGTCGCGCGGCACGAGGCTCGGGAAGACCCAGGCCGCGGCCTTGCTCGCGACGGTCGGGAACGGCGCGTCGTAGGCGGCGACCACCTCGTCCGGCAGCTCGGTCGTCGTCGCGCCCTGCATGATCATCCCGATTGGAAGGTCGGGGTTCTCGTGCGCGAATTTGCGCCAGGCTTCGAAGCCCTTGCTGACGCGGCCCGTGAACAGCCCGGTGTTCAGGATCACGAGCCGGCCGACGCGCTCGCGATTCTCGACGGCCCAGCGCAGGCCGATCGGACCGCCCCAGTCCTGGACCACCACGGTGACGTCCTCGAGGTCGAGCTGCGCCAGATGTGCGCCGACGGACTCGGCGTGGCGATCGTAGGAATACCAGTCGGGGTCGGTCGGCTTGTCCGAGCGGCCGAAGCCGACATAGTCCGGGGCGACCACACGGTGGCCCGCGTCGAGCAGCAGCGCCGCCATCTTTCGATAGAGGTAGCTCCAGTCGGGCTCGCCGTGAAAACAGAGCACGGTCGGCCCGCTGCCCTCGTCGATGTGGTGCAGTCGCAGGCCATTGACCTCGACGTAGTGCGGCGCGTACGGGAAGTCCGGGAGGTTCTCGAACCGCTCGTCGGGAGTACGGAAGACGTCCACGACGGTGCAGACTACCGGTAGGCCCGAAATGCGGCGCGCTAGCGCAGCGTCAGGGCCCGGCGGAAGCGCTCGAGCACCACGCGGCCGGTGAGCACGGCCGAGGCGGCCACGAGCGCCGCGGCGCACATTCCGTACGCCAGCAACGCGATCAGGAACGCGAGCAGCCCAAGCGTCGGCGCGGCTGCCTGGGCGAACAGCCAGAAGGGCACGACGAGCGCTGCCAGCGCGAGTGCGAGTGCGGCGGCGCCGGTCGCGAAGTGCCAGACGCGCAGCCCTGTCAGGCGACCGAGCATGGCCAGTGCGGGGCCGATGAAGATGCGCAACGTCACACCTTCAGATTAGCTCTGCGGAGCGTCCTTCTCGGCGTGTTGACCCGACGTCAGCGCTGACCCGAGCTTGACGGCTCGCACAGCGCCTGTGGCGCCGACCTCGAGCACGACCGCGATGGCGAACGCGACCACGCCGAACGGCCGAAGCACCGGCGCGCCGATCATCAAGAGCCCGATCCGGCCGAGCAGGTAGGCGGGAAACATCACGATCACGCCGACCGTCGAGCTGATCGCCGTCATCACCCATTTGTCGGTGCGCTTGTAGTTGCGCCGAAGCCCGATCGCCCGCGCCGGCACCGCGACATAGGCGACCATCATCAGCCCGACGACGGCTCCGAGCGAGAGGATCGGCCAGGGCCGCGGCAGCGCCGGGGCAAGCAGTGCCGAGGAAGCGAGCAGGGCCCCGACGACGAGGCCCGGGATCAGGAGCGACCAGCGATTCGCCGCGGCGCCGGCGAAGCCCCGCGAAAGATCCGGCGGACGTTCCGAGACGGCGAACCCGAAGACCCCGTTGAGGTAGAGGCTCGCGGTCGTGATCAACGTCACGGCGACCAGCGCCGCGGCCAGCCAGAAGCCCCCAAGCTGCGGCACCGGGTGCTGGTGCACCAACCGCGCGCGGATGTCGTACATCGCGATCCAGATCCACGCTGCCGGGAGGATCTCGACGACCAGCAGGCGCCAGTTCGACGCGAGGACGCGCAGGCCGTCGAAGAGCATCGCGAACGCCCCCGCGGTCAGCGCAAGCGGCGCGAGCGCGCGCCGCGAATGCGAGAGGCGTTGGACGGCTTCGACCACCGCGTCTTCGCCGTATGGAAGCGAAACGACTAGCGAGCGGATGTCCGCGAAGACAGATTTCTTCGGCGCCCGAGCCGGTGCGGCCGGCGCCGTATGGGGCTCTAGGTCGGCCATCGCACATCCGGCCGCGGCCTCAGCCGCGCGTACAGCACCGCGCCGCCGAGCAGCACGAGCGTGAGGTAGGGGAAGACGTTGTACGGGAACGGCTGGCCCGGCCGGCAGAGCTCAAAGAAGGGGATCGCCAGTGAGAGCACTCCGAGGGCCGGGATCACGACGTGGCTGAGCGGCGAGAAGCGCTCGATGTGCCGTCTGCGCACGAAGACCGGCAGCGCGAGCGCGGTGAGGACGTAGACCACGAGAATCACAATCGTGCCCATCGTCGAGGACTCGACGTACAGGGCAACGGGGTCGTTCGGCCCGCCGAGGGCGCCGCTGAGATGTCCGGCTCCCCAGAATGCGGCGATCAGGATCCCGGCTCCGCCCATCGTCCACAGTGCGTTGACGGGCGTGTCGCTGCCCTTGCTGAGGCGGCCGAGCCACGGCGTCAGCAGGTTGGCGCGGCCCGCGTCGAAGATCATCCGCGACTGCGCATTGACTGCGGATACGAGCGTCGCGAGGATCGAGATGATCCCCGCGACCCAGGCCAGGGCGGCCCACCGCCCGAGGTACGAGTCGGCCATCTGCAGAAACGGGATCGATGCTCGGCCGACGTTCGAGACGTCGTAGTGGAAACCGGTCACCGTCACGTAGGCGAAAAGCACGAACAGCGCAGTCGTCAGGAGGATCGACGCATAGAGCGCCCGGGGGATCGAGCGCTTGGGGTCGCGGCACTCCTCGGCGAGCGCGGGGCCGTTTTCCCAGCCGATAAACATGTACAGGGCGAGCGGGAAGCCGCCCGAGAGCCCGGCAAGGCCTCCGGTGATGTTCGATGGATGAAACGGGGCGTCCGAGAGCGCCGCGCGCTGGTCCAGCAGTACGACGGCGCAGACGGCGATCATCACCAGCACCTGAAGCACAACCGCGACCCCCACGGCTCGCGTGGACAGGCTCACCCCGCGGGCGCTCAGAAGCAGTGCGCCGAGCGTCAGCACTAGGCTGATCGGCTCCCAGGCGACCGCGACGTGCGCATAGTGCGCGAGCGCGAGCGTCAGCATCCCGCCCGACATCGCGAACACGCCGGCGATCGCGATCGTGTAGCCGACAGCGATCAGCAGCGACGTGACGATCCCGGCGCGATCGCCGAAGGCGCTGCGCACGTAAGTGATGAAGCTTCCGGCCGACGGCTCCGCCCGCGTGAACTCAGAGACGATGTGCGCGAGCAGCAGCGTCGCGACGCCTGCCGCGATGATCGTCAGCGGCGCGGCCACCCCGGCGGTGGCCGCGACGATCCCGAAGCCGAAGTAGAAGTCGATCCCCGGACCGATGTTCGCGACCGTCGAAGCGGTCACATCGAGGGTCCCGAGCTGCCCGGCCCGCAGGTGAGCGCCCTGGGCGCTCATGCGTGCGCCCGGCGCACGAAACGCAGGAGGTCCTCGTCGTACGCGTGCATCGTGCCGTCCGCAGCGAAGGCGAACTTGGCGAGGATTCGCAGCGAGGCCGCATTCGTCGGCTTGGCCACCGCGATGATCTGCTCCGCGCCGGTCTCACCGAACCCGGCGTCGAGCACCGCCCCGACGGCCTCGCTCGCGAGCCCGCGGCCCCAAAAGTCGGGGTGCAGGTCATACATCAGCTCGAGCTCCGGGCCCTTCAGTTCGAGCGGGACGATCCCGCAGTCGCCGATCAGCTCGCCCGTCGCACGCAACTCGATGCCGCGCATCGACCATCCGTGCTCGGCTTCGAAGCCGGCGTAGAACGCGATCTCGGCCCGGATCTCGCTGAGCGTGTGGGCTCCGGTCCACGGCACGGCGAGCGGGTGGCTGTAGATCGCGAGCAGCCGCTCGGCGTCGTCGACCCGCAGGGGCCGCAGCCGCAGGCGCTCTGTCAGCAGCTCGGGCATCGCGTGCGTCGGTTTCTCGCCACGGCGCTGAAGCTAGCGATCTCGCCAGCCCCGCTGTGCCGAGCTGCCGGCTTCCGGCGGCCCCCGCGACCACCTGGGGCCCTCCCGCCCTGGTCGCGACCGCGATGCGCATCGCAGCATCGTGCCATTCGGCTCCGACGCCGCAAGCTGGGAGTATCCCTGCATGTCGACGGTCTCCAAGCCTGCGGCAGCCGCCGCCGGGGGCATGGTGCTCGTCACACTTGCCTCCTCGCAGTTCCTGATGGCACTCGATGCCTCGGTGATGAACGTGTCGATCGCCTCCGTCGCGAACGACCTCGGAACCACGGTGACGGGCGTCCAGACTGCGATCACCGCCTACACGCTGGTGATGGCGTCGCTGATGATCACCGGCGGCAAGGTCGGGGCGTTGATCGGTCGCAAGCGAGCGTTCCGGATCGGGACGGTCGTCTACGCCGCGGGCTCGCTTACGACGGCACTGGCGCCGAACCTCACGGTGCTGATCATTGGCTGGTCGGGGCTCGAGGGGATTGGCGCCGCGCTGATCATGCCGGCCGTCGTCGCGCTCGTCGCTTCGAACTTCCCGAGCGACCGGCGCACTGCCGCCTACGGCGCGGTCGCCGCGGCGGGGGCGATCGCGGTCGCCGCCGGTCCGATCATCGGGGGTGCGGTGACGACCTCCTTCTCCTGGCGCTGGGTCTTCGTTGGCGAGGTCTTCGTTGCGATGACGATCCTCGTGCTGGCCGGACGCCTGGCCGATCCGCCACTGGAAGAACGTCGGCGGATCGACTTCGTCGGGGTGCTGCTGTCAATCATTGGCCTCGCCGCGGTCGTGCTCGGCGTGTTGAAGTCCAGCGCCTGGGGGTGGGTCACGCCGAAGCCGGGGGCGACGACGGTTCTCGGGCTGTCGCCGACGATCTGGATGGTCTCCGGCGGCCTGGTTGTGCTTTGGCTGCTGTTCAGATGGGAGTCGCGCGTGGAAGCGCGGGGTGCGGACCCGTTGATCCACCGCGACCTCGTCCAGAATCGCCGCCTGCGTAACGTCCTGACGCTGTTCGGCTCCCAGTTCTTCATGCAGGCGGGCGTTTTCTTCACGATTCCGCTCTTCCTCTCGGTGATCCTTGGCCTCTCGGCGCTTGAAACCGGGCTCCAGCTGCTGCCTCTATCGGTCGGCCTGCTGCTGGCCGCGATTGGGATACCGCGCGTCTGGCCCGACGCGTCGCCGCGCCGGGTCGTGCGCATCGGGCTGCTGATGATGCTCGCGGGCACCGCGGCGCTCGTCGGCGGCCTCGAACCCGGCGCTGAAGCGGGAGTCGTGCTGATCCCGCTCGCGCTGATCGGCATCGGCATCGGGGCCTTGGCCTCACAGCTCGGCGCACAGGCCGTCGCAAGCTGTGATGAATCGCAGGCCGCCGAGGTCGGTGGCCTGCAGAACACCGCGACGAACCTCGGGGCCTCACTGGGGACGGCGCTCGTCGGCTCGCTGCTTATCGCGGCGCTGACCACCTCGCTGGGCACCGCACTGGCGGCGGACCCACACGTCTCGAGTGACGTGCGCTCGCAGGTCACCGTCAAGACCGAAGGGGGAGCGCCGTTCGTTTCAGACGCCCAGCTCGAACAGGCGCTCAAAGAGGCGAACGTTCCGGCGCAGGAGGCAGAAGCAGTGGTCGAAGCGAACAGGAAAGCCCGCTACGACGGCCTGCGCGTTTCGCTGTCGGTCGTGCTGCTCGTGGGAATCGCGGCGCTGTTCCTCAGCGGCGCGCTGCCGACCGAGGCGCTGAGCCGCGCCGAAACCTGACCGCTGCAGTTGGGCCCGAGCAGTTCGGTCCTTGACGTTCAGCGCCTGCGCGGCCTCTGCAGCGTGAGGCGCACAGCCTCCACCGTCGTCGTGCGCGGGCTCGGAGACGTCTTCGAGATCGTGAGCCTTGCGCGCAGATGGCCGTGACCTCTCGTCAGGTGAGTCCTTCCGAGCCGGTTGATCCGGACCCTGACAATCGCCGAAGTACCCGCGCGGATCGAGTAGGAGGCCGCACCGATTGCGTCGCTCCGTGTCCGCTTGCCCTTCGCGGTTCGTGTCGTGATGCGGATCGTGAGCGTCAGCCTGCCGCTGCAGCGGGCCGTGCCGGTGCATCTCAGCTTGATCAGTGCGCGGTCGGTGCGCAGCACGGTGACCGTCGAGCCGTCGAGCGAAATGCGACCGGTCGCGACTTCGATTGGCGAGCCAGGCAACCCGAGGACCGAGACCGGGACTCTGCTGCACGACGCCGACGCGCAGCGTTCCGGACCGCTGAGGCTTTCGTTTCCAAGATCACCATCTCCGTTGAATCCCCAGCACTTCACGGTTCCGGTACTCGTAACGGCGCACGTGTGGTATTCGCCGCTCGAGATGCTGCTGATGCTGGAAAGGCCGGTGACTTCGACGGGAGTGTCGGTTTTTCCGGTGTTCCCGTTCCCGAGTTCGCCGTACTCGCCGTAGCCCCAACACATCACGCTTGCTGCGCTCGTCAATGCGCACGTGTGGTAGCCGCCCACAGAGACGGAGCTCACGTCCGTGAGGCCGCTGACCTGGACCGGCGTCGCGGCTTGTTCGGCAAGCCCGTCGCCGAGTTCTCCGTACTGGCCGTAGCCCCAGCACTTGATCGCCGGGGCTTTCGTCAGCGCACATGCGGCATAGGCGCCGTGGCTTATGGAAACGGCGTTGCTGATGCCGCTGACTTCGACGGGCGTGTCGCTCTGTTCGGTTTTGCCGTTCCCGAGTTCGCCGTCTTCGCCGTAGCCCCAGCACTTGACGGTATGGCTGGTCGTTAGCGCGCAGGTGCCGTAGAAGCCGGCGGAGATCGCCGTTACGTTGGTAAGTCCGCTGACTTCGACCGGCGTCGAGCTGTTTTCAGTTTTCCCGTCCCCGAGCTGGCCGTCGGATCCGTAGCCCCAGCACTTGACGGTGTTGGCGCTTGTGAGCGCGCACGAGTGGTAGTAGCCGACGGCAATCGACTTCGCGCCCGTGAGTCCCTCGACTTCGACTGGCGTCAAGCTGTTTGCGTCTTTCCCGTTCCCGAGCTGGCCGTAGCCGCCTGCACCCCAGCACTTGACGGTACCGGTGCCAGTCAGTGCACAGGTGTGTTCGCCGCCGGCGGCGACGGCTTTCGCGCCCGTGAGGCCGCTGACTTCGACGGGGGTCGAGCTGTTTTCCTCTGTTCCGTTTCCGAGCTGGCCGTAATAGTTGTCGCCCCAGCACTTGACGGTCGCGTTGCTCTCAAGCGCACATGCGTCGTAGCTGCCGGTGGAGACCGCGCTGACGTTTGTCAGCCCGCCGACTTCGAGCGCGGTCGCGATGATGTCGCTTTTCCCGTCTCCGAGTTCGGAATATGAATTCTCGCCCCAGCATTTGACGCCGGCACCCGTCGTCACCGCGCAGGCATGGGCATCGCCTGCGGCGACGGAGCTCGCACCGGCAAGGCCGGTGACCTGCACCGGCGTGTAGCGGTTTTCTGACGTTCCGTCTCCGAGCTGACCGTATTCGCCGTCCCCCCAGCACTTGACGGTTCCGCCGCTCGTCAGGGCACATGCGTATTCGCCCCCGACGGAGATCGCGCTCACGCCCGCCAGGCCGCTGACTTCGACGGGCGTCGAACTGTCTTCGTCTTTCCCGTTCCCGAGGCGCCCCGAGTTACCGTCACCCCAGCACTTGACGGTCGAGGCGCTGGTGATGGCGCACGCCTCGTACCCGCCTGAGGAGATCGCCTTCACGCCCGTGAGGCCGCCGACTTCGACAGGAGTCGTGCTGTCTTCGTATTTGCCGTCGCCGAGCTGGCCATCGTTGCCCTCTCCCCAGCACTTCACCGTGTCAACGCTCGTGAGGGCGCACGTGTAGTCGTCGCCTGCGGAGATCGCCTTCACGCCTGCAAGGCCGCTGACGTCGACCGGGCTCGAGGCGGCTTCAGTCTTCGCGTCTCCTAGCTGACCGTACTCGTTGTATCCCCAGCACTCAACGGCGCCGGTGCTCGTAATGGCGCACGTGTGGTAGCCGCCCGCGGAGATCGCTTTCGCCCCGGTCAGGCCGGCGACTGGGACGGGGCTCGCGCTGCCTTCGAACTTCCCGTCCCCGAGCTCGCCGTCAGCGCCGTAACCCCAGCACGCCGCGGTGCCGGCGCCCCCCAGCGCGCAGGTGTGGTAGCCGCCGGCGGAAACTGCCGTCTCGCCGGTCAGGCCGCCGACTTCGACAGGGGTCGTGCTGCTGTCGAACTTCCCGTCCCCGAGCTCACCGTCAGCGCCGAAGCCCCAGCACTTGACCGTGCCGGCACTTGTCAGCACGCAGGTGTGGTAGGCGCCGGCGGAGATGGCGTTGGTCGTCTCGGCGTTGGCTGCGGGTGCCGCGGCGAGGGTCACGGCAGCGACCCCGAACGCGATGGCCCAACGAGCCAGTCTGCGGCCCACTGCATCGAGGACTCCAGGTGCAGGTTGCTTCTCGAGCTCGCAGCCAGAACCGCGCACAAGACCACGCACAAGCGTCCCCCTCACGTGCATTGGCGCCGACCTCGGGTTGGGGCCGGTCGCTGGCGCCCGACGGCGCGCCCAAAAGGTACCAGCAGCAAACGCGCGTGTGGGCAGATTGGACCGTTGACCACGTGTCAACAGAGGCGGCCGTGAGGGGTCTTGGCCCGCGTCGCAGTCCTCTGGCGCCTACGTCGGAGAGGGATCTGGAGCCAGGCGCTCTACCAGCTGAGCTGCTCCGGCGCGCGTCCGCGTCCAGATTCGCAGCCGACGACTCCCTATCTACAGGGCGTCGAGCGTCCGCGCGAGCGCGCCGCCCGTCAGGTCCCGGGAGTGCTGGCCCCGCCATCGTCGGCGGGCTCTTGGACCGCCTCCTCGACGGGCGCCGCCAGCGCTGGGGAGGGAGGCGTCGCCGCGAGCTCGCCGCGATTCTCGTCCGTAGCGTTGTCCTCTATCGGCGGGTAGCTCTCAGTCAGCAGGAAGACGTACGAGTCGGCGCGCGCGATGTAGGAGTTCGAGTAGGCGAGCACGTCGAAGATCGAACGGGGCAAGGTGCCGGTGATCACGATCACGAACCACGCCGCGATCGACACGAGCTCGAGTACGACAGCGAACGCCCAGCGGATGATCAGCAGCGGAATCGCGAGGATCAGGCGGAACAGCGTCTTCGCGCGGCTGTACGGATGCAGCGGACCATCGAAGTCCAGGCGGACAGGGTATGCCGGTTCCGGTGCGCCCCAGAACGGCGGGTAGTCGTCGCACATCAGCGCCACGTATCCGGTGATCCGTGTCAGCGCGCGGATGTATCCGGCGATGAATTCGAACAAGCCATCCGGATAGCGCGCCGTGAACACGATCGAGAACCAGGCGATGACGAGTGCGATCTCTGCGAGCAGCCCGTAGATGCTGAGCACTATCAGCAGCGGGATCGCGAGGATCAACCGGAAGAAGACCGAGAACCGGCTGCGCCGCTCTTTGTAATCGGCCGAAAAGTGGACGGGGTACGCGGACATACTTCCCCCTCGATTGACCCTGGGATGCGGACGTTGGGGAATCTACCGCGCGCCCCGAACGCCAACGCCGGCCGCCGGATGACTGTTTGGCGGGCGGGTTCGCGGGGGCGGTGTGACCAACGGATCGATGCCACGGTGACTGGCTGTAATCTGCAACCTCATAGTCGCTGTCAACTGGGTCTCGTCAAAGCATCGCTAGCAAGAGTGGAGAGTTCATGGATCCCGATCTGCTGAAGGCCATTCCGCTGTTCTCGTCGATGTCCGAGAACGCGCTCACCAAGATCTCCGTATTCGCCACCGAGACCTCGGTGTCGGCAGGGAAGCGGCTGGTACACGAAGGTGACTACTCCTACGACCTGATCGTGATCGACTCCGGCACCGCCGACGTGATCAAAGCGGGCGAGGTAATCGGTACGCTCGGCCCCGGTGACGTGTTCGGCGAGATGGGCGTCCTGGCCGGCGAGAAGCGCAACGCCGACGTGGTGGCCACCTCGTCGATGCACCTGATCACGCTCAGCAAGTGGGACCTGAAGCGAATTTCGAGCGAGATCATGGATCAGCTGCAGGCGATCGTCGACGAACGCCACGAGGCCGACGAGGCGCGCAGCTAGTCGCCCGGACGTTCTTTGATCGCGGCGGGGTGCGACCCGTGAAGACTTTGCGGGCGGTCGTGACTTATCGACCGGCGAGTGGGAGACTGCGGACGTGAGTGACACGGCCGGCTCCCTGACCTCGAGTGCCGACCTGCTCGACCTGAGCGGGCGAGCGGCGATCGTAACCGGGGGTGGGCAGGGCATCGGACTCGGCATTGTCCGGCGGCTGCACGACGCCGGCGCCTCGGTGCTCGTCGTCGACCTCGACGGCGCCGCCGCGCAGGCCGCCGCCGAGCCACTCGCCGCGCTGCGCGCGGGCAGCTGCCTAGGCGTGGCCTGCGACGTTGCCGACGAGGCCAGCGTCGCGGCGGCGCTCGCGGCCGCGGTCGAGCACTTCGGTGACGTCGACATCCTGGTCAACAACGCCGGGATCTATCCGATGGTCGAGCTCGACTCCCTTGAGCTGGATCTGCTGCGGCGGGTGCTCGAGGTCAACCTCGTCGGGGTCTACCTGTTCGTCCGCGCGGTCGCGGCGCAGATGGTCAGCCAGGGGCGTGGTGGCCGGATCGTCAACGTGACCTCGATCGACGCGTTGCATCCATCGATGATCGGCCTCGCCGCGTACGACGCCTCCAAGCACGGAGTGTGGGGTTTCACCAAGAACGCGGCACTCGATCTCGCTCGCCACAACATCTGGGTCAACGCAGTGGCACCAGGCGGCATCGACACGCCCGGCGCTCACGTGACCGACGACGCCGCGCGCGTCGCCTTCGAGGCGATGATTCCGATGGGGCGACTGGGCATGCCCGACGACATCGCGCGAACCGTGCATTTCCTCGCCAGCGACCTGGCGAGCTACATCACGGGGACGCAGATCGTGGTCGACGGCGGCCGGCTACTTCAGTAGCCCGCCCGCGCGGCTCGGCAATCGCGGGGCGCTCGTCGCCCCGCGATCAACACGCTTACATCACCTCGAACGTTTCGTACACCTCGACGCCGCCGCCGTCCGTGAGCACCGGGCAGCCCTTCGCGAGCTCCGTGGCGCTCTCGAGGCTGTCCGCGCTGAGCACGGTGTACCCAGTCAGGCTGCCGCCCGACGCGGCGCCGAGCGATCGCGACTCGCCGCAGGGGTTCCCAGGATCGACGATCGCGCTCCCCAGTGTGCCGAACCACGTGCCCCAAGCTGCCATCACGGCCTGCCGTTCCTCGTCGGTCTGCGCCATCGCACCGCCGGTGTACGTCAGTAGATACTTACCCATCGTTCTCTCCCTTGGTTGTGGCCTGCTCTTGCGGCGCTACCTTGCCGCCGCGTAGAGCGAGGTGAGCTGATCGAGGCACGTGCTCCAGCCGACGCCGTGTCGCTCGCGCGACGCCTCGTCTGGCAGGCCTGCGTGTTCGATCACGACCCGTGTCGCGTCGCCGTCGGCCTCGAAGGCAACGGTCACTGTCGACTCGGGGCCCGTTCCGCCGGCATCGAGCTCCCAAGCCCAGGTGTAGACGAGCAGGGTCGGCGGTTCGACGGTCCGGTACTGACCGACCACCGTGTGCCGCTCGCCGGACTCCGATTCCATCATCAGCCGGTAGCTCCCGCCCGGCTGCGCATCGACATCGGCGACCGGCGTTGACCACTGTGGTCCGCCCGACCACCAGCGTTTTAGGACCGCGGGATCGGTCCAAGCGTTGAAGACGTCCTGCACCTGCGCGTCGAAGCTGCGCTCCAGCCGCAGGATCTGCGTCGCCTCAGGCATCCTTCCCCCTCTCGTCATTGGTTGAGTTCGCGGCCAGGAACTCCTCGACCGCGTCGAACTTTCGCTCCCAGATCGCGCGCTGGTCTGTGATCCAAGCCGCCGCCTGGTCGAGCGAATCGTGGTTGATGCGCAGCCGGTGATTGCGGCCGTCGACGACCCGGACGATCGTCCCCGCTTCCTCAAGGACCCGCAGATGCCGGCTGATTGAAGGCTTGGAGACGCCGAAGCCACGTGATGCTTCGGCGACCGTCATTTCGCCAGTCGCGAGCCGTTCGAGGATCCCCCGCCGGATCGGGTGCGCGCAGGCCGCGAACGTGGTGTCCAGCATATAGTTAGCCATACGGTTAACAGTACGCTGCGTGTCAAGTGAGGAGGACGTCGTGGCCACCGCCGTTCACGAGCAGTCCGGCCGCTGTCGCTCCACCGGCCCTGGCTCAGCGGGCCTGGTGACGCGGCGGACCTTTTCGACTTCAGCGCCGGCGCGATCTCTGCAGCGTCAGGCGCACTGCGTCCACTGCGGTCGTGCGTGGGCTCGGCGACGTCTTCACGATCGTCAGCTTGGCGCGAAGATGGCCGTGAGCGGCCTTCAGGTGGCCCCGGCCGCTCCGGTTGAGCGCGAGCCTGACGAGCGCCGTGCCGCCTGCGGGGACCGAGAACGTCGCAGTGCCGATTGCCTCGGTCCTCGTGCGCCGGCCTCTCGCCGTTCGCGTCGTGAACCGGATCGTCAGTGTCAACCGGCCGCTGCAGCGAGCCGTTCCGGTGCACCTCAGCTTGACCAGCGCCCGGCTCCCTCGCTGCACCGCGACCGTCGACCCGTCAAGCGAAACGCGCCCGGTCGCAGCTTCGATCGGTGAGCCTGGCAATCCCACGACCCCGACGGGGATCCTGCTGCAGGACTCGCCGAAACACCGTTCTGGACCGCTGAGGCTTTCGTTCCCGAGATCTCCGTCGCCGTTGAATCCCCAGCACTTCACGGTTCCGGTGCTCGTAACGGCGCACGTGTGGTATTCGCCGCCCGAGATGGTGCTGACGCTGGAAAGACCTGTGACTTCGACGGGAGTGTTGCTTCTTTCGGTTTTCCCGTTCCCGAGTTCACCGTAGGCGCCGTCTCCCCAGCACACGACGCTCGGTGTGCTCGTGAGCGCACACGCGTGGTAGCCGCCCGCGGTGACGGAGACCGCGTCCGTGAGGTCGCTTACCTGGACCGGCGTCGCGGCGTAATCGGTAGATCCGTCCCCGAGTTCACCGTACTCGCCGTAGCCCCAGCACTTGACCGCATGGGTCGTCAACAGCGCGCAGGCGTAGTAGCCGCCCACGCTGATGGCCGCGGCGGTTTTGATGCCGCTGACTTCGACAGGCGTATCGGCCTCTTCGTATTTTTCGTCCCCGAGTTCGCCGTAGGTTCCGAACCCCCAGCACTTGACGGTTTTGCCGGTTGTCAACGCGCAGGCGCTGTCCTCGCCGACGGAGACAGCGGTTACGTTCGTGAGCCCGGTGACTTCGACGGGGGTCGAGTTGTCTTCTTCGGTTTTCCCGTTCCCGACCTGACCGTACTCGCCGTCGCCCCAGCACTTGACTGTGTTGGTGCTCGTAACCGCGCACGTGTCGTAGGAGCCGGAGGCGATCGACTTCGCACCGGTCAGCCCTGCGACTTCGACGGGGGTCGAGCTGTTTTCGTTTTTCCCGTCCCCGAGGTCACCGTAGCTGCCTGCGCCCCAGCACTTGACGGTCCCGGTGCCGGTCAGAGCGCAGGTGTGTTCGCCGCCGGGAGCGACGGCTTTCGCGCCTGTGAGGCCGCTGACTTCCACGGGTGTCGTGCTGCTTTCGGTTTTCCCGTCCCCAAGTTGGCCGTACCTGTCGTCGCCCCAGCACTTGACGGTTGCGCTGGTCTGGAGCGCGCACGAGTCGTAGCTGCCAGCGGCGACCTCGCTGACGCTCGACAGGCCGCCGACTTCGAGGACAGTGGGGATCATGTCGGTTTTGCCGTCTCCAAGTTCGTCGTATGCGTTGAGGCCCCAGCATTTGACGCCGGCGGTGGTCGTCACCGCGCACATGTGTTCGCCGCCTGCGGAGATGAGGCTTGCATCCGCGACCCCGCCGACCTTGACCGGTGTGTCGTGGTTTTCTGTCGTCCCGCTTCCGAGTTGTCCGTATTCACTGCCGCCCCAACAGCTGATCGCGCCGCCGCTCATCAGCGCACACGCATATTCGCCGCCGGCGGCGACGGCGCTCACGCCCGTAAGGCCGCTGACTTCGACGGGTGTCGAGCTGCTTTCGAACTGCCCGTCGCCGAGTTGGCCGTCGTTACCCTCCCCCCAGCACTTGACGGTGCCGGCGCTCGTGACCGCACACGTCGCGTATGTGCCTGCGGAGATCGCCTTCACGCCCGTAAGGCCGCTGACTTCGACGGGAGTCGAGCTGTCTTCGCTCTTGCCGTTGCCCAGCTGGCCGGAGGACCCCTCTCCCCAGCACTTCACTGTGTTGGTGCTCGTGATCGCGCACGTGTGATCCTGGCCTGCGGCGATCGCTTTCACGCCTGCAAGGCCTTCGACTTCTACGGGTGTCGTGCTGCTTTCGGTTTTCCCGTTCCCAAGCTGACCATACGTGCCGTCTCCCCAGCACTTGACGGCGCCGGTGCTCGTGATGGCGCACGTGTGGTAGCCGCCGGCGGCTACCGCTTTCGCGCCCGTCAGGTCCGCCACTGGGACCGGGGTCGCGCTTTCTTCACGTGTCCCGTCCCCGAGCTCGCCGTAAACGTTGTATCCCCAGCAGGTGACGGTGCCGGCGATCCCCAGCGCGCAGGTGTGGTAGCCGCCGGCGGCGACGGCGATCTGTCCCGTCAGACCGACGACTTCGATGGGGGTCGCGCTGCTTTCGAAACTCCCGCCCCCGAGCTCACCGTACTCGCCATAACCCCAGCACTTGACCGTTCCGGCGCTTGTGAGTACGCACGTGTGGTAGGCGCCGGCCGAGATGCCGTTGGTCGTCTCGGCGTTGGCTGCCGGTGCCGCGGCGGCCACGGTCACGGCAGCGAGAGTGCACGCGATGGTCCATCGGACCAGTCTGCGTCGGGCTGCATCGAGGGCTCCAGATGCAGGCTGCTCCCCGAGCTCGCCGCCAGAACCACGCACAAGACCACGCACAATCGTCCCCCTCACGTGCATTAGCGCCGACCTCCCGTTGGGGCCAGTCGTTGGCGCCCAAACGGTACCAGCAGCGCACGCAGCCTGGCGGGCAGATGGGACCGCTGACCGCGTGTCAACAAAGCGGCGGCGGAGACGGCTTTCCGGTCCACGACCGAATTCCCTGGCGCCTAAGCCGGAGAGGGGACTCGAACCCCTGACCCCCTGTTTACAAGGCCGGTGATGGTGTCCCGAGTGCCCAAGTTACTGGGCGATTTGAAACGCTCCAATGTCACTGTTTGAGTCATTCTTGGGCAGGGTTGCTACCCAAAGTGCTACCCAAACCGGAGTGCTACCCAAGTGCTACCCAAACGCCGCAGGCGCTGTTAGCTTCTCCCGAACAGGCAACCGACGGGACGGCAATTGGCGAGGGCAGCGGTGATGCGTCAGGGAGTACGGCGGGAAGCCGTTACTTCGAGACGAGCTTCCGGCACGAAGGCCGGGCGGTGAAACGCCGGCTGGGACCCGCGTGGCTCGAGCGCTCCGCTGGCGGCGATTGGAAGCCGCGCCGCGGACGCCCGAGGCGCGAGATGCTCGACGAACCGGCCGCGATCGTAAAGGCCCACCAGCTTGCCGAGTCCTACGCAACGGACGCCGCGACGCGCGAGCGAGAGCAGCAGATCGCAGACGTCACGTTCCGGAAGGTTGCCATCAGCTACCTCGCGTGGCTGGAGGATGTGAAGGGAGCGAAGCCATCGACGCTGGCCGACTACGGGTACTTGCTACGCGAGCCAGGCACCCCGGCGCTGCGCGGCGAGCGCGTCTCGGCCGGCCACATCATGCGCACGCTTGGCGATTCGCCCGCCGCGGCGGTCTCGAGTTCGGACGTCGACGAGCTTCTTCGGGAAGTCGCTGCGACCGGCACCTCAGCCCGCAGCGTGAACAAGCACCGTGCGCTCGTGCACGCGATCTTTGAGTACGGGCGCAAGGAGTCGACGTTCGCGCTCGCGCAAAACCCGGCCGCACACACCGACAAGCGTCGGGAACCGCAACGGGACGTCCTGCCTTTCTACTCCGTCGAGGAGGTCGAGGCGATCGCGCGGGCATGCGAGCGCCCGATAGATGCCATCGGGATCGAAGAGCTCGACGGAGGCGACAACGCCTTCGAAGACCAGCAGGACGCGACCATCGTGCGCGTCGCCGCCTACGCCGGCCTGCGGCTTGGTGAGCTGCTTGCGCTTCGGTGGAGCGACATCGACTTCGCGGGCAGCACAATCACCGTCAGGTCCGCCTTGAGCGGCGGCGTCGTCATGCCGTCGACGAAGTCCGGCAGGATCCGACGGGTCCCGCTGACGAACCAGGCGGCGCGCGCTCTTGATGAACTGAGCCGCAGGCGCGACTACCTTGGTCCGGACGACTTTGTCTTCTGCAACGCGCTTGGAAGACATCTGAATCCATCTGCGCTCCGCAAGCGGTACAAGCGAGCCCAGGCGGCTGCGGGAGTCGCCCCGCTGCGCTTTCATGACCTCAGGCACACTTTCGGTTCGCTGCTCGCCGCCGCAGACGTCGACCTCGTCACGATCCAGGCCGTCCTTGGGCACAGCGCACTGGCTACGACAAGTCGCTATCTGCACGCCCGGCCCGCCTCCGAGATGGCTGATCGCTTCAGCGAAGCATTTCGGGTCGTGGCTCCTGATCAAACGCTTGGGACGGCCGCACCAAAAGCTTCGCGGCGCTAGCGGGATTCGGCGTCGCGGACGGCTCAGACGACCTCGACGTCCGCGGATGTCGGGGGAGTCATGGCTTACTACACAATGTGCCGCATCTGGCATATTTTGCAGCAGTACATGCATGGCTTACTTCATGATGTGCCGAGAATGGCATATAATGCAGCACATGGCTACACAACCCGTCCTGACTCGTCTCACCGCCACGGCAGAGGACCAATGGGGCCTTGTCACGCGGCAACAAGCGACCCGGCTGGGAACTCCGCCCCGGACGATGGCCCGCCTAACTGCCGAAGACGGCGCCCTGTACAGGATCGCGAACGGCGTCTATCGCCTCGGAGGAGCGCCGCCCCCAGACCACGAGGCGCTCCGCGCCGCATGGCTGCAGCTCGCACCGAATGTGCCGGCCTGGGAGCGACGCGAAGACGAAGGGGTCGTGTCGCACCGATCAGCAGCCGACATGTATGGCGTCGGCCACCTCCCCGAAGAACTCCACGAATTCACGGTCGGCAAGCGCCGCCAATCTCGCCGCCCGGACGTCCGCATCCATCAACGCAGGATGACCGACGCGGATTGGATCATCCTGCGCGGCCTCCCCGTGACTCGACCCGCGCGCATCGCATCCGACCTGCTGTACGCGAACGAGGATCCGGGCGCTGTCGCACACGTGATCGCCGACGCGCTGCGCAACGTCTACGACTATCCGACCAACGTCGCGGACGCCCTTGCACCACATGCGGCGCGCTTTGGCATGCAGCGGCACGACGGCGTAGCGCTCCTGAAGTGGATGCTCGACCTCGTTGGTGACCATCAAGCCGACCTTTGGATCTCCGAGGCACGGGCCAGCCGCGGGAGCACCACCGAACCCGAGCGGGCGCCGGCCACGGTCGGCGGTGGTCCACTCCGATGAACCGGTACGAGACGCCGGCAGCGTTCCGGGCGGCCCTCACACACAAGCTCCACGAGGCCGCCGATCAAACCCAGTGGACGTTCCAACAGCTTCAGCGCCAGTTCACCTACGACCGGCTTCTCGAGCGCCTCTACATGATGGACGACGGCTGGATCGTCAAGGGCGCCGTCGCGCTGCTCGCCCGGGAAATCGGCGTCCGCGGCTCGCTCGACATCGACGTGTACCGCGCGAAGGCCACCGACGAGGCCGAGGCCGACGTCCGCGCGGCTGCGGATCGGGATATCGGAGATTCATTTCGATTCGAGATCGGCGCGCGCAGGACCGCCGGCGACGAGTCTTCGGCGATCCGGCTTCCGATCGTCGCCTACATCGGCCAGCCGGAGTGGCAAAGGTTCCACATCGATCTGGCCGGCACCGACCTTCGAATGGTCGGTGAGCCCGACGACGTTGCGCCCATTGCGCAAATCGGCTTTCCCGAATTCGAGCAGAAGGGCTACCGCGCCTATCCGCTTTGCGACCACGTCGCCGACAAGATCGCAGCGACGTTCCAGCTCTACGGCGAGGCTCGGCAGGTCTCGACGCGATACCGGGACCTGGTCGACCTCGTCGCGATCGCGCGCGGCGCGTCGGTGGACGCCGAGCAACAGCTCCGCGCACTCCAGACCGAGGCCGAGCGTCGCAGCATCACACTCCCGCAGAAGTTCGACGCGCCAGACCGAGCGCTGTGGGAGAAGGGCTACGCGAGCGAAGCCAAGAAATCTCTTCTACGGATGCTCAAACGCTTGACGAGGCTCTGGCGATCGTGCGGCCGTTCGTCGATCCGCTCTTGAAAGGCTCCGCGTCTGGCCGTTGGGATCGCGAAGCCGGCCTCTGGGCCGTTGCGACGGGACAGTGACCGACGTGACTGGCTCGAGGCGCAGCTGCTGCCCAACTGAGCAGCTCAACGGCGTGCTCGCCTGCGCACGTCGAGATGATCCGACTTGTGTGAGAACTTCGACCTAATGCTTCGAGAGCCTCCTTCACGCGCGTTGGCCGGCGCGCCAGGCACTTCGGGTGACAAGCGCGGCCGAGCGGGGCTCTCGTGAATCCCCTCCTCGAGAAACCGACGCAAGAGCAACTCGCTCTCCTCCTTACGGTTCAACAAGGGCGGGAACTCGTTGGATGGCCAAACTTTCGGCGCGCTGACGACGTAGGGATCGAACGCGTGGGAGGAGTATCGAGGTGGGCGGTCTTTCAATGGGTTGAATCCGCTCTCCGCCGTGAGCACGGCCTCGACGCGCGCGCCGTCATGTCGAGCATCCCGGTTGTTCGATCGCTCGGAGGTCCTTACTACACCTGGCTTTCGATGGAGGCTCTGAGCGTGCGCGACGATGCCAGGGTCGAGCTAACGCTCGCTGGGCTTAACCACGTTCCAGCCGCCGCCGGTGAGGTAGAAGCCCTCCTCGACTTCCTTTCCGTCCTCGTCGAGGCGGAGCGCGCAGCGGAACCTGACCCTGACGAGGTCGTCCCGTTTGAGATGAGCGCTGGCGAAAATGCGGTGCCCCGTGACGAGATGCGCCGATCTCGAACCACGCTTGCGCCCCGAGCCGGAGTACCCCCATCAACCCTCGCGCCGCGTGGACAGCGCCGTCGAGGGCTGCTGCGTACGAGGGCAAGGAGGCGAACACGATCGCGCGCGACACGCCGCGCGCCCGCGCCCGCCGAGCTTTCGATTGAAGCGGTGTCCCGGCCAAGGTGCGCGAAGGTTAACCACGCCGCCTCGGGAAACCTTGCGGTTTGGCCAGTCTCCAGCGGGGCTTCGCGGCAGGTGGTGGCGTTTTGTCCGGAACTTCGACTTCGGCCTGTGCCTGTTCCCTCGGGCAGCGCCCGCGCCGCGGCGCGGGCGCTGTCTGAACTACTTGAGTTTCCCGGTGAAGACCGGTTCGCATTCCTTCGAGACTTTGAACTTCTTCACGAGCGTCACTTCGCCCGCTTCGTCCTTCTTCAAAGTGATCGAGTTCAGCGCAGCCGTGACTTCAGGCATGCATTTCGCGATCAGGATCGTCGCCTTCGAGTTGACTTCAGAGCCGGTTTCGATTTCCTTGAGCCGCTTGCCTTCGAGCGTCGCAAGACGCCCGGCCGCTGCCTCGAGCGCGGCGACCTTCTTCGCGAAGTCGTGCCCTGCGCCACCGAGTGAGCGTTCAATGGCTGCAAGCCGCCCGGCGACGGTGTTGGACGCCCCGCCGAGATCGCCTTCGAGCGTGGCCAGGCTGTGTTTGACTTCGGTCAGGCTCTTTTCGTTTTCGGAGGCTTTGTTCGATCCAGAGATGGCGAACACGAGGCCGACGACGGCGATGATCGCCACAACGGCCAGAATGCTGTACAGCACCGCCGCGTTGGGGCCTGATCCCTTGCAGGACTCGCTTGAGGACGCTTTCTGTGCGTCCGTAGGTTCTGTTGACATCGTGCCTCCTTGAGGGCGACATGCCCGTTCAGTGTGTGAGCCGCTCCGTACCGTCTACCGGCTACGAGAGTCAGTCCTATCTCACTAAGTGAACCGGACGATCGTCAAGAAATGGTCAGGATGACCCCAAGACGGCGTCGCGCGGAGCTCGTCGCATCCCGATTGGGCGACGCATACACGCCGCGAGGATTCCAGGCCGTCTCTGACCGTCGGTGGCGTGGGGCTGAGGGCGCCGGAGAAGGTCAGGCGGTCAGCCGAGTTTGAAGAACCTGACGACCCCGTTGAGCATCAGCTGGATGCCGATCGTTGCCACGAGGAGCCCGCCGAACTTGGTGAATATCCCCATCGCGGACTCCGAGAGGCGAAGCTTGTTAGCGAGGTAGAGGTGCCCGAACGGCATCAACGCGACGGCTACCGCAACCGCGATTAGGGCCGCGATCGGCCCTTCCCAGCCGCTCGTCGAGGAGGCGATCGTGATCACCAGCGTGATCGCCCCCGGGCCCGCGACAAAGGGAATCGCGTAGGGGACGATGACGTGCCCCTCGAAGCTCTCGGGCTCTTCGTGCGCGGCCTTACCCCCTTGCGCGCGGCTTGGCTCGCCGCCGAACAGCATTTCGAAGCCCATGAACGCGACGATCAGGCCCCCCGCGATGCCGAACGCTCCGAGGTTGATGCCCATCAGGTCAAGGATCTGCTTCCCGGCGATCGCGGCGACGCCCAGCGTGATCGCGACGGTGAGTGCGATCGTCCGCACGTAAGCGGGGCGCCGCTCCGGCTCGTGCGCCGTCATCGCCTTGAACAGCAGCCCGCGCGTGATCGGGTCCGTGATCACCAAGACCGAGATCACAGCCTGAATGTAAAAGTCGGCACTCATACGAAGCCTCCGCCTCTGGGCACTGCGACGCGCCGCCGTGAGGCCAGCAGCTCACCCGACGCCATGGCCGAGAGCCTACGCGGCGGATCCCCGGATGCTCGTGTCCCGCGCCCGAACTTGACGTCGCGCCTCTACCCGCAACGCGCAACGCGTCCACTTTTATGTGAGCGGTCCTAGCGGGCCGGCCGCGGGCCCCACGCTAATGCCTACGGCGCTTGAACTTGATGCAGCGGCGCCGGCGTGGTGGGCGACCGCGCGACGTTCAGAGCGAGTGAGGGCCGAACCGCTCGACTGCGACGAACACGGCCAGAGCGAAGATCACGATGTTCAACGGCACATGTGAGTATTCGCCGCGACGTATGCAGCGTGGCCGCAGCGACGACCATCGTGAGCGCCAGGCCGCATGCCGCGATGGGGGTGAGGATCGGAGCTACGCTTGAGCCGCCGCGGGCACGACCACACCGATGGCCCCGAGCACCTCCACCGTCGCCGATGGCCTTGACTTGCCCGTCGGTGAAGTCGCTCGACGTATGGGGTCTTCTCCAGCAGGGCCTCACGGGACTGAGTGAGCTTCAGCAGGCCGGCCGCCAGGAAGACGGCGGCGAGTATACCCTGCGCTATCCAGATCGCGGTGTTCAATGTGTACCTGCTCCATGGCGGGCGTCGACGGTGGCTTGTGAAGTGACCTGACGCGAGCGCCTACTGCGCGCGCACCGGATTCGCGAGCCGCCCGAGCCCGTCGATCTCGACTTCGACCGTGTCGCCGTCGCGCAGGAAGATCCCCTGCGGGCCGCCGACGCCGGCGGGAGTGCCGGTCGCGATGATGTCGCCCGGGACAGCGTGATCGTCCGCGACAGCCAGGCGACCGCGCTCGGCGACGGAGAAGATCAGGTTCGACGTGTTGCCCTCCTGCACGACCTTGCCGTTGATCCGCGTGCGCAGGCCGAGCGAGCCGAGGTCGCCGGCCTCGTCGAGCGTCACGAGCGCCGGCCCGCAGGGAGCGAACGTGTCGACCGCCTTGCCGCTCGTCCAGAGCGGGTTCTGGAGCTGCAGGTCGCGGGCGCTGACGTCGTTGAACGGCATCGCCCCGGCGACGTAGGACAGCGCATCGGCCTCCTGACCCGGTTCGCCGTGCGCCCGATGACGACGGCGAGCTCGGCCTCGTAGTCGACGTAGTCCGGGTGGGCTGCCGGCAGCACGATCTCCTGCGCCGCTGCCGATCAGGGAGTTGGCGAACTTGCCGAACCACAGCGGCGCGCCGGGATCTCCTGTCCGGTCTCTTCGGCGTGGTCGCGGTAGTTCAGGCCGAGACAGATGATCTTCTCCGGGTCCGGGCACCGGAGCGAGCAGCCGCACCGCCGAGAGCGCGATGCGCTCCGGCGCGGCCTCGCGCGCTCGCCGAGGTCGGCCAGCGCCGTCCGCGTCGAGGGCGTCGAGCAGGCCCCTCACGGAGCTCGCGGGCGCTTTCAGCGCCGAGACCGGGACGATCTCCTCGTCCGAGGAGGATGCCGGCCTGCGGGGCCGCTGCCGTCGTCGAACGTGACGAGTCGCATCGCTTCAGCTCCGCGTAGGGGATCTCGACGGGGGCCTCACCGGGCGAGAACTCTTTTGCCTTCGCGCGCCCGTGGATCTCGGCGAAGCGTCGCGCCCTCGGCGGCCGCGTCGGCGACGAGCGCCGGGTCGACGAAGGTGCCCATCGGGTTCGCGTGGAACTCCTCGCTCGTCGCGCATCCACTCGCTCGACTTCGCCCAGTCGCCGAAGATGTCGCACTGCAGCTCGACGTAGTTGCCGTCGGGGTCCTTGTAGTAGTAGGAGAACGTCATCCCGTGGTCGAGGCAGATGTCGGGCGTGATGCCGGCCTCGCGCAGGCGCAGATAGCTGGAGTTCAGTTCCTCGAAGCTGTCGTACTCGAAGGCGCTGTGGTGCATGCCCGTGTGCGTGTCCTTCTCCGGGTCGTCCTTGAAGCCGTCGAACGCCAGCAGCGCGATCCGGTGGTTGGCCTCGTCGTTCGTCAGCCATGCCCCGTCGGGCGCCTGGAAGCTGCACCTCGGCGCCCACGCAGCGTGCGGTACCAGTCGACCATCTCCTGCAGGCGGGTCGTCTTCAGGTTGACGTGGTGGAACTTCGGGTGGATCACCGTCGTCGGCGCTCATCATGTCCTCCTGGTCGGTTGCTCTTGCGCGTCCGGCATGCAAAGCCGGGCGCGCAGGTCGTCTATCAGACGCGGCACGGTCGCCTCGCAGCCGGGCGCCGCCGAACACATAGAGGTCCGGGCGCACCAGCACGGCGTGGACGCCGTTCTCCGGCAAGCCAGCCGGTCGCACGCCCGTCGAGCTCGCGGACTCCGAGCGGAGCGTACTGCGATACCAGACGACGCGACGTTGCAGCGAGGACGGCACGGAACTCTCCGGCTGTCGAGCCGGCGAGCGGGTCGCCGTCGGCGCGATCAGCGTGAAGCCGGTCCCGAGAGGCTCGTCGAACAGGCCCTCGCGGCCGTCGACGCGCGACCTGGGCCTGGAGACGAGGGTCCCCGCGAGTGGACCGCCGGCGCGTGAGCGCGCCGTCCTCTGAGCCCGGTCGCCAGAGGCGCGACGCGATCGGCGGCGGCTCCTCGGCTGCGCAGCGGATCATCCCGTCGCGCTCGGCGGCCTGCGGGATCGAGCTCGCAGAGGACCTGCCCGAGTCCGACCGCGAGCGATGATCCACTCGTTCTGCGGCTGGCGCTCCGCGTCGACCGTGTCGAGCAGTCGCCTCGTCGGCGACTCCCGCGAAGCACCAGGTCGAGCTTCCAGGCGACGTTGGCGGCGTCGCGCAGTCCCGAGCAGAGGCCCTGACCGAGGAACGGCGGCGTCAGGTGAGCGGCGTCGCCGACCAGCAGCGCCGGCCCGTCGCGCATCCGCTCCGCGAGCATCGAGCGGAACTCGTAGACCGTCGTAGCGAGCAGCACCGCGCTGTCCGGGCGTGCACCATGGCTCGAGCAGACTCCCATGCACGTGCTGCCTCGTCGAAGTCGTCGTCCTGCTCGCCGGGGAGCAGCATGAACTCCCAGCGGTGGTGGCGAGGGCCGCCGTGGCACATGGGTGGTCGGGCCGTGCCGGGTCACACCACTGGCACGCGGGCGCCAGGTCGCGCGCGCGTCGAACCCGTCGCGGGGCTCGACATCGACGACGAGCCAGCGCTCCTGGAAGTCCGAGATCGCGGCGTTCGATGCCGAGCGCTCTCGCGCACGAACGAGTTGGCGCCGTCGGCGCCGATCACCCAACGGGCCTCGATCTCGCGAGTCGTCGCTCGACTGCGCTTCCGCCGCTCCTACCTCGGCGGACCGTCAACCGTGCGCGCCGTCGGCTGGTCCTGCGTCGAGCTGCCTCGGCGACCCAGCCGCGCTCGAGCTCACGCTCGACGGCTGGGCGCGACTGCCCGTCGAGCGCCGCCTCCAGCGCGGGCTGGAAGAACAGGTAGTCCGGTTCCCAGCCCGAGGCCGAGGGGCCGCGCTGGCCGAGCGTCATCAGCGGGTCGCCGTCGGCGCCGAACCAGCGGTACTCGTCGAAGGGCACCATCTCGGCGGCGTAGCTCGCGGCCACGCCGAGTCCTGCAGCAGGCGCATGATCTCGTGGTCGAGGTGGACGGCCCGCGGCATCCGGTAGATCTCCTGGAAGCGCTCGAAGACGGCGACGCGGTGCCCGGCGCGTCCCGAGCCAGGCGGCGAGCGCCTGGCCGACCGGGCCGTAGCCGACGATCGCGACGTCGACGCTCCTCAGCGCCCAGTGCACCGTCACTTACAGCGGCCACGTCGGCGCTCCACCCGCCGCGACGGCGTCGCTGAAGCGACCGGGCGAGCGAGGATCTGGGACAAGCCGGCGGAGAGCTCCGCGAGGTCATCCCACGCGCCGAGGCTGCGCCACGCGACGAAACGGTCGGGCCTGACCAGGATCGCGCCGTCGGGGCCGATCCCGCGGCGGCGCAGCCAGGTGCAGCGGGGTCGAACAGGTCCCCGTCGATGTGCCCGATGCGCACGGCGTCGAGCGGCAGCGCCGTGCTCGTCGGCCAGTCGGCGGCGCAGCCTCGCACCATGCCTCTGCCCTCCTCGCCGGCGATCAGCAGGAAGCGGCCGGGCCGCACAGGTCCTTGATCGCGTGGCGGTTGCCCTCCTCGTCGTCGATCCAGGCATGCGGCAGCGGGCGAGCCGGGCCGCGTGGAGGGCTCATAGATGCGGATCTACATCGTCGGGCGCTCGGGCGCCGGGCTCGCTGCCGTCCGCGACGACCGCGGCGGAGTCGTAGTGCGTAGCCGTACTCGACGTTCAGCTCGCCGAACTCCATCGAGGAGGCACGCATCAGGCGCAGCACCTCCTGCGCAGCTCCGCGTCCTCGGCGCGCCCGCTCCACAGCCGCTCAGCGCGCCCAGTTCTCGGCCTCGCTGCTGTCGGGGCTCAGCCCCAGTGTCACGTTGATCTGTAGATGGTTGACGGCGTTTTCCAGCGATCGCTGGACGTTGCGTCCGTCGACCGGGCGCCGATCTCGCTGGTCACATCCGGCAGTGGCCGGCGCGCGATCTGCGCCGCCTCGTCGGCCGGCACGCCGAACATCCGCAGGACACCCTCGGCGTGAACCGAGTCGGCGTCGGGGATCTGCGCTCCGGTCAAGATCAGCCTCATCGTCGAGATCAGTGCGGCACCGCTGGCCTGGAGCGCGAGCTCGCCGTTGGCGACCTGGAAGCGCCCCGCAGCGATGCCCATCTCGAGATCCTTTCTCGCCGAGTCGCCCTGCGTGGCGACGACGACCTCGAACGAAGTCTCCAGGCGCACCACGAGCCACGCCCACTCGGGTCCCTCGCTTGTCAGTCGGATCCAATGGCGGTGCGCGACCGCGACGGCCTCGGCCGGATCGGTGATGCCACTCCGTCGCGAGTCGAGGGCGCCGAGCTGCTCGGAGAGAACCTGCCTCAGCAGAGCCTCGAGCAGGGCCTCCTTCGAGTCGAAGTGGTTGTAGAAGGACCCGACGCCGAGATCGGCGGTGTCGGTGATTTCGACGATTGCCGTGCCGTCGAACCCCTGCTTCGCGAACAGCTTGCGCGCGGACTCCAGGAGCGCAGCTCGCGTCCGTGCCTTTCGCCGCTCGTTGCGGCCCGGGGCACGCGATTTCTCCGGACTCGTGGCCATACCGGGATCATACAGAAAGTGAAGTCAGAGTCGCTATTGACGAACGATTCAGTTTTCTGTATGTTGCCCGCCATGACATCGCCAAGCTCGTCCCACACGCCACCCGCGCCGGCCGACGCGGAGGAAGTTCCTGTCCTGATCGTCGGCGGCGGGGGAGCGGGCCTGACCGCGTCGATGCTGCTCGCGGACCTCGGCGTCGACTCGCTTCTCGTCTGCAACGCGCGGACCACCTCGAGGTTGCCGAAGGCGCATGTCCTGAACCGGCGCGCGATGGAGATCTTCGAGGACGTCGGGGTGGCCCGCGAGATCGAGCGGCGCAGCACCCCGGCCGAGGCGATGGCCGCAACCGCGTTCTACGCCGGAGTGTCCGGGGGCGAGGGATACGGACGGCGGATCAAGCGGATCGAGTGTTGGGGCGCCGGGGGAGAGGACGAGAACTGGGTGTCGGCAGCTTCAGCCGCTTTGACCGCTGCGTTGAAATCCGCCTCGGGCCTGCCGTAGATCCGTTCGAAGATCCGCACCGCGAGGCGACGCCCTAGTGCCTTCTGAGTGACCATCTCTACAAGTAATTCCTCGCTTGTGTACGCCGTCAACTTCCAGCTGGTTGCGAGGTCCTTTCCGCGGCCATCGTCCATAAGAACGGCGGCTTTCTGCTCTTTGGCTGCCACGGCAGTCGCAATCTCGCCGACGTTCGAGTGAACGCCGCGGTCTTCGCCGCCGCGGCGCACCTCGTTGCGGCGCCAGCGCGAAGCAATCACTTCTACCCGCTGTCGAGACGCTTGCTCTAGGTCGACCGCATCGCTTCGTACGTAGGGCGGTTCCCGCTCGCGAAACCGCTGCAGGCTCTTGTGCTCGGGCTGATCAGCACGAAAGTTCAGCTCGGCCTCGACCTCTCGGACGATGATCAGGCTCTCGGCGAGGTAGTCGAGAATCACATCGAGGGCATCGGCCTCGGCGAAGCGGCAGAACGGTCCGGTATCGCCAATGATCACCGGCTCGTCGCGGATCAGCGCCACCGGCTCACCTTCGACGAACCGCGTAACGAATCATGGGTCATATCGGCTTTCATTGGCCACTCGCGCGATATCCGAGGTCGCACCCGTACCAACACCCCATCGTCACGCGCCCGCGGCCCGGCGACCTCGCGCTGCGACCGTGACTCCAAGCCGACGAGCAGGCTACTCCTGGTCTGCGGCGACCGCTGCTTGGCCAGGAACCATCTCTTCAAATTCTGCCAAGTCGATGAGTCCCGCGGCTAGCGCCTTGTGCGCGGAGGCCGTCATCCTCGCCGGGAACCTCGGTAGCTGGTCAGCCTCGCGGATGCGCGCGAGCTCGTCCGAGAGACTAGAAATGCCGAGTTGGCCGACCATTCCGCGGTGTCGCCCCTCGGCCAGTTGGCGGCCGATGGTTCTCTTCTCGGTCGGCCGCAAGAAGCCGACCATATCGAGGCGGATGAGCGCGCACTGTGGGCTCACTCCGAAGAACGCTCCCGCGCGGACAGCCAGCTCGAGGTCTCGCGGACGCTCTAGATGACGGTCGGTCCAGTTACGCAACGCTGTGCGAGGGACGAGGAAGGCCCCGGCAAATCGATTAGCGTCGACCTCGTCCGGATCCCTCGACCCGTCGAACAAATCCTTCGTTGCCTCGACCCGCTGCGCGTGTCCAAGAACGTAGTGGCCAAGCTCGTGGGCAAGCGTGAAGCGTTGGCGGACTGGAGCCTGGGCGCCGTTCACAAAGATGAAGGCGCGGTCGTGGCGCCCGATGTACATGCCGGCGATCGCGGCTGGCATCACCAAGACAGTCACCGGTATCCCGAGGTCCTCAACCGCAGCGAGAATGTCGGCGACAGGCGCTTCTTGCCCAATCCCAAGGTCGAGACGCGCGGTCTCTGCCGCACGTTCCGCATCGTCTATACGGGCGTCGGCAACAGCCTTGGTCACGCCGTTAGCGCTTCTAGGTATTCGAAGTCTTCGATGACCTTTGTCGCCGCTGAAACGGCCTCGGTGGAATCGCCGTCAGCTCGGAGCAGCACGGTGTCCTTGCCCGCCGCATCGCCATAGACGACCTCGTCGACGGACACGTCAAGGAACGGCGCGATGACTGCCAACTCCTGCACCGCGATGCCGCGCTCGCCCGACTCGATCCGAGAAATCGCCGACTTGTTGACCTTCAGCAGATCGGCAAGCTCGTCCTGCGTGCGCCCACGCGACGTGCGTAGCTCGCGGATCCGAGTCCCGATTTCCAGACTCTCGTTCATCTCGCTCCTTTAGATCGCTACCGACCAAAGTTGTATCGGTCAGGATTGCGATGTTCGCAACCTTACAACACCTGATGCACGAGAAAAGTTGCGCACCGAAACGAAATCCTGACACGGATCCTGGCTGCGTCCGGGACCGAACTGTACGCGCCGGCCAGAGCCACGAGCGGTGCCGAGCTCGCCCAGGTCGCTCCCAGTTGCTACCCAAACGTGCTACCCAAGCATAAAGGCCGACGTCCAGTGAGCGCCAAATCGCGGCGGCGTTCGATTGTTTTGCAGGCCTTTCGTGGGAAGCCGGAGAGGGGACTCGAACCCCTGACCCCCTGTTTACAAGACAGGCGCTCTACCAGCTGAGCTACTCCGGCGCGCGTCCGAGTCTAGATCCGCAGCCGACGACGCTCTGTCTCTACAGGGCGTCGATGGCCCGCGCGAGCGCGACGTCGTTCTCGGTGATGCCGCCCTCCGAGTGGGTGCTCAGGGTCAGCCGCACGTGCTTGTAGCCGTGGACGAGGATGTCGGGATGATGGTTCTGGGCCTCGGCCAGATCGGCAACGCGGTTGACGAAGCCGATCGCGTCCTTGAAGTCGCCGCACTCGACGTCGCAGGCCAAGGCGTCGCCGTCCCGCTCCCAGCCGGGGAGTGCGTCGAGCGCGCCGGCGATCTGCTCGTCATTTAGCACTCCCATTCTTCGCAGCCTAGCCGCCTACAGTGGCACTCGTGCGCATTGTCAGCCTCGTCCCGCACGCGACGGAACTGATCTTCGCCCTCGGCCTCGGATCCGAGGTGGTCGCGGTCACACACGAGTGCGACTACCCGTCGCCGGCTCGCGAGCTGCCGAGCGTCACACGTGACGCGCTGCCGGCCGGGCTTTCGGCGCGCGAGATCGACAGTGCCGTGCGCGAGCGAACCGGGGAAGGCGCGTCGATCTATTCGCTCGACAGCGCTCTGCTCGCCGCGCTGGAACCCGACCTGATCGTGACCCAGGCGCTCTGCCCGGTCTGCGCCGTCTCCTACGAGGAGGTCGCCGAGCTTGCGCCGAAGCTGCCCTCGCACCCCGACGTGATCGCACTCGACCCGCACACGCTCGGCGAGGTGCTCGGGGACATCCGCACGATCGCGACGGCCACCGAGTCGCGCGACCGCGGCGTCGAGCTGCTGCGCTCGCTCGCGGACCGCATCGACCGCGTGCGGCTTGCCGTGCGTAGCCGCGAGCGTCCCCGCGTTGCGGCGCTGGAGTGGCTCGATCCGGTGTTTGCAGCCGGTCACTGGGTTCCGCAGCTGATCGAGCTCGCCGGCGGGATCGACGCTCTCGGCCTGGCCGGCGAGCCCTCCGAGCAGGTCGCCTGGGATCTGGTGCGCGCGGCCGAGCCGGCGGTCCTCGTCGCGATGCCGTGCGGCTACGACGCCGAGCGCTCGGCGCTCGAGGCGCGCTCCGTCGAAGCCGAGCTTGCCGCGGTCGGCGCCCGTACCGTCGCGGTCGATGCCGGCGCGTACTTTTCCCGGCCCGGACCTCGCCTGGTCGACGGTCTCGAGTTGCTCGCGCACGTGCTGCACCCCGACGCGGTGCCGGCTCCGCAGGGCACCGCGGCGATCACAGTCGCTCTCTAGGGCACGAGGCCGGTGGGCACCAGCAGGCTCGCCCCGGTTTCCAGCGAGGCGTGCGCGACGAGAACCGAGCCGACGACGGCGAGGATCGCCAGTGCTCCGCAGAGTGCCATTCCGAGCGCCGGGGAGCGCCTGCGGTCGCCGAGCTGGAGCGCTCCCATGGCCAGCACGCCGCCGACGAGGCCGCCGATGTGGCCGCCCCAGCTGATTCCCGACATCGTGAAGCTGAAGACCAGGTTGATCACGATCACCCAGCCGACGCCGCTCTGCATGATCGGGATTCCGCGCTCGAGAAGAATCATCACGACGGCGCCCATCAGGCCGAAGATCGCACCCGACGCGCCGAGCGTGATGCCGTGCGGCGTCGTGACCAGCGCGAGCAGCGAGCCGCAGAGCAACGAGACGAAATAGACGATCGCCAGGCGCCGGCCGCCGATCACCCGCTCGAGCATCGTGCCGAACACGTACAGCACCCACATGTTGAAGGCGATGTGGAGGATGTTCTCGTGCAGGAAGCCCGACGTGACCAGTCGCCACAGCTGGCCGTGCGCGACGCCAAGCACTTCGTTGCCCCGCAGGCTTGCGATCAACGCCCCTTTTTCGACCAGCGACCCGTACGCTGAGCCGCTGAACGAGAACGCGCTCGGTGTCTGGATCACCTCCGCGATGAACACGAGTACGTTCGCGGTGATCAAGGCGATGGTCACGCGGGGCTGCGCGGCGAGCACGTTCGGGGCGCGTATCACGCGCGTCTTTTCGCCCGCGCACTCTGGGCAGCGCATGCCGACCTGCGTCGGCGTCATGCAGTCGGGGCAGATCGGGCGACCGCAGCTCGAACAGGAAACTGCCGTCTCGCGGTCGGGGTGTCGGTAGCAGGTCGCCACGGCTCCTGAGCGTAGCCGGGGCCGCTGCGAGGCCACCGGCGGAAAACCTCGTGGCTGCCGAGCGGGCCGGGCAAACCCGCGGAACCGTTTGCGGGAAAGCCGCAGGAAAATCCGCCCGGAACCCCGATGGTGCCCTTATGCGCAATTTATACGGTGCCTCGCGAGGCATGGGGCTCGATTCAGGTCATGAAGAGCGGGGCACACCCGCGACGGTGCACGCGTGAGCCGCGGTCGCGCCATCGGCGGGGCGGTCGTGACGCTCGTCGCACTGCTCGTCGTCTTTGTGCTGCTCGTAATCGGCACGCGGTCGATCAAAGGCCTCGGCTACGAGCCTGCAGCCGTGCGCTCTACGACCGGGCACAACATCACGCTCGAAACGTTCCCGGACAGCTACGCCTGCCACGGCGAAAACGGCGGCCCCGGCGGCGGTCCGCACCCTGAATGGGTGACCTACTGCCCGAGCACCTCGATCCAGGTTCCCGCGTACAGCACGATCACCGTGACGATCAAGCAGTACGACTCCGGCGGCTCCGTGCACAACCCCTTCTTCGCGCACGTCAAAGGCACGGTCGGCAACGTGATGCTGGTCAACGGCCGGCCGACGACGTCGGTCAACTGGGAAGACATCGCGCACACGTTCACGATCCAGACGCCGCCGAACCTCAAACAGACCCAGCTGTTCGTCAACGTGCCGCTGCCCGGGGTCTCCGAAAGCGCGCCGGAAAACGTGACGATCGCCGGCCACAAATACCAGACCCCGAACATCATCGTTTTCAAGTTCAAGACCGGTGCTCCCGGCAGCTACGTGTGGCACTGCTACGTGCCGTGCGGCGAAGGCCTGTCGGGTGAAGGCCTCGGCGGCCAGGACGGCTTCGGCGGCCCGATGGCAACCACCGGGTACATGTCCGGCACGCTCACGGTGGGTTGAGCGTGGCCGCCGTGGATCAGACCCGCGCCGTCCGCGGCGCCCGAGCGATGAGGTAGATGGCAATGGCTGACGAGAACAACGAGGCGCTGCGCTCGGACGGCCGGAACCGCTGGCACGTCAGTCGCGTGCTTTGGATCTGGGCCATCCTGTCGGTCATCGTCATCGTCATCGTGCTGATCGTGGTGCCGCTGATCGAGCGCGCATCCGGCAGCCCGTCCGCGCACTTCGCGAGCCTCACCGACGTCGTGTTCACCGCGCTCGCGGTGCCCGTCGCGCTGTTCGTCTGGGTCTTCATGTTCTACAGCCTGGTCGTCTTCCGGGACCGCCGGAGCGCCGGCGCCGTCGAGAACGCGGAGGACCTGCCGGATGGCCCGCACATCGAAGCCAAACCGCGCCACCAGATCCTCTGGCTCGCCGTGACCGCCGCGCTCGCCGCGTTCACCGTTGCGTGGGGAATGTTCGGCTTCTACCAGCAGACGACGGCCAAGGCGCATTCAACGCCGCTGGTGGTCAACGTGACCGGGCAGGAGTGGACCTGGACCTTCGGCTACCCCCGCCTCGGCGTCAAGAGTCATGAGCTCGTCCTGCCGGTCGGTCACGAAGTCCAGTTCCGCGTCACGTCCGACGACGTGCTGCACGGCTTCTCGATCGGCCAGCTCGGCGTCTCGATGGATGCCAACCCCGGTGTCTGGGTCGCCACCCCGGTGATCAAGCCGACGCGTCTGGGCACCTATGAAGTGCGCTGCAACGAGCTCTGCGGCCTCTACCACACGTACATGTGGGCGCAGGTCAAGGTAGTTCCGATGGCGACCTTCATCCAGTGGGTCAAGGCGAACGGCGGTAACTCGAAAATCGCGGGTAGCCCGGGCGGCGGAGGCCAGGCCGCCCTGTCCCCCGGAAACGAACTGGAAGAAGCGGTCTGATGAGCACAAGCGCAGTCGCCCAAGCACCCCACGCCGCATCCGCTCCGACCGGCCGGCGCCTGGTCCCGAGCATCATCACCGCCGTCCTGCTCGGCGCAGTCGGCGGTGTCGTCGTCGCGCTCATCGTCCACAGCCTGATCAGCGGTCCGCGGCAGGCCGACGACACCTGGGTCAGCGGCTACATCGGCTGGTTCGTCTTCTTCATGATCGGCATCGGAGCCGTCGGCTTCCCGCTGCGCTGGGGCGCCGGCGCGCCCGACCAGACGCACGAGCAGGAGCTGCGCGAGGGCGGCAAGGGCGAAGGCGTCTGGCGCTACTTCCGCTTCTGCACCGACCACAAGGTCGTCGGTCTCCAGTACTTCGTGACGATCATCGTGCTCTTCGTCGTCGGCGGCGCCGCCTCATGGATGATCCGCCTCGAGCAGGCCCGGACGGGCGCCAAGGTCTTCACGCCCTCGACGTACAACACGATCGTCGGGATGCACGGGATCGTGATGATCGCCAGCACGATCATCATGGTCAGCGCCGTGTTCGGCAACTACATCGTGCCGATCATGATCGGCGCGAACGACATGGCGTTCCCGCGGCTGAACGCGCTGAGCTACTGGACGCTGTTCTCCGCCGTTCCGGTGCTGCTCACGACGGTCGCGCTCGGCGGCTTCTCGACCGGCTGGACCGGCTACGCGCCGCTCGCCGACCAGGCAGCGGTCGGGATGGACGCCTACTGCTTCACGATCGTCGTGTTCGCGATCTCGATCATGCTCGGGGGGATCAATATCGCCGCGACCGTGGTCACGATGCGCGCGCCCGGGATGACCTTCGGACGGCTGCCGATGACCGTCTGGGGGATCATGCTCTCGACGCTGCTCGGGCTGATCGTCTTCCCCTCGTTCATGGCCGCCGTGGTGCTCGTGCTGCTCGACCGTACCGTCGGGACGAGCTTCTACCAGGCCGCGCTCGGCGGCAACAACTGGCTCTACGAGCAGCTCTTCTGGTTCATGGGCCACCCGGAGGTCTACGTCATCGGGCTGCCCGGGTTCGGCGTTGTGTGCGACGTCGTCGCGACCTTCAGCCGTAAGCCGCTGTACGGCTACAAGCTCGTCGTCGGCGGGATGATCGGGATCTTCGTGCTCGGGATGGCCGTATGGATGCACCACATCTACTGGTCGGGCGCGAACCTGCCGCTCGACATGCCGACGATGATGACCACCGAGGCGATCTCGATCCCCACCGGGGTGATCTTCCTGGCCTTGATCGGGACGATGTGGCGCGGGCGAATCTGGCTCTCGGCGCCGATGCTGTTCGCCGTCGGCTTCCTGATCAACTTCCTGATCGGCGGCGTCACCGGTCTCTACCTCGCCGACGTCCCGACGGACACGATCTTCCACAGCAACATGTTCGTCGCCGCGCACTTCCACTTCACGCTCGTCGGCGGCGCAGTCTTCGCCTTCGTCGCGGGCATCTACTACTGGTTCCCGAAGATGACCGGGCGCGAACTGGACCCGTTCCTCTCGAAACTTCACTTCTGGCTGTTCGAGATCGGCTTCCTCGGCACGTTCCTGCCGCTGTTCCTCGCGGGGATCAAGGGCGAGCCGCGCTGGCAGGCCTACATCTCACCGAGCGTCGCGGGCATCAACCTCGTCTCGAGCCTGTTCGCGATCCTGCTGGTCGCCTCGGCTGCGGTCTTCCTCTTCAACATCATCGCCTCATGGACCGCGGGCAAGCGCGCGCCCGCCAACCCGTGGGGCAGCCGCACGCTGGAGTGGACGATCCCGAGCCCGCCGGCGCTCGTCAACTTCGCGACCCCGCCGCTGGTGGTCGCCGGCCCATACGACTACGGCCTGCCGGGTCCGAGGACGATGGGCCGCCTGACCCTCGCCGGCGCCTCGGACGACGCCGCGGTCCTCGACGGGCCGCCCGCGGCGCCGGTTATCTCGCGCGGCGACCAGGTCCGCTACGGCACGATCCTCGCGATCGTCTCCGATGTCGTCTTCGTCCTGGCGATGCTGCTCGGCTTCGCCTACCTCGCGGGGCTGAACACGATGGGCCAGTTCCGCGGCGGCGAGCAGCTCGCCGCCCTGACCGGCACGATCATCCTCGCCGCGGCCGCGGTCGTGGCCGCGCTTCTGCACCAATGGGGTGCCGGCGGTCTGGAGGCAGGCGAGCAGGGACGCGCACGCGCAGGTGTCGCCGCGGCGTGGATCATCACCCTCGCCGCGCTGGTCGCCGACCTCGTGATCTTCGGCGGACTCAACTTCGCGACACCGTTCCACGCCTACGCAAGCGGCGTCGAGACGCTCACGATCTACCACGGCTGGCACCTGCTGATCACGATCGTCGCCGGCGGGCTGGTGCTCGGCCGGCTCGCGAAGGGCAGGCTCCAAGGCCGCGCCTACGTGCTCCAGGCGATGGGCTACTGGTACTGGTGGGTCGCCATCTCGGCAGTGCTCCTCGTGATCGCGATGGCGGTCATCAAATGAGCGGTGCAGCGCCCAACTCCGCGCGGGGCTGAGCCGACGCACGCGCGATGCTAGACGCGCTCCCGATCATCCTGACGGTCGCGGCCTTCGTGGTCCATCTCGTCGGGCTGCGGATGACCGAAAAGCGGACCGCGCCGAAGCGGATCCCGGCGCTGCGCCGCCGCGCCTACACGTTCTACGCGGGGCTCTTCGCGCTCCTGCTGGCGGTCGCCACGCCGCTGGACACCTGGTCGCAGAAGCTGCTCTGGACGCACATGATCCAGCACGTTCTGCTGCTCGCCGTCGCGGCGCCGCTGATCGTCGCCGGGGCACCCTGGTGGCTGCTGTTCTGGCGCCCGCTGCCGCTCGGCTTCCGGCGCTGGATGGCCCGCGCCTGGGCTTCCAGCGGTGGCTGGCTGGCCCCGGTCCACGCTCTCTGGCGACGGCTCGCGCGCCCGATCGGGGCACTGATCGCGTACTCCATCGTCGTGCTCGGCTGGCACGTCCCCGCGCTCTATGACGCCACGCTCAAGAACATCAACGTCCACGGCCTCGAGCACATCATGTTCCTCGTCGCCGGGATCGTGCTGTTCCTGCAGGTCATTCCCTCGCCGCCGTTCAAACCGACGCTCAGCTACCCGAAGCGGATCGCGCTGATGGGCGGCGCGATGCTCGTCAACATCGTGCTCTCGATGGCGCTCGCCTTCTCGCAGTCGCCGCTGTACCCGTACTACGCGCACATCGTCAACCGGCCCGGCAACATCTCGGCGATGACCGATCAGCAGATCGCCGCCGGAATCATGTGGAGCGCCGGCGACCTGCCCTTCGCGCTCGTCGTCGCCTGGCTTGCGTATGCCTGGATGGCGCAGATCGAGCGCGACACCGACGAGACCGGGCGGGGCGCCGAGGCGGTCACGTCATGAGCGTCCCCGACCGCCACACCGACACCACGCGCCGCGAGGGCGACGCCGTCGCGGCGGGTCAGCGGCGGCGCAGGCTCACCCGGCGGATCGCGCTCGCGCTCGGGCTCGCAATAGCCGCCGCCGCGCTCGCGGGCTGGAAGCTCGGCAGCCAATCACCGGCGAGCACGCGCGTCGCGCGGGCCGTCGGCGCTGGAGCGGGAATCCCGATCCCCGGGGCAACCGATGCCCCGAACTTCACGCTGACCGACCAGTTCGGCCACCGGCTCACGCTCGAGTCGCTGCATGGCCGAGAGGTGCTGCTCGCGTTCATCGACTCACGCTGCACGACGGTCTGCCCGCTGACTGCAGCGATCCTGCACCGCGCCGTTGAGGAGCTCGGTCCCAGGGCGAAGAACGTCCAGATCGTGGCCGTCAATGCCGACCCTGCCGCGACGCGCGTCTCGGATGTCTACCGCTTCTCGGCCGACACCGGGATGCTGGGGACCTGGCGGTTCGTCACCGGCTCGCCCACCGCGCTCAAAGCGGTCTACCGCCACTACCAGGTCTACGTCTGCGTCAAGCACGACGGCCAGGTGATCCACACCGCCGCGATGTACGTGATCGACCCGTCCGGGCACGAGCGCCTCTACCTCGAATCGATCGACTCGCGGGCCAGCTCGACGATGGCCAGCGAGACGGCGGCAGTCACGCAGGGGCTGCGCGAGTTCCTGCCCACGCGGCCCTCCTGAGCGATGGCTGCCAGCCCGCCCGCGGCCCGCACCGTGAGCGCACGTGTCCCGAGCCGGCACGCGCTTGCGGTGCTGGCAGGCGCGCTCGCGGTGCTCGCCTGGGCGCTGATGACCGTCGGGGCCTTCGTTCGGTCCACCGAATCGGGGCTCGGCTGTCCGGACTGGCCGATCTGTCACGGCAAACTCGTCGCCGGGGGCGGGCACGCGCTGACGGAGGAGGCCCACCGCTGGGTCGCCTCGATCCTGGTCATCGGTGCGCTCGCGCTCGTCGGCTTCGCCTGGGCGCGCTGCCGCGGAGAGCGCCGCGTCACGCGGCCGCTGGTGGCGGTGCTGCTGCTGCTCGCGGCGCAGGTCGCACTCGGCGCGATCACCGTTCTGCTGAAGAACGTCTCCTGGACCGTGGTCATCCACTACGGCGGTGCAGCGGCGCTCGTCGCTTCCCTCGTGCTCGTCGCGGTCAGGCTTCGCTGGCCGAGCCCCGCGCCGGTGCCGCGCGACGGCTTCTCGCGACTGCTGTTGTGGTTTGCGACGCTCAGCTACTTCTTGCTACTCGCCGGCTCGACGGTTGCGAACACGGACTCGCACGAGGCATGCGGCGAGGGCTTCCCGCTGTGCAACGGCACTCTGGCCCCGGGACTGAACCACCATGTCGTGATCAACCTCGTTCACCGCGTGTGGGCCGGGGCGATGCTGATTTTTGCCTTCTGGGTCTTCGCGCGTGCGCGCCGTGCGCGCGCCGCGAGCATTCCGATTGTCCGAGCCGCCGGCGCCGTGGCCGGGCTCTACCTGCTCCAGGCGGCCATCGGGATCGTGGTCGTCGCGGTCGGCGAGGACACGGCGTTCGAGGTGATCCACTCGTCGATCGGGTCGCTCACGTGGGCCGCGATCGCGCTGCTCGTCGCGCTCGAGCGCACGATCGGCGGCCCTTCGCGCGCCTCGGCGCCGGGAAGTGCGCCTGCGGCCCAGGCGGTGCGGGCCCCGGCCTAGGGCAGGTCCGCGAGGATCGCCCCGAGCGGGCGACGGCGCCCCGTGATGAACGGCAGCTCTTCCTTGGTGTACAGACGCGCTTCGGCGCCGCGCAGGTGGCGGATCAGGTCGACTATGCGGCCGAGGTCGTCGGCCTCGAAGGCCAGCAGCCACTCGTAATCGCCGAGCCCGAACGCGCTGACCGTGTTCGCCCGCACGTCGGGGTAGCCGCGGCCCATCCGGCCGTGCTCGACGAGCAGGTCCCGGCGGCGGATCGGGTCGAGCAGATACCACTCCAGGGAGCGCACGAACGGATAGACGCAGAGCCAGTCGCGGGCCGGCTCGCCGTCGAAGAAGGCGGGACGGTGCGTCTTGGAGAACTCCGCCTCGCGGTGCACGCCGATCGCCTGCCAGTACGGCTCGAGGTGCGCGCCCAGGCGCGTGCGGCGCAGCGCGAGGCCCGCCTGCTGCAGGGCCTCGATCCCGGGTGCCGCGCACCAGAACAGGAGGTCGCTCTCGGCGCGCATCCCGCTGGTGTCGTAGACGCCGCGCAGCGCGACGCCGTCGACCCCCGTCAACGCCGCCTCGGCCTCCTCGGCGAGCTCCGCGCGCGGCGCGTCGCCGAGCGCCGTCGTCAGCCGGAAGCTGGCGTAGGACGTGCTCGCCAGGCCGGCGGGAAAGGACTCCTCGGCTTGGCTCGCGGGCTGCTCAAGAACGCTCGACATGGCTGGTTGCTCCTGTCTGTTGCCGATCAGTTTGGGGAGAGTTGCTCGGCGCTGTGCGCGTCACCGCTCAACGCCGCGAGGACGCTGTCTGCGGTGCTCGCGCCGTCGCGGATACAGGCACCCACTCCTGCTCCATGGTACGCCGCGCCGCACAGCGAGAGCCCCGGGATCGCGCCGAGCAGCTGCTCGATCCTTGCGACCCGTTCGTTGTGGCCGACGGCATACTGCGCCATCGCACGCGGGAAACGGAACACGGCGTGCTCGAGGGGCTCGGCGCGCAGTCCGAACGCGAGCTCGAGGTCGGCGCGCACCGCCGCGACGAGCTGATCCTCGTGCAGCGCGAGCGCCGCCTCGTTGCGCGAGTAGCCCACCGAGCACTTCAGCAGGATCGTCTCGTCCGCCGGGCTGCCCCACTTGGTGCTCGAGAAGGTGCACGCGGTGATCGTTCGGCCCCGGCCGCGCTCGACGAGGAAGCCGCTCGCGTCTGGCAGCTGCGCCGCGGCACTGCGCGGGTAGGCGAGCACCACTGTCGCTACCGACGCGTAGTTGATCGAGCGCAGTTCGCTGGCCAGTTGCGGCGCGTCATGGTCGACGATCTCGGCGGCGCTGTAGGCAGGTGTCGCAAGGATCACGCGGTCCGCGGCGAGCTGCGAGCCGTCTTCGAGCGTTGCGAGCAGGCTGCCGTCCGCGTCCGCGTGAACGCGCGTCACGGGCGCCGTCGTGCGGCACTCGACTCCGTCGAGTTCGCCGCGAAGCGCATCGACGATCACTTCCAGGCCGCCGTCGAAGGAGGCGAACATCGGGCCGCTCGGGGCAGGCGCCGCGGCTGCGAGCCGGCGCAGGCCACGGATCAGCCCGCCTCCTCGCTGCATCGCCATCGCCAGCATCGGCGCCGTGGCGCGCACGCCAAGATCTTCGGTATCGCCAGCGTGGATCCCGCCGAGCAGCGGATCGATCAGACGCTCGAGGACCTGGTCGCCGAGCCGGCGGCGCACGAGCGAGCCAATCGACTCATCGCCCTCAAGCGGATGGGCCGGCATCACGAGGTCGAGTCCCGCGCGGGCGACGGCGGCCGGCGAGAGGATCCCCGAGGCCAGCAGCTCGCGCGGACCGCCGGGAAGCCCGCTCAGCAGGCCCGCCGGCAGCGGACGCAGGCGGTCGGTCCAGATCATCGCCCGATCGACGCGCGGCGACACGACGCGGCCGGCGAGGCCGAGCTCGTCGATCAACTCGAGCAGTCCAGGCACCCGCGTGACCATCGCCTCGGCGCCGACGTCGATTGAGTGCCCGGCGACCTGGGCCGTCATCACCTTGCCCCCGAATCGCTGCTCGGCCTCCAGCAGTACGACTTGAGCGACGCCGGCCCGCGCCAGCTCGCGCGCCGCCGCGAGTCCGGCGACGCCGCCGCCGACGACGAGCACCCGTGGCGCCGCGGCGCTCACGCGGTCTCCTGGTCGATCACCGCCGCGACGGCTGTTGCAACCGCGCGGGCGAGGTGCGGGTCGGCGTTCGGCGCCGCGGTTCGCGCGAAGTCGATGCCGAGCTCGCGGGCGCGATCGGCCGCCTCGATGTCGAGGTCGTAGAGGACCTCGAGATGGTCGGCCACGAAGCCCACCGGGCTGACGACCACGGCCGGCGCGCCGGCGGCGGCGACCTCGGCCATGGCGTCGAGCACGTCGGGCCCGATCCACGGCTCCGGTGTGCGGCCCGCGCTCTGCCATGCGATCGACCATCGCGCGAGGTCGCGCGCCCGGGCGACCGCTTCGGCAGTCTCCCGCAGCTGGGTGGGATACGGGTCGTCACCCTGCAGGATCCGCTCGGGCAGGCTGTGGGCCGTGAACAGCACGTGCGCCTCCTCGCGCGTCGCGTCTGGGAGAGAAGCGATCGCGTCGTCCAATGCGGCGGCCAGGAAGTTCAGGTATTCGGGCTGCAGGTGCCAAGAGCTGACGACCGCCACCGGCGGCGGCGCCTGCGCCTGCTCGGCCGCCTTGCGGGTGCGCTCGGCGTACTCGCCGACGCTGAAGCCCGAGTAGTGGGGCGCCAGCACGACGCCGACGATCCGATCGACTCCGGCCGCGAGCAGCTCTGCGACACCGTCCTCGATGAACGGCGCGGCGTGCTTCTGGCCAAGTGCGACCGTGATGTCCTCGTAACCGTCGGCCCTGAGCTGGTCGCCGACTGCAGCGACCTGTTGATGGGTGATCTCCAGCAGCGGCGAGCGCCCGCCGATCGCGGCGTATCGCCCGCGCAGCTCGTCGAGCAGCTCCTGTGACGGGGGCGCCCACGGCGGATGTGGGTGTAGTAGGCCTCGACGTCGTCTAGGCCGCTGGGGGTTCCGTAGGCCATCACGAGGATGCCGATCGTCATTGTGCCTCCTGTGCTCCGCGGCTGCGCACGAGCTGGGCGAGGTGCGTCGAGCACGCCGGGATCGGTTTCTGGCAGCACCCCGTGGCCGAGGTTGAAGACGTAGCGCGCGGGCGGCGCTTCGGCGAGGACCAGGCCGACCTCGCGTTCGAGCGCGGACTCGGTCCGCCAGGCAGACAGTCGGATCGAGGTTGCCCTGAAGGCCGACGGCCTCGGGAAGCCTGCGGCGCGCCTGTGCGAGCGGGATCCGCCAGTCCAGGCCGACCGCGTCCGGCGCCGGCGGTGGCCATCGACTCGAGCAGGTGACCGGTGCCGAGCCCGAAGTAGATCCGCGGCACGCCGAGCTCGGCGCTCTGTTCGAACAGCCGTGCGACGCTCGGCAACACGTGCGTCGCGTAGTCGCGCGCCGAGAGGCTGCCGACCCAGCTGTCGAAGACCTGCACCGCGCTCGCGCCCGCATCGACCTGCGCCTTCAGCGACGCGGCCGCGATCTCCGCCAGGCGCTCGAGCAGGCTGCGCCAGAGCGACGGCTCGGAGCGCATCATCGCCTTCGTCAGCCCCATGTTCTTTGACGGGCCGCCCTCGACGAGGTAGCTGGCGAGCGTGAACGGCGCGCCGGCGAAGCCGATCAGCGGGACGCTCGAGCTCGGCGCACGTCAGGCGCACCGCCTCGGCGAGCCACGGGGCGTCGCTCTCGGGCTCGAAGTCGCGCAGGCGTGCGATGTCCGCGGCGCTACGGATCGGCTGCGGCGATCACCGGGCCGACGCCGGGTCGGATCTCGACGCCGACGCCGATCGCCTCGAGCGGCGTCACGATGTCGCTGAAGAGGATCGCCGCGTCAACGCCGTGCCGTCGCACCGGCTGCAGCGTGACCTCGGCGGTCAGCTCGGGCTCGTGCGTGATCTCCATAAGTGTCGGCCGTGCGGCGCACCTCGCGGTACTCGGGCAGCGAGCGGCCGGCCTGGCGCATGAACCACACCGGGGGCGCTCCACGGGCTCGCCGCGCAGCGCGCGCAGAAGCAGTGGTGAGCGCCCGGCCGCGTTCGCCGGGCCGCGCGCGGGCTCGCTGGTCTGAATCGGCATTCTCTGGACTCTATGCGGTTACGGGCGCCGGGCCGATCCGCGAGGGGGCACATCCCGGAGCGGGAATCTACGTAAAGGCGAGCCGTTCCTGTCGGCCGCGCCCTACGGGTCGCCGAGCAGCCGGCGCGCCTCGCTGCCGATGTCGCGCAACGTGTTCTCGGCGTTCTCGCGGACCGCGGTCAGCGTCGGCGGGGCGTTCTGGGATCGGCGCCGGGCGCGCAGCAGAACGAGTCCCGAAGCTGCCGCGCCGCCGACGACGAGCGCGGCCGCCGGACGCAGCCAGCGGCGCGGATCGCGCATCGCCGACAGTTCCCAGGCGTCGAGCTCGACGGCCGCAAGCTCCGTGACGTTGGTCAGCGCATCCTCGAGCCGGCCGATCAGCTGCTCGGGCGGCTCGATTGGCACCAGCGCTTCGCCGAGCAGTCTTTCCAGGCGTGGCGCGGAGTCACTCATCGCCCGACCCCTCGCCGACGATCTGTTCGAGCTGCTTGACCGCGCGGTGCAGCAGCACCTTCGTCGCGCCGTCGCTGCGGTCGAGCGCGCGGGCGATCTCTCGGTTGTCCATGCCCAGCGCAAAACGCATGATCAGGGCCTCGCGGCGGTCGTCGGGCAGTTGCCGCACGCCGTCGAGGATCCGGGCAAGCTCGTCGCGGCCCTCGACAACCTGCTCGACGGTGTACGTGTCGGCGATCGGCCCCGACTCGTCGATCGGTGATGACGGGCGTCGCGCCCGATCGCGGTAGAGATTCGCGGCGAGGTTGTGGGCGATCCTGATCAGCCAGGGGCGTAACGGCCGGCCGTTGGACTCCCGACGCGCGCGCTCGAAGTGCCGGTAGGCCTGGAGAAATGTCTGCTCGGTCAGGTCCTCGGCGTCGTGGTGGTTGCCGACCCGGTAGTAGGCGTAGCTGTAGACATCGCGCAGATGCTCGCGGTAGAGCTCGGAGAACTCGGCGTCGAGCCGCTCCTTCGGCGGGCGCTTGTCGGCGGACACTCATCGGACCCTATCCCGCCTCGTCTGCGCCGGCCTCAGGCGGCGTTCGAGGAGCGTTCGCGGTCTGGCGCGGTGCGCGCCGCAAGCGGCGGGCGCTCGCCGCCCAGCGCCTCCCACTGCAGCGCGATGCAGTCCCAGATCCGTTCGGTCGCCTCACCCGCGGCCTCGGGCGCGCAGTTCGGCGTGTGGGGGAAACGCAGCGGCCGGCCCGCCCGCAGACGAACCTTGCGCGGGCGGATCCGCCAGCCGCGTCGTACGTGCTCGGTGCCCGAGAGCGCGAGCGGAACGACGGGTGCGCCCGTTTCCAGCGCCAGGCGGCCGATGCCACGGCGCGGGGCGGCGAGCGGCCCTTTGCGGATCCGGGTGCCCTCGGGGAAGATCACGACGCAGTCACCGCGTTCGACGATCGCTTTGGCGCTGGCCATCGCGTCGTGGTCGCTCGTGCCGCGGTCGACGGGAAATGCGCCCAGCGAGTTCAGGAACCACGCCTGCCGTGGCTTGTTGAAAAGCTCGCGCTTGGCCATGTAATAGATCGGTCGCTTGGTCATCGCGCCGATCACGAAGGGGTCCAGGAAGCTGCGGTGGTTGGAGGCGATCAGCAGCGGCCCGGAGTCCGGGATGTTCGCGCTTCCGGTCCGCTTGAGGCGGAAATAGATCAGGAAGAAGGGCATGAAGACCATTCGCACGGGCACGTACACCCAGCGGCTGACGCCCTTCCCGACCGCGCGCTCGTGGAAGCCCGCGAGCTCTTCTGCGTGCGGGCTCGCCGCACGCTCCCCTCTCTCCATGCCACGTCTACACAAGCAGGCGCGCGGCGTTACAGCTCGTGGCCCGTCCGACGCTGGCGGTTGCTACGGTTGCAGCGTCCCCCACGCGATGGCAGACGACGAAGAACTTCCCCGAAGTAGGCTCGCCGGCGAGTCGCCCTTGACCGTCGCGGAGCGGCTCGAGTCTTGAACGGCCTCGACCTCGCGATCACTGCGCTGCTGATCGCGCTGAATGCCTTCTTCGTGATCGCCGAGTACGCGCTCGTGCGCTCGCGGCGCGGCACGCTCGAACTGATGCGCGAGGCGGGCGAGCGCGGCGCGGACCGCGCGCTCGCGCAGCTCGCGAACGTCAACGACTACATCTCCGCCGTTCAGATCGGCGTCACGATGACCTCGATAGGCATCGGCGCCGTCGGCCAGCCCGCCCTGCAGTCGATTCTCAGCAGCTGGTTCGGGGCCGCGGCCGGCACGGTCGCCAGCGTGGTCGCCGCGGTGATCGCGTTCGCGCTGATCGTGCTCGCGCAGCTGATCGCCGGCGAGATGGTGCCGAAGTTCTACGCGATCGACCGCGCCGAGGCGGTCGCGCGGCGGGTCGCCCGGCCGCTCGATGCCTTCGCCCTTGTCTTCCGGCCGTTGATCACGGTCCTGACGGTCGTCTCCAACCGGATCCTGCGGCTGCTCGGCGTCGACACGACGATCGAGCGCCGCGGCGGCTCGCCGGAGGAGCTCAAGCGGCTGATCGCCGAGTCATATGCCGGCGGCCACATCGACCCCGGCGAGGCCGGGATGCTCACCGGCGTCTTCCACCTGCACGAGCAGGAGGCACGCCAGGTGATGACGCCGATCCCCGCCGTAGTGACCGTCGACACGAACGACGACGTCGAGAGCGCGCTGAAGGTCTGCGTCGCGAGCGGCCACACCCGCCTGCTTGTGACCGAGGAGGACGACCGCGACCGCGTGCGCGGCATCGTTCACGTCTCCCAGCTGGTCAAGCGCCTGGTCGAGGACGGCCCGCACGCCCCGCTGGACGGCCTCGTCGTCGATGCGCTGATCGTGCCGGAGACCAAGGCACTCGACGACCTGCTCGCCGACCTGCAGCGCCGGCGCGCATCGATGGCCGTCGTCGTCGACGAGTACGGACGCGTCGTGGGGCTCGTCAGCGTCGAGGACATCGTCGAGGAGATCGTCGGCGAGATCACCGACGAGACCGATCCGAGCACGAGCGAGATTCGCCGCCTCGCGAACGGCGACTGGTATGTGCGCGGTCATGTCGCGGTCACCGATCTTGCCGACTACGGACTCGAACTGCCGGTCGACAGTGACGCCTACAACTCGGTCGGCGGCTTCGTGTTCGGAGAGCTCGGGCGCCTGCCGCGGCGCGGCGACACGGTGAACGCCGACGGCTTCTCGATTCGCGTCGAGTCTGTGACCGACAACCGGATCGACGCTGTCCGGATCCGCCAGCGGCGGCCGGTGCCCTCGCGCGAGAACGAGGTGGGTGAGCCCTAGGGCAGAAAAAAGTCCGGCCCGCAGGGGGCCGCGGGCCGGACTAGTGCACTGGAGGAGGCAGGTTGTGCGTGCGACTCACATGTCGCATCTACAAGTATCTTCAGCGCCCTCAAGCGAGCCTAAAGCGCGCCTCAGAATCGCCGAAAACCTGCTCAGAGCTGTCAGTAGCTGTGAAAACCGCGCCCGCTCTTGCGCCCGAGGGCCCCGTCGGCGATCAGCTCATCGACGCGTGGCGGGATCGGCTCTCCGATCGTGCGGCCGATCGCCGCAGAGACGTCCAGGCCGACCAGGTCCAGCAGCGCGAGCGGACCCATCGGGTGTCCCGCACCGAGCCGCATGCAGGTGTCGATGTCCGCGGCCTCCATGCCCGTCTCTTCCTGGAGGCGCACGGCGTTGAAGAGATACGGGAACAGCAGGCGGTTGACCACGAAGCCGGGGATGTCCGGTACGACGACCGCGGTCTTCTCGAACAGCTCACAGAGCGCCGCGGCGCGCCCGCGCGTGTCCTCGGAGGCCGTCGTCGGGTAGATCAGCTCGACGAGCTGCATCCGCGTGACCGGGTTGAAGACGTGCAGTCCGACGAAGCGGTCCGGACGCCCGCTCGCCGCGGCGAGCTGCTCGACCGACAGCGACGAAGTGGTCGAGGCGAGGATCGCCGCGTCGCCCAGCGTCGCGCCGAGCTGGGAGAGCATCGCCTCCTTGGGCTCGAGCTCCTCGACGATCGCCTCGACGACGAAGTCGCAGTCGGCGAGTGCCGCGGCGTCGGTGACGATCTGGACGTGGTCCGGGTTGACCTCGGCCTTCAGCCGCGCGAGCGTCTTCTCGACGGTCGCCCGGGCCCGGTCGGCGCTCTCCTGGGAGCGGGCGAGCAGCAGCACCGGTCCGTGGTGGGCGGCCGTCGCAGCAAGCCCGCAGGCGATTGCGCCGCTTCCGGCGACTGCGATCTTTTCGTTCATGGTCCTCCGTCCGTACGCTGGCCGGCCGGCGACCCGCCGACCTGTGTAGCGCGCAAGGGTACCGGCCCGCCGCGTACGGCGGCGGTGCTCAGGTTTTCGGACCTTTGGCGGTCCAGTTCTCCGTGTGCGGCGCCAGCGCGAGCAGCGCCTTCCACGTCGCTTCTTCGCAGACCCCTGTCTGCGGCAGTCCGTGCGTGCTCTGGAACAAGATCAGATTGGCACGCGTACGCGATTCGAATTCGCCGTTCACGACCTCCGCGGGGACCGCGGTGGCAAGGTGCTCCTGCATCCAGAGAACCTGATCGGAGGGGTTGTCGAAGCGACTGGTCGAGAGCGTCGGCCAGCTCGTCACGGGCAGTACGCCCGTCAGCGGCGCGAATGGTTCGCCGAGATGCAGCCAGCCCGCGGCGCTGGTTTCCTGCCAGTCCCAGTACGACCAGCCGGCGGCGCCGTAGAGCGTCGCGTCCTGCTTGAAGCGCTCGAGTTCTCGCCCGGAGGGGTTTTCCCAGGTCTGGCCGAGCGGGTAGATCGGCCTGCGGTAGATCTTGTTCCAGACGAAGGTTTCGGCGAACACGGTGTCGACCGAGACGCCAATCGTGTGCCAGTACATCTGCGGCAGGTTGAACTGCGCCGCCCCCGGAGCGAGGAAGACCGAGAACGGGAAGCGCGGGTGGTAGTAGACGTAGGGGAAGGAGGCCAGGCCGATCGGATAGTTCGGGCCGACCTTCGCCCGCAGGTCGGCCATGTACTCCTGCGCAGAGCCGAAGCGGCCTTCGTAGGATTCCTCGGCGTCGATCACGAGGCATTCGGCGCCTTCCTGGGCGGCCTTCGCGCCGGTCGCTGCCTCGCCGGACGGGTTCACGCCGTAGACGAACTGCCAGGCGCAGACGTGCAGCCCGCCGGCGTGCAGTTCCCCAACCAGCTGGCGGTTGAACTGCGTCCAGTAGTTCGTCGCGTCGCCGCTCTTGATGTAGACGGTCGAAACGTGCGCGGCGTGCGCCTGGGCAATGATCGACGCCACACGCCCGCCCGAGGAGCGGCTGACGTACCAGATCCACATTCCCTGACCGGCGAGTGCGCTCGCGCCCTGCACGGGCGGGTAGAGCCAGGTGGGGGGGTGCAGGCGGCGCGAGGACATCAGGATCGGGCCGTACTTGCCGATCCAGTGGCGCCCGTGCCGGACGGCGATCTTTCCGGACCGGGCGCTCGCCGGCACGCGCACGAACAGTTCACCGTTGATGTTCTGCAGCCGGGCACGCGGCGAGCGCGGACCGAGGTTCGCGTAGGGCAGCCGCGCGAACCCGACCCACATCCCGGCGTGCAGCGACGTGCCGGTGATCCGCAGCATCCCGTGTTTCCAGACGCGGTGCGGGTTGCGTGCACAGCTGGCCGCCGGGAAGCACGCCGCAGCGGTGATTTGCGGCGGCTGGGGCGGTGGCAGCTTGCCGACTTCGATCCCGCCGCCGGCCTGTGCGTGGGCAGCCGGAACCGAAAGTGCGCAAAGCGCAAATGCGAACGCGAGCGATAGACGAATGCGTGCGTACATGCCCTGCCTGCCCTGCTGTACTTCCCCCGGGACCACCCGGGACCTGCCTCCGCGACGACGACGGCGGCGGCCCCCCGACCGTAGCGTCTCTGCTAGGGGAACAGTGCGGCGGGCGCAAAGTTGCGCCCGAACGGTCAGCCCCAGGCGAAGCCGAGGTCTGCGGGTTTCGGCGCCAGCGGACTGGCGGGCAGCCCGGGCGGCGGATCGTTCAGGTTGTAGCCGCGCGGAGCCACGTCGTTCGGGCCGTCGGGGTGGTACAGCGACGCCAGGTACTGGGTGTGCCCGCGGCCCACGCCGAGCTCGAACTGGCCGCCGCCGTAGCAGCCGATGCCGTGCTCTCGCAGTACGCATAGGCGTCGCATCAGCGACTCCAGGCCGCCCAGCCGGGATGGCTTGATGTTGACCATCCGCGGCGGGTAGGGGAGCGCCTCGATGTCCGGGACGGAGTGGATCGGCGCGTCCCACGAGAACCTGTCGCGGTACGGCGGCGAGCACTGCGTCCGTCTCCGCCGTGAGCGCCGGATCCTCGATCCAGGCGTCGGGGAACGCCTCGCGCGACGCGGCGGTAGAGGTACGCGTCCGGCGGCTGGTCGACGACCGTGCCGTCGTAAGCCCCTTGAAGTCGACCGACTCGACCGCGCCGGTGGCGACGAGCTGCGCGATCAGCTCGTCGTCCCACGAGCTCGTCGGGTCAAGCTTGAACTGCAGGCCGGCGTAGACCGCGAGCCGCCGCTCGAGCGGCTCGAGGCTAGCCGGCTCGCCGAGCGCGCAGCGAGACGACGAACCGCACCGGCCGGCATTCGCGCCCGACGGCCCGCTGGAGGTCGGTGCCCGCCTGGCGCAGCGCGAGGTCGAGCGCGGCAGACTCAAACGCCCAGCGCCGGTAAAGGCGAGAGACCTCGCGCTCGGGCGGGGAGCCGAACAGGTCGAGCTCGCCGACGCGCTCGCACAAGCTCGCCGAGCGTGTGCGCGCCTGCAGGTCGTGTACCGCCCCCGCTGCCTGCAGCGCTCCCTGGTCCTCGCCGTCGTAGATCGACGTCCTCGCCGATGCCCTGCTCCCCGCCGCCGCGGAGTCACGATTTCCGTGACAGCCGCTCGAAGTCGCTCGAGACGTCTCCGCCTGCCGCTCAGCTTGTAGCCGTCGATCTCGAGCGCCAGCCCGGCGAGTCTGGTCGAAGTCGCTCATCGCGGGCCTGCTGCTCGAGGCGTGCGACGAGCTCCTCCAGGCGCAGCTCCTCCAGCGCGCCGCCGACGGCCTCGAGCTCCGCCGCGCAGTACTCGATCAGGCGCTTGCCCTCGCGGACGAGCTCGAGCGTCTCGGCAAGCCAGGCCTCGCCCGAGTCCAGCCGCCGGACGATCTCCTCGACGCGGGCCATCGCCGACTCGTACTGGGCGGCTCCGGGTCTCGTTCACGGTCCGCGTCGATCACCGCGTCGCGCTCGCCATCCGCAAAGCGCAGCGCAGCGCTGCGCCGCGGGCGCGCGTCCGCGGCCGCTCGAGATCGGCGTCCCGTCGCGGCGCTCGACGAGCGCGTAGCCGCGCTCGAGCGTGCGCTGCGGGTCGTGCGCCGCGAGCGCGAGCGCGAGCCGCTCGAGCTCGCTCGCGCCGGCGCGTGCGGCACTCGAGCGCGCGCGGCGCGCCCGCGCTGCGGTCGATCGCGTCGGCCTGACGGCCCGCCGCGCGCGCTCGGCGGCGATCCGCGCGCCGGGCGCCGGCGCGCAGTTCGCGCAGCACTGGTGCAGGCGCGCAGCCGGCTGGCGCTCGAGCTGCGCCGCGGGGGCCGGGAGAGCAGTGCCAGCGCGGCGCGCACGGTCCAGCACTGCGCGGCGCCCGCCGGACGTGCAGCCGCTGTGCCTGCGTGGCGAGCGTCGGCGCGCGCCGCGTTGACGTCGACCGGAACGGCCGCCTCGGCGGCATGCGTCGGCGTCGAGCAGCAGACTGCGGCGACGTCGTCGATCAGCGTGCGGTCGGGTGTGGCCGACCGAGGCGATCACCGGCACGCGCAGCAGCGCGACCGTCCGGCACAGCGTCTCGTCGCAGAACGCGTACAGGTCGGCGAGCGAACCGCCGCCGCGGGCGACGATCACGACGTCCACCTCCGCGCCGCGGCGGCAGTTCGCCGAGCGCCGCGGCGATCTGCGGCGCGGCGTGACGGTCCTGGACCGGCACGAACGCCCACACGATGCGCCCGCGCCAGCCGCGGCGCTGCAAGCGCCGCCGAGATGTCTCCCGCGCCCTGCCGCTCTCGCCGGTGACGACACCGATCGTGCGCGGCAGCTGCGGCCCGCGCAAGCAGCTTCTGCGGCTCGAACAGGCCGTCGGCGTCCAGCATGCGGCGCAGCCGCTGCGATCTGCGCGAGCAGGTCGCCCTCGCCGGCGACCCGCAGCCCGGTGACGTTGAACTGAACGACGGCGAGGACTTTCGGCTGCCGACGTAGTAGTCGCAGCCGCCGCTCGACGACCAGCTGCTGGCCGTCGCGCAGCTCGACGCTCGCGAGCGCCTCGAACTCGCTGCGCCACGCGCTGCAGCGCGATCGCCCCGTCGCGCGTCGCGCAGCTCGAAGTAGACCTTCGCGCGCGAGCGTGCGCACGTTGACACACCTCGCCGATCAGCTGCACGCGGGTGAACGCGCGCAGCCGCGAACGCAACGCCTGCGCGTAGCGTCCCACCGGGTACGGGCCGGGCAGGGCCGAACCGGGGATTCCCTCGTGCTGCTCGTCGGCCGCGGGTTCGGCCATCTCCTCGCAGGATACGCGCCCGGCTAGCGGTCGCGGCGGGGCTCTACGCTCCCCGGCGTGGCCAAGCGCAAAAAGCGGCGCGGCAGCGCGCGTGACGCGCCCTCCGGCGCGCCTGCCCAGCCCCGCCGGGCGGCGCCGGCGCGACCTGCGCGCGCCGAGCGCAGCGGACCGCGTGAGCTCGGCGCCTACGGAGAGCGTCCGCAGGCGCCGTGGCATCCGTGGCCGCTGTCGGAGCTGCTGATCTTCGTCGGCGCACTGGCGATCGCGATCGGCATGATTCGCGGCCCGGAACGCAACCTGACGACGATCGTTGTCGGCATTGGCGCGGTGTTGATCGGGACGCTGGAGGTCTCGGTGCGCGAGCACTTCAGCGGCTACCGGTCGCACACGATGCTGCTCGCCGTCGTCCCGGTCGTCGTGCTGCATTCAGCCGTCGTGATCGGCCTGGCCGCCCTGACGAGCATTCCCCGCTGGGTCAACGTCGCGCTGCTGCCGCTCGACGTCGCGCTGCTCGTCGTGCTCTTCCGCTGGCTGCGCCGACGATTTGATCAGGCGCGCCGCGAGCGCGTGGCCACAGAACGCCGCTAGAGCGAGAGCGTCGGCATCGGACGCTCGTCGTCGCTGCGGGCGCTGCCGCGGACCTCGCCGCTGAACCCGAGCGCCTCGAGTCGCGCGATCTCGCGCTCGCCTTCGAGCCGCGCCGGGTCGTCCGCGTCGAGCGGCGCGATCAGCTTCGCGATCCGGGTGCGCAGTTGCAGCGCAAAGTGGGGCGTCGAGGCTCCCATCAGCCGGCGCACGTCCTCCAGCGTCGGCTGGCGGTTGAGCAGCTCGGGATTCTCGTCTTGGCTCACGGCGTGGTCTTTGTGCTTTCCGCTTCGGTCGCCCCGGTGCTTGCTTCTTCGCCCGCGCGGCGGCTGGGAGCCGTCTCGAGGAGCGTGTCGAGTTCGGCCTGTGTGGTCGTGGCGATCGCCGATCCGTCGCCGATCACCCAGCCGCGATTGTATTGGCTCTGCGCCGGCGGATATTCGGAGCCGTAACCCGGCTCGTAGCCCGGCTGAAGGTCGGCGAGGTAGGTCTTCAACGGCGCGGTGATCGTCGTGGCCGATTCGAGCGCGAGCAGCGGCGCGTACTCGCCGGTCGCGGACAGCAGCGCGGCCGCGGGGCCATCCAGTGGGCGCGAAGAGCGGGCGAACAGCAGCCCGTGGCCGGGATTGTGGATCCCCCAGCCGAACGTGCCGTCGCTGTAGCGGGCGACGGCGATCGAAGCTTCGCTCGGGCTTTCCGCGGCGCCGCCGACGCTGATGTTCTTGACCGTCCCCAGGCGTGCGAGATCCTGGCGGGCCGAGCTGGAAAGGTATGAGCTCGCCGCGACATAGATCGGCACGTGGCCGAGTGACTGGATCTCGGCGATCGTCTGCGGCGCGATGCCCGCGCTTTCCGCGTAGAGAATCGGCGTCGCGCTCTCGGCGGCCAAGCCCGCGTAGGCCATCGTCTGGTTCGCCGGAGCAGCCAGCGGTACGACGATCACCGCAGGTGGCCGGCCGACGAGCTTCGTGAACAGCTTTGCGACCTGGACCGCGCCGGCCGCGGGGCTGACGAACGCCACGTTGTGGGCCTTCAGCCCCTGCGGGGCGGGAGCGTCGCCGATCGTGATCACGCCGGCTCCGCCGAGCGACGGCAGGCCGCGGGCGCGAAGTTCGGCGGCCGTCTGTTCGGTGATTTCCGGCAGTTCGCCGCCTTCGGAATAGATCTCCGGTGCGCCGAGCGGCGCCGCAGAGAGCGACGCGGCGGCCAGCGCCGCTGGCCAGTCGCGGTCATCGGCGATCACGAGCGCCTGCGGCCGGGTCGCGCTCGTCAGCGCCGGGTAGACGGTTCGCGCGACCGCCGCCGCATCCTCGACGGGTGTCGCACCGCCGACGCGCGTCGTGTTGCGGGTCACGAGGCTGACCGCGCCCTGCGGCGCGACGGGGGCGACCTGAACGATCGGCCCGCTCTTCTGGGCCGCCGAGGTCGATGACTTGCCGCAGCCGGCGAGCAATCCGACGGTCACGAGGGCGGCCAGCGCAAGTGTCGCTCTGCTGCGCACTGCGCGCACCCTAGCGCCGCGACCGACGGTCACCTTGCGCCAACCGCTGCACGCGTCATTGCACTGTGCTAGCTTCCATCGCGAGAAGCCGAATCCCTGTCTGGAAGACAAGGAACGGGGGACCCGAGTTGTTGGGGCGAATCCCGCGCATAGTCGCGGGGAGCGCAGGAAATGCGCCAGCCCGTCAGCTAACCCCGCAGGCCACGAAACGTTAGGTAGACGAGCGTTGTCGCTTCGAATTGCCGCCGTATTTGCCGTTAGCGCCGCATTGATCGGGGCGACGCCTGCCGTCGCGGCCGCCGAAAGTGGCGGCGCGGGAGTCCCGACCTCGAACCCGACGCCTGCTCCGGCTCCGGCTCCGGCTCCCGCCAAGCCCAAGCGCGGCTACTACGCGCCGACCACGGTGCGCCACTTCTACTCGTACTACCGGGGTTACCGCACCTACCGCGGCCCGGTCTTCGTTCGTACCGAAACCGGCCAGGTGCTGCCCTACTCGACCTCGACGGTCCAGTCGCTCGGCAGCGGCGGCTCCGCCTTCCGCGCGACCGAGCTCTCGGGCCTGCCGCACCTCGTGGTGCCGGGCCGCACGGCGCGCTACATCCACGGCCTCGCGGCGGCGCCGCTGCGCGCACCGCTCGCCGTCCAGGAGATGATCTGGGCCGGCAACGAACTGATCGGCAAGCCGTACATCTGGGGCGGCGGCCACGCGTCGTTCATCGCCCGCGGCTACGACTGCTCCGGCACCGTCTCATACGCGCTGCACAGCGCCGGGCTGCTGACTTGGCCCGAGGTCTCCGGTGAACTGGAGAGCTTCGGCGGTCGCGGCGTCGGTCACTGGGTCACGATTTTCGCGAACGCGGGGCACGTCTACATGACGATTGCCGGGATCCGGCTGGACACGAGCCCGGCGTACGACCCGACGAACCTCGAGGGCCCCCGCTGGCGGCCGCTGATGCCGGGCAACCCCGGTTTCGTCGTACGCCACCCGAACGGTCTTTGACCGCCCGCGTCGGCTACGCTGCATTCACTTCCCGGCACGGCCGGGGCTCACCGCGAGAGCGAATGGAGGAATAGATGGCCGGTCTGGGCTCCCGGATGTCCACCGTCGTCAAGGCGAAGGTCTCGAAACTCTTGGACCGCGCCGAAGATCCCGCGGAGACGCTCGACTACAGCTACCAAAAGCAGATCGAGCAGCTGCAGAACGTCAAGAAGGGCATCGCTGACGTCGTAACCGCCAAGAAGCGGCTCCAGATGCAGGAGAGCAGCCTGCAGAAGAGCGTCGTCAAGCTCGACACCCAGGCCCGGCAGGCGCTCGCCTCCGGCGACGAAGATCTCGCGCGGACCGCGCTTGAGCGCAAGAACGTCGCGCAGACCGAGCTTCAGTCGCTCGACCAGCAGGTCGGCGAACTCGAGGAACAGCAGCAGAAGCTCACCGACTCCGAGAAACAGCTGCGCGCGAAGATCGAAGCCTTCCGCACCAAGAAGGAGGTCATCAAGGCGCAGTACTCGGCCGCCGAGGCCCAGGTGCGCATCTCCGAGGCCGCGACCGGCGTCGGCGAGCAGATGGCCGACGTCGGACTGGCGATGCAGCGCGCCGTCGACAAGACCGAAAACATGAAGGCCCGCGCCGACGCGGTGTCCGAGCTCGAACAGGCGGGCACGTTCGACGACATCACGCAGCTCGGCTCCGGCGAAGACGACATCGACCGCCAGCTCAAGCAGCTCTCCAGCCAGCCGGCTGTTGACAGCGAGCTCGCGAAAATGAAGGCCGAGCTCGCCGGTGGCGGCGAACCGCAGCAGATCGCCGCCGGCGACGGCGAGCAGGCGGCGCCCGCCGCCGAGGAGGCCGGGCAGGCGGCTCCCGAGGAGCCCGCCGCATGATCGTCCGCATCTCCGGCGAGGGCCAGTATCAACTGGCCGAGGCGGACGCGGGACGACTGAACGAGCTCGAGCGGGAGGTGCAGGCAACGCTCGAGGACGGTCGCGCGACCGATTTCCCGGCAGCCTACGGCGGGCTGCTGGACTTCGTGCGCAGCAGCGGCGAGCGGCTCGGCGACGACGAGCTCGAGCCCTCGCAGGTGATCCTCCCGCCGGCCGACATCTCGTTCGACGAGGCCTCGCAGGAGTTCACCGGCGAAGGCCTGATCCCCGACTAGATCGGGATCCCCCAGAGGGGGAACCAGCGCTCGAGTTCCGGCTCGATCGGAAGTTCCGTCCCGACCTTCGCCTTGAGCTGCAGCTCACGTTCGGTTGCGCGCTCCTTGTCGCCGCTCGGCACGAACGGGTACCAGGTGCCGCGTTTGTAGCTGTAGATGAAGTACAGCGGGCGCTTCTGGGCGTCACGGAACGCGAACACCGCGCACAGCAGACGCTCGCCGTGGCCGGCCATCTCGATCGATCCTGAGACGGCATTGATCCCGACAGCGAGGTCTTCAACGCCTTCCTCCCCGGCGTTCTCGAAGACCATCCAGCGATAGCCGAACTCGTCTTCGGTGCTCGAGACCTTGGTGCCCGTCTCGCCGCCGGTCGCGGTCACGACTTCTTCGGTTTCGCGGAGCGCCGCTTCGAAGTCCGCCGTCTGCAGGGCCTGAAAGACGATCGCCGCGCGGCCGGTCGAGTCGATGCCCTGGCCGGCGCCGAGCGAGACGTATGCCGTCGAGATCGCGAACAGCCGGTCCGGCGCCGGCCCCTTGACCTGGTGGCGGCCCGTGAGGATGTCGCGCAGCGACACCGCGCTAGGCGGCCGCGCCCTGCTGCAGCTGGGCCTCGTACCGTTCGAGCGCCGCCAAGCGCTTTTCGAGCGTCGGGTGGTCGGAGAAGATGTTCATCAGCGACTTCTTGGATCGCGCCGGAATGATGAAGAAGGCGCTCATCCCTTCGGCCCGGCGCAGATCCTCCTGGGGCACGCGTTCGATCGTGCCGGAGATCTTGATCAGCGCGGCGGCGAGCGCACTCGGGCGGCCCGTCAGCACCGCCGAACCGCGGTCGGCGGCGAACTCGCGGTATCGCGAAAGCGCGCGCAGCAGCATGAACGAGATCGCGTAGACCAGCACCGAGGCGACCATCACGATCGCGATCGCGCCCTGCTGTTCGCGGTTGCCGCGGCCGTAGCCGCCCCCGAAGAAGAAGGCGAACTGCATGATCATCGAGGCGAGCGTCGCGAAGAAGCTCGCGAGCGTCATGACCATCACGTCGCGGTTGACGACGTGCGTGATCTCGTGCGCCATCACCGCTTCGAGTTCGTTGTGGTCGAGCAGCTGCAGCAGGCCGGTCGTCGCAGTGACTGTCGTCGCTTTCTTGCTGCGCCCCATCGCGAACGCGTTGGGCATCTGGTGTTCCATGATGCAGACCCGCGGCTTCGGGATGTCGGCCTGGATGCAGAGGTGGTCGATGATCGCGTGAAGCTCCGGCTGTTCCTCGGGCGTGACCTCTTTCACGCCGAGCGTCGCGAGCGCAATCTTGTCCGCCGTGAAGTACTGCAGCAACAGGAGCATCAGGGCGAACAGGACGATCGCCGCGGCGCCGGCCCGGGCGGCGATCAGCGCGGCAACGAAGGCCACGTAGACGAGCCCGAGCAGGAACATCGTCAGGACCATGCGCGCCTGGAGGCCGCCGTCCTTTCCGAACTTCACGCTGCGTGCCATTACGCGTGATTGTGGCAGACGAAGTTTGCGTTGCCCTAAAGTCTGCGGGCGACTTCGGGCGCTCCTGAGATGCATCCAGAAATCAACGTCCTCGGCATTTCGATCAAGACCTTCGGGGTCTGCTTCGCGCTCGCCTTCCTGGCCTGCGGGGCGGTTGCCGCCCGTCGCCTGCGCGAGCTCGGCCATCCCTCGGAGTGGGCCTACGAGGTGATCTTCGCGGCGCTGCTCGGCGGCGTCGTCGGCGCGCGGCTCTACTACATCGTCCAGAACTACTCGCAGGTCCGCGCGCACCTGCTGAACAACATCTTCTCGGGCTCGGGCCTGGTCTGGTACGGCGGCGCGATCGGCGGCGCGATCACGGTGCTCGTGTGGATGCACTGGCGCAAAGTCCTCTCCTGGCAGATGCTCGACATGGCCGCGACGGTGCTCGCACTCGGCTACGCGATCGGCCGGATCGGCTGTCAGGTCTCCGGCGACGGCGACTACGGGATCCGCTCGACGCTGCCGTGGGCGATGGGCTACCCGCACGGCACGGTCCCGACGCCGGCCGGCGTGACGGTCGAACCGACCCCGATCTACGAGACGAGCGCGATGGCGATCCTCGCATGGGTTCTCTGGCGAATGCGCGACCGCGTCAAACCTGGCGTGATCCTCGCGACCTACCTGTTCGCGAGCGGACTCGAGCGGTTCCTCGTCGAGTTCATCCGCCGCAACAGCCACGTCTGGCTCGGACTCACGGCACCGCAGATCGAGTCCTTCGCCCTGATGGTCATCGGCGCCGTCTGGCTGACGACGCTCTACGTGCGCGGCGGCAGCGCAGCATTCCGCCCCCGCGTCGCCTAGCGGCGCGCGCCCGCGATAATCCCGCCGATGAGCACGATGCTCGAGCTTTCGCCAGCGTTCCCCGACGACAGCCGGCTGACGGCGGACGGCCGTATCGAGATCGGGGGCTGCGACGCCGTCGAGCTCGCGCGCGAGTTCGGCACGCCGGCCTATGTCGTGGCCGAACGCGACCTCGTCGAGGGCGCGCGCGCCTACCGCACGGCCGCGTCCGCGGCCGGCGGCGACGTGCAGATCGCCTTCGCCTCGAAGGCCTTCCCGTGCACGGCGGCATTGGCGATCTTCGCCCGCGAGGGCCTGTGGTGCGACGTCGCCTCCGAGGGCGAGCTGCACCTCGCGCTCGCGGCGGGCTTCCCGGCCGAGCGGATCGTGATGCACGGCAACGCGAAGTCGCGGGCCGAGCTCGAACAGGCGCTCGCGGCCGGCGTGGCGCTGATCGTGATCGACAACGAGGACGAGCTCGAGCTGCTCGAAGAGCTCGCGGCCGGGCGCCGCCAGCGCGTCCTCGTGCGCGTCACGCCCGACGTCAGCGGCGAGACGCATGAGAAGATCTCGACGGGGCAGGCGAACTCCAAGTTCGGCCTGAGCCCCGACCGCGCTGCCGCGGCGCTCGCGCGCATCGCCGAGCGCGGCGTGCTCGACGGCGCCGGGATCCACGCCCACATCGGCTCGCAGCTGTTCGAGCTCGAGCCCTTCCGGCGGGCTGCGGCGGCGCTCGCCGGCTTCGCCGGACTGGCGGTCTGGGACCTCGGCGGCGGGCTGGCCGCCACCTACCAGGCCCGCGGCGCGACGCCGCCGCCGGTGCGCGAGTACGTCGATGCGGTCATCCAGGCGGCGCGCGCTGCCGGGCACGGGCCGCAGCAGACGCTGATCCTGGAGCCCGGGAGGTCGTTGACGGCGAACGCCGGACTGACGCTCTACACAGTCCAGAGCGTCAAGCGCAACGTGTCGACGTGGGTCGCGGTCGACGGCGGGATGTCGGACAACCTGCGCCCGATGCTCTACGGCGCACGCTACGAGGCCTACGTCGCGGACCGAGTCGGCGGCGGTGAGAGCTGCGTGCTCGTCGGCAAGCACTGCGAGTCAGGCGACGTGATCGTCCATGACGCGCGGCTCGAATCGCCGCGCCGCGGCGACGTGATCGCGACGCCCGCGACCGGTGCGTACGGTTACTCGATGGCGAACAACTACAACGGGGTGCCGCGGGCGCCGGTGATCTTCTGCGCCGACGGCCGGGCCCGCGTCGTCGTCCGCCGCGAGACCCTCGACGATCTGACCGCCCGCGATGTCCACTGAGAACTAC